>CBDEGS010000001.1:0-18994 GCA_965237865.1 Dehalococcoidia bacterium | reverse complement strand
CACGGCGAGGTCGGTGTAGGGCGAATCGTGCGAGACGACGACCGCGTCGCGAAGCTCGCCGGTAGCGAGCACCACGCTGACCTCGACGGCGCCGTCGATCACGTGAAAGTTCGTGACGACGTGCCCCGCGTCGTCGATGACCACGCCCGAGCCCACGCTGCGCTGCTGCGTGAGCTGGCCCTGCGCGTCGCGTTGCGCCGGCCCGTCGGCGAACACGGTCACGACCGCGGGCAGCGCGCGCTCGATCGCGGCCTCGATCGACACCGCGAGTGCCCCGGCGCCGGGAGCGGCGCCGTCATCAGCGGGCGCGGTCGCCACGGCCTCGGGCGAGGCCGCGTCGTCCAGGCTGGCGACGACGACGCCACCGGCAACCCCGCCGGCCACGCCGCCGACGAGCGCGATCAGCAGCGCCAGCAGCAGCGCGCCGGGCGTGCGGCCACGCTGCGGTAGATCAGGAGTGGGCGAGTCAGGTGGACTGGACGAAGCGATGGTGTCGGCGCGCTCCCGCCGAGGACCCGAGCCTCGGCACCCCGCCCGGCACGTCTATCATCGGCGACACGGGGTTCTGATGCTAGTGCATTCCCCGTTGCGAGGCGCGAACACGCCGGTTAACATAGACATCCGTTCTAGGCAGGCGGACGGACTGGCTTCAGGGCGAGTCCGTTTTTCTCGCCCGACCCGGCTCGCCAGTCCGGCTCGTTCGCGAGCTCCAGCCGGGGCAACGCCTCGTATGCGTGATGCGCAAGAGGGTGATCGATGCCCATGGGACCAGTGCTGCTGACCGCAGAGGGCCTCGCGAAGCTCGAGCAGGAGCTTCGCGAGCTGTGCACGACCGGCCGCGCCGAGGTCGCCGAGGCGATCCGCGAGGCTCAGGACCTGGGCACGGCGCAGATCGACGGGCAGTACGAGGACGCGAAGAACCGGCAGGCGTTCCTGGAGGGTCGCATCCAGGAAATCGAGAAAATGCTCGAGAACGCGGAGATCATTGACGAGGATGCCGCTCACAAGTCGAAGGAGGTCCGTGTCGGCTCCACCGTGACCGTGAAGCTCCGCAACGGCACGCGACAGAAGTTCCAGCTCGTCGGCCCCGCCGAGGCGAGCCCCACGGAGGGCCGGATCAGCCACGAGTCGCCCGTCGGGCAGGCGTTGCTCGGCAGCAAGCGGAATGACAAAGTGAGGGTCAGCGCCCCGGGCGGCGACACCACGCTGACGGTGGTCTCGGTCCGCTAGCCTCGGCCGGCGGTGCGCAGGTCGCAGCGGCAGGTCGCAGCGGCAGCGCGCAGCGGCAGCGTGCAGCGGCAGGGCGCAGCGGTAGCGCGCAGCGGGGCCGGGCGGCCCCGTTCTGCTTCGTGCGGAGTTGTGCGTGCTGTCCGGGCTGCGGGCCCGTTCGGGACGCCTCGAGGTGGCGAGATGCCCAGCGAGCAGGAGCTCATCGAGCTGCGTCGCGAGAAGCGCGAAGCGCTGCTCGCCCGCGGCGACGCCTACCCGGCAACGATCCGCCGCACGCACGAAATCGCTCAGGCGCGTGCACTGTTTGACCGCGCCGAGCGTGACGGCCTCGAGGAGACGCGCCGCGCGATCACGATTGCCGGACGCGTCACCGGCATGCGCGACATGGGGCGGGCGGCGTTCGTCGACGTGCGCGACGGCTCCGGCGCGCTGCAGCTGCACCTGCGCCGCAACGTCCTCGAGGGCGAGTTCGAGCTGCTGCCACTCGTCGACCTCGGGGACTTCGTCGAGGCGCGGGGGCGGGTGTTTCGCACGCGCCAGGGCGAGGTCACGGTCGCGGTGCGGAGCTGGCGCGTGATCGCAAAGGCCTTGCGCCCGCTGCCCGAGAAGTGGCACGGCCTGAGCGACGTGGAGACGCGCTACCGCCAGCGCGAGCTCGACCTGATCGCCAACGAGCGCTCGCGCGAGATCGCGCGCACCCGCGCCGAGGTGGTGGCGGCGGTGCGACGGTTCTTCCACCGCCGCGACTTCATGGAGGTCGAGACGCCCGTGCTGCAGGATCGTGCGGGCGGGGCGGCGGCGCGCCCGTTTGCCACGCACCACAACGCGCTCGATCGCGACCTGGCGCTGCGGATCGCCCTCGAGCTGCACCTCAAGCGGCTGCTGATCGGCGGCTTCGACAAGGTCTTCGAGATCGGCCGGGTGTTCCGCAACGAGGGCATCTCGCACCGCCACAACCCCGAGTTCACGCTGCTCGAGTCGTACGAGGCGTACGCCGACTACGCGGACGTCGCGCGCATGGTCGAGGCGCTGATCCGAACGGTGGTACGCGAGGTCACCGGGGGGCTCCAGGTGGCGCAGGGCGAGCAGATCGTCGACCTCGAGGCGCCGTGGCGGCGCACGACCTACCGCGAGGCGCTGCTCGAGCACACGGGCATCGACTACACCCAGCATCCCGAGGTCGAGCAGCTGCGCAAGCTCGCGCGCGACCGCGGCGTCGCGGTCGACGAGCATGCCTCGTGGGGGACGGCGCTCGACGCGCTGATGTCGGCGCTGGTGGAGCCACACTTCGTCCAGCCGACGTTCGTGCTCGACTACCCGGCGGAGCTGTCGCCGCTCGCGAAGCGCAAGCGCGACGACCCGCGGCTGGTCGAGCGCTTCGAGCTGTTCGCGCTCGGCTACGAGTTCGCAAACGCGTACTCGGAGCAGAACGACCCCGTCGAGCAGCGCGAGCGGCTGCTCGAGCAGGCCGCGAAGGCGGCCGAGGGCGACGAGGAGGCCGAGGTCGCCGACGAGGCGTTCGTGCGCGCGCTGGAGCACGGGATGCCGCCGGCGGGCGGCCTCGGGATCGGCATCGAGCGGCTGGTGATGCTGGTGACCGGCGAGCACTCGATCCGCGAGGTGATCCTGTTCCCGACGATGCGCGAGCCCGGCGGCTAGCAAGTGAGCCGGCTGACCGAGGACGTGCACATCCACGCCACCGCCGCCGAGGTCTTCGCCCGCGTCGAGGCGACCGCGAGCTACGGCGAGTGGCTGCCGCGCTGCTTCCGCGAGGTCGACGGCGACCCAGGCGGCGGGCTCGCGTGCACGCTAGTGCTGCCGCTGCGCTCGGAGGCGGTGCGCCTCGAGCCGGCGCGCGTCGAGGCGCCGGCGCTGCTGCACTTCCGCGCGAGCGACGGCGCGCGCGGATTCGAGTCGCTGACGTGGCAGCTCAGCGTCGAGGGCTCAAGCGAGGTGCACGTCGAGCTGCAGGCGGTCTACACGCCGGCGGGCGGCTTCCCCGGCGCGGTGCTCGACGTGCTGCTGCTGCGCGCGCACCGCCGCCAGGCGCTGCGTGACGCGCTGTGGCGGCTCAAGCAGGTGCTCGAGGGCGCAGGACCGACGCCGAGCAGCGACGGCGGCGCATAGTGAGCGGCGGGCAGTGAGCGGCGGGCAGTGAGCGACGCGCTCGGGGCGGTGATCTTCGACCTCGATGGGGTGCTCGTCGACTCCGAGCCCGTGCACTGGCGGGCCTCGCAGCGGCTGTTCGCACCGCACCACCTCGCCGAGGCCGAATACGCGCGCTTCATCGGCGTCGCGGTCGAGCCCTACATGGAGTGGGCGCGCGAGCGATTCGGCCTCGACGATGCGGCGGATCGGCTGGTCGAGCGCTACGAGGAGGCCGTCACGGCGGAGATCGAGGCCGCAGCGCTGCCCCCGCTCGACGGCGCTCGCGAGCTGATCGAGGCGTCGCGAGCGCGCGGGCTGCGCGTGGCGGTCGGCTCGCAGTCGATCGCGGCGTGGGTGAAGGCGACGCTGCGGTCGGCCGCCCTCGATGGGCTCTTCGACGCGGTCGTGAGCGGCGACGAGGTCGAGCGCGGGAAGCCCGCGCCGGACGTGTATCTGCTGGCGGCCGAGCGGCTCGGGGTCGCGCCCGAGCGCTGCGTCGCGATCGAGGACTCGCCTGCGGGCCTGCAGTCGGCGGCCGCGGCCGGGATGCTCGTCGTGCAGTCGCGGCAGGCCTCGAGCGCCGCGGAGCCGCAGCCGCTCGCGCAGCTCGTCGTCGGCTCGCTCCGCGAGGTCGACCTCGGGCGGTTGTCATGCCATCGTCGATGCTCCCGACGGTCGCAGGGCCATCGCTGACTCTCCCTACGGTCGCAGGAGGGTGCAGCCACGTAGGCCGCCTCGTTTCGTTGCCCGCCCCGCGGGTCCACGCTAGGCTCGGCTGATGGAGCGACACTTCACGGTCTCGGGCTTCCTGTCGCACCGCGGGCGCACGGCGCTGCACTGGCACCGCCTGGGGCTGTGGCTGCCGGCAGGCGGCCACGTCGACGCCAACGAGGACCCGATCGAGGCGGTCCTGCGCGAGGTCACGGAGGAGACCGGCGTCTCCGCCGTGGTCGTGCCGACGACGCGCCCGTACCCGCACGGGCTTCCGCGCCAGCTGCCGCCGCCGGTGACGATCGGCGTGTACGACATCGACGAGCCCGGCAACCCGCACCAGCACATCGACCTCGTCTACTTCACGCGGCCTGCCTCGGAGCCCGTCCCCGCGCTGCCCGACAACGCCGAGGGGTGGCGCTGGGTCGAGGCCGACACGCTGCGTTCGCCCGCGCCGGTGCTCGAGGGGCCGGCCGGCCCGGCGGCGGTGCCCGAGGATGTGCGCCGGCTCGCACTCGACGCCATCGCGGCCGTCGAGGCGCGAGCGGCGAGCGTCGGCTAGCGGCCGCGCGCGATGCTCTCGATACGGGCGATCCGTGAGCAGACGGCGGAGCTGCGCGATGTCTTCGCGCGTCGCGGCGTCGAGGCGCCCCTCGACGAGATCGTCGAGCTCGATCGCGGACGTCGTGAGCTGCTCGCCGAGGTCGAGGGCATGCGCGCGCAGCGCAACCAGGCTGGTAAGCAGATCGGCGCGACGCACGACCCGGAGGAGCGCCAGCGCCTGATCGATGGCCAGCGCGCGGTGGCGGACCGCCTCGACAGCGTCGAGGAGCGGTTGCGCGAGCGCGAGGCGCAGCTGCGCCTGCTCGCGCTCGAGCTGCCGAACACGCTCCACGAGGACGTCCCGCCCGGCGGCGAGGAGGACGGCCTCGTGGTGCTCGAGGGCGAGGGCGCGGGCGAGCCGGCGCAAGTCGAGCCGCCTCGGCGGGTGGCGGCGGAGGCCGACCCCCCGGCCGAGGAGGGGCGGCGGCCGCACTGGGAGATCGGCGAGGAGCTGGGGCTGATCGACTTCGAGCGCGGCGCGAAGATCGCGGGCTCGCGGTTCTACGTGCTGCGCGGGCAGGCGGCCCGCCTCCAGCGCGCGCTGATCGCGTGGATGCTCGACCTGCATCGCGAGCGCGGCTTCGAAGAGGTCTACGTGCCGTTCGTGGTGAAGGAGGAGATGCTCGTCGGCACGGGGCAGCTGCCCAAGTTCGCGGAGACGATGTACCACGACGCCGAGGACGATCTCTGGCTCGTGCCGACCGCCGAGGTGCCCGTCACGAACCTCTATCGCGACGAGATCCTGCCCCTCGAGGCGCTGCCCATCCACCACGCCGCCTATACCCCGTGCTTCCGCCGCGAGCGGATGAGCGCCGGCCGCGACATCCGCGGCCTCAAGCGCGGGCACCAGTTCGACAAGGTCGAGCTCGTGATGTTCTGCGAGCCGGAGCGCTCGTGGGAGGAGCACCAGCTGCTGCTCAGCGAGGCGCTCGCGGTCGTGCAGGCGCTGGGGCTGCGCTACCGGGTGGTGCGGCTCGCGGCCGAGGACGTGACGCACGCCTCGGCGATGACGTACGACCTCGAGGTCTGGGCGCGGGGCTCACGGGAGTGGTTCGAGGTCTCCTCGGTCTCGAACTACCTCGATTTCCAGGCGCGGCGGGCGAACCTGCGCTACCGCGACGCCGAGGGGCGCGTGCAGCACCTGCACACGCTCAACGGCTCCGGGATCGCGCTGCCGCGCACGCTCGCGGCGCTGCTCGAGCAGTACGAGCGCGCCGAGGGCATCGCCGTGCCGGAGGTGCTCCGGCCGTACCTCGGCGGCGTGGCGCTGATAACGGCGCAGGCGGGGCCGTAGCAGCGCGGCGCATGCATGGGCCGCGGTTCGCGCCGCAACGATTGACACGCACTGTCTGACACTGACCGTTGACAGGACAGCACGTATGTTCTACGCTCGCCGGGCGTCAAGCGGACATGTGTTCTGACGGCGCTGCTTCGGGCAGGTCAGGGGGTGTGGGATGCTCTTCGTCATGATGCTCGGCCTCGTGCTCGGCGCGGCCGTGGTGCTGTTGATCGAGCAGTGGCTGCGCGCAGAGCTGCGCACGCTGCCGCGACCATCGAGGCAACTTGCCTCGGGACGGCAGCTCGGGCAGCCGCCGCGCGCGACGCAGCTGTCGGCGCTGGCGGGGCCGCGACGGCGCTCGCTGTTCTAGTCACCCAGCTCTCGATGGCCGGCGCGCCGACGGGGCCGGGAGCACCTAGACTGGCGATGTGAGCAGCGACGCCGCCACCGACTCCGCCGCCGAGGCCGGCCCGAGAACCCGCCCGCCTCGGGTGGTGCGCCTGCTCTGGGACGCCTTCGACGAGCTCGAGCGCGTCGCCGCGGCGCTGCCCGCGCCCGGCCGAGGCCGGGCGATCGGGCGGCTCAACGCGGGTAGCTGGATCGTGGCCCACCTCGCGAAGCAGCAGGACGACTACTGGAACGCCGGCGCGCAGGGCCTCGCTCCAGACGCGTGGCTCGTCGAGCAGCGCGTCGGCTTCGGCGACGAGCCGAGCGTGCCGGACTTCGCCGAGGCGGTCGGCGCGTTCGGCCGGGTCCGCGCCGGCGCCATCCCGTACCTGCGCTCGCTGAGCGAGGAGGACCTCGACACGGTGGTGCGCCGGTCGTCGAGCTCGAGGGTCGAGCAGACGGCCGGCGAGCTGCTGGCGCGCAGCGTCGGGCATTGCTTCGCGCACACCGGCGAGCTTGCCGCGATCGCGTCGCTCGTCGGCGCACCCGACCTCGGGGTGCCGGGACGCCTGACGCACTCGACGCGTCCGCGCGAGTGAACGCGCGGTGACGAGCCCCGGCGAGCTCGACCCGACCGAGGGCGTCGACCCGCGCATCACCACCGGCTCCGTCTACCGACCGCCGGAGATCGAGCGCCCACGCGTGCTCGTGATGCGGCGCTGGCCACGCGGCGTCGCGAAGACGCGCGTCCAAGAGTGGTTGCGCGATCTCGGGCCGAGCGACGCGCTGCTCGGCAGCTATCAGCAGGGCGCCGGCACGATCGACTGGCCCGCGTTCGAGGCGGCCTACCTCGAGGAGGTCGGCCAGCAGGGCGAGCTGCTCGATCGGTTGGTGCAGCTCGCGTCCGCGAGCGGCGTCGTGCTGCTGTGCGGATCGCACTGGCCGTGCCACCGCCTGCCACTCGCGCAGCTCGTCAGCGCGCGGCTGCCGTCGTAGCGAACGCAGCGCGCTGGGCCGGCCGGAGGCGAGCGACCTCCGCGCACGGCTGAGTGGGTGAATACGAGCGAGCGCGGCCCGAAGCCCGATCGCACGCCGCCAGTACGCGCGGCATGACATGTCGAGGGGCATAAAGCGGTACCGGTGCGGACTGGGGCGACCGCGAGAGCCAGGGCCCAGGCCGCAAGAGAGGAGCCGGCGAGCCGGACGACGGGACCGGCGGCTAGACCTCCTGGACGATCATCCCGGTCGGCTGGCGGCGCCACGTGCGGAAGCGGGCGTGCTTGATGCCGGCCGCCAGCGCGTAGTCGCGGGCGCGCGGGGCGAGGCCCGCGGGCACGTAGATGTAGAGCGGGGCCTCGACGCTCTCGAGCGGGGCCCACACCAGCTCGGCCTGGCGTCGCGTGACGGTCTCGCGGGTCTCGACCTGCGCGACGATGACGGGGCGGTTGCGGGGGTGCTCGATGACGACGATGTCGGGGAAGACCTGCGAGGTGGAGGCCCCGCCCGCTGTGAACTCGAGCGCCAACGTCGGCGACGGCAGGTTGACGTACGTGCGGTAGTTGGGGTGCTGCTCGCTCGGGTACGCGAAGCGCTCGCGGGCCAGCTCGCCGACGGTGACCTCGAGCTCGAAGCGTCGCGATTCCTCGCTGCGCCGCCACGGCGTGCCGGCCTCGCGCCAGGCCGACGTGCGGCGCTCGTGCTTCGCTGAGAAAAGCCGGAGGTCGCGGAACTGCGCCCACAGGAAGAGCGCGAGGAAGAGCGGGGCGAAGAGGACCGCGATTGCGACGCCGATCTTCGACGGCCCGTCGAGGCCGCGCAGAACCTCCCAGTCCGGGCCGCCCCCGAAGTTGTCGCCGGGCGCGAGGAAGACCGCGGCGAGCGCGATCATCAGTCCCGTGATCGCCACCACGCTGAGCGGCGACGGCAGCGCATAGTGGCTCACGATCAGCGTCTGCTGCGGCGCCGGCGCGTACGTGGGCTCGATCTGCGTGCCGTCGACCGTGACGGCCACGGGCGCCGCCGCGGCTGCGGCAGGCGCAGCTTCCGCCGCCTCTGCCGCGGGCGCCTCCGCTGCCGTGTCCTCGGGGGACTCGTCGGCCGGCGCCTCCTCGGCCGGCGCTTCGGCCGCGGGCTCAGTGGCAGCAGGCTCAGCGGGGGGCGGAGCGGCGCCGGCGCCGCCCTCGACCAGCGCGCGCGCGGCCGCGCGGTCGGAGAACCAGAGCACGTTGATCTCGGTGAAGCGGGCCTGGTCGGCGGGCACGTCGGCCTCTTCGAAGATGGCGGTCACCGGGCAGACCGGCTCGCAGGCGCCGCAGTCGATGCAGTCGACCGGGTCGATGTAGAGGATCCGGTCGGCGCCCTCTTCGAAGTGGATGCAGTCGACCGGGCAGGCCTCGACGCAGGACTGGTCCTGCACGTCGATGCACGGCTCGGTGATGACGAACGTCACCGCGCGCGCCTCCCTCCGCCGAGGGCACCGCGCCCCCGCCGGCTCCGGCGCAATCGTAGCCGTGGTCCCAGCGAGCGTCTACGCGAGCGCGGGTGCGCTTCACTATGCAGCGGCTCGGTGCGCTCGGCAGTAGCGGAGAGCGGCGAGGCGAGCTACGCCGCCGCGGCCGCCCGCACTTCCTCGCCGATGATCTCGAACTGCCAGCGCTGCTTGTGCTCCTCGATGCGCTCGATGAGCGCGCGCTGCTGGTCGAACGGCAGCTCGCCGATCGGATAGTACTCGAGGCTGGTGCGCTCGGCCTCGCGGACGTTCTCGCCCTGCTCGAGGCGCGCGATGCGCTCGCTGACCTCGTCGTCGCTGATGCGGATGTGCTCGACGCCGTCGATCGGAGCGTACTCGTCCTCGGGGGCGTGAAAGTACGCGCACGCCGCCTGGATGATGTCGACGATGCCGTCAGCGAACGGCTGATCGAAGGCCGCGAGCGAGTGGAAGTAGCGCCTGCGCTTCGAGTCGTAGGCGACCGAGGTGGCGCGCTCGACGGTGGCGCCGCTTGAGTCGCGGATGCGGTAGCGCACGCGCGGCGGCTCGGCGTCGTAACCGGCGGGATCGGCCCAACGGTTGGGGGTGGTCATGAGCTAGATCGCCTCCCAGCCCTCTTCACGCCGCTGCTGCGGGCAGATCGCCCTCGGCTCCCTCACTGTGCCGGGATCGAAGTAGGGCCTCGGCGCTGGCGACGACTTCGCTGGCGTCCTGGTCGGCGTCTTCGTCTCCGGCATGCTCTGCCCCCTTCCGCACGTCGTGCGGCAGTTGCTGCTCGTGCACATCCAGGATCAGCTCCCAGATCTTCGCGGCGAATTCGGCCAGCGGGCGTCCGTCCGGCAGCTTCTCGCGCCGGAGGTCGCGCCGCTGCAGCACGGTATCGATCAGCCACAGCTCGCCGGGGGACAGCTCGAGCGTGCGCTCGCCCTCGTCGCCGCCGCGCAGCGCGAGCGCGAGCAGGGTGGCGCGCAGCCGCGGGCCGCCGGCGTGGTCGCCGTCGGGGACCTGGTCGAGCAGCCTCCCGAGGTCCTCGCGCGGCGGCCAGATCTCGTCGGCGGCGATCGCGTGCGCGAGGAACTGGCGTTCGGCGGGGTCGAGGGAGATCTGGCGTTCGTTCATCGTTCGGCTCGTCGCCGTCTCTCGATCCTGGCTGCCGGGTCGCCCGTTGGGACGACCGGGTGGGAAGCGGGACCGCCCAACGACCGTAGTTGAGCGCCGGACGCCCGGCATTGGGAATAGCCCCAATATCTGTTCGTGCTCCTGAGCAGCACCTGACGTTGCGTGTCCGGCACGAGGTGGGCGCCGGCCATGCAGTCGTGAGGCTGCGCACCTCGAACGACGGTGCGGCGCGACGCGCGAGCGAGCTGTCGAACCTGACCGCCGACCACGCCGAGGGCTTCAGCGCGTTCGCAGAGCGGCGCGACGCGCGCTTCAGCGGGCGCTAGCGGGGGGCGCGCCGGGCGCGGCTGCTCCGCGCGCCCCTACAGGTTGACCTCGACAGGTGGTAGAACAGAGGCGGCGGCGCTGACAGGAGCGCGCCGGCGACGAAAGGCTCGCTGCGGTGACGTTCGTCATTACTCAGCCCTGCATCGAGGTCCGCGACCAGTCGTGCGTCGAGGTCTGCCCGGTCGACTGCATCGAGTTCGAAGAGGGCGCAGACCGGATGCTCTACATCGAGCCGGTGATCTGCATCGACTGCGGTGCCTGCGAGCCGGTCTGCCCGGTCGACGCCATCTTCGAAGAGGCCGACGTTCCGGCCGACCAGGCTCACTTCACCGAGATCAACGTGCTCTGGTACAGCGACCCCGCTGCCGCGCGCTCGCAAGTCGCCGAGATCCCCGCGCTCGAGGGCGCAGCCGAGGCGCGCGTCGCGGCCGAGGAGCGTGCCGCGGCGGAGGCGGCGGGCGCACCCGCCGTGGCCGAGGCGGCGGCGGGCGCCGCCGAGCCGTCGCGTGGCCTCCACAAGTACGGAGAGGGCGGTAGCATCGAGGGGAAGTGCGTGCTCTGCGGCCAGTACGTGACGAAGGGCGGGACGATGTTCCGCGCGAAGTCCGTGCTCTGCGCCGAGTGCGCGCCCAAGGCCGAGCGCGTCGCCGATCCGTACAGCCGGGTCGCCGGCAGCCGCTAGCCGGCCTCGAGCGCCGGCCGCGCGATCGTAGGGAGCTCCCGGAGGCGCCTCGATCGCGCGCGCACCCAGACTGGGTGCATGAGGCTCGCGAGACTGCTCCTCGGCGGCGCGATGCTGCTCTCGGCCGCCTGGGCGGCCGGGCTCACCGCGATCGTCCTCGACCCGGGCCTGCTGAGCGCCGACGCCGAGCCTGCCGACGTCCAGTTGGGCGCGCTCCGCGACGAGATCGCGGCGCTGCGGGCCGACCTCGCGGTCGCGCGCGCCCGGCCCGCAGCGACGCAGGACATCGCGCCGGCAGACGCGACGACGGCAGCCGCTGCAAGCCCCCTCGGCCTCCCGCGCGCGGCCGGCGCGCCGCCTGCGGCGGAGACGGGGCTCGGCGCCGAGCGCGGGCCGCCCGAAGGGCCCACGGGCTTGCCGGCAGGTTTCGAGGAGCCGCCGACGTATCGCCTCACGCAGGGCGAGGGGCTGTTCCAGGTCGCCGAGCGCTTCGGCACGACCGTCGAGGCGCTGGCCGCGGCGAACGGCATCGTAGACGTCGATAACGTGCCGGTTGGGATGCTGCTCGTCCTGCCCTAGGGCCGACCTAGCGCGCTGCCTCCGCGCGCCTCCGCGCCACGAACATCCCGTTGCCGACCTTCCCGGCGTCGAGCAGCGCGACCCAGCTGGCGCCCCGCGCCTCCTGCCGCGCGAGCTCCTCGCCGCCGTGCCGCCGGGCGAAGCCGGCCGACCAAGCGCCCTGGTCCTCGGGCGCCGCCCCGCCGCGCGCGGCGCGCAAGTAGGTGACGTCCTCGGCGAGCAACAGCTCGAACCCGCCTGCCTCGAGCAGCGCCACGTACTCGGCGGGGCGCAGCAGGGCGGGGAACGACCAGCGCTCCTCGAGGTCACGCGCCTCGTCCGTGCTGAGCCGGTCGCGCGCGATCCAGTCGCTGAAGGCGAGCACCGCACCCGGACGCAGCACGCGCGCGAGCTCAGCGAGCGTCGGCTGCTTGTGCATGTGGCAGAGCGCGTCCTGGCTCCACGCCGCAGCGAACGAGCCGGCCGCGAACGGCAGCGCCTCGCCGACGCCGAGCAGCAGCGGGCAGCGCTCGACGAGGCCCTCGGCGGCGGCCCCGGCGCGCGCAGTGAGCTGCGAGCGGCGCTCGATGTCGAGCCCGACGACCGTCGCGGCGAAGCGCCTCGCGAGGAAGCGCGCCGGCGCGCCGAGGCCCGAGCCGAGGTCGAGGACGCGCGCCGCGCTTGGGAAGCCGTGGCCGGCCGCGCGCTGCGCGAGCAGCACGGTCGCCTCCTCGCTGCCGGGGTGGAGGTGCGGCCCGACCGCGCGCAGCGACCAGTCGATGGTCGGCGAGTCGTAGAGGCTGCCTCGGGCAGGCTGGCCGGTCGGCGAAGGTTCGGACGGCATCGGCGCCTCGTGTGATCGGGTGCATTGTCGCGCATGCGCCTCCTCGGTTGTATCGCGGGCGCTATACGGACGGAAGAGGAGGAAGCGATGACGAGCGCCCGAGCTGGACATGGCCAAGGCCGAGGCGTTCGGCGGCAAGATGCTGGGCTTCTTGAACGGCTGGGCCGGGGCGATGTGCCTCAGCGTGGGCCACCGCACCGGCCTGCTCGACGCGATGGCCGGGCTCGCGCCCTCGACCTCGCAGCAGATCGCAGATGCGGTGGGCTTCGACGAGCGCTACGTCCGAGAGTGACTGCACGCCATGGTCGTGTCCGGCGTGATCAGTACGACCGCCAAGCGAAGACGTACGCGCTGTCGCCCGAGCATGCGGCGGCGGTCACGCGGGCGGCGGGGCCGAACAACGCGGCGGCGATGATGACGATGTTCCCGATGCTGGCGGGCGTCGAGGACGAGCTCGTAGAGGCGTTCGCGAGTGGCACCGGCATCCCATACGACAGCTTCCCCGCCTTCGCGGCCCTGATGGCCGAGGACAGCGCCCGGCGCTTCGATCACAACCTCGTCAGCGCGCAGATCCCACTCGTTTCGGGCATCGTCTCGAAGCTCGAAGAGGGGATCGACGTGGCCGACATGGGCTGCGGGTCCGGGCACGCCATCAACGTGATGGCCAAGCAGTGGCCGAACAGCCGCTTGACCGGCTTCTCCGAGGAAGCGATCGCGAACGGCCGCGCGGAGGCCGCGAGCTGGGGTCTGACGAACGCCTCGTTCGAGGTGCAGGACGTATCGAAGCTCCCCGGCTCGGAGCGCTTCGACCTGATCACGACCTTCGAGGCGGTGCGGGTGACAACATCGATAACCACGATCGCGACGTTCGGCTACACGATCTCGCTGTTCCACTGCATGAGCGTCTCGCTCGCACAAGGGGGCGCAGGCCTCGGCACGATGGGGCGAGGAGAAGGCGCTGGAGATGCTCGCGGAAGCGGGCTTCACGAACGTCGAGGTCGAGCGCGTCGAGGGCGACATCTTCAACAATTACTACGTCGCCACGAAGGGCTGAGCCACTCCGCCAGTCGCGCGCTGCTCGCGAACCGAGGCCGGGCGCTCATCCGGCCTCGTTGCGTCCGTCACTCGGCGCGTGCGCGGAGCGCGCGGAGGGGGGACGATGGGGCCAGTGCACCGCCTCGGAAGTGTCGAGGGGACCGCTGCACCTCCGCGCCGTGAGCGCGCCGTGCCCGGCGGCTCGTACGCCGAGCGTGGGGCCGCTGGAAGTGACGCCGCCGCCGATGATCGACACGACCCGGTCCGCGCCCCGTCCTCGCACAGCCGCGACGCTTGCCGTCGCCCTCTTGCTCGCGTCCTTCGTGCTCGCGTTGCTGCTGTTTGCGCCGGCCACGACCGTGGCACAGGAGGGCGAGCTCGCGGGCGAGCTGGCGACCGGCGGCGGCTTCTCGCTCGCGATCTGGGGCGGGGGGCACGCCGACGACCTGCTCGACGCGGCGACGGCGCGAGGGTGCGGCGCGCGCTCGTTCTGGGCGACGCGCGCGGGCGGTGGCCTCGTCGGCTATTTCCCGACGCTGATCGCGCTCGTCAACCGCGAGTTCGTGAACGCGTTCCCGGGCGCGACGCTGCCCGCCGGCACGCCGGTCATCGTCGTGTGCGGCGCCGGCGGGACGGCGGCCTCGGTGCAGCCCGTCGCGCTCACCGAGGTCTTCGGCGGCCGCCGCTTCGACCGGCCGATCGAGTTGCTGCCGTACACGAGTGGCCGCTGGCTGGTGGGCGAGCAGGACGGCCGGGTGCTGCTCCTCGGCGCGCAGGGTGCGGACCTCGGCACGCTCGTCGACATCCCGGTGAGCCGTGACAGCAACGAGGAGGGCCTGCTCAGCCTCACGCTCGACGCCGAATTCCCCGCTCGGCCGTACCTCTACGCCTACTACTCGGCCGCGAACGGAGAGCGGCGCACGGTGCTCTCGCGCTTCGAGGTGGCCGGCGACGCGATCGCGCCGTCGAGCGGGCTCGTGCTGCTCGAGATCGTACAGCCGTTCAACAACCACAACGGTGGAGCCGTCCGGTTCGGACCCGACGGCCTGCTCTACCTGAGCGTCGGGGACGGCGGCTCCGGCGGCGACCCGCAGGGGCACGGCCAGAACGTCGCGACGCTGCTCGGGACAGTGCTGCGCCTCGACGTCTCGAGCGCTGGCCCGGGCTCGCCCTACGCCGTGTCGCCCTCGAACCCCTTCGTCGGCGTGGCGGGCGCGCGCGACGAGATCTGGGCGTTCGGCCTGCGCAACCCGTGGCGGATGGCGTTCGACCCCGCGACCGGCGAGCTGTGGCTCGGCGACGTCGGACAGGGCGACGTCGAGGAAGTCGACGTCATGCGGTCGGGCGGCAACTACGGCTGGAACACCCTCGAGGGGGGCGACTGCTTCGACCCGCCCTCGGGCTGCAGCTCTGCCGGCACGGTGCTCCCGGTCGCGAGCTACCGCCACGACCTCGGCTGCTCGATCACGGGCGGGGTGGTCTACCGCGGGACCGCGATCGATCACCTTGCGGGTCACTACGTCTACGGTGACTTCTGCAGCGGGCGCATCTGGGCCGTGCCGACCGGCGGCGGCAGCCCCGTCGAGATCGCGCGCACCGGCTCGATCGCCTCGTTCGCAACGGGGCCGGACGGAGCAATCTACGTGCTGACGTTCGGCGATCCTATCAAGCGCGTCGACCGCTAGCCTCGCCGCACCGTGGGGCCGCGCCCGCTATGATCGAGGCGCCCGGGAGCGGGCGCGAGGGGCGCGCATGAGCCGCTACGTCGACGAGATGTCGCGCGAGGACCTGGTCGAGGAGGTCAAGGACCTGCTCGTGCGCGGGGTCTTCCGCCAAGACGAGGTCGGCGATCCGACCGTCCTGCGCGGCGCGGCGCTGCGCGAGGGCGTGAAGCGGCTGCGGCTGCGCATCCTCCTCGAGGGCCGCGTCGCGGACTGAGCGCCGCACGCCCCCGAGTGGCGGCGATCGCCAGGGCTTCGGCCGGCGGATCTCGATGTACTGCCACTGGTCGTCCTCGCGGACGCTGTAGCTGTGCGAGAGCACGCCAAAGAAGGCGTTGAGCACCGCGCCCTCGAACTCTGCCTGCGGGAGCCGCAGCTCCGGCGCTGCGGGCTCCCCGACGATGCGCTCGGCGGCCGCGCGCTGAACCCGCAACGCATGGAGGATGCGGTCGCGCGGCCAGCCGCTGCCGGGGTCGTGTGCGCGGCTGACGGGGGAGGTCATGAAGTGGCCGATCACGGTGTCCTCGGACGGGATCAGCGCGAGCTCCGCGAAGAGCCAGCGGTGCACGCGCAGCGTCGCGGCCGCCTGCGGCTCGGGCCACGGCTCGCCGCTGAATCCTTCGTGCTCGATGCCGACGGCGAAGTCGTTGGGGTTGCCGCCCGCCGGCAGCAGGCGCCACTCCGGCCGCCGGCCAGGGTCGAGGCGTCCTGCGTGCCAGGCCTGCGTGCGGATCGGCACGTGCTGCGCGATGCGGCCGTTCTTGCCGATCGTGAAGTGCGACGAAATGCGCGTGATCTCAGTACCGCGCTCCTGCGCCCAGCGGATCATCGTCGATTGGTAGCCCTGCATGATGTGAGACATGACCGCGCGCGGCTCGATCGGACCGCCGATCGCCGCCGACTCGATGCGCTCGACATCCGGCATCCACTCCGCCATCGCGTGACCCTCCCTCGCGGCACACAGCGCTTGCTCGTACGCTAGCCGCGGCGCGCCGAGGCCGCGAGGCGTTCCTGGCACCGAGGCCGCCGGCGCCGCAGCCGAGACCGCGAGCCTTGTTCGGCGGCGCAGCAACACCCGCAGCTGGACATGGGTAGGCGCTCGGCATGCAGCGACCCGCGCCTCCGCTCCAGTTGCCGCGCGGGATCTACTACGGCTGGGCGATCGTCGGCGTCTCGTTGGTGACGAACGTCGCGGCGACCCCGCTCAACCCGCTGGTCTTCTCCTTCTTCATCGGGCCGATCAGCGACGACACCGGATGGGGGCGCAGCGCGATCGCGCTGGCGTTCAGCATCCGGCTGCTCGCCGCCTCGATCACCACGCCGCTGCTCGGGGCGCTGCTCGACCGCCACGGCGCGCGCTGGATCGCCTCCGGCGCCGGGGTGGCGGTGCTGTTCGCGCTCGGCACGCTCGCTTTCGTGCCCGAGTTGCCTGTGCTCTACGTGGCGTTCGCGATCGTGGGCGCAGTCGGCCTCGGCGCGCCCGGCGGGGCCGTGCTCACGCAGGTGCCGCCGGCGAAGTGGTTCGTGGCGAGGCGCGGGCGCGCGCTCGCGATCGCGACGGTCGGGTTGCCGGCCGGCACGGTGCTGATGATCCCCGTCACCACGCTGCTGCTCGATCACGTCGGGTGGCAGACCGCGTACGGGCTGTTTGGCGTGGGCATCGCGCTCGTGATCGTGCCGCTCAACCTGGGGCTGATGCGACGCACGCCCGAGGACCACGGGCTGCTGCCGGACGGAGCGGAGCCCGTAACCAACGTCGAGGCGAGCGCGCAGGCGGCCCATCCCCCCGAGGTCAACTGGACCGTTCGGGAGGCGCTGCGAACGTCCGCGTTCTGGGTGGCGGTGCTCGCGTTCGTGCTCTCGGGCTTCGCGATCTCGGGGATCGTGGTCCACCGCGTCGCGTTCTGGGAGGACACCGGGCTCTCGCCCGTGGTGCTGGCGGCGGGCATCGCCGCGGACCCGCTGACCGTCGTCGTCGCCTCGCTGGGCTGGGGCTGGGCGGCGGAGCGGCTGTCCGCGCGCGTGCTCGGCGTGGTCGTCGGCGGCGGGTTCGCGCTGTCGATGGTCCCGATGATGCTGACCTCGGGCGAAGCCTTCACGATCTTCGCGTACTCGCTGCCATGGGGCACGGCGGCCGGCGCCTGGATCACGCTCAATAATGTGCTCTGGCCCGACTACTTCGGGCGCGCCTCGCTCGGCGCTATCCGCGGGCTCGTCGTTCCGGCCTCGCTCGCCGCTGCGGCGCTCGGCCCGGTGCTGTACGGCCTGCTGCTCGACGCTGGTGTCGACCCACGGGCGTTGTGGTTCGCTTCGCTCGTGCTGTTCGCGGCCGCGGGGGTGCTGCTGGCGAGCAGCGGCCCACCGAGGCGAGCGGAGCCCGTGACGGCGGGCGCCGGCGCTGCGCCGGCCGAGCCCTCGATCGCCCCGGGGATGGCCCCGGGCAGCTAGAGCCCGCGCTCCTCGCAGAGCTCGTCGTCGTAGACGATGTTGCCGGTGAGCGCGTCCGCGGTCTGCCCGCAGATCTCGTTGCTGCAGGCCGAGGGCGTTCGCCCAGTCCATTGCCGTCTGCCGCGTTGGAGGCTCGCATTCTCTGCCCTCGGTCGCGCGTAGGAGGCGTCCTTGGGCGCGGGTAAGCCTCGGCCCGCGCCAACGCCGCAGCGGCGATCGGGGGGCCGGTAGCGCATGCCCGGCATGCGCAACGAAGGCCCCGTCCGTCAGGACGGGGCCCTTGTCTTAGGTTCTGCTCGCCGTTGGTGCTAGGAACGCGCGTGCCTAGTAGCGGTCGCGGCCTCCGCCGCCGCCGTAGCCGCCACCACCGCTGCGGCCGCCGCCGCCGCCGCCGTAGCCGCCACCGCCGCCGCTGCCGCCGTAGCCGCCACCACCGCCGCGGCCGCCGCCGCCGCGGTCCTCACGAGGCCGCGCCTCGTTCACGCGGAGCTGGCGGCCGCCGAAGTCCTGGCCGTCCAGCGCCTCGATGGCCTTACGTCCGTCCTCGTTCGACATCTCGATGAAGCCGAAGCCGCGCGGGCGGCCGGTCTCGCGGTCGGTCGGCAGCGCGCACGACACGACCTCACCGTGCTGCGAGAAGAGGTCGCGCACCTCGTCCTCGGTAGCGGTGTACGGCAAGTTTCCGATGTAGATCCTCTGCGTCAACGTCCAAGCACTCCCTGGCCCGGTGTTGCCGGGCGTTACTACGCCGGCTCGTGGGCCGGCACCAAATGGTTCGCTCTGACTCGGCGCGGACGTGCAGTGAAGGACGCCTTCGACGGATTCGAGCCAGTCGAGGATAGCACGCCGGCGGCTGGGCCACCGCGCGCCTCCCGAGTCGCCGAAGGGCATCCCCGTCGGGCCCGGCCCGGTCGTCGTCTCGCTGCCGAAGGCCCAGCGCCCGGCGGCGCCGCGCCTTACTCTCGAGGCGCGCCTAGCCGCGCGGCACCGGCGCCGTCGACGGCGAGTCCCCACCGCGCTCCCACTCGAGGCTCTCGAGCGAGTTCGGGAACGCGCGCTGCTCGCCGCAGTGCTTGCAGGCGCCGCTGCTGCTCGGACCCCGCGGCGGATCGATGACCCAGTGATGCACGCAGCGCGGCGAGACGCGGCTGCGAGGCGTTGCGATCGGCTGGGGTGTGAGGGTCTCGATCACCACTGCAGTCTCCTTTCGGCCGCGGGAAGGTCGGCCTCGGGGCAGGCGGAGCGCTCGTGACCCCTCGGGCGTGGCGGGCGAGGCCGCGACACCCGAGGGGTGACGCTGCGCGCGCTAGCCAGCCAGCGCGACGGGCGCCCGATGCGCCAGCGACGCGAGCTCGTCCTCGTCTTCGATCCGGATCGCGCACCGGCCGAGCCGCAGCGCGCCTCGCGCCTGCAG
>OZ250164.1:262500-3478993 GCA_965237865.1 Dehalococcoidia bacterium | reverse complement strand
AGCACGAGCCCGAGCGCCAGCGCTTCCTCTGCCTCCACCATCCGCGCCGTGTACATCAGCTCGAGGGCGCGCTGGTCGCCGACGGCCTGCGGCAGCAGGTGACCGAGGCCCCCGTCCGCGAAGAGCCCGCGCTTCATCTGCGTGACCTGGAAGCGCGCGTCATCCGCGGCGATGCGAACGTCGGTCGCGAGGGCGACACCGAAGCCCATGCCGATCGCATAGCCGTTGATCGCGCCGACGATCGGTACGTCGCAACGCCGCAGCAGGTCGGCGGGGTGGGAATCGGTGTGCGGTGGCCGCCAGGCCGGGCGACCGCCCTGGGCGCTGTTGGCGAGCCCGCCGACATCGGCGCCCGAGCAGAAGGCGCGCCCTTCCCCCGTGAGCACGATGCAGCGCGTCTTGTACTCGCCCTCGTTGAGGGTGGCGAGGTATTCGCCGAGCTGCGCCGTCACGTCGCGGCTCCAGGCGTTGAGCTTCTCGGGCCGGTTGATCTTGACGACCGTGATCGGTCCTTGTTCGTCAATCAGCACCTCGTTCGTCATCGCTCATCCGCCTCTCGTGGTGGCGCAGTCCTCGCTCCCGGGGAGCGGGGCGCCGCATGCCGCTGGAGTATAGGGTCTCCGCGTACCAGCGCCTGCCGCGCGGCGCTAGAGCGGACCTGCTCTTCCGCTAGCCTTCCGGCTCGGGGGCGCGTCCACGCGGGCGCAGCGCGTCCGGCACGTCGATCCCGGCATCGACGAAGGCCTGGCGCTGCGCCGCACGCACCGGGCGGAAGAGCGTGCGATGCCCCTCGCGCGCCCACTCGAGGCTGTCCTCGAACGGCTGCGCCTGCCCCTGGAAGCGCGGCATGACGTGGCGGGCGAAGAGCTCGTAGCTGCGCCGCATGCGCCCGCTCGTACGCGCCCACTCGCGGTGGTTGATGAGGATGCCGCCAACGCCGCCGGAGGCTTCGAGGACCTCCTCGATGGCGGCCGTCGCGTCGTCGGGCGTGCCGATCGCCACGCCGGGCTGGTTCGCGAGCCAGTCGACGCTGTCGCGGCCGCCCTCGAAGCGGATCCCGAGCGTGCCGAAGTAGCCGTGGTTGAGCGCGAGCACGCCCTCGCGGATGTCCTCGAGCGCCTCTTCGCGGGAGTCGGCGAGGTGCATGGTCATGGTGATGCGCCAGTCGCGGCGATCGACCTCCGTGCCGTGCCGCGCGGCCTCCTCGCTGGCCCACGCCCAGGCCTGGGACATCGTGCCGAGGCCGCCGGCCAGCTCGGAGGAGGCGACGGAGAGCATCCCCAGGCCGTGGCGCCCGGCCGCCTGCGCGCCGGCCGGCGACACGGCGTGCGCGACGAAGACCGGGACGTGGGGCTGCTGGTAGGAGGCCATCTGCATGCGCGCGTCGCGCAGCTCGTACCACTCGGTCTGCTCCGTCACCACCTCGCCGCGCAGCAGGCGCATGATCGCGTCGAGCGCCTCGCCCATCCGCCGCCGCTGCGTCGTCGGCTCGATGCCGAGCTGGTAGGCGTCGGAGTAGAGCGCGCCGGGGCCGACGCCGAAGTTGATGCGGCCTCGCGTCAGGTGGTCGAGCTGGACCATGCGATGGGCGAGCGTGAAGGGGTGATGGTAGGGCAGGCTGACCACGCCCGTGCCGAGGCGGATGCGCCTCGTACGCTGGGCCGCCGCCGCGATGAACAGCGCCGGGTCGCCGACGGTTTCCCAGCCGGCGCTGTGATGCTCGCCGATCCAGGCCTCGTCGAAGTTAAGGCGGTCGAGGAGCTCGATCACCTCCATGTCGCGCTCGTAGGCGACGGTCGGATGCTCGCCGGGCTGATGGAAGGGCTGGGCGAAGATCCCGAACTTCAGGGGCTCGGTACGATCGGCCATCGGCCGGCCCTCGCTTTCCTCAGGCGCGCGTCGTCACGCGGAGCGCGGGAAGCATACTGCAAGCCAGCGAGGCAGCGGATCGCATCATTGGAATGGCTACCGAAGTCGCGCCGCGTGCGTCACAACTCCAGTTACCGAACGGCACGGCGACACGCTATGCATCACAGGCAACCGAATCAACGCTGCCATTGAGCAGTTCATCCGCTGGTGGCAACGATGGGGCGGGTGGGGCGGGCTCGCACCCCCAAGCCGGTCATGGGTCGGCTCACGCCCGGCCTATCGGAGCAGGGCGGCGAAGCCCGCCTGCTCGAAGTCCCGGTCGTAGGCGAGCGCCTCGGTGATGTTCCGCTGCTCCATGACGAGGAAGCTTGCGCAGTCCGTGAGGCTCCATGTCTGGTCGGGCCGGGCGGCGTAGCGCTCGACGGCGGCCCGGAACTGGGCCTCCGTCTGCCGGACGATCTCCACGTCGGGTCTGGCTTCCAGGTTTCGGACCATCTGCACGGCAAGGCTCCGAAGGTAGTCACCTCCACGTGACACGTAGTTGAGCACCTCGGCTATAACCATCTGGGTCGTCACAGTGCTAAACAACCCCAGACCCGCGGCCACCGTCCTCGCCCGTTCGTGTAACGGGTCCCTGTTGTCCAGATTCGCTATGAAGTACCCCGCGTCAGCGAACACCACGTTCATTAGTCTTCGACCTTCGGATGTCCGTACAGGTAGTGCTTGTAGTTCTTGGCCCCATCGGTCGGCATGTCGTCCCACGCCTCCGGCGGGACGGAATTCCTGAGCCTGTCGAACATCTCCACGAGAGATTCATGCGCCCCGCCGGGCAGCTGCGCGCCCTCAATGGACACCGTTACCTCCTCGCCCTCTTCAAGGTCAAGGGGCTCCACAGGCGTGAGCACGCCGTTGGCGTAGGTGGCTTTGACGGTTGTAGTCATGGCTGGTCCTCCCCGAGCGCGCATCTGCCTATCCTACCGCGCCGGCCCCGCGAGCCGTGAGAGCTCTCGGCTCACGGCGCCGAAGCCCCCAACATGAAGAAGTAGCCCCCGGCGATGTCTGCGCGGGCCGAGATGTCGAGTATCTCAGCGGCGGCGCCGCTACGAGCACGAGTTGGCCCGGCCGCAGCGTGATCGGAGCGCCTGTTGGGGTAACCGAGTTGTGATGCACGTGATCGGAGGTACGGTAACAGTCATTTATGATGCACTGCAGGAACTCGCTCGGTACGGCTAATCCCGCACGGCGCGCGCCGACTTCGCCCGCGCGCGCCCGTTCGGGTCGAGGATGACCTTGCGCGGGCGGAGCGCGAGCGGGGTGACCTCGAGGCATTCGTCCTCGCGGAGCAGTTCGAGGGCGAGCTGGAGCGACAGCAGGTGCGGCGGGACGAGCCTCTCCGTCCGATCCGCGGCGGCCGCGCGCATGTTCGTGAGCTTCTTCTCGCGGGTCGGGTTGACGTCCATGTCGCCGGCGCGCGAGTTCTCGCCGACGATCATTCCCTGATAGACCTCGACTCCTGGGCCGACGAAGAGCGTCCCCCGATCCTGGAGGTTCATCAGTGCGTAGGCTCGGGTCTCGCCGCGGCGATCGGCGACCAGGCTACCGGTCGCGCGGCCCGCCAGGTCGCCGTACCACGGTTCGTAGCCCTGGAAGACGTGGTGAGCGATGCCGGTCCCGCGAGTCTCCGTCAGGAACTCCGTGTAGAAGCCGATCAGCCCTCGCGAGGGCGCGACGTACTCAAGGCGGATCCGTCCGCTGCCATGATTGATGGTCTGCGTCGCTCGCGCCTTGCGGGGCGCCAACAGCTGTGTGACCACCCCGAGGTAGTCTTCGGGGACGTCGACGGTCAGCGCCTCCACGGGCTCATGCCGCCTGCCATCGATCTCGCGGGTCACGACCTCGGGCCGGCCGACGGTCAGCTCGAAGCCCTCGCGCCGCAGCGTCTCGACGAGGATCGCGAGCTGCAACTCGCCGCGCACCTGGACGATCCACGCGTCGGGACGTCCGGAGTCCAGGATCCGCAGTGAGACGTTGCCGATCAGCTCGGCGTCGAGCCGGTTCTTCAGCATGCGCGCGGTGAGCAGATCGCCCTCGCGCCCCGCCAGCGGCGAGGTGTTGATGCCGATCAGCGCCGAGAGGCTGGGCTCGTCGACGGATATCAGCGCCAGCGGCTGCGGATCGTCGGGGTCGGCCAGCGTCTCTCCGATCGTGATCTCGGGGATGCCCGCGATTGCCACGATCTCCCCCGGCCCGGCCTCGTCCGCCTCGACGCGCTCGAGCACCTCGGTGACGTAGAGCTGGCGCAGCGTCGCGCGCTCGACCGTGCCGTCCCGGCGGCACCAGGCGATCTGCTCGCCTCGCCGCAGCACGCCGTTGATCACCCTGCACAGCGCGAGGCGGCCCACGTACGGCGACGCATCGAGGTTCGTCACCAGCGCCTGGAGACCGTGGCCGACCTCGTAGGTCGGCGCCGGGATGCTCGCGAGCAGCACCTCGATCAGCGGCTGCAGGTCGGCGCCACGGCGCCCCGGATCCAGCGAGGCCGTGCCGTCGCGTGCGGCGCAGTACACGATCGGGAAGTCGATCTGCTCGTCGGTCGCGTCGAGGTCGAGAAACAGCTCGTACACCTCGTCGACGACCTCGGCGATGCGGGCGTCGGGGCGGTCGACCTTGTTGACGACGAGGATGATCGGCAGCTTGCGCTCGAGCGCCTTGCGGAGCACGAAGCGGGTTTGCGGCAGCGGTCCCTCGCTCGCATCGACCAGCAGCAGCGCCCCGTCGACCATCGTCAGCCCGCGTTCGACCTCGCCGCCGAAGTCGGAGTGCCCCGGCGTGTCGATGATGTTCACCTTCACGCCGCCCACGCGGATGGCCATGTTCTTCGCGAGGATGGTGATGCCCTTCTCGCGTTCGAGGTCGTTCGAGTCCAGCACCCGGTCCGGCAGCTCCACGCGCGCGTCGAGCTGCCCCGACTGGCGTAGCAACGCATCGACGAGCGTCGTCTTGCCGTGATCGACATGGGCGATGATCGCGACGTTGCGGATGTCCTCGCGGGCGGCGCGCGCACCGGTACGAGGGGTTGCGAGGGTGGGAGAGGTTGTGATGGCGGGCTCCGGGTGAGGTCAGGCTCGGGACTGCCGTCTCAGCGGCGCCCCAACCAGTTGAGCACGCGGGCAGCGCAGGCGATAGCGGAGGGCGGCTGCGTCGTGGCCGGGAGCGCCGGCGACGGGCGCGGTCCGCGCTCTAGCCAAGGATGCGGCTGGCAGCGAGCTGCGCGATCTCCTCGTCGCTGAGGCCTGCCTCCTGCAACACCTCGTGTGTGTGCGCGCCAACGTCCGGCGCGGCCCCGCGAACCGCGATGTCCGCGCCCTCGATCCGGAACGGGGCGTTCAGGATCTCGAATGGGCCTGCGCGCGGATGCTCGATGGTGGCGAACGCCCCCATCGCCCGAGGCTGCGGGTCACGGATCACCTCGGGGAGCTCCGCGACCGGCGCCCAGAGGCAGCCGGCCTCGTCGAGGCGGGCTCTCCAGATATCGAGGTCCTCGCCCAGGAACCGCTGCTCCAGCGCCTCGGCGAGCTCCGCCGCGCGAGCCAGCAGCTTCCCGATCGAGTCGTAGCGCTCGTCGCCGGCCCAGCCGGGCTCGCGGATCGCCTCGCAGAGGCGCGGCCAGTAGCGTTCGGCCTGCGGCATCATCAGCAGCAGCCAGCGGCCGTCGCGTGTCGGGTAGCTGTTGGCGAGCGGGTTCCAGGGCGAGCGCCGGTCGACCTTCGCGGGCTGCGCGGCCGACTGCAGCGCGTTCTGCACATCCGTGCCGATGGTCCACATTCCGGTCAACTGGAGCGTCACCTCGACGCGTTGCGCCTCGCCGGTCTGGTCCCGCAGGCGCAACGCGGCGAGCGTCGCGGCGAGGATGTTGAGCGCGGTCGTGTGGTCGCCCTGCCCGCCGCGCGCCATCACGGGCGCGTCGCTCGATTCACCGAGCGCGCCCATGATCCCGGAGCGCGCCCAAAACGCCAGGTAGTCGAAGCCCCCGCGGTCCGCGTCCGGGCCGCGCGACCCGTAGCCGCTGAACGCGACGTAGACAACCCGAGGGCTCACGGCGCGGATCTCCTCGAAGCCGAGGCCGTACCGCTCCACGCGATGGCGAGTCAGGTTGGTGATGAAAACGTCCGCGCCGGCCGACAGCCGCCGCACGAGAGCGGGGCCGCTGGAACGCTCCAGGTCCACCGCAACGGAGCGCTTGCCCCGGTTGTCGAGCTCGAAGCCCGGCAGGATCTCCGCGTCCGGCGAATTCGTCTGCAGCACACCGCGGAAGGCGTCGCCTCCGGGAGGCTCGACCTTCACGACATCAGCGCCGAGGTCGGCCATGAGGGCGGCGGCGGCCGGCGCGGCAAGCCAGTTCGCGACCTCGAGCACCCGAATCCCGTCGAGGGGCGCTGCCATCGGACATGCTCCTGACTCGCGGCGGGCCCGGCCCGCTCGCGACGAGCCTGCCTCGCGACGCGCTACACCGGCAGGAACCAATCGTACGCCGCCGGCGGCCGGGCGCTACCCCGCCTGTAGCCGCCGGATCACCGCTGCGACCTCGCCGTCGTGTGCCGGATCCTCCGGCGGAGCGAGCCCGAGGCCGTCCGCCAGGCCCCGGTAGCGATCGAGCAGCACGTCCGCGATCTCGGCGTACGTCCCTTGCGGCACGAGCGCGTCGAGCACCTCGTCACCAAGCAGGGCCGGAAGGTCGTCCCAGCGGCCCTCGCGCGTCAGCTCGCGCAAGCGCTGCCCGAGGTCTCCCCAGCCGTGCGCCTCGAGCGTCGGCCAGTACATGGGCGTCGAGTACAGGAAGGCGAGGCTGCGCCGCGCCGAATCGCGCGCCAGCGCCAGCTCAGCCGCATCGTGCCCGGTGATGATCGGGGCGCCGGCGACGAGCTCGATCTCCTCGAGGCGGCGCCCGCCGCGCTCAGCGCCCGCGGCGAGCGCGGGCCGCGTGACCTCGCGCAGATAGCGCGGGCTGGAGTTCGTCGGATGGGTGACGAGGCCAGCGCAGAGCTCGCCCGCCAGCTCGCACAGCCGGCGGTTCACCGCTCCGAGAGTGAGCGGAGGCGGCGGCGCCTCGATCGGGCCGGGGTTGAAGTAGGGCTGGAGGCGCGTGAAGCGGTAGTGCTCCCCCTCGAAGGCGAGGCCCGTCCCCTCCTGGAAGGCGGCGAAGATTGCGTGCAGCGCCTGCAGGTACTCGCGCATGCGCGCCACCGGCGCGCGCCAGGGCACGGAGAATCGCCCCTCGATGTTCGCGCGGATCTGCGTGCCGAGCCCCAGCCCGAAGCGCCCGCCCGACATGCGCTGGAGGTCCCATGCCGCATACGCCACCACCATCGGGCTGCGCGGGAAGGCGAGGATCACCGAGCTCCGCACGTGCAGCCGCGTCGTGTGCTCGAGCGCGAGCAACGAGACCATGAGCCCGTCGTGGATCGTCTCCGGCACTCGCAGACCGTCAAAGCCCATGCGCTCGACGCGCTGTGCGTAGGGGCCGACCTCCTCCAGCGGCATGTTCGGGTCGGTCGAGGCGTAGACCCGCATCGTGTCCCTCCTGCCCACCAAGGCCCGGCAGCCGCGAAGCGGTTTTCGGCGCGGTGTGCCGCTGATGGTAGAGATTGTGCCCGGCAGCGGCGCGAACTCGCTGCTGACCCTGCTGCCGGACAGCGTCGTGGCGTGGTGACGCTCAAGGCGCCCTCGCTCCCGCCCGGCCCGCTGCAGCGGGTCGGCAGCGGCGCGCAGCAGTGCGGCGCGGCGCTCAGGCGGCGCGCATCGACTCGATCACGCGGCTGGTGGCCGCGACGGCCGCATCGATGGCCGCGTCGCCGACGCCGAGGTGCGTGAGGTGGGGCGAGCCGATGGGGACGAACTCGTGCTGCTGGCTCAGGCTTTCGATGCCCACATCAAGGTCGCGCCTGGCGAGGCCGAGATCCGGGTCGAGATGTCCACCTCGTCATCAGGCTAGTTGGCTGCCTGGTCATCGTTCTCGGAGCGGGCTGTCGACGGCCCGTCGCTCTTGGAAATGAGCGGTGTGATGGGAGCCAGGCCGTCCGGGAACAGCTCGCGGAAGGGGCGGTTCACGAAGTCCGGGGCGCCGAGGATGTACGGCACGTACTCGCCCTCGTACGGGACGTGGAGGGCCGTGACTTCGCGGCTCTGCGCGCAGGCATCGAGGTCCTCGACGCTGCCGCCCCCATACACGACGAGACTGAACCCGACGGTGATGGCCCCGCGCAGGCAGACGGCCGTGGACTGCTCCTCCTCGGCTGCGCCGGCGATGCGCACGCGGTAGACGCGCGTGCGGCTGCCATCGGGCGAGCTGACGGTGACGGTCACCTCCGAGCCGCCGGGGCCGGCGGCCTGGTGGCCGTCGGTGTCCTCGTCGCTGTCGGCCGGGGCGACGACGACCGTCGCGCGGCGCTGCGCCGGCTCCGCCTCGACGGTGGTCCCGGTCACGCCTTCCGCCGGGACGCCCTCGTACTCGGTCTGGCTGCGTGCGAACTCGCCGATGTCGATGTCGCTGAGCGACAGCGAGGCGAGGCGGGCGTCGATCTCGTCCGGCAGGTTGTAGCTGTAGACCTTGTCGTCGCTCTCGTCGGCGACGTAGATCACGTCACCGTCGGACCAGAGGCCGCGCGGGCTGTTGTTGCTCGCCCTGCTCAGCTTCGTGAACTCCTCGTCGCGCACGCGCTCGAGCGCGACGGGCTCGGCAGAGTCCTCCTCGCCCTCGCCCTCGCCCTCGTCCTCCTCCTCGTCGAGCGAGGGGAGGCGGTAGGCGAAGAGGCGCTTGGCGCCGTGGTGGGAGACCCAGACGGTGACGCCGTCGGACCAGATGCCGCGCGGGTCGTCGTTGGCGCCGTCCAGCTCGTACTCCGCGAGCAGTTCGAGACCGCGCGGGCGTTCTTCCCGGAATCCTCCCCGTCGCTGTACGAGGCCGTGACCCGGAGGTAGCGTCCCACGTCGTCGTCCGATGGCGTGTAGTTCGCACCGGTCGCGCCGGTGATCGAGGACCAGTTGCTCTGACTGCCAACGGCCGAGCGCTCCCATGACCAGGTCAGCCCGGAAATGCGCCCGTCGGGGTCGGTCAGGGAGGCGGTGAGTGGCGTCCCGGCCTGCGGCTGCCGGGACGAGAGCGTGACCGCCCCGGCTTCCTCGACGTTGGTGACGTTGACGGTGACCTCCAGCGTGCCCGTGTTTGTCCCGTCCGTGGCCCTCACCCTCAGGAGGTAGGTGTTATCCCGGTTCGAGTCGGTCGAGGACTCGTAGTCGGGCGTGGAGCGGAAGCGCAGCACGCCGCTGCTGACGTCCTCGAAGTCGCCGCTGTCGGCCCCCTCCAGTGACAAGCCGACGGCGCCACCCTCGGGGTCGCTCGCGAAGTACGATTCCACGAAGCGGCCGCTGTCCTCCGGGATGTCGATGCTGGCTCGCCCGAACACCTCGGGAGCTTCGGGGACATCCTCGACGCTGATGGTGACCGGGAGGACGGCGTCGATCGCGGTGTCCGCCTCGCCGTCGGCGTTCTTGCCGTCGCTGACGGAGATGGTGCCCCTGTAGCTCGACGTGCCCTCGTGGTTGAGGGGTTCCCGCGTCCGCAGCTGGCCCGTCCCTTCGACGATGTCGAAGTACGACCCGAGGCCGCCGCCGAGCGTGTACGTCAGCGCATCGAGGTCGTCGTCCCGCGCGCTGACGGGCGAGCCGATGTCGCGTCCCGCGGGCGTGTTCTCGTCCACGCTGCGCTCGCCGCTCTCGCTGCCCGGGAACTTCGGTTCGGTGTTCGTGAACTCCGGTTTGCCGTCGGTGACCGCGGACCACGGGCCCGCGCCGGCGCCATTCACCGCGCGGCTTCGGCGTGGTGGACGCCGGCGCCGCCGTTGCCCTGGCGCAGAGCTGGACGAACCCCCTCCCTGAGCTTCGCGAGATCGAGGTGGAGTCGGGTGACCTCGACCTGGCGATCCCCGTACTCGTGGTTGAAGTTGTAGCGCGCGCTGGTCGACTCGCCGGTCGGGCTGTACTTCCGCGCACCCTGCTCCCAGCCGCTGTTGGAAGCGTCGTTCTTGCGGGCGGAGGCCGCGAGGATCAGCTTCACGTCGCGCCAGGTCAGGTTGGAGTTGACGGCGCGCACCAGCGCGGCGACGCCGGACACGATCGGGGCGGAAGCGGAGGTACCGCTGAACGAAGCCGTATAACGGTCGCCGTTCCTCGTCGTCGCGATCCCCGGCAAGTCGCGCGTCCCGTCACCGGACGGGGCGCACACCCAGAGGTTCGCGCCCCGCTCCGAGTACGCGGCCCGCACGTCGTTGTGGTTGACGGCGCAGACCGCGGTGACGCCGTAGTGGTTGACGTACTCGTCGAGGTTGGAGTCGTGGCCCTCGGCGTGACCGTTGCCGGCGGCGAAGACGTAGAACACGCCCTTCCCGCCGAAGCCGTTCGTCACGCCGTCTACTATCGCGTCCTCCCGGTGTCGTCCTCGTTGTAGCCCGTGACCTTGATGTAGTAGGTGGCGCCTGCTGCGAGCTGCCGCCGGAGCATGAACCCTTTCTCGTTGTCCACGAACTCGCTGTCATCGTGCTCGACCAGGACGTTCTCGTCGGCATCGAGCAGTTCGCCGACGGTGTCGATGTCGCAGACGGCCATGACCCAGATGTCCGCCGCACTGTTCAGCTCAAGCTTGAAGTAGTCCGCATCGCCGTCGCCGCCGCCCTCGGGACTGATCCGCCCCGGAGTCATGGAGTCCGGCGAGACCGCCGTCGCCGTGTCCTTCGTGTCGCCCGGGTCCGTCACCATCCGGGCGTGGATCGTGTACGAGGCGGTGTCGCGCGCCTCGAAGCTCGTGACCCTGACGTAGTAGGTCCCCGCCGGGAGCTCCGCGCGTATCGAGAAGTTCAGCCGCCCGTCCAACAGGATGCCGTCGTCGTTGGAGGCGAGCACGAGCCCATCCGAACGCTGCACCTCGCCGGCCGTATCGTCGCTGCCGCTGGCGTAGACCCAGAGGTCCGTCTCACTCGAAAGCACGCAGGATGTCCTCCTCCAGACGCACCTGCGCCGCTCGTCTCGCTGTGGCGCTGCTCCTCGCTGCCGGGGTGTTGTCAGGGGTAGGCAGCGCTGTCACCCGGCCGTCTGTCGCTGCCGCCGACGAGGGCCGGACCTACACGACCGTGAGCGCCGGCATCTGGCACACGTGCGCCATCGCCACCGACGGCACCATCAGTTGCTGTGGCAGCAACGACAACGGAATGAGCAGGCCGCCCGCGGGTACCTACAAATCAGTCGCCCTGGGTGGCCGTTTCACATGCGGCGTCACCACTGATGGCGCCATCAACTGCTGGGGAAGCAACGACAGCGAGCAGTTGAACTCGCCGGCCGGCACGTATCGGAGCGTTACCGCGGGATCTCGTCACGCGTGCGCCATTGCGACTGACGACTCCATCGCCTGTTGGGGGTACAACGCGTTCGGGCAGACCGGTGCGCCGGCGGGTGCCTACAAAGCCCTCACCATCGGCTGGGAGCACACCTGCGGCCTCAGAACCGACGGGACCATCGCCTGCTGGGGCTACCCCGACAGGGGGTTTGGTTAACCCGCCGAACGGCGTCTACAAGGCTGTGGTGGCCGGTCAGGTTCACAATTGCGCCATCGCAACGGACGACACCATCGATTGCTGGGGATGGAACGATAGGGGTCAGACAAGGGCCCCGGCAGGCACCTACAAGACCTTTGTCGCCGGGTACCATCACACCTGCGCTATCGCCACCGATGACACTATCGCCGGTTGGGGGGAAAACACATCGGTGCAGACAGATGCCCCGGCGGGCACGTTCAAAGCCATCGCCGCTGGCTCCAATCGATACTGCGCTATCCGAACGGACGACACCGTCGCTTGCTGGGGAAGCAACAGCGACGGGGAAACCGACGCACCTGCGGGCACCTACCAGGCCCTGTCCCTCAGTCTTGAGCTAACCTGCGCGGTCGCAACTGACGGAACGGTCGACTGCTGGGGAAGAAGCCCCTTTGCATTGAACGGCGAACTCGCCGGCAGTTACCGGGCCATTGATGCCGGCGACGATCACACGTGCGCGATCGCCAGCGATGACACCATCGACTGTTGGGGGCACAACGATGTCGGCGAGACGGACGCCCCCGCGGGCGCATACAAGTCCCTCACGGCTGGCTACGATCACACGTGCGCCATCGCCACGGAGGACACCATTGCCTGCTGGGGGTACGACGCGTTCGGGCAGACCGCTGCGCCCGCAGGCGCCTACAAAGTCCTCGCCCCCGGCGACCTCCACACCTGCGCCATCAAGACCGACGGCACCATCGCCTGCTGGGGATACGGGCACCATGGTCTGACCAACCCGCCCAGCGGCGCCCACAAAGCCCTCGCCTTCAGCAACTACTACACGTGCGCCATCAAGACCGACGACACCATCGATTGCTGGGGCCGCAACCAGGACGGGCAGACTAATGCGCCCGCCGGCGCGTACAAGACACTTGCCGTTGGTGACGATCACGCGTGCGCCATCAAGACCGACGACTCCCTTGCCTGCTGGGGCCGCAACCAGGACGGGCAGACTAATGCGCCCGCCGGCGCGTACAAGACACTTGCCGTTGGTGACGATCACGCGTGCGCCATCAAGACCGACGACTCCCTTGCCTGCTGGGGACTCAACGACGACGGGCAGGCTGATGCGCCCGCCGGCGCCTACAAGACAGTTGCCGTTGGTGAGGATCACACGTGCGCCATCAAGACCGACGACTCCCTTGCCTGCTGGGGACTCAACGACGACGGGCAGGCTGATGCGCCCGCCGGCAGCTTCACCGCCCTCTCGGTCGGAACCCTTCACAGTTGCGCCATCAGGAGCGACAACACCATCACCTGCTGGGGAAACAACGTTAGGGGTCAAACCGACACGCCCACGGGAACCTTCGCCGCCCTTGCCGTCAAATCCCATAACGGCTGCGCCATCAGGACCGAAGGGACTGTCGCTTGCTGGCCGCCGCCGCCCGAGGGAGTGCGGTCGGTGGACGGCACGGACGCTGACGACCCGCAGGTGACGGTGAACTTCGGCTCGGCCACGTACACCGCCACGGAGGGCGGCACGGTCGCGGTCACTGTCTCGCTGAGCGCGGACCCGGAGCGCTCGGTGACGATCCCGCTGACGACGGCCAACCAGCACGGAGCATCGTCCTCCGACTACACGATCGTGCCCGCGAGCATCACGTTCGCAAGCGACGAGGCCTCGAAGACGTTCGCGTTCAGCGCCACCCAGGACACGGTCGACGATGACGGTGAGAGCGTGATGATCGGCTTCGACACGCTGCCCACGGGCGTCACGGTGGGCAGCACAGCCGCGACGACGGTCAGCATCACCGACGATGACGACCCCCAGGTGACGGCGAGCTTCGGCTCGGCCATGTACACCGCCACGGAGGGCGACACGGTAGCGGTCACTGTTTCGCTGAGCGCGGACCCAGAGCGCTCGGTGACGATCCCGCTGACGACGGCCAACCAGAACGGAGCATCGTCCTCCGACTACACGATCGTGCCCGCGAGCATCACGTTCGCAAGCGGCGAGACCTCGAAGGCCTTTGTCTTCAGCGCGACCGAGGACACCGATGACGACGGCGGCGAGAGCGTGGCGATCGGCTTCGGCACGCTGCCCACCGGCGTCACGGCGGGCAGCACGAACGACACCGTCGTCACGATCACGATGGGGGAGGGCGGCCCTCCCGTCTCCCTCGGCGGGGGCGGCGGCGGCGGGCCGTCCGGCCCGACCCCCAGCGACATCGAGTTCGAGTGGAACGTCACCCGTGACATCGACGAACTCGCCAGCGGCCACGGCTCCCCCACCGGCCTCTGGTCCAACGGCACGACGCTCTGGCTCGCTGAGAACGGCGACGGTGCCGATGACGCCGTCTACGCCTACGACCTCGAGAGCGGCGAACGCGTCGAGGACCGCGAGTTCGAGCTCGACCAGACCAACCGCGCACCTCGCGGCGTCTGGTCCGATCGCTCGACCATCTGGGTCTCCGACAGCGGCCCGGACAAGCTCTTCGCCCACGACCTCGCGAGCGGCGAGCGTCTTCCCGACTCCGACTTCGCACTGCCGCGCGACAACCGCGACGCCCGCGGCATCTGGTCCGATGACGTGACGATGTGGGTGCTCGACGACAACGGCGGCTCCCTCTTCGGTTACGACCTCGCCAGCGGTGACCTGCTTGCGGAGTATGCCCTCGACTCCGCCAACGACGACCCGCGCGGCATCTGGTCCGACGGCGTCACCGTCTGGGTCTCCGACCACATCGCCAAGCGCCTCTTCGCCTACCGCCTCCCCGCGCTCGACGAGGAGGAGGCCGAGGGTGCGAAGGAGCTCGTCCGTGTCCGCGACGAGGAGTTCACCAGGCTCTCCCGCGCCGGCAACAACAGCCCGCGCGGCCTCTGGTCCGTCGGCGACGTGATGTACGTCGCCGACGCGAGCGACGGCAAGGTCTACACCTACAACATGCCCGACGCCACCGACGCCCGCCTCGCCTCGCTCACCCTCAGCGACGTCGACTTCGGCGAGTTCTCGCCCAGCCAGACCGAGTACGAGGGCATCGCCACCGAGGGCGCGACCGAGACGACCGTCGAGGCGGAGGCGATGCAGCGCCAGGCCACGGTCGTGATCGAGCCGGTCGACAGCGACGAGGACGTTGACGGCCATCAGGCGGCTATCGCTGACGGCACGGAGATCACCGTCGCTGTCACCTCGGCCGACGGCAGCCGCACGAAGGTCTATCGCGTGCGCATCGGCGACGCGGCCGAGGAGGAGCAGTCCACAGCCGCCTGCCTGCGCGGCGCCGTCACGGTTGGCTTCAGCCTCGTCGTCTACGAGGGCGGCAGCGTCGATGACCTCGCTGCCTGCGCGCAGAGCCGCAGCGTCACGGCCCTCTACGCCCTGATCGACGGCGAATACGTGCCCTACATCCTCGGCGCGCCCGGCTTCGTGAACCGGCCCTTCTGGGAGCTCTTCCCAGATGGCCTCGGGTCCGTCACGCCGCTGATCGCCAAGAGCAACTGACCGCCCGCAACCGTCAGGCATCGACGATCGGCTTGATCCGGCGGGAGCGCGTGCTCGTCAGGAGACACACGTGCTCGCGTCATCGCCCCCCTCACAACGCCACGACAAGCTCTACGTTCGTGGTTCGAGCCGACGCCGGGGAGCCGGTGCCCTGAGGTCGGGACCCGCGAATCGCCGCACCGCGAACTCGCATGTTGGGCTGGCTGCCGGGCGCTCCCGTGTCAGGCCCTCGAGGCCCGCTTCGAGGTCGCGCCTGGGGAGGCCGGGATCCGCGTCCAGGTGCCGCTGCTCGAGGTCGTCGAGGAGGCAGGTCTTGCTACCATCGGAAGAACCGGGGTCCAGTCACAAGGGATGGCGTCCTACTCGTTTGGGTCGGTCGTCAAGTAGCTCGACAACTTGAACGTGCCCACTGATCCGTTCGCGCCTCCGACAGCTACGAAGTAGTAACCGGCGGTGGGTTTGAAATAGAGCCGGCTGTTGGTTCCCGCCCCTCCGTCGTCATTGCTGGTACCGGGAATGAGCACGCCGTGGCCGTCATAGATCCCCACCAGATAGGGATCTTCGAGTTGACCGGAGGGACTGGCCACTCCTACCAGATCGATCCTGAACCAGGTGTTGTAGAACCGAACCTCGTACCAATCCACATCGCCGGGCGTGTCGACGTTCCCGTATGTGCGCGAGAAGCTGTACATGAAGCCCGTGGTGCTGGTATCCGCGGCGATGTCACCCACCAACTCTGTGGCCGTCACGCGATAGCTTCCCCTCGCGCCCTTGCCGCCGATGGCGAGGTAGTGATGTCCGACACGCTCGATCGAGAACTCCAACCGGCTGTTGCGGCCCTCGCCACCGTCGTCGTTCCTCGTGCCGCGGTCTCCCGTGTACTCCAGGCCCAGCAAGGCCCCGTCCGCGTCATACACGCCGAGCAGTACAGGATCGGGCAGCGTTCCCTGTCCCGTGTCGACGCCCTCGATGTCGAATCGGTACGTGCGGCCCACCACGACCGGGACGGCTACCCAGTCGACATCGTCGGCCGGAGCCAGCATTCCGGTGATGGAGCCACCTATGGGGACGGAACCGGCGGTCTCCGTGTCCTGCGAGTAGTCGTCCGGCTCTTCAACCGCAAGGTTATAGGTGCCGACATTGGCGCCCATGCCCGCGGCGGCAACGTAGTATGTGCCGGCCGAGGGCGCCTGGAAGCGCAACTGGCTGTTCGTCCCCAGACCGTCGTTGTCGTTGTCCGTACCCTGAATCTTGTTCCCGCTACTGTCGTAGATACCCTCCAGGACGGGATCCATAAGCGAGCCGTGCTTCTTGTGGTCGCCTCGCACGTAGATCTCATAGTCCTCCTGCGCGTCGAGCGTGATGGCGAACCAGTCCTGATCCCCGGCCACCTGGATGCGCCCGAATGCCGACACGCCGACTTCGACCGTCGCAGTCGTCGTTGTGTCGGCCGCAAAGTCCGCTTCAGCCTCAGCGCGCGCACCGAGATCGGCAACGACGTTCACTCTCAATCCGTACAAGCGCTGTCTCCTGTCGTAGGTGTAGTGCTGGACGATCTCAAGGAGATACTGGCCTGGCTCCACGTAGGCTCGAAGCCGCGAGTACCAGGCGCAGGGGATCCCGAACCCGTGACAGGGTTGTCCCGGGTACTCAATGTGGTAGAAGACGTGGTCGATCTGTGCGCCGGTCGCGTCGCGGAGCACGTAGTGGTGACTCGTGTCGTAGCCGGTCAGTTTCAGGACCACACTGCTGTATTCATCGATGCTGAGCTCATAGAAGTGTGCGAAGCCCTTGTCCAGGGGATCGCTGGGAGTGGTGCTGGTCCGCTCCCGGAATTCGACGATCGACGGACACTTCGGACGCCATCTGCCGCCGACGGTGTAGTGGCCGTCTGATCCACTAAGCGCCCTCAGCACGCATCCCTCGGGCAGCAGTGCCTCAAGCACGTTCTCCGCCTGACGGGTGACTTGTACGGCGTAGGTCTGCGTGACGCTGGTATCGGCGGAGGTGACGAGAATGGCGATGTTCGTCGTCGAGGGTTCCCCGTCCGCGGCTGCTCCAAGCGTCACCTGATGGCCGGGCGCGTTGGCGTCGGCATCGGCCGGGATGACAAGGACAGTCGCCGACGAGTGGCTGGTGGTGTGCGACAGGGTGAATTCGGAGACGTCCGGACCCACTTCGGCCGCTTATGAGTATGTGTCGCCGGCGAACGCGGTCGTGAACTCGACCCCGTTCAGCGACAGCGCGCTCAGCGTGGCGTCCTGTGGGCTCGCCTCGCGGCTGACGGTCAGCGTGTAGTTCCTGGTCGTGACGCCGTCCGCGGCAGTCACCGTCACCGTAACGTCGGTGGCGCCGCTGCCGAGCGTGACCTGGTGATCGGCTGTGTTCGCGTCGGTATCGGCAGGGCTGATCACCACGGTGGCGGAGGCGTGATTCGCTGTCGCGCTGACCGTGACCGAGGTCGCGTCGGAGGCGACGCTCACCTGGTAACTGGAGATGTTGGACGCGAACGCCGGGCTGAGTGTGGCGCCGTCGACGGAGAGCGCGCTCAGGGTGGCGTCGTCCGAGGGGGGCGCGGCGCGTGACACGGTGATCACATAAGCGTTCAGCTTGAGCTTGTCGGCCGAGAGGACAACCACGGCGATCGACGTCGTGGCAGGGTCACCGCCGGCTTTCGCCTCGGCCAATGCGATCTGCCAGCCTGCCGTGTTGGGGTCGGCGTCGGCCGGCGCGATCAGCAGCTCGGCATCCGCGTCGGTCGCCGTCGCCGAGAGCGTCACCTGTGAGACATCGGCCGCGACCGAGGCCGTGTAGCTGGTGGTTGCCGCGGCGAACGAGGGGCTGAGCGTCAGCCCGGTCAGGCCCAGCGCGCTGAGCGTGGGCAAGGCGTCGCTGCTCTTCACGACCGACGCGCCCTTGGCGCTCTGCCCGGTCTCCTTGGCGAGCGCGCGGAGCAGGTTCGCGGAGCCCTGCGTGTTGGTCTGCTGCTGGGTCGCGCCCTGCGCGAGCACCACATAGGTCCCCTGGCGACGCCCGTCGGCCGACGTCACGCGGACCAGGATCAGGGTGTCGCCGCTGTCCGACAGCGTCGCCTGGTGACCGGACGTGCCGTCATCGGCGTCGGCGCGGTCGAAGACCAGCGTCGTATCGTCGCTGCGCACGGTCAGCACCTCGACCGTCGCCCCCGCCTCCGCGCGGCTGACCACGACCGTGGTTTCGCTTACACCGGGCGTGGCCGGCAGCTGATAGCGCGTCTGATCGGCCGCGAACGAGATCGTCCCCAACCCGCTCAATGCCAGCCCGCTCAGGCGCGCCGACGCCGTGTCGGACTGGGTCGCTGCGGGGTCCGCTGCCCGGCTGATCACGAGCCAGTAACGCTGCAGCGTCGTCCCGTCCTCGGCCGTCACGACGATCGTGACGGCGGTGTCGCCGTCCGCGTCGAGCGTCACCTGGTGTCCGGCCGCGGCACTATCGGCGTCGGCCGGAAGGATCTCCACCTGCGCTGCGGGGTTGGTCGCCTCTGCTTCCACGGTCACGGTGGTGAGCGCCGCTCCCGCTTCCGCGGTAAAGAACGCCTCATCCGCGCTGAACGTTGGACTCAGCGTCACGCCGCTCACGCTGAGCGCGCTCAGGGTGGCATCGTCCACGGCCGGGCCGGGGATGGTCAGCTCGAGGCGATTCAGCAGTTGCCGGCCGTCGGTGGTGCACACGGCTTCGGGCAGGACACAGTTCAGTCCGGCGGCGAGGACGATGGCGATGTCGCCGGAACCATCAGGCTGCACGTTGACGTCCCAGTTTCGATTCGAGCCCGCGGACGCTCTCGTGACCGAGGAAATCGCCCCGTTGGTCACCTCGAGGGCGTGGTCCCGCAGCGTCTCCGCGTCGATGTCCACCTCCTCGGTGAACTGCAACCGCAGGGTGAACGAAGCTGTGCCGTCATGCGCCTCGGGCGCGTTGCTCACATAGGCCACGGGCGGCGCGAGTGCTCGCCCGGCCAGGCTGCCCGAGCCCGCCCGCAGCGTCAGGCTGACGTCGACCGTGTCACCGTCCTGCCAGCCCTGGCTGCCCGTCTCCCACCAGTAGCGGCCCCGCGCCGGCGTGGAGGGGATGCGACTGTCGCTGGCCGCAAATTCCTGCGTGTCGAGCGTCAGCGTGAAGTCGCCGGGGAGTGCTCTGCTGACGTTGAACGAGAGCCCACCCGCGAAGTGCAGGACGGTCAGCACGCGATGCGGGCGGCCGTCCAGATCGAAGCTGCTGCTGGAGAGCGCGCCGATGTCATCGCCCCACAGCGAGAAGCCGGCGAACTCCGGGACGTAGCCCTCGGCCGCGCCACCGTGATCGTGGCTGACCAGACCACGGTTTCTTCGGGCTCCAGGTCTACTGCGTCTGGTCAGGGTTTCCTCGTACCCGTCGTCGTCGGTGAAGGTCACCCGCACCTGAATCGCGTGATCCTCGTCGGCGCTGGTGAGCGTGTAGTTGGAGCCGGTCGCGCCCGCGATCTCCGTGTCGGTACCGTCTGCGCTACGGATCCACTGGAACGCGAAGACAACGTTCGAGAGCCCGTTGGCGTCGCTGATCCCCGACGTGTCCGCGGTCAGTGTCTCGCCTACCGCCACCGTGCCGGTGAGAGCGGGTTGACCGGTGGCCGCGCTGTTGGGCTCGGGCGCGGTCACGCCATAGCGCAGCCGGTACTCGTTGCTGCCCGCCTCCTGTGCCTCCACCCGCACGAAATACGTTCCCGCCTGCAGGGTCTCGGCAATCCATTCGTCCGCCTCGGCCCCGCGTTCGCCGCTGTGCAGCACGGCGCCGCCCGCGTCCTCGAGGTAGAGGTGACCGTCGGCGTCCTGCCGCCGCAGACCCAGTCCCACCTGCTTGGCCGCGCTCAGCGTGAAGCGGTGGTAGTCGACCACGTCCTGCGCGCCGTCCACGCTGTCGTCGCGAGCGCTGCGCTCATGCAGCGTGAGGTCGCCCAAATCAATCGCTTCGTCCCTGGTCGCATCCGTATCCCAGTAGGGAGTGTCCACCCGGGTGAAGCTGCTCCTGGGGCCCAACCCGGCAGCGTTGCGGGCCTTGACCCGATACGCGTAGCGGGTCGACGGCTGCACCGCGGTATCCACGTACGAGGTGGCGGTGCTGCCCGTGTCGGCGATCACGATCTGGAACACGGCGGCCGCGTCGACCGCCGGGTTACGTCTCAGCACCTGATAGCCGGTAATGCTGGCGTCGCCCGGGTCGTCCCAGCTCAGCGTCACCGAGCGGATGGCCGCGGTCCCCGTGAGACCCAGCGGCGAGGCCGGCGGTGTCGACGGGGTGGTCTGCCCCGAACTCGGCTCGACGGACGCGAGCAGGGCGACAAGGATCAGCAAGCCGCCCAGGACGGCCCGCGGCCGATGGTGGCCCCTCAGGCGCAGGCTGCCAGGGAAGCGCATCAGTCTGGTCCGTCTCGTTGGTGACCCTCGATCGCCAGCGCCGGCCCCCAGCTACATCCCGCCAGGCTCATTCACCTGATAGGAGTTGTCGCCTCGGATGGTTGGACTACTGCAACATACGTCTAATCACGGACTATCCAGTGAACCGCGTGTCTTGCTCCCCGCGAGCGGTACGGCAACCGCACGAACGGCGGCGGCGCGGTCAGGGAAGAGTGCGAGGACGCTCGCGACGAGCGCATGCACTTCGCAGGTCAGACCGAGCGGGCGCGTGCCATCGACCAGCATGGGGACGGCTCTGAATCTGGCCGGTGCCTCCGGGGGCTTCCGTCATGAGATCCCGAAGCCCAGCTCCCGGACAGCGGCGCATCGCGCGGTGCTCAGGCGGCGCGCATCGACTCGATCACGCGGCCGGTGGCCGCAACGGCCGCATCGATGGCTGCGTCGCCGACGCCGAGGTGCGTGACCATCCGCACCCGCTGAGAGCCGGTCCCGCTGCACAGCACGCCCTCGGCGGCGAGACGCTCGCGGAACTCGATCCCGTCCAGCGCGCCAGCGAGCTCGAAGAAGACGATGTTGGTCTCGGCGGCGGCGAGCTCCAGGGCGGCGCCCGGCAGCGCGGCCAGCCCGCCGGCGAGGCGCGCCGCGCGCTCGTGGTCCTCGCCCAGGCGCTCGACGTGGTGTTCGAGGGCGTGGAGCGCGGCGGCGGCGATCACGCCGGCCTGGCGCATCCCGCCGCCCAGCTGGCGACGCAACACGCGCGCACGGGCGATCACCTCGCGCGGTCCCGTCAGCACGGAGCCGACCGGCGCGCCGAGGCCCTTGGAGAAGCAGAAAGACACGGTGTCGGCGAGCGCGGCGATCGTGGCGGCGTCGGTCTCCAGCGCCAGCGCGGCGTTGAAGATGCGCGCGCCGTCGAGGTGCACCGCGGCCCCGGCGAGGCGCGCGACCTCGGCCACGCCGCGCATGCTGTCGAGGGGGATCGCCCCGCCGTTACAGCGGTTCTGCGTGTTCTCGAGGCAGACCAGCGCGGTCCGCGGCGCCGCGCCGGGGGCGCGGATCCGCAGTCGCAGCTCGGCGGCGTCGATGCGGCCGCGCTCGTCGTTGGCGGCGCTGCGCAGGCTGATGCCGCCCAGCGCCGACGCGCCGACCGCCTCGTGGTGGAGAATGTGCGACTCCGAACCGACAATGGCCTCGTCGCCGCGGCCGCAGTACACGAGCAGCGCGAGCAGGTTGGCCATCGTCCCGCTCGGCACGTAGAGCGCGGCCTCCTTGCCGACACGCTCGGCCGAGGCCTCCTCGAGGCGCTGCACCGTGGGGTCGTCGCCCAGCACGTCGTCGCCGACCTCGGCGCGCGCCATCGCCTGGCGCATCGCGTCGCTGGGCCGGGTGACAGTGTCGGATCGCAAGTCGATGACCACGCTGAGCCTCCTATGGCGCCCAGGCCGAGCCATAGTGACCGGCTTCTGCACTCCCGGCGGACGTCGAACCCGCGAACTCCCGAGGATCGTAGTCGCCGCCCCGCCCTGACGTCGACAGAACCTGCACCGCTACCATCGGCGTACTCACCCCGAGCATCATCGATCCTTCATCGAGGCACGTCGTCGCCGGTCGCCGGTGCTAGACTAAGTCTATCGGACCGGACTAACCGTGGCTGGAGGGCGCCGTGCGCGTCGTCAATATGCATGAGGCCAAGTCGCAGCTATCGAAGCTGGTGCAGGCCGCAGTGGACGGAGAGCCCTTCATCATTGCGCGCGCCGGCAAGCCGCTGGTTCGCGTCGTATCGCTCGAGGCGCCGACCACTGCCAGGCGCCGGACCGGGTTTCTGCCGGGCATCTCGGTGCCGCCCGACTTCGACCGCATGGGCGCCGAGGAGATCGAGGCGATCTTCGAGGGGCGCCGATGAGGCTTCTGCTCGACACGCATGTCCTGTTGTGGGCCGCAGGTGCGCCCGAACGCCTGCGGCCCGGCGCGCGCGCTCATCGAGGACATGGAGAATGAGCTGTACTTCAGCGCCGCGTCGCTCTGGGAGGTTGCCATCAAGAGCGGGTTGGGGCGCGACGACTTCACCGTCGATCCGCGCCTGCTGCGCCGCGCGCTCTTGGAGAACGGTCATGCCGAGTTAGCGATCACGGGCGCCCACGCCGCGGCCGTGGATCTGCTGCCACCCATTCACAGCGACCCGTTCGACCGCCTCCTCGTCGTGCAGGCGCAGATCGAGGCGATGACGCTGTTGACCGCGGACGAGATCGTCGGGCGCTATCCGGGTTCCATCCGGGTGATCTGAACGGGCGAGCTGCTGCGTCCCGAGCGCGGAGGCGGCCCCGGCGAGCGGACGGGCAGGTCGGGATCCAGCTGCCAGTGGGGGCCAGCGATGGGTTCGGCAGCGCCGTCGATTGACCGGCGCGGCGGTCGATCGGTCCGTCAGAGCAGGTCACCGAGTTGCTTCGGATGCGGGTACGGGTGCCGGAAGTGCACGCGCTCGGAGAAGATGGCCGGCGCGCTCGCCAGCAACTCGTCCCAGGCGGCGAGCAGCCGGTCTTCGCCCTCGTAGTCGAAGTCGCTCGCCCGCATGTTGTTGCCCCGGCCATCCACCACCGGCGGATGCTCGAGCCACCACTCGACCGTCGTCCTCACCCAGTCCTGTGGCCGCACGGCGTCCCGATAGCCGAGGTCCCCGCGCAGCTTGCTGTTGCTCATCAGCCGGTGGAACGGCTGCCCACTGAGCGGCACGAACGTCCGCCCCGGTGGCGCGATGCTCCACGGGATCTCGACGAACTCGAACTCGTACCCCAGGACTCCGGCGATCAGCTCGACCCACTGCTGCGCCGTGAACTGCACGTCATCGGCGAGGTGGTAGATCTGCCCGGCGGAGCGCTCAGGCTGGTCGATCGCCAGCGCGATGGCGTGACCGACGTTCTCCGAGGCGCAGCGCGTGCTGAGCGTCAGCCCGCCGCCCTGGATGATGAAGCGCCTCCGATCGTCGAGGGCGCGCCTGATAATCCGCCACTCGCTCGACACGATGCTGTGCGGGCCATAGACGTACGGATAGCGGAAGTGCGTTGCCTCGTAGTACCCGGCCGCGTGACGATCCATGACCGCGCGCTCTGTCTCCATCATGCGGTCGACGAAGGCGTCGACGCCGTCCTCTTCCAGCTCGTTCTCCTCGAACCCCGGGGTCAGCACCGGCCCATCGTGCTCGGCGTTGTGGGGATCGCGGACGTGCATCCAGCCCTTCATGACGGGGAACCCGCCGATCGTGATCAGGCGCGGCGTCTTGCCCTCGAGGGCCTCGGCCAGGTGCCGAATGCGGCCGTATGTCGCCACCACCAGGTCGAAGCTGCGGCCCGCGAGATCGCGCGCGATCGTCTCCTCGAAGTGCGGCTCGCCGTGGATGTGCTCGAGGTCGCCCGGCAGGTCGTCGACCTCGTGCAGCCCGCGGTGGTAGAGGGTCACGTCGTAGCCGCGCTGCAACAGCCGCCGCACGATCGGAGGGCCGGTAGCCGCTGTGCCCCCGACGACGAGTGCGCGCATCGAACCCTCCAGCATGCTTCAACGCCGCAGCCCCTGGTGCGGCGTCGAGTGCGATTCGTTCCCGTGCGACGAGACGATCTTGCGCCGGTTCCGAGGCAATCGGCGACGCGCACATACTACCCGCCCTGAATGGCGGCCCGGCGGCAGAGCACGTGCTGCGGAGTGGCGGTGGACACCTCGTTTGGGCGTCCCTGCCTATGCCCGTACCCCGCCATCACCCTACGACGCCTGGCGTTCTGCGCGGACAGGCCGGGGGGGTCGAGATATCGTCAAGAGTTGTGGATCGCTGATCGGAGAGATCAGGCGGCGTACCTCCCGTGAGTTGCTTCGTTGCTCCCGTCCGGGCTGGAGATCACCACCCCCTCCTCACCGGCCAGCGCGTTCGCCAGTTCGAGCGACGGGAACCCGGGGGCTGTGTCGACGAGGAAGGCGTTCGGGACGAAGCTCTGCTCCTCGACGCGGTCCGCCGTGATCCCCTGACCGGCGAAGAAGGCATCGACCTGGGCCTGGCTCCACTCTCCATCCAGGACCAGGAGCACACCGCCGGGCAGGGTCGTGAGCGAACCCGAGTCGGAGCGGAAGACCGGCAGCGTGCTCTGCCCGTCATGCCGTGGCTGCCGCTCGACGATGCTCTCTGCACGGCCCTCCCTGACAACGACGTCGTTGGCCGTGTTCTCCGAGGTCTGCTGCAAGACGAGGTCGGTCTGCAGCCACGCGCGCCTGGTGCGGTCGCCGTCCTGCCAGGTGTAGAGCACGCCGGAGTCCGATGAAGCGGCGGAAGCCTTTTGCTGTACGGAACTTGACGTGGAAGCGCCCGCGCTCCTGGTATCGATTGTCCCAGCTCCATTCCCCAGCCGTGGCGCCCAATCGCTCTCCGATACCGGGACAGCGGTGGCGTCTGCGAGCGTGTCTGTGCTCTGCAGCGCTGAGGCGGTAAGCGCAGCGCTGGCCGTGAGCGCCGGAGTGGCGGTGGCGGTGGCGATGGCCGTGGGCGCCGGCGTGGCGGTGCCCGTGGGCGCGGGTGTGGCGGCGGGCGCGGCGTCCCGACTGGCGCCATCGGGGGTTGGCGTGCTCGTCAGGCCGACCTCCGTGGCACTTCCCGAACTCCACTGCGGTCGTCCGTCGGCACGGAGCCCGGCGCGGGAGATGCTGCCGCGACCGGTGTCCGGGTTACCAGAGCGGGCTCACTGGGGTTGCAGCCGGCCAGCAGCGCGGCGCCGCTCACCGAGAGGGCGAAGGCCAATAGAGCGGCCAGCCTGGAAGCGCGCATCCTCATGGCACCTTTTTCCGCGCTGACGTCGTGTCCCAGAGCGCAGGCATCGAGGTCCTCGACGCTGCCGCCCTCGTAGACGGCGAGGTTGAAGCCGGCGGCAATGGCGCCGCGCAGGCAGTCCGGCCAGGGCTGCGTCGCGCCGTCGTCACCCGTGCTGCCGGGGTCTTCCGAGGGCGGCCCATCGCTCCTGGCGATCAGTGGCGTGAGGGCAGGGACGCCGTCGGGGAACAGCTCGCGGAACGGCAGGTTCACGAACTCCGGCGCCCCGAGGATGTAGGGCACGTAGTCGCCCTCGTGCGGGACGTAGAGCGCCGTGACGTTGCGGCTCTGCGCGCAGGCCTCGAGGTCCCCGACACTGCCGCCCGCGTAGACGACGAGGCTGAAGCCGACAGTGACGGCGCCGCTCAGGCAGACGGCTGTGGACTGCTCCTCGGACGCGTCGCCGATGCGCACCCGGTAGACCTTCCTGTGGCTCTCGTCCGCCGAGGTCACTGTGATGGTGATCTCGGTACCCGCGTCCAGGAGTACCTGATGTCCGTCGGCGATCTCGTCGGTGTCGGCGGGCTCGATCGCGACCGTCGCGCGGCGCTGCTCTGCCGACGCCTCGACAGTGGTCTCCGTAGCGCCCTCGCTGGCGACGCCCTCGTACTCGGTCTGGCTGCCTGAGAACTCGCCGAAGTCGACATCGCTGAGGGTGAGCGAGGCGAGGCGGGCGTCGATCGCGTCGGGCATGTTGTAGCTGTAGACGCGGCCGTCGCTGGCGTCGGCGACGTACATGACGTCGCCGTCGGACCAGATGCCGCGCGGGCTGTTGTTGCTGGCGCGGGAGAGCATCGTGAACTCCTCGCCAGTGACGCGCTCGAGCTCCAGGGACTCGGCATCTTCGTCCTTGGCTGCATCCGCGAGTGAGGGGAGGCGGTAGGCAAAGAGGCGCTTGCGATGTGGTCGGAGACCCAGACACTGACGCCGTCCGACCAGATGCCGCGCGGGTCGTCGTTGGCGGAGTCGAGTTCGTACTCGGCCACGATGTCGCGGCTCACCAGCTCGTAGCCGAAGAGGGAACCGGCGTTGCTGTCGAGCACCCACATCGTCGTGCCGTCGGACCAGATGCCGCGTGCGTCCCGGTTGCTGCGGGAGAGTTCGAGGTCGGAGTCGGGCAGGCGTTCACCGCTCTCGAGGTCGTGTGCGAAGAGCTTGTCGCGGCCGCTGTCGGCGACCCACATGGTCGCGCGGTCGGACCAGATGCCGCGCGGCGCGCGGTTGGTCTCATCCAGCCCGAACTCGTGGTCCTCGCTGCGTTCGCCGCTCTCCAGGTTGTAGGCGTAGAGAGCGTCGTCGGCGCCGGAGCCGTTCTCGGCGAGCCAGAGGGTGGCGCCGTCGGACTAGGCGCCGGTGGGGAAGCCGTGGTCGCTGTCGAGTTCCTCGATGTCGGCGCTGACGTTCCACTCGAACTCGATGTCGCTCGGAGTGGGTCCCGACGGTCCGCCGCCACCGCCGCCGCCGGGAAGGCCACCGCCGAGGAAGACGACGGGCGTCACCGGACCCTCGCTGACGGTGATCGTGACCTCGATCTCGGCGGTGGCGCCAGCGGGGTCGGAGGCGGTCGCGGTCACGAGGTGCGTGCGCTGCGTCGAGGCGTCGAGCACTGCCCCCGCCGCCACCGTGATCTGGCCCGTGCGCTCCTCGATCTCGAAGACGGAGGCGCTTGGCCCGCCCAGGAAGTAGGTGAGTGTGAGCGGCTCGTCGTCCACGTCGGTCGCGGCGACGGGCGCGCCGACGGGGTCTCCTCCCCGGGCGCTCCCGGAAACGCTGCGCTGAGGCGTCTGCGCGGCGAACGACGGTGCGTCGTTGACCGGGTCGACCGCCACGAAGACGGTTGCCGAGGCCGTGTGCGGACTGGCGGAAACGGTGTAGGTGAAGCTGTCGCTCCCGTTCGTGTCGGGGTTCGGCGTGTAGGTGAAGGTGTTGTCGGGATTGAGGATGGCGGTGCCGGTGCCTGGCGCCTGCCCCAGCGAGACCGTCAGCGGCTCGTCCTCGGGGTCGTCGTCGTTGTCCAGCACGTCGATGGTGCGTGGGGTGTCCTCGAGCGTGGTGGGGCGGTCATCACGCGCGATCGGCGGCTCGTTCACGTTGTTGACGGTGATCGTGACAGGGGTGGTGGCGCTGGCGTTCGAGGGGTCGGTGGCCGTGACGGTGACGAAGTACTGGGTGCGACCGCTCTCGAAGTCTAGCAGCGTGCTGGCGCCCACCCGGATCAGGCCCGAGAGGCCGCCGATGGTGAAGCGGGCGGCGGCGTCCCCGGACAGCGTGTAGCCCAGCACGACGTTGGGGCCGTCGGGGTCGGTAGCCGTCACGGCTGGCTCGATGGGCGTCCCCTCGCCCGAGTTCTCCTCGATCGCCCGGCTCATCGTCGAGCTTGCGAAGACCGGTGGCTGGTTGGTGGGCGGCTCGCGCTGCACGCGGTGGTCCGAGTCCTCCTGCTCGCTCTTGCCCATGCCATGCCCATCGGTGTAGGTGACCGATACGCGCAGGCGGTGGTTGAAGTCGTCTTCCACCGGCGTGTAGCGCGGACCCGTGGCGCCGCTGATGGGCGTCCACGTACCCCCGTCGAGGCGCTCCCACGTCCATGACTCTCCGGAGATGCCGCCGTCGAGGTCGGTGAGAGTGGCGACCAGTTCGGTCTCGACCTGCGGCTGCTCCGAGGAGAGCATGAGCGTACCCGCCTCGTCCTCGTTGCCGACGGTGACGGTCACCGGAAGCTCTGTTTCGTTGTCCACGTCGGCGGCCTCGACGGTGACCTCGTAGACGTTGTCGTCGTTGGCGTCGGTTGGCGCTTCGTAGTTGGGCGTCGCACGGAAGCTCAGCACGCCGTGGTTGAACGTGAACTGCTCGGCGTCGGGACCGGCGAGGGAGGGGACGACGGTGCCGCCATCGGGGTCGCTGGCGCTGTAGGTTTCTACTGTTCCCGTGGCGTTCTCGGCGAAGTCGAGGCTGGCTTCGCCCGTGATGGTGGGCGCCTCGTCGACGTTGGTGACCGTGACGACAACCTCGAGGATGCCCGTGTGGCCGGTTTCGTCCGAGGCGCGCACGGTGACTTCGTATGTCTTGTCGTCGCGCGCGTCGTAGTCGGGCACGCTCGTGAAGCTCAGGTCGCCGTTCGCGGCGATCTCGAAATGGCTCGCATCGGACCCCGAGAGCGACTCCCAGCTGGCCGCCGATCCTTCGGGGTCGGTGGCGCGGTAGCGGCCAACGTACCTGTTGCTGTTCTCCTCGATGGTGACGTGCTCGGGGCCCAACACATCGGGGGGCTCGTCGACGGGGGTGACAGTCACGATGACGTCGACCGTGTCGGTCTGGCTGGCGCTGTCGCGGACGCCCACCGTGACCTCGTACGTGTTGTCGCCGTTGGCGTCGGCCTCGACGTCGTAGTCGGGCAGGTCGGTGAAGCTGAGGTCGCCGTTGGCGGCGATCTCGAAGTGCGTGCTGTCGGCCCCGGCGAGGAACCATTCGGGGGTCTGGTCTTCCGGGTCGGTGGCGCTGTAGCGGCCGACGAGGACGGTGCTGTTTTCCACGATTGTGATCTGCTCCGGGCCGGACACCTCGGGAGGCTCGTCCACATTGGTCACGGTGACGGCCACACCAAGTTCGGTGCCGGACAGGGCGTCGTAGGCGATCACATAGATCACGTAGATGTTGTCCTTGTTGGCGTCGCGCGGATTCTCGGCGTCGGGCGGCTCCTTGAAGGTGAGCACGCCGCTCTCCTCGTCGATACTCAAGGCCGTGTAGTCGCCGCGGTAGTCGAGTTCGAAGTCGATACCCCGGTTGGGGTCGTCGGGGTCGAACGCGGAGTAGGTAGCGACGGTCTCCGATGCTGATGGTCACGGTGATGGAGTCGTCGATGCTGTCGGATGGCTGGCCGCTCGTGTCCTTGCTATCCCGCACGTTCACGACGACGACGTGGGTGCTTTGCTCCTCGTGGTCGAGGTCGAAGATGGTGGTAACGATATCGCCGGAATGCTCGAAGATGCCGAAGTGGTCTGCGTCGGGCCCCGTCAAGGTGTAAGTGAGGCTGTCGCCGTCGGGATCGACCGCCTCGACGGGGGCGCGGACGTGCGTCAATTGGTGGCTGTTCTCGTCGACGTTGCGTGAGCCGGTCTCGCTGATCGGGAACGCCGGGTTGCGGTTGAGGACCCTCGGGGTTCCGGTGACCGTACTGGACCAGGCGCTGGTGCCGAGCGCGTTGACGATGCGTACCTGCACGTCGTACTGACGGTTGTTCACCAGATTCGGGATGATGTACTCCAGGTCGCCCCCGCTGGAGGCGGACCAGGCACTGGTCTGACTGGTCCATTCGTCGTCGTCGGTCTTGTCCGTGGCGTCGCTGCGGATGTGCCGGACGTCGTAGCGCACCACGCCCACGCCCCCGGTCAAGGGCGGTTGCCAGGTCACCCGGAGGCCGGCGTCACGAGTCTCGGTCATCGTGTTCCTCGGAGCCGAGGGCGCCACCGCGCTGGTGCTTGCCAGGTAGGTCTCGGACCAGGGGCCGGTGCCGGAATCGTTCACCGCGCGGACCTGGATGTCGTAGTAGGTGCCCGCGGACAGCCCGCTACGCTCGTACGACAGCGCGCCGGATGACCAGATGCCCGTCACCACCGTCCAGTTGGAGTTGGCCTTGTTCGGGGCGTCGCTGCGGATGTAGCGCAGGTCATATCCGGTGATGGCCGACGCACCGACCTCGCTGGGGGCTGTCCAGTCGACAGTGACGGAGTCACTGCCGCCCGTCGCCGAGGTGATCTCGGGGGCAAAGGGCGCGTAGCCGTGGCCGTAGACGGTGAGCTTCCAGGACTCGAGCACTCCCGCATCTCCCGGTTGCTGGTCCTGGATTTTCAGCGTCCAGGTACCGGCGGCGTCCTCGCCCAGGTGCCTCGCCGAGCCGAGGTGGAAGGTGCCATGCGGGCCCTGCTCGCCGAAGGAAAAAAAGAGGCCCGAGGTGGCCAGGATGGAGGTGTTCCCGGACGGAGACGTCAGCTCGATGCGCAGATCCCGGTACCACGAGTGGTCCATCGTCAACTCGAGCGCGATGAACTCGGTGAATTCCACGTGGGGATCGAGCGTGATGCTGCTCGTCACCAGCGCGCCAAACGAGTTGCCCGCGGCGTCGGGAATCCTCAGCGGTTCATCCGATGTACCGCTGATCTCGCGCCACATGGGGACCAGAGGCCAGTCCGCCGCGAGGTCGACGGCGGCCTTGGCATCGACCGCGCCGAACCCGTAGATGTGGCTGTACGAGTACCGCTGGGTCGTTGACCCATAGCGATACCCCGCGGTCCTCCAGAGGGAGCTGGACGGATCGTTCTTGCGTGCCGATCCGGCGAGGATCAGTTTCACATCCCGCCAGGTCAGGTCCGGATTGGCGGCGCGGACGAGCGCGGCGACACCCGACACGATGGGAGCGGAAGCTGACGTGCCGGCAAAGGTAGACGTATACACGTTGCGGTTGGCCGTCGTCGTGATCCGGGGGAGTTCGAAATCGCCTGACGGCGCGCAGACCCAGAGGTTGGCCCCCGGCTCCGAGTACGAGGCTCGCTTGTCGTCGTAGTTGATGGCGCAGGCGGCCATGACGGCGTAGTGGTTGTCTCGCTCGTCGAGGTTGCCATGGTCGCGTCCAGCCGAGTTTCCCGCCGCGAAGACGTACACCGTTCCCTTGCCGCCGTACCCCTCCCGCGCTCCTCGCTCGACGGCCAGCTCCCAGGCTGCGGGGGCGAACGCAAGCAGGCCGGCGCCGCCCACTCCCCAGCTATTGTTCGACACCGCGGTGACATCCAGATTCGCGGTCATCGCGTCGGCTTCGTTGGCCAGGAGGATGGTCTCCGTGACGTCGTGCTCCGCTGCTGTGTCGATCAGCGCGTAGCCGTAGATGTTCGCCTCCGGGAGCCACCCCGACCCCGCCGATGTCGTTGGCGCTCGCCGCGATGATGCCGGCCACGGACGTACCGTGGTTGACGGCATCCTCGGATACATCACGCACGTCGCCGGAGAAGTAGGAGTGGTTGTATTGAGTAAGGACCCTGTCCTTCAGGTCGTCGTGCCTGTAGTCCAACTCGCTATCAACCACCACCACATTCACGCTCACGCCCTCGCTCGTGGCGCCCCTGGTGATGGCCCAGGTGGCCTCGGCGTTGATGTCCTGGCCGGCCCCGCCCGGGAACAGTCGCGAGTTCTCCAGGTGCCACTGGCAGCCGTACAGGGGATCCTGCGGCACGTCCTCGGCGTCACTCCTCGTGGCGCCGCTGCACAGCTCCTCCAGTCTGGTCTGGCTGGCCGATGGCAGCGCGTGGATCATGTACGGGCCGCTATCGCCCGCGTCCGAGCTGATCCGGACGTAGTACGTGCCTGCGGGCAGCCTCCCCCGGATCCAGAACGCCCGCTCGGGACGTCCGTCCGCGTCCCATACGGACTGGGCAATGATGTAGATATCCTGGTCGACGTCCTGGTCGTCGTAGACAGTGGGCGTGAGCGACGTGCTGTGGTCGTAGGACACACCGACGATGACCACATAGGTCGGAACCGGCAGCGTCAGCCGGAAATAGTCCTCGTCGCTGGTGGAGCTCAGCCGTCCCGCCGTCGGGAGCCTGAAGCTCAGAGGCTTCGCGGTAGCGGTGGAGTCGCCCGGGTCCGTGACAGCGCGAACGGACAGCGTGTACGGACCGGAGCTGTCGGTCGTGCCCCCGCTCACCCTGACGTAATAGGTTCCCGCCCCCAGTTGCCTGCGGATCGTGAACCCGGTCTCGTTATTGATGAGTTCGCTGTCGTTGTTGTTGGCCAGCGGGTTCTGGCTGGAGTCGAGCAGCCTGCCCCTGGTGTCGGTCTCACCGATGGACAGCAGCCACAGGTCGGTGGCCGCGTTCAGCTCGATCTTGAAGAAGTGCTGGTCGCCCTCGTCCAACCAGCCGTGCGCCAGTGAGTCGAGGGCGACGACGGTCGCGGTCGCGATGCTGTCGCCGGGCTGGGTCACGGCTTCGGCGTGCAGCACGTACGGCCCCGTCTCGCGCTCCAGCAGGGTGCCGACCTTGACGTAGTACGTCCCCGCGGAGAGCTGCGCGCGGATCGAGAAGTTCTGGGCTCCGGGCGGGATGTACCCGCCGTCGTTGGATTCGATCAATCGCCCGAACACATCGAGCAGTTCGCCGCTGGTGCTGAGATCGCCGCTGGTGTAGACCCACAGATCGGCGCTCTCCGCGAGCACGATCCGGAAGACGTCCCTATCGTCGGCCGGGTTGATCTGTCCGGGCACCGGGGAGTCCAGCTCCAGGATCGTGGCGGCCGAGGTCATGCCGCTGTGGTCCGTCGTCGTGTCGGCAGACGTGTCCGACCAGTCGCCGACGCCATCGGCGTTGACGGCGCGCATCTGCACGTCGTACCCGGCGCCATCGATCAGTCCCGTGAGCACGTACGAGAGGGCGCCCGAGGTCCACACCCTCCCTTCGACGGTCCAGTTGGCGTCCGTCTCCTTGTCCGCAGCGGCGCTCTCGATATGGCGCAGGTCGTAGCTGCTGATCGCGGAGCTGCCAGTGTCGGTGGGCGCGCTCCAGGTGACCGTCAGCAGGGAGTAGGTGAGGACGTCGTCCGTGTCCGGATCGGTCGCCCGTACGGGTGCGCCGATGGCCCGGCCTGCCTCCGGGCCCTGACCGATGGTGCGGGTAACCGGGTCCTCCACGAATTCTGGTGCGGAATTTGTTGCGGGCTTGACATCGTCAATCCGCCCCGGCAGTACGGCCCGAGCCGCCTTGTTGCCGCCACGGCGGTCGGTGTACGTGACGCTGGCCCGCACGTAGTTGCCGACGTCGTCGGCAGTGGCCGTGTAGTTGCTGAAGGTTGCGCGCGGAATGTCTGTCCAGCTGGAACGGTTTGAAGACCGTGCCCACTGCCAGTTGGCGCCGGTCACGCTGCCATCGCCGTCGTCCATGGCGGTTCTGAGGCGCGTCTGGCTGTCCGCCCAGCCGCGCGGCGGGGAGATGGTGACCAGCCCCCTCTTCCTCCCCATCGGTCACGGTGACGGTCAGGGCGAGGGACCCCGACAGGCCGCCGTCGTCGGTGGCGGTAACGGTCACCCGGTGGGTGTTCCTGCGGTCCTCCCAGGTGGGGGGCGTAACGAAGTACAGCTGGCCCCGGTTGGAGATCCAGAACTCGGTGCTGCCGGTCACCGACCAGGTGAGCATGTCACGCTCCGGGTCGTCGCCGCTGTAGGTCGCCACTGGGGTGCGTGCGTTCTCTACGAAGGCGGGGGAGGCGTCGCCCCTGACCACGGGCGCCTCGTTGACGTCTGTCACGGTGATGACCACGTTGATGGTGTCGTCGATCACGTTGTCACGGTCGCCGTACTGGTCCTTTTCGTCGCTGACGGAAGCCGTGACGCGGTACGTTCGCCTGCCTTCTTCGTAGTCCAAGGACACGCCCGGCCCCAGCGCTATTCCCCGTTGCTGGTGATCCTGAAGGAACCGGCGTCCGTCCCGCCCAGGGTGTAGGCGAGGTAGTCGTCAGAGTTCGGGTCGTCGGCTCGGACCGGGGCACCGGCAGAGGTGCCGTCGATGGCGTCTTCCCGTATCTCGCGGCGGCCATCCTCCGTGGATGGGAACATCGGCTCCGAGTTGACCGGCGGCGGGTCGCCGACGCGGGCCGAAACTTTTTCGGCGTTCTTGTTCGATCCGTGGCCGTCGGTGTAAGAGGCCGTGGCCCGGATGTAGTTGCCCACGTCATCCAACGTCGGCGTGTATGAGCCGATGGTTCCCCCAAAGATGTTGACCCAGTTGGTCCTGCCGTTCGGCGAGCGGGACCACTGCCAGTCGACGTCTCTCGGTTGATCGGGATCGCTGAGTTCGGCGGTCACTGCGACCCGGGCCTGGATGGTCCCGGTGAGCGTGGTGAGCGCGACGACCCCCGGCTCCTCCACGTTCTCCAGCGTGACCGTGACGTCCTGGGTGTCGTCCACGATGGTGGGGGGGTTGCCCGAGCCGTCCCGCCCGTCGTGAACCTCAATCGTGAAGCTGTAGCTGGACTTCAGCTCGAAGTCCAGGGCCTCGCTCGTTTGCAACTGGCCGGTGCTGGCAACGACGCTGAAGGCGGCGGCGTCCGGACCAGTCAACGTGTAGATCAGGTTGTCGTTCTCGGGATCGTCAGCGGCCACGCGAGCGCCGATGTTCACGCCCGCCCGTGTGTGCTCCGGCACGGTGCGCTGGCCGTTCTCCGTGGACGGGAAGTTGGGGCGCTGGTTTTCGCCGAAGACACGGTTCGCGGTGACCGCGTCCGCGCTCTTGCCGCCCCCGCGGTTGTCCGTGTAGGTGACGCTGGCCCGCAGGTAGAAGTCCACATCGGCCTGTGATGTCGTGTAGCTGCTCGACGTTGCCGTGGCGATGTTGGTCCAGTCGGTCCGCCCGTTTTCCGACCGCGCCCATCGCCAGGTCGTGCCGCTCACGTTGCCGTCGCCGTCTTCCAGCGAGGCCTGCATCGCGACCCCGACTGCCGGCTCGTCCGTGGAGAGCGTGACGACCCCCTCCTCCTCCACGTCCAGGATGGTGATGACGACGGCAGACGTGACATCCACCACTGGATCAGCTTCGACGTTACCGTCAGCGTCCCTGCCGTCGTGCAGGGTGATGCTAAAGAGCAGGAACCCCGAGGTCGTCTCAAAGTCCAGTGCCTGTTTGGTCCGCAGCTGCCCGGTGGATGGGTTGATTTCGAAGAACGCGCCATCGCCCGTATCCGCGATACCGAATGTCAGGCTGTCACCATCGCGGTCGGTGGCCGTGACCGGTACGCCGATGTCGAGCCGGCGTCGCTCTCCGGGACACTCTGGGTGCCGCCCTCCCGGAACCGGGGAGGCGCGTTGACGATGGGATCCGCCGTGATCGCGGCGGTCCGCTCACTCTCCACGTCCTTGCCCGGGCCTCTGCGGTCGGTGTAGCCATTGACAACGGCGCGCAGCTCCAGGCCGGTGTCGTCCTCATCTGCCGTGTAGGGATAGGAGGCCGAGATGTTATTGGTCACCGCCTGCTGCTGCCACGCACCCCCCGGTGTGCGCGTTTGTATCACCCAACTGAATCCGTCCGGCGACACACCAGTCACGATGCCGCCGTCCGGGTCTGTGAGCATGAACGTTACGGTCTCTCCCACCGCCGGGTTCAGGTTGCTCACCGAGATCACGCCCGGCTCCTCCACGTCCGCAACGGTGACGGTGACGTCCTCACTGTCGGTGAGGCGAGTCGGCCCGCTGACGACGTCGGTGGCGACCACCGTGAACGTGTAGACGTTGTCGTTGTTAGAGTCATCCGGGTCTTCAAAGTTGGGCGTGACGACGAAGCTAACGGTGCCGCCGCTGTCGATGGCGAAGTCGCCGCTGTCCGTGCCGGTGAGCGACCAGGTCACCCCGCCTTCCTCGTCGCGGGCGGTGTAGCCCGCCACGTCGATCGTCGTGTTCTCGTCGTACGTGACGGTCGTCGTGATGGTCCCCGTCAGCTCCGGCGTTTCGTTGATGTCGGTGACGGTGACGGCATAGTCCCAGGTGCCGGTGTTCGTCGAGGGACTGGCAGTGTCGGTCGCCTCCACCGTGAACTCGTAGGTGCCATCTGAGCCGCTGTCCAGCAGCATCTCGTAGTTGGGTGGGCTGTTGAACGTGACGACGCCCACGCCAGTAACGGCGTTCTTCGTGATGGTGAAGTCGCCCGCGTCCACGCCGGCGAGGGTCCAGGTGATGACCTGCATCTCCTCGTCGCGCGCGCTGAAGGTTGCGACGTCGTTCGGCGTGACCATCGAATCGTAGGGAGTCTCCGGGAAGTTGGGCATGTTGGCCGGCCCGGTGACCTCGGGCGTCTCGTCGACGTTGGTGACGGTGACGATGACGGGGAAATCGCGGGTGTTCGAGGCGGTGTCCCTGGCCTTCACGATGATCGCGTAGTCGTTGTCCATGGCGTCGTCGACGCTGTCCGTGGTGTCAGTGTCGGCATCCGCCGGCATCTCGTAGTTGGGCCTCGAGGCGAATGACAAGACGCCGGAGTTGGGGTTGATGCTGAAGTCGCCCGCGTCCGTGCCGGCCAGGGACCAGCTAATGGTCTCGGTTTCCTCGTCGCGCGCGGTGTACGTCTCCACCTCGAGGTCCGCGGTCGAGGCATCCCCTTCGATCTCCGCGAAGGTTGGTGTCTCGCTTCCGCCGGTGATCTCCGGCGTCTCGTTGACGGGGGTGACGGTCACGGTGACGTTGTACGTCCCCGTCTTGACCCCCGTCTTACCCCCTGGGAATTGTTGTCGAGTGCCTCCACGACGATCTCGTAGGTGTTGTTGGAGCCCATGTCGACAGCGTTCTCGAAGTCGGGCCGGATATTGAAGGACAGGATGCCGGTCGTCGGGCCGATGGCGAAGTGAGCCATGTCCGTGCCGCTCACGGACCACTCGATGTCGTCATTCTCTTCGTCGCTTGCGGCGTAGGTGCCGATCACATAGTCCGGAGCGGTGAGGTCCGCATCGTCGACATCGAATTCAATCTCGGCGAAGCTCGGGCCGGCGTCCCCACTGACCACCGGCGTCTCATTGACGTCCTCGACGGTGACGACGACGCTCTGCGTGTCGGTCAGGGAACCATCGCTCACCTTCACCGTCACGTCGTACACGTTGTTGGTGCCGGCGTCGGCCGGTATCTCGTAGTTGGGCACGTTCGCGAACTTGAGCTCGCCTTCACCGTCGGCGTTCTTCGTGATCACGAAGTCGCCCGCGTCGTTGCGCTCCTTCGACCACGTGAGGGTGATCGACGTGTCCACGTCGGACGCCTCGTAGGTGGCGATGACCGTCGCGGTCGTTGTGTTCTCGTCGACACTGAAGCTGCCTGGGCCGGAATCGATCGTGGGCGCCTCATTCACGTTCGTGACGTTGACAATGAGGGTCCGCGTGGCGCTCAGACCACCGGCGTCGGTGACCTTCACCGTCACCTTGTACTCGTTATCGGTACTGCCAGCCTGGGCAGGAGCTTCGAAGTCGGGCGAGTCCGCGAACGTGAGCACGCCAGACGACATGCCAATCTCGAACTTGCCTCCGTCGTCGGCGGGCTCCTTCGACCACGTCAGCGTGTCCGACGCGTCCACATCAGACGCCGTGTACGTGCTGATGGCAGTCGTGTTGGGCTGGTTCTCGGCGTAGCTTGCGATGTTGGTAGCGCCGCCCGTAATCGTCGGGACTTCGTTCACGTTCGTGAGGTTGATGGTCACGGTGATGCTGTCATCGATCGTGGTGTTCGCGTTGCCGGCGGCGTCCTTGCTGTCGCGCACGTTCACGGTCACGCTGAAGCTCTTCGTGCCCTCGAAGTTGTACGTGACCCCGGACGTGGTCTGGATCTGGCCGGTGGCCGTGTTGATGGTGAATGACGAGGAGTTCGTGCCGGTCAGCGAGTAGGTCAGCGTGTCGCCGCTGTCGCTGTCCGAGGCCGTCGCCGCCGAGCCGACGGTCGTCCCCGTTGCGCTGTTCTCCGGCACGGTGCGCGTGGCCGTCCCGGCGCTGAATGCCGGCTCGGCGTTGCTGGCCCCGATCTGCCCCGTCACGAGGTTGGCGGTCTTGCCCGGACCCTGCGGGTCGGTGTAGCTCGCCGTGGCCCTCAGGTACTTGGTCACGTCGGCGGCGACCGTCGTATAGCTGGCGGAGGTCCCCCCGCTGATGTTCGTGAAGGACCCAGTGGCCGAGTCCCCCGCGCCCACCGCCACGATGCGCTCGTGACGTTCCCGTCCGGGTCGCTCACCGTCGCCGTGGCCGCCGTTCCCCCCGTGAAAGCTGGACGGCAACGTCACCGTGCCGGCCTCGTCGACGTTGGTGACGGTGATAGCGACGGCGCGCGTGGCGTCGACGGCGGAGTCAGAGTTGCCGTTGGCGTCCTTGCTGTCTCTCACGCCTACGGTCACGTTGTAGACGTTGTTTGTGCCGTTGTCCGCCGGCGATTCGTGATTGGGGGACGAGCTGAACTTGAGCTCGCCGTGCCCGCTCGAGTTCTTCGTGATGGTGAAGTCTCCCACGTCGTCGCCGCTCAACGACCACGTCAGCGTGGCCGACGCGTCCGGGTCGGTAGCCGCGTAGGTGGCAATGGCGGCCGTGGTCGCTGTGTTCTCGGGGGAGCTCGCGGTGGTCGGGCCGCTGTCTATCGTGGGGGCCTCATTGACGTTGGTGACGTTGATGGTCACGTCGATGGTGTCGTCGTCCGCCGTGTCGGGGTCGCCGTCGGCGTTCTTGCTGTCGCGCACGCCCACGGTCACGCTGTAGCTGGTCGTGGTCTCGTAGTCCAGGGCGGCGCTGGTCTGCAGCTGGCCGGACGTTGAGACGATGCTGAAGGACGACATGTCCGTGCCGCTCAGCGTGTACGTCAGCGTGTCCCCGCTGTCGCTGTCCGTGGCCGTGTACGCGCTCCCGATGCTCGTCCCGGATGCGGTGTTCTCCGCCACGCTGATTGTGGTTGAGTGGCCAGTGTCGAACGTCGGATCGGCGGCCAGCACGGGCCCAGCCGACAGCACGGTCATGACCAGGACCAGGACAGCGGCTGCGGCGAGTGGGAGCAGGCGAAGGTAGCTCCCCCTGTGGGGGGAACTGCCTCGAGACCAGCGCAGGGCACGGCTCGTGGCCAGCGCGGCGGCGCCGAGCACGACGACCGTGAAGGCGGCGAGCGCGAGGTGGAGCCGGGCGCGGAGACGGAGTTCCCGGTAGGGACCCCGGTTACCCGGCGCTCCCACGGCGATCCCGCCCGGCTCTGCCCGATCCGCGCCGGCGCGCCGGGCGCGCCCTGCTCGCGCTCGTACCGCAGCGTGGCATCATGTGCAGGATCGCCGGAGGCGAGAGAGGAGCCCGACCATGTCCGATTGGGAGTTCATCGAGGTAGAGCGAGAAGAGCGCGTCGGAATCGTGCGCTTCAACCGGCCGGATCGGATGAACGCGCTCGGCGCCGAGCTGGCCGCCGAGATCCGCCAGGCGCTCGAGGAGTTCAACGCCGACCCTGACATCGGCGCGATTGTGACGACCGGCAACGGCCGCGCGTACAGCTCCGGCGCCGACCTGAGCGCGCGCATGGGCGGCAACTTCGACCGCCCGCAGCCGCGGCCGCCGGGCGCGCACCCATGGCAGCCCGAGTTCCTCGCGGTCGAGTGCAAGCCGCTGATCGCCGCGGTCAACGGGATCGCGCTCGGCATCGGTCTCACCTCGATCCTCTGGTACGACGCGATCGTGGCGTCGACGCAGGCGCGCTTCTCGATGCGCTTCGCGGCGATCGGCCTGACGCCCGAGGTCAGTTCCTCGTGGATGCTGCCTCGGGTGATCGGCCTCCACAACGCGAAGGAGATGATGCTGACGGGGCGGATCTACAGCGCGCAGGAGGCGCTGGAACTGGGCCTGGTGCGCCGGCTGGTCGAGCCCGACCAACTGCTGCCCGAGGCGATCGCGCTCGGCCAGGAAATCGCCGCGAACCCCTCGTCAACGTTGCGCGCGGTCAAGGAGATGACGTACCAGGACCTGTTCGCGCCCAACCTCGAGGCGACGGAGCAGAACTCCCGGGTGAGGTTCGACGCCGCGCTGCAGACACCCGAGCATCGCGAGGCGGTGCGCGCGTTCGCAGAGAAGCGCACGCCTCGATTCCACGACGCGGAGTACATGCGCGGCGTCGTCGAGGAGATGCAGCAGGGCTAGCCGCTCGCGTGCGCCGCGGAAGCGCCGGGCTGGTTGGCCGCCACCCGACTAGCGGCTCGCGAGCGGGTCTCGCGTTCGCAACTCCGGGAAGAGTGAGAAGTCGCGGTCCCGCGTCAGCAACGCCTCGGCCCCGTGAGCCACGCAGATCGCCGCGATCCTGGCGTCGTGGACGACGGCTCCGAGCACCCGTGGACGCAGCACGAATCGCTCGAGTAGCTCCGCGAAGTCCTGCGTCTCGCCGATCAACCGCAGCGAGGGAGCAGCGATCCACGCGGCGAGTTGCCCCCACGCTTGCTCGGGGGTCGTGGCGTCGTCCCTCCAGATGCGGGGGTTGGTGACGACGCTCAGGAACTCGTAGCAGCAGGGCCAGAGGATGGCCCACGGGGCGTCGCCCTCGGCCAGCGCACGAAGGAGAGAGGCCGCCGCCGCGTGGTGCCGCGACTCGCGACGGTGGGCGTACACGAGCAGGTTCGTATCGACCGCGATCACCGGGTCTCGGGCTCCCCGTAAATGATCGCGCGGAGATCCTGCCAGGAGTACGCCTCCAGCGGATCCCCTTCACCCGCGCGCCCCACGCTCAGGTCGGGCAGCCGGTAGGGGTCGCGGGGCGTGGGTGCGGAGAGCACCTGGCGCAGTCCCTCCTCGACCACGGCGCGCAGTGGCCGTCCCGTCGTCTGCGCGTATCGCTTCGCCCGGAGCAGCAGTTCGTCCTGGATATCGAGCGTTGTCTTCATGGAAGCCAGCCTCCCCATATTGGTGATGCTGGTCGAGCCACATCGCTCGCCCGTGCCACGCAACCGCCAGCTCATCGCCGTTCGAGGACGTCAGCCCCCGCCCGTCACATCGATGGTCACCCCGGTGACGAAGTCCGCGTGCGCCGAGGCCAGGAAGCAGACCACGTTGGCCTGGTCGATCGGCTCGGCGACGCGGCGCAGAGGAATCGCGGCGATCTGGCGCTCGCGCGCGCCAGGTGGCCGCTGCTCGTATACGAGGCGGATGCGCTCGGTCATGGTGGTCGCGGGTGCGATCGCGTTGACGTTGATGCCCGCGGGGCCGACCTCCATTGCAAGCTTCGAGGTGAACGAGATGATGCCACCCTTGGCGGCGGCGTAGGCCGCTGAACTCGTCGGGCTCCTCCCGCGACTTGATCGGGAGGAGAAGTTCACGATCTTGCCGCCGCCCTGCCTGGTCATGTGAGGAATCACGGCGTGGCAGAACAGGAAGGTTCCAGTGAGGTTGAAGTCCAGCACCGTCTGCCACTCCTCCAGCGTCAGCTGATCGGCCGTGGCGCCCGGATTCGCGATGGCCGTGGAACCGCCGACACCGTTGACGAGGATGTCGATCCTGCCGAAGCGGCTCGCGACATCGGCGACGACGGCGTCCACCTCCGCCTGCGCGAGCGCATTGGCGTGGTAGGCGTGGTGCTCGCCGCCTCCCGCCGCCGCGAACGCCTCCATCGCGCCGTCGAGCAGCTCCTTGTTGTTGTCGACGGCGGCGATCGTGCCGCCCTCGGTCGCGATGATCGCGGCGCTGGCGCGGCAGATGCCGCTGGCGGCCCCGGTGATCAGCGCCACCTTGCCCTGGAAGCGAGCGAACGAGGCTTCGGCCATGGTGACGTCCCTCTATCCCGCCGCCGGGATCCCGGCCGTTGCCAGAGCCTCCGCGGCGCCGGCCTGCTCGAACGCGGCGGCGTGCGGCAGCACCTCGCGCGCGAACAGCTCGAGCATCTTCATGGTCTTCGCGGGCCCGTAGTACGGGGGGTAGTGGATCATCACCGACGAGGCGCCGGCCTGGGCCAGGGCCTCGAGGCCGCGCAGCACCGTGTCCGGCGACCCATGAAGCACGGTGTCCTTGACCAGCTTCTCGTAGTCGAACGCGCTCTCATCGCCCTTGTCAGCGACGTCACCGAGATAGCTGCCGGTGTTGCCGGCCAGCAGGAAGCTCTTCATGTGGCGCACGATGCCCTCTTCCGAGTCCTCGCGAGCCCTGGCGTCGGATTCGGCGACATAGACCATGCGGGCGACGTCGATCTCGCCGAATGCCGGGTTCTGGTTGTAGGGGGCCTTCGCTTCCGCCATGTGCCCGCGGTAGAACGCCACGTGTTCGCCGGTGGCGTCGATCGATGGCAGCGCCGACTGCATGAGACCGAAGCCGTTGCGGGCCGCGTATGCCATCGAGCCGGCCGTGCCCGCCGCCATGTAGATCGGCGGATGCGGCTGCTGGATCGGCTGCGGGTAGACCTCGGTCTGCTCGTCCATCCTGATCTTGAAGAACCTGCCGTCCGCGTTGACGCGCTTGTCGTAGAAGCCCTGCAGAATGAGCGGAACCGCCTCCTCCTGCATCAGCACGCGCCGCTCTTCGTAGTCGACGCCGAGGCCCTCGAACTCGTATGGCCGGTAGCCGGAGCCAAGCCCGAGCTGGAAGCGGCCATCGCTCAGGATGTCGACGAACGCCGCGTTCTCGACGATGCGCAGGGGATGGTGCAGCGGCACGACCATGACGGCGGCGCCGAGCTTGACGCGGCTGGTCTTGGCGGCGAGGTAGGACAGGTAGCTGAACGGATCGGGCAGGATGCCGTAGTTGTTCGAGAAGTGATGCTCCGCGATCCAGACGCTGTCGTAACCGTTGTCTTCCGCGGTCATCACCTCGTCAGTGACGCGCGCGTGGATCGACTGGTGCGGATACGGCGACGTCTCAGGGTCAGGGTGCGATGTGAGCAGCAGTCCGATCTTCACGTCAGTCTCCCGGCGAGCTCCGCCCGACAACCATAGCCGTGTCCCGGCACAGGCCGCCATCCCGGTTCGTGCTGCTATAGCCTTGACGACGAACTGCTGAGCTGCAACGACGAGAGTAACTGGAGCGATTCCGTACGAGGAGGGAACGATGACCGCATTCGTGCTCATTCACGGCGCATATCAGGGCGGCTGGATCTGGGGCCCCGTCGCCGAGCGGCTGCGCGCGCAGGGCCACGTGGTGCACGCGCCGTCCCTGGACGGTTGCGGCGAGCGGGCCGCGCAGAACCGGCCCGGCATCACCACCGAGTCGCAGGCGGAGGAGATCGCGCAGTTGCTCTTCTACGAGGACCTCAGCGACATCGTGCTGGTCGGCACGTCGTCGGGTGGGATGGTCGCGGCGAAGACGGCTGAACGCGCGCGCGCGCGGGTGGCTCGTCTCGTCTTCGTGGACGCGCTCGTCCTGATGCACGGTGAGACCATCGGAGACATCGTCAACCGACCGAGGCCCACCAACACCGACGTGGGGGACGGCCGGCCATCCGGGGAACACCTGGCGCGCCTGCTCCGGGGCCTTCCGGCCGGGACCGCCGCGTGGGCGGGCGAGCGCTTCGGAGGGCGTCCCGACGCAGTATTCACCCAGCCGGTCGTACTGAAGTCGTTCTGGGACCAACGCTGGGACGTCTCGGTCATCTGGTGCCGGCGCGCCGAGAACCCCGGCGAGGCGCACCAGCGCCGTTGCGCGGAGGCGCTTGGCGCACGCTGGCACGAACTCGACACCGGGCACTACCCGATGATCAGCGAGCCGGACGCGCTGACACAGCTCATCATGGAGGCGTGACGCACGAGGCGGCATGCGCTTCGGCGGCTGCGAACGTCAACAACCGGGTGCTCGCGGCTCTATCGCCACCCGCTCGCTTGAGCTGATACGGGGCGGGTTCGCCATCGCGCTACCGGGTCGAGGCCGGCTACCTAGTCGAGGTGGTACACGCGCGCCGCGTTGTCGTGGAGGATCTTCTGCAGCGTCTCCCTGGGCAGCGAGCTGAGGTTGCGCTCGATGAAGTCCTTCGGCTTGTCAGCGATCGAGGCCGGACCCGGCGACATGCTCGTGGGATGCGGGAAGTCCGTCTCGTAGAGGATGTTGTCGGGCAGCATCTCGATGGTGTGGAGCGCCACCTCGCGCTCGAACCAGAAGCAGGCGTAGACCTGGCGCCTGAAGTACTCGCTGGGCAGCAGGTCCATCTCCGGGTGCTCATCGCGGGCGCCCGCGTTGAGCCACTGCCAGTCGACGGCCTCAAGGACGTAGGGCACCCAGCCGATGCCGCTCTCGACGGAGACGAAGTTCAGCCTGGGGTGGCGGTGGCAGATGCCGGAGATCAGGATCTCCATGATGCCGTTCATGTTGTCCATGAAGAAGCGCACGGTGCCCGCGGAGTAGTTGGCCTGCTGGCCGTTGCCCTCGTAGCCGCCGCGCGTGTCGACCGGGTTCCCGGAGCCGATGTGGAAGTTGATCGGCAAGCCGAGATCCTCGGCCGTGTGCCAGACCGGGTTCCAGTGCGGGTCGGCCAGCATCGGCGCGTCGCCGAAGTAGTGGGGCTGCTGCGGGAACAGCACGCCCTTGTGGCCGAGCTTGAAGCAGCGGTTGATCTCCGCGACCGTCTCATCCACGTCCCAGAACGGGACGGCCATGATCGGGAGCAGCCGGTCCGGATCGACGCTGGACCACTCGTGCAGGAAGTCGTTGTAGGCGCGCACGCAGGCGAGCATCAGCTCGGGGTCCTCGAGCTTGAGGAAGTTCTGGTTCCCGAAGCCCGCCACGTTCGGGTAGATGATGTGGGCGTACATCCCGTACTCGTCCATGCGCTCCAGGCGCTTCGGCGCGTCGTAGGCGCCGGGGTCGAAGTCCTCGATGGTCGAGGGGTGCGCCGGCGGCCACTCGCGCCAGCCGGCCATCGTCGTGATGCCGATCGGCGACGAGGGCTGGCCGTTGAGGATCCAGATGTCGCGCAGCGTGTCCGGGTCCGCGTGCGGATCCCACTGCCTCGCCGTGTCCCAGGGGATGGTGCGCACGTGGGGAACCATGTCGCCCCACTTCTTCGTTGAGACGCGCGATGTGAAGAGGTCGTAGGGCTCCGTCACGTGCGTGTCGACGTCAATGACCTTGATCTCGTCGGTGATCATGTTTCCTCCAACGCGAAGCGATGCCGGGAAGGGTCAGCCTCGCGAACACGCCGGACCGGTCAGCGGTCCGCCGAACTCGATGGCGGGGGCCACGCCCGGCACGCCGCGTTCCCCCTCGCCGTATTGCTCACGCAAGTCTACCTGCCATCGCTCCAGGTTGGGGTACCGGATCCCCGAGGAGTCGAGGCTTCTCGTGCCGATCATCGCGCTACTCCGCTGACCTTCACTCACTCGTCAGCACGAGTCGACGACGACCGGCGCCACCGCTCCGAGTAACCAGCGCGCGAGCGCCGTCATCCCGGCATCCTGGTGCGGCCGCCCGAAGACCTGCACGCCGACGGGCATAGCGCCGACGCTCAGAAGCGGCATGCTCACGGCCGGGGCGAACAGCATCGAGCTTGGGAAGTTGAACACCGGATCGCCGGTCGGGCGCGGGGCAAGCGGAGTGCCCGGCTCGTCGCCGAGCCAGAGGTGCGCGGGGCCCGGACAGGAGAGCGTGATGATCGCATCGGCGGATGCGGCGAGCGCCGCGTGTGCCGCCTGGGCAGCCTCGCGGACGAGCAGCGCCGCCCGGTAGTCGTCCACCGACATCGCCTCTGCCCGGGCAAGCACGGCCTTCGCCCGCTCGCTGACGCCGTCGGGGTGCTGATCGACGAGGTTCCGCGTCGCCCAGCGGTTTTCCCAGCCCGTGATCGCGCCGCACACCTCGCGAGCATCGCCGATGGCGCCCTCCAGCGACTCGACCAGGGGGTTGTCCCGTCGCCGCAGGAGTTGGACGCCAAGCTCGCGCAACTGAGCGAGGACCGCAGCGAAGCCCTCCTTGCTGGATTCGTCCAGCTCATCCCAGCCCTGGGTCTCCAGGACGATCAGCCGCTCGGGCTTGCGCGGCGCGGGGGTGGTCGCAGGCCCGTCCAGTCCGGGCCAGCCACGATCGCCTCCGGCGCGCCGCGCGATTTCGATGGCAACCTGCCACATATCCTCGATGCAGCCTGCATGGACGCCGTGGGTGCTCATGCTTGTCGCCTGCCGCTCGCCGCGGTTGATGCCTCCCTGCGTCGGCTTGAGGGCCACGTTCCCGCAGTAGCCGGCGGGCCGGATGATCGAACCACCGACCTGCGAGCCAAGAGCCGCCGGGAGCATGCGCGCCGCGACCGCGGCTGCCGAGCCGGACGAGGAGCCGCCGGGCGAGCGCCGCGGGTCGAACGGATTGGTCGTTGCTCCGGGATGCGCGCCTCCGAGCTCGGCCGTGACGGTCTTTCCGAGGATCACCGCACCCGCCTGCCGCAGCGCCCAGACGGCCGCGTTGTCCCGCTTCGGGAAGTTCCCGCGGAACGCCTCGCAGCCGTACTCGGTCGGCATGTCCTTCGTCTCCAGGAGGTCCTTGATCCCCACCGGCATGCCATCGATGGGCGAGCGCGGCTCGCCCGCGGCCCAGCGCTCCGTGCTCGCGTCCGCGGCAGCGCGCGCCAGGTCCCGGTTGAGGTGCGCGAAGGCCTGGACCACCGGCTCGCGCTCCTCGATGGTCGCCAGGCAGCGCTCCAGGAAGTCGCGGGGCGTGTCGTCGCCCGTGCGGAACCGCCGGGCGGCGTCGTGGAACGTCAGGGGCTCGTAGGCCCGCGGGTCGTAGCCCGTCACGGTCGCTTGCGCCATCACTCAGCCTCCCTTGCCTCGCAGGGCCGGCGGGCCCGGTGCAGCGCTCAGCGACCCTTGAACACGGGGTCGCGCCGCTCGCCCAGGGCTGCGCGCGCCTCGGCGGCGTCCTCAGAAGTACCGGGAATGGGGGAGGCGTTCGAGGTCAGCACGGCCGTGGCTTCCAGCGTGGTGTCCATGGCGGCGCGAATCACCCGCTTGTTGACCCACGAGACCAGCGGCGGGTTGCGCATGATGCGGTCGCACAGCGCGCGCACCTCCGCCTCGAGGTCCTCGGACGGGACCATCTTGTTCACGACGCCCCACTCCGCGGCGGTCTCGCCATCGAGGTGGCCCGTGAACGAGAACTCGAGCGCGCGACCGAGGCCGGCAAGCCTCGTCAGGTAGTAGGCGCCGCCGTTCTCGATGATCTGGCCAACCTGGTGGTAGGAGATGAAACGCGTGCGCTCGCTGCCGTAGCGGATGTCGCACTGCAACGCCATGTCCATGCCAAACCCGGCGGCCACGCCGTTGACCATCGCGACCGTCGGCTTGCGGATGAACGAGATGTCCTTCATCAGCTTCGTGATGCCGTAGTAGAAGCGCTGTCGCGTCGCATCCAACCCGCCGGCCTCGTAGGGTGCGTTACCGAGAAAGTTGTCACCCGGCTCGAAGGCGCCGAGGTCCGTGCCCCTGACGTTCACGCCCGCGCAGAAGCCGCGGCCCACGCCGGTGAGCACGATGACCTTGACGTCCGGATCATCGTCGCCGGCGCGCATGTACTCGCCGACCTTGGCCAGCGTGCCGTTCCGCTCGGCTCCACCGACGGCGGCGTTGAGCATTTCGGGCCGATTGAACTTGATCCACAGGATCCCGTTGTCCTCCTTCTCGTAGAGGAGGTACGGGACGAGCTCGAGTTGCTGCATTGGGGGACCCCCTTCGGACGCACCCTCACGGGTCGCGTCAGTCCATCGCGTCAGTCCGTCGCGCATGCGAATCGGATACCGCGACTGTACCGCGCCGTCAGCTCCTCGGCAGCCCGAGGCCGCGCGTCGCGATGATGTTGCGCTGAATCTCCGAGGCGCCCCCGGCGATCGTCTGCGGCGCCGTGAAGATGTATTCCCGCGTCGCCCAGGCCGCCATCGGCGCCCGCGGATCGGCCTCGTCCCAGAGGTTCGAGTAGAGGCCGAACGCGCGCACGGCCGTGCGCGCGATGCGCTGCGTAAGCTCGGCGCCGAAGAGCTTGGCCATCGAGGCCTCGTAGTTCGGGATCCGCCCCGCGGCCTGCATCGAGGCGATCCGCAGGCAGAGGTGGTAGTGCACGTCTGCGGCGCGATCGTCAACATCGCCTCGATCACCGTCTGCGGCGCAACTCTGGTCGCGCCCACGCCGCCTCCCGGTAGAGTAATAATGCAGCGATGGCCCGGCACAGCGGGCGACGAACCCGACAGGGAACGGCGACATGACCACAACTGAACAGTCCCGAGCGAGCAGCGTTTACAGCGTCGTCGGTACCCGGCCCGTGCGCCACGACGGCGTGGATAAGGTCACCGGTGAGGCCAGGTACGGAGCCGACATCCGGCTCACCGGGATGCTCCACGGGAAGATCCTCAGGAGCCCGCACGCCCACGCCCGCATCAAGTCGATCGACACCAGCAAGGCGGAAGCTCTCCCGGGCGTCTTCGCCGTCCTGACCTCGGCCGACTTTCCCATCATGGAGCGTCAGCCGCTGGATCTGGCGGTGACCCAGGGAAACCTGCGGCTGACGGCCGAGCACGTCATGGCCAACGAGACAGCCCTGTACAAGGGGCATGCGCTGGCGGCGGTCGCGGCGAGCAGCCCACATCTGGCCGAGGACGCGCTGGCCCTGATCGAAGTGGACTACGAGGTGCTCCCCGCGGTCCTGTCGTTGGCCGAGGCGATGGCAGACGACGCACCCGTCATCCACGAGGACCTGACGACCCATTTCAAGCTCGCGCGCTTCGCCCGCGGCGACGACACGGGAGTTCGCGGCAACATCGCTTCCCACATCCAGCACCGGCTCGGTGATGTCGAGGAGGGCTTCAGGAAGGCGGACGTCATCCTGGAGCGGGAGTTCTTCACGGAGACGGTCCACCAAGGGTACATCGAGCCTCATGCGGCCACCGCCAGCTGGGCGCGCGACGGCCGTTTGACCGTATACACCTGCACCCAGGGGTCCTTCCCGATCCGCACCGCCACCGCCGCCATCTGCGGCGTCCCCGAGTCGCTGGTCAAGGTTGTACCAACCGAGATCGGCGGTGGGTTCGGAGCCAAGCTCGTAGCCTACGTGGAGCCCGTGGCCGCCATCCTCTCCCGCAAGAGCGGCCGCCCCGTGCAGATCGTGATGACCCGGACGGACGTCTTCGAGGGCACCGGCCCCGCGTCCGCCAGCCATGCGCGGACGAAGATCGGCGCGACCAGGGACGGCAGGATCACCGCAGCCCAGGTAGCGCTGTTCTTCGAGGCCGGGGCCTTCCCCGGCTCGGCCGTCGGTGGGGGCGCGCTCTGCGCAACCGGCCCCTACAACATCGAGCACCTCCTGGTCGACGGCTACGACGTGGTGGTCAACAAGAACAAGACCCAGGCCTACCGCGCGCCGGGACAACCGCAGGGCGCGTTCGCCGTTGAACCCGTCATCGACGAGCTGGCGGAGCAGCTGGGCATGGATCCTCTCGAGCTCCGCTTGAAGAACGTCGCCCGGGAGGGTGACCGCATGCCCAACAGCGTCGCTCACCTCCGCTGCGGCATCGCGGAGATGGAAGAGGCGATGCGGTCGCATGACCACTACAACGCGCCGCTGACCGGCCCCAACCAGGGTCGGGGCGTGGCCGTTGGTTTCCGCTGGCAGGGCGGGCAGAGCTCGTCGGCAACGATCAACGTCAACAGCGACGGCACCATCAACCTCATCACCGGCTCGGTGGACATCGGAGGTTCCCGGACCGCCGTGGCGATGCAGGCCGCCGAAGTCCTGGGCCTGAGCGCCGAAGACGTGACGCCGACGGTGGTCGACACCGACACGATCGGATTTACCGGCGCCACCAGCGGCAGCCGCACGGCCTTCGACACGGGGCTGGCGGCTATCAAGGCGGCTCAGGAAGTCATTCGGCTGATGAGCGCCAGGGCGGCGGCAATCTGGGAGGTCCAGGAAGAGGACGTGGTCTTCGCCAACGGCACGTTCATTTGCACCCCGAATCCGGCGGAGACCTTCACCTTCAAGGAGCTGGCGGCCTGGTTGGCGAGTACCGGAGGCCCGGTGACCTGCTCGGTCTCGGCCCCGTCCACCGGCATCGGGCCGGTCATCGCCGGCAACATCGTGGACGTGGAGGTCGACCCCGAGACGGGCAAGACGGAGATCCTGCGGTACACCGCGTTCATGGACGTGGGCACGGCGGTGCATCCCAGCTACGTCGAGGGCCAGATCCAGGGCGGCACCGTGCAGGGGATCGGCTGGGCGCTGAACGAAGAGTACTTCTACAACGACCAGGGGGCGATGCTGAACAGCAGCTTCCTGGACTATCGGATGCCCACGACGCTGGACGTACCGATGATCGATGCGGTCATGATCGAGGTGCCCAACCCTCACCATCCGTTTGGTCTGCGCGGCGTCGGCGAGGCCTCGATCATCCCTCCGCTGGCCGCCGTTGCGAATGCGGTGTCTCACGCCATCGGCGTGCGCATACACAGGCTGCCCATCACCCCCAGAGCGGTGCTTGAGGCGCTGGAGTCTAAGGCCGGCTAGCGCCGCGGAAGCGAGTTTCGAACTGGCGATCCGCCGGCATGGAAGCGCACGTAGGGCCGCTCTGGCCGAACGCGCTGACCGAGATCATGACCGCCCCCGGATTGGCGGCGCGTACGGCCTCCGGCGTGACGCCCAACCGCTCCATCACCCCCGGCGTGTAGCTCTCCGCGATCACGTCGCAGCGCCGCACGAGCTCACGGAACGTGGCGCGGTCCGCCTCCTTGTGAGGGTCGAGGTCCACGCTCAGCTTCCCGCGGTTGAGCTGCTCCGCCATCATCGTCGAGGCCGCCGAGCGCCCGTGTGTGAAGCGCGTCTCGCGGGTCGGTTAGACTGCAGCCCTCGAGTGAGCGTCCCCGGCGGGACGTTGAGGTCGAAGCGAGGAACGGGGCCGGCGTGGACAAGGGTACGAGCGTGATCTCCGCCGGGGCGGTCGAGGTCGCCATGAGCTACCGAGGCGACATCCCGGGCGACGGCGGGCTATGCATTCAGATCTATGCGGACGTAGATGGGCAGGATACCGAGCTGCTGCGCTTCGACTGCTTCGCCAAGGCGCCGCACTACCACTACGGGCCGGAGTTGGATAACGAGCGCCTGATGCTGGACGCGACGGCGGCCGGTGATCCCCTCGCCTGGGTGTTGGAGCGTTTCGAGCGCGACCGCCTGCGACCCATGATCGAGCGCGCGGGCTATCCGGACGTCGCATCTTCGCTGGATGAGGACGCATTCCAGGCGGCGTTACCGAGCGTGAGCGACGAAGCTCGAACGATCGTCGCGCAGCACACGTCGTAGCTCACGCCGTTCGAGGAGGCCCGATACCCCGGTCCATCACCGCCTCGGCGAGCGCGAGGCCGATCAGCCGTGGAACAGGACCGGCGGTCCTCCCGAGGCGATCGCATCGGTGCGACGTCGTACCTGTTCGACCGCCTGCTCCGGTTGCGTGAGCACGTAGAAGCGCTCCTCGCGGATCGCTTCGCAGACCAGCTCCGCGATCTCCTCGGGCGTGCGGTACTCGTCCTCGGGCTCCGACCGCCGGGCGCGCATCCGCGCCTCGTAGCGCTCGCGCTCCAGCTCCAGCCGCTCCTCGTCGCCGGGCTCGCGGTACTCCGCCGGGCGCTCGCTCTTCGCGATCCCGCCGGCGATGCGACCGGGCACGAGGAGCGATGCCCGCACCTTCGCGCCCGCGTCCGCGAGCTCGTGGTGCAGCACCTCGGTCAGCGTCACGATCGCGCCCTTGCTCACCACGTACGGGCTGTTGCCCCGACGGCCGCCGAACGCCGGCACGGTAGCGGTGTTCACGATGTGCCCCTCGTCGCCCTGCGCCAGCATGATCGGCACGAACACGCGCACGGCGTGCACCGTGCCCCAGAGATTGGCGTCCAGCGTCCAGCGCCAGTCCGCGTCGCTCGCCTCCCAGAGACTCGCGCTGCGAGGGTTCACGCCGACGTTGTTGCAGAGCACGTGCACCGCGCCGAACTCCTCCAGCGTTCGCTCCGCGAGCGCCTGCACCGCGCCGAGCTTCCCGACATCCGTCGGCACCGCGAGGCAGCTCGCACCCGCCGCCCGCAGCTCGGCCTCCGCGCTCGCCAATCCCGCGGCGTCGATGTCCGCCAGCACGACCCGCATCCGCTCCTCCGCGAAGCGTCGCGCCAGCGCGAGCCCGAGGTTCCCGACCCCCGCCACGATCGCCACCCGATCGCTAAGCTCCTGCACGTTCGTCCTCCCTCACCCGCCGCGCCCTCCAGCGAGTCGCGCTGGATGCTAGTCTCCGCGCCGATGGCTGGCGAGCACGCCTGCGCCGGCCGCGAGGGGAGCGAGCGCGTGGAGGCCGACCGCGATCTCGAGGGCAAGACCGCGCTCGTCACCGGCTCCGGCCGCAACCTCGGACGCGCCATCCTCCTCGAGCTCGCGGCTCGCGGCGCACACGTCGTCGTCAACGCGCGCAGCAACCGCGCGGAGGCCGAGGCGGTGGCGGAGCAGGCCCGCGCGCTCGGAGCGGACGCCCTCGTGACGCTCGGCGATGTCGGCGACGCGGACGCGGTGCACGCGCTCGTGCGCGAGGCGCTGCGGCGCTTCAGCTCGATCGACATCTACGTGAGCAACGCCGCCACCCGCCCGCACCAGAGCGTGCTCGACGTCAGCGCCGAGGACTGGCGGCGCGCGCTCGCGACCAACCTCGACGCCTCGTTCCACCTCGCGAAGGCGATCGCGCCCTCGATGGTCGAGCGGGGCTGGGGCCGCATCATCCACATCGGCGGCGGCTTCGGCATCGCCCCCGGCCGGCTCCACACGCTCGCGGGCAAGGCCGGGCTGCTCGGCCTCACGAAGGCGCTCGCCGCCGACCTCGGGCGCTACGGCATCACCGCCAACCTGGTCGCTCCCGCCGCCCTGGACGTGCGCGGCGAGCGCGCCGGGTCCCCGCCCCGCAGCGGGCCGGACGCCGTCCCCGCGGGCCGCTGGGGCAGGCCCGAGGATGTCGCCTGGGCCTGCGCATTCCTCGCCTCCGAGCGCTCGGGCTTCATCACCGGCCAGACGCTGCACGTCAACGGCGGACGCATGATGCGCTGAGGGCCGGGGGCCCGGCTTCGCCGCCTCCGGCGGGCGCGCCACCACGTCGCGATCGCGGCGCACGTGAAGCCGGAGCGGACCGCGAAGGCGCCGCAGACAACCGACACGCGCGGCTGTCAGCTACCACTGCACGAACAGCGGCGCCGGCGTTCCAGGACGACAAGATCCAGCGCGTCCCGCTGGTGGTTCGGGCGCCGCCTGCCGCGACTCAAGAGGCGCCGGCGGGCGAAAGAGGCGTGACTCCGGAGGGCTGGCGTCGTGCGGGAGCGACCTCCTCGAGCGAATCGAGCATGCGCACAGTTCCCGCGGAACGCCTGGCAGCCGTACTCGGTCGGCATGTCCTTCGTCTCGAGGAGGTCCTTGATCCCCACCGGCATGCGCCATCACTCAGCCTCGCAGGGCCGGCGGTCCCGGTGCAGCGTCTCCCCGGCCGGAAGCCGGACGCGGTTTGCTGGAGTAGTCATGTGCCAGATGTGGACCGCCTGCAGGACCGGGCGTTCGCAGCCCCGGCGCGAGCGCTAGCATGCCTGCAAGTCCGGCTCGGGGACGGGAGGCATGTGCGATGCACCCACTGAGCGGCGTGCGCGTGATCGAGCTGGGTGTCGCCGTCGCCGGCCCTCTGGCCGGCCGCTATCTCGCGCACCTCGGCGCCGAGGTGATCAAGGTCGAGTCACGCCAGCGCGGTGCGCAGATGGCGCTGACCGGTCCGGGCTGGGCGCCGACGAATCTCGGGCTCGCGGCCCGCGACCTGCTGGTCTCGAACAACAACTTCAACGCGCAGAAGCTGGGCCTCGGCCTCGAGCTGAAGACGCCCGGTGGCCGTTCGATCCTCGACCGGCTGATCGCGCGGAGCGACGTGTTCCTCACGAACTTCAGCCTCCCCGCGATCCGCTCGCTTGGGATCGAGTACGAGCAGGTGCGAGCCCACAACCCCCGCATCGTGTACATGAGCATGCCCGGCTACGGCAGCGGCGATGGGCCGTACAGCGAGTTCCGATCCTGGGGCCCCAACCTCTCCTCCGTCGCCGGGCTGGACTACCTGACCGGGGATCCCGACCGGCCCCCGGTGATGACCCCGTCGCCACTGCCCGACTACGTGTGCAGCTTCCACGGCGTCCTGGCGGTCCAGGCCGCGCTGCGCCATCGAGAACTGAGTGGCCAGGGGCAGCACATCGACCTCTCCCAGTTCGACGTGATGGTCGCCTGCCTCGGTCCGTCCCTGGGCCTGATGGCCGCGGGCGGGCCCGAGCCGCAGCGAGTCGGCAACCGGCGCGAGGGCGTCGCGCCGCGCGGAGTCTTCCCTAGCCGCGGGGAGGACCGCTGGGTTGCGATCACCGTGCAGAACGACGAGCAATGGATGAGCCTCGGGCGCGTCGCCGGGCAGCCGGCCTGGGCGCGCGACCCCGAGTACGCCACGCTCGAGGGGCGGGTCGCGAACCAGGACCGTCTCGAGGCCGAGCTCTCTGAATGGACTCAGGGTCAGACGGCAGACGCCGTCGCCTACCGCCTGCAGGCCGCGGGCGTTGCGGCGGCGCCGGTGCAGGACGCCTGGGATCACGTGAGCGACCCGCAATTGCGCTCCCGGCGCTTCTGGCGGGTCGTGCGTCATCTGCTCCTCGATCGCGATCTCGTGAGCGGCTTCCCCGCGCAGTTCTCGGAGACCCCCGCGCGCATCGATCGCGCCGCCCCTGCCCTCGGGGAGGCGAACCATGAGCTGCTCGACCGCGTGCTCGAGCTGGCGCCGGAAGCAGTTGCTCGCCTTGAGGCCGACGGCGCGCTGCCGCCGGTTGCGCAACTGCCCGAGGAGGTCGCGTCCGGCCCGCCGCTGAGTCGCCCCTTCTGGCCGTGGGCGGGACCCCTGCTGGGTCTGAACGAGCCGGCTCCCGCCGAGCCGCCGGCGGACACGTCGCCCCCGCCGGGCGATCGCAGCCCCGGCCGCCCGGGGCCGGGGGGCGCGCTCTCCGGGGTCCGCGTCGTCGATCTGAGCGGAGAGCTCGCCGCGTACGGGACGCGCCTGCTCGCCGACCTCGGCGCCGATGTCGTGCGGGTCGAGCCCCCCGAGGGGGCAGCGATCCGGGAGGCGCCGCCGCTCTACCAGGGTGAGAGCTTCACCCAGCTCTACCTCGATGCCGGCAAACGTTCGGTCGTGCTCGACCTTGCGGACGAGGACGGCCGCCGGGCGATGGCGCAACTGCTGGCCGGGGCGGATCTCGTGTACGAGGACGGCCCCCCGGGCGCGCTGGCCGCCAGCGGCTTCGGCTGGAAACGGCTGCGCGAGCTCAACCCCCGGCTCAGCCTCGTACAGGTCTCGGCGTTCGGCCAGGAAGGACCGTTCCGGGACTGGCGGGCGGACGAACTCATCCTCTGGGCGATGAGCGGGATGCTGCGACTTACCGGCTACCCGGACCGACGCCCGCTTATCCCGGGGGCGCAGATCGCTCACTACTTCGTCGGTGCGTTCGCCGCCGCAGCAGCGGCGGCGGCGCTGCACGCGCGCGACCGCATCGGGCGCGGGCAGCAGGTCGACATCTCGGCCTACGAGGTGCTGGTGATCTGCGGGGGTCAGGAGATGCCGGCGCAGCTGGAGACGCTCACGCCGCTCCGCCGGCGCGCGGGCAGCCGGGCGCTGAACATTGCCCCGTACTCGTACTACCAGTGCCGCGACCGCATGGTCTGCTTGCTTGCGCTCATGGCCGATCACTGGACCGCGCTCGCGCAGTGGGTGCGCGACGAGACCGGCATCGAGGAGGTGCTCGAGGAGCACCTCGCCACCTCCGCGCTGCTCCGGTCCGAGTTCAACGACGAGATCGAGGGTTACATCAACGCCCTCACGGGCCGCTACGACGCCGACGAGTTCTGCCTGGAGGCGCAGCGACGAGGGATTCCGGCTGCCCCGGTCAATCCCATCGGCGCGACGCTGGCCGACGCACACCTCGATGCTCAGGGCTACTGGTCGACCGTCGAGCACGGCGCGTTGGGCGCCGTCCGCTGGCCTGGCCCGCCCTACCGCCTGAGCGGCAGCCCGGCCGCGCGCCAGCGGCCGGCGCCCGCGCTGGGCGAGCACAGCGAGGGATGTCGCTACCGAGGCCGCCGCCAATGTCGTTCATCGCCAGATGCGACATCAGGTCGACGTTGCTGCAGAGGTTGAGGCCCGCGCTCCCATCGGTGCAGATGGTCGCCGTCGGCTCGTCGTCGTCGGTGATCGTCAGCGTCACGTCGGATGGCCCCGTGACGTCCGTTGCCCCCACCACGGTCCCCGACACCGTCACCTCCTTGTCCGGCGCGTCCACGGTGTTGTCTTCGGCACTGATCGTTACGCTGCCGGTGCTCGTCAGCTCGCCCTCTGCGATCGCCAGCGTGCGGTTCGCACTCAGCGTGAAGTCTCCCGGCGCCGCGGGAGCCATCGCCGCCGCTGATACCGTCACCGTGAGTGCCGATGCCGACGCCGAGTCCAGACTCGCCGTCACCGTGCTTACCCCGCTGCTCTCGCCGATCGAGGACGGTGACAGCTCCAGCGTCACTACCGGGTCGCCGCCCGCCCTCACCACCGTCGTGGGCGCGGCGCCCCGCGGGGTGGCGGTGGCCGTCGCCGAGGGCAGGCTCGGGTCGCCGTTTGTCTTGATGGCCCGCACCTGGAAGGTGTGCGCCACGCCGCCGGTCAGGCCGTTGACGTAGCCAACGTGGTTCGAGGAGGAACCGCTGGCCGGGATGGTGACCCAGGCGCTGTAACGTCCGCCGGTGTGGTATCGGTAGTCGTGGTGGTCGATGTCGTCGGTGGGCGCGGGTGCGTTCCAGCTCAGCTTCACCTCGCCGTCCACGCGCCCCTGTTCCGCCGTCAGGCCCGCCGGAGCGGCCGGCGGTTCGATCAGCAGCTTGTGGGGGTCCTCATCGGTGTCGTGGGGAAGCACCACCGGCTCATGCACCGCACCCGGGTCGCGCGCCGCGGTGGCGTCGTAGGTGACGGTGATCGAGGTGGTGGGCTGGGTTCCGGCACTCACGCCGTCCGGCAGCGTAGTCACGCCAAGGGCGACGCATGCGAGCGCGAGGCATGCGCGGAGCGCCCACATCGCGTTCGGCCCGAGGAAGTGAGACATCATCGCCCTGCTACCGGATCAGCTGGACACCGCCTGTCTCCGGTGCCGCCTTCCGCCACCTCCAGCCGCGCGATCGTCTCCTTGAGGGTGTCGGGTGCACCGCGGCGTGAGGCGCACGAACGCTCGATGGAGGATCGTGCGGCGTTATCGCGGCCCGACGCCGCTCGATCCCCCAGGGGCCACGGAGACCACCGGTCTGCACGCCGCACTCCTGCGCGTCATGGCCCAGGCGGCGTCCGGAAGCTGGTCGAGGGAACGTCCCTGTGCCAGTCAAAGCGGAGTTGCCCCGCCGCTCTGAATTCGCCACGGATGGCGCGGATAACACACGTGTGCTGCCTCGGCGAGAGTGTGTCAGTTCCTTCTCCGGGACGCAACAGTAGCGCACTATCAAATGGTGGCACAGGGGTGGACGTAGGAGACCACCGCGCCATCCTGCGCGAGGCGGTGGCGGTGCTCGTTAGCGGAAGGGCTGAGAGCGGATCGGCGAGCCTGATGAGGCGCGTCGGCGGCCATCACGAGGACAACAATGCGCCGGCGCAGCGAGGTGTGGCGACGGTGACACCGTTGCGACCCGGAGGTGCTGCGCGAGCGGATGCCGGAGGCGCTCGCGTTCATCCGCGAGTGGGTGCGCCGGGCCGGCGGAGACGAGCTTCGAGCTGCTGCTCCAGGCCCTCAGGGTCAGCATCAAGGCCACGCGCGGCGAGGCCAAGATCCGGGTCGAGGTGCCCCCAAGCGACTCGACGAACCGTTATGTCACATTGCACGAACAGCAGCGTCACCGTTCAGAAACGACAAGATCGAGCGTGTGCCGGTGGTGGTGACAGCAGCTCTCGTCGGCCGTGCGAAGAGCGAGTGAGCACGTTCGGCGCGCAGAGACCCATACGTACGATTCCCGCGTGCCTGGGAAGGAAGACTGTGCTGCGAACTCTCCAGTGGGAAGTCTCGCTGTAGGTTCAGTTGCCTGAGGAGTCCGCCCCGGCGGCCTCCTGCAGCGGCGGCTCGCGCTTGACCAGCAGTGGCGTCTCAGGCGGCAGGCCGTCGGGGAAGAGCGCGCGGAAGGGCGCGTTCACGAACTCCGGCGCGCCGAGGATGTACGGCGCGTACTCGCCTTCGGCGAGGGCGTAGACGGCGCTGACGCCGCTGCTCTGCGCGCAGGCGTCGAGCTCGTCGACGCTCCCGCCCTCGTAGAGCGCGAGGCTGAAGCCGTCGGCGATCTCGCCGCGCAGGCAGTCCGGCCACGGCTCCGTGACCTCGCTCGCGGCGGCCGGGTCCGCCGAAGGCGGGCCCTCGCTTCGGGCGATCAGCGGCGTGAGCGCGGGGAGGCCGGCGGGGTAGAGCTCGCGGAAAGGGGAGTTCACGAACTCCGGGGCGCCGAGGATGTAGGGCACGTAGTCGCCCTCGTGCGGGACGTAGAGCGCCGTGACGCTGCGGCTCTGCGCGCAGGCCTCGCTGTCGGCGGGCTCGATGGCGACCGTCGCCTGGCGCTGCGCCGCCTCCGCCTCGATCGTCGTCTCGGTCGCGCCCTCGGTGGCGACGCCCTCGTACTCGTTCTGGCTGCCTGAGAACTCGCCGAAGTCCATCTCGCTCAGCGACAGCGAGGCGAGGCGGGAGTCGATGGCGTCGGGCATGTTACACGTGTAGACCTTGCCGTCGCTGGCGTCGGCGACGTACATCACGTCGCCGACGGACCAGATGCCGCGCGGGCTGTTGTTGCTGGCACGGCTCAGTAGCGTAAACTCCTCGTCGCGGACGCGTTCGAGCGCGGCGTCCTCGTCGTCCTCACCCTCGGTTGCCGCCTCCTCGTCCAGCACGGGGAGGCGGTAGGCGAAGAGGCGCTTGGCGATGTGGTCGGAGACCCAGGCGGTGACGCCGTCGGACCAGAGCCCGTGCGGGTCGCCGTTGGAGGAGTCGAGCTCGTACTCCGCGAGTGCGTCGCCGCTCTCGAGGTCGTAGGCGAAGAGCGCGTCGGCGTTGCCGTCGAGCACCCACATCGTCACGCCGTCGGACCAGATGCCGCGGGCATCGCCGTTGTCGCGAGGCAACTCGAAGTCGGAGTCGGGGAGGCGCTCGCCGCTCGCGAGGTCGTGGGCGAAGAGCTTGTCCTGGCCGCTGTCGGAGACCCAGATGGTCGAGTCGTCGACCAGAGGCCGCGCGGCGCGCGGTTGGTCTCGTCGAGCTCGAACTCCCGGTCCTCGACCCGCTCGCCGCTCTCGAGGTTGTAGGCGTAGACGGCGTCGTCGGCGCCGTCGCCGTTCTCGGCGAGCCAGAGTGTGGCGCCATCGGACCAGAGGCCGGTGGGCGAGTTGTGGCCGCTGTCGAGCGCCTCGATGTCGCGGGTGACGTTCCACTCGAACTCGATGTCGCTGGGGGTCGGTCCCGAGGGTCCGCCGCCACCGCCCGGGCCGACGATGACCGGCAGCGTGACCAAGCCTTCAGTGACCGTGACGGTCGCGTGCAGCGTGCTCGTGTGGCTTCCAGCGGACGCCCGGACGGTCACGTGGTAGATGTTGTCGCCATCGTGGTCCGTCGGGTTCTCATGGTCTGGCGGGGACAGGAAGCGAAGCGCTCCGTTGTAGACCAGAAAGTCGTCCCTGTCGGTCCCGAGCAAGTCCCAGGTGATGGGAGCACGCTCTGGATCAGTGGCGGTGTACTGCGCTACATCCCCAGTCCCGTGCCGTGGGTACCTCACAGCGGTGTCTCCGGTGACCACCAGAGGCTCGTCGACGTCTTCGAGGGCGATCGTCACAGTGATCACTGCCGGGGCACCGAATGGGTCGGTCGCCGTTACCCTCACGGTGCGAGTGCTCTTGGCCTCGTAATCGAGAGCGGCCGCGGTATGAAGCTGGCCGGTCGCTGGGGCGATTCCGAAGTATGCGGCGTCAGGGCCGCCCAGCATGTAGGTGAGGGTATCGCTGTTGTCCATGGCTGTGACCGGGGCCCCGATAGGTTGAGCTGCGGGGGTGTTCTCGGGAACGCTTCGGAAGGTCTCGGCGGCGTGGAAGTCCGGCGGCTCGTTCGTCACCGGAGGGGAGGTGAGCGTCAACGGTCCGGCCACTGCGGCCGAGAAGCCGCCAAAGAACTGAGAGAGCGTTGCAGGCGGAGCTGGCGCGGGACCCAGGGTAACCGTCGTAACCCCCCCTGCAACTGGCGTCACCAGTATCTCGTCGCTTCTTGTGCGGCCCAGCGGGACTGTCACCGACCTCACGCCCGCAGGGAGGCTGCCGCCCGTTACGCCAATGGACGTGGTCATCGTGAAGGGTGCGCCCTCGGTGACTTCGATGACGATGGTGGTTGTGCCCGGGATCTGCTTGGGCACCATGGTGAACGTGAAGTCGGCTCCCGGATTCCTATCCAGCCACAGGACCGAGAGTCTCGTGTGCCCTTCGAACACCCCCGCTGGAAGCGTGCGCAGCTTGTTTGCAGCAAGGTCCAGCTCATAGAGATCCGTGTCCTCGAACACTCCCTCCGGCAGCGAAACAAGCTCGTTGTCGCTCAGGTCGAGTGTCCTCGCTCGCAGGCCCCTGAAGGCGCCGGCTGGTAGCGAGCCCAGGCGGTTCCCCTCCAGGCCCAGGAAGCGCAGGTCGAGGCCGGCGAATATGCCGGCCGGCAGTGCGACCAGTTGGTTCTCCTCAATGTCCAGGTTCTGCAGATTGCCAAGGCTCGCGAACACTCCGACCGGGAGCGTAGTAAGTGGGTTCTGCCACAGATCGAGGTCCTCGAGAGAGGCAAGATCAGCGAACACGTCCTCGGGCAGGCTCGTCAGCGCGTTCCTGGCCAGCGTCAGTTTCGTCAATCCTGTCAGTCCATCGAATATGTCTGGGGGCAGGCTGGTCAGCTCATTTCTGGACAGGTTCAGGCGCGTGACAGCGCTGAGTCCCTCGAAGTCTCCTGCGCTGAGGGCCGTGATGCCCCTCTCCCGCAGGGAGAACTCCCCCGCGATCGCGGCCAGGTGCTCCTCCGTCACCTCCCGCAATCGCTCACGCCGGGGACTGTCGCCACGATGGCGTCGCGCACCACGGGTGTGCGCTCGCAGACACCCGTAGCAGCGGCTGCCGGCTGCCCATCAAGGACCGCAGCCGAGATGAAGACAGCCAAGGCAGCGGCTAGCAGGGTGATGAAAAAGGCGCGGCCGTCTGGCAGGATAGGACTGGCGGCGGGGGCGTAGCCTGGAGGCTGCCCCATGCGCGGTGACGCCGAGCGTCAGGCCAACATCATGCTCGCGGTGACGCCGGACTCCTTCATCCCGGACGACCACCCGATCCGCCGCATCAAGCCGATCGTCGATTCCGCGCTGCAGCAGCTCTCGCCGCTGTTCGGCACGATGTACGCAACGAGCGGGCGGCCCTCGATCCCGCCCGAGCACCTGCTCAAGGCGAGTCTGCTGATCGCGCTCTACTCGATCCGCAGCGAGCGCCAGTTCTGCGAGCGGCTGCGCTACGACCTGCTGTTCAAGTGGTTCCTCGACCTCAACATCTCAGACGAGCCGTTCGACGCCTCGACCTTCTCCAAGAACCGCGAGCGCCTGCTCGCTGCCGATGTCGCGCACGCCTTCTTCGCCGAGGTGGTGGCCGAGGCGAAGCGGCGCCGGCTGCTCTCGGCCGAGCACTTCACGGTGGACGGGACGCTGCTGGAGGCCTGGGCCTCACTCAAGAGCTACCGCCCGCGCGACGAGCAGGAGCCACCCCCGGGCGGGCGCAACCCGGATGTCGACTTCCGGGGGCGGCGGCGCAGCCGCGACACGCATAGTTCGGGCACCGACCCGGAGGCGCGGCTGTACACGAAGGGGTCGGGGCAGACGGCGAAACTGAGCTACATGGGCCACCTGCTCACCGAGAACCGTCACGGCCTTGTGCTGGACGTGGAGCTGACCGAGGCGAACGGTTACGCCGAGCGCGAGGCGGCGCTCAGGATGCTGGAGCGCAGCGTGAGCGGCTGCGGGACGCTGGGCGCCGACCGCGGCTACGACACGCGCGACTTCGTGGCGGCGCTGCGCGGGCGCGGCGTGACGCCGCACGTGGCGCAGCACGAGCGCCGCCGCCGCAGCGCCGTGGATGGGCGCACCACGCGGCATCGTGGCTACCGGCAGAGTCAGAAGCGACGCAAGATCGTGGAGCAGGTCTTCGGCTGGCTGAAGACCGTGGGCGGCGGGCGCAAGCTGCGTTTCGTGGGCCGCGAGCGCAACCGCTGCTGGCTGGAGCTCACCGCCGCCGCCTACAACTTGGTGCGCATGGCCACGCTCGAGACCGCCGCGGCGTAGGCGCAGTGCGCCCTCCGCCCCGCCAGGGAGCCCTCAGAGGCGCCCGGGGGCAGGTCGGGAGGCCACGATCACGAAGCCGGAGGCGGCTTCAAGCCGCCCCGGCACCACCCGCCGCCGCCGCAAGGCGCTTCTTCATCACCCTGCTAGTAGTAAGCCAGGACTCCCCAGCAGCACCGACGCCACCCTGAGCGCCCTGTCGCTCAAGGACAGCGACGACAACGCGATCACGCTGCCCCCGACCTTCGCGGCGGCGACCACGAGCTACACCGCCTCGGTGGCGAACGACGTGGACAAGATCACGGTGACGCCCACCACCACTACTGCGGGGCGATGGCGCTCGGATGCAGCTTCTTCAACCGCCGGGACGGTGAAGGTGAACCGGGGGCCCAGCCCCGGTCCGTCGCTCTCCGCCCAGATGCGTCCTCCGTGCGCCTCGACTATCCCCTTGCAGATCGCAAGACCCAGGCCGGTGTCGCCCCCCGGGTCGTCGGGCTCGACGCGCGAGAACTTCCGGAACAGGTGCGGCAACTGCTCAGCGGGAATCCCCCTCCCTTCGTCGGCCACCGAGACTTCAACGTGGACCCCCTCAGGAATGCCTGCGGCGCCGTCGCTGAAATCGACAGAGCCCGCGGAGTTCACTGGGTTCATGGTCCCGAAGTCGTCGAGCTCGGTGATGTCGTCGATGCAATCGCCGTCAACGTCGGCCGGGCTGGCGATGAGGTACTTCTCCACCCGGTAGCGCTCGGCGGGCAGCGCCTCCACGTTCTCAGCCAGCGTGGTCGTGCCGGCTGCGCCCCGCTTCACCAGGACCGGGATCTTCACGTCCGTGCCGTCATCTCGTGCACCACGTAGAGGACGAAGTACTCGTCGGTCGTCGACGGGACCACGATCGGCACGGCGTCCACCGCGACGGCCGTCGGCGTAGGGGCCGGCATATCGCACTCAGCTGCCGTGGCAGTGGCGGGCGCAAGCGGGAGCACCGCCAGCAGCGTGATCGACACCGCAAGCGCCCAGATCCGACCGCTTCGCACTCGCTCCCCAGACACTGTTCACCAGTGAGTACCATACTTCCAACGCGTTCTGTTCGCCTGTATCGCAGGGCTCGACCTCCTTGCTCGTCGCCGAAGGGGAGCGCGGGATGTCCGCGGCCTCACGCAGGCACCGCCATGCCGCCGTACTGGAGTCCCGGGACTGGGTCTGGCGTGACCCTGAGCGTGCACGTCAGGCACCTGCGACAGGCCCAGGCGGCAGGTCGTACGAGGGGCCTTCGAGCGTCTCAACGTCCCGGCCCCGCCGATCGCAGTTGAGATGGCCGACCGCTTCACGACCGTGAGGGAGGAAGCCGTCAAGCCGTTTCCGGGAGCCATCGACACGCTCCGACAGCTCAGTGAGGTTAAATGTCCGCCTGGGGCTGCTGACGAATGGCGCGGCCAGGATTCAGCGCGGACAAGATCCAGAGGTTCGGCCGTGAGCGCTTCCTGGACCAATCCAGATCGAGGAGGAACTCGGGGTCGGGAAGCCAGACGAAAGGACGGCCATCGCAATGTCAGATCAGGCCAGAGCCGAACTTGCGCCCACCGGCGTGCTGCGCGCGGGCATCAACATGGCGAACGCGCTCCTCGTCACGGGCCGCACCGCGGACGGCGACCCCGACGGCGTTTCGCCCGACATGGCCCGGGCCATCGCCGAGCGCCTCGGCGTGCCGCTGAAGCTCGTCCCGTTCGAGTCCCCCGGTGAGCTCGGCGACGCCGTCGGCGCCAACGTCTGGGACATCTGCCTGATCGGCGCGGAGCCCCAGCGCGCGGAGGCGATCGAGTTCACGGCGGCGTATGCAGTGATCGAAGCGACGTACCTGGTCCCCGCCGGCTCGTCGATCAGGACGATCGCAGAGGTCGATCGTCCGGGCGTGCGCATCGCCGCGCCCGGGCGCAGCGCGTACGGCCTGTGGCTGGATCGCAACATCGAGCACGCCACCCTGGTCCGCTCGGAGAGCGGGGACCGCGCCTTCAAGCAGTTTGTCGCCGACAGACTGGACGTGCTCGCCGGACTTCGCCCAGGGCTCATAGAGCTTGCGGAGGCGCTTCCCGGCGCGCGCATCCTCGACGGCCGGTTCGCGACGGTGCAGCAGGCTGTCGGCACGGCGAAGGCCAATCGCGCCGGCGCGGCCTTCCTGCGGAGCTTCATTGAGGAAGCGAACGTATCCGGCCTCGTCACGGCCCTGATCGCCAAACACAACGTCGAGGGCAGACTGAGAGGAGGATGAGCTGGAGGCGGGCCGCCGAAATCCTTGAAGGGGGCGTCGCGCGACTCGATCTATAGACTCGATGTGTGGCCTCGCCCCTTTCGGGTGACGTATCCGGGGTTGGGCTGCCCGAGTTCGCCGTTGCAGCGAGCCGCACCGTACAGCGAACGGCTAACGTCAGGTCGGCGCAGGACCAGGAGGTTGCGATGGCGGGGCCGCTGAGTGGGATTACCGTGCTCGACTTTACGTGGGCGATGGCAGGGCCGTACGGGGTGATGATTCTCGCCGACCTCGGAGCCGAGGTGTGGAAGATTGAGACGCCGTTTCAGACGGAGCGGCGGCGCGGGAATGCACCATACGTGCACGGGGTCAGCACGTACTTCTTCTCGGTGAACCGGGGCAAGAAGAGCATCATGCTCGACCTCAAGGCGCCCGAAGCGACGGAGATCGTGCACCGGCTGGTGCGTCGGGCGGACGTGGTCACGGAGAACTTCTCACCGGGGACGATGGATCGCCTCGGGTTTGGGTATGAGGCGCTGTCGGAGCTGAATCCGGCGCTGGTATACGCGTCGACGTCCGGGTTCGGGCAGACGGGGCCGAACCGGGAGCGGGGTGCGGTGGACATCATCGTTCAGGCGATGGGCGGGCTCATGAGCACGACCGGGCACGAGAGCGATCCGCTGCCCTCGCGCGCGGGGTATTCGATCGGCGACATGGCAGGGGGGATGTATACGGCGATCGGGGTGCTGTCGGCGTTGGTGGAGCGTAGCTCGAGTGGCCTCGGGCAGCACGTAGACGTCGCGATGCTCGACAGCCAGGTGGCGCTGATGGAGAACCCGATCGTGCGGCACTTCGCGACGGGGGAGGTGCAGCCGCGGGCGGGGCTGCGGCACCCGCTGAGCACGCCGCACCAGGCGTTCCCGGCGAGCGACGGTTGGTTCGTGGTGGCGGGAGTACGGGACCACAGTTGGCCGCTCTTCTGCGGAATGATCGAAGCGGACGAGCTCGCGGTCGATCCACGGTTCTCGGAGAACGCGCTGCGGACGCGGAACTACGAGGAGCTGGAGCCGCTGATGTTCGCGGCGACGCGGCGGAAGCCCCGGGACTACTGGCTGGAGACGCTGAAGGACGAGTTCCTGGTGGCGCCACTGAACAACATCGCGGACGTGGCCAGGGACCCGCATCTCCACTCGCGCGGCATGTTCCGCGAGTTGCCAACGTGGACCGGGGGGACGCTGACGGTGTCGAACACTCCGGTGAAGCACTCGCGGACGCCCGGTGGAGCGGAGCGCGGGGCGGCGAAGCCGGGAGAGCACAGCCGCGAGGTGCTGGGAAGCGTCGGGTTCCTCGAGGCGGAGCTCGACGACCTCGTGGCGCGCGGGGTGATCGCAGTGGAACCGGCGGAAGAGGAGTAGGTCTCGAGGGCAACGTTGAGGCGCGGCGCGGAATGCCGCCCGAGTCGGTCGCGGCGGAGTAGCGCCGCACGCGCCGGTGAGCGTCCTCGGCGAGCGGCGACCGTCACGACTGCGCTGTCGCGCGCCGGTGCCGACGGCTGGCTGTCGAGCACGCCGCTGCCAGTCTCGCTCCCGGCAAGTCCAACACGACATGAGGGGAGACAACCGTAATGACCGTATCCTCGCTTCGTGTCCGCTGGCTCGCAGTCCTGACAGTTCTGGCCCTCGCCGTCGTCCTGAGCGCCTGTAGCGGCAATCCCGCTCCAACACCGGAACCAACGGCTACTCCGACCGCCACTCCCACGCCGGACACGGCCGAGGACGGCGGGAGCGTGGCGTCGGACCGGGCCGCGCTGGTCGCCCTCTACAACGCCACGGACGGCGCAAGCTGGGGTACCAGCACGAACTGGCTGAGTGACAGGCCTCTCGATGAGTGGCACGGCGTGACCACGAACAGCGTCGGCCGTGTCACTGAGCTGTCGCTCCGGTCCAACCAGTTGACGGGGCCGATCCCAGCCTGGCTGGGCGACCTCACCAACCTGCAAGCGCTGGACCTCTCCTGGAACGGCTTGAGCGGTCCGATCCCGGCCGAGCTGGGCGACCTCACCAACCTGCAGACGCTGGACCTCAGTGTCAACAGCTTGACGGGGCCGATCCCAGCCTGGCTGGGCGACCTCACCAACCTGCAAGCGCTGGACCTCTCCTGGAACGGCTTGAGCGGTCCGATCCCGGCCGAGCTGGGCGACCTCACCAACCTGCAGACGCTGGACCTCAGGGTCAACAGCTTGACGGGGCCGATCCCGGCCTGGCTGGGCGACCTCACCAACCTGGAGTCGCTGCGGCTCTCGTCCAACCAGTTGACGGGGCCGATCCCGGCCGAGCTGGGCCACCTCACCAACCTGCAAATGCTGTACCTCGGCAACAACCAGTTGACGGGGCCGATCCCGGCCGAGCTGGGCGACCTCACCTACCTGCAAACGCTGTCGCTCCGATACAGCCAGTTGACGGGGCCGATCCCGGCCGAGCTCGGCGACCTCACCAATCTGGAATCGTTGAACCTCTCGGGCAACCAGTTGACGGGGCCGATCCCGGCCTGGCTGGGCTACCTCACCAACTTGGAGTCGCTGCGGCTCTCGTCCAGCCAGTTGACGGGGCCGATCCCGGCCTGGCTGGGCGACCTCACCTACTTGGTAGAGTTGTTGCTGTCTGACAACGAGTTGACGGGACCGATCCCGGCCGAGCTGGGCGACCTCACCTACCTGCAACTGCTGGAGCTCCGATACAACCAGTTGACGGGGCCGATCCCGGCCGAGCTGGGCGACCTCACCAACCTGGTATTTCTGTACCTCTCTGGCAACCAGTTGACGGGGCCGATCCCGACCGAGCTGGGCGACCTCACCTACCTGATAGAGTTGTGGCTGTCTGACAACCAGTTGACGGGGCCGATCCCGGCCGGGCTGGGCGACCTCACAAACCTGGCATTTCTGTGGCTGTCTGACAACGAGTTGACGGGGCCGATCCCGGCCGGGCTGGGCGACCTCACCAACCTGGAACGGTTGTTCCTTGGCGACAACGAGTTGACGGGGTGCGTGCCCGTCGGCTTGAGCGATGTAGCAGAAGCGAACGATCTCTGGAAACTCGGCCTGCCGGACTGCGGCTAGACCGTATGAGCCTGTCTCAGAAGGCCACGGGGCAGTGCCAGTGAATGCGCTGCTCGGTCTGAACGGAGGGAATCGAGGCCGGGCGGAAGGGTGAAGGCCGAGGGGCTGGACCGCTCTGCGGGTCAGCCGAGCGTCGTGGCCAGAACCCACATCGGGGTCTCGCCGACGTCGTAGGTCTCGAGCGGCGTGAGCGTCCCACGCTCGCCGTCCACGCGATACGAGGCGAGGCGACCGGACTCGAGCCCGGCGACGAACAGGAAGCTCCCGCCGGGATCGAGGCCGAACGCGCGCGGGACAGGCTCGGTCGCGACGCGTCCGGTGGCCGTCAGCCGCCCTGTCGTCTCATCGACGGCGAAGCTCGCGACACTGTTATGTCCTCGGTTCGGGGCGTAGAGGAACCTCCCCGACGGCGTGATCTGGATCTGTGAGCACGAGTTGCGACCGTCGTAGTCAGCGGGGAGCGTCGGAACGGTCTGCACCGGGGCGAGCGTTCCGCTGCGCCGGTCGAACGCCCAGGCGGTCACGCTGCCGCCCTGCTCGTTCGAGGTGTAGACGAGGTCCTTGTCCGGATGGAAACAGAAGTGACGCGGCCCGTCCTCGAGCTCGGGGCTCGCCGTGGCCGGATCGTTCGGCGTCAGCTCGCCACTGCGTTCGTCGAACCTGAACTGGAAGATCGCGTTGGGGCCACGTCCCGCGATGTGAGGCACGAAGACGAACCGGTTCGAGGAGTCGGCCTGGATCGAGTGAGCCCCGGTCGCCGTGTCGAGCCAGTGCACGGCCGGCTCGCCGAGCGCGCCGCCGGCGTCCAGCGGGTGCACGGCCACTTTGCCAATCTGGTAGTAGGAAGAGAACAGGAAGTTCCCGTTGCGGTCGGTGGCGACGTAGTTTGGCTCGCCCTCGAGGGGGACCGTCCCCGTCAGCGAGAGATCTCCCGTGTCCGGGTCGATGTCGAAGCTCGACATGAGGCGCTCGCCGCGGCGCCCGACGTACATGACCCTCCGCTCGGGATCGAGGGCGAGCGGCGCCGGCCCCCCCGACACCTCGATCTCGTGTCGCTGCGCGAGCCGGCCATCGGCGGGGTCCATGACGAACCGCAGGATCTTGTCGTCGCCCTGGAGTGACACGTAGACGTAGGTGGGCATTCGTTGTGCTCCCTCGGCGCGCGCGACTTCGCTAGCCCCGGCGGCTAGATCGCACCACCTGCGCGTAGCGACTCTATCTCCCCGGCGTCGAGGCCGAGCTCGGCCAGCACCTCGGCGGTGTGCTCGCCGACGAGGGGGGCGCGTCGCGTGATCGCGAGCGGGGAGTCGGAGTACAGCCCCCAGATCCCGGGGTAGCGGAAGCTGTCGTCGAGCTCGGGGTGCTCAACGTCGACCCAGTAGCCGCGGTCCTCCCAGTGCGGGTCGGCGAGGATCTCGTCGACGCTGCGCACGGCGCCCCACGGCAGCCCGCGCTCCTGCGCGCCCCGGTAGGCCTCCTCGGCGGTGATCCGCGGGAAGAAGCCCTGCAGCACGTCCGCGATGTGCTCCTGGCTCTCGGCGACGACCTGCGCGTCCCGGTAGCGCTCGTCGAGGAGGTCGCCGGCGGCGCCGTACTCGTCCATCCACTCGGCGAAGATGCGGACCCGCTCGGGCGAGATCCGCTGGTTGAACATCGCGTTGATGTAGGCGCCGTCCTTGCAGAGGTACTGCGTCCGGGGGCGCGGCATCGACCAGGCGGCGTGACGGCCCGTCTGCCGGCGGAGGACGCGGCCGGTCGAGAAGTACGTGGGGATCGCCGATTCCGTGGTGAGCGAGCAGGCTTCGTGGATTGAGACGTCGAGGTGCTGGCCCTCGCCGCTCATGTCGCGGTAGACGAGCGCGGCGCTGATCGCGACGAGGGCGAAGTGGCAGCCGATGTGCCAGGCGTTCCCGCCGCCCGGCGCGATCGGCGGCGCGTCCGGGTAGTCCTCCTCGTCGTAGCCGCACTGGGCCATCTGGCCGCCGCCCGCCAGCTGCACGAGGTCGGTCGTCTGGAAGTCGCGCCAGGGGCCGTCCTGACCGAAGGGCGTGAGCGAGCAGTAGATCAGCCGCGGGCCGGCGCCACGCAACTCGTCCGGGCCGAGACCGAGCGCCGCCAGCCGGCCGGGCGGCTGCGTCTCAAGGAAGACGTCGGCGCCGGCGACGAGGCGACGCAGCACGGCGGCGCCCTCGGCCGTCTCGATGTCGAGCGTGATCCCGCGCTTGCCGCTGTTGTAGTGCCAGAACGAGAGGCTGCGGTCGGGGTGCGGCTCGTCGGAGTAGTACGGACCGACCCGGCGCTCGGGCACGCCTCCCGGCGGCTCGACCTTGATCACGTCGGCGCCGAGGTCGGCGAGGAGGCGTCCGCACCACTGGCCCTGCTCGCCGGCGAGCTCGACCACGCGGAGATCCGCGAGGGGGCCGCCGGCCGCCTCGGTTCGCGTCCCGCTCGTCACGAGGAGGCTCCGGATCCGGCCACCGCCTCCGCCTCGAGGTAGGGCTCGAGCGGTAGCTGCTCGGGCCAGATCGAGTCGTCCCGGTAGCCCTCGCGAAGCTCCTGCTCGCTGAGGCCGAGCAGTCCGCACAGCACCTCGCGATTGTGCTCGCCGATGAGCGGAGCGGCCGTCCGCGAGGTCGTCTCGATGGCCGAGCCACGGAACGGGAGGTTCTGGTAGCCCATCGGGCCGAGCCCGGCGTGCGGGAGCTCGGTGAACATCGCGCGATGGCGGAGCTGCGGATCGCGTTGGACCCGGTCCTCGTTGCTCTGGACGGGCATCGCGGGGACGCCGGAAGCCTGACAGCGCTCGGCCAGCTCGTACTTCTCGAGGGTTTGCGTCCACGCCTCGATCTGCCGGTCGAGCTCCTCCTGGTGCTCGAGCCGGCCGTCGTTGCCGGCAAAGCGAGGAGCGCGCGCCCATTCGGGGTCGCCCATCACGCCGGCGAGGGCGCGCCACTGCTCGTCGTCGCGGCAGACGATCGCGCACCAGTCGTTGTAGCCGCGGCCGGCGGTGCGGTAGGCGTTGTGGGGGGCGACCATCGGGCCGCGGTAGTTGTCGAGGAGCGGCGTGCCCGGCCGGTGGGTGCGGTTGCCGGGCGGGAAGCCCTCGCGGCGCATCGCCCGGCCGTTGACGGTCGCGTCGAGGATCGCCGGTCCGGAGAGCGCGATCCCGGTGCCGACCTGCGAGAGGTCGACGTGCTGGCCGCGGCCGGTCGCGTGGCGGTGGTGGAGCGCTGTCATGACGGCTATCGCACCGTAGATGCCGCCCGTGTCATCAAGATAGGACCAGCCCCAGCCGGCCGGCGGCTCGCCGGGCAGTCCGGAGAGGAACGTCATGCCCGAGAGCGCCTGCGCGCTCGGCCCGTAGGTGCGGTAGGGGTGATCGCGGCCGCTGTGTCCGAGGGCGGAGAGCGAGACGTAGATGATGTCCGGCTTGATCTCGCGCAGCTGCTCGTAGCCGAGTTCCCAGCGCTGCATCACCCTCGATGTGAAGTTCTCGATCACCACGTCCGAGACGGCGATCAGGCGCTTCAGCAGCTCGCGGCTGCGCGGATTGCGGAGGTTGAGGGTGACGCTGAGCTTGTTGACGTTCTTCTCGCTGAACCAGTGGCTGTTGTTGAGGTTCGGCTCGATGTGCTCGGGCCGGCCCGTGTTCGTGTAGCGATCGTTGTGGTGCACAGAGCCGGGCGCGGGCCACTCGACCTTGATCACCTCGGCGCCGAGCGTGCCGAGGATGCGCGTGCCCCAGGGGCCGGCGCGCACCCAGCTGAGATCGACGACGCGTACGCCCTGAAGGGCACGCGCGCCGCTGCGGGCCGGCTGCCCGGTAGATCGCTGGAGTGTCATCGCTGCCTCAGTTCTCGAAGTGCCAGCCGGCTGCCGCCTCGCCGCTGACGCGCCAGCGCGGCACGACGAAGGCGTCCTCGGGCGCGTGATCGTAGACCACCTCGACGGGGGCGCCTATGGCCGCGGCGTCCTCGTCGTCGACGAGCACGCCGCCGATTCGCACCGGCTCGCCGTTCGCGTTCGCGCAGTCGGGGAGCTCGACGAGCGCGACGACGTAGGGGACGGCCTCGCGGAAGGCGGCGAGCACGGGGTGGCAGACGACGACGTAGCTCGCGATCACGCCCCGTCCCGCGGCCTCGTGCCAGCCCAGGTTCATCGAGCGGCACGAGGGGCAGACCGGGCCGGCCGGGAACCAGCGGTGCGCGCAGTCCTCGCAACTGCGGACGAGCAAGCGGTGAGCGGCCGTGCCCTCCCACCAGCCGGCGCTGTCGTGGTCGGGCTGGTGGTTGATCAGCGAGTAGTCGATCGGACCCGGCATCGTGCCTCCCCGGCGGTGCTAGCGGCGCAGCGCGACGGACCAGCCCTGGGCGGCGCCACCGCCGCCGACGCTGAACGCGATCGTCGGTGGGCTCGGGTCGTCCCGGTTGTCGCGCCGCCGGTCCTCGCGGCTGCGGACCTGGCGGCAGCCGCCCGCACGGTCGTAGTGGTGCTCCCCGTCCGCCCAGCCGGGGCAGTAGTCGTCGGCGCGGCCGCGCAGCTGGCGCGTCGTCTCGGTCAGGTAGCCGATGCCGTGGGCGTAGCCCTCGGAGAGCTGGCCGCCGTTGGTGTTCTGCGGCAGCTCGCCGTCGAGGCCGATGCGCCCGTCGCCGATGAAGGCCCCGCCCTCGCCCTCGCCGCAGAAGCCGAACGCCTCGAGGTACTTCATCGGCGTGGTCGTGAAGTTGTCGTACATCGTGACGATGTCGATGTCGCCGCGATCGATGCCGGCGTTGGCGAAGGCGCGCTCGCCGATGTGCGAGCTCCAGCCCGCGTTGAGGTCGGCCAGCGCCCAGGTCCAGTCGGGGTGGTAGGAGGAGGCGCGGGCATTTCCGCCGAGGATGTAGACCGGCGGTTGCGCGAGGTCACGCGCCCGCTCCGCGGAGGTGAGGATCAGGCAGCCGGCGACGTCGTTCTCCTGGCAGCAGTCGAGCAGCCGGAAGGGCTTAGTGATCCAGCGCGAGTTCTGGTGGTCGTCGATCGTGATCGGCTCGCGGCGCGTGGCCTTCGGGTTGTTGGTCGCAGCCTCGCGCTGGGTGACGGCGAGCTCAGCCATGTTGAGCGTGGTGTAGCCGTAGCGGTGGAGGTAGGCCATCGCCTCCATCGCGAAGCGGGTGGGCGCGCCGCGTACCCCCCACGGGATCTGGTACTGGTTGATGCCGCTCGCCGGCTGCGGACGCGCGGCCCCCGGCCCCGAGCCTCGCGCGGTGGGGGCGCCGCCGCCCATGCGCACGCCGGAGCGGCCGTTCATCGAGCGGAAGATCGCGATCACCTCGCAGTGGCCGCCCTCGAGCAGGCCGACGGACTGGTGCACGAGCTGGCCGATGCTGTTGCCGCCGCCGAGGATGTCGACGCCGACGTTGGTGCGGATGCCGAGCGCGGTCGCGACCTGGTCGTTCGTGCAGGAGTCGCCGGCGGCGGTCTGATGGCTGGCGATGCCGTCGATCTCGTCGACGGAGAGGCCTGCGTCGCGGGCGGCCTTGAGGATCGCCTCGCAGGCCATCGAGAGCGTGGTCCGGCCCGACCAGCGCGAGTAGTCGGTCTCGCCCACGCCGACGATGCAGTAACGGCCGCTGAGCCGGCTCATCGCATGCTCCCGCCCTCGAGAAGGGGTACACCGGGGTCGCGGGCTCGTCAAGGTGGCGTGTGAAGCCGGCGATCAAGACCTCAAGGCGATTGGCGCTCCAACCGCAGCGACTCGACGAGCTTATCGAACAGTTCTGCAATCCCGTCCGCGCCTGGAGCGACGTCGCGGCCGCATTCCACGGCAAACCACACGCTGAGGCATATCCACGACAGCCCCTCCTCCGTCCGCACGGACAGGGTCAGCCCCGGCCGCTCGCTTCCGCTGCCCAGCTCCCCTTCAACATTCAGGCGCAGCCCCTCCGGAACATCGAAGAGCAGGACCCGACCATCGAAGATCCGGGACTCATACCTGTAACGGGGACCTTCCGTCAGCGGGGGCGACCCCGGATAGACCTCGGTCGTCTCTGCGGACGCGGGGGGCGCCACGACCGTGCGCGTCGCGACGGGGGGCGGGGGCGGACGCGGCCACGCAGTAGGAGGGGCGCCTCTGGCGACGGGGCGGTTCGGCTCCGGCGCCATGACGACCATGCATGTACCGACCGCGGTAACCACCACGGCGACCACCACGAGCAGCACGCCGGCCAGGCGCCACGACCACGTGCCGCCCGTGAGCGCCGACCCCTGGTGACGCCCGCTACGACGATTCATGTCGCACCTCCGCACGCCTTGAGTGGTCGAATGGACGACCGGGTCGTCAGTACGGCTGCTCCGGCCGCTACCCGGTCATTCCGCGCGTTCGCGCTGACTCCGTGCGATCCGACGGATGGTTCTCGACAAATACCAATGTCCTATCTGCGCACCATGCTGTCACGCTGAGCGATGACCGTGCGCAGCTGCAGCCCGGGCGGAGCGGGCTCGTGCCCGAATGGCATGCTGGATCAGGCGACCCGCGAGCGTGGAGCCCGTCGCGAGATGTTGTTGTCGGCGCCGCTCGAATCTGCAGGGACCGATCCGCCACGGCAGATCATCCGCCTCACTCGATGAGGATCTGCACCTTCGCCAGGACGCCCCCCACGACCGACCGTGGCGCCCGGTTCACGAAGCGGGCGCCCCGGGAAGCCAGTCCTGGCTGCGGATCTGGTCAGCCAGCACTACCCCCGTTACGGGTCCGCCGGAGCCAGTGGGACCTCGAACGGGTGCTCCTTCGCCCTTGACGTGATGGGGCACATAAGGGCGACGCTGGAACGCTCGTTGTACGCGTGGGGACTGACGACGAGGGCGGGCCGGCGCCCCGCTTGCTCGTGACCGGCCTGGGGCGAGAAGTTGAGCCAGATGATGTCCCCGCGAAGGGGGACGTAGTCGGCGTTCACCACACCTCATCGCCCTGCGGCGCACCCCAATCCTGTTCAGGGTGCTGATTCTCGGGCCGCATCTGGGCGACCAGTTCCGCAAGGTCGTACTTCCTCTTGCGCAGCACGACCTCCTCGCCGTGCGAGACGATCTCGATGGCCGACCCTTCATGCACGCCCCACTGCTCAGCGATGGGCTTCGGGATGCGGACAGCGAGGCTGGAGCCCCACTTGGTGACGTGCGACCTGGCGCCCATTCCGACCCCCTTCGCGCATACCCATTATGTATCCGTGCTCCCGCGGGTGCTGCGAGGAGAGTTTCTCCACCCTCAAGTGCCGGACGGCGGCGTGCATTCACGTGAACAGACGATCGCCGGCCTTTACCGCCGTTTCCGCGACGCCGATAACGGAGCGGGCTCGTGCCCGCAGTCGCGCTGCCTCTATCATCGCCCCGGCAGGGCACGACGCCCGGCCTCGACGGGGGGCATCCCATGGCGTTGATCGAGTACGAGCAGCAGAACCACATTGTGACGATTGCGTTCAACCGGCCCGAGCGCCTGAACGCGCTGGGGGGCACGCTTCGCGACGAGCTCTGCGAGGCGTGGGTGCGCTTTGCCGAGGATCCCGAGGCTCGCGTTGCGATCCTCACCGGGCGCGGCCGGGCGTTCTGCGCCGGCCGCGACCTCAAGGAGTCGCTCGAGCGGGGACACGGCTCGTCGGGCAGCAGGTACAGCGAGGTGCTCAGCCAGGACCTCGTGCCGCAGACGGCGAAGCCGACCATCGCGGCGGTGCACGGGTACGCGATCGCGGCCGGGTTCGTGATTGCGCTGGGCTGCGACATGATCGTGGCCGCCGAGGGTACGAAGTTCCAGATGCAGCAGCTTCGGCACGGGGGCACGATCGGGCACTACAGTCTCGCGATCCTCGAGCAGCTGCCGTGGCAGGCGGCGATGGAGATGCTGCTCGGCGGCGTCGAGCTGGATGCACGCCGCGCCCACGAGCTCGGGTTCGTGAATCACGTGGTCCCGCCGGATCAGCTACTGCAGAAGGCCGGGGAGATGGCGGCGAATCTCGCGGCCCTGCCGCCTGTGCACCTCCAGCGGACGAAGCAGCTTCTGACCGAGGTCCGCCCGCGGCCGACGCAGCAGGTTCGCGAGCTCGAGCGCGAGACGCGCGAGTTCATCGCGGGGCTCGAGGACACGACGGAGTCGATGAAGGCCTGGGTCGAGCGCCGGCCGCCCGTCTATCGCGGACGCTGACCAGGGCGCCGCGGGCGTCACGCGAAGGCGACGATCGTGAGACGTAACCGGACGGGTGCGATGCGCGAGCTGGGGCGGCGATCGATGCGAACGCGCCGGGACCCGGGGAGGAGCGCACGCTCGTGAAGCTCGACGTCTTCACCGAGGTCCAGAAGGCCCGCGCAGGCTGGGGCGACGACCACGAGCAGGACGTCATCGAGGAGACCCTGGAGCAGGCTCGCCTCGCAGACGAGCTCGGTTTCGAGTGCTGGTGGCAGGTCGAGCACCACGGGGCCACGGAGTTCAGCTATAGCTCGGCTCCCGAGCTGCTGCTCACCGCGATCTCGCAGCGGACGAGCCGGCTGCGGCTGGGGCACTCGGGGGTGCTGGCGCCGTTCAAGGTGAATCATCCGATCCGCATCGCCGAGCGCGCAGCGACGCTGGATCGGCTGAGTCACGGTCGCGCCGAGATCGGATTCGCGCGCTCGGGCGGCCTCGAGTGGGAGACGTTCGGCGTCGACCCCGAAAGCTCGCTGGAGCAGGTCCGGCAGTGCATGCAGATGGTGAAGGGGATGTGGACGGAAAGCCCCTTCTCCTGGCAGAGCGAGCTGTTCGAGATCCCCGAGCGCGACATCGTGCCGAAGCCGTTGCAGCAGCCCCACCCGCCGATGTGGCAGACCACCTCGAGCCCGGGCTCGTTCCGGATGGCGGGGAACCTCGGCGTCGGCGTGCTGGCCACCACGCTGATGCAGCCGCTCGACGTGATGGCGAGCCTGCTGGACGAGTACCGCGACGGCCTGAACGACTGCGAGCCGGTCGGTGATTTCGTCAACGATCAAACCGCGGTGTTCACGTTCGTGCACTGTGCCGAGACCACGCGGGCGGCGATCGAGAGTGGGGCCGCCAACGCCGCGCTCTGGTACGTGAACTCGGCTCCCGCGGTCTTCAAGGTGGATCCCGAGATCTTCTACGACTCGATCCGCGGCGAGGTCCTCGAGGGCGCGGCCTCACGGATCACCGTCGTCGAGGACACCGCAGCGGCTCCGGCGAGCGGCGAGGAGCTGGACGATCCCCACCCGGTGGTGCGACTGCTCCGTCATGCCGGGGCCGGGCGAGAGATCTCGCCCGAGGAGGCCTACGAGACGCTCGATCCGCTGGACTCGGTCATCATCGGTGACATCGAGACGTGCCGGCGGAAGATGCAGCGCTACCGGGACATCGGCGTGGACCGTCTGATGTGCTTCATGCAGATCGGCGATCTCGGGCACGAGTCGATCATGCGGAGCCTGCGACTCACCGCCGAGGAGCTGATGCCCGCGATGGCGGACTAGCCCGGTCCGCTCGCCGGTCGCTGCGCGCGGGGCTATCCGTTCACCACGACGCTCGTGCTCAAGGGCTCGAGTTCGGGGCGCGATCGATCGTCAGGCGGGGCAGCAGGCGGTCGAGCCAGCGAGGCACCCACCAGTTGCGCGCCCCCATCAGCTCCATGGCCGCCGGCACCAGCAGCAGCCGCACCACCGTCGCGTCGAGCAGCACGGCGACGGCGAGCCCGAGGCCGAACATCTTGATGGCGCGGTTGTCCTCGAACACGAAACTGCCGAAGACGACCACCATGATCGCCGCGGCCGCGGTGATCACCCGCGCCGTCGCCGCGAGCCCGTCCGCCACCGACCCCACCGGGTCGCCGCTGCGGTCGAACTCCTCGCGCACGCGGGAGAGCAGGAACACCTCGTAGTCCATGGAGAGCCCGAAGACGATCGCGAACAGCATCATCGGGATGAACGGCTCGATGGGCCCGGCATCGACGCCGATCCACGAGCCAAGCCAGCCCTGCTGGAACACCGCCACCACCACGCCGTAGGCAGCGGCGATCGATAGCAGGTTCATGACCACGGCTTTGAGCGGCACCAGCACCGACCGGAACACGATCATCAGCAGGATGAACGAGGCCACGAGCACTGCCGCGAAGAACACCGGGGTGCGTCCCGCCAGGTAGCTGGTGAAGTCGACGCCCAGCGCCACGAAGCCGGTGACGCTCACGTCCAGCGTCGTGCCGTCGACGGCCGCGGGGATCACGTCGGCGCGCAGTCGATCCAGCAGCTCGGCGGTCTCCGGGTCCTGCGGCGCAGTCGCCGCGTACACCTGCACCATGTACGCCGACGAGCGCTCGGGGTTCGCCAAATCGTTGGGCAACGGGCCGTTCACGGACACGACGCCATCGGCGGCCCCGAGCGCGGCGAGGAGCGGCCCGACGGCCGCGCGATCCTGAGCATTCCGCACTTCAGCCGTGACGATGAGCGGTCCGTTGAAGCCGGGCCCGAAGCCCTCGGCGAGGAGATCGTAGGCGCGGCGCGTCGTGGTGCCCTCGGGGAAGTTGCCGTCGTCGGCGAACCCGAGCTGTAGCGACCGCACCGGCGCGGCCAGCGCGAGCAGCAGCGCGGTACCGGCGATGAGCGCGATCCAGGGGTGGGACTGCACCATGCGACTCCACCGCCAGGCAAGCGTCTGTTGCACCGGCACGTGGGCGCGTCTCGGGACAATCCCTCGCAGCGGCCTGACCACGAACCCGGCGAGGAGCACCAGTACGGCGAGCGGCACGCCGAGCAGCAGCGGCCGGAACCCCAGCCCGAGGCCCAGCAGTGCCACCGCAACCAGTCCCGCCGCGACGAGCCCGCGCCAGCGCGTGACCTCGATCCGGTCGCGCACGAAGCCCATGAGTGCGGGCAGCAGCGTGACCGAGGCGATCATGGTCGCCGCAACCGTGAGCGCTGCCGCAACGGCGAGCCCCGTGATGAACGGCAGACCCATGAGCAGCATGCCGAGCAGCGAGATGACGACCGTCAGTCCGGCGAAGATCACCGCCCGGCCGGCCGTGTCAAAGGCGAGATAGGCGGAGGGCTCCACGGTCCCCTCCTCCGCAAGGCCGTCCCGGTATCGCGTGACAATGAAGAGTGCGTAGTCGATGCCGACGCCGATCCCGATCATCGCACCGATCGTCGTCGCGAACTCCGGGATCGACAGCACGTTGGACAGGATCACGGCCAGCGCGAGGCCGACGCCGACCCCCGCCACCGCGACGGCGATCGGCAACCCCATCGCCATCACGGAACCGAAGGCAAGAATCAGCACCACGACCGCGAACGCCAGCCCGATGAACTCCGACTGCGGCGGCTCGAACTCGCTGAGCGCCTCGCCGCCAATCTCGACCCGCAGCCCGGGCAGATCAGGCGCGATGCGCATGAACTCTCCTCCGAGCCGGGACGTCTCGTTGAAGTCCAGCTCCGGCGCGAGGTCAAGGCGAGCAAACGCGACCTGACCGTCCACGCTCACCTGCGGCCGGCCGGGCATGTGTGGGGTGCGCGTCGAGGGCGTCTCCGGGATCGGTATCGTCGCGAGGTACGGGCTGGTGACGCTCACGCCCTCGTGCGAGTCGACCTCCCGGAACATCGCCTCCATGGCTTCGCGCACCTCCGGGTCGTCGACGCCGGATTCGGAGCGGAAGACGATGGAGCCGGTGAATCCGCCGCCGAGGCCGCCGAAGTGCTCCTCGATCACATCGAATCCGTTGCGGCTGTCCGAGTCGGGCGCCTCAAGCTGCGCGTAGAACGAGGGACCCGTGGCGCCGGCCGCCGCGAATAACGCGATCATGGTCACGATCCAGGCGGCGACCGTCTTGCGGGGGTTGTGGAAGCACCACCCGCTCAGCCGAAGAAGCATCGAATCTCCCGTCCGCAGTCCGAATCGGCGTGCTCATCTGTAGCAGCACGCGCATGAGTCAACGCAAGCTCCGGTGCTCGTTGATCCCGACTCGGCAACGATCGACGTCCCCAGTTCGTTGGTGCAGCCGGGCGCGCGCGTGGTGCAGTCGGGCGCGCTCGTTGACACGCGGCCGCGCCCTCGCGCTCGCGCCACCGCACCACTCCGGATGGGTACGCGCAAGGGCTCACACGATTGCGGACGACGAGCAGGCGGCATGGTGGTTGCAGCCGGCCATCCCGGCGAGATCGACCGTGGGTCATGATAGCCACGTGTTATAGTTTCCCGGCTTTCGCCCGGCATCCTGCCGCGGACGGAGGGTGAGGGGGCGCACGATGGCAACGGTCCCGACCGCACGAGGAGACGTCGATACGAGCGAGCTCGGCTTCACGCTCATGCACGAGCATCTGAAGGTGGAGTCGCCGAATGTCCGCGCGAACTGGCCTCACCTCTTCCCCGACTACGACCGCGCCGCGGAGATCGACTACGCCGTCAAGGTGCTCGACGAGGCGTACGAAACCGGGATCCACACGATCGTCGAACTCACGACCGTCGACCTTGGCCGGGACACGGAGTTCGTGCAGGAGGTAGCCGAACGCTCGCCGGTCCACCTCATCGTCTCCACCGGGATCCACTCTCACCCGCCGCTCTACCTCAGCCGCGGCGACCCGGACCTGATCGTGCCGCTCTACGTCCACGACATCGAGGAGGGCATCGCCGGCACGGGGATCCGCGCGGGCGTGATCAAGGTCGCGACCGACGCGGCGGTGACCGAGGCGAACGCGGTGCAGCTTCGCGCCGCCGCGAGGGCCCACCGCCAGACCGGCGCGCCGATCATCACGCACTCCAGCGCGCCGGCCGAGACCGGGCGCGACCAGCAGGATCTCTTCGAGGAGGAAGGCGTCGATCTCACGCGCGTGCTGATCGGACACGTGGGCGACACGACGGACCTCGACTACCTCACGAGCCTGCTGGAGCGCGGCAGCATCATCGGGATGGACCGCTTCGGGCTCCCGATGGTCAGCTTCGAGGACCGCGTGGCGACGGTCGCGGAGCTGTGCAAGCGCGGCTTCGCCTCGCAGCTGGCGCTCGCGCACGACGCGAACACCTACCTCGATGTCTCACTGCGGGAGGCGCGCCAGGGGCCGGTTGCCGAAGACTGGAACTTCTTCACGGTCTCCCGGAAGGTGCTGCCCGCCCTCTCCGCGCTCGGCGTGAGCGAGGAGCAGCAGCACACGATGATGGTGGAGAACCCTCGCCGCTTCTTCGAGGCGCAGGGCGCCTACTGAGGTAGCGCGACCCGGCGCGCGCGCCTAGGGCGCGGCCGACGCGGGCGTCAACGGCTGCTCCGAGGTCACGACCCGCTGGTCGCGCAGGTCGGCGATGTCCCCGGCGCCGTAGCCCAGTTCCTCGAGGATTGAGTCCGTCTGCTCGCCCGCCAGCACGCCCGGTCCGTAGCGGCCGGGGGTCCCGGAGAAGGTGACGGTCGGGCCCCAGCGCTGGTAGCGGCCCCAGATCGCGTGCTCGGCCTCGCTTGCGAAGCCGTTGGCCCGCATGTGCTCCTCGTCGCGCAGGAACGTGCCCGGCGTGTGGACGTCCGCGCGCACGCAGGGCACGCCGGCCGGGATCAGCTCCGCCTCCCACGCGTCGGCGTCCTTCGCCGCGAGCAGCTCCGTGAGCGCCTCGGCCAGCGCGCCGTCCGCCTCGCGGCGGTCCTCGGCGGTCGCGAAGCGCGGGTCCGAGGCCAGGCCGGGCCGGCCGAGCCCCGAGCAGAGCGCCTGCCACTGCGCATCGCTGCTGACCGCCAGCATCACCCAGCCCGATCGCGCCGGGTAGAGCCGGTAGAGCGCGCTGAACCCCAGCACGTCCGCGTCGACGGTCGGCCGCTCGGGCTTGCCTTCGTAGGAGAGGAAGTCGTCGTAGTTCGCGTAGGCGTTGGCGCCGAGCATGCTGAGGAAGATCTGCTGCCCCTCGCCCGTGCGGCGGCGCGCGTGCAGCCCGAGCATCGCGGCCGACGCCAGCGCGACGGAGGTGTTCGGGTCCGGGCTCGTCTCGTTCGCGCCATAGAGCCAGCCGGAGCCCTCGCGCAGCCCCTCGACGGAAGCGACATCGTGCGGCGCGCCGTCGCGCCCGGCCTGGAAGAGGGCTCCGCCGCAGGCGGCGCCGGGGATGGGGTGCGCCGCGGGCCGGTGCGCGCTCGGCCCGTCCGGCCCGTACCCGGTGGTGGGGATGTAGATGATGTCGGGGCGCAGCGCGCGCGCCTGCTCGTAGCCGATGCCGAGGCGTTCCGGGACGCCGGGCCGGAAGTTGTGGATCACGATGTCGGAGCGCTCGATGATCTGCTGCGCGATCCGCTGACCCTCGGGCGCCTTGAGGTCGATGCAGATGCTGTCCTTGCTCGCGGTGGTCTTCGAGGCGCCGACGTAGGCGCCCAGCCCCACTCCCATGCCGCGGTGCGGGTCGCCCTCCAGCGACTCGACCTTGATCACCCGCGCCCCGAGGTCGGCAAGCAGCGAGGCGCCGAGCGGCACGGCGATCACGGTGGCGAACTCGACCACCGTGACGCCATCGAGGGGGTGGCGGGGCGCTGGCGCACCGTTCGCGGAGCCCGGCGCCGCTGCGCCCGGCGCGCGCGAGGCTTCCGCCAGCACCTCGTCCGTGTGCTCGCCCACCAGCGGCTCCGGGCCGCCCACGGCGCCGGGTGTCGCCGTCAACCGGGCGAGCGGGCCGAGCTGGCGGAGGCGGCCCAGCCTCGGGTGCTCCGTCTCCACCACCTCGCCGTTGGCGACCAGGTCGGCGTTGAAGAGCGCCTGCTGCGGGGTCTCGAACGGCTCGGCCGCGACGTTGCCGTTCGCGCGGAAGACCTCCATCCACTCGTCGGCAGGGCGCTCGCGGACGCGCTCGAGGATCAGCGTCCGCAGCGCGTCGTGATCCTCCTGGGTCGCCAGCGTCGGAGCGGTCGCGAAGCGGGGATCGCCGTAGATCTCGGAGAGGCCGACGGCCGCGATCATCGCGTGGAAGAGATGCTCGACGAGGTTCGCGAACTGGATCCAGCGCCCGTCGGACGCCATCACCGGGAGGTACTGCAGGGTGATGCGCGCAGGGGCGGGCGCCGGCGGGGGGAAGTCGTCCGGGAAGTCGCGCTGCAACTGGGTGCGGACCAGCCCAAACAGGTCCTGCGGGAACTGGCCCTGGAGCAGGCTCGTCTCGACGAGCTGCCCGGCGCCGAGGCGGTCGCGCGCGAACAGCGCCGCGAGGATCCCGGTCAGCGCGGACTGCGCCGCGCCGTGCACGCCGACCTGCAGCGGCGAGAAGTACGGGGCGGGGCGGGGCGCGAACCCGAAGAACGAGCGCATCCGCCCGGTCTTCGCGGACAGGATCGCCTCATCCGCCGGGTACTGCGCGTACTGCCCTCGGGGGCCCCAGCCCGTGATCGAGCAGTAGACGAGCTGCGGGTTGATCGCCGAGAGCGTCGCGTGATCGGCTCCAAGCGCCTCTGCCCGGCCCGGCCGGAACGAGGCGACGAGCACGTCCGCGCCGGCAGCGAGTTCGTGCAGCCGCCCGCGGTCCCCGTCCTCGGTCAGATCGAGGACCGCGCTGCGCTTGCCGCGCAGCCACATCGGGGCGGACGGCAGCCGTCGCAGCGGATCTCCGCCGGGCCGCTCGATCTTGATCACGTCTGCGCCGAAGTCCGCGAGCACCATCGTGGCGACGCCGCCGGCGGGGCCGGAACTGAGATCGATCACGCGCAGGTCGTCGCAGGGCCCGGACATGCGCACCCACCTCCCGCTCCCGCGCGATTATAGTCATTATGCTCTGCATCAAGGGCGCGCCCGTGCCAGCGCCACGCGAGGCGGCCACTGCGTCCGGGCGTAGAACCGCTACACTCGCCCTCGCCGCGCCGCTCCAGGGAGGACACCATGAGTCTCGATTTCGGCCTCGCCTTCAACTTCCGTAATCCGGAGCCGTTCAAGGTGCCGCCGGCGCAGTTCTACGAGGAGATGTTCCAGCAGATCGAGTACGCGGAGGAGCTGGGCTTCGACACCGTGTGGCTGCCCGAGCACCACTTCTCACCGGACGACGGCTACGACCCCAACCCGCTGACCGTCGCCGCCGCAATCGCGGCGCGGACCGAGCGCATCAAGATCGGCACTTGGCTGCTGCTGCTCCCGCTGCACAACGCCCTCGAGGTCGCCGAGCAGGCCGCGCTGGTCGACATCATCTCCGGCGGCCGGCTGCAGCTCGGCCTCGGGCTCGGCTACCGCAAGGAGGAGTTCGATGCCTTCGGCATCGCCCGGCGCGCGCGTGCCGGTCGGATGGAGGAGGGGCTCGAGGTCATCAGGCGCGCGCTCGGCAACGAGCAGTTCTCCTTCAAGGGGCGCCACTACAACATCGAGAACGGCTCGGTGTATCCGAAGCCGATCCAGCAGCCGCTGCCGCTCTGGGTAGGCGCGCGCAGCGAGCCGGCCGCCCGCCGCGCCGCGCGGCATGACGCCTCGCTGCTGCTGATCGACGTGGGCGGGAACGCGAAAGCGACCTACGACGTCTACGCCGAGACCCTGCGCGAGCGCGGCCGCGACCCCGCCGACTACGGCGTGCACGGCATGATCCTCGGCTCGTTCATGATCTCCGACGATCCGGAGCGCGCGTTCGAGGAGGTCCGCCCCCACCTCGAGTGGGAGCGGACCGCGATGGCCGGCTGGTACGAGGAGTCGGCGCAGAGCGGTCACGACCCCGTGCTCCTCGACGCGATGGACCGAGGCCAGCGGATGGGGGGCGGCCGCGCGATCGAGAACGACGTGGTCGGCGATCCGGCGGAGACGATCAAGGTGATCGAGGCCAAGCTCGAGGAGGCCCCGTACACGCATCTGGTCTTCGGCGGCGGCAACACGACGCCGTCCGGCTTCCGGGCGGAGAAGATGTACCCGTACCTCGAGCGCTTCGCGAAGGAAGTCATCCCGCACTTCCGCTAGGAAGCGGGCCGGCCGCGCCGCGCCTTGCCGTGCCGGTTTCTCGCCGGGCTACGCCCCGACGAGTTCCAGCGCGGCGTCGACGATCTTGTCCGCGTTGACGAGCCACGCCTGTTCGAGCACCGGGCTGTACGGCACCGGGCTGAACGGGGCCGCGAGGCGCATCGGCGGCGCGTCGAGGTAGTCGAACGCCTGCGCCGCGATCTGCGCGTTGATCTCGCCTCCGATGCCGCCGAACTCCACCGCCTCGTGGACCGTCAGCACCCGGTGTGTCTTCTGCACGGACTGCACGATCGTGTCGGTGTCCAGCGGCTGGAGGCTGCGCGGATCGACGATCTCGGCGCTGATGCCGCGCTCGGCGAGGCGATCGGCCGCCCGCAGCGCCTCGTGGACCATGTAGGCCGTGGCCACGATCGTGAGGTCCTCGCCCTGGCGCACGACGCTCGCGGAGCCGAGCGGGATCGCGTACGGCCCCTCCGGGACCGGGCCCCTGATGGCCGCGCAGCGGCTGGGGAAGATCACGAACACCGGGTTGTCGTCGCGGATCGCCGAGGTGAAGAGCCCCTTCGCGTCGGCGGGCGTGCTCGGCATCACGACCTTGAGGCCGGGGATGTGGCAGAGCAGCGCCTCGAGGCTCTGCGAGTGCTGGGAGCCCATGCTCGTGCCCGCGCCGGCGTTGACGAAGACGGTGAGCGGCAGCGTCGCCTTGCCGCCGAACATGTACTTCATCTTCGCCATCTGGTTCAGGATCTGGTCGAAGCAGATCGCCATGAAGTCCATGAACATCAGGCTCACCAGCGGGCGCAGTCCGCGCGCCGCGGAGCCAATGCCGAGGCCGGTGATCGCGCTCTCCGAGACCGGCGTGTTCACGATCCGCCCCTCGCCGAGCGTCTCCTTGATACCGCGCGTCAGGCCGAACACGTCGCCGGTGCCGACGATGAAGATGCCGGGGTCGCGCTCCATCTCGCCGCTCAGCGCCTCGCTGATCGCCTCGCGGAAGCTGATCTGGCGTTCGCTTGCGCCCGGCGGCGGGCCGTCCGTCGCCAGACGGAGGGACGTAGTCGGCGTGTACACGTCCGCGACGAGGTCCGCGGGATCGGGCAGCGGCCGCGTCTGCGAGCGCGTGAGCGCCTCGTCGATCTCGCCACGCACCTCGAGGATGATCCGCTCCGCTCCCTCCGCCGTGAGGAGCGTGCGATCCTCCAGCACGCGCTGCAGCGCCTCGATCGGATCGCGCTCGCGGTAGGCCGCGATCTCGTGAGCCGGCCGCGAGTCCAGGGCTGCCTCGCTGCGGCCGGTGTGGGTGTGGAAGCGGTACGTGTCGCACTCGATGAGCGTCGGGCCCCCGCCCGCGCGGGCGCGCTCCACCGCCTCGCTCGCCGCCTCGTGGACGGCGAGCACGTCCATCCCGTCGATGGTCACGCCCGGCATGCCGTAGCCCAGCGCGCGGTCGGAGAGGCGGGCGGCCTTCGTCTGCTCCGCGTAGGGCGAGGTCACGGCGTAGTGGTTGTTCTCGATCACGAAGATCACCGGGAGCTCGAGCGCCGCCGCGAGGTTCAGCGCCTCGTGCCAGGCGCCCTGACTCGTGGCGCCGTCGCCGGAGAAGCAGACCGCCACTCGGCCCTCGTTGTTGTACTTCGAGGCAAAGGCGGCCCCGGTCGCGATCGGCGCACCGGCCCCCATGATCCCGTTCGCCCCGAGGATCCCGAGGTCGAGGTCCGCGATGTGCATCGAGCCGCCCTTGCCGTGGCAGAGGCCGGTCGAGCGCCCGAACAGCTCGGCGTACATGTCCTCGATGTTGGCGCCCTTGGCGATGCAGTGCCCGTGGCCGCGGTGCGTGCTGACGATCGCGTCGGTCGTCTCGAGGACGGAGCAGACGCCGACCGCGACCGCCTCCTCGCCGGAGTAGAGGTGGACCGGCCCCGGGATCTCGGCGCGCTCCGCGCGGCGGCCGGCGGCCTCCTCGAACTCGCGGATCGTCACCATGGTGCGGAACATGTAGAGGAGCTCTTCCGAGTCGATCATCGTCACCACGGCAATTCTCCGTTCCTTTGTTCCCGGCAGCCTGGTGGCCTCGTCACAATCGGGGAACACGCCGGGGCGTTCGCCGAAGGCCGCGTGGCTGCGATTACATGAGCATATAGGGCCGGGCGAGCAGCTCGCAGACGCGGCCGAGGAAGCGCGCCGCCGGAGCGCCGTCGGCGATCTGGTGATCGAACGTCAGGCTCAGCGTCGTCACGCGCCCGCGCTCGATCCGCGCGCCCTCGAAGACGGGCACCTCGCGCGTCCGCCCCACGCCGAGGATCGCCGCCTGCGGCGGGTTGAGCACCGGTGTGAACGCGTCGACGGCGAAGCTCTCGAGGGAGGTCACGGTGAAGGTGCCGCCCGTGACCTCGTCGACGGACAGCGCGCCGTCCTGCGCGCGCCTCGTCAGCTCGGCAATCGCGGCGGCGAGCTGCTTGAGGCTCAGCGCGTCAGCCCCGCGGACGACCGGAACCATCAGGCCCTCATCCAGATCGACGGCGACGCCGATGTTCACGTCCGGCTCGACGACGATCTGGCTGCCGTCGAGGCGGGCGTTGAGGCGCGGGTGCTCACGGAGCGCGAGCGCGCAGGCCTTGACGACGAGCGCCACGAGCAACGCGACGACGCGATCCTCGCGCCACTCCCGGTTCAGCCCGTGAAGCATGGCGAGGGCCTCGTCCACGCTCGTCTCGACGGAGAGCGTGAGCTGGGCGCTCTCCTGCAGGCTCGCGCGCATGCGCTGGCCGATCAGCCGCCGCCGGCCGGTGTAGGGGACGGTCTCGGCTCCGGCGGGCGCTGCCTGCTCGGCGTCGGCGATCGCCTGCCGCACGTCGGCCTCGACGACGCGGCCGTTCGGACCCGTTCCGGCGAGCGCGGCGATGTCGATGCCGTGCTCGGCCGCGAGCCGGCGCGCGAACGGCGAGGCGATCACCCGCTCGCCCGGCGCTCGCCGTGGCGCGGGCGCCGGTGCGGATGGCAGCGGGGCCTCCACCGGCGGCGGGGGCAGCGGAGGCGCGCCCGGCGGGGTGGCGCCCGCCTCGTCCAGAGACGGCAGGATCGGCTGGTTCGCGACGCGATCGAGGATCTCCGCGGGCACCTCGGACTCGTCGCCCGCGAGCAGGCAGCCGACGATGGCGCCCGGGGCGAGCACGGTGCCCTCGGGGACGAGCTGCTTCAGCACGCCGGGCTCTTCGGCCTCGACCTCGGTCTCGACCTTCTCCGTCTCCATCTCGAAGATCGGCTGGCCCGGCTCGACGGACGCGCCGTCCTCGACGAGCCAGCGCACGAGTTCGCCTGAGTCCATCGTCATGCCGAGCTTCGGAAGGTGAAGGGTGCTGGCCATCTGGACCCCTGCCTGCGGCTGCCACTATACGGCGGGCGGCATGCACTCGTAATGGAGCGGCGCGTGGCTCGTGCCGAGCCGGGCGGCGAGGCCGGCCGGAGCCGGTCCCCCTACAGCACCGCGATCGGGTTCACGGGCGAGCCGGTGCCGCCGTTGATGATCAGCGGCGCTATCGTGAACTGGAACTCCCAGCGCCCGATCTCGGCGCACGCCTCGGCGAGCAGTTCGAAGTCCGCGTTGTCGAGCAGGGGCAGGCCCATCCACGGGATTGCGAGCATGTGGATGTGCAGCGGCACGTTGATGGGGCTCGGATACTCCAGTCCCGGCGCATCGAGGAAGTCCCATGAGAGCAGCGCCGCGTCGTGCTCGTGGAGGAACTCGAGCACCGAGGCGTGCACCCCGGCCGGGGACGACCAGCCCGGCGTATCGGGGTGCTCCGCGAAGTACGGGGTGTAACCGCAGCGGATCAGCACCGCGTCGCCCGGCACCGGCGTGATCCCCGCTGCCCGCGCTGCATCCTCGAGCTCCCAGCCCTGCACGGGCTCGTCGCGCGTCACGTACTCCACCCCGCGCAGCCGCGGGATGTCGTAGAGCACGCCGCGGGTGACGACTCCGTGACGCCAGTCGTCGATCGTCAGGTGGTGCGCTCCCTGCATACCCGTCTCGGACGCGGCGTGGCCGTTGTAGTACGGGGCGTCCGGGCTGCTGAAGTCGGACCGGATATGGGAGAGCGCGTCGAGGTGCGTGTTCACGTAGCCGTGGAAGAAGAGCCCGATGTAGTCCGCCAGCCCGCCGGGACCGACGCTCTCGAAGTGGTGCGCCGGATACGGGTTGCGCGGGCTCGCGACGGTGTCGATCGGGCGGCCGCAGGAGATCGTGCGGCCCTCGGTGACCAGCGACGCCGCGCGCCGCCTCGCCTCGGGGGTGATGTGGTTGAGGGTGCCGAACACGTCCGCATCGCCCCAGCGGCCCCAGTTGGAGAGGCGGCTGCGATACGCCTCGTACTCCTCGACGCTCGGCGGTGTCCGATCGGCCAGGCTCATGGGTTCCTCCCTGTTCGGCGTGGAGACGAGTCGGGCCTCGCTGGCGAGGCGCCGGCGCTAGCCCTCGCCCCGCAGGCGCGGGTCGAGCACGTCGCGCAACGCGTCTCCGAACATGTTCATCGAGTAGACCGTGATCGCGATCGCGAGCCCGGGGAAGAGCGCCAGGTACGGGTGACCACGCATCTGCTCCTGCGCGTCCTGCAGCATCTGCCCCCACGAGGGGAACGGGGGCTGCACGCCGAAGCCGAGGAACGAGAGCGAGGACTCGATCAGGATCACGAAGCCGATCGAGACCGAGATGTTCACGATGATCACGGTGAAGACGTTGGGCAGGATGTGCCTCGTCAGGATGCGCAGGTCGGAGGCTCCGAGCGCCCGGGCCGCCTCCACGTACACCTCCTGCATCGTCGAGATGGTCTGGCTGCGGACGATCCTCGAGGTGCCGGCGGTGAACAGAACCGCCAGCGTCAGGATCAGGATGACCTGGCTGGACGCCGAGTCGCGGGGCGTCGTACCCGACAGGATCGAGACCACGAAGATCACGAAGATCAGGCCCGGGAACGCCTGCCAGATATCAACGAGGCGCTGCACCGAGAGGTCGAGCGTCCCACCGTAGTAGCCCGAGACGATCCCGACCACGCCCGCCAGCACCGAGGTGATCGCGACCGTGCCAAGCCCAACCACGACGGACGTGCGTGCCCCAAAGATCACCCGGCTGAGCACATCACGGCCCTGGTTGTCCACGCCGAAGAAGTGGTCTGGACTCGGACCCTGCAGGCGGTTGAACAGGTCGATCTCGGCGTAGTGTTGGGGCGCCACCTGCCCGCCGAAGATCGCGAGCAGGAGGAGCACGACGACGATCACCCCGCCGAAGGCGCCCAGGGGCTTCTTCCTGACAAAGCGCCAGATGGCGGATCGCCAGCGGAGGAGGATTCCGTCCTCCGCCGGGATGGTCAGTACACCGCTGCGGCCGCTCGCCCACGTGCCCGCCATCAGCTGTACCGGATCCGCGGATCGATCACCGCGTAGAGCACGTCCACCACGAGGTTCGAGGTGATCACGACGGCGGCCGAGAGGAGGACGATCGCCTGCACGGGCGGATAGTCGCGGTTACCCAGCGAGTTGAGCAGATAGTTGCCCATCCCCGGCAGCGAGAAGATGCGCTCGAGGATCACGGTGCCGCCCACCAGCACGCTGACCTGGAGACCAAGCAAGGTCACCACCGGCAGCAAGGCGTTCCTGAGGGCGTGCCGGATCAGCACGTTGCGCTCGCTCAGGCCCTTCGCGCGCGCGGTGCGGACGTAGTCCTGGCGGAGCACGTCGAGCATGGCGGAGCGGGTGAACCGCATGACCGCCCCTGCCAGCCCGCCCCCGAGGATGAGCGCCGGCATCCACATGATCTCCAGGTTCGTGAGCGGTTCGTCCCAGGGGTGGCGGTACTGGAGCGGCGGCACCCACCCGAACCACTCAAGGCCGTAAACCAGCGCCAGGAGCGCAAGCCAGAAGCTCGGCACCGCGAGCAGGGCGATCGCGAAGCTGCGTCCGATGTAGTCGAGCCAGCTGTCCTGGCGCACGGCCGACATGATGCCGATCGGCAAGGCGATGACGATGGAGAAGAGCATGCCCAGCGTGCCGAGCTCCAGGCTGAGCACCAGCCGGTTCTTCAGATCGGACGTCACCGGGCGCCGCGTGAGGAACGAGTCACCGAGGTCGCCGCGGACGATCCCGCCCACCCACTCGACGTACTGCAGGGGGATGGAGCGGTTGAGCTGGAAGCGCTCCTCGAGGGCGGCGCGCGCCTCCGGATCCGGCGAGCGGATGTAGTCCGAGAACATCTGATCGATGGCGTCGCCCGGCAGGAAGCGCACGGCCATGAACACGAAGATCGAGACGCCCAGCAGCGTTGGCACCAGCAGGAACACGCGCCGGGCGATGTAGTTCTGGATGTTGCCCGTCCAGTCTCAAGGTCGGTATTCGACTGCCCTCGGGCAGTCGGGGCACGCAGCGTCCGGCGGCACGGTCGCGGCTGCCCGGGAGCCGCGGGCTGCCGCACCCGGAGGCCGGCGTCGGCGAACCGACCCCGGCCTCCGGAGCCGTGCTTGAGGGGCTACGCTAGGCAGGCCCTCCCGTCACTACTTCTCGAGCCACAACTGCTCGTAGAGCCCGGTGAAGCCACCGCCGCCGCGACCGAAGAAGTGCGCGTCGGGGACGTTCACCCATGACCGGTACGCCTCCCAGCTGATCTGCCAGCCCACGCCGGAGACGTACCACATCTCCTCGGTGAGCAAGGTCTGGATGTCGCGGATCTTCTGGTTCCGCTCCTCGACGTCGATCGTCTGGTTGATGTCGACGATCTTCTCGAAGATGTGCGGCTGATCCACGCGGCTGGTGTTGATGTTCGCTTCCGGGTTGTACATCTCGTTGAGGAAGTCGCCGATGTCCGGGTACACGTTGAGGACGTGCGCGACGCCCTCGAACTGGCCGCGGATCGTCTGCGGCAGGAAGACGGACCCGTAGTCGGGAATCGTGCTCTGGAAGTTGATCCCGAGGTCCAGCATCAACTGCGGCACGACCTCCGCCTCCAGCTTCCAGGCCGAGCTGTAGATCGGCGTGTAGCTGTAGGTGGCATCGAAGCCGTCCGCGAACCCGGCGGCGGCGAGCAGCTTCTTCGCCTCCGCCACGTCGTAGCGGATGTACTTCCCGCTTCCCTCGGGATCCGAGCGCGGGTCCACGGACTGGCCCGCGAAGCCCGCCGGCATCGAGTTGTGCCAGCTGACCTTCTCGCTCATGGCGAAGCCGGCCTCATCCAGCGCTCGCACGTTGTAGGCGGCCTCGACCATCGAGGCGCGGTCGAACCCCAGCGAGATCGCCTGCCGCACTCGCTTGTCGCCCCAGGGCGCCGTCCAGCGCGGCTCGCCGAAGGCGAAGTAGGAGTGGCCCAGCGACTTCTTCGGAAGGATCAGCGCGTCCGGCACGTCGCTCCCCAACTGCAGCACGTCGTCGCCGGCGAAGCGCGTGGTGATGTCGAGGTTCCCTGCCTGGAACTGCACGACCTGGTTCGCGCCCGAACCGATGTAGGAAGTCTCGACCCCGTCCAGGTACGGCTGCTGGCCGCCTCCGCCGAACCACTCAGGGTTGCGCTTCAGCCTGAAGTTCACCTCGGGCTCCCAGCCATCGAAGATCCAGGGGCCGCTCCCCACCATCGTCTCCAGCGGGTCGAAGGCCGTGCCCGTTTCCTTGGGCATGATCAGCAGGTTGAAGTAGTTGGCGAGCCCGTACAGCGCGCGGGCGTTGGGCGCGGCCATGTGCATGACCACCGTCCCCGCATCCGGCGTGGTGACGGAGTCGATATAGCCGAGCTCGGAGCGGTTGGGCGACGGCTCCGGGAGGTCCGTCGGGCCCTTGCCGGTGAAGCGGTTGTAGGTGTAGTGCACGTCCTCGGAGTCGACGTTGCGATTGACCGGCGCGGTGAACTTCGCGTTCGGCTGCAGCTGGATCGTCAGCGTGAGCCCGTCCGGCGTGATCTCCCAGGTGTCGGCCAGGTCGCCCGCCATATCCCCGTTGGGGTGGTTCTCGAAGTTCGCGGCCTGCTGCTTGAACAACTGGCTGTACACGCCCGCGGCGGGCGCCTTCAGGTTGTGATCCAGCCCCGCGAGCGGGTCGAGGTTCAGCGGGCTGCTCGAGCCGGCGATCTGGTGGTAGCCGCCCATCCTCGGCTCGCCGCGCAGGCCGCCGCCTGCGCGCGCCTCCTGCGCCACCGTGCTCGGGGCCGCGGTCGCCGCCGGAGCCTGTGTAGCCCGCGCAGCCGCTGCAGTCGCCGCGGGCGCCTGCGTGGCGGCCGCGGCCGCGGTCGCGGTCGCAGCAGGCGCTTGTGTGGCGGCCGCGGTTGCGGCGGGCGCCTGCGTCGCGACCGCCGTGGCCGGAGGCGGCGCGTCATCGTCATCGTCGTCGCCGCAGCCGATCAGCGCGGCCGTCGCGAGGCCGATGCCCCCCACGGCGCCAGCCTGCAACAGCCGGCGCCGGCTGATCCCCATTCGCTGGTATGAACGGTCCATTCTGTCCCCCCATTGACCGGCACGGGTACGACCGGGCGGACAGGCTCGAAGTCTGCCGGACGGCGAAGGGCACCCGTGGGTCTTCGCTCTCTGCGAGCCGCTCGATGCTAGGGATATTGCGTTCGGGCTGTCAACAAACGAAATAGCCACGTACGACGAAACGAGCGGCCCAGGGGCGACGCCCGGAGCACCCGGATTCGGGCTGCGCGGCGCCGCTGCGCCGCTGCGCCGCTGCGCTTGATATACAATCGCAATCGGTGCGCCCGGCGCCACGGTGTGCGGAACGCCCGTGGGTTCGCGCAGGCTCGCCGCCCCACGACGTTCCTGCCGCTGGATGACCACGATGACCTTTGACCCGCTTCACACCCGCCTCTGCGAGGAATACGGCTGCGAGGTGCCAATCGGCGCGCTCGCTCACACGCGGGACGTGATCGTCGCCGTCACCAACGCCGGCGGGATCGGCGTCTACGGCGGCGGCACCGATCCCGACTCGCTGCGGGCGGACATCCGCTGGATCAAGGAGCGCGTCGGCGATCGCCCGTTCGGGATCGACTTCCTGATGCCGGCCTCGGTGGTCGAAGGCAACCAGGAAGACATCGAGGCGGCCATCCCGCAGGAGCACCGCGAGTTCGTCGCGGGGCTCAAGGCTGAGCACGGCATCCCCGACCCGAAGCTGCCTCCCCGCCATGGGGGCACGTTCCGCGGCGACATGCTGCAGCGCGCGCGGAGGGCCGTCGAGGTGCTCTTCGAGGAAGAGGTGCCGATCCTGGTCTCGGGCCTCGGCAGCCCCGCGTTCATCGTCGAGCGGGCGCACGCGGCGGGGATGAAGGTCTGGGGGCTGGTCGGTCTCCCGCGGCAGGCGAAGCGGCAGATCGAGGCCGGCGTCGACGTCGTGATCGCGCAGGGCTACGACTCCGGAGGCCACAGCGGCACCGTCGGCACCTTCACGCTGGTGCCGGAGGTCGTGGAGCTCGCGCACGGAAGCGACACGATCGTCCTCGCGGCCGGCGGCGTCTCCAGCGGCAAGCACCTCGCCGCCGCGCTCGCGATGGGCGCCGCCGGGGTCTGGACCGGCACGATCTGGCTCGCCACCAACGAGTGCCAGTACTGGAAGGACTCCGACATCAACATGCAGTTCAGGCAGCGGCTGATCGAGGCGAACGCCGAAGATCCGATCCAGTCGCGCGGGATGTCGGGGAAGCCGATCCGCCAGCTGCCCTCCCGGTTCTCCGATGCCTGGAAGCAGCCGGACGCCCCGCCCACGCTGGAGATGCCGCTCCAGGGGATGCTCGTCGATTCGCTGCTGCGGGGCGCGCAGGAGGCGAAGATGGCCGAGTGGCTCGTGCAGCCGGCCGGCCAGAGCGTCGTCGGCATCCACGAGAGCAAGCCCGCGGCGCAGGTCGTCTACGACATGGCCGACGAGGCGCTCGCAATGATCGAGCGGCTCCAGGGCGAGTCGTGAGCGGAGCCCTCGACGGGCTACGCATCGTCGAGGTCGGCGAGGGCAAGGCGCTCGCCTACGCAGCCAAGCTCCTCTGCGACCTCGGGGCCGAGGTGATCAAGATCGAGCCTCCGGGGGGCGACGCACTCCGCGCCTACGGACCGTTTCCCGGCGACCAGCCCCACCCGGAGCGCAGCGGCCTCTTCATCTTCCTCAACGGCTCCAAGCGCGGCAGCCGCCTCGACATCGAGACAGCCGCGGGGCGGGCGGGGCTCGAGGCGCTGCTCGGCGATGCCGACGTGCTGCTGCACTCGTTCCGGCCGGACGAGGCCGGGCGGCTGGGCCTGTCGCCGGAGCCGCTGTCCGGCCGCCACCCGGCGCTCGTGGTCTGCGCCATCACCCCCTACGGTTCGAGCGGGCCCTACGCGAACTGGCGTGGCTACGCCCTCCAGGCGTACGCCGGCTCCGGCGTCGCCTTCCGCGTCGGCGATCCCGAGCGCGAGCCGCTGACCGCGCCCTTCGACCAGGCGGAGCTCCAGCACGGCGGGCTCCACGCCGCCGCCGCGGTCGCGCTCGCGCTCGTGCACCGCAACCGCACCGGTCGCGGGCAGTTCATCGACATCAGCGTGCTCGAGGCGGTCACCACCGCCGTCTCCGGATACGGACTGCCGATCGTCGTCTACCGGGGCCGGCCGCCCCCGGAGCGCTCCGGGCGGCGTTTCGGCTCCATGCACTGGGGCCTCTTCGCCAGCAACGACGGCGACTTCGCCGCCTACACGATGCTCGACCGCCACTGGTACGAGTTCATCGACCTGATGGAGCATCCCGACTGGACCGACGACCCGCGATTCGCCTCGATCGTCGGGGTGCCCGGCGGGGCCCAGAGCGCCGACGAGCGCGAAGAACTCGTCGACCGCCTCGAGGCCTGGTTCCGCGAACGCGGTTCATCCGAGATCTGGGAGGCGATGAAGCGGCGGCGCATCTCCTTCCACCCCGTGCATACCGTCGGGCAGGTGATGGAGTCGGATCAGATGGCGGCTCGCGGCTTCCTCGTCCCTGCCCCCGGCGACCACCCGCCGCTGCTGGTTCCGGGCGCGCCCTACCGGCTCTCGGAGACGCCGTGGCGGTCGCCGGGACCGCCGCCCGCGCTCGATGACGATCCCGCGACCGGCTGGTCCGAGCGACCTCGGACGCCCGCGACCCAGCCGCCCGCGCCCGAGGGCGCGGGGACGGGCGCCGAGCACGCGCCCCTCGCCGGCATTCGCGTCATCGATCTCGGGCAGGTCTGGGCGGGGCCCCAGCTCGGGCGCTACCTCGCTGACTACGGCGCCGACGTGATCGCGATCAGCACGGGCAGCCGGGCCCGCGGCGGGCCGCCGCCCCCGGGGCCGGACCAGGCCGTCACCTGGGAGGGCTTCTTCCGCAACCGGCGCTCGCTCAGCCTCGACCTGACGAAGCCGAAAGCGGTGGCGCTGTTCCGGCAGTTGCTGGAGCAGGCGGACGTGATGATCGACAACTTCACGCCGAAGGTGCTCCCCGGCTTCGGCCTCGAGTACGAGGAGCTGGCAGCCGCGTACCCGCGTCTGGTGATCGCTGCGCTCTCCGCGGCCGGGCGCGACGGGCCCTGGTCCGATCTGCTCAGCTACGGACCCACGCTCACCGCCCTCTACGGCGTGAAGAGCGTCTTCGGCTACGCCGAGGACGGTCGGGTCATGGAGGACGCCTCCGACCTCGACCCGATCTCGGCCACCTACGGCATGGTCGCGATCATGGCCGCGCTCTACCGGCGCGACCGCGGCGGACGGGGCCAGTTGATCGAGATCGCCCAGGGCGAGACCGGGTTCTGCGGCGTCGCCGAGGCGGCGATCGAGTACAGCTGGAACCGCCGCGACCTCGGCCCGCAGGGCAACCGCCACCGCGTACTCGCGCCGCACGGCATCTACCCCTGCGCCGGGGACGACGCCTGGATCGCCATCGCCTGCGGCTCCGAGGAAGAGTGGGCCGCGCTCGCGCGCTGCGCCGGCCGGCCGGACTGGAGCGGGCGCGCCGCCTTCGCGACTGCTGAGGACCGCCGCAAGGCGAGCGCGGAAGTCGACGCGGCGATCGGCGAGTGGACGCGGCACGAGTCGCCGGAGGTGCTGGCGTCCCGGCTCCAGGAGGCGGGAGTCGCGGCCTTCCCGGTGATGGACGTCGTCCGCCTGCTGGCGGACCCACACCACCGCGAGCGCCGGGACTTCTTCGACCTCGGACCGGACTTCCCGGGCGACCAACTGCTCGACGGCAACCCGTGGCACCTCTCGGCGGCGCCGCCGCGGCTGCGGCGTCCGGTTCCGCTCCCCGGTCAGCACAACGAGGAAGTACTGGGCGAGTTGCTCGGCCTCACGCCGCAAGCGGTCCGCGAGCTGGAGGCCGAGGGCGTCGTCGCCTGACGCTCGCCCGACACTCAGGCGGATGCGCGATGGCGCTCCGCTATGCGGGGCCCGTCCGATCGTAGGCCAGGTCGGTGCGGTCACGCCGGCCCTGCTCGAACACCGGGTGGTTGGGGTACTCCGCCTCGACGGCCGAGAACCGGCTCCAGTCGTAGATGATCACCCGTTTGGCGATGCGCCACACGCCGTCTCGCCGCTCGAGGCGGTCGACGTAGCGGCCGCCGTACTCGAGGAGCGGGCGCGCGGGGTCGAGCTCATTCTCGCCGAGCCGCGGCGGATCGAGGAAGCGGTGATACGCCATCAGGTAGGACTCCGCCCAGGCGACGTCGCCATCAACCTCGATCAGGATGTTGGTGATGTGGTGCTGGGTGCGCTGGTCGACCGAGCCGAGCCCGGACACGGCGCCCGTGGCGAACTCCCAGCCTGTGCCTTTCCTTGCTCCGTGATTGTCCAACCCGTCTTCGTGGTAGACGCCCTTGAACAGCTCGAGGTCGAGCCGGTCGATGGCTCGGCAGTAGCGGTAGATCACCTCGGTGATCTCCTGCTTGTCGAGCAACTCCTGTATGGCGCGCTCGTCGATCATGTTGTCCCCCCAACCCGCCCATGGGCCTATCACGTGTGGCCATGGGCCTGCTAGCAGTCTTCTAGCGCAGCGGGACGGGGTTGCCAAACCCGCGCCCCGCGCGCGAGCCGGCCCTCGCGCTGATGCGGGCCCCTGCGGGCTCCCGGCAGGCCGAGGGGGATGCGCTGGTGCCGTTGCGTCAGGCACCGGATCTCCGCATCAGATCTCCCTCGCTCCAGCCGGGATCCGAGTGACGGGACGTGTTCGTCTGCGGACACGCGCTGCGCTTCCCGCATGGTCCGCACCGAGGCGCTCGAGTCCGCGGTGAATCGCCACCATCGAGGTACCACCGGGTACCAGGAATTGTGCGAAGCGCTGGCCAACCCGGACGCACCCGAATACGCGGAGTTAGCGGAGTGGGCCGCCGAAGTGATCGGCCTCCCGCTCGACGTGCACGCCTTCGACCTCGACGCGGCGAACGACGCCGTGCGCAGCCGCTCGGGAAGCGCGGGCCCTGCGTGGTGACGGTCGCCTGTCCGGCGGCAGCAGATCGGCAGTCGTCCCGACGCCGGTATGCCGGACGATCGCGCCCTCGGCGGGTGGTGCCGGTTCTCCGGCACGGGCAGCAGCTACATCGAGCCCGGCGCGCCGTGGGAGAACCCGTACGTCGAGTCGTTCAACGGCCGGCTGCGCGACGAGTTCCTGGCCGTCGAGCAGTTCGACAGCCTGCTCGAGGTGCAGGTGCTGATCGAGGACTGGCGGATCGAGTACAACACGAAGCGCCCGCACAGCAGCCTGGGCTGGCTCGCCCCGGCTGCCTACGCCGAGCGCTGGGAGGCTTAGCTACACGCTGGACTCTCATAAGCGGTGGTCTCGCGAAGGGGGTCCGGTCACGGGGTTGACGCGCACGATGCGAGGGAACCGGTTGCCCGGGCGGTGATCCGCGACACGATCCCGACGCTGCCCGAACGGCTGCGGTGGTGGGCCGGAAGGACATCACCGGCCGCCGGTACGCGCCCGCCCTGCCACTGCCGAAACATCGGCATCGCTGTTCCAGGACGACAAGATCGAGCGCGTCCCGCTGGTGGTGACGGTAGCTCTCACCGGCCGCGTGAAGCGCGAGTGACCAGGCCCGGCGCAGAGCTGTGGGTTAGTTGCCTGAGGAGCCCAGCCCGGGCCCCTATGGCGAGGGCGGCTCACACTTACGAAGACTCTCGCCTTCCAGCACGGTCCACCTCGTCGTCAGTCGCCACGGGCCGTGCGTTCACGTCGTCGATGGCGATTGTGACGGTCGTGCTGTCACTGCCGGTCGAGGGGTCGGCCGCTCGCCGGCAGGCGGGCCTGTTGTCGTGCGGGGCAGCGGCGGTCGAGCCATGGCGGCGGCCCCTGCGCTGCGGGTCGGTTAGACTGCTGCCGCCGAGCGAGCGTCCCCGGCGGGACGTTCAGGTCGGGGCGGAGGGACGGGGGTCGGCGTGGACAAGGGCACGCGGGTGATCTCCGCCGGGGCGGTCGAGGTCGCCATGAGTTACCGAGGCGACATCCCGGGCGACGGCGGGCTATGCATTCAGATCTATGCGGACGTAGACGGGCAAGATACCGAGCTGCTGCGCTTCGACTGCTTCGCCGAGGCGCCGCACTACCACTACGGACCGGAGTTGGATAACGAGCGCCTGATGCTGGACACGACGGCGGCGGGTGATCCCCTCGCCTGGGCGTTGGAGCGTTTCGAGCGCGGCCGCCTGCGACCCATGATCGAGCGCGCGGGCTATCCGAACGTCGCATCTTCGCTGGATGAGGACGCGTTCCAGGCGGCGTTAGCAAGAGTGAGCGACGAAGCTCGAACGATCGTCGCGCAGCACGCGTCGTAGCTCAGGCCGTTCGAGGAAGCCCGACGCCATGGGCCGTGTGGCTCGCATTGAGCGTCGCGGCGGCGCCGACGCCGACCAATGTCTTCCCGAAGTTCCGGCCTTCCATCATCGCGCGAAACGCTTTCGGCGCCTGGTCCAATCCTGGCCACAAATCCTCTTTGTACTTCATCCGCGAGTGGGTGCGGCGGGCGGACGGAGACGAACTGCTGCTGCTTCAGGCGCTAGACGCGAGTATCGAAGTCGCGTCCGCTGAGGCCAAGATCCGGGCCGAGCTCGGGTTCACCCCGGCACAGATCCAGGCGCTCGTCGACGAGGGCGTTACGCACCGGGGCCGGCCCGCGAATTGATCGCTGTGCTCGCCGCCTCGATATGTTCGCCCCCCAGCCACTGCCCCCGGGGCGTCGCAGCCGCACCGACGATGCCGACGCGGGTCGGATCAGCCATCGCGCTCTTCCCCTTCGCGCAGCCTGGCCCCGTCTACTGTGCCGCAGCAGCCTCGAAGGTCGCGGCGATCGAGCGCCGTAGCATCGCGTCCACATCGTCCTCAGTCGCCCCGTTGTCGAGCAGCCACGGCACCTCGTGCTGGGAAACGAGAGTCCAGCAGTCGCTCCGGCGCGCATCCGACCACCCAGCCCAGAGGCCGGCCGGTGAGCCGTCGTGACCGAGACAGACCTGCTCGGCGTACCCCGCCCTGGCCAGCTCGAGCGCGATCGCGGACCGCTCGGCCACGTAGTCATCCTCCGTGGAGAAGAACCGGTCGAGGCCGACCGTCGCGCCCCGGGCTGCGAGGCCGCGCAGGTAATCGAGGTCCCGCGTGTCGTTCGAGTGGCCGATGGTCACGGCGCGAAGGTCGAGGCCTTCGTCCTCAAAGATGTCGAGCAGCGGTGTGCCAAGCTCATCGACCGCTCGCGTGTGGCAGGAGATGGGCACGCCCGTCGCCTTCGAGGCGCGGGCCGCCGCGCGGGCCGTCCGCTCCAGCATGCCGCGCGGGGAGACCCGTCCTGCCTCCTGCTCGAGCTGGTACTCGAGGTCCCACGCGAGCTTGATCGCGCCGGCGCGGATCTGGCTGCCCTCGATCCCCTCACGGATCTCGCGCACGAAGTGCGCTGCGATCTCGTCCTCGTCCCAGCCGTAGTAGACCACCGGCACCCAGCGGTACACGCCGGTCGCGCACACGATGTTGAGCGGCGACCGTTCCGCGACGGCCTCGAACAGCCAGACCTGGCGGCCGAGGTCGAAGGGCGTCAGGTCGATGATTGAGTCGATCCCGGCGTCGTGGGCTTGCCTCAGCGCCTCCAGGCAGCGATCGATCATCTCTGCCCGGTCGAGCAACCCGGGGATGCGCTCCATCCCGGGCGTGCCGTTGGTCAGATGCTCGTGCGAGAGCGTTCGTCCGAGTTCGGCGCTGGGGATGGAACCACGAATCGTCTGCACCATCGACATGCTCTCCCCCCGTCCGGCGGCTCCGCATGCGCGCCGCCCTCCGTAGCGTCCCGGTATCAACCGCTACGTATAGCGCTCCGACACCGGGATCGCGAGCGTCAGGAGATATCGCGAAAAGTTGGTGACGGGGAGCTGAAGAAGGGCGGCGTACGTTCAGCTGGCCTGATGGAATAATGGCACTGCGCAGCGACGAGCTGTTCAACGAGGCGTAGGCTGCCAGAGGCATGCAGCCCGTCGAGCGAGATGCGTGATGACTACCCCCCGCACAGGGGCGGCAACGAGAGCCAGAGGAATCGCCGATGACCTTCGCCATCAACCACATCCACATCAAGTCTCACGACCCATGGAAGAGCGCAGAGTGGTGGGTCGAGGCATTCAACTTCGAGATCGTGCGTGACTTCGTCCGTGAGGGCGGTGACCGCTTCGTGGTGACGCGCAGCGAGAACGGCGTCACGGTCAATATCTCCGGCGCACGCAGCGGCGAGACGCTCGGTCCCGGCGACGCCAGCGTGCACGAGGGGTTGGAGCATTTCGGGCTCGATTCAGAGGACCTCGAAGCGGACATCGAGCGACTCGAAGCGCTCGGAGCGGAGCTGTTGGCTGGGCCGGTCGACGCAGGCGCTGTTCGCGCCTGCTGGATGCGAGCCCCGGACGACGTCCGGATCGAGTTGATCCAGCAAGTCGAGCGCTAACCAGGACGCAGCTCTCCGCGCCGATGCCTCGGGCAACGTCGCGCCCGCGCCTGTCAAGACACCCATCTCCTTGAACTCGCCTTACGGCCAACTCCGGCCTCGTCGGCGGCCCCGGCCAGCTCGATGAGGTGGCGCCAGCCACCGGGATCTTCAGCCGAGCACGTCGTCAACATCAATCGAGAGCTGTGGCTGCATGCTGCTCAACCCTCCAACGAGGCCAGTACCTCGTCATCGACGCTGAAGTCGACCACTTGCTGATCGGCATAGCCGGACTCGTGGTACCAGCGGTAGGAGCCCGCGAGCCCCGTCTCGATGTCGAAGCGCGGTCGCCAGTCAAGCTCTCGCTTCGCACGCTCGATGGTGAACAGCAGCACCGGGCGCACGAGGTAGAAGAAGATGCGGCGCGCCTCGGCGTTGCTGGCGTTGGGCATCCGCACGATGCGCGGCTCGCGGCCCGCGGCTTCGCCCGCGGCACGCACCAGCCGGTTCGCCGTCTGCGCGTACTCGCCGAGGATGTTGTACGCCCGGCCGACCGCCTCGTCCCGCTGCAGCGAGGCGAGCACCGCCTCGGCGAGGTCCCGTGCGTGGGTGTGGTGCGAGGGAAACCGGCCGTCACCCGGGACCAGGATCGGACGGTCGCGGTCGATTCGCGCGAATAGCGCGGGCTCTGAGACCGGGACGTTGTTGTACGGCCCGTAGATGTAGCCGGGGCGCAGGCTCACCCACGGGAACTCCTCGCTCCGTCCGATCGCTTCGAGGCGGCGCTCGATGTCGGCCTTCTGCTGCGCGTACGCAAAGCTCGAGCCATCGAGGAGCGGCAACGTCTCGTCGATCGGAAACAGCTCGCCTGGGGCGTAGACCGCCTGCGTGCTGATGAAGACGTAGCGGTCGATCCGCCCTCGAAACAGCTCGTACGCCGCCTCGATGTCATCGACGGTGTAGGCGATGCAGTCGACGACGGCGTCGAAGTCGAGGTCGCCGATGGCGCTGCGCAGCTCGTCGACCTTCGTTCGATCGGCGCGGAGCCGGCGGACCTCCGCTGGCAGGGGATCCGGCGTCACGCCATGGTTCAGCACCGCGACCTCATGACCCCGCTCCAGCAGCACCTCGACGGTGTGCCGCCCAACGAACTGCGTGCCGCCTATCACGAGGACTCGCATACGCATGCTCCAGCTATCCGGGACTGCAGGGCGCGCAGTCTCCCGCGCCACAGTCTAGGTGCGAGGAGCGCCCGGCGCTGTGCGAGTGCCCTGCATGGTGAGTAGTTTGACCGCGCAAGTCCCGGAGGCCGCAGATGACGCACCCGACCGCAGGCGCGATGACCGTGTTGAGCCCGCCCGTGAAGCTCGACGGGGACGGTTTCACGCCGCCAGCGCCCACGCCGTCCTTCGGCAGCGAGAGTGACGCGATCCTGGCCGAGTTCGGCTTCACCCCAGCACAGATCCAGACGCTCGTCGACGAGGGCGTCACGCACCGGGGCCGGACCGCGAATTGATCGCTGTGCTCGCCGCCTCGATATGATTGACATCAGGCGTGAGTCCGCGAACACCAACACCCTCGGGGTGCGGGCACTCTGACGCGTGGCGGGCGCCGGCGGCGCGGTCCGTGCGTTGCGGCCTCGGCGGGCGAAACGGATGCGTGGAGAGATGCGTGGTGGTCTCGATGCGGCTGGCGCACCTGGTGATCGCGCTGGCGGCGGCCGCCCTCGTCGCCTGTTCGAACGGGGAGGACGCGAGCCCGCGCGATGCGGGCCGAGACGCGTCCGCTTCCGCTGCGCCCACTTCCGCGCCCGCTTCCGCTGCGCCCACCTCGGAGCCGAGTGTGCTCAGCGATCTGGACGTCCTCGCGAACCTCGCCCCTGAGTTCGAGCCGGCGAGGATCAGGCGAGTCGGGGAGGCCGGCGACATCCGGCTCGCGTGGACGATCGCGGACATGATGCGGTTCGTCCCGCCCGGACCCTCGGAAACCTATCGAGCGCTGATGGCCGCCTTCTCCGAGCTGACGGGACAACCGGAGGAAGCCATCGGCTCCTGGGTCGAGGCCAGCAACCACCTGATCTCGAACGACATCCCCGCACCGGACGGGTACCGGCAGTGGAAGGGCACGCTGTACACCAGATTCGTCGAGGAATGGGCGCCGTTCTTTCAGGACGCGGACGCCGATGTCGACTGGCGCTTGATCTCCTGGGGCGGCGTGGGGATCGACGATCGACCGATCAACATCGACGATCTACCGATCGAGGAGGTCGACCCCTTCTGCGGCTGTATCCCGGCGCTCGATGATCCAGCCGTAACCGGCGCTGCCGGCGGCGCCTGGTATCCCGACGATCTGCTGGTCTTCGGGGTCGAACTCAACGGCGAGACGCGCGCCTACCCCAAACACCAGATGCAAGTGCACGAGATGGTCAACGACACCCTCGGCGGCAGGCGGATCGGTCTCGTCTACTGCACGCTGTGCGGTACGGCCCAGGCATTCCTCACCGACGCACTCCCCGAGGGCGTCACAACGCCCGGCGGTGCGCTCGAACTCCGCACGTCCGGCCTGCTGGCGCGATCCAACAAGGTGATGTTCGACCTGCACACGTTTTCGTTCTTCGACACGTTCCAGGGCCGGGCCATCAGCGGGCCGCTGCAGGATGCGGGTCTCGAACTGGAGCCGCTCACGGTCGCCGTGGCCACGTGGGGCGAGTGGAAGGCCGGCCACCCCGAGACGACGATCGTGGCGGAGGACGGCGGCATCGGGCGGCGCTACCCCCGCGATCCCCTCGGTGGGCGTGACGATGACGGGCCCATCTTTCCGGTGGGCGACGTGGACCCGCGCCTGCCGGTACAGGCCCAGCTCCTCGGCGTTCGAACGGACCGCGTGACGATCGCGTTTCCCGAGCTGACCGTGCGGGCAGCGCTGGCGCAGGGCCGGCGTGTCGAGCACGACGGTGTCACGGTGCGGATCGTCGCAGGCGCACTCGCAGCCTTCGATCGCAATGGCGAGCAGATCGCGACGCATCAGTCCTTCTGGTTCGCCTGGAGCCAGTTCTTCCCCGAGACCGACGTCTGGTCCGGGAACTAGCAGGCTGCTGAAAAACCCCTGAGGGCGCGAAACGGAGCGTTTCGAGTGTCGTTGAGCAGCGATTCGGTCAGTAGTTAACGGAGCAGCGATTCTGTCAGTCCCCAGCCAGCGAGCAGGGGGTGACAGGTGCAGCAGTCCGAAGAAGCACGACGCTACGTACTCGACAGGGTGATGGCCGGAGATCTGCGGGCCTCGCAGGCCGCCGAGATCCTGGGCATCAGCGAGCGACACGCGTGGCGGCTCCTCGCCGCCTACCGTGCGCGCGGAACCGCCGCGCTGGGGCACGGCAACCGCGGGCGCCGTCCGCACAACGCCGTCCCGGCCGTCGTCGCCTCGGCCGTGGTGCGCTTCGCCAGCACCCGCTACCCGGGAGCGAACCACACCCACCTCGCCGAGCTGCTCTGGGAGCACGAGGGCCTGGACGTGAGCAGTTGGACGGTCCGCCGGCTCCTGGCGCGGGCCGGCATCGCGAGTCCCCGCCGCCGCCGGCCGCCCGAGCACCGTGTCCGGCGTGAGCGGATGCCCCAGGAGGGGATGCTGCTCCAGGTCGACGGCAGCCACCACGCCTGGCTCGAGCAGCGCGGCCCGCGCTTCGCCCTGCTGCTCGCCGTCGACGATGCGACCGGCGCAGCCGTGCACGCCCTCTTCCGCCCCGTCGAGGATGCGCGCGGCTACTTCCTGCTGCTGGAGGAGATCGTCCGGCGCTGCGGCATCCCGCTCGCCCTGTACAGCGACCGCCACGGCGTCTTCAAAGCCTCCTCCGACGGACGGCGCGGCCTGAAGGTCGCAACCCAATTCGCACGGGCGATGCGGGAACTCGGGATCACCCAGATCTTCGCCCGCTCACCGCAGGCGAAAGGCCGCGTTGAACGTGCCGCAGGGACGTTCCAGGACCGCCTGGTGACCGAACTCAGCGACGCCTCGGCTTCCACCATCGCCGAGGCCCAGACCGTGCTCGAGCGCTTCCTGCCGCGCTTCAACGCCCGCTTCCGGGTCCCGGCGGCAGAGCCCGAGGTGGCCTACCGCGCGCTCGACCGCGCGCTCCCGCTCGCCTCCATCCTCGGCTTCCGGCACCCCCGCAGCGTCGCGCGCGACAACACGGTCAAGTACCGCTGGCGCACGCTCCAGCTGCTGCCCGGGCCCGAGCGGACCAGCTACGCCGGGACGCAGGTCGAGGTGCTGGAGCGCCCGGGCGGCGAGCTCTCCGTCCTGCACCAGGGGGAGACGATCCGTTCGCGCGAGGCGCCGCCGCGCGCGGGGGTGCTGAGGGCGGCGCGCTCCGAGCTGGCCCGGAACCCGGACCACGAGCGCATCGCCTCAGGGCTCGGCTCTGGAGGAGCACCCCGGCGACTCCCCGTGGCGCCTGCCGTCCCGGCGGTGGAGGGTGCGCCCAACGGGGCCGCCGTGAAGCCCGCGCCCGGGAGCAAGCAGCTCCGCCCACCCACGCCCCGACAGCTCGCCCGCTGGAAGGCCATCCAGCAGGCGCAGCTACAGGGACTCTCGATGCGGGCGACCGCCAGGCTGCTCGGGATCTCCCGCGACACCGTCAGCAGCTACGTCCGGGCCAACGGCGTGCCTGGACGCCAGACCGGCGCCGCGGCATCCTCCGACGGAGACGGCGGGACTGACAAAGTCGCTGCTCTCTTGCACTGACAAAATCGCTGCTCGTCGACATTTCGAGGCACCCCGGAGTTTGGGAAAGGGCCTGAAAACAAAGGGTTTCTTGGGGCCGCAGGCGGTCGGATTTCGGGCAGAGACCGCCCCGGACGACTTTTTCATCACCCTGCTAGCGAGCCGCACGGAGCTCCGCGTCATCGCCTGCCGGTCGCCCAGCGAGGGAGCGGTGCTCCCTCGGTGACGGCTGCGCCGTAGTCCGCAACACGGCTTCGTGGCTAACGCAAGACTCGTCGATCGTTTCCGTGCTCGTCGTAGCAATTGCTAGCGCTGCTGCCATGCGTTGCCGAGATTGCGCACGACACGCGGGCTCAAGGCTACGAAGTCGCCGCAGCCGGCGTGAGCCTGGAGAGCACTGCGCCGCGACCCCAGTGCCCCTCGAGAGGGCGCGCGGGATGCTACCGCCGCATCGAGTCCTGGACCTGAGCAGCGGCGGGTACCTGATCTGCGGTCAGATCCTGGCGGACCTGGGCGCCAACGTGGTCCTGGTCGAGCCGCCCGACGGTTCGGCCACCAGGTCCGAGGGCCCCTTCCTCGACGACACCCCGGACCGCGAGGGGTCGCGACCTGGTGGTCGCTGGCGCGGAACAAGCGCAGCGTGGTCGTCGACCTCGATACGGACGACGGTCGTGAGACGCTGAAACCGGCTGGCGGCGGAAGCCGACTTGCTCATCCGGCGAGCGCCCCCGGTTGGATGTCCGGGCGCGGTCTCGGGTACGAGCAGCTCGCCGAGCTCAATCCCGGCCTGATCTACGCCTCCCACACCCCCTTCGGCCAGGACGGTCCGAAGTCGCACTGCGCGGCGACCGACCTCACCATCCAGGCAGCGTCCGGTGCGCTCTACCTCACCGGAGACACCGACCGGGCCCCGGTCCGGCTGAGCCTCGTGCCACAGGCGGCACGCCATGCGGGCGCCGAGGCCGCGGCGGTCGCGCTCGTCGCTTTGCACGAGCGTGCCAACTCGGGACTCGGGCAGCACGTGGACGTATCCGCTCAACAGGCGGTCGAGGCAGTGGCGTTTGCGCACCTCATGGACCGCATGGTCGGCGACTCTCGACGGTCGCGTGTCATGGCGCCAACGTCGTTCGACCCAACATTCGTATGGGCCGCGCGAGACGGCTACGTCGGCTTCATGCTGAACTTCGGCGCCGTCAACGGGCCCTTCACCAAGCGCCTCATCGACTGGGCCTACGAGCGCAAGCCGCACCGCCGGCGCCGGACGACGCCCGGGTCAGTGCGATCGACGCCGGCGGGGTGCCCGCCGAGTGGGTGTTGACGCCGGGCGCCGACGGCGAGCGCCTCTGGGTGACTGGCTAGGCTTATGTCCACTGGACGAACATCGGCATCGCTGTTCCAGGACGACATGATCTTGCGCGTGCCGCTTGTGGTTCGGGCCCAGTTGCCGCGGCCCGAGAGGCGCCCGCGGGCGGTGTAGTCGCCCCCACACACGGGTCCAGCAGAAGGCGTCAGTACGCGACACCTTCGTCGACCAGCCGGCGTTGCCGTCCGTCGTGCCGCTGATCAGCGTGCCGCCCGAGTTGTCGAACAGCGCGAGGCGTCGAGGGTGCCGTCGCCCACTGCACGCGCCCAGCAGGCCGAATCGACAGATCTTGTTGGGCGCGAGGTGCACCTTGATCCAGTCGCGGTCCCCACGCCCCGATCGGGCCGGGTGGTCGTCGGCCTGGTGCTGATGGTAGAGATGGTGCCCAGCAGCGGCGCGAACTCGCCGGCTACGGCAGCACGCCGCTCGAGCGGAACAGGCGTCTCAGCTACGGACGGACGGCGGCGAGCCTGCGGCTTCCTCGTCGAGTACCTCCCGCGCTACCGCCAGCGCCGAGGTCCCCAGGCCGTGGCCCGCGTACCCCATCACCGTCAGCAGCACTTCCTCGATCTCCTCGCGGGTTGCCCCGTGGTGCAGCGCGCCGCGCACGTGGATCGGGAGGCGCGTCAGCGCCCCGACCGAGGCGAGCGCGGCGATCGCGACGAACGACCGCTCTCGCCACGTCAGCACGTCGCGCTCCCAGCTGCGGCCGATGCGCAGGACCTCCTCGGCCATGGCGGCCCCGTACCACTCCTCGAGCATGGCGCGGGTTTCCTCCACGCAGAGGCCTATGATGCGCGCGATCGCCTGTTCGCCTTCGACCGGGCCGATCGCGGCGCGCTCCATTCCGGAAGCGTGGGGCCCGCCTGCTCGAAGCCGTGCGCGATCGCCAGCACGTCCGCGTCGGCGCCGGGCCGCCCCACGAGTTGCAGCCCGGTCGGCAGGCCATCGCTCATCCCGGCGAATGCCGAGACGGCGCAGAACTCGCCGAGCGACCACGGGATGCAGTTCTCGGAGAGGCGGAGCAGGTAGCGCTCTGCCTCCTCGCGCGGTGGCGCAGCCACCTCGTTCAGAAGGATCCTGATCTTCTGCAGGCTTGGCTCGGGTGCGCGGGGAGAGCCGCTCGGACCCCGGGGCAGCACCGCTGATCGTGATCACCCCGACAGCGAGCGCATCGGTTCCGACACGGCCTCGGGGCGCTCGCGCGACCAATGCCGCTGGCGGCGCCGGTCACGACGGGCTCTCGCCCTAGCCCCGATGTTGACGATCGCGCCGCGGCCCGCGCGCTCCATCTCCGGGATCGCGTACTTGCAGGCGTAGCAGGGCGCCTTGAGGAAGATGTCGATCGCGAAGTGCCAGGGCTCGCGCTCGTCGCTCGCCGGCGCTCCGCCGCCGGCGCTGTTGACGAGGATCTCGAGGTTCCCGAACTCGCGGACGGTGGCCTCGACGCCCGCGCGGACGGACTCCTCGTCGGTCGCGTCCACCTCGACGAACGAGGCGGCGCCCCCGTTGTGCCCGATCGCGGCGGCGGCCTCGCGCCCGGACTGCGCGTTGAGGTCGGCGATCATCACCCGTGCGCCGTCGTCCGCGCAGGCCTGCGCCGAGGCGCGCTCGAGACCGGACGCCCCGCCGATCACCAACGCCACCCTGCCCTCGAGCCTCATGGCGAATCCCCTGATTTGCGTACGGACTTCGTGCGGCGGATCATACCGTCGCTGTATCGACGAGCGGCCCGCCCGGCTTCGAGCCGGCCGAGTACGAGGAGCCGCTGAGCTGCATGCTCGTGCCGCTGCAGGTCTGGCAGCGCAGCGGCGAACGGGCCCGCCGAGGGGCGAGAGCCGGAACTCGCGACTATGATTCCGTTATGCCCCAGCTTCGCCGGGCCGAGGCGCGAAGAGGGCGTCGCCCGGCACGAAACAACCCGGCACGAATCTGGCCCTCGGCAGGAGCGCCAGGACAGCAGCAGAGAGGAACACCCGATGAAAGCCGCAATCTTCCACGGCGTTGGCCAGGAGCTGACCATGGAGCAGGTCAACGTCGATACGCTCCAGGACCACGAGGTCCTGGTCCGCACCGCCGCCAGCGGCGTCTGCCACTCCGACCTGCACAACATCGACGGCATCCTGCCACGGGAGGCCCCGTCGATTCTCGGGCACGAGGCCGCGGGCATCGTCGAGCAGATCGGCTCGGGAGTCACGTACGTCAAGCCGGGCGATCACATCATCGCCCGGGGCGCCTTCTGCGGGGAATGTAAGCAGTGCCTCACCGGCAACATGACCCGCTGCACGGAACGACCGGGTCGCACGCCGGAGGACGCGCCGCGCTTCACGCTCGACGGCACGCCGGTGCACGCCGCCATTTCGAGCTTCGCAGAGCAGATGCTGCTGCACGAGCGCGCCATCGTGAAGATCCGCGAGGACATGCCGCTCGATGCCGCCTCGCTCATCGGCTGCGGTGTGATCACCGGGCTGGGCGCGGTGATCAACACTGCGCGGGTGGAGCCGGGCTCCACGGTGGCCGTCTTCGGCGTCGGCGGCATCGGGCTCTCCGCCATCCAGGGCGCCCACATCTCCGGCGCACGGCAGATCATCGCCGTCGACCTGATCGACCATAAGCTCGAGACCGCCAAACAGCTCGGCGCCACGCATGCGGTGAACGCCTCCTCGCAGGACCCGGTGGAGGCGATCCGGGAGCTAAGCGACGGCGGTGTCGACTACTCGTTCGAGGCGATCGGGCTCACCAACGTCACCATTCAGGCGGTCGAGTGCCTGGACCTGGGCGGCACGGCGACGCTGATCGGCGTCATCCCCGCCGACCAGACGATCCCGCTGGGCGGTCGCATGCTCTCCGGCGAGAAGAAGCTGCAGGCCTGCTCGATGGGGTCGACCCGCCACCGCATCGACTTCCCGAGGCTCGTCGAGTTCTACATGCAGGGCCGGCTGAAGCTGGACGAGATGATCTCGCGCCGTGGCAAGCTCGAAGAGGTCAACGACATGTTTGCCTCGATGAAGGCGGGAGAGGTCGCGCGACAGGTCATCGTCTTCGAGTAGATGCGGACGTGGACGGGCCTCCAGTGCGGGTCCTGGCGCGAGCTCGGCTCGGTGCTCCGCATAGTAGCCGCTGGCGCTGGCTGATATAGTCCACGTGCGCAGGCTCGGAGCAGACGGGGCCGGCGACCCGCAGGCTCGAAGGGGCCCCGATGGATCACCAGGTCAGCGAAATCCAGGAGCTGCTCGGGCAGGCTAGCCGCGACTTCTTCGCGCGCGAGTACCCGATGGACCGGATGCGCGATATCTACCGCAGCGAGGAGGGCTTCGACCCCGGGATCTGGAGCGGCATGCTCGAGCTGGGCTGGACAGCGGCGCCGTTCCCGGAGTCGTTGGGCGGCACCGGCGGCGGCCTCCTCGACGTGGCTCTGCTGCTCGAGGAAATGGGCAGAGCCTGCGCAGTGAGCCCCTATTACCACTCGACCATCGCGAGCGGGCTGCCGCTCGTGCGGGCCGCGCCCGACCTCGCAGCCGCGATCGCCGACGGCGAGGCCGTCGTCATCCCCGCGCTGTACAGCGACGGCGAGGGCCAGAGCCCGAGGGCCGTCGGATCCTCCAACGGCCAGGTCATGCTGTCCGGCATCGCCGGCGCGGTCCCCTGGGCGAACCTCGCCACGCATCTCCTGCTGCCGCTCGCCGAGGACGAGCGGATGGCAGTCGTGCCGGTGGCGGGCGAGGGCGTCAGCTGCGAGCGGCTGCCGACCTCCGGGGGCGACCCGCTGTTCGAGGTGCGCCTCGACGGGGCGGTGGGCGAGGCCGTCACCGCAGACGGGCTGCAGGCGGACGTCGTCGCGCACGGCGCGGTCGCCGGCGCGCTCCTCCTGCTCGGGCTCTGCGAACGGTCGCTGGAGCTCGCCTCCGACTACGCGAAGCAGCGGCGCGCCTTCGGCAAGTTGATCGGCGCCTTCCAGGCGATCTCACACAAGTGCGCGAACATGGTGGTCGACATCGAGGTCGGGAGATACCTCGTCTACAAGGCTGCCTGGCTGCAGGCGACCGGGCAGCCGTTCGAGCGCGCCGCCCGCTACGCGAAGGCGTATATGGGCGACGCGACCGCGCGGGTCACCCGCGACGCGATCCAGGTGCACGGCGGAGTCGGGCACACCGACGACCACCCGGTCCAACTCTCGTACCGCATCGGGATCGGGTTGACGACGTCCTACGGGACGGCGCACGAGCACCGCCGGGCGATCGCGGACGCCATCCTCGAGCGCTAAAGGGGGGACCGGCTTGGAATTCGGCTTCAGCGCAGACGAACAGCAATTCCGGCGGGAGATCCGCGAGTTCCTCGACAAGGCGTGGCCGCCCGAGGTGCGGGCGGCGAGGCGCCAGGGGCGAGTGTTGACCCCAGCCCGGCGCGCGGCCGTCAGGCGCTTCCGGCAGGCGGTCGCCGAACGCGGCTGGTACGCCCTCGGGTGGCCCGCCGAGTACGGGGGCACCGCGAAGTTCACGCCGATGGAGCGGTTCATCCTCAGCGACGAGTGCTCGCGGATCGAGGCGCCGCTTTCGCTGTACGCAGTGAACATCATGGGCCCGCTCATCATCAAATACGGGTCGCCCTGGATGAAGGAGGAGCTGCTCCCCTTGATCCGCGCCGGCGAACTCGATTTCTCGCTCGGGTTCACCGAGCCTGAGACGGGCTCCGACCTGGCGAACCTGCAGACCCGGGCGGTGCGAGACGGCGACGAGTACGTGATCAACGGCCAGAAGGTGTTCAGCCGCCCCCTCGAGGGCAATATCATCTACCTCGCCGTACGCACCGACCCGGACGCGCCCCTGCGCGAGGGGATCTCGCTCCTCTTCGTCGAGCACGACCGCCCGGGGTTTACGGGGACCGGCGGCCCGGGGGAGCGCGGCATGGCGGCCAGCTTCTACGACGACGTCCGGGTCCCCGCGGATCACCTCCTCGGCGAGGAGAACAAGGGCTGGAACTACGTCCGCGAGGCGCTCGACCTCGACCGCACCAGCGGGATCCCGTACGGCCACCTCCCGCTGCTGCTCGACGAGCTGTTCGCGTTCGTCCAGAGCGCATCGCTGAACGGCAGGCCGCTGAGAGACGACCCATGGGTGCGGGACCGGCTCGCGCAGTTCTTCATCGAGATGGAAGCGGGCGCCGTCTTCCAGGCGATGACCGCTTCGAAGCTGTCGGCGGGGCTCAAGCTGCGCGTGGAGTCTTCAGTCCAGAAGATCTATCTCACCGAGCTCGAGCGGCGGATCGCGGAGTTCGGGATGGAGATCGCAGGGCCGGCGGCAACCGTCACCTGGGAGTCGGAGCGCGCCCCCCTCGGAGGCTGGATCAACTCCACCCTTGAATCCAACGTCGGGATCACCATCGCGGGTGGCAGCAACGAGATCCAGCGCAACATCATCGCCTTCCAGGGGCTCCGCCTGCCGCGCGACTACTAGTCCCAGTCGTCAGCCGCCGCTCGAGCCCGCCGGCGAGCAGCGGCACGATCTCGCGCTCCGTCAGCTGCTCGCAAGGCGCACGAGGCGCCCGCGAAGATCAGGCACGGGCCGCGAAGCTTGAGGCCGGCCGTGACGGCGCCGGGCGTCACCATCCAGCAGCGTCCGCGCGCTCAGGCGATTGCGCGGATGGCGCGCAGAGCGGCCAACGTTGCGTCGCCGGGTCCGCTCGCTCCGGCGGTACCCGGAAGCAGGGTGCAGCCGTCCAGGGCAGGCGCACGCCGCACGCCGTCGGGGCGCGCCTCATTTGACCTCGTGTGCGCCTGGACTCGCGGGGTTCCGAGGGGCGGTACACTCGCGAGGCGGGGGTCAGGCGCGTGCGAAAGCCCATCGAGAAGATCGTCATCGTCGGCGGCGGTACCGCCGGCTGGCTCTCCGCGATCCACCTCACGCGCTTCTGGAAGCCCCGCCGGCGCGGCCCGCGCAACATCGAGGTGACCGTCATCGAGTCGCCGGAGCTGCCGATCGTCGGCGTCGGCGAGGCGACCACCGGGCTCTTCACGACCTTCATCCGCGGCTTCTCCAACGAGCGCGAGTTCCTGCGGGAGACGAAGGCCTCCTTCAAGCTCGGGATCCTGCACCGGGACTGGGGGCGCAAGGGCGACTTCTACCTCGGGCCGCTCAACGACGAGCGCCAGCTCGGCATCCCCGCGGTCGCACCGGAGACGACCTACCCGTACTTCTTCGCGGCCTCTCTGGCGGAGGGCGAGCCGGCCTGGAAGAACATGCTCAATTCGGAGCTCATGCTCCGGCAGAAGGCGCCGTACAGTCGCATACCCGGCCGCGCGGAGGCCTCGGCCTGGGACTACGCCTACCACTTCGACACGCACAGGGTCGGCGCCTACCTGCGCGAGCGCACTGAAGGCGTGCGCCACCTCAGCGGGACCGTGCGGCGCGTCAACGGCGAGCCGGGCACGGGCTACGTCCGCAGCGTCACCCTGGACAGCGGCCAGGAGGTGGCGGGGGATCTTTTTATCGACTGCACGGGCTTCAGCCGGCTGATCATCGGCAAGCACTACGGCGAGGAGTGGATCTCCCACGCCGAGCACCTCCCCGCGAACCGCGCGCTGCCGTTCTCGATCCCGCACGAGGACGGGAGGCCCATCCCCTCGTACACGCACGCCTGGGCTCTCTCCGCGGGCTGGCTGTGGCAGATTCCCACGCAGGACCGCCTGGGCTGCGGCTACGTCTACAGCGACCAGTTCACGAACGCGGACCGCGCCCAGGCCGAGGTGGAGGAGACGCTCGGACACCCCATCGAGCCATGGGGCGACATCAAGATCGACCCGGGCCGCTTCCGCCGCCTCTGGATCAAGAACTGCCTGGCGATCGGCCTCTCGGGCGCCTTCGCCGAGCCGCTGGAGTCGACCTCGATCCACGGCCAGCTCGTGCAGTTGCGGACCTTCGTCCTCGAGTACCTGACCGACGAGTTCGACTTCGACGCCACGCCGGTTCTCGACTCCTACAACCGGCGCATGGGCCAGATGTACGATGATTTCCGGGACTTCCTCGTCGTCCACTACCAGGGCGGGCGGGACGACTCCGACTTCTGGCGCTCGGTCACGATCAACGACTCGGCGCGCGAGCGGCTTGAGCTGTGGCGCCTGAAGACCCCGATCACGTCCGACGTCGACCAGTACCTGGGCGCCATCGACATAAAGCTCTGGCTCTACACACTCGATGGGCTTGGCCTCCTCGACCCTGACGCGGCCCGCCGCGAGCTCGACTACTACGGGCTCTGGGCGGAGGCGAACCGGGCGCGTGGGGAGCAGCGCCGCAGGATGGAGGCCTTCACTCGCCACGCCGTCTCCCACGCCGCCTACCTGGAGGAGGTGAGCGAGAGCCTGGCCGCGCCCCCGAAGCCCGGTCAGCGGGCAGCAGCCACGAGCCGCCCGCCACCCAATCGCCCGCCGCCCAATCGCGCGGCGCGCCGCGGCCAAGCCCGCCGCCGCTAGCAAGGCGACGCGAAGAGCCCGCCGCGAGCGCGGCGTGCGTGGGCGCGATGGGGCAGGAACGACGGCGCTGCAGGCCGGAGTTCCCGCGAGAGTCTCTCGCTTGACGTTGCAGCGTACCATCGTGGCCATCGCCGCCCGTCAGTTCGCCGGCGCACCGCGGGTGCGGCGAGATCCCTGCCTGAACAGGGGACGGGATCGAGGATGCAGCAGTACATAATCCGGCGGCTACTCGCCGCGATACCGTCGCTGCTGATCGTGTCGCTCGTCATCTTCTCGCTTCTTCGCCTGATCCCGGGCGATGCCGTCATGGCGCAGGTGGCGGATGCCGGCTACGTGAGTGAGGAGGACCTCGACCGGATGCGGGCGGAGCTGGGGATCGACCGCCCGTTCGCGACGCAGTACCTCGATTGGCTGAGCCACGCTCTGCGCGGCGACCTTGGCGAGGCACTGTGGAGCCGGAGACCGGTGCGGGAGTTGATCTTCGATCGGGTTCCGCTCTCGCTGCAGATGATCCTCATGGCGATGGGGATTGGAGTGGTTCTCGCGATCCCGCTGGGGGTGATATCCGCGGTAAAACAGGACACCCCGCTCGACTACGCAGCCCGGTTCTTCTCGATCGCCGGGCTCTCCATCCCCGACTTCTGGCTCGGCACCATGACGCTGCTGGTCCTGTCGCTGTACATCGGTTGGCTGCCGGAGTTTGGGTGGTACCCGCCCTGGGAGGATCCCTCCCGAAACCTGCAGGCGTTAGTCTTCCCGGCGGCCATCATCGGCTACCGCCTCTCCGCGGTGAGCGCACGCATGACCCGTTCGGCGATGCTGGAGGTCATGCGGGAGGACTACGTGCGCACGGCCCGAGCCAAGGGACTCAGGGAGCGGACCGTGATAGTGAAGCACGCGCTGCGGAACTCGCTGATTCCGGTGCTCACGATCATGGGTAGCCAGATCAGCTTCCTGTTCGGCGGCACCGTGATCATGGAGAGCATCTTCACCCTGCCGGGGATGGGGCGGCTGACGTTCGATGCGGTCGTCAACCGTGACTACCCGGTCGTCCAGGGCACGGTGATGATGATGGCGCTCGTGTTCATCTTCGTGAACCTCGTGGTCGATCTGACATACGCCATGGTTGATCCACGCATTCGTTACTCGTAGCGGCAGCCACGAGAGGCGCGCAGGGGCAAACCAGGAGCTGGGAGACGGAGGCAAAGGGTGGCGGAGACCGCTGAACTTCCGGGGATCGGGCCGCTCGAGGCGAAGCACCGCCACCAGGCGCTCGACCCGATCATCCGCATCCTGAAGTCGCCGGTCGGCTCCGGCTCCGGCCTGGTCATCCTGCTGCTGGTGCTCGTGGCCGTGTTCGCCGAACAGATCGCGTGGAACGACGCGTATCGGAGTTCGCTCGACACGTTCCAGAGCCCGAGCCTCGCGCATCCGTTCGGGACCGACAACATCGGGCGCGACCAGTTCGCGCGTGTCCTCCACGGCTCTCGGATCTCTCTGCAGGTCGGACTCTTCGCCACCTTCTTCGGCGTGTTCGGCGGCTGCCTGGTGGGGGTGGTGAGCGGCTACCTCGGCGGGTTGTTCGACATAGTCGTGCAGCGCGTCGTGGACGCGCTACTGGCCTTCCCCGGCATCGTGCTCGTGATGGCGGTCGTCTCGGTGTTCGGGCTCAGCACCAGGAACGCGCTGCTGGCGATTGGAATCCTGATCATCCCCTATACGTCGCGCGTGGTTCGCAGCGCGGTGTTCTCGATCAAGGAGAACGTCTACATCGAGGCGGCGACGGCGGTCGGCGCCAGTCCGGTGCGGGTGATGTGGCGGCACATCCTGCCGAACGTCGTGGCGCCGATCCTGATCCTGATCTCCGCGCTGCTCGGCGGCGCGATCCTGATCGAGTCGGGGCTCGCCTTCCTCGGGCTGGGGACCCAGCCCCCCGATCCCTCGTGGGGGCTGATGCTGAGCACCGTCGGCCGCCAGTACATGGAGATCGCGCCGTGGCTGGCGATATTCCCCGGTCTCGCCATCAGCATCACGGTGCTCGCCTTCAACCTCTTCGGCGACGTCGTCCGCGACGTCCTCGACCCCCGACTCCGCGGTTCCCGCTAGTCGACGGGAGGCAGCGACCCACTGGATCGCACAGACAGAGCGCGGAGCATGCACCCCGCCGACCAGCGCCGCCTATTGAAAGCGGAGAGAATGCTTGATAACCTTTGTCATAGAGATGGGTTCACATTCTCGTGCCGCTCGGACTCACCGGGCGGCTAGAAGGGTTTCGTCCGTGGGGCCATAGGGGGAGCATCGTGGATATCGACGACGGCGAGCGGTGGTACGAGCAGTTCGGGGAGCGCATCGGGCGCCGCAGCATGCTGCGGGGCGGCCTGCTCGCCGTCGCGGGGCTGGCGGCAGGGGCGCTGATCGGCTGCGGCGACGATGATGACGACGACGATGACGAGGCAGCCCCCGCGACTCCGACCGCCGCGGCAACGGCCGCGGCAACGGCCACGCCGACGGCCGAGGCCGCCAAGCCCGCGCCGGCCGAGGAGTCCTGGTACAGCAAGAACGCGAGGGACGACGGCGCACCCTACGACTACGGCTACGAGGAGCCGGACACCCCGCCGAAAGCCGGGGGTGTCCTGCGGCTGGCGGTCCCCTGGTCCATCGGGGCCTGGGACACGAACCAGACATCCGCCTCACATGCGGTCAGTCTGGCCCAGGCGGTAGCCAACCGCCTGGTCGGCATCAAGACCGGCCCGGAGATGAACAAGTACGCGATCGAGGTCGAGCCGGAGTTGGCGAAGTCCTGGGAGACCGCTCCGGACGGGCTCAGCTACACCTTCCACCTGGAACAGGGCGTGAAGTTCCAGAACGTCGCCCCGGTGAGCGGCCGCGACTTCACTTCGCTGGACATCGTGCAGGCCTACGACCGGGCCGCCGCCAGTCCAACGAACAAGCAACTCCTGGAGCTCACGAACCAGCGCACCGCGCCCGACGACTACACCGTTAACATCACCATGAAGCAGCCGGACGCGGACTTCCTGAACCCGCTCTCGAGCCGGTTCATGCCGATCTACCCGCAGGAGATCGTCGATTCCGGGCTGATCGAGACGCAGGCGATAGGGACAGGTCCCTTCATCCTCGAGGACGTGGAGATCGGTTTCGGCTTCACCACGGTCAAGAACCCGGGCTACTTCGAGGGTGAACCCTACCTCGACGGCATCGAGTGGCGGAGGGTCACGGACAACGCGGCGCGCACCGCGGCGTTCCGTGCCGGGCAGATCGAGCACGGCGTCCAGGCCCGCACCAAGCAGGAGCGAGACGCGCTGCTGCAGACCAACCCGGACACCCGGATCACGTCGGACCCGATTCTCGCGGGCATCGGGATCCTGGCTGTGAACTCCAACCACCCGAAGCTCGCGGACGAGCGGGTGCGGCAGGCGCTGCTGCTGTCGATCGACCGCGAGAGGATGGTCCAGATCATCCAGCAGGGAGCGGGCGCGATTCTGCCCGCGTTCGGCTGGCCGTTCGTGTTCGACGAGACGCCGACCGGAGACGAGCTGGGGCCGAACTTCCGCTACGATCCGGGTGCGGCGAAGCAAAAGCTCGCGGCGGCCGGGGCCGAGGGGCTCGAGCTCGATCTCATCTCGCGCAGCAGCTACAGCGGCACCGCGGTCTCTGACGAGGAAGTGCTGATTGGCGAGTTCTTCGAGGACATCGGCGTCAAGCTGAACGCGAGGACCATCGAGAACCAGGCGTTCAACGCGCAGTTCTACGGCCGCAAGTTCGCAGAGGATGGCCAGTTGATCGGGGGCTGGGCGAGCCAGCAGGCGCCCACGGCCAACGGGTACTTCCACGACAACATCCACTCCGAGTCGGGGAAGAACCTCTTTGCGATCCGCGATCCGCAGCTCGACGAATGGGCCACCAAGCAGCGCGGCATACTCGACCCGGAGGAGCGCAGGCCGATCCTCCGCCAGATCTGGGACCGGACGCTGGAGAAGGCCTACCGCCTGGAGACGACCTCCAGCTTCATCATCTCGATCTATCCGGGTTATCTACGCTACTGGCGTTGGAACGGCCCATACATCGGCTACATCTTCTCGTGGGACTGGGGCGTGAACTCGCACCTGGGATGGATCGACAAGTGACGGAAAGCGGCGCGGCTGACCAGGCCGCGGCGCCCTGTTCGCTGGGAGCCGGCCCCACGGCCGGCTCCCTTGCTGTCCGGCGCCGCTCCGGCGGCGGAGAGATGCGCCCTGTTCCGCCCGAGCCGGGGAGGACCCTCCTCCGCCCAGGGGCGGGGCGGCCTGCGTGGTAGGGTGGCGCCCGGCCCGCGTGCCGACCGGGCAAGCGGCTGCCGGTACCGCGCCCGCGCCGGCAGGCAGCGGGACGGAGATCCGGGCGTAATGCAAGTGCTGGATGGCGACACGGTGCGGGTCCACTATCACGGCACGCTGGACAGCGGCGAGGTGTTCGCCTCGTCGCGCGGGGGAGAGCCGTTCCGGTTCGACGTCGGGGCGGACCAGGTGATCTCCGGCCTTGACGATGCAGTTCGCGGGCTGGCCGTCGGCGACAGCGTGACTGTGCGCCTCGATCCGGCGCAGGCATTCGGCGAGCGCGACGAGACGCTCGTGGTGGAGATGCCCGCCGCCAACGCGCCGCCGGGGCTCGCGCCCGGCGATCGCTTGCAGCTCTCGCGGGGGGCGGCTCTGCCCGCGGCGCCTGCCGCCGGCGCGCCGCCGGGGCTCGCGCCGGACGACCGCGCGCAGATTGCGAGTGGGGCGCCGGCCGTCGTGGTGGCGATCGACGACGACGGGGTCCGGGTCGACACGAACCATCCGCTCGCCGGGCAGACGCTCACCTTCGAGATCATGCTGGTCGCCATCGATGGTCTCGCGCCACCCTGGCCGGCGCCGGCGTGAAGCACGGCGTTCCGGCCGAGGCGAGCGCCGCGCAGCGCCTGGCGACATGATCGCCCGTGGAGTACAGGCGTGGCGCTTCTTCGCCGCCCACCCCCATTCCCCGGCTCGCGCGATCGTCCCGAGGAGGAAGGGGCCCACCCAGCCGGACACGAGGGCGTGCGGGTGACCCCCTCCAGACGGGTCAGCGGGCCGCGGCGTCCGCCGCAGCTAGCGTCCCTGCCAGGTCGGCTCGCGCTTCTCCGCGAAGGCCGTCGGGCCCTCCTTCGCATCCTCGGACTCAAAGACGGCTCCAGCGATCCACTGGTACGCGCGGTGGCTCTCCGCCATGCCCGTGTTCCGCCAGAAGTGGAGCATCGACTTCGTGCCCGTGATCGAGAGGGGCGCGTTGGAGGCGATCAGCTCGGCGATCTCGATCGCTCGGGGCATGAGCCGCTCCGGCGGCACGACCTCGGAGACGATGCCCCACTGCAGCGCCTGTTCGGGCTCGATGCGGTCGCCCGTGAGCAGGACGTAGCTTGCCGCGGCTGAGCCGACGAGTCGCGGGAGGTGATGGACGGCGTATCCGGCCATGATGCCCCGCTTCACCTCGAACAGCCCGAAGTACGCCTCGGTCGAGCAGATCCGGATGTCGCAGTCGAGCGCTCGCTCGAGGCCGCCGCCGAGCGCCAGCCCGTTGACTGCGGCGATGAACGGCTTCGGGCTGCTGGAGAGGGGCGACCGCGGAGTCGAGCCGTCCGGCCTGCTTCCTCCCACCGGCTCACCGCGCGCGGCCCGCTCGGCGGCCTCCTTCAGGTCCATGCCGGCGCTGAACGCTCTGCCGTTGCCGGTGACGATGCCCGCTCGCATGGCGGGGTCGGCGTCGAAGTCCGCGAGCGCCGTCACCATCTCCTCCCGCATCTGAAGGCCGCCGGCATTGAGCCGTTCCGGGCGGTTCATCGTGAGGATGGCGTAGGAATCTCGCTTCTCGTACAACAGGACAGACATCGAATCACTCCCTTACGAATTCGTGGTCGCGTGTTTCTCGCGGTCAATTCTATCTCGCTTGTCTCGTGACCAGCCGGACTCACTTGGGCGAGAAGTAGGGAATGATGTGGCGCCCGAATGCGCGATGGTTGTCCATCACGGCCTGGTGCGACAACCGTCCGACCTGGCTGAAGCACAGGAGGTGGTCCACCCCGATCTCCTGATAGCGCTGGATCTTCCGCCGACAGGTCTCAGGATCCCCTATGATCACCATGTCTTCCTCGGCCATCGTCTCGAAGATCTCCTCGCCGGACACCTCTTCGCCCGCCCGGATCCGCTGCGCCACCTCCTCGCCGACCGTCAGCTGGCCCGGCTCCGTCGTTGAGGAGCTGTGCAGGTAGCGGCCGGCGACGGCCTGCTCGCCCGTCGCCGGAGCGCCGGTTGGGACATCCGTGAAGAGCCGAAAATGGCTGAGGTACCAGGCTACCGCCTCTGGCGCCCCGTTCTCGATCGCCTGTTTCGTCGTCTCGGCGCAGTGCACGAACGTAAAGACCGCGGTCTGGTTGTTTACGAACGATCCGACGGGTTCCGCGTCCTTCACGTTGTCCCGGTATGTGTCGATCCAGCGAGAGACGTTCTCGATGGAGTTCGCGAGACTGGAGCCCATGACACCCATCCCGTAGCGTGCCGTCCTCACAATCGAGTCGGGACTCGTGCCGGCGCGCCACAACGGGGGATGGGGCTTCTGGTACGGCTTTGGAATGATGGGGCGCTCCGTGATGTCGAAGTAGTCCCCTTTCCAGCTGAACTTCTCCTCGGTCCACATCTTGGGGATCATCCGCGTCGCTTCGTCCGCCTGACCCGGCGTCTCCTCCGGGTCAATCCCGAACACCCACCACTCGAGTGCCGTGGAGCGCCCCATCCCGAACTCCAGGCGTCCATCGCTCAGCAGATCGAGCGTGGCGGCCCGCTCGGCGAGTCGGATCGGGTGATTGAAGTTGAAGGGGAGGAGCACGACGGCATGCCCGATGCGGAGTCGACTCGTTTGCTGCGCGATCGCCGAGAGGATGACCTCCGGGGCAGAGCTGTACGTGAACTCCTCGACGGTGTGGTGCTCCACCTGCCACCAGGTATCGAATCCGACCTCGTCGGCCAGCTTGGCCTGGGCGAGCGTCTGCTTCATGAGATTCCACTCGTGGTTCGGCGCCCACGGCCTCGGGCTCTGCAGTTCGTTGAACAGGTCAATCTTCACAACCGGATCCCCTTTCGCGCCGCGGCAGCTCGCCCGGGGCCGAACGCCGGCCCCAGTGATGGCCGCGGCGAGCGGCCCTGCGCGGCCCTGCGCCCACCACCGCCCGGCGAATCGCCGAGGGGGCAGGCCTGGCCCGGCGAGCCGGCGTCACCGCTCGCTGGCCTTCCCCGCATGGCGCGCGCTGAAGCCACGCGCGAGCATGGTCACCTCGTGCGCGAACGCGCGAGCGACCTGTGCGATCGACGGACCGCCTAACCAAGGGCCCCGCCGTCACGAAGCGCGGCGACTTCATCGGCCGAAGCGCCGCACTCGAGCAGGACGTCCTCACTGTGCCGGCCGAGCGGCGGCGACGGCCGCGTGGAACCAGTGGGCGCGGCCGACATCCCGACGAGCGGTCCGACGAAGGACTCCCGCCCGACCAGCTCGTGCTCGACCTCGATCATCATCCCGGCCGCGACGACGTGCTCGTCGTCGGACAGCTCCTCGGCGAGCAAGACCTTCGATGCGGGCACCCCCACCCGGTCGAAATCCGCGATCCACTCGTCCATGGTGCGGGTACGCATGGCCTCGGAGATCTTGTGCCAGGCGCCGTCGATGATCGGGCGGTTCGCGGGATCCAGCGTGTCGAAGTCGGGGTCGTTGGTGGGGTCGTGATCGAGGCCGACCAGCGCCCGGATATGTTCGCGGTTCTTGGGGGTGAGGGCGCCGAGCATGATCGCGCCGTCCTTCACCGCGTAGCCGCCGTAGTAGAGCTTGGACTGATGCCCGAGCAGGTCGTACATGCCGCCCCGCTCCTGCACCACCTCCTGATACGTCCCGCCGCGATCGCGCACGGCCTGAATGCGTTCCATCATGGGATCGCGCGTCACCGCGTCCAGGACGGGTGAGCGCGCGATGTCGCGCCCCATCATGGACATCGCGGTGGTCAGCAGGTTCGTGGTCACGTATTGGCCCTCGCCGGTGCGCTCGCGGTGGAAGAGCGCGGCGCAGATGCCCATCGCCATGACCACGCCGGCCGGAAAGTCGACGATGCCGGTGCACTGGATGAGGTCCGGGCCACCGAGCTCGTTGAATTTGACCTCCGCGGCCATGAGCCCGCTGTAGGCCTGCGCGACGACATCCGAGCCGGTGCGCGTCGCGTTCGGGCCGTGGGTGCCGAAGCCCGTGTTTTGCGCATAGATCAGGTCCGGCCGGAAACGCAGCAGCGTTTCGTAGTCGATCTGCAGCCGCTTCGTCGCTCCCGGCGTCATGTTCGACGTGACGACGTCGAATCTCGGGACAATCCGGTGCACCATCTCCTGGGCGGCCGGCTGCTTCAGATCGAGCACCAGGCTGCGCTTGCCCCGGTTGAGGGTGTGGAACGACTTCGTCTCGCCTGGCACGGGGCTGCGCCGGTTCCGCGAGCCACCGCCGTCGGGCGGCTCCACCTTCACCACGTCCGCACCGAGGTCGGCCAGGTTCACACCGCAGTGCGGCCCGGCGATGGCCTGCGAGAACTCGAGCACCCGGATCTCCGCGAGTGGCCCTGTCATGACTTGCTCCTTTCGGCCTGCGACGATCGCTCGCCACGAAGGGAAATGAATCGCAGCGGTGCGTCCGGGTACCCCGCGCGTCCGGTTCGGCGCTCAAGCACACCCAGCGGCGGTGCACGTTCGGACCGATTCGACAGCACTGCGCAGGATGACCTCCGCTCGGCCGCGTCCCTGCAAGGCGCCGCAAGCGTACCGCAAAGAGTCAACGTCAAGATCGGGTTCGCGAAGCGGCGACGATACCCCTCCGGACGGTCCGGGCCGGGCGTCGGCGGCTGGACCTTCGCCGGCACGCGTGCCCGGGCGGCCGGGTTCAGGCCGCGCCCAGCTCCTTCCCGATGAGCCTGACCCGGGAATTCGGGAGAACGCGTCCTCCACGGCCTGGTCGCTCAAGTTGTAGTATCGCCCGAGAATCGCGGATACGAGGGGGGGACCGAGGGATGACAACGCACGGGTTCGTCGAATACGAGAAGAGCGGGCATGTCGCGACCGTGACCATGAACCGCCCCGAGCGACTGAATGCGCGTGGCGCGCAGATGGGGCACGACCTTGCCCGGGCCTGGTACGAGTTCGTCAACGACGACGACGCGCGTGTCGGGGTGCTGACCGGCGCCGGCCGCATCTTCTGCGCCGGGAGGGACATCCAGGACCAGGCGGCCGGGGGTCCGCCGCCGCTCGATGCGGCGGACGCGCCCGTCGCACGGATGGAGTACCTGGGGGTTCCCGACACGAACAAGCCGATCATCTCCGCCGTCAAGGGCGGCGCCTGGGGCTTCGGCTGGTACATGGTGCTGGGGTCGGACGTCGCCGTGTACGCGGACGACGCGCGGTTCGCGATGTCGGAGCTGCCGACCGGGATCATCGGCCCGGCATTCGTGCCGATCCTGTGCAATCTGCCGTGGCTGCCCGGTGTGGAGATCGTGTTGCGCGGTCACACCATCAGCGCTCAGCGGGCGTACGAGTTGGGGCTTGCGAACCACGTGGTCCCGCCTGACGAGGTGCTGCCACGTGCGCTCGAGCTCGCCGAGGAGATCGCGGGCCTGCCGCCCGTGCATGTGCAGACGACGAAGGAGCAGTTGCGGATTGCGCGTCCTCGCACGAGCTCGTACCAGAGCGAGATCGGAATGCCGGGCGCGAGCGCCTACCTCAGAACCCTCGACGACACGCGCGAGGCGGCGCGAGCGTTTGTCGAGAAGCGCAAGCCGGTGTTCCAGGGTCGCTAGACGCCTGCTGGCGCGGCAGCGGTCCTCGTCGGCTGATGCATCGAAGTCCGCCGCCATGCGCCGGAAGCGTGCTTCCGGCGCATCTGGGCGATCGGGGCCGGATCAGGTAACGAGCCTGGCTCCCCCTCGGAGTCGCCTCGATCAGCCTGCCGCCAGAGCCAGGCGCCGTGGGCCGCGTCACCTTGAAGTGCACGATGCGCCGGCGCCGTGTGCTCAACGACGAATCGAGATGGCCGCGGGCCGCCGCCACCCCAACTCCGTTCGCTGGCAATCGCGGACGGACTCCGCTCGCTACCCGCGCGGTAAGCCAAGACCGCGCGTGGCGATGACGTTGCGCTGGATCTCGGAACTTCCACCAGAGATGGTTCTGGGAATGGTCCGCACGTACAGATAGGTGTGCTTGCCGGCCAGCGGAGCGCGCTCATCCCCCGGCCAGAGGTTGGCGTAGAGGCCAAACGTCTTTGTGGCGCTTCGCGCAACGCGCTGCAGCAGCTCCGTCGAGAACATCTTGCCCATCGACGCCTCGTAGTTCGGAATCAGGCCGGATGACTGCATCCACGCGAGCCGCAGCGACAGGTTGTAGCCCACCTCGACCTCGATCATGCGGTCGGCGATCTCGCCGCGCAGCGGCGGCCGCTCCTCGATCCGCACGAGGTGGCTGCCCTCACCCTTCGCGAAGCTGATCAACTCCTGCATGTCGAGGCGCTGCTCGGCCGTGTTGGAGATGCTGGCGCGATCGAAGTCCATCAGCGTCATCGCGACGTACCAGCCGCGGTGCTCCTCGCCAATCAAGCTCGTCGCTGCCACGCGGGCGTCCTCGAAGAACGTCTCGCCGAAGCTGGAGTGGTCAAAGCAGGCGTTCATGAGCGGCCGCCACGAGATGCCGGGGATGCGGAAGTCCTCGATCATGAGGAACGAGATGCCACGGTGCTTGGGCGCGTCCGGGTCCGTCCGCACGAGCGCGTACATGGCATCGGCGGTCTGCGGTGTCGACCAGATCTTCTGCCCGTTCAGCACGTACTCGTCGCCATCGCGGACGGCGCGCAGCGCCAGCGAGCCGAGGTCGGAGCCGGCGCCGGGCTCGGAGTAGCCCTGCGCCCAGTTGATCTTGCCGGCGGCGATTGCCGGCATGTGGCGGGCCCGTTGCTCGGGCGTGCCGTGCACCATCAGCAGGCTGCCGAGGAACATCGCGCCGGTGCCTCCCACGCGCGGCGCGTCGGCTACCGTGCGCTCTTCGTTCAGGATGTACTGCTCGATCGTCGAAAGCCCGGCGCCGCCGAGTTCCCTGGGCCAGTGCGCGGCGACCCACCCCTGCTCGTTGAGCGCCTCGACCCAATCCTGGCACTGCTTGCGGACCTCGGGGTCGTCCGACATGCGGTCCGTATCCCACGACGCGCCGGGCATAACGAGCGCCTCCACCGGGCTCGGGATCTCGTGCCGGCTGTACGAGGCGAATCTCGCTTTGTAGCGCGACGGCAGTCGCTCATGCATGAACTTCCGCACTTTGGCGCGAAACGCCGCCTGGTCCGCGCTGTCGCTCCACTCCATCTCACTACTCCCCGCACCATCGACTGCCACGACTCGACGTTCCGGATTCTACGCGCTCACAGTGGCCCGCCAGTGCGTTCCAGGCCCTCGGGGTCTGCTTCTTCGGCTCGCGCTGCTGCCGCCGCTGTCCCGCGCGCTGATCGGCACGATCGGCTGGCGCGAGGCCCGCATGGAGTGATGCGCGCCCGTCACATCGGGACTGACCCCCCCGCCCCCTCCCGCGCGGGCCGAGCGGTCGGGGCGTTGAGCGTGGGACCCCGACGCTGGCGAACGAGCGAGGCGTGCGCCGCCTCTGGACTCAGCGCGGGGACAGGGCGTCCCCGCGTCCCGGCAGGCTCTCGACGAACTGACCGTCCTGGTAGCAGAGCCGGCAGAACCGGGCTGAGCGCGACCCGTCCGCGTTGGCGCCGCGGTCCTCGGGGGACTCCAGTGGATCGCCGCACTCCTCGCAGCGCTCGGCCGCAGTGGCCCCCTCGTCGCTCATCGCAGTCCAGCTCCCCAGCCGCGGTACGGGTGACGCCGGCGGCTAACCGTTGACGAACTCCACGACGCTCGCAGCTACCTCGTCGGGATGGTCGAACGGGAGCATGTGGCTGCCCTCCATCTCGACCAGCTTGGCGCCCGCGATGCCGTCGGCGTACGTCTGGATGTTCTCGAACGGTACGAGGTCGTCCGTGCGCGAGGCGATGATCATCGTGTCGGCGGTCACGCGCCGCAGCCGCTGCGGTAGCCGGCGGTTGTACAGGAACTGGGGCTTCCAGCCGATGCGTGCCGATCCCTTGGCGCAGTAGCGCATCGTCTGCTGCCACTCGGGGCTGAGGCCCGGCGGGTCCGGTATCACCCGTTTGCCGAGCTCCGATTCCGGGTCGCCGAACAGCAGCGTGCGCATCTCGCCGAACCCCGACCGTGCGCGAGGGCTGAAGGCGGGGAAGATCAGGCGGTTGATCGGGGTCTCCGGGAGGGAGATGCCGGCGGGTGAGATCAGCACGAGCTTGCCGATGCGCTCCGGGTTGCGTGTGGCCACCTCGGCGGCCACCCAGCCACCGAGGCCGAGCCCGACGACCGAAGCCTTGACGCTGCCGAGGCCCGCCAGCAGGTCGTCGAAGATCAGCGCCATGTCCTCGAGGTCGTAGACGGCTTCCTGAGCCTCAAGCGAGGCGCGGTAGCCGGGGATCGCCGGTGCGACGACATCGAAGCTCTCGGACAGCTTATCGAGGAAGCGGAGGCTGTCCTCGGTACCCTCCGGCTGAGCGTGGATGTCTCCGAGGATGTCGTGCAGATAGACCACGGTGTCGCCGTTTCCGGCCCTCGCCGCGCCGATCTCGATATCCGCGACCTGGATCGTCTCGTGTGTGAATGCCACCGCGTCCCCCGCTCAGCGCGCCGCGAGGGCGCCTAGAAGTTCCACTCCGCGCCCTCGCCGGTGTAGGCGGGCCACTTCTGCTTCAGATTCTTGTCGACCTGCTCGCGGATCGTCGGCAGGCACTCCTCTGCGTACATCTTCACGCTTCGCCTGCCCAGCTCCTCGGGCAGGTTGCCGAAGCGGAAGAGGTGCAGGACGTGGCCGACCCCGTAGTCGGTGCAGAGCTCGATGAACTCGTTCGTCACCTTCTCCGGGCTTCCGGTCAGGATCACCCCGCCGTTGTCGAGATCGTCCCAGACCGCGCGGCCCTCGCCGCGGCCCGCCATGATGTCCCTCATCCGCTCGGCCGACGAGGCGCGAGACCGCTCGGAGGTGTAGCCGGGGGCCGTCCAGACGCGCCCGTCCCCGCCGAATCCGAGCAGCAGGCGGCGTATGAAGTAGCGATACGAGTCGTGTGCCTCTTCCTCGGCGGCCTCGCTCGAGGTGGTGACGTAGGTCGGCACCAGCCAGGCGAGCTTGTCCGGGTTGTAGGGCTTGCCGCGGTCCTCGAACACCTTCTGGTAGGTCCGCGCCGCAGCCCGCAATCCGTCCTTTGCCGGGTTCACGGTGATGCAGTACGTGAAGTCGTTGTCGACGCAAAGTTCCATCGTCTCGATGCTCGTCCCGCCGGGCACCCAGATCGGCGGGTGGGGCTGCTGCTTCGGGCGCGGCCAGGGGTTGAGGTAGGCGTTCTGGTAGTGCTCGCCGTGGAACTGCGTGGGCCCGGGCTGGGTCCACGCTTGCAGGATCAGCGCCAGGCCCTCGCGGTACTTCTCGCGCGCGAACGTGGGGTTGGTGCCGTAGGAGTAGTACTCCATTCCCGTGCCGATCACGAGCCCGCCAATGAAGCGCCCGTCGAGCAGCTGATCGAGCATCGCGAACTCTTCCGCGATCTTCTGCGGCTCCTCCAGCAGCGGCACCGCGTTGCCGAGGACGGCGACTTTGACGCGCGACGTGATCTGCGAGAGCGCGGCGGCGATCAGGTTGGGCGACGGCATGATGCCGTAGGCGTTCTGGTGGTGCTCGTTCACCACGACGCCGTCCAACCCCACCTGCTCCGCCCAGACCAGGTCCTGGAGGTAGGACTGGTAGATCCCCGGCCCGCGCTCAACGTCGAAGAGCTCGTTCGGCAGGTCCACCCAGGTGCTGGAGTACGTGTCCGTGAACTCGCGGTCGGTGCCGGGCAGATACGGGTAAGGCATGAGATGGAACTGGAAGGACTTCATGACTGCATCCCCTTCGATGCTCGAACGCGGCCGCCTCGCGCCCGCGCCCACGGGGACAATACTACCGTATGCGCCAAGGTCTATCTTCGCACGGGCAGTCCCGACGTGTGCGCGCCGGTCATCCGGGTCGCTGATCGAGCACCATTCGGACAGGCTGAGCGGTGGCGAGGCGCTCCTCGAGCCTGTCCGTTGGCCGCCATCAGGCCGGTGCGCGCCTGCACGACGACGTCCGCGCCCGGGAGGCCCGCGTCCGGTCCGACCGCAAGGTGCTCTGGGTCTCCGACAGCGGCCAGGAGCGCCTCTTCGCCCACGACCTCGAGAGCGGCGAGCGCCTCCCCGAACGCGATATCGAACTCGACGACCGCAACGCCGACCCGCGCGGCATCTGGTCCGACGGCGAGACGATGTGGGTGCTGGATGGGGGGAAGGACAGTCTCTTCGCCTACGACCTCGCGGGCGGCGAGCAGCTCACCGAGTACGCCCTCGCCTCTGCCAACGACGATCCCCACGGCCTCTTCTTCGACGGTGTGACCTTCTGGGTCTCCGACCATGGCGAGAAGCGGCTCTTCGCCTACCGGCTCAAGGCAGGGGAAGACGGCGAGGACGAGCTCGAGCGGAACCGCGACGAGGAGTTCCCCAACACGGTGCTGAGCCGGGCCGGCAACAACAGCCCGCGCGGCATCTGGTCCGACGGCGACGTCATGTACGTGGCCGACGAGAGCGACGACAAGGTCTACACCTACAACATGCCGGACGCCATCGACGCGCGTCTCGCTTCACTCACGCTCGGCGGCATCGACTTCGGGGAGTTCGACCCCGGCAGGATCGACTACGAGGGAACTGCGGGCGAGGGCGTGACTGAGACAGCGGTCGAGGCATCCGCGGTGCAGCGACGCGCAGTGGTCGAGATCGAGCCGGTCGACGCCGACGGGGACGAAGCGAACGGCTACCAGGTGGCGCTGGAGGGCTTCAGTGAGATCACGGTCACTGTCACATCGGCAGACGGCAGCCGCAGGCGCAGCTACCGCGTGGTGCTGGGAGACCCGGAGCGGGAGGCGACGCCGGAGCCCTGGACGCACTGCCTGCGCAGCGACATCGCCGAGGGCTTCAGCCTCGTCGTCTACGAGGGCGGCAGCATCGAGGAGTTGGCCCTGCGCGCAAGGCCGCTCAGTCCTGGCCCTCTGCAGGTGGCCCATGTAGCTCAGCTTCGCCGTCTGCCCCGATCCCTTCGTGTACAGCCGCGCCTGCGGATCGGTGCCAGAATTATGCGTGTCGCGGCTGCGCCGCCGCCCCCGGAAGTCGACATCCGGGTTGCGCCCGCCCGGGGGTGGCTCCTGCTCGTCGCGCGGGCGGTAGCTCTTGAGCGAGGCCCAGGCCTCCAGCAGCGTCCCGTCCACGGTGAAGTGGTCGGCGGAGAGCAGCCGGCGGCGCCTGGCCTCGGCCACCACCTCAGCGAAGAAGGCGTGTGCGACATCGGCAGCGAGCAGGCGCTCGCGGTTCTTGGAGAAGGTCGAGGCGTCGAACGGCTCGTCTGAGATGTTGAGGTCGAGAAACCACTTGAAGAGATGAGCCTGTCTCAGAAAGGCCGTTTGGGGTAGAAGTGCTTGTGCGGGGCGGGGGAGAACGACGGAGTCTCCGATGCCGCTGCGCCCGCTCAGCCGTGACCAGGCCTGGATACTGCCGCCGAGCCTCGACGAGCTGGTCCCCCAGGATCACGCCGCCCGGTTCGTGGCCGAGTTCGTCGACGCCCTGGGGCCTGAGGACTGGGCGAGGCTGGGCGTCAGCATCGACGGCGAGGCGCGAGGCGGTCCCGCCTACCACCCGCGCCTGCTGCTGAGCGTCTGGCTGCACGGCTTCATGAGCGGGGTGCGCTCCTCGCGCAAGCTCGAGGCGGCCTGCCGCGAGCAGCTGGCCTACATGTGGCTGACGGGGCAGCAGTTCCCGGACCACAACACGCTGTGGCGCTTCTCTGCGCGGCACCGCGAGGCGATGCGGGCGCTGCTCGAGCGCACGGTGCGGACCGCGGTCGCGATGGGTCTGGTGAACCTGGCGGTGCAGGCGGTCGATGGCGCCAAGGTGGGCGCCAACGCCTCGCTCTACCGCACGCGCAACGCCGAGGAACTGGGGCGGCTGCTGGAGCGGCTGGAGTTCTCGATCACCGATCTGGAGGCCCGGAACGAGGCGGGCGAGGGCGCGGCGGCCGCGGCCCTCCCGCAGGAGCTTGCGGGCCGGCGGGAGCTCCGGGAGCGCGCTGACCGAACTCGGGGAGCAGCCCTCGGGGCGGCGCATCAACCTCACCGACCGCGGCGCGCGGCTGATGAAGACCCCGCGCGGCATCATCCCCGGCTACAACGCCCAGGCGATGGTCTCCGGGGCGGAGACGGACGGCGAGGGAGGCGGGATGCTGATCACCGCCGCCTCGGTCGTGGACGCACCGCACGACCATGGGCAACTGCTCCCGATGCTGGAGCAGGCGCGCGCGACGACCGGGGCGACGGCCGGCCTGACGCTGGCGGACGCCGGGTACCACTCGGGATACGCGCTGGAGGATTGCGAGCGGCTGGAGCAGCGGGTGGTGATGCCGGAGTCGCGCGCGCGGGTGCTGCGCCGTCCCTACGGCAAGCAGCAGTTCCGCTACGAGTCCGATCGCGACCGCTACATCTGCCCCGAGGGGCAGCCCCTGCCCTTCCACGGCGCCAACCGGATCAGGGGGGAGCACGTCCGGCAGTACCGGGCCTCCGGGGAGGCGTGCCGGGCGTGCCCGGCGTTCGGGACCTGCACGAACTCAGCGCACGGCCGGATGGTCGTGGTGGGGCTGCGGGACGCGGCGCTGAGCCGGCACCGGGAGTGGATGGAGACAACCGAGGCGCGGGCGGACTACACGCGCCGCGCCGGCCTCGTCGAGCCGGTCTTCGGGATCATCAAGGAGCAACTCGGAGCGCGGCGTTTCCTGCTCCGCGGCCTCCGCCACGTGGAGGCCGAGTGGACGCTGCTGACCACGGCCTTCAACCTGCGCACGCTCTGGCGAGCCTAGCTGTAGTTCCCACGTAGGTTGTTGCAGGTGAGGGGGTCCGCCTGCTGCTGTGTGTGTGAAACGAACGCACCAGTAGCAGGAGAGGAGCCGCTCGTGGCACATCCTAACGCGCGTCTGACTCCGGCCACCCGGCTGGAGCTGGTTCTGGAGGTCGAGGCCGGCTGGTCGCAGGCGGAGGTTGCGCGGCGCTTCCGGGTTTCTCGTGCGACGGTCGCCAAGTGGTGGCGCCGCTACCGGGAGGAGGGTGCGGCTGGTCTCCGCGACCGCAGCTCCGCTCCGCGTTCCAACCCGCGCCGCACCGCAGCCGCGCTCGAGCAGCGCATCTGCGCCGTGCGCCGCGGCCAGGGGTTCGGGCCGCACCGCATTGCCTGGGCGCTCGGGATCGCCCGCTCCACCGCCTACGCCGTGCTCAGGCGCTTCGGTCTCAACCGCCTCGACCGTCTGCACCGCGTCACCCGCGCGGTGGTCCGCTACGAGCACTCCGCCCCCGGCGACCTGCTGCATATCGACGTGAAGAAGCTGGGCCGCATCCCCGAGGGCGGCGGACACCGCGTGCGCGGGCGCTCCGCCGCGACCCCGCGCACGCGCGGCCTCGACTACCTGCACGTCGCCGTGGACGACCACAGCCGCTACGCCTACGTCGCCGCGCTGCCCGACGAGCGCGGCGCGAGCTGCGCCGCCTTCCTCGAGCAGGCGCTCGCCGCCTTCGGCCGCCGCGGCGTGCGCGTGCGCGGCGTGCTCACGGACAACGCGAAGGCCTACACCGTCTCCCGCGACTTCCGCCGCGTGGCCGCCGCCGCGGGCGTGGAGCTGCGGCACACCCGGCCCTACCGCCCGCAGACCAACGGGAAGGCCGAGCGCTTCATCCAGATCCTGCAGAACGAGTGGGCCTACGCCCGCCCCTACCGCTCCAACGCCGAGCGGCTGCACCAACTCCCGCGCTGGCTCTACCGCTACAATGCTCGCCGGCCACACGGGGGTATCGGCGGGGCTGTCCCCGCCTCACGCCTGTAAACAACGTTCGTGGGAACTACACCTAGCGCAGCGGCCGCGGCATGACATGGACCAACACTCGGGCGGCGGCTCCCGCAGACTGAGCTCCCCCGACGGCAGGGCGGACCGCACGAGAGAGCCGCCACGCCGCCCCGTCAGGCGGCTCTCAGGCCGCTGAACTCACCCCCCAACGCCCCGCGGGACGCCGATTCGGCGCGCGACCGCCCTTCGACACCCGCCCGGACGGCATCCTGAGACAGGCTCAGATTCGCGGTAGACACCCCATGTTCGTAACGGGCAAGGGGCGAGACGTCGTCGCTCTCGTCACGGGCGCTCGTCAGGCGGCGAGTTCGGTGTCTCCGTCGCTGCGACTCCCCCAGGCGGTCGCCTCGTCGTAGAGCCGGCGTGAGCGCAGGCCGCCGTGCAGATAGCCGACCAGACGGTTGCCGAGGGCGCGCAACGCCTGATGGTGCCCGTCCCCGATCGCCCGCCGGCGTCTGTAGTACGCCCGGCACCCCGGACTCGCCCGAAGCGAGCAGAACGCCCACATGTGGACCGGGTCGTAGAGGCGCCGGTTCCGCACGAAGCGGGCGGTCACCGCCCGCCTGCGCCCCGATGCTACGGTGAGCGGCGAGGTGCCCGCGTAGTTTCTGCGCGACTTCGCGGACACGAAGCGGTCGGGCTCATCCCCGAACTCGCCCAGCACCCGGGCTCCGAGCACGGTGCCCAACCCCGGCATCGAGAGGTAGACTGCGGCGTCCGGGTGCTCCTCAAAAGCCGCCGCCAGCTTCGACTCCAGCGCCGCGAGCTGGCGGTTGATCTCCTGGAGTTGGGCGACCTCCGCGCGCGTGCTGTCGGCGAACGCCTCGCTCACGGCGGGCGCAACCTCAAGCGTGCGGACGCGCAGCGCTGCCCGAATCTCCGCAGCCCGCCGCTCCACGTTGCGCGTGCGGCCGCCGCGGCGCAGTGCAGAGCGGAGCTGCGTCATGCTGAGCCGCGCCGCAGCGCGCGGCTCCGGGGCGATGGCGAGCACCGAGAGCGCATCGGGGTGCGTGAGGCCGGCGAAGGCGCGGAGCGCGGCCGGAAAGTACTGCAGCAGCGCGTTCCGGAGGCGGTTGCTCTCGCGCGTGCGGTTCCAGACGAGCTGCTGCTGGGCGCGGGCGCGCACCTGCACGGCGGAGGCGGCCGCGCTGTCGCCTGCGACCTCGCGGTGGTTGTGGCGGTCGGTGCGGACGAGGTTGGCGAGCATGCGCGCATCGCCGCTGTCGGACTTCCCGCCGCCGACCTGGTGGCGCTCGCGGTAGCGGGACGCCGCCCGCGGGTTGATGGCGTAAACCCGGTAGCCTGCGCCGAGGAGCGCCGCGACCCACGGACCGCGCTCGGTCTCAATGCCAATCACGACCTCGGCGGGCTCCTGCGCGTGCTCAGCGAGCAACTCATGCAGGGCGGTCATGCCCTCCAGGCCCTCGGGCAGCCGCCTCGCTGCGAGGCTCTCGCCCTGCTCGTTCATGAGGTGGACATCGTGATGGTCCTCGGACCAATCGTCGCCCACGTACACCGACATCCGCGTGTCCCTTCCCTACGCGACTTGCTGGATGCGACCTGCTGGGCTTGCTCCGCGACGGCCTAATGGACCAGTGCTCGCCGGCACGACACCCCATCAGTGCGTGGCACGCCCAGACGAACCAGCCGGGGCACGGTCTACCGCCAGAGATCGCGATGCCTCAGGGACGCACAGTGCTTCCCGGCTGGTGGTCCGGACCGAGTCTCCCAGAACGTACGGGCGACCGGTACGGCTCCCATTAGGGACGCCGGTTGCCCGGCGCCACCCGCACGGATCCGGACGTGCGCGCTAACGCATCCGGCTCCCGCCTTGAGTCCTGACGGCAAATCGCTCCGACGGCCACGGGTGCAGGATGGTCACGGGGGGCCAGTACTCCCGGCGCAAGGCGTCCAGACGTTCCCATGGGTAGCGTGCCCGCTGCGACCTTCGGCGGATAGTCCGCATCCAGAGCCGCCGCAGGGACCACACGAATTGCGACAGCGACGGGCCGCTTGTGGGCACCGCGTAATAGCCAAGCCATCCGCGAAGCACCCGAGCAAGCCACCGTGCTGTCACCACCGGGTCGTCATGCATGCGCCTACGCAACTCGGCCTTGATGGCCTTGAGGGTCCGTCGCATCCGCTTCGGGACCGGTTTCCGGCCCAGACCGAAGCGCCCATTGCGCTTCGTCCGGCAGTAGTGCGTGAACCCGAGAAAGCCGAACGTCTCAGGACGCCGCTCCCCGCGCTTCGCACGGTCCGCTCTCGCGAACCTGCCGAACTCCAACAGGCGCGTCTTCTCCGGGTGCACTCCCAGCCCGTACGCTGCGAACCGTTCCCGTACCGCCTCCATGAACCGCTCCGCATCCCTGCGGTACTGGAACCCCAGGACGAAGTCATCGGCATACCGCACGATGTACGCCTCGCCCCAGACCTCCCGCGGTCGCCACTGTTGCGCGAACCAGTCGTCGAGCACGTGGTGCAGGTACACGTTCGCCAGCAGCGGCGATATCACCGCCCCCTGCGGCGTCCCCCGCACGAAGTCGACCTCCAGTCCCGCGTCGATGACGCCGGCGTTCAGCCACTTCCGGATGAGGCGCAGCACCCGCCGGTCCCCGATGCGCATCTCCAGGAACTGCATCAGCTGCTCCCGGTCGATGCGCTCGAAGTACTCGCGGATGCCCACCTCCACGATCCAGCCGACCTTGCGCCGATCCACCGCGTAGGCCAGCGCGTCCAGTGCGTCGTGCGCCGAACGCCCCGGCCGGAACCCGTAGCTGAAGCCGTAGAACTCCGACTCGTAGATCGGATTCAGGATCTGCTCCACCACCGCTCGCTGGACGATCTTGTCCTCCAGCGACGCGATACCGAGCGGCCGTACGCCCCCGTCAGGCTTGGCTATCTCGACCCGCCTCACGGGTTTCGCCCGGTACGCTCCCCTCCGTACGCGGGCGTGCAGGTCGAGCAGCCGCTCCTCCAACCCGTCCCCGTACTCGCGCCACGTCATCCCGTCCACGCCCGGAGCCGCATCCCGCTTCAGTGCGTGATACGCCTCCCCCAGCGCCTCCGGCGTGATGTGGTGCAGGAGCGCGGTCAGCCGCTCCCCCGGCTTCTCCTTCGCGAACTGCCGTATCCGCTCCGCACCGGGTGACACCGCTCCCCGGCTCTGCGTCCGGACCGTGCCCGTGCGTCGCGGATTCCTCTCGGCCGCGGCCCTTCGCTCCAGCGGCTCCGCCGGGACTCCCGCCCCTTTGTTCGCCGCCTTCATCGCTACTACGGCCGCGTCAGACTGCTGCGCTCCGTCCATCATCGGCTACGGTTGCCTCCCTTCCCGATGCGGTCCCGGCGTACGACCCGCCGGGACGGCGCGCAGCCCTCCCCGGTCCCGGTGCTGGACGTGCATGCGTGCGTGAGTTCTTTGACACCGCGGAGCCCGGCGACGGCTCGCCCTGTGGCGCCGTAACCGGTGTTGCCTTCAACCAATTGGAGGGTCTCAGCACTCCGGATTGCCCTTTTCGATGCTCCATAGCTCCGCCCGCATACCCCGCTACCGACGCTTCGCGTGTCGCCTCGCGACGACCCGCGCACGGCTCGCGGAGCGGCATGGAATGGCTCGTTCCTTTGCCGCAGAGGACTTCCACCTCCTGCCCATCCACCAGTTAGCCGGGCGCTCTGGCATGAGGGCCGGTCTCCTCCTCAAGGGGGATACTCGCCCCCTGCAGAAAGCGGCCTCGATGGGCCAGATAGCGGCTCGGAAGAGCCTTGACGAGGTAGGAGACCGGCCATGCAGCAGGATAGCGCAACGACGCGGAGCATTGAAGGCAAGGATGGGCCGGCCATCACCGTCGGCCTCGACGTGGGCGATCGTTACACGCACGTCCACGCCCTCGGCGCCGGCGGGGAGGTGATACGCGAGCGGCGCGTCCGCACCGCGGCGGCGGCGCTGGGCGCAGCGCTGACCGGCCTCCCGCTGGCGCGGGTCGTGCTCGAGGCAGGGCCACGCTCGCCGTGGCTGAGCCGCGTCGTGGCGGACCTCGGCCATGAGGTGGTCGTCGCCAACCCTCGCCAGGTCGCGCTGATCGCCGGCAGCCAGCGCAAGACCGACCGCCTCGACGCCGCGTGGCTGGCGCGGCTGGGGCGCTTCGACCCGGAGTTGCTCGCCCCGATCCGCCACAGGAGCGAGCAGAGTCAGCACAATCTCGCCGTGGTGCGCGCCCGCGACGCGCTGGTGCGCTCGAGGACGTTGCTCATCAACCACGTGCGCGGGGCCGTCAAGGCCTGCGGCGCCGCGCTGCCGTCGTGCACGGCCGCGGCCTTTCACCGCAAGACGGCGGACCACATCCCCGACGGGCTGCGCCCGGCGCTGCTGCCGCTGGTGGAGGCGATTGGCGAGCTGACCGTGCGCATCGCGGCGGCCGGGCGGGAGGTCGAGGCGTTGTGCGAGGCCCACCCCGAGACCGCGGCGCTGCGCCAGGTCACCGGCGTGGGGCCGATCACCGCGCTCACGTTCGTGCTGACGATCGAGAACCCGGGGCGCTTCCCGCAGAACCGGGACGTGGGGGCCTACCTCGGGCTCGTGCCGCGGCAGCGCGACTCAGGGGAGCGCGCGCCGCAGCTCGGCATCGGCAAGAGCGGCGACGCGGGCTTGCGGCGGCTGCTGGTGCAGGCCGCGCACTACATCCTCGGTCCCTTCGGACCCGATACCGACCTGCGTCGCTGGGGTGAGCGCTACGCGGGAACAGGGGCGGGCAACGCGAAGAAGCGCGCGGTCGTGGCCGTCGCGAGGCGGCTGGCGGTGCTGCTGCTCGCGCTGTGGAAGACAGGCGAGGTCTACGAGCCGCTGCGTCACGCCGTGGCCCGCGAGGCCGCGTAGCGGGGAGGTGCCGCCTCAGGCGGCGGGGACCGGAGATCAGGAAGGAAGACCCGAGCGCGAACGAAGCCACGCACGTGATGCCGAGCACGGGCGACTGCGAGCACCCACTTGTCCCATCGAGGACGCGGCCGAGATGGCAGCGCCCCCTGGAAGCAGGATGTGCCTTCATGCACCGGGCCCGCTACGCGGCCCATCGAGAGTGCGGATAGCGCCTCTATGTCAAACGGCGGCCGCGAGTTGGGCGTGTTCGGCGCGGTCGGCGTCATCACGGAGCCGGCGGTAGATGACCTTGGCGAGTTGTCGTTTCAGGCAGCGCATGGCCTCCCTGGGACTCTTCCCCTCGTCGATCTTGCGGCGATAGTAGTCGTGCCCGGGGCCTGGGTGCATGCGCTGCACGTGGGCCACCAGGTGCAGTGCGGTGTTGAGTTTCCGGTTGCCCGCACGCGACAGCCGGTGTCTGACGGCATCTCCGCTGGATACCTCGATCGGGGCTGTGCCGGTGTAGCTGGCGAAGGCGTCGGCAGTGGCGAACCGTCCGATGGGGCCGGTGTGCCCGAGGATCTTGGCGGCCAGGACGTAACTGATCCCGAAGACGTCGGTCAGCGTCGTCCCGCAGGCCTCCACCACCTCGCAGGTGCGCTGCCGGTTGTCCTTGAGTTCCTTGTCGAGCCGACGGATCTCGGCGATGAGCTGCCGCGCGACATGCTTGCGTTCGATGGCGACGGGGTCGCGCGGCCGGAGCCGTGACAAGACCTGGGCAGCGCCGTCTGCGGTCAGCGAGGTCGGTGCACCTCCGGGTACGAGGTCCCGCAGATGGCGGTGGAGCCGGTTGACCGCCTGGCGGCGCTGCTGGGACAGTTCATCACGGCGGTCGGCCAGCAGCCGCAGCACCGTCGTCTCCCCGTCGGTGACGACCTGGCGCAGGTCCCCGCGCGATGCGGCGATCTCGGCGACGCTCAGCGCGTCGAGCCGGTCCGTCTTGCGGCCGTGACCGGTGCGCAGCAGGCGGACCTGCGACGCCAGGGTGGGCGGCACGTCCACGACCGTCTCGCGGGCAGCGACGAGCTGCTGCGCCAGCAGCCGTCCGAGCCCGTCGCTGCCCTCGATCGCCCAGCGCCGGGCCGGCCATGCGGAGGCCCAGCGGAGCAGCGTCCGGGTCATCGCCGGGGAGGCGACGACCTGGAGTTCGCCGAGCTGCTGCCGGTGCTCGTCGACTGCGACCGCCGTGTGGGTGCGCTTGTGTGGATCGATGCCGATGGTGACCAACGTTGCCTCCTGTGCCTCGTGCATGCTGGACACGGCGAGCAACCTGAATTCAGGGATGACCAGGCCTCTATCGAGCTACGCCGTGTGCGGGCACGGCCGGCGGGCAGGCTATGCGAGAGCCACACCGTCCTCGGTGGGCAAGAAGCAGGGAGCCTGCCGGCCGTGCCCTGCGGTCACCCAACCACGAATCGTGGCGAGGCGCGCTGTGGACATTCAAACAAGTCAGAAGCTTGGCACAGGCTCCGCGACCGGACATCACGAACGGCTCAGCTTGGACCAGGCGGCGCGGAGCGGCGGAGGAGACCGCCACGTCGGCCTTGCGGACAGACCGTCCCTCATAGAAGCAGGTCCTAGCGCAGCCGCTCGCAGAACTGGCGCTCGCTACGGATCAAGTAGAGCGCGATCAGCCGACTCGCCTTGAGCAGGTGCTCCGGCGGAATCGAGGGCCGCCCGCTCGTTGAGTACATCGTGTCGAAGAGCGGCGAGAGCCGCTGCAGCGCGGAATCGACGATCGGTTTGATGCGGCGGATCGGGTGGTCGTCCGGGATGAAGGAGTCCGGCGTCACCGCCAGCAACATGTTGGTCTGACGCTCAGCGTCGCCTCGCATGGGGCAGCCTCCAGGCTACGCCCCCACCGCCAGCCCCATCCTGCCAGACGGCCGGCCCTTTTTCAGCACCCTGCTAGCTCGAAGGCAACTCCAGCGCCCTCGTCGACGCGGCTGGCGACCGCCGAGATGGTAACGACGGCCGGGAGACCGCCGAAGACGACATCGGGCAGTTCGTCACCGATCGCGGTGTTGCGTCGGATGATGTCAGCCAAGGTCCCCGCACCTGTGCGAGCAGCTCGGGATTGACCAGGAAATAGGGATCGTGCTCGTGCCGTTCGCCATCGGCTCCAATGCGCAGCAGTCTGGGCGAGAGCACGGTGTGGCCGATGCGGAACCCGGCCGTCGAGAACTCCATGGCGATGGATGGATCGACGTCGGGGTCGTAGCCGGAATAGGGCTCGATTGCGCCCGGTCCCAGCAACAGGGGCAAGAAATCATGGAACGTGATCGCCTGCACCTCGGCGCCCACGATCTTGCGCGCCATCTCGAAGATCTCCTGGCCGGTCAGCTCCGGATGCTCATCCGCGATCAGAGCCGCGAGACGGTTGTGCTCGTGCAGGAAGAGCGTCTGCATCGAGGTCAGTCCCACCTGCTCGTTGGCCCGAATGTCGCCGGCGAGGAACAGGGTCGCGATGGCCACTTGCCCGGACATTGCCGTTGTCGTTCGCGAGCCGGTCGACGTTGTAGGGCATGAATCGCCCGTCACCGGATGTCTTCAGCCGACCGGTCCCATCGTTGGCTCGCAGCGCGAGCGATCGGAATACGGAAGAGCCATACACGTTCGACGCGTCAAGGAAGGCCGTGAGCTTGTTGAACGGCGCCCGCGGTCGATCCGGAGCGATCCCGGTGCCTGGCTGAAAAGACGGAACGGCTGAAATCAATGGTCCGGCTGCCGGTCCCGAAGGGATCGAAGATCGGGTCGCCCAGAGGAACGGGGATCGGGAGCCGCTTATCGAAATTTTCCAGCGTGAACGTCATGTCGTGGTCGAGGAACTGGCCCCACTGCCAGAACATGTCGGTCACACGCGCGGAGCTCGGTCGCGACTCGGATTGAGCCAGCAGGGCGTTGCTGATGAAGCGAGGGTCCGGCCGCTCGGGTAGCCCGGCCGTCATCGCGTATTGGAACGAGACTCCGGCCATTCGCAGGAACGGCGTGTCGGCATTGCCCAGTTCAGGGTACAAGCGGTTATTCCCGTAACCGTCGATAGAACGCGGCTCAAACGCACGGGGGTACTCTCGCAGGCCGACGAGCACGCGGACTCCGCTTTGCCAGCGCAGTTCCACGCCGTCCCAGAAGAACTGGCGACCATTGCCTCGCGCATTCGCGAGGTTCAGCCAGTGGTTGCCCAGTCGCAGCGTCAGACGACTGATGTCTTCAGGCAGCGCCGGCGAGAAATCGGCCACAACGTCCCAGGCGTCCGAGTTCCCGCTTGAGGGGTCGTAGAGAACGTTGTTCACCGTGTAGGTCGTGCCTTGCCAGGTGAATTCGTCGCTGCTCAGATCGCCGAAGGTGCGCTGCGAGCAGGGCGAGCGATGCCAGACCGGCCAAGAGCAAAAACCAGCTGTTCCGTGTCCGTGAGTGCATCACCGCCAACACTCCGAACCATCCTGTTCCGAGGCGTTGCCTCGCGGCTCATCACGTGTTGACACGGCTTCACCCTTCACTGGAGCAGGCCGAAGCCCGCTGGAATGCTCGACGCGTGCGAAGTTGGACGAGTTGCTCTTTTCGGTGCCTCGCTGGTCTGTCGAGCGCCATGTGAATGCCTCCCTCGCAGAGTCGGTGCTGGATCACGATACGAGGGCCGTCAACCGCGGCCACGTGGGTGCGCTTCGACGCGCGGTGGCGCTGCCTACGTTGCCAACTCGTCGTCCTCGGCTGGGCGCTCCCTGTCCCGCGCGATGAGCAGCCCATCGAGGAGTCGGCGCCAGAGGTCGCTCCAGGCCCGTGTTCGCGGACCCGTCCGCCAGCGGACATCAAGCGCGACGGCGTCATCCTGGGCCGCCGGTTCTCCGGTAGGGGGTCGGGCGTGAGCTTCCCGAGTCTTGCGGGTAGGTGTGCGGTCCATGGTGGTTGTTCGCCCGTGTGATGCGCGCGACAGGGGAGCTGCCGGTCTGGCGCACCGTTGAAAGGTCTGGGCGGGGAGTGTCGTCGCGCGGGCTGGCGGGGGTAATCCCCTGGGAGGGACTTCATGACTGAAACTGTCTCCCTTAGCCCGAATCCACCGATCGAAGCTTGACGGGGCGGGCTGCCGGGCTGGCGGAGAGTTCGGCGGGTGTGCCGGCGTTCGCCGGGCGGTGCCGGGGGCGGGCCGGAGCGAGGAGCCCTCGCTCAGCGCCGCTCGGGGGCGCTGAGGGCGCGGGCGCGAGGGTGCGCGAGGCGTGCGCGGGCATGCTGGCGCGAGCCTCGGACCCGGGGCCGGCGCTGTGAGCGGGCGTCAGGCCGGGAGCGGTAGCGCCCGTAGTCGCGCGAGCGCGGCTGCCCACTGGCCGGCCCAGGGCCAGCGCTTCGGGAGGTGCAGCGTCCAGCGCCGGGCAGAATGGGTGAGCCGTCCGGCGAGAGCGAAGTAGCGCCGCCTGAGCGTCCTGGTCGTCACGATCCCCTCGCCGAGCCCCAGGCGCGCCGTCCAGCGGGCGAGGTTGTGCGCGATCACCTGCACCGCGAGCCACGCCGCGTTCGCGGCGAAGCGGCCCGAGGGGAGATGGTTCAGCCCGACGCCGTACTTGAGGTCGCGGATCGCGTTCTCGACCTCGGCGTGGCGGCGATGGTCGGCCTCCAGCTCCAGCAGCGCGCCCGCGCGGTCGGTGATGAAGGCGTGGTAGACCGTATGGAGTGACCGGCTCCGAGTCCGCAAACTCGCGGGTTACAGACGCGAGGGCTGCAGAGCCGCATGCGAAAGGAGCCGGTCAGGAAGATGACTACCACATATGCAGGGATGGATGCACACGCGCGGGCGATCCACGTGGCGGTGCTGGCGCCGGGGGCCGAGCGGCCCGAGGAGTGGCAGCTGGCGAACGAGCCGAAGGCGGTGAAGCGGCTCGCGCAGCGCCTGCGGCGCATGGCGCCGGGGCCGGTCGTGGCCTGCTACGAGGCGGGGCCGGGGGGCTTCGCGCTGCAGCGCCAGCTCGAGGCCGAGGGCATCGAATGCCAGGTGATCGCGCCGGCGCTCATCCCCAGGCGGCCCGGCGACCGCGTCAAGACCGACCGCCGCGACGCCAGGAAGCTGGCCGAGCTGCTGCGCGCGGACCTGCTCACGGCGGTGCATCCCCCGACCATCGACCAGGAGGCGGTGCGCGACCTCTGCCGGGCGCGCGAGGACGCCGTGACCGACCGCACCCGGGCGCGCCACCGCCTGGCGAAGCTGCTGCTGCGGCGCGGCATCGCCTACGACGGCCGGAACTGGACGCTGCGGCACCGCCGCTGGCTGCTGACGCTGCGCTTCGAACACCCGGCCGCGCAGGCCACCTTCGACGACTACCTGCGCGCGCTCGAGGGCGTGGAGGAGCGGCTGCGCACGCTGGAGCAGGAACTGGCCGCGTGTGCCGCCAGCGACGACTACCGCGAGGCGGTGGGGCTGCTGCGCTGCTTCCGCGGGGTCGACACGGTGACGGCGATGACGGTGCTGGCCGAGCTCGGCGACGTCACACGCTTCGGCAGCGCCCGGCAGTTGATGTCCTACCTCGGGCTCACGCCGAGCGAGTACAGCAGCGGCGCCCGTCAGCGGCGGGGACCGATCACGAAGACAGGGAACAGCCACGTGCGCCGCATCCTGGTGGAGAGCGCCTGGCACTACCGCCACCCGCCGCGGGTGGGGGCAGCGCTGCGCAAGCGCAGGGAGGGCCAGCCGGGCTGGGCCGTGGTGTTGGCCGACCGGGCGCAGACCCGGCTCTATCGCCGCCACCGGCGGCTGGCCGCTCACGGCAAGCCATCGGTCGTGGCGAACGTGGCCGTCGCCCGTGAACTCGCGGGTTACCTGTGGGCGGTGCTGAACATCGGCGCCCGGGAGCAGGCGGCGGCCTGACAGCACGCGCGCGGTCCGCGGCGAAGGCGGAGCTGGCGATACGCCGCTCCGGAGCAGGAGGGGGTGGATGAGCGAGGGCAGGCTCAGGAGGACGCGCGGTACAGCTATGCGGCAGCGGCGCCCGGCGCCGTCAACCCGCGACCGTAGACGGCGACCCCTCCCGGCGAAGCACGGTCATGCGGCAAGGCCCCAGGCAACCCGCGAATATCAGAGTGACACGTCGTCGAAGCAGCGCCCTCGTTCGTCCATCTCCCCCCGTTCCGGAGCCGGATCGCCACGACCACCGCCGGTGCTGCTTGACAACCGGTCACTCCATATCAGCTGTAGCTGGTGAAGAGCGCGAGCTGGGAGCCGGGCGCCGGCTTGACGCGCCGCACGATAAGCCGCACCGGGGCGGCGTCCTCCCTGTGCCGGAACGGGGTGTAGGTCGTCTCGGCGACAGCGGCGCCGTCGTCCAGCCAGTACGGGATCGGCGTCCAGTCCTCTTCCGCGATCGCCTCGATCAGCGTGCGCACGCTCGGCTGCTGGCGGATCGTGACCGAGAAGCGGACGTCGAGCGCGCGGCAGGCGGCGACGACGGCGTGGGTGTAGAAGCCGCTGTCGGCGCGCATCGTCAACTGCCCGCTCGCTCCGGCGCCGCGCACCCGCGCCACCGTCTCACGCAGGAAGTGGGCGGCGCCGCGGCCGCTGCTCGCGCGGCCCTCGCGCAGCCGCGCCATCAGCACCTCGCCGCTGCCGGCCGCCACCGCGAGCAACGGGTGATAGCCGCGCGCGCCCGTGTAGCCGGGCTGGCGGGCGCCCTCCTTGGCGAGGCCGTAGGTCTCGCAGAGCGTCGAATCGAGGTCGATCGTGAGCGGCGCGTCGCCCGGTCCCGCCCCGGCCGCCCAGCCGCGGGCGAGCAACTCGCGGCTGAGGCGGTCGAGCTGGCGGGCGTGGCCCCAGCGGAAGCTGCGCAGGAACGTGCCGAGGGTGGACGGCGCCTTCACGGTGCAGCCGAGCACGCGCCCGGCGCCGCCTGAGCGCAACGCATCGGCGTCGTCGATGCAGTCACCGCCCGCGAGCGCCGAGGCGACCAGGGTCAGCAGCTTGTCGCCGGCGTTCGCGCGCCCCGCCGCGTCACCGAGGTCGACGTGGGCGTCCGCCAGTTCACGGAAGCCGAGCCGGCGGGCGAGCGTGGCGGGGAGCAGCAGGCCCGCGTGGTCCACGAGGCGGTCGTCGTCGAAGGCGATGTCTATCCGGTCGGGGTCGCTCGTTGCTAGCATCGAATGGGTGCTCCCTGTGGCTGTGACGTGATTCGTGAAAACCCATTGTCCCAGCTACAGCGGAGCACCCAACCGCAGCCGCTCGCGCGCTCCTCTTCGGTGGATCAGGGCTTAGGGATGGTCTGAACAGGTGGCGTGTCGGGCGCGGTGCGTATCGATCAGCGTGCCGAGCCGCGCTGTAGGGGCCCGATACCGCGGTCCAGGGGTGGTCTCGCCTCCATGTCGCTCCGCAATCGCCCGCAGGAGCGATTCCGGACGCACGGCTCCCGCGATCACGCGAGCTGAGGCGCCGCTCGCAACAGGTTCGCGAAGCCGAGCAGCAGCGCGAGACGCTGGCGGTTCTTCTCAAGACCCCGGTAGCGCACCTTCGCGTACCCGAAGTGCCGCTTCACGTAGAGAAACGGATGCTCAGCCTTCGCACGCACCGAGGCCTTCCGCCGCTCCGCCTGCGCCTCAGCGCCCCCCGGCGCCAGCCGCCGCCTGAGACCCGGGCGCAGCGCCACCTGCCAACTCACCCCCGAACCCGCGTGCTCCGGGCGTTTCTCCGCTCCCTGGTAGCCGGCATCGCCCCACACCGCGCTCTCACCGCCGTGCAACAGGCGATGCGCCTCGGTCACGTCGGAGACGTTCGCCGCCGTCGTGTGCACGCTGTGCACCAGCCCCGTCCGCGCATCCGTGCCGCTGTGCAGCTTCATCCCGAAGTACCACTGCCGGCCCTTTCTGGTCTGATGCATCTCGGGGTCGCGCGCACGCTCCCGGTTCTTCGTCGATGACGGCGCGCTGATGATCGTGGAGTCCACGATCGTGCCCTCGCGCACCTGCAGACCGCGCGCTGCGAGGTGCGCGTTGATCGTCGCGAACAGCGCCATTCCCAGCTGATGACGCTCCAGCAGGTGGCGGAAATGGAGGATCGTCGTCTCATCGGGAATCGGCTCGGAGAGGCTGAGACCGGCGAACTCGAGCATCGAACGGGAGTCGTAGAGTTCCTGCTCCATGCCGGGGTCGCTGAGATTGAACCAGAGCTGCAGGCAGTGGATGCGCAGCATCACGCGCAGCGCGTAGGGGCGGCGTCCGCGGCCGCGCTTCGGGTAGACGGGCGCGATGCGCTGCTCCAGCTCAGCCCAGGGGACGAGCCTGTCCATGCGCTCGAGGAACGTCTGCCGCCTCGTCTTGACCTTCTTGTGCTCGTACTCGACGCTGCCGAACGAACGCTGCTGCATGGGGCGCCCCTCTCCGGGTCCGCGCCCCATGATCGCATCCGCTCACTCGCTCAGGCGAGTTGTTCAGATCATCCCTAGCTTCTTGGCGGAGCCTACGAGCGCCCTCGGCAGCAGGTGCTCGAGGTCCATCCGCCGGGCCAGGTCCTGGAGGGCGAGGAGGTGGTGCGCGTTGGGGCGCACGCCCTTGCGCCAGCGCCAGACGTTGAGCGTGGTGGTCCCGAGTTCGCGGGCGAGCGCCGCCCATGTCAGACCGGACGCCTCCTTGATCCGGACGCGGCTCCGGGCAAATCCGTTGGGGTACACGTAGGCGGCCCGCCGGGGCCGCGCTCGGTGCCGCGGCATGACCTAGCCCCCGCTCTGGGGCGAGAGGAAGTCCTCGCCCAGGGCGGGGCGGGACGAGTTCAGGGCCGGGGAACCAGACCCAGCGAGACGCCGGAGCCGCAGCCTCGTGCCCGCAGGGAGTGCCGGTCGAGCGCAGGACTGCCCCGAGCGCGTAGGCGCCCGTGAGCAGTCAGACTACCGGCGGCGCCCGCGCGCTCCAGCCGGATCGAGGCCGAGGTCGGCGCCGTGGCGCAGCGTGCGCACCGCGACCACCTTCGGCCACGCGAACCGCCGCACGAACCCCGGCTCCCCGGCCTGCGGACCGTCGAGGCGCGAGACCAGTGTCTTCAGCGACCGCTGACCGGGCGCGGTCGGTCCCAGTTGGCGATGAAGCGCACGAGCCAGCGCCGACCCCGCGTCGGTCGCTGCGAACGCCACCCCGGGCCGGCCCGCGGAGCTGAGCATCGCGCTGAGGCCACCGGGGTCGGACTGCACCACCCCGGGCGGCAGGCCCGCTCGCAGCAGGGCTTCCGTGATGGGGTAGAGGCCTCGCGAGTCGAACAGCGTGAGGCTGTTGCCCGCGAGCAGCGGGGCTGCGAGCCAGCACATCGCGTCGGGTCCGGCCGCATGGAGCAGCCCGCCGCCGCGAGGCGTGTCGTAGCGCAACCCGGTGCGCTGGCCAGCGATCGGGATCGTCGGCTGCGGAGGGCCGAGCTCCCGGCGCGCGGATTGCGCGACCGCCAGCAGCGCTGCGGCGTCCTCGTAGCGTCCGCCCTCGCCGAGCAGCACTGCGGCGCGCTCGACCACATCGAGCCGGTCGTCGAGCGGCGCGTCCCAGCCGCGCGACGGCAGGCCGGGCGCGGGAGCAGCGGCGCGCGATGACGTCGCCAACGGCGCGGCCGGGTCGTCGGGGGGCGCGTCGGTGCGGCGCACGAACGCCCAGAGGTAGTCGCTGCCGCCGGCCTTCGGGCCGGTGCCGGACATCTTCATCCCGCCGAACGGCTCGACGCCGACGCGCGCGGCCGTGATCGCCCGGTTGGCGTACACGTTGCCCGCCTCGATCGCCCGCGCCGCGCGCTCGATGGTCGCGGGGCTGCGCGAGAAGACGCCTGCGGTGAGCCCGTAGTCCGTCCCGTTCGCCAGCGCGTACGCCTCTTCCTCGGTCGCGAATGGGATCAGCGCGAGGATGGGGCCGAACAGCTCCTCGGTCGTGGTGCGGGCAGTGCGCGCCCGCGCCGCCGGCAGCTCCACCACGAGCGGACCGAGCGCCAGGTCACCGGCGGCGGTGGGCTCCTCGAAACGATCGAGGAGCACCTCGCACTCGCCACGGGCGAGCTCGGCGTCCTGGACGAGCCGCGCGCGCGCCTCACCGTCGATGACCGGGTTGAGCTGCGTCCCGGCCGCGTCGGCCGGGCCGCCGCGCAGACTGCGCGCGGCCTCGACGAGGCGGTCACGGATCGTGCCGTACACGGACTCCGCCACGAGCACGCGCGAGGCCGCCGAGCATTTCTGGTTGGCGTGACCGAACGCCGACCGCATCACGCCGTCGACGACCTCGTCGGGGTCGGCGTCGGGGAAGACGATGATCGCGTTCTTGCCGCCCATCTCCGCAACGAGGGTCTTCGTGACCGTGTCGCCGCTCGGCTCGACGCGGGCGACCGCCTCGTGGAGCAGCGTGCCGACGGCGCGCGAGCCGGTGAACGCGACCATAGCGACCGCGGGGCTCTCCGCCAGCGCCGCGCCTGCGGTCTCGCCGCGGCCGGGGAGCGCGATCAGTGCGTCGCGGGGGACGCCCGCCTCGTGCAGCAGCGAGGCGAGGCGCAGGCCGAGCAGCGGCGTCTGCTCGGCGGGCTTGAGGATCGCCGCGTTCCCACACGCCAGCGCGGCCGCAGTCATCCCGCACGGGATGGCGAGCGGGAAGTTCCACGGCGGGATCACCGCCACGACGCCTCGAGGCGCGATGCGGTCACCGAAGTCCCTGAACAGCGCCTCGGCCTGCCCCGCGTAGTAGCGCAGGAAGTCAATGCCCTCCTCGACCTCGGTCCATGCGCCGGCGCGGTCGCGCCCGCCCTCATGGACGATCCACGCGGCGAACTCGTGGCCGCGCGCCTCGAGCAGGTCGGCCGCCCGGCGCAGGATCGACCCTCGCTCCGCCACCGGCGTGGCCGCCCAGGCAGCCAGCCCCGACGTGGCGACGTCGACCGCGTGCCGCGCGCCCGCGCCGTCGGCGAACTCTGCGAAGCCAACCGGCTCCCCCTCCGGGTGCGACGGGCTGCGCAGCGCGAGCGTCTCTGCCGAGTCCACCTCCGCCCCGCCGGCGCGGAGCGGGAAGCGCTCGCCCCAGCGGGCGCGAGTCGACTCGAGCGCCGCCTCGAACGCCTCGCGGAAGTGGGGATCGAACCACCGCGCCTCGGGCGCCCGGGCGAACTCGCCCGACGGCGCGGGAGGCGGCGGTGGAGCCGGATCGAGCGCTGGCGGCGCCCGCAGCAAGTCCTCGGATGACGCGCCGGTACGCCCGGCCAGGAGGACGCCGGCCTGCGAGGAGTTCTCCAGCACGCGCCGCACGAGGTACGCCATGCCCGGCAGCAGTTCGCCCGATGGCACGTAGTCGCGCGCCGCCCAGCCGAGTGCGGCGAGCGCGCGGCTGGTGCCCTCGGCGGTACGGAACAGCGTCTGGTGTTCGACGGCTCGCTCCGGCAGGCGCGAGGCCTCCGCGAGCGCCTCGGCCAGCGCGTGGGCGCGCGCGTTGTGGCTGCCGACGGCAACGCGCAGCGCCGGGTGCGCTCCGACGAGCCGCGCGAGCACCCGCTCGAACGCGGCGTCGGTCGCGGGCTTGCGGGTGAACACGGGCGGCGTCCAGCCAGCCGCCTCGGCCACGATCGTCTCGTAGTCCCAGTACGCGCCCTTCACGAGCCGCACCTGGTATGGCACGCCGCGCGCACGCGCGAACGCGACGAGGGCGTCCGCGTGCGCGTCGGCCTCGCGCAGGTAGGCCTGCAGCACGATCCCCGCGCCGGGCCAGCCGCCGAAGCGCTCACCGCGCGCGAACGTGCGGGTGAACAACTCCCACGTCAGGTCGCGGTACTCGAACTGCTCCATGTCGACCGTGACCCCGACGCCCGCGCGGTCGGCGGCCTCGACGATCGCCTCGAGCGGCGGCCGCGCGCGCGCGATCGTGCCCTCGGGGTCGACGGGGCTGAAGTGCGACGTCAGCGAGGAAAGCTTGAGTGAGACCTGGAGCGCGAACACGCCGCCCGGCGTCAGCTCGCCCGCCGCGGCGTTGTCGCCCAGCTGTCCGATCAGTTGGAGATAGCGCGCGAGGTACGCCTCGGCCTCACGTTCGCTGAGCACGGCCTCTCCGAGCAGGTCGAACGAGGGGAGGCGGCCGTGGTCGCGCAGTTGCCGGATCGCTCCGGCCACCGCTTCCGCGCCCGGCGGGGTGATGAAGCGTCGCGCGAACAGCTCGGCCGCGCGGCGCGAGGTCTCGCCCATGACGCGCGCGGGCACGCGTTCGTCGCGGGCCAGGCGCAGCAGCCAGCGCAGCCCGCGCGGCAGGTCCGGGAACTCGTCGCCGAAGTACTCGGCGGCCAGCCGCTTCGCCTCGGCGCCGCTGCTGTCGTGGTCGACCGAGGCGAGCACGTCGAGGTAGCGCAGCAGCCGACCGCGGAACCGCTCGTTGGTGGCGGTCAGGCCCAGCAACCAGTCCTGGACGCGCTCGGCCGGCCCGGGCCGGTAGCGCGCGGCTTCGGCCAGCAACTCGCGTCCGAGTTGCTGCGTACGCTCCTCGACGCCGATCGCGCTCATCACCCGCCTCCGCCGACGCCTCGAGGGATGTGCCATCCACCGGTGCCGTCACCATAGCGGGCGAACAGATCGCCCCCTACAGGAAGTGCTCGGCACGGCCGAATTGGACAAAGTGCAACTGCTGCGAGGTCGTGCAGAGCCCGGCGTTGCGGCGCATGCGGAGCGGGCAGACGCCACGCGGCACCCAGCACCCTTGCCGACCGAGGACGTCGCTGGTGGCGCTCGCCAGGGTGACCACCTCCGGCGTTCACGGAGGTTGCCTGCTGGGGCGATGAGCCTGGTCGGCACGCCCGCTGGCCTGCCGGTCCCTTCGCCTCCGTCAGCGCGGGAGGCGAGCATACGTGCGTCCTGAGAAACGATGGCTCGGTCGAGTGCTGGGGCCCGCCATCGACGTCAACAGTGGGTGCTGAGCCATCGCCGCCGACCCGCGTGGCGCCGCCGCGTAGCCCGAAGAGGCGGGCGGCAGGGAAGGACCAATCCCTTGACCGATCAACGTGACGAGTTGGCCGCACCGCGGCTTGATGGCCTGGCGTCCCTCCTTCCCGCCTTCGAGGCCCCTGACGCCGAGTCCGGGAACTGGAAAGGGGGACGCGAGGTGGAGCACGGGACCTTCATCCTGCCCTGGTTCTCGCCCTCGGAACTCACTTCCCGGTTCCTCGAAGTGGCCTACCGCGACGGCTGGGTGCGCCCCGACTTCGATTGGCCTGCCTGGGAGCAGACGTCGGAGGCGCGGCGCCTTCGGGACGACCGCGGGGCGCTCGAACCGGCGACCGTGCCCGAACTCGCGCGGCTCCTCACGGTGGTGATCCGCTCCGAGCGCTTCGGAGAAGGCGCCGTGGCGGAAGCGATTGAGTCCGGGCTCGTGACGGCCGTGCTGCGGCGGATCGAGCAGCTACGCAACGAGGCGTAGCCGCGCTGGACGTGACGGGCGATCCGTCGGCCCGCGGCTGTAGGGTCACGAGCCTGCCGTAGCTGTCACCCTGGCACACGGCTGTCGGCAGCACTCAGGGGTGCTGACCGAGCGGGTACTTGTAGCGCTTGTCGCGCCGGCCCGAGGCCAGCAGGACGAAGCCCTCAGTGTCGACGGTGTACGTCTGGCCGTTGTGCACGATCTCGTGCGGACCGACGCCTGGCGCTCCCGGCTGGTCGTCGGCGCTCACCGAATCGATGCGAACGAAGCATCCTAGCTCCGAGGTTTCCCCACGCTCCGTGCAGCGCGTCGGCTTCGTTAGCCCGGACGGCCGTTCGAGCTCGATCCAGACCGGCTTGCCACGGGGCTTCATCCAATCTGGCCATTCGGCGGTACTGATGCCCGGAGGGGGCGGTTCGGGTGACGCGAGCACGTAGTGGGGCGTCGCCAGGTGAACGCCGGGCCGGCCTTCGCCGAAGATCCGGCTGAGCCGCCTGGCCTTCGACTTGAGCTGGCTGTTCGTCCAGTTCGCCTCCACCTTCGCTTCTACCAAAACGACGTGCGTCGTCGAGTCGCTATCGAACGCAACCACCAGGTCCGCGTCCTCCTGGTTCCCGGAGACGAGGTGGTCGTTGGGGATTCGTTTCGGGTGCGAGGGATGGGCCGCGAGGTACAGCGCCATCTGCAGCCAGTCGAGGTGGTAGTCCATCGCGACGAACGCGCCGGCAGGAACCGTGACGCCGATGCAGTCCCCGAGGCGCTTGCGGAAGGAGTCGCCGAGGGTGTCGCCGCCGAGGGCCTCGCGGAGCAGGATGAACCGCTCCTTCCTGTTGAAGGACCGCAGGTGCTCGATCAGTTCCGACATTGCTCTCTCCTCGGTCCGTCCGTCTCCGCAACCCGTTACGGGCGCCCCTGCGGCACGTACCCCCGCTCGAACAGCCACGAGCTGAGCGCCACGATGTAGCTGAAGGATATATGGCAGCGCCTCGTTGACGAGCAGCCATACCGCCGCGCGACCGGGAGTTGCTCGAGCCTCCAAGGGACCGCGCGCCGTCAGGTGCGCAACAACACGTTCAGGCATGCTGGACTGCGAGGGAGAGTCCCGATGAGGGTCCAGTACGTGGTCGTGTATGAGCGCGCCTTCGCGGGTTGCCTGGGGCCTTGCCGCATGACCGTGCTTCGCCGGGAGGGGTCGCCGTCTACGGTCGCGGGTTGACGGCGCCGGGCGCCGCTGCCGCATAGCTGTACCGCGCGTCCTCCTGAGCCTGCCCTCGCTCATCCACCCCCTCCTGCTCCGGAGCGGCGTATCGCCAGCTCCGCCTTCGCCGCGGACCGCGCGCGTGCTGTCAGGCCGCCGCCTGCTCCCGGGCGCCGATGTTCAGCACCGCCCACAGGTAACCCGCGAGTTCACGGGCGACGGCCACGTTCGCCACGACCGATGGCTTGCCGTGAGCGGCCAGCCGCCGGTGGCGGCGATAGAGCCGGGTCTGCGCCCGGTCGGCCAACACCACGGCCCAGCCCGGCTGGCCCTCCCTGCGCTTGCGCAGCGCTGCCCCCACCCGCGGCGGGTGGCGGTAGTGCCAGGCGCTCTCCACCAGGATGCGGCGCACGTGGCTGTTCCCTGTCTTCGTGATCGGTCCCCGCCGCTGACGGGCGCCGCTGCTGTACTCGCTCGGCGTGAGCCCGAGGTAGGACATCAACTGCCGGGCGCTGCCGAAGCGCGTGACGTCGCCGAGCTCGGCCAGCACCGTCATCGCCGTCACCGTGTCGACCCCGCGGAAGCAGCGCAGCAGCCCCACCGCCTCGCGGTAGTCGTCGCTGGCGGCACACGCGGCCAGTTCCTGCTCCAGCGTGCGCAGCCGCTCCTCCACGCCCTCGAGCGCGCGCAGGTAGTCGTCGAAGGTGGCCTGCGCGGCCGGGTGTTCGAAGCGCAGCGTCAGCAGCCAGCGGCGGTGCCGCAGCGTCCAGTTCCGGCCGTCGTAGGCGATGCCGCGCCGCAGCAGCAGCTTCGCCAGGCGGTGGCGCGCCCGGGTGCGGTCGGTCACGGCGTCCTCGCGCGCCCGGCAGAGGTCGCGCACCGCCTCCTGGTCGATGGTCGGGGGATGCACCGCCGTGAGCAGGTCCGCGCGCAGCAGCTCCGCCAGCTTCCTGGCGTCGCGGCGGTCGGTCTTGACGCGGTCGCCGGGCCGCCTCGGGATGAGCGCCGGCGCGATCACCTGGCATTCGATGCCCTCGGCCTCGAGCTGGCGCTGCAGCGCGAAGCCCCCCGGCCCCGCCTCGTAGCAGGCCACGACCGGCCCCGGCGCCATGCGCCGCAGGCGCTGCGCGAGCCGCTTCACCGCCTTCGGCTCGTTCGCCAGCTGCCACTCCTCGGGCCGCTCGGCCCCCGGCGCCAGCACCGCCACGTGGATCGCCCGCGCGTGTGCATCCATCCCTGCATATGTGGTAGTCATCTTCCTGACCGGCTCCTTTCGCATGCGGCTCTGCAGCCCTCGCGTCTGTAACCCGCGAGTTTGCGGACTCGGAGCCGGTCACTCCATACGGTCTACTGGGTCGTCCCGGGACGCTTCGGGGCCGGTGAGTACCCGGGCGCGAAGAACCCCGAGGAGGCCGCAGCCAGGTTGCGGACCCTGCTGACCGCAGGCATCGACCACTTCATCGACCTGACCGAGACCCGCGACGGGTTGGAGCCGTACGCCGCGATCGCGCAGGAGGAAGCCCGACGCCTCGGCGTGAACATCGCACATGAGCGCCACCCGATCGCCGACCTGAGCGTGCCGCGCAGCCCGGACGAGATGACCGCCATCCTCGACGCCATCGACGCCGCTCTGGATGGCGGGAAGACCGTCTACGTGCACTGCTGGGGCGGCGTCGGGCGGACCGGTACCGTGGTCGGCTGCTGGCTCGTGCGGCACGGGCGGACGGGAGACGAGGCCCTGGGCCAGATCGCTGAGTGGTGGCAGGGAGTCGAGAAGGTCCACCGCAAGCCGGAGTCGCCGGAGACGCCCCAGCAGTTCCGGTACGTCCGCGAATGGACGGAGCCCACGCAGGAGGAGCGCCCAATGAGTGAGATCAGCGCGCGGGACCGGTTCCGGGGCTGTCTGCTGGGCCTGGCGGCGGGGGACGCGCTCGGCACGACCTTGGAGTTCAAGACGCCCGGCACGTTCGAACCGATCGACGACATGGTCGGCGGGGGGCCGTTCAACCTGCAGCCCGGGCAGTGGACCGACGACACCTCGATGGCCCTGTGCCTCGCGACGAGCCTGATCGAGCAAGGCAGGTTCGATGCCGCCGACCAGATGCAGCGCTACGTGCGCTGGTGGAGGGAGGGCTACATGTCCTCCAAGGAGCGGTGCTTCGACATCGGCACTACCGTGCGCGGCGCGCTGTCACGGTTCGAGCGGGACGGCGAACCCTACGCCGGTTCCACCGATCCGAACTCCGCCGGGAACGGTTCGCTGATGCGGCTGGCGCCCGTGCCGATGTACTTCGCGTCGAACCCCGCCGAGGCGATTCGCATGGCCGCCGACAGTTCCCGGACGACGCACGGAGCGCAGGAAGCGGTCGACGCCTGCCGCTACTTCGCCGGGCTGCTGGTTGGCGCACTACGAGGCACGGACAAGGAGACGCTGCTCTCCCCGGGCTACTGCCCCGTCGAGGGGTTGTGGGAACGCGAACCTCTGGCGGAGAAGATCGCGCGGATCGCCGACGGGTCGTTCAAGGATCGCAACCCTCCCGACATCAAGGGCACGGGCTACGTCGTCGACGCGCTCGAGGCAGCCTTGTGGGCCTTCCACTGTTCGGAAGACTTCCGGGAGGGCGCCCTGCTGGCCGCGAACCTCGGCCACGACGCCGACACGACCGCCGCGATCTGCGGGCAGCTCGCGGGCGCCTACTACGGGGCCGACGGCATCCCGGCCAAGTGGCGAGAGCGCTTGACGATGGCGGCGGAGATCACGGCGCTGGCTGACAGCCTCCACGAGCACGCCCACGAGGCCCAGAGCGCCGGACCCCGGCCCGGAGGCCCGTCATGACGGCATCGACCACCGAACAGACGGTAGAGGTGGCCGGCGTGCAGGTGCGCTGGCTCAAGGTCACTGTGTCGGGACACACCGTGCAGCAGGTGCTGCTCTACGACGTCGCCGAGGCGGAGGCAGTACACGGCCGGCCGTTCGACGATGAGCTGGACGACGAGATCCAGATGGCCATGTTCGCGGTGGATCGCATCTGGACGGATGAAACCATGCACAAGGTCGCGTCCGCCACGAGCGACGTCGTCGTCGGGACGTGCATCAGGACCGCGAAGATCGAGCGCTGCCGCGAGATCGAGCCTGGCAGCGCCAGCTGGGCCATTACCCGCGCCGACGGCACACCCGTGGAGCGTGAACCCTGGAGCTGCGTCCCGGGCACGCCCCCGATCTCCCATCTCGAACTGACCGTCCCCGACGACGCCCTGGACTCCTCGAAGTTGCCGCTCGGCGTCGCCGCGTTTCTTGAGTACCAGGCCCGGGCCGACGAGTACTTCCGCGAGTACGAGAAGGCGCTCCGTCTCGCGTTTGGACTTGACGAGTCGGATGGCGCCGCCGCCGAGCCAGCAGTCACGAGGCTGCGCTACGAGATCAGGCCGAACGGCCGGCAAGTCCAGATCGACGACCGTGGTTGGGCACTCAAGAAGAACGGCCAGCGCGACCTGCGACACACGTGGCCGATCGGAGTTCCGCTCTTTTGGTTGCGGTGATGGGCGAGCCTGTGCGAGGCGGCGCTTGCGCCGCACGACGGCGGCGGCGACAAGCGCCTGCGTCGTACGCGTACCCAAGCTGCCCGGCCTGACTATTGGTCCGGCACCCGGACGTGCGAGTGATCCAGGTGGAGATCGAGCCGAGCGAGATCGGCAACAGCGTAGCGGCCGCGGTCGGGCTGGTGGGGGACGCGCGGGCGGTCTCGGGCCAACTGCTCGAGGCGGCGCCGGAGGCGCCTTTGCGGATCGATGCCTGGCGAGCCCGCCTGCGGGAGCACGGGGACGCCAACGCGCAAGAGGTCGCGCCGCTGGCCAAGTCCGACGCCGCGCCGATGAACTTCTACCGCATGTACCGGGAGATCGCGGCGGCGCTGGACCACGACGCGACGGTGGTCACGGACGGCGAGAGCACGCAGGCGGTCTCGCGCTCGATGCTCCCGAACGAGCTGCCGCGCCACCGCCTGGACGCCGGCGCCAGCGGCACGATGGGCGTCGCCGTCCCGTACGCGATCGGCGCGCAGGTCGCCCGCCCTGACGGGCAGGTGGTGTGCGTGGGCGGCTACTTCGCATTCGGCTGGAACGGCATGGAGGTCGAGACGGCGGCGCGCTACGGCCTGCCGATCGTCTTCATCGTCGCGAACAACCGCTCGATCGCGATGCGCGGCTCGTACGCGCGCTACAGCTACGGGCTGGCGCCGGAGTCCGACGAGCCGCTGCGCTACGACCGGCTGATGGATGCGCTCGGCGGCCGCGGCCAGCTCGTCGAGCGGCCGGAGGAGCTGCGCCCGGCCCTCGAGCGCGCCCTCGCGGACCGGAAGCCGGCTCTCCTCAACGTGCTGGTGGACAAGGATCCGAAGCGCAAGCCGCAGGAGTTCCACTGGCTCGAGCGCACCACGCGCATGTCGTACCAAGCCTAGGCCGGCGGCTGCGGGCGCGGCAGCGCGGCGGCGCCTCTGGAGCGCGTTCGCCAGCCGGCCGCCACCCTCGCCCGCGACCGTCAGCTCCTCGGCAGGCCGAGACCCCGCGTGGCGATCACGTTCCGCTGAATCTCCGAGGTCCCGCCCGCGATCGTCGCCGGCACGCTCGCGACGTAGCTGTGCGTGAACTCGCCGTCCAGCGGCGCGCTCGGGTCGCCCATCCACAACGTGGCGTAGAGGCCGAGCACCCGCATCCCCGTCCGCGCGACCCGCTGGCGCAGCTCCGTCGAGTAGAGCTTGCCCATCGAAGCCTCGTAGTTGGGGACCAGGCCCGCGGCTTGCATCGTGACCACGCGCAAGGCGAAGTTGCGGCCGGCCTCGGCCTCGATGAAGCGGTCGGCGATCTCCGCACGCACGGTCGGCAACGCCGCCGCGCGCGAGCTGCGGCGGCCCGCCGGCGTTCGCGAGTGCTCCAGCAGCCGTTCCAGCGCGCGGCGCTGCTCGCTCGTGTCCGAGAGGCTGGCCCGGTCGAAGTCCATGAGGGTCATCGCGACGTACCAGCCGCGATTCTCTTCCCCGACCAGGTTCGCGACGGGCACCCGCACGTCGGCGAAGAAGGTCTCGCCGTTGCCCGGATAGCCCCATGCCATCGAGGGCAGCGAGGCCATCTCGATGCCGGGGCCGCCGAGGTCCTCGACCATCAGGAACGAGATCCCGCGATGCTTGGGCGCGTCCGGATCGGTGCGCACCAGGGCGTACATCGCGTCGCAGGTGAGCGGTTGCGACCAGAGCTTCTGCCCGTTCAGCACGAACTCGTCGCCGTCGCGCTCCGCGCGGAGCTGCACGGAGGCGAGATCGGACCCGCTGCCCGGCTCCGAGTACCCCTGCGCCCAGTCGATCCGGCCGGCCGCGATATCCGGCATGTACTTCGCCTGCTGCTCAGGCGTGCCGTGCACCATGAGCAGTGATCCGAGGAACATCGCGCCGGTCCCGCCGACGCGAGGCGCGCGAGCGCGCTCGCGTTCCTCGTTGAAGATGAACTGCTCCGTCCTGGTGAGCCCGGCCCCGCCCACCTCCCGCGGCCATGCGGGGGCGATGTAGCCCTCCGCCGCCATCGCCTCGGCCCAGCCCTCGGCCGCCGCGCGAATCTCCGGATCGAGGGAGCGTCGATCCCCGCCCCAGCCCGCACCGCTGATGGTGATCTGCTCGCCGTTCGACGCCAGGGCCTGGTGCGGCTCCAGATCGCCGTGCGCCTCCCGATAGCGCTGCGGGAGTTTCTCCTCGAAGAAGCTCCGCACGTTCGCTCGAAACGCTGCCTGTTGCTGAGTGTCTAGCCAGTCCATGGGGGTCTCCGCTCCTCAATCGTCGCCGTCCGATGCAGCCGCCCGCGCTCACCGAGGACGGCACTCACCAAGGAGGATAGCGCCGGCGCGACGCCGACCGCCGGAACATCGCTCGATTGGCCGCCTTCGCGTCCTCCGGGCTTCGCCTCCTTCGGGCCGCACCGCCTCCGGCGGGGCGCTGCGGTCTGTGGGCAATGTACACAGTCCGCTCAGCCCTGCGGCTCCGCTTCGGCAGGGCGGCCGGCGAGCGCTTCGTCGCATTTGAGGCGGTGTTGCGGGTCGATCAGCTGTACCGAGCCGATCTCGAGGTACGTGGCGTACGGCTGCCGGCGCGCGTCGCGCGTGGCAGCGGCAAGGAACTGCTCCTTGTCGGCGCTGATCACCCCGAGCCGGCGAAGGTTCGCGATCTCCGCATCGCTCAGTCCGGCCTCGCGCAGGATCTCGTCCGCGTGCTCGTCGAGGTTCGGCGCGGGCCCTCGCACCGGGTAGCCCCGCCCGTCGATCTTCGCCGGGAAGGAGCGCTGCATCGGGACCGTGCCGAAGTCCACAATCTCGACCGGATCGAAGAAACGCCGGGCCGCGAGTTGCTCGCTGGCGAGGATCTCATCCGCCTTGAGCACCGCGCCGGCCCGCACGCCCGCCGCCTGCAACCGATGCATCACCTCGAACTTCGTCCGCGGGCGCGTCCAGCCCGCGATCAGCGCGTCGATCTCGTCGTGGTGCGCCCAACGGACGGCCGCGTTCGAGAAGCGGGGATCGAGCGCCCACGGCAGCTGGCCGCTCGCCTCGCAGAAAGCCTGCCACTCTGCATCGCCGGAGATGGAGATCGCGGCCCAGTCGTCGGCGCCTCGGCACGGGTACACGCCGCGTATCGAGCCCGGCCGGCGATTGCCCGTCCGCTGCGGCAGTTGCCCGTTGGCCGCGTAGTCGAGGAACCGCGGACCAAGCAGTTGCATCGTCGTCTCCTGCATCGAGACCTCGATGTACTGACCTTCGCCCGTGCGCTCGCGGTGCATGAGCGCCGCGATGAGCGCCGCGGCGACGTGGACGCCGACGAACGGATCGACCCAGGTGTTTCCGGTCTTGCTGGGATGGCCGCCCGCGTAGCCGGTCACCGACGCGATGCCGGCGGCGGGCTCCATGCTCACGCCGCTGCTGCGGCGGCCGGCATCCGGACCGGACTGCCCGTATCCCGAGATCGAAGCCATGATGAGCGACGGATGGGACCTCCGCAGCGTTTCGTAGTCCAGGCCGAACGCGCGCATCACCCTGGGCGTGAAGTTCTCGATCAGCACGTCGGCGCCGGCCAGGAGCCGCTGGAACACGTCGCGCCCCGCCGGCGAGGAGAGGTCGAGCGACATCCCCCGCTTGCTGGCGTTCCGTGCATGGAAGTACGGAGAGCGGTTCCAGTACTCGCCGCTGGTGTCGTTGGCGGCCGGGAACAGGGTGCGCGCCGTCTCCGGCGGGTTCGGACGCTCGATCTTGATGACGTCCGCGCCGAGCTCCGCGAGGATGCGTGTCGCCAGCGGACCCACCCAGACGTGGCTGAGATCGACGACCCGGAGGCGCTGGAAGAACGGCATCCGCCGGCTGCCGCCGGGGCTCGGAGCGCCGCCTTCCGGCTCTCCGCCGGCCGCCCGGCGGCCTCCGGGAGCGGAGTCGAGATCGTCGTCCGCGCCCGGCGCTGATGCCGGCGCCACGCGCAGTGGCGTGGCCGACATGCGCACGGGCGGACCGACCGCGAGCTGCCCGTCCGCTGACGCGCCAAAGAAGTTGCGCCCGCGGAGATGCTCGTCCGCAAGCAGGTCCGCGATCGAGGGGGCGGGCAGGATCTCGATCCCCAGCGCCCGGGAGCGCCGCAGCACCTCGCCGACGCTACGCGCCTTGAGCCAGGGTCCGAGCAACGCCTCGAACTCCCGCCAGCGCGCCACCCGCTCCCGCTGATCCGCGAACAGGGGATCGGCAGCAAGCTCCGGCCGCTCAATGAGCGCCGCCAGCGCGGTCGCCGGGTCCGCGGTGAAGCGCGGGACGAACGTCACGTATCCATCGGCGCACTCCATGACGTCCGACGGGTAGGAGAGGATGACGCGCGAGTAGTGGCGCCGGCGTACGGCGCCCGCCGCGATGTACATCGCCAGGCTGTAGTCATCGTCGATCGCCAGCGACTCGAGCGCCGACACGTCGATGTGGCCGTGGGTTGCGCCCTCGCGCCGGTCGGCAAGCGCCGCCAGCGCCGCCGTGAACGCCGAGACGCCCGCCGTGTAGTCGGCGAGGTCCACCCCGAGGCTGAGCGGTTCACGGTCGGGATCCCCGCTGATGTAGGACATCCCCGCGAGCGCCTCGAGGACGTGACCGTCCGCGCGGTAGTGCGCGTACGGGCCCGTCATGCCGAAGGGGCTGACGGCCACGTACAACGTGCCGGGGAACCGCTCCGCGATCCGCTCCGGCTCCGCCAGCGGCAGCCACGACGGAGCGCGCCAGTCGGAGAGGAGCACGTCGCTCTCCTGGATCCGGCGCTCGGCCCAACGGGTGTCGCGCCCGCCGGACGCATCCAGCGCCACGCTGCGCTTCCCGGCGTTGAGGAAGGCGTGCTGCGCACCGCGGTTCGGGTCGCCGTCGTCGCCCGGGAAGGGCTCCGCGAGGCGGACGCCGTCTCCATCCGCCGGCTCGATCCGGACGACCTCGGCGCCGAACAGCGCGAACAGCCGTCCGCAATACGCGACCGCGCCGCCGCTCGCCAGTTCGGTCAGCTGCAGGCCGGCGAGCGCGGCGCGCGGTGACTCCTGCGCCCAGGTGTCTGCCGTCATTCCCGCCTCCTCTCGGAGGTGCGCCCACGCGGAGCCGGAGGCTCGGGCCGCCAAGTGGGATGCTAGCGCGTTGGCGGCGGATGTGGCGTATGGTCCGGGCCCGGCGGCGAACATTGCGCTGAAGTCCGGTGCGCCGGGCTCCTGGCCGGCGGGTTGAGCGGCCTCCAAACGCTCCTCCGGGATCTCGGCGCTCATGGTCGTGGGCCGGATCGAATGCGGACCACGCGACCGGAGCGGAGGGACTCGCCTCGGATCTCGTTACACCACCGAGCCCGCGCTGGTGTGAATGGTCTGGGCAGTGATCTGCCGGCTCTCCGGCAGGCAGAGAAACACGATCGCGGGGGCCATGTCCTCGGGGTTCGATGGGCGCTGGAAGAGGTTGGCGAGCGGTCCTTCGCGGACAGCCTCGTCCAGGTCCCTCCCTCGGGTCATCACGCTCGCCGTGATGCCCGGCGCCACGGCGTTGACGTTGATGCCGTAGGGCGCGAGCTCCGCCGCGGCGCTGCGAGTCAGCTGAACGAGCGCCGCCTTCGAGCTGGCGTAGGCGAGCCTCGCCCAGCCCGCGCGAAAGGCGGAGCTCGAACTGACGTTGACGATCCGCCCCCCGCCTCCGCGCTCAACCATGTGACGGGCCACCTGCTGCATCAGGGATCAACGGCGCCTTCAGGTTGACGGCGTGCACCGCGTCCCAAGCCTCCTCGCTCAGGTCGAGCACCGTGCCATGCTCGCCCACGACGGCGGCGCAATTGACCAGGATGTCGATGCGTCCGAACAACCCGAGGACCCGATCGACCGCGCCCGGGATCGCGGCGGTGTTCGAGAGGTCCAGCGGCACCACCTCGGAGCTGCCGCCGATCTGCCTCGCGGCCCCAACGGTGTTCGTCGCACCCTCGGCGTCGCGGTCAATCACGGCGACGGCCGCGCCTGCCCGTGTCAGCGGCCGATGCCAGAGGCTCCTCCGGTGACCAGCGCGACCTTCCCCTCGAGCGGGGCCGAGCTTCCAGTTCCCATTGCGAGGCCTTCCCCTGTCACCAAGTGTGAGCATAGTCGGACGTCGCGACCTCAATTCGTCGCCGGAGCGGCGCCGCCGTCGCGAACTCGATCGGAACCCCGGGAGCAGCGGGCATGGAGCGCGCTCGAGTTCGGTTCCGGCGCGTCAAGGGCGAGCAGGTGCGAGTAGGTGCGAGTACAGGCGCAAGCAGAGGGGCTGCCGGGCGAACCTGGGCGGACTTCGCACGCGTCGCCAGATACGAAATCCGTCCGTCAGAGGAGCCCGGCCGCCCCGTTCTCGACTGTTCCACTACCCCGCTAGTCGTCGAGGTGGTAGATGCGCGCCGCGTTGTCGTGCAGCACCTTGCGGCGCGTCTCCCCCGGCACCGTGCTGAACACGTCCTCGATGAAGTTCTTCGGGATCGCCGCGATCGAGGCCGGTCCCGGCGACATGCTCGTCGGGTGCGGGAAGTCGGTCTCGTAGAGGAGGTTGTCGGGGAGCATCTGCATCGTGTGGAGGGCGACCTCCCGCTCGAACCAGAAGCAGGCGTAGACCTGACGCTTGAAGTACTCGCTCGGCAGCAGGTCCATCTCCGGATGCTCTTCGCGGCCGGCGGCGTTGAGCCACTGCCAGTCGACCGCCTCCAGAACGTAGGGGACCCAGCCGATGCCGCTCTCCACGGAGACGAAGTTGAGCTTCGGGTGCCGGTGGCAGATGCCGGAGATCAGGATCTCCATCACGCCGTTCATGTTGGCCATGAACAGCCGCACCGTGCCCTTGGCGTAGTTCGCCTGCTGGCCGTTGCCCGCGTAACCCTCCTTGGTGTTGATCGGGTCACCGGAGCCGATGTGGAAGTTGATGGTCAGGCCCCGGTCCTCGGCCGCGTTCCAGACCGGCTCCCAGTGCGGGTCCGCCAGCATCGGCTGGCCCCGTAGAGGTGCGGCGACTGCGGGAAGAGCACGCCCTTGTGGCCCAGCTTGAAGCAGCGGTCGATCTCCTTGACCGTCTCCTCCACGTCCCAGAACGGCATCGCCGCGATCGGGAGCAGCCGCTTCGCGTCGACACTGCTCCACTCGGTCTGGAAGTCGTTGTAGGCGCGGACGCAGGTCAGCATCAACTCCGGATCCTCGAGCTTGAGGAAGTTCTGGTTCCCGAAGCCGGCGACGTTCGGGTAGAGCACGTGGGCGTAGATCCCGTACTGGTCCATCCGCTCCAGGCGCTTGGTCGAGTCGTAGGCGGCGGGGTCGAACTCGTCCAGGGTCGAGGGGTGCGCCGGCGGCCAGTCCCGCTAGCCCGCCATCGTGGTGATGCCGATCGGCGAGGACGGCTAGCCGTTCAGGATCCAGATGTCGCGTTCCGTGCTCGGGTCGGCGCTGGGGTCCCACTGCTGGGCCGTCTCCCAGGGCATGGTGCGGACGTGCGGGACCTTGTCGCCCCACTTCTTGGTCGAGACCCTCGAGGTGAAGAGGTCGTACGGCTCCGTGATGTGCGTGTCGACGTCGATTACCTTGATCTGCTCGACGATCATCTCACCGGCCACTGCGCTCCTCCTTACGATGGCGGCTCATTGCTGGCGACGCGCCGGCTGCATGCGCATCTCGCGGTGCGCATCCGCCCGGCCACCACAAGCAAAGTCTCCCGGCGGAGACGGCGTACTGCTGCCGGGTCGTGAATAGCCGCGCATTGAGAACGTCCTTCGCCCCTCGCGTGGCGATCCGGGCGCGTACACGAGGGCGGCTCATCGCAGCGAGCAGCCGGCGCGCGGGCGATCGACCCCGGTCCGGCGCCCGGCCCGGCCTGACGAGCGAGGAGCGGAAGCGGCTGCGCGAGCTCGAGGCCGGCGCCCGTCACGGTGGGCAGCGATCACCTCTATCGCCTCGTAATTCGGGATGCCGCCCGGCACGCCGCGGACGAGGGTGCGGCGTCTTGGGGCCGACGCTGGCCGCCTTCGACTAGCTGAGCCCCGCAGAGTGGGAGCGGAGGCTCAGAGCGACCGTTGCAGCCTAGAAGCAGGCTATCTACCCATCCGCGGCAACTCCAGAGTCCGATGTGACTACTGCTAGCGTTCCTCCGGCGACGCTACCGCAATAACGCCCTCCGCAGCGAAGCCATCAATTTCCTCGTTTGATAGGCCGAGGACAGCCTGTAATATCTCAGCCGTATGTTCGCTTGGTTCGGGCGCTCTACGATCGACGCGAAGGGGCGTCCGGGAGTACTTGATCGGACTATTCGACACGGAGATCTCGCCTCCCCGTGGATGGGGCAAAGGAACGATCATCTCTCGCGCCTGCACTTGTGGATCCTGTACCACATCGGCAATAGTGTTGAGAGGCGCAACGAGGCACACTTCCTCGAGTTCGTCTAGCCACTCGCTCGTGGTCCGCTGACGAAACGTTTCGCTTAGGAGTTCTTCGAGCTCTTCCTGATGTTTCACGCGTAGCTCACCCGTCTTGAAGCGCTCGTCGAAGATGAGGTCATCCTGGTTGATCCTCGCGCAGAAGAGCTCCCAGTTCTTCGTACCGGCCAGAACGAAGAAGCCGTCCTTCGTCGGAAACGCCTGGAATGGAGCCACGAGCGGATGACGTGTCCCGTTGGGCTGGGGCAGCTCCCCCGTCGCCAAATGGCGGACGACCGCGTTCTCGAGCAAGGCGATTTGGCTATCGAGCATGCTCACGTCGACCCATTGCCCGCGCCCCGACCGCTCTCGCTCCAAGGCAGCACCGAGGATCCCGATCGCCGTGAACATTCCGCCCGCCATATCTCCAATCGAATAACCGGGCCTCGCCGGGGGTTGGTCCTTGTGGCCGGTGATGCTCATCACGCCACTCATGCCCTGCACGATCACGTCCACGGCGCCGCGACGGGAATACGGTCCGGTCTGCCCGAAGCCAGAGGTTGAGCCGTATATGATCGAAGGGTTGATCTCAGCAAGCTTGTGGTAACCGAAGCCGAGGCGTTCCATAGTGCCTGGAGTAAAATTCTCCAGGACCACGTCCACCTGCTTCACAAGCCTGTAGACAAGCTCACGTCCAGGTTCTGACTTCAGATCGATACTCAGACTCTTCTTGCCTCGGTTGATGCTGAAATAGTAAAGGTCGACGCCGTTGAGGTACGGGCCCGGGCCACGGGTCCGCGCTTCAGTCCCGACCGGTTCGATCTTGAACACTTCAGCACCGAGGTCACAGAGAATCATGGACCCATACGGACCGGCGAGCGCCCAGGTGAAGTCGAGAATACGCAAGCCATCCAGCGGTCGAGCCATAGCCGATCCTCCTCTTCAGACCCTCTCCGGAGCATATGATTCTTGGATCTGCTCACCGGAGATCGGGGCGCTCTCTGCGGGGCCTACGCCGCGCACCCGATGCTACTCACCTTTCGCGCCTCGACTTCGGATCGAAGAACGCGCGCAGCGAGTCCCCGAGCATATTCGAGGCGAAGACCGTGATGGTGATCGCGATCCCGGGCATGAGTGCGATCCAAGGCGCGCTGGTCATGTACGTTCGGCCCTCCCCGGAGAGCATGTTCCCCCAGGTCGGATTCGGTGGCTGCACGCCGATGCCCAAGAACCCAAGTGAGGCCTCGATCAGAATGACCGCGCCGACCCAGATCGAAGCGATCGTGACGATCGTCCCAAAGATGTTGGGCACGATGTGCCGCGTGATGATGTGAAGGTTGCTCCCGCCCAGAGCGGTGGCCGCTATCACGTAGTCGAGGTTGCGGACGGCAAGCGTAGCCCCCCGCACCACGCGGAAGACAGGCGGCAGCATCACGATCGCGATCGCGATCGCGATGTTCTTCGCGTCGTTCCCGAGCCCCGCGGCGATCGCTAGCGCGAGGATCAGCGGCGGCAGCGCCATCATCCCGTCCATCGCGCGCTGCAGGGCTTGGCTCGCCCAATGAGCGAAGAACCCGCCGAACATCCCAAGGATGCTCGCGACGATGACGCCGAGCGCGAGCGCGCCGAGGGCCGTCGCCAGCGAGACACGCCCCGCGACGACGAGCCGGCTGAGCAGATCCCGACCCAGTTGGTCGGTGCCGAGGAGGTGGGATGTTTCGAACCCCGGGGAGATGAATTTCTGCGAGAGATCGATTCTGAGCGGGTCATAAGGCAGCAGGTACGGTCCCATCGCGGCGCCCGCAACCATGGCCGTGAGGAGGAGGAGTGAGGCGAATCCCATCGGCTCGCGTCGCACGAACCGGCGGAGACCCATGAGCACGGGGGCCTCGTCCCGGCGGCCGATGACCGAGATGCTCCCAGCGCGCGAGCCGGTGCTGGTTGTCACGTCAGACGAGCCGAATCCTGGGATCGACGACAGCGTAGGCTGCGTCGGTCAAGAAGTTGATGGCCACCGTCATGATCGCGAATATCATCACGTTCGTTTGCACTTGCGTGTAGTCGGCGTTCCGTACGGCGTCCACCGTAAGCAGGCCCAGTCCAGGCAGGTTGAACAGCGTCTCCATGATCACCGTCCCGCCCATCAGGTATGCGGTCCGAATGCCGAGCACGCTCAGCACCGGAATCAGCACATTGCGAAGGGCGTGCCGCACCACGACCGAGCGCTCCCTGAGCCCTTTTGCGCGTGCGGTGCGTACGTAGTCTTCGTTGAGCACGTCCAGCATCCCTGACCGCGTGAAACGCACCGTGGTAGACGCCAAGCCGTGAGTGAGAATCGCGACAGCGAGGCCGATCTGCTGCAGGTTCTTTATCGGGTTCTCCCACAGATGTTCGAATCCCAGCGGCACCGTCCACTGAAACCACACCGCGAGGTAGATCAGGAGCATCGTCCCGATCCAGAAGTCAGGGATTGCCAATCCAAGCACGGCCACACTACGCGCGCTGTAGTCGAACCAGGAGTTCTCCTTCACTGCTGAGAGCACCCCTATGGGGATTGCTATGATGATCCCCAGGACCATGACCGTCAGCGTGATCTCGATCGTCACGGGGAGCGCCTTGAACACATTGTCCATCGTGGGATTGTGACTGATTAGCGACTCCCCGCCGTCACCACGGATGAAGTCCCTTATCCAAATAAGATATTGTCTGTGCAGGGGCTCGTCGAGACCGAGGTCCGCACGTAGCGACTCCATCTGCGCAGCTGAAAGCGCTAGACCGTCCTCACTGCCGGTTGCCGCAAGGACGGGATCACCGGGAACGACCCTGAGCAGGAAGAAAATGGCAATCGAGACGCCGATGAGGACGGGAATCGAGAACAACGCCCTGCGTACGAGATAGAGGAGCATTCCCCGGTTTCAGCTCCCCTCCAGATCAGTCCCGAACTCCGGCGCCGCGCCCAACACCGGAACCCGGGCTCCATTCCCGAATCGGCGAGGGCGCTCCAGGATGGCGGCGCCGAGTCAGATCAGTTGTCGAACCACTCATACTTGTGCGTGTAACTCTTGAAGAAGAGGAACCCGCTTCCGTATGCGTTCATCAGGTTAGACTTACTGGCGTTGACGCTTGTCAGCCCGTTCGTATACGCGCGGAAGACATTCTCGTACTCCAGCTCCTCTAGCCGCTGGAATAGCTCTTGACGCTCGTTCGGGTCGAGCGTGACCCGGAGCTGTTCGACCGCCTGATCCACGTCCGGGTTGGCGATCCCCCAGAAGTTGCTGCCGCCCTCGCTATGCATCCACTCCGCCCAAGCCTGCATGGTGCCGCCGGGGGTGGACTGAGTCTGGTACTGGAGACCCTCCCAGGTCCCCGTCGTGCGTTGCTCGAGGAATGGCGTACGCTCGATCAGATTGGGAGTCACGCTGAAACCCGCGTCCTGCAACTGCTGAGCGAAGACGAGCACCGAGTTGTTGTACTCCGGGGTAATCGACCAGTAGGACAGCGGGCCAAGGTCCAGCCCGTCCGCAAGCCCCGCGGCGTCCAGAAGCTTCTTCGCCTCCGCGGGGTTGAACTGGTAGTTGGGCGGGAGGTCGTCCCAGCTCGGCAGCGTCTCCCGGCCGAGCGCAAGCGGCGGAATCGGGCCAGAGCGGCCGGCGAGCTCCGAAGTGATGTCCCGCCACACGGCAAGCCGATCGATCGACATCGAAATAGCCCTGCGGACCCGCAGATCGTCGAACGGTTGCTCGCGCATGTTGGGGGTGAGGAGGAGCTGCCCGGCCGCGACGCTGCTACGACCCAGCTTGACGTCGTCGCGGCTGGCCCACTCGTCGAAGTTTTCGATCGGGATACCCACTTGTTCGAGTTCGCCTGCCACAAACGCGGCGATCTGGGCAGCCCGCTCTCGGATCGTGATCCGCTGCATACTGTCAACGTACGGCAGCTGGTTGCCGAACTCGTCCACACCGTGGTAGTTGGGGTTGCGCTCGAACTCGACCAGCACACCGGGTTCCCAGCCCGTCAGTATGAACGGCCCGCTGCCGACCCAATCGCCGCCGTCGCCGATCTCGCCGCCCCTCGCGTCCACGAACTCGGGATTGACGATGGGGTGGTGCTCGAAGGCGAACGTGTCAAGCAGCTCGGGGGTCGGGCCCTTGAGGGCGATCCGGACGGTACCCTCGTCGACCACCTCCACGCTATCGACAGCGGCGAACCGGCCCGCGGTCAAAGTCCCAGCCATCCACAGCTCGTAGGTGAACTTCACATCTTCGGCAACCACCTGGCGGCCGTCCGCCGGGGCTCGGTTGTGCCATTGTGCCTTCGGATTGAGCTGGAAGGTGAACGCCAGCCCGTCCGGCGACGACTCCCAGCTCTCAGCGATGTCCCCGACGATCGGGTCCTCGAAGGCTCCGATTGCGGGGGATCCGTCGTGCTCAAGGAGCTTCGAACTCACCAGCCCGTGAAATAGCGCGACATCCGACGCCGCGTTTACTCGGGGATCCACCGATGGGAAGCGCCGTCGCTCACTCGTGTGTCTGACACCTCCATACTTGGGCGGCACGCCGGGGTCCCTGTTGTTCATGACGAAGTCGAGCTCGCCGGGGGAGGATGGCCGGGCGCGTGCCGCTGGCGTCGCCGTCGGCGTGGTTGTGCGTGCGGCCGGCGTGGCCGTGCCCGCGGCCGGTGTGGCCGTGCCCGCGGCCGGCGTGGCCGTGCCCGCGGCCGGTGTGGCAGTGCCTGCGGCCGGCGCGGTAGTGGCGGTCGCGGCCGCGGTCGGCGCAGCGGTCGGCGCAGCGTCGTCCTCGTCATCATCGTCGCAGCCGATGAGCACGGCGGTAGCGAGCCCGGACATGCCGAGCAAGCCCGCGCGCAGCAGTCCGCGGCGGTTGAGTCTGGTAGCGCCGAGTGCCGCCCCGGCAGCCCTTCCGAACCCTAGCTCCGAACGCTCGTCTGACATGCGATCTCTCCTATTCGGTCTTCGCGGCAGCGGAACCGCCGCGCGCAGCAACTCGAACCCGCGCATCCGCGTCGGGACCGTCCGGGCCTGAGGCGCGGTGGGGATGGCGGCGTGCTAGCACGATGATTATAAGGGCGCGTGAACGTGTTGACAATCGGACCGGAACTTCCCCAGATCCCCCACCTGAGTGTGGCGGGGAGCGATGTGAGCGGGCGAACGAGGGCTCGCGGGCTGTTGCGTGGTGGTTCGGGGTTCGTTGGGGGTGCGGGCGCCGTCTCCCGGGGGGTCGAGCCCGGCGGATGGGCAGACCAGGGGTGCGGTCGGCGCGGCGGCGCCCCGTCGACCCCCTCGAGTCGCCGCGCGAGACGACGTTGTTCAGAGGGCGTCGGTCAGGGCGGTCCGTGTGCCAGCGCGACGATCGTGCGGCGCGCATCCACCAGCGGCTCGTAGGAGGGATGGCCGGAGCCCAGCTGGATGACGAGCCTCCTCGCGTGCCGGACCACGCGCCCCGGAAGACCGAGCAGAGAGAACCGAACCGCCTTCATCCGCCGACCCGCCCACTCCGGCCCCAGGCCCAGCCGCCTCAGGGCCGCGTGCAGGTTGAACGCCAGCACCACGTGTCCCCACCACGCCGCGTTCGCCCCGAACAGCCCGGAGGGCAGACGCCCGCCCGCCAGGTCCGTCTTCATCACGCCGTGCAGTGCGGCCAGCTTCTTGTCCGGACTCCCGGCGGGGCCTCGAGTCGTGTGGCGCCTGTCGCGCCCCCGGCCACGCTGACAACGGGCCTCGGTACGGTCACCCATCCCGACTCTCGCACCGGGAGCCGGCTTCGGCATCCGGGCAGGCAAAGTTCGGTGCTATACTGCATTGCTTCTCTCTAGGCGAGAGCACAGGAGAATGGGACGATGGCATCGGACGAAGTGTTCCATATCATTCGGACGACCCGGGCAATGCGCCGGCTCAAGCCCGATCCGGTGCCCGACGAGCTCATCAATCGAATCTTGGAAGCCGGGGTATGTGCCGCAAGCGGCGCCAACCAGCAGCAGTGGCAGTTTCTCGTCGTCAAGGATGGTTCGATCAAGCAGCAGATACAACACTACTACGAGCGTGCATTCAACGAAATTGTCGTTCCGCTGTATCGTGCCAGCGGTCCACCCCTCGGAGTCACGCAAGAGGAATATGACCGCCAACTACGTGCCGTCGCCTACCTGACCGAACATTTTCACGAGGCTCCCGTCTGGATAGTTGCTTGCATAGATCATGGCGAACAGCAGCCAGGACCGGCCTCCGGAGCTTCGATTTACCCCGCCGTCCAGAACATGCTGCTCGCCGCGCGCGCCCTCGGGCTCGGAGCGACGCTCACCACGCGGCACCGTGTGTACAAGGCCGATGTCGAGGGCATTCTCGGCTTACCGCCGAGCGTTCATTCGTATGCCATCCTCCCGATCGGCTTCCCTTCGGGAAACTTCGGTCCCGTCCGCAGGCGTCCACTTGCCGAGGTCGTGCACGGAGACCGCTGGGGCGAGCCCTTCTCTGGCCTTGGGACTCCGTCGGCGGCAGCGTAGCCCAACCGCCCAGATTCCAACGATTACGGAGTTGCACTCTCATCCAGATTGGAGCTGGAAATGCCTGACTCTACGTGGTTACGTGACAAGACGGCGATCGCCGGGATCGGCCACACCGAGTTCTCGAAGAACTCGGGGCGCAGCGAGCCGCGCCTGGCGGTCGAGGCGATCCGCGCCGCGCTCGACGACTGTGGGTTGTCGCCGTCCGACGTCGACGGGATGGTGCGGCTGGACAGCGACGACACCGAGGAGATCCAGGTCGTCAACAACCTCGGGATCAAGAACCTCCGCGTCTACGCCGAGGGCCACTACGGCGGGGGCAGCCCCTGCGGGCTCGTCCTGCTCGCGGCCCAGATGGTCGCCTCAAAGCAGGCCGACGTCGTTGTGGGCTACCGCTCGATGAACGAGCGTTCCGGCCGGCGCTTCGGGCAACATGCCGGCGGCCGCTATGCGGAGAAGTCGCAGCAGTGGCTGATACCGTTCGGTCTCGCCAGTCCCGGAGCCTGGGTGGCGATGTCGGCGCGCCGTCACATGGAGGAGTACGGGACCACCCGCGAGCACTTCGCTGCGGTCGCGCTGGCGTTCCGGGAGCACGCGCAGCAGAACACGAACGCCACGTTCCATCGCACGCCGCTCACGCTCGATGACTACATGTCGGCACGCATGATCGCGGAGCCGATGTGCCTCTTCGACTACTGCCTCGAGACGGACGGCGCCTGCGCCTGGGTCGTGGTCTCCTCCGAACGAGCGAACGACCTGCCGAAGCCGCCGGCGTACATCTCGGGGGCGGCGCAAGGCGTCGGGTTGCCGCAGATGACGATGACGAACTACTACCGCGAGACTCTGACGACCGGCTACGAGACGCTCAACGCCGCCGGGAACGTATTCGGAATGGCCGGTGTCGGCCCGTCCGAGATCGACGTGATCCAGGTCTACGACCACTTCACCCCGTGGGTGATCATGGCGCTCGAGGACTTCGGCTTCGCCGAGAAGGGCGAGGGCGGACCGTTCGTCGCGAGCGGTGCACTGCGGGCCGAGGGCGGATCGCTGCCGACGAACACCTCCGGAGGCCAGCTTTCCGAGGGCTACATCCACGGGCACAACCTCATTCTCGAGGCGGTCCGGCAGGCGCGTGGCGAGTCGCCGAACCAGGTCGACGGGGCCGAGCTGTCGATGTGCGCGAGCGCCAACGGGGTTCCGACAAGCGCGATCATCCTCAGCAGGAGGTAGCGTCATGACGCAGCAGGGCCAGATCCCGCGGCCGATCCCCGCGCCCGACCGTGACTCCGATCCGTTCTGGGAGGGGGTGCAGCAGCACAGGCTGCTGATCCAGCGCTGCGCCGGTTGCTCGGAGCTTCGCCATCCCCCGCAGCCGGCCTGCCCCAGTTGTGGGTCGCTCGAGGTCGACTGGCAGCAGGCCAGTGGCCGGGGCAGCGTCTACTCCTTCGTGATCCAGCGGCACCCGACGCACCCGTTCTTCCTCGACGTGCCGTACAACGTGATCCTCGTTGAGCTGGAGGAGGGGACGCGCCTGGTCAGCAACCTCGTCGGCGTCGAGCCGGACGAGATTCGCATCGGCATGCCCGTCGAGGTCGTCTTCGAGGAAGTCGATCCCGAAGCGACGCTCCCGTTGTTCCGACCCGCGTAGGGAGGCGAGCCGGCGCGAGCTGTCGCCACGAGGGGGCCCGCGCGGTCAGGGCGGATGCGCTGGTGGAGCGGCCAGTTGAGGGAAACCTGGCAGCAAGGGCTCACGCTCCGTGCTACGCAGCGACTATGGGAGTGACTATGGGTACGCCGGACGCGCGCCGCATGGGCGTGACCCACCTACGAGGCGCGCTGAGCGCGCCGCTACCGCTGCGCATAGCCGGAGCCCGAGCAGTCGGCGCCGGTCCTGTGGGGCTCCGCGAGTAGCCCGAGCTGCGCCGGCAGTTGCTGGCAGCAGCACACTCCCCGTCACGCGATCGAGCGGCCTCGTGGCTAGAAGCAGCGCCCGACGCGCCCGCGCTGCGTGCTACCCTCGCGCGGCAGAGAGGATCCACCGATGGCTGCGGGACCGCTTCCGCTCGACGAGCTCGTGGTGCTCGATCTGACGCGCGCGCGCTCCGGCCCCACCTGCGTGCGGCAACTCGCGGACTGGGGCGCCGACGTCTTGATGATCGAGTTGCCGCCGGCCTCAGGCGCGGGCCCCTCGATCGTCGGGCAGCGGCACGGCTACGACTTCCAGAACCTGCACCGCAACAAGCGCAGCTTGACCCTCAACCTGCAGACGGACGAGGGGCGTGAGATCCTCCTCCGCCTCGCGCGCGACGCCGACGTGCTCGTCGAGAACTACCGGCCGCTGGTGAAGCAACGACTAGGGGTCGACTACGAGGCGGTGCGCGCGGTCAACCCTCGGATCGTGTACGGCAGCATCTCGGGCTTCGGCCAGAGCGGGCCCTACCGCGACCGGCCTGGCTTCGATCAGATCGCGCAGGGGATGGGCGGCATCATGTCCGTCACCGGCATCCCCGGGCAGGGTCCCATGCGGGCCGGCATCCCGGTCGCCGACCTCAGCGCAGGGCTGCTGCTCGCACAGGGGATCCTGCTAGCGCTGCTCGAGCGCGAGCGCTCGGGCGAGGGACAGTGGGTCCACACCTCGTTGCTCGAGGCGCAGATCGCGTTGATGGACTTCCAGGCGGCGCGCTGGCTGATCGAAGAGGATCTGCCGCAGCAGGCAGGCAACGACCACCCCTTCGCGATCCCGACGGGCGTGTTCGCCACGGCCGACGGCCACATCAACATCGCCGCCGCCGGGCAGGCGATGTTCGAGCGGCTCTGCCACTGCATCGACGCTCCCGAACTGATCGAGCGCGAGGAGTACGCCGACGCCGACTCGCGCTCGGAGCAGCGCGCCGACCTGAACGCGGACATCGCCGCGCTCACGAAGACGCGCACGAGCGCCGAGTGGATCGAGGCGCTGAACGAGGCCGGGGTGCCCTGCGGGCCGATCTACGCCGTTGACGAGATGATCGCCGACCCCCAGGTGCAGCACCTCGGGATCGCGACCCCGGTGGCGCACCCCCAGCTCGGGCCGATCCGCGTCGTCGGGCAGGCCTTCCACCTGGAGCGCACGCCGCAGCCGCCGGAGATGCGCAGCGCCGCGCCCTCGCTCGGGGAGCATAGCGACGAGGTGCTGGCGTCGCTCGGCTACGAGGCTGCGGCGATCGCCGGGCTGCGGGAACGCGGCGTGGTCTAGCCGGAGGAGCGATGCAACTCGATACCGACAAGATGCTCGCCGAGGTCGAGGACGGCATCGGCTGGATGACGTTCAACCATCCGGAGCGCCACAACGCGCTCACGGTCGCGATGCGGGAGGCGATTCCGGAGATTCTCGAGACCTTCGCAGCCGACGACGACGTGCGCGTGGTGGTGATGAAGGGCGCCGGCGACAAGGCGTTCGTCTCCGGGGCCGACATCTCGGAGTTCGAGAAGCGGCCTCCCAAGCCGATCCGCACTCCGATCCATGAGGCCGACGCCGCCGGCGCGCGCCCGGCGGCCCTCGACGCCTTCCCGAAGCCGATCATCGCCATGATCCGCGGCTTCGCGTTGGGTGGCGGGCTCCTCATGGCGATGCGCGCGGACCTACGCATCGCCGCGGACGACGCGCAGTTCGGGATCCCCGCCGCGCGCATCGGGCTCGGCTACCCCTACGCGGGCGTCGATAGCTTGGTGCAGCTGGTCGGGCCGGCGTACGCGCGCGAGATCCTGCTGACGGGCGCGCGCTTCGACGCGCACACCGCGCTGCGCATGGGCCTCGTCAACCGCGTCGTCAGCGTCGAGCAGCTCGAACCCGAGGTGCGCGCGGTGGCGGGGGCGATCGCCGACAACGCCCCGCTGACCCTCGCCTCGCTGCGAGCGTCCATCGACGAGGCCCTCAAGGACCCGGCCGCGCGCGACCTCGCGAAGATCGAGCAGATGGTCGCCCACTGCTTCGCGAGCGAGGACTACATCGAGGGGCGGCGGGCGTTCATGGAGAAGCGCCGGCCGCGCTTCGTCGGGCGCTGAGGCGCTTCGTCGGGCGCTGAGGCGCTTGGTCGAACACCCGACGCGCAGCTGCTTATGAGTGGCGACGGGGACGGGGCGGCGGGCGCCGCTGCGAACGGCGCCGACGTGGTCGTGGCGCGCACGTACCTGCGTGTGAACGCACGTTCGAGATCCGATAGACTTTGAAGGTCTCCCCCGCAGGTGCGTCGCCGATGCTCGAATCTCCGCTCGGATATCGCGAGTACTCCGTTCGCGCTGCTGATCGGCAGCCGCTCGTCACGTTCATGCTCGACTCACTCAAGGGGGCGGGCTGCCGCATCCTGAGCCACTCGCCGCCAAACCGGGCCCCCTTTTGCATCACGTTCGAAAGTCCAACGGGCGACCGCATCGGCGTCGTCACGTACGCCTTCCTCGCGAACAGGAAGCTGACCCAGAACCGGCCCACCGACAAGCATCGGTTTCAGCTTGGGAATGACAACTCCATTTGGCCCCACCGTGATGATGAGTTCTGGCCCCACCCCGTGGTCATGATCAGCTTGTCTGCGCACCTCCCCTCGTGGCGGCGGTGACCGGCAGGCGATAGGAGTCGCTGCCGGTCTCGATGATGTGGGCGCGGAAGGTGAGGCGGTCGACGACCGCGGCGGCGAGGCGGGCGTCGGTGAAGGTGCGGCCCCACTCCGAGAAGGGGGCGTTGGAGGCGACTGCCACCGAGGCCCGCTCCTCGCGCTCGGTCAGGATCTGGAAGAGCAGTTCGGCTCCGCGCGGGTCGAGGTGGACGTAGCCGAACTCGTCGAGGCAGAGCAAGTCGAGCCGGCCGTAGCGGGCGATCACGCGCGAGAGCGTGCGCTCGTCTGAGGCCTCGGCCAGTTCGTTCACGAGCGCGGCCGCCGTCGTGTAGCGCACCTGCAGCCCGCGCTGGCAGGCGGCCATGCCGAGCCCGATCAGCAGGTGCGACTTGCCGGTGCCGCTATCTCCGAGCACCACGACGGGCTGGCCCGCGTCGATCCACTCGCCCCGCTCGAGCGTGGCGAGCAGCGCCGGGTCGACCGTGGGCGCCGCGGCCAAGTCGAAGTCGGCGAGCAGCTTGAGCCGGGGGAAGCGCGCCTCGTGGACGCGGCGTTCACGGCGGCGCGCCTCGCGGTCGTCGAGTTCGGCCTGGAGCACCTCGGCGAGGTAGGCGAGATGGGTGAGCCGGTCGCGCAGCGCGGCCTCGGCGAGCGCTGGCCTGCTGGCGCACGGTGGGGAGGTGCAGCGCCCGGCTGGTCGCCTCGACCGTCAGCGCCGCCGCCTGCTCGGTCACGGGCGCGCTCATCGGGCGCTCCCGGCGAGCAGTGCGTCGTAGCCGGCCAAGGCTGGGGCAGGGCGGTCGAAGCGCCGCAGCGCCGGCCGCTCCACGACCGCGACCGCGCGGCGGCCGTCGGCGATGCGGCGCGCCTCGATGGCGACCAGCGCGGGGTCCACCGAGCCCACGCGCGCCACCGCGTCGAGCGCGGCGTGCACGGCCACGAAGGGCAGGCTGCGGTGCAGCAGCAGCACTTCGATCAGCGCCCGCGTCCCCTCGCGGTCGCCGAGACGGCGGCGGGTGCGCTTCCAGAAGCGTTCGTGCGCGGCGGTGAAGCTCCCCGAGGCGCGTGCCTGCTCGAGCGCCACCGCGCCGGGCAGCACGCCGGGCTTGCGCGACAGCACCTCGAGATAGTGGTCGAGCACGAGCACCTCGGCCCCCTTGTGCGCGCTGCGCTCGTGGCGGGCGATCACCCGGCCCCCGAGGAGAGCGGTCACGGTCCCGCCGCCCAGGCGCACGTCCACCGTCCGCCCCGCGCAGGCCGCTCGGCTTCCGCCATCTGGCCGACGGTGGCGAGCCGGCCGGCGATGTGGCGGGCGTCGTCTGAGCGGTCGGCGGCCTCCAGCAGCGCGTTCAGCTCGGCCAGGCTCTCCACGCGCGGAACCGGCACGAGGTGGCGGCGGCGGAAGCGGCCGACCTCGCCCCCCACGCCGCCCTTCTCGTGCGCGCCGTCGGCGCCGGGCTCGCAGAAGAACGCATCGAAGCCGAAGTGCGAGCGCAGGGCGACGAAGCGATCGCTCTCGGTGCGCTCACGTCCGGCGAGCACGCGCACCGCGGCCGCCTTGAGGTTGTCGTAGCGGACCCGCCGAGGCACCCCGCCGAGGCGCTCGAAGGCGATCGCATGGCCCTCGAGGAACGCCTCCTGGCCCTCGCCCGGGAAGCAGACGTGGACCGCCCGTCCCGAGTGCGAGAGCCGCATGACGAACATCGACAGCTCGGTCAGCACACCGTCGAGCCAGACGCTGACCCCGCCGAAGTCCACCTCAGCTTCCTCCCCCGGCGGATGCAGCTGGGGGATCGTCACGGCCACGCTCCCGGACTCGAGCTCGCGGCGCACGCGGCCGACGTAGGCGCGCACCGTCGACTCGGCGACGCTCGCGCCGCGCTCGTCCACGAGGCGCTGCCAGACCCGCCTCGCCGTGTGGCGCTGCTTGCGCGGCGCGCTCAGGTCGGCGACCAGCCACTCGCGGATTGTCGCGCGGTGCGGACCGAGCCGCGGCGCCGCCTTCGCTACCGGCTTGCGCGGCGGCGGCAGCGCCGATCTCAGCGCCTGCCGCACCGTGCGCCGGTGCACGCGGTGGCGGCGCGCCAGCTCGCGTATCGACGAGCCTCTCTCACGTCTCTCTCTCCGGATATGCTCGAACCGCTTTTGCGGTAGGAATGCCGGTTGCCCGGCACCCCCCGCACAGATCCGTACGTGCCCGTTAGGGCATACGGCTCCTACCTTGAGTAGGGACGGCAAATCGCTCAGTCGGCCACGGGTGCAGGATGAGAATACGGGGCCACAGCCGCGTGCATAGTGCTTCGAGTCGCTCCCACGAGAAGACATCTCGCTGCGACCGCCTGCGAAGGGCACGTAGCCACTGCCACTTGAGCGCACGCGCGAACCGGCGCAGGTACCGGGAACTCGTCGGTACGGCGTAGTAGCGAAGCCACCCGCGCAGTACCCGGCCGAGCCATTCCCCGGTTCTCACCGGCTTCTCGTGCATACGCTTCCGCAAGGCGGCTTTCACCGCCTTGAGCGTGCGGCGCACTCGCTTCGCGGCAGGCTTGCGCCCGAGTCCGAAACGCCCGTTCCGCGTCGTCCGGCAATAGTGCGTGAACCCGAGAAAGTCGAACGTCTCAGGACGCCGCTCCCCGCGCTTCGCACAGTCCGCTCTCGCGAACCTGCCGAACTCCAACAGGCGCGTCTTCTCCGGGTGCAGGTCCAGCCCGAACGCAGCGAACCGCTCCCGCATCCCCTCCATGAACCGCTCCGCATCGCTGCGGTACTCAAACCCCAGCACGAAGTCATCGGCGTAGCGCACGATGTAGACCTCGCCCCGGGCCTCCCGCGGCCGCCATTCCCGCGCGAACCAGCCGTCGAGCACGTGGTGCAGGTACACGTTCGCCAGCAGCGGCGATATCACCGCCCCCTGCGGCGTCCCCCTCACCACGTCGACCTCCAGCCCCGCTTCGATGACGCCGGCGTTCAGCCACTTCCGGATGAGACGCAGTACCCGCCGGTCCCCGATGCGCATCTCCAGGAACTGCATCAGCTGCTCCCGGTCGATACTGTCGAAGTACTGGCGGATGTCCACCTCCACTACCCAGCTGACCTTGCGCCGCTCCACCGCGTACGCCAGCGCGTCCAGCGCGTTGTGCGCCGAACGCCCCGGCCTGAACCCGTAGCTGAATCCGTAGAACTCCGACTCGTAGATCGGATCGAGGATCTGCTCCACCACCGCCCGCTGGACGATCTTGTCCTCCAGCGAGGCAATACCCAGCTGTCGCATGCCCCCGTCCGGCTTCGGTATCTCTACCCGCCGGACCGGGGCCGCCCGGTACGCTCCACTGTGTACGCGGTCCTTCAGGTCGAGCAGCCGCTCGGCCAGTTCGTCCCCGTACTCGCGCCACGTCATCCCGTCCACGCCCGCGGCCGCATCCCGCTTCAGCGCGAGATACGCTGCCTCCAGCGTCTCCGTCGTGATGTGGTGCAGCAGCGCGGTCAGCTGCTCCCCCGGATTCTCCTTTGCAAACTGCCGTATCCGCTCCGCACCGGGTGTCACCGCTCCCCGACCCTGTGTCCAGACCGTGCCCGTGCGTTGCGGATTCCTCTTGGTCGGGGTCCTTTGCTCCAGCGACTCCGCCGGGGCTCGCGCCCCTTTGTTCGCCGCCTTCATCGCTACTATGTCCCCGTCAGACTGCTCCGTATCGTGCGTCATCGGCTACGGTTGCCTCCCTCCCCGATGCGGTCCCGGCGTACGACACGCCGGGACGACGCGGAGCCCTCCCAGGTCCCAACGAAGGTCTTACGTACGTGCGTGAGTTCCATCGACACCGTGGAGCCCGGCTGCGTCTCGCCCATTTCGTCGCAGCCGATCTCGCCTTCGACCATCCACACAGTCTCGGCGCTCCAGAAAACCCGATTTCGGTGCTCCATAGCTCCGCCCGCACGCGCCACTGTCAACGCTTCACGGGCCACTTCACAATGACCCGCGCATGACTCGTGGAGTGTTGTGGTTGGCTCCTCCTTCAACACGAGGGACTTACACCCCCGGACCTTCGCCAGTTCGCCTGGCCGTTCGTGGATCAGGGCTAAGGGATCATCGGAGGTGACGGGGGTAGCCAAGGGGGAGCTGTGCGCCTGGATGAGTTGAAGCGTGTGCAAACGTGCTGAAAGCCGCCTCCGTTGCCTGGCGGACGCTAATTCACGGCACCGAGAGATGGTTTTGTGAGCCCGATGGGATAGTTGACGGCGTTCGTGCCCCTACCATCACCGTCGTGAAGGATGGCGGGTTCTTTGGACACCCGCAGTCTGATATGGGGAATGTCGGCTAATCTCTCTCCGCCCTTGACGGGGCAAGCAGCACCATGGCAGCATAGCAAGGCGTCAGGCCGCCAGTTCGACGATCGTCGGTTGTGAGTGTCTTCCTGCGCAGCTGATCCGTGTTCACAGAAGTCCGTCGATGGCAAGGTCATTCGACGTACACCGTGGAATCTTGTACTTTTAGCCACACGTCAAAAACTGCTCTACAAAGGAGATTGTAATTACATGAAGGGTGTCATCCTAGCCGCAGGATACGGGAGACGATTTGCTCTGGGCGAAGGGCGTCTCCACAAGCTCCTGCTTCGTATAGGCAACCGGGCGGTCATCGACTACACCCTGGAGGCGTTTGGTAAGGTGGGGATCACGGACGTTGCAATGGTTGTAGGCTATCGTGCCGAGCTGCTGCGAGACTACAATGGCGACGGTGCCCGCCACGGTATCCACCTCGAGTACCTGTTTAACCCCCAGTACGAAAGGGGAAACGCGCTCTCTCTCAATACCGCAAAGTCCTTCACCCAAGAAGAGCCTTTCTTGCTTTCTATGGGAGACCACCTGGTCTCTCCTGAACTGCTGTCCAGGATGCTAGCGCCCGCAACCGATTCCAGTGCCCTGGCTGTAGACTTCAGCCCAGATATCCACGACATTGAAGAGACGACACGGGTGCGTGTGGACTCTGAGGGCTGGATCAACCGCATAGGGAAAGACCTACACGAATGGGACGGCGTCGACGCCGGCGTGTTCCGGCTGACTCCAGCCATCTACGAAGCTATCACGGCGGTGACATGCGAGGAGCGAGATGAGCATCAGATCAGCGAGGCCGTTACCTGGATGATCAGCCAGGGGTATCGCCTCAATGCGTGCGACATCTCCGGATGCTTCTGGCAAGACGTGGATACCTGGGAAGACCTTCGCCGTGCCACGGCGGCTCTGGCAGAGACGACGCTTTGAACGTTGCGTACGACGGCTTTGTCTCCCGCCACATCAATCGGAGATTTTCCCGGCCTATTGCCAGGTTGCTGGCGTACACTCCGGTAACTCCCAATCAGATCTCTTTGCTCAGCTTTGTCATCGCTCTGGGGTCTCTTGCACTATTCCTAAACGACCATCCTTCTTGGGCAGGCGGGGCCGCTCAAGCGTCTTCAATCGTTGACGGCGTAGACGGAGACCTGGCACGCCGTAAGAGCATGGCGACGCGGTTCGGCGGCTTCTTCGACGCCCTCCTTGACCGGTACTCCGACGTAGCCATCCTTGGAGGGTTGACCTACTGGTCTGTCGCCTTTGAAGAGCGGTTGTCACCCGAGCCTACGGTCATCATCGGCGTGTTGGCTATCGTAGGAGCGTTAATGATCAGCTACAGCCGTGCTCGGGCGGAGGCCTCTTTGGGGTTCACCTTCCAAGGGTTAGCTGGGAACCTGGCATCCAGGGACTCGCGGCTGCTGATTGTGATGATTGGGGCGATTTTGGGACAGGGGCTAGCATGTCTGGCAGTCATCGCTGTCCTGTCAAACAGCATGGTCCTCTGGCGGTTGGCTGTGGCTCGAAGACGTTCCTGAGGAACAGGGGTTTCATGTTGACGAGGCTTGGCACGCCCTCGCACCCTGATCTCCCCGGCGTTGTAGGCTCGTCCGGGATCGATTCCCCTAGTCCCGGGGGCCGCTCGACCGCGACCTTCCAGTAGCCAAAGGCCTCGTTTGGGGAATATCTTCGACTGCTCGGCCGACCCCAGCAGACGGGAGATCCATCGTTGCAGTGTCGACGGTCAGCGACTTTGTCCGCTCAACTGTCCAGCGAAAATGTCCTCTCGCGCTGGTCGCTGCTCGTAGATGATGCCGCACCCTGGCGTCCGGGTGGGCCGCCGGCGAGCATATAGCGGCGGACCGTGTTGCGGGAGATGCCGAGCACGCGGGCGGTGGCGCGCATCGAGAGCCCCTGCAGTTGTGCCTGGCGGATGGCCTTCCAGAGCGTCTGCTGCCGCGGGGTGGGCGGGCGCAGCGGCTTGACCCGGGCCTGCGGTGAGGCACCGTTGGCGGCGGTCCCGTTCGCCGCGGCAGGAACCTCCGGCTGGTCGGGCGGGGCCACCCCGGAGCCGAGGCCCAGAGCGAGGCGCTCGAGCGCCGGGTCGCGCGCGAGCTCGGAGCGGCGCTCGCGCAGCACGCCTGAGCGGGGCGGGGCGAGCCGGGAGGGGATGGTCTCGCCCTGGTGGCGCACCGCGAGCTCGCCGCCTGGGCGCTCCAGCACCTCCACGCGCGCCCCGGCGTAGCTGGGCCGCTGCGCTGAGGGCAGCAGCTGCAACGTGCGCCAGTGGTACTTGACGGTGTTGTCGCGCGCGACGGTGCGGGTGTGCCGGAAGGCGAGGACGGCGCCGAGGTCGAGTGCCGGGTCGAGCGGGCGCCAGGTCGGCTCGGGCTGCTGGGCCGCGACCGCGAAGCGGGCGTTGAAGCGCGGCAGGAAGCGCTCGAGCACGGCCTGCGCCTCGGCGATGGTGGTGGCTGAGGCGAGGCGCAGTTCGGTCACGAGGCGGTCCTGGAACGTGCCCGCCATGCGCTCCACCCGGCCCTTGGCCTGCGGTGAGCGGGCGAAGATCAGGCGGACCCCCAGCTCCGCCATCGCCCGCGCGAACTGGGTGGACGCCTCGGCCTCCGCATGGCCGGCCCGGCGCTGGGCGATCGAGGGCAGCGACGGGCTCGGACGGCTGGGCGGAGGCCCGGAAGACGGCGTGGCGATCGCTGTAGAGGGCGAGCGGGATGCCTGAGCGGCGCAGCACCTGCTCCATGAGCAGGAAGTAGCCGCGGGCGTCCTCGGCGGGGCGGAACAGCGCGTGCACGACCGAGCCGGTGGCGTCGTCGACGGCGAGCAGCAGGGCGAAGCGCGGGCCGCGCTGCTCGAGCCAGGCGTGATGGCTACCGTCGACCTGGAGCAGCATCCCCGCGCGCGGGCATGCGCTCGCGCCGCACGCGGTGCTGTGGCGGGCGGCGGCGCCTCGGGCTGGGCATGCCGGCCCGCGTCAGGATGCGCCGCACCGTGGAGCGGCTGAGGACGAGGCCCGCCTGCTCCTCGAGCAGCTCGGTGAGGTGGGTGTGGTTGGCGCCGCCGTAGCGTCTGGCGGCGAGGCGCACGACGGTAGCCGCGACGGCCTCGGGAACGGCGTTGTGGGGGCGTCGGCCGCGGTTGCGGTGGGCGAGGGCCTCGGCGCCGAGCTCCCGGTAGGCGGCGAGCAGCCGGCGGACGTGGCGTTCGCTGAGGTCCATCAACTCAGCCGCCTGCCCGATCGTGATCTCCTCGGCGAGGACGCTGTTGAGTACATGGAGCCGTGCCTGTTGACCTGCTGGTGCAATGTCACTTCCTTCATGGAAGGACAGATTCGCTGACCAGTTAACCCCTGACAGAATCGCGGACCGTCGACACTCGAAACGCTCCGTTTCGCGCCCTCAGGGGTTTTTCAGCAGCCTGCTAGCATTGCGCCCTCGCGTTGGGGGTAGCAGCAGGGTTCACGTCGCGAGACGGCCAGATCGAGAAGACGCTGCTGGACGACAAGAGCGCCTCTCTGGCGACTCGCAAGGCTGCGCTGGAGCGCGAGCAGGCGCGCCTGCTCGCGGAAGCGGAGCCGGGTTGCGACCCCGAGGTGTTGCGCGAGCGCATGCCGGAGGCGCTCGCGTTCATCCGCGAGTGGGTCGGGCGGGCCGACGGGGACGAACTCGCGCTGCTTACTCAGGCGCTCGAGACCCGCATCAAGGTCTCGCCAGAGGGGGCCGAAATCAGGGTCGAGGTGCCTCTGATCGAGGCGGGAACGAAGGGAAATTACTCTACCATTGAACAAACATCGGCATCACTGTTCCGAAACGACAAGATCGAGCGCGTGCCGGTGGTCGTGACGGTCGCCCTCGCGAGGCGCAGCAGGCGCGAGTGAGCGGCGACAGCGCGGTCGATGCCCTCGGTTCGAACCTTGGCAGGTGCTCCATCTTCTCCGCCGCGATGGCCGAAACACCCCTATCGGCAGTTCATGCCGGGCCCGCGGTCGCCTCGGCAACTGAACGAAGGGCCCAAACCGCTGACCTTCGAGGTCGGATGAAGTCCGGGGGCAGCTCCTTCGATGGCTGCTGATGGCTGCGGAGGTTGGGCGGCGGGACTACGTCACTTCACGTACTCGAAGCCTTCGAGGATCTGCTCGAAGCGCTCCTCGACGAACTTCCGCATGCCAACGTCCGTGTGGATGTACAAGTGGTTCTTTCGGACGCCGTCGAGGACGAGTTCGGCCACGTCTTCGGGATCTCGCCTAACTTGCCCAGAGCCCCCGCTCCGCGGAGGGAGCGAGACCGCGACCGGACCGCCCAGGCGTTGCGGTCGGTTTCGCGCCGCCTCGCCGATGCGAGTCACCACGCCGCCGGGGCAGAGCACCGAGACACCGATCCCTTCGGAGGCCAGCTCGTCGCGGAGGACCTCGCTGAGTCCGACGACGGCGTACTTCGAGGCGATATAGGGCCCTGCGGGGATAACAGCGGGACGCGGCGTCGGCGCGAGGCCCGAGATCGAGCCGGTGTTCACGATGTGCGCCTTGTCGTCTTGCGCTCGCATGCGAGGCACGAACGCCTGGACGCCGTGGATCACTCCGTAGAGGTTGACGGACAGCACCCACTCCCAGTCGTCCAGCGAGGCCGCATTGACCGGTTCGTAGACCAGCACACCGGCGTTGTTGCAGAGGAGGTGGACCGCCCCGAAGCGGTCGTACGCCTCGCTCGCGAGCTTCTCCACGGCGTCGCGATCGGCGACGTCGGTCTCGATCGCCACGCAGTCGGCGCCGGTGTCCTCGAGCGAGGCGGCGACGCGGTTCACCTCGTCGATCTCGATGTCGGCCGCGACGACCTTCATCCCGGCCCGCGCGGTCGCGCGAGCGAGCGCTTCCCCGATACCGCTCCCCGCGCCGGTGATAACGGCCACGCGGCCTTCAAGCTGCTCCATCGCACCACCCTCGAATCGGCCTGGGTAATCTCGACCATACACGTCTGAATTCTCGTAGCGACCGCCGCGGGCACGCGAGGGGACAGCCGCTGCGTGCAGCGATCTTCCACTGTCCGGCTTGTGGCGCGGAAGCGCGCGTCCCCTTCGGGAGGGCAAACCCGGTGATGCGGGCAGTTCGAGTCGCTAGTTCCCCAGGACGAGGGACGAGCTCATGCTCAGCACACCGCCGCTCGCCGTCACGAACGCGTGAGTGAGGCCGTCTACTTGCCGATCGCCACAGCTCGAGCGTAGCTGTCGGACTGCTTCGACGACCAGCGACATGCCGCCTGCGTACCCCGAGTGCCCGTACGACAGCAGTCCTCCATGGGTGTTGATGGGCAACGCGCCCGCGTAGGTGCAGTCGGTGGAGGCGATGAGCTGCGCGCCCTCACCCTTGGAACAGAACCCGGCATCTTCGAGCTGGATAATCCCCGCGATGGTGTAGCAGTCGTACAGCAGGACCAGTCCGATGTCAGGGGGAGGGATGCCCGCCATCCGGAACGCCGCCTCCGCCGACGCCGTCACGGGGGTGACAGTGCTCAGATCCCCTCCCTCGAGCCCTGGGAGCCCTGGTGCCTGCGCGTATCCTGTTCCGAGCACGTACACGGGCGGAGGGGAGGAATCCGCAGCTCGCTCGGCATCGGCGACCACGACCGCTGCCGCCCCCAGGGTTGGCATCGCGCATTCGAACAGGTGGAGGGGATCGGCAACTAGCGGTGAGCTCAGGACATCGTCGCTCGAGAGGGGAACATCCCTGAAGATCGCGTCCGGATGTGCCCGGGCGTTCCGGCGCTCCTGGACCGCCAGCGCCACGCGGTCCTCGTCCCCGAGCCCGTACTCGTACGCGTACAGCTGGGCGAGCATCGCGTACTGGTAGGCCCCGCCACGCCCGGGCCCGTACGCTTCCTCGAACTGCGCAGTCGACTGAAGGACGCCACTTGCCCCGGAGCCGCTCGATCCTGGCTGAGCCCGACGAGGGCCGGGCTCGTAGACGTAGCGCATCGAGCCCGCGGCACGCCCCCCAAGCTCGGACGACGAGACGACGCACAGGATCGCGCTGGCCTCTCCTCCACGGATCATTGCCGACGCAAGGGCGACCGCACTACAGGCCGACGCGCCCATCACGCCTACGCTGTGGGCCCAGGACGTCCGAAGCCCGAGATGCTCGGCGAGTTGAGCTGGATTCGCGAAGGGGAGCTCCGCGATCAGGCCGTCGACCTCCCCGGCCTTGATGCGCGCGTCGCGGAGGCACGCCCTGGCGGCAGCGGTCGCCAGACCAAGGCCGGTCCTCCCCGAGATGCTGCGGGCGGGAGGGATCTCACCGACGCCGATGAGCGCCGGGTTCACGCCGGCCGTCCGGCGCGTCTTTCATTCAGGGTCGTTCGATCACAGCCAAGGGGGCCGGCGGTCATCGGAGGTCTCCTCGGTCTACTCCGGGGTTGTCGCTCCCGTCGATCGGCCCCCCAGGCAGCTCTACTGTGCTAGGCCGACCGTCGGCTACCGTTGTCACGGGCGTGCCGGCGGTTGCTCCTGAATCGCTCACGCCGGCGATTCGCTAGTTCCCACCGAACACGGGAGTGCGCTTCTCGACGAACGCGCGCGCAGCCTCCCGGGTGTCGTTCAGCGTGCTCAAGTGGGCCATGGCGTTGGGCATGCTGATCGAGGTCTGATAGACGCTCGGCCGGGGTCGAGCCATCATCAGTTGCTCCTTGGTTGTCGTCACGTGGACCGGCGGCAGCGCCGCGATCTCCTCCGCGATGCTCATCGCGAGCGGAAGTACCTCTGCTGGCGGCACGACATGGTTGAGCAGGCCCAGCTCGTAGGCGCGCTGGGCCGCTAGACGGTGGCCGCGGAGGACGATCTCGGATGCGGGTAGCCACGGAAGGTTGTTGAGCACGGCCACGGGGGCCGGCCCCATGATCCCCGTGGGCAGCTCCGACATCGCGAACTGGGCGTCCTCGGACGCGACGGCGATATCGCAGCCACAGACCATCCGCCAACCCGCGCCCCAGGCGCCGCCGTTCACCGCCGCGACGAGCGGCTTCGAGGTATCGGGAACGAGGAGGTAGCCAAGCACGAGCGAGCCAGCGGAACCGTCGGACAGCGTTCGCCCACGCTGGACCTGCTCGCGAATGTCGCGCCCGGCACAGAAGGCCCGTCCAGCCCCCGTTAGCACTGCAACTCGCGCGCCGGGGTCATCGACGAATCTCGACCAGGCCCCAACAAGGTCCGCAAGAAGCTGAGCCCCTATCGCGTTCAACCGTTCCGGCCGGTTCAGGCGGATGACCGCAACGGCGCCGTGGTCCTCGTACTCGACGAAGGACATCGCTCACTACCCTCAGCGCCGGACCATGCTGGTCCATCCGGTCGCCATCTGTCGAGCCGCGCCGAGATCACGCGCTCCCGGCTCGATCGCTCAGGGCCTGCTCGTCGCCATGTACCACTTCCCCAAGCAGGGCAGCAGTGGTGGGATCCGCCGGCTCGGCGCGGAGTAGACTACTTCCAGTCCGGGGACCGATCCGTCCCGGTTCTAGTGGCCTCAGATCTAACAGGGCCTCTAAGCCCGAATCCACCGATCGAAGCTTGGCGGGGCGGGCTGCCGGGCTGCCGGAGAGTTCGGCGGGTGTGCCGGCGTTCGCAGGGCGGCGCCGGGGGCGGGCCGGAGCGAGGAACCGTCGCTCAGCGCCGCTCGGGGGCGCTGAGGGCGCGGGCGCGAGGGTGCGCGAGACGTGCGCGGGCATGCTGGCGCGAGCCTCGGAGCCGGGCCGGTGCTGTGAGCGGGCGTCAGGCCGGGAGCGGTAGCGCCCGTAACCGCGCCAGGGCGGCTGTCCACTGGCCGGCCCAGGGCCAGCGCTTCGGGAGGTGCAGCGTCCAGCGCCGGGCCGAGATGGCATGAGGGCCGGTCTCCTCCTCAGGGGGATACTCGTCCCCAAAACAGCGGCCTCGATGGGCCAGAACGGCTCTGCGGAGCCTTGACGAGGTAGGAGACCGACCGTGCAGCAGGATACCGCAACGACGTGGAGCATTGAGGGCAGGGAAGGGTCAGGGGTCACCATCGGCCTTGACGTGGGCGACCGCTACACCCACGTCCACGCGCTCGGCGCCGACGGCGAGGTGGTACGCGAGCGGCGCGTCCGCACCGCGGCCGCGGCGCTGGGCGCAGCGCTGACCGGCCTCCCCCCGGCGCGGGTCGTGCTCGAGGTGGGGCCGCGGTCCCCGTGGCTGAGCCGCCGCGTGGCCGGCCACGGCCACGAGGTCATTGTCGCCAACCCCCGCCAGGTCGCATTGATCGCGCGCAGCGACCGCAAGACCGACCGCCGCGACGCCGAGTGGCTGGCGCGGCTGGGGCGGCTCGACCCCGTGCTGGTCGCTCCGATCCGCCACAGGAGCGAGCAGAGCCAGCAGGAGCTCGCCGTGGTGCGCGCCCGCGACGCGCTGGTGCGCTCGAGGACGTTGCTCATCAACCACGTGCGCGGGGCCGTCAAGGCCTGCGGCGCCGCGCTGCCGCCGTGCACGGCCGAGGCCTTTCACCGCAAGACGGCGGAGCACATCCCTGATGTGCTCCGCCCGGCGCTGCTGCCGCTGGTGGAGGCGATCGGCGAGCTGACCGCGCGCATCGCGGCGGCCGGGCGGGAGGTCGAGGCGTTGTGCGAGGCCCACCCCGAGACCCGGCGCTGCGCCAGGTCAGCGGCGTGGGGCCGATCACCGCGCTCACGTTCGTGCTGACGATCGAGGACCCGGGGCGCTTCCCGAAGAGCCGGGAGGTGGGGGCGTACCTCGGGCTCGTGCCGAGGCAGCGCGACTCGGGCGAGCGCGCGCCGCAACTCGGCATCGGCAAGAGCGGCGACGCGGGCCTGCGGCGGCTCCTGGTGCAGGCCGCGCACTACATCCTCGGTCCCTTCGGACCCGATACCGACCTGCGTCGCTGGGGTGAGCGCTACGCGGGGACAGGGGCGGGCAACGCGAAGAAGCGCGCGGTCGTGGCTGTCGCACGACGGCTGTCGGTGCTGCTGCTCGCGCTGTGGAAGAGCGGGGAGGTCTACGATCCGCTGCGCCACGCCGTGGCCCGCGAGGCCGCGTAGCGGGGAGGTGCCGCCTCAGGCGGCGGGGACCGGAGATCAGGAAGGAAGACCCGAGCGCGAACGAAGCCTCGCACGTGATGCCGAACACGGGCGACTGCGAGCACCCGCTTGTCCCATCGAGGGCGCGGCAGAGATGGCAGCGCCCCCTGGAAGCAGGATGTGCCTTCATGCACCGGGCCCGCTGCGCGGCCCATCGAGAGTGCGGATAGCGCCTCTATGTCAAACGGCGGCCGCGAGTTGGGCGTGTTCGGCGCGGTCGGCGTCATCACGGAGCCGGCGGTAGATGACCTTGGCGAGTTGTCGTTTCAGGCAGCGCATGGCCTCCCTGGGACTCTTCCCCTCGTCGATCTTGCGGCGATAGTAGTCGTGCCCGGGGCCTGGGTGCATGCGCTGCACGTGGGCCACCAGGTGCAGTGCGGTGTTGAGTTTCCGGTTGCCCGCACGCGACAGCCGGTGTCTGACGGCATCTCCGCTGGATACCTCGATCGGGGCTGTGCCGGTGTAGCTGGCGAAGGCGTCGGCAGTGGCGAACCGTCCGATGGGGCCGGTGTGCCCGAGGATCTTGGCGGCCAGGACGTAACTGATCCCGAAGACGTCGGTCAGCGTCGTCCCGCAGGCCTCCACCACCTCGCAGGTGCGCTGCCGGTTGTCCTTGAGTTCCTTGTCGAGCCGACGGATCTCGGCGATGAGCTGCCGCGCGACATGCTTGCGTTCGATGGCGACGGGGTCGCGCGGCCGGAGCCGTGACAAGACCTGGGCAGCGCCGTCTGCGGTCAGCGAGGTCGGTGCACCTCCGGGTACGAGGTCCCGCAGATGGCGGTGGAGCCGGTTGACCGCCTGGCGGCGCTGCTGGGACAGTTCATCACGGCGGTCGGCCAGCAGCCGCAGCACCGTCGTCTCCCCGTCGGTGACGACCTGGCGCAGGTCCCCGCGCGATGCGGCGATCTCGGCGACGCTCAGCGCGTCGAGCCGGTCCGTCTTGCGGCCGTGACCGGTGCGCAGCAGGCGGACCTGCGACGCCAGGGTGGGCGGCACGTCCACGACCGTCTCGCGGGCAGCGACGAGCTGCTGCGCCAGCAGCCGTCCGAGCCCGTCGCTGCCCTCGATCGCCCAGCGCCGGGCCGGCCATGCGGAGGCCCAGCGGAGCAGCGTCCGGGTCATCGCCGGGGAGGCGACGACCTGGAGTTCGCCGAGCTGCTGCCGGTGCTCGTCGACTGCGACCGCCGTGTGGGTGCGCTTGTGTGGATCGATGCCGATGGTGACCAACGTTGCCTCCTGTGCCTCGTGCATGCTGGACACGGCGAGCAACCTGAATTCAGGGATGACCAGGCCTCTATCGAGCTACGCCGTGTGCGGGCACGGCCGGCGGGCAGGCTATGCGAGAGCCACACCGTCCTCGGTGGGCAAGAAGCAGGGAGCCTGCCGGCCGTGCCCTGCGGTCACCCAACCACGAATCGTGGCGAGGCGCGCTGTGGACATTCAAACAAGTCAGAAGCTTGGCACAGGTTCCGCGACCGGACATCACGAGCAGGCCCCGGCCGAAGCAGACCACACACCGCGTCGGCGACGGAAGCCGCCACGTCGGCCTTGCGGACAGACCGTCCCTCATAGAAGCGGGTGAGCCGCCCCGCGAGAGCGAAGTAGCGCCGCCTGAGCGTCCTGGTCGTCACGATTCCCTCGCCGAGCCCGAGGCGCGCCGTCCAGCGGGCGAGGTTGTGCGCGATCACCTGCACCTGCACCGCGAGCCACGCCGCGTTCGCGGCGAAGCGGCCCGAGGGGAGATGGTTCAGCCCGACGCCGTACTTGAGGTCGCGGATCGCGTTCTCGACCTCGGCGTGACGGCGATGGCCGGCCTCCAGCTCCAGCAGCTCCCCCGCGCGGTCGCTGATGAAGGCGTGGTAGACCGTATGGAGTGACCGGCTCCGAGTCCGCAAACTCGCGGGTTACAGACGCGAGGGCTGCAGAGCCGCATACGAAAGGGAGCCGGTCAGGAAGATGACTACCACATATGCAGGGATGGATGCACACGCTGCGACGATCCGGGTGGCGGTGCTGACGGCGGAGGGCGGACGGCCCGAGGAGTGGCAGCTGACGAACGAGCCGCGCGCGGTGAAGCGGCTCGCGCAGCGCCTGAAGCGCATAGCGCCGGGGCCGGTCGTGGCCTGCTACGAGGCGGGGCCGGGGGGCTTCGCGCTGCAGCGCCAGCTCGAGGCCGCAGGCATCGAATGCCGGGTGATCGCGCCGGCGCTGATCCCGAGGCGGCCCGGCGACCGCGTCAAGACCGACCGCCGCGACGCCAGGAAGCTGGCGGAGCTGCTGCGCGCGGACCTGCTCACGGCGGTGCATCCCCCGACCATCGATCAGGAGGCGGTGCGCGACCTCTGCCGGGCGCGCGAGGACGCCGTGACCGACCGCACGCGGGCGCGCCACCGCCTCGCGAAGCTGCTGCTGCGGCGCGGCATCGCCTACGACGGGCGGAACTGGACGCTGCGGCACCGCCGCTGGCTGCTGACGCTGCGCTTCGAACACCCGGCCGCGCAGGCCACCTTCGACGACTACCTGCGCGCGCTCGAGGGCGGTCGAGGAGCGGCTGCGCGCACTGGAGGGGGCGCTCGCACGGCACGCCGCCAGCGCCGACTACCGCGACGCGGTGGGGCTGCTGCGCTGCTTCCGCGGCATCGACACGGTGACGGCGCTGACGGTGCTGGCCGAGCTCGGCGACATCACGCGCTTCGGCAGCGCGCGGCAGCTGATGGCCTACCTCGGGCTCACGCCGAGCGAGTACAGCAGCGGGGCGCGCCAGCGGCGGGGGCCGATCACGAAGACCGGCAACAGCCACGTGCGGCGGCTGCTCGTGGAGAGCGCCTGGCACTACCGCCACCCGCCGCGGGTGGGGGCAGCGCTGCGCAAGCGCCGCGAGGGTCAGCCGGGCTGGGTGGTGGCGCTGGCCGACCGGGCGCAGGCCCGGCTCCACCGCCGCCACCGGCGGCTGACCGCTCACGGCAAGCCATCGGTGGTGGCGAACGTGGCCGTCGCCCGCGAACTTGCGGGCTGCCTGTGGGCGGTGCTGCGGCGTATCCCCGCATCCGCGGGAGGGCCGAAGGTCGGCGCCCGGCAGCAGGCGGCGGCCTGATACAACGCGCGCGGTCCGCGGCGAAGGCGGAGCTGGCGATACGCCGCTCCGGAGCAGGAGGGGGTGGATGAGCGAGGGCAGGCTCAGGAGGACGCGCGGTACAGCTATGCGGCAGCGGCGCCCGGCGCCGTCAACCCGCGACCCTGGACGGCGACCCCTCCCGGCGAAGCACGGTCATGCGGCAAGGCCCCAGGCAACCCGCGAATATCAGAGTGACACGTCGTCGAAGCGGCGCCCTCGTTCGTCCATCTCCCCCCGTTCCGGAGCCGGATCGCCACGACCACCGCCGGTGCTGCTTGACAACCGGTCACTCCATATCAGCTGTAGTCCACGAAGAGCGCGAGCTGTGAGCCGGGCGCCGGCTTGACGCGCCGCACGATGAGCCGCACCGCGCTGGCGTCCTCCTCGTGCCGGAACGGCGTGTAGGTCGTCTCGGCGACAGCGGCGCCGTCGTCGAGCCAGTAGGGGATCGGCGTCCAGTCCTCTTCCGCTATCGCCTCGATCAGCGTGCGTACGTTCGGCTGCCGGCGGATCGCGACGGAGAAGCGGACGTCCAGCGCGCGGCAGGCGGCGACGACGGCGTGGTTGTAGAAGCCGCTGTCGGCGCGCATCGTAAGCTGCCCACTCGCTCCGGCAGCGCGCACCCGGCCCACCGTCTCACGCAGGAAGTGGGCGGCGCCGCGGCCGCTGTGCGCGCGGCCCTCGCGCAGCCGCGCCATCAGCACCTCGCCGCTGCCGGCCGCCACCGCGAGCAGCGGGTGATAGCCGCGCGCGCCCGAGCTGGCGGACGTGGCCCCAGCGGAAGCTGCGCAGGAAGGTCCCGAGGGTGGACGGCGCCTTCACGGTGCAGCCGAGCACGCGCCCGGCGCCGCCGGCGCGCATGGCAGCGGCGTCAGCGATGCAGTCGCCGCCCGCGAGCGCCGAGGCGACCAGGGTCAGCAGCTTGTCGCCGGCGTGCGCCCGCCCCGCCGCGTCACCGAGGTCGAGCTGGGCGTCCGCCAATTCACGGAGGCCGAGCCGGCCGGCGAGCGTGGCGGGGAGCAGCAGGCCCGCGTGGTCCACGAGGCGGTCGTCGTCGAAGGCGCTGTCTATCCGGTCGGGGTCGCTCGTTGCTAGCATCGAATGGGTGCTCCCTGTGGCTGTGACGTGAATCGACAACACCCATTGTCCCAGCTACAGCGGAGCACCCAACCGCAGCCGCTCGCGCGCTCTTCTCCGGTGGATCAGGGCTAAGGATGGTCTGAACAACTCGCGAGAGCGAGTGATCAGATGCGATCATGGGGCACGAACCCGGAGAGGGGCGCCCCATGCAGCAGCGTTCGTTCGGCAGCCTTGAGTACGAGCACAAGAAGATCAAGACGAGGCGCCAACGGTTCCTCGAGCGCATGGAGCAGCTCGTCCCACGGGAGGAGTTGGAGGGGCGCATCGCGCCCGTCTACCCGAAACGCGGCCGCGGACGGCGCCCCTACTCGCTGCAGGTGATGCTGCGCATCCACTGCCTCCAGCTCTGGTTCAACCTCAGCGACCCCGGCATGGAGGGGACGATTGTGGACTCGACCACCATCAGCGCGCCCTCCTCAACGAAGAACCGCACGGGCGCTAGCGACCCCGAGATGCATCAGACCAGGAAGGGCCGGCAGTGGTACTTCGGGATAAAGCTCCACACCGGCACGGACGCGCGGTCGGGGCTGGTGCACAGCGTGCACACGACGGCGGCGAACGTCTCCGACGTGACCGAGGCGCACCGCCTCGTGGACGGTGGCGAGACGGAGGCGTGGGGCGATGCCGGCTACCAGGGAGTGGCGATGCGCCCGGGGCTCAGGCGGCAGCTTGCTCCCGGGAGCGCGGAGGCGCAGGCGGAGCGGCGGAAGGCCTCGGTGCGGGCGAAGGCGGAGCATCCGTTTCTCTACGTGAAGCGGCACTTCGGATACGCGAAGGTGCGCTACCGAGGGTTGGAGAAGAACCGCCAGCGCCTGGCGCTGCTGCTCGGCTTCGCGAACCTGCTGCGAGCCGCGCCTCACCTGGCGTGATCACGGGAGCCGTGCGCCCGACAGCGCTCGCCGGAGCGGTTTCAGACCGGACACGAGACGCGATCGCCTTCTGAACCGGGACATCAGGCCCCGTAGCGCGGCTCCGCTCGCTCATCGACGCGACTGTGCCCCTCACTGCACCTGATCAGACCATCCCTAGCAGACCAATTCCCTTCAGGGTCTCGTGAGGCCTCGCTCTTCCATCTGCGACTTGAGGAATTGACGACACGCCGATGCAAACTCTCCCTTGGCGGCTGTCGCTGCGTCGATTTCAAGCCACAGTGATTGCAGAACATCCGGTTCGCTCGCCGCTCGCTCAACGAGGTCGAGCAGCGAATATAGGCGCTGAAGAGTCTCGCCCCGCGCGAACACCAAGTCCTTCCGATTCATGTCCAAGCGGGCAATCGTTGCACGTGCGCGGGCTCCGCCGCGTGGCAGCGCGAGCGGACCGCCGAAGGCCACGTCCTCCTCCACATCATCCACGTATGGGTCGAGGAGTGGGCACTCGGGTACGTCGTACTCGCCCTTGTTTGTGTTGCACCGAGGGCAGGCGATAGTCAAGTTCTCCCAGGCGCAGACCAACTTCGGGTGCTTGCGCTTTGGTAGCTTGTGCTCGATGTGCGTATAAGCGACATCCTTGATTCGTCCCTCGCAATACGCGCACTTCGAACGTGTATCTTTCTCGAGCGCCGAGCGGATTTCCGGGTGAACGTAGCGTCCCGGTTCTCTCCCGGTAGGCTTCGCACACCACTCCACGTACTCAGCAGTCCACGCCTCGCCGTGCTCGGCGAGAACTTGAGGCTGCGCTCCTTGATCAAGGCGGATCACTCTAGGCCGCCTAGTCTTTTCCGTCGGGCAGGAGGCGGTCTACGACTTGTGGAAACAGGTCACCAAGTCCGATCGCGTTGAGCTGCGTCCTTAGTCTGGCAAGGAGATCCGCGCTGAGATCTTCGTCCTTGACGGAGTTCACGATCTTGTCGACTTCATCCTCCACCCAGAGCGGGACGGGGAATGGCACCCCGAGGACGTCGGTAAGGACCTGATTTGCGGTGCCGGATCGATCGACATCAGCGAGCGTGGTGGAATTCACACGACCGTCGATAAAGTCGAGGACGATAACGTTCGAGTCCCGGACCGATGTCACTACGAACGGGTTGTGTGTGGCAACAATGAACTGGGTTTCAGGAAACGCGGCAAGGAGCCCAGGAAGCACTGAACGTTGAAGGCTTGGATGGAGGTGGTTCTCGGGCTCGTCCATCAACACAGTGAAAGCGTCGTCTGAGCGAGACCGCATATAGATCTGCCAGGCGACGTCCATGAGTGCGGCGATGCCACCCGAGGCCGCGTCTATCGAGAAGTCGCCGGTCTCCGTCTCCAAGATCGCCTCTGGCATGCGAATCGCGATGCGATGGAAACCAAGATCCGCAGGGAGCACCTGGCTGAGAACCTCCGAGAAACCTTCGAACGTCGCGCGCGCCTCGTCGTTCGGCGCCACAACTTGATTTCCATAGCCAACATTGCCAGCGAGATCAACGATGCCTTGAGTCGGTGACTGGGGGACTGAATCCGGGCACCGGGTTGGTAGAACTGGCGAAGATTGTTCAGGTACTGGTTGAACAGCTCGTGACCTGCCTGCACATCGGTAGGGATCTGGTCGACCGCCTGGTAGGTGTAGACCGGGCGGTGTGACGTGATGTAGACGCCAGGAACTGTCTGTGAGCCATTGATCGCGATTCGGAAGGAAGCCCCTTCCGTGGGCGCCTGCAGGGCCGCGACATGGCCGTCGTCGTAGGTGAGTGTTCCCACATCCACATTTCCCGCGTCGACGTCTCCGATGAACCCGGAGAAGTACCTTCGAGCTCCCCGCCGGTCGATTCGGAGAGTACCTATGAAGGCTGTGGCCCACCCGAAGTGCTGGCTCAAAATGCTGAGCAGCGTTGTTTTCCCGCTGCCGTTCGCCCCCGTAATGATCGTTGCACGGGGATGGAATTCGATCTGAACCGTGCCGACTGGCGCCAATCCGCGACCTCGAGTGCGTGGAACCTAGCCATATTCGCCTTTCATGGCTTCTTCGCGCTCTGCCGACGGCACTCGCTCGCACCAGGACGATTCTTGGGCCGGGATAGTCTAAGTTTGCGCTCGGCAAGCCGTCCGTCGGGCGTACGCGCGTCTATCCATGCCTGCGCGGCACGCGCCTGGTCGGCTCCGAGACGAGCGTGTCTCCTTCGGGGCTCGCGAGCTGCCGCTCCAGGGCTGTGAACGCCTCGATGAGCTCGGGGGCCTCGAACGCACGGTTGCGCCGTCCGACGGTCACTTGCTTGAGGATACCGGCCTCCACGAGCCGGTCGATCGCCTGGCTCGTCGCCTGGAACGACCGCCCGATCAGGTCCGATGCCGTGGTGGCCGTCAGCAGTGGCGCGCCGGGCACTGAGCGAACGAGTAGATCAGCCGCCGACCCTCGGCGCACGGCCCCAAGCCGCTCACGCCAGGAATCCTGGAGCACACGCACCTGCTCCTCGAAGCGCTCGGCGTCTTCGGCGGCGCGCCGGCAGGCGCTCGCGAAGAGCGCGATCCAGCGGTTGATGCCGGCGCGGGCCTCCTCGGAGTCGGGCGCGCCCCCGTAGCGTGTCCCCGTGAGTCCACCGACGTAGTCGCGGGGCCACGTTGCGAGGATCAGCGAGATCGGCGGCAGGATGCGCGGCGCGAGTCCGCGTCGCCTCAGCACCAGGTGGATCAGCGCGCGCCCGGTGCGCCCGTTCCCGTCGACGAACGGATGGATCGTCTCGAACTGTGCGTGCGCTATCGCGGCCTGGGCGACCGCAGGCAGGGAGTCGTCGTTGCAGAACGTGGAGAGGTCGGAAAGCAACCCGTCGACCATGTCGTGCGGCGGTGGAACGAAGGCCGCCGCACACGGGTTGTAGTCGCTGCCGCCAATCCAGTTCTGGACCGTACGCGTGCGGCCGCCGTGCTCCTCAAGGCGCGTCCCTGCGAGCAGGCGGCGGTGCGCCTCGCGCACGATTTCCACGGTGACCGCTCCCGCCGGCAGCACCGCCTCCACGGCCCACGCCATCGCCTCGATGTTCCCAAGCACCTCCACGGCGGTGACGTCTCGCGGGTCTTCTCCGAGCTGGCGGGCGGCCTGGGCGCGGAGAAGCCGCCGGCCGCCGACCTCCAGCCCTTCGATCCGCGAGGATGCCACCGCTTCGGCGCGGAGCAGCAGCCGGGCCAGTGCTTCGGTGTCGGCAAGAGCGCCGGCCGTCGCGTCGAGCCGGATGAGCGCCGCCTCGGCGTCCGCGACATCGGCTGCAACATCCCCGTCGAGCACGAACCGCCGACCGGCGAGCGGGTCGGGGATGTAGACATCGTAGTTGCAAGGGCGGCGGTCGCGGCGTGTCAGGCCGCGTTCATCACCCGCCCAGCGCCGCGCTTCCAACCGGGCCATCCCGACCTCCCTATTCAAGGATACAGCAGAACCTTGAATATAGGACTCGGCAGTTCAAGGTTGGAAGGCGCGCACGCCTTACTCGACTAAGGGCCTGCTCCAGGCTGACATTCGGCGGGGCGAACTCACTCCTACCGAAGCCGCTGACACCCCCCGAGACCGCCGACGGCCGATTTCTCACCACGGGAGGAAACAAGGCATGACGACTCGCTCGTGCGAAAGAGGGTGCGCCAGGTTCTTCGTCGCGCTGGTGTTCTGAGAGCGGCCCAGACTCGACTACAGCGATGCAACGAGGCGGGACGCTGGTTGCGGGGTGCCTCGCTCGGGTGAGCCCGTCGCCGAACTCACCACCGCATAATGACAGCGGCAACCACTGCATGCTCAACCGCGTGCGGCTCGGAACGAGGCGGGTTTCACCGACCGTCTGGTCACGAGATCAGGATGTACCAAGCAGTTACTACGCAAAACGCTTCTTTCACAGGTAAGCACACTCTGTTCGAATGGTCTCGGTGCGGGAGGGAGGGCCCCGAATGCCGCCGGCCGTACTCGCGTGGCTGGACTACTCCCAGGCCGACCAGCGTCGGGCTCGCGAGATCGTCGCGATGTTCTCGCAGCGTGAGAGTCGCGACGAACTGGGGCTCGGCGGGATCCGCGACGCGCTCAGCGACACGCTGTTCCCGGGAACCTCCGTGCTGCTCACCCGTGCGCGGTACCTCCTGTTCGTACCCTGGTTGTTCCGCGAGGGGGCGCGTCGCGGATACCACGGCCCTCGGCTCGGTACTTGGGTCGACGGGCAGGAACGTCGTCTTATCGAAGCGTTGCGCAACGGCGGCGATCTCGATGGGCTGATCGGCCGCGATGCCGGGCCCGCCGTACAGATCCTCCCCTCCACCATCTACTGGAACAGTCTGCGACGCTTCGGCATTTTGAGGCATGAGGGAACGATGACCCAGGTCGTCGGTCTCCGCCAGATCTCGCGCCCGGCGGCCGACGCGACCGAGTACCTCGAGCCTTCCGACGCTGTCTGGGCTCCCTCGATTCCCCCGCCCCCGGAAGACTTCTTCAGCCTCGACGAATGCGATTTCTCTCTCACTCACGACGAGGCGACCTGGCTTGCCGAGCGGATTGTCGACGCCGTGCCCGACACGTTGCTCCAGTTCCTGGTCCTCAGAGGGAGCCGCCCCTCCGCAGCTGCCAGGTACGCCTGGGAGGAGCCTGAGGCTCAAGCGGCGCCGGGGCGCATCCGTGACGCGCTCGATGAGGCTCGTCGCTTCGCCGTCGCGATGCATGGGGCCTCGCTGCTCTACAACGTGCTCCTCGCGGAACGCGCCGTCGCACTCGGTCTCACCGAGTACGCCGATAGCCGCGACGACTTCAGCGCCGGCCTTGACGTCTGGCGTCGGGAGATCGAGGCGAGCGACGTGACGAGCTGGGAGCTGGACCGGTTGTGGGCCCTCGTTGCGGAACAGGGGCGGCCGGTCACGACGCGTACACGCTCGTTCGTGAGCGCCTGGGTCGACGTGACGTTGGGCCGGAGTGGGAATGGACTCGCGGACGATCAGCATGCGCGCGCGCTGGTCCAGAACCGGGAACTCCATCAGAAGGGCAGTCAGGCGCGGCTTCGCAACGACAGGCTCATGCGGCAGTGGGGCGGGGCATCTGGATCTGAGCGTCTCAACTTCCGCTGGCCCTTCCTGGCACGACTTCTTCGGGACATCGCGGATGGGCGGGAGCGCGGTCGTGCTCGCGCCTGATAGCCGCGCGCTCCTGCTCGACGCGCTGAGACCGCCCCAGGGTCACTCCCTTGACCACGCGGTCGCAACAACGTTCACCCTCGACCTCGAAACGGCCCTCATGGTCCCGCTCGCGTTTGCCGGCTTTCGATTCGATGACCAGCCGGATCCTGTCGAGGTCATGGAGGCACTGCGCGGGATGAGCGCTCGGTTCGACATCTTCTGCCAGGCTGGTGCCATCAGCGCCGGGAGCTGGCCGTCGGACCTGCTGGCGCTGCTGGAGAACGTCATCCACGAGGTGAGGCGACCTCGACCGGGCCACATCTTCCATCCGAAGGTCTGGGTGCTCCGGTTCGTCGACCGGTCGCACGAGCCCTCCTACCGACTCCTCGTGCTCTCCCGGAACCTCACCGCCGATCGTAGTTGGGACACGATCCTCTGGCTCGACGGACGGCCCGAAGCGGAGCCGCGCGTCAACAACGAGCCCCTCGAGCGGTTTGTTGCCGAGCTGCCCCGACTGGCCGTTACGCGGTTGCCACCCGCGCGCCGGGCGGTAGTCGTCGCGCTCGCCGAAGAACTGCGACGGGTCGTCTGGGACCTGCCGGCCGGGGTTCGTGAGGCTCGCTTCCATCCCATCGGAATTCAGGGCGCGCGCTCGTTCGCGGTCGAAGAGCACTTCGACGGCGATCGCACACTGGCGATCTCCCCCTTCGTCCGGGCGGGCGCGCTGCGGCAGCTCTTCCGGTCACGGGCCGGGCAGGCTGTCCTCGTCTCGCGCGGCGAGGAGCTCGATGCGCTCCCGCCTGCCGCGCTCGATGGACTCGACGTCTACGAGCTCGACCCGACTGCGAGCCTCACCGGCGACGACGTCGAGGAGGACACCCATCAGGCCTTCCTCACGCATCTCCATGCGAAGCTCTTCGTAGTCGAGCGTGGCCGGCGCGCGCATCTCTTCGTCGGCTCCGCGAACGCGACGGACGCGGGCCTCGGACAAAACGTCGAGTTCGTCTGTGAGCTCGTCGGACCGGCCGCGACGCTGGGGGTGAACGCGTTCGTGGGCGAGGACGCGCCGTTCCGCGACATGTTGACGCAGTACGTTCCCTCATCGGGAACGGATGTCGACGAAGCGACCACTGCAAGCCGCGCGCTCGAGGATCTGGTTCTGGACATCGCCGCGGGGGCGCGCTTCAGCACACGCGTGACGAAGCAGGTGGATGGATGGGTTTCCCGCGTCACCGCCGATGCTGAGCTCCCGCGATTCCCCGAAGGTGCGAGCGTGACCCTCGCCACGCACAATCGTCCGGCCGAGACGTACCCGCTGACTCCCGGCGAGTCCGTGCAGGTGGACCTGTTACCCCGCGAACTCGCCGATATCACTCCGTTCCTCCAGATCACCGCGCGCCTGACGGTCGGTGGGGAGGTGCTCGATCACTCGGCCGTCATCTGCTCGCGGCTCGAGGGTGCGCCCGACGGAAGATTCCGGGAAATTCTGGCTCGGCAGATCGACACACCGGAGAAGTTCATGCGGCTCCTCGCTCTGCTCATCGGCTTCGCCGCACGGAGCGGTACGGACGTCGCTGTGGCCAGTGACCGGGCGTGGAGCTGGTCACCGGGCGGTGGGCAGGGTGTCCTGGAGCTGCTCGCACGTGCGCTGTCCGAGCGGCCCGAGTCCATTGATCACCTGGAGGCGATCGTCGAGCACCTCCGCCAGTCACCGAGCGGCAGGGCGGTCCTTCCCCGCGGTTGGGACGACGTCTGGCTGCCAGCGCTCGAGGCTCGGCGCGCGATGGTCGAGGACGACTCGTGAGTCAGGAGCCGCGGGAAGGCCGGGCAGCAGCGCTGAGCGACTTCCAGCGAGCGACGGCTGAACATGCATTCCGTCGCTTGTATCTCGACGAGGACTCGTCGCGGCGCTTTCTTGTGGCCGATGAGACAGGCCTGGGCAAGACGCATGTCGCGAGAGGCGTCATTGGCAAGACCCTCGACCACCTGCAAGACGTCGACAGCGTCGAACGCATCGACATCATCTACGTCTGCTCTAACGCTGATATCGCCGCTCAGAACATTCGCAAGCTCAACGTCACGGGCTCGGGGAGCCAGAGCTTCGCGACCAGGCTGAGCTTGCTGATCACTCAGCCCGACGTGCTGTCACCCGCGGCCGACATCGAGGGGAAGCCGACTACCTTCGTCGCGTTCACGCCAGCCACCTCCTTCCAGTTCGGGTGGCAGATGGGGACGGGCACAGAGCGGGCCGTGCTCTACCTGCTCCTGCGGGATCATCTGCAACTGCGGCGGGCCCGGGCAACGGCGGCACAGCGCATCTTTCAGGGAGCCGTGGCCAGCCGGCGCAGATTCGTCCAGTCGTACGTCGCCCCCGTCCGAGCGCGGCCCTTCGAGCGCAGCATCCGCCAGAGGTTCCTCGAGGGGTTCGACCAAGGCCCCGAGAGCGCGTCACTCGTCACCTTGATCGATGAGGTCGCCGGGCGGCGGGCCCTCAACTCCGACCAGCGCGCGACCGCTCGCAGGATCGTCGGCAAGCTGCGCCGGATGCTCGCACGGGCGGCCGTACGGGCACTCGAGCCGGATCTCGTGATCCTGGACGAGTTTCAGCGCTTTCGGAATCTGCTTGACGTAAAGACCGGGGGCGAGGCGGCGGAGCTGGCTAACGACTTCTTCACCCAGTCCGACGCGCACGTCCTCCTGCTCTCCGCAACGCCGTACAAGCCGTTCACGTACGCCGAGGAGGCCGAAGAGAGCGGCGGTCACTACGAGGACTTCCTCAAGACGCTGGAGTTCCTGGCCGCCTCGGAGGAACCGGTGGACTCGGTTCGCGCCGATCTCGACGCGCTGCGACAGGCGGCGCTCTCAGGTGAGCCGACAGTTGCGATCCGGGATCGCGTCCAAGCCCAGCTCCGAAGGTGGATCGCCCGAACGGAGCGGCCCGTCGACGGCCGGCGTACGACCACCCTTGATATGACCGCGGGACCGTCACGTGTTCGGGCCGAGGACTTCACGGGCTACGTCGCGCTGCAGCATGTCGCCGACGAGGTCAAAGCACCTCTCAGCGTCGAGTACTGGAAGTCGTCGCCCTACTTCCTCAACTTCCTGAGCGGATACCGCGTTGGGGAGCACGTGCGGGATGCGATGAAGGTGCCCGATCGGCGGGCTCGACTACTGCCACTCTTTGGCGGTGCGCAGCGGATCGCGAAGGCGGACGTGGAGCACTTCCAGCAGCTCGAGTGGGCGAACCCGCGTATGCGCGGCCTGGCGGAGGAGACGCTTGAGCTGGGCTGGTGGCGACTGCTCTGGATGCCGCCGTCCCTTCCCTACCATGTGCTGGGCGGCCCCTACGCGTCGGTCGATTCGACCGCGATCACTAAGCAGCTCATCTTCTCCAGCTGGGTGGCCGCCCCGTCGGCTATTGCCTCGCTCCTGAGCTACGAGGTACAGCGACGGATCTTCGCGGGGACTAGAGAGTCTGTGAACACGCCCGCAGCCCGAGCGGCGATCTCGAGTCGCCTTGACTATCGGATGGCGGACGAGCGGCCCGCCTCCATGTCGGCGCTTGCATTGTTCTGGCCACAGCCGGCGCTCGCTGTGCGTACTGACCCGTTGGACGCCGCCCGTGATCACAACGAGACGCCGAGCGTGGAGCAGCTCCTCGAGTGGGCGCGCAGTCGCATCGAGGGCCTCGTCGGCCCCGCCGGCGGCACAAGCTCCACGGCGAGCGCGGCATGGCACTGGTTTGCTCCGGTGCGTACCGAGCGGGGCAGCGCCCTCGGATCCGCGCTTCTGGAGGCGCGAAGAAGCACCTTGGTCGAGGCGATGGTGGGAGCTTCGCCCGAAGACACACCGGCGGACGCGCCACGCGCACTCGGCGCGCACGTAGAGCAGTCGCTCAAGGCCCTCGCCGACTGGACACCGGACTCGGAACGGCCCTCGGACCTGCTGGCGACCAGTGCACTCCTCGGCGTCGGGGCACCGGGGAATATCGCCTGGCGAGCGCTCAACCGGCTTCGGCGAGCGGACGACCGGGTGACCGACCTGGGCCGTTGGCGCGCGGCGGCCATCCTCGCGTCCGGTCTGCGGAGCCTGTTCGCCCGACCCGATGCGATGCTGCTCCTTGACAGCGTGTACGCGGGCTCGAGCAGCGCAAGCGAGGATGACAGTGCGTACTGGCGCCGAGTCGCTCGCTATTGCATCGACGGGGGACTTCAGGCCGTCTTCGACGAGTACATCCACCACCTCGCCGGCGAATCAGGAGCCGACACGACGACCGACGACGGTCTGATCTCACTCGCCGCCGCCGCACGCCGCGCGATGGCCATCAGGGAGTCGGTCTACCGCGCAACCGACATCGATCACTTCGACGGCGAGGGAATCCCGTTCCCGAGCAGGTACGCGCTGCGCTTCGGCAGCACGCGCCAGACCCAGGACGAAGCCAGACTCCCCGAGGTCAGAGCAGCCTTCAACTCGCCCTTCTGGCCGTTCGTGCTCGCGACCACCTCCGTCGGCCAGGAGGGGATCGACTTCCACTGGTGGTGCCACTCCGTCGTCCACTGGAACCTTCCAGGCAACCCCGTCGACTTCGAGCAGCGCGAGGGGCGTGTGGACCGATACAAGGGTCACGCGATCCGCAAGAACGTCGCGGCCGCTCACCGATCGGCTGCGCTGGCTCCGGGAGTCGCAGATCCCTGGACCGCTGTCTTCGAAGCCGCCGCGGCGGAAGACGACCACGACCTGGGTGACCTCACCCCTTACTGGATATACCCCGGCGATGCCCAGCTCCAGCGGCGCATCATGGCCCTTCCCCTGAGTCGCGATGAAGAACGATGGGCTCGGCTGCAGGATTCGCTGGCGCTCTATCGGCTCGCGTTCGGCCAGCCACGGCAGGAGGACATGCTGGCCGCGCTACAACGGCGCGGCATCGCAGCGGAGCCAGAGCGCATCGCCGAGCTCCGGATCGACCTGCGACCGCCCCAACCCCACGCGCTACCCCAGCACTCATGAGCAAGTGGTCGAGCCGATCGAGCACCGGCCTTGGGCGGCCGATCGCGAGACAGTCGGGCTGCCCGCGTCAGCTTGCTCGGAATGCCGGTTGGCGATGAAGACGATCTGAGCCCGGCCGTGCTCGTCGGAGTTCGAATCCCCGCAGGTGGACCTACACGTACTGTATTGCGAACGTTCCGCTGGGAGGTCCGATTGAGGGGAGGGGTCCGCCTACCCAAGGCGGCGGCTACACCGCCATAGCCCGGCCCGTCCTCTGGAAGGGGAAGCTGGCCAGGGAGGCCGTAGTTGCCGTCCCGGACGCCTAGGCCGCTATCCTCTGCCTCCAAGGGATCGCCCCCGACACGGCTGGGCGCGGGTATCGCATGGCGACAGCTGCTCTCTGAAAGCAGTATGAAGGACGGATGTCCGGCGGGCTCAAGTCAGGCAGTACGACCCGAGAAGCAAGGTAAGCCATGGTGAGTGTGGTGGTAGCGGTCGCAGCCCTCGCCACAATCGGGTTGCTGTTCGCGGTGGACCCGGGCGGGGTAATCGCCGAGAGCGGCTTTCCCGACCATCGGGGGATGGACTGGGAGCAGCGGACGGCATGGGGCTTCCGAACGATAGGCGTAGTCGCAGCGCAACTGCTTGTTGTCATGCTGTGGCTGTGGCCCAAGTACCGGCCCCCGCAGGCGCTTGAGGCTCATCAGCGCCCATCGTACTCGGGGACCCCGCAGCCCGGTTCAATGCCCGCCGCGGCGGTATCTGCGCTGGAAGGCCACATGATATGGGACCCAACGATCCCGACTGGCCTCCATCATCGAGATGTGCCAGCGCGGCACGTTGCGAATCGAGGCCGTGGGAACGAGGGTCGGCTTCCTATACCGGCTGTCCCGGCAGGATTCCACACAGCATGACTGGGAGCGAACGATATGCGACAGCCTGCCGTCGCGTTTCACAACGATTGATGCGCTGCATGAAGCGCTAAGCAAGCGCAGAGACACCATCGGTGACCAGCTGGGAGAGTACCTGCAGCAGCGTGGCCTGTTCCATGACAACCCGGTACGAGTAAGGAGGGAGAATCCCGGGGACGGGAGCGAATGGGCCATGTTGGCCGGGGCTTTGATGGGCGTTGGCAGCGGGCTCTGGACGGCTCTTTGGCTGGCCCAGTGGTGGGCGAACGCTCTGATCGGCGCGCTCACGGGCCTCGTATATCTGATGATGGCGACAGAGGTACGAACGGGCATGCTGACGCCAACGCCGGCGGGGGCACTTGAGATAAGCCGGTGGCTTGGTTTGAAAGAGACCCTGACCGGATCTGAACGGACGGGCGCTCAGGACCAATCAGATTCCATGCTGGCCTACGCCGTCGCCCTGGATGTGGCCCAGCCGTGGCTCGGCGTTGCGGTCTCGGCTCCACCGTGGTTCGGATCCGACAGGGCATCCTCTCTACAGGGCGCCGACCTGGACGCGGCCTATTCCGGCTTCATGCACACGCTGAAGTGGGGCCTGACCGGACGGTCGGGCGACGCGGCGAACGCGGCTGCGGGGCTAGCTCATGAATTAGAGCTCGAACTGCTCGAATTGGAGTCGCGCGCGCCGCAGGTTGAGAAGCCGACAGGCAACCTCCACCTCCAAACAACCTCTGGCGCGCGCGCAACAGGTCGGAAGTCCCTCCCGCTTGGCTGCAAAACACAGAAGTCGACGGGCAACCTCGCGCACTCGAGCCGTGCCCGCAGCGCCACGCCAGCCTGTCGTGCAGACTGGTGGCACACGCGCCACCGGTCGGAATCGGGGACCGCCCGGAAGCCGTCTCGACTAACCTGCGGCGCGCGCGCCACAGGTCGAAGCCCCGCCGGAGGAGGACCCTGGCCGAGAACACAAACCCCCATCGGTGCGCCCGCGCGATCGCGGGCCCGAGTATGTCGAGTTGCTCGTCAGCAAGGCCAGCAATCGTTAGGTAGACGAAGCGTGTTGTGATGTTCGCCCACCGACGCCGACCCGTGGAACCTACGGCACGCGCGCCACAGGTCGAGCCCACGCGGCGCTACGAATTACGTTCGTATTTACGGCCTTCGACTGGTCGGATAGGATCAAAGTCCAAACGAAGTGGCACGCGTTCAGCCCAGAGAGATTCTCGAAGAACGCCTTGACGGTGAGCAGGAGAAACGCAGCACTGCGAAACTCACCCACAGCAACCCGGAGCGCCTGAACCGTCCCGTACGGAGGCACCAGCAGCAAGACCCGGCATCGAACGCACCATTCTCGTTCCGGAGACTGCACGAGGAGAGACAGCCCTAACCCGACCAGAAAGCACCAGGTAACACCCGGTGGCTCATGTCTCGTAGTGGCGCGTCGCCCGCGAAACAGCAGCAGCCCACCGGCAAATTGCCAGAATGGCGCACCGGAAGCTTTCGCTCCGGTGGGCTTTGTTGCGTGGTCAGCACAATCGGTACACGTGCGACGCGCGGGGCCGGAAGACACGCAAACGTGAGGGCGCCGGGAGAGACCGCCAAGGCCCCGACAGTTCTACACTGCCGGCTTGCTGCGGCGGAAACGGCGGTCCGACCCGCCCGCCTCCACCACGCCACACAGCCCCCGCGACACCACTGTCGACACTAGCAGAGGCTGTCGCACAAACCCGCGATGCGGGGAAGATCGCGATAGGATGAGCATGGCGGCGGGGGCGGAGTGATTCCGGGGTGCCGCCATGACCCAGCGCTTCCGGCCGTGCGAGCGTGACCAGCAATACCTGATGCCCGCCAGCCTCCGCGACTGGCTGCCCGAGGACCACCTCGCGTGGTTCGTGCTCGATGCGGTGAGCCAACGCGCCCGGCGATAGCGCTCATGCTTCCTACTGCGAGGTTGTGGGTGGCGGCGATCAGCTTCCATTCGCTGGCGCACGCGACGCTCCCGCGCTTTCGCATGAAGCGGCGCTGGCGATGCCGCCGGTTCTCCTTGCTGTCGCCGAGGACGGGTCGATCATCCAGCGCCGCTGACTCGTAGAGCGCCGGAGCCAACGCTGCGTCGCCAGCTTTCCGGTCCATCCGCACGCACGGAGAGCCCTTCGGCAGGGACTGTTGCGCCCGCGCGGCGGCAGCTGTGCGAGGCGGCGCGCCGGTTGCGGGTCGGCTGGTACGGGTCGCGAGCAGCAACTCGCGGACCGCCTGCCTTCGAAGCGTCACCGATCCGCACGTTCGCCTTGGAGTAGTAGGCCGGCGTCGGCCAGCAGCACGCGCGGCGGAGCGCAGTGTGATCGGCCGAACCAGGAGGCCGCACACTGCGGCAGCGCGTTCGGCCTCGATCATCGGGCGAACTGCGGCAGTTCGTGCATGGTCCGTCGCCGCGACCCGCAGCGTGCACCTCGCGCCGCGACGATGATCTGGTCGGGCTACTCGTCACCGGCGACGCTGCACGTTGAGCCCTGGAAGAACCCGCCGTCATAGTCGCGCACCACGCGGCGCGGGATCGCCGCGTGCGCCAGAATGTTCGCCGCACCCGGGCCGGGCTGCGGCGGCTTCGGGCGGCAACCCGCGCCGGTCCTTCTGCGCGCGGCTGCCTGAGGCGTTCCTCGGCTCCTCCTGGCGCTCCACCCACGCTCACGGGACGAAAAAGTAGCCGCTCCCGCGCCTCGCGCAGCCGATTTTGTCAGTGCAGGCGCTCCCCGCGGTCCCTGAACCCCGCAGCTGCAACTCGTCGCCCCGCGCGTCGCCGAAGCGCGCGTTCTCCTCGGCGTCCGTGGGTGGGCCCGCTCCGGGCCTCGGCGAGTTGATGCGGGACCGCACCCGGCCTCAAGCTCCGAGGCGATGCGTGCGGTTGCGCTCGGACGGCTGGCGTCGCGCGAAGTTTGGTGCCGTCGAGCGCGCCAGCCGACCCGCAACAGACCCGCCTCGGCGCAGCAGCCTGAGCACGCCGGGGGTGCGAACAGTCCCGCCAGCGCTTGCTCGTGAAGCGGCTGGCGGAAGCGGCAGATCGTGGCGTGGTCGGGCTGCTGGTTCGCGCGGTCAGCACGCAGAAGGCGATGTCCTCGCGGCGAGCGCCGTTCGATCCGGCGGCTTGCGAGCGCTCGCCCTCGCAGTAGGCATAGAGCACGAGTCGCGACCAGCGGGATGCGAGGGCTCGTACGCCAGGAAGTCCGCCCAGCCTCAAGAGCCGTCCTCGCCGGTAGCGCGGCGTAGAACGCCCGTGAGGTCGAGCTGACTCACCGCATCGAGCACGAACCACGCGAGGTGGTCCTCGGGCAGCCAGTCGCGCGAGGCTGGCGGGTCATCAGGTATTGCTGGTCACGCTCGCACGGCAGGAAGCGCTGGGTCACGGCGGCACCGCCCCGAATCACTCCGCCCGGCTCCGCCGCCATGGCAGCATCCTACTGTGATGCCACCTCGCTCGGGGGTTTCCGTGCGACAGCCTCAGCAGGGTGATGAAAAAGGCGTCTGGGACGGTCTCGGCCCGGAATCCGACCGCCTGCGGCCCCAAGAAACCCTTTGTTTTCAGGCCCTTTCCCAAACTCCGGGGTGCCTCGAAACGCTCCGTTTCGCGCCCTCAGGGGTTTTTCAGCAGCCTGCTAGCATTGCGCCCTCGCGTTGGGGGTAGCAGCAGGGTTCACGTCGCGAGACGGTCAGATCGAGAAGGCGCTGCTCGACGAGAAGGGCGCCGCGCTGGTGACTCGCAAGGCGGCGTTGGAGCGCGGGCAGGCGCGCCTGCTCGCGGAAGCCGAGCCAGGCTGCGACCCCGAGGTGTTGCGCGAGCGCATGCCGGAGGCGCTCGCCTTCACCAGCGAGTGGGTGCAGAGGGCCGATGGGGACGAGTTGGTGCTGCTCGCTCAGGCCTTGGAGGCCCGGATCGAGGTCTCGCCCGAGGGGGCCGAGATCCGGGTCGAGGTGCCCTTGATCGAGCCGGGAACGGGGGGAAATTTTGCTACCATTGAACAAACATCGGCATGACGACGTGGGTGTAGCGGTCGTCGCCGACGGGGCGGAGGACGCCGGGGCTTGAGGGGGAGCTGGTCTCGATGGCGACACGGTCGGCGTCGATGACTTGCAGGACCTCGGTCAGATAGCGGCTGTTGAAGGCGATCTTCGCCTCTTCGCCGTCGACCATGGCGTCCAGTTCGCCCTCGTTGTTGCCCAACTCCTCGGCGCGCGCGGTGATCAGCAGCCGCCCGGGTGCGGAGTCCTCGCCGGGCGTGGCGATGAGCCGCACGATGCCAGAGCCGTCGCGCGCGAAGATCGAGGCGATGCGCGTCTCGCGCATGAACTCGGCCACGGCGATCTCCGTGCGGGTCGCATGCGAACTCGGGATCAGCTGGTCGTAGTTGGGGAACGTGCCCTGCAGCAGCGTGGCGCTGAGCGTCGCGTGGCCGAGGTCGAAGAGCACCTGCGTGCCGACGGGGTTGAAGCGCATCTCCGCCGGCTCCTGGACCTCTGCGAGCATGCGCGAGAGCTCGCCGAGGGCGCGCGCGGGGACGATCGCCTCACGCTCGGCGGGGGCGTCGTCGAGCTCCATGGTGTGGACCGCGAGGCGGAAGCCGTCGGCGGCAGCGAGCCGCAACTGCGCGCCCTTGATTCCGAAGTGGACGCCGGTGAGCACGGGCCGCGAGTTGTCGGTCGCGGCGGCGAAGACCACCTGGTTGATCGCGCGCCGCAGCGCGGCGGAGTCGAGCGAAAGCGAGTCGCCGTCCTCGACGGGCGGGATCGGCGGGAAGTCATCGGCGCTCTGCCCGCCGATCGAGGCCTCGTTGCGGGCACAGGAGAGGCTGACCTGGCGGGAGCGCTCGGCGAGCGAGAGGCTGATTGGCTGCTGCGGGAGCGAGGCGACGAAGTCGGAGAGCAGCCGCGAGGGCAGCGTGATCGCCCCTGCCTCCTCGATTGCCGCCGGGATCGTGTAGGTGATCGCGATCGTCTCGGCATCCGTCGCCGAGAGCGTCAGGCTCTCGTCGCGCGTTTCGAGGAGGATGTGGCCGGCGATGGGCAGGGGCGAGCGCGCGGGGACGGCGCGAGATACCGCGCTGAGCCCACGGTGGAGGTCTTCCTGTTGAACCGTAAGCTGCATGCCACCAAACCGCTCAAGCGCTGCGCGCCTGAGCCCGCGAGGCGAGTATACGGGTGAGCACCCGCCGCGGCAATCAGCCGATGCGCAGGCGTCGATCCAGTCTCGAGGCTATCCGGGCGGCCCGGCGGCCGTCAGCCTCGTGGCGGACACCGCTCCGCACGAGCCGGGGCCGGTGCGCGGCGGCCCCGGCTCACCCCGCTACGAGCAGTAGGGCTCGAACAGCTCCGAGGCAGCGCCCACGCGGCGCACCAGCTCCCGGTAGTCCCGCTGCTCGCCCAGCTCGGCGCTCGCGCCGTCGAGGAGTTCCGAGACCGCATCGATGCTCCCGCACTGCGCCCAGAAGGACTTGCGCAGCAGTTCGGCGAACTCGGCGGCGGCGGCGGTCTGGCGGAAGTACGGGCTGGCCGCTCCGATCTCGGCGGCCACCTCGGCTACCGAGATGTCAGCCTCGATCTCGGTCGCCTCGCTGGTGTCCGGGTCGAGCCAGCGCAGCCGCGCGGTGGCCAGCACGCCGTCCGCGGCGGCCTCGTCTTCGAGGCGCAGCTCGTAGAGCGCCGTCACGTCCCGGGCGAAGCCGGGCTCCCCGAAGTCCAGCGAATCGTCGCGGAAGTCCTCGTCCGAGACAGCGCGGTTCTCGTACCCGATGAGCCGGTACTTGCGGACTGTCGCCGGGTTGAACTCAACCTGGATGCGGGCGTCGCGGGCCGTCTCGGTGAAGACGCCCTGGGCGCTCTCCTCGAGGTAGCGGTTGGCGGCCTCGCGGTCGGCCAGGTAGTGGTACGTGCCGTTGCCGCGGTTGGCGAGCGCCTCCAGCAACACATCGTTGTAGTTGCCGCTGATGCCGACGCCGATCGAGGTGAGCGTGGCCTGCCGCTGCGCTTGCTGGTCGACCAACCCGAGGATCGAGTCGGGTCCGGTCGCGCCGACGTTTGCGACGCCGTCCGAGAAGAGGACGATCCGGACCTGGTGGCCGCGCTCGATCTCCTTGTCGGCCAGGTCGTAGGCGAGACGCAGCCCTTCCTCCGCGTAGGTGCTGCCCCCGGTGATCAGCGCCCGTGCGGCGTCGGCGATCTCCTGCCGGCGGTCGCCGCCCGTGAACCCGCGGACCAGGTTGGCCTGGGCGCCGTAGGTGACAAGGGCGGCGCGGTCCTCCGGGCCAAGCATCTCGACGAGGCCGGCGATGACGTCCTTGGCCACGCCGAGGCGGTTATCCGACTCCATCGAGCCGGAGATGTCGACGACGAAGATCAGCGAGACCGGACCGCGCTCGGTCCGCGGCGCGGGGTTGCTCACGCCAACTCGCAGCAGCACGTAGCCCTCCTCCCCGAACGGCGAAGGCGCGGCGTCGAGGTGCAGTCCGAGGGCGCCTTCGGCGGCCGGGTAGTCCTGCGGCAGGCTGTTGATGAACTCCTCGACCCGCACTGCGTCCGGGGGCGGCAGGGCCGGCTGGGCGAGGTAGAGCGCGAGGATCTCGTAGGACGCGGTGTCGCCGTCCAGCGCGAAGGTCGAGAGCGCATCCTCGTCGGCATCGATGAATGGATTGACGCCGTGGCCCTCGAAGTACATCAGGGGAAGCGGCCGGTCGTTGGGGTTGGCCGAGCCGCCGGCCTCCGGGGGCGCAGCCGTTGCCGCCGCTTGGATGAAGTGGGACGCAGCCGTCGCCGCCGCAGTTGGCGCCGCGGTAACGGTGTACTGGATCTGCGCCGCCGACGCCGCTGGCGCCGCGGCCTCGTCATCGTCATCATCGCTGCAGGCGAGCAGCACGAGGGCGGCCCCGAGCGCCGCCAGGGTAAGCGCGCCGGACGCCACCCGCGCCCATGAGCTGTCGCGCCCGGAGAGCCGGGCGAACGTGGACGTGGCGAGGGCGGCGAAGGCCAGGACGATGCCGATTGCGAGGATCACTGCTCTCATCTGGGGCCTCCCTGCGGAGCCGGTGCGGAGCGCTCGCCCCGTGTATCCGGTGTTGCAGGTAGGTACGTCCCAGAACGGCGACTGGTTCCCTCGGCCCCCGCGCGCGGGCTGCACGCAGCGACGCGGCCGCGGGTCTCGCGACGCGTGAGCGGGTGAGCGAGACGTAGGTGCTATGCCTCGGAGGCGGCCTCGCGCAGCGCGCCGGCGACGGCCTCGACGGTGCGCTCGATCAGCGCCTCGTCGTGGGCGAGCGAGACGAACCAGGCCTCGAACTGCGAGGGCGGCAGCATGACGCCGCCATCGAGCAGCGCGCGGTGGAAGCGGGCGAAGCGCGCCGTGTCGCTCTGCGCCGCCTCGGCGTAGTCGCGCGGCGCCTCGGCGCGGAAGAAGCCGGTCAGCGCCGAGCCGACGCGCGCGACGGCGAACGGGATGCCCGCGTCGCGCGCCGCCTCGGTCACCCCGTCGGCGAGCAGCGCGGCGAGTGCCTCGAGGCGCGCGTAGGCGGCCTCGTCGTCCTGCAGCGTGCGCAGCGTCGCGAGGCCGGCGGCCATCGCCAGCGGATTGCCGGAGAGCGTGCCGGCCTGGTAGACGCCTCCGGCCGGGGCCATCTGCTCCAGCAGCTCGCGCGGCCCGCCGTAGGCGCCGACCGGCAGGCCACCGCCGATCACCTTGCCGAGCGTCGTGAGGTCCGGACGCACGCCGTAGCGGCCCTGCGCGCCGGACCAGCCGACGCGGAAGCCGGTGATCACCTCGTCGAAGACGAGCAGCGCGCCGTGCGCGTCGCAGAGCCCGCGCAGCGCCTCGAGGAAGCCGTCGCGCGGCGGCACGACGCCCATATTCCCGGCGACGGGCTCGACGATGACAGCGGCGACGGCGCCCGGGTGCGCCTCGAAGATCGCCTCGACGGCCGCGGCGTCGTTGTAGGGGGCGAGCAGCGTCTGCGCGGCGAAGGCCGCGGGCACGCCGGGCGAGTCCGGCAGCCCGAGGGTGGCGACGCCCGAGCCGGCAGCGGCGAGCAGGCCGTCCGAGTGCCCGTGGTAGCCGCCCTCGAACTTCACGATCAGATCGCGCCCCGTGGCCGCGCGGGCGAGCCGCAGCGCGCTCATCACCGCCTCGGTCCCGGAGTTGACGAAGCGCACCATCTCCACCGAGGGCAGCGCCTCGACGACCAGTTCAGCGAGCTCCAGCTCAGCCTCGGTCGGCGCGCCGAACGAGGTGCCCTGCGCCGCCGCCTGCGCGACCGCATCCACCACCGCCGGGTGCGCGTGGCCGAGGATCAGCGGACCGAACGATCCGAGGTAGTCGACGTACTCGTTGCCGTCGGCGTCGGCGACGATCGCGCCCGCGCCGCTGGCGAGCACGACCGGGTCGCCGCCGACCGCGCGGTAGGCGCGCGCCGGCGAGTTGACGCCGCCGGGGAGCACGGCCTGCGCCCGCGCCATCAGCGCCCGCGAGCGTTCGAGCGAGGGGCCTGCCGCGTCGGCGCTCACGAGGCGACCGCGCTCTGCAAGGGCACGCCGAGCGCCTCCGCCACCTCGGACAGCTCCGTCACCTCGAGGGCCGGCGTGGGCGAGTCCGCGCGCAGTTCGGCGTCCTCCTCGCGTCGCACCCAGGCGACGGGCAGCCCGGCGTGGTCGGCGCCCAGCACGTCGGCCTGCAGGGAGTCGCCGACGTAGAGCACCTGGGCAGGGGCGCATCCGAGGCGACGGCACGTCTCCTCGAAGGCGTCGCGATGCGGCTTGTAGATGCGGAGCGATTCGGAGGTCTGGATCACGGAGAAGCGCAGCCGGTTGTGCGAGACCGCGCTCGGCAGGAAGTCCTCGTCCGCGTTCGAGAGCAGGGCCAGGCGGTAGCCCGCGGCGTCGAGGGCCTCCAGCACGTCGTGCGCGTCCGGATAGGCGGGCGCGAAGCTCAGCACCTCGCGGAAGTGGTCGGCGCCGGCGGCCGGGTCGCCCTCGAGGCCCTGGTCCTCGAAGACCCAGGCGAACTGTCGCCGCCAGATCTCCCAGGTGGTGATGAACTCGGGCACGGGCCCGTGGAGCATGTACTCGCGGTCCGGCTTGCCCTCGTCGTCGACGCGGTCGCCCCAGGGGCTCACCCTGTTCCAGGCCTTCGTGAAGCTCTTCGCCGTCTCCTCGAAGTCCTCGACGGCGAGGCCCTGCTGGTCGAGCGCCTCGCGCAGCGCCTCGCGGAAGTCCCAGTCGAGGAGCGTGCCGTAGCCGTCGAAGGCGACGGCGCGGATCGTGCTCGCGTCGAAGGGCGCGCGCTCGGCGGGCGCGTCGTCGGCCGTCGTCACCGCGTCTCGCGTAGCCAGCGCGCCGCCTCCTTCGCGTGGTACGTGATGAGGATGTCGGCGCCGGCGCGGCGGATCCCGGTCAGCGCCTCGAGGACGGCGGCGCGCTCGTCGATCCAGCCCTGCGCGGCCGCCGCCTTCAACATCGCGTACTCGCCGGAGACGTTGTACGCCGCGAGCGGCAGTTCGGTCGAGTCGCGCACCGCGCGCACCACGTCGAGGTAGGCGAGCGCGGGCTTCACCATCACGATGTCGGCCTGCTCGGCGACGTCGATCGCGGCCTCGCGCACTGCCTCGCGCACGTTCGGCGGGTCCATCTGGTAGCCGCGGCGGTCGCCGAACTGCGGGGCCGAGTCGGCGGCCTCGCGGAACGGCCCGTAGAAGGCCGAGGCGTACTTCGCGCTGTAGGCCATGATCGGCAACTGCGCGAAGCCGGACTCGTCGAGCGCCTCGCGGATCGCGCCGACGCGCCCGTCCATCATGTCCGAGGGTGCGACCATGTCGACGCCCGCCTCGGCGAGCGAGACCGAGGTGCGGGCGAGCAGCTCGATCGCGGCGTCGTTCTCCACCTGGCCGCGGGCGTCGAGCGGTCCGCAGTGGCCGTGTTCGGTGTACTCGCAGAGGCAGACGTCGGCGATCACGGCGAGCGAGGGGTCGGCCTGCTTGAGCGCCGCGATGGCCTGCTGCGTGATGCCGTCGGTCGCCCAGGCGCCGCTGCCCTCGGCGTCCTTGTGATCGGGCACCCCGAAGAGCAGCACGGCGCGCACGCCGAGGTCGCGCAGCTCGGCCGCCTCGGCGGCGAGCATGTCGGTCGAGAGCCGCGCCTGCCCGGGCATCGAGCCGATCGGCTGGCGCACGCCCGAGCCCTCGGTCACGAACAGCGGATAGACGAACGAGGCGGGGTCGAGGCGCGTCTCGCGCACCAGTCCGCGCAGCGCCTCGGAGCTGCGCAGCCTCCTCGTGCGCGCGAACGCCCGCGTGCGTGTGGCGATGGTCATGGGGCAGCCTCCTCTGTGGTGGCGGCGAGGGCGTCGAGGATATGATAATCCTCGCCGAGGGAACGGGAGCGCGTCGTGGGTACGGCCTTTCAGGATCTGCCGGTCATCCCGCTAGAGACGGAACTCGAGGAGTTGCGGGCGAACATCCGCAAGATGGAGTTCCGCTACGAGTGCACGTCCGAATACATGTGGAACGCGGTACTCGCGGGAACCGAGCGTGAGACGGATGAGATCTGCCTGTGGCTGATGGACCACCACCGCCTGAAGCAGATTCTCAAGAGCGACACGTACGCCGCCCTCAACGGTACGGGAACTATCAACTAGTCCACGACCGACAGATGGACCTGCTGCGCGCCGAGGGCGTCGTGGTGTCCGACACACTCGATTTCGTCCGCCTCGAGGGCGGCGTCCGTTTGAGCGGGCGAGTGCGCACGAGGAGCGGCGGCGTGCTCGACGTGCGCAAGGATCTGCAGGCGATCGGCGATGCGAACGAGGAGGACCCGCGCGTCCGCACGACCGCGTACCGCTACATGGCGCTGTGGCAGCCGCCCGACGGGGAGAGCATCCCGCTGTTCCGCTACGACAACTACGGCGAGGACGTGGCCACGCTGCACCGTCACGACTTCCACCCCGATGGGGCGGAGGCGCGGCGCTATCCCGTGCCGCACGACCGGATGCCCTACATGGACGAAGTCATCCGCGAAACGGAAACTCTGGCGCGCCTGAGGGCCGCGGCGGCGTAGCCGCCATCACGCCTCCCTCGCTGCGTATCTTCGCAGCGCCGCCACGAGTGCGTCGACCGAGGGGCGCTCGGCGATCACCTGCGGCGGCAGGCCTGCCTCGCGCGCGGCTTCGGCGGTCTGCGGGCCGATGCAGGCGACGACGGCGTTGCGCAGCGCCTCGAGGTCCCCGCCGAGCAGCGCGGCGAGGTTGCGTACCGTCGAGGACGAGGTGAACGTCAGCGCCTCGATCTCGCCGGCGCGCAGCGCCGCCAGCACCTCGGGCGGCGGGTCGGCGGGCGGGGCCGCGAGGTAGAGCGTGACCTCGTCCACCGAGGCGCCCGCCGCGCGCAGGCGCTCGACCAGCGCCGGGTCGGCGCGCTCGGCGCGCGGGACCAGCACGCGCGCGCCCTCGCCGCCGCACTCCAGCAGCGCCTCGGCGACGCCCTCGCCGCTCGCGCGCGGCGGCAGCAGGTCGGCGCTCAGCCCGCGCGCTTCGAGGGCGCGCGCCGTCGCCGCGCCGACGGCGGCGATGCGGGCGCCAGAGAAGAGCCGGGCGTCCTCGCCCGCCTCGCGCACGAGGTCGAACCAGGCCTCGACGGCGTTGCCGGAGGTGAAGGCGACCCAGTCGTAGGCATGCGCACGCAACGCCTCGATGGCGGGGCGCACGGCCTCGGGGTCGGCGCGGCGGGCGATCTCGATCGCGGGCAGCAGCACGGGCTCGGCGCCCTCCGCGACCAGCGCCTCGGCGAGGCTCGAGGCCTGCCGCCGCGTGCGCGTGACCAGCACGCGCCAGCCGGCCAGCGGGCGACGCAGCGCCGGCGCGAGGCGCTCGCGCAGCGTGACGACTTCGCCGACGACAAGCAGCGCCGGAGGCTGCACCCCGGCCTCGCGCGCCGCCGCCGCGATCTCCTCCAGCGGCGCCTCGACCACGCGCTGGCGCGGCGTCGTCGCCTCGACGATCAGCGCGCTCGGCGTCGAGAGCGACCGTCCGCCCTCGATCAGCGCGCGCGCGATGCCCTCGAGGCGGCCGACGCCCATCAGCACGACGAGCGTGTCGGCCGCAGTCGCCAGCTCCGCCCAGCGCACCTGCGAGGCGGGCTTGGCGGGATCCTCGTGGCCGGTGACGACTGCGAAGCTGGCGGCGACGCCGCGGTGCGTGACCGGGATGCCGGCCGCTGCGACTCCGCCGATCGCCGAGGTCACGCCCGGCACGACGGTCGCCTCGAGGCCCGCGTCCGCGAGCGCCTCCAGCTCCTCGCCGCCGCGCCCGAAGACGAACGGGTCGCCGCCCTTGAGGCGCACGACGCGCTTGCCCGCGCGCGCGTGGGCGACGAGGGCGGCGTTGATCTGCTCCTGCGTCAGCGCCACGCGGCCCGGTGCCTTGCCGACGTCGATGCGCTCCGCGCCAGCGGCGCAGGCATCGAGCAGCGCGGCCGGGGCGAGGCGGTCGTAGAGCACGACCTCGGCCTCGCGCAGCGCCTGCAGGCCGCCCTGCGTGACGAGCCCCGGATCGCCCGGCCCCGCGCCGACGAGCCAGACGTGGCCGGCCTCGGGCTGCGGCGCGCTCATCGCGGCTCGTCCCCGTCCGCCGCCGCCGCGCCGAGCCGCGCCGCGAGGCCGCGCCCAAGCTCCTCGGCCTCGTCGGCGGGGCCGGTGGCGTCACCGAAGCGTGCCTGCTCGGCCGCCTCGTCGCCGATCATCGCGCGCAGGGCGAGCAGGCCGTCCGCGACCTGCGCGTAGGCGCCGACCGGAACGGAGCAGCCGCTTCCGAGCTCGGCGAGGATGCCGCGCTCGGCCTCGACGGCGGCACGCGTGGCCGCGTCGTCGAGACTGGCCAGCAACTCTTGCGTGGCCGCGTCGTCGCTGCGGCACTGGACGGCGAGCGCGCCCTGCCCCGGCGAGGGCAGGAACTCCATCGGCTCGAACAGCTGGGTCGCCTCATCCAGCCGCCCGAGGCGCGCGAGGCCGGCCGCCGCCAGCACGACGGCGTCGTACTCGCCGCTCGCCACCTTGTCGAGGCGCGTGTCGACGTTGCCGCGGATCGGGGCGACCTCGATGTCCGGGCGCAGCGCGCGCAGCAGCAGCGCGCGCCGACGCGAGCCGCTGCCGACCCGCGCGCCGGACGGCAGCGCGGCGAGCCGCCGTCCGCCCGAGGCGACGAGCACGTCGCGCGGGTCGCCGCGCGGCAGGATCGCGGCCAGCGTCAGCCCCTCCGGCGCGGCGGTGGGCACGTCCTTGAGCGAGTGCACGGCGATCTCCGCCCGCCCGTCGAGCAGCGCCTGCTCGACCGCGCGCACGAACACGCCGCGCCCGCCGATCTCCGTGAGTGGCGAGCTGCGGTCGATGTCGCCCTCGGTGCGGACGCGCACGAACTCGATCTCGAGGCCGGGATGCTGTGTGCGCAGGGCGCCGGCGACGAGCTCGCTTTGTGCGAGCGCCAGGCGCGAGCCGCGCGTGGCGAGGCGCAGCGGGGTCAAGGCGCCGCGGGCGGGTCCGCCGGCTCGTCGAGGCGGAAGAGGTGCCGGACCGCGTCCACGTAGACGTCGCGGTCGCCGCGCTCGCGCAGGGCGGAGATCGGGTCATGCAGGATCTGGCGTACGAGCGCCTTCGTCATCGCCTCGACGCGCTGGCGTTCGCCATCGTCGAGGTCGAGCCCCCGCAGCGTGCGCGCCAGCTCGGCGCGGCGCAGTTGCTCGGCCCGCTCGCTGAGCGCGGCGATCGTCGGCGCGACCTGCAGGTGCTCCCACCACTCGAGGAAGCGCGCCGTCTCCTCCGCGACGAGCCGCTCCACGGCCTGCACCTCGGCGGCACGGGCGTGCGCGTGCGTGGCGGCGATCTCCTGGAGGTCGTCAATGTCGCGGTAGGTGACGCCGGGGATGGCGCCGACGGCGGGATCGCAGGCGCGCGGCACGCCGATGTCGATGATCAGCTGCGGCGCGCCCTCGCGGCGCACGAGCGCGCTTGCGACGCGGCCGCTGTTCAGCACGGGCTCCGGCGCGTCGGTGGCTGCGATGACGACGTCGGCCCCCGCGAGCTCCGTGCCGAGGCTGCCGTAGGGCACGCTGCGCCCGCCAAGCTCCTCGGCGAGCGCTTCCGCCCGCGACTCGGTGCGGTTGCTGACGGCGATCGAGCCCACGCCGTGATCGACGAGCGAGGCGGCGGCCAGCCTCCCGGCCTCGCCGGCGCCGATCACGAGCACCGCGGCGCTCGCGGGGTCGGCGACGAGCTCACGCGCCTGCTGCGCGGCGATCGAGGAGATCGAGAGTGCGCCGTGCCCGATCGCGGTCTCGCTGCGGGCGCGACGCCCGACGCGGATCGCGGTGTGGAAGAGCCGCGAGAGCAGCGCCGTGTCCGCCCCGGCCGCGACCGTCCCCGCGAACGAGGAGCGGACCTGCCCGAGGATCTCGGACTCACCGACCACCATCGAGTCGATGCCCGCGGCGACGGCGTAGAGGTGGCTCACCGCCTCGTCGTCGCGGCGCGGCAACAGGTAGCGCTCGCCGATGTCGGGGTCGGCGCCCGCCGCCTCGCAGAGGAAGCCCGCGAGCTCCCCGGATTCGTGGTCGCCGGGCACGTACAGCTCGAGCCGGTTGCAGGTGGCGACGATCGCGCCCGAGCCGAAGCGCTCGGCCACCTCGTGCCGAACGTCTGGCAGCGCATCCGCGGGGATCGCAAAGCGCTCGCGCACCGAGAGCGGTGCGTTGCGGTGGCTGACGCCGACCATCGTGAGCATCGTCGCCCTCTCCGCCGTCATGCCGGCTGTCCTTGCCACTCCGCGATCGCGAGCGGCCGGTCGAGGCCGAGCGAGGCCACGAGGCGGGCGTGGGCCGCCTCGTAGTCGCCGGAGCGCAGCAGCGATCGCAGTTCGTCGTCGATGGCGGCCTGCCAGGTGTCGCTCGCGATGCGGTTCGGGCAGGCCTCGCAAAGCAGCGGCGGGGGCGGGCGCGTGCGCTCGCAACTGGCCGCGCACTCGCGGTCGCGCTCGCGGGCCTGCACGCGGACCTCCGCGAGCAGATCGCCGAGCGCCGTCACCTCGTCGCTCAGGAACTCCTCGAGGCGTTCGCGCAGCCAGCGCGCCAGCGCCGGGCTCGCGCCGCCGGTGGAGGCCGCGAGGGCGATGCGGCCGCGCTTCGCGAGCGAGGGCAGGATGAAGTCGCAGTTCGCTGCGTCGTCGGCGGCGTTGACCCAGATGCCGAGCTCACGCGCCTCGTCGGCGATGCCCGCGTTCACGGCGCCGTCGTCGGTGGCGATCATCACCACCTCGAAGTCGCGCACGTCGCCGCGCTCGTAGACGCGGGGACGCCACGTCGCGAGGCCGCGATCGACGGCCCCGCGCACGGGCGGGATCAGCTCCGGCGCGACGATGGTCACGTCCGCGCCCGCGTCGACGAGCTTGCCGAGCTTCTCGTCGGCGACGCGGCCGCCGCCCACCAGCAGCACGCGCCGGCCGTCCATCTCCACGAAGATCGGGTAGTAGCCCACGCTGCTCCCTACCCCCCGTCGTAAGCGACGCTGACGCCGAGCAGCACGCGGTCGGCGAGGCCGCCGATGCGTTCCCGCGCCTCGGCGGCCTCGCCTGCGTCCATACGGTTGCGTTCCGCCATCTGCTTCGCCGTCTCGTCGAGCGAGCGGCGGAAGAACGTGAAGGCCTCCATCGCGCGGCGCAGCGGCGTCCCGCGCTCCACCAGCAGCTCGCCGTAGTGGCGGCCGATCTCGTCGACCTCGGTCTCGATCTCGCCGCGCGGACGCTGCGCCGCGATGTACTCGCCGACCAGCTCGACGAGGCGCCGTCCGAGTGGCCGCAGCGCGTCGCGCTCGGACTGCCCGATCTCCTGGTACCAGCCCGTCCCGCCGCGCCCTGCGCTCAGCTTGCGGCGGATCTGCGAGACGGCGGCAGCACCGAGGTCGCCGCCGGGGCCGCCTCGGGTCAGCAAGAGCAGGTCTTCCTCGGCGAAGCGGCGATGCCCGCCGGGCGTGCGGAAGCAGCGGATCTGGCCCGAGTCCGCCCAGCGGCGCACGGTCGACTGGTTGACGCCGAGGATCTCGCAAGCGCGGCCGAGATTGACCCAGTTCGGCCCCGATCGCGGTGCGGAGCGCGCTGCGGCGTCCTGATTCAATACCACGCAAATCTACCTATCTGGTGATGAGACCTGAGAGGTTTTTCTTCGGGCGAACGCAGCGTAGCAACGATGCGCGGTAGAGACGAACGCGCGCAGGCCATGCGCGAAGGTTTGCGTAGATTCCTCGGTACCGCCGTTGGCTCGCCTACTCGCGGGGTTCCTTGCGCCCCCGCCGCAGGCCGCGGCGCACGGACTCGCCGCCGTAGCGGCCGCGAATCTCGTCGAGCGCGCGGTCGACGTTCGCCGCCCTCCGCGCCGCGCCGTCGTCGAAGCCGAGCTGCACGGCGTCCTCGACGAGGTTCGAGGCGCCGAGGCCGATCAGCCGCACGGGCCGCATCCGCTCGCGCCCGAGCAGTTCGTCGAGCAGCGCGACGCCGAGGCCGGCGAGCTCGTCGGTCAGCTGCACGGGCTGCGCGACGGTGCGGCTGCGCGTGAGCGTGGTGAAGTCCGACCAGCGCAGCTTGAGCGTGACCGTGCGCGCGCGCCGGCCCTGCCGCCGCAGGTCGGCGCCGACGCGCTCGGCGTGCGCGCGCAGCGTGCGCCGCAGCTCGTCGAGGTCGCTCACGTCCTCCTCGAAGGTGACTTCGCGCGAGATCGACTTTGCGCCGCGGCCGCCGTCGCTGACGGGCGCCGGATCGATGCCGCGCGCGCGGTCGGCGAGCAGCAGTCCCGCCTTGCCGAAGCGCCGCTCCAGCCAGCGGCGGTCGAGCGCCGCCGCATCGCCGATCGTGCGCACCTCCAGCACGGTCAGTTGCTCCCCGAAGCGAGGGCCGACCAGCGGCAGATCGCGCAGCGGCAGCGGCGCGAGGAACTCCGCATCCCCGCCCGGGGGCACCTCGAGCAGCCCGTCCGGCTTCGCGCGGTCGCTGCCTACCTTGGCCGTGGTGCGCGAGCCGGCGATGCAGGCCGAGACGGGCAGGTCCAGCTCCTCGCGGGTGCGAGTACGGACCCGCTCGGCGGCTGCGCGGGCGCCCGTGCCGCCTTCGCCGAGGCCGGTCAGATCCGCGTAGGCCTCGTCGATGCCGCCCGGCTCCACGATCGGCGCCGACTCGCGCAGGATCGCGTGGAACGCGCGCGAGCAGGCGCCGTAACGCTCGAAATCGGGCGGGACGACGATCGCCTCGGGGCAGAGGCGGAGCGCCTGCGCCATCGGCTGGGCGGAATGGCAGCCGTAGCGGCGCGACTCGTACGAGGCGCTCGCGACGACGCCGCGCCCGCCGCGCCCGCCCACGAGCACCAGCTTACCCCTCAGCGAGGGGTCGCGCGCGCGCTCCACGGACACGAAGAACGTATCGAGGTCGAAGTGTGCGATCCGGCGCGGAAGCGTCCGCTCCACGGTTCCAGTCCCCGTGAGGGAGCGTACCGCAGCGTGGCGAGCCAAAGCGCGTCTCTCCTGTGGGGGGCTGCGCCCCCCACACCCCCATCCCGGACGAGCACGCGCGGACGAAGCGCGCGGTGACCACGGTCCGCCTGCGCCCCGATGCTACGGTGAGCGGCGAGGTCTCTCCTGTGGGGGGCTGCGCCCCCCACACCCCCATCCCGGACGAGCACGCTCGCGCGCGGAGCGCGGCCGGAAAGTACCGCGCGTTCCGGAGGCTCTGGCTGCTGGGCCACCCACCCGGATGCGGCCGTCACTGTCGCCTGCGACCCTCGGATTTCTTTCCTGTGGGGGCTCCGCTCTGCAAAACTCCCGCCCGCCCGCGCCAGCGCGGCGAGAGGAGCCGCACGCCCCGATCGGATCGGCGCCGCAACGCGCCGCGACTGCCAGAGCGTCTCTTGTGGGGGGCTGCGCCCCCCCACACCCCCATCCCGGACGAGCACGCGCTGCGCGCCGCTCTGGCCCGCCCACCCACCCCCGGACTTTTCTTTCATGTGGGGGCTGCGCCCCCACACCCCCGCCCGGAGCGCTGCGCCGCCCACGCCCCGCCGCGCTGGGAGACTGAGGCGCAGCTATCGAGGACATCCGGCCCCCTCTCCCCGAGAGGGCGAGGGCGGAGGTGAGGGCTCTCCGTTGCAGGGGGCTAGAGCGTGGGGCCTCCGCGGCCCGCTGCTACAGGCCGCGCTTTGCGGGGATCACGTCTTGCTTCACGACGACATCGTCCGGGGCGTGCCCGTTCCCCTGCGGGACCGCGTCGCCGACCGCCTCGATCTCGATGACGCTGCCCTCCGCCGTGGGCTCGTCATCGGCGGCAGCGTCATCCTCAGTCGGGGATTCGTCCTCGTCTGCGTCCTGGGTCCAGTGCTCGCGCTCGTCGCGCTGGCCGGTGAGCTCCTCCTCGGTGAGCGAGGCGAGCGCCTCTTCCTCGCTCTGGCCGCTGCGCAGCCGCCGCGCGATCGCGACGCCGGCGAGCACCAGCAGGGATGAGGAGACCGCCGCGCCGCCGGCGATGAACTTGTGGCGCTTGACCAGATCCGGGAAGCGCTCGAGGCCGCGGTGCGCCAGCCGCACGGCGTCCGTCGCCGCGCCTTGCAGGCGTTCGCCGCCGCTGGGATGTTTGAGATCGTCGGGGAGTCGACTCACGATCATCTCTCCTGTGTGATGCGGCTCTGTCGCGGCGGCGCGGAACTAGCCGATCTTCCGGAACAGGTTGGCCATCTCGAGCGCCGCGCGCATTGCCTCGTCGCCCTTGTTGCCCGCGGAGCCGCCGGAGCGGGCGCGCGCCTGCGCCATCGTGTCGCAGGTGAGTACGCCAAAGGCGACGGGCAGATTAAATTCCTGCGCCACCATCGTAATCCCTCGCGCCGCCTCATTGCACACGTAATCGAAGTGCGGCGTCTCGCCGCGCACGACCGCACCGAGGCAGACGATCGCGTCGTAGCGGCCCATGCCCGCCAGCCGCCGCGCCGCCTGCGGCAACTCGAACGCACCGGGCACACGCACGATGTCGAGTGAGTCCTCGCCGACGCCTTGGTCGCGAGCGGTGGCGAGCGCGCCGCGCAGCAGCGGCTCCGTCACGATCTCGTTGAAGCGCGAGACCACGACCGCGAGGCGCAGATCCGATCCGTAGAGGCCGCCCTCGTAGTCGACCACGCTAGTTCAGGTCTTCTGATTCCAGCATGTGGCCCATCTTCTCGCGCTTCGTCCGCAGGTAGTCCGCGTTGTGCGCGTTCGGCTCGACCTCGATAGGCACGCGTTCGACGATCTCGAGGCCGAAGCCCTCCAGCCCGGATCGCTTCGTCGGGTTGTTCGTCATGAGGCGCAGCTTGCGCACGCCGAGGTCGACGAGGATCTGCATGCCGATGCCGTACTCGCGCCCGTCGGCGGGCAGGCCGAGCGCCTCGTTCGCCTCGACGGTGTCCATGCCGCTGTCCTGCAGGCGGTAGGCGCGGATCTTGTTGTGCAGGCCGATGCCGCGGCCTTCCTGGTCCATGTAGACGATCACGCCGCGTCCGGCGTTGGCGACGCGGCGGATCGCTTCCTCGAGCTGCTCGCCGCAGTCGCAGCGCAGCGAGCCGAAGACGTCGCCGGTGACGCACTGGTCGTGGACACGGGCGAGGATGGGGTCCTCGGTGTCGACGTTGCCCATCACGAAGGCCTGGTGCTCCTTCGCGTCGATCAGCGTGCGGTAGCTGATGGCGCGAAACTCGCCGTAGGCGGTCGGCAGCGACGACTCGGCGACGCGCTCGATCAGCGAGTCCATGCGCAGGCGGTAGGCGATCAGGTCGTTGACGGTGACGATGCTCATGCCGTGGTGGCGCCCGAACTCGATCAGGTCCGGCATCCGCGCCATCGTGCCGTCCTCGCGCATGATTTCGCAGATCACGGCTGCCGGGTAGCGGCCCGCCAGCTTCGCGAGGTCCACCGAGGCTTCCGTCTGCCCCGCGCGCACCAGCACGCCGCCCTCGCGCGCTCGCAGCGGGAACATGTGCCCCGGCTGCGTCAGATGCTCCGGGCCGGCGTTCGGATCCACGAGCACCTCGACGGTGCGGGCGCGGTCGCCGGCGGAGATGCCCGTCGTGACGCCCTCGGCCGCCTCGACGCTCACGGTGAAGGCCGTGCTCAGCGGGGCGGTGTTGTTGGCGGTCATCAGCGGCAGCCCGAGCTTGTCGAGGCGCTCGCCGGTCATGGCGACGCAGATCAGCCCGCGCGCGTGCACCGCCATGAAGTTGATCAGATCGGGCGTCACCACGTCGGCGGGGAAGCAGACGTCGCCCTCGTTCTCGCGGCCCTCGTCGTCGACGATGATCAGCGGGTTGCCCTGCCGGAACTCCTCGATCGCGGCGCTGACCTCGAGTACGAGGCTGGAGTCGAAGGTGCTGGCGCGCGAGGGCTCGCCCTCGCCGGTCGCCGGTTGCTCGGACATCAGCCCCCGCCTTTGCCTGCGCCGCCCGGATTCGCCGGGTTTAGGTGCCCTGTGAGCGCGCTTCCAGCAACTGCTCGACATAGCGGGCCAGCAGGTCTGTCTCAAGATTGATGCTATCACCGGGCTGGCGGCTCGTCAGGTTCGTGTGCTCCTGCGTGTACTGCACCAGCGAGACCGAGAACGACTCCTCGTCGCGCGCCATCACCGTCAGCGAGGCGCCGTCGAGGCAGACCGGCCCCTTCATCAGGATGTACGGCAGGTAGTCCGCGGGCGGCCGGTAGCGAGCGATGATCGCCTCGCCCTCGGGCGTCAGGCTGTCGAGCGTGCAGGTCGTCTCCACCACGCCGCGCACGATGTGCCCGGAGAGCCGGTCCAGCGGCCGCACCGAGCGCTCGAGGTTCACCCGCGCGCCGGGCGCGGCCTCGCCCAGATTGGAGCGCCGGAAGGTCTCCGGCATCACGTCGAAGCTGAGCGAATCGTCTCCGATCGTCCGCACGGTGAGGTCAACGCCGTTGACGGCGATCGAGTCGCCGAGCGCGACGTCCTCGAGGATCGTGCGACAGGCGATCACCAGCTCGCCGCCCTCGCGCGCGCGGACTTCTCCGACCTCTTCGATGATTCCGGTGAACATGCGCGGCCCCGTTCCGCCGGGAGAGCGTACTACCCGGCTGGCCAGGCGGGCAGGCCGCTGATCAGCGTGTCCTCGCCGAGCCGCGTGACGGTCACCTCGCGCAACCGCGGGGCGTGCGCCATCCGCTCGACGCCGCGGCCGGCGACGGCGGCGGGCGCCGCATCGGCGCCGATCACGACGGGCGCGATGATCGCCTGCACGCGATCGACCAGGCGGCCGTCGAAGAGCGAGCCGAGCAGGATCCCGCCGCCCTCGAACAGCACCGTGAGCGCGCCCCGCTCGCCGAGCGCGCGGATCAGCGCATCGAGGTCCACGTGGCCGTCGGACTCCGGCAGCAGCAGCACCTCGGCGCCGCGCGCGGCCATGCGCTCGCGCCAGTCCTCGCGCGATGCGGTCGTCGTCGCGATCAGCGTCGGCGAGTCGCCGGCGAGCACGCGCGCCCCATCCGGCGTGCGCCCGCGGGAGTCGGCGACGACGCGCAGCGGCTGGTGCGCGCCCTCGCTGCTGCCGCCCGGCCGCGCGGTGAGCTCCGGGTCATCGACGACCACCGTGCCGGAGCCGACCACGATCGCGTCGAGGCCGGGGCGCTGTTCGTGCGCCCACTCGAGCGTCTGCGGCCCGGAGACCCAGCGCGAATCGCCGGAGGAGGCGGCGATACGGCCGTCGAGGGAGGCCGCGTACTTGACGACCACGAAGGGGCGGCCCGTGCGCCGCTGGTGCAGGTAGCCCTCGAGCTGCGCCCCAACCTGCTCCGCGCCGTCACCCGTCTCGACGGCGATGCCGGCGGCCTCCAGCGCGCGGCGACCGGCGCCGTTCACGCTCGGGTCCGGGTCGCCGATCGCGTAGCGGACTGCGGCGACGCCGGCCTCGATCAGCGCCGCGGTGCAGGGCGGCGTGCGGCCGCTGTGCGCGCAGGGCTCCAGCGTGACGTAGACGGTCGCCCCGCGCGCCCGCGCGCCGGCCGCGCGCAGCGCGCCGACCTCGGCGTGGTCGCCTCCCGGAGGCTGCGTGCGCCCCGCGCCGACGACCTCGCCGTCGCGCACCACGACCGCGCCGACGGCCGGGTTGGGCGAACTCCAGCCAAGGGCGCGGCGGCCCTCCTCGAGGGCCAGTTGCATGTGCTCGGAGATCGCCACCGCCGGGCCTCGCCTCCGGGGCGTGCGCGCTGGGCCGCCGATGGTACCGCGCGCGCGCCGCGCCGGTCGCGCTAGTCGATCGCGTAGACGATGTGGACGGAGACCGAGACCTCGCTCTCGCCGGGGGAGACCGGCGACGACGCGTCGTTGGCGAAGGCCGCCGGGGCGTCGGCGAAGCCGCGCTGCACGAATCCGCCGGACGACTCGGAGATCGTGCGTGCGCTGCCCAGCGTCACGCCCGCGAGGTCGGCGAGTTGCTGCGCTCTCGAGCGCGCGTCCTCGACGGCCAGCATTCGCGCCTCGTCGGCGTACTGCTCCGGCTCATCGACGCGGAAGGAGATGCCACCGACGCGGATCGCGTCGCCGCCCGCCGTGACCGCCTGGTCGAGGATGTCGGAGAGGCGATCGATGTCGCGGACTTTGACCTCGATGTGGTTGTTGACCGTGTAGCCGGTGATGCGCGGCCCACCGTCGTCGTCGTTGTCGTAGTCGTACTGCGGGTAGATGTTGAAGAATCGGGTGGCGATGTCACGCTCCTCGACACCGTTGCCGGTGATCGACGCGCGGACGCGCTGCATCGCCTCGGCGGCGCCGCTGCGGGCGAGGGCAACCGTGTCTGCGGTCACCTCGACGCCGACCTCGAACACGCCGATGTCGGGCGTCACCGTGACGCTGCCGGTACCGCTGACGGAGATACCGCTCTCGTAGGCGGATGCCGCGAGCGCGGCGCTGAGTTCGCTGGCGGCACCGTCATCCTCCGGCGTCGGGGCTGGTTCGACGGTGATGTCGTAGCAGGCGGCTGCCAGCAGGCTCGCGAGCGCGAGGGCCACGAGGCCCATGACAGTCATCGCTCGTCTCATTGCGTCCCTCCCCGGGGTCCGATCGCCATGTCGGTACATGAGAACAACGCCGGCGCGGGGCGGGCGGTTCCGTCTACGCCCCGCTGCCCCGCCGCCGGCCCAGGGCGAACGCGAGGATGGCGAGGGCGACGGCGGCGAGCAGCAGACCCTGCTCGGCCGTTCGCATCGCGGCGGCGCCTCCGTCGCCACCCGCTGCCTCGCCCTCGATCGGCTCACTCCCGATCGACGGCGCCGGCGTGGCCGTAGCGGCCGGCGCGGGCGTGGCGGCGGGCGCTGCGGCCGTCGCCGCAGCTGGAGGCGCAGCCTCGGCGGCGTCCGTGCTGTCGTCCTCGTCCGCGGCGCCGTCCGACCCCGCAGCAGACTCCGCCGAGCCGCCCTCTGCTTCCGTCTGCGCGGCGGCGATGGGATCCGCCGTCGGCTCGACCTCGCGCGCTGCCCTGCGGGCATCGATCGTCGGGGGCGGCGAGGTGGCGCTGTGTTCCGGCGCAGCGCCGTCCGTCGAGGACGCGTCGGCCTCGGGAGCCGGCGACTCCGCAGGCGCCGCGGCCAGCGCTGCCGCGGTCGTGGCGGTTGGGACGGCCGTCGCGGCAGCGGTCGGGATTGCAGTGGCCGCGGGTGTCGAGGGCGCAGCAGCGGCCGTGACAACCGGCGCAGCGGTCGGGGCGGCGTTCGGGGTCTGCGTGGCCACGGCGGCAAGCGCAGGAGTGGGGGCGGTGGTCGCGACGGAGAGGGCGGCGGTCTCCTGCGACGAGTCACTTGCCTGCTCGCTCGAGCCACCGCCGAAGCGCGGACGGGAGATGCCCCAGCCCTCGACACCGTCGTCGCCGAGGCCCACGAAGTCGCTCGTGAGCACGACGGCGAACGCGACGGCAGCGGCGATCGCGCCCATGCGGAAGACCATCTCCAGCCTGCCCGGAGCGCCTCGCGCGGCCGTGGGCGGCGCCTCCAGCGTGAACGGGCGCGGCGCGCGCAGCTCGCCGAGCGAGCCGAGCGCGTCGCGGACCACGCGCAGTTCATCGAGCTGCAGCGCGAGCGCCGGACCATCTGCGAGGGCGTCCTCGACGGCGACGGCCTCGTGCTCGTCGAGCTCGCCGTCCAGGTAGGCGGAGAGCTGCTCGTCCCAGGCCAAGGCCGCGTCGAGACCCTCCGGGAACTTGTCGTCCCCGGCGTTGCGACGCCGACGCCAACCCCAGAGGCGCATCACTTCACCACCTTATGTGTCCTGACGCTGCATGAGGCCTGAAAGTTCCCCGGACTCGCGCAGCAGGTCGCGCAGCCGCCCCCGCGCACGGCTCAAGCGCGACTTGACGGTGCCGAGCGGCACGCCCGTCGTGTCCGCGATCTCCTCGTACGAGAGGCCGTGCACGTCCGAGAGCAGCACCACCATTCGCCAGTCCTCCGGCAACTCGGCGAGCGCCCCCTCCAGCACCTGCCGCAGCTCCGCCTGCTCCGCGCGCTGCTGCGGCCCGAGGCCCGGCTCGACCGGGTCGATCGAGGCCATATCCGAGTCGTCGCGCGCCTCGTCCAGCGAGCGCTGCGGGCGGCGCTTGCGGCGGCGCAGTTCGTCGCGCGCGGCGTTGGCGACAATGCGCAGCAGCCAGGAGCGGAAGCGTTCGCCGCGGAAGCCGTCGATCGCGCGCCAGGCGCGCAGGAACGACTCCTGCGTCACGTCCTCGGCGGCCTCGCGCGAGCGCAGGAAGCGGAAGGCGAGCGAGTAGGCCGCGTCCTGGTGGCGGATCACCAGCGTGTTGAAGGCCGCAATTTCGCCACGCTGCGCCCGCCGGACCAGGTCCGGGACATCGTCGTTCACAGGGTGTCGTTGCGCCGCCAAGGCTGGCTCGTGTTCGCCCTCTCCAAGCTGTCAGAGATGGAGGGCTGGGTCGGGTTTGGTCGCTACGGTTCCGACCTCAACGATTCGCTCGTCCCGGAGCCGGTAGGTGATGACGATCTCTCCCCGAGTTAGCGCCCAAGTATCTTCCGGATACGGGAAACCGAGATCAGTCGTCACGCGAGGATTCGTCGGCGTCGGGTCCGCACGAAGCGACTTTAGTGCCGCTTCGTACTGAACCCTGTAGTGAATGTGGAGTCCCGCAACAACCATCTCCGCGAGTTCGCTGAGTCTAACTTCAAAGCCCTGCATCCTTATCGCTTTCGTCTAGTCAGGCTAGTTCATACTAGGCGGAATCTCCCTGCGTCGATCTGCCTGAAACCCTTCTCGGTTGCGGCAGCAAGTTCTCGATCATCTCGAAGAGTCGCGCGAATTGCCTCGTCATCTGATGGTGGCGGGGCCTCTTCCGAATCGAGGTCGGAGAGACGTGGACTGAAGTGTTTGATCATGGAAGCCTGCGAGATCACTCCTCCGCACCCATTCTTCAGTCGCGCACGAGCCTGCTCCCATGGTGGCTCTTCATGAGACATCTCTGAGAGTTCGAAATCATTGTATTCGCCAAAGCGCGCGAAAACTATGTCCAAGAAGTCACGAATGTCCGGGGCAATTGAAGCCGCATTGAAGTCCGTCGGCACCGGAAGGGCTTCCTTGCGGTACTTGAACTCATCCCATAGGTCACGAGAGACCGGCCCGTAGTCCCAAGCCTCAAGTTCATTGTCAAATAGTGGTTCGCCTCGGAACCCGAGATGGAATCCCTGCGCGTAGTAGCAGAGCTTTTGCAGTTTCATATGCCGTATTGGGTGCCCTCTCCCTGATCCCCTCTCGAGAAAGTAGCCGGCGACTTGATGGACTGTGAGCATGTGCCCCTCCCTTCCGTCGTCTCGACAACGACGCGAACACAGCTCCTTACGGATATCATAAGGGACATGTCCTGCGGCGGGTAGTGTACGCGACCAGACTGGCAACGTCGTGCCTGCGCGGCACGCACATGCGCTTATGCACTTTACCACGCCTCGGCGAGCCTAGCACGAAGCTGCCAGACCGCCCCCGCCAGAGACGCAGCGCTGCGATCACACCGCACTGCGCCAATCCGTGTGAAGATCGGCGCATGACGCTAACCGGAGGCCGCGAGCTACTGGCCGACGCCGAGCGGGGCGGCTACGCCGTGCCGGGCTTCAACGTCTCCAACCTCGAGCTCGCGCTCGGCGTGCTCGACGCCGCCGAGGCGCGACGCTCGCCCGTGCTGCTGCAGTTCAACCCCGGCAACCTCGACCACTTCGGCGGCGTCGCCGTTGCCGCGGCCACCGCGCGCACGCTGGCCGAGCGCGCCCGCGTCCCCGTCGCCGTCCACCTCGACCACGGCCACGAGGTCGAGCTGCTGCGCGCGGCCGCGCGCGCCGGCTTCAGCTCGCTGATGTACGACGGCTCGATCAAGCCGCTGGACCTCAACATCCGCGAGACGCGCGAGGCCGCCGTGCTGGCGCTGGAGCACGGCGTCGCGCTGGAGGCCGAACTCGGCCACGTCGGCGGACGCGAGCCCGGCGTCGTCACCTCGGAGTCGGTGCTGACCGACCCGGCGGCGGCGCGCCGCTTCGTCGAGGAGACGCAGGTCGACGCGCTCGCGGTCTCCGTCGGCACGGCGCACGGCCTCGCGGGCAGCGTCGATCTGGCGCTGGTGCGCGAGCTGCGCGCGGCAGTGTGGGGGCTGCCGCTGGTGCTGCACGGAGGCTCCGGCGTCCCGCCCCGCCAGCTGCGTGACTGCGTGCGCGCCGGCATCCGCAAGCTCAACGTCAGCAGCGAGATCCACGCCGCCTTCGCCGCCGCCATTGCCGGGCCGCCGGCCCGCGATCCGCGCCCCAGGCTGCTGGAGGCGCGCGCCGCTGTCGCCGCCGTGGCGGCGGAGCGGATGGACGCCCTCGGCTCCGCGCTGCGCGCCTGAGCGTCCCTCAAGGACGGCGTCGGCGCGGGGTCGCCCAAGAGGGCGCGTGGGTATACTCGATGCGATGGTGAATCAGCCACCGGCGGACCCAGGCCGGCTTCCCGAACGCCTCGATCCCCGCGAGCCGCCCGGCGCGCCGCCGCCCGTCCGCGCGCTCGCCTTCGCGCCCGCGCTCAGCCACGGTGGCCTCGCCGAACGCGATCCCTGGGGCGCCGCGCCTGAGCCGCGCCCCGCCCCCGATCGCAGCGCGCTGCAGCGGATCTGGCCGTTCGGGCTGCGCGGTCTCAGCGAGACGCTCGAGGTGATCGCGCTCGCGCTGCTGATGTTCATCGTCGTGCGCGGCATCGCCCAGAACTTCATCGTCGACGGCGGCTCGATGGAGCCGAGCTTCCAGCACGCCGACATGGTCGTCGTGAACAAGCTCGCCTACCGCACCTTCGACTTCTCCTGGCTGCCGCTCGTCGAGGAGGACGCGTGGCGCCCCTTCGGCACGATCGAGCCGGGCGACGTCGTCGTCTTCGCCTTCCCCCTCGGCCCGGAGCGCGATTTCATCAAGCGCGTCGTCGCGCTGCCCGGACAGACCGTCGAGGTGCGCGACGAGCAGGTGATCGTGGACGGGGTGGCGCTCGACGAGCCCTACCTGCTGCACGCCCCGCGCTACAGGTTCGGCCCGGAGACCGTGCCGCCCGGCCACATCTTCGTGCTCGGCGACGCGCGCAACAACTCCTACGACTCGCACTCCTGGGGCATGCTCCACCAGGGCCTGATCGTCGGCCGTGCCGAGCTGCGCTACTGGCCGCTCGGTCGCTTCGGCATCGTCGGCCACGAGGAGCCGGGCATGCAGCTCGGCGTCGAGGTGAGTCAGTCCCGGTGACGGGCGACGAGGCGGCCGACCCCGCGGTGATCGCCGCCTTCGAGGAGAGCGGCGCCTTCCTCGACGGCCACTTCCAGCTCGCTTCCGGCCGCCACGCCGGCCGTTACGTCGAGAAGTTCAACCTGCTGCAGTGGCCGGACCGCACCGCCGCGATCTGCGCACGCCTCGCGGAGGCGGCGCGCGGCCTCGAGGCCGAGACCGTCGCCGGCCCCACCACCGGCGGCGTGATCCTCGCCTACGAGATGGCCCGCCAGCTCGGCGTGCGCGGGATCATCGCCGAGCGCCGCGAGGACGGGCCGGGCCGCGCGATCCAGCGCGACTTCCGGCTCAGCCCCGGCGAGCGCGTGCTGATCGCCGACGACGTGGTCACCAGCGGCGGCTCCGTGCACGACACGATCGAGGCCGTGCGCGAGGCGGGCGGCGAGCCCGTCGGCGTCGCCGTGCTCGTCGACCGCTCCGCCGGGCGCGCCGACTTCGGCCTGCCCTTCTTCGCCGCGGCCACGCTCGACATTGAGAGTTGGGAGCCCGGAGAGTGCCCGCTCTGCCCCGAGGGTGTCCCGCTCACCATCACGTAGCCGCCGGCGCCGCACGACCAGCGCCGGCCCGCCTGCTAAAGTTCCGCTCGCGAGGACGGAGGCGGCGGTGAAATTCAGCGTCCAGACCGGGCAGCAGAACATCGAGTGGGGCGAACTCTCGGAGACGTGGCAGCGCCTTGAGGCGCTCGGCTACGACGGCGCCTGGACGATCGACCACTTCCTGCCGACCGGGACGCGCGACACGGACGGGCCGTGCATGGACGGCTGGGTCGTGCTCGCCGCGCTCGCCGCGGAGACGGAGCGGCTGCGCCTCGGCGCGCTGGTCACGGGCAACCTCTTCCGCAACCCCGCGCTGCTCGCCAAGACCGCGACGACGATCGACCAGATCTCGGGCGGGCGGCTGGACTTCGGCATCGGCGCGGGCAACAACCCGCGCGAGCACGAGGCCTACGGCTGGCCCTTCCCCTCGGCGCGCGAACGCCTCGAACGGCTCGACGAGGCGCTGCAGGTGATCCGCCTGCTCTGGTCGGATGAGGAGGAAGTCTCCTTCGAGGGCGAGTACTACAGCCTCAACCAGGCCCCGTTCCGCCCGGCTCCCGTGCAGCGGCCGCACCCGCCGATCCTCGTCGGCGGCGCGGGCGAGCGGCGCACGCTCAACATCGTCGCGCGCCACGCCGACGCCTGGAACGGCGTCGGGACGGCCGCCGACCTGGCGCCGAAGGTCGAGGTGCTGCGCCAGCACTGCAACGACGTGGGGCGGCGCTTCGAGGAGATCAGCCTCACGGCTGGCACGCCGCTGATCCCGGACGCGATCTACGAGCGCTGGACGGAGCGCACCGCCGGCCGGCGCGGCATCAGCGTCGAGGAGCAGCGCGCGCAGACGGTGGGCGGTCCCGCCGAGTCGATGCACGCGGCGGTCCAGAGCTACGCCGACGCCGGCTACTCCGAGCTGATCATGATGATGAACACCCCCTACGACTGGCCCGCCATCGAGCGCTTCGCCTCGGAGGTCGCGCCCGCGTTCCGCTAGAGGGGAGGCGTCACGCTGGTTGTCGAGCGGCCTGCCGCCCGGCGATACTGGCGGAGCCGGAAGTATCGAGCCGAGGAGGACGCCGTGGCCGATACGGCCCTTGACGGGCAGATCGCCGTCTACGAGTCCATGCGCGACGATCTCGAGCGCGAGCACATGGGCAAGTGGGTCGTCGTGCACGGTGGCGCGGTGGCCGGTTACTTCGAGACGCACTGGGACGCCGCCGAGGCCGCCGTTCAGCGTTTCGGTGATGGACCGTACTTGATCAGGGAAATCGGCGCGCCGGATGCGCTGCAGATTCCCGCGGCCGTTCAGTTCGGCCTCGCTCGTGGTCGATGACGGGATCGAGATAGGGCATCCCGACGGGGCCAGCCTGCTAGGGATGATCTGAACAACTCGCCTGAGCGAGTGAGCGGATGCGATCATGGGGCGCGGACCCGGAGAGGGGCGCCCCATGCAGCAGCGTTCGTTCGGCAGCGTCGAGTACGAGCACAAGAAGGTCAAGACGAGGCGGCAGACGTTCCTCGAGCGCATGGACAGGCTCGTCCCCTGGGCTGAGCTGGAGCAGCGCATCGCGCCCGTCTACCCGAAGCGCGGCCGCGGACGCCGCCCCTACGCGCTGCGCGTGATGCTGCGCATCCACTGCCTGCAGCTCTGGTTCAATCTCAGCGACCCCGGCATGGAGCAGGAACTCTACGACTCCCGTTCGATGCTCGAGTTCGCCGGTCTCAGCCTCTCCGAGCCGATTCCCGATGAGACGACGATCCTCCATTTCCGCCACCTGCTGGAGCGTCATCAGCTGGGAATGGCGCTGTTCGCGACGATCAACGCGCACCTCGCAGCGCGCGGTCTGCAGGTGCGCGAGGGCACGATCGTGGACTCCACGATCATCAGCGCGCCGTCATCGACGAAGAACCGGGAGCGTGCGCGCGACCCCGAGATGCATCAGACCAGAAAGGGCCGGCAGTGGTACTTCGGGATGAAGCTGCACAGCGGCACGGATGCGCGGACGGGGCTGGTGCACAGCGTGCACACGACGGCGGCGAACGTCTCCGACGTGACCGAGGCGCATCGCCTGTTGCACGGCGGTGAGAGCGCGGTGTGGGGCGATGCCGGCTACCAGGGAGCGGAGAAACGCCCGGAGCACGCGGGTTCGGGGGTGAGTTGGCAGGTGGCGCTGCGCCCGGGTCTCAGGCGGCGGCTGGCGCCGGGGGGCGCTGAGGCGCAGGCGGAGCGGCGGAAGGCCTCGGTGCGTGCGAAGGCTGAGCATCCGTTTCTCTACGTGAAGCGGCACTTCGGGTACGCGAAGGTGCGCTACCGGGGTCTTGAGAAGAACCGCCAGCGTCTCGCGCTGCTGCTCGGCTTCGCGAACCTGTTGCGAGCGGCGCCTCAGCTCGCGTGATCGCGGGAGCCGTGCGTCCGGAATCGCTCCTGCGGGCGATTGCGGAGCGACATGGAGGCGAGACCACCCCTGGACCGCGGTATCGGGCCCCTACAGCGCGGCTCGGCACGCTGATCGATACGCACCGCGCCCGACACGCCACCTGTTCAGACCATCCCTAGCGGTTGGCCCCTTTCTTCTTGTCCGGATTGGGCGTGACTCGACGGACCGCCGCGCCCTGCTCGACACCGGAGCGACCCTGAGTTGCGTCGACGCGAAGCTGGCAACTGATCTGAACCTGCCCGTCGTTGATCGCAGATCGCTCACGGGCGTGACCGGCGTTGCCGACGCCAGTCCAATCTACCCGGCGCGAATGCACGTCCCGACTCTCGGCCGGATCGTGCACGGCACGTTCGCAGGCGTGAGCCTCGAGGGTCTGAACCTGGCGATTCTGTTCGGGAGAGACTTCCTGGCGCAGTACCGCATGGTCCACGACGGCCCCATCGGCTCGGTCACACTCGCCGGGTAGTCTCCCGGCGACGCTGAGGCCTATTGCGGCGTGCCTGATCGGCCGCCTGTTCCTCCGGGGAGCGCCGGCTCCGGCGCCGGAGCGGCAGTCACCTGCAAGCGCTTCCCGATCGCTCCGAGGGCAGCGTCCATCTGGTCCAACCGTGAGTGGTGCTCAACGTCGAGCACTCGATCTACCTGTGGCATGTGCCAGCCCAGGCGACGCGCCAGTTCCGCCTTCCCGATGCTCTGCTCTCGCATGCCCTGGTAGAGCATCACCTTGACCGAGGTGAGCGTCGGCAAGACGACATAGGCAGCGCCCCGGGAGGGCTCGGGGATGTCCTTGCGATCGTGGATACGGGCAGCGATTGCCTCTTCGAGCGCGTGGACGGCGCGGGCGAGGGCCTCCTCGCGGTCGTCACCGAAAGTGGTCAGTTCCGGGAAGTCAGGGGATGTCGCCAGCACGGCGCCATCGTCGTCTTCAAGCGCGATCGGGTAGGCGAGCATCAGTCCAACTCCAGGTCCTTCTTGATCTTCGCCACGAGGCCCCGACCCAACTCCTTGCGACCGCCATGCATCGGCAACTGGCTGGTGCGGTCTCCACGCCGGACGGTGATGTGACCACTGCCGCCCTTGTGGGTATGGAACGTGCAGCCCCGCCTGCTCAGCCAGCGACGGAACTCCCGCGCGTTCATCCATCACATCATGCGCAACACTTCTGTTGTCGTCAATCCCTCGGCTGCGTCCCAACGCCGAGCGGATGCGGGGCGACGGTCACGACGCTGCAGGTCGTTGCCCGCTTTCCCTCCCGGCTACGTTCGCTCGCTCAGCCGCCGCAGCCGCGCGACTGCCACCAGCCCGCCTCCCGCCCGCTTGACGCGCCGAGGGCGGGCGCACCACCATCGGCGCGCCATCCCGCGCGCGGAGGGCGGTGCGCTTGAGCGGGGCGAACGGACAGCGATCGGACACAGCGGTCGAGGGCGGCGCGTCGCCGACCGCGCTCGACGGCGTGCGCGTCGTCGAGATCGCGGCGGGGCGCACCGTCGCGTACTGCGCGCAACTGCTCGCGCAGTTCGGCGCCGAGGTGATCCGCATCGAGCCGCCCGGCGGCGATGCGATCCGCCTCGCGGGGCCGTTCAACGGCGATCAGCCCGACGCCGACGGCGGCGGCCTCCACGCCGCGATCAACCGCGGCAAGCGCAGCATCGTGCTCGACCTCGAACGCGACGAGGAGGCGGCGCTGGCGGCCCGGCTGATCGAGGGCGCGGCGCTGCTGCTCTCGGACTGGCGCGAGGGCGAGCGCATCTCCTCGCAACTGCCGCTCGCCGATCCGGATCGCCTGGCCGAGCGCTTCCCGGAGACGACCTTCGTCTCGATCTCCGACTTCGGCATGACCGGCCCGTACGCCTCGTGGCGCGCCGACAGCCACATCATCGAGGGTCTCGCGGGGTTCTCCTATGTGAGCGGCGCGCCGGACCGCGAGCCGCTCAGCGCGGGCATCGAGATCAGCGACTACTTCGCGGCCACGCACGCCACCATCGCCGCGCTCGCCGCCCTCGCCGCCGCACGGCACGGGCAGCGCACGCACGTCGTCGACATCTCCGCGCACGAGTCGCTCACGATGACGGACGACCACAACTTCGTGGTCTGGCTCGGCTCGGGGGTGGTGCGGCGGCGCTACTACTCGCGCATCCTGCCTGGCTACCCGCACGACATCATGCCCTGCAAGGACGGCTACATCGCCTTCGTGCCCGTCGGTACGGGCCATCACGACTTCGCCGGCGTGGTCTCGAAGCTGCTCGAACGGCCGGACATGGCGGACAGTCCGATCTTCACCAACACGCAGACGCGCAACCTGCGCTGGCGGGAGTTCGACGCCGTCGCGCAGCCCTGGCTGCAGCGCCACACCGTGAACGAGATCTTCCAGCGCGCGGGCGAGCTCGGCCTCGGCTTCGGCGCCGTCCCCGACGTCGCGGAGCTGCTCGCCGACCCGCACCTCGAGCAGCGCGGCTACTGGCAGGAGGGCCCGGACGGCGTGAGGCTCAGCGGCGCGGGCGCGATTATGTCCGCTACACCCCAGCAGTTCGGGCCCGCGCCCGCCCTCGACGCCGACGGCGAGGCGCTGCGCGCGGCCGCGGCGGAGGGGGCGGACTAGATGCGCTTCTTCGACGGGCTGACGGTGGTCGCGCTGACGCAGGGCTGGGTCGGGCCGCTGGCCACGCGCATCCTCGCGGACCTGGGGGCGAACGTGATCCGCGTCGAGCGGGCGTTCGCGCCGGGCGGGAACTACACCAACCGCACGCTCTTCCCGCCTCGCAACGACATCGGCGGCGAGGTCTGGAACCGCAACATCTACTTCACGGTCCGCAACGCCAGCAAGCGCTCGGCGATGATCGACCTCGGGCTCGAGGAGGGCCGCGAGCTGGTGCGCCGGCTCGTCGCCGACGCAGACGTGGTGGTGGAGAACTTCATGCCCGGCGTCGTCGGCCGCCTCGGCTTCGACTTCCACGAGCTGCACGAGCAGTACCCGCAGTTGGTCCTGCTCCACCTGAGCGGCTTCGGGCAGACCGGCCCCAACGCCTTCCGCCCCGCCAACGGCATGACGATGGAGCCCGCCTCGGGCGTGCCGACGGTGACCGGCTACCGCGGCGAGGGGCCGACGAAGACGGGCCAGACCTGGGTCGACCCCTACTCCGGCCTGCACGGCGCCGCCGCCCTCTTCGCCGCGCTGATTCACCGCGACCGCACGGGCGAGGGCCAGATCATCGATGTCTCGATGCTGGAAGCGACGCTGCCCGTCCTCGAGTCGCAGCTCGCCGACTACCAGAGCAACGGACGCCTCCAGACGCGCGACGGCAACCGCCGGCCGGGGATGGTGCGCGGCGCCTACCCCTGCACGGGCGACGACGACTGGGTGGCGATCTCGCTGCGCAACGAGGCCGAGTGGCAGGCCTTCTGCCGCGCGAGCAGCCACGAGGCCTGGCTCGACGAACCGCGCTTCGCCGGCGCCGCCTCGCGCACGGAGCATCACGACGCCCTCGACGAGCTGATCGGCGAGTGGACGAGCGAGCGGGACAAGTTCGAGGTGGCCGGGATGCTGCAGGCGGCGGGCGCGCCGGCGGGGCCGATCCTCAAGGCCGACGAGGTGATCGCGGACCCGCATCTGGCCGCGCGCGAGTTCTTCGACGACCTGGCGATCGGCGACTTCGGGCGCGTGCCGATCCAGCGCTATCTGCCCGCGAAGTTCGACGGCGCCGGCGTCGCCGCCCGCGGACCCGCGCCCGCCCTCGGAGCGGACACCGAGGCGGTGCTGGCCGAGCTGGGGCTGAGCGAGGACGAGATCGCGGACCTGCTCGAACGGCGCATCGCCGACCGCGCCTCCGACATCCGCTCGAACCCGGTCGCACGCGAGGGCTCGCTGCTGCCGTTCGAGGACTACGAGCGGATGGGCTCCGTGCTGCGCATCGACCGCGACTACGCGCCGAAGCCGCTGTAGCAAGCGACAGGCCGGAGCCTGTCGTTTCGCGATTCTTACGAACGCAGGATTCGACGAGCAGTACGCTCGAGCCATCGCGGATTCGATTGAGACGCGAGTCACGCCAAGCACGCTCTACCGAGCGATGCTGATCCAGACGCTCGCGCAGTCAGCGATCATTGGAGCCATGCTCGCTATTGCTGGCGCCTTCGGCTAGCGGCCCACGCAGTCAGCCCGCGCCCCTCACTGGGCGGCTGGAGTGACGATTTCAAGGCGCGAGCACTCAATCCCCGCTTGGTGAAACAGCTGGTTAGCCTCATCACTGAGCGGTAGGCCCGAGGCCATAACCCCACTCCACTCCAGGTAGTTCCCAAGTGAAGCGTGCTGCTCGTACCAATCAAAGGTGCATTTGCACTGCTCCAGGTCAGCACCACTGTACTCGACGCAGCTCTCGATCATCTGAGCCTTGAGCGTCGCCGGCCACGGTGGTATCTCAGCCGTCGCCTCGACAGCAGCGGGCTCGGCGGTGGTGACTTCGCGGTGCATGTGCCCGTAGTGAAGCCCCATCGCAAGGCCGATGAGCACGCCGCCCGAGGCGAGCAGGAGCAGGTACTGGCGCCAGTCCATCAGCCGCGGAACCACCTGTCGATCGCTTCACCCCAGCGCCACCGAATGAAGATACCCGCGACGATGAAGACTGCCATCTGGATGATCACGACCTCAAGCGATGTCGTCGGGATCAAAGAACCCGAGGACGCCGATGACGAGGCCCATGAGGCCACCGCCGACGACCTCCCGTGGTGTCGGTGGCCAGTGAAACCCCTGCAGCCAGCGTCTCATCCGTTAGTGGTCTCCTACGATTTTGACCACGATGCAGGCGACGGTGGTCACTGCTGGAGGGTCAGGCTAGAACGGTTTGAGAGGGATTACAATCGTAGAACCGCGCGCAGGCACCTGATCAGTTTGCTAACCAGCCCACAACAGAATGCAAAGAGGCCTAGCGCGCGGGCAGGCGGTCCTGGGCCTGCCAGATGCGATCGAGGATGGGGCGGCCCTCGGCGGCGGCGTCGACGAACTCGGGGCGGTAGATCCAGCGCACCTCGCCGCCGTCGCCGCGGATCACGATCGGGCGGATGCGGTAGCCGATCAGCCGATCGAGCGTGAACCCCAGCTCCAGCACCATCCCCTGCGTCGTCTCCACCGACCAGTCCTGATCGAAGACGAAGTTGCCGAGGGAGTAGGCCGCGAGCGCGCCGTCGAAGTGCTCCACCGCCTGCACCCAGTGCGGATGGCTGCCGATCACGAGCGTCGCACCGGACTCGATCGCGACCCCGCCGATCTCATGCTGGAAGTCCGTCGGATCGGAGGTGTACTCGACGCCCCAGCTCGCGCCGACCACCACGTAGTCGGCGAGTGCGAGCGCCGCGCGCACGTCCTCGCGCACGCTCGCGGCGTCGAGGGGGGCCGTGCCCGGTGAGTGCTCGTTGGCCGCGTACCAGGGCGCGATCCCGTCGTAGCCGAGGAAGGCGAAGCGCACGAAGCCATGCGCCGTGTGGACCTTGAGCACGGCCGGACTGCGAGCGGCGCGGATATTCTCGCCGGCGCCGGCAGTCGCGATGCCCGCCTCATTCAGCCCCGTCAGCGTGTCGCGCAGCGCCCCGGCAGCCGAGCAACCCAGCCAACAGTCCAGCACGTGGTTACCGATCGTGAACATCACGTCCACCCCCGCCTCGGCCAGCGCGCCGACGACGCGAGGGCTGCCCTGCAGCACGAACGTCTCTCTGCACGGCGTCGGCTCGGCGAGGTCCGTGAGTGACGAGTCCAGCGGGACGACGACGATGTCAGCCGACGCGATCGCGGCGCGCACGCCGTCGAACATCGCCCCGTAGTCGTCGAGGCTGGCGAGCACGTAGTTGCTGCAACGCGCCGGGATCAGCTCGCCGGTGACCAGCATTCCCGCCGGGTCGAACGGCGGAGCGGCTTCGAGGCCGGCCGCGGCGGCCAGCCTGGCGACATCCCCCAGGCCCGGCGCGCGGATCCAGCGCACCACGCTCAGCGGCGACCCCCGTGACGGGTCGCGATACGGGTCGTGGCCATCGACGGTGAGTGCGAGCACCCCGAGGCGCAGCCGCTCCGGCGCGATCAGCGCGAAGGCTCCCGGCGTGCCGGCTACGCGGTCAGTCACCTCGCCGTCCGGCAGCAGTTCCGCCGCCAGATCGGCGGCCGGGATACCGAGCGCGCCCGCGATGAGTGCCGCCTGCGAGGCGGGAAGATACGCGGAGATCGGCTGCCAGCTCCCGCCGAGTCGGGACCAGCCGCGGACCTCGCCGCGGAGGATGCGCTGCACGTCGGCCAGGCTCAGATCCAGCACGTCGCGCCGCTGGTCCGTGATCGCCACCCAGCGCGCGAGCACGATCGGCCGGGAGCCGGACAACGGCGCATCGGCGATAGCCCACGGCGCTCGCGCATCGGGAGCGGCGAGGGCGAACCCGGCTGCCGACGCCAGTACCGCCTCGAGACGGGCGCGCTCGGCGGGATCCGACACGAGGAGCGCGACCGCCTCGCCTGCGTCGGGCGTGGGAGTCGCGGGCGCGGCGGCCACAGTCGCCGTGGGCGTGGCGATGGGTGTCGAGGCAGGCGTGGCTGCCGGCTCGGCGGTGGCGGTGGCGGTGGGCGAGGGCGCCGCTGCTGGCGTCGCGGTCGCCGTAACCGTGGCGGACGGCGGCGTGCCGCCGGGCAAGCCGCTGCAGGCGCCCAGGCCGATCGCCAGCGGTAGCGCGAGTGCGAGCGCCGTCAGCAACGGCAGCACGCGCCGCGGATGGCGCGCCCGCATATTGATCCCCCTCGCACCCTCGCCAGGCATCGTGCGCTCCGGCAGCTCACTCTCAAGACGCGCGCGATGGGCCGATGGTTCCCGCCTGGCGGAGGCGGCAGCGGCGACAAGCGGAGGCCTTGAGCCCGCCGCTCCCTCAAGTGATGTTGCGCTGGCGGAGGATGGCGCCCGCCTGTGGGCGCCTGCTCGTGGTGATGAGCTCCTGCCTGCGGGCGCGGGCGTCACTCCCCGAAGAAGTACTCGGTGCCGTAGCGTTCGCCGATCGCTGTGATGTCTTCGGGGTGCTCGCCGAGCTCATCAAAGAGCCCCTCGATGCCGGCAGGCGCGAACCAGAAGATCATCTCGGCGCCGGAATCCGATTCGTTGCGGAAGCGGTGTTTCGTGCCGCGAGGCACGTTCAGGAACGTCCCCGCGCCAACCTCGACGGTACGGTCGTCGAGGCGAAAGACAATCTGCCCGCTCAGGATGTAGAAGGCCTCCTCCTCGCGAGTGTGCACGTGCGCCGGCGGCCCGCCGCCGGGCGGGACGATGGCGTGCGTCAGGAAGTAGCCGCCGTGGGTGTGCTCGCCGCGCGCGAGCGTCGCGTAGATGTCGCCGCCCGCGGCGGTCGCCATGCCGTCGCGGTCCTCCGGCCGAACGATGCGCGGCTCGGTCGGATCGGTCACGGGGTTCCTCCTCGCTCCCCGGCAGCTCGGATGGCGAAGCCGGGCGACACAGGCTCGCTTGCCCTCAGGTCCGTCGCGCCTTCAGACCACGTTGCGCTGGCGGAGGATCACCACCTCCGCGGGCGTGTAGCCGAGCTCGGTCGTCAGCACCTCGCTGGTGTGCTCGCCGAGCAGCGGGGCGCGACGCAGCTGGCCCGGCGTGCCGTGCATGCGGAACGGCAGCCCGGGGAACTCGAAGGCGCCCGCCTCGGGGTGCTCGATCGTGGTGATGAACTCGCGTGCGCGCAGGTGCGGGTCGGCGAAGACGTCAGCCATCGAGTTGATTGCGCCCACGGGGAGGCCCTCCTGCTGCGCCTCCTCCATCACCTGCTGCTTCGTGCGCTCCAGCAGCCAGGGGAAGAGCAGCCCGTCGAAGCGCTCGCCGTACTCGATGTGCTCGAGTTGGGCGAGCGTCTCTTCGTCGTCGATCAGGTCGGGGCGTCCGATCATGCGGCAGAAGCGGTCGAACCACTGCAGTGTGCCGTTGACGAAGACGTAGCCGTCCTGGCAGGGGTAGACGCCTCGAGGGATGGCGTTGCGCCGAAGTTCGCGCATCCGCATGTGCATCATCGAACCCGAGTACTGCCAGGCAACCAGGTTCGGCCCGCCGCGGTCCATCGAGGCGGTGAGCACGTCCTGCATCGAGACGTCGACGGTCTGCCCGACGCCGTCGCGATCGGCCGCCATCAGCGCCCCGAACGACATCGCCGCAGCGACGGCGCCCGCGAGGAACAGTGGCGCGTAGAGCCCGATCTTGACCGGCTCGCGCTCGGGCACTCCCGTGACTTGCAGCACCCCGCCCGTCGCGTAGAGCAGCATGTCATCGGCCTCGAAGTCCCGGTAGGGGCCGTACTGCCCGAAGTTCGAGATGCGGATCAGCGAGGCTTCGGGGCGCAGCTCGGCGAGCCGCTCGGCATCGAGCCCGAGCCGTTCGAGCGTGCCCGGCCGGAAGTTCTCGAAGACGAGGTCCGCGCGCTCAGCGAGGCGCTGCAGGATGCCCTGCCCGCTCGCCGTCTTGAGGTTGAGCGTGACGCTGCGCTTGCCGGTGTTGATGTGGAGGAAGACGCCGCCCCGCTCCGGGTGCGGCTCGTCGTCCGGGAAGGGGCCGACGCGGCGCAGCGGATCGCCGCCGTCGGGGCGCTCGATCTTGATCACGTCCGCGCCGTAGTCGGCGTAGAGCTTCGTGGCGTAGGGTCCGGCGATGCCCTGCGTCAGATCGAGGACGCGGATCCCCTCGAGAGGCGGTCCCTCAACCTGGCCTTCGGAGTCCGCCATCGCCGCCCCCGCGCCTCTGAACGGGCGCCGCGCGAGGCTAGCGGGTCGCCGCCCGCACTGTCGACCGTGACCCGCCCGCGTAGAATCGCCGGGCGCGGGGACAGCGGAGGCGGCGGCGATGGCGCAGCAACGGGTGGATGCGGTCTTCATGCGCGGCGGCACCAGCCGCGGCATCTTCTTCCAGCGCGCCTGGCTGCCCGAGGCCCAGGACGACTGGGCGCCGATCTTCCTCGGCGCGCTCGGCAGCCCGGACCCCTACGGCCGCCAGCTGGACGGCCTCGGTGGCGGCGTCTCCTCGCTCTCCAAGATCGTCGTCGTCGAGCCCTCCGCGAGGCCGGACGCCGATGTCGAGTACACCTTCGGCCAGGTCGCCGTCCGCGAAGCGGCGGTGGCCTACCGCACGAACTGCGGCAACCTCACCTCCGCCGTCGGCCCCTTCGCCGTCGACGAAGGCCTCGTGACGCCCTCGACCGACGTCTCGGGCGAGGAGGCCGCGGTCCGGCTCTACAACGTGAACACGCAGAAGCGGATCGTCGCGCGCTTCCCGCTCGACGGCGGGAGCGCCGCTGTCGAGGGCGACTTCGAGCTGCTCGGCGTCGCCGGACAGGGCGCGCCTATCCGCCTCGAGTTCCAGGACCCCGGCGGCGCGGTGACCGGCGAACTGCTCCCGGGCGGGGCGCCGGCGGAGACGCTGGCCGTCCCCGGCCTCGGCGAGCTGCGCGTCTCGATCGTGGACGCGACGACGGCGGTCGTCGCCGTCAACGCGGCGGACCTCGGGCTGCTCGGCAGCGAGCTGCCGGACGCGATCGAGGCGGACGCCGAGCTGCTGGCGCGCCTCGAGGCGGTACGCGGAGCCGCGGCGCTGCGGCTCGGCCTCTCGCCGAGCGTGGAGGAGGCGCGCGCGTGCTCACCGCAGAGCCCGCTGATCGCGATCGTCGCCGCACCGCAAGCGGCCTCGACACTCGCGGGCGAGGAGGTCGACCCCGCTGCGGTGGACCTCACGGCGCGCGTGATGTCGATGGGCCAGGCGCACCGTGCGCTGCCGCTGACGGCGGCGATGTGCCTCGCCGTGGCCGCGCGCATCGAGGGCAGCGTGGTGCACGAGCTGGCGCGCCCCGGCGATCCGGCCGCCGACCTGCGGCTCGGCAACCCCTCGGGCGTGCTCCCGGTGGCTGCCAGCGTGCGCCGCGAGGGCGGCGGCGAGGAACGCTGGGTCGCCGACGACGTGGTGGTCTACCGCACCGCACGGCGGCTGATGGAAGGCCGCGTGCTGGTCCCCGCCTCGCGCCTCGCGGGCCGCGAGGCGGCAGTCACCGCCGGGGCGGCGCGATGAGCACGACGCAGGCCGCGATCCCGGCGGCGATGCGTCTGCGCGAGCTGATCAAGGGCGACGAGGTCGTCGTCGCGCCCGGCGTCTTCGACGGGCTCTCGGCACGGCTGGTCGAGCAGGCGGGGTTCCCCGCCGTCTACGCCAGCGGCGGCGCGATCGCGCGCAGCGGCGGACTGCCGGACCTCGGGCTGCTCGGCCTCGGCGAGGTCGTCGACCGCCTGCGCCCGATCGTCGAGGCGGTCTCGATCCCGGTGATCGCGGACGCGGACACGGGCTACGGCAACGCGCTCAACACGCGGCGCGCGGCGCAGGCGTTCGCGAGGCTGGGCGTGGCCGCGCTGCACCTCGAGGACCAGACCTTCCCCAAGCGCTGCGGCCACCTCGACGACAAGTCGCTCGTCCCGGTCGAGGAGATGGCGCAGAAGCTGCGCGCCGCCAGCGAGGCGCTGGAGGGCAGCGGCGTGGTGCTGATCGCGCGCACCGACGCGATCGCCGTCGAGGGCCTCGACGCCGCCCTCGAACGCGCCGGGCGCTACGCGGAGGCCGGAGCGGACGTGCTGTTCGTCGAGGCGCCGGAGAGCGAGGCGCAGATCGAGGCGATCGCGCAGCGGCTGCCCGGCCCGAAGCTGATCAACATGTTCCAGGGCGGCAAGACCCCGCTCGTCCCCGCCGGGCGGCTCGCCGAGCTTGGCTACCGGATCGTGATCATCCCCTCGGACCTCCAGCGCGCCGCCGTGTGGGCGATGCAGCGCACGCTCGAGGCGATCAGCGAGGACGGCAGCAGCGCGGCGCAGGCGGAGCGCATGATCACGTTCAACGAGCGCGAGGCGATCGTCGGCACGGCGGGCTACCTCGATCTGGGGGAGCGCTACGGGGCGTAGCGCGCCGGCAGCGCCGACGCTGCTACCATCGCAGCCGCGAGGAACGCGCATATGACGATCACCGTCGCACGACTGCAGCAGGAACGGCAGCGCGCCCGCACGGCAGGCATGCGCGGCGGGCGCGCGTTCGACCTCGAGGCGGCGATGGCGGCGATGCGCGAGCAGGGCTACGACCCGCACCGCCAGCTCCTTGAGCTGGTGTTCGGCCCGGCGCCGGTGCAGAGCGCCTACGACGAGCGCCTCGAGCGCTTCATCTTCCGCATCGCGGGCAGCAAACCGACGATCGAGATCGAGGTGGAGCTGCCGCCCGGCCAGATCCTCGAGGCGGAGTGGACGCCGCTGATCGGTCCCGGCTGGGTGCGCGATCGCATCCGCACGCCGATCCCCGAGTTCTACCCCGCCGGCCACGGCCTCTAGGGACCGCCCGGTCCGGTAAGGAACGCCTCGATGCCAGTCGTACGCTTCGATCACGCCTCGCTCCCCACCGACGACCCGGAGGGGATGATGGCCTTCTACGAGAGCATGGGCTTCACGATCCTCGACGCCGAGGAGTTCCGCAGCGGGAACCGTCGCATCTTCTCGATCGCCTTCGGGGACAACAAGCTCAACGTGCACGGCCCGGACTTCTGGCCGAGCGAGGACTTCACGCTGCGCGGCCCCACGGCGAAGCCCGGCTGCGGCGACCTCTGCTTCGTCTGGAGCGGCGGCCTCGAGGACCTGCAGGCCGCCCTCGAGGCGAGCGGGGCGCCGATCGAGGAGGGCCCGGTGCCGAGAGAGGGCGGACGCGGTGGCGGCCGCGACTGGGGCACGAGCATCTACACGCGCGACCCGGACCACAACCTGCTGGAGTTCATCGTCTACGAGGAGTAGCGCCTCGGGCCATGTAATCCAGCCCGTCCGCCGCGACGAGGCCCGCGCGGGGCTGCTAGCATCGCTCCCGAGACGATGGGGAGGGCGCCATGGACTGGGCAGACAGCCCGCAGCAGGCGGAGTTCCGGGCGAAAGTGCGGGCCTTCTTCGAGGACAACCTGCCCCAGCGCTACCGCGAGGACGTGGGCCCGCTGCGCCCGCACACGATCCGCGCCTCCAACGGCCAGGAGATCCTCGCCACAAGCGCCGAGTGGGGCACCGACCGCTACTCCGAGGATCCCGAGGTCAAGGGCGCCGCGGACGAGTGGGCGAAAGCGCTGGCCGCGGAGGGCTACATCGCTTCGTCGTGGCCGGTAGACCTCGGCGGCGCGGGCTTCTCGACGATCGAGCAGTTCATCTTCAACGAGGAGCGCGAGCGCGCCGGCGCGCCCCGCGTCGGCGGGACAGGCGCGATGTTCCTCGGCTCGCTGCTCATGGTCTACGGCAGCGAGGAGCAGAAGGCGAAGTACATGCCGCCCATAGCCGCGGGCGGGATCAACTGGGCGCAGGGCTACTCCGAGCCGGGCAGCGGCTCGGACCTCGCCTCGCTGCAGTGCCGCGCGGTCCGCGACGGCGACGAGTTCGTGGTCAACGGCCAGAAGCTGTGGTCGCAGCCGCTCACCTCGGACGCGATGTACACCCTCGTGCGCACCGACCCGGAGGCGCCCAAGCACCGCGGCATCTCCTTCCTGATGATCGAGGATCTGCGCGATCCCGGGATCACGATGGCCCAGTTGCCGAACATGGCCGGCGGCTACCCCGGCAACGGCGAGACCTTCTTCCACGACGTGCGCGTCCCGGTCTCCAACCTGATCGGCGAGGAGAACCAGGGCTGGTACGTCGCCATGACGCTCATGGACTTCGACCGCGGCAGCCTCTCCGACACCGGCGAGGACCGCCAGGCCCTCGCCCGCCTCGTCGACTTCGTCCAGACAGACGAGGGCAGGCGCATCTCGCGCGTCGCCGAGTTGCCCGCAGTGCGGGCTGAGATCGCGGACCGCGTCGTGGAGTCGCGCGTCGGCCAGAGCCTCGCGCAGCGCGTCGCCTCGATGCAGGCGGCGGGGCTGATCCCGAACTACGAGGCCTCGATCGGCAAGTGTTTCTCGACTGAGCTGCACCAGCGCCGCTCGCGCACGGGCACGAAGGCGTTCGGGCTCTACGCGAACCTCTGGCCCGGCGACGAGCGAGCGCCGCTGCACGGCGAGTTCACGCACGACTACGCGCAGACCGTGGCCTACACGATCTACGGCGGCAGCAGCGAGATTCAGCGCAACGTCATCGCCACGCGTGGCCTCGGCCTCCCGAGGGGCTAGCGCTCGCGCGGGCTGAGGCGCTGACCCGGCCAGAGCGAGTTCGGCCAGCCCGCCTCAGTCCCCAGCCGCGCCGCCCCGACGAGGCTCGCGCGAGGCTGCTAGCATCGCTCCCGAAGACGATGGGGGGTGCCATGGACTGGGCAGACAGCCCGCAGCAGGCGGAGTTCCGGACGACAGTGCGGGCCTTCTTCGAGGCCAACCTGCCCCAGCGCTACCGCGAGGACGCCGGACCGATCCGCCCGCACATGATCCGCGCCTCCAACGGCGATGAGATCCTCGCCACAAGCGCCGAGTGGGGCACCGACCGCTACTCCGAGGACCCCGAGGTCAAGGGCGCCGCGGACGACTGGGCGAAGGCGCTCGCCGCCGAGGGCTACGTCGCCTCGTCCTGGCCGGTAGACCTCGGCGGCGCCGGCTTCACGACGATCGAGCAGTTCATCTTCAACGAGGAGCGCGAGCGCGCCGGCGCGCCCCGCGTGGGCGGGTCCGGCGCGATGTTCCTCGGCTCGCTGCTCATGGTCTACGGCAGCGAGGAGCAGAAGGCGAAGTACATGCCCGCGATCGCGGCGGGCGAGATCGACTGGGCGCAGGGCTACTCCGAGCCGGGCAGCGGCTCGGACCTCGCCTCGTTGCAGTGTCGCGCGGTCCGCGACGGCGACGAGTTCGTGGTCAACGGCCAGAAGCTCTGGTCCCAGCCGCTTACCTCGGACGCGATGTACACGCTCGTGCGCACCGATCCCGAGGCCCCCAAGCACCGCGGCATCTCGTTCCTGATGATCGAGGATCTGAACGACCCCGGAATCACGATGGCCCAGCTGCCGAACATGGCCTTCCACTACCCCGGCAACGGCGAGACGTTCTTCCACGACGTGCGCGTCCCGGTGGCCAACCTGATCGGCGAGGAGAACCAGGGCTGGTACGTCGCGATGACGCTCATGGACTTCGACCGCGGCAGCCTCTCCGACACCGGCGAGGACCGCCACGCCCTCGCGCGCCTCATCGACTTCGTGCGGAGCGACGAAGGCAGGCGCGTCTCGCGCGTTGCCGAGTTGCCCATGGTGCGGGCTGAGATCGCGGACCGCGTCGTCGAGTCGCGCGTCGGCCAGGGCCTCGCGCAGCGCGTCGCCTCGATGCAGGCGGCGGGGCTGATCCCGAACTACGAGGCCTCGATCGGCAAGTGTTTCTCCACCGAGCTGCACCAGCGCCGCGCACGCACGGGGACGAAGACGTTCGGCCTCTACGCGAATCTCTGGCCGGGCGACGAGCGCGCCCCGCTGCACGGCGAGTTCACGCACGACTACGCGCAGACCGTGGCCTTCACGATCTACGGCGGCAGCAGCGAGATTCAGCGCAACGTCATCGCCACGCGCGGCCTCGGCCTCCCGAGGGGCTAGTGCAGGCCGCGCTGAGGCGATGAGCGCACAGCCCGCCAGCGGGCAGCCGGACGCAGGACCGGCGCCGGACGCAGCGGCGCCGCGCCGCCTCCCGCTCGAGGGCGTGCGCGTGCTCGCGCAGGCGATCGTCTGGGCGGGGCCGTTCGCCACCGTGCTGCTGTCCGACCTCGGCGCCGAGGTGATCGAAGTCGAGTCGATCCAGCACCTCAACCCGACGCGCACGAACTCGCGCCACGTCAGCCCCGTGATGCTCGCCGGGACGACGGGCACCTACTACCTGAACCGCGACGGCAGCGAGGGCTTCTGGAACCGCCAGGCCTGGTACAACTACGGCAAGCGCGGCTGCAAGTCGATCACGCTCGACCTGCGGCGCGAGCGCGGCCGCGAACTCTTCTACGAGTTGGTGAAACGCTCGGACGCCTTCATCGAGAACGGCGCCGCCGATGTCGTCGACAACCTCGGGATCAACTGGGAAACGCTCTCGGCGATCAACCCGCGGCTGGTGATGGTGCGCTTCCCGGGCTTCGGGATCGACGGGCCGTACGAGCACTACAAGGGCTACGGCAACGTCATGGAAGCGGTCGTCGGCCACACGATGCTGCGCGGCTACAGCGACGCCGACCCCTCGCTGACGCCCGCCTCGCTGCACGGCGATCCGAACGCCGGCGCGATGGTGGCCTTCGCGCTGCAGGCGGCGCTGTGGGCGCGCAAGCGCACGGGCCGGGGGCAACTCGTCGAGCTGTCGCAGGCCGAGGCGGTGACGCAGCACCTCAGCTACGCCTTCATGGACTACTCGATGAACCGCCGCGCGCACGGGCACGCCGGCAACACGCATCCCTCGATTGCCCCGTACGGCATCTTCCCCTGCGCGCCCTCGCCGTCCCCGGCGGGTCCGGAGGACGCTGCCGACCGCTGGATCGCGATCGCCACGCCCTCGGACGAGGCGTTTGCCGCGCTCTGCGGGGAGATGGGCCGGCCGGAGCTGGCCGCGGACGAGCGCTACGCCGACATCGTCTCGCGCCACCGCAGCCGCGATGAACTGGAGGCGGAGATCAGGGCCTGGACCAGCCGGCACGAGGCGCAGCCGCTGATGGAGCGGCTGCAGCGCGCGGGCGTTCCCGCCACGGCGCTGCTGCACCAGCCGGAGATGACCGGCGACCCGCAGCTCGTCGAGCGCGGCTTCTTCCAGGAGATCACCCACCCGGCTGCCGGGACGCACGACTACCCCGGACCGGTGGCGCAGTTCTCGCGCACCTCGCTCACGCCGCTGCGCGGACCGGCGCCGCTGCTCGGCCAGCACAACGAGGACCTGCTGCGCGGGCTGATCGGCCTCAGCGAGACCGAGTACGAGCAGCTCGTCGAGGACCGCATCGTCGGGACCGTCTACCTCGAGAGCGCGACCTGACGCAGCGCGGAGAGGGCCGCCGACGCTCGGGCGGAAGCTGGCGGCGCGGGGCTGCCGCTACAGCAGCTCCCGCTTGAACAGCAGCTGCTCGAGCCCGTACTTGCGGCTGCCCAGTACGCCGATGATGCCCGCGATCCCGAAGTAGAGGATCGCCACCTCGCCGCCGGTGGCGCCGAAGCCGCCCTCGACTGTCCCCTCGCCCCCGGGAAGAGGGGCCGGGGTGGGGACGTGCAGACTCGCTGCCCTAGACTTGGGCGCTGCGAAGCGATTCCGGCGCACAAGCCGCCGCCGAGGCTCAGCGAGGCGTGCACGGCGACGCGCGGAAGTAGCAGGGAGGGCCGCTGATGCCAGGGCAGGAGACGATCGGCGTCGTGGGGACGGGCATCATGGGCGCACCCATGGCCCGCAACCTCGCCAGGGCGGGCTTCCGGGTCATCGCCTACAACCGCACCGCAGCGAAGGCCGAGGCGCTGCGCGCCGACGGCGTCAGCGTCGCCGCCTCGCCCGCCGAGGTCGGGCGCGCCGCGACCGTGGTGATCACGATGGTGCCGGATACGCCGGACGTGCTCGCCGCCGTCGAGGGCAATGACGGCCTCGCCGGCGCGATGGCAGACGGCTCCGTGCTGATCGACATGAGCACAATCTCGCCGGCGGAGACGCGCTCGCTCGCCGGACGGCTCGCGGAGCGCGGGATCGCGATGCTCGACGCGCCGGTCAGCGGCGGCTCGTGGGGAGCCGAGCAGGCCACGCTCACGATCATGGCCGGCGGCGAGCAGGAGACGTTCGAGCGCTGCCTCCCCGTGTTCGAGGCGATGGGCACGAGCATCACGCTGATGGGGCAGACCGGCATGGGGCAGACGACGAAGCTCGTGAACCAGATCCTCGTCGCGGGCACCTGTGCGGCGGTCGCGGAGGCGCTGGTGTTCGCGGCCTCGCAGGGCGCGGACCTGCTGAAGACGGTGGAGGCCGTCTCGGGCGGCGCGGCGGGTTCGTGGCAGCTCGCCAACCTCGGGCCGCGCATGGCGCAGCGCGACTTCGCGCCCGGCTTCATGGTGAAGCTGCAGCAGAAGGATCTGCGTCTGATCCTCGAGGCGGCGCAGGAGGGGCACGTACCGCTCGCCGTCACCGCCGTGGCGCGGCAGTACCTGACCGCCGCCGAGGCGATGGGCCTCGGCGAGGAGGGCACGCAAGCGATCGTGAAGGCGATGGAGCGCCTCGCCAGCATCGAGGTGCGTCAGGACGACGGAGCGCCCTAGCGATGGAGGCCCGCCCGTGACATCCCCGCCCGTTCGCGACCCCGCCGTGCAACTGCTGCTCGATCGCGCCGAGATCCACGACGTGCTGATGCGCTACTCGTTCGCCTGCGACCGCCGCGAGTTCGACGTGCAAGCCTCGTGCTTCGCGCCCGATCTGGGGGGCGACTGGACCTTGGGACCGATTCCCGACCGCGACGCGATGATGGACTACATCCGCCAGGTGGCGCGCTTCCACACGACGATGCACTTCATGGGCAATGAGTTCATCGAGGTCGATGGGGACGACGCCAGCCTGCAGGCCTACGCGATGCTGATGCACCAGGCGACGCGCGGTGACGGCACGACGTTCGAGCACAACCCCAGCGATCGGCTCTACTCGGAGCGGCTCGAACGCCGCGAGGGCCGCTGGATGATCGTGGAGCGCAAGGCCGAACCGCTGTGGGCGCCGACAGGCGTCACCGCCGTCGAGGCGAGCGAGCCCGCGGTGCAGTGGCTGCTCGACCGCGCCGAGATCCACGACCTGATGGCGTCGTACGCACTCGGCGTCGACCAGCGCGACTACGACCGCGTCCGCGCCTGCTTCGCGCCCGGCTTCCACGCCCGCTACGGCGACCACGAGTTCGACGAGCTCGACCCGCTCATCGAGTACATCAGCGGCGTCGAGCACTTCGTCTCCACCACGCACTTCATGGGCTCACAGCTGATCGAGGTCGCCGGCGATGAGGCGGCGATGCGGACCGCCGCGATCATCAGTCAGCGCGAGCCTCCCGACGGCGAACCGGAGTGGGCCATCGCCGGCAGGCGCTACACCGACCGGCTCGTCCGGCACGAGGGCCGCTGGCGCTTCGCCGAGCGGGGACCGGACGCGGCGACCGTGCCGAGCGCGAACCCGCTGCGCCCGAGCTCCGACGATCCCGACGTTCGCGAGCTGCTCGACCGCGCGGAGATCGAGGACCTGACCGCGACGTTCGCGATCGCGCTCGACCGGCGCGATTTCGAGCTCGTGCGGTCTTGCTTCGCGCCGGACGCCGGCGAGCACGCCGAGACGCTGATCGCCTCGCTGCGCGAGGAGCTCGAACCGTGGCGGCGCAGCACCCACCTGCTCGGCAACCAGCGCGTCGAGATCGACGGCGACCGCGCGAGCGTCGAGACGTACGCGTACGTGAACTACCAGCGGGCCGGCGAGCGGGCGGCAACCCATTGGAGCGACGGCGCGCGGCGCTACCTCGACGATCTCGTGCGCGCCGGAGGCCGCTGGCGCATCGCCCGGCGGCGCATCGAGGGGGCGTACTACCGCGACCCGGCGGAGCACTACCAGCGCCCGCCGCGCGACTGAGCACGGAGGTTACTCGAGGGCGTAGAGCTCGTAGGTCATGACCTCGTCGCTCAGGGTGCCCTTGCCGACGACCTGCGTGGCGTTGAGCCAGTCGTAGCGCTCGTCGGGCGTGTCGATGCGGCCGGACATCATGACCGGGCCGCCCTCGGTACCCATCAACTGCGGCCGGAAGCGGCCCACGTAGTCGATGTAGAGCAGCGCGCCGTCGTCGGTCTCGAGCATCGCGCGGACGTTCACCTCCGCGGTCTCGCGGCCTGAGCGGTAGGTGCCGTTGATCCACACCGCCTCGGCGCGCACGCGGCCGCTCTCCCACGTGGCGCCCTCGAGGATGCTCACGGAGCGCCCGCCGAGCGGGCCGCGCGAGAAGCGCCACGAGTCGCCGGTGCGGACGGCGAACGTCCCGAGGTCGCTCAGCTGAAGTGTCATGCGGGGCTCCCTCCGGCCCTCAGCCTACACGGCTCCCGTCGCCCGGCTGTTGTTTGTGCGCCCCTCGCCGCGCGCACATACTGACGCGCTCGCGAGGGGGCCGGGGTGGAGAAGCTGATCTACGTCCTCGAGGGCGGGAACGTACCGCTCGAGGAGCGGAGGGCGCGGCTCGCCGAGGCGGTCGTGCCCGCGGCGCGCGGTCTCGGCGCCTCGAAGATGTCGCTCTTGATCCCGGACCTGACGGACGAGATCCTCGAACGGAACGCGGCGCGCATCCAGCCGGGCTTCGAACGCGTCGCCGCCGTCTTCGAGTGCTGGCTTCCCAACCTCGACGATCGCGCCGCGATCGAAGACGCGTTGCGGACCAGCAGCGGCGGCGCCGGGCTGTGGGGCTACCTCGTGACCGAGTCGACGGTGGCGGCCTGTCCGCACTCGCCCGGCGACGGCGAGCGGGTTCCCGGCGTGACGCAGTTCGCGATGAACGACAAGCCGGCGAACGTAGGGCTCGATGACTTCTACCGCGAGTGGCAGGTGCAATCGAGGCTGTCCTTCGCCCTGCACCCCCTCGCGAGTCGTACATTCGCAACGCGGTGGCGCGGCGGGTGACCGCGGAGGCGCCGGTCTACCTGGCGATCGTCTACGAGCGCTTCCCGAGCGTGGATGTCTTCACGGACGACGCCCTTTACGCGGGCGACCGCGCCGTGGTGAAGGAGGTGCTCGCGCACCTCCCGACGTTCTGGGAGCCCTCGACGGCGATCGTGGGCGCACTGAGCGAGTACCGCTTCGCCTGAGGGAGGTGCGTGATGGAGATCCAGCCGGGAGACGCGACGGTCATCACCGGTGCGGGCAGCGGACTCGGCGAGGGACTCGCGCGCGTCCGTTCGCGCATCTTCGAGGCCGAGCGCAACCGCCCGGAGGCGCTCGGCGGGCCGGCGCCGGCGACCGCGGAGCAGTGGGAGGGCATGGAACCGAGGGAGATCGGGCTGCTGCTGCTGGACGCCGTGCGTGAGGACCGCCTCTTCGTGTTCACGGAGACCTGGCCGCGGCGATTCATCGAGCGGCGGCACGCACGGATGATGGCCGCCTTCGACGTGCTGGACTCGTAGCGCCCGAGTACGACCATGGCCTGCACGCTCGAGGAACAGACAGCGGCCGGAAGCGGCGTGTTCTCGTCGTTCGAGGAGCCCGCGTTCCGGCGGGTCTGGTTCGGGGCCGTGTTGTTCGCGCTCGGCATCTGGATGGAGCGCCTCGCGGTCGGCTGGTTCGTCCTCGAAGTGACCGGTTCGGTGTTCCTCGCCGCGCTCTCCCTCGGCATCCGCTCGGTCCCGAACCTCGTGCTGGGCCCGATCGGCGGGGCGGTCTCCGACCGCCTGCCGCGAGGCCGCGTGCTGATGGCGACCGCGCTCGTGCGGGCCGTCGCCGCCTCGCTGATGTCGCTCGTCGTGATCGTCGACGTGGCGACGGTCCCGCTGCTGCTCGCGCTGGTGTTCGTGACGAGCTCCACGCTGGCATTCCACAACACCTCGTTGCAGCCGCTCCAGGCGGAGATTGCGGGAGCGGCTCGCCTGGGGAACGCGATCAGCCTGACGTCGTTCGGTCAGCGGTCCGTGGGGGCCGCCGGCGCGCTCGGCGGCGGCGCGCTGATCGGCTGGCTGGGACCGGAGCCGACCTTCCTCGTGGCCGCGATACCGCTCGCTTGCGCCGCCGTGGTCTTCGCCGGCCTGCGTCCGCCCACGCGGACGCCCGCCGAGCGGCCGCACCTCGCCCGCGAGGTGCTGGAGGGCCTGCGCCTGCTCGCGCGGACGCCGACCGTCCGGCTGCTGCTGGGGATGATGGTCGTCGTCGAGATCCTCGGCTTCTCGTTCGCCAGCATGCTGCCCGCGGTGGCCGAGCGGATCCTCGAGGTGGGTCCAGAGCGCCTTGGGGTGCTGACGGCGGGGGTGGCCGTGGGCGCGATGTTCGGTACCGCGCTGCTCGTGTTCACGACCGATCGGCTGCCGCATGGGCTGATGCTCGTCACGGTGTTCCTGACGTTCGGCCTGCTCGTCGTCGTGCTCGGGAACTCGACTGCGTTCTGGCTCTCCGTCGCCGCCACCGCCGGCATCGGCGCCTCGGCCGCGATGGTCGACGCGCTCCAGTGGATCATGCTGCAGGTGAGCGTGGGAGCCGAGCTGCGCGGGCGTGTCCTCGGCGGATGGAACTTCGCGATCGGATGGGGCTGGCTGGGCCCGCTCGCGCTCGGCGCGGTCGCGGAAGCGGCGAGCGTGCCGGCCGCGCTGACGCTCAGCGGAACACTGCTCGTGATCTTCGCGCTCGCCTCGCTGGCCGCATCGGCGACGCTGCGGGAGCGGCGTCACTGAGCGGCCTCGCCGAGTGCGAGCGGGCCGGGGTGGCGCTACCCTCGCGGCAGCCGATCGGCTGCCGGGACCGCCCGGGCCGGGCGAGGGGAAGGGACGCCAGCGCATGCCTCGATACGTCGTGCTCTACCGCTTCACGGACTCCGGGCGGAAGCACCTCAAGGAGACGGTGCACCGCGCCAGCGAGATCCGCGAGCTGAACGAGGCCGCGGGCTTCGACGTGCTCGCCCACTACTGGACGCAGGGCCACTACGACCTCGTGACGGTGGTGGAGGCGCCAAGCGAGGAGGCGATGATGAACGGCCTGTTCAGCATCGCCGAGTCAGGCAACGTCTCCAGCGAGACGCTGCGCGCCTTCACGGACGAGGAGATGCAGCGGATCATCGGTCCCGGATAGCGCGCTCTCGGGCGGCGCTCAGGCGGGCGGGCAGCTCAGGCGGGCAGCGTGCCTACACGGCGGAGTACGCCTGCACAGCTGATGGACAGGTATCCGGCCGCCAGCATCGTCGGTACCGACAGGGCGGTCTTCAGGATCAAGGGCAACAGCTACCGGCTGGTGGTGCGGGTCAACTATCAGAAGCGCATTCTCTACGTGAGATTTGTTGGGACGCACGCGGAATACGACCGCGTAGACGCGGAGGAGGTGTAGGAATGCAGGCCGTTGCGCCGATCCGCACCGAGGGGGACCTCGAACGCGCTCTCGCCCGGATCGACGAGATATTCGACGCCGCGCCCGGCACGCCCGAGAGTGACGAACTCGATGTGCTCGCCGATCTCGTCGTGTTGTACGAGTCCCGCGACGCGCCGTTCGGCTACCCCAACCCGGTCGCGGCCATCGAGTTCCGCATGGAACAGGCGGGGTTGAGCCGTCGCGACTTGGTACCACTGATCGGAAGCAGCGCGCGGGTCTCCGAGGTGCTCTCCGGCAAGCGCGCAATCACAATGGCCATGGCTCGTGCCCTCCACCAGTACCTGGGAATTCCCGCCGATGTGCTGCTGCGGGAACCCGGCGGGGATCCTGGCGTCATCGACTTTCTGAAGTTTCCGCTGAAGGAGATGGCCAAGCGCAATTGGATCCGGGATGTCCCCGACCTGAAGGGCAACGCCGAGGAGTTGGTGCGCGAGTTGATGGGGCGCGCAGGCGTAGGGGAGGCGGCTCTCGCAGCCCTCAACCGCAAGAACGACCACCAGCGGATAAACGCCAAGACGGACAGGTACGCGCTCAGGGCCTGGTGCTGGCAGGTGATGGCCGAGGCCCGTGCTCGCCCACCCGAGAGCCCTTACGAGCCCGGGACGGTAACGCCGGACTTCCTCAGACAGGTGGCCCGCCTGAGCCCGGACGAGGATGGTCCGAGGCGCGCTCAGGACTTCCTTGCGGAGCACGGGATCACCCTCAAGGTCGTGAAGCACCTACCACGCACTCATCTCGACGGCGCTGCGCTGCGTCTCGCAGACGGCCGCCCGGTGATCGGCCTCACCCTCCGCTACGACCGTATCGACAACTTCTGGTTCACGCTCCTGCACGAGCTCGCCCATGTCGGCCTGCACTTCGACGGCGGGGAGGACATCTCCTTCGTCGACGACCTTACGCTCCGGTACGAGCAGGGAGGCATTGCGCACCCGAAGGAGGCACAGGCCGATGACTGCGCCAGAGAGGCGCTGATGCCGCAAGTCGACTGGGACCGTAGCGGCGCATGGGACAGACCGACGGGGATGGCCGTGTTGAGTCTCGCTCACAGGGCCGGGGTCCATGCAGCCATCGTCGCAGGCCGCATTCGCCACGAGACGGGCAACTACCGACTGCTCTCCCAGTTCGTCGGCGCCGGCCAGGTTCGGACTCAGTTCGAGCCGACCGCACAAACGCAGCGGATCATCGGTCCCGGATAGCGCGCCCTCGGACGGTGCTCAGACGGATGCAGCCTGCTGCTCGTCAGACCGATGTCGTCGCAGCGGCTTCGGGATGCTCGACAGCCGCCCTGTCCTCCACTACCAGGGAACCCCCAAGGGCTTCCAGGGCCTTCTCGACCGACGTGATGTGGGACCGGTGACCGGGATCGAGGAGCCGACGGACCGCATTCTCGTGCAAGCCCAGGCGGGCGGCGAGGCTGACGTTGGTCACCCCTTGCTCCCGCATCGCCGTATGGAGGGCCAACTTCGCGGCGACGATGGGGGCTACGGAAATCAGCACCTGGCCTTCGGCCAATGGACTCGGAGCGGGGATGTCCTCGCGGGCCGTCACGTACATGCCCAGTGCGACTCCCAGGCAGTCCTTCGCCATCTCCACGGCCTCGTCCCGGGACCACCCGCCCGTGTTCGCTCCGTACACATCGGGGAAGGTCACCGTGTAGGCTTCCCTCCCGCTCGCGCGCGCTTCTTCCTCATCGCGGAGGATGCTGCAAGGGTAGGCGTAGCGCATGACGTGGAACTCCCTTCTGTCGATGTGCGATCCCTCAGCATCGAGGCCAGCGTCGCCGCAGGAATCTCGCCATGCGGGACGGTGGTCCTGTAAGAGCCGAGCCGGACCTCACCGTGGCTGCCCTTCCCGCGGCTGGGGGAGGAATCGAAGCGCCGGGCAGGCGCTCAGGCGGAGTCAGGCTGCTGCAGTTCGCAGTTGAACTGCCAGTTGATGCCGAACCTGTCCGTGCAGGCGCCGAAGTAGGCGCCCCAGAACATCTCCTCGAGCGGCGCCACCACCACGCCGCCCTCCGAGATCTTCGCGAAGAACGCGTCGGTCTCCTCGCGGCTGCTCGTGAGGTAGGAGATCGAGAAGTTGTTGCCGATCTGCGTGGGCTCGGGGGACGAGGACAGGGAATCGCTGCCCATCAGCACGCTCGATCCGATGGGATACGAGACGTGCATGACGCGGTCGCGCTCGTCCTCGGGGACCGGCATCCCGTCCGGGCCGTCGCCGAAGGTCTGGATGACCTCGAAGTCACCGCCGAAGACGGAGCGGTAGAACTCGAAGGCCTCGCTGCAGTTGCCGTCGAAGGTCAGGTAGGTACTGAGGGTCATAGGTGCTCTCCGTCCGATAATGACTCGCTTGAGTCATGCCACGTCCACCCGCCGAGGGTAGCCCGGCCCCCCGATAGCAACCAGAAGTCCGGCGTGGCGGTCCGCGCCGGTTGGCAGACGGAGCAGCCCCCGTATAATCCGGCCCACGAGGCGTCAGACCTCGCGCTTTCGCCAGACGGGGGCGCATCGGAAGCTTCGGGGAGGCGTGGATGAGCGAAGCGCGAGACACGAGCTGCCGGGACGAGTGTGCGCCGCATTTCGGCCAGCGAGGGCCGATCAAGTTCTCGCGCGCCGAACTGAACGCGCCGATGATCTGGAACTTCGCCGAGTCCGTCCATGACGCCAACCCCGTCTACTGGGACGAGAGCTTCGCGAAGCAGACCCGCTTCGGCCGCATCATCGCCCCTCCGCACTCGATCATGACGATGTCGGGCGGCCACTGGTGGGCGCCGGACTACATCCTCGAGCGCGAGGAGCAGGAGATCGAAGCGCAGGGCGACGACCCCACCGAGGCGGTCCGCGAGGTCGTCGCGCGCTACGGCTACACGACGGCCACCAACGTCACCCGCGAGGACGAGTTCCTGCAGCCGTACGGCCCCGGCGACGGCCGCATCAAGCAGACCAGCTACGTCGACGACGTCAGCGAGGAGAAGCAGACGGCGGTCGGCAAGGGCGTCTTCATCACCTCGATCATCGAGTACCGGCGCGAGAGCGACGACGAAATGATCTCCCGCGCTCGCAACGTGCTGCTGATGTACGACTCGAGCCAGCCGCGCGAGAGCTAGCGCCAACCGCCAAAGGAGCAACACCATGGCATTCTTCGAAGACCGCGACTGGGACACCGTCGCCGAGGGCGCCTCGCTGCCGCCCCTCGAGTTCGGCCCGATCACGATGACCACGCAGGTCATGGACGCCTCGGGCACGCGCGACCTCTACCCGATTCACCACGACCGGGAGTTCGCGAAGGCGAACGGGGCACGCGACATCTTCCTCAACACGATGTGGTACCAGGGCCTGCTGGGGCGCTTCGTGAACGAGTGGGGCGGGCCGGAGTCGTTCATCCGCAAGCTCAGCTTCGACATGCGCGCGACGAACTGCCCGGGCGACCTGCTGACCGTGCGCGGCACGGTGACGAAGAAGCACGAGCAGGACGGCCAGAGGCTGGTCGACCTCGACGTGAGCATCGACAACCAGGACGCCTCCGACACCGTGACCGCCCGGATCACGCTTGAGCTCGTCTAGCCCGCCCCGGCGGGACGCCGATCGTCCGGCCGCGAGGATGCGCCGGACCGGGTCGCCGTGAGCATCCTCGCGGGCGTCCGCGTCGTCGCGATTCCCGGCGCGATGGGCGCCGCCGCATGGACGGCGAAGCACCTCGCCGACTGGGGCGCGGAGGTGACCCTGCTGGAGCCGCCCGAGGGGGCGGCGCTGCGCGACGCGCCGCCCTGGTACGAGGCCGGAGGCGAGCGCCGCAGCGCGACCTGGGCCTGGGTCTCGCGCGGGGCCACCTCGGTGCGCGTCGGCGAGGGCCTGGCGACGACGCCGGCCGATGCCCGCGCCGCCTGCGAGCAGGCCGACGTGGCGGTGATCGACGCCGGGATGGCGGAGCCGCTGCTCGGACTCGCGGTGAGCGAGGTGCGCGAGGCCCTCGAGGGCCGGACGAACGTCGTGCTGATCTCGCCGTTCGCCATGGACGGGCCGTACGCGGACTACCGTGCGTCCGACCTCGGGGTGAACTCGCTCGGCGGCTGGACGGGGATGCTCGGGGAGCCGGACCGGGAGCCGCTGCGGCCGGGCGGGGACATGAACCCGCGGGTCAGCGGCGTCTACGCCTTTGACACGATCCTGATCGCGCTGCAGCACCAGGCGCGCGGCGCCCCGCCGGCCTTCGTCGAGCTCTCGCAGCAGGCGGTCGCGGCCGCCAGCCTGACGGCCCCGTGGATGGTCTACAGCATGACCTCCGGCGCGGGGGCGATGCAGCGCCGCCCCTCGCAGTGGCCGGCCTGTGTGCTGCCCTGCAAGGACGGCTGGGCCGCGATCTCGCCGCTCACCTTCCAGCACTGGGAGCTGCTCTGCCAGCTGCTCCGCATCGACGACATCCTCGATGAGCCGTGGGGGCGCGACCCGGCGTGGCGGCAGGCGCACGGCAACGATCTGCTGCCGCGCGTGGAGCCCTGGTTCGCCGAGCGCACGCGCGAGGAGATCTACACGGAGTCGCAGACCTGGCGCCTGCCGGCCGGTCCGGTCGACACCGTGGCGCAGCGCGAGGAGGACCCGCAGCTCGTCGCACGCGGCTTCTTCGTGGACCAGCAGGTCGACGGCGCCACCGTGAAGGTCCCGCGCGTCCCCTACCTGCTCAGCGCCGCCCCTCCGAGCGAGCGCGGCGACCTGACGGAGGCGGAGCGCCCGGCGATCGAGGCGCGCGAGGACGCGCCCGCGGGCGGCGGTGCGCCCTCGCTGCCGTTCGAGGGCCTGCGCGTCGTCGATCTGACGTGGTTCTGGTCGGGGCCGCACTGCACGATGACGCTGGGCGCGCTCGGCGCCGACGTGATCAAGGTGGAGTCGATCCAGCGGCCGGACTCCTACCGCTACACCGCCGTCGACGCCACGCAGGACCGCTGGTACGAGCGCGGCGCGCTCTGGAACGACACCAACCCCAACAAGCGCAGCGTCACGCTCAACCTCGAGAGCGAGACCGGGATGGCCCACCTCGTGCGGCTGCTGGAGCAGGCGGACGTGGTGATCAGCAACTTCTCGAACCGCGTCCTGCCGAACCTGGGGCTCACGGTCGAGCGCTTCCACGAGATCAACCCGCGGCTGATCGTCACGCTGCTGCCCGGCTACGGGCCGGACGGGCCGTGGGGCCACTTCGTCGGCTACGGCGTGAGCTTCGAGCAGGCCGTGGTCGCGCAGCTGACCGGCTACCCGGACGATCGCCCGCTGATCAACGGCGGGTTCTCCGACACGCTGGTCGGGATGCACGCGCTCGCGGCCGTCACGCTCGCCCTCCGCGAGCGCGAGCGCACGGGCGAGGGCAGCTACGCCGAGGTGCCGCAGTGCGAGGTGCTCGACAGCCTGCTGGGCCCGGAGCACATCGCCGTCGGCCACGGTGAGCCCTCGCGGATGCGCATGGCGAACCGCCACGAGTCGATGGCGCCACACAACGTCTACCCCGTCGCCGGCAACGACGCGTGGATCAGCATCGCCGTCGCGAGCGACGAGGAGTTCGCGGCGCTCGCCGCGGCGATCGGCGCGCCGCAGCTCGGCGAGGACGAGCGCTTCGCGTCGGCCGAGGGCCGCAAGGAGCACGAGGACGACCTCGATGCGACGATCACGGCAGCGGTCCGCGATCGCGATCAGGTGGAGTTGGAGCGGACGCTGCAGGCGGCCGGGGTGATGGGCTGCCGCGTCTCCAAGCCCTACCTGCTGACCGAGGACGAGAACCTGGTGCACCTCGACTTCTTCCAGACGCTGGAGCGCGAGGTGACCGGCAGGCACCCGTTCAAGACGTTCCCCTTCAGCTTCAGCACCTTCGACCTGCGGCACCGCCTGCCCCCGCCGCTGCTCGGCCAGCACAACCACGAGGTGCTGAGCGAGCTGGTCGGCCTCGACGACGAGGCGATCCGCGAACTCGAGGCGCAGCAGGAGATCGGCGTCGAGCCGCTCGGCTTCAACGCCTGAGTCGCCGGAGGGCCAGCCGATGGTCGACGAGTCCGGACCGCTGCGACCGCTGCCCGCCACGACGGACGACTCGGCTCCCTACTGGGAGGCGATGAACCGCCACGAGTTGCTGCTGCAGCGCTGCCTCGCCTGCGGCCACGTGATCTACCTGCCGGCCCCGATGTGCAGCGAGTGCCAGTCGTTCGACCTCGAGCACTTCACCGCCAGCGGTCGCGGGCGCGTCTACAGCTGGACGGTGGTGCGCCACATGGGGCACCCGGCCTTCGAGCCGCCCTATGCCGTGCTGCTCGTGGAGGTCGAGGAAGGCCCGCGCATCATCGCGCAGCTCGCCGCGCCCGACGGCGACGAGTGGGAGCGCCTGGAGGTCGGCACGCCGGTGCGCATCGCCTGGGACGACAGCGAGCCGGAACAGAGCTTCGCAATCTTCGAGATCGACGCGGACGCAGTCGAAGCAGCCTGATCGGGACGCCCCCGAGGCGCCCGTTGGCCGCCACGGGGGGAGAGCGCATGCACGTCCTGATCATCGGCGGCACCAGCTTCGTCGGACGGCACATCGGCGAGGAGCTGCTGGAGCAGGGGCACACGATCACGCTGCTCAACCGCGGCGTGACGCCGGACACCTTCCCGGCGGAGGTGGAGCGGCTGCGCGCGGACCGCACCGAGCCGGAGCAGGTGCGAGCCGCCCTCGAGGGCCGCGACTTCGACGCGATCGCCGACTGCATCGCCTACCGCGCCGCGGAGGTCGAGCAGGTGATCGAGCTGTTCGCCGGGCGGGTTGAGCGCTACGTCTTCATCAGCAGCACCTCGGTCTACCCGCCCGGCGATCTGCTGCCAATCGAGGAGACGCACCCGCTGAACGAGGGCACGAGCTGGGAGTACGCGCGCGACAAGATCGCGATCGAGCGGCTGCTCGAGGCGACCGCGACGGACGCCTTCCCCTGGGTGAGCCTGCGGCCCGCCTACATCTTCGGCCCCTACAACAACGCCCCGCACGCGGAGTTCTCGCTGTTCGAGCGGATGGAGCAGGACCGGCCGGTGCTGGTGCCCGGCGACGGCTACTACTTTTTCCACCAGACCCACGGGCGCGACCTCGCGCACGCGACGATCGCCGCCATCGAACGCAGCGAGGCGGTGGGCCACGCCTACAACATCGCGGGGCGCTACGCGCAGTCCGGCAACGAGCTGGTGCGCGCGGCGGCGGCGGCCGTGGGCCGCGAGGCGGAGATCGTGTACCTGCCGGGCTCGATCCGGCGCGGCGAGGTGGGGCGCTACTTCTTCTGGCAGACGCGCCCGGCACAGGTCTACTCGACGGAGGCGGCGCGGCGCGACCTCGCCTGGGAGCCGCGCTTCGACATCCTCGAGGGCATGCGCGACGCCTACCGCTGGTACCGCGAGAGCGGCTACGCCGCGGCGCACCCGTACGACTTCAGCGCCCACGACGAGATGCTGGAGCGCCTCGCCGGCGAGGGGTAGGCGAGACGCAGCGCTTCGATCAGGGCCGCGTGGCCGCAGGCTCCCGCTCGAACTGCTCATGAGGGGACGATCCCGCCGCCACCGCAGCGGAGAGCCAGCGATTGAGACTCACACCCTCCTGCGCCGCCAGCATCGCAGCGCGCCGATGCAGACCGGGCGGGATGCGCAGTTGCAGGCGCCCCGAGTAGTCGCGGGTCTCGAATGGCTCCTGGATGTCGATCCCATCCTCGAGTCGCACGATCGCCAACTCACGGAGTGCGTCACGCGCCATCGCAATCGCCTCGGACGGGTCGTCGCCCTCCGAGATGACGCTGGGGATTTCGAGCACGCCTGACGTCCAGACGCCGTCTTCACCCGAAACCAGCGTGAAGGTGTACGGGCGGGACGCGATCACCTCGGCCTCTTCGAGAGTCGCCCTATCCGTCACCAGTACCCTCCTCGTCGAGCGCCGCCTGCGCAATGCTGCGCACCGTCGCGGGGCGCCATATCGCCACGAGGGCGGGGAATCAACACCTGGCTCCGGCCGTTCGCCCACACTTCGTGTCTGGCCCCCTCGCGCCGCAGCTCCCACCCCGCCTGCCGCAACGCCCGGACGAGATCGCGCCGCGTCGTGCCCGCGGGCGAGCGCACGATCTCGACCAGGGCTCTTCGGGGCATAGTACTACTATTCGCACTACTCTGCCGTGCTCAGCACAGCATCGTCCTCGCCGAGTATCCGGATGTGTCGCCCCGAATCTCGCAAACGGCGGGCTAGCCCTGGCCTCGCAGGCGCGGGTCCAGCACGTCGCGGAGCGCGTCGCCGAACATGTTGAGGGCGTAGACGGAGATTGCGATCGCGAAGCCGGGGAAGAACGCGAGATAGGGGTGGAGCAGCATATCCAGCTGCGCCTCCTGCAGCATCCGGCCCCACGACGGGTACGGCGGCTGCACCCCGAAGCCGAGGAACGAGAGCGCCGATTCGATCAGGATCACCGCGCCCAGCTGCACCGACATGTTGATGATGATCACGGTGAACACGTTCGGCAAGACGTGGCGCGCCATGATCCGCCGGTCCGAGGCCCCGACCACGCGGGCCGCCTCGACGTACGTGTTCTGCACCGTCGAGATCGTCTGGCTGCGCACCACGCGCGAGGAGCCGGCGCTGAAGAGGAAGCCGAGCGTGAGCGCGAGCACCACCTGGCTCGCTAAGGAGCCCGCCGAGGCGGCGAAGATCGAGAACAGGAAGATGATGAAGATGAGGCCCGGAAACGCCTGCACGATGTCGACGAAGCGCTGGAAGATGAGGTCGACCTTCCCACCGTAGTAGCCCGAGGAGATGCCGATCAAGCTGGAGAGCAGCCCAGCGAGTGAGACCGCCGCGAAGCCGATCGTGACCGAGGTTCGCGCTCCGAACAGCACCCGGCTGAAGACATCGCGGCCCTGCTTGTCACTGCCAAAGAAGTGATCCGCCGAAGGCCCCTGCAGCCGGTTGAGCAGGTCGATGTCGTCGAATGCGGCCGTGGCGAAGGTACTCGGGGTGATCGCGACCAGGAACAGCACGATCAGGACCGCCGCTGCGAAGGCGCCCAGCGGCTTGCGGCGCACGAATGTGAACAGGCCCCGGCGCACGCGGGTGAACAGGCCCTCGGTGGGACGAGTGAACCCGAGCGAATTGCTTGCGGCCTCGGTAGTAGCCATCAGCTGTACCGGATCCGTGGGTCGATAAAGGCGTAGGAGAGGTCGATGATGAGGTTGGTGACAAGCACAAGCAGGGCGGCCATCAGCACGATCGCCTGCACCGTCGGGTAGTCGCGCCGTTCGAGCGAGAAGAGCAGGAAACTGCCCATGCCCGGTAGCGAGAAGATGCGTTCGAGCACGACGGTGCCGCTGATCAGCACGCTGACCTGCAGGCCTATCACGGTGATCACGGGCAGCACCGCGTTACGCAGGGCGTGCCGGGTGACGACGAGGCGATCAGTCAAACCCTTGGCGCGTGCCGTGCGCACATAGTCCTGCCGCATCACCTCGAGCATCGTCGAGCGGGTGAGGCGCATGACGGATCCGGACAGGAAGGAACCGAGGATGAGCGCGGGTACCCACAACGTCTTGAGGTTGTCGAGCGGGTTGTCCCAGAGACTCTCGTAGGTCAGCGGCGGGGTCCAGCCGAACCAGTCGAAGCCGTAGACGATCGCCAACTGCCCCGCCCAGAAGCTCGGTATTGCCAGCGCCATGATGGCGAAGCTGCGCATCACGTAGTCGAGCGACGAGTCCTGCTTGACGGCGGAGATCACGCCGATCGGGATCGCGATTCCCACCGAGTAGATCATCGCCATGATCCCGAGTTGGAACGTGACGGGAATGCGGCTCCCGAGCTGCTCGGTGACGGGACGCTCGCTCACGAACGAGGAGCCGAAGTCGAACTGCATGACCGCGATCAGCCATTTCGCGTAGGCCTGCGGGATGCCCTGGTTGAGTTCGAGGCGCTCCTCGACGGAGGCGCGGAACTCAGGTGAGGGCTCGGCCTGGTCCGAGATGATCTGGTCGATGATGTCGCCGGGGAGCAGCCGCACGACGATGAACACCGCAAAGGTGACCCCGAGGAATGTGGGGACGAGCAAGAGGATGCGGCGGAGGATATAGACGTGGATGAGGCATCCCCTCGTGCCGGCGGCCGAACCGGGCGCATTCTACCGGATCGTGGCGCTGATGCATGCGGACCACGCCCGCAGAGGCGGATATGGAGCGGCCCCCGTACGTGGGGGCCGCTCCGTAGTCGCGTTCGGCGCTGTGCTTACTGCTAGGCGTTCTCGTCGATCCACCACCACGGCCAGGCGAAGACGGCCTCGCCGCCACGCCCGTTGCCATGCCACGCACCAGGCTGCTTGATGCGCTTGTTGTAGCCCTGCCAGCCAAGCTGCCAGACCACCCCCGGGACGTACCACATCGGCTCGATCAGCAGGTCCCGCTGGATGTTCATGAGCTTCTCGTTGCGCTCCTGGGTGTCGATCGTGCTGTTGATGTCCAGCACCGCATCGATGATCACCGGGTCCTCGACCTTGCTGTGGTTGCGGCCGGCGCCGGGGCGGTACATCTCGGAGAGATAGTCGCCGTGGTCCGGGAAGGCCTGCAACTGGAAGGCCACGCCTTCGAAGTCGCCGCGGAACGTCATCGGCGTGTAGACCGAGGCGAAGTCGTCCACCGTGGTCTGGAAGTCGATGCCGATCTCGCGCATGAAGGTCGGGATGATCTCCGCCTCCAGCGTCCAGGCCGTGCCGTAGCGGGTGGTGTAGTGGTACGGCACGCTGAAGCCGTCGCCCACGCCGGCGGCGGCCATCAGCTTCTTCGCTTCCGGCACGTTGTACTGGATCCACTTGCCGGTGACGGCGTCGGTGCGCGGGTCGATCGACTGGCCTGCGTAGCCGGCCGGCATGATGTTGTGCCAGCTCACAAGGCTGGAGACGTCGAGCCCCACCGCCTCGAGCCCGCTGACGTTGTAGACCGCCTCGACCATCGGCTCGCGATCGAGCGCAAGCGACATGGCGTGGCGCACGCGTGGGTCGTCCCACGGCGCGGAGCCGTCGCGCGGCTCGCCGCGCGAGATGTAGCCCCAGCCGAGCTGCTTGCGCGGCTCGATGCGGCCGTCCGGGAAGTCGTTCAGCAGCCCGGGGATGGCGTCCGGGCCGATCGTGCTGGCGTAGTCGATGTTCCCGGCCTGGAACTGGGTCAGCGTCTGCGCCCGCTCCAGCACGATGTCCTCGATGCCGTCGAAGTACGGTAGCGGGGCGTTGTGCCAGCCGGGGTTGCGCTGGACCTTATGGCTGACGCCGTCCTTCAACTCGTCCCACATCCAGGGGCCGCTGCCGACCATTATCTGCGTGGGGTCGTAGGCGGTCCCGGTCTCACGCGGAAGGACGGCCATGTTGAAGACGTCCGCGAGCCGCCAGAGGGCGCGCGAGAAGACGCGGTTGAAGCCCAGCACCGCCGTAGCCGGATCCGGCGTGCCGACCGACTCGATGAAGTCGAGCTGCACGGCGTTCGGCGCGGGCTCGTGCCCCTCGCGGCCGAGGAAGCGATCGATCGAGAACTTCACGTCCTCCGAGTCGACGGAGCGATCAACCGGCGCGGTGAACGTCGCATCGGTGCGCAGCGAGAGGTTCAGGGTCAGGCCGTCCGGGGTGAACTCCCACGACTCGGCGAGGTCGCCGGTCATCTCCGAGTTCGGCGCGTTCTCAAACGTCGACGCGATCTGCTTGAAGACGAAGCTGTGGATCGTCGCCGAGGCGCCCTTCGTGGTGTTGCTCTGCGTGCGATGCGGGTCCAGCGTCTCCGGCGTGCCGGAGATCTGGCGGCGGTAGGTGCCGCCCGGCGTGCCCTCCAGGACTTCGGACATCGGTGTCGCCGTGGTGGGCGGCACCGGGGTCGCCGTCGTCCGCTCCGCAGCGGCTCGCGCCGTGGCCGTCGGGGTCGCCGCAGCGGCCGGAGCCTCCGTGGCACCCGGGGCCTCCGTCGCGGCCGGAGCGGCGGTCGCCGCCGCAGGGGCCGGAGCCTCGTCGTCGTCGCCACCGCAGCCGATCAGCGCGGCTGCCGCGAGGCCGGCGCCGCCGATGACGCCTCCACGCAACGCTGTCCGGCGCGAGATGCGTGTGCGCCAGAAGTTGTTCACCAAGTCAGATCCTTCGGTCATGTTTCCCCTCCCGCGGGCAGCTGCTGTCAGTAGGATGCCGCCGGTTAGCGCCGAATCATACAGGATACGCACCGCACGATCATGCGGATTGGAGGGGCGTCGCAGAGCGGTCAGCCGGCGGTGTCCCGGACACCGCCGCGAACAGGCGACCGACCCTCGTACGGGGGGGCGGAGGAAGAGGCCGCAGTACGCGCTATCCGGCGTCGTTGAGCCACCACCAGGGGAACCCGTAGGTCTGGTGACCACCGCGTCCGTTGCCGTGCCAGGCGGCGGGGATCCCGGCTCGCTCGCTCAGACCCACCCAGTCGAGTTGCCAGCCCACCGAGGGGACGAACCACATCGAATCGACGAGCAGGTCGCGCTGGATGTTGCGTACCTTCTCGTTGCGCTCGTCGGTATCGAAGGTGGTGTTGATGTCGTCGATCGCTGAGGCGATGGCGGCGTCTTCCACCTTACCGGGGTTGTCGACCGCGCCGCCCCGGTGGGTGTACATCTCGGTGAGGTAGTCCTCCAGCCCCGGAAACACCTGCAAGTGCAGGGCGACGCCATCGAATTCACCCCGGAAGGTCTTCGGCGTGTAGACCGAATTGTAGTCATCGACCTGAGTGCGGAACTTGATACCGATGTCCTTGACGAGCTGCGGGACGATTTCCGTTTCCTCGATCCAGACAGGGCCGTAGGCCGTGGTGTAGTGGTAGGCCACTTCGAACCCGTCGCCATGGCCGGCGGCGTCGAGGAGCTTCTTTGCCTCGGCCAGGTCGTACCTGATCCACTGCCCCGTCTTTGCGTCGGTTCGCGGGTCGATGGACTGTCCGGTGTAGCCGGCCGGCAGGATGTTGTGCCAGCCGACACGGCTGGCAGCCTCGATGCCGACCGCCTCGAGCCCCTCGACGTTGTAGAGCGCCGTGAGCATGTCCTCGCGGTTGAGGCCGAGCGAGATCGCGCGCCGCACGCGTGGGTCGGCCCACGGAGCCGAGCCGTCGCGCGGCTCGCCGAACGCGAGGTACACGAAGCCCAGCGCCTTGCGAGGCTCGACGCTGCCCTCGGGATACGCCCTGACCAGGGCGGGGACGAAGTCCGGGGTGGGCAGGACCAGCAGGTCGATCTCGCCCGCCTGGAACTGGGTCAGCGCCGCTAGCGGGGCGATGGAGAGTTCCTCCACGGCGTCCAGGTAGGGAACGTCCGGCCCGCTGAACCACTCCGGATTGCGGGCCACGCGGAACTTCACGTCCGGCTTGAACTCGTCCCAGATGAAGGGGCCACTGCCGACCATCGTCACGTTGGGGTCGAAGGCAGTGCCCGTTTCGCGCGGCATGATGTGCATGTTGAAGATGTCGCCCAGCCGCCAGAGGACGCGCGCCAACGGCACCATGCTGAACGTCATCGTGCGCGAGTCCGGGGTCTCCATCCCCAGGATGAAGTCGAGCTGGTTGTGGTTCGGAGCGGGCTCGTGACCCGCGAGGCCGCGGAAGCGGTTGACCGAGAAGCGCACGTCTTCCGAGTCGACGGTGCGGTTGATCGGCGCAGTGAACTTCGCATTCGGGACGAGCGTCATGCTCAGCTGATCATGGCCCGGGGTGAACTCCCACGACTCCACCAGGTCGCCGCTCATCTCAGGGTTCGGCACCTCGTCGAAGACCACGGGAATCTGCTTGAACAGCATGCTGTAGACGTAGGAGGCCGCGCCCTTGGTGGTGAAGTCCAGCGTGCGATGAGGGTCCAGGCTGGCGGGCGAGAACCAGGCGTGGATGCGGAAGGTGCCGCCCCGGCGCGGCCCGCCGGCCGCGACCGCCGGGGCCGGGGTCGCCTCCGGGGCCTGCGTGGCCGTCGTTGGCCCGGCCTGCGGCGCCGTCGCCGTCGCCGTCGCCGTCGGCGCGGCGGGCGGCGGCGGCGCCGCGGCCTCGTCGTCTCCGCAGCCGATCAGCGCGGCAGTCGCGAGGCCCGCGCCGCCGATCACACCACCGCGCAGCGCCGTTCGCCTCGAGAGGCGCGTCCGCCAGAAGCCGCTGGAGCGATGGTGGCGGGTAGTCACATCCATACCCTCACAAGGCGGCGCCACAGTAGGGGCGAACGATAGCACGTAGCTAGCCCTGCGAGCCGTCCCCGGACGAGGAGCCGACGAGGCGCACGCCCCCAACCGGCCGCGGCGGAACCCATGCCGGACACGCGCCTCGCTGGCCGCTGCGATAGCATGCAGCCCTCGCGAAGGGGGCCGCCCATGAGCAACGATGACGCCGCCAATTGGGTCACATTCGAGCAGCGCGGGCCGGTCACGATCATCCGGCTGAACCGGCCGGAGAAGCTCAACGCCTTCCACATCACGATGGACGAGACGATCGTGAATTACGTCCGGTCCCTCAACACGGGCGAGTACGAGACGCGCTGCCTCATCCTCACGGGCGAGGGCCGCGCCTTCTGCTCCGGGGCCGATGTCGGCGGACTGGCGCAGCGCAGCAGCCTCAACGAGGAGCGCAAGCCACCGTGGCGTCCCACACACAGCGAGATGCGCGCCCCGCGCGCGCTGCGCGACTGCGACGTGCCGGTGATCGGCGCGCTCAACGGCTACGCGGTGGGCATGGGCTTCGGGCTCGCCCTCGCCACCGACCTGCGCATCGCGAGCGACGACGCGCGCTTCCAGGTGGCGCAGCTCAAGCGCGGGCTGTTCGCCGACTACGGGCTCGGGCACTTCCTGCCGCAGCAGCTGGGCCAGCAGCGCGGCCTTGAGTTGATGCTCACGGCGCGGATGATCGACGCGCAGGAGGCGCTCGATCTCGGCCTCGTGCTCCAGGTCGTGCCGAAGGACGATCTGCTGGACGCCGCGCTGGAGCTGGCCGGGCAGATCGCGAGCGGGCCGCCGCTCGGCGTCGCCGCCAGCAAGCGGGTCACCTACATGAACGACAACGAGGACATGCACCGCGTGATGGACTGGACGAGCATGGCCATCGGGCACATGTTCAACTCGGAGGACAACGCCGAGGGCATCCGCTCCTTCATGGAGCGCCGCGAGCCGCAGTTCCAGGGCCGCTGACGGGTCGCCAGCGGCCTACCTGGACCCCCTCTGCCAGCCGGCGGACTGAAGGGCGGGCGGGCGCTCTGCCCGCCCGCTGCTCGCTAGCCTCGCGTCTCTCTCCGTGGGCGCACGCCGAAGCCCCAGAGCAGCGCCAACACCGCGAGCAGGCCCGCCGTGGCCATCGCCGCGCGGGTGGCGGCCGATGCCGTCCCGGACCCGTCCGCCGGTGTCCCGGCAGTGTCGAGGTCCGCGGGGCCGTGGCCGGACTTCGGAGGCGCCGGCGCGGCTGCCGCGGTGCTCGCCGTCAGCTGCCTCGGCTCGCTGGCCATGAGGTCCAGCTCCCAGACGAGCGCGCCGTCCTCGACACGATCGGCGTTGTGTTCGACCAACTCACCCGGCAGCGCGACGCGGACGCGGAAGAATGTGCCCTTGAGGATGTCCTCGGGCATCATCCCACCGGCATCTCCGGTTATCTCGCCCGTCTCCACCGTGGCGAGCATGGAGAAGGTCCAGCCGCCGCTGTCGTTGCGTTCCAGCGTGAAGTCGTTGAGACCACCTGCGTCCTCGCCCATCCCGCTCGTGAGGAGGGCGAGTTGCGCGGTGTTGGCGAACGGGATCGCCAGCTCGATGCCGGTGAATCCGTCCTCGCGGTACTCACTCACCTCCGCGCCCGGTGGGAGGTCGTCCGTCGGGATGCCCTCCTCGGAGCTGGCGCCTGTCGCCTCGGTGAACTCGTCGCTGATCGCCACGATCGTGCCGAATACACCGGAGCCGTCGTCGTTGATCCTGATCGCCATCTCGAAGCGGAGGCAGCCGGTCATCGCGAAGGCGGTCAGTCCCAGCAGCAGTACGAGCCCGCGCAAGCGACGCGCTCCGGCCTTGGTCGGTAGCCACGTCATGGTCCCGCCCCTCCTGCTGTCTCCGCTGCTCTTCCATCGTACGACAGGCATCACGCCTGTTGGGGGCGGTACGTGAAGGTGCCCGGCCGGCGGAAGGACTACGCGGCAGCGGCGTCCACCGCGGCCGCCGCCGCAAGCCCGCTGCGCACGGCCGACTCCATCGTGGCGGGCCAGCCCGTGTCCGTGTACGAGCCCGCGAGGAAGAAGTTCGCGAGCGGAGTGCGCGGGCCCGGGCGCTCCAGCCCCGGCGCCGGCACGAACGTAGCCTCCGGCTCCTTCACAGCCCGGCAGTGCAGAAGCTTCGCCTCGCGCGCGGCGGGGATCGCCTCGCGCAGTTGCGGCAGCAGGCGCTCCTGCAACTCATCCCTGCCGAGGGCGAAGAGCTCGCCCGGGGCGCTGATCGAGAGCACGAGGTGCTGGCCTTCCGACTCGTCCTCGCCGCCCAGGCGGCTGCGGTTGAAGGCCCACTGCACCTCGGAGCGGATGAAGGCGGCGAAGTCGAAGTCCGCCACGGGCCTGTCGAACCAGAGATGCACGTTGAGGATGGGCGCGGGCTCGAAGCGGGCGAGCGCACCCAGCGCTCCCTCGCCATGCACGCTCTCCGGCAGCAGCGGCAGCAGCCGCCACGGGGCGAGGGCGCTCACATAGGCGTCGAAGGAGCGCCGCTCGCCGTCGCGCAGGACGAGCGCCTCGATGCGCCCCCCGGCGACCTCGATGCGCTCGATCGGCGTGCGCATCGAGACCGCGCCGCCGCGCTCCTCGATGGCGCGCACGGCGGGATCGACGTGGAGCGTGGAGAGCCCGACGGCCGGCAGGGCGAGCGCCGCAGCGCCGGGATCGCGCTGGAAGCCCTCCTCGATCACGAAGAGCGACTGGCTCGCGCTCGCCCGGTCGGCGCGGCAGTTGAGCGTGGGGATCACGAGGAAGTCCCAGAACTCGCGGATCGTGTCCGGCGTCTGCCCGCGTCCGCGCAGCCACTGCTCGAAGGTCACGCCCTGGAGGCGGGCGCGCTCCTCCCGGCCGAGCCGGCGGATCGCGAGGAACGCGCGCACGACCTGCGCCTTCTGCCGCCAGGAGAGATGGCGGTAGCGCAGCAGCGAGGGTGCGAGGTGCAGCCCGAAGGGCAGGTTCGCCGCGCGCAGGTCGGAGCGCCTCCCCGCCTCGTCGAAGACGGGCACGCTGAGCCGCCGCTGACGCCGCGTCAGGTGGAGCGTGCCGAGCCGTTCGAGGAAGCCCCGGTACGCCGTCGTGCACTGCATGAAGAGGTGCTGGCCGTTGTCGATCTCGTCGCCGGTCTCGTCGTCGCGGAAGGAGTAGGTGGCGCCCCCCGCCCAGGGGCGGCGTTCGAGCAGCTCGACCTGGTGGCCACGATCGGCGAGTTCCAGTCCCGCCGCCAGGCCGGCGAGCCCCGCGCCGATGATGCCGACCTTCACGGCTGCGCCGGCGTCAGCGCGATCGCGCGGGCCCGAGCAGGGCGGCGCCGCCCCAGAGGCGCGCGATCGCAGCCAGCTTCTCGATCCCGCTCAGGCGCACCCGCTCGGAGAGCACGTCGTAGCCGCGCGCCTCGATGCGCTTCAGCAGCTCGAAGTAGAAGCCCTGCAGCACGTTCACACACATCCTCGAGCGCAGGTCGAGCAGGGGCAGCAACTCGCGTCCGAGGCTGAAGTAGTGATGGGCGCGTTCGCCCTGCGCGACCATCAGCGAGACAAAGCGCGCGTCGTACTGGCAGGCGAGGATGTCGTCGGGCGTGAGGCGATGCGCGCTCAGTTCGTCCTCGGGGAAGTAGACGCGCCCGCGTCCGGCGTCCTCCTTCACGTCGCGCATGATGTTCACGATCTGCAGGCCGAGGCCCATGCTCGTCGCGAACTCCTCGGCGCGGGGGTGCGGTTTGGCCCCGAAGATCGAGACGCAGATGTGGCCCACCATGGAGGCGACGCGGTAGCAGTACTGCTCGAGGTCCGCCCAGGACTCGTAGCGGTCGATGGTGAAGTCCATCTCCACCCCGCTGACCAGCTCCTCGAAGTGCTCGCGCGGTGTCCCGAAGCGATCGATGGCGTCGCCCAGCGCGATGAAGAGCGGTCCCTGGCGCGTGCCCTCGTAGCAGGCATCGAGGCGCTCACGCGCCCTGGCGATCTCCTCTTCCTGGCGCGACCGCTCCGTCAGTTCGTCGGCGATGTCGTCCACGTAGCCGCTGAAGGCGTAGGCGGCGTAGATGGCGTTGCGCTTCCTCGGGGGGAGGATCGTGGAGGCGTAGTAGAAGTTGGAGGCACGCTCCTTCGTGAACGTCCTGCACCAGGCGTACGCCGCCTCGGGCGTGAAGCGCTCCGTACCGTGCGCTTCCAGCTCGGCCAGGACATCGAACGCCATAGCGTCCTTCCCTCCGTTCCGATCGATCAGAGTCTGAGCGCGATGCGCAGGCCCTGGACGAGCGCCAACCGCAGCTTCACGGCGCGCGTGACGCGGGGCCGCGCGCTGAGTGTGTCGAAGCCGGCCGCCTCGATCGCATCGAGGATCGCCTCGCCGCCGAGCCGGAAGAGGCGGATGTCGGTGCGCACGGAGCGCGGGACGCGCGCCTCGAGCGCGCTTCCCTCGGCGAAGAGCGCCCTCGCGCGCTCCACCTGGAAGCGCATCAGCTCGCGGAAGCGCTCATCGAAGCGCGCCTCGATGATCTGCTCGTCGTCGCAGCCGAAGCGGCGCAGATCCTCCTGCGGCAGGTAGACGCGGCCCTTCTGAATATCGACGGATACGTCCTGCCAGAAGTTCGCGAGCTGCAGCGCGATGCAGGTCGCGTCGGAGAGGGCGATGCGCTCGGCGTCGTGATAGCCGAGCACGGCCAGCAGCATCTGGCCCACGGGCGTGGCGGAGTAGCTGCAGTAGTCGAGGACGTCGTCGTAGGTCGCGAAGCGGGAGACGCGCTGGTCGATACGGTTGGCCTCGATCAGTCGCAGGAACGGATCAAACGGAATCTCGCACTGCGCGATCGTGCGCGCGACCGCGGTCAGCAGGGGCCGCGGCGCCTCGCCCGCGATCGCCTCGCGCAGGTCGCGCTCCCAGGCATCGAGGAGCGCGAGACGGTCGCCCTCCGCCTCGTCGCCGAGGTCGTCGGTGTAGCGGCAGAAGGCGTAGACGGCGAAGAAGTGCGGGCGCAGTTTGCGGGGGAGGAACCAGGAGACGACGGTGAAGTTCTCGCCGTGGCGACGGGCGTATTGCTCGCACCAACGGTACGCCTCGCGAGGGTCGACCGGCTGGCCCCGCAGTTGCTCGCCGGTGCTTGCGGTCATCGCGGCCCGTCCCACGCTCCGTTATGGACTGTGTGCCCTAGGGTAGTCGATTGGACGAACGATCGCGGTCTCCGGACCACGCTCCCCCTGCCGAGCGGCCCCCTCGGGAAGCCCGGCATATGAGGCCTACAGCTCGTTGCGCATGTAGGCGGTTGCGAGGGCGTCGGCGTACTCGTTCCAGCGCGTGCCGTCGTGGGCGCGGATCCAGCTGATGCGGACATGCGGCCGCTCCTGCACCAGCGCCCAGGCGCGCTGGACCAGATCGAGGTTCTTGACCGGGCCGGTACGCCGCTTCCAGCCGCGCCGCTCCCAGCCCGCGGCCCACTCGTTGAGCGTGCGCACGACGAGATCGCTGTCGCTGTAGACGTCCTCCGACTCGGACGGGTCGATCATCTCCAGGCCGGCGATCATCGCCTCGAACTCCATGCGGTTGTTGGTCGTGGAGGGATCCGCGCCGTGGCGCTGGGCGAGGACCACGCCGTCGCGGACGCGCACCGCGCCCCAGCCGCCGGGGCCGGGATTGCCGTAGCAAGAGCCGTCCGTGAAGACGCCACTCGCCGGTCCGGCGCCGAAGCGCTCGAGTACCTCGCCCGTGGTCATGAAGCCGTCGCGCGGCATCGTCCCTCCATCGCCCTCGTCGTCCTCGCCTGCCGTACCCGTCCGTTGGCCGCGGAGCCGCCTAGCGCGCGGCGACCCCGTTGTAGAGCATCACGGGATCGCCCTGGAACACGTCGCTCTCGAGGTTGGCGATCACGACGATCGGACGATCGGCGATCACGACTGCGCCTCCGACCCAGCCGTCGGGGAGGCCGGCATCTTCCCATTGCCGCAGCGTGCGATGGTGATCGACCGTGATCGTCGGGGTAATCCGTCCGGTCGGGAAGTGCTTGGAGAAGTAGAGCACGTTGATGCGAGCGCGGGAGCCGTCGAAGGCGAGCACGCGGAACCAGGAGTTCCAGCCCTGGAATCCCCCCCAGGGGCCGAAGTTCTTGTTCAGCACGGGGAGGACCACCTCGCGCGCGGCCTCGGCAGCGGTGAAGCCGCGGTAGTCGGCGAGCGCGCCGCCGGCGGAGCGCCGCTGCGCAACGATCGCGACAGGGTGTTCAGCCCGGATCCGCACCGAACCATAGAAGGTCTCGGGCAGCGAGACGCCGTCGGGCAGGCAGCCGCCCGCACCGTCGAGACGCTGGTCGCAGGTCAGCACGGAGACCACCTTGACCTCGTGCTCGATCTCGATCTCGTCTCCATCGGCGTTGCGACCGATAAAGAGAATCTGCAGTTCGTTGGATACCGGGGGGATGCTGTTGACCACGCGGAAGCGCGTGGTCCAGGTCGTCTGTCCCTCGCTGGCGTTGCGGTCGACGAGCGGGAGCACCACATCGCGGCTCATCTCCGCGTAGTCGATGCCGCGGTACATCGCGAGCCCGGGGCCTTCGCGCTCGCGTGTGTCGACGACCACCGAGGGCAGCTGGTCCTGTGCCGCCACGCCGGACCCGGTGCGCAAGCCCTGCACCACGGCCGAGCCGTCGAACCCCTCGGGCACGGGCAGATTGTGCTCGTCGCGCAGCAGCGTGCCGCGCGGCGGGACCAGAGCGCCGCCCCTGGGGCAGCCCTCCGTCGGCCCTGGGGGATCGATGGCCGTGGGGCGGGTTGCGCCCTCGTCGTAGTAGACGATCTGGAAGCAGCCCTCGCGCGTGGCGCTCGTGTTCTCGACGGATATGCGCGAGACGTAGTCGGCGTTGCGCTGGACGATCGGCGCGAAGTGGGTGGAGGTTCCGCTACCAAGTCTCAGCGCGTCACCGGCGATCCGGAACAGCCCGTTCTCGAAGACATCGCGGGCGAGCAGCGCGACGAAGGGCTGATCGACCGTGACGACGGCAGAGCCGCGATAACCCTCATCGAGGGGCCCGTACTCCTGCTGGAAGAACGACCACCCGTAGCCGGGCTCCAGTGCCCCGCAACCGCCGGCCCGCGGGCAGCGGTCGGTGGCCACCGATTCGCCGCTGAGGTCGAAGAACTCGACCTCGACACTCGCGGCGCGGCCACCGATGTTCTGGACGCGCAGCCAGGAGTTCTCCTCGCCGAGGTCGAGGGGGTCCGCTTCGCTGCGCGGCGCGTCGGCGAGGGACGCGAGGGCGAACGCCGCGACGAGCAGCGCAAGCAGCGCGAGCGGCCGGAGCCGTCGAGGCGTAGGGAACCGCAAGCGCATGAACGCGCCCTTCACCCCGCCATCAGCGATCATACGTCAGACGGCAGCCCACGACGTACGCCGTGCCCGGACATCGCGAGCACCGCTCGCTCCCGCAGCCATCCGTACTGTTGCACTCCTCTACTCTGGTTATACTGGAAACAGGAGGTACAACTATGGCCTATATGGTTGGACCAAAGGGCCAGGTCGTAATCGCGAAGGAGATCCGTGACCGGCTCGGTATCGGACCGGGCTGGGTCGCGGTGCAGCGCCTGGCGGGCGACCACGTCGAGATCCACTTCCTGCCTCCCGCGCACAACGAGTCGCTGAAGGGCAGCCTCGCCGCCTATGCACGGCGAGCCGTGTCCAGCGAGGAGTGGGAGCGGGCCAGGGAGCACGGTTGGGATGCGGCTGCCGGGGCGCGGGAGCGCGAGACGCCTCGCGCCCAATGAGCAAGCTGCTCGATACGTCGATGCTCGTACGCTATCTCACCGGGGATCCGCCCGATCTCGCCGATGTGAGCGCGCGGGTGATCGACGGCGAGGACGAGCTGCTGATCACCGATGTCGTGCTCGTCGAGACAGCGTACGTGCTTCGCTCCGTGTACGAGGTGCCCAGACAGGCCATCGTCCACCATCTGATCGCGCTGCTCCGCAAGGCGAACATCGAAACGTTCCGGCTCGACACGCACCTCGTGATCGAGGCGCTGCTGCTCTGCCGGCCATCGGGTCGGGTCTCGTTTGGCGATGCGCTCGTCTGGGCGGCTGCGAGGTCGCAGGCGGACTCGATCGTCTACTCGCTCGATCAGCGCTTCCCTGACGACGGCGTCACGGTCCAGCGATCGGCTCAGAGCGAGTAGTCCCGGGCCTTCGGAGCCGTCTTGGCGCACCGCCAACTCGACGCCCGGATCGCGGCGGTGCTACGATCCAGACTCTGGCGCCTCGCGGCGCCGTCGGGGTGTAGCTCAGCTTGGCAGAGCGCGTCGTTCGGGACGACGAGGTCCGCAGTTCAAATCTGCGCACCCCGACCATCCACTCCACCCGCTCCGCTGCGGCGCCTGCCCACAGGCCGCTCCGAGGCCGGCGACGCTCGCAAGCGTGCGAACGGCGCGAGCGCCCCGAGGGAGCCAGCCCCGTGACCGCAGCAGCCTCGGCCGACGCACACGCGCGCCGCCCCCGCGTCCTCGTCACGCGCGCCGAGGAGGTGATAGGCGAACGCTGGGACGACTACGCCGATCGCCTCGAGGAAGCCGGCGCCGACTGGGCAGCCTACGACCTCGAAGACTGGCGGCCCGGCACGCGGATCGAGGGCTTCGACGGGCTGCTGATCAGCGCCGGCCTCGATGTCGATCCCGCCTGCTACGGCGAGACGCCCTCGCGCTACGTGACCGAGACCAACGCGGCCCGGGACGAGTTCGAGACCGCGTTGCTGCATGACGCGCTCGATCGCGACCTGCCGGTGCTGGCGATCTGCCGCGGACACCAGCTCTTCAACGTCGCGCACGGCGGCTCCCTGCTGCAGCACATCGCCGAGCGCGAGCCGCATCGCGCCCGCAGCGGCGAGGGCGCTGCGATCGACTCCGGGTGGCACGAGGTGACGCTCGCGGAGGGCTCCCTGCTCGCGGCGCTGTTCGGCGTGCGATCGCTGCGCGTGAACTCGCGTCACCACCAGGCCGTCACGCCCGATCGGCTCGCGCCCGCCCTGCGGGTCGCGGCGACCAGCGCCGACGGCGTCATCGAGGCGCTGGAGCGCCCCGACCGGCGCTGGGCGGTCTCCGTGCAGTGGCACCCCGAGCGCGAGGAGATCGCGAACCCGCAGCTTCCCCTCTTCGAGGCGTTCGTCGACGCCTGCGCCACGAGCGCAGCGCAGGACGCCGGATGACGGAGGCGCCGCCGGGGTTCCGCTACTTCGCGTACGGCTCCAACCTGAGCGAGGCGCGCCTGCACGAGAACTGCCCGTCCGCCCGTCTCGAGACGATCGCCCGGCTGCCCGGCTTCCGGCTCGCCTTCACGAGGCGCAGCGAGCGCTGGGGCGGCGGGGTCGCCGACATCCGCCCCGCGCCCGGCGCCGAGGTCTGGGGCGTGGTCTGGCGCATCGACGCCGCGGGCGGGGACGCCCTCGATCGCCAGGAGGGCGTGCACGCCTCTCCTCCGCGCTACCGCCGGATCGAGATCGCCGTGACGACGCCCGAGGGGGAAGTCCTGGACTGCCTCGCCTACCAGGTCGTCGCGCCCGAGGCGGCGCACATCGCGCCGTCCGCCGCCTACCTCGAGACGATGCTGCGCGGCGCGCGCGCGGCCGGGCTGCCGCACGCGTACCTCGCGCGGATCGAGGCGGCCGCGCGCGGCGAGGCGGGCGCGATCTGGACGGCGGCGAACGAATGATCTAAGGTCGGGTTGCCGAAGGCTCTCCCCGCCACGAATCGGCCAGCTCGTGCAACGCCGTCCCGTTGACCGCCCCTCGAACCATGTGAGTGCGCTGGAACCAGGCCAAACAGGGCTGGCTGGTGCGGCCTCGTTGCTTGGCGCATACGTGATCCACCACGTGGACGCCTTTCGCTGGCTTGAGGACGCCGAGCCGAACTCGATCGAGGCGGTCGTCACGGATCCGCCGTACGGCGTGCTCGAGTACACGCCCGCCCAACTCGCGAAACGACGTAACGGCAACGGCGGCGTGTGGCGCATCCCACCGGCATTCGACGGCGCGAAGCGGCAGCCGCTGCCCCGCTTCACCGCACTGGGCGGACGCGAACGTGATGCGATACGAGACTTTTTTGAGCGCTTCGCGGCGCTCCTCCTCCGCGTCGTGGTGCCAGGGGCGCACGTCTTCATCGCCACCAACCCGGTGGTGTCTCACCTCGTCTACGAGCCGTTCATCGGCGCGGGCTTCGAGAAGCGCGGCGAGATCGTGCGCATCGTCAAGACGCTGCGCGGCGGCGATCGCCCAAAGAACGCGCACGAGGAGTTTCCGGACGTCAGCGTGATGCCGAGGTCGAGTTGGGAGCCGTGGGGACTGTTCCGCAAGCCGATCGAGGGCCGCGTGCAGGACAACCTGCGCAAGTGGGGTACGGGCGGCCTCCGGCGAACCTCGGACCAGACGCCGTTCCGGGACGTCATCGAGTGCGCTCCGGCGCGAGGGCTGGAACGCTCGATCGCCCCGCATCCATCACTGAAGCCGCAGTTGCTCATGCGCCAGCTCGTGCGGGCCTCGTTGCCGCTGGGCGAGGGCGTCGTCCTCGATCCGTTCATGGGCTCGGGCGCGACCATCGCGGCCGCCGCCGCACTCGGCATCCCCGCTATCGGCCTCGAAATCGACGCGGAGTTCTTCCGGCTCGCCGAGGAGGCGATCCCGAAGCTGGCAGCGCTGCATCCGCAACAGCCGCTGGAAGCCAATGCGACCGCAAGACTTCGATAGCACGGTCGCCCGTCCGCCCGGCCTCACGATCGCATCGATCCGCAACGCGACCGACTACATCGAGCGCGAACTCGCCGGACTGCTGGACATCTACTTCGAGCAGGCGAACCTCTTCAGCGGCCTGGTGGGCATCTACGGGACGCGAGCGCTCGACATCCACAGCGTGTACGAGAAGCACCGGCATCGCGATCTCGCGGCACAGCGGTTCTCGGACCTCAGACGGAGAGGGAGCGGCGATCACCCACTTCCCCAGGACTCGCTCGAATCGAAGGCCAGCATCCGCCCATGGGCGCTGCAAGCGCACTATGACCATCCGGGCTGGTACATCGTCTGGCGCTATCTCATCGACACCACGAGGGGCCTACGAGCGGGAACGGCCAGTCATCGTTTGGCGGATCGACCTCGCGTTCCTGGAGCAGCACGACTGGAAGTACGAGGGCAGCGGCGCCGGTCCTCAGGGCGGTGGGAGGACGCATACGTTCGGTCTGCACCGGCCGGCGACCAGGCTGCGCGGGAAGGCCGTGTACGCACGCTCCGATGTGACGCTGCGAGGCGGCAAGCCGGGCCCCGCGAACGGCGACTGAGCCCAAATCGGACCGACGAGGCACGCGCCGCGACGCAGCGGTCGAGCGTTCCCGCCCACCCGCACTGGTACAATAGGCCTACGGGCGTTCCCGCACTCCCCGTCCGAGGCAGACGTTGGTTCAAGAGACCCCGGAACGTATCCAGACCACGCGCATCGAAGACGAGATGCGCGTCTCCTACCTCGACTACGCGATGTCGGTCATCGTCTCTCGCGCGCTGCCCGATGTGCGCGACGGACTCAAGCCCGTGCAGCGCCGCATCCTCTTCGGGATGCAGGAGCTGGGGGTCGGCCCCAACTCTGCGCTGAAGAAGACCGCCCGCGTCGTCGGCGAGGTGATGGGCAAATTCCACCCGCACGGCGACCAGGCGATCTACGACACGCTGGTGCGGATGGCGCAGGACTTCACGATGCGCTACCCGCTCATCACCGGGCAGGGCAACTTCGGCTCGGTCGATGGCGACCCGCCCGCGCAGATGCGCTACACCGAGGCGCGCCTCGCCCCGATCGCCAGCGAGCTGCTCGCCGACCTCGACCGCGACACGGTCGACTTCCAGCCGAACTTCGACGACTCGGTCAACGAGCCGGTCGTGCTGCCCTCGCGCATCCCCAACCTGCTGCTCAACGGCGCCAGCGGGATCGCGGTCGGGATGGCGACGAACGTGCCCCCACACAACCTCAACGAGATCTGCGACGCGCTGACGCTGCTCATCGACCGCCCCGAGGCGGGCATCGACGAGCTGATGCAGCACGTGCAGGGGCCGGACTTCCCGACGCGCGGCCGCATCTTCGGCCGCGAGGCGATCCGGCAGGCGTACGCGAGCGGGCGCGGCAAGGTCACGATGCAGGGTGTGATCAGCGCCGAGCAGACCGAAGCGGGCCGCGTGCAACTCATCGTCACGGAGCTGCCCTACCAGGTCAACAAATCCACGCTGATCCAGCGCATCGCCGACCTCGTGCGCAACAAGCGCATCGAGGGCGTCTCCGACCTGCGCGACGAGTCCGACCGCGACGGCATGCGGATCGTGATCGAGCTCTCGCGGGCCGGTACGCCGGCGGCCGTCGAAGCCCAGCTGTTCAAGCTCACCGCGCTGCAATCGACCTTCGCGGTCAACATGCTTGCGCTCGTCGACGGGCAGCCGAAGACGGTCAGCCTCAAGGAGGCGCTGCAGGCGTTCATCGACCACCGCCGCGAGGTGATCCGGCGGCGCAGCGAGTTCGACCTCAAGAAGGCGCGCGAGCGCGCGGAGATCCTCGAGGGCCTGCTGCGGGCGATCGAGCACCTCGACTGGGTGATCGCGACGATCCGCGCCTCGGAGTCCGCGGATGCGGCGAAGACCGCGCTGATGGCGGGCCCCGACCCGGAGGCCACGAGCCCTGCCGCTGACGAGGACGAGCCGTGGCTATCGGAGCGGCAGGCGCAGGCGGTGCTGGACATGCAGCTGCGCCGCCTCGCCGCGCTCGAGCGGAAGCGCATCGAGGACGAGCACGCGGAGCTCGCGGAGCAGATCGCGTGGCTTGAGGATCTGCTCGCCAACCCGGAAAAGATCGACGGCCTGATCAAGGAAGACTGCGCGGAGCTGAAGGAGAAGTACGGCGACGAACGCGCCACGCGCGCGTTCGCGCGGCCCGCCGAGGAGATCTCGGCGGAGGACCTGGTACCGCACCAGCGCATCGTCGTCACGGTCTCGGACGCCGGCTACATGAAGCGCGTCCCGCTGGAGACGTATCGACGCCAGGGGCGTGGCGGGCGCGGCGTGACGGGCGCACCGACGCGCGACGAGGACGCCGCGAGCCACCTCGTGGTCTGCGACACCCATGACGCGCTGCTGCTGTTCACGCAGCAGGGCCGCGTCTACTCGCTGCGCGGCTACGAGGCGCCGGAGGCGACGCGCCAGGCGCGCGGCATCCCGGTGGTGAACCTGGTAGAGATGGACTCCACCGACCGCGTGACCAGCGTGGTCGTCGTCTCGGACTTCAGGCGCGACTCGATGGTGCTCGCGACCGCCGGCGGCGACGTCAAGCGCACGCCGCTGGAGCAGTTCGAGTCCGTGCGCCGCGCCGGCCTGATCGCGATGAAGCTCAAGCGCGGCGACAGCCTGATCGCGGCGCACGCCGCCACCGTCGGGCACGACGCGCTCCTCGTCAGCAGCGCTGGGCGGGCGATCCGCTTCGCGGTCGGCACGCTGCGTGTCGCCTCGCGCGCCTCGGGCGGGGTGCGCGGCATGCGGCTGGGGGACGGCGATCGCGTGGTCGGGCTGGTGATCGACAGCGACGGCGAGGATCTGCTGCTGGTCTCGGAGCGCGGCGTCGGCAAGCGGACGCCGATCGTGGAATACCCGACCAAGGGCCGCGGCGGCATGGGCATGCTCACGTTCAGGACGACCGAGCGGAGCGGACCGCTCGCCGTCGCGCGCGCCGTCACCGCCGGCCAGGAGATCATCCTCGTGTCGCGCGAGGGCATCGTCATGCGCACGGACCCGAGCGACATCCGCCAACTGAGCAGGACGGCGCGGGGCGTCGCGGTGATGAACATCGGCGAGGGCGACACGCTCGCCGCGCTCGCCAGGATCGACCTCGAAGACGACCGGCGTGGCACCCCTGAACCGGAGCCAACGCCCGAATCCGAGGAAGACGACGACGCCCCCGAAGCGGCCGCCGAGACCGAAGCCGAGACCGAAGCCGAAGCCGAGACCGAAGCCGAAGCCGAGACCGAAGCCGAGCCGCTGGCGACCCGGAAGGCCGCCGACATCGGCGACGTGACCGACGCGGAGCAGCGCGACGCCCTCGAGGCGGCGCTCCCGGCCGGGCAGTGGACGCCGCACGACGCGGCGCTGCGGGCGGCGGCCCGGAGCCTGCGCTTCGCGCGCCTCTCGCAGGGCGTGCGCAAGGCGCTCGAACGCGCGATCCACGCGGCCGTCGTCGACGGCTGGATCGAGGAGAATGGGGAAACCCAGGAGCTGCGCCGGCCGGGTGCCTGAGCGCGGCCCGGGAGCGCGCGCCATGAGCCTTAGCGACCTCGGCGAGTTCGGGCTGATCGAGCGCATCATCGAACGGCTCGGCGAGGCCGCCGCGCACGACATCCTCGTGCCACCCGGCGACGACGCGGCCGCCTGGGCGCATGAGGGCGTCGCGACCGTCGCGACGGTCGACAGCCTCGCCGAGGGCACGCACTGGCGGCGCGACACGATGTCGCTCGCCGACGTCGGCTGGCGCTGCGTCGCGACCAGCCTCTCCGACCTCGCCGCGATGGGGGCCGAGACCGGCCCGCTGCTGATCGCCGCGCAACTCGGCCCGGACGTCTCGCTCGCGGACCTCGATGCGTTCGTGGACGGGCTGGGCGCGGCCTGCCGCTGCTTCGGTGCGCGCATCGCAGGCGGCAACATCGCGCGCGCGGCGAGTACGAGCTTCAGCGCGACCGCGATCGGGAGCGCGCCCGACGGCAGCGCGCTGCTGCGCCGCGACGCGGCCCGGCCCGGCGACGCCGTCGCCGTCTCCGGCGCGCCGGGCGCAGCGGCGGCCGGGCTGGCGCTGATCGAGGCGGGCCGGGACGCGGAGCCGGATGCGGCGCCGCTGATCGCCGCGCACCGCCGGCCGAGCGCGCGGCTCGCGCTGGGCCGGGCGGCTGCCGCCGCAGGGCTGCGCTGCGCCATCGACATCTCGGACGGGCTGCTGCAGGACCTCGGGCACGTCGCCGCCGCCTCCGGCGTCGCCATCGAGATCGAGGCGGGGGCGCTGCCGCTGCACCCGGGGGCCGTGGCCCTGCTGGGCCACGATCGCGCGCTCGCGCTGGCGCTCGGCGGCGGCGAGGACTACGAACTGGCGCTTTGCGGGCCTGCTGCTACGCTCGACGCGCTCGCGGCGGGCGGCTCCAACGATGCCGCACTGCCGCCGCTGACACGCATCGGCCGGGTCGTGACGGGACCGCGCGGCGAGGCGATCGCCCTCGATGCGTCCGGGCGGCGCATCGACCCGGCAGCCACGGGCTGGGACCAGTTGCGCTGAGCCGCCTCCCGGCGACGGAGTACCAGACGTGCACACCGCCAACCGCATGCTCGTGACGACGAAGGGCGCGGCCCGCACGCGCGCCCTCGGACGGCGCCTCGCGCGGCTGCTGCGGCCCGGCGACGTGGTGCTGCTGCAAGGGCCGCTCGGCGCGGGCAAGACGACGCTCGTGCAGGGCGTCGGCGCGGGCCTCGGCGTCACGGGGCCGGTCAACAGCCCCACCTTCGTCCTGCTCGCGCGCCACGACCTTCCGTCACCCGAGGACGGCGGCGCCGCTCGGCCCGCCGGCCGCCCGGACGCGCTGCACCACGCCGACCTCTTCCGGCTAACGAAGATCGAGGAGGTCGAGGAGCTGGCGCTCGCGGAGCAGGCCGCGGACGGCGCGCTGCTGGTCGAGTGGCCGGAGCGCGGCCTCGAGGCGCTGCCGCGAGAGCACCTGCTCGTCGCGATCGAGTTCTCGCCGGAGCGCGACGACGAGCGGCGGCTCACCTTCGTCGCCGTCGGCGAGCGCTACCACCGCATCCTCGACGGCCTCGGCGGGCGCGGCTGATGAGGCGCATCGAGCTGGGCATCGACAGCGCCTCGAGCGAGGCCGCCGTCGCGCTGCTCGACGGCGACGAGCTGCTGGTCGAGCGGCGCTGGACGGTGGAGACGAACTACTCGCGCGAGCTGCTCGGCGGCATCGACGCGGCGCTGCGCGAGGCAGGCGTCACGCGCGAGGAGCTGGCGGCGATCGCGGTCGACGCGGGGCCGGGCGGCTACTCGAGCCTGCGCAGCGGCGTGGCGACGGCGCAGGGCCTGGCGCTCGCGCTCGGCCTCCCGCTCGCGGGCGTCTCGCGCCTCGAGGCGGCGGCGTTCCCGCAACTCGGCAGCGGCCGGCCCGTCGTCGCCGCGCACGAGCCGGGCGGCGGCCGCGTCGCCTGGGCCGCCTACGAACTCCACGAAGGCAACGCGGCCCCGGTAGTGGTCGAGGCGCGGCGCCTCGACGAGCTGGACGCGTGCCTGAGCGCCGCGCCGCGCGGCGCGCGCTGGTGCGGCGAGCTGAGCGAGGAGCTGCTCGCCGCCCTCCCCGGTATCGAGGGGACGGCGGCGCCTGCCTCGCAGAACGTGCGCCGTGCCGCGGACCTCGTGCGCCTCGCGCGGCTGCACGAGGCCTACGGCGATCCGGCGCTCGTCGACGTCGTGTACCTGCGTCCGCCGCCGATCACGCGGGCGGCAGCGCGAACGCGAACAAGCTAGGCAGAACGCTCGGAGCGCAGAGGGAGCACAGATGGAACGCACGCTGATCCTGGTGAAGCCGGACGCCGTCCAGCGCGGGCTGATCGGCGAGGTGCTGGGCCGCCTCGAACGTCGCGGGCTGCGGCTGGTCGCGCTGCGCCTGATGCAGGCCGACGAGGCGCTGGCGCGTCGCCACTACGGGGAGCACGAGGGCAAGCCGTTCTTCGCGGGCCTGGTCGACTACATCACCTCGAGCCCGCTCGTCGCGGCCGTGTTCGAGGGGCCGGACGCGGTCGCCGCCGCGCGCCAGACGATGGGTTCGACGAACCCCGTCGAGGCCGCGCCCGGCACGATCCGCGGCGACTTCGCCCTCGAGGTGGGTCGCAACCTGGTGCATGGATCGGACGGCCCGGAGAGCGCCGCGCGCGAGATCGCGCTCTTCTTCGGCGACGAGGCGCCCGCCTCGTGGGAGCGCGACACGGACCGCTGGATCTTCGAGTAGCGCGGTCTCAGGAGGGCTCGTCGCGCAGGACCGTCCCCGCGCGATCGATCGCGCGGTCGAACGAGGCCACGACGCCGACGCCCGTGCGCTCCGCGCTCGCCACGAGGTAGGCGTCGGCGAAGTCGAGGCGATGCACCTCGTACAACTCGACGGCGCGATGGAGCAGCGCGCTGTCGACGACGCGGATGGAGCGGAAGGACAGAATGGCGCGTAGCGTCTCGGCGACCTGGAGGCGGGCGACCTCGTAGTAGGACTCCAGCACGTAGGCGACCTCGGCAAGGATCAGATCCGGCAGCAGCAGCTGGTCCGCCTCTTCGAGATAGCGAGTCGCCTGTAGGGCCTGCTCAGGCGGGTCGCCGGTGAGGTGCCGGATCAGGACGTTCGTATCGACGAAGGCCGTCACCGGCGGGCAGCTGCCCTCGATCGGCGCGCCTCGCGCAGCACCTCATCCCAGGGGGTGCCCCGCTTCGCGGCCGGTACGCTCACAGAGCTGGCGAGCTGGATGAGGTCCGGGCTGCGCGCGAGGATCGCGCGCTCGCCCTCGACCCTGAAGATCACCTCGTCGCCCTCGTGGATCGCGAGTGCCTCTCGGACCGCACGAGGAATCGTGAGCTGGCCTCTCGAGCTGACCCGTGCAGAAACGTCCATGTTCGTCTCCTTACTATCTTGATGAAGTAAGAGTACCGCATCGACTTCGGTAGGAGCTTGCAGCGTCAGCCGTAACAGACTAGTCTGCGACCTAGTCATACTCGACTGGAGGACCAGATGAGCGGAATCTGGCAAGTGCAGGATGCCAAGGCGCGCTTCAGCGAGCTGCTCGAGACAAGTCTCGCTGAAGGCCCGCAGATCGTCACCAGGCGGGGCGTCGAAGCCGCCGTGCTGGTCCCGATCGAGCAGTGGCGCCGGATGGAGCGCCTGACGAGGCCGAACATCAAGGAGTGGCTGCTCGCGGCCGGGCCCCGCACCGAGGCGCTGACCCCGCCCCGCCGCCAGCTTCGCCGCCGCCCGCCGCCGCCGCTCGACTAGCCCTCACGTGTACCTGCTCGACACGAACGTCGTCTCCGAGTTGCGCCGTCCCCGCCCGCACCCCTCCGTGCTCGAGTGGATCCGCGCTGTGCCCGCCGAACAGTTGCATCTCTGCGCCGTCACGATCGGCGAAATCCAGGCGGGCATCGAGATCACGCGCGAGCAGGACCCGGTGAGGGCGGAAGAATTGGAGGCATGGCTCGACGACCGCGTGCTGGATGACTTCGACGTTCTGACGCTCGACGCCCCCGCCTTCCGCGAGTGGGCCCGGCTGATGCACCGGCGCTCGGACACCTTGATCCAGGACGCGATGATCGCCGCGGTCGCCGTCGTTCACGGGCTGACCGTCGTGACGCGCAACGTCCGCGACTTCGAGCAGCTCCGCGTGCCGGTGCTCGACCCGTTCGTGGATCGCGGCGGCAGCGTCTGATGGATCACTCGAAGTCACCTCGCGGCCGGCCGGCGAGGACGACGAAGATCGCCGCCAGCGCCGTCAGCGGGGCGTAGATCGTGAAGATCAGCTGGTAGCTGCCGAACTCGTCGAAGGCCAGACCGGCGAGTAACGGACCAAGCATCCCGAAGGGCATCGTGAGCGAGGAGGTGAGCCCTTGCACGGTGCCGAATCGCCGCGGGCCGAAGTAGTCGGCGACGGCGGTGATGAAGAGGATCACCCAGATCGCGTGCCCGGTCGCGTACGTCAGGTAGTAGAGCGGCAACAGCCAGAGCCGGTCCGTACTGAGCTGCGCAAAGATGAAGAGACCCACGCCCTGCAGCACGAACGACGCGATGTAGAGCTGATGCCGTCCGACGAGGTCGGCAAGCCAGCCCACGGCGGGGCGCATCGCGACCTGCACGACGCCGTAGATCGCAACGACCACGCCGGCCTCGGTCAGGGAGAATCCCGAGTGGGTCATGTGTGGCACCTGATGCACCGTCCAGGCGACCGACTGGCCGGCAGCGAGCCCGGTCGAGATCGTCAGCAGGTAGAAGGCCCGCCTGCGCAGCACCTCCCGCACGTTCATCCCCGTCAGCGACGAGGGGCGCGCCGGGGTGCTCCCCTCCCTGGCCTCCGCGCCGGCGGCGCGCTCGCCGTCCGGGAGCAGGCCGTACGTCTCCGGCCGGTCCCGCACAATCAAGGCGACCGCGGTCCCGACGAGGAGGATCAGCAGCGCCACGATCACGAGCGCCTCGCGCCAGCCCGCGACGGTCACCAGCAGCGCGAACAGCGGGACCACGAAGTACCCGCCGCCGCGGCCCGCGGCGACCACCCCCATGGCGCTGGCCCGCTTGCGATGGAACCAGTTCACGACCGCGGCGTTGAAGGGCGTGCCCGCGGCGAGGCTCTGCCCCAGCGCCGAGATCACGCTCGCCGCGTAGTAGACGGGCAGATCGCGCGCCTGCGAGAAGAGCAACAAGCCGCCCGAAAGCAGCACCACCCCGCTGAGGGACATCCTGCGCGGGCCGAGCCGATCGACCAGCGCCCCGCTGATCGGCGCCAGCAGGCCCTGCTCGAAGCTGCGCAGCGAGAACCCCAGGGAGATCGCAGCCAGGCTCCAGCCCAGCTCCTCGCGCATCGGGTCGATCAGCACGCCCAGCCCGAGCGAGGCAATCCCGAACACCAGCAGGTTCATCGCGCCGCCGCCGGCGGCGATGTACCAGCCGTAGAAGACGGGACCCTGCGGAACGAGGCGCGCCCGGACCGCCCGCCTCATGCGCGGCCCCGTGACGAGGCCGCGCCCTCGGACACGTCCGGCAACGGAGTTCCGGTGAGGATCATCGCGCACCGCCTCGCTCGACGGTACACAGTATCGGACTATGCGGGGCGTGTTCTCCGGGGGCCGACGATCGAGTATGCAGGGCGCCTACTGGATGTGGACGACCTCGCGGGCGCGCTGCCACAGGCCCTCGAGGTTGTAGTAGGCGCGCTGCTCGACCGAGAAGATGTGCACCACCGTGTCGCCGAGGTCGGCGAGCCGCCAGCCGTCCTCGTTGCTTCCTTCCCAGCGCCGGCGGTTGTCGCGTCGCGCGCCATCGTGCGCGACGGCGATCTCGTCGACGGCATCGACGAGCGCACCCATCTGCCGCTCGCTGCCGGCGCTGGCGATCACGAAGTAGTCGGTGAACGTAGAGAGCCCGTCGAGGTCCAGCAGCACGACATCCGACGCCTGGCGATCCACCAGCGCATCAACGACCGCGCGCGCGAGTTGCGACTCGTCCAGACGCGCTCCCCTTCTGCAAGCCAGCGCGGTGCCGCCGCGGGCGCATGGAGTATAGAGGAGACCAGCCCACCCTATCGGGCGGTCAGGACTCCCCGCGTTCTCCGTGACGTACGCGTACCCGGCTACGCGTGACCACGATCATGCTCGCCTCGTGCATCGCGTCCGCGTGGCGCTCAATCAGATGACGCATTGCGGCGGCCTTCTCCGCAACAGGCATGTCGGTGAAGCGAATGATGCAGGGATGCGGCAAGCGGCGCACAAACACCAACTCGCCAAAATCCTTGTCCTCCGTGATGAGTATCCGCTGCTCCGCGAGCGCCAGGGCGAGCAGCTCGTCGTCCGTGGCGCTGGGCGCTGCCTCCAAAGCTGACAGAACGTCGTGGCCCAGGCCGGTCAGTGTCGCGCGCATGCTCCGAGACGCGGCGCACGCGTCGAGGGAACCTCAAGACTTGCGGATGGGCACGCGCTCGTGGACATCCTCACCGGCGATTGAGCGGTGGGCGAAGAGCAGGCACGCCTGGATGTCCTCCGGTTCCAACACCGGGTATTCGTGGAGGATCGTCTCGGCGGAATCACCTGCCGCCAGCATTCCGAGGACATGCTCCACGGCGATGCGCATGTCGCGAATGATCGGCTTGCCGCCAAAGACATCGGCGCGCACCGTGATGCGCTCGAGTAGTTTGGGATGAGTTGCCAACACTCTCTCCCTCCGGACGGCTGCTCTCACCTCAGTGAGATTCGCATGTTACCACCTGGGCAGAACAGACGTACTTGCGCGATGTCGCGCGCGGCAGCGGCTACGGCGCGGGCCAGCCTGCACAGGCGCGCTGCTCGACCGAGAAGATGTGCACCATCGTGTCGCCGAGGTCGGCGAGCCGCCAGCAGGCCTCGCGACGCGAACTGCCGCGAGGCGCATGGAGTATAGAGGAGACCGCCTCAGCCGCGCCGCGCATGGATGCGACCCGCGATGTGACCATGATCGCGTAGAATAGTGGTCACGTGATGGACCAAAGGAGCGCCGCATGGGACCAGAGAGCACCGGGAGCGGGAGCGCGCGGACCATCAAGGCGTCCGAGTTCAAGGCGAAGTGCCTCAAGCTCATGGACGAGGTCGCCGACAGCGGCGAGGAGATCGTGATCACGAAGCGCGGCCGGCCGGTGGCGAAGCTGACGCCGCTCCAGGAGACGCCGAAGACCTGGTTCGGGCGCGATCGGGAGATCATCCGGATCCACGGCGACATCACGGAACCCATCGACGTGGAGTGGGAAGCCGAGGCGAGCCCTGACCGCGTGCTCCATCCGTGATCCTGCTCGACACGCACGTCCTGCTCTGGAGCCGGTCCGGGGATTCGCGGCTCGGACCGCGCGCCCGCGAGCAGATCGAGCTGGCCTCACTGGAGGGCGAGCTCGCGGTGTCCGCGATCTCGTTCTGGGAAGCGGCGATGCTTCACGAGAAGCGTCGACTCACCCTGCTGCGCGACGCAGCGTCATGGCGCGACGGCCTGCTGCGCGAAGGCCTCACCGAGATCCCGGTCGATGGGGCCATCGCCGCCCGCGCGGGCCAGTTGCCCGACATGCACGGCGACCCGGCCGACCGCCTGATCGTCGCCACCGCCCTCGAGGGTCACCGGCTCGTGACGGGGGACCAGCGGATACTCGACTGGCCGGGGCGCCTGGACAGGCTCGACGCGCGGGGGTGAACGGGGCGGGCCCCGATCCCGCTCGCGAGGCGGGCAGCCGCCTACGGCGCGGGCCAGCCTACAATGGATCGATGAGCGATTCCCGCATCCTGGTGGCGATGTCCGGCGGCGTAGATTCGGCGGTCGCGGCGGCGATCCTGCACCGCGAGGGCTACGACGTCGTCGGGGTGACGCTGCGGCTCTACACCGATGAGGACCCCACCGCGCTGCGCTCGCGACGGACCTGCTGCGGCGTCGAGGATGTCGCGGACGCGCGGGCGGCGGCGCAGCGGATCGGCATCCCGCACTACGTACTCAACATGGAGCGCGAGTTCGAGCGCGACGTAATCGAGGTCTTCGCCACCGCCTACCGCAACGGGCGCACGCCCAATCCCTGCCTCGAGTGCAACGACCGCGTGAAGTTCCGCACGCTGCTCGACCGCGCCGACGCGCTCGGCTTCGAGCTGCTGGCCACGGGGCACTACACGCGCATCCGGGAGCGTCCCGCGGGCGGCGGGTTCTCGCTGCACGCGGCGGCGGACGAGGCGAAGGACCAGTCCTACGTGCTCTACACGCTGGGGCAGGCGCAGCTGCCGCGGCTGCGCTTCCCGCTGGGCGATCTGCCGAAGTCCGAGACGCGGCGGATCGCCGCGGAGCTCGGCCTGGGCGTCGCCGACAAGCCGGACAGCGCCGACATCTGCTTCGTCCCCGGCGGCGACTACCGGGAGCTGCTGCTGGCCCGCGGCGACTCCTCCCGCGCCGGCGTCATCGTCGACGCCGACGGCAGCACGCTCCGACGGCACGAGGGCGTCGCCGCCTTCACCGTCGGCCAGCGGCGCGGCCTCGGCGTCGCGACCGGCGAGAAGCGCTACGTCACCGCGATCGACGCGCCAACCGGTACGGTGCGCGTCGGCCCGGCCGATGATCTGCTCGCGGACGCCGTCGAGGCGTCGCAGCCGCGCTGGGTAAGCGCGGCGCCGCGCCCCGGCGATCCGCTGCTCGCGCGCATCCGCGCGCACGGCCCGCTCGTCCCGGCGCACCTGACGGCGCTCGACGGCGAGGGCTTCCGCGTCGCCTTCGAACAGCCTGTCCGCGCCGCCGCGCCCGGCCAGGCGATCGTGCTCTACCGCCCCGACGAGGAGCACGGGCACGAGGTCGCCGGCGGCGGGACGATCGAGCGAGGGCGCTCGCCCCTGCGTTGAGCCTCGATGGAGGCGCGGGCTACGCTCTACGGTGTGGCAGTGGCGCGTTCGGAGCGCCGGAACGGCTGGAGGCGCGGGTGCGCTGGATTCTGATCCTGATCGGGCTGCTCCTCGTGGCCGCCATCGCCGCCGCCATGTGGGCGCTGGTCACGGGCGTCGTCGAGGTGTCGCTCGACGAGGCGCGCGACGCCGCGATCATCATCTACGCCGTGCTCGGGATCGTGTTCTTCCTGATCGCCATCGCCGCCGCCCTCGCGATCTTCTTCGCCGTGCGCATCCTGACCGGCCTCGCCAGGGACGCCTACGAGGAGCAGGCGCGACCGCTGATCGACGACGTGCGCGGTACCGTGCAGTCCGTGCGCGGCAGCGTGGAGTTCGTCTCCGACCAGGCGATCTCCCCGATGATCCGCATCATCGCCATCGCCCGAGGGGTGCGCCGGGGTGTCGAAACGGTGGCGGGGATCGCGCGGCGCGGACGCGGGGCGGGCTCCTGATGCGCCCGCACTGGCCCTCGCGCCGGCGCTCGCGAGCGGGCGAACCGCGCTACCAGGTCGTCGAGGTGATCGGCTCCTCGGAGCAACTGGACGACGCAGTCGGGCGCGCCGCCGAGCGGATCGCCGGACAGCGCGCCGCGGGTGCGGCGCGGGGCGGGTCGGGCCTGCGCACGCTGGTGCTGCTGGCTGCGGGCGCCGTGGCGACTGCGGCGGCCGCGTACGCCGCGCTGCGCATGCTGCTGGACCGCGATCCCGAGGCCGACCCGCTGCCGGGCCCGCTCGACGGCGCGGCCGGGGAGCTGCGATCGGCCCGCGCCGCCCTCGATGCGGGCATCGCCGAGGGCCGCCGCGCGAGCACCGAGGCGGAGCGCGACCTGCACGAGGATCTGCGCGCGCGGCGCGAAGGCGGACGCTGAGCCGACGCTCGGGTCGCGGACGCCGCTGGACCGCCTGCAGGAGCTAGCGGGACTCCTCGGTCCACGCGGCAGCGGGGCCGTTCACCCGGTCGAACAGCTCGGTCATCTCGCGCTCTGGCGGGGGCGTGAGCAGGGTCACCAGCACCGCTGCGGGCGTCGCGATCAGGAAGCCGGGCGTGGTCCAACCGCTGGAAGACGAGGAAGCGGCGCTCAGGGCAGAGGTGAGAGTTCCCATCCTGCGGCCGCCCAACACGTAGTCGGACATCTCGTCCATGCGCCGGACTCGAACGACCGAGATGCCAATCAGGACGGCGAAGTACGCGACAAATACGAGCAGCACCCAGTGCGCGAAGGTCACGGGCCTCGACCCCCCGGCAACGCTCTCCCAGCGGGAGGCCAGCATCCTCGACCACGGTCACGAGTCCGCCCCGGAAGCCCTACCGGGCCGCCGATGGCGGGTGGCTGCGCCGATGAGTATCAGTTTCAACACGGTGCGGCGCCAGCCGCGCCCGCCGGCGATCTTCCCTCGCCATCCGATTTGTGCCATCGTTAATCGCGTGCGGACCGGGGGCCCGCCTGCGGACGCGGCTGGCTGAGGACGGCTGCGCGCGGCTGGGACGCTGACCACCGCGACGCACGACCCCCGGAGACGGCATGGACGCTCATTCAGAGATCACCGAACGCATGAGGCGCGTAATCGGACAGCTCGGCGAGTGGTGGGCCCGGCAGTCGCCCACAGCGCGCTGGTCCGCCCTTGGCGTGGTGCTCGGCATCCTGCTCGGCGTCACGATCGCCTTCGCCCTCGCGGGCGGCGGCGGCGACGAACCGGCTGTCGTCGTCACCCCCGTGTCCCCCACGCCCACGCCCGTCGTCGCGACCGCCACCGCGACGTCACCGTCAACCGCGACGCCGGCATCGACGGCAACCGCCACCTCGACAGCGACGTCCACCGGAACCGCCACCTCGACGGCGACGGCCGCGACCGTGACGGCGACACCGACGCCAACATCGACCGCAACCGCTACACCCACGGCGACGCCCGGCGCGACCACAGCGCCGGCTCCCGGGGTGCCGATCTACTACAGCCTCGATGCGCTGCACGCGGCCCACGGCGAGGCGCCGGACGCGACGCTGGGACGCATCCGCATCCCCGTGCTGGGCGTCGACGCGGCCGTGGGGCAGCGCTTCGTTTCCGGCAGCAAGATGGAGAATCCGACCGGGCCCGGGGACGTGGTGTGGTACGACCTCTCGCTCTGGGACGGCCTCGGCGGGGCGCCCGGAGGCGGCGGGAACGCCGTGTTCTCCGGACATGTCGACTACGTCGCGAGGGTTCCCTGGGCGGACGCGCGCTATCACGGCGAGGGCGTGTTCGGCGACCTGAGCCTCCTCGCACCCGGAGACATCATCGAGGTCGATATCGGCGGCGTGACGCTGCGCTACTCGGTGGTCTGGCAGCGTCAGGTGGAGGCGAACTCCAGCACCGCGGAGATCCTCAGTTCGGACGTGCCGGTGGACAGCATCACGCTGATCACCTGTGGCGGGGAGTTCGACCGCACCGCCCGGAGCTACACGGAGCGCCTGATCATTCGCGCTGAGCGCATCCAGACGTAGCGGGACGGGTGAGCGTTGCGCACGCGACACGCGAGCGGCTGGCGGAGAGGGTGGGATTCGAACCCACGAGAGGGAGTTACCCTCTACCCGCTTTCCAGGCGAGCCTGATCAGCCACTCCAGCACCTCTCCGCGAGGTGGACGCTCGGGTTGCCCGGGGCTGGCGGAGAGGGTGGGATTCGAACCCACGAGACTTTCGTCTACCGCTTTTCGAGAGCGGCACCTTAAACCACTCGGACACCTCTCCACTAGCCAGTATATGAGACGCAACGCTGTGCGCCCCCCGTCCCGAGGCGCCGGATCGGCCCTGCCACTCCGCAGACCGGGGTAGACTGCCGACGCAGCACAGCGAAGGAGTCTCACGTGAAAGCAGCAATCCTCCACGAGATCGGCGCGCCACTGGTAATCGAGGACGCCGACATCGACGACCCCCGCGACGAAGAGGTGCTGGTACGCACCGCGGCAAGCGGCGTCTGCCATTCCGACTGGCACAACATCATCGGGGACGCGCCCATGCCCGTGCCCGCCCTGCTCGGCCACGAGGCGGCCGGCGTCGTCGAGGCCGTCGGCAGCAACGTGACGTACGTGAAGCCCGGCGACCACGTGATCGCGCGCGGCTCGTTCTGCGGCGCGTGCGAGATGTGCCTGCGAGGGCACGCGAACCTCTGCCCCACCAAGCCCGGGCGAGACCTCGACATCACGCCGTGGCGCATCAGCCTGCGCGGCGAGCGGCTCAACACCTCGCAGTCGAACATCTCGAGCTTCGCGGAGCAGATGCTGCTCCACGAGAACGGGATCGTGAAGATCCGCGAGGACATCCCGCTCGATGTCGCGGCGCTGGTCGGCTGCGGCGTGATGACCGGCGTCGGCGCGGCGCTGCGGACGGCGGCGGTAGAGCCGGGCTCCACGGTCGCGGTGTTCGGCCTCGGCGGGATCGGGCTCTCCGTGGTGCAGGGCGCGCGCCTCGCCGGCGCGCTGCGCATCATCGCCGTCGACCTGATCGACGAGAAGCTCGATGTCGCCCGCGAGTTCGGCGCGACCGACACCGTGAACGGGAAGACGGAGGACGCCGTTGCGGCGATTCGCGCGCTGACGGGCGATGGCGTCGACTACTCGTTCGACGCGATCGGGCTGGCGAGCGTCGTGGTCCAGTGCGTCCAGGTCCTGCGCCCGCGCGGCACGGCCACGATGATCGGGGTGATCCCCGATGGCCAGAAGATCGAGCTGGACTGGCGCATGCTCGGCGGCGAGAAGAAGGTCCAGTCCTGCAACATGGGCTCGACCCGCTTCCGCATCGACATGCCGATGCTGCTCGACCTCTACAGCCAGGGCCGCCTGATGATCGACGAGATGATCACCCGCCGTGGCCCGCTGGACGAGATCAATGAGATGTTCGACGCGATGGCCGGAGGCGCGGTCACGCGACAGGTGATCATGTTCTGAGCGGCGGCCTGACCGGCAGCTGCCTCGACGAAGCCCCGCCGCCGCGGGGCTTCGCACACATCGAGGCCGGCCGGGGAGCGGTGGGCGATGAGCGATCACCCGCTTGAGGAGGTCTTCCGGCCGCGCTCGGTCGCGCTCTACGGCATCTCGCGCAACATGCAGAACCGCAGCAACCAGTTCTTCCTGCGCGGGCTGCTGGACCAGGGCTTTCACGAGGCGGCGCCGCTCTACCTCGTGAACCCGAATGCCGCCGAGATCGCCGGGATTCGCTGCTACCCCAGCCTCGCGGACTGCCCGGACCCGGTCGACTACGTGATCTCGCTCGTGCCCGCACCGGCGGCCGAGGGCCTGATCGAGGAGTGCATCGCGAAGGGCGTGCGCGGGCTGCACCTCTACACGGGCGGCTTCGCGGAGAACCTCGACCCGGAACGAGCGGCGCTCGAGCAGGCGCTGATCGGGAAGGCGCGCGGCGGCGGCCTGCGCGTGATCGGGCCGAACTGCATGGGCCTCTACCACCCGGCGGCGCGGATGGCGTTCATCCCGGGCCATCCGAGGGAGGCGGGCGACGTGACGGTCGTCTGTCAGTCCGGCGGCAACGCGATGGACATCATCAGCGGGCTCGCGCAGCGGGGCGGCCGCTTCGCGAAGGTCGTGTCCTTCGGGAACGGGACGGACATCGGCGCAGCGGAGCTGCTCCACTACGCGGCCGAGGACCCCGAAACGCGGATCGTGCTCGCCTACGTCGAGGACACCAGGGACGGCCGCGCCCTCTACGAGGCGCTGCGCGTCTGCGCCCGCGCCAAGCCGACGATCGTGCTGAAGGGCGGCATCTCCGCCGCGGGCGCGCGCGCGGCGCGCTCCCACACGGCCTCGCTCGCCGGGTCGCACGAGGTGTTCACGGCGGCCTCGAGGCAGGCGGGCGCGGCGGTCGTCCGCTCGCTCGACGAGATGATCGATCTCGCCGTGGCGGTGAGCACGCGCCTGCGCGCGGTCGCCGGACCGAGGGCGGTGCTGCTCGCCGTCGGCGGCGGCTACTCGGTACTGACGACCGACGCACTCGCCGAGTGCGGCATCGATCTCCCGGAGCTCGACGGCGCGACCCTCGAGCGCCTGCGCGAGGTGGTCCCGACCGATGGCAACAGCATCGAGAACCCGATCGACACCGGCTACATCGGCGATGACGCCGAGGATGCGCTGCGCGTGGTGATGGACGCGGCCGCGCGGGACGCGAACACGGACTTCGTGATCACGGCGCTGCGCGGGCCGAACACACCCACCGAGGAGCAACAGCGCGCCATCAAGGAGCTCGCGGCGCTGCAGGAGCGCACGGGCACGCCGATCGTCATCGCGGCGCGGCGGGATGTCGGGCAGATTCCGGAGGACGCGCTGCGCCTCGCATACGAGCGCGGCGTCGCCGTCTTCCCGAGCCCGCTGAGCGCCGGACGCGCCGTCGGGCTGCTGCTCCGCTGGCGGCGGGACCGCGAGGGCCTGCCACCTCTGCCGTAGGGTCTCCTGTGGGGGGCTGCGCCCCCCACGCCCCCATCCCGGAGGAGCAGGCGCTGCGCGCCGCTCTGGCCCACCCACCCGCCCTCGGATGTTCTTTCTGTGGGGGCTTCGCCCCCACGCCCCCGCCGGATCAGCACCGCGACCGCCGGCTCCGAGGGCGTTCCGGCCCCCTCGCCCCTTGCGGGAGAGGGTAGGGGTGAGGGGGTCCGACGCTCGCCGGGCGACCAGACTTCGAGGGCGCAGGGCAGCGTCGCGGGGGGCGTGGGGCCTGCGGGGCATCCCCGCGTCCGCCGAAGGACTGCCCCCCTCATCAGCAGCCGGCTCAGGGGTCCATGTGGACCGCGCGGCGGGCGAAGCGCCAGCCGTCGGCGGTCTTGCGCCACTCGTCGTGGTAGATGCCCGTCCCGCTGACCTGAGGCGATTTGTCGCCGGGGTGGCGGCGCGTGCCGAGGAGCATGGTCGTCGTGCGGGCGGAGTCGGGGCCCAGCTCCTCGAAGATCGTGCCGGTCTGGTGGTGGCGGCTCTGGTAGCCCTCGGGCATCTCCTCGTGGAGGGCGCGCGCCCACTCGCGAATCGCCTCGCGGCTTTCGCAGTGGACGAGCGGCTTCTCGCGGCCGGCGTAGACCTCGAAGACGGCGTCCTCCGTGAACAGCGCCGCGTAGCCGTCCGCGTCCTGGCCGTCGTAGGTCCGCGAGTAGTGACCGATCATCTCGAGGATTGCGAGCCTGTCCTCGACGCTCATTGCTGGCTCCCTTCTCCGGTTCCCTCGTCGTCGTCGCGGGCACAGCGGAAGCCGGTGTTGCCGGCCGAACTGTCGGGTGTGTTCGAGCTGCGCGCGGCTACACGATAGCGGTTGCAGTACGAGCGGTGGCAGAGGTACGAGCCGCCGCGGATCACGCGCGAGCTGCCCTCGGGCGGGCCGGCGGGGTTTTTCGCCGCGCCGCTGCGCTGCCCGTTGCGGTGGAAGGTCGGGCTGAACCAGTCGGCGCACCACTCCCAGACGTTGCCCGAGGTGTTGTAGAGGCCGAAGCCGTTGGGCGCGAAGGCGCGCGCGGGCGCGGTTCCGAGGTAGCCGTCGTCCGCCGTGTTGCGCTCCGGGAAGTCGCCCTGCCAGATGTTGCAGCGCTGCTCGCCGCCGGGCTCGAGCTCGTCGCCCCAGGGGTAGCGACGCTGATCGAGGCCGCCGCGGGCCGCGTACTCCCACTCCGCCTCCGTCGGGAGGCGCGCGCCGGCCCACGCGCAGTAGGCCGTCGCGTCCTGCCAGGAGACGTGCACCACCGGATGGTCCATGCGCGCCTCGACGTCCGAGGCGGGGCCCTCGGGGTGGCGCCAGTCCGCGCCGAAGACCTGCCGCCACCAGGGCGTCGAGGCGAGCGCGCGCGTCGGCGGGGCGTGCTCCGGCAGGAACTGCTGGAAGACGAACGACCAGCCGTAGCGCTCGGCGTCCGTGCGATAGCCCGAGGCGGCGACGAACTCGGCGAACTGCGCGTTCGTGACGGCGGCGGCGGCGATGGCGAAGGGGCGCAGGGCGACGGGGCGGACGGGGCCCTCGCCGTCGTCGGGGAAGCCCTCGGCGTCGTCGGCGCCCATGAGGAACGTGCTGCCCGGCAGCGGCAGCAGCTCCCCCGGGAGTGCCGAGGTGGCCGCGGCGCGTGGGGCGCGGATCGAGGGCGCGACGACGCCGGGCGGCGAGGCGCGGCCGGGGCTGCAGCAGGCGGCGCTCATGGCCGTGCCTCCGTCACAGGCCCTCGCCGAACTCGGCGGCCTCGCGCTCCTTGAGCCAGTTGAAGCGCTCGCGCAGCTCGTGGCGGCGGGCGCGGTCGTTGGCGAGGTTCACGAGCTCCAGCGGGTCCTCCTGCAGGTCGTACCACTCGTGGTCGTGGTCCTCGAAGGGGGCGTCGTGGTCGAAGCGCTTGCGCGTCCAGAGGCCGCGACCCTCGTCGGCGCGCTCGATGCCGACGCCGAAGTAGCGGGCGTACTTGTGGCGGCCGTCGAAGATGCAGCGCATCGCGTAGCGCAGCCGCAGGCAGTTCGGGAAGTCCGTCGCGCTGCCGAGGTCCTGCGCGAGCAGCACGTAGTCGCGCACGCTCGCCGAGGGGTCCCGCAGCACCGGCGAGAGGTCGCGCCCCATGAACGTCGGCGCGTCCCCGACACCACCGAGGGCGAGAATCGTGCTCGCGAGGTCGACGGAGCTGCCGAGTGCCGCCGTCTTCGAGCCGGGCGTGGTGATGCCGGGCGCGCGGATGTAGAGCGGGATGCGCATCTGCTCCTCGTAGACGAAGGGGCCCTTGTTGCGCAGGCCGTGCGCGCCGCACATGTCGCCGTGGTCCGTCGAGAAGATCACGATCGTGTCGTCGCGCTGCCCCGAGGCGTCGAGCGCGTCGAGGATCCGTCCCAGGTAGCGATCGTGCTCCTGGTGCATCCGCCAGTAGTAGTCGAGCTGGCGGATCCAGGCGCGCGTGTCCGAACGCTCGATGCGACCCCAGGGCCCGAGGTTGGTGTCGTACTCGTACTGACGCTGGACGGGGGGCTTGGTGAACAGGTCGTCGTCGAGGTTGGGCGGCGGGGCGTCGAAGATCTGCTCGTAGGGGTCGTCGAAGGCGGGGTAGAGGTCGCCCTCGCGCCACTTGCCGCTCTGCTGCCGCCTGCGCTCGATCGCCTCGGGGTTGGCCTGCTGGTAGTCGGGCTGGTCGCCGGGGAACCACATCACGTCGTGCGGGTTGAGCATGGCGACGACGAGCAGCCAGGGCTCCTCGCGATCGGCGTTCGCTTGCAGCCAACCGACGGCCTGCTCGGTGATCAGCGGGTCCGAGTGCAGGCCGGCGCCGGCGAGGCCCCGGAAGGTCAGGTCGTCGCCCTGCCAGTCGCTGAAGCCGTGGGCGTCGAGGTCCGGGAACTGGCTGCGCGAGAGGTGCCACTTGCCGAGGTAGGCGCTGTAGTAGCCCTCGGCGCGGAGGGCGTGGCCGATCGTCGGCACGTCGGGCTCGAGCTGGGGGCGTTCGGGCTGGCGGATCCAGTCGACGTTCTGGGTGACGCCGTGGTTGGGCAGGTACTGGCCGGTGAGGAGGCTGGCGCGCGAGGGGGAGCAGGGGTTGGTGTGGGTGTAGTAGCTGGTGAATTCGAGGCCTTCGTCGATGAGGCGTTGGCGGGCGGGGAGGGTGAGGCCGGCGGGGATCCAGTTTCGCTGGCGTTCTTCGTCGCTGAGCAGGAGGAGGATGTTGGGGCGGCTGTCGGTGTCGTCGCGGTCCGGCATGGAGGGGCTGCTTCCGGGGTGTTGCGAGGGGGGTCGTGGGCACTATAGGGCGAGCGCCTGTCCCCTGTGGGGGGCTGCGCCCCCCACGCCCCCATCCGGGATGAGCCTGCGCTGCGCGCGGCTCTGGCCCACCCACCCACCCTCGGAATTTTGTTCTGTGGGGGCTTCGCCCCCACGCCCCCGTCCGGACTGGCAGGCGGGACGCGGCCTCGAGGGCGGGCGTCCGTCCCTCTGTGGGGGCTGCGCCCCCACGCCCCCGTCCGGACTGGCAGGCGGGACGCGGCCTCGAGGGCGGGCGTCCGTCCCTCTGTGGGGGCTGCGCCCCCACGCCCCCGTCCGGACTGGCAGGCGGGACGCGGCCTCGAGGGCGGGCGTCCGTCCCTCTGTGGGGGCTGCGCCCCCACGCCCCCGTCCGGACTGGCAGGCGGGACGCGGCCTCGAGGGCGGGCGTCCGTCCCTCTGTGGGGGCTGCGCCTCCACGCCCCCTCGGCTCCGTCGCACCCGCGCGGCTTTCGAGGGCGTTCCGGCTCCCTCTCCCCCCGAGGGAGAGGGTGGGGGTGAGGGGGGGCGGGCGCAGCCCGCTGCGACGCGGCTAGTCGAGGGCGGTGGCGATGCCGACGATGGCCGCCGTGGCGGCGACGATGCCGGCGCCCTGGAGCCAGAGCGTGCGGTACATCTCGGCCCTGAGAGAGTGCACGTCTTCCTTGAGCTCGGCCCCAAGGGCGAGCACGGTGGCCTCGGTGGCGAGGCCGCTTGTGGCGCTGTCGACGACGTCCGCGACGCCAGCGGCGGCCCGTTCGTCGAGGCCGGCGTCGGCGAGCCTGCGGGCGGCGCGCTGAGTGTCGAAGGCCATGGCCCAACCTTGTCATACCGTGACGTCGTCAGCGTACCACGCCCCCGTCGGGATCGGCAGGCGGAGCGCAGCCTCGAGGGCGTTCCGGCACCCTCTCCCCTTGCGGGAGAGGGCGGGGGTGAGGGGGTCCGACGCCCGTCGCACCCGCGCGGCTTTCGAGGGCGTTCCGGCTCCCTCTCCCCTTGCGGGAGAGGGCGGGGGTGAGGGGGGGCGGGCGCAGCCCGCGCACTGCGGGGGGCGGTGAGGGCAGCCCGCTGCGTGGCGGACTAGCCGAGGGCGGTAGCGATGCCGACGATGGCCGCCGTGGCGGCGACGATGCCGGCGCCCTGGAGCCAGAGCGTGCGGTACATCTCGGCCCTGAGAGAGTGCACGTCTTCCTTGAGCTCGGACCTGGACGAGAGCAGGCCTTCCTTGAGCTCGGCCCTGGACGCGAGCAGACCTTCATTGAACTCGGACCTGGACGCGAGCAGGCCTTCCCTGAACTCGGCCCTGGACGCGAGCAGGTCTTCCTTGAGCTCGGCCCTGAACGCGAGCAGGTCTTCCTTGAGCTCGGCCCTGAACGAGAGCAGCTCTCCCCTGAGTTCGAGCAGGGAGCGCTCGGTGGCGAGGCCGCTTGTGGCGCTGTCGACGACGTCCGCGACGCCAGCGGCGGCCCGTTCGTCGAGGCCGGCGTCGGCGAGCCTGCGGGCGGCGCGCTGAGTGTCGAAGGCCATGGCCCAACCTTGTCATACCGTGGCGTCGTCAGCGTACCACGCCCCCGGCCGGATCGGCCGGCGGCGGCGCAGTCTCGAGGGCGTTCCGGCGCCCTCTCCCCTCGCGGGAGAGGGTGGGGGTGAGGGGGTCCGGCGCCCGCCGGACGACAAGCCTTCGAGGGCGCGCGTGTCTTCCTGCGGGGGGCTGCGCCCCCCACACCCCCATCCCGGAGGAGCCTGCGCTGCGCGCGGCTCTGGCCCACCCACCCGCCCTCGGATTTTTCTTCATGTGGGGGCTTCGCCCCCACGCCCCCGGCCGGATCGGGAGGCGGAGCACAGTCCCGAGGGCAAGCGCCCATCCTCTGTGGGGGCTTCGCCCCCACGCCCCCGGCCGGATCGGGAGGCGGAGCACAGTCCCGAGGGCAAGCGCCCATCCTCTGTGGGGGCTTCGCCCCCACGCCCCCGGCCGGATCGGGAGGCGGAGCACAGTCCCGAGGGCAAGCGCCCATCCTCTGTGGGGGCTTCGCCCCCACGCCCCCGGCCGGATCGGCAGGTGGAGCGCAGCCTCGAGGGCGTTCCGGCTACCTGTGGGGGCTTCGCCCCCACGCCCCCGTCGGGATCGGCAGGCGCGCCACAGCCCCGAGGGCGCTCCGGCTCCCTCTCCCCCCGCGGGAGAGGGTGGGGGTGAGGGGGTCCGACGCGCGCCAGCGCGGCGAGATGGGGCAGGAGCCTGCGGGGGAACCCCGCAGCCCACCCGGCACACCCCCTTCGCCCGGCGCCCTGGCCGCAAGAATCCCCGAGTGGATCGTCGAGGGGGGGTGTGGGGGGGAGCCCCCCCTTGAGACAACTGCGGGGAAAAAGGTGGGCCCCCGTGATGGGGGCCCACCTGCAATCAGCGCCGTTGGCGGCGCCGCCCGGGAGGGCGGGCCGCCGCGCGGGGCCGAAGGTTAGCTCACTCGCCTCGTCGAGGCGCGGGCGCCGGCGATGCCGCCGACCATGAGGATGCCGAGCGCCAGCGCCATCAGCGGCGAACTGGACTCGCTCGTGACGAGGCCGGCGTTGCCGGTCTCCGGCTCCGTGGGCATCACGTCAGGCGTTGCCGTCGGCTCAGGCATTACCTCCGTAGGAGTCGCCGTCGGCTCAGGCATTGCCGCGACGGTCAGGGTGATGCCGTTGAGGAGGTCTTCGGGCGTGTCGCCGATGGCCCACGTCTCGGTCTGCTCGGCCTGTGCGCCGTTCAGCGAGAAGTTGACGGTCGCGCCTTCAACGGCGCCGCCGTCGCAGTCATCCTCGGCGATGATGATGACCCACTCGCCGGCGTCGTCGGCCGTGGTGGCATCACCACACGCGGCGCCGTCGATCGAGGCGCCGACGGTGGCGCCGGCCTCGGTCACGCCGTAGTAGGTGGCGGTGTCGACGCCCTGCGCGTTTGCACTCTGGAGGCCGATCGCAAGCGGGGCGATCAGCAGCGCGAGCAGCGCCGCGAAGAAGCCGAGCCTGGCCGGTCCTTTCATTCGCTTCATTCAGTCTCTCCTTGCCGGGCTGTTTCCGTTGCCGGAAATCCGTACTTTCCGAGCCCGTCGCCCGGAGCGCTCCTTGCGGAGCATTGACGTTGCGGAGGGGGATACGGTTCCCCCGGAACCCCGGCCGAAGCCGGGATCCCGGGGGTCCGCGTTACTCCTCCGCTTCCGAGAGCAGAGCGTTACCGCTCTAGTTCTCGTTCTCCATGGAGTCAGCCTCACAACGGGTGACGATGACCGCGGACTGACCAAGGCCGTCCGGGTAAACCGCCGCGAAGGCGTTGTTGACGATGCTCAGCGTAGCACCAGCGGTGTACAGGATGTATCCGCCGGTACCGGAACCGTCGTCGGCCCAAACCGCTGCGCCACCGGGGCAAAGCGCCAGGGCAGCCGACTCGAGGTCATCGAGCGAACCGCCGCTGAAGATCGCCAGACCAAGGCTCCTGCTGAGAGTCGCCTCCTCCATCACCGGAGGCGTCTCGACGACCGGAGGCGTCTCCACGACCGGAGGCGCAACCGGCTCTTCCATCGCCTCAGCGATCTGGACGATGATCGGCAGCTGCGAGGTCACCGCGCCATTGGCAGCCTTCGTCCGCACGAGGAACTCGGCCACACCCGGCGTGGACGGTGCGAGGTAGGTGAACTTCGCACGCCCGTCGCTGGTGTTGGCCTTCGCCACGGTGATGATCGCGCCGTCGCCGGCGGTCTGGATCACCTCGATGGCGACCTTGCCCACGCGGACCTGCTCGTCGTCGAGCACGGTGATGTTCACCGTGAGCTCGCCGGACGGGTCAAGCCGCTCGGGAGCGTCGGTCTCGATGCTCGCCGGCGCGCCGCCGACCTGGATCACGACCTTCACGGCGTCGATCGCCTTCGGGTCGGTGCCGCCGGCGCTGCCCACGATCGTGATCGTGTGCTCGCCGCGGGCCGCGTCATTGTTGAGCGACGACTTGTCGTCCGTCGCCGTGATCTGGATCACGCACTTGCCGTCGCGGTTGGTGCCGGTCGAGCCGAACCGCGCCGGGTTTTCGTCCGTAGCATCGTCGGCCAGGACAGCAACGATGGTCGCGTCACAGGCCGGGATGTCGCCCTTGTCGAGGGTGCCATCGCCGTCAACGTCCTTGTTGACGCTCCTGGACCGCCCAACCGGCGTCTCCAGCTTGGTCGGAGCGGCGACCCCGCCCGTGCTCTTGACGCTGGCGGTCGAGTTCGCAACCGGGTTGTCCCCGGAGTCGACAACGGTCACGACGATGAAGGTCGACTCGCCGATGGCGATCGCCGACTGCTCCGCCTCGGCGGTAATCGTCTTGGCCGGGCCGAACAGGACCACGTTGGCCGTGCCAACGATCGTGCCGGTCGTCATCCGGACCGTCACGGTGCCGACACCAGGCGCCCCGCCGCCGGTCAGCGTGACCGCCGCGAAGCCTGCGCCGTCCGCCGGTTCGTCGCCGCCGTCGGAACTCGTGATGAGTGCCGCGACCTGGGTCCCGGTGCCATCGAAGCTGAGACCGTCGTATTCGCCATCGTCCACGTTCGTCGTGGTTTCCACGTCCCGCAGACCCCATGCAGTGGGCTGGGCAGTAGCCACGGTAAGCGTGCCGTGGCTCGCGATGACCGTCAGGCCCTCGCCAGCGACGCCCTTCCCGTCGGTGTCCGTCAGCCGAATCGACAGCGTCGTCGGCTCGGCCACGGACTTCTGGCCTGAATCGACCGACTTGGGCGACGCAGTCACGGCGATGTTCGCCGGGACCTGCGCGACCGTGACGTCGATCGTGTCGGTGGTGACCACCGCATCCCCGGCACCGGGAACCGTGGTCTGCTTGACGAAGATGACGCCCTTGCCGGAGTCGTCATCGATCGTCAGTGCCACCGTCACACCAGTGTTCTCGTCAGCGTCACAGGTGTTGGGCGGATCCGCTTCCGACGACCGACAGAGGATGCTCTGGCCGTCATCCGCCGCGTCGTCGTGCGAGAAGGAGGCCGAGGCCGACCCCGTCGTCTCGATTTCGAACCGGACGTATCCGGTGTCAAACGAGTTCAGGATGTAGACGGTATCGCCGTTGCTCGCGTCTGCAGACGTCGCGCTCCCCGTGCCATCGGCGGCGGTCTGGATAGTCGCCTCGATCGTCGAGGTCGAGGAGACGGACAGCAGCACCGCGAGCGCCACCGCGAAGGCGGCAACGACGGCGAAGCCGTATGCACCCATCTTTGTTACGTAACTCAAATTCTGTCCCTCTTTCATGGAGGTACTCGTTGCGTTGTTGCGTTCCGCGTGGTCCTGCCCGATAGCCCTCCTCGTTCGGGGTTTCCGTTGCGGTGTGGGCCTGGCTGACGCGCTTGCGCCGTCGCTCGAGCTGGACGTCACAAGCAAATTGCGATGCGGGGAAACCCCGCAGGCGCCGTCCCGCCGGCCTGTTCCGCTGGAAACCTGCTTTCCTCCCGCGCCTGCCTCGGCGCCCGTGTGGGACGCACAGCGTCCCGGGGGCGAGACCCGGCACATGGGGAGTAACGCGCGGGGAGGCCCTCGGGTTAATGGGGGCGGCCCGCTCGCGGTTCCTCGCCACGTACGTTTGTAGCGGACGCGGGGGCAGGCGTCTAGTTTTTCAAGGGGGGGTCAGTTGTCTCAAGGGGGGGCTCGCGGCCCGGGGTTGCCACTCGCCGGCCTTCCGGCGCACACTGGGTGGTGGACCTGCGGGGAATCGAACCCCGCGACGCCGGATGACAAGCCCCCGTCGCCGCACCAGCGGCAGGCCCACACCAGAAGCGCCCCGGCAGCCGCCGGGGCGCTTAGCGGACGGCCTGAGCGCGCGGAAGCCCTCACCCCCGCCCTCTCCCGCAAGGGGAGAGGGCGCCGGAGCGGCCTCGAAGGCTTGTCGTCCGGCAGGCGCCGGACCCCCTCACCCCCGCCCTCTCTCCCAGCGGGGAGAGGGAACCGGAGCGCCCTCGAAGGCTTGTTGGCCGGCGGGCGCCGGACCCCCTCACCCTCGCCCTCTCCCGCAAGGGGAGAGGGCGCCGGACGGCGGGACGGCGGTCCGGGTGGGGGCGTGGGGGCGCAGCGAGGGGCGGGCGGGCGGGTGTGGGCTTAGCCGGCGGCGACGATGATGCCGGTGGCGATGGCGATCACGCCGGTGAGGAACGCGACGCCGCCGCCCATCATCACGTACATGCGATTGATCAGGCGCTGCTCCATCTCGCGCAGCTCCGCGCCCAGCAACCCGATGTCGTTCTTCGTCGCGAGGTGTTCGCCGAAGCCATCGGCGAAGGTCGCGACGAGCGCGTCGGCCTGCGGCTCGGGGAAGCCAGCCTCCTGGAGCTGCCGTGTCGCCCTCGGCGTGTCGAACACCGCCATGCGGCGATCCTACCCTCCCGTGCGGCGCATTGCCATCGTGCGGTGGCGGGCGGCGGGAAACGGCGATCCGGACGGGGGCGTGGGGGCAAAGCCCCCGCAGGACAAAACTCCGAGGGTGGGCGGGTGGGCCGGAGCGGCGCGCAGCGCACGCTCCTCCGACATCCGCGAGGCAACAGACTCTCGAGGGCGCACGAGCGCCGTCCCGGGGGGCGTGGGGGGAGACCCCCCACATCAGGGTGACACCGCGCGCTTGACTCATACGTGGCACATCTGTTCTATTACGCGCCGCCGGGACGCCCTCGCGTTCCCCCTGCACGACGAGGGCGTTCCGGCAAGCGGTTCGGTCCGGATGGGCCGGGCGCGGCGGGAGGGAGCGCAACACCGGATGAACGCCGGAACGGGCTCGGGACATCACAGGCGGGGTGGAACGGAAGGAGCGCCGTGTCGATCTGGTCGGGGTTCGCGATTGCGGGCGAGGTTGCGACCGCGGGAAGCGGCGTGGCGAACGCCGCGTGGTTCGCGCATCGCGCCGCGCGGACGGCAGGGCCACGACGCCTCGCCTCGTTGCTGCTGATGCTGCTCTTCGCCGCGGTGGCGCTGGACGCGGCGGCGCACGTGCTGCCGGGAGCGCCCTCGTGGCCCTCGATGCAGGGCGCGCTGCTGCGGCTGCCGCTGCTGGCGGCGAACGTCGCCGCCGGGCTCGCGATCCTCGCCGGCGCGGGGCGGGGGCGCGCGCAGTGAGCGCGGGAGCAGGCGGCCTGGCGGCGGCGGGCGCGCTGGCGGCGGGCGCGCTGGCGGCGGGCGCGCTGGCGGCGGATCTGCGCGAGCAGCGCTACGAGGCGGCGGCCCTGCGGCTGCTGCTCGGCGTGCTCGCGGCCCTCGCGACGGTCGCGGGCGACGTGCCCGGGACACGCGAGGAGCTGATCGCGCTGCTGGCGGCGGAGGGCGCGTGAGCAAGACGGCGGCGGCGGAGGGCGCGGCGGCGCAGGGCTTCTACGAGTCGGCGCTGGCCGCGGCGGACGCCTCGGCGTTGCGGGAGGCGCGGGCGCTGTCCGGCCTCGACGACGAGGTAGCGCTGTTGCGGGTGCAGTTGCGGCGCGCCTTCGCGGACGCGGAGGCGGACCCGCGCACGGTGCAGGCGGGCGTGCGGCTGCTGGTGCAGGCGCTGCTCGCGCAGCACCGGCTCTCGCCGCAGCAGGCGGAGCACCTGGGCGAGGCGGTGGCGAACGTGCTGGAGGAATTCGGCGAGGTGCTGGGAATGGCGGGCACGGCATGACCGCCCATGCGGCGGGCTGCGCCCGCTCCCCCTCACCCCCACCCTCTCTCCCGCCGGGGGAGAGGGTGCTGTGTTCTCAAGGGGGGGCTCCCCCCCACACCCCCCCTCGACGATCCACTCGGGGCATCGGGGCTGCGTTGCCGCGTGGGGGGCTGTGCTGGGTGGGCTGCGGGGTCCCCCCGCAGGCGCTTGCCCCCGTGGCGGGCTGCGCCCGCTCCCCCTCACCCCCGCCCTCTCCCGCAAGGGGCGAGGGGGCCGGACGGGCCTCGGGAGTTGGGTGCGCGATCCGGCGGCGGCGCAGCCCGGCGATCCGGGTGGGGGCGTGGGGGCTGCGCCCCCACAGGGGAGACGCGACCGCCCTCGGGTCTGCACTCCGTCTCCCGATCCGGCGGGGGCGTGGGGGCGCAGCCCCCACATGAAGAAAATCCGAGGGCGGGTGGGCGGGCCAGAGCGGCGCAGCCCGCTCGTCCGGGATGGGGCGTGGGGGCGCAGCCCCCACAGGACAACGGAACAGACCGGAATGGAGCAAATGAAGATGGAACAGACGGAACGGACCGGGCAGGGGGAACAGACGCAGGGCGAGCGGCTGGCGAACGTGCTGCGGCGCATCGCCGGCGTCGAAACGCGCGAGCGGCCGCCGGCGCACGACCTGCGGGCGCGCATCGACTACCTCGAGCGCGACTCCGGCGAGGTGCGGACACGCATCAACGGGCTGTTCTTCGGCCTGATCGCGCTCGCCGCCGGCGAGCTGCTGATGCGGGCGCTGGCCGGATGAGCGCCACAGCGATCGCAGACGCGCCCGCGCAGGCGCAGTCCTCGGACCGCGCGGCGGGCAGTGAGGCGCGCGGGCTGCCGAGGTTGCGGCCCTACCAGGCCGCCGTCGCGCGCGCCGTCCTCGAGCGCGTGCTCGGCGGCGAGGGCGGCTCGATCTCCGTCGAGATCGCGCGCCAGGGGGGCAAGAACGAGCTCTCGGCGCAGCTCGAGCTGGTGCTGCTGCTGACGCGCCAGCGGCGCGGCGGGACGATCATCAAGTGCGCGCCCACGTTCGAGCCGCAGGCCGCGATCTCCCGCGATCGCCTGCTGGCGCGTGCGGACGGCGCACGCCTCGGGGCGATCGTACGCCGCGAGGGCGCGGGCTCGGTGCGCTGCGGTCGCGCCGCGGCGCGCTTCCTCTCGGCGGGCCCGGGCGCCTCGGTGCTCGGGCACACGGCGGACCTGCTGCTGGAGGTGGACGAGGCGCAGGAGGTGCCGGCGGACAAGTTCGACCGCGACTTCCGCCCGATGGCCGCCGCCGCGAACGCGCCGGTCGTCTTCTACGGCACGCCGTGGGGACCTCGGTCGTTGCTCGCGCAGGCGCAGGCGTCGCATCGCGAGGCGGAGCGCGCCGACGGCCGCCGCCGCCACTTCCGCTTCGACTGGGAGCAGGTGGCGGCGCACAACCCGGCCTACGGCGCGTACGTGGAGGAGGAGCGGCGGCGGCTCGGCGAGCGCCACCCGCTGTTCCGCACGCAGTACCTGCTGGAGGAGCTGCACGAGCAGGACCGCCTGCTCGACGGGGCCGCCCTCGCGCAGCTCGAGGGCGCGCACGAGCGCCGGCGCACTCCCGCGCGCGGCGAGCGCTACGTCGCCGGCCTCGACCTCGCCGGACCCGCGCTGGCCGGCGGGCGCGTAGCAGAACAACACGACTGGACCGTACTCACGATCGCGCGCGTGCGCGCGATCAGCGGCGGCCTGCCGCTGATCGAGGTCGTCGAGCACCAGGCCTGGCAGGGCGTTCCCGCAGGCGAGCTGCTCGACGCGCTGGCGGATCGCCTCGCGCGCGTCTGGCGCGTGCGGCGCGTCGTCGTCGACGCGACGGGCCTCGGCGGCCCGGTAGCGGATCTGCTGTCGCGACGCCTGCCCTCGGGGCGGGTCGTGCCGCTGACGTTCTCGGTGGAGCGCAAGTCGCAGCTCGGCTTCGGGCTGCTGGCGGCGGTGCACTCGGGCCGGCTGCGGCTCTACCGCGTCGACGGGTCGCGCGAGGCGGCGGAGTGCCGCGTGCAGCTGGAGCGCGCGCGGGCGGCCTACGGCGAGCGCGGGCAGATGCAGTTCTCCGTGGACGCCTCGGAGGGCCACGACGACTACCTGATGAGCCTCGCGCTGGCGGTGCGCGCGGCGCGCGACGAAGGCGGATCGCGCACGGCGCGCGGCCGTGCCGCGGGCGAGGCCGTCGAGGCGGACGGCCTGCGCGTCGCCGCGGCGGTGGCGGCGTGAACGCCTCGGAACTGCCGGGCGGCGACGGGCAGCCGCCGCCGGCGGCGCTGGTGCGCGCGGACGCGCTGCCGGAACAGGTCGAGTACCGGGACCAGGGCTGCGACCTCTTCCCCTCGTGCCTGCGCTGCCCGCTGCCGCGCTGCCGCTACGACGAACCCGGAGGAGCGCGCGCGATGCTGAATCGCATCCGCAACCGCGAGATGCGGCGGCTGCGTCGTGAGCAGTCGCTGCCGGTGGACGAGATCGCGCGCCGCTACCGCGTCTCGCGACGCACCGTCTTCCGCGCGCTGGAGCACGGCCCCGCCTCGCGCGGGCGTCGCGGGTCCTCGGGAGGCGCGCACGGTCCTCGCGGCGCACGCGGGACGGATCGGAAGGAGATCGAACGATGACACAGTCAGCAGTCGCGCCCGCAGGGGCGACACCGTTCCCGCGCACGCTCGCGCAACGCGATCGCGAGCGCCTCGCGCGCTACCGCGAGTTCCTCGACTACTACGAGGGGCGGCGGGGCGCGGCGCCGGCCAGCCGGCGCGAGCGCTCGCTGAGCTTCAACTACGCGCGCGCCTTCGTGGAGAAGGGCGCCTCCTACCTGATTACGCCGCACCACCCGACCGTGGCCACCGCGGACGGCGGCAGCGCCGCCGAGGCCGAGCAGGCGCTGCTCGAGCTGTGGGAGGCGAACGACCTCGAGCGGCTCGACCTCGAGAGCGAGTTCGACACGGCGACGCTGGGCGACGGCGCGTTCAAGGTGAGCTGGGACGAGCACGAGCAGCGCGTGGTGGTGAGCGCACCGGACGTGCAGGGGCTGTACGTCTGGTGGCTCGGCGACGACGTGCGTCGCATCCGCCGCGTCGCCGCGCGCTACGAGACGCCCTCGGAAGACGTGGAGGCGCGCACCGGGCGGCTGCCTCGTCGCGGCCCCGGCGGGCGGACGCCGGAGCGCGTGACGCTGACTGAGGTGTGGACGGCGGAGCGCTTCGAGCTGTGGGTGGAGGACGAGCCCGTCGAGGCGCGGGCGAACCCGTACGGCGTGATCCCGTTCGTGATCTTCCCCAACACGCCCCGCCCGAAGCAGTTCTGGGGCATCTCCGACATCGAGCCGCTGCGCGAGTCGATCGCCGAGCTGAACCGCGTGATGACGCAGCTGAGCCGCATCCTCGAGCTCTCCGGCAACCCGATCGCCGTCCTCGAGAACGTCGAGGAGTCGCGCGACATCGCGGTGCAGCCGGGCGCGGTCTGGGAGCTGCCGGAGGACGCGCGCGCGTACCTCCTCGATCTGTTGCAGGGCGGAGGGGTGCGGCTGCACGCGGACTACCTGAACCAGGTGTACCGCACGATGCACGACCTGGCGGAGATGCCGCGCATCTCCTTCGGAGACGGATCCGGGGACCGCTCCGGGGTTGCGCTGCGCCTCGAGCTGGACCCGCTGCTGCGCAAGGTGGCGCGCAAGCGGCTGATCCGCAGCGCGGCGATGCGCAAGCGCGACCGGCTGATGCTGCGCGTGCTCGCCCACCACAGCGGTCGCCGCTTCGAGGGCGTGCGCACTGACATCGCCTGGTCCCCGATCTTCACGGGCGACGAGACGGGGCTCCTCGAGGCCGCCGCGCGCGCGGCAGCGTAGCGGCCTCGTGGGACAGGGCTGACCGGAGCGTCAAGCCGAGGCGATCACCCGCCGGAGGAGGCGAGCGAGGTGTCGAGCGCGTCGCGGTATTCCTGGAAGGCCTCGTAGAAGTCATCCGGCGCGATGGAGAAGGCTTCCTCGAACGCCTCTTCCCAGTCTTCGGCGGACCGCAGCAGCTGGTAGTACAGGAGGTACGTCGCGGCGTCCGTGAAGCTGTCGGGCCACCCTCGCTGGTCGGGCGCCAGGGCGGCCTCGTCCGCGTCCGTCACCGCATGCCCCTCCAGCCACTCGACCGCCATGGCGGCCAGAACGTATACCGGCGCTTCGCCGGGATAGAACAGGCGGATCAGTTCGAGATCGGCGAGCGCCTCGGTGACCCCCTGTGAGTGCACCCATCGCGCCCGGCGAAGCACCTCGCCGGACTTGCTCCAACGGGCCCGCTCGTACAGCCCGCCTGCGTATGTCGCAGTGCCTTCGGTCATCCACGCTGGCGAACGCAGGCCCCCGCCATAGTGGCGCTGCAGGATGTGGAAGTACTCGTGCGCCAGCGTGACCTCCCGGAGCGAGTACTCCAGGGCATTGGCGCTCACCAGGATCTGCCGGGGATAGGCCCCGGCGAAGATCGTGAGGCGCGGGTCATAGAGCACCGAGAAGTCCGGCGGCTCGATCGCGTAACGCTCAGCGAAGAACGTCACCACCTTGGCCATGTCCTCTTGAAGCGAAGCCTGCTGCCCCTCGGAAAGCTCGCCCCGGAACTCAAACGTGGCGCCCGCCAGGCCTGACTGCCACCAGCGCATATCGTCAGCCAAATCGAGCCACATCGCGTCTCCGCGGTTCAGCTCGTGCAGCGTGTTGGCCGAATCCTCCGCATCGGAGCGGTACCGGTCGTACTGCTGCGTCTCGGCGTTCCAGCGGGACGCCTCGATCAGGGCTTCGCCGAACCGTCCGGCGGACTCCGCGAAGGCTTCGCCGTCGTGGCCCGCCCAGCCCACGAGGTGCCGGCCCGCGGGCAGGGAGAGCAGCACATGGTCCTCGGACACCGGTCGCGTCCACTCGACCGGCGAGTCGCCGCCGACCCGCAGCCACAGGCCCATGCCGGTCTTGAGGCGCCTGAGGCCGTACCGCGGGGTGATGTTTGGCAGCGCCCGCTGGTAGCGCTCGTTAGCGCTGTCCCACGCGTAGACCCGTTCCAATGCGGGAACCGCGCCGAACAGCTCCGAGACGGGGGCGTCGGGCCCGAGCCAGCCGGCCATGTTCCAGCCGGGCTGCAACTGTGTGGTGAGTGTGCCCGCGTCGGCCTCGCTCGCCGAGGCGGGCGCAGGCGTCGCCAGGAGCGCGGCGCCCAGCACGAGCATCGCGAGGGCGATGGCGAAGCCCGGATGCGGGCGCTTCGGCAGCATCGCTCCTCCAGCGATCCCGACACGGTGGTGCGGTTTCGCCCCGAGAGACGATAGGCGACTGTAGCGGCGACTACCGCAGCATACGGCACACGTCCGGCTACGATGAGCGGGCGCGACGGGGGAGCCGATGCGCCTGCTGCTGCTCACTGCCGTCCTGCTCGCAGCCTGCGTGACGACCGCACGCGGGGCCGAGGCTCCGCCGCTCCGAGGGCGCCTCGTGAGCATCGAGGCTGGAGCGAGCGTTGCGGCGGCGCTGCCAGCGGCCCGCAGCACTGCCCTCGACGAGCCGCAGGAGTTGTCGCGCCTCGAGCGGCCTTCGCCGGCGCCCCCGGTGGCCGCGCCGCAGCAGTCCGGCGGCATCGCCGCGCTGGTCGGCGCGGACCAATGGCACGAGGCCGGGTTCAGCGGACGCGGCGTGCGCGTCGCCGTGATCGATACCGGCTTCAGCGGCCACGAGGAGGCGTTCGACGACGCCGGGCCGCCCGTGCGTGCGCGCTCGTTCCGCGCCGACGGCGGCCTCGATGGCGGCTCCGGCCACGGCTTCCGGGCTGCGCAGATCGTGCGCGAACTGGCGCCGCGCGCCGAGCTGCTCCTGCTCGCCTTCTCGACCGTCTCCGAGCTGGCCGAGGCCGTCGACTACGCGATTGAGGAAGAGGTCGGCGTCATCTCGTTCTCGGTCGGCTTCGTCCACAACGGGCCGGGCGACGGCAGCGGCGCGGTCAACGAGATCGTCGACCGCGCGGCGGAGGCAGGCGTCGTCTGGACGGCCGCCGCCGGCAACTGGGCCGAGCAGCACTGGGCCGGCCCCTTCAGCGACGACGACGGCGACGGCGTCCACGAGTTCAGCGAGGGCGAGTCGCTGAACGGCCGCCACTACTCCGCCGGCGACCTGATCAGCGCCTCCCTGCGCTGGGACCACGAGTGGGGCGCCTCCTGCAGCGACTACGACCTTGAGCTGTTCGGCCCGGACGGCTCACTCGTGCAGGCCTCGCGCCGCGTGCAGGACTGCGACGACGATCCCGTCGAGGGCTTGCGCGTGCTCGCGACGCGCAGCGGCCGCTACTCCGCACGCGTCGTCGCGGCCCCCGATGCGGCTGCGGACGGAGGCGAGCCACACATGCTCAGCCTGCTGCTGCTCGGTTCACCGGACCGTGGCGAGCGTCTGGACACGTTCGTCCGCAGCGGCTCGCTCTCGCAGCCGGCAGATCACCGCGCAGTGGTGACGGTTGGCGCCCTCACTGAATTGGGCGAGGTCGCCCGCTTCTCATCGCGCGGGCCTACGGCCGATGGGCGAGCCAAGCCGGACCTGGTCTCGCCGGCCGTGCCGACGGAGGCGGACCCCGCCGGGCCGGCGCTCGGAGGCACCTCGGACGCCGCCCCGCTCGTCGCCGGCGTGGTCGCGCTGCTGAGGGAGGCGCTGCCGGAGCTCTCGCGCGACGAACTGGTCGCCACGCTCTACGAGCGGTCGCGCCCGCTTGCCCCCGCGGGCCCGGCGGCCTCGCCCGGCGCCGATCCGCCGCCGCGCCTCGTGCAGCCCGGCTCGCTCGAGGGACTCGGCCCGCTGCTGCCGCCCGGCGGGCGCGAGGCGGAGCTCATCGGCGATCGCACGCAGGCGGGCCGGTTCGCGACATTCGACTACCAGGGCCCGGATGGCTACCCGCCGCGCTTCCTGCACCTGTTGCTCGACGACCCACTGCCGCTCGCCATCTTCCGCTACGGCGCGAGCGAGGAGCGTTGGCTGATCTACATCCCCGGCGGGCCGGCCTTCGTGAACGAGATCGATCACTTCAATGACGGGGACGAGCTGTGGGCGCGCTTCGCCTCGCAGAACGGCAACTGACAGTCACGGCGGGCTGGGAGCGGCGCCCCTCGCAAAGACGCCCGGGCCTTGACCCGGGCGTACGAACGAATGCGAGCGGGCAGGTCTCCCGCGTTCGCCGCTAGTAGTGCTCCCGGATGTAGAGGGAGGCGACGACCACGCCGTCCTGGGCCGCCCGCCGCGCTGCGCCAAGCGCGCGACCGTTCTCTTCGTCCGCCCGCGCCGCCGCCAGCAGTGTGCGCCCGTGCGCGGTGGCCGTGAGGTAGCTGATCACCTGGTGCTTCGAGACCACGTCGGGCTGCGCCTCAAGCTGCTCCGCAACGAGCGCGATCGACTCGGTCATCTGCCGCAGCATCTCCGGATCCACCGGCTGGTCGGCGTACACGCTGTAGGCGACCACGGCGATCAGCGTATCGATGCGTTCGATCTCCAGCTCGATCATCCGCGCGGCGTAGGCCTCCTCCTGGCCGGGAATGACCGGACCGAGGTCCACGGGGGGCGGCACCGTTGGCGCGACCGGGTCAGGCGGGAACGGGAAGTCATCAATGCCTGTGGGGTCGTCCGCCGGGCCAGGACCCGGATCGTCCTTCGCATCCTGCGGCGAGCCTTCCTCTGCGCCCGGAGTCGGCACGACCACCGGGTCCGGCGTCGTAGCGGGCGGCTCGACGGATGTGTCGGGCACCGCGACTTGCACCGGCGCGGGCTCCACCGCGGCCGGTTCGACGACCGCGGCGCTCTGCGGCGGCGACGAGTCCAGCTGGGTGGCGACGAAGGCGAGCACCAGCACCGCCGACACCGCCGCACTGGCGATGGGCGCGAGCACGTTCCAGCGGAAGATGAAGAACGGCTGGCCGTCGTCGCGCGACGCCTTGTCCGTGACCTGCTCGGAAACCCGCCTCGCCCCGAGCCGGTTCAGTACGTAGGTACGGGAGCGCTCGCAGTAGGACCGGAAGCCGGGCGAGTTGGTCGCGGCCTGCTCGGCGTCGTGGATTTCGGCGGCGAGCGCCGCGAGTGAGAAGAGCGTCGGATCCTCGCGCGGATCGAGGTCCGGCTCCGCCAGCGCCTCGATTGCCTCGAGGGCCTCGGCAAAGCGTTCGGCTTCCGCCATCTCGTAGTCGGTCATGGCCTTCTCGCCTCGCGGGTCTCGGGCGATGCGGTGAGCAGTTCACGCAGGCGTTGGACGCCCTTGTGCTGCAGCACCTTCACGTTCGGCACGTGCTTCCCGAGCGCTTCCGCCGTCTCCTTGACGGAGAGGCCGGACGCGAAGCGCATCAGGATCACATCCCGCTGCGCCTCCGGAAGTTGCCGCACCGCCCGGAACACCTCCTCGATCGTCAGTTTCGTCTCGGTCAGTTCCTGAGGGCCGCGGCCCTCGTCGCGAAGGCGCTCCGCGACCAGGTCGGAGAACTCCGCCCGTCGAGGGCGCGCCGCCACGCGGCGCTGGAACGATGCCACCTCGTTGCGGGCGATGCGGAAGATCCACGCCCCGAAGGGGATGCGCTGTCCCTCCGCGCCCGGCCGCCACTCGAAGCGGTCGATCGCTCCCAGGACCTTCAGGAAGATCTCTTCCGTCAGATCCTCGGCCTCGGTCTCGTCGCCGACGCGGGTGAGGCAGTAGCGGTACAGCCTCGCCACGTAGGCGTCGTAGAGGCGGCCCAGCGCCTCGTTCTCGCCTGCCTTGGCGCGGTCGACAAGCAACCGCTCCTCTTCAGGCGAGAGACCGAACAGTGGTGGAGTTGACATCGCGCCGCTCCGCGTTGGCCTCCGGCTCACTGGTCCGCCGAGGCCTACACCAGCCGGAATCAGAACCAGTATAGGGCCTGTCCGGCCGCGGGATGGCATCCTGTCGCGATTCCCACCACGTCCACAGAAACGCATTATGTGCGCGTCCGGTTAACGCGCGTCCGACGGATTGGGCTGGGCGCCCCGCCGATCAGCGGCGGTTCAGGGCCGCCGTCAGCGCCTCGCGCGTCTCGATCGCGCGCGGATGCAGCGTGAAGCTCTCGCGCTCCGAACGCGCCGCCTCCAGCTCGAGGTAGGCGAGCGCCGCCGCCTCCAACGAGCCCTCGGCGAGGTCGATCACGCGCTGTAGCTCCGGCCGCCGGGCGAGCTTCGCCGGCTCGATCTTGTCCGCGACGAACATCGCCCAGGCCTCCGGCCCGAACGCGGGGTGCCCGGTCGTATGCCAGTGGATCGCGTGGAGGACGAGCTCGTCCTCCACGCCGAAGCGCTCGCGCAGCTCGAGCGCGCCCAGCGGGCCGTGCAGCAGCACCGGGCGCGCCCGCTCGACGGGCAGCAGTTCGAGGCCGCGCGCCTCCGCCCGCGCGAGCCACTCGGCCTCCGGCAGCGCGCGCAGCAGATCGTGCCCCTGCGCCGCGAGCAGCGTGCGGTCCACGTCCGCCCCGTGACGGCGCGCCAGCGGCTCGGCCGCGGCGACGACCCGGTCGATGTGCGCGAGCATCGAGGCCGGCACTTCCGCCGCCATGCGCGCGCGCAGCGCCCGCGTCTCCGCCGTGCCGGCGGGAACGCCAGCGGACGCTGCCGGGCCGTCACGTTCGCTCATCGCAAGGTCGATTCTGGCGCGATGCCGGGCGCTACTGCGAGTAGCCCGCCATGCGGCGCAGCCGCGCGATGCGCTGCTCCATCGGCGGATGCGTCGAGAACAGGCCGGCCACGCTGTTGCCGCCGAGCGGGTTCACGATGTAGAGGTGCGCCGTCGCCTTCGACACCTCGCGCGGCATCAGTTGGGCGCCCTGCTCCAGCTTCGCCAGCGCCGAGGCCAGCGCCTCCGGGTCGCCGACGTAGCGCGCGCCGTCGGTGTCCGCCTGGTACTCGCGCGAGCGGCTGATCGCGAGCTGGATGATCGCCGCGGCGATCGGCGCGAGGATCGCCGCCAGCAACGCCAGCCAGCCCGCGCCGTCGCGGCGTCCACCGAACCACAGGGCGAAGAACGAAACGAACGAGATCGCCGAGGCCACGGTCGCCACGATCGAGGACGTCAGGATGTCGCGATTGGCCACGTGCGCCATCTCGTGGCCGAGCACGCCTCGCAGCTCGCGGTCGGTCAGCAGGCGGCGGATGCCGGTGGTGACGGCGACGGCGGCGTGCTTGGGGCTGCGGCCGGTGGCGAAGGCGTTGGGCTGCGGCGTGTCCATGATGTAGACGCGCGGCATCGGCATGCCCGCCCCGCGCGCGACCTGCTCGATCATGCGGAACAGGTCGCGGTCGTCCTCATGGGCGATCTCCTGTGCGCGCGAGGTCTTGAGCACGATGTCGGCGGAGAACCAGTAGGAGCCGACGTTCAGCGCCATCGCGATCACGAGCGCGATGATCACGCCGCCGAGGCCGCCGACGCCGAACCCGATCAGCAACAGCAGGCCGCTGATCGCGGCCAGCAGCACCACGGTCTTCAGGTTCTGCATCAGTCAGTCCAGTCCACGCGAATACGGCTGCAGAGGCGGCGTGACCGCCTCGGATCGATCTTATTCGATCGCGGGCTGGGGGGCAGGAGCTCGAGCGCGCTAGCGTGACTTGAACGGCCCTCAAGCCCTATGCGCCATAGTTCTCGACAGGGGCGAACTGCGTGCGCTGACCGAGCACACCGATAAGGACGTACGTCCCGACGACCGCGAGTTCCGCGTCTTCTTGGGACACTTCGATGTCGTGCGCCTTATTCGCTATGTCGACCAACTTCACAACGGATTCCCACACTCGATTGACTTCTGCCTGCAGGTAGTCCTCAGCGCTGCTGCCGCCGATCGACTGGTGCAGGTAGGCTGCAAGGCGGTTCTTGGTGTGGTCTGCCGTGACCTGCAGCTTCCCGTCGGGACCGTTCCCTGGCAGCGGTGCGTAGGTCGGCCGCTCGTCCTGCCACAAGTGATCGGCGAGGGCGGTCAGGAGGCTTCTGCAGGCATACATGGCTGCTTGGCGTCCGGCGCGAGTGTTGGTACTGAGTTCGCGCTCAATGGTCTCAAGTTGATCGGTCAGTCCAATAGCGAGGAGACGCGGCTCGACCTGCGACCGGAGTACCGACCAGACGTCCTCGACGGCCGAACCATAAACCAAGCCAATTCGGATCGCGATCGCGCGTTGTAGCAGGACGCGCTCGATACGCCCTAGGGTCGCATCGACCTGCGCTGGCTCGACCACGCGCATCCGCTCGAAAGGGTTCTCAGCAAGGCGTCCGTGTCCGCCCCAGACGGTCTTCGTCTCGCCTGTATGTTCTCGGAACCCACTCGCGCGGGCTTGAATCAGGTCGGGAACCCCTACGAACAGCACCTCGGACGAAAGCTCGTCTGGCCCAGGGTGCTCATACACTGCCGCGCTCGCGGCAGCCCTTACCTGCTTGTATGGGGTCAAGCTCTTGGCCGTTTGCCATCGAAGGATTGCTGTCGAGTTCCGGTAGCTTGGGGCGTCGTCGCGCGTCGCGTATCCGCTTAGCTCGGTCCACGCCCACTGCGCCTCGGATGTCAGGCCGGCCAGTTCGCATGCGTACGCGTAACGCCGAAGGGCGACCTCGAGGTTGGAATCGGCCGCAGTCAGGCCACTGACGACCTCGGTGAGCGCTACAGCCGCTTCTCTACGTCTGTCTTGCATGTCCTCGTGGCCTTCCGTGATCAGAGTAGCCTGGCGTAGCCGCCGAGTGACGTACGGGTGCAGACAGCGGGCCTCTCAATTGGGCTCCGCCCCCGACAGCCCCGGGAGTGCCGCCCGTCGATCCGCCAGCGCGGAGGGCAAAGAACGGGGCGGCCTCTATGGGGCCGCCCCAACCGGCCTCAAGGACCGGGGAGTCGTACCTCGATCTTCGCACACCGCCTCCGGCTGTCAAGCAAGCCGACGTCCTCGGCGCCAACGAACGGGCCGCCCGCGCGGGCGGCCCGTTCGTTGCGTAGCCCTCGAGGGCGGCTAGAGCGTGATCTCATCCGACGCCTTCGGCATGAGCGCCTGGATCCGCACGGCAAGCCTCCTGTAGCCAGCCTCCCCGGTGAACTGCCCTGCCACTCCGGTCTTGCCCGAGAGCCAGAATTCCGGCCCGGATACCGTAGTGCGATCCCCGTCCTCGTCGAAGACCTCGCCGATGAGGTCGGGCAGACTAGACATCACATCGGCGTACGCGCTGGAATCCCCGAGCCGCGGGTGGTTGCGAGCGCGCAAGGTCTCGACTGCCGACGGGAGCACGCGGTGCAATGCGGTGACGCCGGCACCCTTCTGGATCACGTAGTCCTTCGGGTTCGCGTTAGGGCCGAACAGGCTGGGAAGAACTTCTGCAACACCGTCCCAGTACGCGTTCACGATGCCGGCGACCATGAACGCATCAGCCTTTGCAAGCACGGGCATATCGAGGACTGGCTTAAGCGACTTTACGAACTGAGCCTGGGTCACGGTCAAGCGGTCGTTTGGCTTCTTCCGTGTGTTCGGCAACTGGATGGAGTCGGACCAGACCTCGCTCACATCGAGTAACTCCCGGACAACCTCCACGCCCCGCACCTTCCAGTCCTGTCCGGTGTCCTCAAGCAGCGCGGCAACCTGCGGATTCTCGGCGGCCATGTGGCTTAGAAGCTCCCAAGCGAGGTCGGTCTTTACCGACTTCGCGTTGGTGTTGACCTCGTAGAACTCGCGCATCTCAGCGTCGCGCGGCATCCCGAGTGTGATAGAGAGGGGAATTGGGAACCCTCCCAGATGGTTCGCGACCAACTCGATGCCCCCGATTCGATGCTGGCCGTCGTACACCCAGATCGGGACGTCTTCGGGGATTTCGAGGCTCGCGACTCCGAACCAGTCCCCTCCGTCCCGCTTCGCCCGCTCGTAGCCGGCGCCATCGCCATCGCGGAAACTGAGGGTCCCTCGAGAAAGATCGTCCTCACGAATGTTCGCAAGCAGTGGGTTCGGCATGAGGCCCGGCGGGCGCTCTTTCGACCCACGGTAATACTCGCCCGCCTTCCGCATACGGGCCGGGACAGGACTGCGCTGGTATCCGTCGGGATTCGAGAAGCTGTCGAATTCGTCGATCTCACGATGGCGGATGACCGCATCTGGCGGCATCGCCGAGAATAGGATCGGCTGTCCACGCTGGACGATCAGAGTCCCTTCGAGCGCGGTGCCGTTGGGATTCCGCTCTCGGCGCTCTTTGGATCGCCGTCCGTGCCGCCGCCTGCTTGCCTTCGCTACCACTTTGGAACCTCCTGGTGATCCTGATAGGACGAGCCGTCCATCTGGATCAACGATAGAGGATCCATTAAGATCCGTCAAGTGTGATCCGATTAATGGAGCCGCCTCATTGGATCCACAAGCATGGATCTGCCAACGAAGCGGGCCGCCCTCGCAGGCGGCCCGTTGGCTTCGTAGCCCGCCGGAGGGCTGCTAGATGCCGAGCTGGTCGGCGACGAGCTCGCGGTGGTGGTCCGTGTCGCCCCAGGCCAGCTCCGCACGCTTCTGGCGGCGGTAGTAGAGCTGGATCTTGTAGTCCTTCGTGAAGCCGATGCCGCCGTGGATCTGCTGGCCGTGCGCCACCACGCGGCGGGTCGCCTCCGAGGTCCACGCCTTCGCCATGTTCACGGCCATCTGCGTGTCGTCCTGGTCCGTGTTAATGGACCAGGCGGCCTTGTACATGATGAAGCGCGAGCCATCGACGTCCGTGACCATGTCCGCGCACTTGTGCTGGATCGCCTGGAACGAGCCGATCGGCCGCCCGAACTGCACGCGCTCCTTGGCGTAGTCCACGGAAATCTCGAAGTCCATCTGCGCCAGGCCCACCAGGTAGGCGCACTCGGCGACGGCGTAGCGCTGCATCACCGGCTGCAGGTGCTCCCAGCCCATGCCGTCCTCGCCCAGCAGCTGCCCGGTGGCGCCGTCGAGGACCACCTCGCACTGCTTGTCGCGCGCGATCGTGAGCAGCTGGTTGACCGTCACGCCCGGCTGGTCCGTGGCCACGATCGCCAGCGTCACGCCCTTCGGCGAGCGCGCCGCGACGACCATGTAGTCGGCGACGTTGGCGTCCGGGACGAACAGCTTCGTGCCCGTGATCGTGACCGTGTCGCCGTCGACGCTCGCCTCGGCCTCGATGCCCTGCTCGTCGAAGCGGGCGGAGGGCTCGGTCTGGGCGAGGGTGAAGATCAGGTCGCCGGAGGCGATGCGCGGCAGGAAGTCCGCCTTCTGGGCGTCGGAGCCGGCCACCATCAGCGGGACCGCGCCACCGAGCACGGAGGACATGAACGGGCCGGGCACGAGCGCGCGCCCGAACTCCTCGAGCAGCACGCAGAGGTCGAGGAAGTCGAAGCCGGCGCCGTCATACTCCTCGGGGATGAGCAGCCCCTGCCAGCCCTGCTCGGCCATCTGCGACCAGAGCTCGGCCGAGTAGCCGCGGTCATCCTCCTCCATGTCGCGCACGAGTTGCTCGGGGCACTCCTGCTCGAGGAAGTCGCGCGCCGCGTTCTTGAGCAGTTCCTGCTGCTCCGTGAAGCCCAGGTCCATGTCGTCCTCCCTCTGCCCCCGCGCCTTCGGGCGCGCGAGCCGCGGCGTGCCGCCGGCTTGTCTCTTCTACGGTTTCCCGTGTTTCTCCGCTGTTCGCTAGCCTCGCGGCAGGCCGAGCCCGCGCGTGGCGATGATGTTGCGCTGAATCTCCGAGCTGCCGCCCGCAATCGTCGAGGGGATCGATCGCACGTAGCCGTGCGTGAACTGCGAGCGCAGCGGCGCGTACGCCGTGTCCTTGCCCCAGATGGTCCCGTACAGGCCCAGCGTCCGCATGCCGGTGCGCATCACCCGCTGGTGCGTCTCCGTGCCGAACATCTTGCCCGTCGAGGCCTCGTAGTTCGGCACCACCCCGGAGGCCTGCATCGAGGCGATGCGCATCCCGAAGTTGCGGCCCACGTCGCACTCGATGAAGCGGTCCGCGATCTCCGCCCGCAGCGTGGGCAAGTCTCCGGTCCGCGAGCGCGCGGCGCCCTCGTCGCTTCCCAGGTACTCGACCAGCTCCTCGACCAGCGTGCGGTCCAGCACCGCGTTGTCGATGTTGGAGCGCTCGAAGTCGAGCAGCGTCATGCCGACGTACCAGCCGCGGTTCTCCTCGCCGAGGCGGTTGGAGACGGGCGCGCGCACGTCCTCGAAGAAGGTCTCGTTGAAGTGGTGGTTGAACGTCATGTCGATGAGCGGGCGCACCTGCACGCCGGCCTCGTGGATGTCGTCGATGATGATCAGCGAGATGCCACGATGCTTCGGCGCGTCCGGGTCGGTGCGCACCAGGATGTACATGTTGTCGGCGTTGTGCGCGTTGCTGGTCCAGATCTTCTGGCCGTTGATCACGTACTCGTCGCCGTCACGCCTGGCGCGCGTCTGGAGGGAGGCGAGGTCCGAACCGGCTCCCGGCTCTGAGTAGCCCTGGCACCAGCCGACATCGCCCTCGAGGATGCCGGAGAGGTACTTCGCCTTCTGCTCCTCGTTGCCGTGGACGATCACGGTGGGCCCAATCTGGGAGACGCCCTGGCCGCCCACCGCGGGCGCCCCGGCCTCGGCCATCTCCTGCTTGAAGATGAACTGCTCCCAGACGGAGAGGCCCGCGCCGCCGTATTCCTCGGGCCAGTTGGGCGCGACCCAGCCGTTCTCGGCCAGGGCCCGCGCCCAGTCGCGGGCCGCGCCGCTCTCCTCGGGATCCTCGCTCGCGCGATGCGCCTGCCAGCCGCCGTCGAGGCCGCTGCGCTCGGCATGCATGTCGCGGTAGAAGTCGGGCAGCCGCCCGCTCACGAAGTCGCGTACCTGCGTCCTGAACGATGCCTGCTCGGCGGAGTCGCCCCAGTCCATGCTCGCCCCCCTGCCTCGCCGCCCGCGCACTCGTTCCGCGCCCGGCCCCCGCGGCCAGGCACGCCAGCCGAATCGATCGAGGCCTTTGGGGCCGCGCGGACGACGCCCGAGCCGCCGCTTGCCCGGCGGCGCGATTATGGATTTCGCCGGATCAGCCGTCAACCGCGCGCCCCCGCAGCGCCGCCGTCCGCTTCCTGGCTCGACGCTGATTCGTGCTGGAACCAATGCGGAACGCGCGCGCCCTCCGGCCGGGCCGGGTGGGCCCGCGGCGATTGGATACGCCACCGGGGATTCAAGGCCGGGGGTGCTAGCCGCGCATCGCGCTTATGATCCCCGATCGTGCCGACCATTGATTGGACCAGCATGCCAGAGCTGCGAAACGCGCGTCCGCGGGCGGGGCCGGGCGGATGAGCACGCCCTCCGCCGCTCGTGGATGCAGGCTGCTCGCGTCCATGCTCGCCGCCATCGTGCTGACGGCGCCCGGCCTCGCGACGCCCGCCACAGTGCAGGCGGCGCCGCTCGACGAGGTCTGCGCGGAGTTGCAGGCCGAGGCCGCGGACTTCGACGGGCGCATCTCCTTCGTCGTGCAGGACCTGACGGACGGGGCGCGCTGCACCCACAACCCCGGCGAGGTCTACGCCACGGCGTCGCTCTACAAACTGATCGTGCTTGCCGAGGCGCACCGCCAGCAGGAGGCGGGCCTCTTCTCCTTCGACGAGCAAATCCTCGGACTCCGCGCCTCCGAGGCCGCCCGCCGGATGATTCAGGTGTCCAGCAACGACAGCGCACACGCATTCCTCAGCCGCCTGGGTTTCGGGAACGTGGCGGCGCTCCCCGGCCAACTGGGCATGAGCAACACGATCATCCGCGCAGACGCAGACGAGGATCACACGACCACCGCCGACGACATCGCGCTCTTCTTCGTCCAGCTCGAGACCGGCAACCTGATCAGCCCCGAGGCCGACGAGGAGATACTCGAACTGCTGATCGGACAGGCGATCCGCGATCGCATCCCGGCGCTGCTCCCGGCGAACGTGAGGATCGCGCACAAGACCGGGCGGCTCGATCTCTTTGCCCACGACGCGGGAATCATCTACGCGCCGCGCGGCCCGTACGTGCTGGTGCTGCTGACCGAGGGCTCGCAGCACTGGGATCCCGGCCACGAGGCGATTCGCCAACTGGCGGCGCTGTCCTTCACGGCCTACGCCGGGACACCCACCGCCTCGCCCTCGCCGACGCCGAGCGCCGCGCCCTCGCCGACACCGAGCGCCACGCCCTCCCCGACGCCGACAGCGACGCCCTCGCCGACACCGAGCGCCGCGCCCTCGCCGACGCCCACCGCCGCGCCCTCGCCGACGCCCACCGCCGCGCCCTCGCCGACACCCACCGCCGCGCCCTCACCAGCGCCGACCGCCACACCCTCCGCACCCGCGTCCGTCACACCTGCGGACGCCACGACGCGCGCAGCGGCGTCCGCCGCCGCTGACGACGACGCCGCCGGCAAGACCGCTGCCGCCTCCCCGTCCCCGACGCCGACGGCAGGAGCAGCCGCGGCGCCGGGCGCCGGCGGCTCAGCCGCGCCGATTGATCCCGTGCTCGAACGCTCCGATTCGTGGTGGTGGATCGCGTCACTTGGTGGGATCGCACTCATCGCCTCGCTGGTGCTTGTGTTCCTGGAGATGCTGGAGCGGCGCCGGCAGCAGCAGTAGCGGGGCGTCCCGCCGCTGCCGGCATGCCCGCCGGCGCCGCTTCGAGTCTGTCGGCAATCGCTCTGGATCGAGGCTGCGCGAGGCGGAGCGCGCCCGCTTACTCCTCCAGCACCGGCGGCTCGCCGATGATCACGCCGATCGAGAGATCGAGCGGAGGCAGCTCCTCGTCGCCAAGTCCGGCGAGATCGACGATGTTGCCGGCCTCGACCTCGCGCTCGATCTCGCCCAGGCGCTCCTCGCGGCGCTCACGCGCCTCCTCGGTCAGCTCCAACTCCTCCGCGATGCGCTCGGCGAGGATGGCGGAGGGTGACTCGAAGTCCCGAGGCAGCCGCGCCTCGATCGCGGTGTCCAGCGCGGCGTACTCGTGGCCGCCGAGGAAGTGCAGCGGGCGCGTCTCTTCCGGCCCCAGCAGCCAGCGCTCGCCGAACGAACGCTCATCGACGTGCACCGCCACGGCGAGGGCGACGCACAGCTCGTGATCCCCGAAGGGCAGCACCTCCTGCAGTTCGCACTCCACCCAGGCGACGCAGCCCTTGAGCAGCGGCGCGTCGACGTGCGTGGCGGTGAACGTCTCAAGTCGCGTCGCGTCGAACTTGTCGATCTCCTCGCCGCTGTAGGAGCCGAGGTACTGGACGAGGTGGAGCAGCGGGCGCGCCGGGATGTTGAGCGCGAACTGCTCCGAGGCCTTGATCAGCTCGAGCGAGTGGCGGGACTGCTGCAAGGCGACGCCCACGAGCGGCGGATCCGCGGAGAGCGGTGTATGCCACGCCACCGGCAGCACGTTGTCGGCGCCTCGATCGTGCGTCGTCACGAGGGCGACCGGCCCGCCGAGCAGGATGCGGGCCGCCACCGTCGCCGGGCGACGCTCGACGCCATCGGGAGGATGCTCGATCACCAGTCGAGTATAGGAGGCAGCGGGCCGGTTACGCCCCGTCCAGCAGCGCGATCAGCGCCTCCTCGAGCTCGGCCTCCGGCGCGAACGCCTCGAAGCGCCCGGCAACCAGCCCGTCCGCGCCGACGATGAAGGTCCACTCCGGCGTGCGCAGGCCCCACTCCCGGAGCAGCGGCGTCTCGATCGCCACCTGGAGGCCCATGCTGCGGATATCCAGCGGGTTCTCGTAGAGATCGACGTGAATGAAGTTCACGCGATCGCCGTGGCGCTCGCGCAGCGCGGTCAGGATTTCGGCCTGGGGGCCGCACAGCGCGTTCGTGCAGAAGCCCGGGCTCGCGAAGACGATCACCAGCGGGCGGCCCGCCTCGAGCGCCTCGGCGATCGTCAGCTCGTAGAGCGCCGGATCCGGCTCCGCGCCCGTGGACAGGTGGTTCACCGACTCCACGTCCGCAAGCGTGCGGTTGAGGCTCGACGGCGCGGGATCGCCGACCGCCGGCGCGCTCGTGCGCTCGGCCACGGTCACCGGGAAGCCGATCGCCGCCCGCGAGCCGTCGGGGCGCGGCAAGCTCACCTCGATCGTCCATTCACCGGCGCGGTCGAAGTGCAGCTCACCGACATAGAGCCCGCGGATGCCCTCGGGGAAGTCGTAGTAGCGCGCGAGGACCGTCTGGGCCTCGCCGCCGCCGAAGCTCCCGGAGAGCGAGGCGATCGGCAGCTTCACGATGCCGGTCTCGTCGCTGAGCACGAATGCGATGCGCTGCGGCCCGACGCCGAGGTCCGGGGTGCCGAAGATCAGCGTGAGCCCGGCCTCCTCGTCCGTGAAGCGCGGGTAGCTGGCCTCGAAGCCTTCCTCGCCGAAGACGGACGTCCTGGCCTCCGGCGTGGCCTCGGCGGCGGCCGCGGGCGTGGCCGTCGCCTCGCCTGCCGCGGCCGTTGCCGCTGCGGTGGCGGCCGTCGGGGCGGCGCTGGCCGCCGTCGCCTCGCGCGTCGCCGTAGCCGTGGCGGCGGCTGCCGCCGTGGCCGTCGCCGTCGCCGCCGGCTCGTCCGATCCGCCGTCGCCGCAGGCGAGGGCGAGCGCCCCCACGACAAGCGCGACGAGCGCGAGGACCGCCCGCGCGCGCGGTGGGATGTCGGTTCCGTAGCGCATCCGCATGATCACGCCCCCTCCAGGTAGCTGCCGAACGTCAGCGCGAAGATCGCGAACTTATCGGAGTTCGAGGCGAGCTTGAGGTCGTGCTGGCCGAACGCGGGCAGTTCGACGATCGCGTAGTGCCGCGGCTCGGAGACGCGGATGTAGCTGCGCTGCTCTTCGTCGAACACCACGTCCTCGCCTGCCTCCCCGGGCAGGAGCGGGCGGCCATCGATCTCGATGAAGACATCGAACGGGGTGTCGTCCGGCGGGCTGATCACGACGTTGACGCTGCGCGCGCGGAAGATGAAGGCGAAGTAGTCCTCGAGGTTCTCGGTCTCCCGCGCGTGAACGATCGCCTCGCGCTCGTTGCGCCAGAGGCCCTGCACGTACCACTTGTGGTTGACGCGGTCCTCCGGCGCCGTCTCGTCCTCGTACAGCACCTCGCGGTCGCGGTCGAGGTAGTACTCATCTTGTGCCGCGTACTGGACGCTCCCGTAGTTGCGCCGGGAGCCGCCGTACAGCTCGCGGGTCTGGTTCAGGCGGCTCGGATCGCGCACCTGGTCACCGCGGCCAAGCGGAAGCGCGCTCACGTCGCGCCCGGCCCTCGTGAGGGCGGCTCGGATCTGCTGCTCGGTTTCGAGGTACCGGCCCTCGCCGAAGTGCCTGAAGACGATCCTGCCGGTCGTGTCGAACAGGAACTTCGCCGGCCAGTAGCGGTTCTCGAACGTCCGCCAGGTGCGCGAGTCGTTGTCCTGCGCCACGGGCCAGGTGACGTCCAGCCGCTCGATCGCCGCCTCGACGTTCGCCGTGCTGTGCTCGAAGGCGAACTCCGGGCGGTGCACGCCGAGGATCACGAGGCCATGCTCGGCGTACTTCTCGTGCCAGCTGCGCAGGTACGGCAGCGTGCGCACGCAGTTGATGCAGCTGTACGTCCAGAAGTCGATCAGCACGATGTTGCCGCGCTCAAGCTGCTCCGCGATCGTGAACGGCTCCGAGTTGAACCAGGTCCCCAGGCCCGTGACCTCGTGCTCCGGCACGATTCGCGGGCCCTCGGGCGTCGGCTCGGGCGTGGGCGTCGGTGTCGGCGTGGGCGTGGGCGTGGGCGTCGGTGTCGGCGTGGGCGTGGGCGTGGGCGTCGGTGTCGGCGTGGGCGTGGGTGTCGGCGTGGGCGTGGCCGTCGGCGTGGGCGTCGGTGTCGGCGTGGGGGTCGGCGTCGGTGTCGCCGTCGCGGTGGGCGTGGGCGTGGGTGTCGCCGTCGGCGTGGCCGTCGCCGTCTGAGTCGGCGTGGGCGGCGCGGTTGGTGTCGGCGTCGACGTCGCGGTTGGCGTCGGGCTGGGTGTGGGCGTCGGTGTCCGAGTCGGCGTGGCGGTCGCGGTCACCTCGGGCGTCGCGGTCGAGGTCGGCGCCAGCGCCGCCGCGGGCGTGGCGGTCGCGACCTCGTCAGGCGCGCCATCGTCGGAGCCGTCGCAGCCGGCCAGCAGCAGCGCGGCGGCGAGGCCCAGGAGGGCCGCGCTTCGTGCGATGCCGGGAATCTGCCGAATCGGATGCGGCGTGAGCTTCATGCAACACCTCCACGGACCCCGCGACTCGCAGAGACGGCCAGTTAAGGATAAGCCTTGGGGCCGGTATGGGGCGCTCGGGGAGGGCGCGCGTGCGGCGGCGCTCACGCCTCCTCGAGGTAGCTCCCGAACGTGAGGGCGAAGATCGCGAAGTTGTCAGAGTTCGAGGCCAGCGTGAGCTCGTGCTCGCCCCACTCGGGCAGCTCGACGATCGCGTAGTGGCGGGGCGCGTCGACGCGGATCACGCTGCGCCCTTCCGAGTCGAAGACCACGTCCGCGCCTGCTTCCTCGGGGCGCAGCGCGCGGCCGTCGATCTCGATCACCACGTCGAACGGCTCGTCCCGAGGCGGGTTGAGCACGACGTGGACGCTGCGCGCGCGGAAGAGGAATGCGAAGTAGTCCTCCAGCGCCTCCGTCTCGCGCGCGTGGACGATCGCCTCGCGCTCGTTGCGCCAGACGCCGTGGACGTACCAGCGATCGTGCACCCGCGGCTCCGCGGCGGTGTCGATGTCGCTGTAGAGCCGCTCCTCGTCCGGGCCGTCGTAGTACTCCAGCTGGGCGGCGTAGAGGCCCTGACGGGTGTAGTTGCGGGCGTAGCCGCCGTAGAGCTCGCGGGTCTGATCGCTGGCGCCGGGATCGCGCTCCGGCTCCGGCTCGACCAGCCCGGCGCTGACGCCGCTCACATCGTGGCCCGCCGCCGTCAACGCGACACGGATGGCTTGCTCGGTCGCCTCGTAATCGCCCTCGCCGAAGTGGCGGTAGACCACATCGCCGCCCGGGCCGAACAGGTACTTGGCCGGCCAGTAGCGATTCTCGAACTCGCGCCACGTCGCGAAGTCGTTGTCCTGCGCCACCGGCCAGGCGACGCCGAGCCGCTCAATCGCCTCGGCCACGTTTTCCGCGTCGTACTCGAAGTCGAACTCCGGGCTGTGCACGCCGAGGATCACGAGCCCGCGGTCCGCGTACTTCTCGTGCCAGTCGCGCAGGTAGGGCAGCGTGCGCACGCAGTTGATGCAGGTGTACGTCCAGAAGTCGACCAGCACGATATTGCCGCCCGTGAGCTGCTCTTCGATCGTGAACGGCTCGGAGTTGAACCACATTCCGAGGCCCGTGACCTCGCGCTCCGGAACCACGGGCGCGCGCTCGACCGGCTCCGCGGCGTCCTCCGCGGAGTCGCCGCAGGCCGGGGCGGCGAGCAGCAGCACGAGCGCGGCGACGCCCGCGAGGATGCCGCGCTGGAGTGGGCGACTGCGCAAAGCGGAGAACACGGGCGCGCCCTCGGCGCTAGTGGGCGAGGGGGCGGCGATCACGGACCTGGTAGGGCAGGAACTCGGCGTGGCAGCGATGACAGACGAAGCCCATCGCCTTCGAGTCGTCGTCCATCACCTCGGGGCCGCGCCAGCGCGGGGTCAATGTCTCGTGCGGGCAGCCCGCCGGGTCGGGCACGTTGCCGGACGGCTGCGGCGTCTTGAACAGCCTGCCGAGGCCTGACATCGCCTGCTCCTCCCGCTCGCCCGTGCAGCGTAGCCCGCGCGCCCGCTGCACGCGACCGGCGCGAGGCGCACTCACTCCGCGGCCTGCTCGGCGATGCTCGCCTCGATCCGCCGCTCGGGACGGCCGAGCAGCACGATCGCGATCGAGAGCAGCGGGAGCGCCGCCATGACCATCACGCCCACGTCGTAGCTGCCGGTCAGGTCGCGGAACAGCGCGAGCGGTAGCGGCCCGATCGCCGCGCCGGTGATCCCGGCCATCATCGCCGCGCCCTGCACCCGGCCGAGCCCGAAGCGCCCGTAGTAGTGCGCCCAGATCACGCCCTGCACGATGCGCTGTGATCCGCCGGCGACACCCATGGCGGCCACGTACAGCACCGCCATCCAGACCGAGTTCACCACCAACGCCAACCCGCAGACCACGAACAGCGCGCACATCGCGAACACGAACAGCTTCGCCGGGCCGGTCCGCTCCACCACGAATCCAACCACCAGCGAGGTCGCGGCCGAGGAGATTGCGAACACGACGAAGACCGCCGCCGCGAGCGTCGCGCTCAGGCCGTGCTGCTCGAAGATCGAGGTCTGGTGGAAGACCAGCGCCGTGACCACCAGCCCCGGCGTCGCCAGCGGCGCCGCCAGCATCCAGAACGCCAGCGACCGCATCACCGGCCGCGCCGCGGCGGCCTCCGCGCTGTACGCGCGGGTCTGCTCGATCAGCGGGGGGTGGTCGGCGCCGTCCGGGAACAGCCCCACATCCTCCGGCCGGTTGCGCACCAGGAAGACGGCCGCGGGGATGATCAGCAGCATCACCAGCACGCCCAGCAGCGCGTAGGCCTCGCGCCATCCGTAGGTGTCGATCAGGAAGCGGCTGAGCGGGGGCAGCACGGCGTTCGAGAGCGGGAAGCCCAGCCCCATCAGCGCGATCGCCCGCCCGCGGCGCGTCACGAACCACTGGTTCACCAGCAGCATGGCGTTGATCGTCAGCGATCCCTGCCCCAGCGCCCGCAGTCCGGCAAACGACAGGTAGAACGCCGCGAGGCCGACCGAGAACGCCATCCCGAAGCAGGCTGCGCCGAAGGCGACGCCCACCATGATCAGGTTCAGGCGGGCGCCCCAGCGGTCCGCCAGCCGGCTCACCAACACCACCATCAGCGCGCTGACGCCAGTGCTCACCGCGTACAGGCCGGAGATCGTCGAGCGCGAGAATCCCGTGTCCTCGATCATCGAGTCCACGAAGATCGAGAAGACGAACGACTGCCCCGGCCCGCTGCTGAAGGCGACCATCGCCGCCGTGAGCACGATCACCCAGCCGTAGAAGAACTGGCCGCCCCCGGGTATCCGGGGAGTCGCGTCTGCCGGCACGCAGCCTCATCCCGATTCGTGGTCGCGGGGAAGCGACCAGCCTAGCCGCGCCTTGCGCGACGGGCGAACCGCGGCCCGCAGCGGGCTGCCTCGGCTCGATAGAGGGCACCAGACATAGCGCGAGGTCGCCCTCGCGAGTCTGTCGGCGTAGACTCGCGATGGTGATGTCCTTGCAGCAGACACGAATGCGGCTGGCAGCGCGCCTGTCCGGCCGCGGCGCACCCGTGCTGGTCCGCCTCGTCGCACGCTCGCTGCCCTACAAGGGCGCGGTTGCCATGGCCTTCGCCGTGCTCGGCGTCGCCGCCGCGCTCGACGTCGTCGCGCCCATCCTCGTCGGCATCGCGATCGACGTCGGCCTCGACATCGCCACCGAGCAGCGGGCCGGGGGCGTCGAGGAGACGATCGCGCGAGGCACTCTCGCGACGCTGTTGCTGGCGGTGGGCGTGCTGCTGCTGGCCGGCGTCGCGCGCGGCCTCGTCAAGTACGGTCAAGCCTACCTCGGCGAGCGCATCTCGCAAGAGATCGCGTACGACTTCCGCAACGACATCTACGATCGCCTGCAGCGGCTCAGCTACGCCTACCACGACCAGGCGCAGATCGGCCAGATCATGTCGCGCGCCACCGGCGACGTGGAGGGCGTGCGCATGTTCGTGAGCATGGGCGTGCTGCGCTTCCTCTACGTGATCGTGCTCTGCGCGGCCGTCTACGCACTGATGATCACGGCCAACGCCAAGGTCGGCCTCGCGGCGCTCGCCTTCGCGCCGCTGATCGCGATCCAGGGCACCTGGGCGTCCTGGAAGCTGCGTCCGATCTGGCTCTACGTGCAGGATCTGCAGGGTCAGATGGCCAACGTACTGCAGGAGAACCTGACCGGCCAGCGCGTCGTCAAGGCCTTCTCGCGCACCGAGTTCGAGCAGCAGAAGTTCGACGTCAAGGTCGACGAGCTGTTCCGCCACTCCTATTCGACCAGCAAGTTCCAGGCCTTCAACGAGCCCTTCCTGCAGTCGCTCTGGCTGCTCTCCCTCTCCGTCGTCTTCTGGCTCGGCGTGACCGAGGTGCAGGCGGACCGCATGGAGACCGGCCAGCTCGCCGCGTTCCTGCTCTGGCTGACGCTGCTGCAGGTGCCGGTGCGCTCGATCGGCTGGATCATCATGATGTTCGCGCGCGCCCACTCTACCGGCAGCCGCATCTTCGAGATCCTCGACGCCGAGTCCGCCGTGCAGGAGGACCCTGACGCCACGCCCATCCATGTCGAGCGCGGCGAGGTGCACTTCGAGGGCGTCACCTTCCAGTACGACGCCACGTCGCCCGTGCTGCACGACATCTCGATCAACGCCAACCCCGGCGAGACGATCGCGCTGCTCGGGCGCACCGGCTCCGGCAAGTCGACCGTCGTCAACCTGCTGCCGCGCTTCTACGACGTGAGCGAGGGGCGGATCACGATCGACGGCCAGGACGTGCGCGACGTGACCCTCGAGTCGCTGCGCGACGCCATCGGGATCGTGCAGCAAGACCTCTTCCTCTTCATCGGCACCATTCGCGACAACATCCGCTACGGCCAGCTCGACGCCACCGACGAGCAGGTGATCGAGGCAGCGAAGATCGCGCGCATCCACGAATTCATCGAGGAGATGCCGGAGGGCTACGACACCTGGGTCGGCGAGCGCGGCGTCACCCTCTCCGGCGGCCAGCGCCAGCGCATCTCGATCGCGCGCACCCTGCTGCGCAACCCGCACGTGCTGATCCTCGACGACTCGACGGCCTCGGTGGATATGCGCACGGAGTACGAGATCCACGAGGCACTGGACGCGCTGATGGAGGGCCGCACCACCTTCGTGATCGCGCAGCGGCTGCGCACCGTGAAGGAGGCCGACCAGATCCTCGTGCTCGACCAGGGCACGCTCGTCGAGCGCGGCCGCCACGAGGAGCTGCTGGAACGCGACGGCTTCTACCGCCAGATCTACGACCTCGAGCTGCGCGACCAGGAGGAGGCCCGCGCCGCCATCCTCGGCGAGGGCGCCGGTGATGAGGCCCACGAGCACGCCGCGGCGACGGGAGGCGGCGGCTAGTGGCCTACTGGGGCGGCGGACAGGCCGGCGGCTGGTCCGGCGACATGAGCGGCATCCGCCACGGCCGCGCCGCCGACGGCTGGGACTACGAGGAGCTGGGCCGCGTCTACGACCCCACGCTGGTGCGGCGCATCGTGCCGATGCTTGGTCCCTACAAGATCCAGACCGTGATCGCGGTGATCTCGATGTTCGTCTTCGCGATCGCCTCCTACGCGCAGCCCTACGTGATGGCCGCCGCGACGGCGTCGATCGTCGACAAGCTGCGCTCGAACGACCCGGCCCTGATCGCGGCGGTGGACACGGAGATCGTCCAATACGGCCTGCTGCTCATCGTGCTGGCCGCGATCTCGTTCGTCTCCGCCGTGGTGCAGCGGCTGATGACGGGCTACGTCGGGCACCGCATCCTGCGCGACATGCGCAGCAACATGTTCGCGCACCTCAACCGCCTCTCGCTGAGCTTCTACGACCGCGAGGAAGTCGGCCGCATCATGTCGCGCGTGACCTCGGACGTGGTGACGCTGCAGGAGCTGATCACCACCGGCTTCCTCAACATCCTCGCGGACGCGGTCGGGCTGGCGCTGATCGTCGTCTTCCTGTTCTGGCTGGACCCGCTGCTGGCCGTGGTGTCGCTCTCCGTGATCCCGCTGCTGCTGGCCTTCATGGCCTGGTGGCAGACGCCCGCCGCGCGCGCCTTCATCCGCGTGCGGCAGGCGATCTCGATCGTCAACGGCGCGATCAACGAGAACGTCTCCGGCGTGCGCATCGTCCAGTCCCTCAACCGCGAGGAAGAGAACCTCAAGCGCTTCGAGCTGCTCAACCGCCGCCACCGCGACTCCAACATGCAGGCCGTGCGGCTGCAGGCGAGCGTCATCCCCACCGTCGAGGTGCTCGCCACCATGGCCACCGCGATGGTGTTGATCGTGATCGGCATCCGCGTCTTCAACGGCAGCCTCGGCGCGGGCGAGGCGCTCGGCTTCACCGTCGGCTTCCTGCTCTACATCCAGCGCTTCTTCAACCCCGTCCGCGACATCGTCCTGCAGTACACGATGCTCCAGCGCGCCATGGCCGGCGCGCACCGCATCTTCGAGGTGCTCGACACCGAGCCCGAGATCGTCGACCCCCCGGACGCCATCTCCCTGCCCGACGTCGAGGGCCGCATCGATTTCAACAACGTGGACTTCAGTTACGTCAAGGATGTCCCGGTGCTGCGCGGCTTCGACCTGCAGATCGAGGCCGGCGAGACCGTCGCCTTCGTCGGCCACACCGGCGCCGGCAAGACGACCGTGACCGCCCTCGTCAACCGCTCGTACGACATCCAGGACGGCGAGATCCTGATCGACGGGCACGACCTGCGGACGATCGAGCGCGCCTCGCTGACGCGGCGCATGAGCGTGGTGCTGCAGGAGCCGTACCTCTTCTCCGGCACGATCGCCGACAACATCCGCTACGGCCGCCTCAATGCGACGGACACGGAGATCGAGGAGGCCGCGAGCGCCGTCGGCGCCAACGAGTTCATCGAGCGGCTCCCGGACCGCTACGACACCGAGCTGCACGAGCGTGGGCTCAATCTCTCCGTCGGGCAGCGTCAGCTGATCGCGTTCGCGCGCGCCGTCGTCGCCGAGCCGCGCATCCTGATCCTCGACGAGGCGACCGCGAACATCGACACGCACTCGGAGCGGCTGATCCAGCAGGCGCTGAGCACGATCCTGCGCGACCGCACCTCGCTCGTGATCGCGCACCGGCTCTCCACGATCCGCAGCGCCGACCGCATCGTCGTGATGCGCGACGGCGAGATCATCGAGATCGGCAGTCACGAGGAGTTGGTCGCCCTCGACGGCGTCTACGCGGACCTCTACCGCATGACCTACCGGCGCTCCGGGGACAACGGCGGCCCGGACGGGGACGGCGTGTCGGTGAGCGGCGGGTAGTGGTCGCCCCGTACGGAAGCGGGGTCTACAATGCCGCCGCACCCGGCCCGGACGGACAGCCGGGAACCGCGGAGGGCTGACGCATGCCGCACACGCTGCTGCTCGCCGAGCCGCGAGGCTTCTGTGCGGGCGTGGTGCGCGCGATCGACGTGCTCGACGCGGTGCTCGACCGCGAGCCGCCGCCGATCTACGCCTTCCACGAGATCGTGCACAACCGCCACGTCGTCGACGGCTTCCGCGCCCGCGGCGCCGTATTCGTCGACGATGTCTCCGAGGTGCCCGAGGGCTCACGCATCGTCTTCAGCGCGCACGGCGTCTCGCCGACCGTCGTCGCCGAGGCGCGGGAGCGCCGCCTGCGTGTGATCGACACCACCTGCCCGCTGGTGACGAAGGTGCACCTCGAGGCGAAGAGCGCGGCGCGGCTCGGCTACGACGTGCTGCTCGTCGGCCACCGCGGCCACGACGAGACCGTCGGCACCTTCGGCGAGGCCCCCGATCGCACGCAGATCGTCGCGACCGCCGGCGAGGTCGCCGCGCTGGAGGTCGAGCGGCCGGTCTTCGTGGTCACGCAGACGACGCTCTCCATGGATGACACGGCCGACGTGATCGATGAGATCCGCGATCGCTACCCCGCCGCCGAAATCCGCAACGACATCTGCTACGCGACGACGAACCGCCAGTTCGCGGTGCGCAAGGTCGCCGAGCGAGCGGACCTCCTGCTCGTCGTCGGCTCGTCGAACTCAAGCAACTCCATGCGCCTGCGCGAGGTCGCCGAGGACGCGGGCGTGACCGCCTACCGCGTGGACGGCCTCGACGAGATCGACCCCGCCTGGTACGAGGGCGTCGGCGTCGTCGGCCTCACGTCGGGCGCCTCCGTCCCCGACGAGCTGCTGGACCCGATCATCGAGGACCTCAAGGCTCGCGGCGTCACCCGCATCGAGCCCGTCGTCGTCGCCGAGGAGACCGTCGAGTTCCGCCCGCCGCAGGAGTTCGAGGCGTAGCTCCGGCCGCCGCCGCCCCTCGGCGATCCGAAGGCTCCTTCGCGAAACCCATTGCTCAGTCGAACAGCTCCCGCACCACTTCATCGCGGTGCGTGCGCCTGAAGGTCGCCACATCCCGCAGGATCGCGTTCAGCGCGCCGACCCGCAGCTATCGGTGGCGAGGAATAGTAATGCGGTGATCGCCATCGCTTCCCGTCGCAGAGAGGCGCAGATGGCTTCCGCGCTGACGCACAATCCTGTACCCGTATCACCGAAGCAGAGTCGCGAGACGGTCCCCGGAGACATCGGAAGGAAGGCTCACGCAGGGATGAGTTCGTCTCTCACGAGATCCAGCCGGATCACAAGGGGCCGCTCAGCGTCGTCCTCGTCGAAATGCGTGCGGACGGCGTCGCGGGCCATCTCGCTGAGCTTCTCGAACGTGTCCGCCTCGGTGAAGATCGAGTGGCCGAGGGCGCGCGCGGTGTAGCCGCCCTCGGGCGCTTCCTCGACCTCGAAGATGATCTCGCTCATGGTCTTCCCCAGCCCGGAGAGCATAACGCCGTGCCTCGCCCGTCAGGGCCTATCCCCGGCGCCTGCCCGGGTTCGCGCCGGCGTCGGGAGCGGCGAATATGACCAGATATGTGCCGGATTCGTACGGCCGGGCAGCAGCCGCAGGCATGCTACGATGGCAGTGCGACCGGGTCGCACGTAGGTTCGGGCAGGGAGCCGCCGCATGCCGCACACACTGCTGCTCGCCGAGCCGCGCGGCTTCTGCGCCGGCGTGGTGCGCGCCATCGACATCCTCGACGCGGTGCTCGACCGTGAGCCGCCGCCCATCTACGCCTTCCATGAGATCGTGCACAACCGCCACGTGGTGGACGGCTTCCGCGCCCGCGGCGCGATCTTCGTGAACGAGGTCGCCGAGGTGCCCGAAGGCTCGCGCATCGTCTTCAGCGCGCACGGCGTCTCGCCGACCGTCGTCGACGAGGCGAAGCGCCGCAGCCTGCGCATCATCGACGCGACCTGCCCGCTGGTGACGAGGGTCCACCGCGAAACGCGCAAGGCCGTACGGGACGGCTACGACGTGCTGCTCGTCGGCCATCGCGGCCACGACGAGACGATCGGCACCCTCGGCCAGGAACCCGAGCGCACCCGCATCGTCGAGAGCCCGGAAGAGGTCACCAGGCTTGGCTCCAATGAGCGGCCGGTCTTCGTCGTCACGCAGACCACGCTCTCCGAGGACGACACCGCCGAGGTGATCGACGAACTCCGCTCGCACTACCCCGGCGCCGAGGTGCGCAACGACATCTGCTACGCCACCACGAACCGCCAGCTCGCCGTGCGCACCATCGCCAGGCGCGCCGACCTCGTACTCGTCGTCGGCTCGCCGAACTCAAGCAACTCCGTGCGCCTGCGTGAGGTCGCCGAGGCCGAGGGCGCGACTGCGTACCGCGTGGACGGCATTCAGGAGATAGACCCCGCCTGGTACGAGGGCATAAGCGTCGTCGGCCTCACCGCCGGCGCCTCCGTCCCCGACGAACTCGTCGCCCCGATCATCGAGGACCTCAAGACCCGCGGCGTCACCAACATCGAGCCCGTCGTCGTCGCCGAGGAGACCATTGAGTTCCGCCCGCCCGAGGAGCTTGAAGTATAGCGGTGGCCTGGGCGACCTGCGCCGCTGTCGAACGTCGCCCGGACAAGCTCAGCGGGGCCTGGGTGTTTCGCGGAACACGCGTGCCTGTATCCACTCTCTTCGAGAACCTCAAGGACGGCGCGTCGACCGGAGAGTTTCTGGATTGGTTCCCCGGTGTCGATAGCGGACAGGTGGAAGCCGTTCTCGAGCACGAAGTCAAAGCTCTGGCGGCCTCGATTCGTTCGTGAGGTTCCTGTTCGACCAGGGCGCCCCGGTACCGCTCCGTGAGCATCTTGCCGAGCACCGGGTCGACACCGCCTTCAGTTGCGAGCTGAAGATATCCAGACGGTTGTCAGCAGGATGGCTCCAGGCGACTTCAGCGAAGTCCGCATCTGAAAGCGTGCGGTTGGTAGGCCGCGCGAGAGGGGCTCACGCCTTTCACGCCTACGCTGCTCGTCGCGCATAACTCCGCGGGCGAACGCACAGCGCGCACCAATAGTCAGCCCGGCTTAGAGTGATCGCCGGAGAACTCGCCGGGCCCGGCGGGCGTGGGCAGGAGTCGAGCCGTCATGACGAAATCGAGAGCCGCGATCTTCACGAAGGCCGAAGAGCCGATCCTCGTCGAGGAGGTGGAACTCGGAGACCCGGCGCCGGGCGACGTGCTCGTGCGCATGTCCGCGACCGGCGTCTGCCACTCCGACCTGCACCTCCTGCGCGGCTACCGGGAGGTGACGCGGCCGACGCTGATGGGCCACGAGGGCACGGGCGAGGTGATCGCCGTCGGCGAGGGCGTCACGTACGTCGCCCCGGGCGACCGCATCATCACCTCGATCGTGCGGCGCGACGGCGATCCGACGGGCGCGGGCACGCCGTCGTCGGCCAGCTCCGTGAGATGGCGCGGCGAGGAGCTCGACGGCCACCGGAGCAGCGTCTACACGTGGGCGGAGCACGCGCTGCTCGACGCCGAATATGTGGTGAAGGTGCCGCCGGAGACACCCACGGACGTGGTCGCGCCGCTCGGCTGCGGCGTGCTCACCGGGGCCGGGACGGTGCTCAACGCGCTGGACGCGCAGCCGGGCCGCTCGAGCGCCGTGTTCGGCGCCGGCGGCGTCGGGCTCTCGGCGATCGCGGCGCTGCGGGTGCGCGAGTGCGAGCCGATCATCGCCGTGGACCTGTCGGACGAGAAGCTCGAGTTCGCGCGGCGCTTCGGCGCGACCGAAGTCGTCAACGCCAGCGAGGGAGACCCGGTCGAGCGGATCCGCGAACTCAGCGGCGGCGGCGTCGACTACGCGATCGACGCGATCGGCGCGCGCGGGACCACGCAACAGATCGTGCAGGCGGTGAAAGGGCGCCGCGGAGCCGAGCGCGGGGGCGTCGCCGCGATGATTGCGACCGGGAACATGGTGCGCGTACCGACCGGCGAGATGGTGATCGGCCAGAAGACGCTGATCGGCGTGCTGATCGGCTCGGCCGTGCCGGAGCGCGACGTGCCGGAGCTCCTGCGCTGGCATCGCGAGGGCATGTTCGACCTCGACGCACTCGTGACGGAGCGGCACGCGCTCGACGAGATCAACGAGGCGACGGGCCGACTCGATCGCGGCGAGGTCTTCGGTCGCGGAATCATCGTCTTCTAGCGGAGCCGCCCGGCACCCGAAGCCGGCGGCCATCGCGCGTGCTGTCCGCGGGACGCAACTCCCGGCTAGGACGCCTCCCGGGATGCCGGCGGCACGACGCGCAGCGAGGCGCGGCTGACCTCGCTGCCGTTGAGCACGAGGTGGAACGAGTGATCGCCGTAGCCGGGGAAGTTCACGCCGACGAGGTTGACCAGCACCCGCGCCGTGGCGCCCGTGCCCCCGGTCACCGGCGGAAGCGGCATGTCGCCCTCGATGCGGTCGATGATCTGCTTGCCGTCGGCGTCGTAGCCGCTTACCTCGAGCCGGTGCGTCCCGGCCTCGGCGACGGAGTAGCGGATCTGCGCGACCATCGTCAGCAGCGGGTGGCGCGCGGGCACTTCGGCTGCGTGGATCGTGTCGATGCCGATGCCGAGGGCGTGCAGCTTCCCGCCGGACTCCTCGGCGAAGTCGCTGAGGAACGCGAATTCCAGATCCATCGCAGTCAACTCCTCCCGTGGCCGCGCCGCCGCCCGATGTAGTCCGGACTGCGGCCGTAGAAGGCGGCGGCGGCGTTCATCAGCGTCTCGCCCAGCGTCGGGTGCGGGTGGATCGTCAGCTCGAGATCCTGCACCACAGCCCCCATCTCGATCGCCAGCGCCGCCTCCGAGATCAGATCGCCCGCCCCGACGCCAACGATGCCCACGCCGAGCAGCCGATCGGTATGCGGCTCCACCACGAGCTTCGTTGCGCCATCGGTGCGGCCGAGCGTCGTCGCGCGGCCGGAGGCGGCCCACGGCAGCGTCGAGGTCTGCACCTCGATGCGTTGGTCCACCGCCTCCGCCTCCGTCAGCCCGACCCAGGCGATCTCCGGGTCCGTGTAGACCACCGCGGGAATGGCGTGCGCGTCCCAGAGCAGGGGCTTCCCGGCGATCGCCTCGACGGCGACGCGCGCCTCGTGCGTGGCCTTGTGCGCGAGCATCGGCTCCCCGGCCACGTCGCCGACCGCGAAGATCGCCGGGTCCGCGCTGCGGCGCTGCGAGTCCGTCTCGACGAAGCCGCGCGCGTCCAGCCGCGCGCCCGTCTGCTCCAGCCCGAGGCCGGCGCTGTTCGGGCGGCGCCCCACGGCGACCAGCACCTGGGCGAACAGCTCGTCCGAGGGCGCGCCGTCGGAGCCGCCGAGGCGGGCGCGCACGCCGCCCTCGGCCTCCTCCATGGAGAGCACCGTCGTCTCCAGCCGGATCGCCTCGAAGCTGCCCCGCAGGCGGCGCTGCAACTGGCGCACGAGGTCGCGATCGACGCCGGGCAGCAGGCCCGCCGTCATCTCCACGACGCTGACGCGCGAGCCGAGCGCGGCGTAGACGCTGCCCAGTTCGAGCCCGATGTAGCCGCCGCCGACGACCAGCAGCGTCTCCGGCACGCGCTCCAGCTCGAGCGCCGAGGTGGAGTCCAGCACCAGCGGCGAGTCGAGCGCGAGGCCGGGGACGGTCGCCGGCAGCGAGCCGGTGGCGACGATCGCGTGCTCGAAGCCGATCGTGCGCGGCTCGCCCTCGGCCGGCGTCACGACGACGGTGCGCGGGCCGTCGAAGCGGGCGCGCCCGCTCACGAACTCGACGCCGTGCTGCTTCGTCAGCTGGCCGAGCCCGCCGGTCAGGCGGTTGACCACGCCCTGCTTCCACTGGCGCAGCTTGTCGAGGTCGATCGAAGGCGGCCCGTAGCTGACGCCCCACTCGGCGGCCTGATTCGCCTCCTCGAGCTGCGCGGCGACGTGCAGCAGCGCCTTGGAGGGGATGCAGCCGCGGTAGAGGCAGACGCCGCCGGGGTTCGGCGCGTCGTCGATCAGCGTGACTTTCATCCCCAGATCGGCGGCGAGGAAGGCCGCGGGGTAGCCCCCCGGCCCCCCGCCGATCACGACGAGGTCGCTGCCGCCCGCCTGCGCACCGTTGCTCACGAGGATGCCTCCGATCCGGACGCCGCCAGATCCGGGAACTCCTCCCGCATGTAGGGCAGCGGCTGCTCCAGCGCCTCCGCGATCCAGGCGAGGGCGCGCGCCCCGTCGGCGCCGTCGATCAGCCGGTGGTCGAAGTTGATGGCGAGCGGCATGCGCAGCCGCGGCTGGAACTCGCCGTCGATCCAGACCGGCTCCTGCTCGGCGCGACCGACGGCGAGGATGCCGACCTGCGGGGGCAGCAGCACGGCGTTGAAGAAGCCGATCCCCATCCCCCCGAGGTTCGAGATCGTGAAGGTGCCGCCGCGCAGATCCTCGAGCGTGCTCTTGCGATCGCGCGCTCGCCCGACCAGCTCGCCGATCTCGATGGCCAGCTCGGTGATGCTCTTCTGGTCGGCGTTGCGCAGGACGGGGACGATCAGCCCGTGGTCCGTGTCGGTCGCCACGCCGATGTGCACGTAGCGGCGGTAGACGATCTCCTCGCTGGCGGCATCGATCGAGGCGTTGAGCCGCGGGAACTCGCGCAGCGCCCCCGCGACGACCTTCATCAGGATCGGCATCATCGTGAGCTGGCCGCCGGCGGCCGCGACGCGCTCACGGTTCGGGCGCCGCAGCGCCTCGAGGTCCGTGACGTCCGCCTTGCGCTGCAGCATCACGTGCGGGCTCTGCGACCAGGACTGGCTGAGCGTGCGCGCGGTGGTGCGGCGCACGCCGCTCATCCGCTCGCGCTCGACCTCGCCGAACTGCGAGAGGTCCGGGAGCGCGGCCGGCGGCGGCGCGGCGCCGCGCGCGGGCGCCTCGGCGGGGGCCGCCCCGCTGCGCGCGAGGCGCGCGTGCACCTTCACGTCCTCGATCGAGATGCGCCCGCCCGGGCCCGTGCCCGCGACCGCGCCGATCGCGACCCCGATCTCGCGCGCGAACATTCGCACCGAGGGCGAGGCGGTCGCGCGTCCGCCGTCGGGTGGCAGCACGGCCGCAGCCGCCGCGGGCCGCCGCACGGGAGCAGCCGGCGGCCGGGCCGCAGCGGCCCGTGAGGGAGGCGGGGGCGTGGCGGCAGCGGAAGGCGGCGGCGCGCTCGCGGCGGGGGCCGCCGCCGCGGCCAGAGCCTCGTCCGCCGCGCCGTCCTCGGCCTCGATCGTGACGACCGCCTGGCCCGGCTTGATCATGTCGCCGACGCTTACGTGGACGGCGGTAATCGCGCCCGCGTAGGGCGCGGGCACGTCGAGGTTCGCCTTCTCCGTCTCGACCTCGATCACGGCCTGCTCGTACTCGACGCGGTCGCCCGCGCTCACGTGCACCGCGATCACCTCGGCCTCGTCGATGTCCTCGCCGAGGTCGGGCAGCAGGTAGTCCGTGGCCATGCGTCCTCCTGCAGCCCGTCGGGCGGCGCGCTCGCTCAGACGAGCCGCGGGTTGACCTTCTCCGGGTCGATGCCGAGTTCTTCGATCGCGCTCTGCGCCACGCCGGCGGGAATCTCGCGGTCGAGGGCAAGCGCGTGCAGCGCGGCGAGCGCGATGTGCTTCGCGTCCACCTCGAAGAAGTCGCGCAGCGCCTCGCGCGTCTCGCTGCGCCCGAAGCCATCCGTGCCGAGCGAGACGAGGCGTCCCGGCAGCCACTTGGCGACGGCGTCCGGCAGCGACTTGAGGTAGTCCGTCGCGGCGACGAACGGCCCCTCCGCGTCCGCGGTGACCTCGGCGAGGTAGGAGCGGCGCGGCGGCGCGGCGGGGTGCAGCATGTTCCAGCGCTCGGCGTCCATGGCGTCGCGGCGCAGCTCGCTGTAGCTGGTCACGGACCAGACGTCGGCGGCCACGCCGTAGCACTCGTCGAGCAGCTCCTGCGCGGCGACGACCTCGTTGAGGATCGCGCCGCTGCCGAACAGCTGGACGCGCGGGCCGCGCCCCTCGGAGGCGCTCAGCCGGTAGATGCCGCGGATCACGCCTGCGGCGACGTCCGGCGGCAGCGCCGGCTGGGGGTAGGCCTCGTTGGTGACGGTCAGGTAGTAGAAGACCGGATCCTGCAGCTCGTGCATGCGGTGGATGCCCTCGCGCACGATCAGCGCCACCTCGTAGGCGTACGCCGGGTCGTAGCTCAGCAGGTTGGGAACCACCGAGGCCAGCACGTGGCTGTGCCCGTCCTGGTGCTGGAGGCCCTCGCCCTGCAGCGTCGTGCGGCCGGCCGTCGCGCCCACCAGGAAGCCGCGCGTGCGCGAGTCCGCGGCCGCCCAGATCAGATCGCCGACGCGCTGGAAGCCGAACATCGAGTAGAAGATGAAGAACGGCAGCGTGCACGCGCCGTGCACCGCCGACGCCGTGCCGGCGGCGATGAACGAGGCGAGCGATCCCGCCTCGGTGATGCCTTCCTCGAGGATCTGCCCGTCGGTCGTCTCCTTGTAGTAGATCAGGCTGTCGGCATCGACCGGCTCGTAGAGCTGTCCCACGTGCGAGTAGATGCCGGCCTGGCGGAACAGCGTTTCGAGGCCGAAGGTGCGCGCCTCATCGGGGACGATCGGCACGATCAGATCGCCCACCGTCTCGTCGCGCAGCAGCCGCGAGAGCAGCCGCACGAAGGCGAGCGTGGTCGAGACACCGCGGCCGCCGGAGCCCTCGTAGAACTCCTCGAAGACCGTGTCGGCGGGGGACATGCCGGCACAGGAGATGGTGCGGCGCAGCGGCAGGAAGCCGCCGAGGGCGCGGCGGCGCTGCTGCAGGTAGCGCGCCTCCGGGCTGTCGTCGTCGGGGCGGTAGAGCGGCGCACTCCCCACCTCCTCGTCACTCAGCGGAATGCCGAAGCGGTCGCGGAAGAGCATCAGCTCGTCTGCGTTGAGCCGCTTCTGCTGGTGGGTGATGTTCTTGCCCTCGCCCGCCTCGCCGAGGCCGTAGCCCTTGATCGTGCGCGCGAGCACGACGGTCGGCGCGCCCTCGTGGCGCACGGCGGCGTGGTAGGCGGCGTGGACCTTGGCCGGGTCGTGGCCGCCGAGGCGCATCGACCACAGCTCGTCGTCGCTCATGTGCTCGACCATGCGCAGCAGGCGCGGGTCCACGCCGTAGAAGTGCTCGCGGACGTAGGCGCCGCCGGCGACGGTGTACTTCTGGTACTCGCCGTCGACGACCTCGCCCATGCGCTTCGCCAGCAGTCCGTCGTGGTCCTGCGCCAGCAGCGCATCCCACTCGGCGCCCCACAGCACCTTGATCACGTTCCAGCCCGCGCCGCGGAAGACGGCTTCGAGCTCGGGGATGATCTGGCCGTTGCCGCGCACGGGGCCGTCGAGGCGCTGCAGGTTGCAGTTGATCACGAAGATCAGGTTGTCGAGCCGCTCGCGCGCCGCCAGCGAGATCGCGCCCAACGCCTCCGGCTCGTCCGTCTCCCCGTCGCCGAGGAAGACCCAGACCTTCGCATCCGACGGCTCCTTGAGCCGGCGATCGACCAGGTAGCGCATGAACCGCGCCTGATAGATCCCCATCAGCGGCGCGAGGCCCATCGAGACGGTCGGGAACTTCCAGAAGTGCTCCATCAGCCAGGGGTGGGGGTACGAGGGCAGCCCCCCGCTTTCGGCGAACTCGCGGCGGAAATTGAGCAACTGCTCGTCGCTGAGCCGTCCCTCGAGGTAGGCGCGGGCGTAGATGCCCGGCGAGGCGTGGCCCTGGATGTAGACCAGATCGCCGCCGCTCGGGTCGTTCGCGCCGCGGAAGAAGTGATGGAAGCCGACCTCGTAGAGCGTGGCCGCCGAGGCGTAGGTGGAGATGTGACCGCCGATGCCCTCGGCCCGGTTGTTGGCCTCGACGACCATCGCCATCGCGTTCCAGCGCACGAAGCTCTTGATGCGCTGCTCGATCACACGGTTGCCGGGGTAGGGCGGCTCGCGGCCGGGCGGGATCGTGTTGACGTAGGGCGTGCGCGCGGTGACCGGCAGCGGCGCCATCGCCTTCTGCGCCTCCAGCTGGAGCTCCTGCAGCAGCTCGGCGACACGCTCCGGCCCGCTCCGGAAGAAGACCTCGTGCAGCGACCGCCGCCACTCCTCGCTTTCGATCGCGTCGAGTTCGGCGGCGAGCGCCTCGCGCGCGGCCTCGAGGTCGGCGCCGTTGCCGTCTGTCGCAAACTGGCCGTCGGTCTGGGCGGCGTGGATCGCGTCGATGGTCATGGCGTCCCTCCCTGCCCGGCCGGCGCGGCCGCGGTCGCCTGGTCGGCGGCGTGGTAGGAGCTGCGCACCAGCGGCCCGCACTCGGCGTGGCGGAAGCCGATCGCGTGCGCGTAGTCGGCGATCTCGGCGAACTCGTCCGGGTGCCAGAAGCGCTCGATCGGCAGGTGCTTCAGCGAGGGCCGCAGGTACTGCCCCACGGTCAGCAGCTCGCAATCGTGCTCGCGCAGGTCGTCGAGCACCTGGCGCACCTCGTCCATCGTCTCGCCGAGGCCGAGCATGATGCCGGACTTGGTCGTCATCTCCGGGTCGAACTGCTTGACGCGGCGGATCAGTTCCAGCGAGCGCTCGTAGCGCGCCTTCGGGCGCACCCGCCGGTAGAGCCGCGGCACGGTCTCCGTGTTGTGGTTGAGCACCACCGGCTGCGCCTCGATGACGGTGGCGAGGGCGTCCCGGTTGCCCTCGAAGTCCGGGATCAGCACCTCGACCTGCGTCTCCGGGAGGCGGCGGCGGATCGCGCGGATGCAGGCGGCGAAGACGTCCGCGCCGCCGTCCGGCAGGTCGTCGCGGTTGACCGAGGTGATCACGACGTAGTCGAGGCCGAGGCGCTCGACGGCCTGCGCCAGCCGGTACGGCTCCAGCAGGTCGAGTCCCTCGGGGCGGCCGGAGGTCACGTCGCAGAAGCCGCAGGCGCGCGTGCAGATGTCGCCCAGGATCATGAACGTGGCCGTGCCGGAGTTGAAGCACTCGCCGATGTTCGGGCAGCGCGCCTCCTCGCAGACGGTGTGCAGATCGTGCTCGCGCAGCAGCGACTTGATCCCGGAGAAGCGCTCGCCCGCCGGGAAGCGCGCCTTCAGCCAGGGCGGCTTGCGCGGGAAGGGCCGCTCCATGAGCGGCGCCACTGCGCCGCCCGGGGCGGCGCCGGTGTTCACTGTGCCCCGGGCGCTCACGACGCCACCCCGGCCGCCACCGGTGCGGTCGCGCCCTCGTCCCACGAGCCGGCAACCAGCCGGCAGCCGAACTCGCGCTCGAAGGCGGCGGCGAGCGCGTCCTCGACCTCGCGCATCGGGGGTGCCTCGCCGAGCAGCCGCTCCAGCGAGGTGGCCTCGATGTCCGGGATGCCGCAGGGCACGATGCGCGCGAACCACTCGAGGTCGGTCGAGACGTTGAGCGCGAGGCCGTGGCTGCTGACGCCGCGTTTGACGCGGACACCGATGGCGGCGAGCTTCGCGCCGTCGACCCAGACGCCGGGCCGCCCTCGCACGACCTCGCCGTGCACGCCGAAGCGCGCGGCGGCCTCGATCATGATCGCCTCGAGCGAGCGCACGTAGCTGGCGGCGCCGATGCCGCGGCCGCGCAGGTCGAGGATCGGGTAGGCGACGAGCTGGCCGGGGCCGTGGAAGGTCACGTTGCCACCGCGGTCCGTGCTCACCACCTCGGCGCCGAACGCGGCCAGCGCCTCCGGCGACGCGAGCAGATGGCTGTCGTCGCCGCGCGCGCCGAGGGTGTAGACGGGTGGGTGCTCCAGCAGCGCCAGCGCCTCGCCCTCGCCGCCGTCGGCGAGCGACGCGGCCCGCGCCCGCTGCCACTCCAGCGCGCGCGCGTACTCGACGAGGCCGGGACGCCACAGCCACACGCCGCCCTCGCGGCGATCGTCGGGCGCCTGCCGGGCGGAAGCCGGGACGGTCATGCGCATCCCCCGCACGCTGCCGCACGCCGCGCGGCGGGACGCCGCGGACCGCGCAGGCAGCCGTTCCAGTATAGGAACAAGCGCGAGGGATTAGCGCTCACGCGCAGTCCCACCAACCAGCGCTCGCGGTGGCGCGCGTACGCAGGCGGCGTCGGGCGTCGCGCTTTCCGCTATGCTCCGAGGCGATCGGGCGCCCCGACGGGCACCCCGAACGTGAGGTGAGAAACCAATGCAAATCAGCCCATCCGTGCGCGCCGCAATGGTGCCGGACGAGAACGTGATGCACCCGGACTTCACCTCGATCTACCTCGTCGGTTCGCCGGGCGCCCAGTCGCTGACGATCGATTCGGGCGAGGCGATCGAGCGCTACCAGTGGTTCTTGCGGGGCTACCTGGCGGCGACCGAGCACGCCGAGATCGGCGTCGCCACGATCACCCACCATCACGCGGATCACTCCGGCAACCTCAAGTGGGCGAAGGAGTTCCTGGACGCCGAGATCTCGATCCCCAAGGGGGGGCGGCGTCTGCTCAAAGGCCGCATCCCCCGCCAGGTCAATCAGCTGGCCGACGGCGACATCGTGGACATGGGCAGCGGCGTCCGCCTGCAGGTGCTCGCCACGCCCGGCCACAGCGTCGATTCGCTGTGCTACTACCTGGAGGACGAGGGCGTGCTGTTCACCGGCGACACGCTGCTCGGCTCCTCGACGACGACGGTCGGGGACCTCGGGAACTACCGGCGCAGCCTCGAGCGGCTGCTGGAGCTGCCGAACCTGCAGGTGATCTGCCCCGGCCACGGCAAGATTGTGAACGACCCGCGCGAGCGCCTCCAGATGTACGTCGATCACCGAAACCTGCGCGAGCGCCAGATCATCGAGGTGTTACAGGGCGGGGAACAGCTCAGCAGCTGGGAGATCATGGTGCGCGTCTACGGCGACGAGATCGACACTCGCCTGCGCCGCGCCGCCGACGGCAACGTGCGCAGCCACCTCGGTCAGCTCCGCGAAGAGGGTCGCATCACCGAGTACGGGGGCACACCGAAGCGCGCCCCCAGCAAGCGGGCGATCGAGCGCGAGCATGAGCACGAGCGCGAGCGTGACCGCATCCTCCGCGAGGCCAGACGCCTTGAGGCAGCTCAGCGTCGCGATGTAGTTCGCCATCAGGAGAATCCGCCGACTGAGCAGTGGTCGAAGCCGCCGCTCTACGAACTCACCTAGCCGCCCGACGGGCCATCGAGCAGGCCTCCCGCCCGGCGCTACCCCAGCCGCCGCAGCTTCTTGATGCTGCGCAGCTCCCGAGGCGGGTCGAGGTGGCTGTGGCCGCCGCGCGCATCGGGGGTGTGGACGGGCAGGTGCTGCAGCAGCGTCAGCGCCTCGCCCTCACCGCAAGGCGGTCGCTGGCAACGCGCGGCGAATCAGCCGAGTTCGAGATCGGAGAAGTACCGCGCGTAGTACGCCCGATCGCGAGTGACCAGCCGGTCGGCCTGCACCGCGGCGTGCGCCCCGATCATGAAGTCGGCCACGATGTGCTGCCGCACCTGAATACCCGCACCGCATGCCTCGCAGCGATCCGGATGAGCCGCACCGCAGCTCGGGCAGGTCAGCGAACGCTGGCGCCGCCGCGCATAGGTGCGCCAGGCGCTGCCGGCGCGCTGCAACGTCTCACGACTCGATGGCATCAGCCGGATGCCGGTATCGTGAACAAATCGCTCCATGTCGGCAGACTGCTCGAAGCTCCCGGCCAACTCGGCATAGACCGCCTCGGAGATCACGACGGCGCCCTCGCGCGCAGCCTCAGCCAGCCGGAACGCGGACGCGTCCGCGTCCGGCGCACCGGGGATGAGGAGGTCGAGCAGGACATTCGTGTCGAGCGCGGAGATCACGGCCCGCGCATCTCCTCGACCAGCTCATTGGGGTCGCGGCCGCTCAGATGCCGGAGGTAACCGCGATATTTGTCGAACGGAGACTCGGCGACTTCCTTCCGGATGCGCCAGACGCCTGCTTCCTCCAGGAACTCGAGTGCGTCGCCCGGACGCAGCCCAAGCCGGTCCCGCACGTGCTTCGGGATCGTGATCTGTCCCTTGCTGGTCACTCTGGCCGTCGTCATGGCTGCTCCTGTAAGGAACTATGTCCTTACCTCAAGAGTAAGGAACAGGGCCGGGAGACGCAACCCCCAGGAGCGCCGCTACGACAGCCGCCGCAGCTTCTTGATGCTGCGCAGCTCCCGAGGCGGGTCGAGGTGGCGACCGCGGATCGTGTGCGCGACCTCGGCGACGTAGATGTCGCCGCGCGAGTCGACCGCCATCCCGTGCGGCGCGATGAAGCGCCCCGCCTCCTCGCCCTCCTCCGGATCGCCAAGGCGCGCAAGCAGCTCGCCCTCGCGGCTGTAGATGCTGACGCGGTGCCCGACGCCAAGGGCGCCGGTCATGAGCGCGACCCCGTTCAGCTCGCCGACGTAGAGCAGACCGTCCCCGCCCATCGTCATGCCGCAGGGGCGATGGATGTTGTTCCACATCGCCAGCGGCTCGCCGTCGCGGTCGAAGATCTGCACCCGATGGCTCTCGCGGTCCGCGACGTAGATGCGATCCTCTTCGTCGATCGCGAGGTTGTGGGGGACCATGAACTGGCCGACGTCGATGCCCGGCTCTCCCCAGGACAGCTCCAGTTCGCCCTCGGCCGAGTAGCGGTGGACGCGCGCGTTGCCGTAGCCGTCGCTGATGAAGATCGAGCCGTCGTTCGAGGAGACGGCGGCGTCCGTCGGGCGGTTGAAGGGCTCGCCGCTGTGCAGCTCGGAGGACACTCCTGGCTCGCCGATGGTGAGCACGAGCTCGCCTTCGCGCGTCCACTTCGTGATCGTGTGCGAGCCGTCGTCGGCGCAGTAGAGGAAGCCGTCCGGCCCGACGCTGATCGCGTGCGTGCGGTCCGTGAACACGCCCGCGCCGAAGCTGCGCAGGACGCCCCCGTCCGGTTCGAGCACGATGACCGGGTTATCGACGTTCCTCGTGAGCAGGTAGACCAGATCCTCGGCGTCGACGGCGACGCCGGCGCACTCGACGAGGGTCATGCCCTCGGGCAGTTGCTCCCACGTGGCGAGCGCCTCGTAACGGAACGCCCCGCTCCCCAGTTCGACCGCTCCTGCTGCGACCATGCCGCACCCCCTCCGGCCTCAATCGGGCCTTGCGCGGGAGTATCGCACCGCGGGCAAGGCGGGCGGTCGCGCGGCCCTCGCTCAGTCGCCGCTCTCGATCCAGAGGTGGCGGCCGACGGCGAGGGCGACGACGACGAAGAGCGAGTCCACGAGCGGGAAGTAGATGAGGTGCGAGGTCACGGCGTCGCCGGTCTCGCTATCCGGATTCAGCGTCCAGATCCATCCCCAGAAGAAGAGCATCGTCAGGACGATGGCCGCGTAGTAGAGCACCGTGACCCGCACGTACTCGAGGGCGCCCGGCTCCCCGTCGCCTCCGAGCTCGCGCCTCCGCATGAAGCTCACGACCAGCGCCACCAGCGTCGAGGCCGCCATGAACCAGTTGACGATCTCCCAGACGGGGTAGTCCGGCGAGCCATCGTGGTAGACGGGCGTGAGGATCAGGTTGAGCGCCACGGCGACCGCCGTCGCCACGAGCAGCACCGCCAGCACTCGTCTCAACATCTCCATCGTCGTGCGCTCCTTCCCTCGGATGCCCAGTGTGCCTTCGCCTCAACCCCGTTGCGAATCGAGCGCCTGCCGCGCAACGATCCGCCCGAGGAGAGACGGCAATGGCAGAGCGGCCCCGGATCGTGGTGCTCGGCAGCATCAACATGGACCTGGTCGCCACGACTCCGGCGCTGCCCCAGCCCGGCCAGACCGTGATGGGAAGCAGCTTCGCCAACCTGCCGGGGGGCAAGGGCGCGAACCAGGCCGTCGCGGCCGCCCGGCTCGGCGCGGACGTCCGCATGATCGGCCGCGTCGGGGACGACGCGTTCGGCCCGATGCTGCGCGCAAGCCTCGAGGCGAGCGGGGTGCGCGTCGAAGACGTGATGACCACGCCCGGCGTGTCGTCCGGCATCGCCATCATCCTGCTGGACGATGAGCGGCAGAACTACATCGTCGGCATCTACGGGGCGAACATGGCGTGCGACGAACTCCAGGTGCAGGCCGCGAGCCGTGCGCTCGACGGGGCGGACGCGCTCCTGCTGCAGATGGAGATCCCGCTCGACGTGTCCCTCGAGGCTGCGGCAATCGCTCGCCGGATGGGCGTTCGGGTCATCTACGACCCGGCGCCGCCCTCGAAGCTGCCCGACTCGGCCTACGGCGCCTTCGACATCATCGCTCCGAACCAGTCCGAGGCCGAGGTGCTGACCGGCGTCACCGTCGACGGCATCGACTCCGCGCGCGAGGCGGCGCGGATCCTCCGTTCGCAAGGCGCTCGGACGGCCATCGTCAAGCTTGGTGAGCGGGGCGTCGTGTACTCAGCCGCTGAGCACGCCGGACACGTCCCCGCCTTCGAGGTCGACGCGGTCGATACCGTAGCCGCCGGAGACGGATTCGCCGGCGCCCTCGCGGTAGCGCTCGCCGAGGGGCAGCCGCTGGACCGTGCGGTCCGCTTCGCCGCCGCCGCCGGCGCGCTGGTCGTCACGAGGCGTGGAGCACAGCACGCGATGCCGGACCGCTCCGAGGTCGAACGGCTCCTCGGCTCGCAGCAGGCCGGGTAGCCGCAGGCGACGCCGGGCAGGGGCGCCTGCGGAGCTAGATGTAGAGCAAGGCCTCGTTCAAGGTCACGCCGAAGCCCGGCCCGTCCGGCGGCGTGAGCTGACCGTCGACGGCCCTTGGCTCGCCGAGCCACAGCTCGTCCGCCGGGGCCTCCCAGCGCGCGGGGTGCGTCTCGGCTAGATCGGCACAGTCCGTGGCGGCAATCACGTGCAGGCCCCAGATCTCGCCCCCGCGATGCGGCACGACGGGCACGTCGTACTCGGCGGCGACATCGAGGATCCGCAGCGTCTCGGTGATTCCCCCGCACCAGGTGACGTCGGGTTGCCAGATGTCGAGCGCGCCCGCCCTGGCGATCCCCGCGAATCCGAACCGGGTGAACTCGTGCTCGCCCCCGGCGATCCTGACCGGGTGCACGATCTCGCGCAGCGCTGCCTGCTCCTCGAGGTGGTCGGGCGTCATGACGTCCTCGAACCAATACAGATCGAATTCCCGTAGGGCCTCCGCCATCCGCGTCGTCGTTTCGAAGTCCCATGCCATGTAGCAGTCGGTCATGATCAGCGCGTCGCCGCCGAGGAGCGATCGCGCGGCGCGGGCCAGCGCCGCCGTCTGCCGGATGTCGGCCTCCGACGCCGATCCCGCGGGCGAGAACTTCGCCGCCGTGTAGCCCAGGTCGCGGTAGCGCTCGAAGGCCTCTCCCGTGGCGTACGCCCGGACCTTCGGCTTGCGCAGTCCGCCCAGCAGGTCATACACGGGCCTGCCCTGCACCTTGCCCAGCAGGTCCCAGAGCGCCAGGTCGAGGCCGCTGAGCGCCATCACGGGCAGCCCCGTCCGGCCATAGGGAAGCGACAGCGCGTAGACGCGGTCCCAGAGCGCTCGAATGTCCTCGCTGGTCTCGATCTCGCACCCGACGGCCAGCTCGCGGAAGTGGCGGTTGACGACCAGGCAGGCCGGCTCGCCGCCGCCGCCGTAGCCGTAGCCGACGGCGCCGTTGTCCGCCTCGACCCGGACGACGATCTGCCAGAAGTGCGACTGCCAGACGCCCACGGGGAGGCGTCCCCACTTCGGATAGACGGCCTTGACGTCGGTTATTCTCAACGGTCGTCCCACCCTCCGAGGCAAGGCGCAGCACAGCGCAGTCGCGTCAGGCGCGTGAGCCCGGACTCGCACCCTGGTCGCCGCTCGCCTCGAAGCGGCCGAGGCGGAAGAGCGAGATGTCGTGGTCCGTATCGCCCCGCGTGGCGAGGTCGGGCGTGTTCGTGGTCCTCAGGCAGGGCCGACGCTCCCCGCACGCTCCAGGTGCGCGATGAGCAGCTGGTTCACCCGGTCCGGCGCTTCCTGCTGCACGAAGTGCCCGACGCCCGGGAGGTAGTGCAGGTCAAGATCGCGCACATAGCGCTCCGTCCCTACCGTCAGGTTCTTCCCCAGCGCGAAATCGTCCTCACCCCAGATCATGGTCGTGGGCGTCGTGATGATGGGCACGGGGTCGGGCAGGCGCTGAAGGTTGCGCGGGATGGCTCGGTACCAGTTGATTCCGCCCGTGAGCCCGTGCTCGCGCCAGCTCTGGCGGTAGAAGGCCAGATCCCTGGTCCGCTCTTCGCCAGGGGGGATACCCCGGGAGATCGCCCGCGTGAGCTGCCGGTACCCGTTCCTGGCGAGCACCCGTTCCGGCAGCCAGGGCAACTGGAAGAACGCGATATACCAGCTCCGCCGGAGCTGCGCGAGGCTCCGCAGCCCCGCCCGAAAGAGGGCCGGGTGGGGCATGTTCAGGATCGCGAGCGAACGCACGGCCTCCGCATGGTTCATGGCGAGCAGCCACGCGACGGCCCCGCCCCCGTCGTGCCCGACGATGTGCGCGGTGCGGTCCCCCAACGCCTTGAGGAGCCCGAGCACGTCCGCTTGCAGCGTCCCACTGTCGTACGGAGGGCGCGCCTCCGTCTCGTGGTAGCCCCGCAGGTCAGGGGCGATGACTCGGTAGTTCCCGGCCAGCGCCGGAAGTTGCCGCCGCCACGAGTACCAGCACTCGGGGAAGCCGTGCAGGAAGACGACCGGCTCCCCCTCGCCCGCCTCCACGTAGTGCATGCGGATGCCGTTCACGCGCGCATGGCGGTGCTGAGGCTCGAAGGTCCTGGTGGTCGTGGCCATGGCTAACCGCTCGCCTCGAAGCGGCCGAGGCGGAAGAGCGAGATGTCGTGGTCCGTCTCGCCGCGCGTGGCGAGGTCGGCCATGATCTCGCCCACGACGCTGCAGAACTTGAAGCCGTGGCCCGAGAAGCCCGCCGCCACGAAGACGTTCGGCGAGCCGGGCAGCGCGTCGATGATGAAGTGCTCGTCCGGCGTGTTCGTGAACATGCAGGCCCTGAGGGACAGCGTCGGCCCGTTCGCCTCGGGGAAGTAGCGCGCCACGGCCTGCCGCAGCACCGCCTCGTCCTCGGGCCGGCAGTCGCGGTCCAGGCCATCGGCGGTCGTCGCCTCGCCGAGGTGGTGGAATTTGCCGATCTTGAAGCCGGGGATGCCGAACACCGGGAAGCTGTAGTACAGCCCCTCCTCGAACTCGCCGATCACCACCGGGCAGGCGCCGGGCGCGAACAGCTCCGGACGCAGCGGCTGGAACCAGCCCATCACCTGCCGCTCCGGCGTCAGCAGGCCGGCCAGCGAGGGCGCCTGCGGCCCGGCCCAGGCGCCCGAGGTGATGACCAGCGCCCCGGCTTCGTACGACCCTCGGCTGGTCTCGACTCGCACGCCGTCCCCGCCGGCATGCCACTCCAGCACCTGCTCGCGGGCGTGCACCTCGCCGCCGCGCTCCTGCGCCGCGAAGACGTGGTTGACGATGCAGCGCTCGGACAGCACGAAGCCGCCGTCCGGCTGGTAGACGCCCATGAAGTCCTCGGGGAGCCGCAGGCCGGGGAAGCGCTGCGTCACTTCGGCGCTGGTCAGCGCCTGGTGCGGCAGATCGTGCTCGAGACAGGAGCGCAGCGCGCCGGGGAACACCTGGCCGTCCTCGGGGCCGACGTCCAGCGAGCCGGTGATATGGAGCAACTGCTCGACGCTCGCCGCCTCCAGCTCGCGCCAGCGCTCGTAGGAGCGCCGCAGCAGGGGCACGTAGGAGGGGTGCTCGAAGTAGGCGAGCCGGATGATGCGGTTCACCCCGTGCGACGATCCGAGGTCGTGCGGCACGTCGAAGCGCTCGAGGCCGAGCACGCGCAGCCCGCGGCTCGCGAGCTCGTAGACCGTCGCGGAGCCCATCCCCCCGACGCCGATCACGATCACGTCGTAGGTGCCGTTCGCGCTCACCGAGCTCCCGTCCGCGACCCGGCTCGGCCGTTGACAGCCTGCAAGCAGCGTGGACCTGCTGCTACACGTTCAGGGTACCTCGGGGCGCCTGCGCAGCCGTCTGTGCCTCGGGCCCGCTCGCGCGAGGCGGCCTCAGGGGCAAAGATGGCAGGCAGGACCACATCGCCACGGGAGATGCCGCACGCACGATGATCACGCTCAGCGACCTCACCATGCGCTTTGGCGGCCAGCTCCTCTACGAGGGCGTCAACTGGCAGCTGCATCCCGGCGGCCACTACGGCCTGGTCGGGGCGAACGGCTCCGGCAAGTCCACGCTGATCCGCCTCATGACCGGCGAACTCGCCCCGGATGCCGGGTCCGTCGCGCGCCCGGCGGCGCTCCGCCTCGGCACGCTCGGCCAGGATCAGTTCCGCTTCGACGAGCTGCGGCTGCTCGACGTCGTGCTCATGGGCCGCCCGCAGCTCTGGGCCGCGCTCGAGGAGCAGCGGCGCCTGCTCGGCGAAAGCGGGGACGCGATCACCCCGGAGGCCGGTGAGCGCCTCGCCGACCTCGAAGTCACGATCGCCGGGCTGCAGGGCTACGAGGCGGAACCGCAGGCCGCCGCCCTGCTCGCCGGCCTCGGCATCGAGCACGCACGCCACGATCGGCCGATGCGCGAGCTTTCGGGCGGCTTCCGGCTCCGCGTGCTGCTCGCCCAGGCGCTCTTCGCACAGCCCGACCTGCTGCTGCTCGACGAGCCCACGAACCACCTCGACATCGCCTCGATCCAGTGGCTCGAGGGCTACCTGCGGGAGTTCCCGGGGGCCTTCGTCGTCGTCTCGCACGACCGCCACTTCCTCAACGCCGTCTGCAACACGATCGCCGACCTCGACTACTCCGAGCTGCGGCTCTACAGCGGCGACTACGACGCCTTCGAGCGCGCCAAGGAGCTCGCGGTCGCCCAGAAGGACGCCGAGATCGCTCGCACCGAGGGGCGCATCGAGGAGATGCAGCAGTTCATCGATCGCTTCCGCGCGAAGGCCACGAAGGCCCGCCAGGCGAGCGCCCGCAAGAAGCAGGTCGAGAAGATGGAACTGCCCGAGATCCGCCGCAGCTCGCGGCGCACGCCCGGCTTCGAGTTCGGGCAGACCCGCCCCTCCGGCCGCACGCCGCTGCGCGTCAGCGGCCTCACCAAGCGCTACGGCGAGCAGACCGTGCTGCGCGACATCTCCCTCGAGCTGCAGCGCGGCGACCGGCTGGCCGTCGTCGGACCCAACGGCGTCGGCAAGTCGACGCTGATCAAGATCATCAGCGGCATCATCGAGGCCGACGAGGGCACGTCCGAGCTCGGCTACGAAACGCAGCTCGGCTACTTCGCGCAGGATGTCGACGCCGAGCTGCGCGGCGCGCAGAGCGCCTTCGCCTGGCTGGGCAGCGCCACGGGCGAGTCCGGGCACGGCACGCTCCGCGCGGTGCTCGGCCGGATGCTGTTCAGCGGCGACGACGTGCACAAGCGGATCGGCAGCCTCAGCGGCGGCGAGTCCGCCCGGCTCCTGCTGGCTGCGCTGATGCTGCGCCGGCCCAACCTGCTCGTGCTCGACGAGCCGACCAACCACCTCGACCTCGAGGGTCGCGAGGCGCTGATGCGCGCGCTCCGCGGCTACCCGGGCACGCTCGTCTTCGTCAGCCATGACCGCCACTTCGTCGCCGGCGTCGGCACGCGCGTGCTCGTGCTGCGCCCCGACGGCTTCGAGGACGTCGCCGGCAGCTACGAGCAGTACCTCGAACGGCGCGGCGACGACTTCCTGTCCGGCGCCATCGCGACGCCACGCCAGAGTCGGCGTCCCTCGTCCGGCGGTGGTAACGGCGCGCGCGGCTATGCCGCGGGCAAGGAGCAGCGCCGCCGTCACGCGCGGCTCACGCGCCGCGTCGAGGAGCTCGAGCGCGAGATCGGCGAGGTCGAGGCGCAGCTCGCCCCGATCGCCGCCCGCTTCGCGGACAACGGCTACTACTCGCGCGTCACGCTCGACGAGATCCGCGCGGACGAAGGCCGCCAGCGCGATCTGCAGACGCAGCTCGACGCCGCGATGCGCGGCTGGGAGACGGCCGCGCACGAACTCGAAGCCCTCGCGGGGCCGGCCTGACGGACGCTGCTTCCGCTCAGACGCCACGGATCGAGGGCTTCCCGCGCTGGATGCGGGGCCGTGAGCGAGGCGAGACACCCAAGGAGCGGACGGTGAAGGAACGGGATAGCGTCCGCATCGGCGAGACGGTCATCGAGTACGAGATTCGCCGCAGCGACCGGCGCAGGAAGACCGTCCAGATCAAGATAGACGGCGGCGCCGTGCAGGTCGCCGCGCCCTCGGCAACGCCGGACAGCGAACTGCGGGCCATCGTTCGCGGGCGCGCGTCCTGGATCCTCAAGCGCATCTCCGAGGCCATCCCGGAGGCCGCGCCGAAGCGATTCGTCAGTGGCGACACGCTGCCGTACCTGGGCCGGGACGTCCGCATGATCGTCGAGTCCGCGGACGTACCCTCGCCGCAGCTCCGGCTCGATCGCGGGAACTTCCGGATCCTCGTGCCCCGGAGCCTCGATGACGGTGAGCGCGACGAGCAGATCCGGCGTGCCGCCATCGCGTGGTACGGGGCTCGCGCGGCCGAACGGTACCCGGCCCGCGTCGATAGCTGGTGGCCCCGGGTGGGTTCCAGAGAGCCCTCGCGGGTGCTGATCCGCGATCAGCGCCGGCGCTGGGGAAGCTGCGCCTCCGACGGCACGCTGCGCTTCAGCTGGCGGGGGATGATGCTGGAGCCTGCACTGATCGAGTACATCATCGTTCACGAGTTGGCTCATCTGACGGTGAAGAACCACTCGCCGGATTTCTGGAAGCTGGTCTCCAGCGCAATGCCCGATGCGCAGCAACGGCGCAAGCGCCTGCGCGAGGCCGGACGCACGCTCCCCCTCTGACGCCCGCCACCGCGCGCGCGACGCTAGACTGCGCCGGAATGCTCCACAGTCGCCTCGCAGCCGGGGCGCGAGCGAAGGGAGGCCACCGTGCAGGCCGTCGTGTTCCATGAACTGGGCAAGCAACCAGCCATCGAGGAAGTCGATCTCGCGCCGCCGAAGGCGCGCGAGGTGCGCGTGAAGGTCGTCGCCAGCGGGCTCTGCCACTCCGACATCCACCGCCTGCACGGCCACCTGCCCTCCTCGACGCCGATGGTGATGGGCCACGAGGGCGCGGGCGTCGTCGAGGAGATCGGCGAGGCCGTCACCGATGTCGCGCCCGGCGACCACGTCGTGATCAGCTTCGGGCCCTACTGCGGCGGCTGCGGCGCGTGCAGCGCCGGGCGCTTCAGCAACTGCGAGCGCAAGCTCGCCAACGCCCAGCGCGGCAACCTGCTGGACGGCACCAGCCGGCTCAGCCTCGACGGGCAGCGGATCAGCCACCAGTCCTCGGTCTCCTCCTTCGCGCAGGAGGCCGTGGTCCACGAGTCGAGCGCGGTGAAGGTGCGGGAGGACGCGCCGCTGGAGACGATCGCGCTGCTCGGCTGCGGCGCCACGTCCGGCCTCGCGCCGGTCTTCAACGACGCGCAGGTCGAGGCCGGCAGCAGCGTCGCCGTGATCGGCGTCGGCGGCCTCGGGCTGAACACCGTGCAGGCCTCGGCGCTCTCCGGCGCGCTCACGATCATCGCCGTCGACCTGCTCGATCACCGCCTCGACCAGGCGCGCGAGTTCGGCGCGACGCACGCGATCAACGCCGCGGAGCAGGATCCGATCGCCGAGGTGCGGCGCATCAGCGGCGGAGGCGTGGACTACGCCTTCGAGGTGATCGGCCTGCCGGAGACGGTGCTGCAGGCGATCGGGATGGTGCGTCCCGGCGGCGAGACGATCGTGATCGGCGCGCTCTCCGGCGACGCCGTGGTCTCGATCCCGTGGATGAGCACGCTGCGCGGGCCGTTGCGGCGCAGCGGCTTCAGCGCGGCGCGGCCGAACGCCGACATCCCGCGCTACGTGGACCTCTACATGGCCGGCAAGCTGCGCTTCGACGAGCTGGTGACGGGCCGCTTCCCGCTGAGCGACTTCAACCGCGCCGTGGAGGTGATGGAGCGCGGCGAGGGCGTGCGCAACATGATCCACCCCAACGGCTAGGCGCCCTCACCTCGCACACCGGCGCCACAGCAGCGCGAGGATGCACAATGGGACAGCCGTGGTGAGCGCAGCGGAGTGTCCGAGGGTGACCGACCGTGGAGCAGAGGGAGCCGCACATCCAGGAAGCAGCATCTGAGCCGAAACTACCGGCAGAAGAGAATCTGGCGCGCGCCATTCGCGCCCGGTTCGCGCCCCTCGGCGGTGTCGAACTGAAGCTTCCGCCCCGCGGACCGATGCGCGAGCCACCCCGGTTCGACTGAGCGCGTCGTCCGGTCGAGCCGTGGCGCCCCGCAGCCCTCGCCTGCAACGGGCGCTCTGGTAGTCTGGCGTCCCGCGCTGCGGCCGCCGAGGCGAGGCGGCGCGACGCCGGGCAACATGACGAGCGGAGAGGGCAATCCATGACGACGACCGAACGGCGCTACCCGAAGATCACTGACGAGGGCGTCGCGGCGATGCGCGCGCGCGTTGGCATCCCCGCCAAGCGCGACGACCGCGGCAAGTACACCCAGATCAACGCCGATGCCGCGCGCGGCTACTCGATCGCCACCGGCGACCTCAACCCGCTCTACGTCGACGCGGACCACGCGCGCGCCAGCCGCTGGGGCGACACCGTCGCGCCTCCCGGCATCCTGCTCGCCACCGGCGAGCCGGAGGGCCGCGACATCACCCCCGAGGAGCGCGAGGCCGGACGCGGCGGCGCCCTGCCCGGCGTCCACGGCATGTTCGCCGGCCGCGACTTCGAGTGGTACCAGCCGATGCTCGCCGGCGACACCATCTACAAGGTCGCCTACGAGGCCGGCTTCTACGAGAAGGACGGCAAGTTCACCGGCAGCCGCCAGATCCTCCAGATCGTCGAGACGCTGTTCCGCAACCAGCGCCACGAGGTCGTCGCCAAGATGCTCGGCTGGCGCATGCGCACCGAGCGCGACGCAGCGCGCGAGCGCAAGTCCGTCTTCCGCGACTCCCGCGTCTGGAGCGACGCGGAGCTGGCCGAGATCGACGAGGCCTACGCGCGCGAGACCTGGCGCGGCCCGCAACCCCGCTACTGGGAGGACGTGAACGTCGGCGACGACCTCGGCGAGATGGTGCGCGGCCCCTTCCGCGTCACCGACGGCGTCGCCTGGGAGATGGGCTGGGGCGGCCCCTACGCGCGCACCGGCAAGTCAGACCACGAGTTCCGCTCGCGCCACCCCGGCGCCTACACGCAGGACCCGCGCCGCGTCTGGGACGTCGTCGAGCGCGTCCACTGGGACGACGACTTCGCGCGCGAGATCGGCGTGCCCGCCGCCTACGACTACGGCGCGCAGCGCGTCGGCTGGACCTGCAACTTCCTCACCAACTGGATGGGCGACGACGCCTGGCTGAAGCGCATGTGGGTCCAGATCCGCAAGTTCAACATCCTCGGCGACCTCCAGACCTTCACCGGCGAGGTGATCGAGAAGCGCATCGAGGACGGCGAGTACCAGGTCGTCTGCGACTTCCAGGCGATCAACCAGCTCAACGAGATCACCACGCCCGGCCAGGCGATCATCCTGCTGCCCTCGCGCGAGGGCGGGAACCCGCAACTGCCAACCGGCAACCAGCCGCCGTACCCGACCTGGGAGGGTGACAAGAAGGTCGTGCCCGTGGGGCCGTCGCCCTTCGAGCCGGTGTCGTCGACGCACGGCTTCCGCATGGTCGGGCTGCAGGAATAGCCCCGCCATGAGCGAGCAGCTCGTCCCCGCGCCAGCCCTGCTCGAGGGCGTCAGCGCCGTCGAGTACGGCGAGAGTGCGGCGATCGGCTTCGCCGGGCGGCTGCTCGCCGACCTCGGCGTCACGGTCACCAAGATCGAACGGCCCGAGGGCGACCGCACGCGCTTCGAGGGCTTCACCGCCCCCGGCGCCGACTCCTCCGCGCTCTTCGCCTACGCCAACGCCGGCAAGCGCAGCGTCGTCATCGACGACACCACGCCCGAGGGGCGCGACGACCTCGCGCGGCTGCTGACGAGCGCCGAGATCGTGCTCGACGGGCACGAGGCGAGCCATTGGGGCGAGATCGGGATCGACTTCGACGCGCTGCCGGGCAGCGGGCGCTGCCGCCTGGCGGTCTCGCTCACGCCCTTCGGACGCTTCGGCGATCGCGCCGGCTGGGAGGCCACGCACCTCACCGCCCACCACACCGGCGGCGAGGCGTACGCCTTCCCCGGCGGCCTCAGCTGGCTGCGCTACCCGGACCGCGAGCCGGTCCGCGTGCCCAGCCGCGTCGCCGAACTGGACGCGGGCACGGCGGCGGGCGTCACGATGCTCGGCTGGCTCGCCGGTGATCGCGATCCGGCAGTCGTCGAGCTGAGCTGGCAGGAAGCGGCGATGGCGCTGAGCCGCCAGGACATCGTGAAGTGGCCCAACGACGGCTTCATCGACACCCGCGCCACGCGCCAGATCCCCGTGCTCGGCCTCGTCGAGTGTCTCGACGGCTGGGTGGAGATCTACCCCTCCGAGCAGCACATGTGGGAACGCCTCGTGCTGGCCGTCGACAGCCCGGAGTGGGCGCACACCCTCGGCTCCACCGCCGAGGACCGCATCACCCACACCGGCGAACTCAACGACCTCTTCGCCGTCTGGCTCAAGGAGCGCACCAAGCACGAGATCTACCAGGCCCTGCGCAAGCACGGCGTGCCCGGCGGGCCGGTGCGCACGATGGAAGACATCTTCCACTGCGATCAGATGCGCTTCCGTGACTTCTTCCACACCGTCGCCTACCCGGACGGCGAGCCGCAGGACGTGCCAGCCCACCCCTACATCGTGCGCGAGGCGCACGGCGCGGCCGAGGACGGCGCGAGCGGCGACCGCGCCTGGCGGCCGGGACCGGCCGGTGCCTCAGCGCCCCGGCTCGGCGCGGACACCGAGGCGACGCTCGCCGCCCTCGACGGCGATCGCGCCCCGGCGCTGCGTAGCGGCGCCCCGAAGCCGCAGCAGGCGGAAACGCCAACGCGACCGATCGACTGGCTCGCCGGCAAGCGCATCGTGGACCTCACCTGGTACCAGGCGGGGCCCTACGGAAACATGATCCTCGCCTCGCTCGGCGCCGAGGTGGTGAAGGTCGAGAGCCTCAACCGCACCGACCCGTTCCGCAAGGCGCGCCGCCTCAAGACCGTCATGCTCGACGAGTTGAAGTACGGCGACTGGGTCGATACCGGCTACCGCTTCAACGAGGTCAACATGGGCAAGCAGAGCGTCCAGGTGGACCTCGCGCACGAGCGCGGATGCGAGATCGTGCGCGAGCTCGTCACCGGCGCCGACGTGATCGTCGAGAGCTTCCGGCCGGGCGCGGTGAAGCGGCTCGGCCTCGGCTTCGACCGGCTGATCGAGGTCAATCCGCGCATCGTCATGGTCTCGCTCTCGGCCAACGGCGAGACCGGGCCGGACGGCCACATGCCCGGCTACGCCGCCGTCTTCGGCGCGACCTCCGGCATGTCCGCGCTGAGTGGCTACGACGTCAGCACTCCCAGCGAGTACCGCGGCCCGCTCGACCAGCGTGTCGGCACCTCGCTCGCCCTCGCCACGATCGTCGGGCTGATGGCGCGCGACCGCTCGGACGGCGCCGTGCTGATCGACTTCGCCGCCTCCGAGGTGGGGACCACGCTGGTCGGCGACCAGCTCATCGAGTGGCAGCTGCGCGGCGCCGTCGACGAGCCGATGGGCAACCGCCACCCGGTGCTCGCGCCGCACAACTCCTACGAGTGCACGCACGGCGATCGCCCCGGCTGGGTCGTGCTCGCGGTCGAGCGCGACGAGCAGTGGCGGCGCCTCGCCGAACACATCGGTGACTGGCGGCTCGACCCCGCCTGGGACCGGCAGGCGCGCAAGGCGCAGGAGCCCTCGATCGACGCGGCGATCGCCGACTGGGCGCGCGGCCGCGATCGCGACGAGCTGGTCGCCGAGCTGCAGGCGCTGGGCGTCGCGGCGTCGCCGAGCATGAACGTGCGCGACCTCTACGAGGACGCCCACGTCCGCCAGCGCGGCATGTGGACGAGCGTCGACCACGCCCGCCTCGGCACGCTCGAGGTGCTCTCGATGCCCTGGCTGGTCAACGGCGCCCGTCCGGAGATGCACCCCGCCCCGGCGCTGGGCCAGCACAACGACTACGTCTACCGCGAGATCCTGGGCCTGAGCCCCGCGGAGCAGGCCGCCCTCGCCGACGCCGGGGTTGCGTACTAGACTGTCCTCACGGAGGTCGCGAAGACCATGGACCGCGAAGAAGACGGCTACCTGCGCGCTGTCGCCGAGACGCTGAGCGAGTAGAACTCGCCTGAGGACGAGGACGCCTGGCGTGACCTCTGATCCGCCTGAGATAGTCGCGATGACGCGACTATCTCAGGCCTCATCAGCTACGTGGTTGCACCGCACGCGTCGTCACATTCGGCGTTAAAGCCGACGCAGGTGAGGCGGTGACTGACGTGGGTCCCAAGAGTCCGCGCCCGGACCGGACTTAAGCGCTACCCGCCGGCGACCTCTCGATCCAGCCCTGCTCACTGAGAACTTGCAGGGCTAATCGTATCTGACGCTCGGAGAACTGTTTCTTCCTCTCGCCCCACGCGTAGGTTCGAGAAACAACGTCCTCTTCTGTGGAGGGTTCATTCCGTGAAGCTACCCAATGCACCGTTGCCAGTAGCTCGAGACCGAAGGACGACTCGAACCCTTCGACAAGTTCGGCAACTCTGTCGAAGCGCGACTGTGTTTCAGCGTGATCATCGAGAAAGGCACGAGCATCCTCGAAGGCACCCGGCACCAGTTCGAGTTGTTTGTCAGGGGCGTCGCCTCCATCGGCATATCCTGATATGAGATGTCCTTCGACAGCCCTCAGAACGTGTCTCAGGTTCTCGGCGTAGGGGCCGTAAGTCGCCTTCCGGAAGTTCAGCCGAAGCGGCTCACCCGACTCCTGCATCAGATACATCAGTTTATGTACCTCCAGGAGTGTCACGAACGGATCGAGCAACCCGCTGAGGTACCTGTGCATCAAGCCGACGAGCGCCGCCCGGCCCGGTGTCATCTTCGGCACTTTGGTCGACCGGTTAGGCCGTCCATCAGACGGCGCACTGCCTGGCTCGAGGATAACAGCGTGTACGCTGTCGAATTCGCTGAGCATGTCTTCGATGAGGGGTCGCACTTCCGTCCACTGCAAACCGCCGAGATCGCTTCCCAGAGGTGGAATGGCGATTGACCGGATGTTCCGGGCAGCAATCTCATCAGCCAACGCGCGCAGGCCGGACTCAATGTCCTCCATGCGGCTCTTCCCACGCCAGTGGCGCTTGGTCGGGAAATTGATAATGTATCGAGGGTTGGTCAGCTGCCCGGTCTCGAACACGAACATCCGGCCGGGCTGGACCTCGCCACGCTTGCAAGCGTCTGCATACGCGTTGAAATTCGCTGGGTATACATTCTTGAACTGGAGCGCGATCCCTCGGCCCATGACGCCAACGCAATTGACACTGTTAACAAGTGCTTCAGCATTCTCAGCGAAAATGTCGCCAGTTCTGTGCTCGATCATGGCATGTTGCCTCCCTTCTTCAATAGTACCAATCTTGCTTGATCTCCACAGTCGGCCGGTGAGTAGACGCCTCCAACAATTCCAGTACTCGCCTCTGAACTACACGCGACTGAGTTCCAATGCGCGCGAACAGTTCCCAAGGAACCGACGTCTCAACGAGGAACTCCGCCTGCTTCTTCTCCTTCACTGCCACCCACTGCCGAGCCTGCACCGCAGCCCAGTCGATTCGCTTCAAGTCTCCTAAGCCTGCGTAGTCATCGAAGTAGGATGAACCCGCATTGGACGACGTGAAGGCCCAACGACGCTTGATCCCATCCGCCCAAGACACCGTTCTGCGCAGATCGGCCTCTAGGTGGAGAATCGGATCTTGGCCCCCACGGTAGGTCAACTCCGGATGGTTACTCATGTGAATAACGTAAAGCATCACGGACCGGGGGCCGAAGTAGAAGGGTACGCACTGGCCGACCTGCAGACCCGGATGACTGCTCAAGCCATTGCTGAGCCGCCGCTGCTTGATGCTGCTCATGCCGATGGTCGTCCCGAGGCCCGGACGACCTGCCATCCTTGCATCGCTCCAGAGGGCTCCGTCCGCAACAATCGAAGCCAGCCGATCCACGTGCACGATGTGATAGATCTTCGGGTGGGCTGGAACTGGCACGACTAGGCCTCGGCGCACAACCACGCGCCCTCGCGATTGGCGGCCTCACCTCGCCACCCTGCTGGACCGGGCACTTCATCACCCTCATCCGGCGACTGTGCCGCTACGCCGCACACATGCAGCATGCGCCTACTCACGTTCGCGAGTATACGCGCCCCCACGCTCATCATGCATAGCACCGGAGCCCGGCGAACGTTCCTGCGGCGCACGGCATCAAACGGCCCGACGACCGCTCGCCCCTAACGCTCGCCTAACGCCCCGTCACATCGGGCGCGCCGCGGATGTGCTCGATGTAGTCGGCGAGGTCGGTTTCGATAGTGTAGCGGGGGGGAAGCCTGGCTCCTCGCGGATCAGGGTGTTGTCCATCAGTTGGCCGACGTGGGCCGGGCGCTCGCTGACCTCGGTGCGGGCGTCGGGGAGCTGGCGGCGCTGCTCGGCGCGCACCTCCCGAGCGGGCCGCCCGCGTCGGGGGCCCGCGGGGCGCTAAGATACCCGCGCGCCGCGCCTCACGCCGCGCAACGCCCTCGCTACCCGACGCAACCGCTGGAGGCACGATGGACTGGGAAGACACCGAGGAACAGGCCGCGTTTCGCGCCGAGGTGCGCACGCTGATCGACGAGCGCCTGCCGGAGTGGTACCGCGAGCGCGTGCGCGTCGGCATCGAGCACGGCCCCGAGGGCGGCTGGGTCGCCGATCGCGCCTCCGGCGATCCGCAGCGCACTCAGGCCGCGAACGAGTGGACCGAGGCGCTCTCGGAGCGCGGCTGGTTCGCCCCGCACTGGCCGAAGGAGTACGGCGGCGGCGGCCTGAGCGCGATGGAGCAGTTCATCTTCAAGCAGGAGGTCGCCGAGGCGGCCGCCCCCGATGTCGGCGGGCAGGGCGTGAGCATGCTCGGCCCCACGATCATCGTGCACGGCAGCGAGGAGCAGAAGGCGGCCTACCTGCCGGGCATCCTCTCCGGCGAGATCCTCTGGGCGCAGGGCTACTCCGAACCGGGCGCCGGCTCGGACCTCGCCTCGCTCTCCACGCGCGCCACGCGCGACGGCGACGAGTACGTGATCAACGGACAGAAGATCTGGACCTCGAACGCGCACCACGCCGACGCGCTGTTCGCGCTCGTGCGCACCGACCCGGACGCGCCGAAGCACCGCGGCATCAGCTTCCTGCTGATCGACGACATCCACACGCCGGGGCTGACGATCCGCCCGCTGATCAACATGGCCTGGGAGCACGGCTTCAACGAGACCTTCTTCGAGGAGGTGCGCGTCCCCGCCAGCAACGTGCTCGGCGAAGAGAACCGCGGCTGGTACGTCGGCATGACGCTGCTCGACTTCGAGCGCTCGAACATCTCCGAGGCCGTGCGCATCCGCCGCTACATCCGGCGGCTGGTGCGGGACGCCACCTCGGGGCCGGCGGCCGCCTACGCGCGCCGCGGCGGCACGCTGCGCGGCGAGGTCGCCGACCGCTTCATCGAGACGGAGGTCTGCCAGAACTTCTCGTTCCGCGTGATCTCGATCCAGAACGCCGGGATGATCCCCAACTACGAGGCCTCGACCTCGCGGATGTTCATGGTGGAGCTGGACCAGCGCACGGCGCGCACCGGCGCCAAGGTGTTCGGGCTCTACTCGAACCTCTGGGATCCCGAGGACGAGCGGGCGCCCTCGCGGGGCCTCTTCACGCTGCGCTACGTGACGACGATCTCGCGCACGATCGCCGGCGGCTCGTCCGAGATCCAGCGCGGGATCATCGCGACGCGCGGCCTCGGACTGCCGCGCAGCTAGCGGAGGAGGAGCCGATGCCGTTCATCGAGCGCCCCGACGGCGCGCGCATCCACTACGAGACCTGGGGGCCGGCCGACGGCGCCACGCCGCTGCTGCTGATCGCCCCGGGCGGCGTCCGCTCCGAGATCGGCTTCTGGCACCGCGGCAACATCGACCCGACGCACGAGTTCGCGGACGAGCGGATGGTGATCGGCATGGACCAGCGCCACGCCGGCGAGAGCTGGGACGCGCCGCTCGAGTTCTCCTACGACCTCGCGCTCGGCGACCAGCTCGCCGTCCTCGACGCGCTCGGCGTCGAGCGTGCGCACCTCATGGGCGGCTGCATCGGCGTCGCCTACGAACTGCGCATGATCCGCGAGGCGCCCGATCGCGTCGCCTCGGCGGTGGGGCAGAACCCCGTGGGCATCGACCACACGAACTCGCTGGGCACGTTCATGGAGATGTTCCGCGCCGCGGTCGAGTTCGCGCGCGCCGAGGGCATGGCGGCGGTGATCGAGAGCGCCCTCGAGGATCCGCAGTTCGTCACCAACAACGCCGGCGGGCCGTTCTCGCGTCGGATCGAGGTCGACCCCGCCTTCCGCGACAAGCTCGCGGCAATGGCCGCCGAGGACTACATCGCGATCGTCGAGCGCCTCGGCGACGCCTACTGGCCGGACGACCCGCCGTACATGACGGTCAGCGAGGAGTGGCTGCGCGGCTGCCCGGCGCCGCTGCTGATCCTGCCCGGCAGCGACGAGTTCCACCCCACCTCGATCGCGGAGCGCATCTGCGCCGAGGCCCCGCACGCCCGCTGCCTGGGCGTCGACTGGAGCTCCGACGCCAACCTCCCCGCCACCCTCGAGGAGATCCGCACCTTCCTCCGCGCGCACTCCTAGACCGTGACCTCCATCGAGGCGGCGACGCAACGCCGGCGTCGGGGGCGCAGCGCATGCGCGTAGGGATCGCTCCCGGCCGCCTCTCGCTCGTTGCGAACACGCTGACGCCGCTGCTCGCCTACCCGGACTTCCGCGCGCTGTGGTGGAGCACGCTGTTCGCATCGAGCGCGTGGTGGGGGCAGAACGTCGTGCTCGTCTGGCTGGCGTTCGACATCACCGGCTCAGAGCTCGCGGTCTCCGCGGTGGCGGCAGCCGGGTTGGCGCCGATGCTGCTGGGCCCGCTCGGCGGCCTGCTCGCGGACCGCATGCACCGTCCGCGCTTACTGATCGGTGCACAGTCGCTCGCGCTCGCCACCGGGGCGGTGATCGCGCTGCTCGTGACGCTGGATAGAGCCGAGTACTGGCACGTCGTGGTGGCCGCGGGGCTCGTCGGACTGACCATGCAGCCGCTGCAGCCGACACGGTTCACGCTCACCATCGACCTCGTCGGCGAGCGACGCGTCTCGAGCGCGAACGCGCTCGCGGCGGCGGGGATGCTGGGCAGCCGCATGATCGTTCCCGCAGCGGCGGGCGTCCTGATCGCGACGTTCGGGGCGGGCGTCGCGCTGTGGTTCTGCGCCGTTTGGTACCTGCCCGCATCGTGGCCCCTCCTCCGCCTCGAGGACGCCCGCCAGGGTCCTCGCTCGGCCGTGACGGCGGCGCTGGCCGAGGTCGCGGACGGGTTTCGTTTCGCCCTCGCAAGCCCCGCGCTGCGCGCCCTGCTGCTGGTCACGGTGCTGGCGAACATCTTCGCGTGGCCGGTGATCATCGGATTCCTGCCCGTCTTCGCCGAGGAGGTCTTCAACGTCGGCGCCGCGGGACTGGGGCTGCTCGTCGGCCTGAACGGGCTCGGGTCGCTGCTCGCCGCCCTCGCGATCGCCTCGAGCGGCGACTTCCGCTGGAAGGGGATGCTCTACCTGGTGGCGACAGTGCTGTTCGGAGTGGCGCTCGCCGCGTTCGCGCTGAGCGGCGGATTTGCACTCGCGCTGCTGCTGGTTTTCATCGCCGGCATAGGGGGTTCGGGGTTCGGCGTGATGCAGAGCACGTTGACTATGCTGCTCGCGCCGCCTGAGGCGCGCGGGCGCGTGCTCGGCGTGCTCATGATTTCGATCGGCGTCTTGCCGGGTGCGATGCTCGTGCACGGCGCCGTCGCGGCGTCGCTGGGCGTAGTGACGACAACGGCGGCCTCGGGCCTGCTGCTCGCCGTCTTGACGATCGCCATCACGGCCTTCTCGCCCGAGCTACGCCGAGCCAGCTGAGAGCCGATCGCGAGCACCATCGCTACCCGGCGCCGCCAGCGGCGACGGCCAACGCCCGCCGGGACCATCGAGGAGATCCACGCCTTCCTCCGCGCGCACTCGCAGCGCCGGGCGGGCGGTTAGACGGTACGATGAGCACCTGCGCGAGCTGCGGCGGGAGGGACTAATCCAATGAGCGGACGCCATCCATTCCGCGAGTTGACCAGGGGCATCACGCCCGAGCGCCGCCGGCGCATTGAGGCGGTGAAGCGCGAGTTGGTTGCGCCGAGCAAGCCGGCCGAGCGGCCGCGCGATGGGAAGTGACCCTCAAGACCATCGTGGCATAAGCACGGAAGCCGGAGATTTCCTTTGACCGCAGCTCGCAGCCTCGTAGCTCCATCGGGACTCCCGCAGGCGCCGGGACAGTCCTGCTACCCGATCGAGTTGTCCCAGCGGTCGATTGAGGCGACCTCGCTGAGCGGTTTGCGGGTGACCGGTCCGAAGTTGCCCCGCGGGTAGCCGAGCGGCACGGCGTAGACGATCTGAATCTCCTCGGGGATTCCCAGCAGTTCCTTCACGCGCTCATCGACCACGGCGTGCAGGGTGGTGATCGTGCCGCCGATGCCGAGCGCACGGGCGGCGAGCAGCAGGTTCTGCACCGAGGGAATCACCGACCCCATGGCGCTTGCTCCGGGGGCGGTCGCGCAGAGCAGCACGATCACCGGCGCCTCGCCGAACTCGTCGGCCAGCCTCATCGCCGAGACCATCGTCCCATTCGATTGGTCGATGTCCTCGGGACCGTGGATCCCCTGGTCGGCGCGCTTCGCCCACTACGCCTCGCGGTAGAGCACGCCGAGATGCCGCCGCAGCTCCGAGTCGCGCACGGCGAGGAACTGCCAGGGCTGGGCATTGCCGCCGTTGGGAGCCTGGATCGCCGCCGTCAGGATGTCGCGCAGGTCGTCCTCGGGAATCGGATCGGGCTTGACGCGGCGGATCGCCCGCAGCGAGAAGAGCGCCTCGCCGAGGGTGATCGAGAATCGTTCGCTCGGATCCATCTCGGGCCTCCCGGTCTTGTCGCGATCTTCACTCACCGCTGCTGGTGGGTGGACCTCCATCTCGCCCCCGGCCACAGCGCCGCCGCGTCCAGCCCACAGAAGGCGGCGATCGAGGGCAGGCGCAGGTCCGGCGGCGGCTCGCCTTCGGCGACGCCCTCGCCGGCGTACGGGCCCTGCTCCACGAGCACCGTCGTCACGAGGTCGTCGAGGGCCGACTTCACGGCGGCGTGGATGCGCGGCTTGTCGTCGATCAGCACGTAGCGGCGCGCCGGGTAGCGCGCGCGGATCGTCTCCGTCTCGCGCTCCTTGTGCTCGAAGATCAGCACCCGGCCCTCGAACGCCGCCTCGAGGCCGGACGCCTCGATCTTGTGGCGCTGGTAGCGCTCGTCGCCGTCGGACACGATCACCGGGAGCCCAAGGCCGCGCGCGTGCGCCACGGCGTCGAGCGCGCCGGGGTAGAGGCAGCCTGCGAAGTCGAGGCCCCAGACGGCATCGGTGAGCGCCTCCCCCAGGGAGGCGTCGCCGGCCTCGCGCCCGAAGCGCTCGATCGTCTCCGGGAGATCGACGAAGCCGAGCTCGGCTCGGACCGCCTCGTACAGCTCGCGGAAGCGCCGGGCGCCATCGGGACCGGCAGCCGACTCGATCGCCACGTCCAGCCGGGCCTTCAGCGCCGCGCCGTCGATCAGCGTGTGATCGACGTCGAAGAGCAGCACCAGCTCCGCCGAGGACGCAGCCACCGGGGACTCCCCTCGCGACGCCCGCCGCGCGTCAGGCCGCGAGCGCGTTCTTGTGCGCGCGGCCGCCCTGCATGATCAGCCGCAGCCGCTCCTGGTCCTGCAGCAGCGTGATGTCCTCGAGCGGGTCGCCGTCGACGACGATCAAGTCGGCGAGCTTGCCCGGCTCGAGGGTGCCGATCTCGTCGGACATGTGGATGCACTCGGAGGCGGTCTTCGTCGTCGCGACGATCGCCTCGAGCGGCGTCATGCCGTGCTGCGTCATCAGCTCCAGCTCCCAGGCGTTCGTGCCGTGCACGCCGACGCCAGCGTCGGTGCCCATCGCGATCCGTACGCCTGCCTCGTGCGCCGCGCGGAAGCTCTCCGCGTTCGCGTCGATCACCTCGTAGGCCTTGCGCAGCGACTGCGGGAGCACCGACTCCGGCGTGGCCTCCTCGCGCATCACGATGCTGCGAGGCGCGTGGATCGTCGGCACCAGGAAGGCGCCGCGCTCCTTCATCATCGCGATCGCCTCGTCGTCGAGGTAGAAGCCGTGCTCGATCGACTCGACGCCGGCGCGGACGGCGTTCTTGATGCCCGCGGTGGCCTGCGCGTGCGCCATGCAGGTCTTCCCGACCATCCGCGCCTCGTAGACCATCACGGCGATCTCTTCCTCGGTGAACTGCGGCGAGCCCGGCTCGTCCGAGGGCGACGTCACGCCGCCGGTGGCGTGCAGCTTGATGAAGTCCGCGCCGACGCGGAGCACGGCGCGCACGGTCTTGCGCACCTCGTCCGGGCCGTCGCAGATCGTCTCGATCCACTCCGGGCCCCAGTGCCGCCAGAAGCGCACCCCGCTCGGCAGCACGCCGTCGCCGTGGCCGCCCGTCTGCGAGAGCGCCCCGACGGCGATGCGCATGCGCGGCCCGGGGATCAGCCCACGCTCGACCGCGAGCTTGAAGCCGGCCGGCGAGCCGGACGCCTCGCGCACGGCGGTGAACCCGGCGTCGAGGGTGGCGAGCGCGTTCTCCGCCGCCTCGAAGGTCGCGAGCGTCGGCGGCGTCAGCGCGCGCTGCTGCATCGACTTCCACGAGCTGTAGAAGTGCACGTGCGAGTCGATCAGCCCTGGCAGCAGCGTCATCCCCGAGGCGTCGATCACCTCCGCGCCCTGCGGGAGCCGGTCGAGGCTGCCGACGCTGGCGATCCGCCCGTCCTCGATCACCAGGCTTGCACCCGGCACCGGGTCGGCGCCGGTGCCGTCGATCAGCGTGACGCCGGTGATCGCGACCGTGCCGGCGGCGACGGCGGAGCTCATGCGTCGACGCCCTGGTCGCGCAGCACCTGTTTGGCGATGCGCATCGCCTCGAGCGCGGCGGGGGCGCCGCAGTAGACCGCGACCTGCCGGAACACCTCGGCGATCTCCGCCGGTGTGAGGCCGTTGCCGAGTCCCGCGCGCACGTGCGTCGCCAGCTCGGTCGAGCGACCGACGGCCGCGAGCATCCCGAGATTCAGCAGGCTACGGTCGCGGCGGCTCAACGTCTCGCTCGTCCAGATCTGGCCCCAGGCGACCGCGGTCACGAACTCCTGGAACCCGCGATCGAAGTCCGTGACGCCCTCGAACGCCCGGTCGACGTACTCGTCGCCCAGCACCTCGCGCCGCACCTTGAGGCCGGCCTCGAACCCGTCCATTGGCATGTCAGCCCCTCCCTCGCGTCTCCCGCGCGGCCGAATCGACTCCCGAAGTCGCTGGAATCATACGGCCCGCCGTCGCAGGCGGCGGCTGGGGGCTACCATGCGCGGCGCAACGGGAGGTGCGAGGCATGGCGACGGTTCCGACACTGCGCGGCGAGCTGGACACGAGCGCGCTCGGCTTCACGCTGATGCACGAGCACCTCTTCCTCCAGACGCCCGCGCTCTACGACAACTACCCGCAACTCTTCGATCGCGAGGCCGAGGTGGCCGCCGCCGCCGCCTTCTGCGAGCAGGCGCGCGCGGCGGGCGTCGACACGATCGTCGACGTGACGACCGTGGACCTCGGGCGCGACATCCGGCTGATGGCCGAGGTGGCGGAGCAGACGGAGCTGCACGTCATCGCCGCCACCGGCGTGCACCTCAGGGTGCCGAACTACTTCCGCCGCAGGACGCCGGACCCCGTCGTCGAGCTCTACCTGCACGACATCAACACCGGCATCGCCGGCACCAGCATCCGCGCGGGAGCGCTCAAGATCGCGACCGAGGAGTACGGCCCCGACGACGAGCTGCAACTGCGCGCCATCGCGCTCGCGCACCGCGCGAGCGGCGTCCCGATCATGACGCACAGCAACCCGTTCGCCGGCTCCGGGGCCGACCAGCAGCGCGTCTTCGCCGCCGAGGGCGTCGACCTCACGCGCGTCGTGATCGGCCACTCCGGCGACTCGACGGACCTCGACTACCTGAGCGGGCTGATGGAGCGCGGCAGCGCGATCGGGATGGACCGCTTCGGATCCGGCCTCGCCGCGACCACCGAGGAGCGAACCGACACCATCGCGAAGCTCTGCGCGCGCGGTTACGCCGACCGCATCGTGCTCAGCCACGACACCTCGCCGCACATGCAGGGCGTGCCTCGGGAGATCCTCGACCGCGCGCTGCCGGAGGCGAACTTCCTCACCGTCCCCAACATCGTGGTCCCCGGCCTGCGCCGCCTCGGCGTCGCCGAGGACCAGATCGAGGCGATGACCACCGGCAACCCGCGCCGCATCTTCGAGGCGCAGGGCGCCTACTGACGCGCGGCGGACCCCATTAGGATCCGCCGCACCACCTGGTCGAAGACCTCCCGCTCAGGGTGCGGGAAGGCCCAGCACCGCATCCGCCCGTAGTGGGTGGACGGGTAGCGGGCCGAGACCGCGAGGCGCTGCCTGGGGACGATGAACACCAGCAGCCCGCCCTCGGCCAGGTAGCGCGTGGTCTGGGTCAGGAAGGCGTGCTCCGTCCGCTTGTCTTCCGAGTCGTGTACGGTAGGCCGCCGGCGAGTTACTCCGAGTTACCGGAGTACTTTTCCGTCGGCCCCCCTCCGAACCGGACGTGCGGCTTTCACCGCATCCGGCTCTCCAGTGTCTTTACAAAGCGGTAGTGTCTAGGAAGTGTCACCACTATCTAGCCCTCGTCACCACTTCGGCCCCCAAGCGCTACTGCCACGACAATTCCTATTACCACGCCGAACGCCACGCCGAACGCCACGCCGACGCCGACGTTGCCGAACGCCGCGCCGAACGCCGCGCCGAACGCCACGCCTACCCCGGCTCCGAGCGCGACTCCTATGCCTATTCTGGTCTGCTTATCTACGCTCATGCCTTATTGCCTCCGCTGGGTATTATGAACCCCGCATCCTGTCAAAGGTAAACGCTCTGGTCAGCTTTGGTCTGCCGAAGCTGGGGACATTAACTACCGCTGCTGTTGCGGATTCCAGTTTCCGCCGTGGGCGTTCAGGTGGCAGGGACGGCAGACCACGAGGGTCTTGCGCCGTCTGGCGGCCATGACTTGTGCCCACGGGGACTTGGCACCTCGGCCTTTCACGTTCAGGTCGCGGAGTGCGCGGACGTGGTGGACTTGCACATCCTCCGTTGACCCGCACAACTCGCATTCGTCCGCTAGGAGCCGTTTGATAAGCTCGTTGCGTTCAACCCTGCCGCCCTGCGGGCTTTGAAGGCAGGCGCGTGTCTGCTGTGGGGGGCTGCGCCCCCACACCCCCATCCCGGACGAGCACGCGCACGGTCGTGTCGTGGACGCGAGGGATACCTCGCAGGGCGGCTCCGGCCCGCCCACCCGCCCTCGGATTTTCATTCTGTGGGGGGCGCAGCCCCCACGCCCCCACCCGGCTCAGGAGGCAGGGCGCGGCCCTCCGCAGCCCGTCCGGCCCCCTAATGGGGTTCGACCGGACCCCGAAGCCAACTACCGCTCGCGAGACACCAGCGTCCGCTGCAGCCACTCCAGCATCGCCTCGGCAGCATCACGCCAGCCGGCATCCAGCATCAGGTCGTGCGCGACGCCCGGAAGGACCTTCCACTCGCCGTCGTACGCGTCCGCCGTGCGCCGGATCGCGGACGGCCGGATGAAGTAGTCGCGACCCCCGCCGAGCACCAGCAGCGGGACGCCTCGGATGCGCGCGGGGTCCGGCCGCGTGTAGACCAGCTCGAGGAAGGCGCGGAAGGACTCACTGCCCATGAGGGCCGCGTACTCGCGCACCCGCTCCTCGCTCAGCTCCGGCGAGAAGGAGAACTTCCTGACGAGTTCGGGGCTTGCGAGCAGCCTGCGCGGCTTCCCGGTGGCGATCACCTGTATCGAGAGCCACGGATGCTGCAGGAACGTTCGCACAGCCGGGCGCAGCATGCCGCCCACGGGCGGGGGCGCGAGCAACACGGCGGCGGGCGCCTCGTGCGTCTCGAGGTACGTCTGCACGACCCGGCCGCCCAGCGAGTGGCCGACCAGCACCGGATCGCGCGGCAGGCCGACGGCTACTTGCTCGAGATCGCTCACGTAGTCCGCGATCGAGGTCCAGCGCAGGCGTTCGCGACCGCCGCTCCTCCCGTGGCCGCGCAGGCTCAGCGCGTACGAGCTGAACCCGCGCTCGGCGAAGAAGTCGAGGAAATGCTCGGCCCAGCACCATGCCCCGTGGCCCGCGCCATGCACGAACAGCAGCGGCGGAGCGTCCGACGCGTCAGCGCACTCCCGTGCGATGACCTCCAGGTCGTATGCCATGAGCGCAGGGTGCATCCCGGGCAGCGGGCCGCGAGGGCGCGAGGGCGGGAACCGGCCCCTCGTCCCCGCCTCGCGCTTCATCGTGAAGCGCCGCTGCATCTATAGTCCAGCGGCGAGTCCGGCCACGGCTCGGGAGGAGCAGCGATGAGCGAGGGCGCCCTCGAGGGACTGCGGATCCTCGACCTCACGCAGGGGGTCGCCGGCCCCTACTGCACCAAGCTGCTCAGCGACTACGGCGCCGACGTGCTCAAGATCGAGCGCCCCGAGGGCGGCGACCCGGCGCGGCGCGCCGGCCCCTTCCCCGACGACGAGCCGCACCTCGAACGCAGCGGGCTGTTCCTCGACCTCAACACCGGCAAGCGCAGCGTCACCCTCAATCTCAAGACGGAGAGCGGGCAGCGGATCCTGCGCCGCCTCGCCGCCGACAGCGACGCCGTCGTCGAGAACTTCCGGCCCGGCACGCTCGCCCGCCTCGGCCTGAGCGAGGAGCAGCTCGCCGAGCTGAACCCCGCCGCCGCGCTCGTCTCGATCTCGAACTTCGGGCAGCACGGGCCGTACCGCGACTTCGAGGCGGACGACATGCTGCTCTACGCGATGGGCGGCGGGCTGGCCGTCACCGCCTACCCCGGCCGCGAGCCGACCCGGCCCTGGCTCTACGCCCCGCTCTTCCTCGCCGGGGCGATGTGCGCCTCCTACAGCCTCGGCGCGATCACCTCGAGCGTGCGCTTCGGGCAGGGCGAGCGCGTCGACATCTCAATCCACGAGGTGCTCGCCTGCTCGCTCGACCGCGCCTCGCAGAACCTGATGGCCTACTCCTACGGCGGCGAACTGTTCGTGACCGAGGACTGCAACCTGCGCGCCAGCGCCTTCCCCGCGGGCGTCTACGGCGGCCAGCTGCCCTGCAAGGACGGCTACGTCAACTTCCTCTGCTACCCCTACTGGTGGGACCGCTTCTGCCGCATGGTCGGCCGCGAGGACCTGATCGACGACACCAGCTACTCCGATAACCTGCTCGACCCGGCGTTCGGACCGCAAATCGACGCGCTGATCTACCCCTGGCTGCTGGAGCGCACCAAGATCGAGGTGATGGACGCCGCGCAGGCGCAGGGCGTCCCCGTCGCGGCGCTCAACACCACCGCCGATCTCTTCGCCGACCGCCAGTTGCGCGCTCGCGGCTACTTCGTCGAGCTCGACCACCCGGAGACCGGCCCCCGCGAGTACCCCGGCGCGCAGTTCAAGATGAGCGAGACGCCGGCCTCGATCCGCCGCGCGCCGCTGCTCGGCGAACACACCCTCGAGGTGCTCACGGAGCAGCTCGGCTACACCCCCGAGGACGTCTCGATCCTGAGGCAGCGCAATGTCGTCTGACGCCGCTCCCGAACCCCGCCGCGAGGCGCGGCTGCCCCTCGAGGGCGTGCGCGTGCTCTCCCAGGCGATCGTCTGGGCGGGGCCGGCGGCCAGCCTGATCCTCGCCGACCTCGGGGCCGACGTGATCGAGATCGAGTCGATCCAGCACGTCAACCCGACGCGCTCGAACTACCGCAACCTGCCCGAGCTCTACCTGCAGGGCCCGTTCGGCGCGCTCTACACGGACCGCGACCCGAGCGAGGGCTTCTGGAACCGCAACGCCCACTTCAACTACTCCAAGCGCAACCACAAGAGCATCACGCTGGACATCGAGCGGCCCGACGGCATCGAGCTGCTGCGCGAGCTGGTGCGCGTCTCCGACGTCTACATCGAGAACAACGCCGTGGGCGTCGTCGAGAAGTTCGGGCTGGACTACCCGCGGCTCGCCGAACTCAATCCGCGCATCATCCAGGCGCGCTTCCCCGGCTTCGGGACGACCGGCCCCTACCGCGGCTTCAAGGGCTTCGCCCCCACGATGGACGCGCTCGGCGGCCACACCTTCCTGCGAGGCTACCGCGACAGCGATCCCTCCTTCACGCCCGGCCTCGCGCACGGCGACCCCAACGCCGGCATCCACGTCGCCTTCGCCGTGCAGGCCGCGCTGTTCGCGCGCGAGCGCACGGGCCGAGGGCAGATGATCGACCTCTCGCACGTCGAGGCCGGGCTGCATCACATCTCGTGGGCGCTGATGGACTACTCCTTCAACGGGCGCGTGCGCGGGACGTTCGGCAACCGCCACCCCTCGAAGGCGCCGAGCGGCGTCTTCCGCTGCGTCGACGCGCCGGGCGAGCAGACCGAGTCGAGCCGCCGCCGCTGGATCGCGATCGCCGTCGACAGCGACGAGCAGTTCGCCGCGCTAGCCGCGGAGATGGGCGCGCCGGAGCTGGCCGACGACCCGCGCTTCGCCACCCTCGAGGCGCGCTACGAGCACCAGGACGAGCTCGAGCCGCTGGTCGAGGCGTGGACCTCGCAGCACGCGGCGCGCGAGCTGATGGAGCGGCTGCAGGCCGCGGGCGTGCCCGCCACGGAGCTGCTGCGCCAGGAGGAGCTGCGCGACAACGAGCACCTGCGGGAGCGCGGCTTCTGGCAGGAGGTCGACCACCCGGCGGCCGGCACTCACAGCTACCCGACCCCGGTCGCGCGCTTCCGCGAGCGCCCGCTGCGCATCCGCACCCCGGCCCCGCTGCTCGGCCAGCACAACCGCGAGGTGCTGCAAGACCTCCTCGGCGTCAGCGACGAGCGCTACGCCCAGCTCCTCGCCGCGGAGATCATCGGCGACCGCTACCTCGACGACGCGACGTAGGCGGCAGCAGGTATCTCAGATCAGCAGCATTCCTGGAGGTGAGATTGCCGGGCAGAGTCCTGCCCGGATCATGACCAGAATCTGATCGCGGCCAGGATGACCGCTGTTGCGATTGAGATGATTCCGATGGAGTACGTGAAAAAGTGGCGTTCAAGCTCGGAGCGCATCTGCTGGAGATCGGCCTTCGTGGCAAGGTGCTCGTAGGCGCCTTCGAGGCGGGCAATGCGGTCGGATTCGGTTGTCACGGCTCTCCTGCGCGGCTCTACTGTACCCCCGATACGGCCGGTTGGCGGTGGAACGATGCTTGATCAAGCGACGCTGGACGACGCAATCGGCCGCATCGTCGAGGTGGCGGAGCCCGAGAAGATCATCCTCTTCGGGGCCGCGGCCCGCGGCGACGCGGACGCCAACAGCGACATCGACCTGCTCATCATCAAGGATGGAGTGGACGCGCTCGGCCTCATGGCGCGCATCTACGGGAGGCTCCGCGGCGTCGGAGTGGCGGTTGATGCGATCGTGGTCTCGCCCGAGGACGTGGAGCGCTACAAGCACAGCCACGCGCTGATCATCAAGCCCGCCGTCCAGGCCAGCGTCGTGGTGTATGAAGCCCCCTGAGTGCTTCCACAGGGCTGCTTCCGCCCCCCGTTACGAGACCTCGATCTCAAGGCGGCAGTGATCGCTAGGCCCCCACTGCTCCGGCTCGTTGATAGCGCGCACACTTACTGAATCGGCCAACCCCCGGGAGGCGAAGACGAAATCCAGCTGCCGGGTCGCTGCAGCAGGACCCCCCTGCTGGACCGAGTAGTACGTGGGCACATTGGCGCTTCCCCGAGGAAGCTCCCTGGGCCATGGATCTGCCTGCCGACCGTGAGGGTGTTGAGGACCGATGAAGGGCAGACCCAGCGCCTTCATCCTCTGGAAGACCGTGCCGTAACGTAGGGCCCAGTATCGGTTCCCATGCTCCCCGTGACCGTGAAGGATGTTGAGGTCTCCGGCAGCCAGAATGCGATGGCCCCTCTGGCTCCCGATGAACGCGGACAGGTCCGAGACCAGGTGATGAGCCGAGGCGTCCGAGACAATCCGTTCGCTGCCGGTGGATGCGTGGGGCCGCGTCCATAGCGAGTACATGGAGATGGCGACAAAGGGATCAACGTCGGGCGAGCTCACGACAGCTGCCGTGAGTGTGCCCTGACGGCTGACGGCGAACTCCCCGCCACGTGCATCCTCGAGCGGCCTCGCCTCGATCCACTCCACGCTGACGCGATCCGAGAGCTTTGCAATAGCCGTCCGCCACGGCCGGTTGCGCGCACCGGCGGTGCGCCAGGGGGCGGGATCCACGTCGACTTGGCCTGCGATCTCCGGCGGCGGTGCGCTGGCCTCCTGCAAGAGCGCGATGTCCGCATCCATGTCGATGAGGACACGCCAAGGCTCGCTCCGCTGCGCGACGTTCCAGGAGACTACCTTTACTGACACTTGACAGCCCTGCCCCTCACCGCCCCGCAGCAGCGTCCGGTACGTTGCGCGTGACGCCGAGGGCGGCGAGGTGGGCGATCTCGGAATCGGAGAGGCCGGCGATGTCGCGGAGCACCTCCTCGGTGTGCTCGCCGAGCATGGGGGCGGGGCGCGGCGTGCGGCCGGGGGTGCGGCTCAGCTTGAAGGGGCGGCTGAGGTGCGGGATGCGGCCCGCCGCCGGATGGTCCACCGACTCCCAGAAGCCGCGCTCCACCAGCTGCGGATCCTCGATCAGCGTGTCGCCGCGATGCACCATGCCGGCGGCGACGCCGAGCGCCTGTAGCTGCTCCATCGTCGCGCGCGGCTCGCGCTCGCGCGTCCAGGCGGCGATCAGCGCGTCCGCCTCGTCGTGGTGGCGACGCCGGCCAAGCAGCGTCGCGAAGCGCGCGTCCGAGGCCAGCTCCGGGCCGCCGATCAGCTCCGCGATCGAGCGCCACTCGGCGTCCGATCGCACGCTGATCGCGATCCAGGCGTCCTCGCCCGCGCACGGGTAGACGCCCTGCGGGGCATGGACTTCGTGGCGGTTGCCCTGCGGGCCGCGCGTGCGACCGTTCATCGTGTAGTCCATCAGCATCTCCGGCACGATCGAGGTCGTGACCTCGCGCTGCGAGAGGTCGACGAACGAGCCCTCGCCGCTGCGGTCGCGGCGGCGCACGGCGGCGAGGATCGCGCCGACGCCGAGCATCGCCACGACAGGGTCGGGGAAGAAGGTGCCGGAAGTGGTCGGCGGGCCGTCGCGGTAGCCGGTGATCGAGGCGATGCCCGCCGTCTGCTCGAGGATCGCGCCGTAGGAGCCGTACGCGCGCTCCGGCCCCGTCGCGCCCTGGCTGGAGAAGGAGACGTAGACGATGTCCGGCTTCACCGCGCGGATCGCCTCGTAGCCCGCGCCGAGGCGCTCCAGCACGCCGAAGCGGTAGCTCTCCGCGACCACGTCCGAGGCCGCGACGACGCGCTTCAGCGTCGCGATGCCCTCGGGCATGGTGAGGTCCAGGCAGATCCCGCGCTTGCTGCGGTTGCGGTCGTTGAACAGCCCGGCGCGGTTCCACGGCTCCGGGCCGGGGTCGTCGTCGGGGTAGATCGCGGTGCTCGACTGCGGGTTGGGGTCGCCTCGCGCGGTGTCCGTGCGGCGGCCGGACTCGACCTTGATCACGTCCGCGCCCATGTCGCCGAGCAGCTTGAGCGCGAGCGGCCCGGCCCAGACCTGCGAGAGGTCGACGATGCGCAGCCCCGCGAGGGCGCCCTGTGCCCCTCGGTCGCCCGGTGCGGCCTGCTCGGCGGCCACTAGATCACCCCCGCGCCGCGCATGCGCGCGAGGTCGGCGGCGCTGCAGCCCAGCAGCTCGCCGTAGACCTCGGCGTTGTGCTCGCCGAGCAGCGGCGCGCGGCGCAGCGGGGGGCGCTCCGTGCCGAAGCGCAACGGCAGGCCGGGGTAGAGCAGCGGCCCCGTCGCCGGGTGGTCGATCTCGCTGAAGAACTCGCGCTCGATGAACTGCGGCGACTCGATCAAGTCGGGCGCCGTGCAGACGTAGCCGGCGGGCGTCTGCACGGCCTGCGCCTCGTGGTAGAGGTCCGCCTTGCGCCTGCCCACGGTCCACTCGGCGACGACCTCGCGCAGCTCGTCCATATGGTCGCGGCGCTGCCGCGCGCCCTCGAAGCGCGGATCGTGCTCGATCTCCGGCCGCCCGATCAGCTCGCAGAAGCGCGGCCAGCGGGCCTGCGGGAACATCAGCCCGAGGTAGCCGTCGTCCACCTCGAACATCGGCGCGTGGCCGGGGCCCCGAACGCGAATCTCGCGCTTGTAGGCCCAGGCCGCGCCCGGGTACTCCTGTGCGGTCGCGATGCCCTCGAGCATCGAGACGTCGACGTGCTGGCCCTCGCCGCCGCTCGCGTCGCGGTAGTGGAGCGCGATCAGCGCGCCGCTGAAGGCCGAGAGGCCGGCGAAGAACTGCGCCGGCCGGCCGCCGATCTTGAGCGGCTCGCGGTCCTCGTCGCCGGCGATGTAGAGCGAGCCGCCGAGGGCGAGCGCCGTCAGGTCCGTCGCCTGCCAGTCGCGGTAGGGCCCGCTCTGCCCGAAGTCCGCCACCGAGACCACGATCACGCCCGGCCGCGAGGAGTCGCGCGCCGCATCGAGCGCCTCGTAGCCGAGCCCCCAGCCGTCGAGGCGTCCGGGCGCGAAGTCCTCGATCACGATGTCGGCCCAGTCCGCGAGCGGGCGGCAGAGCGCACGCCCGGATGCCTGCTCGAGGTCCAGCGTGACGCTGCGCTTGCCGGTGTTGAGGTAGAGGAAGAGCCCGCTCAGCTCGGGGTGCGGCTCGTCGTCCGGGAATGGTGCGTAGGAGCGCGCGCGGTCGCCGCGCCCCGGCGCCTCGACGGTGACCACGTCGGCGCCGAGCGCCGCCAGCAGCTTCGTGCAGAACGGCCCCGCGATGCCCTCGGACAGATCGAGGACACGCACGTCGTCAAGCGCCTCGGCCATCGAGCCTCCTTCCGGCGGCGTTCACCTTATACCGCAGGCCGTCGCAAGCCGCGGCCCGCCCGCAGCAGGGCGCGGAGCGAGCGGCCTACGCCGTCAGCGCCTCGATCTCGCAGGCGCTGAAGCCGGCCTCCGCCAGCACCTCGACGGTGTCGCGGCCGAGGGTCGGCGCGGCCCGGCGCGCGCCGGTTGCGCTCTCCGACATCTCGACGAGCGCGCCGACCATGCGCTCGGGGCCGGTCAGCTCGTGCTCCAGATCGAGCAGAAGCCCGAGCGCCTCGAGTTGCGGCTCGTCGGCGACCTCCTCGGGCAGGTTGACCCGCGAGGCAGGCGCGCCGGCAGCGTCGAGCGCCTCCATCCACTCGTCCATCGTGCGCTCGCGCATGACGGAGCGGATGCGCTCGCGGACCGCCTCGATCACAGGCCAGTTGTCGGGGTCGAGCGCGTTGAAGTCCGGATCGGCGGTCGGGTCGTCCTCGATGCCGAGCGCGGCGCGGATCTGGTCGCGGTTCTCCGGGCTGACCGCGCCGAGCACGATCGCGCCGTCGCGGACGGAGTAGCCGTTGGTGTAGAGCAGACCCGCCGCGTTCTGGGTCAGCACCTGCAGTCCGCGCGCCTCGATGACCTCGCGGTAGCCGCCGCCGCCCTCGCGAACGGCGCGCACGCGCTCCAGCATCGGGTCGCTGGTCACGGCGTCGACGGCGGGCAGGCGGGACACGTAGTAGGAGAGGAAGGAGACGGCGGCCGCCACCAGCGGCGCGCTGATGTACTGCCCGCGGCCGGTGCGCTCGCGCCGGTAGAGCGCCGCGCAGACTCCCATCGCGCCGGCGATGCCGCCGGCATAGTCGGAGAGGACGGTGCTGCTCATGCGCTGCGGCGCGCCGGACTCGTCGATCTTGCTCTCGGCGGCCATTAGCCCGCTGTAGGCCTGGATCACCACGTCGCCGCCGGGGCGCTGGGCGTCCGGGCCGCGCGTGCCGTAGCTCGTGTGCTCGACGTAGATCAGATCCTCGCGCAGCCCTCGCAGCGTCTCGTAGTCGATGCCCAGCCGCTCCGGTACGCCGGGGCGCGTGTTGATCACGAACACGTCGAATCCGGGAATCAGGCGGCGCACTGCCTCACGCCCGGCTTCCCCGCGCAGATCGAGGACCACGCTGCGCTTGCCGCGGTTGAGCGTGTGGAAGAGCTTGCTCTCGTTCGGCGCGAAGCCGGCGAGCAGTCGCACCGGATCGCCGCCCGGCGGCTCGATCTTCACCACCTCCGCCCCGAGGTCGGCGAGGTTCTGCGCGCAGTAGGGCCCGACGATGGCCGTCCCCAGCTCGAGCACGCGCACGCCCTCGAGGGCGCCCCCGTCGAGCAGCAGCTCCGCCATCGCCGGAACGCCTCGGTCGCCGCCCGCTACTTGATCGCGTAGGCGTTGGGCGGCGAGCCGACGCCGCCGAGGATGTTGAGCGGCGAGGAGACGAGCATGAACTCGTAGACACCGTCCTCCGCACAGTCCGCCGCGAGCGGGGCGAGGCTGAAGTACTCGCCGATCGCGATGCCGAGCATCGGCAGCAGGCGGCGGTGCTGGAAGCCCTCCTCGGGCTTCACATGCAGCGCCTCCATCGCGTGCGTGTCGGCGGCCACGGCGCTGATGCCGCGGTTCCACAGCCACGCCGCCGTCTCGCGCTGGCCGTCGAGGCCGGGCGCCTGCATCCCGTCCGGGTTCGGCGCGACCGACCCCTGCATGCCCAGACGCGTGTCGAGGTCGAGCGAGAGCAGCCACTCAAGCCAGCCGGTGTTCAGCAGCAGCGTGTCGCCGGGCTCGATCGCCACGTCCTGTGCGTCCGCGATCTCCTCGATCATCGGGCCGGTGATCGGGAAGCGCTCGTCGGGCGCGCAGTTGTAGTGGCGCTTGGCGTCGATCAGCACGCCGCGCCCGACGATGCCGCGCTCCGCCCACTGGTCGATGCCGCACTCGCGGCCCTCGTTGACGTCCTCGTCCTGGCGGCCGCCCCAGTAGCCGTACTGGCGGTAGCGCACGTGCGAGAGGGCGTCCCACTGGCTGGAGCCCTGCAGGTAGAAGCCGTCGAGCCAGTCGTCGCGCGTCTGGCGTCCGGTCTCGACGTGGTGCATGAAGCGGGTGCGATGGCTGAGCGGCGGGTCCGGCTCGTTGAGCGGGAGATCGAGGTTGATCACCTTGCCCGTGCGGACCAGCCGCGCGGCGGCGACCACGTGTTCAGCCGTCTGCCGGTTGAACGCTCCGACCTGGTCATCGCGCCCCCAGACATCCCAGGCGTGGCGCTCCTCGCTGCCCTCGTCCATGGTCGGCAGATCCTCGAAGGCGGGCGTTCCGGTCGCTGGCGGCATCGGGTGCATCCTTCCCGGGTCGATTCGGGGACTCGTACCGGCGGCCGAGCGATTCTAGAGCGTCGCGGCGAGGCGGGCAGGCTGCGGCGCGCCCGCCTCGATCACGACCCCGCCGCCGCTGGGCGCTCCACCGTGGCGGGCGGGCGGAGCAGCAGCAGCAGCACGAGGTTGACCGCGGCCGCTGCGGCGATGCCGCTCGCGAGCGCGACCTGATCCAGCTCGATAAGCATGCTGAAGCTGATGTTGTAGAGCGAGGCGAAGACCATCTGGGCGAAGCCGAGCACCGCCGACGCGAGGCCGGCCATGCGCTCGAAGGGGATCAAGGCGCCGGCCATCGCCGGCGGGCGGGCGACTCCGTTTGCCGCGGCGAACACGAACATCGGCAACAACACGGCCCAGGGACTGGCGACGCCGCCCCAGGCGAGCGCCGCCATGACGCCGCCGGAACTCGCCGCAAGCATGGCGCCTAGCAGCACCACCTGCGAGTTCGCCCAGCGCACCACCAGCCGGCTCGCCAGCCAGGCCCCGCACATGATGCCGACGGCCACGAAGCCGAAGCCGAGGCCGAACATGCCGGGCGAAAGCCCGAGCTCGTCGATCAGCACGAACGAGGAGCCGGAGATGAAGACCAGCTGGCCGCTGAACATCAGCCCCATCGTCAGCGCGTACGCGAGGAAGGTGCGGCTGGACAGCAACGCCCCGTAGTTCCGGCTCATCTGCACGGCGCCGAGCGCGCTGCGGTCGCGCCGCACGTTCGTCTCGGGCAGCACGAGCCGGTAGGCGATGAGCAGGAACACGCCGATGCCGATCAGCGTCACGAAGACGGCGCGCCAGTCGAAGAGATCCTGCAGCACGCCCCCGACGATCGGCGCGAGCGTCGGCGCCAGCGGCGTGGCGATCGTCATGTAGGCCATCACCCGCGCGGCGCGACTCCGCCCAAACACATCGAGCACCATCGCGCGAGCGATCGCGGGGCCGGCGCCGCCGCCGATTCCCTGGATGATGCGCCCAACGATCAGCGCCTCCGCCGACCACGCGAACAGCGACAGCACCCCGCCCGCGATGAAGAGCAGAAGGCCGGCAATGAGCGCGGGGCGGCGTCCGAAGCGGTCCGAAACCGGCCCGTAGACGAGCTGCGAGGCCGCGAACGCGAGCAGGAAGAGCGTGACCGCGAGCTGGATCGTCGAGGTCGGGGCCGAGAACTCCCTGGCCATGTTCGGCATCGACGGGAGGAACATGTCGATCGCGAGCGGCGCGGTCATCGAGAGGCCGACCAGCATCGCGACCGCCCACCGCGACTCGGCGCGCGCACGATCACGGATGGAGAGCCCGGCAGGGTCGTTGAAGGTCATCAGCGCCAACTCGCGAGCGCCGAGGGCGACACCCTCGTCTCCTGGCCCGCCCGGCGCGTGCCCCGCTGGCGAGATTGAACCACGGGACGTTCCTGCGTCCAGCCCGTCATGTACGTTGTGCCAGTGGCCGGGACGCGTCGGCGGAAGGCGCGGCCGGCTGGCTACGCGAGGAGTGTTCCCTGTGGAATTCGCTGGTGAGCTGGAATTCCCTGCATGGGTGTGTCGTTGAGCAGCGATTCGGTCAGTAGTTAACGGAGCAGCGATTCTGTCAGTCCCCAGCCAGCGAGCAGGGGGTGACAGGTGCAGCAGTCCGAAGAAGCACGACGCTACGTACTCGACAGGGTGATGGCCGGAGATCTGCGGGCCTCGCAGGCCGCCGAGATCCTGGGCATCAGCGAGCGACACGCGTGGCGGCTCCTCGCCGCCTACCGTGCGCGCGGAACCGCCGCGCTGGGGCACGGCAACCGCGGGCGCCGTCCGCACAACGCCGTCCCGGCCGTCGTCGCCTCGGCCGTGGTGCGCTTCGCCAGCACCCGCTACCCGGGAGCGAACCACACCCACCTCGCCGAGCTGCTCTGGGAGCACGAGGGCCTGGACGTGAGCAGTTGGACGGTCCGCCGGCTCCTGGCGCGGGCCGGCATCGCGAGTCCCCGCCGCCGCCGGCCGCCCGAGCACCGTGTCCGGCGTGAGCGGATGCCCCAGGAGGGGATGCTGCTCCAGGTCGACGGCAGCCACCACGCCTGGCTCGAGCAGCGCGGCCCGCGCTTCGCCCTGCTGCTCGCCGTCGACGATGCGACCGGCGCAGCCGTGCACGCCCTCTTCCGCCCCGTCGAGGATGCGCGCGGCTACTTCCTGCTGCTGGAGGAGATCGTCCGGCGCTGCGGCATCCCGCTCGCCCTGTACAGCGACCGCCACGGCGTCTTCAAAGCCTCCTCCGACGGACGGCGCGGCCTGAAGGTCGCAACCCAATTCGCACGGGCGATGCGGGAACTCGGGATCACCCAGATCTTCGCCCGCTCACCGCAGGCGAAAGGCCGCGTTGAACGTGCCGCAGGGACGTTCCAGGACCGCCTGGTGACCGAACTCAGCGACGCCTCGGCTTCCACCATCGCCGAGGCCCAGACCGTGCTCGAGCGCTTCCTGCCGCGCTTCAACGCCCGCTTCCGGGTCCCGGCGGCAGAGCCCGAGGTGGCCTACCGCGCGCTCGACCGCGCGCTCCCGCTCGCCTCCATCCTCGGCTTCCGGCACCCCCGCAGCGTCGCGCGCGACAACACGGTCAAGTACCGCTGGCGCACGCTCCAGCTGCTGCCCGGGCCCGAGCGGACCAGCTACGCCGGGACGCAGGTCGAGGTGCTGGAGCGCCCGGGCGGCGAGCTCTCCGTCCTGCACCAGGGGGAGACGATCCGTTCGCGCGAGGCGCCGCCGCGCGCGGGGGTGCTGAGGGCGGCGCGCTCCGAGCTGGCCCGGAACCCGGACCACGAGCGCATCGCCTCAGGGCTCGGCTCTGGAGGAGCACCCCGGCGACTCCCCGTGGCGCCTGCCGTCCCGGCGGTGGAGGGTGCGCCCAACGGGGCCGCCGTGAAGCCCGCGCCCGGGAGCAAGCAGCTCCGCCCACCCACGCCCCGACAGCTCGCCCGCTGGAAGGCCATCCAGCAGGCGCAGCTACAGGGACTCTCGATGCGGGCGACCGCCAGGCTGCTCGGGATCTCCCGCGACACCGTCAGCAGCTACGTCCGGGCCAACGGCGTGCCTGGACGCCAGACCGGCGCCGCGGCATCCTCCGACGGAGACGGCGGGACTGACAAAGTCGCTGCTCTCTTGCACTGACAAAATCGCTGCTCGTCGACAGTGGGTGGCCTACTTCGTGATCGTGACGTTCGCGGGCGGGGGCGCCCTGGTAGCGGGTGGTGTGGCCCGCGAGAACAGGCGCCGCTGGTGGATCTGGGCGCCGCTGGGAGCCCTGTTCGCGACCACCCCCGAGGTTGTCGCCCGCCTCCTGGAAGGCAGCCCTCTCTACCGCGATTCGCCGATCACCACGTACCACGCCGTCATGTCCGTGATGTGCGCGGCCTGGTCCGGCCATCTCGCCCGGAGCAAGGACCGGCGTGTCTGGCTCTGGATAGTGTTCGGCGCGGTCTTCGCCTACATCGCGCTGATCATCGTCGCCGCCCTGCCGGGAAGAGGTGAAACGTTCCTTGAGGAGAGCCTGAGCGCCCCCATCGACCGCAGAGCGGGTGCCGCGCGACTCGCGGCTCGGGCCAGCGGCCGGGCGACGAAAGAGTGAGCAACGGTCCGCCCACCGTGTCTCCTCGCCGCGGGTTGCGGGTTCGTTCGTAGCCAGATGCGCCCCGTCCCGGCCGCCCGCTGCGCCATCTCAGGCCTCCGGAGCATCGGGGCGGCGCGCTGGTGGATCAACGCTCCCGCCTCGCCGGGACCGCAGTTCCCGAGTTACGAGGGCGTCACAAGAGTCGAGTGGTCCGTCCCCGTATGCTGGACGCGGCTGCTCGTAACCCTCGGTGAGCCGTGGTGCGCCGGGGCGAAGGGACTCCTTCCGGGGAGCTCGCCCCGCTTCTCGTGCTGATGGCTGTGTTCGCTGCTGTGACAGGCGCCGTCGCCACAAGGAAGGGCCGCCGGGTCTGGCTGTGGGCCCTGCTGGGCGCCCTGTTCACCATCGTCACGCTGGCTTCTGGGCCCCGTAGCCACACCATCGTCTCCCGCGACGAGTGGGTGAACGGCACAGCGGTCCCCATCGAAGCGAGGTCTGTTCCCGTGGAATCCGCCGCCGGGCCGGAAGTCTCCCCATTCTGGGATTACATGTTTCTCGCGGCGTTCGCGATCATTGGCGCCTATGTAGCGGGTAGTATCGCGCGCCAGAATGGGCGTCGTGCGTGGATCTGGGCCCCAGTGGGCGCCCTCTTCCCGCTCATTGCGCCCATCGGCGCGCGATTCCTGGAGGGCAGCCCACGCGACTTCGGTTTGCCGATCTCCACGGGATATGGCTTGGCGTCCGTGATCTCTGCGGCCTGGGCCGGCTATCTCGCCCGGAGCAAGCATCGGCGTGTGTGGCTCTGGATCGTGCTCGGCGCGGTCCTTCCCTACATAGCGCTGATGATCGTCGCCTTCTCCCCGGGAAGAGGTGAAACGCTCATAGAGCGGACCCTGAGCGCCCCTATCGAGACGCCCCGCGATTCTCGGTTCCGGACAGGGGCCCGGCGACGGAAGAATGACCCCTGAGCGACCGAAGACGGCCGCGCGGGTACATGACCGGATGCACTACGACGGGGCTCCGGAATCCGCCCGCAGAGCCGCACACAGGGTCGCGCCCAACTCCGGCCGCGCGGACGCGGGTTCGCCCGGCGTGACCCTGCGGTAGGCTGGAGCCCGCTTCGCATCCTCCCGTGGCGATTACCGCGGCCGGTTCCCGCCGGCCGCTCGCGAGGGAACGCGCCGACGACTCCCAACGGCCGCGACGACGACCGCCCGGACGCGCCCTCGAGAGGCGGCGTGGGCGTCGACGCGGACGCGGAACGGCCCACGGCGTCCGCGCGGCTGATCAGCGGCGTCACCTCGGCGCGCACCTTCGACTCGCTGCACAACCGCGACTTCCGCTGGTTCTTCATCGCCTCGCTCAGCCAGAACGCCGCGATGAACATGCAGATGCTGGCGCGCGGCTTCCTCGTCTTCCTGCTGACGGGGTCCTATGCCGCACTCGGCACGATGGCGCTCGTCCACGCCTTCTCGATGCTCACCTTCTCGCTCTACGGGGGCGTGCTCGCCGACGGCCGCTCCAAGCGCATGATCCTCCAGATCGGGCAGGTTGCAGCCGTGGTGAACTCCGCAGTGATCGCGCTGCTGCTTTTCGGGGATCTGCTGCGCTACGAGCACCTGCTGATCGCCGCGTTCGCGCAGGGCGTGACCAGCGGGCTGATGATGCCGGCCCGCCAGTCGATGCCGCCGGAGATCGTCCCCGCGGCCCAGTTGCAGAACGCCGTCTCCCTCAACACCGCAAACATGAACGTGATGCGGCTCTTCGGGCCCGCCTTTGCCGGGGTGCTGCTCGCGATCACCGAGCCGGAGTGGGTCTACGTGCTCATGACCGCGCTGTTCGCGCTCTCGATCGTCCTGCTCACCCGCGTGCCGAAGCGTGCGCCACGCCCGCGCTCGATGAGCGCCCGCAACGTGATCCTCGAACTCCGCGAGGGCTTCGCGTACATCCTGCGCACGCCCACGGTGTTCTCGTTGCTGGGGATCGGCTTCGTGACCTCGCTGCTGGGCATGCCCTACATCCGCCTCATGCCGGGGTTCGTGGCCGACGTGCTGAACGGGGGCGCGGCGCAGCTCGGCATCCTGATGAGCCTCGCGGGCTTCGGCTCGCTGACCGGCGCGCTCGTGCTCGCGTCCCTGCCGCCGCGGCACCGCGGGAGGCTGCTGCTGCTGAGCATGGTGGTGATGGGCCTCGCGCTGACGGCGTTCTCCGCCTCCTCGATCTTCATCCTGTCCTTCTTCCTGATGTTCATCGTCGGGGTCGGCGAGGCCGGGCGGCAGGCGCTCAACGTGGTGCTGATTCACCAGCACGCGGAGGACGCCTACCGAGGCCGCGTGATGAGCGTGCTGATGATGCAGGTCGGGACGATGGCGCTCGGCGCCTTCGTCGTCGGCCTGATCGCCGAGGTGCTGGGCCCGCAGGTGGGGCTCGGCAGCTTCGCCCTGCTGCTCGCGGGGCTGGCGCTCGCCGCGCACGTCTTCCTGCCGCGGGTGCGCGACCTCCAGTAGCGCGCCGCTGCTACGCCAGGTGTAGCTCTCACGTAGGTTGTTGACAGGTGAGGGGCAAGCTAGGCCCACTGCCTGCTCCTTGGCGCTCATAGCCGCACCCCCTACCGCCACCCGCCGGAACCTTCCCGCCAGAACGTTCGTTAACCGAGAAGGTGCCGGGGAGGGGAGCGCGATGGTTGTGCGCTACTTGCGCCGTTCGCTGCCGATCCTGCTCGCGGCGGGACTCGCGCTCTCGCTCTCGCCCAGCTTCACGGCGTGCGACGGCGGCCCGGAGGAGCCCCCGCCGCCCGCGGCAGCCTCGCCCGCCGCGACGCCCATGCCCACGGCCGAACCGACTCCATCGCCAACCCCCACCGCGATGCCCTCACCCATGCCAAGGACCACCGCGACGCCCAAGCGGACGGCGACGCCGGCGGCTACAGCAACGCCCTCGCCAACTCCGGCGCCCACGCCCTCCCCGGTAGTCACCTCGACGCCCGCACCCACGGCGACGCCCACAGCCCCGACTCCGTCGCCGTCCGCGGCTCCAGCCCTCACGCCCTGCGCCGGCTTCGAGTGCGTCGAGCGCGCGCCGGGCGCCTTCGAGCACAGGACGTGGGAGCCCGGCGAGGCCATCGACTGGACCGAGGGCGCGTTCGCCCTGGAGACGCTCGCGGGGCGCGTACACGGCTACCGCGTCGGTCCGCCGTACACCGAAGCGCCGTGGGACGAGGGACCGACGGACTATCGCGTCCTCTCGCGCAGGTGGGTCGGCGCGCGCGTCACGGATAAGCCGCCTCACCTGCCGGGGTACCCCTCGATACACGGACCCGTGTACCTGCTGCTCGATCGCGAGACGCTGCAGGTCTGGCGATGGCCCGGCCGCGCACTCAACCTCGCGGCGCTGTCGGACGACCACGTGCTCTTCCAGGATCGAAGCGACGGCAGCTTCACGCTCATGACCCGCGAGGGAGAGGCCACAACGCAGTTCTCCCTGCGCGGCTTAGAGGGAAACCTCGACGAGTACTCGTTCTTCTCACCGGACGGGCGGACGCTCGTGATCTCGGTCCGTGTCGGCGCGTCTCACGGGGGCGAAAGGGTGTACCGCATGCCCGTCACCGCATCCCGCCCCGAGGTGTTGTTCGAGCCGGAAGCGCCCGACGGGTGTCGGGTGATTACAGCGCGCGCCAACTACTCTGGCGCCCGGCCCGCATGGGGGCAGAAGGGCTCATGGAACGACTACTACTCGATTGGCTGGGCAGAAAACCCCGGTCCCGAGCCCCGCATGATACTCGTCGATGTGCACTACTACTGTCCGGAGCAGGACCGGAACGGCAGCGAATGGCGCCTCTTCAGCTGGGAGGGTGACGCCCTGCCCGTGGTCGCCGAGACTGGCTACGCGGGTTCCATTCTCGGGAGCCCATCCGAGGGCCAGGATGCGACCGCAGAGCCGCCCTGCGGCGGGAGCCCTTCTCCCGACGGCCGCTATGTCGCCTGGCAAGAAGGCTATCCGGGGGGCCACAAGTGGCACGGTCACTACCCGGAGAACCCACCCTGGAACCAGGTAGTCATCGCGGATGCGGAGACGTGCGAGCCGGTCCTCCGCGTGCTCTCGGCCTATACGTACCAGGGGTATTGGGAAGCCCAATGGCTCCCGAACAGCGAAGGATTCGTGGTCGGCGTGCTCGGCGGCCACGCGGTCGCTCGCGTGCACCCCGAGCCCGGACTCGTCAGGCTCCCGACGGTTCCGCCCGGCCCCCTATCGGCCCAAGGGCCGGTCCCCGCCCCCACGAGTGACGGCCGCTACTTCGCGTACGAGTTCGCCGGAGTGTACGACGCTGCGCGGGATCGCTGGATATCCCCGGGCTTCGCGCTGCCCGCCGACTCCCCGCCGCATGCCTACCGAGAGGCGTTCCGGAACTGGGGCCCGGTCCTGTGGGGCGAGACCCACGACGAACTGCGCTATGGGTCAGGGGAGTGGGACAGAGGGGTGCTAAACGAGGGATGGCTCGGAGTTATCTTCGACTGGGCACTTCTCCATCCCAGGATCGAGTTTCCGCCCTTCGACAACGAACTCAGCTTCGTGGTCGCTCGCACGGGAGGCTGCGTGGATCTCCGCGAGCAGCCCGGCGAAGGGGCCCTCGCTCTCGACTGCCTGCCCGATGGAACCCGTGTCTCCCTTAGCTGCGGCGCGGGTTGTTATGCCAGTCCACACCCCTCTTCGTACTTGGATCACACTCTGGTCCGCGTCCGCACCGCGGCTGACCTCGATGGTTGGGTGCCCCTCGATTACCTCGACCACGAGTAGGGCGCGGGCGACGACAAGGTGTCGATCGCCAGGGTCTTCTTACCAGTCGTCGCCAGAGTCATTTGACCACCCTGGGCAGCCGGTACGCGGCTTGATATCAGTGCCTGTCTGTGTCGTCAATCACCTCCTTGCGGCCGCTCGAGCAGGGCGCGGTGCGGCGAGAGTCGCTGGCGGTAGCTCTCGCCCTCGATCACGATCTGGTAGCTGGCGTTGGCGAGCCGGTCGAGGGCGCTGTTGCCGAGGATCGGGTCGTCGAAGAGGCCGAGCCACTCCTCGACGGCGCGGTTGGAGGTGATGACGAAGCTGGAGCTGCGGTGGCGGCCGATGACCAGCTCGTAGAGGTCGATCGACTGCTGTGCGCTGAGCCGGTGGAGCCCGAGGTCGTCGAGGATCAGCAGGTCGGGGGCGAGGAAGGCGCGGAACGTCTTCTCGGTGGAGTGGTCGGCCCGGGCCTGCGCCAGCTCGCGGAAGTACTGGTCGGCAGTCACGAAGCGGACGCTGTGCCCGGAGCGGACGGCGGCGTAGCCGAGCGCCTGGGCGAGGAAGCTCTTGCCGACGCCGACGGGGCCGACGAGCAGGACGTGCTCGCGGCGGTCGAGGAAGCGCAGCGAGCAGGCGGCGTCGAGCAGCCTGCGGTCGAGGCGGACCTGTGCCGACCAGTCGAAGTCCTCGAGCCTGCAGAGCTGCTCGAAGCCGGCCTGGCGGAGGCGCAGTTCCAGCCGCCCGTGGTCGCGGCGGCTCACCTCGTCGGCGAGGACGATCTGCAGGAAGTCGGCGTAGTCGAGCCCGTCGCGCCTCGCGAGAGCGATGCGCTCGGGCAGGGTGTCGAGCATCGGGCCCAGCTTGAGGCGCTTGAGCAGCGGTCGGAGTTCGGCGGTCGTGGCGGTCATCGTGACGCTCCTGTCGTGGTCTGCGTGGCGGTCAGTGCGAAGACGGCGCCGGGGCGGGCGAAGCGGCCCGGCGGCGGGGGCCCGGGCGGCTGCTGCGGGGTGGTCTCCTGCTCGAGGGCCTCGACGAGGATGCGCTCGAGCCGGCGCACGTCGATCAGGTCGACCTCGAGCGCCCGCAGGCAGGCGGCATCGAGGCGGGCGGGGGAGTAGCGCTCCGCGAGCCGCAGCAGCTTGTGGCCCTGCCGGAGCTTCGCCCAGGGCAGGGGTCCCTCGAAGAGCCGCTCGGCGTAGCTGCCCACGGCCTCGCCCAGCTCGGCCGCGCGCCGCTGGATCTGCTCGGGCGCACGCCGCGTGTAGGGGCTGAGCTCTGCCGGGTAGTCGTTCGGGTCGGTGGCCCGGCCGCCGCGCTGCTGGCGCGGATGGACCTTGAGCAGCGCGCCGCGGTGGTAGATGCGCACCAGCTTCGCGCCGAGTTGCACCTCCACCTTCTGCCCCGGCGGGCAGAGCTCCGACGGCACCGAATAGAGTGCGTACTGGCAGGCGACGTGGTGGTCTGCGTGGACCGTCGCCGTACGCCAGTCGGGCAGCTCGTACGGTTCCCCGTCCCACGGGGCGAGCAGCGGGCGCTCCTCCTCCTGGAAGACCTCGAGCGGGCGCCTGCGGGTCGTCCCGTGGATGCGCTGCCCCGCCACCTCCAGGCACCAGCGCCGGGCGGCGGAGCGCATCTCGGCGAGGTCGCGGAACTGGGCACCCTTGAAGAAGCGCTCGCGCACGTACGGGACGCTGCGCTCGACGCGCGGCTTGTCGCGGGGCCGGCGCACGCGTGCGGGGTCGCTGATGAAGCCGCGGTGGCGGGCGTACTCCAGGAAGCCCCGCGTGAAGCGCGGGTGCAGCGCGTCGGCCCCGGCCACGGCGGCCGGGAAGTTATCGATGACGAGGTAGCGGGGCACGCCCCCGAAACAGGCCCAGGCCGCCTCCAGGCCCTCGATCACCGCCCCCAGCTGCTGGCTGGTGGTGGGCCAGACGAAGCAGTGCCGCGAGTAGCGCCAGACCACGATCAGCGCCCACACCGTGCGCCGGCGGCCGCTCTCGGGATCCGTGACCAGGCCGAGCCGGCCGAAGTCCATCTCGGCGACCTCGCCCGGCGGCCCGTCCTCCATGCGCACGGTCACAGGCTGCCGCTGGCGCCAGCCGCGGCGCCGGATGAAGCGCCGCAGCGAGCTGTACGAGACCTCGCAGCCGCGCTCGGCCAGCAGCTCCTGGACCCGCGTCACCTGCAGGCGCTCGGCCGTCAGCCAGCCCTCGATCTGCTCCGCCCACGGCGCCAGCAGCTGCTCGCTCGGCGCCTCCGCCTGCCGCGGCCCGGTCCGGCTCAGCGTCGCCAGGCGGGCGAGCTGCTCCTCACTCGGCTCGGGACCGCCGGGCTCAAGCCCGGCCGCCTCCGCCGCCTCGATGTAGCGCCGCACCGTCGGCCGCGACACTCCCGTGCCGCCAGCGATCCGGCGCTGGCTGAGTCCCGCCTGCCAGCGGCGGATGACTTCCCTGATCTCCACGCAATGCACCTCCCGGTAGGCCATCGCTGCTCCCTTCCCTGGGGATGCAGACGATGCTGGCCGTACCGGCGGCCCGGGTGGTCAATAGACCCTGGCGAAGTGGTCAAAAGACCCTGGCGATCTCGCCGTTTGGTGGTAAATAGATCCTGGCGATTCACAGACAAGGCCCAGGGGGTGTCGACGGGCCCCTGCGCTGGAACAGAGCGCACCACAGGCGCCCTACATCCACCCCCGCGCCCCGCTCGGATAGCTATCGGCGCCAGCGCGGGTGGCGCGAACTACATACGAGAGGGTGGAAGGGTTCCCGCATGGAGCCGAAGGGACAGGTTAGGACGAGGGTCCCGAGCGCTCCGCGCGGCAGGCTAAGCCGGGGCCGGGCTGCGACGGGTGGTGGCCTTCCGAAGTAGGGCCAGGTGTCCATTTCGCGGCATAGCGCAGCGCCTTGCCGCCGACCTCCACCTTGATGACGTCCCTGGCGAGAGCATGATGCAGGTCGGGACGATGGCGCTCGGCGCCTTTGTCGTCGGCCTGCTCGCCGAGGTGCTGGGCCCGCAGCTGGGGCTCGGCAGCTTCGCCCTGCTGCTCGCGGGGCTGGCGCTCGCCGCGCACGTCTTCGTGCCGAGGGTGCGCGACCTCCAGTAGCGCGCCATCCCGCCTCGCCGGGCGCGTCGCTGCGCTAGGCTAGAGGCCGCTTCGAGTCCTCGGGGACGATCAGGGGCGGCGGATGGCGGAACCCGGCCGCCTGCCGCTCGCGGGGAACACGCCGACGACTTCACAGCGCCGCGACGACGACCGCGACGACGCGCCCGCTCCGGGGGGCGTGCGCCTGCCCGCGGCCGCGAAGCGGCCCACGGCGACCTCGCGGCTGCTCGGCGGCCTGACCTCGGCGCGCACCTTCGAGTCGCTGCACGACCGCGACTTCCGCTGGTTCTTCGTCGCGACGCTCAGCCTGAACGCGACGATGAACATGCAGATGCTCGCGCGCGGCTACCTCGTCTACGAGCTCACCGGATCCTACGCGGCGCTCGGAACCATGGCGCTGTTCCTATCCGTGGTGATGCTCGGCTTCTCCCTCTACGGGGGCGTGCTGGCCGACCGGCGCTCCAAACGGCTCGTGCTCCAGGTCGGCCAGCTCGCATCCGCCGTGACCGCGGCCGCGGTGGCGGCGCTGCTCTTCGCGGACATGCTGCGCTACGAGCATCTGCTGATCGCGGCGATGGCGCAGGGAGCGACCGGCGGGGTGATCTTCCCCGCGCTGCAATCGATGCCGCCGGAGATCGTGGGCCTGGCCCGCTTGCAGAACGCCATCTCGCTCAACATGGCGGGCATGAACACGATGCGCCTCTTCGGGCCGATGCTCGCCGGGGTCATGCTCGCGATCATCGGCCCGGAGTGGGTCTACGTGACGATGACCGCGCTGTTCCTGCTCTCCGTCGTGCTGCTCCTCCGGGTGCCAAAGCGCGAGCCGGACCCGGCAGCGGCGGGTACCCGCGGCGGGATCGAGGAGTTGCGCGAGGGACTCGCCTACATCCTCCGGACGCCCACGATGTTCCTGCTGCTCGCCCTCAGCTTCGTGACCTCGTTCCTCGGGATGCCGTACATCCGCCTCCTCCCGGGGTTCGTCGCCGACGTGCTCGATGGGGGCGCGGCGCAGCTCGGCATCATGATGAGCGTTGCGGGCATCGGGTCACTCGTCGGGGTGCTCGCCCTCGCATCCCTGCCGCCGGGACAACGCGGGAAGCTGCTGCTGCTGAGTGTGGTGGTGGCCGGACTGGGACTGACGGCCTTCTCCGCCTCCTCGAACTATCTGCTGTCGCTCGCGCTCATGGTCGTCGTCGGCGTGGGCGAGGCGGGAAGGCAGGTGCTCAACAACGTGCTGCTGCACACGCACGTGGAGGACGCCTACCGCGGCCGCGTCGCGAGCGTCTTCATGATGCAGGTCGGGACGATGGCCCTCGGCGCCTTCGCCGTCGGCCTGATCGCCGAGTTCGTGGGCCCGCAGGTCGGCCTCGGCAGCTTCTCCCTGCTGCTCGTGGTGGTGGCGCTCGTCATCTACGCCTTCGTGCCGCGCCTGCGCGATCTGGAGTAGGGCGGCCCGCAGCGAGAGGTTGCAGCGCCTCCAGACTGTCCCCGCCCCCGGGGGAGAGACACCCCAGGGTGCTAAGACGTCAAGCGGCGAGCTGCTCGCGGTCGTGGCGGTGCGCCCAGGCGGTGGCCTCGTCGTAGCGGGCGCGCGTCCTGAGGCAGCCGTGCAGGTAGCCGACGAGGCGATTGCCGAGGGCGCGCAGCGCCTGGTGGTGGAGGTCGCCGGCAGCACGCCGCCGCCGGTAGAAGTCGTGGCAGCCGGGACTGACCTGCAGTGAGCACATCGCCCACTGGTCCGCGGCGTCGGAGAGCCGCCGGTTGCGGACGAAGCGCGCCCGCACGGTCCGCTTGCGGCCGGATGCTACGGTCAACGGCGAGGTACCGGCGTAGTTCCTGCGGGACTTCGCCGACTCGTAGCGTGCGGGGTCGTCCCCGAACTCTCCGAGCACCCGGGCGCCGAGGACGACACCGAGTCCGGGCAGGGAGCGGTAGATTTCGGCGTCCGGGTGCTGCTCAAAATGGCTCGTGAGCTCGGCCTCGAGCTCCTTGATCTGACGATTGATCTCAGCGATCAGCGCAACCGCCGCGCGGGTGCTCGCGGCGAACGCCCTGCTCACGGCGGGTGGCGCTTCAAGCTGCGGGGAGCGCAACGCTGCGCGGACCGCGGCGGCACGCTGCTCGATGCTGCGCTTGCGGCCACCGTGGCGGAGGGCCGCGCGGATCTGGGTGATGCTCAGCCGCGCCGCCTCACGCGGGCCGGGCGCCGTGGCCAGCAGCCCCAGCGCGTCACCGTGCGCGAGGTCGGGAAACGCCACCAGGGCCGCCTGGAAGTACTCGCGCAGCGCGCTGCGCAGGCGGTTGGTCTGGCGGACGCGGTCCCAGATCAGCTGCTGGTGGGCGCGGGCCAGGACCCGCACTGCGCCCGCGTCGTCGCTGTCGCCGGCGACCGGGCGGTGGTTGTGGCGGTCGGTGCGGACGAGGTCGGCGAGCAGCTTCGCGTCGCCAGCGTCGGACTTGGCGCCGCCGACATGGTGACGGTCGCGGTAGCGCGCCGCCGAGCGTGGGTTGATCGCGTAGACGCGGTAGCCGGCCGCGAGCAGGGCCGAGACCCAGGGCCCGCGCTCGGTCTCAATCCCGACCACGACCTCGCCCGGGTCCGAGGCGTGCGCGGCGACCAGTTCGTGCAGTGCGGCGAGACCCGCGACGCCTTCGGGCAGCCGCCTGGCGGCGAGCTGCTCGCCGGCCTCGTTCATGAGCTGGATGTCGTGGTGGTCTTCGGACCAGTCGTCGCCAACGTACAGGGTCATCGTGCCTCGCTTCCCTCCGCTTCGTGCTGCTTGATGCGACCTGCCGGGCTGGTCCTGCGACGGCCTAATGGAACAGTGCTCTCGGGCACGACACCCCAGCAGTGCTGCGGACAACCCGGACGAACCAACCGGGGCACGGTCTCTCCCTGGAGATCCCAGGGTCTCTGGGCGAGGAAGTGCTCACCGGCCGGCCGGCCGGTCCGGGACCAGTCTGCCCGATACACCGGGCTGCTGGTCGAGCCCCATTAGGGCGAGGGTGAGGGGCGCTCCCTCGTCTGTGGGGGGCTGCGCCCTCCAGACCCCCATCCCGGATGAGCACGCGCACGGTCGTGTCGTGGACGCGAGGGATACCTCGCAGGGCGGCTCTGGCCCGCCCACCCGCCCTCGGATTTTCTTTCATGTGGGGGCTGCGGCCCCACGCCCCCACCCGAATCGCCGGGCCGCCGTCGCGGCCCCGCCGGGTCGAACGCCGGAGGCGCACCTATCGAGGGCGTCCGGTTCCCTCTCCCCGCTGGGAGAGGGCGAGGGTGAGGGGCGTCCGCCCTCAGCCGCGCGGCAGCCCGAGGCCGCGCGTGGCGATGATGTTGCGCTGGATCTCGGAGGAGCCGCCGGAGATCGTGATCGGGACCAGCCGCACGTAGAGGTAGCTGAAGTTGCCGCGCAGCGGGGCGCGGGGCTCGTCGCGCCAGAGCAGCCCGTGCAGCCCCAGCGCCCGCATCCCCGTGCGCGCGATACGCTGCCCCAGCTCCGTGCTGAACAGCTTGCCCATCGAGGCCTCCTGGTTCGGCGCCAGCCCCGCCGCCTGCATCGAGGCGATGCGCAGCGAGAGCTGCCGCGAGACGCCCGCCTCGATCCAGCGCTCCGCCAGCTCCGCGCGCGCCGACGCCCAGCCGCCCGTGCGGCGATAGGCCGCGCCCCCGCCACTCGCGAGGAAGCCGGCAAGCTGCGCGACGTTCTGCTCGTGCGCGACCGCCCCGGCCACTCCCGAGCGCTCAAAGTCGAGCAGCGTCATGCCCACGTACCAGCCCCGGTTCTCCTCGCCGACGCGCTGCGCGACGGGCACGCGCACGTTCTCGAAGAAGACCTCGTTGAAGTAGTGCTGGCCCGTCATGTCGAGCAGCGGGCGCACCTCGAGGCCGGGCGTGTCGATCTCGGGCACGAGCAGGAACGAGATGCCTCGGTGCTTCGGTGCGGCCGGGTCCGTGCGGACGAGCATGAACAGCGCATCGGCGTGGTGCGCGCCGGAGGTCCAGATCTTCTGCCCGTTGATCACGTACTCGTCGCCGTCGCGCTCGGCGCGCGTGGCCAGCGAGGCGAGGTCCGAGCCCGCGCCCGGCTCCGAGTAGCCCTGCGCGTATACGTAGTCGCCGGCGAGCATCCGCGGCAGCACCTCGCGGCGCTGCGTCTCGCTGCCGTGCACGATCAGCGTCGGCCCCAGCATCACCACGCCGTTGCCGCCGACGGCCGGCGCGTGGGCGCGCGCCATCTCCTCGCCGAAGACGAACTGCTCGATCGAGGTGAGGCCCGCGCCGCCGTACTCGGCGGGCCAGGCGGGGGCGACCCAGCCGCGCTCCGCGAGCGCGCGCGCCCACTCGCGAGCGGCCTCGCGCAGCTCCGGCTCCTCCGAGTAGCGGTCGAAGACCCACTGCACGAAGTGCTCGCCGCTGTCGAAGGGGTCGAGCTTGTAGCGCTCCGGCAGCCGCGCCTCGATGAACTCGCGCACCTCGGCGCGAAACGCAGCCTGCTCCGCCGTATCGCCCCAGTCCACCGCCGTGCCTTCGCTACTCCGCGAGCTCGATGCGGAAGGAGTCGGCACCCCTCGGACCGCGGACAGCGAGGAGTACCTCCCGAGCGCGCCGGACGGTGTTGTTGGCGTTCAAGGTGATGTCAACGAAGAGACCGTTCTTGAGCTCAGCAGGAGCTTGATTGAAGTCGCTCCGGGATCTGCCGAAGTAGGCACGCCTTCTTCCCCGCAGCGACGACACAATCTCGGTGAAGCGCGGCGTCTCTCGATCAAGTTCGTCGCACACCCCCGTAAGCACATCACGCCAGCGTGTTGCCTCATGGCTCTTCTCGTCGAGCCAGAACGCCGCCGGGTGTGTGCGAGTGAAGTCGCTATTCCAAGGCAGTAGCTGGCCCGGCTGAACTCCAGAGGTGGGTGCGTCCGACGTAGCGGCCCGTCGCGTTCTGCGTCGCGGGCGAGGTCGCTTCGGTGTGGGGAGCGGCGTGGTAGGTTCCTGGCCCAGTCTGCCGAGCAAGAACTGGTGGACCTCTTCGTAGCCAGGGCGATGTCCAGCCTCTTTCTCAACCGCCTCAGCTAGGAGATCGTGCAGCATCTCTCCGTGGGGATCAGTCGGCTCGGTGATAAGCCTCGTCCAGACTTGAGACAGTGCCGTACGCACACGCCGATCACGCTCCTGGCGCTCGAACTCCCGCTCCGCCTCTCCGAGCGCATCGCCGCTGGTCACGGCGCTCCGGCCCAAGAAGCGTTCGAGGTCAGCGGCAGAGCGAGCCTCCCCCTGTTGGCGGAAGTCGATGCTGTAGAAGCGGCGCTGCTCCCAGTGAGCATCCGCTCGCGGGAGATAGAGCCACCAAGTGAGGCCGTCGGTGAGCGCCGCTAACGAGACGTTCTCTTGGAACGCATACCCGAGGAGTTGCTCCTGCTCTCCAGTCAGGTCCGTGCCAGTGCGTTTCACCTCGACTAGGACGAGATTGCGGTCGCGCTCGACATCCCGGAGGCAGTAGTCGACCTGCCCGCCGCGCACGGGGAACTGCGGCGTTACCTCGCTCGGGTTCCATGGATCCCAGCCCAGCGCGTCAAAGATAGAAAGCACTGCCGCCTGGCTCGTCACTGCCTCGACGCTCTTCGGCAGCGTTTCGTCCTGCACAATGCGCGCGATGCGGGCCGTCAGTTCCGACATGGCGCCGAGTCTACCGTTTATCAACTCTGCCCCGCTCGGCGGGTGCACCCGAGGCGATCAGCGGTTCGGCCGGCGGTCGCGGACGATCTCGGTGAGGATGCCGTTGGCCGAGCCGGGGTGGAAGAACGAGGCGGTGATGTCCTCGATCGGCTCGCCGAAGTCGATGTAGCGCAGGCCGTTGTCGATGAACTGCTTCGTGTCGGCGACCACGTCGTCGCTGCCGTAGCCGATGTGGTGCAGCCCCGGCCCACGCCGCTCGAGGTAGCGGCCGATGCCGCTCTCGGCGTCATCGGGCAGCAGGATCTCGAGCTTCGTCTCGCCGACGCCGACCCGCACGAAGAAGATGCGCGTGCGCTCGGGGGCGAAGTAGCCGCCCTCGGGCAGCGGCGCGCGCTCGGTGTCCCAGGCGAGGCCGAGCCGCTCGACCAGCACCTCGCCGGCCTGCTCGAGGCTGTGCGACACGATGCCGATGTGGTCCACGTAGGTGATCATCGCCGTCCTCCTCCGTGCTGCCCGCCGCCGGCGCGCATGCGAAGACTACGGGTTGCCGCGGACGTGCGGTTGACCACCCCACGCCCGCCTTCGCACCATGAGATCGCGCCGGTGCAGCGCTGGCCGCCGTATACTCGCGCCGCACACGAGGGCTCCCCGGCCGGCCGGAGGCGTCATGGGCGAACTCGCAGCGCCGCTGACCGGCATCCGCGTGCTCGATCTCGGGCAGGCCGCCGTCGGGCCGGTCGCCGCCGAGTACCTCGCGTGGCTCGGCGCCGACGTGATCAAGGTCGAGTCGCCGGACGGCGACATGGTGCGCCGCACCCGGCCCGAGCTGCGCGGCATGGGCCACACCTTCCTCGGCAACAACCTCGGCAAGCGCGGCATCGTGCTCGACCTCAAGCAGCCCGAGGAGTTCGCGCGCGCCGAGGAGCTGATCCGCACCAGCGACGTGCTGATCGAGAACTTCCGCTCGCCTGCGGTGATGGAGCGGCTCGGCCTCGGCTGGGAGCGCCTGCGCGAGCTCAACCCGCGCCTCGTCTACCTGCAGAGCTCCGCCTTCGGCCCGCGCGGGCCGATGCTCGGCATGACCAGCAACGAGTGGTTCTCGCAGGCCGCGGGCGGCGCGACCAGCCTCAACGGGCAGCCCGGCGGACCGCCCGAGTTCTCACGTGGGACGCCCTCGATCGACTGGAACGGCGCGGCCGTCAACCTCGAGGCCGTGCTCGTCGGGCTGTGGGTGCGCGAGCGCACGGGCCGAGGGCTGCGCATCCAGAACTCGCAGCTGCAGTCGACGATGTTCGGCGCGACGACGCGCATCGCCGAGTACCTCGCGACCGGCGAGCCGCCGCCGCGGCTCGGCAGCGCGCGCAGCAACATCGTGCCCGACCAGTCGTTCGGGACCGCCGAGGGCTACGTGGCGGTGAGCGCGCTCAACCAGCGCCTCTGGACGCGGCTCTGTGTGGCTGTTGGGCGACCGGATCTCAGTGACGACCCGCGCTTCGCGAGCAACGCGCTGCGCGTGCAGCATCGCGAGGCGCTGATCCCGCTGCTGGAGGCGGCCTTCGCCGCGCGGCCCGCCTCGGAGTGGGTGGAGCGCCTGCGCGCGGCCCGGGTGCCGGCGTCCGAGGTGCAGACCGGCCTGCCGCTGATCGAGGGCCTGCTGGCGCATCCGCAGGCGAGCGGGCAGCGCTTCCTCAGCGTCATGGACACGCCCTGGGGCGACATGGGCACGGCCGAGCCGCACTGGCGCTTCGACAAGACCCGCGCGCGCATCACCGGCCCCTCGCCCGCGCAGGGCCAGCACACCGACGAGGTGCTTGGCGCGCTCGAGGGCGAACTCGCGGCCGCGCAGGCGCCGGCCCCCGCCGCGACCAACGGCGCGCGCGGCAACGGCGCCGCGGTCGACAGCGACGCGACGTCCGCGCCCGCCCTCGCCGGCCTGCGCGTGCTCGATTGCTCGCAGGGCGTCTCCGGGCCGATCTGCGCGATGCAGCTCGGCGACCTCGGAGCGGACGTGATCAAGATCGAGCCGCCCGGGGGCGATTGGATCCGCGAGATTGGGCCATTCCACACTCCGGAGCAAGGCGAGCCCGAGAGCGCGCTCTACCTGCAGCTCAACCGCAACAAGCGCGGCATCGCGCTCGACCTCAAGCGCGCCGAGGGCAGGGCCGTCCTCGAACGGCTGCTGTCCGGCGCCGACGTGCTGATCGAGGGCTACCGGCCGGGCGTGATGGAGCGCCTCGGCCTCGGCTACGACGGGCTCTCGGCGCGCTATCCGCGGCTCGTATACCTCTCGATCAGCGGGCAGGGCGCGGAGGGGCCGCTGGCCGAGGCGCCCGCCAGCGAGCTGGACGTGCAGGCCGTGGTCGGCTCCAACCGCCATCTCGGCCGCGCCTCCGATCCGCCGCTGCGCTACGGCTACGACCTCGCCTCGGTTGGGGCGGGCGTCGCCGGGGTGCACGGCGTGCTGACGGCGCTGCTCTGGCGCGAGCGCAGCGGGCTCGGGCAGCACGTGCAGACCTCGCTGCTGCAGGCCTTCATCGCGATGCACCAGTGGACGATCAGCGCCGAACTGGCGACCGACGACCGCGTCGGCCGCCCGCTCACCGGCGCCGACGAGCCGCCCGACCACGGCTTCGAGACCGCCGACGGCCACGCCCTGATCACGATGCGCGGCGACGAGGGCGCATGGGCCAAGTTCCTGATCGCCATCGACCGCCCCGAGGTACTGCTCGACCCGCGCTACGAGGCGCCGGACAGGCTGATGCGCAACCTCCACCTGCTGCCGCCGCTGGTGAACGACCGCACGCGCGAGATCCCCTTCGAGGAGTTGCGCAGGCTCGTGCAGGACGAACTCGGCTACACGATCGTGCGCATGCACGACCTGCGCTCGCTGCTCGCCGACGCGCAGACCGAGGCGCTGGGGATGGTGCAGACGATCGAGGGCCATCCGACGCTCGGCCCACTGCGCACGCTCAACGTGCCGTGGGGCTTCGAGGACGGGCTCGCCTCGCTGCGCCTCCCGCCGCCGCTGCTCGGCCAGCACAGCGCCGAGCTGCTCGCGGAGGCCGGCTACTCGGAGGCGGAGATCGCCCGCCTCGCGGAGTCCGGCGCGGTCAGGCTGACACCGCAGGCGGCGCTCGCCGGGGCATAGCAGCCCGCGCTCGCACCGACTGACACGGACGTGCTACGCTGCAGCGCGAGTGGGAGGGCATGTGTCGGAGCAAGACACCAACGGATCCGTCCCGCTGGACGTCGTGCGACAGGTTCTGCGCGAGGAGATCGCGCCCCTCGCCCGGGACGTCACGGAGTTGCGTGGGGACTTCACGCAACTGCGCGGGGACTTCACCGAGCTGCGCGGGGACTTCACCGAGCTGCGCGGGGACTTCACACAGCTGCGCGAGGAGTTCACGGATCTGCGCGAGGGCGTCCGTGGGGACATCACGCAACTGCGCGGGGAGTTCACGGATCTGCGCGAGGAGGTGCGTGGGGACTTCACGCAACTACGCGGGGAGTTCGCGGAGCTGCGGGGCGAGTTCACCGAACTGCGCGGGGACTTCACGCAACTACGCGGGGAGTTCGCGGAGCTGCGGGGCGAGTTCACCGAACTGCGCGGGGATGTAACGGAACTGCGCGGGGACGTAGCTCAGTTGGCTGAGGGCCAGGTGGTGCTCCTCGAGGACATGGCCGAGGTCAAGCAGGTCGTCCGCGGACACGAGGCCAGAATCACCACCCTCGAACGAGGCCAGGTCTAGCCCTCACCCACAGCTCACTCCGCCGACACAACCGCGAGGACTACTCGGGCGCCCGTGGGTCGACGTAGTTGAGGCGGTGGGCGAACTTCCAGCCCTCGGCGGTGCGCACGTAGACGTCGTCGTACCAGCCGGTCGCGAGGATGCGCGCCCGCGAGACGCCCGTGGTCGCGATCGTCACCAGGAACATCGCCTTGCCGCGCACGCTGCCGTCCTCGGCCGGCTCCTCGAGGCGGATGTTGGAGACCATGTGCCGGCGCGGCGTCGGCTCCTCGACCCAGCGGTTGCGCACCAGCTCGCGGATCGCCTCGCGGCCCTGCACCTCGCTGCCGGCGCGGCCGAAGACCGCGTCCTCGCTGAACAGCGCGGCGAAGGAGTCCTGGTCACCGGAGTCGAAGGTGTAGCAGTAGTCCGTGATCAGGTCGTGGATCGCCTGCCGGTCCGCGGGGTCCATCATCGCCTCCGATCGCAGCGTGCGCGCGCGCGGGCCATCGTACGCGCCGGGCGGGCGACGGGCGGGGTGGTCAGGCGCGCCTCGTGGGCTGTAACCTTCGAGTTCATCACGGGTCCGGAAGGAGGCGAGCGATGTCGATTCGCGGGAAAGCGGCGATCGTCGGGTTCAGTGAGATCCCGACGCTGCGCCAGTACGGCGAGCGCAGCACCACCGGCCTGCTCGCCGAGGTCGCTCGAGGCGCGATCCGCGACGCCGGGATGCGCATCGAGGACATCGACGGCCTGATCACGCGCGAGGACTCCAACTCGCTCGATGTCTGCGAGGCGCTGGGCATCACGCCCCGCTACACCTCCTCGATGACGGTGCACGGGGCCAGCGGCGCCGCCTCCGTTCTGACGGCGGCCATGGCCGTCGCCTCGGGCGTCGCCACCAACGTGCTCTGCATGCTCGGCCAGTCGCGGCCGGCCAGCGCGACGCGGCTGGAGGCCGGCGCGGGCGCGCGCGGCGGGGGCGGACCGGCCAACCTCCTCACCGAGTGGGAGGCGCCCTTCGGCACCGTGATCGCCGCCAACGGCGGCTACGGGATGATCAAGGCGCGCCACATGCACGAGTTCGGCACGACGCAGGAGCAGTTCGCCAAGTGCGCCGTCGACCAGCGCTTCAACGCGCTGCAGAACGAGAACGGGCTCTGGAAGGAGCCGATCACGATCGAGGACGTGGTCAACTCGCGCTACGTCAACGACCCGCTGCACCTGCTGGAGTGCGTGATGCCCTGCTCCGGGGCGAACGCGGTGATCGTGACCACGGCGGAACGCGCGGCGGCGCTGCCGAACGCGCCCGTCTACATCCTCGGCGTGGGCGGGCCGGCGACGAGCCACAGCGTGGTCTGGCAGAACGACAACGTCACCACCACCCCGGTGGTGCAGTCCGCGCCGACCGCGCTGCAGATGGCGCAGTACAGCGCGAGCGACATGGAGTTCGCGCAGTTCTACGACTGCTACACGATCCTCGCGATGATGTGCCTCGAGGACGCCGGGATCTGCCCGAAGGGCGAGATCGGGCCGTTCTACGAGAGCACGGACACGACCTACGAGGGCGAGTTCCCGATCAACACCGACGGCGGCCAGATCTCGGCCGGCCAGCCCGGCGGCGGCGCCGGCGGCTTCCGCCACGTGGTGGAGGCGACGCGCCAGGTCATGGGGCGCGCCGGGGTGAGGCAGGTGAAGAAGGGCGATCTCTGCCTTGTCAATGGCTGAGGCGGCACCGGCAGCGTCATGACGACGCTGGTGCTCGGTTCGGGCGCCACCCTCTAACCCAGGAATCAGAGAGAACACCGAGGTCCACGATGGCCGATTACGAGAAGCCCCTCCCGCGACAAGCCGACCCGGCGCTGACGCAGCCCTTCTGGGACGCGGCCAAGCGCCACGAGTTGATCCTCCCGCGCTGCCTCCAGTGCAGCCGCCACTTCTGGTATCCGCGGCAGGCGTGCCCGCACTGCCTCAGCCCGGACTGGGAGTGGTCGAAGGCGAGCGGCCGCGGCCGCCTGCACACCTACACGATCGTGCGGCAGCCGCAGAACCCCGCCTTCAACGACGACGTGCCCTACGCCTACGCGATGGTGCAGCTTGACGAGGGTGTCCGCATGATCTCCAACCTCGTCGATGTCGAGGTTCCCGACGGCGTGAAGATCGACATGGAACTCGAGGTGACGTGGGACGACGTCACCGACGAGTGGACGCTGCCGCGCTTCCGCCCCGCGGGGTAACGCTGCGGCCTTACGGGCGGCCCGCCGCGCCTCGCTCCAGGAGCGCCAGCGCGGCCTCGACGGCGCGGCTGGCGTAGGCGACGTACTCGGACGGGCTGAGCTCGTCGAGGGGGACGCGCAGCTCGGAGCGCGCGGTCGCCGGGTCGTCGGTGTCGAGCTGGTCGGCCTCGAAGCCGATCCGCAGTTCGTAGAGCCCGCCGTCCTCGCCGAGCACGACGCAGCCGGGGGCGCCCTCTGCCTGGCCGCCCGCGGGCGGCTCGACCTCGATGCCGTAGGAGAAGAACGAGCCGGGGTACTCCGGGAACGGGTCGAACGAGGCGGCAATCTCGCGCAGCAGTTCGCGGAGCTGCCCGGCGGCCTGCTCCATGATCGCGTCGGCGTGCGCGTGGAAGCGCAGCGTCCCGCCGCCCGCGGCCTGCCCCGTCATCGCCCGCCCGCGCGCTCCCGGACCGCTAGTCGATCGCCTCCCAGCGGTCACGGAGCATGGCGGCGACGGCCGGCATCGTCGTGTACTCCATCTCGTCGAGCGGCAGGCGGTGCGGCTCGAAGGGGCCGTGCTTGCGCAGGTAGTCGCTGACCCGGTTCGCCTCGTCGCGCGCGTTGTCGTACGAAGGGTCGTCGAAGAGGTCGCGCGGGCCGATCAGCTTGCCGTCCGCGAGCTGGAAGCCGAGCGCGACAAGCCGCGGCGGGCCGTCGAAGCGCGCCGGATGGGCCTGCTCGACCGAGGTCGGCATCCACGGGCCGTAGTGCGAGCCGCGCATGAAGCCCTCGACGGTCCAGGCGGTCGTGAACGGCTCGATCACCTCGCCGACGGCGGGAAAGTTGCCCTGGCAGCGCACGATCGCCGTCGGGTCGTCCTTGCCGACGTAGCGGCCGGCGATCAGCGAGAGCTTGTCCGTGGAGGAGACGGCGGCGACCTCGCCGGTGCTGCGGCTGCGCACGCGCTTCACGGCGAAGTGGGCGGGCGATCCGATGAACACGAGCAGGTCGTACAGGTCATCCGGGCAGTCGAAGTGGATGCGCTTGTGTTCCTTGAGATCGTGGACCTCGAAGTTGAAGCCCTGGTGCAGCGACTCGGCGATGACGAGGCCGGCGGTGTTGAAGGGGTCCGCGAACATCTTGTAGAAGGGCAGGTTGAACGAGCCCGACGAGGTCTTGTCGCCCATGAACACGATCACCGGCTCCGACGGGCGCTCCTCGAGTTCCAGCTCCGCCGAGCCGGGCCCCGCGCCGCGGATGTTGCCGGAGAAGGCGTCGACGAGGATGTCCTGCCCCGCGCCGTAGAGGTGCAGCTTCAGCGCCACCTCCGTGCCGGTCTGGAAGGTGTCCCAGGCGAGGCGGTGGATCGCCTCGTCGTCCTCGCCGCGGTCGTGCGACATCACGAGGAAGAGGTCGTCGCCGCAGGCGTGGGCCTGAGCGTCGATCAGGAGCCCGGACTGCACGGCCTGCGCGAGCGATTCGCGTCCCGAGTCAAGCAGCTCCGGGTGCATCGCGGTGTGGCCGACGTAGCCGCCGACATCCGCCTTGATCACGCTGAGGGTTTGGGGCATGGCGCCATCCTTCGTCTCGCTCGCTGCGGGCGAATCTGCTGTGCCGCCCGGCCTCGGTTGGGTGTACCGCGCCGCGTTGGACCGCGACGCTCCGTCGTTTCCCCGATTCTACACGACGGACGCCGAGCGCCCCGGAGCCCGGATCGCATCACTGGATCTGTTACCGAAATCACGCCGCGTGCATCACAACCGGTGGTTCCGAACGATTCTTCGGCTTGGGATGCCGTCGTTCGGCCAAAGAGGAGGAGCACGCCCGGAGGACCGGGGAGCAGTCCGCGTGGGCGTCCGTACCGAGCCGGGCTACTCGCCAGTGTGGAGGCGTCCCGGCTGCTGTTGCCAGCGGCGACGTCACGGTCCCGGGAGACGCGCCGCTCTGGGCGTTTCAACGTGGCCCGGGGATGGAACCCCGGTTGCGATGCGCATCCCGCTATTTTGCGGAGTGCTCTACCTGGTGGACATGCTCGCGGAGCGCCCCATTGATGTCCGTTTGGTATCCGCGACCGTCACGAGCACGAGCCTTGAACCAAGCGATGATCTCTGCGTCGAGCCTCAGCGTAATCTGCTGCTTCACAGGCCGGTAGAAGACCCCGCGCCTGGCGTCGGACCAGTCGAGTATCTCCGGAGCGTCGGTCGTGTCGATCTGGTCGTCGGGCAGAGCCTCTAGCGCCCGCAGCTGCGCCTGAACGTCCGGTGGCAGCTCAGTCATGTCCTTCTTCATAAGCCGTCCTCTCACGTCTCGTCGCCTTACGTGCGAGATGATGCGCCCGCTCTCTTCGCCGGTGGCCGTGTCGACGTCGGGCCAGGTGTGGACCACCATCACGACTTGACTGCCCACCATGCCGATGGTTCGCCACCTTCGCTCATTTGGATATGGGTCTTCCCGCGTCGCAGACACAGGATCGTCGAACACGAAGACCGCAGCTTCAAAGCTGAGGCCGTGCGTTCGACGGTTCGCTCTGCTCTTGGCCGGATCCCAGGTCCAACGCAGTCCGTCACCTCGTCTCGCACTACACTAGTGTAGTTACACCATGCCACTGGGTCAAAGACAGGTTCCGATCCAGGAACCGGTGGCATTGGTAACCGAGTTCTGATGTTCAGGGCCGGGGCTCTGGGTAACGCCTCCTTCTGATGCACTGCGGAGCCGTCACGCGCCGTAGCGCTCCTGCAACGCCGCCCGTACGCGCCGTGCGAGCGGCTCCGTCAGCGCCCGCAGATCCTCCGACACGCGCGTGCCACCGAGGAAGGTGTCGAGGGCGGCGATCGTCTCGAGGCCGCGCGTGCGGCCGTGCTCCTCGTTGGTGGCGCGGAAGCCCTGCAGCTTGCGCGGGCCCTCGCGGCCGCCCTCGGAGATGTACCAGTCGCGGAAGGCGACCCCGCAGCCGAGGTCGAAGAGCAGCGCGCCGAGCGGTGTCGCGACCGGCGGCACGCCCGCCGCCAGCGCGCGCGCGGTGCTCGTTCGCGGGCGCGAGTCGTACTCCGCCATCAGGTGCCCGCCCGTCGGGACGAGCCCCGCGAGCTGCCCGAACAGCGCGCGCTCGAGCTCGGGCGAGACCGCGAGCACGCCCCCGCCCGCGAGCGGCGGTGCGTCCGTGTAGTCGAGCACCTCGACCCAGTTGAAGCCCGGCCAGGGACCGGAGTTCTGCAGCCCGAAGATCACGGGCGCGGCCGTGTGTCCCTCCGGTCCGTCGAGGCCGCAGCGAAAGTATGTGGAGCCGACGGCGCTGCGCGGGCCGAGCAGCACCATCAGCCGCAGCCCGCCCCGCAGCGAGGCGCCGTCGATGGCCGCCAGCGGGTGATCCGGGCGTTCGGACGCGGGCTGCCAGCGCCCGTCATCGGCCTCGCCTCGAGGTGTCGCCGTCATGCTCGGGACGCTAGCACGCGCGGTTGGCGTCGGGCGAGTGGGCCGGCGGCCTGTCCGTGTCGGTTACCAGACAGTCTCGATCTGAGGCGAATCGGACAGCACCGCGTCACGCGTCACCAGCGGCGCGCCGAGCGCCAGCGCCTCGGCGGCGATGAGGCGGTCGTGCATCTCTGGGATCTCCGGGAGCCGATCGAGCCGCTCGAGCTGCGTTCGGCCAAGGTCGGACAGTTCGATCCCGCCGACCGAGGCCAACGCATCCAACAGGGTGGACGGCGCGATCGGTTGCCGTAGCTTGACGGACAGATAGTACAGCTCGGCCACCACGATGGCGGGGACGATGAGGGTCGCGCTGCCGGTCTCGACCAGCCTGAAGACGGCGGATACTGCTGCACTCAGGCGCTCGGGGGTCGTCAGGTACCACCAGAGGGCATGGGTATCCACCACGAACCGGGCCGGACTATCCAGCACCGTCCTGCTCCTCCTCGTCGGGCGGCAGGCGGGGCTCCCAGATCGACTTGATGTCCAGGAAGTCCTGGTAGGTCGCGTCGGGCAGCACGTCGGCGTAGGCGCCACGCAGCGTGCGGAGCGAAGGTTTCTGCTCGCCGGGCGACATCGACGTGAGCCTGCCGCACGGCTTCCCGTGGCGCGTGATGATCACCTCCTCGCCATCCTCGAGGCTCCTGAGGATCTCGCTGAGCCTGGCCTTGAACTCCCTGATGTTGTATGTGGTCATGCGAGCACCTCTAAGCAGGTCACCGTCGTGCCATTACGTGACTACACTCTACACGTGATGAGGCCACAAAGATACGCACGGTCCGCCGCAAGCGGGCCGCGGGCTATCCTCGCACCATGAGCGCGACGCCGTCCGCTGACATCCCGGACGCAGCCGTCCTCGCGGCCTACGCCGCGGCCGTGCGCGGGCTGCTCGCCCGCGGCGGCTACGAGCGCAGCGGCGACCCGCAGGAGGCGAAGCGCTTCCGCCTCAGCCACATCGAGGCGTACCTCGAAGCTGCGGGCCACCCCGAGCGCCGGCGCACCGTCCACATCGCCGGCTCCAAGGGCAAGGGCTCGACCGCGGCGATGGTCGAGGCGCAACTGCGCGCGGCCGGCGCGCACACGCTGCTCCTCACCTCGCCCGACCTGCACCAGGCGCGCGAGCGCGTGCGCGTCGCCGGCGAGCCGCTCGGCTACGCCGCCTTCGCCCGCCTCGCCGCGGCGCTGCTCGACGACGAGGCAACCGAGGGCTGGTCCTACTTCGAGCTGCTGACCGTGTTCGGCTGGCTCGCGGGCGCCGAGGCCGGCTGCGACTGGCAGGTGCTTGAGGTCGGCCTCGGCGGGCGGCTCGACACGACGAACGTCGTCGACGCCTCGAAAGAGGTGGCGGTGATCACGCCGATCGACATCGAGCACACGGCGATCCTCGGCGACACGATCGCGCAGATCGCGACCGAGAAGGCGGCGATCATCCGCGCACCCGGTGCGGCCGTCGCCGCGCCGCTGCGCGAGCGCGCGCTCGACGTGGTGCGCGCCCGCGCCTCCGAGGTGGGCGCGACGCTGCACGAGGTCGCCAGCGAGTGCGCGCTGCGCGTGACCTCGCAGAACCTCGACGGCCAGGTGCTGGACCTGCGCACGCCGCTGCGCACCTACCGGCGGCTGCAACTGCCGCTGATCGGACGCCACCAGGCGGAGAACGCCGCCACCGCCGTGCGCGCCGCCGAGCTTGCCTGGGACGCCGCGGGCGCCGACCTGCCCGAGGCCGCCGTCCGCGACGGCCTCGCCTCGGTGCGCTGGGACGGGCGCTTCGAGGTGCTGCGCCTGCGCCCGCTGGTGGTGCTCGACGCGCTGCACACGCCGCTCGCGGCGCAGCGCTTCCGGGAAACCGTCAAGGCGCTGCCGTTGCCCCAGCCGCGGGTGCTGGTGGTCGGCCTGCTCGCCGGCCGCGACCTTCCGCTGCTGGCCGCGCCGCTGCTCGAAGGAGGCGAGACCGTGATCGTCGCGCCGCCGTCCTCGGAGCGTGCGGCCGACCCCTCGGAGGTCGCCGCCGTCTTCGCCGCGGCGGGCGCGGTCGTGCAGCAGCAGCCGAACGTCGACGCCGCCCTCGATCTTGCGCGCGGGCTGGCCGGAGACGGCGGCGCCGTCTTCGTCGTCGGCAGCCTCTACACCGTTTCCGAGGCGCGTGAGCGGCTGCTCGGGGTGAGCGGGGACCGCGCGCTCGGGCTGCGCTGACCCGCCACGCCTGGTGCGCGGCCCGTAGGAAGCGGCTGCGCTAGACTGTGGGCCAGCAACTGTGCCCCAGCGGGAGCGCCATGACGCAACACAGCGACAGGGATCGCCGCGTAGTCGTCACCGGCATGGGCGTGATCTCGCCGCTCGGCAACACCGTCGACGAGCTGTGGGAGCGCGCGCTCAACTGCGAGTCCGGCATCACCGAGCTGACGGCGATCGATCCCAGCAACTACCCCTGCAGGGTCGCCGGTCAGGTGCACGACTTCGACCCCACCGACTGGATGGACCGCAGGGAGGCGCGCCGCATGGCGCGCTTCTCCCAGTTCGCGATCGCCGCGGGCAAGCAGGCGGTCGCCGCCGCCGGTCTCGACCTCGAGGCGATCGACGCCAACCGCGCGGGCGCCGTGCTCGGCAACGGCAACGGCAGCCTGCCGCACAGCGACCAGGCGATGCGCACGCTCCTCAACCGCGGCGGCCACCGCCTCGATCCGCTCTACATCGCGAAGATGCTGCCGAACATGGCCGCGGGGAACCTCACGATCCAGCTCGGCCTGCTCGGCTACACCAACACCGTGACCACCGCCTGCGCCGCCGCCACGCAGGCGATCGGCGACGCCACCGAGGTGATCCGCCGCGGCGCCGCCGACGTGATGCTGGCCGGCGGCACGGAAGCCGGCATCTCCGAGCTCGGGCTCGCCGGGTTCTGCGCGATGCGCGCCCTCACCACCTCCTACAACGACCGCCCCGGCGAGTCCTCGCGCCCCTTCGACCGCGACCGTGACGGCTTCGCGCCCTCGGAGGGCGCCGGGCTGCTCGTGCTCGAGGAACTCGAGCACGCCCGCGCCCGCGGGGCCGAGCCGCTCGCCGAGTTGATCGGCTACGGCGTCGCCGCGGACGCCCGCTTCCTCGTCGCGCCGCCCGCGGACGGCAGCGGCGCCGCTCGCGCGATCCGTCTCGCCCTCGACCACGCCGGCGTGGACGCCGCGGAGATCGACTGCATCTCCGCGCACGCGACGGCGACCGAGGCCGGCGACATCGCCGAGACGAAGGCGATCCGCGCTGTCTTCGGCAAGCACGCGGACCGCATCCCGGTGACCGCCTTCAAGTCCCAGGTCGGGCATCTGCTCGGCGGGGCGGGGGGCGTCGAGACGATCGCCGCCGTCCAGACGCTGCGCACGTCGCAGATCGCCCCCACGATCAACCTCGAGCACCCGGACCCCGAGTGCGACCTCGACTACGTTCCGCTCAAGCCCCGCAGCGCCGATGTGCGCACGATCGCCAAGAACTCCTTCGGCTTCGGCGGCCAGAACGCCGTCCTGATCCTGCGCCGCTTCGAGGACTGACCCGCTCCGCTGGTATGATGGACAGCGCGGGGCGCCGCGACTGGCGCCCCGTCGGCGCGCGCGGCGGATACGCGCGACTCCCCCCACGGATCGGGCCAGCGGATCGGACCAATGGGAACCTGGGTCGGGCGCTACGCGATCGTCGGCGGCGAGGTGCGCGAGGACGGGCCGTGGCTCGCCGAGCAACTGCGCTTCGGCGACGAGGAGCGCGTCCACCTCTTCGTCCTCGCCGACCCCGCCGACGAGCGTTCCGCGGAGTTCTGCTCGGAGGTCGCCGGCGCCGTCGCCGACCTCTTCGCCGGCGAATCGCTCTCGCTGACCGGCGGCCTGCTGCGCGCGCTGCGCCAGACGCACCAGAACCTCGCCGAGTGGAACAGCCGCTCGCTGCGGGAGCACCGCATCGCCATCGGCGTGACCTGCGTCGCGGTGCGCGGCGACAACGCGACCGTGGCGCAGGTCGGGCCGGGCCTGGTCTACGTCGCCACACCCGACGGCGTGCGCCGCATCAGCACCGAGGGCTACGCGGCCGCGCAGCCCCTCGGCGGCGACGAACCGCTCGACCCGCTCTTCACCGGGGTCCCGCTGGAGCGTTCGAAGATCCTGATCCTCAACAGCGCCGCCGAGCAGGTTGCCGGATCCGCCGCCATCGGCCAGGTGCTGGAGGGGGAGCCGGACCGCGCCCTCGCCGGCATCTTCCAGCGCACCCGCGAGGTGCGCGACATGACGGCGGTGCTGATTGCCGACGTCCCCGATCTCGAAGCCGAACCCGCCCCCGTCGAGATCGACTTCTCCGGCCCCACCACGGCGGCGCCCGATCCCGGCGAGGCCGTGTGGGAATCCCCGGCGCCGATCGTGACCACGGCCCGCGGGGAGGATGGCGCCGGACGCCGGCGCCGGATGCCGCAGTTGCGGCGTCCGCGCGCCGCCGGGGCGCCGCGGAGCCGCCGACGCTGGCTGATCGCCGGCCTGCTGCTGCTCGCCGCGGTGCTGGCGGCGGCCACGACGTACTACGTGCCAACACTGTTCGAGAGCGACCCCGTCGCCGAGCTCGAAGAACGCCTCGCCGCCGCCGATCAGTACATCGCGGCAGCAGCGGACCGCGACGAGATCGCCTGGCAACGCCAGCAACTGCAGTCGGCCCTCGCGGAACTCGAGCAGGCGCGCGCCGTCGGCATCGAGGATCCCCGCGTGCCCGCGCTCCAAACCAGCGTGCAGCAGCAGCTCGACGAACTGAACGGGGTCGTCGGCGTCCGCGAGCTGCGCCGCGTTCTGCAGTTCGCGGGCTCGCTGACCGCGCCGCTCAACCCCGCCAATCTCGTCCTCGGGGGCGACTGGCTGTGGCTGCTCGACGGGGATCGCGGGCGCGTCTTCGCGATCGACCCGGAGGGCCGCGAGGCGTCGCTCGAGGCCTACCGTACGGGCGTCAGGTACGGCGACGCCATCGCCTCCCGGCCCGTCGTGATCGCCTGGGACGACCGGGGTGGCCGGCTGCTGTTAATCGACGAGGCTCGCAGGCTGTTCGCGCTCACGCCGGGCGCGATTCCCAGCGCACTGCCGCTGCGCGACGCCGGCGAACTGGGGGTGATCGATGCGATCGCGGCCTACGAGGGCAACCTCTACGTGCTCGATAGCGTCGGGGCCGAGGTCTGGCGCTACCGCCCCGTCGACGCCGGCTTCGACACGGAGCGCACCGGCCTGGTCGGCGGAGCGCTGCCCGCTCCGGCGGCGTCCGCCGGCGCGCCGCATGAGGGCGCGCTGCGGCTCGTCGTCGATGGAGATCTCCACCTGCTGATCGGCGACACCGTGCGTCGCTTCCACCTCGGCCGCCAGTTGGGCCCGCTGCTGGAGGGCATCGACCGCCCGCTCAACACGCCGGTCGGCCTCGCGCGCAACGCCGCCGACGGGACGTTCTACGTCGCCGACCGCGGCGGCCGCCGTATCGTCGTCGGCGGCAACAATGGCGCCTTCCTGCGCCAGTTCGTCCATCCCGCCTTCCTCGATATCCGTGCCTTGGCGCTCGCCCCGGACGGCGTCACCCTCTACGTGCTCACCGGCACGAGCATCGAGGCGTTCGACCCCGCCGCCGAGGCAGCCGCGGAAGAGTGACGAGGCCCGTCCAGCCGCACGGCCGCGATATCCTTAGCGCATGACCACCGTGCTTGCGATCGAGTCCTCGTGCGACGAGACGGCGGCGGCAGTCGTCGTCGACGGGCGGCGAGCGCTCTCGAGCGTCGTCGCCTCGCAGTCGGAGTTGCACGCCGAGACGGGCGGCGTGGTGCCGGAGGTCGCGGCGCGCCAGCACCTGCGCGCGCTGCTGCCGGTGGTGCGGCGCGCGCTCGCCGACGCGGAGTGCGACTGGGATCGCCTCGACGCGATCGCGGCGACCGCCGGGCCGGGACTGCCGGGCGCGCTCGTCGTCGGCTTCAACGCCGCGCGCGGCATCGCCTGGGCGCGCGGGCTGCCGCTGATCCCGGTCGATCACCTGGAGGGCCACGTCTGCGCCAACTGGCTCGGCGACGAGGAGCCGCCGCTGCCCGCGCTCGCGCTCGTCGTCTCCGGCGGGCACACGGAGCTGCTGCTGATGCTCGGCCACGGACGCTTCGAACGCCTCGGCGGGACGCGCGACGACGCCGCGGGCGAGGCCTTCGACAAGGTCGCGCGGCTGCTCGGCCTCGGCTACCCCGGCGGCCCGCCGCTCTCGCGGCTGGCGGCTACGGCGACCGATCGCACGCTGCGGCTGCCGCGCGCCTGGCTGCCCGGCAGCGACGACTTCTCCTTCTCCGGCCTCAAGACCGCCGTCGCACAGCGCGTCGCCGCCGAGCCGGGGCTTCCGCCCGCCGAGGTCGCCCACGCCTTCGAGGAGTCCGTCGCCGACGTGCTCTCGCGCAAGGCCGCGCGGGTCGCGGAGCGCGAGGGCGTCGCGGCTTTGCTGATCGGCGGCGGCGTCGCCGCCAACGCCCGCCTGCGGGAGGCCGTGCGCGAGGCCTCGCCGGTCCCGGTCTTCATCCCCGAGCCGGCGCTCTGCACGGACAACGCGGCGATGATCGGCGCGGCCGCCTTCCGTCACCTCGACGAGGCCGTCGCCCCCGAGTCCGCGCTCGACATCTACCCCACCGCCAAGCGGCGTCCGCCGCGGTTCAGACAGCAGCGTATGGACGCAGCTGCCCCCCCACGCTGACCCTCTCTCCACGAGTGACGGAGCGGCCGGATGGGCCCTCACCCTCGGGAGACCCTTGCGAAACTCCCGTTTCGAGGGCGGTCCGGCTCCCTCTCCCCTTGCGGGAGAGACACCCCAGGGTGCTAAGACGTCAAGCGGCGAGCTGCTCGCGGTCGTGGCGGTGCGCCCAGGCGGTGGCCTCGTCGTAGCGGGCGCGCGTCCTGAGGCAGCCGTGCAGGTAGCCGACGAGGCGATTGCCGAGGGCGCGCAGCGCCTGGTGGTGGAGGTCGCCGGCAGCACGCCGCCGCCGGTAGAAGTCGTGGCAGCCGGGACTGACCTGCAGTGAGCACAGCGCCCACTGGTCCGCGGCGTCGGAGAGCCGCCGGTTGCGGACGAAGCGCGCCCGCACGGTCCGCTTGCGGCCGGATGCTACGGTCAACGGCGAGGTACCGGCGTAGTTCCTGCGGGACTTCGCCGACTCGTAGCGTGCGGGGTCGTCCCCGAACTCTCCGAGCACCCGGGCGCCGAGGACGACACCGAGTCCGGGCAGGGAGCGGTAGATTTCGGCGTCCGGGTGCTGCTCAAAATGGCTCGTGAGCTCGGCCTCGAGCTCCTTGATCTGACGATTGATCTCAGCGATCAGCGCAACCGCCGCGCGGGTGCTCGCGGCGAACGCCCTGCTCACGGCGGGTGGCGCTTCAAGCTGCGGGGAGCGCAACGCTGCGCGGACCGCGGCGGCACGCTGCTCGATGCTGCGCTTGCGGCCACCGTGGCGGAGGGCCGCGCGGATCTGGGTGATGCTCAGCCGCGCCGCCTCACGCGGGCCGGGCGCCGTGGCCAGCAGCCCCAGCGCGTCACCGTGCGCGAGGTCGGGAAACGCCACCAGGGCCGCCTGGAAGTACTCGCGCAGCGCGCTGCGCAGGCGGTTGGTCTGGCGGACGCGGTCCCAGATCAGCTGCTGGTGGGCGCGGGCCAGGACCCGCACTGCGCCCGCGTCGTCGCTGTCGCCGGCGACCGGGCGGTGGTTGTGGCGGTCGGTGCGGACGAGGTCGGCGAGCAGCTTCGCGTCGCCAGCGTCGGACTTGGCGCCGCCGACATGGTGACGGTCGCGGTAGCGCGCAGCCGAGCGTGGGTTGATCGCGTAGACGCGGTAGCCGGCCGCGAGCAGGGCCGAGACCCAGGGCCCGCGGTCGGTCTCAATCCCGACCACGACCTCGCCCGGGTCCGAGGCGTGCGCGGCGACCAGTTCGTGCAGTGCGGCGAGACCCGCGACGCCTTCGGGCAGCCGCCTGGCGGCGAGCTGCTCGCCGGCCTCGTTCATGAGCTGGATGTCGTGGTGGTCTTCGGACCAGTCGTCGCCAACGTACAGGGTCATCGTGCCTCGCTTCCCTCCGCTTCGTGCTGCTTGATGCGACCTGCCGGGCTGGTCCTGCGACGGCCTAATGGAACAGTGCTCTCGGGCACGACACCCCAGCAGTGCTGCGGACAACCCGGACGAACCAACCGGGGCACGGTCTCTCCCTGGAGATCCCAGGGTCTCTGGGCGAGGAAGTGCTCACCGGCCGGCCGGCCGGTCCGGGACCAGTCTGCCCGATACACCGGGCTGCTGGTCGAGCCCCATTAGGGCGGGGGTGAGGGGTCCGCCGCGCGCCAGCGCGGCCAGCGCCGACTTCGTGAGTCCCGAGCGGAAGCTGATCGTCGAGCTGGACGGAGGGCAGCACGCCGGCCGACGGGCATACGATGATCGGCGAACACGGTGGCTGGAGTCGCGTGGCTACCGGGTCCCGAGATTCGGGAACGACGATGTGCTGCTGCGTCTGACCCCCGTGCTCGAGGCGATCGCATTGGAACTCCGCGAGTCACCTCCGGAGTCCCCCTCACCCTAACCCTCTCCCGCCAGGGGAGAGGGGATCGGAGGGCGCTGCGGTGCCCGGAATCCCCCTCACCCCCGCCCTAATGGGGTTCGACCGGAACCCCGGAGCGATCTGGGAGACTGGTCCGGGACCGGCCGGCCGGTGAGCACTTCCTCGCCCAGAGACCTTGGGATCTCCAGGGAGAGACCGTGCCCCGGCTGGTACGTCCGGGTTGTCCGCAGCACTCCTGGGGTGTCGTGCCTGAGAGCACTGTTCCATTAGGCCGTCGCAGGACCAGCCCGGCGGGTCGGAGCCACCAGCACGAAGCGGAAGGAGCGAAACACGATGGTCCTGTACGTGGGCGATGACTGGGCCGAGGCTCATCACGATGTCCAGCTCATGAACGAGGCCGGCGAGCAGCTCGCCGCCAGGCGGCTGCCCGAAGGCGTCGCGGGCGTCGCCGCACTGCACGAACTGATCGCCGCGCACGCCTCGGAGCCGGGCGAGGTCGTGGTCGGGATTGAGACCGAGCGCGGGCCCTGGGTCGCGGCCCTGCTCGCGGCCGGCTACCGCGTCTACGCGATCAACCCACGCTCGGCGGCGCGCTACCGCGACCGTCACCATGTCGGCGGCGCCAAGTCCGACGCTGGCGACGCGAAGCTGCTCGCCGACCTCGTCCGCACCGACCGCCACAACCACCGCCCGGTCGCCGGCGACAGCGACGACGCGGGCGCAGTGCGGGTCCTGGCCCGCGCCCACCAGCAGCTGATCTGGGACCGCGTCCGCCAGACCAACCGCCTGCGCAGCGCGCTGCGCGAGTACTTCCAGGCGGCCCTGGTGGCGTTTCCCGACCTCGCGCACGGTGACGCGCTGGGGCTGCTGGCCACGGCGCCCGGCCCGCGTGAGGCGGCGCGGCTGAGCATCACCCAGATCCGCGCGGCCCTCCGCCACGGTGGCCGCAAGCGCAGCATCGAGCAGCGTGCCGCCGCGGTCCGCGCAGCGTTGCGCTCCCCGCAGCTTGAAGCGCCACCCGCCGTGAGCAGGGCGTTCGCCGCGAGCACCCGCGCGGCGGTTGCGCTGATCGCTGAGATCAATCGTCAGATCAAGGAGCTCGAGGCCGAGCTCACGAGCCATTTTGAGCAGCACCCGGACGCCGAAATCTACCGCTCCCTGCCCGGACTCGGCGTCGTCCTCGGCGCCCGGGTGCTCGGAGAGTTCGGGGACGACCCCGAACGCTACGACTCGGCGAAGTCCCGCAGGAACTACGCCGGTACCTCGCCGTTGACCGTAGCATCCGGCCGCAAGCGGACCGTGAAGGCGCGCTTCGTCCGCAACCGCCGGCTCTCCGACGCCGCCGGCCAGTGGGCGATGTGCTCACTGCAGGTCAGTCCCGGCTGCCACGACTTCTACCGGCGGCGGCGTGCTGTCGGCGACCTCCACCACCAGGCGCTGCGCGCCCTCGCCAATCGCCTCGTCGGCTACCTGCACGGCTGCCTCAGGACGCGCGCCCGCTACGACGAGGCTGCCGCCTGGGCGCACCGGCATGACCGCGAGCAGCTCGCCGCTTGACGTCTTAGCACCCTGGGGTGTCTCTCCCTCTCGGGGAGAGAGGGGGCCGGACGGCGCGAAGCGGGAAAGCGGCTACACGAGCGGGGTGCAGACCAGGTCGTAGGGGAGCGCGGTGTCGACCCGCACGCGCACGAACTCGCCCGCCGGGTACGCGCCCCGCACGAACGCGAGGCCGTCGACCTCGGGCGCGTCACGGTAGCTGCGTCCCACGACGAAGCGCGAGCCGTCCTCCTGCACGCTCGGCTCGTCGGACTCGATCAGCACCTCGAGCTCGCTGCCGACGAGCTCGCGGTTGCGCTCCATCGAGATCTGCTGCGCGAGCTCCATGAGCCGGCCGTAGCGCTCGGACGCGACCTCGTGCGGCACCGCCTCGCCGAGGTCGGCGGCCGGTGTGCCGGTCTGCGGCGAGTAGGTGAACGCGCCCACGTGGTCGAAGCGCTGCTCCTCGACAAAGTCGAGCAGCTCCTCGAACTCGGCCTCGGTCTCGCCGGGGAAGCCGACGATGAACGTCGTGCGCAGCGCCACGTCCGGCATCGCCTCGCGCAGCGTCGCGAGGCTGCGGCGAGCGACGCGCAGGCTCGGCCGGCGCATGCGTTTCAGCACGCTCGGCGAGGCGTGCTGCAGCGGCATGTCGAGGTAGGGCGTCACGTTGGGCAGCCGCGCCATCGTCTCCGCGAGGCGCGGCGTGACGCGGCCGGGGTAGGCGTACATCAGCCGCAGCCAGCGCACCTCCGGGACCGCCTTGGCGAGGCGTTCGAGCAGCACCGCCAGCCCGTCGCGCTCGGCGCGATCCTCGCCGTAGGCGGTCGAGTCCTGCGCGACAAGCACCAGCTCGCGCACTCCCGCTCCGGCCAGCGCCCGCGCCTCGGCGATCAGCCAGTCATCGGGCTCCGAGTGCATGCGGCCCTTGATCGTGGGGATGATGCAGAAGGTGCACGGTCGGTCGCAGCCGTCGGAAATCTTGAGGTAGGCGCTCGGCCCCGCCGCCAGCAGCGCCGGTTGCGGAATGTCGAAGTCCGGCGCGCCAGGTCCGAGCGAGGCGGCAACGGCGTCCCAGGCCTCGACGCCGAACGTCGCATCGACGGTGGGTACGGCGCGCCGCACCTCGCCCTCGGCGATCTGCGTGAGGCAGCCGAGCACGTAGAGCTGCTGATCCGGGCGCCGCTCCGCGTCGAGCGCGGCGATCACCTCGATCGACTCGTCCTTCGCGTCGTCGATGAAGCCGCAGGTGTTGACGAGCAGCAGGTCGGCCTCGTCCGCCGATGCCGTCGCCTGGTGCCGCGCGTGCCGCAGCGCGCGCTCGAGCCGCATCGAGTCCACGGTGTTCTTGGCGCAGCCGAGGGTCACGAGGTGGTAACGCACGCGGGCAGCCTACTCCACGGACGCCGCGGGCTGCTTGGCCACGATCAGCGTGACGCTCTGGCTGGCCGCGAGCACCTCGCCGGCCGCGGGCGTCTGGGCGAAGATCTGTCCGGGCGGCGCCTCGCTGCTCTCGACCTCGATTACGACGTAGGTGACTGCCAGGTCGTCGAGCATCTGTTCCGCCTCGTCGCGCTCAAGGCCGCTGAGGTCGGGCATGAGTCGCGCCGCGGGCGTCCCGGTGGCCTCGGCGGTGGGCGAGGCCGTTCCGGTGATCGCGCCGCCGTCGGGCTCGTCTTCCGAGCCAATGAAGCCGAGCTGGGGCACCCCGAAGATGAAGGCCGCGACGAGGGCGATCGCCGCCAGGACGGCGAGCACCATCCAGCGCCGCCCCACCGCGGGCAGCACGCCCACGCCCTCGCGCAGACGCAGGCCGGGCAGGGGCTGCAGGCCCGGCGGCGGCGGCAAATCGTCCGGTAGCTGCTCGATCGCCTCCTCGGGGTCGATGCCCAGGAACCGCGCGTAGAGGCGCACGAAGCCGCGCACGTAGACCGGCGCGGGCAGTACGTCGAAACGGTCGGCCTCGATCGCATCGAGGTAGCCGTAGTTGATCCGTGTCTCTTCGGCGGCCTGCTCCAGTGTGAAGCCGGACTCCAGGCGGCTCGCGCGCAGCCGCCCGCCGAGCGTGCTCAGCGCGGACTCACTGTTGGGGTCGGATCCGTCCGCCGCGGCCTGATCGCCCTCCGGCGCGTCCCTGTCAGAGCGACGACCCCTGCCGCGCAACACCGTTACGGGCCATCGACGCCGGGGAACTCGACGAGGGACTTCAGCCCCTCCATCGCCAGCCTCGAGGCATACGCCTGCGGCGCATGTTCGATCCCGTAGCGATTCGTCACGACTTCATCGATGTGCGCGACATGGGGCAGCAGCGCCACGGTGCGGCGGTACTGGTCGCTCGTCGCGTTCTGCGAGCCCGTCAGGATCACCTCCCCGTAGTGGACGAGGTTCGGATCGAACGGCACCTCCTCGCCGGGCGGGAAGCCGGCGAAGAGATTGACGACGCCCTGCGGACGCACCAGCTCCAGCGCGGGCCCGACGAGACCGGGGGCGCCGACCGACAGCACGACGCCATCGGCGCCGGAGCCGGCGGTCGCGTCGCTGACGGCGCCGGGCACGTCGTCGCTCCCGGGGTCCAGCACGAGGTCCGCGCCCCAACGCGCGGCGATCGCGCGACGCTCGGCCAGCGGCTCGCTGACGATGATCGGCGAGGCGCCGGCCGCTCGGCCGAGCAGCACGTGCAGCAGCCCCATCGGGCCCGCCCCGATGATCGCGAGCGAACTGCCGATGCCGATCGCGCACAACTCCAGCGAGGCGGTGACGCAGGCCGACGGCTCCGTCAGCGCCGCCACGTCCAGCGGCAGCTGGTCCGGCACTGCAATCACCTGTCCGCGCCCGACAATCTCCGCCGGCACCAGCAGCGACTCCGCGAAGCCGCCGTCGATGTCGTAACCGAGCGTCTGGCGGTTGGTGCAGCGGTTGCGCTTGCCCGTCTGGCAGAAGCGGCAGCGCCCGCAGGAGACGATCGGGCAGATCACCACGCGATCGCCCTCGCTGATGTCCGCGACGCCCTCGCCGACCTGGTCGACGACGCCGGCGATCTCGTGGCCGGGGATGACGCCGGCGCGGGCGCGTTTCTCGCCCTTGTAGACGCGCACGTCCGAGGCGCAGAGGGAGGATGCGGCCGTGCGCAGCCGTACCTCGCCGGGCCCGGCCTCGGGGGTGGGGCGGTCCTGGACGGAGATCTTGCCGGGTGCTTCAAAGATCGTCGCGCGCATGTAGTGTCCTGGCTCGTCGCTCTCGCCGTCGCAGGAAACGGGCCGCGGGCCTGCGCCTCGCAGTATCGCAGCGCGCGGCGAGGGCTGCTACTCGCCGGACCGGAGGCCGGCCAGCCAGCGCCTGCTCGCGCGGTACTCGCGGCTGCCGAGTTGGGCCGCCGATGCAACGAAGGCGCACAGCCCGGCCAGCCCGCAGACGACGGTGATCACCAGCGAACCAAGCAATTCGGCGGGATCGGCGCCCGCCGCTCGCAGCAGGATCAGCAGCACGATCAGCGTCAGCACCATGACCAGCGTGGCCAGCAGCGTGCGCCACGCCGACGCCGCGATCGCGGACATGTCGAAGCCCTCGATGCGGACGCCCAGCGCACGCAGCAGCAGCAACAGCTCGACGATCGCCGCCGTCGAGGCCGCCGTCGCCAGCCCGCGGATGCCGAGCGGCCCCACGAGGGCGGCGCAGAGCGCGACATTGACCAGCATCCCGACCAGCGCGAACAGCACCGGCGTGCGCGTGTCGGAGAGCGCGTAGAAGCCGCGGCTGAGGATCTCGATCGCCGCGTGCGCCCAGACCGCGACGGCGTAGATCGTCAGCGCCTGCACGACGAGGCTCGTCGAGGCCTCGTCGAAGGCGCCGCGCTGCAGCAGCAGCCGCACGCCCGGCTGCGCGAGCAGCACGAGGCCGGCCGAGGCGGGGATCGCGAGGAAGAGAATCATCCGCAGCGCCGCGTCGAGCGATCCGCGCAAGCCCGCCAGATCCTCGCGCGCGGCCTGCCGCGAGAGCTGCGGGAAGGCCGCCGTGGAGATCGCCATCCCGATCACGCCGACCGGCAGCAGCATCATCAGGAAGGCGAAGTTGATCGCGCTGATCGCCTGGTCCGAGATGAACGAGGCGAAGAAGATCACCACCACCAGGTTGACCTGCGCCGCGGCCAGCCCAATCACGCGCGGCCCCATCAGCCGCAGCACCTCGCGCACGCCCTCGGAGGCGATGTCGACCGCGGGCCTCCAACGCATCCCGACCGAGCGCAGCGCGGGCAACTGCACCAGCAGATGCCCGCTGGCGCCGATCACCACGCCCCAGGCGAGCCCGTGCACGCCCCAGCGCTCCGCCAGCACGACCGCGCCGAAGATGATCCCGAGGTTGTAGAGCAGCGGCGCGATCGCCGGCGCGAGGAAGTGCTGCCGCGCGTTGAGGATGCCGGTGAGCATGCCGGAGATGCCGAACAGCAGCGGCGAGATCAGCATCAGCCGTGTCAGATCCACGGCGAGCCCGCTCAGCTCCGCCTCGCGCCCGCTCGCCTCGCCCAGCCCCGGCGCGAGCAGCGGCACCACCAGCGGCGCGAGCAGGAAGCCGAGCGCGGCCGCGACGAAGGTGGCGAGGGCGATCAGGTTGAGCACGCTCGAGGCGAGCCACCAGCCCTCCTCCTCGCTCTCGCGCAGCACGACGCGGCTGAAGGTGGGGATGAAGGCGGCGGAGAGGGTGGCCCCGGCGAGCAGTTGGAAGATCGCGTCCGGCAGCCGGAAGGCGACCCAGTACGCGCCCAGCTCCGGCTCCGTGCCGAAGGCCTCGGCGATCGCCACGGAGCGCAGCAGCCCGAGCAGCCTCGAGGCGATGAAGCCGCCGGCGACGATGCCGGCCGCGCCGACGGCCGTTTGCGGCGTCAGTCCCCGGCGCAGGATCCGGAGCAGACGCCGCAACATCTCGCCTACAGGTGGCAACGAGGGCATCGCGCGCCATCATCCCACGCCCGCGCTCCCTCGGGCCATCGGGCGCTCTGCCAGCATTGTGATTGCTACCGAACGAGGGCTTCGTGCATCGTGGGACGCGGTTCGGAGGTTGCGCATGACGAACAAGAGGGCGCGCACGGAGCGGATCCAGCGGGTGCACGCCGCGAGGGACCACGCAGAGCTGACGAGCGAGTACAACGGCTGGGCGGCGGAGTACGACGCCGACCTGAAGACGCTGGGGTTCAGCGCGCCGCGGGCCGGCGCTGAGCTGTTGGCGACGTACGTGGCGGACAAGGGCGCGAGGGTGCTGGACGCCGGGGCCGGCACCGGGATGGTCGGCGAGGAGCTGGACCGCCTCGGTTTCCAGCGCATCACGGCGCTGGACATGTCGCCGGGGATGCTGGCGACGGCGGAGGCGAAGTCGGTCTACAAGGAGCTCGTGGTCGGGGAGCTGGGAAAGCCGTTGCCCTTCGAGACGGGCGGGTTCGCCGGCGTGACGTGCATCGGGGTGCTGACGTTCGGCCACGCTCCGCCGGAGGCGCTGGACGAGCTGGTCCGGGTCACGAAGGCGGGCGGGACGGTCGTGTTCTCGATGCGGACGGACTACTACACCGAGGGCGGGTTCGACACCAGGCAGGCCGCGCTCGAAGCGGCGGGGAAGTGGCGCGTGCTCGAACGCGGCGCACCGTTCCAGCCGATGCCGCACGGCGAGCCGGACATCTGGTACGAGATGTGGGCGTACGAGGTGTTGTAACGGGCCTGGCCCGCAGTCCAGCCGTCTCCAACAGAGAGTGTGGCGTAGGGCAGTTGGGGGGCTGAACCCTTCCAGCTGCGCGGGGCGACCGTGAGGCGTCGCTCAACCACCTCGGGATCCAGGCCAGGCGCCGCCGGATGGACGCTCGCGCACATGGACGCTAACGTTGAGCGTCGCAAAGGGCGAGGGAGCGGCAGTGGCGCATTCGAGTCAGGCGAAGAAGCGAATCCGGCAGAACGAGCGGCGCGCGGCGCGTAACCGCCCGCTGCGCACACGCGCCTCGCGCCGCGTGCGCGACGCCCGCGAGGCGATCCAGGACGGCGATCCGGACGCGGCAGAGTACGTCCGCCGGGCCCAGTCCGCCCTCGATCGCGCGGCCACCCGCAACATCATCCACCGCAACGCCGCCGCACGGCGCAAGAGCCGCCTGGCCGCGCAGCTCAAGGCGACGCAGACAGCGGACTGAGCCTTCGATCAGGAGCGCCGGCACGGCCTGCGATGACGGTCTTGTTGTCCCGAAAGCCGTATACTGAACCCGCCCCGATTCCGGCCCCACCACCCCAAGGCCGCATCGCGAGCGCAAGCGGCGCGTCGCGCACGGGCGTGCCGAGGGCGGGCGTGGAGATCGGGCGGCAGCCGAGGAGGAGCCTGTGCCAAGCGACCGTGAGCTGACCTGCCGCGACTGCGGCGCGAGCTTCGTCTTCACCGCCGGCGAGCAGGAGTTCTACGCCAGCAAGGGCCTGCAGCACGACCCCGTGCGCTGCCCCGCCTGCCGCGCCAACCGCAAGGCAATGCGCCCCGAGGACCGCGAACTCGCTCCGGTCTACGGCACCTACGTCTCCTGGGGCGGCCGCACGCCGCGCCAGCTCCACGTCGCCAACTGCGCCAAGTGCCAGCAGATGACCGAGGTGCCGTTCCTGCCTCGAGGCGACCGGCCCGTCTACTGCTCCGGCTGCTACAACTCCGTGCGCGAGGAGCAGGAGGCCGACCAGGAAGCCGCCGCCGCGCGGCTCGCCGCGCAGATCTCGGGCAGCGGACACCAGTCCGAGCGGCCCGAGGGCGCGGGCCCGGCCTCGACACTCTCGCTGCCCTCGTAGCGCCCGCGCGGCGATCCGTAGCCCACCCGCGGACGAGTTGGGAGGCGATCCTTCACGCGTGCGGCAGCGCGAATGGTGGGGTACAATCTAGACAGTCTGTCTAGCTGGAGACCCTCATGACCGCGTGGCAACTGCAAGACGCCAAGAACCGCTTCAGCGCCGTTGTCGACGCTGCCCTGTCCGGCGTGCCTCAGCGCGTGACCCGGCGAGGTCGGCCGGCCGTGGTTGTGTTGGCCGTGGACGAGTACGAGCGCCTCTGCCGGCTGGATGACGCCACAGCGCCGTCGCTGGCCCGTCTGCTGCTGGAGATCCCCCAGGACGACCTGGAGTTCGAGCGCCTGCCCCTGCCGGCCCGGCCGTTGGAGCTGTGACGTTCCTGCTCGACACAGATGTGCTCTCGGCACTGCGGAGACGGGAGCGGAATCCCGCCGTGGCCCGCTGGCTCGAGGCACAGCGGACCACCGACCTGTACCTGAGCGTGGTGACCGTGGGCGAGATCGAGCGCGGCATTGTCCGGCAACGGAAGCGCGACCAGTCCTTCTCGGAGGAGCTGGCTCGCTGGCTGGACCGGGTTCTGGCCTGGTATGGGAACCGGGTTCTGGGAATCGACATCCCCACGGCGCTCCGCTGGGGACAACTGTCCGGCGCCCTCGGGCACGACAGCGCCGATTTGCTGATCGCCGCGACGGCGCTGGAACACGGCCTGACCGTGGTCACACGCAATACGAGACACTTCGAGCCAACAGGCGTCGCGATACTCAACCCGTTCCGCAGCGAGGAAGACGTCACAGAGTGATGACCAGCCGCGTTCCGGTATGGCTCGCGCCGTTGATCGCCGCGCGATCGCGGCCATAGACTCGATGGACAGGCTGAGACGGAGACAGTAGCCCGCCGCAGCAGGCTGCCAAGCGAGTCCGGGACGGTGCGAGCCGGACGCAGCCGCGGCGAGCGAAGATCACTCCCGAGCCGCCGACCGAACGCGCATGCGCCTCGCAGCGATCGAGGGCAGGACGTCAGTAGGCTCGGCCGGAGCGCCCAACCGTTAGCAGGGGCAGCGCCCTCCGGTACGCCGGGCGGCGCGTGAAGCGGCGTCGCCGACCGGCACGGGCCGGACGCGACGCAACGCGGGTGGTACCGCGGGCAGCCACGCCCGTCCCGCACGGGGCGGGCGTTTTGACGCCCCCCGCAAGCAAGCGCGGCCAGGCCGCGCGAGGAGGGCGAGCGATGACCGTAGAGGCCGTGCGCACGCAGTTCGAACCGGCGCCGCCGCGCGTCTCCTTCCCGGACCTCGAGCAGGAGATCCTCGAGTTCTGGCGCGAGCAGCGCGTCTTCGAGCGCAGCGTCGAGGAGCGCCCCGCCGACCGCCTCTTCTCGTTCTACGAGGGCCCGCCCACGGCGAACGGGACGCCGGGCGTGCACCACGTGCTCGCGCGCGTCTTCAAGGACCTGATCCCCCGCTACAAGACCATGCGCGGCTATCGCGCCCCCCGGAAGGGCGGCTGGGACACGCACGGCCTGCCCGTCGAGCTCGAGGTCGAGCGCGAGCTGGGCCTGCGCAACAAGCGCGAGATCGAGGAGTACGGCGTCGCCGCCTTCAACGAGCAGTGCCGCCAGTCCGTCTTCCGCTACGTGACGGACTGGGAGCGGATGACCGACCGCGTCGGCTGCTGGATCGATATGGACGACGCCTACGTCACCTACTCCAACGAGTACATCGAGTCCTGCTGGTGGATCTTCCGCTGCTTCTGGGACCGCGACCTGATCTTCCGCGACTACCGCGTGACCCCGCACTGCCCGCGCTGCGGCACCAGCCTCTCCAGCCACGAGATCGCCCTCGGCTACCGCGAGGACACCCCGGACCCGAGCGTCACCGTGCTCTTCGAGCTGAAGGCGGGAGACGCCGAGGGCTCCCCGAACGCCGGGGCCGACCCCGCGCTGCGCCTCGGCGACGGGACGCCCAGCTACGTCGTGGCCTGGACGACCACGCCGTGGACGCTGCCCGGCAACACCGCGCTCGCCGTCTCCGCCGAGGCCGAATACGCGCTCGTCGAGGACGGCGGGCGGCGGCTGCTCCTCGCCGGCGACCGCCTGCGCGCCACGCTGCGCGGCGACGGCGACCCGGTCGTGCTCGCGCGCGTCCCCGGCTCGGCGCTCGTCGGGCTGGAGTACGAGCCGCTCTTCGAATCCCGCGAGTGGGACGGCGTCGAGACGCTCGCCTTCGAGGGCGGTCACACGCAGCTCGTCGAGCCCTCCGAGGCGCCCGCCCGCCGCGTCGTCGCCGCGGACTTCGTGGCGACAGACGACGGCACGGGCGTGGTGCACATCGCCCCCGCCTTCGGCGAGGAGGACTACGCGCTCGGCCGCGCCGAGGGGCTGACCTTCCTCGAGCCGGTGGGGCTCGACGGCGCGTTCATCGGCGGGCCGTGGGCGGGGCAGTTCGTGAAGGACGCCGACGCGGCGATCACGGCGGACCTCGAGGCGCGCGGGCTGCTGCTGGCGAGCGAGACGATCCGCCACACCTATCCGTTCTGCTGGCGCTGCGACACGCCCGTGCTCTACTACGCCAAGCCGAGCTGGTACATCCGCACCACCGCGGTCCGTGACCGCCTGGTCGCGAACAACCAGCAGATCCGCTGGGTGCCCGGCCACATCCGCGACGGCCGCTTCGGCGAGTGGCTCGACGGCAACGTCGACTGGGCGCTCTCGCGCGAGCGCTACTGGGGCACGCCGCTGCCCTTCTGGGGCTGCACGGACTGCCGCCGCACGGACTGCATCGGCTCCTTCGAGGAGCTGGCCGAACGCGGCGGCCTCGACGGCCCGCCCGAGGATCCGCACCGCCCCTACATCGACGAGATCACCCTCGCCTGCCCGGACTGCGGCGGCGAGATGCGCCGCACGCCCGAGGTCGCCGACGCCTGGTTCGACTCGGGGGCGATGCCCTATGCGCAGTGGCACTACCCGTTCGAGAACGGCGAGGTCTTCGACGCGCGCTTCCCCGCCGACTTCATCTGCGAGGCCGTCGACCAGACGCGCGGCTGGTTCTACACGCTGCACGCCCTCGCCACGCTGCTGCACGCGATTGACGAGGTTCCCGAGGGCGTCGCCTTCCGCAACGTGATCAGCGTCGGCCTGATCGAGGACGGCGAGGGCACGAAGATGTCCAAATCGCGTGGCAACGTGGTGGACCCGTGGGAGGTGATCGACGCCCACGGCGCGGACGCGCTGCGCTGGTACATGTACGCCGCGGCCCCTCCCGGCAACTCCCGCCGCTTCTCCTCGGAACTGGTCGGCGAGGCCTCGCGGCGCGTGCTCTCGACGCTCTGGAACACATACTCGTTCTTCGTCACCTACGCCAACATCGCCGGCTTCGATCCGGCTGCAGCGCCGCCCGAGGGCGCGCGCAACGAGCTCGACCGCTGGGTGCGCTCGGAGCTGCACGCCACCGTGCGCAAGGTCACGGACGCCCTCGACGCCTACGAGCCGCTCGACGGCGCCCGCCCGATCGCGGAGCTGGTCGACCAGCTCTCGAACTGGTACGTGCGGCGCAGCCGGCGGCGCTTCTGGAAGTCGGACGACTCGGCGGACACGCAGGCGGCGCTGCATACGCTCTACGAGTGCCTGACCACGATCGCGCGCCTGCTCGCGCCATTCACGCCGTTCCTCGCCGAGGCGCTGCACCGCAACCTGGAGGCGGGCCGCAAGCCGGGAGCGGCGGACTCCGTGCACCTCGAACCCTGGCCCGAGGCCGACCCGGACGCGATCGACGAGCAGCTCGGGCGCGACATCGAGGTCGTGCAGCGCATGGTCTCGCTCGCCCGCGCCGCCCGCTCGAAGGCGGGTATCAAGGTGCGGCAGCCGCTGGCCGGCGCCGTGCTGACGCCGCGCACGGCCGCCGAGCGCGAATCCCTCGAGCGCCACACGGAGCAGATCGCCGAGGAGCTCAACGTCAAGGCCGTCGCCGTCGAGGAGACGCCGGGCGACCGCGTCCGCTACGCGATCACGCCCAACCTGCCCGTGCTCGGCCCGATCCATGGCCGCGAGCTGCCCGCGCTGCGCGCCGCCATCGCCGACCTCGATCCGGCGGCGACGGCAGCGACGATGCGCGCCGGCCAGCCCGTCGAGGCGGGCGGCTACACGATCGAGCCCGGCGGGCTGCGCGTCGCCGTCGAAGCCGCCGAGGGCTGGAGCGCCGCCGAGGACGGCGGCCACCTCGCGCTCGTCGCGACGGAGCTGAGCGCGGAGCTCGAGGCCGAAGGGCTCGCGCGCGACCTCGTGCGCCGCTTGCAGGAGCTGCGCCGCGAGGCCGGCCTCGATGTGAGCGACCGCATCCACGTCCGCTACGACGGCGACGACGCGATCGCCGCCGTCGCCGCAGCGCACGGCGAGTACATCGCCGGGGAGACGCTGGCGCTCTCGCTGGAGCGCGCGCCGGACGACGCCCCGGAGGGCGCGGCGAGCAGCGCGACGGAGATCGAGGGCCACTCGGTCACGCTCGTGCTCTGGAAGGCGGAGGTGGTCTGATGGCCGACCCGGCGGGCGAGCGGACGCTTGTCTGGTGCACCGGCATCAGCGGGTCGCAGCGCACGGACTACATCAACGAGGCTGCCGAGGCGATCCGCGCCGAGGGCCGCACGTGCCTGGTGCTCGACATCGGCGAGCTGCTGGAGCAACTGCCGGACCACCTCAAGGTGGGCGCCAGCCGCACGGAGCTGCTCGACGGCAACGAGGACGTGCTGCGGCTGCACCGCTCCTACGCGCTGCAGAACATGCTGCGCCTGATCGAGGAGACGACGGCCGACGTGGTGCTCGTCTCCACCCACGCCTGCTTCCTGCGCAACGGCCGGCTGATGCCGGGCCTCGACATGCACTTCATCAAGGAGCACTTCGCCGGGCGCATCTCGGCCTTCGTGACGGTGGTGCTGGACACGCCCGATGTGTGGCGGGCGCTGGCGCAGCGGCCGGAGTGGGCGGGCCGCCTGCGCCTCGCCGAGGTGGCGCTCTGGCGCGACTTCGAGGTCGCGCTCACGCGCATGCTCGCCGAGTACGAGGGCGCGCCCTTCTACCTGCTGGCGCGGCGCGATCCCGCCGAGGGCCTGGCGCGGCTGACGCGCAGGCCGCCCGCGCGCAGCGCCTACCTCAGCTACCCGATCACCGCGATCCTCCAGTCCGGCAGCACCGAGCTGATCGACGGCGCACGCACGCTGGCGGCGCGGCTGCGCGACGAGGCCGGCCTCGCCGTCTTCGACCCGCTCTCGATCGAGGACCTGCCGCAGACGAAGGCGGGCGCGCCTCCGGATGACACGCGCGGCGAGGACGATGGGGCACCCTCGATCAGCGCCGAGATGGAGGAGGAGGCGGAGCCCTACCTCGTGAGCCACACGGTGGCGACGGACCTGCAGCTGATCGACCAGGCGGACATGGTGGTCGTCTACTACCCGACCGACAAGGTGTCGCCGGGCGTCTTCACGGAGATGTCGCACGCGCGCGATCGGCGCAAGCCGCTCTACCTCTGCGAGTTCCCCGGCGCGCCCGAGCACGTCAGCCCCTTCCTCGGCCTCTTCCACACCGCCTCCTTCGAGACGGTGGACGGCCTGATCGAGCACCTGCGGAGCGAGCAGCAGGCGGACTGAGCCGCGGGACGAGGCGCGACGGGCGTCAGCCCTCGGCCTCCTGCTCGCCGCGCCGGCGGGACGCCTCGGCGGCGACTTCCGCCCCGAAGAGCAGGATCAGCGAGCTGACGTAGACCCAGGCGAGCAGCGCGATCACACCGCCGAGCGAGCCGTAGACGATGTCGTACGCGCCGAAGTTCTCGAAGTAAATCGAGAAGGCGAACGTGCCGATCTGAAAGCCGACCATGGCGATCAGCGCCCCCGGCCAGAGATCGAGCACATGCAACGGGCGGTTGGGCAGCAGGAGGTAGAGCAAGAGCAGCCCGACGAAACTCAGCAGCGCCGGGATGGCGAGCGCGCCCAGCTCCCAGAGCGGCGCCACCTCCTCGAACCCGAGGTCGTCGGCCATCGCCTGCGCGAATCGCCAGACGGTGGAGAGCAGCAGCGAGGCGATGAACAACAGGCCGAGCACCGGCAGCACGGTCAGATCGACGAGCCAGCCGCGCAGCAGCGACCGTTGCTGCCCGGCCCTGAAGATGACGTTGAGCGAGCCGCGCAGCGAGCGAGCCAGCGCCGTGGCCGCGATCACGGTCCCCACCAGGGCAACGACCCCCATGCTCGCGCCACGTCCCGCGAGGTTGCGCAGCGCTTCCTCGATCGTGGGCGCCTCGATCGGAAGCGCCTCGACGATCTCCGCGAGCACGCGCTGCTGCAGCTCCTCGTCGCGCAGCACCAGCCCGAAGATCGCGAGCGCGAGCAGCAGGAAGGGGAAGGTCGAGAGCAGCGCGAAGTAGGAGATCGCGGCCGCCATCTGCGGCACGCGGTCCCCGCCGAAGTTGACGATCGCCCGCCACAGCAGTAACAGCCAGTGGTAGAGCGACACCGGCAGGCGACCGAGCCACCTGGCGGTAGTCCCGGCGATCGTTTCGGCGCGCATGCGGTCTCCCCTCGCGAGGCCAGCGCTAGAGTACGCGCCTCGACCCTCGCGGCTCGCGCGGCGATCCTATGATCGGAGCGCGAGTTGCGGGCGCACGGCGCGAACGAGCGAGGATCACGGTGAGCGACACCAGCAGCGAGGCGTCGAGCACGGCGGCAGGCGGGCGACCGCCCGAGCCGCAGCATCGCCGCGTCGTGCTCAAGGCCGGCACCAACCTGCTGACCGGCGGCGGCGAGCGGCTGGACCGCTCGATCATGGCCGCGATCGCGGAGCAGATCGCCGAGGCGCACGCCGCCGGCTCCGAGATCATCCTCGTGACCTCCGGCGCGATCGCCGCCGGCCGCGACCGCCTCGCCGCGACCCGCGCGAGGCGCGACGGGGACGACGCCGTCGCGCTGCCGCACCACCTCACGCGGCGGCAGGTGCTGGCCGCGATCGGCCAGGGCCCCCTGCTCTCGCTCTGGGACGAGCTCCTCGCCGCGCGCTCGGTCACCGTCGCGCAGGCGCTGCTCGGCGGCGCCGACCTCGCCGACCGCCAGGGCTACCTCAACGCGCGCAACACCCTGCTCGCGCTGCTCGATCTCGGCGTCGTGCCGATCGTGAACGAGAACGACGTGGTCTCCGTGGAGGAGATCCAGGACGCGACGATCGGCGACAACGACAGCCTCTCCGCGCACGTCGCCAACCTCGTCGACGCGGACCTGCTGCTGATGCTGACCGACATCGCCGGCCTCTACACCGCCGACCCCGGACGCGACGCCTCGGCACGGCTGATCGAGCGCGTCGACCACATCGGCGCGGCGATCGAGGCCGTCGCGAGGGGGCCCGGCAAGCGCGGCCGGGGCGGGATGCGCACCAAGGTCGAGGCCGCCCGCCTCGCGACGCAGTCCGGAGCGCACGCCGTGATCGCGGACGGCAGGCGGGAGCACGTCGTGCGCGACGCGGTGCACGGCGTCTCCGTCGGCACGTGGTTCGCACCGACCACCGACCGGCTGGAGAGCCGCCGCCGCTACCTGCTCTCGCCAATGCACGTGCAAGGCTCGATCACGATCGACGAGGGCGCGGTGCGCGCGCTCGTGCGTCACGGGCGCTCGCTGCTGCCCGCCGGCGTCGTCGCCACCAGCGGCGACTTCGAGCGCGGGCACGTCGTCCGCATCGAGAGCGCCGAGGGCGCGCACATCGCGAGCGGCCGGGCGAACTACGGCGCCGAGGACCTGCGCCGCATCAGCGGCGTGCACTCGGACCGCATCGAGGAGCTGCTCGGCCACGACTACGGCGATGAGGCGGTGCACCGCAACAACCTCGTGCTCGTGTAGCCGTCGGACCCCATTTGGTTGTTGCAGGTGAGGGGCGCCGCGCGCGAGGGCTCGCCGGGCGGCGCCCGTCGATTGCGCCACATTCGGAGAAACACTGTGCGATTCACCGGCCGTCCAACACACCCGAGTAAGAAGCGTTGATTGGCCCCCCCCCCCGTCCCCCCTATGGTGGGGACGCGCGGAGGGGTTCGACCGTTCAGGTCGCACCGCTGAGGAGGGTGTAGTGACGAGTGACTTTGTAATACAGACCGACGGGCTCACCAAGCGCTTCGGGAACTTCACAGCGGTGGACGACCTCTCGATGGAGGTGCAACGGGGCCACATCTACGGGCTGCTGGGGCCGAACGGGTCCGGCAAGACTACGACGATGGGGATGCTGCTCGGCGTGCTGAGGCCGACGGCGGGCAGCTTCCGGCTGTTTGGCTCGGCTGCGCGGCTCGAGGAATCGCGGCGCCGCGTCGGCGCCATCATCGAGAGCCCGGCCTTCTATCCCTATATGTCGGGGCGGCAGAACCTCGAGTACTTCCGGTTCATCTCCGGACGCGGCTCGTCGGACGACGTCGACGATGTGCTCGAACAGGTGGGACTGGCGGGCCGGGGCGACGACCTCTTCCGCACCTATTCCCTAGGGATGAAGCAGCGGCTGGGGATAGGCTACGCCCTGCTCGGCGACCCGGAGATCGTGTGCCTGGATGAGCCCACCAACGGCCTGGACCCCGCAGGCATGATCCAGGTGCGCGAGCTGATACGGAGCCTCGGCGACGGCGACCGGACGGTGCTGTTGTCGAGCCACCTGCTGCACGAGGTCGAACAGGTCTGCGACAGCGTCACCATCATCTCGAGGGGGCGGCTGGTAGCCCAGGGCGACGTCACCGAACTGGTGCGCTCGGCCAGGGGCGAACAGGTCCGCGTGAAGACCACCGACGACGTGAAGGCCCGCGAGATACTCTCGGCGCTGGACTGGACCGGGGAGGTGGGAGCGACGGAGGACGGCGCGCTTGCGGTGACGGCGCCCACAGAACGCTCAGGCGAGTTGACGGCGGCTTTGAGCCACTCCGAGGTCTATGTGACGGAGATGGCGCCCGTCGTGACGTCCCTCGAGGAGTATTTCCTGGACATCACCGGCAGCGAGGAAGGAGCGGGCGAATGACAGCCCACGTCCTGCGCCTCGCGATAGGAGAGTGGAGCAAGGTTCGCAGGCGGTGGATGCCATGGATTCTGCTGGGCGTCGTCTTGCTCATTGTCCAGGTTATCTTCTGGGCTAACTACGTCGTGTTCCACGTCGGCGACATAGGCGTCGAGGAGCCGTACGAGTACCACCACAGCGACGGCTCCGTTGTAATCACGTGCGAGGACGTGGTGGATGGGAGCGACGCGGAGAAACTCGAGCTCATCGCAAGCAAGGTCGAAGGGGAAAGCGAACAGAACGCCCGCGCGGAGGTGGCCGAGTGGCGCGGCAGCTGCGCAGGCTACAGTACGCCGGACGAAGTCCGGGAGTTTCTCACGCTGCCATCCGGCGTCGGCTTGGTCCTCGGCGGGGCCACTGTGATACTCGTCATCCCCGTGCTGATCCTGGCGGCGTCGGTCATGGGCCTGGAGTACGGATTGGGTACGCTCAGGACAACGTTGGTCAGGGGCGTCGGACGTTGGCAGTTCCTCACCGGCAAGCTCGTCATGCTCATGGTCGTCGTCACGGCCTGGGTTGTCGTCATTGGCGTCTCCGCCGGTATTGCCAGCCTTCTCGCGGGAGTCATACCGCCGGCGGAGGATGGAACGCTCATCTCCGGGGAGTGGCTGAGCACGATAAAGATAGCGGCCAAGCTGGCGTTCGCCCTCGCACCATACGTTGCGCTGGGTGTGTTCATGGCAGTGTTGACCCAGTCCACGGCCATGGGCATGTCGCTGTCGTTGGCCTACTACGTCATGGAACTGCTGTTCGCTCCCGTGGTCGGACTGATCGCCGACTGGTTGGCGGATGCCCTGGACGTAGCTCTCTTGGGCGCCAACGCGACTGAATGGATGAGCACAGCGTCCACGACGGAAGCCCAACAGGCCCTCGGAGCAGTCGTCGAGCAGCCTGACACCCTCAGGGCGTTCCTCGTGCTGCTGGCGTACACGGCGGTCTTGGTTGCTGCCGCTATCTGGCTCTTCCAGCGCAGGGACATCACGGGCGCAAGGGGGGAGTGACGCGGCAGCGCAACTCTGGGACGCCTTCCGGCGGCCTCGATGCTACCCACCCCCGCGCAACATCGTGCCGGTGGTGCTCGCCGCAGCGAGTGAGGATGCCGGAGGTGACGTCGCCGCTGGCCGCTGGTCTCGTCGAGCGCGTCGCCTGGCGCGCGATCTTCGGCGACGGCGACCGGACGGCGCCGCTGTGAAGCGAGGTCGTGCCGCTTCGGTGAGCCACGTGGCCGGCAGCGCCGTCCCGGCGTCGCCGACAACCGACGAGCAACTGGAGAGTGATCGGAGACCATCGTGATGCTGATGCAAAGAGGGAAGACCCTCTTCATTGGGCTGCTCGTGGCCGTGATCGCGCTCGGCGCGGGGATCGCCGCCGCGCACGACAGCGGCACCGAGGTGCGAATCACCGCGATGCGCCTCGAGGACGGTCGCATCGAGGTAGCGCTCCAGGAACGCGAGGGCAGCGGGTGGGGCGAGCGCATCCTGCCCGCGCGCCGGTTCTTCCCGGCGAGCGGGAGAGAGGGCCGGTGGCTGAGTTCATCGCCGATTACCGTCGGCATGGTCGAGACGACAGACCTTGTGGTCACGAACCTCGAGTCGGCCACCTACCTCACGGAGAACACCCGCGACGGCTCCGCCGCACTCGAAGGTGGTGAGTTCCGCGCGCCGGCCGCACCGGGCTCGGCGGCCGAACTCGTGATCCGGCTCGGCAAGTGGTCGCTCGGCGACCTCGACGGGCAGGGCGATCTCGATGCAGCGGCGATCACCGTCGAGGAGCCCGGCGGGAGCGGCACGTTCTTCTACCTGCACGCGCTGATCAAAGACGATGACGACCTGCGGGACGCCGACGTTGCCTTCCTCGGTGACCGCATCCGGATCGAGGGCGTCTCCGTCCACGCCGGCGTCATCACCGTCGCGATGCTCGATCGTCCGCCCGACGCGCCCTTCGTCGAGCCGCCCTCGGTTCCCGTCATCCGCCAGTTCCGTCTGCAAGGCGGTGACCTGGCTGAGGTGAGCGGCGACGGCGACAGCGCGTTCGCGTGTGACGCGAGCCTGCCCGATGCGGCGCTGGTCATCGTGCGCTCGCCGGACAGCGGCGACGCAGTGGCGAGCGGGTTCCGGGTCAGCGGCTGCTCGCGCACGTTCGAGTCGAACGTCAACTGGCAGCTGCTCGATCGCAGCGGCGCGGTCCTCGCGGAAGGATTCGCGATGGGCGGAGGCGTCGACGGGCCGGGCTCGTTCAGCTTCACGGTCGAGTACGAGAGCGCCCAGCGACAACTCGCGCACCTCGAGGTGTTCGAGGAGGACGTATCGGGCGGGCAGGGCTTCCCGCCGCCGCGCGACATCGTGCCGCTGTGGCTCGAAGCGGCGCCGTAGACCGTCGGGGAGACGGCCCCGCCGTGGCCGGATAGACTCGTACGCATGACGACTACCACGCAGTCCGAGGCCGTCGAGCGCGCCTCCCGCGTGCGCGAGGCCAGCCGCCGCCTCGCCACCACACTCACCGACCGCAAGAACGCGGCCCTGGAGGCGATCGCCGACGCCCTCGAGGCGGAGAGCGACGCGATCCTCGCGGTCAACGGACCCGAGCTCGAGCGCGCGGAGCAGAACGGCGTCAGCGGCTCCTTCCTGGACCGCATGACGCTCACCCCGGAGCGCATCGCGTCGATGGCCGGGGACGTGCGCGCGGTCGCCGCGCTGCCCGACCCCGTCGGCCAGATCGAGGAGCTGCTGACGCGCCCCAATGGGCTGCAGGTGGGGCGCATGCGCGTGCCCCTCGGCGTGATCGGCTCGATCTACGAGGCGCGGCCCAACGTGACGATCGACATCGCCTCGGTCTGCCTCAAGTCCGGCAACGGCGTGCTGCTGCGCTCCGGCAGCGACGCGCACGCGACCTCCTCGGTCCTCGCGGCGATCGCCGCGCGCGAGGCCTCCGCCGCCGGCCTGCCCGAGCACTGCATCGAGTTCATCCAGTCCACCGACCGCGCCGAGGTCGGCGCGATGCTGCGCGCCGCCGAGCAGATCGACCTGATGATCCCGCGCGGTGGCGCCGACCTGATCCGCCGCGTCCGCGACGAGGCTGCAATGCCCGTCGTCGCTGGCGGCATCGGCGTCTGCCACACCTACATCGACGCCGGCGCCGACCTCGAGATGGCTGCGCCGATCGTCATCAACGCGAAGACGCAGCGGCCCTCGGTCTGTAACGCCATGGACACGCTGCTCGTGCACCGCGAGGTGGCGGCCGAGTTCGTGCCGCGCATCACCCGCGCGCTCGGCGAACGCGGCGTCACCGTGCACGCCGACGCGCGCGCCGGCGCGCTCGCCGGCGAGGCCCCGAACGCGGTCCCCGTCGCCGAGGAGGACTACGACCGCGAGTGGCTCTCGCTCGACTGCTCGCTGCGCATCGTGGACTCGCTCGACGACGCGCTCGCGCACATCGAGGAGCACGGCAGCGGGCACTCGGAGGCGATCATCAGTGACTCCTACGCCGCCACGCAGCGCTTCCTGCGCGAGGCGGACGCCGCGGCGGTCTTCGTCAACGCCTCCACCTACTTCAACGACGGCGCGCAGTTCGGGCTCGGCTGCGAGGTCGGGATCTCGACGCAGAAGATGCACGCGCGCGGGCCGATGGGGCTGCGCGAGCTGACCTCGTACAAGTGGGTCGTGCTCGGCCGCGGCCAGATCCGCACCTGACGCCGCCACAGACGCGAGCCCCGGCGAGCGCCTGCGGCTCACTCGCGGTAAGGTCGAATGGCGTGAGGGCGCGGCAAAGTGCGCCGCCTCCGCCACCGCTCCGCTTGCGCCTCCGAGGAGGGACAGATGGCTGAGTTCAAGTTCACGCGGGAGGCCCGCACTCCCTACTCGGAGTCCTACCGCATCGACGAAGCCGAACACGCGATCGCGCGCGCCGACATCCACCTCACCGCGGCCGGGGCGCACGCCACCCTCGTGATCCACCAGTCCGTCTCCGACGACACGTTGCACGACCTGCTGGAGGCGCTCGACGACGAGATCGTCTCCACCGCGGACCCCTACCGCGAGGACCTGATCGTCACCGTCTGGCGCGGCGAAGAGGTCGGCGTCTTCGCCGACGACAGCGACGACGAAGACGAGGACGGCGAGGGCGAGGACGAGCCTGACGGCTCCTCCTGAGCCGCGCCCCGGCTCCGCGCGCATGCGCCCCGCCCGGCTGCCCGCCCCCGAGGAGATCGAGGCGGTCCTCTTCGACCTCGACGACACGCTCGTGGACGCGCGCGGGAGCTGGCGGGCCGGCTTCGCGGAGGCGATTACCGCGCTGCACGCGCGCAGCCCCGCCCTGCAGCGGCTCGGATCGCCGACCGCGATCTACGACGAGCACTTCCGCCGCTACGGCGAGGAGGCTCACCGCGCCGCCGGCTACGGCGAGTGGCAGGCGCGATTCACCGTCGAGGCGTTCGAGCGGCTCGTCGCCGAACACCTCGGGCCCGACGCCGGCCTGGCTGCGCAGCTCCTCGCGGGCTACCTGGCGGCCGTGCCGGGACACTTCACGCTCTACCCGGACGCCGAGCCGCTGCTCGAACGGCTCGGCGCGCGCTACCCGCTCGGCCTGATCTCGAACGGCCCGAGCGAGCTGCAGCGCCCGAAGATCGAGATGTTCGCGCTCGCACGCCACTTCGAGGTGGTCCTGGTCTCGGGCGAACTCGGCGTGCGCAAGCCGGACCCGGCGATCTTCGCGACCGCCCTCGAGGCGCTGGGCGTCTCCGCGCAGCGCGCCGTCTTCATCGGCGACAACCCCATCGACGATGTCGCCGGCGCATGCGCCTCGGGACTTTCGGCGATCTGGGTGAACCGCGGCGACTGGCCTGCACCCGCCGACGGCGCTGCGCCGCATGTCGAGGTCAGCGAACTGCGCGAGATTCCAGCGGTGCTCGGCCTCGAGAGCGGGTAGGAAGCGCGGCTAGCCGGTCTTGCGCCCGACGGCGCGCTGCGCGGCGGCGGCGATCGCCTGCGGCGTCAGCCCGACAAGATCCAGCACCTCGTGCCAGAGCGCGGACTCGCCGTAGCGATCGTCGACGCCGACGAACTCCATCGGCACGGGCGCGCGCGAGGCGAGCGCCTGCGCGCTCATCGCGCTGAGGCCGGAGTGCATCAGGTGCTCCTCGGCGACCACGATCGCGCCGGTCTCCGCCGCGGCGCGGGTCAGCGCCTCGACGTCGAGCGGGCGGATCGTCGCCATGTTGAGCACGCGCGCCTCGATGCCCCCGGCGGCGAGCAGCTCGGCCGCCTCGAGGGTGCGTTCGACCATCAGGCCGTAGGAGACGAGGGTGACGTCCCGGCCCTCGCGCAGCTGGTCGGCGCGGCCCAGCTCGAAGCGCGCGCCGTCCGTGTAGATCACGGCGTGCTTGGGGCGGTCCGTGCGGATGTAGAACGGGCCGGGCGTGCGCACGGCGGCCTCGATCACCGCCGCCGCCTCCACCACGTCCGCCGGGACGACCACGTGGAAGTTGACCAGCGAGGACATCACCGCGATGTCCTCGACCGACTGCGCGGACGCGCCGTCCTCGCCGACGGAGACGCCGCCGTGGGAGGCGATCATCTTGACGCTCAGGTTCGGTTGCGAGACCGACATGCGGAGCTGGTCGTAGGCGTGCTCGGCGAAGACCGCGAAGGTGGTCGCGACGGCGATCCTGCCCATAGCCGCCATCCCCGCGGCAGCCGAGATCATGTTCTGCTCCGCCACGCCGAAGCTGAAGAAGCGCTCCGGGAAGCGGTCACCGAACAGCCGCGCCGAGGTCGACTTCCCGAGGTCGGCGTCGGCCACGACGATGTCGTGGCCCTCCTCGTGCAGCCGGATCAGCGTCGGGCCGGTCGCCTCGCGGGTGGCGGCGAGCGGTGGTGCGGTGGTCATGACTGCGCCTCCGGCGGCGTCGCGCCCAGCTCGGCCAGCGCCTGCTCGAACTGCTCCGGCGAGGGTGGCGCGCCGTGGAACGCGGGGTTGTCCTCCATGAAGGAGACGCCCCGTCCCTTCACGGTGTTGAAGATCACGCAGGCGGGTTGGCCTCGTACCTCGCTCGCCCAGCGCAGCGCCTCCTCGACGGCGGCCGTGTCGTGTCCGTCCACGTCGCTCCTGACGGCCCAGCCGAAGGACTCGTATTTGCCGTCCAGCGGGTCGGTCACCATCGTCGAGGCGGTGTGGTCGTCGTTCTGGATGCCGTTGCGGTCGATCAGCCCGATGAGGCCCTCGGCGGCGTGGTGCGAGGCGGCCATCGCGGCCTCCCAGACCTGACCCTCGTTCTGCTCGCCGTCGCCCATCAGCACCCACACGCGCGTGTCCGCGCCGCCGAGGCGCGCGGCGAGCCGCATCCCGAGGCCGAACGAGAGCCCCATGCCCAGCGAGCCGGCGCTGTTCTCCACCCCCGGTGGCTTGCCGAGCACGGAGTGACCCTGCAGCCGCGTGCCGCGCGCGCGGAAGGTGCGCAGCTCCTCGACGGGAAAGTAGCCGAGCTCGGCGAGCAGAGCGTACTGCACGGGCGTCGCGTGGCCCTTGCTCATCACGAAGCGGTCGCGCTCCGGCCAGTCCGGGCGCTGCGGATCGTGCCGCATCAGCCGCGTGTAGAGCACGGACATGATCTCGACGGCCGACATCGAGCCGCCGATGTGCCCCGACTTCGCGTCGAAGACCATGCGCACGATGTGCTGCCGGATGCGCCTGATCAGCGCTTCGAGATCGGGATCGCCAGTGTCGGGAACGGACCCGTCAGGGCCGAGCTGCGTATCGGTGACCATCGCGCCCCTGCGCCTCGGGGAGACCCTGCGTCCGCAGGGTGTGGCGCGAGTATACGTGCGTGGATTCCGCACGGTCCACGCACCGTCCTCGGGTCGCCGTGCGATCGGCGCTCAGCGGGCTCAGCCGGGCTGAGCCCGCCGCCCGGCCCGCGGGTCAGGAGCCGTGGAACTCGGGAATCAACTCGCCGACGAGCCGGATGCTCTTCATGATCTTCTCGTGCGGGATCGGGCCGACCTGGTGGAGGGTCATGAGGCGATCGATGCCGATGTCCTCGTAGATTTTGAGACCGGCCCGGATCTGATCCTGATCGCCCACGATCAACGACTCCTGGCGACTGAGGACATCGAACAGCTCCCGCTCGTCGATCTCCTCACCCTCCATGATGCGTCCGATCAGCATCGCCGCCTCGCTGGGATCGCTGTGATCGCGGGCGTACTGCCCGACGAGACCGCCACCGGCAGGATCGCTCGCGGCGGCTGCCATCTCGTTCGCAAGGTCGATGAAGATGTCGCGCACCTCGAAGAAGGTGAACGCCTCGTTGGTGTACCAGGCCGCGGCGCCTGCGGCGCCGTTCGCAAGGGCCTCCTCCCTGCTGTCCGCCCCGTGCACGAAGGTGAAGAACGCGATCTGATTATTCTGAAACTCGCCGACCGGCTTCTCGCACTCCTTCGACGCCTGCCGGTAGACGTCGACCATGCCCTGCACCTCGTCGAGCGAAGCCCAGAGCGTGACGCCGAGCGCCCCCACACCGTTGCGCCCTGCCTGCTCGAATGACGGGATGCTGCTACAGGCCTGCCAGAGCGGCGGGTGCGGCTTCTGGTACGGCTTCGGAATGATCGAGACGTCGTTGATCTCGTACTGGTCGCTCTTCCAGGAGAACTTCTCCTGCGTCCACATCTTCGGAATCATCTCGAAGGTCTGCTGCAGCTGGTCGCGCGTCGAATCCGCATCGATGTTGAACGTGCGCCACTCGGGGACCGTGCTGCGGGCCAGACCCATGTGGAAGCGGCCGTTGCTGAGGTGGTCGAGGAAGGCCGCACGTTCGGCGATCCGGATCGCGTGATTGAAGCGCGAGGGCGCCAGCACCGCGGCATGGCCGACGCTGATCTGCTGCGTGTTCTGGGCGATGGCGGTGAGCATCAACTCGGGCGCGGAGCTGTAGCTGAACTCGACCGCGGTGTGATGCTCGACCTCCCACCAGCAGCCGTACCCCATCTCGTCCGCCAGCTTGGCCTGCTCGAGCGTTTGCTCGAAGATCCGGTGCTCGTGCTGCCCGTCGTCGCTCCACAGCACCTTCGGGTACTGCATCTCGGAGAAAATATCGATCTTCATCGGCGCGCCGCCCTCCCCGAATCCGTGATTGGAGGGCAGATTACGCTACGGCGAGCAGCCGGAGTAACCGCAGACGGGGCAGAGCGAGCAGCCCTCGCCGAAGGCGAGGGGGCCGGCGCAGTCCGGGCAGCGCGGTCCGAAGGCGGGCATCCGGCGCAGCCGCCGCACTGGCGCCGGCTCAGCCACGGCCCGGACCGCGCCGCCCGCACCCTCTACGACCGGCCGATCGACTGGAGCAAGCGTGGTGACCATCTCGATATCCAGTTCCGCACATCTGTTCCTGTACAGTCTGACACAGAACTCCTGTGCTGGTCAATGGCCATCTCCCCGCCCGGCGCGGTGTTTGCCGACGCTCTCCGCCTGGTAGTGAGTCTGGCGGATCCCCTCACCTCAACCCCTTTCTCCCCGACGGAGAGGGGCAGTCGGCAGCGAGGGGGCGAAGGAGTCCGGCGCGGGTGTTTGCCGCCGCGCTCGGCTAGGATTCGGCGATGGCGCGCGTCATCTTCTATGTCTTCATCGCGAGCGGACTCGCGATCGCCTGGCTTGCCGTGATGCAGCCGCGGCGGCTGCGTCGCCTCGGGCGGCACGCGCGCACGCTCGGCTACGCCTACGTAGCCGCGATCCTGATCGGCTCCGCGCTGCGGCTGCTCTTCGGCTGGGGCACCTGAGCGCGTGAGGCTGCTCGTCTGCCCGCAGGAGTTCAAGGGCTCCCTCACCGCTCCCGAGGCGGCCGCCGCGATCGCCGCAGGCGCGCGCCGCGCGCCGGGCATCACCGAGGTCCACGCGCTCCCCCTTGCCGACGGCGGCCCCGGCACGGCGGCCATCGTCGCCGCGGCAGCGGGCGGCGATCTCGTCGCCACCGAGGTGACCGGACCCCTCGGCGAACCCGTCGAGGCGCGCTACGCGCTGCTGCCGGCCGCGGGCGGACCGCCGACGGCGCTGATCGAGTCGGCGGCGGCGGCCGGGCTCGTGCTCGTGCCGCCCGATCGCCGCGATCCCGGCTTCGCGACGAGCTACGGCGTCGGCGAGCTGATCCGCGATGCGCTCGACCGCGGCGCGCGCTCGCTCGTCGTCGGCGTGGGCGGCACCGCCACCAACGACGGCGGGGCAGGCGCCGCACAGGCGCTCGGCTACCGCCTGCTCGACCGCGATCGCAAGCCGCTACCCGAGCCCACCGGCGGCATCCACCTGCTCAACGTCTTCGCCATCGACAGCTCCGAGGTCGACCGCCGCCTCGCCGACGTCGACGTGCGCGTGGCGGTCGATGTCACCAACCCGCTGCTCGGCGAGGACGGCGCGACGCGCGTCTACGGCCCGCAGAAGGGCGTCGCCGGGGAGATCGGCGAGATCCTCGAGGACGCGCTCGGGCGCTGGGCGCGCGTCGTGCGACACGACCTCGGCGTCGAACTCACGGACCTGCCCGGGGGCGGTGCGGGAGGCGGGCTCGCCGCCGGTCTGATCGGCGTGATCGGCGGGGAGATCGAGTCCGGCGCCGCCCTCGTCGCCGAGGCGGTCGGCCTCGACGCGGCGATCGAGGCGGCGGACATCGTCGTCACCGGCGAGGGTTCGCTCGATGCGCAGACCACGTTCGGCAAGACGGTCGCGCACGTGATCGCGCGCTGCGCCGCCCTCGGGCGTCCCTGCCTCGCGGTCGCGGGATCGGCCGGCGGCCGCCCCGGGGGCGTCGCCGACCTCGAAGTGCTCGCCGGCGAGGGCGTCACGGAGGCGGAGGCGATGGCCCGTGCGGCGGAGCTGGCGGCGGACGCCGCCGAGCGGCTGCTGCGGCGCTTCGCCCCGGACGCGAGCGGAATCTAGTCGAGGCCGAGCCGCTCCATCTCGCGTTCCTCGAACCCGAAGTGGTGCGCCAGCTCGTGCAGGACGGTGCGCTGGACCTCGGCGGGGATCTCGCGGGGGTGGAAGGAGCGCTCCAGCGGGCCCTGGAAGATCAGGATCCGGTCCGGCAGCGTCATGTGGTACTCGCCGCGATCGGTCAGCGGTGTGCCGACGTAGAGCCCGAACAGCGTCGAATCCGGCCCGACCCCGGCGTCCGCGAGGTCCTCGTCGCTCGGCTCGCGCTCGATCACGATCGCGACGTTGTCGAGGTAGGCGTCGATCTCCGGCGGCAGCGCATCGAGCGCGCGCTGGACCAGGCGGCGAAAGCGGGATCTCTCCACGTCCCTCGCTCACGTTCCCGCCGCGGGCGCGTGCCCGGCGCCGGCCGATCCCTGCTCCGCCGGCAGTCTACACCGCGGGTGAGCGCGCTCCGGCCCGGCGTGCGGTTCGCCTTCCCCTCCTCGCCTTGCGACAATCGAGGGGATGAGAGGCGCTCTGCCCGTTCCTTGCCGCCGCCTAGCGCTGCACGCCGCACTGCTGGCGTTGCTGACCCTCGCCGCCGCGGGCTGCCGCGTCGAGCGCGTCGAGGAGCCGACCTTCACGGCGACGCCGCGGCCCGAGGCCGGCGAACCGCGTTCGTTCCGCCTCGGCTTCTCCTCGCTCCCCGCCAGCCTCGACGACGAAGCGCACGTCGCGGCGCTCGACATCGCGGCGCTGTACGGCGACCTGCTGCTGATCCAGCGCACGCCCTCCTGGGGCGAGTTCCTGCCCGGCGTCGAGCCGTCCGGGGAGCTGCTCGATCTCACCGAGCGCGAGGTGCGGGCGATCGAGGAGCGGCGCTTGACGCTCTTCTACGCCATCGACCCCTACAACCCCGCTGACCGCGGCCGCCTGGCGGCGCCGCCCGAGGGCTACGAGCAGTCCGGCATCCTGAATCGCGATCTCAGCGCCGCGCTCGTCGCCGAGGCGCGCTTCGTCGCCGGCGCCTACCAGCCCGCCTACTTCGCATTCGGCGTCGAGGTGAACGCGACCTTCGATCGCGCGCGCGGCGAGTACCTCGCCTACCTCGGTGTCTACGAGAAGGTCTACGACGCGGTGAAGGAGGTCAGCCCGGAGACGCTGGTCTTCGCGACGTTCCAGTACGAGCAGTTGCTGGGCGTGACGCCCTGGGAGGCTGCGCACCCGCCGCGCTGGGAGCGGCTGGCGGACTTCGGTGAACGCCTGGATCTGGCGGCGATCGCGACGGTCCCCTCGCTCACCCAAGCCGTCGCGCGTGAGATTCCGCCGGACTACTACCGCCAGCTCCGGGAGCACACGGACCTGCCCATCGCCTTCGCGGCCACGGGCTTCTCCTCCGCGCCGGGCCCGGGCGGGATCAACTCCTCGACGCCCCCGGAGCAGCGCCGCTACCTGCGGCGCCTGCTGGCCGACGCCGAGGCGTTGCGGTCGCCGTTCGTGATCTGGTTCGCCAGCCGCGATCCCGGGTTCGTCTCCGATATCCCCGCGCTCGAGCCGCTCGGGAGCATCGGCCTGCTGGAGACCGGAGGGGAGCCGAAGGAGGCGTGGCCGCTGTGGGCGGAGGCCGCGCAACGCCCGTACCAGCCGCCCGCGGACGCGCCGTGATGGCCGCCGCTGGCCCGCTAGCCGGGGCTGGCGGCACATTTGGCAAGCAATCCAGAGTGCGGTAAGCTTTCGTTTCTGTGCCTGGTGGGGTAAACTCATTTCAGCGTTGGGCGCCGCGATTCCACATCTACTGATACCGAGGCACCACCGGTGCGAGCCGGTGGTGCATTTTGGCGTCTCGGCATGTGCGTGCGTCGCGGCCCCGCCACGCCCAATCAACCGCGGTGAATAGTCGGAGGAGTCGCTCCTTGGTCACGACCAATCGGCAGACGGCACACACGTCCCTCGCCACGCAGCACTACGGCAAGTCAAGCCCGGTGCTCGACGTGCCGAACCTGATCGATATGCCCCGCCGATCCTTCGACCGCTTCCTGCGCGAGGGCCTGCGCGAGCTCTTCGACGAGATCTCGCCGATCGAGGACTTCACCGGCACGCGCATGGGCCTGGAGCTCACCGACTACCGCCTCGAGGAGCCCCGCCGCTCCGAGCGCGAGTGCCGCCAGCGCGACGCCACCTACGCCGCCCGGCTGCTCGTGGACACCTCGCTGACCGTCAAGGAGACGGGCGAAATCAAGGAGCAGCAGCTGTTCCTGGGCGATCTGCCGCTGATGACGGAGCAGGGCACGTTCATCATCAACGGCGCCGAGCGCGTCGTCGTCTCCCAGCTCGTGCGCTCGCCCGGCGTCTACTTCACCGAGACGCGCGACCCGGCGACCGGCCGCCGCCTCACGCAGGCAAAGCTGATCCCGAACCGCGGCGCCTGGCTGGAGTTCGAGACGTCCACCAAGGACATTCTCTCCGTCAAGGTGGACCGCAAGCGCAAGATTCCGGTCACGATCCTGCTCCGCGCCGTCGACATGGAGGAAGGTCTCAGCGACGAGGAGCGCGGCACCGACGAGCGCGTCCGCGCCATGCTCGGCGACGTCGACACGGACGAGGAGCACTCCTTCCTCGAAGCGACACTCGCCAAGGACCCCTCGGAGAACCGCCAGACCGCGCTCGAGGAGTTCTACCGCCGCATCCGCCCCGGCGACCCGCCGACGGCGGAGAACGCGCGCAACCTGCTCGACACGCTGTTCTTCGGTGAGCGCCGCTACGACCTCGGTCGCGTCGGCCGCTACAAGGTCAACAAGCGGCTCGTGCTCGCCGACCAGCCCCAGCAGCGCACCCTGCGCGGGGCCGACATCATCGAGCTGGTCCGCAAGATGGTCGAGATCAACAACGGCGTCGGACGCCCGGACGACATCGACCACCTCGGCAACCGCCGCGTGCGCTCCGTCGGCGAGCTGATCCAGAACCAGTTCCGCATCGGCCTGCTGCGCATGGAGCGGGTGGTGCGCGAGCGCATGACGATCACGGACCCGGAGGAGGCGACGCCCTCCGCGCTGGTCAACGTGCGGCCCGTGGTCGCCGCGATGAAGGAGTTCTTCGGCGGCTCGCAGCTCTCGCAGTTCATGGACCAGACCAACCCGCTCGCGGAGCTCGCCCACAAGCGGCGGCTCTCCGCGCTCGGCCCCGGCGGCCTCTCGCGTGACCGCGCCGGCTTCGACGTGCGCGACGTGCACTTCAGCCACTACGGCCGGATCTGCCCGATCGAGACTCCTGAGGGTCCGAACATCGGCCTGATCGGCAACCTCGCCACCTACGGCCGCGTCAACGACTTCGGCTTCATCGAGACGCCCTACCGGCCGGTGCTGACGGAGGTCGGCAAGAACAGCCCGGAGCTCGCCGGCCGCATCCTCGCCGCCGGCGTGAAGGACGCGGACGGCAACGAGATCGCGCGCGCCGGCCGCGCGGTCGGCGCGGAGCTGGCCGAGAAGCTCGCCGGCTCTGCCGAGGACCGCATCCCGGTCAGGCCGTTCGCCTCCAGCGAGACGGTCTACCTGGACGCGCAGCAGGAAGAGGCCTTCCGCATCGCGCAGGCCAGCACCCACGTCGACGAACACTCCAACCTCTCCGACGAGCGCATCGAGGTGCGCCACGCGGAGCGGCTGCGCATGGTCCAGCCCAGCGACGTGGACTACCTGGACGTCTCGCCGAAGCAGATCGTCTCGGTCGCCGCGGCGCTGATCCCGTTCCTGGAGCACGACGACGCGAACCGCGCGCTGATGGGCGCGAACATGCAGCGTCAGGCCGTGCCGCTGGTGCGCCCGGAGGTGCCCCTCGTCGGCACCGGGATGGAGGGCCCCGTCGCCGTCGACTCGCGGCAGGTGGTCATCGCGGAGGAGGACGGGGAGGTGCTCTCCTCCACCGCCAGCTTCCTGAACGTGCGCTACGACAGCGGCCGCGAGGAGCGCTACCCGCTCAGCAAGTTCGTGCGCTCCAACCAGGGCACGTGCATCAGCCAGCGCCCCCTCGTGAGCAAGGGCGCGCGCGTCGCGCGCGGCCAGCCGCTGGTCGACTCCTCGTCCACGGAGCACGGCGAGCTCGCGCTCGGTCAGTCCGTGCTGGTGGCGTTCATGTTCTGGGAGGGCCTCAACTTCGAGGACGCGATCGTGCTCTCCGAGTCCGTGATCCGCGAGGACAGGTTCACCTCGATCCACATCGAGAAGTACGAGGTCGAGGCGCGCGACACGAAGCTCGGCCCCGAGGAGATCACGCGCGACATCCCCAACGTCGGGGACGAGTCGCTGCGCGACCTCGACGAGCGCGGCATCATCCGCGTCGGAGCCGAGGTCCGCGAGGGCGACATCCTCGTCGGCAAGATCACCCCGAAGGGGGAGACCGAGCTGACGCCGGAGGAGAAGCTGCTGCGGGCGATCTTCGGCGAGAAGGCGCGCGAGGTGAAGGACACCTCGCTGCGCGTCCCGCACGGCGAGCGCGGCAAGGTCATCGACGTGCGCGTCTTCGAGCGCAACGCCAACGACGAGCTGCCCGCGGACGTCAACATGATGGTCCGCGTCTCCGTCGCCCAGAAGCGCAAGATCTCCGAGGGCGACAAGATGGCCGGGCGCCACGGCAACAAGGGCGTCGTCTCCCGCATCGAACCGATCGAGAACATGCCGTACCTGGACGACGGCCGCGCAATCGAGATCGTGCTCAACCCGATCGGCGTGCCCTCGCGCATGAACGTCGGCCAGGTGCTGGAAACGCACCTCGGCTGGGCAGCCAACACGCTGGGCATGCGCGCGGTCACGCCCGTCTTTGACGGCGCATCCGACGGCGAGATCCAGGACGCCCTCGCGCGCGCCTGGCTCGCCGTCCAGGCCGGGGCCGTCTCGCCCGAGGCGCTGGCCGCGGCGAATGGCAACGGCCACGTCGGCAACGGCCGCGCCGGTGGCGTCGCGCTCGGCGCACACGTGGACGTTGATCGCCTCGAAGGCTACGTGAGCGAGGGAGGCTTCAAGCCCGACGAGGTGCTTGGTAACGAACATACCGGCGCAGCACGCACGGCCTGCCTCACGCTCTGGCTGGAACAGCGCGGCGAGCGGGACGTGCGCAGCCTCGACGAGGAGGCGTTCGAGGCTCGCCTCGCCGAGGTCGCACGCCGCAGCGGCGAGGCGCCGCCGGTCTGGGGCAAGCAGGTGCTCTACGACGGACGCACCGGCGAGCCCTTCGACCAGCCGATCACCGTGGGCTACATCTACATGCTGAAGCTCGTCCACCTCGTGGAGGACAAGATCCACGCCCGCTCGACGGGGCCGTACTCGCTGATCACCCAGCAGCCGCTGGGCGGCAAGGCGCAGTTCGGAGGTCAGCGCTTCGGGGAGATGGAGGTCTGGGCCCTGGAGGCCTACGGCGCCGCGCACATCCTCCAGGAGATGCTGACCGTGAAGTCCGACGACGTCGTCGGCCGCGTCAAGGCCTACGAGGCGATCGTCAAGGGCGAGAACACGATGGAGCCCGGCGTTCCGGAGTCCTTCAAGGTGCTCGTCAAGGAACTCCAGTCGCTCTGTATGAGCGTCGAAATCCTCAACGAAGACGAGGAACAGGTCGCCTTCACCGAGGATTACATCGAGGCGATTCCATCCCTCGGTATCAACCTGTCCGGTCGTGAGGCAGAGGAGAGCGCCCGTGCTTGAGGTCAACGATTTCAACGCGATCCGGCTGTCGCTGGCATCGCCCGCGCAGATCAAGTCCTGGTCCTACGGCGAGGTCACCAAGCCGGAGACCATCAACTACCGCACGCTCAAGCCTGAGAAGGACGGGCTCTTCTGCGAGAAGATCTTCGGCCCGACCAAGGACTTCGAGTGCTACTGCGGGAAGTACAAGCGCGTCCGCTACAAGGGCATCACCTGCGACAAGTGCGGCGTCGAGGTCGCGCGCAGCAAGGTGCGCCGCGAGCGGATGGGCCACATCAGCCTCGCCGCTCCGGTGACGCACATCTGGTTCGCCAAGGGCGTGCCCAGCCGCCTCGGCCTGCTGCTGGACGTGGCCCCGCGCACGCTTGAGCGCGTTCTCTACTTCGCGCACTACGTGATCACCGAGGTCAACGACGAGGCGCGCCAGCACGCGCTGGAGCAGCTCCTCACCGAGATCGAGGACGAGGTCAACCGTCGCGAGGGCGCCGCCGCCAACCGCATCGCCATCCGCGAGGAGTCGCTCGAACTCGAGATCGCCGAGGTCGACCGGGGCCGCGACGCCGAGCTGGAAGCCGCCGACGCCGAGCTGCCCGAGCAGATCGACGCCGTGATGGGCGAGGCGAGCGCCATGGAGCAGGATCTGCAGCAGCGCGACGGCGAGAAGCTGCGCGCCAAGCTCGCCTTCCGCGGCAAGACGCTCGCGAGCCGCGGCCAGCGGCTGGGCGCGAACACGATCTCCACCCTGCACGAGGTGGCGCGCGGCCAGGTGAGCGCCATTGAGGAGGCGATTGCCGAGAAGAAGACGCGGATCCAGACCGCCGCCGAAATCGAGGCCCAGCGTAAGCGCGACGAGGCGTTCGAGGAACTCGAGCCGCTGCGCCAGCAGGTGGCCACCGCCCGCGACGCCGTGCGCAAGGAGCACGACGACCTGATCAAGCGCCTCGAGAAGCTGCGCGACCCGGTGGAATCAGACATGCTGACCATCCTCACGGAGCAGGAGTTCCGCGAGCTGGACGAGCGCTTCGGCCTCGTCTTCAAGGCCGGCATGGGCGCCGAGGCAATCGTCGGCATCCTCGCGCGCATGGACCTCCCAGCGCTGCGCGTGAAGCTGCAGGAGGAGACTCACTCCAGCTCCGGGCAGCGCCGCAAGAAGGCGACCAAGCGCCTGCGCGTCGTCGAGGCGCTGCGCAAGTCCGGCAACCGCCCGGACTGGATGATCATCCAGGAGCTGCCGGTGCTGCCCCCGGACCTGCGCCCCATGGTGCAGCTCGATGGCGGCCGCTTCGCGACCTCCGACCTCAACGACCTCTACCGCCGCGTGATCAACCGCAACAACCGGCTGAAGCGGCTGCTCAACCTCGGCGCGCCCGAGATCATCGTGCGCAACGAGAAGCGGATGCTGCAGGAGTCCGTCGACTCGCTGATCGACAACGGCCGCCGCGGGCGCGCCGTCAGCGGGTCCGGCAACCACAAGCTGAAGTCGCTCTCCGATCTGCTCAAGGGCAAGCAGGGGCGCTTCCGCCAGAACCTGCTCGGCAAGCGCGTCGACTACTCGGGCCGCTCCGTGATCGTGGTCGGCCCGGACCTGCGGCTGCACCAGTGCGGGCTGCCGAAGAAGATGGCACTCGAGCTGTTCAAGCCGTTCATCATGCACGCCCTCGTGCGCAAGGGCCTGGCGCACAACATCAAGAGCGCCAAGCGCATCGTCGAGCGAGCACGGCCCGAGGTCTGGGACGTGCTCGACGAGGTGATCGGGGACCGGCCGGTCCTGCTCAACCGCGCGCCCACGCTGCACCGCCTGGGCATCCAGGCCTTCGAGCCGGTGCTGGTCGAGGGCTCGGCGATCCAGCTGCACCCGCTGGTCTGCTTCGCCTACAACGCCGACTTCGACGGCGACCAGATGGCGGTGCACGTACCGCTCTCCTATGAGGCGGTCGCGGAAGCGCGCCAGGTGCTGCTCAGCACCCGGAACCTGCTCTCGCCCTCGGACGGCGAGCCGGTGGTCGCGCCGACGCTGGACATGGTGCTCGGCTGCTACTACATGACCGTCGACGGCACGCCGCAGCCGGACGCGAAGGTCCGCGCCTTCAGCAGCGCCGAAGAGGTGCACACCGCCTACGATCTGGGCCACGTGCGCATCCACGAGCCGATCCGGCTGCGCAGCAACGGCACGATCCACGACACCACCGTCGGCCGCGTGCTCTTCAACGACATCGTCCCGGACAGCCTCGGCTACCGGAACGAGGTGATGGACAAGAAGGCGCTGCGCTCGCTGGTCTCCAGCGTCTACCAGGAGCTGGGCACCGGGCCGACCGTCGAGTTCGTCGACGCGATCAAGGACATCGGCTTCCGCTACGCGACCCAGTCCGGCGTCTCGATCGCCGTCTCCGACATCAGCGTCCCGCAGGCCAAGGCCAACCTGATGGCCAGTGCCGACCAGCGCATCGACATTCTCGAGGAGCAGTTCCAGATGGGGCTGATGACGGAGAACGAGCGCTACCTGGCGGCGATCGACGTCTGGCAGGAAGCCACGGACCAGATCCAGGGCGCGCTCGAGGACAGCCTCGACCGGCTCGGGCCGCTGGCGCTGATGGCAGACTCCGGCGCCAAGGGAAACATCGCCCAGATCCGCCAGATGGGCGGCATGCGCGGACTGATGAGCGACCCCAGCGGCCGCATCATCGAGCTGCCGATCCGCTCCTCGTTCCGCGAGGGCCTCTCCGTCCTCGAGTACTTCACCTCCACGCACGGCGCCCGCAAGGGCCTCGCCGACACGGCGCTGCGCACGGCCGACTCCGGCTACCTGACGCGGCGCATGATCGACGTCGCGCAGGACGTGATCGTGCTCGACGACGACTGCACGGAGGACGGCGACGCGATCGGCGGCATCTGGCTGCGGGAGCGCGCCGAGCAGGGCCTCCTCGCCTCGCTCGACGAGCGCCTGACCGGCCGCTGGACCGCCGCGCCGGTCGCACACCCGGAGACGGGTGAGCTGATCGCCGAGGCGAACAGCGAGATCGACGAGGAGCTCGCGCACCGCATCATCGAGGCGCACGTGGAGCAGGTCCAGGTGCGCTCGCCGCTGACCTGCATGTCGCGGCGCGGCGTCTGCCAGCGCTGCTACGGGCGCTCGCTCGCCACCGGCGAGCTCGTCGCGCACGGCGTGGCCATCGGGATCATCGCCGCGCAGTCGATCGGCGAGCCCGGCACGCAGTTGACGATGCGCACGTTCCACACGGGCGGCGTCGCCGGCGGCCTCGACATCACCTCGGGCCTCCCGCGCGTCGAGGAGATCTTCGAGGCGCGCGTGCCCAAGGGGCAGGCCGTCATCTCCGAGATCGACGGGATCGCGGAAGTCCAGCGCGACGGCGACATGCGCGCCGTCGTGGTGCGCAACACCGAGGCTTTCACGGAGCAGATCGACGTGCCCGCGGAGCTCGAGCTGCTGGTCGCCGAGGGCGACCGCGTGGACGCCGAGACCGTGCTCGCCCAGTCCACCGAGGAGCCGCCCGCGCCGCCGAAGGGCCGGTCGCGCCGCAAGCCGCCGCCACCGGCCGTGCAGCTCACCAGCCAGGTGGGCGGACTCGTGGAGTTCGTGCGCACGGACGGGGAGGAGCGCCCCGGGGCGCTCCGGCTCCTGGCCGACGTCACGGACGAGCGCGTGTACCCGGTCCCGGCCTCGGCGCGCATCCGTGTCGAGTCCGGTGAGCACGTCCGCCCCGGGCAGCAACTCACCGAGGGCGCGCTGAATCCGCAGGAGGTGCTCGCGATCCTCGGGCCGGCGGACGTGCAGGTCTACCTCGTGGACGAGGTCCAGAAGGTCTACCGCTCCCAGGGCGTGAACATCAACGACCGCCACATCGAGGTGATCGTCCGCCAGATGATGCGGCGCGTCAGCGTCGAGGACCCCGGCGAGAGCGACTTCCTGCCGCAGGAGCCGGTGGATCGCCATGACTTCGAGCGCGAGGTTGCACGCATCCTCGAGGAGGGCGGGACGCCGCCCTCGGCATTGCCGATGCTGCAGGGCGTCACGCGCGCCTCGCTCAGCACGGACTCGTTCCTCGCGGCGGCCTCCTTCCAGGAGACGACGCGGGTGCTGACCGAGGCGGCAATCGAGGGCAAGACGGACCACCTGCGCGGCCTCAAGGAGAACGTGATCATCGGCAAGCTGATCCCGGCGCGGGCGCCGATCACCGTCGAGCGGCCCGTGCCGATCGCCGAGATCCCGATCCCCGAGTCGCTGCTGCTGCCGTTCATCTTCGACTTCGAGCGGCCGGAGCTGGCCGATGGCGAGGATGCGTCGCTGGCGGAGCTGATGCAGGCCGAGCCCGGCGAGCTCGCCCTCGCCGGCGCCTACGTCGCCGAACCGGACTAGCAGCGGAAGCGGGGCACGCCCCTCAGCGGGCGGATCCGGCGGAGCAGGCAAGCGGGAGGGCTTCGGCCCTCCCGTTTCTGTATCTGGAGCCTGTTCCCGGAGGGGGGCGGGCTACAGGTCCTTGCGGTGGAAGTAGGTGGTGCCCGTGACGGTGGCCGCGACCGCGAGGGCGCCGAAGACGAGCACCACGCGCATCTGCTCCCAGACGGTCACTTCGCCCCGGAACGTCTCCGGCAGGCCGCCGACCACGGCCGTCGTGCTCAGCCAGTCGAGCGCCAGGAACTGGAACACCGCGCCGGACGCGACGGTCGAGACCAGCACCGTCAGCACGGCGGCCACCATGTTGCGGAGCATCGCCGAGAGCGCGATCCCGAAGGCCGCGAGGAAGACCAGCAGCGAGGCGACCGTGAGCAGCCCCCAGGCGACGCCTTCGACCGTCGCGTCCCTCACCGCGTAGCGGAGCACCAGGTACGACAGCGGCACTGTCACGGCGGCGTAGACGGTCAGGAACACGCCGAGCCGCGCGCTGATCTTGGACCAGATGTAGGCGCGGCGCGTGACGGACCTCGAGAGGATCGAGTCCGCGATCACGTTCGCCTCTCCGCTCACGGCGCTCGCGGAGAGCACCGCGACGACCAGCCAGCTGAGCGGCGCCAGCACGGCCGCCATATAGGCCGCCAGCGTTTCCGAGGCGAGTTCCTGCTCGTTCGCCGCGACCACCACGAAGAAGCCGCCCGGCACGACCAGCAGCACGACCCAGATGCGCACAAGCCAGGAGTACGCCATCCGCTCCACATCAAGCCGCAGCAGGTAGAGGAACGTCCGCATCAGGACGCGGCGTCCTGCCGATCATCGCCGCGCAGGCCCGCAACGGCGTCCGGCTGCGTCCGGGCCTGCTCAGCCAGGATCGAGGCGCCCAGGAAGCCGCGCTGGCGGTCCTCCCTCAGACGTTGCAGGAACGCCTCCTCCACCTCGTGGCTACCGGTGTCGAGCCGCAGCAGCTCGACGCCCGTGCGCTCGACGAGGTCGAGCACGCGCCTGAGGTACTGGGTGACCGCTCCGGCGCCGAGAAACGTGACCCGTATCTCCGTACCCACCCGCTCCCAGCGAATAGAGCCGGGTTTGTCCAGCTCCGGGATCTGCTGTTCGAACGCGCTGGCGTCGCCCTCGATCTCGAGGGTGATCGAGTCCTGGCGAGCGAGCCGCCGCATCTCCGCCATCGGGCCGTCGTAGATCAGCCGCCCCTGCGCGATGACGCCCACATCGGTGCAGACGCGCTCGACGTCGTTGAGGATGTGCGTCGCGATAATGATCGTGCGATCGCGCCCGGAGAGTTCGCGGATCAGCTCGATCATCTGCTTGCGTCCGGGCGGGTCGAGGCCGTAGGTGGGTTCGTCCAGCACCAGCAACTCGGGATCGTTCATCAGCGCCGCAGCGATGCCGAGCCGCGTGACCATGCCCGTTGAGAATGCCCCTATGCGCTGCGAGGCGGCTTCCGCGAGGCCCACGGCCTGCAGCAGCGTCGCCAGCCGGACCTCCGTGCGCGCGCGCGGCAACCCCATGATGTTGCCAACGAACTTGAGGTAGGAGATCGGCGTCATGTGACGCGGGAACGAGGGCGCCGTCGGCAGGAAGCCGATGCGGCGCCGCAGGTCCGCACTGTCGGCGCTCACCCGCTGACCGAAGACGCTGATCGCACCGGCGGTCGGCCGCTGCAGACCGAGCATGAGGCGGAACGCGGTCGACTTGCCCGCGCCGTTGGGGCCGACGAGGCCATAGACGGCGTTCTTGCGCACGCGCAGATTCAACGCGTTCAGGGCGATGTAGCGGTTCTCGTAGATCTTGGTCAGGTCGTGCGTCTCGACGACGTACAGGGAGGCGCTGGGAGGCCCGGCTTGCCCTGTCGCGCCGTGTCGTGCCTCCTCGCCGTCGGGCGAACTCTCACCCTCGGGCGCATCCGCGCCGTTACGCATCGCCGTCACGGATCGTCTGATCGCGGCTGGGGCGAACTTCATCGCAGCGCTCCGCACCTTGCCGTGCCCGGCGTGCGCCGCTCCGCGCAGTGCCGGGGGAGGCGACACGCTGCGGGATTCTACCACCTCGTCCGGCGACGGCAGTCACGCTCCGGCAGCGCGGGGTTGGCCCCGGAGCGCTCGATGTGGTTCCCTACGTTGCCACGATGCAATCGGTACTCCTCATCAGCGACAGCCAGGACCACCTGGTGACCGTGCGGGCCGCCCTGCGCGAGGACGGCCACTCCCTCCGCGCCGAACCAACGATCGAACGGGCGCTGCTCGCCGTCCGCGAGCAGCAGCCGGACCTGCTCTGCCTCGACATCAGCAGCGGAGCCGCCATGAACGGGCTCGCCGCGCTGCTGCGCGACCAGCAGCAGCAAGGCGGCGTGCCGGTGCTGGCGATCACCACGCGCGAGCAGTTCTACCTTGTCGGGCCGGGCTCCGGCGTCGCCGACGTGATCGCGACGCCGCTCGACCGCGACGAGCTGCAGTTGCGCATCGCACGCCTCGTCTCCGCGGCGAGCGCGCCGGACAGCCAGCTGCTGCGCCGCGGCGAGCTGCTGATCGACCAGGAGCGCTACACGGTGCGCCTCGGCGACGAGGCCGTGGACCTGACGTACAAGGAGTACGAGCTGCTGCGCTTCCTCGCGCAGAACCCGGGCAAGGCCTTCACCCGCGAGATGCTGCTCAACCAGGTCTGGGGCTACGACTACTACGGCGGCGCGCGCACGGTGGACGTCCACATCCGCCGCATCCGCGCCAAGATCGAGCGCCACGAGCCCTACATCGAGACCGTGCGCAACGTGGGCTACCGCTTCGCCGAGGAGCCGCGCACGCACTGAGCCGCCCTCCAGCCACGCCGCCGATCGAGCGTCCGTTGCGCAGCCGGATCTCGCCGTTGCGGCCCGCGCGAAACATGCCCGAAACGCGGCGGTAATCCGGGGGTAATCGTTCGCTCGTACGCTCGGTTCGAGCGCCGGGGAGGCTGCGGGTCTCGCGGCGCGGTTCGGACGGGCCACAGGTGAGCGCAGCGCCACGCGGGCGGCTGCGAACGGGAATGGGGGAGCCGAGTGAACCTGCAGGAACTGCAGCAACTGGTGGATGCCAACGGGGTGACCCGCATCGATCTGCGCGTAACCGATCTCCCGGGTCGCTGGCAGCATTTCACGCTCCCGCCGGATGCGCTTTCCGAAGATCTCTTCGTGAACGGCAACGGTTTCGACGGCTCCAGCCTGCGCGGCTTCCAGGAGATCCACGAGTCCGACATGCTGCTGGTCCCGGACATCGAGACCGCCGTGCTGGACCCGATCCCGGAGCACCCGACGATCTCCCTGATCTGCAACGTGATCGACGCCATCACCCACGACGCGTACTCGCGTGACCCGCGCAACGTCGCCGCCAAGGCCGAGGCCTACCTGATCACCAGCGGGATCGCGGACGAGGCCTACTTCGGCCCTGAGCCCGAGTTCTTCCTCTTCGACGACGTCCGCTACCAGCAGAGCCAGCAGTCCGCCTTCTACTACATCGACTCGGAGGAGGCGCACTGGAACTCCGGCAAGGACTACACCGCGGCCTACCCCGGCGGCTTCAACACCGGCTACAAGATCCCCGGCAAGGAGGGCTACGCGCCGCTCCCGCCGTTCGATCAGACCGCCGGTCTGCGCGCGGAGATCGTCGCCGCCATGAACGCCGTCGGCGTCGACACATTCATCGACCACCACGAAGTGGCGACCGCCGGCCAGGCTGAGATCGGCGTCGGCAAGGCCACGCTGGTCGATCAGGCGGACCGCACCCAGTGGTACCGCTACATGGTGCGCAACGTGGCGCACCAGCACGGCAAGGTCGCGACCTTCATGCCGAAGCCGATCTTCGAGGACAACGGCTCCGGCATGCACACGCACCAGTCCCTCCGCAAGAACGACGAGCCGTTGTTCTATGACGCCAACGGCTACGCCGGGCTCTCGCAGCTCGCGCGCTGGTACATCGGCGGCCTGCTCACGCACGCCCCCGCGGTGCTGGCCTTCGCGGCCCCCTCGACCAACTCCTACAAGCGGCTGGTGCCCGGCTACGAGGCGCCCGTCAACCTCGTCTACTCCATGCGCAACCGCTCCGCCGCCATCCGCATCCCCACCTACCGCATCGGGATGGCGAACGAGGCCTCCGACAAGCGCGTCGAGTTCCGCCCGCCGGACCCGACGGCGAACTGCTACCTCGCCTTCTCGGCGATGCTGATGGCCGGCCTGGACGGCATCCAGAACCAGATCGACCCCGGCGATCCGCTGGACCGCAACATCTACGAGCTGCCGCCCGAGGAGGCCGCCCTGGTGCCGACCGTGCCGGGCTCGCTCGGCGACGCCCTCGACGCCCTCGAGGGGGACCACGAGTTCCTGATGAAGGGGGGCGTCTTCACGCAGGACGTGCTCGACATGTGGCTCGGCATGAAGCGCGAGGAGGTGGCCGCCGTCTCGCTGCGGCCGACGCCGTACGAGTTCGAGCTCTACTTCAACGACTGATCCCGGCTGGGCCACAGCCGAACCCCGGGGAGGCCGTCATCCAGGCCGCCTCCCCGGGCCGGGGGGCCCGCGGAACGGAGCCGCACACTTCATACAGGTCGCAGCACAGGGCGCGCCCCCGCGCAGAGCACCATGACTACAAACGCAACCCACGGCAACGGCGCCGACCGGAACGGCAGCGACCAGCGGCAGCACGTCATCCAGGCCTGCTACGACCACGACGTCAAGTTCATCCGCCTCTGGTTCACCGACATCCTCGGCATCCTCAAGTCCGTCGCGATCACCATCGAGGAGCTCGAGCACGCCCTCGATGACGGCGTCACCTTCGACGGCGCGTCGATCGAGGGCTTCGCGCGCGTCGACGAGGCGGACGTGGTCGCCCTGCCCGACCCCTCGACCTTCCAGCTGCTGCCCTGGCGGCCGCGCGAGCAGGCCGTGGCGCGCATGTTCTGCGACCTTCGCTCGCCCCTCGGCGACACGTTCGAGGGCGACCCGCGCCAGGTGCTGAAGCGCGCCATCGAGCGCGCCGCCGCCCAGGGGTACACCTTCTACGTCTCGCCGGAGATCGAGTTCTTCTACTTCCGCGGGCCGGACGGCACGGAGCCGCTCGACTCCGGCGGCTACTTCGACCTCACGCCGCTCGACTCGGGCTCCGATCTGCGCCGCGAGACGGTGCTGACGCTGGAGGAGATGGGCATCGGCGTCGCGCTCAGTCACCACGAGGCCGCACCCAGCCAGCACGAGATCGACCTGCGCTACACCGACGCGCTGACGATGGCCGACTCGATCATGACCTACCGGCTCGTGGTCAAGGAGGTCGCGCTGCGCCACGGCGCCTATGCGACGTTCATGCCGAAGCCGAAATCGGACCAGAACGGCTCCGGGATGCACCTGCAGCTCTCGCTCTTCCGGGGCGAGCAGAACGCCTTCGCGGACGAATCGGCCCCGCACGAGCTGTCCTCGACGGCGCGAGCGTTCATGGCGGGGCTGCTCCGGCACGCGCCGGAGCTGATGCTGGTCACGAACCAGTGGGCGAACTCCTACCGGCGCATCGTCCCCGGCTTCGAGGCGCCGACCCACGCCACCTGGTCCACGACCAACCACGCCGACCTGCTGCGCGTGCCGCAGCACAAGCCGGGCGAGGCCGCCGCGGCGCGCATCGAGTACCGAGTCCCGGATGCCGCGTGCAACCCGTACCTCGCGTTCGCCGCGATCCTCGAGGCCGGCCTCGACGGCGTCGCCAACGGGTTGCCGCTGCCGGACGAGCTGGAGCGCCACATCGGCGAGCTCTCGGAGGACGAGATCGCGCGACGCGGGATCGCGGAGCTGCCGTCCTCGCTCGGTGACGCGATCGCGGCGTTCGCGGACTCGGAGCTGATGGCGGACATCCTCGGCGACCACATCCGCGACTCGCTGGTCGCGAACAAGCGCCACGAGTGGTCAGAGTTCCGCGCCCAGGTCTCGGAGTTCGAGCTTCGCCGCTACCTCTCGGTGCTGTAGGGGGGGTCGCGCCCCTATCGGCTCCTCCTGTGTTACTCGGTAGCCCGTTCTCGTCTTCGCCACACCACCAGCCCGACGAGGATCGTGGCCACTGCCACAAGCGGTACCAACCAGACAGGAAAGGGCTACGAGCCACCTGCGGTTCATAGTCTGAAATCACTAGTCAGTGGGCCGGTCGCGGCGAGCTTGGCATAGAAGAGAGCGGCTGTGAGCCTACAGTGCACCAAGTCAGCCAGCTCCTGTTGGGTGAGCCCTATCTGCTTGGAGATGCGCCCCGCAATGGACTTAGAAACATCCCCCCGCCCATGAGAAACCTTCGTCTGGGCGTAGATCTCGCCGCCAACTGTGAAGTGGTACCAAACGTGGTCCCTGCTCCGATTTTCGTCAGCGTCGCACTTCCCCTTGAAGCTCCGTCGCAGGTCCTGCTTCCGGAGGCTGACCACCTGACTACAGCATCTCGTCAGGAATAGCTTCCAGCACCGCGAGTTGCCGTGCCATCACTTTGCTCAGTTGCTCCCTACGCTCACGAAGCAAGTCACGGCTCTCACGGAGCGTCACGACGAGGTCTTGTACTGCCTCTGCGCAGGTAGCGCCCTCACCGTACTGGCCGACCAGTCTGTCGATTGCCACCCACTGCCCGGACTCCGCGCGAGAGAGCCCCAGCACCAACTCCGTGACTTCCATAGCTGGTGAAGCGCTAGATGCCTCAGAGTGCTCTGTGAGTGCCAATAGGATTGTGCCAGGCAACTGGCCATAACCCAGAGAGAGCCGAGCGAGGGGGCCCAGGTGCTCCGCCGCCAGATCCAAGTTGTCAGCCGAGATAGCATTGGCCGCTCGCGGAAGCGCTTGCAAGACCATGGTCGATTCATCCCTGACTTCAGCCAAGGTCATCCTCCTGGATGTTGCGGAAACGCTCGACATGCTCATTGACGACCTCTCCCAGCCTCACAGCGCTGTCCCGAGTCAGCGCGAATCGCGCGATGGTCACAATAGGCAGAGGATCGATACTCCGAGCCTGCTCTTGGCGCTGCTCTTCGTCCCCGAGCAGAATCGGGGGGACTAGATGCCCCACACTGAAGATCACCTCATCGGTCTCGGTGTTGTGCATCATAGCGAACTGGTTCGCCGCCAGCACTTGCGCTCCCTCTAACCCTAACCCAACCCACTCGATTCGGAACGTGACCGACTCACTGGGTTGCTGAGTCATGCGTGGGCCCTCCAACTGCGTCCGGCGACTGTACGCGCGCTTAAGGCCGACCGCAACACCCGGGCTTGGCCGTCACCTATCGCGTCGCCACAGTGCTGTAGCGGCCGCCAGCCCTTACCCGAACAGCACCGCTGAGGCGTCGTCCGCGACCTCGAGGACCGGCGCGGCCCAGAGGCCGACGACGAAGATGCCGACGAACAGCACGCCCGTCACGGCGAGGGCGATCGGTGAGGGGCGCCAGCGGCTTGCGCCCTCGGCCGGGGGGACGACGTACATGACGCGAATCACCTTCAGGTAGTAGTAGAGCGAGATGGTGCTCATTATCACCGCGACACCCGCCAGCCAGAGGAACCCCTCCTCGGCGGCCGCCTGGAAGATGAAGAACTTCGTCACGAAGCCCGCCAGCAGCGGCATCCCGCTCAGCGAGAACAGCCCCGCCGTGATCACCAGCGCCAGGTACGGCTGCGTCTCCGCCAGGCCGCGGAAGTCCTCGATGCGCTCGCTGCCGATGCGGTTGTAGACCGCGATCACGGCCATGAAGACCGCGAGGTTCGTGACCAGGTAGCCCGCGAGATGCAGCAGCAGCGCCGAACTCGAGGCGTCGGAGACGGTCGTGATCGTCATCAGCATGAAGCCGACCTGCCCGATCGAGGAGTAGGCGAGCAGGCGCTTGATGTTGGTCTGCACCAGCGCGACCAGGTTGGCCGTCACCATCGTCGCCACGGACAGCGAGGCGAGCATCCACTGCCAGTCGTCCTGCACCGCAAGCAGCCCCGTCCCGAACAGCCGCAGCAGCAGCGCGAACGTCGCCGCCTTCGCGGTCGCCGAGATGTAGGCCGTCACCGGGAGCGGCGCGCCCTCGTAGGCGTCGGGCGTCCACATGTGGAACGGCACCGCCGAGGCCTTGAAGCCCAGCCCGCCGACGAGGAAGGCGAGGCCGAGCAGCAGCACCGGCGAGCCCTGCACGGACCCGTCGCTGAACGCCGCCGCGATGCCCTCGTAAGTCGTCGTGCCGGCAGCGCCGTAGATCAGGCTGAGGCCGTAGAGCAGCATCGCCGAAGCGACGCCGCCGAGCAGCACGTACTTCAGCCCCGCCTCGCCGGAGCGGCGGTCGTCCTTCGCCAGCGAGACGGCGACGTAGAGCGAGAAGGAGAGCAGCTCGATCGAGATGTAGGCAGTGAGCAGCTCGGTCGCGCCCGCCATGTAGATCGCGCCGATCGTGGAGACCAGCAGCAGCGCGTAGAACTCGCCCTGGTGGCGAATGTTTCGCTCGACGAACTCCGAGGAGCCGAGGATCACGACCAGCACAGTCGCCGTGAACAGCACGCGGAAGAACAGCGTGTAGTCGTCGATGCCGATCAGCCCGGCGAAGTCCGTGTTGCGGTCGGCGTAGAAGATGCTGGCGATGCCCGCCGCGAGTGCGCCGAGGGCGGCCAGCGCCGGCACGAAGCGCCTCGAGATCTTGAGCTCGTGGCGGAAGGCGTCGAGCAGCAGCACGGCGGCCGCGACGCCCGCGAGGATGAACTCCGGAATCAGCAGCCCGTACTCGAAGTTCACAGCAGCACCTCGGGGATGCCGGCCGCGAGGCCCGCGGCGACGCGATCGATCCACGGCGAGGGCCAGAGGCCGAGGGCGAAGATCGAGACCGCGAGCACCGTCGCACCCGCGCGCTCGGCCCAGGTGATCTCAACGACGCCGCTCCAGCGCGGGCTCGGCTCGCCGAAGAAGGTCTGCGCGAACATGCGCAGCAGGTACGTGGCCGTGATCGCCGCCGTCAGCACCGCCAGCGCGCCGACGACCGGGTAGGCGCGGAAGGCGCCGATGAAGATATGCAGCTCGGCGATGAAGCCGGAGAGCCCGGGCAGGCCGAACGAGGCGAGGCCGGCGATCACGAAGAAGACCGCCCAGATCGGCATCCGCCGCGCCATGCCCGAGTAGTGATTGAACTCGCGGTCGTGCGACTGGTCGTAGAGCGCGCCGATCAGCAGGAAGAACAGCGCCGTCATCACGCCGTGCGCGAACATCTGCAGCACCGCGCCGCTCATCCCGATCAGGTTGAGCGTGCCCAGCCCCACGAAGACGTAGCCCATGTGCGAGATCGAGGAGAACCCCGTCATCAGCTTGAAGTCGGTCTGGCGCAACGCGCCGATCGCGCCGTAGAGCGCGCCGATGATGCCGAGCGTGAGCAGCGCCGGCGCCCAGAACTCCGCGCCCTCCGGCAGCATCTGGAAGCCGAGGCGGATGATCCCGAACGCGCCGAGCTTCATCAGCACGCCCGCGTGCAGCATCGAGACCGCCGTCGGCGCGGCGGCGTGGCCGTCCGGGGACCACGGATGGAAGGGGAAGATGCCGGCCAGCGTGCCGCAGCCGAGCGCCACGAGCGGGAACATGATCAGCTGGAAGTTGCGCCCGTACTCCGCGTCGAACAGCGCCGGCATGTCGAACGTCCCGAGGCCCGCCTCGCTGAACATCCCGAAGATCGGGATGAAGATCAGGATCGAGGCGCCGACGAGCATCATCATCAGCTTCATCGCGCCGTACTCGCGCCGCCCGGAGCCCCAGACCGCGATCAGCAAGTACATCGGCAGCACCGCGGTCTCGTAGAGCAGGAACCAGAAGAACAGGTCGAGCGCCACAAACGTGCCGTAGACGCCGGCCACGAGCACGAACAGCAGGATGAAGAAGTCCTTCAGCCGGCTCTCGATCTTCCACGACACCCAGGTGCCGCTGAGAATCACGATCCCGGTCAGCAGCACCATCGTTGCGGCGATCCCGTCGAGCCCGACCTTGAGCTGGATCCCGTCCGGCCCGAGGAAGGCGACGTTCTCGATCCAGGGCCAGCTGACTACGCCCTGGAACTGAGGGCCGCGGTAGTCGAAGGCGACGAAGACGTAGACGGAGATGATGAACATGGCGAGGCTGGCGAGGCCCGTCAGCGCCTTGATCGCGTTGCGCTCGCCGGACGGCACGAACATCAGCAGAATCGCGCTGCCCAGCGGGATCAGCGGCAGCGCCAGCAGCAGGTAGCCCTCGTTCGTGGTCATGCCCGCCCCGCCTTAGGTCCGCCCGAGCGCGACGAGGGCAAGCACGGCTACGCCGAGTCCCATCGCCAGCGCGTAGCTCGGGATGCGCCCCGTCTGCAGGAACTTCAGCCGGAACCCGGAGAAGCCGATGCCCTGCGCCGTGCCGTCCACTCCCGACTCGTTGATCACCAGCCGGTCGAAGCGCGCGACCGCCGTCGCGAGGCCGAGGATGACCCGGTCAACCGTGACCTGGTAGAGGTGGTCCATGTAGTAGCGCTGCACCAGCAGGTCGTGCAGCTCGGGCGCCCAGGCGCGCGCGCGCTCGGCCCGCTCCGCTCGGCCCCACCAGTAGACGAAGCCGATCACGATGCCGGCGAGGGCCGAGGCCGTCGCGCCGATCGCGACCACCGGATCGAGTGCGAAGACGTGTCCATCGTGGCCCTGCGTGAAGACGACGTTGCCGATGCCTCCCGCGAAGCCGAGCACCTTGCCGACGCCCTCGAAGGCGACGAACCCGGCGATCACGGACAGCCCGGCGAGGATCAGCATCGGCAGCAGCATCGGCGGCGGCGATTCGTGCGCGTGCTCGTAGGCGTGGCGGTCCCTGGGCTCGCCGAAGAAGGTGAGCAGCACCAGTCGCGTCGAGTAGACCGCCGTCAGCGCGGACGTGGCGGCGAGGACGACGAACAGCGGCATCGCCTCGTGGTCGCGCAGCCCGGCCAGGATCTCGTCCTTCGACCAGAAGCCGGCCAGCGGCACGATCCCGGCGAGGGCGAGCGAGCCGACGATGAAGAACAGCGTCGTCGCAGGCAGCTTGCGCCACAGCCCGCCGAGCTCTTCGACCACCTGCGCGCCGCTGGCGTGGATCACGGACCCGGAGCCGAGGAACAGCAACGACTTGAAGAAGGCGTGCGTGAAGAGGTGAAACATCGCCGCCGTCACCGAGCCGAATCCGAGCGCGACGAACATGAACCCGAGCTGCGAAATGGTCGAGTAGGCGAGGACGCGCTTGATGTCGCTGCTGACGAGGCCCATCGTCGCGCCCATCGCCGCCGTCGTGAGACCGATGTAGAGCACGACGTCGCGCGCGATCAGCACCTCGTCGAAGACCGGCATCATCCTCGCGACGAGGTAGACGCCGGCGACCACCATGGTGGCGGCGTGGATCAGCGCGCTGACCGGCGTGGGGCCCTCCATCGCGTCGGGCAGCCAGACGTGCAGCGGGAACTGCGCGGACTTGCCGACCGCGCCGGCGAAGAGGAACAGCATCGCGACGGTGAGGTAGAGGTTGTCGAATCCGCCCCCGCGGGCGACCTCGATGATCTGCTGGATGTCGAAGCTGCCCGCGCCGCGCCAGAGCAGGATGATGCCGATCAGCAGGCCCACGTCGCCGATGCGCGTGGTGATGAAGGCCTTCTTCGCCGCCTCGGCCGCGGTCTGGCGCTCCCAGTAGAAGCCGATCAGCAGGTACGAGGCGAGGCCGACCGCCTCCCAGGAGAGGTAGAGCAGCAGCAGGTTGCCGGACGTGACCAGCATCAGCATCGCCGCGGAGAAGCCGGAGAGCATGGCGAAGTACCAGCCGTAGCGCGGCTCGCCGTCCATGTAGCCGACCGAGTAGAGCATCACCATCAGCGTCACAACCGAGACGACGATGATCATCAGCACCGTGATCCCGTCGACGTAGGTGCTGAACTCGATCAGCAGCGAGTTGCCGATCCGTGCCCACTCGAAGGCGTAGACGTGACCGCTGCCCGGTGCGAACACGCCGCCCTCGAAGCTCGACTGGAAGTCGAGCAGGACGAGCAGCCCGAGCACGACGACGGCGAGCATGCCGAGGATGGCGAGGCCGTCGCCGCGGCGCGGCATGGCGCGGTTGAAGAGCGCCAGCAGCACGAAGAGCGCGGCGGGAATCGCCGGCAGCAGCCAGACCTGCTCCATGCCCACGGCGCTACGCCTCCGCCCTCACGGCTACCACTTCAGCTCGCTCGCATCGTCGACGTAGGCGGTGCGGCGTTCGCGGAAGATGCGCAGCACGATCCCGAGCGCCAGGCCGACCTCGGCGGCGCCGACGGTGATGATGAAGATCGCAAAGACGATGCCGGTGAAGGCCTCGTGGTCGAAGTAGGCGGCGAAGGCGACCATGTTGATCGTCGTCGCCGCCAGCATCAGCTCCACGGAGACGAGGATCAGGATCGCGCTGCGGCGGGCGAGCACGCCGTAGAAGCCGATGCCGAACAGCACGGCCGAGAGCACCAGGAAGTTCTCAATCGGGATGTCGTTCACGAGGACTCACCCTCCTCGGCGGCGGCGTCATCCTCGTCGCGGTCGCGCCGCGCGACGGCGACGGCGCCGATCAGCGCGACGATCAGGACCAGCGAGGCGATCTCGAACGGCACGCCGAAGTCACGGAAGAGCCGCACGCCGAGCTCGTTGAAGGGGGCGACCGCGGCTTCCGTGTTCGCCCAGTCCTGGTCGAGCAGCGCCACCGCGACAACAGCGGCGAGCAGGATGCCGACGAGGAAGGCGAACGGCTTCTGTGCGCCGTCGGTCACCTTCGGGTCGTCGCCGGCGTTGGTGAGCATCAGACCGAAGAGCAGCAGCACGGTCACGCCGCCGCCGTAGATCAGCACCTGGACCAGCGCCAGGAACTCGGAGCCGAGCAGCAGGAAGATACCCGCCACCCCGAGCAGCGCGACAACGAGCGAGAGCGTCGCGTGCACGATGTTCGGCAGCAGGACGGCGGCCAGCGCGCCACCGACGATCAACGCCGCGGCCAGCCAGAACACGAGCTCCGCCGCCGTGATCTGGTCGAACACCAGCAGCGCGAGCAGGACGATGAGGATCGGCGTGACGATCGCCCCGGCGACGATGCCCGCGAAGATGACGATGCGATCGAGCTGGACGGGGAACGGGATGCGTTCTAGCAGTTCAAGCACCGCTCGCCCCACCGTGTCGCCGGGATCTCCTGCCCTCGGGGCTTGCGCCCGCCGGGACGGGGACCGGCCCTAGATATCGGCGACCCACTCGTCGAGTTCGCCCGCGCGATGCTGGGCGAGCAACTGCGGCAGGTCCATCACCAGGTCCGAGCGGTCGTATACCGACAGCTCGTGGCCGGTCCAGGTGTTGTTCATGGCGATCGCCTCGAAGTTGCACACCTCGACGCAGATGTTGCAGCGCATGCAGCGCGCGTAGTCGATCCAGAACTTGTCGATGATCTTGCGGCGCTTCGAGGTGCCGCCCTGGTTCTCGTGGTTGGGGTTGTCCTTCATCAGGACGGTCATGCACTCGACCGGGCAGGCGCGTTCGCAGGCGTGGCAGCCGGTGCAATAGGGCTCCTCGATGTTGTCGTCCCAGAGCAGGATCGGGAACGCGCGATCACGCTCCGGCAGCTCGCGATGCCCTTCCGGGTACTGACGCGTGACCGGACGCCGCGCGAACGTCGTCAGCGTCGTCGCCATGCTTTTGAGGAGGCCCTTCATGGTCGGCAGCCTTTCACGCCCGCACCTTATGCGGTAGTGCCCGCAGGCGCGAGTCCGGCGCCCCGCCCACCCGGCTCGCGAGGCTCACGAGGCCGCCTCCGCCTGCGCCGCCGGCCGCGCCAGTCGCCGGGGGCGGCGGCGCGTGATGCCGCGATCGACGATCACGTAGAGCAAGACCAGTCCGATCACGTTCGGGATGAGCAGGAACACGTGGTCCCACTCGTACACGAGGACCAGCCCGTTCGCCATGATCAGGCCGAACGAGAGCGGCATCAGCACCTTCCAGGAGAATCCCATCAACTGGTCGATGCGCATCCGCGGCACGGTCACGCGCACCCAGAAGACGCTGAAGATCAGCAGCCCCGTCTTCCCCGCCGTCAGCAGGATCTGCAGCCCGAACCCGACCTCCTCGCCCAGCGGCCAGGCCCAGCCACCGAGGAACACCGCCGAGCCGACCAGCGCGAGGATGAGCAGCCCCGCGTACTCCGCGAGGAAGAACATCGACCAGCGGATCCCGCTGTACTCGACGAACGGCCCGCCCACCACCTCGGACTCCCCGATCGGGATGTCGAAGGGCGTGCGGTTCAGCTCGGCCAGCATCGCGACGTAGAAGATCGCGAACGCCAGTGGCTGCCAGACGATGTAGGGCACGCGGCCCTGCTGCGCGGTGATCTCGTTGAGGTTGAGGCTGTCCGCGACCATCGCCACGGCCAGCACCGAAAGGATCAGCGGCACCTCGTAGGAGATGCCCTGCGCGGCGGCGCGCAGCGCGCCGATCATCGCGTAGCGGTTGTCCGAGGACCATCCCGCCATCACCCAGCCGATGATGTTCACGGAGCTGATGGCGATCACGTAGAACAGCCCCAGCTCCAGCACCCGCACGTTCCAGTCGAGCGCGAACGGGACCGCGACGAAGCCCATGAACACGGGCACGAACACGAAGTAGACCGCCAACTCAAAGGTCAGCGGATCGGCGTTCTTCGGCCGCAGGTCTTCCTTGCCGAGCAGCTTGAGCGCGTCGGCTACGGACTGGAGCAGACCCAGCGGCCCGGTCCGCGTCGGGCCCAGCCGCATCTGGAAGCGCGCGATGATCTTGCGCTCGATGTAGATCAGCCCCATCACGACGACGGTCATCATCCCCACGATCAGGAGCAGCCGGACGATGGCGTCGACCCAGACGTTGACTGCCGGGAGGCCGAACAGCTCTGTGTTCATCGGTCGACCTCGCAGAGCACGATGTCGAGCGAGCCGAGGACCACGACCGCGTCGGCGATGTAGCCGCCGATCGTCATGTCACGCAGCGCCTGCAGGTTGGAGAGGCAGGCGGAACGGATCTTCAGCCGGTGCGGCCGGTTGCCGCCCTTGCTCACCAGGTAGATGCCGTACTCGCCGCGCGGCGCCTCGGTGCGGGTGTAGACCTCGCCCGGCGGGGTGCGCAGCATGCGAGGCAGCCGCTCCGGCACGATCGGGCCCGGCTCCAGCCGCTCGAGGCACTGCTCGATGATGCGGATCGACTGCCACATCTCGTCCATGCGGCACTGGAAGCGGTCGAACACGTCGCCGTGGTCGCCCGTGATCACGTCGAACTCGACCTGGTCGTAGAAGAGGTAGGGCTCGTCGCGGCGGATGTCCATCTCCACGCCGCTGGCCCGCAGCGTCGGTCCGCTCGCGCCCCAGTCGAGTGCGTCCTCGGCGCTGAGGTAGCCGACGCCCTCGGTGCGTGCGCGGAAGATCTCGTTCTGCGTCATCAGCCCGTCGAGATCGCCGATGCCGCGGCGCGAGAGCTTCAGCGTCTCGCGCACGCGCGCCTCGAAGTTATCGGGCACCTCCCAGGCGAGGCCGCCCGCGCGGAAGTAGGCGAACATCAGGCGGTCGCCGGTGACCTCCTCGAACAGGTCCTGGATGAACTCGCGCTCGCGGAAGGCGTAGGTGAACGCCGTGCCGAAGACGCCGACGTCCGTCCCGAACGCGCCGAGGAACATGAAGTGGCTGGAGAGCCGGTTCAGCTCGCAGAGGATCATGCGGATCCACTGCGCGCGCTCCGGCACCTCGAGGTCGGCGAGCGTTTCGACGGCCATCACGTAGGAGAGCTCGGCGTTGAAGTTCGCCAGGTACTCCGTGCGGTCCATGTAGCCGATGCCCTGGCGGTAGTCCATGGTCTCGCAGAGCTTCTCGGCCCCGCGGTGCATGTAGCCGATGTGCGGCGTCACGTCGGTGACGAGTTCGCCGTCGATGGTCAGCACCATGCGGAAGACGCCGTGCGTCGAGGGGTGCTGCGGCCCCATGTTGATCATGATGTCCTGGGTCTCGAACTCGTGATCGAAGGCCGGCGTGTCCGGCATCGCGGGCTGGGTCACGGCTGCACCCCCTCGCCGTAGGCGATGCCCTCGCCCTGCAGCACCTCGATCTCCGCGAGCGGGTGCTCCTTGCGCAGCGGGAACGTGTCGTCCATGTCGTCCGGCAGCAGCAGCGTGCGCGGGTCGGGGTGCCCCTCGAAGCGCACGCCGAACATCTCCGCCGTCTCGCGCTCGAGCCAGTTGGCCGCGCGCCAGACCGTGGTCGCGGTGTCCACCGTCAGGTCGTCGTTCGGCAGCCGCGTCTTGACCGTGAGGTTGACCTTCCGGGTCGAGGAGTAGAGGTGGTAGACGACGTCGATCCCCTCGTCCTCCCAGTCGATGCCGCTAAGGCAGCGCAGGTAGTCGAAGGCGAGATCGGGGTAGCGCTTGAGCGCGCGCAGCCCGCGCAGCAGCTCGTCCTTCGGGATCGTGACGATCAGATCCTGCACGCCCCGCTCCGGATCGCAGGTGATGCCTGCGAGGCAGGCGTCGACCTGCGCCCAGATGGTTCCTGCGAGGGCGTCGGGGTCGCCGTTCGTCATCGGCCGGTCGCTCCGCGCTCCTCCATGATCTTCTCCTGGAGGGCCACGAAGCCGTCGAGCAGCGCCTCCGGCCGCGGCGGACAGCCGGGCACGTAGACGTCCACGGGCACGATCTTGTCGACGCCCTGGAGCACGCGGTCGTAGCGGGTGTAGGGGCCGCCGTTGGTCGCGCAGGCGCCCATCGAGATCACCCACTTGGGATTCGGCATCTGCTCGTAGAGCAGCTTCACCGCCGGAGCCATCTTCTTCGTCACCGTGCCGGCGACGATCATCACGTCCGACTGGCGCGGCGAGGGCCAGGGCACGATCCCGAAGCGGTCGAGGTCGTAGTGCGACATGTAGGTGGCGATCATCTCGATCGCGCAGCAGGCCAGCCCGAAGGTCATCGGCCACAGCGAGGACTTGCGCGCGGCGGCGATCACGAGGTCCGCCGGCGCCTGCATCACGCCCGGCAGCACGATCTTGTAGAGCGCCTTGCCCGGCGCCAACTCGACGGGCGTAAGCCGTGGCAGCTCCGCCGGGTGCTCCTGAGGAGGCGTGTACGGCATCAGCGGCAGCGGCGCCGCGTCGGGCGGGGCTGCCGGGGGAGCGGTGGTGGTCTCGGTCGTTCCGGTTGTGGGGCCTACCGCCATTGGAGCGCTCCCTTCTTCCAGGCGTACGCGAAGCCGACCGCCAGGATGCCCACGAAGAGCAGCATCTCGAAGTACGCCTGCGGCCCGACCTCCACGAAGGAGAGGGCCCACGGGAAGATAAACACGGCTTCGACATCGAAGATGATAAAGAGGATGGCGTAGAGGTAGAAGCGCATGCCCACGTTGGTGCTGGCGCGCCGGATCGGCAGCATGCCGCACTCGTAGGTGGTGCCCTTGTGCCGCTCGTGCGAGTAGGGAGCGATCAGGCGGGCGCCGATGAGCGCGCTGATCACGAGCATGAAGCCCACGCCGGTGGCGAGGAGCACGGAAAGATAGTTGTCGAACAGCTCGTTCAACGCCTTGTCCCAGCCGCTCGTGCCGGCGTTCGCCGCCGCCTGCTGCGAGGCGGATCGAGGCCCTGCGGCAACGTAGCAGCGGCCCCCCGGATGGTCAACGCAGAGGCTCCTCGTCAGGCCAGCCGCTCAACCCCCGGAACGGGGTCGAAACCGCGGTCGAAGCTCAGGATGCGGTTGGTTCCAGCCCCTCGGGCGAGGCGCCGGCCCGCTGCAATCTCGTCGAGCATGTCCTCGATGTCGGCGGTCGGGAAGTCGTGCCGCGTCGCGTTGGCGATGGCCCGCAGCTTTGCTTCGACCGTTCCACGGCGATGCGCCCGTGCCCGGCGCAATGCTTGACGAACCCACTCCGCCACGGGCATGCGCTGCCTGCGGGCCGCATCCCGGATCTCGCGATACTCTTCGTCGTCGAGCAGCACCTGGAGTAGCTTCGCCATGAAGACAGTATGGCTCAGATCAGATGAGCGAGCGGCCCTGCGGCCCGCCCAATCGCATACGCCTGAGACGATCTCGATACCCGCGACCCGCCTGCTCGCACTCGCCTCCCTCCTCCTCGCCGCGCTCGCGCTCCTCGCATGCGGCGGCGACGACGAGGCGGAGCCGTGCCCCGAGGGCAGCGACCGCTATGCCGAGTACCAGCTCTTCCTCGGACGCGGCACGGCCGACGGCGGGGAGGTCAGCGAGCAGCAGTGGACCGCCTTCCTCGCCGAGACGGTGACCCCGCGCTTCCCGGACGGACTGACGGTGCTGGACGCGGCGGGGCAGTGGCGCGACTCCGCCGGCGCGATCCAGCGCGAGCGCTCGAAGCTGCTCTGGATCCTCGCCCCGCCCGGCGACGAGGCGCGGCGGCTGATCGACGAGATCTCCGAGGAGTACAAGCGGCGCTTCCAGCAGGAGTCGGTGCTGCGCATCCTCAACAGCGCCTGCGCTTCCTTCTCGTAGTGAGCTGACTCGTAGCCAATTGATCTCAGCCAGCGACTACTTGAGGCCACGCAGGCGCGAGGACCCGGTCGCTCAGACCAGGCCTCGCACCTCCCCGTCCGGGCCGAGGTCGAAGCCGAGCGCATTCGGCTTCGCGGGCAGGCCCGGCAGTGTGATGATCGGCCCCGCGAGCGCGATGATTTGCCGCGCGCCCGCCGCCACCCGCATCTCGGCAATCGGGAAGGTATGTCCGCGCGGCACCCCGCGCCGGTCCTGGAACGCCGACAGCGAGAGGTGCGTCTTCGCCACGCAGATCGGAAAGTCCCAGCCGTTCCGCTCGAAGCGGCGGCTCGTCGTGCGGGTGAGCGGGCCCCAGCTCACCGCATCGGCGTGATAGATCTCGCGCGCAAGCGTCTCGACCTTCCCGATCACGCCGGCGTCGTCCTCGTACAGCAGCCGCACCTTCGAGGGCTGCTCGACCGCGGAGACGACGGCGTCGGCCAGCTCGGTCATCCCCGCGCCGCCCTCGCCGTAGCCCTTCGCCTCGACCGCCGCCAGCGCGCCCGCCTCGAGGGCGACACGCCTCGCGATCGCCATCTCTTCCGCGGTGTCGGTCGGGAAGCGGTTGATGGCGACGACGGCGGGCAACCCGTAGTCGCGAACGACGCTGATCGCGTTCCGCAGGTTCACGCTGCCCTCCTCGACGGCCTGCGCGTCGGGCTCGTCGAGGGCGTCCCGCTGCGCGCCGCCGTGCCAGCGCAGACCGCGCACCGTTGCGACGACGACCGCCGCGGACGGCTCCGGCCCGCCCTGGCGGACCTTGATGTCCATGAACTTCTCGAACCCGAGGTCGGCCCCGAAGCCCGCCTCGGTCACCACGAGTTCGCCCGTGGCCAGCGCGAGCCGGTCGGCGATGATCGAGGAGCAGCCGTGTGCGATGTTCCCGAACGGCCCGGTGTGCACAATCGCCGGCTGTCCCTCGGCCGTCTGCACGAGGTTCGGCTTCAGCGCGTCCTTCAGCAGCACCATCATCGCGCCCACGCAGTCCAGCTCGGCGGCGCGCACGGGCCGGTCGCCGTCGGTCCAGCCCACGACGATCTCCGAGAGGCGCAGCCGCAGGTCGTCGTAGTCCGAGGCGAGCGCGACGATGGCCATGATCTCCGACGCCGCCGAGATGTCGAACCCCGTGTCGCGAAGCGGCCCGTCGGCGCGCCCGCCGACGCCGGTCACGATCCGCCGCAGCGCGCGGTCCTCGGCGTCCGTCACCCGCCGCCAGCTGATGCCCCCGGCGGCGAAGCCCTCGATCGCGCCGGAGCGCACCGCGTTGTCCGCCATCGAGGCGAGGAAGTTGTGCGTGGACTGGATCGCGTGGAAGTCGCCGGTGAAGTGCAGGTTGATGTCCGCCGCCGGCTCGACGGTCGCGCGCCCTCCCCCGGTGCCGCCGCCCTTCATGCCGAAGAGCGGGCCCAGCGACGGCTCGCGAATCGCGAGGACGGCGCGCTTCCCGATCCTGGCGAGCCCGTCCGTGAGCCCGATCGAGGTGGTGGTTTTGCCCTCGCCGGCCGGCGTCGGCGTGATCGCGGTGACGACGACCAGCTTCCCGGAAGCGCCCCCGTGCGCGATCGCGTCGAGCGGAACCTTGACCTTGTCGCGGCCGTACGGCTCGATCGCCTCCCACTCGAGGCCGAGCTGCTCGACCACCTCGTTGATCGCTCGCACCGCAACCTCCGTCGTCGCGCCCGCCGGAGAGTACCGGATCGAGCGCCCGGCTCGCGCGCCTCGGGGAGCGCGGGGAACCGTGGGGATATGAGAGGGCTTGAGTCCGCCGCAGAACGCCAGGCTGCCGCAGCGCGCGGGGCGCTCGACATCCGGCTCGCCGGAACGCGTATGGACCGTATGCGGTCTAGGCCCGGCCCACCGCCGCGTCGATGCGCGACATCAACTCGGCGTCGAGGGGGCCGCTCGCCTCCGCGTCGACGCACTCGCGCAGCTCCTCGCGGTTCTTCACGCCCAGCACCACGGTCGAAACGCCCCGCATCGACAGCGCGTAGCGGTGCGCCAGCGCAGCCGGCGACTCGCCGACCTCGCGCGCGAGGTCACGGAATGGCGCCGCGCGATTGAAGTCCGCCGCGTCGCCGTGCCCTTCCGGCAGCTCGCGGTCGATCGCGCCGGTCAGGGCGCCCGCCTGCACGGCGCGGATCCCCATCACGCCGACGCCCTCCTCGCCGGCCGCGGCGATCACCTCGCGCGGGCGCAGCGTGCCCTCGAAGCGCTGGATCGCGCCGGCCGAGTCGAGGAGGTTCGCGATGCACTGCACCGCGCCGGGCGGCGTCCCGGAGCGGAGCGCCGCGATCACGGCGTCGGGCACGCCGATGCCCGTGATGCCCCACGCGCCCGCCAGCCCCTCTGCCACGAGGCCCTCGAGCGCTGGCCGCACGGCCTCCTCGAAGAGCGTGAGCGGGGTGCCCAGGTAGTGATCGACGCGATCGGCGTCGGCATCCGCGACGAGCATGTTGTGCACGATGAACACGTCGACGCGCTCGAGGCGCAGCCGCTCCAGGCTCTCCGTGAGGCTCGAGCGGAGCAGTTCCGCCACCTCGGCGGCCGGCGGGGCGTTGACGCGGCACTTGGTCGAGACGCGCACGCCAGCAGGGAGCCGCCCGCCGAACGCCTCGCCGACGACGCGCTCGGCCTCGCCGTCGCCGTAGCTCGGCGCGACGTCGAGCAAGTTGATGCCGAGTTCGATCGCCTCGCGCGTGGTGGCGACGCACTCCTCGCGGGTCGTCGGGCCCCAGACCTGGCCGATCCCCCCGCCGCCGAGGGTGAGCGCGCTGACATCGTATCCGAGGCTGCCGAAGGTACGTTGTTCCATGGCGCGAGCGTATTGCGCGTGCTCGCGGCGAGGCAAGACGGGCGAGTGGAGATCGTTCGCGGCTAGCTGATCTCGGCCAGCGACTCCTCGAGGCCGCGCAGGCGCGAGGATGCGGTCGCGAGCCGGTCCTCCTCGCGCGCGACGACGGCCGCCGGGGCGCGCGTGCGGAACTGCTCGTTCGCCAGCTTCGCGCCGAGTTTCTGCACCTCGTCCCGCGCCTCGCCGATCTGCTTGCCCAGCCGCCCGCGCTCCGCATCGAGGTCGAACAGGCCCGCCATCGGCAGCACCACGCGCCCGACGGGCAGCACGGCGGTCACGACGCCCTCGGACGGCGCCTCCGCGGCGCCCGCCACCACGTGCAGCGGGCGCGCCCGCGCGAGCTGCCCGATCGCCGCCGCGAGGTCGCCCGCGGCCTCCGCCGCGCCATCGGCGACCACGTAGGCCTCGATCCAGCGTCCGGCCTCGACGCGCTTCGCGGCGCGCTCGTTGCGGATCGCGCGCACGAAGTCCTGCACTGCCGCCAGGTCGCGCTCGGCTGCCTCGTCGTAGCGCGCGGCGTCGGCCTCGGGGTAGCGCGCGACGATCAGCTGCGGCGCTCCGCCGGGGTCTGGGCGCGCCTCGGTGAGCCGCTGCCAGATCTCCTCGGTGACGAACGGCATGAACGGGTGCAGCAGCCGCAGCACGCGATCGAGGACGTGCGCCGTCACCGCCAGCGGTACGGCGTCGCCCTCGCGCACGCGCAGCTTTGCCAGCTCCAGGTACCAGTCCGCGAACTCGTCCCAGAAGAAGTCACGCGTCTGGCGCAGCGCCTCCGCGAGCTGGTAGGAGCGCAACAGCTCGTCGGCGAGCGCCACGGTTCGCTCCGCCCGCGAGAGTACCCAGCGGTCCTCGCGCCGCAGCCGCGGGTCGCCCGCCGGCGGCAGCTCGAGGTCGGCGCCGGGCCCGGCGAGCGAGCGCACCAGCCGCGCGGCGTTCCACAGCTTATTCGCGAAGTTGCGGCCCGCCTCGAGGCGGTCGTCGGTGATGCGCTGGTCGTTGCCGGGGCTGGTGCCGGAGATCAGGGCGTAGCGCAGTGCGTCCGTGCCGTACTGCTCGATCACGCCGAGCGGGTCGACGACGTTGCCGAAGGACTTGGACATCTTGCGCCCGTCGGGCGCGCGCACGAGGCCATGCAGGTAGACCGTCTCGAAGGGGATGTCGCCGCCCTCGAAGCCGCGCATGTTGTAGAGCGAGAGCATGATCATGCGCGCGACCCAGAAGAAGATGATGTCGTAGCCGGTCTCCATCACCTGCGTCGGGTAGAAGCGCGGCAGATCCTCGGCCTCCCCGTCCGGCCAGCCCAGCGTCGAGTGCGGCCACAGCCCCGACGAGAACCACGTGTCGAGGGTGTCCTCGTCCTGCCGCAGCGCCCCGCCGCAGGCCGGGCAGGCGTCCGGATCCTCGACGGCGGCGATGGTCTCGCCGCAGTCCTCGGCGTCGCAGTACCAGACGGGGATGCGATGGCCCCACCAGATCTGGCGGCTGATGCACCAGTCGCGGATGTTCTCCATCCAGTGCAGGTAGGTGCGCTCGAAGCGCTTCGGCACGAACGCGATGCGGCCGTCGCGCACCGCCGCGATCGCCGGCTCCGCCAGCGGGCCGACGTTCACCCACCACTGCTCCGAGACGATCGGCTCCACCACCGCGCCCGATCGCTGCGAGTGCCCGACCGCGTGCGTGTACGGCTCGATCTTCTCGATCAGCCCCTTCGCCTCGAGGTCCTCGACGACGCGGTCGCGCGCCTCGAAACGATCGATGCCGGCGTAGCGCCCGGCGTGCTCGTTGAGCGTCCCGTCCGGCGCGAGGATGTTGATCGTCTCCAGCCCGTGCCGCTCGCCGATCTCGAAGTCGACCGGATCGTGGCCGGGCGTCACCTTGAGCGCACCGGACCCCGCCTCGATCTCGATCGCCTCGTCCGCGATCACCGGGATCGGGCGGTCCGAGGTCGGCTCCAGCACCATGCGCCCGATCAGGTGACGCCAGCGCTCGTCCTCGGGGTGCACGGCGACGGCGGTGTCGGCCGGGATCGTCTCCGGCCGTGTCGTCGCGATCACGATGTAGTCGTCGGTCGGCTCGCCCGCCTCGTCGAGCGCGGTGTAGCGCACGTACCAGAACGAGGACTCGACGTCGCGGTACTCGACCTCGAGGTCGGAGAGCGCGGTCTGGCCGGCGGTGTCCCAGTTGATCATCCGCTCGCCGCGGAAAATCAGGCCGTCCTCGTAGAGGTTCACGAAGGTCTGGCGGACGGCGCGCTGGCGCTCCTCGTCGAGCGTGAACGCCTCGCGATCCCAGTCCGCCGAGGCGCCGAGCCGCCGGTGCTGCTCGGCGATGCGCGCCCGCGCGGCGTTGACGAACGCCCAGACGCGCCCGAGGAAGGCCTCGCGGCCGATGTCGTGGCGGCTCACCCCTTCCGCATCGAGCTGGCGCTCGACGACGGCGTTGACGGCGATCGCGGCGTGGTCGACGCCGGGCACCCAGACGGTGTCGTCGCCGAGCATGCGGTGCCAGCGGATCAGGGCGTCCTCGACGGCGGCGGTGAGGGCGTGGCCCATGTGCAGCTCGCCGGTCAGGTTGGGCGGCGGCATGATCACCGTGAAGGGCCGCTCGCCGCCCTGGGGCTTGAAGAAGCCGCCTTCCTCCCAGGCGCGGTAGATCCGCTCCTCGACCTCGGAGGGGTCATAGGCGCTGCGCATCTCCTCGCGGGCGCCGTTGTCGGTCGTCATCGCGCGCTCCTCGCGTAGCTGTCCGGACCGCCGGGCACGAGAAACCCCGCCGAAGCGGGGCGTGGGCGACCGGCGCGGCCCTCGCTCGGGCCGGCTAGTCGCCGGCGGCTACAGCTACGTTCCCGTTCACACCTTCGATGGTAGGCAGCGGTCCGCGGAGGGGTCAACGCGCGGGGTTGCGGGAACGCAAGCGGAGTTACACTGGCCCGCCCCATTTGTTAGTCATCGGGCCCGCACTTACATGTCGAGGGCCACTTTGAAAGCGCTGTTTCACTCGCCGTCACCATTTGTTAGTCATCGGGCTCGCACTTACATGTCGAGGGCCACTTTGAAAGCGCTGTTTCACTCGCCGTCGCGATTTGTTAGTTTCGGCATCTCCACTTACACTTGAGCCCTCGCTCTACAGCCACGCTTATACGGAAAGACGCTTGAACATGGATGCATCGAGGTTCGCCAACAGCCCAGCCGGTCGTCTGGAGGAGACGACGAATGGAGCGCTGGCGTTCGTACCGATACCTCTGCCTCGCCTGCTCGAACTCTCGGCCGAGCGCGTCTACCAACTTGATGAGGCGTCACGCGCGGTCGCGACGCTGGCAGGCGCTGGGGAGACGTTGCCGAACCCGCATCTGCTGATCGCGCCATTCATGCGGCGCGAGGCGCTGCTCTCCTCACGCATCGAAGGTACTCAGGCTTCCGTCTCGGACGTGTACGCCGCGGAGGCGACGGGCCGTCCGCACGGCGACGCGGATGAGGTCGTCAACTACGTGCGGGCGCTTGAACTCGGCATCGAGCGGCTCGCCGAACTCCCGATCTGCACGCGGCTCGTCCTCGAGCTGCACGCCGAACTACTCAGCGGCGTGCGCGGGCAGGACAAGCGCCCGGGGGAACTGCGCGATCTGCAGGTCTGGATCGGGTCTGAGCAGGACGCCATCGAGGCCGCCAGCTTCGTGCCACCACCTCCCGACTACCTCGCCGATTTGATGTCCGAGTGGGAAGCGTTCGTCCACGACGAGGCCGCGATGCCGCCCCTCGTTCGCAGCGCACTGATGCACCAGCACTTTGAGACCATCCACCCGTTCCGCGACGGGAACGGGCGCATTGGCAGACTGCTGATCACACTGCTTCTGATAGAGCGTGGCGTGCTGCGCTCCCCTTTGCTCTACCTGAGCGCGTACTTCGAGGCCCATCGCCAGGCCTACTACGATCATCTGTCCCGGGTCAGCGAGACAGGCGATTGGGATCCGTGGCTGGACTTCTTTCTGAGCGGTGTTGCCGAGCAGTCTCTGGACGCTGTCCGACGCACCCGCGCCCTGCGGGATCTTCAGGACGAGTACCGGCAGCGTCTGCTCGCCGCCTCTGCGTCGGCGAACGCCATCCAGATGGCCGATGAACTGTTCCTGAGTCCCATCGTGACTTACCGCCGGGTCGCGGAGTTCCGCGGAGTCACGGACGCAGGCGCGCGTATCGTGGTCAGCAAGCTAGTGGAGGCTGGCATCCTCCACCGCTTGCCAGCTACACGTCCGCAACTCTTCGCCGCAAGGGAGTTGCTTGACCTACTGCAGTAGTGGTCCCGTCACTCACCCCAGCTGCCGCCGCGCCTCCTCCACCACCCGCTGCACGTACCGCGCGCGCGTCTCCGCCGTCCGCGCGCGCTCGAGGAAGGCGACCATGCCCGTGCGCTGAGCCTCGGTCAGGGACTCGAAGGCCTCGAGGGCGCCGGGGATCGCGTCGAGGGCGCTCGCGAGGTCGGCGGGGAGCGCGGGGTCACGAGGGGCCGCGTCAGGCCAGACCTCGACCTCGACGACGTCGCCGACGCCTGCGGCCGCGGCGGCGCGCACGGCGCCGTTGAGGAAGAGGCGGTAAGCGCCGCCGCCGCGCGGGGTGAGGCGCGTGCGGAAGCCGACGCCCGCGACCTCGCCGGCGACGGGCGGGTGCGTCCCGGCTCCGAGGGCGCTGCTCGCCCCGGCGGGCACGTCGACGCAGTAGTTCATGCCGACGCGGTAGATCGCGGCGCTGAAGCGCTGCGCGAGGTCCGAGGGCTGCGCGGCGGCGGCCGAGCGCCTACCCTCGTGGTCGTGCGAACGGGGGGACGGCATGGAGCTGCGCGGCCTCGGCTACCCGGCCATCATCTGCAAGAACATGCAGCAGAGCATAGAGTTCTACTCCAGGCTCGGCATGCGCCACCTTTACACCGAACCGAACCGCGACGACCCCGAGTCAGTGCAGGCCCTGCTCCACGCCGGCGGCGACTCCTACGTACTGCTCGTCGGACCGACGCACGAGGGCGTCCGCATCGCCGAGGCCAGCCTCGGCGTCGGCTCGATGCAGTACCTCACGCTGCAGGTCTCCGCCGAGTTCATGGACCAGGCCTATTTCGCGCTCTCCACGGCGGGCGCGCACGGCAGCGAGGAGATCCGGCGCGGCTACGAGCGCCTCGTCTTCCTCGAAGACCCGGACCGCGTGCTGATCGCCCTCGTCGCCTGGTCGACCGAGCCGCCGCCCGGCCTCGACCGCGCCGAGGTGCTGGCGCGCGCGGGCGAGATCAAGGACGCCGCGGGCTCGCCGTTCGTCGAGGACGAGCACGTCCAGCAGGCGATCGCCGCATTGAGCGCCTGAGCAGCGACGGAGGAACACGCCCATGCCTTATGCCGAGGTCCGTGACACCCGCAGCTGGTACGAACTGCGCGGCGATGGCCCCCCGCTGCTCTTCATCAGCGGCAGCGGCGGCGCGCTCTGGTCGACGCCCGGCACGCTCGACCCGCTGATCGAGCGCTTCCGCGTGCTCGCCTATGACAAGCGCGGGCTCGGACGCTGCGAGGCACCCTCGACAGTCTGGGAGATGGCGGACTTCGCCGACGACGCCGCGGCGCTGCTCGACGTCGTTGGTTGGGAGCGCTGCGATGTCGTCGGGGCCTCGTTCGGGGGGATGATCGCGCAGGAGCTGGCGCTGCGGCACCCGCAGCGCGTCGCGAAGCTCGTGCTGTGCTGCACCTCGCCCGGCGGCGACTTCGCCTCCTACCCGCTGCACGAGCTGCTCGACCTGCCGGCGGAGGAGCGCGCATCGCGGCGCATCGCGATCAACGACAACCGCCACGACGCCGCCTGGCAGGCCGCGCACCCCGAGGAGTACGCCGCACTGGCCGAGGGCTACGGCGGCCTTTCCGCCTACGCGAACGAGGCGGACGAGCGCCGCCACCGCCGCCTGCTCGACGCGCGCTCGCGGCTGGATACGCTCGACCGCCTGCCCTCGATCGCCAGTCCGACGCTGATCGCGGGCGGGCGCTTCGACGGCATCGCGCCGCTGCGTAACCAGGAGATGCTGCACGAGCGCATCCCCGGCTCTCGCCTCGAGCTGTTCGAGGGTGGCCACGGCTTCATGCGCGAGGATCCGCGCGCCCTCGAGGTGATCGTGGACTGGCTCACGGCGTAGTCCAGCAGCGGGAAGCGAACAGAGGACCGCGATGCGCATCGCCGAGGCGAAGACCTGGGCCGTCGCCAACCCCGCCCCGCAGCGCGGCGGCCCCTGCTGGATCTTTCTCAAGCTCACGACCGATGACGGCATCGCGGGCTACGGCGAGGCCTACGGCGTCCCCTTCGGCACGAGCAAGGTGCGCGGCCTGATCGAGGACGTGGCCGAGCGGCACGCGATCGGGCGCAGCCCCTTCGACATCGAGGCGATCTGGCGCATCGCCTACTCCAGCGGCTTCGCGCAGCGGCCGGAGATGACGATGGGCTCGGTGATCAGCGCGATCGAGATGGCCTGCTGGGACATCGTCGGCAAGGCGCTCGGCCAGCCCGTCTACAACCTCCTCGGCGGCCGCGTGCACGAGACGCTGCGCTCCTACACCTATCTCTACCCCGCCGAGTCCAGCGCGGACGGGATGGGGTACGCCGACGCCTTCGACGACCCGGACGCCGCGCCCGCGCGCACCGCCGCCTACATGGAGCAGGGCTTCACCGCGGTCGGGTTCGACCCGGTGATGCCGTACGGCGCGTTCGACCCGCGTCAGATCTCGCTCGCCGCGCTCGACAACGCCGAGCTGGTCGTGAAGCGCATGCGCGAGGTGGCCGGGAGCCGCTGCGACCTGCTGATCAAGATGCACGGCCAGCTCACGACCGCCGCCGCGATCCGCCTCGCCCGCCGCCTCGAGCCCTACGAGCCGCTCTGGATCGAGGAGCCGCTGCCGCCGGAGAACCCGCGCGAGATGGCTCGCGTCGCGCGCGCGACCTCGATCCCGATCGCCACGGGCGAGCGCCTCGTCACCCGCTACGAGTTCGTCGACGTGCTGCGCTACGGCAGCGCCTCGATCCTGCAGCCCGCACCCGCGCGCGTCGGCGGCGTGCTGGAGACGAAGAAGATCGCGGCGATGGCGGAGGCGCACTACGCGCAGCTGGCCCCGCACCTCTACGCCGGGCCGATCGAGGCTGCGGCCAACATCCAGCTCGGCGTCTGCTGCCCGAACTTCCTGATCCAGGAGAGCATCGAGACCTTCGGCGGCTTCCACGCCGAGCTGCTGAAGCAGCCGATCGAGTGGCAGGACGGCTACATCATCCCCTCGGACCGCCCGGGCCTCGGCTACGAGCTGGACGAGGCGGTCGCCGACGCGCACCCCTACGAGGGCGACGACGTCTTCCCGCACATGGAGGAGACCCCGACGCCCACCGCCTGAGCGCGCCGTCTACGCGCCCGCGGGCTACGGGCTCGCAGCCCAGCGCGCCAGCGCCTTGTCCGGCGAGCCGATCTCCTCGAGCGAGGTGTAGTACCAGTCCTCCCAGCCGTCCTCCGGCATGCCGGTGAACAGCATCAGGTTGAGCGGGTAGTGCTCGCTGTCCGTGGCGCGGCGGAGGTCGTCGCGGAAGAGGAACGTCGGCTTGCCGAGGGCGATCGCGATGCCCAGCTCCACCATCACGCCCTCGTCGGGCGGGACGCCGTTGACCACGGCGAAGATGGCGTCGGCGTCGACCACGTCGCGGACGTCGGCCTGCCCGATGCGATAGGCCCAGCCCCGCTCCGCGAAGTCCTGCTGGTTGTTGCGGGCGAACGGCTCCCAGACCTCCAGCCCGAGCGCCTCGAGGGCGGCGACGAGCGGCGGCAGCAGCGTCGCCTTCTGCTGCGCGGAGAAGCCGTACGGGTTCGCGAGGTAGATGGTCTTCGTCACGCCCGGACTCCCGCTCGCGCTTGCTCTCTCGTCAGGCTTTGGAGCAGTTGGGTAAGCGATGTCGTCACAGGTGTTGGGGTCACATGACCGCGTAACCACCGTCGACGGCAATCACCGCCCCGGTGACGTAATCTGATGCTGAACCTGCCAGAAATACCGCGGTCCCCTGCAACTCCTCCGGCTCACCCCAACGGCCCGTCGGGATGCGGCGGCATATCAGGTCGTAACGCTCCGGCTGGTTGGCAGGAACCGCGGCAGTCAACTCAGTCATGAACCAACCGGGAAGGATCGCGTTGGACTGGATATTGTTCTTTGCCCAGGCAACGGCCAGGCTCTTGGACAGTTGAACGATCCCTCCTTTGCTGGAGGAATAAGGCGCACCGCTCCCGCCGCCTCCGAAGATTGAAAACATGGATCCGATGTGGATCAGTTTTCCTCCACCCTGGGTTTTCATGGACGGGTACACAGCCCTGGAGGCCAGGAAGGCTGCCCGCAGGTTGACGTCCAGCACGTGGTCCCACTCGTCCGCCGACAAGTCCTGGGGCTCGTTGCGCACAGTAACGCCCGCGTTGTTTACGAGGATGTCGACGCGCCCGAAGGTGTCCAGGGTTTGAGTCACCATTCCGTTGATGTCCGATTCCTCGGTGACGTCGACAGAGACCCCCAGCGCTTGTGCTCCTTCTGCTTCGATTTGAGCCAGTGCCGCGGCCATCTTGGCCGGATTCCGGGCCGCCACGACGATGTCGGCCCCAGCCGCGGCCAGTCCGGTGGCCATTGCGAGGCCCAGCCCACCGTTGCCGCCGGTCACTATCGCGACCTTGCCTTCCAAAGCGAACAACTGCTTCATTTGCATCTTGCTTGTCTCCTTCAGAGTCGGAGCTGACTCTATCAACGCATCCAACCGCCATCAGGGCACGGGGGTCCGGTCTGAGAACGGATGTCCCTAGCAATTCTCTCCCAACCGGAACGGCGTAGTGCACTTCGCAGGAATTGGGGATGTTCAGCGGTCTTCCCAGGAGAGCATCGAGACCTTCAGCGGCTTCCACGCCGAGATAGATGGTCCTCGTCACGTGCGCTCGCCCACGGCCCGCGCGTGCGAGGCGGGAGTCAGTCCTCCGCCCACGGCGCGCGGGTCGGCTTGGGCAGCCGCTCCTCGATCTCGCGGCCGGCGGCGTCGAGTTCCTCGCCGGTCAGCGTCTCCTGCAACGACTCGAAGAGCGTGCGCTCCTCCCAGCGGATGTGGGAGCGCAGCGACTCGCCGAAGAGCATGAGCGCCTCGCGACGCTCCTTGCCATCCGGGCGGTCGCGCATCAAGGCGACCAGCGCCTCGATGCCGAGGTGGTCGCGCTGGAGACGCCGCACGCGCGTGTCCTCGGGCGCCGCGTGGCGCAGCAGGCGCGCGAGCAGGCACTCGGACTCGGCGTGGAAGTGCGGCAGCAGCCCGCGCGTCCAGAAGCGCAGCAGGTCGGCGTAGAGCTCCGCGAGGGCGGCGTCGTCCGCCTCGGGCAGCTCGCGTTCGATCCGCAGCGCGAAGGCGAGCCCGTGGTGGTGCTCCTCCGACAGCCGCACGAGCCGCGGATCGCGACGCATCGGTCCCCCTACTCGCGGTCGAGGTCGAAAGCGTCGTGCAGCGCGCGCACGGCGTCGCCCACCTGCGCCGCCCGCACGATGCAGGTGATGCGGATCTCCGAGGTCGAGATCAGCTCGATGTTGATGCCGTGCTCGAACAGCGTGCGGAACATGCGCGCGGCGAAGCCCGGACTCGTGCTCATCCCCGTGCCGACGATCGAGACCGAGCCGAGATCGGCGTCCGCGACCACCTCGCTCGCCTCGAGCTGCGGGAGGATCGACTCGACCACGCGCAGCGCCGGTTCGGCGTCCCCGCGCTCGACGGTGAAGGTCATGTCGGTGAGGCTCTCGACGCTCGCGTTCTGCACGATCGTGTCGACGGAGACGCCGGCCTCGGCGAGTGGGGTGAAAAGCTGCGCGGCCACGCCGGGGCGGTCCGGCACGCCGCGCACCGTGATCTTCGCGATCGCCTGCTCGTGCGCGATGCCGCGCACCTTGTTCGCCTGCTCCATCGTGCTCTCCTCGTGGATCAGCGTACCCGCCGCCTCGCTGTCGAAGGTGCTCGCGACGAGAATCGGCACCCCGTAGAGCGCGCCCACCTCGACCGCCCGCGCGTGTATCACGCGCGCGCCGGTCGCGGCCAGCTCCAGCATCTCCTCGTAGCCGATGTCGCGCAGCGGGCGCGCCTGCGGGCAGATGCGCGGGTCGGCGCTGTAGACGCCGGCGACGTCCGTGTAGATCTCGCAGCGATCGGCGTGCAGCGCCGCCGCCAGCGCCACCGCCGTCGTGTCGCTGCCGCCGCGTCCCAGCGTCGTGATGTCGAAGTCGTCCGAGGCGCCCTGGAAGCCCGCGACGATCACGATCCGCCCGGCCGCCAGCTCGCGCTCGATCCTCGCCGTCTCGATGCCCGCGATGCGCGCGCGCCCGAAGATCGCGTCGGTGCGGATGCCGGCCTGCGCGCCGCTGAGGCTGATCGCGTCGCGCCCCAGCTCGTGCAGCGCCATCGAGAGCAGCGTCGAGGAGACCGCCTCGCCGGTGGAGAACAGCATGTCCAGCTCGCGCGGGCGCGGGTTGCTCGTGATCTCGCGCGCCAGCGCGATCAGCCGGTCCGTGGTGTCGCCCATCGCCGAGACCACGGCGACCACGCGATCACCCCCGTCGGTGCGCTCGGCGATGCGACGCGCGACGTGCTGGATACGCGATGCGTCGGCGACGGAGCTGCCGCCGTACTTCTGGACCACCAGCGCAGCGGCAGGTTCCGGCACCGACTAGTCCCCGTTCGCCGGCAGCACCTCGGCGCCCCGCGTGCGCAGCGCGCAGACGCGCGTCGAGGCTTCCACGCCGCGGGCGGCGGCGGCGGCGCGCATCGCCCCGGCGATCTCATCGAAGCGTTCGGTGGCCAGGGCCGCGATCGTGGGGCCGCCGCCGGAGAGGTAGACGCCGTGCGCGCCCGCGTCCCGCGCCGCCTGGAAGATCTGGTACATCGGCTGGAAGATCGTCGCGCGCGCGGGCTGGTGCAGCACGTCCTCGGTGGCGATCTGCATCAGGTCGTAGCGGCGCGCCTGCAGCGCCGCGATGAGCAGCGCCGCGCGCCCGATGTTGTGCACCGCCTGATTGCGCGTCAGCCGCTCCGGCAGCGTGCGCCGCGTCTCCTCGGTGGGCATCGAGAACGCCGGGATCAGCAGCACCAGCTGCAGCTCCTCGGGCAGCTCGACGCCGACGTGCGTGACGCCCGCGCCCTCGTCCTTCTCGACGATCACGCGCAGCCCGCCGAACATCGCCGGTACGGCGTTGTCGGCGTGGCGTTCGAGCTGCACCGCCAGCGGCAGCAGCATTTCCCGGTCGAGCCCACTGCCGGTCAGCGCATCGGCCGCCAGCAGGCCGCCGACGCGCGCCGCCGCGGAGATGCCGAGCCCCCGCCCGACGGGCAGATCGGACTCGTAGCTCACCTCGATGCCCGCGGGACGCGGGAGCGCCGCGCGCTCGTAGAACAGCTGGGCCGCGCGCGCGGCCATCGCGGGGATCGGATCGGCGGGCGTCTCGATCGGCTCGTCGCTGAGCCGGAACTCCAGCTTCAGCGTCCAGTCCAGCGCCACGCCGAGGCTGTCAAAGCCCGGCCCGAGGTTCGCGGAGGTGGCCGGAACCTCGACGGCGACTTCGCGGGCGACCATCGCCGCCCTGGCCCTAGTTCAGCCGCTCGAAGATCGAGGCGATGCCCTGACCGCCGCCGATGCAGAGCGTGACCAGACCGTAGCGTCCGCCGCTGCGCTCCAGTTCGTGCATCGCCTTCACGGTCAGGATCGTCCCGCTCGCGCCGACCGGGTGACCGAGGGCGATCGCGCCGCCGTTCGGGTTCGTGCGCTCGTCGGGCAGGCCGAGCGAGGTGCTGCACGCCGCCGCGACGGCGGCGAAGGCCTCGTTCAGCTCGATCGTGTCGAGGTCGTCGATGGTGAGGCCGGCCCTGGCCAGCGCGCGCTCGGAGGCCGGGATCGGGCCGGAGCCCATGATCCGGCCCTCAACGCCCGCCTCGGCGCGCGAGACCAGGCGCAGCCGCGGCGTCAGGCCCAACTCGGCGGCCTTGCGCGCGGTGGTGACCACCACGGCCGCCGCTCCGTCGTTGATGCCGGAGGCGTTGCCGGCGGTCACGGCGCCGTCCGCCTTGAAGGCGGGGCGCAGCTTGCCGAGCGCCTCCAAGTCCGTCTTGCGCGGGTGCTCGTCCGTGTCGAAGGTGACCGTGTTGCGGCCCTGCCGCACTTCCAGCGGCAGGATCTGGTCCTTGAAGCGGCCCGCCTCGATGGCGGCGAAGGCGCGCTCCTGGGAGCGCAAGGCGTACTCGTCCTGGACCGCGCGGGAGACCTCGAACTGTTCGGCGAGGTTCTCCGCGGTGATGCCCATGTGGCACTGCTCATGCGGGTCCGTGAGGAGGTGCAGCAGGTTGTCCTCGAGCGTGTCGTGGCCGAGGCGGTAGCCGGTCCGGCCCTTGCGCAGCAGGTAGGGCGCCATGCTCATGTTCTCGACGCCGCCGGCGACGATGATCTCGGCGTCCCCGGTCTCCAGCCAGCGGGCGGCGGTGTTGATCGCCTCCAGCCCGGAGCCGCAGATGCGGTTCACCGTGTACCCGGGCGTATCGACGGGCAGCCCCGCCTTGAGGGTGGCGACACGCGAGATGTAGCCGTCCTCGGCGACCTGCCCGACGCAGCCGAGAATCACCTGGTCGACCTGCTCGCCCTCGAGGCCTGCGCGGGCTACGGCCTCCCTGATCACCGCCGCGGCAAGGTCCGAGGCAGGCGTCTGGCTGAGCGTCCCGTTCATCGTGCCGATAGCGGTGCGGACACCGCTGATGATGACCACGTCATCCATGCCGGAGAACCCCCTTCGTGTGCGCCGTTTGCGCTGCAAGGCGGCGGTAGCGTACATGAGCACTGCGCTACGGGCAGGCGCAGGGCCTGCACAGGCCACACACAGGCTTCCCGCCCTCGCGAGCCAGCCCGCGCCCGCCGCTCCTCACGCCCCGGACAGCCCCCGGATCCGCGCCCAGGCCACCTGCGCGAGCGTCTGCGCGGGCCCCGTCGCGTCGAGCACGAGCCAGCGCTCGGGGTCGGCGCTCGCCTCCGCGAGGTAGCCGTCGCGGACGCGCTCGTGGAAGCCGAGCGCCTCGCGCTCCATGTAGTCGCCTGCGCGGCCGGCGCGGCGCAGGCCCTCGGCCGGCGGCAGGTCCAGCAGCAGCGTCAGATCGGGCGTCAGCCCGCCCGTCGCCACCGCGTTCGCCGCGTCCACCACGGAACGCTCGATGCCGCGGCCGTGGTGCTGGTAGGCGACCGTCGAGTCCGCGTAGCGGTCGCAGAGCACGAGCGCGCCTCGTTCAAGCGCCGGGCGGATCACCTCCGCCACGAGCTGCGCGCGCGCCGCCGCAAAGACCAGCAGTTCGGCCCGCGGGTCGGGCGGCCCGGCGGAGGACGCGCCCAGCAGCGCCTCGCGCAGCCGCTCGCCGAGGGCGGTGCCGCCGGGCTCGCGGCAGGTCACGACCTCGGCGCCGGCTTCGCGGGCGCGGGCCTCGAGGGCGGCCAGCAGCGTCGACTTGCCCGCGCCCTCGCCGCCCTCGATCGTGACGAAGCGGCCTCGCTGCGCTTCGCTCACCGTCAGTCCGGGAGCGCCGGGGAGCTGCGGCGCGGCCAGGGCGGGGCCGCGCCCGCGCCGGGACCGGGCGTCACGAGCACGCGCCGGTAGGGTTCGCGACCGCGCGAGGACGAGGTCGCGCCGTGGCGCGCCGCCAGCTCGTGCTGGAGGCGGCGGATGTAGGAACTCTGCGGCGCCAGCTCGATGCGTTGCTCGCCGCCGTGGCTGACCGCCGCGATCGCGTCCTCGGCCTCGCGCAGCGCCGCCGTCGTCGGGTCCGCGCCCTCGCCGTCGCCGCGCATGCGCAGCAGCGCGCCGGCCATCTGCGTCACGGTGTTGTTGCGCAGCACCAGCACGGGCACGCCTCGCGCCTCCGCCTCGCGCAGCGGGCCGCTGCGACGGCGGTAGTAGGGGCGCAGCGTCAGCACCGCGTCCGCGTCCGACAGGCGGTCCACGACCTCCGCCTGCGAGCGCGTGGAGGCGATCGCCTCGTCCAGCCGCGCCCGGCTCACGCCGAAGGGCAGCAGCCGTCGCATCGGACCGCCGGGGGCGGGCGTCAGCATCCGCGAAGGCGCACGCGCCTCGCCGCGCTCGCTCGCCGTGGACTCGTGCGCCTTCGGCGCGACGGCGATGTGCTCGACCTGCGCCACCTCACCGTCGCCGCCGAGCGTGCGCACCTCGGCCTCGGCGTCGAAGCCGCGCAGCAGCCTGTCCACGGTCGCCCCGATGTCCTCGTGCACGGCGACGCGCTCGAACGACTGGATCTCGACCAGCGAGTTGAAGGTCGGCGGCGCGCGGCGCTCCAGCACCGTCTTCTGCGTGCCGCGGCGGCGCGCCTCCTCGTCGCCGAGGGTGACCGACTCGATGCCGCCGATCAGGTCGGAGAGCGTCGGGTTCTGCATCAGGTTGTGGAGCGTGTTGCCGTGGGCGGTGCCGATCAGCTGCACGCCGCGCTCGGCGATCGTGCGCGCCGCCGTCGCCTCGAGGCTGGCGCCGATCTCGTCGATCACGATCACCTCGGGCATGTGGTTCTCGACGGCCTCGATCATCACCTGGTGCTGCAGTTCCGGCTTCGGCACCTGCATCCGCCGCGCGGGGCCGATGCCGCGGTGCGGGATGTCGCCGTCGCCGCCGATCTCGTTCGAGGTGTCGACGATCACGACGCGGCGGCCCAGCTCGTCCGCCAGCACCCGCGCCGCCTCGCGCAGCATCGTGGTCTTGCCGACGCCCGGCGCACCGAGCAGCAGCACGCTGCGGCCGGACTCGACGAGGTCCAGAATCGCGCCCGCCGATCCGGTGACCGCGCGGCCCACGCGGCAGGTCAGCCCGACGATGCGGCCGCGTCGGTTGCGGATCGCCGAGATGCGATGCAGCGTCCTCGGAATCCCCGCGCGGTTGTCGTCGCCGAACTCGGAGACGGAGGCGACGACGTGGTCGATGTCCTGCTCGCTCACGTCGCCCTCGTCCAGCGCCACCTCGCGGTCGCTGTAGCGCGCGGTCGGCGGCCGTCCGAGGTCAAGCACGACCTCGAGCAGCCCGTCGCCCGCTGGCGGGCCTTCGCCCTGCGCGCTCAGCGCCACGGCGACGCGCGGCGGCAGCGCCGCGATCAGCAGTTCGCGCTCGACCCGATCGTCGAAGCCGTCCGTCACTCGCTACCCTCCGGCCGGCGCGGCCACGCCCACGGTCGCGGGCACGGCCTCCTCGACGGGCCGCGTGAGCCGGCAGCTCAGCAGCACGTACTCGTCCTGCAACTCGAAGCCCGCTGCCGCGAGCGCGCCCTCGACGGCCGTCGAGCCTGCGGGCGTAAGCGCGAACAGCGGCTCGCCCGGCGTCAGCCGTGGCCGCGCGTTCTGGAGCAGCGCGGTGGCGGCCTCGCCGCTCGCGGCCTGCAACTCGATCTGCGCGCCGCCCTGGCAGCGTCCGACGCTCAGGCAGCCGACGACGCGCCCGGCCTCGAGCGCGACGGCGTCATGCGCGCGGCGGCCCAGCCACTGCTCCTCGAGCATCGCGCGCCACTGCTCGTACGTCGGGGCGATGACGCGGCGCGCGGCGGGTGGCAGCAAGCGCTCGCAGAGCTGGAAGCGTCCGAACCAGTCGGCGTCCTCGGCCGCACGCACCTGCAGCGAGGACTCCCGCGCCGAGGCCGCCGTCCGCCCCGCCGTCGGGGCGCGCCAGAGCCGCTCGGCGAGCACGGGCTCGAAGCCGCACGCGCGCACCTCGGCGATCGCCTCGCCGTGGGCGGCGGGCATGCGCAGCAGCAGCGTGCGGACGGCCGAGCGCAGCGCCTCCTGCTCGGCCTGTACGAGCAGCGCGCGGAGGATCGCGCTGTCCCCGTCGCCCGCGTCGATCAGCGTGTCGATCTGCCAGACGCCGGGCCCGGCGAGCGAGCGCGCGGTCGCGATGCCGTGGATCTGCCTGCCGCGCACCTCGAGCCAGAGATCGCGCCGCCGCAGCCAGTGCGTGAGCGCGGCGGCGAGGGCGTGCGGCGCCTGCTGCGGGCGGCCCAGCCGCTCGCGCGTAACCGCGAGGTTCGGGTAGACCGCGCCGTCGAACGTGACGAGGGCGATCAGATCGCCAGGCCCGATCACGCGCTCAACTCCTCCGCCCGCACCACACCCTCGTGGACGGCCTCGTCCAGCCGCTCCTCCACCATCGCGGCGAACATCGCATGCAGCCGTACGTCGCCCGTCAGCTCCGGGTGGAACGTCGTCGCCAGCAGCGCGCCCTCGCGGCAAGCCGCGATCGAGCCGTCGCCGAGGCGCGCGAGCACCTCGACGCCCGGGCCGGTCTCGCTGATCGCGGGTGCGCGGATGAAGACGCCGCGGAAGGGGCCGCCCTCGAGGCCGTCGATCTCGAGGTCTGCCTCGAAGGAGTCGAGTTGCCGTCCGAAGGCGTTGCGCTCCACGGTGATGTCGAGCACGGCGAGCGTGGGGCGGTCCAGCCCCGGCGCGCGCTCGGCGAGCAGGATCGCGCCCGCGCAGGTGCCCCAGACCGGCAGCCCGGAGGCGATGCGCTCACGCAGCGGATCGCGCAGGCCGAAGGCGAGCAGCAACCGCGCGATCGTCGTGCTCTCGCCGCCGGGGATGATCAGCCCGTCGGCAGCGGCGAGCTGCTCCAGCGTGCGCACCTCGAAGGCGGGGATGCCGAGGGCGGCGAGCGTAGCGACGTGCTCGCGGAAGTCGCCCTGCAGGGCGAGTACGCCGATCCGGGGACGCCTGGCGCTCGCTGGCGCGGCCACGAGGCGGCGGCCCTAGTTGCCGCGAACCGCCAGCTGCTCCGCCGGCGGCAACGCGGACGCGGACTGCCCGCGCATCGGCTCACCAATCTCTCGCGAGACCGCCGCGAGCACCGCGGGATCCTCGAAGTGGGTCACGGCCTTGACGATCGCGGTCGCCATCTCGGCCGGCTGCCCCGACTTGAAGATGCCGGAGCCGACGAACACGCCGTCCGCCCCGAGCTGCATCATCAGCGCCGCGTCGGCCGGCGTGGCGACTCCGCCCGCCGAGAAGTTGACGACGGGCAGGCGGCCGAGCTGCTTGACCTCCTGCACCAGCTCAAGGGGCGCGCCGAGCTCCTTGGCGAACGAGGCCAGCTCGTCGTCGCGCAGGCCCTCGATGCGGCGGATGCCGCCCCAGACGGCGCGCATGTGGCGCACGGCCTCCACGATGTCGCCGGTGCCGGCCTCGCCCTTGGTGCGGATCATCGCCGCGCCCTCGCTGATCCGCCGCAGCGCCTCTCCGAGGTCGCGACAACCGCAGACGAAGGGTACGCGGAAGGCGCGCTTGTCGATGTGGTGGGCCTCGTCCGCCGGCGTCAGCACCTCGGACTCGTCGATGTAGTCGACGCCGATCGCCTCGAGGATCTGCGCCTCGACGAAGTGGCCGATCCGCGCCTTCGCCATCACGGGGATCGTGACGGACCGGCAGATCTCCTCGATCAGCGCGACGTGGCTCATGCGCGCGACGCCGCCGTCGGCGCGGATGTCGCTGGGCACGCGCTCGAGGGCCATCACGGCCGCCGCGCCCGCCTCCTCGGCGATGCGCGCGTGGTCCGCCGTGACCACGTCCATGATCACGCCGCCCTTGAGCATCTGCGCGAGCCCGGCCTTCACGCGCCAGGTGGCGGTGTCGCCTTGCTCGTTCGGGTCGTCGACGCGGTTTCCGTTGGTGGTCGCCATGGCGCTCCCGTACGCGATCGCGTTCTTGCGCTTCTATTGTAGCCGAGGACTCCGCCCTGTCGCGGGGTCCCGACGCCGTCCGGCGGATCGACGGCGCGGGAACTGACCGCCCTCCGCATGCGTCTATCCCTCATGGCTGCCGGCAGACTCGTGCAGCCCGCACGCTGGAGGACACCGATGCGACGCATCACTGCCGCCCTGACCGCCGCTGCCGCGCTCGTGCTGCTGCTCGCCGCCTGCGCGAACAGCGACGCCGATGACGAGACCGCCGCCTTCGATGGCGGCCGCTCCATCGAGAGCGCCGCCCCGGCGCCAGCGGCCGCACAGGCCCTCCGGGTCGAGGGCGGCGGCGCGGGCGGAGACGTGGCCAGCGCCGATCTGCTGGGCCGCACGATCATCCGCAACGGCTCGCTCAACCTCGAGGTCCAGTCCGTCGAGCAGGCATTCGCCCGGGTGACCGCGATCGCCGCGGAGCAGGGCGGGTTCGTCGCCAACTCGACGCTCGATCGCGGCGGCGAGGACGGCTACCGCTACGCACACCTCACCCTGCGCATCCCCGCCGAGCGCTTCGACCAGACGATCGAGGCGCTGCGCGTGATCGCCGCCGAAGTGCTGCACGTCTCCACCAGCTCGCAGGACGTGACCGGCGAGGTCACGGACCTCGAAGCCGGGCTGCGCAACCTCCGCTCGGTCGAGGTGCAGTACCTGACGCTGCTCACGAACGCGACGCAGATCAGCGACATCCTGCAGGTGCAGGACCGGCTCACCGAGACGCGCGGGCAGATCGAGCGCACCAAGGGCCGCCTCGCCCTGCTCGAATCGCTCGCCGACCTCTCGACGCTGTCGGTCGACCTCTACCAGGCGCCAGATGGGCCGAGGGACGGGGACGGCGGAAGCGGCCCGCTGGACGCGGCGGGCGAGGCGTGGGACGCCTCGCTGGCGACGCTGAACGTGATCGCGACGGCCGCCGTCGTGGTGGTGGTCTACTCGTGGTGGCTGCTGCCGATCCTGATCCTCGGAGCGCTCGCGCTGTGGCGCTGGGCCCCGCGCTGGCGCGGCGCTCGCCGCGATTCGGACGTAGAATGAGCAGACGCCGCGACGAATCGCCCTCGCGGCGCGTTGCGAGGAGGGCGCTACGGCACAGCACCCCGACGCACCGTCCGCACAGCCTGAGGCCGCCGACCCGGGAGTGGCGGAGGTCACCGACCCGGGAACGGCCGCAGCGGCGCCGCTGCGGCCCCCGGCGCCGCTGATCCCGCGCGCGCCGGCTTCCGCCGATGCGGCGCCCGAAATCGACCCGCTGGACATCGCGCCGTACGCAGACCTGCCTCCTGCCGCGCCCGTGCCCGCGGAGGAAGACGAGGAGCCGACGATCAACGCGCAGCCGGACGCCGCGCAACGGCGGCGGCACCTGATCGTGGCGGCGCTTGCCGCCGGCGTCGGCGCGGCGGCGCTCGTCACCAGCGCGACCACCGGCGAGCTGGTCTCGATCACCTCGCTTGCGGGGGTGCTGTTCCTCTCCGTGGCGGGCGCGCGCTACAGTCTGGCGCGCAACGCCTGAGCCCAGCCGGGGGAGACAGCGTGGCCAGCCCCGGAACCTCCCACCGTGTCGAGCGGCTGCTCGTACCCCTCGATGGCTCCAACGCCTGCTACCAGGCGCTGGGCTCGGCCTGCGACATCGCACGGATGCACAACGCCAGCGTCTCCGCCCTCTACGTGATCGAGGTGCCGCGCACGCTCCCGCTCGACGCCGACCTCGAGCGCAACTTCGAACGCGGCGAGGCGATCCTCTCGCGGGCCGAGGAGGTCGCCCGCGAACACAAGGTCCAGATCGAGGGCTCGATGTGCCAGGCGCGCCAGGCCGGCCACGCCGTCGTCGACGAGGCGATCGAACGCGCCGCCGACGCGATCGTCGTCGGCGTCGAGTACGAGCGCCCCTACGGACGCTTCCGCCTCGGACGCCTGCCGCAGTACGTGCTCGCGCACGCGCCTTGCGAGGTCTGGCTGTTCCGCTACACCCCGGCCGACGCCGCCGACGCGGGCGGGTTCGCGTAGGCTTATGCCACACAGATCGGCGCACAGCCGACGGCGAGCGATGGCGCAACGACGCGTGGAGGCCGCACGAACCAGATGAAGATCGTGATCATGGGCTGCGGCCGCGTCGGCTCGACCGTCGCCGCGCGCCTCGACACCGAGGGCCACGACGTGACGATCGTGGACCTCGACACGCAGGCGTTCCGCCGCCTGCCCGAGAGCTTCGGCGGAGAGCGCTTCGCCGGCTCCGGCGTCGACGACCGCGTGCTGATCGCCGCCGGCATCCGCGAGGCGGACGCCTTCCTCGCGCTCACGCAGGGCGACAACCGCAACCTCTTCGCCTCGCAACTGGCGAAGCATCTCTTCCGCGTCGAGACCGTGGTGACGCGCGTCTACGACCCGCTGCGCGCCGAGCTGTTCGCCAGCCTCGGGCTGCGCACCTTCAGCCCCACCCGGATCAGCGCCGACCTCGCATACGAGGCGCTGCTCGAGGGGCGCTAGCGTGTACATCATCATCGTCGGCGCCGGGAACGTCGGGTACGGCCTCGCCCTCGAGCTCTACGGCAACACCGACTACGAGGTGCTGCTGGTCGAGCGCGACCGCCAGCGCGCGCTGCTCCTGCGCGAGGAACTCGGCGAACTCGCCGTCGAAGGCGACGGCACGGAGGTCTCCTTCCTCGAAGGCATCGGGGCGGCGCGCGCGGACCTGCTGATCGCGGTCACCGGCGACGACGCGCACAACCTCATCGCCTGCCAGGTGGCGCGCCACCACTTCCAGATCGGCCGCACGATCGCCCGCGTCAACAACCCCCGCAACGAGCGTCTCTTTCAGATGCTCGGTATCGAGGCGACCGTATCCGCCGCCGCCGCCGTGCTCGCCCAGATCGAGGTGGACCTGCCGGAGCAGGCGTTCATCCCGCTGGTGAAGCTGCGCGCGAGCGGGCTCGAGGTGGTCGATCTGCACGTGCAGGCCGCCGCCGCCGCCGCGGGCGTCGCGCTGCGCGACCTCGAACTGCCCGATCGCACCACGATCTCGCTCGTGATCAACGGCGAGGGCGCCAGCGTGCCGGACGGCGACACGGTGCTGCAGCCGGGCGACGAGATCATCGCGATCATCGACCAGCGCGCCGAGCCGGAGATGCGCGCGCTTGTCAGCGCGCCGCCGCCGCAGGCCGCGGCCCGGGAGCCGGCCCCGTGACCCGCATCGCGCACCTCGGTCCGCGCGGCACCTGGACCGAGGCCGCCGCCCTCGCCTTCGACCGCGACGCCGAGCTGCTGCCGCTGCCCAGCGTCGCCGCGGCCGCCGCCGCGGTGGAGCGCGGCGAGGCCGAGGTCGCCGTCTGCGCCCTCGAGAACTCGATCCAGGGCAGCGTGCACGAGACCGTCGACCTGATGCTGCGCGAGGAGACGACGCTGAAGATGCGCGGCGAGATCGTGATCGGCATCCGTCACGCCCTCGTTGCCGCCGCCGGCGTCGACCTGGCGGAGGCGCCCGTCGTCTACTCGCACCCGCAGGCGCTCGCGCAGTGCCGCAGGCGGCTCGCCGAGCTGGCCCCGAAGGCCGAGCCCGTCGCGGCGCTTTCGACGGCGGGCGCCATCGAGTCCGCCGTAGCCGAGCCCGGCGCGCTCGCCGTCGGCAACGAACTCGCCGCGGCGATCTACGGCGCGACCATCTACGCCGAGGACATCGCCGACGCCCCGGGCAACGAGACGCGCTTCGCCGTCCTCGCGCACGAGGACCACCCGCCGAGCGGCGACGACAAGACCTCGATCGCCTTCACCACCCCCCACGACCGGCCCGGCACGCTCGTCGGCGTGATGCAGGAGTTCGCGGCGCGCGGCATCAACCTCACCCACATCGAGTCGCGCCCGACGCGGCTGGCGCTCGGCACCTACGTCTTCCTGCTGGACCTGCAGGGCCACCGCCTCGACGACCTCGTGCGGGACGCCCTCGCCAGCATCGAGGAGCAGACGATGTGGCTGCGCGTGCTCGGCTCCTATCCGCGCTGGACCGCGCCCGATGCCTGAGATCCCGGACTGTTGTGCAGGAGGGCGCCCATGCAGCTAGAGGACAGGGTTGCCATAGTTACCGGGGCCGGTCGCGGGATGGGCAGGGCCATCTCCCTGCACTTTGCCAGGGAAGGCGCTCACGTAGTCGCCACGGACATAGACGGGACCACGGCCGAGCAGACCAGCTTGGCCGTGAGGGAGCTGGGACGAAGAAGCCTGGCTCTCCAGGCTGACGTGGGAGACCTGGCCGACATTGACCGCATAGTGCAGCAAACCGTGGAGACCTTCGGCAGGGTTGACATCGGGGTCAATAACGCCGGCGTGACCCGGCGTGGGGTCAATGCTCCCGGCGTGACCCGGCGTCTGATCGTCACGGACATCACCGAAGAGGACTGGGACATGTTCAACCGGGTCAACGCCAAGGGGGTCTTCTTCTGCATGCAGCGAATCGCTAGAGAGATGATCCGGCAGGGAGACGGGGGACGGATCATCAACGTTGCCTCAATCGCGGGGAAGGGCTACATCGGAACTTCCAACGCCGCCTATGCGGCTAGCAAAGGGTCGGTGATAGCGATGACTCAGATAGCCGCACACCAGTTGGCCCAGTTCAACATCAACGTCAACTCCATCTGCCCGGGAGCAACCCGCACGGGCTTCGGCGGGACCACCTGGGAGGAGAGGGCACGGGAGCAGGGGCTTTCCCTGCAAGAGTACGAGCAGCAGCGAGGGGCCAGCATCCCTATAGGACGCTTCAATGAGCCCGAGGACATCGCTGACATGGCCCTGTTTCTGGCAGGGCCGGGCTCCCGCAACATAACGGGGCAGGCATACAACGTAGATGGCGGCATGGTGACGCACTAATCAGGGCTGACATTGTTGAGGCCCACCGTCATTCCGGCGCAGAGCCGGAATGACCAATGAGGGGATGCTGCGCGTGCTCGGCTCTTACCCGCGCTGGACCACGCCCGATGCCTGAGATCCCGGACCTCGAGGTGATCCGCGGCTTCCTCTCGCCGGTGCTGCGCGACAACCCGGTGCGCGGCGCCGAAGCGCGGACGCCCTGGCTCGTGCGCACGGGGGCCGAGGAGCTGGAAACGCTGGCCGGCCACTGCTTTGGCGACGTGCTGCGCCATGGCAAGTTCCTGCTCTTCCCCTCGGACGACGGGCGCGTGCTGGTGGTCAACCCGATGCTCACGGGCCGCTTCCACTGGGCCGAGGCGTCCGAGGCGCGCCGCCCGGCGCCCGCGATCACGCTCGCCTTCGAGGACGGCCACGAGCTGCGCTACGCGGACGAGCGCCGCATGGGCCGCTTCTACCTCGTGGAGAGCGCTGACCTCGGCAGCGTCCCGCAGTTCGCCGAGCTCGGCCCGGACGCGCTCGCGATCGACGAGGACGAGTTCGCCGAGCGACTGCGCAAGCGCCGCGGACAGCTCAAGAACACGCTCACCAACCAGGCGTTCATCGCCGGGATCGGCAACGCCTACGCGGACGAGATTCTCTGGGAGGCGGGCCTGCACCCGCACCGCCGCGGCGCGACGCTGGGCGACGGTGACCGCCGGGCGCTGTACCGTGCGATGCACGCGGTCTTCGATCGGGCGCGCCCCATCCTGGAGGCGCACGTCCGCGACGGCCTGCGACAACGCAAGGAGGAATGGCGAGCGCATCTCTGCGTCCACCGCCGCGCCGGCGAGCCATGCCCGCGCTGCGGTCGCGAGGTGCGCGGACGCACATCCGGCAGCCGCGAGACGAACTTCTGCCTCGGCTGCCAGCCGCTCGACCTCGGACAGCGGGGCGCGGTCCCCGCAACCGCCAGCGGGGCGGAGGGGGCCTGAGTGGGAAGCCCGCGGAAGAAAAGGGAGACCACGTGAACGTCAACGGCCGCGACATCGGCGACGTCCTCGACGCGCTGTACGAGGAGATCAGCACCCGCGTGCGCGACGAGGCCGCGCGCGAATTGCAGATCGAGAAGTTCGACGGCGATTCGTTCTCGCGCGTGCGCTGGAGCAACGAGACGGCATCCGTGATGATCTTCGTGCACGAGCAGTTGCCGACGCACGCGATCCCGCACGCCCTCGCCGTCGCGCTGCAGCACGTGCGGCAGCGCCTCGATCGCTACCCGGACATCCGCCGTCCGCACGGACGGCAGGCAGCGACCGGCGCGGGCCCGCTGCGCACGATGCTGCGCGAGGTGGTGATGGCCCCCGAGGCCGAATCGCAGATCGCCGACCTCGGGCTCGACAGCGAGTGGGAGACCGAGCAGCGCCACGAGGCGCTGAAGCAGATCCTGCGCGCCCCGCCCTCCGACTGGAGGCGCGACGGCACGCTCGGCAACAAGTTCGCCGCGCTGCAGTTCGCGCGCTTCGAGCTTGAGCACCCCTCGGCGATGTGGAAGAGCCTGCGCGACGAGATGGAGAACTCGCTGCCCGTCGCGGCCGAGCGCGGCAAGCAGGCCGTCGCCGTCGTGGGCGAGCACGGCTGGGATTCCGCCGACGCCTGCCTGCAGTCACTGCTCGGCGTGCGCAACAAGCTGGGCATGGACTACATCGCCTGGATCGAGGACCGCCGCGACGGCGCGATCACCTGACGCCCGCAGCAGCAGGAGCGCCCTCGATGCCCCCGCCCGCTGACCAGCCCCTGCAGGGCAAGGTCGCCGTCGTCACCGGCGGCGGGCGCGGCATCGGGCGCGCCGTTGCCTCCCGCCTCGCGCGCGAGGGCGCGGCGGTCGTGATCGCCGACTACGGCGGCAGCGTGGACACGAGCGCCGACCCGCAACCCGCCGTCGCCGAGGCCGTCGCCGAGGCGATCCGCGAGGACGGCGGCCGGGCCTCCGCGTTCTTCGCCGACATCTCGACGATGGAGGGCGGGCGCGGCGCCGTGCAGCACGCCCTCGACGCCTTCGGACGCCTCGACGCGATGGTCTGCTGCGCAGGCATCATCCCCCAGGGCACGGTGCTGACCGCCTCCGAGGAGGACTGGGACCGCACGATCGCCACGCACCTCAAGGGCCACTTCTCCTGCGCCCAGGCGGCCGCGCGGGTGATGGCCGAGCAGGGGAGCGGACGGCTCGTCTTCTTCGCCTCGCGCGCCTCGTTCGGCAGCGCCAGCGGGACGATCGCCTACAGCGCCGCGAAGGCCGGCATCCTCGGGCTCACCTTCACCGCCGCCACGGAGCTGATCGCGCACGGCATCACGACCAACTGCATCGTGCCGCGCGCCTCGACACGCATGATCGACTACATCGCGGAGACGAGCGGGCGCAGCGAGGGCCGCCCCGCCTCGGACAGCGCCGCCGGCACCACCTTCGATCCGGACAACATCCCCCCGATCGTCGCCTGGCTGGTGAGCGACGCCGCCGAGAGCGTCAACGGCCAGGTCTTCGGCGTCGTGGGGCGTCAGATCATGCTGCTCGAGCGCGCCGGCTGGGCCGCCTCGCTGGTCGGCGACGAGCCGTGGCGCCTCGAGGGCCCCGACGGCCTGAACGCCCGCATCCCGCAGTCCTTCGGCGACAAGCTCCCGCTGCGCCCCTTCGAGTGGGAGCTGCCGGAGGAGTAGCGGAGGCGTTCGCTACGGCGGTGCGTCGGGGAGCCGGCGCTGCAGGAGTTCCGCGAGCCGGATGCGGCAACTGGCGAGGCTCGGCGAGCGCTCAGCCGCCACTGCCGGATTCCACTCCTCATCAACGAACCGGCTCAGCGTCGTGGTGTACAGGGGTCCGACCGCAGCGCCGGGGAGCGGGATCACGGCGTCACGGATCGTCTTGCGCCTGGAGCGTCGCGCTGCCTCGATCAGCGTCCGTTTCGGGTTCGGCGTGGCGTCAGGCGCAGTGGGGAGGCGCTCATGGCCAACGCCGAGGAATCCGGCGAGCCCCTCGCGATCGGCCAGCAGCCAGCTCTCCACGCTTCGCACCGCTACCCGGAAGCACAGACGGAGGGAGACAGCGGCGACGCCCCAGTCGGTGCGAAGCTGCGGAGCACAGGAATCCCGATCGAGGTCAACCAGGACAAACCACCGCGCCCGGCGTGAGGCGTGTCGATAGCCGCCAATCTGGCGCTGGAGCCATTGCTTGCCGCGCCTCCCGTACACGAGCGCGACACCGCCCCCTGCTTCCTCGACAAGCCGTACGGCGACTCGCTCGTCGAGATCGCCCTCGACAGCGACGGTGACATGAGGCGCTTCAGGCACAGGCCGAACGCTACCCGAACTGCGCGAACTTCAGCTGGTGTGCGTTCGGCGGTCTGGTGTGCGGCAGAATCGCATCCAACAGCATCGCACCGCCCTCAAGGAGATCGCGTATCTCCAGAATACTGCTCGCCTGGCGCACCGACGTTCCCTCCCCCTGAGGAGTAAGGATCAGGATCTCGTCCAGCGAGATCCCCTCGTCAAGGAACAGGTCCGTCGAATGGGTGCTCAGAATGGCTTGCCGGCCACTGCGGCGCGCCACGCTGTGAAGCAACTGCGGCAGGCGGCGAACGACTTCCGGGTGCAACGAAAGCTCCGGCTCCTCAAGAAGCACCGGGCCGACGCCGTCCTGCAGTACCCACAGCAGGCCAAGCAGCCGCAGCGTGCCATCGGAGAACTGCGATTCATCCTGCCAGGCGCCGCTCCCCCGCCAGTGCAAGTAGCGCCCTCGCAAGTGAGGGGCGCCGGACTCGTCCCGGTACTCCTCAAGTTCCTGTAGCTGCGGGATTGCGACCCGGAGGGCGTCGGCGATGCGGCGAAGCCGCGCATTCTTCGTGCGCGAGTTGGTGCGGGCGATCTGTTCGAGGAAGTCGCTTCCGTAGGGATCATCGGTGTACGGCACGGCCCGGCCCGGCTCGCGAATCAACTGAGGCAGGATGTGGAGGTAGCGCACGGACCGCAAGAACTCGGACACTTCGCGAAAATCGCGGTTCGACGCCACCTGCTCCAGGACTGTCTGGGTGCGAACTTCCTGATCCTCGCCCGTTACATCCCGCTCCAGCACTGATTCGCCGTCGTGGGTCACGCGCTCGGATTCGATTTGCGGGAGCCGCCGCCCGCGGGTTTGCTGGCCGAAGGCAACCTCGTAGGCCCAGCGATCGGGATCCTCTTCGGTACCGATTCGCACGGACACGCTGACCGTCGGGTTGCGCCGCGCCGCCAGGGAACGCATGCGCGAAACGCCGCCCCGCTTCTCGACCGCGGCCTGGAATCCCCCGCCGACGGCTGCGATGTCCTGGAGGAAGCGCAGCACGTCGAGCAGGTTCGACTTCCCGGACGCGTTCGGCCCGACCAGGAACACGCGTTGCCCGAGCGGGACCGACGCCCGCGTGAAGTTTCGCCAGTTCGTGATCTCGAGATGAGTGCAGCGCAGGGCGTCCCGAACAGCTCGTGAGGTCATCATCGCTTCCAGGCGCGCCGACGCAGGTCAGCGAGAGTGTACGCCGCTTGGACGCCCGCCCGCGCCCCGACTACCCTCGATACGCCCCCGCGAGCAGCGAACCCCCAGACAGGCGCAGCCCATGCCGACCACCTACGACGATCTGATTGACCGCGTCCAGCGTCCCGCGCGCTACGTCGGCGGCGAGCTGCACTCGATCGTCAAGGACTGGGACGGGGACGGAGCGCCCGAGGTCCGCGTCGCGCTCGCCTACCCGGATCTCTACGACCTCGGCATGTCCAACCTCGGGCTCGGCATCCTCTACGACATCGTCAACCGCCGCGAGGACGCCCTCGCCGAGCGCGTCTTCTCGCCCTGGACGGACTTCGAGGATCTGCTGCGCGCCCACGGCGAGCCGCTGCGCTCACTGGAGACGCGGCACGCGCTGCACGAGTTCGACCTGCTCGGCATCTCGCTCTCCTACGAGGTCTGCTTCACCAACGTGCTCAACCTGCTCGAACTCGGCGGCATCCCGATCCACAGCGCCGACCGTGGCGAGGACGACCCGATCATCCTGGCCGGAGGCTCCGCCGCCCTCGAGCCGGAGCCGATGGCGCCCTTCTTCGACGCCTTCGCCCTCGGCGAGGGCGAGGAGCTGATCGACGAGCTGGTCGACTTCGTGCGCGACTGGAAGCGCGCCGGCCGCGGCTCGCGCCGCGAGCTGCATCGCGCCCTCGCCGCCGTCGACGGCGTCTACGTGCCCTCGCTCTACGAGCCGAGCTACCGGCCCGACGGCACGCTCGAGGCGACACGGCCGATCGACGAGGCCGCGCCGGAGCGCGTGACGCGGCGCGTGATGCAGGTGCTGCCGCCGCCGCTGACGAAGCCGATCGTGCCCTTCATGGAGGTCGTCCACGACCGCGCCGTGATCGAGATCCAGCGCGGCTGCACGCAGGGCTGCCGCTTCTGCCAGGCCGGCATGATCTACCGCCCCACCCGCGAACGCTCCGTCGAGGAGGTCGTCGCGGCGGCGGGCGAGCTGCTCGACAACACCGGCTACCACGAGCTCTCGCTGATGTCGCTCTCGACCACCGACCACCGCGACATCGTGCCGATGGTGCACGCGCTGATGGACGCCTACGGCGAGCGCGGCCTGAAGATCGGCCTGCCCTCGACGCGTGTCGACTCGTTCTCCGTCGAGGTCGCCGACGCCGTCGCGCGGGGCAAGAAGCACACGCTCACGCTCGCCCCGGAGGCCGGCTCGCAGCGGCTGCGCAACACGATCAACAAGCTCGTCACCGAGGAGGACCTGCTCAACGCCGCCGAGCACGCCTTCAGCAACGGCTGGACCAGCATCAAGATGTACTTCATGGTCGGCCAGCCGACCGAGACCGACCACGACATCGAGGAGATCGTGCGCATCGCCTCCGAGGTGAAGGCGATCGGCAGGCGGCACCGCGGCGGGCGCGCGCGGGTGCGCGTCTCCACCTCGAACTTCATCCCGAAGGCGCACACTCCGTTCCAGTGGCTCGCGCAGTGCGACGCGGACACGCTGCGCCGCCGCCACCGCATCCTGCGCGAGGGCTGCCGCCGCGCCGGCGTGCAGTTCAGCTGGGAAGACCCGGAGAAGTCGCTGCTGGAGGCGGTGCTCTCGCGCGGCGACCGCCGCGTTGCCGCGGTGATCGAGACGGCCTGGCGCCTCGGCGCGAAGTTCGACGCCTGGTCCGAGCACCACGACTGGTCGATCTGGGAGCGCGCCTTCGAGACGCACGACCTCGATCCCGCCGACTACGCCCACCGCGACCGCGACCTCTGGGAGCCGCTGCCCTGGGACCACATCGACTCGGCGACGACGAAGTCGTTCCTGCGCGGCGAGTGGATGCGCACGCTCAACGAGGAGATCACGCTCGACTGCAAGCGCGACCCGTGCAACGTCTGCGGCCACCAGGACATCAACGGCGAGTGCCGCCACAAGATCGCCGAGCTGGCCTCGATGGCCCGCTCCGGCGACACCACGAAGCGCGACCGCACGATCGAGGTCGCCGAACGCGTCGGCGCGCCGCTCACGCTGGTGTAGGGGTCGACAGCCCCCAGCAGCCATAAGCGCGGATTGACACAACTGAGTCAGTCGGCAAGAATGCTCGTACCCCCCCACTCGGTACGTCCGTGTGGGTAGCAAGACCCCCGACTGCGGGGGTCTTGTAGTGTCCAGGGCAGACATGCGCGTCAACGTCTATGTGGACGGCTTCAACCTGTACTACGGCGCGCTCCGGGGCCAGCCGTACCGTTGGCTAGACATTCGCCAATTTGCCCGCGGGCTGCTGCGGCCGAGCGACGACGTGCATCGCATCCGTTACTTCACGGCCCGTGTGCGTGCGCTTCCGCAGGATCCGGGAGCGCCGGAACGACAAGCAGCCTACCTGCGGGCGCTCGACATCCTTCCGGGAGTTTCCTTGCACTACGGGCAATTCCTGACTTCGGAGCACGTGATGCAACGGGCCGACGGCGGCGCACCTGTGCGCGTCATCAGGTCGGAAGAAAAAGGCTCCGACGTGAATCTCGCCACGTACATGCTGCTCGATGCGTTCGACAACGAGTACGAAGGCGCGCTGCTCATCTCGAACGACTCTGATTTGGCCGAGCCCGTCCGCGTTGTCCGGTCGCGCTTCCGTCGACCGGTCGGTGTCGCGTTCCCGATCCTCAACCGCGATCCGGGCGGGAGGCGGCGCGCACCGAGCAGCACTCTCCTCGGGGTCGCAGCATTCAGGCGGTTCATCACGAACTCGCGAAGGCGCCGCAGGCTCCTCGCGGAGTGCCAGTTCCCGGAGACGCTGACCGACGCGCGCGGCTCATTCAGCCGCCCGCCAGAGTGGGCGTGAGCGGCGGTCGAACAGCGAGACGCTAGCGAGCGGGTTCGACCTCCACGGTGACGATGTCCACGTGGTGGTACTTGCGGTGCTGCACGGACGAGGCGTAGTGCCGCAGCAGGCGGAACGAGAGCTCGCGGTCATCCTGGATCTGGGGCTGCTCGCCCAGGTACGCCAGCCGATCCTCGAGGTTGTCCTCCTCGGACGTGGCCATGAACTCCAGCTCAATCTTTCCATCGGCGTTGCGTGCGCCGATGACCAGGCTCTGCCCGCCAGCGACTGCCTCGTCATCATCCAGCGGCAGCAGGCTCGACAGCGTCTCCTCGCCGGCCGAGCGCAGCCTGTCCGTTGACGCTTCGTTCCAGCCCGCCTTCGACGCGAACTCGCGAAGGAACTCGTCAATCGCCGGCAGAGCGGACATGTCCAGCCGCGCACGCAGGCGTCTGCGCCTCTGACCGGTCACTTCCAGCAATGAGCTGAGCACGATCACGGACACAGCACCGGTCGTTAAGCCGTTGCTGAGCAACGTTTCCCACGTCCCGCTCAGAACGTCCGAGAAGATCAGATCGTTCTGGAAGCCCACTCCGATCCAGAACGACACTCCGACCACCATGGCCTTCCGCGTGTCGAGGCCGTCCTGGACAACGATCCTCATGCCCTGCACGAAGAGCAGAGCCAGCGAGACGATCACGTACGCCCCGAACACCGGGCGGGGAACCGCGGCCAGGAGCGCGATCACCTTGGGCAGGAACGCCGCGGCTATCAGGATCGCCCCGGCGTACACTCCCATGCGGCGCGCGGCGACCCCCGTGAGGAGGACGCGTGACGAATTCGCGGAGATGATCGTATTGGGCAAACTGCCCAGGAATGCGGCCAGCAGATTGGTCAACACGATGAGGTTGAGCGCGCCCTGCACCACGCGGAAGTCGGTGGCGCGCGGCCTGCGCCACGCGATCTGCTGAATCGCAACGACATCGCTGATGACGTAGATGGTCGCCGCCAGGTTCACGATCATGAATCCCGGCAGAAGCGCCCAGAACTCCGTGCCCAGATTGAGGTCCAGGCCCGGCCATGCATTCCGGGGAATCCCGACCCACGGCGCTTCGATCAGAGGCCCGATGTCGAACAGACCGAACGGCGTCGCCACCGCGCAGCCCGTCACGATTCCGAGCACCGGCGCCCACTGCTGCCAGACCGGCGCGGCAAACATCCTCAGTCCCACGACGACGGCGAACGTCGATACCGCAACGATGGGAGCAGTCATCGGCGACGCACCTTCGGGCGTGGCCGACAACCTGCTGAGCAGGACCGACATGATCGTGGCCGCCAGCAACATGAGCACCGTGCCGGAGACCAGCGGCGTGATGATCCGGCGCAACAGCGAGAGCCGCGAGACCAGTACGAACTGCAGCAGCGCGGAAGCGACGATCAGGCTCGACAGCATGCCGGGCCCGCCCGCCACCAGCGCGGTGATGCACACCGCGACGAAGGCCGTGTTGGTCGTTACACCGAGCGGATACCCTGATCCGAACCGCCAGACCCGGAACGGCTGGAACATGGTGCCTATTCCGGCGACGAGCAACGCGGCGAACAGGATCCACGACAGGTAGCTTTCGGGCTGACCGCTCGCCTGCGCAATAATGGCGGTGGACGCCGCCAACGCCGTCAGGCGACCCATCACACTCTGAAAACCGAGGCCAAGGGCAGCCGGATGAGGCGGCTGCTCATCCGGTTGATAGAGAAGGTCGTCGTTCGTCTGCGCTGCCGCCAAGGCCGCCCCCGACCCTGAGCTGCCACTGCCGCCCCCTACCCGGATGAGGCGACTCACCTGCCCAGCGCATCATACGCAGCCACTCCTGACCGGCGGAGCGGCGAGCGGCGTATCATTCGCCCATGCCCGGCACGCTCGGCGCCAACTACTGCCCCGAGGGCTGCTACTGGCCCTGCGACCACCGCGCGCCGGGGGCGGCTGGCAGCAGCAAGGGCGGCTGGAAGCTGGGGCCGGACCCCGGCGACGACCCCGAGGAGCTCGCGCTCGAGGAGTGGCAGCTCCACTCGATCGCCGGGATCGCGCCCTCCCGGCCGATCCCCACGCTCAAGTTCTGCTCCGAGTGCGGCGAGTCCTTCGCCGACTCCTCCGAGCACTCACGCGAGCACGAACGCCTTCGCCAGCTCCGGGCCGACCGCCTCTAACCTCCCGCTGCCGACAGTCCCCTCTACGGCGGGAAGGGTGCGGGTGACGGCGAGCGCGTCCTCCTGCGGGGGGCTGCGCCCCTCACACTCCCGTCTCGGAGCGAGCACGCGCACGGTCGTGTCGTAGACGCGAGGGATACCTCGCAGGGCGGCTCCGGCCCACCCACCCACCCTCGGATTTTCTCTCTGTGGGGGCTTTGCCCCCACGCCCCCGTCCGGCTCGGCAGGCGGAGCGCGGCCATCGAGGGCGTCCGGCTCCCTCTCCCTGGGGAGAGGGCGGGGGTGAGGGGCACGCCATACTTCCGAGGGGCACTGAGCGTTCGAGGGCAGGCGCGCAGCTACCTGCGGGGAGCTGCACCCCCACACCCCCGCCCTTCATTCTTCTTCTGTGGGGGCTCTGCCCCCACGCCCCCGCTCGGATCGCCCGCCGGCTTCGAGGACTCCGGCGCCCTTTCCCCGAGGGTGAGGGCCCTCCGAGGGCGAGCGCGCGTCTTCTGTGGGGGCTTCGCCCCCACGCCCCCGCCGGATCGGGAGACGGGCGCGCGCCCCCGGGGCTCTGGCGCGGGAGCGCGGCTTCCGAGGGCGAGCGGGCGGGGCGTGGGGGGCGCAGCCCCACAGGAGACGCCCGCAGCGGGGGCAGGGGCCAGGGTGAGGGGACTGCGGACTCGACTGCTCTCAGCTGCTCGCGGCGCCCGAGGCGCACGCCGCACCGCCTCGCGGGCTACGATGCCCGCATGAGCGACGACTTCTGCACGCACGGCTGCTACTGGGAGTGCGACCACCGGCGGCGCCCGTACGCCGGACGCCCCATCGCCGCGATCGACAGCGTGCGCCACGCGAAGCAGCACCTCCAGCGGCGGCTCGACGCGGCGAGCCAGCGCTAGCGCCCCGGCCAGCGGGCGCAACAGGACGGACAAGACAAGGAGGCACCGATGACGAGACCACAGAAGCTGCCCGACGCGGAGATCGAGGAGCGTCTCGCAGGCCTCGAGGGCTGGACCCGCGAGGGCGATCAGATCGTGACCGAGTTCCAGCTGGACGACTTCGTCGCGGCGGTCGGGCTGATCGCGCAGATCGGCGTGCTCGCCGAGCGGATGAACCACCACCCGACGCTGACCAACACCTACAACCGCGTCGGCGTCGCCCTCAACACGCACGACGCCGGCGGGATCACCGAGTACGACTTCTCGCTCGCCGCCGAGATCAACGAGCGCGCGGGCCGGGCATGAGCCCCGCCAGCCTCGCCGACCTGCGCATCGGCGTCTCGCTCCCGGTGCGCGAGCTGCAGGACGACCTCCCGGGCATCCGTGACTTCGCCCGGACCGCCGAGGAGCTGGGCTTCACCCACCTGCGCGTGCCGGACCTGGTGGTGCGGCCCGGCGCCGGGCACCTGCACGAGCCGCTGACGCTGTTCAGCTGGGTGGCGGCGCTGACCTCGGCGATCGAGCTCGTGCCCTCGGTGATTATCCTGCCGGTGCGCCAGACGGCGCTCGTCGCCAAGCAGGCGGCGGAGGTCGACGTGCTCAGCGGCGGCCGCCTGCGCCTCGGCGTCGGCGTCGGCGGCAGCGCCGAGGAGTACGCGGCGCTGGGTCAGGACTTCCGCACGCGCGGCCGCCGCTGCGATGAGCAGATCGAGCTGCTGCGGCTGCTCTGGACGCAGGACGAGGTGAGCTTCGAGGGCCGCTGGGACCGCATCGAGGGCGCGGGCATCGGCCCGCCGCCGGTACAGCGCCCGATTCCAATCTGGATCGGCCCCGGCGGTGGCGGCGGCGAGCTGCCCGCCCCCGTGCTGCGCCGCATCGGACGCCTCGCCGACGGCTGGTTCGCGATCATCCCGCCGCAGGCCGTGCCCGCCGCCAGCGCGCGCATCCACGAGGAAGCCGAGGCGGCAGGACGCGACCCTTCGGCGATCGGCATCGAGGGCGCGGTCGGGATCACGGGCAAAGAGCCGGGGGAGTGGCTCGCCGAGGCCGAGGCCTGGACGGCAGCGGGCGCGACGCACCTCTGCCTCCGCACGCTCGGCGGCGGCCTCGACGCGGCGGGCCACCTCGACGCGCTACGCGAAGCGCGGGAGATCCTCGACTCGGCGTAGGCGGCAAGGCGCTACCGCTCAGGCGAGCTTGACGGCGGTCCCGTAGACCAGCACCTCGGCGGCGCCCTGGGTGACCGAGGCCGTCGCCATCCGCAGCGCGACGACGGCGTCCGCGCCCTGCCGCTCCGCGTCCGCCTGCAGCGCCCCGAGCGCCTGCTGGCGCGACTCGATCAGCAGCTGCTGGTAGGCCCCGATCTCGCCGCCGATAAGGTTCTTGAGGCCGGCGAGGATGTCGCGGCCGACGTTGCGCGCGCGCACGGCGTTGGCGCTCACGAGGCCAATCGTCTGGCTGATCTCGCGGCCGGGGACGCTGTCGGAGGTGGTCATGATCATCGCTGCGCTCCTTCTGTGCGGTATCCCCATGGTGACGCATCCGCCGACCCGGCGCACCGCCAGCCCGATGCCCGGGCGCGGCGGACTAGCGGGATGGACAGGCTAGACTTGCCTCATGGCACACCACACGGCGGCGATCCTGCTCGCGGCGGGCGTCTCAAGGCGCATGGGCGGCGTCGACAAGGTCTGGACCGAGCTCTGCGGCCGCCCGCTGCTCGCCCTCTCGCTCCAGCGCCTCGCAGCCGTGGACGAGATCGAGGAGATCGTCGTCGTCGCGCCGGGTGCCCGCCACGCAGCCATCGAGGAGCTCGCGAGCGCCCTCGGCGTCGCGGCCCTCGACGCCACGCGCTTGCGCTGCGTCGAGGGCGGCGAGCAGCGGCGCGACTCGGTCGCGGCGGGGCTGGCGGCGCTGCCGGACGCGCGCTGGGTGCTCGTCCACGACTCGGCGCGGCCACTGGCGAGCAGCGCGCTCGCCTCGCGGGCGCTCGCCGCGGCACGCGAGGCCGGCGCCGCCGTGCCGGGCCTGCCCGTCGCCGACACGATCAAGCGCGTCGACGGCGAGGGGCTGGTGCAGGACACCCCCGACCGCGCCTCGCTGCGCGCGATCCAGACGCCGCAAGCCTTCGACGCCGCCCTGCTGCGTCGCGCCCACGCCACCATCGAGGGCGACGCCACCGACGACGCCGCGCTCGTCGAGCAACTCGGCGCCCCGGTGCGCGTGATCGAAGGCGAGCAGCAGGCCTTCAAGGTGACGACCGCCGAGGACCTCGATCGCCTGCGCGCGCTGCTCGGCGGTGGCGGAACGGCCTCCTGATGCGCATCGGCGCGGGCTACGACGTGCATCGCTTCGGCGAGAGCGGCCAGCTGCGCCTCGGCGGCGTCGAGATCGCCGAGGCGCCCGCGCTGATCGGCCACAGCGACGGCGACGCGCTGATCCACGCGGTGATCGACGCGCTGCTCGGCGCGGCCGGCGAGGGCGACATCGGCGAGCACTTCCCGCCCGGCGACCCGGCCACGGCGGGCATCGATAGCCGCGAGCTGCTGACGCGCGTCATGCGCCTGGTCGCGGCGCGCGGCTACCGCGTCGTCAACGTCGACGCAACGGTGGTCGCCGAGCGCCCGCGCCTGCGCCCCCACATCGCCGCGATGCGCGAGGCGCTGGCCCGCGACCTCGGCGTCGAGGCCGGCGCGGTCAACGTGAAGGCCACGACGAACGAGGGCCTCGGCGCCATCGGCGCCGGCGAAGCCCTCGCCGCCCACGCCGTCGCGCTGCTGGACGAGGGGGAGGGGTAGGGGGCGCGTCCTCAGCCGCCGAGCAACTCGCCCACAGCGCGCTCGACCTCGCGGCCCTCGGGCGAGTCCGCGAGCCATTGGCGCAGCAGCTTGCGCGCGGCGGCGCTGGTCAGTGCGTCCCGGCCAGCGAATTGCCGGGCCGCACCCTCGGCAGCGGCCTCGCCCGTGGCGGCTACCTCGGCGTGGAGCTCGTCATGAGGATTGAAGCGCGGGATCGGCAGTGCCCAGAGGTGCTTGTGCAGGTCGCGGGCTCCCCACAGTCCCCGCGACATGAGCGGCTCGGCGGCGTCCCGGAGGGCATCGCTGTTGATGACGGCGAGCAGGTAGGAGGCTTCCTCGTCGCTGCCGCACGGCATCCAGTAGAGAGTGTTCTCGACGATGGCGTCGCGATCCCACAGGCGGGCAGCCGTCGGTCTCCCTGACTTCGTGTAGACGACGCGGCAGGCCCCGTCACTCGCCGTCTCCCGCCACTCGATCTGCGTGGAGAGCTTGCTCAGGTAGTCCAGGTTCTCCAAGAGCGTGCGCTCGTTGCCCACCCCCTTGTTGGCATCCCAGAGTCCGCTGATCGTGCGCCAACGCTGTCGCATCCGCCGTTTCAGCGGGCGGAGGTCTACGCCTCCGACGGCGGATGCGGTGCCGCTTGGGGACAGGACATCGCCATTGGACCGCTGCACCGGCAGCACCGCCAGCAGCGGGGCGAGCGTGACGTAGGGCGCGACGCTCTCCCCGAGGTAGACATCGAAGACATGGACGTTCTCGATGGTTACGTTGCTGATCGCGGTCAGGTCGAGATCGCGCCACGGGGCCTTGTCCTGCTTACCCCGCCGGGGATTGACCATGATCGTTCCGGGCGCGCGGATACGAGCCGGATTCTCGATCTCCTCGACCATGAAGAGACGGCGTGGGTACAGCGTGGCGCCGTTTGCGGCGAGCGAGTGATACGGGGAGTTCCCGCCTGTCATCCCGGCTCCGAGCGCAACGACGACCCGCGTAACGTCCGGGTCGCCGGGGCGGCCTTCCCAGCGCTCCACCTCGCCCGCGAGCGGGCGCGCCGGGGCTGCCGCTCTAGAATCGCCCTGAGCCGTCGGGTCTGCGCCCTGCCGCCGTGCGAACACCACAGAGGCCGGGATGGGGAAGAAGTCGTTCGGTTCGAGTTTCTCCAGATCCCACGGATTCTTGAAGCGGAAGTCGACACGAAGCCTGTCCACGCGACTCGTTCTCTTCCCCGTTCGGACAAGCTGTTGCCAACGCCCGCTGCGCCATTTCTCGTGCTGGCCGGAGCGAAGCGCGCTGTGCGGCATCACCACGCCGATCGTCCCGCCGTCGCCGAGGTACAGGTCCACGCAGCGCGCGAAGAACAGGCCGGCCACGTCCTGTTGGGTCGCGTACTCGCCCCCTACCCAGATGTCGTAGAGCGTCTTGCTCTGACGCTCCAACTCGCTGCGCAGCACGTCGACGGTCTGGTTGTAGTTCAGCCACGGCGGATTACCGACAATCACGTCCGCCTTGCGGCGCGCGAGCGCCACCGGACGTACGAGGTTGCGGCTGTAGTAGGCCCAGATGTGATTGCGCCCCGAGGCGTGCAGTGCGCTCATCATGCGCACGGCGGGCGTCAGGATGCGGCGCTCCCCCGCGCTCAGCAGCGGGTGGTCGTCCAGTTCAAGCAACGGATCGTCGCCGCGTGCGATGGCGTCGGCGACGCCACTCATCACCGCGTCGAAGAGGTCGGCCCGCTCGACAAGACTGGTGGGGAAGATCAACTCGCTGCGCTGCTCGTCGCCGATCGGGATGCGCACCTCGGCCTCCCCGAGGAGGTCGCCCGCTTCGTAGCGCAGTTGCAACGAGTCGCCGAGATAGACCGGCGCCGCCACCGATCCGGTGAAGCCAGCCTCCGCCGCGCGTTCAATCAACGGCTGCGCGGCGATCGTCCAGGCGGAACGGGCAAGGTGCACCGCCACCGGATGGATGTCGATGCCGACGACGGCCTCCCTCAGCTGCTCAAGCGCGTCCTCCGGGTCGAGTTCGTCGCGGCTGGCGGCGACGAATCGGGTCACGGCCTCCGCGATGAACGTACCGGAGCCGCAGGCCGGGTCGAGCACCCGTTGCCGCAGGGGGTCGTCGACCAGTTCGTCGATGATCGCGCTCGCCAGCCAGTGCGGCGTGTAGTACTCGCCGAGTTGCCGTCGCTCCTCGGCCGGGATCACCGTCTCGTAGAGGATGGCGGCGATGTCGGCCGGGGCCAGCTCCCAGTCGAAGCGCGCGAGGCGGCGGGCGATCGCGCGGAGCAGCGGCGCGCCGCCCACTTCGTTCGGCCAGCTGAAGAAGTCGGTCTCAACCACGCCCTGTAGCCCGGTCTGATCGCGGAAGCGGCGGCCCTCAAGGAGATCGACCGGAGCGGTCTCGGCGAGCGCGGCGATGTCGATGCCAAAGCGCGCCTGCACGGCCATGCCGGTCACGGCGGTGAGATACGTGTGGCGCACGAACAGGTCGTCGAGGCTGGCGACCGAATCGGCGACCTCACCGACAGCGGCGCGCAGCAAGTCGAGCCAGAGCCGCCGCTTGACCGCGATCGTCTCGGCGTCGCGGTGCGCGTCGTAGAGCCGCCGCAGTTCGTCGAGGTCGCGCTGGTAGAGAACGCTGTGCGCGCCGAAGACATCGGCGACGGTCTCGCGGCTGGGCGTGATCGCCTCACGCGCCATCAGCGCACGATCGCGCAGCCACTCGTAGAGCGGGAGCCACTGTTCGGCGCTCTCAAGGACGAATGCGTGGGGTGGGACAGTCCGTACCGGACCGGCGCCGGGCCAGCGCAGGAACCAGTGCTTACCGTCCGTGAGCACGCCCATGCGGACGCCCTTACCATCCCGCTGCGAGGCCTCCAGGTAGCCGTCCAACTGCTCGACGTGCTCCGCGTTCGGCGGGACGCCCGTGCGGCGCTTGAACTCGATGTAGGTGTCCAGCGCGGTCAGATCCACGGACTTGCGGCTGGCGTCGCCAGGATGGACTTCCTCTACGATCTCGCCCGCGGTGGCGAGCTCAGTCGCGATCAGGAAATCGCGCACCGCGCTCGTGATGTTTGCCTCGGCCTCGCCGCGCTCGTGCCGCGACAGGATCGCTTCGGCCAGCGCCGGGTAGCGAGGGTCGTCGTAATCGATCGTCGCCATCACGTTCACCGTAGACGATCGCGGGGATAGCGGCAGCGGCCCCAACCGGCAACGGACCGCGCATGTGCGATAATGGCGGGCACGGCGGCACGGAGGACTCCCCGACATGAGCTGGCTGCGTGCACTGCGCGAGGACATCGAGGCGGCGCAGGATCGCGACCCGGCGGCGCGCGGCGCGCTCGAAGTGCTGCTCACCTACCCCGGCATCCACGCGCTGATGGTGCAGCGCATCACGCACGAGGCCGCCCTGCTCGGCGTGCCGCTGCTGCCGCGCCTGATCGCGCACATCGCGCGCTTCCTCACCGGCATCGAGATCCACCCCGGCGCGACCATCGGGCGGCGCTGCTTCATCGACCACGGCATGGGCGTCGTGATCGGGGAGACCACGATCATCGGCGACAACTGCCACCTCTATCAGGGCGTCACCCTCGGCGGCACCTCGACGCGGCGCGAGAAGCGCCACCCCACCCTCGAGGACGGGGTCGTGGTCGGCGCGGGGGCGAAGATCATCGGCGACGTGACCATCGGCCACGACTCGCGCATCGGCGCGGGCGCGGTCGTCGTCTCGAGCGTGCCGCCCAACGCCACGGTCGTCGGCGTGCCCGGCCACGTCGTCGCCTTCACCAACCAGAGCAACGACACCGTCGAGCGCCTCCCGGACCCCGAGTGGGACCGCATCGAGGAGCTGGAGCGGCGGATCGCCCGCCTCGAGCGGGAGCGCCAACCCATCGCGACGCCCTCGGGCTCCGCGAGCTCGCCCGGCGGCTTCGACGGCGGCGCGTCGCGCGAGCCGTAGCCAGAGACGCGATCGCAGGCAGAACCGCCGCCGCGGCGGCAAGAGCGACGGAGCGCGTGCGATGCGTCTCACCAACACATCTGCTGCGGTGAGGCCGTTGCGACCGGCACGGCCGTAGGACATTGGAGCGCGTGCGATGCGTCTCACGAATACCTTGAGCGGCGCCGTCGAGACGTTCCGCCCGCTCGAGCACGGGCGCGTCGGCATCTACGTCTGCGGCGTCACGCCGTACGAGGAGAGCCACTTCGGCCACGCCCAGTACGCGATCATCTTCGACGCCCTCGTGCGCTACCTGCGCTGGCCGGGCTCGCCCGGCGGCGGCTACGAGGTGACCTACGTCTCCAACTACACCGACGTGGACGACAAGGTGATCGACCGCGCCGCCGAGCTGGGCCGCGACCCGCTCGACCTCGTGAACGATCAGATCGACCTCTGGGGACGCCAGCAGCGCGCGCTCAACCTGCAGGAGCCGGACGTGCGCCCGCGCGTGACCGAGCACATCGAGACGATCGTCGAGGCGATCGAGGCGATCATCGGGGCCGGCTACGGCTACGCCACCACCGCCGGCGACGTCTACTACCGCGTGCGCGCGATGGCGGACTACGGCAAGCTCTCCCACCGCAACATCGAGGACCTGCGCGCGGGCACGCGCGGCGAGCCCGGCGAGGGCAAGGAGTTCCCGCTCGACTTCGCGCTCTGGAAGGCCGCGAAGCCGGGCGAACCGAACTGGCCCTCGCCGTGGGGCGCGGGCCGTCCCGGCTGGCACATCGAGTGCTCCGCGATGTCGCAGCGCTACCTCGGACCCTCGTTCGACATCCACGGCGGCGGGGTGGACCTCGTCTTCCCGCACCACGAGAACGAGGTCGCACAAGCCGAGGCCGTGAGCGGCCCGGGCTCGTTCGCGCAGATCTGGCTGCACAACGGCCTCGTGCAGCGCGACGGCGAGAAGATGTCGAAGTCAATCGGCAACGTCGTCACCGTGCGCGACGCGCTCGAGCGCTGGCGGCCGGACGCGCTGCGCCTGTTCGTCCTCGAAAGCCAGTACCGGCGCCCCAACAACCTCACCGACGAGGCGATGGCGGCCGCCGAGAGCGGCCTCGGCCGGCTGCTCGCCGCCGTGCGCGAGGAGGGCGCGTGCGCGGGGCCCGCCTCGACCGGCGGACCGGCGGAGCGCGCCCGCTTCATCGAGGCGCTGGAGGACGACTTCAGCACGCCGCGCGCGCTGGCCGCGCTGTTCGACCTCGCGCGCACCATCAACCGCGAGCGCGACGCGGGCGCGGACGTGCGCCCGGCCCAGGCGGAGCTGCGCGAGCTGGCCGGCGTGCTCGGTCTGCAACTCGACGCCGCGGACGAGGCCGGCAGCAGCACGCTCGACGCCGTCGCGCTCTCGAAGCTCGCCGCGCGCCACGAGGTGTCATGCGGCGGCAGCGACGCGGAGACGACGATCGAGGCGCTGCTCGCGCGCCGTCAGCAGGCGCGGGAGGAGCGCGACTTCGCCCTCGCCGACGCGATCCGCGCCGACCTAGCCGCCGTCGGCATCGAGGTGGAGGACACGCCTCGAGGCGCCCGCTGGAGCGCGGCGCGGTAGGGCGGGAGCGCACTTCCCCTGGTTTGATATGTTCTCTGTCTCCCGGAGGAGACCTTTGCGAAACTCCCGTTCCGGGGGCGCTCCGGCTCCCTCTCCCCTCGCGGGAGAGACACCCCAGGGTGCTAAGACGTCAAGCGGCGAGCTGCTCGCGGTCGTGGCGGTGCGCCCAGGCGGTGGCCTCGTCGTAGCGGGCGCGCGTCCTGAGGCAGCCGTGCAGGTAGCCGACGAGGCGATTGCCGAGGGCGCGCAGCGCCTGGTGGTGGAGGTCGCCGGCAGCACGCCGCCGCCGGTAGAAGTCGTGGCAGCCGGGACTGACCTGCAGTGAGCACATCGCCCACTGGTCCGCGGCGTCGGAGAGCCGCCGGTTGCGGACGAAGCGCGCCCGCACGGTCCGCTTGCGGCCGGATGCTACGGTCAACGGCGAGGTACCGGCGTAGTTCCTGCGGGACTTCGCCGACTCGTAGCGTGCGGGGTCGTCCCCGAACTCTCCGAGCACCCGGGCGCCGAGGACGACACCGAGTCCGGGCAGGGAGCGGTAGATTTCGGCGTCCGGGTGCTGCTCAAAATGGCTCGTGAGCTCGGCCTCGAGCTCCTTGATCTGACGATTGATCTCAGCGATCAGCGCAACCGCCGCGCGGGTGCTCGCGGCGAACGCCCTGCTCACGGCGGGTGGCGCTTCAAGCTGCGGGGAGCGCAACGCTGCGCGGACCGCGGCGGCACGCTGCTCGATGCTGCGCTTGCGGCCACCGTGGCGGAGGGCCGCGCGGATCTGGGTGATGCTCAGCCGCGCCGCCTCACGCGGGCCGGGCGCCGTGGCCAGCAGCCCCAGCGCGTCACCGTGCGCGAGGTCGGGAAACGCCACCAGGGCCGCCTGGAAGTACTCGCGCAGCGCGCTGCGCAGGCGGTTGGTCTGGCGGACGCGGTCCCAGATCAGCTGCTGGTGGGCGCGGGCCAGGACCCGCACTGCGCCCGCGTCGTCGCTGTCGCCGGCGACCGGGCGGTGGTTGTGGCGGTCGGTGCGGACGAGGTCGGCGCGCAGCTTCGCGTCGCCGGCGTCGGACTTGGCGCCGCCGACATGGTGACGGTCGCGGTAGCGCGCCGCCGAGCGTGGGTTGATCGCGTAGACGCGGTAGCCGGCCGCGAGCAGGGCCGAGACCCAGGGCCCGCGGTCGGTCTCAATCCCGACCACGACCTCGCCCGGTCCGAGGCGTGCGCGGCGACCAGTTCGTGCAGTGCGGCGAGACCCGCGACGCCTTCGGGCAGCCGCCTGGCGGCGAGCTGCTCGCCGGCCTCGTTCATGAGCTGGATGTCGTGGTGGTCTTCGGACCAGTCGTCGCCAACGTACAGGGTCATCGTGCCTCGCTTCCCTCCGCTTCGTGCTGCTTGATGCGACCTGCCGGGCTGGTCCTGCGACGGCCTAATGGAACAGTGCTCGATGGCACGACACCCCATGAGTGCTGCGGACAACCCGGACGAACCAACCGGGGCACGGTCTCTCCCTGGAGATCCCAGGGTCTCTGGGCGAGGAAGTGCTCACCGGCCGGCCGGCCGGTCCGGGACCAGTCTGCCCGATACACCGGGCTGCTGGTCGAGCCCCATTAGGGCGGGGGTGAGGGGGCGCGCCGATCGGCGCGTACATCGCCGACTTCGTGAGTCACGAGCGGAAGCTGATCGTCGAGCTGGACGGAGGGCAGCACGCCGGCCGACGGGCATACGATGATCGGCGAACACGGTGGCTGGAGTCGCGTGGCTACAGGGTCCCGAGATTCTGGAACGACGATGTGCTGCTGCGTCTGACCCCCGTGCTCGAGGCGATCGCACTGGAACTCCGCGAGTCACCTCCGGAATCCCCCTCACCCTAACCCCTGATCCACCGAAGAGGAGCGCGCGAGCGGCTGCGGTTGGGTGCTCCGCTGTAGCTGGGACAATGGGTTTTCACGAATCACGTCACAGCCACAGGGAGCACCCATTCGATGCTAGCAACGAGCGACCCCGACCGGATAGACATCGCCTTCGACGACGACCGCCTCGTGGACCACGCGGGCCTGCTGCTCCCCGCCACGCTCGCCCGCCGGCTCGGCTTCCGTGAACTGGCGGACGCCCACGTCGACCTCGGTGACGCGGCGGGGCGCGCGAACGCCGGCGACAAGCTGCTGACCCTGGTCGCCTCGGCGCTCGCGGGCGGTGACTGCATCGACGACGCCGATGCGTTGCGCTCAGGCGGCGCCGGGCGCGTGCTCGGCTGCACCGTGAAGGCGCCGTCCACCCTCGGCACGTTCCTGCGCAGCTTCCGCTGGGGCCACGCCCGCCAGCTCGACCGCCTCAGCCGCGAGTTGCTCGCCCGCGGCTGGGCGGCCGGGGCGGGACCGGGCGACGCGCCGCTCACGATCGACCTCGATTCGACGCTCTGCGAGACCTACGGCCTCGCCAAGGAGGGCGCCCGCCAGCCCGGCTACACGGGCGCGCGCGGCTATCACCCGCTGCTCGCGGTGGCAGCCGGCAGCGGTGAGGTGCTGATGGCGCGGCTGCGCGAGGGCCGCGCGCACAGCGGCCGCGGCGCCGCCCACTTCCTGCGTGAGACGGTGGGCCGGGTGCGCGCTGCCGGAGCGAGCGGGCAGCTGACGATGCGCGCCGACAGCGGCTTCTACACCCACGCCGTCGTCGCCGCCTGCCGCGCGCTCGACGTCCGCTTCTCGGTCACGATCCGCCAGCAGCCGAGCGTGCGCACGCTGATCGAGGCGATCGCGGAAGAGGACTGGACGCCGATCCCGTACTGGCTGGACGACGGCGCCGCTGTCGCCGAGACGACCTACACCCCGTTCCGGCACAGGGAGGACGCCGCCCCGGTGCGGCTTATCGTGCGGCGCGTCAAGCCGGCGCCCGGCTCCCAGCTCGCGCTCTTCACCAGCTACAGCTGATATGGAGTGACCGGTTGTCAAGCAGCACCGGCGGTGGTCGTGGCGATCCGGCTCCGGAACGGGGGGAGATGGACGAACGAGGGCGCTGCTTCGACGACGTGTCACTCTGATATTCGCGGGTTGCCTGGGGCCTTGCCGCATGACCGTGCTTCGCCGGGAGGGGTCGCCGTCTACGGTCGCGGGTTGACGGCGCCGGGCGCCGCTGCCGCATAGCTGTACCGCGCGTCCTCCTGAGCCTGCCCTCGCTCATCCACCCCCTCCTGCTCCGGAGCGGCGTATCGCCAGCTCCGCCTTCGCCGCGGACCGCGCGCGTGCTGTCAGGCCGCCGCCTGCTCCCGGGCGCCGATGTTCAGCACCGCCCACAGGTAACCCGCGAGTTCACGGGCGACGGCCACGTTCGCCACGACCGATGGCTTGCCGTGAGCGGCCAGCCGCCGGTGGCGGCGATAGAGCCGGGTCTGCGCCCGGTCGGCCAACACCACGGCCCAGCCCGGCTGGCCCTCCCTGCGCTTGCGCAGCGCTGCCCCCACCCGCGGCGGGTGGCGGTAGTGCCAGGCGCTCTCCACCAGGATGCGGCGCACGTGGCTGTTCCCTGTCTTCGTGATCGGTCCCCGCCGCTGACGGGCGCCGCTGCTGTACTCGCTCGGCGTGAGCCCGAGGTAGGACATCAACTGCCGGGCGCTGCCGAAGCGCGTGACGTCGCCGAGCTCGGCCAGCACCGTCAGCGCCGTCACCGTGTCGACCCCGCGGAAGCAGCGCAGCAGCCCCACCGCCTCGCGGTAGTCGTCGCTGGCGGCACACGCGGCCAGTTCCTGCTCCAGCGTGCGCAGCCGCTCCTCCACGCCCTCGAGCGCGCGCAGGTAGTCGTCGAAGGTGGCCTGCGCGGCCGGGTGTTCGAAGCGCAGCGTCAGCAGCCAGCGGCGGTGCCGCAGCGTCCAGTTCCGGCCGTCGTAGGCGATGCCGCGCCGCAGCAGCAGCTTCGCCAGGCGGTGGCGCGCCCGGGTGCGGTCGGTCACGGCGTCCTCGCGCGCCCGGCAGAGGTCGCGCACCGCCTCCTGGTCGATGGTCGGGGGATGCACCGCCGTGAGCAGGTCCGCGCGCAGCAGCTCCGCCAGCTTCCTGGCGTCGCGGCGGTCGGTCTTGACGCGGTCGCCGGGCCGCCTCGGGATGAGCGCCGGCGCGATCACCTGGCATTCGATGCCCTCGGCCTCGAGCTGGCGCTGCAGCGCGAAGCCCCCCGGCCCCGCCTCGTAGCAGGCCACGACCGGCCCCGGCGCCATGCGCCGCAGGCGCTGCGCGAGCCGCTTCACCGCCTTCGGCTCGTTCGCCAGCTGCCACTCCTCGGGCCGCTCGGCCCCCGGCGCCAGCACCGCCACGTGGATCGCCCGCGCGTGTGCATCCATCCCTGCATATGTGGTAGTCATCTTCCTGACCGGCTCCTTTCGCATGCGGCTCTGCAGCCCTCGCGTCTGTAACCCGCGAGTTTGCGGACTCGGAGCCGGTCACTCCATACGGTCTACCACGCCTTCATCACCGACCGCGCGGGCGCGCTGCTGGAGCTGGAGGCCGACCATCGCCGCCACGCCGAGGTCGAGAACGCGATCCGCGACCTCAAGTACGGCGTCGGGCTGAACCATCTCCCCTCGGGCCGCTTCGCCGCGAACGCGGCGTGGCTCGCGGTGCAGGTGATCGCGCACAACCTCGCCCGCTGGACGGCGCGCCTGGGGCTCGGCGAGGGGATCGTGACGACCAGGACGCTCAGGCGGCGCTACTTCGCTCTCGCCGGACGGCTCACCCATTCTGCCCGGCGCTGGACGCTGCACCTCCCGAAGCGCTGGCCCTGGGCCGGCCAGTGGGCAGCCGCGCTCGCGCGACTACGGGCGCTACCGCTCCCGGCCTGACGCCCGCTCACAGCGCCGGCCCCGGGTCCGAGGCTCGCGCCAGCATGCCCGCGCACGCCTCGCGCACCCTCGCGCCCGCGCCCTCAGCGCCCCCGAGCGGCGCTGAGCGAGGGCTCCTCGCTCCGGCCCGCCCCCGGCACCGCCCGGCGAACGCCGGCGCACCCGCCGAACTCTCCGCCAGCCCGGCAGCCCGCCCCGTCAAGCTTCGATCGGTGGATTCGGGCTAACCCTCTCCCGCCAGGGGAGAGGGGATCGGAGGGCGCTGCGGCGCCCGGAATCCCCCCACCCCCTCTCTCCCCGGGGCGAAGAGGCCTGGTAGGGCGGACAGCCGCCCCCGCAGGTCCCCACCGATCCCCTGTATGCTTGCCCGCGTTCCGGCAGCCCGAGGGGACAGCGCGTGATCGTTGGCGTAGCAGCGGAATCAGCACGGGGCGAGCGCCGGGTGGCGCTCGTCCCCGGCGTGGTGTCGCGAGTTGGCGACAGCGGCGCCGAGGTGCTCGTCGAGAGCGGCGCGGGCAGCGCCGCGGGCTTCTCCGACGAGGACTACGTGGCTTCCGGCGCGCGGATCGCCGGAAGCGCCGCGGAGGTGCTGGCCGAAGCTGACATCGTCGCCCGTGTCAGCGCGCCCGAGGGCTCCACGGAGATCGCGGGCCTGCGCGAGGGCCAGACGCTCGTCGGGCTGCTCAATCCCCTCGGGAGCCCGGGCGGAATAACGGCCCTCGCGGAGCGCGGCGTGAACGCCTTCGCACTTGAGCTGCTGCCGCGGATCAGCCGCGCGCAGCCGATGGATGCGCTCAGCTCGATGGCGACGATCGCGGGCTACCGGGCGGTGCTGCTGGCGGCCAGCACGCTCACGAAGATGTTCCCATTGATGATGACCGCAGCCGGCACGGTCACCCCCGCCCGCGTGCTCGTGATCGGGGCCGGCGTCGCCGGCCTGCAGGCGATCGCCACGGCGCGACGGCTCGGCGCGGTCGTGCAGGCCTACGACGTCCGCCCGGCCGTCGCGGAGCAGGTCGAGAGTCTCGGCGCGCGCTTCGTCGCGCTCGATCTCGACTCCGCGGACGCCGAGGACAGCGGCGGCTACGCCCAGGCGATGGGCGAGGACTTCTACGCCCGCCAGCGCGAACTGCTCGCGCGCGTCGTCGCCGACAGCGACGTGGTGATCAGCACGGCGGCCGTGCCCGGAAGCGCCGCGCCGCTGCTCGTGACCGCCGACGCGGTCGGACGGATGCGGCGCGGCTCGGTGATCGTCGACCTCGCAGCCGAGACCGGCGGCAATTGCGAACTGACCCGCCCCGGCGAGAACGTGACGGTCGAGGGCGTCACCATCCTCGGGCCACTGAACCTGCCCGCGGACATCCCCTTCGACGCCAGCCAGATGTACGCGCGGAACGTCTCCGCGTTCCTCGACCACGTGCTCGATGAAGGTGAGCTCACCCTCGATCGGGACGACGAGATCCTGCACGGCGCGCTCGTCGCGCACGGCGGCCAGGTGGTGCACCCCCGGGTGCGCGAGCAGCTCGGGCTCTCGGAGCTCGAGCCGGCAGGAACGGAGTAGGCCGTGGAAGTCTTCGTCGCGGCGCTCACGATCTTCGTGCTGGCGCTGTTCGTCGGGTACGAGGTGATCACGAAGGTCCCGCCGCTGCTGCACACGCCGCTGATGTCGGGCGCCAACGCGATCTCCGGCATCACCCTCGTCGGCACGCTGGTCACGGCGGGCGCGCAGCTCACGCTCCTGACCACGATCCTCGGCATCATCGCCGTCGCGATGGCGACCGCGAACGTCGTCGGCGGGTTCCTCGTGACGCACCGCATGCTCTCGATGTTCCGCAACAGGGGTGAGCGTGCCTGAACTGAACCCGGAGTGGATCGACCTCTTCTACCTGGTTGCGGCCGTTCTCTTCATCTGGGCGCTCAAGGACATGTCGCACCCGCGCACGGCGGTGCGCGGCAACCTGCTCGGCTCGACGGGCATGCTGCTCGCGATCGTGGTCACGCTCACCGACCACCGCATCGTCAGCTTCGAGGTGATCATCGCCGGCGTCGTCGTCGGCGCGCTGATCGGCGCGTTCATGGCCTACCGCTCGCCGCTCACGGCGATGCCACAGGTGGTGGCGGTCTTCAACGGCTTCGGCGGCGGCGCCTCGGCGATCGCGGTCGGCGCGGCGCTCGAGGAGGCGCTGAAGGGCGGCTTTGTCGAGACGGTCGATTTCCAGTTCGCGTTCGCCGCCGTCGCCTCCGGGCTGATCGGCGGCGTCTCGCTGACGGGCAGCGCGATCGCCTTCGGCAAGCTGCAAGGGCTCGTCACCGAGCGGCCGATCCTGCTGCCCGGCCGGCACGTGCTGAACGCGCTGCTGGCCACGATCTGCCTCGCCCTCGGCGTCTGGCTGATCGCGGACTCGGACCCCTCGCTGCCGTTCTGGCTGCTGGTCGGCGCGGCCGCGCTGCTCGGCGTCATGCTGGTGATCCCGATCGGCGGGGCGGACATGCCGGTCGTGATCTCGCTGCTCAACGCCTACTCCGGCCTCGCCGCGGCGGGGCACGGCTGGGTGCTGAACAACAGCGTGCTGATCATCGCCGGCTCCCTCGTCGGCGCGGCCGGCTTCATCCTCACGGCGCTGATGTCGCAGGCGATGAACCGCTCCCTGGTCAACATCATCTTCGCCGGCGTCGGCGCCGAGGTCGCCTCGGAGCAGGACAGCGACGACGTCTACGCAGGCCGCGTCAAGTCGTCGTCCCCCGAGGAGGTCGCGATGCTCCTCGACGGCGCCCGCCGCGTGGTGGTCGCGCCCGGCTACGGGCTGGCGGTGGCGCAGGCGCAGTACGCCGTGCGCGACCTGGTGGACCTGCTGGAAGAGCGCGGCATCGAGGTCGAGTTCGCGATCCATCCCGTGGCGGGCAGGATGCCGGGCCACATGAACGTGCTGCTCGCGGAGGCGGACATCCCCTACGAGCAGCTCAAGGAGATGGACGAGATCAACCCGACGTTCCGCCAGACGGACGTGGTGCTCGTCTTCGGCGCGAACGACGTGGTCAATCCGATGGCGCGCGAGGCCGACCCCTCGATCCCGATCGCGGGCATGCCGATCCTCGATGTCGACCAGGCGCGCACGGTGGTGATCGTGAAGCGGTCGATGAGCCCGGGCTTCGCGGGCATCCCGAACCCGCTGTTCGCCGCCGACAACACGCTGATGCTGTTCGCCGACGCGCGCGTGGCAGCCACGCAACTCGCCGCTGCGCTGCGCGCGTAGGGGCGGAACAGCGCCGGTTCGCTCGGATGTTGTGCCTCTATGCGGGGCGGGGATGTGCCATCATGACGCGGCGCTGAAAGGACCTCTCGTTGGCAGAGGACTGGCTGCCCGCGCGCCTCATCCCTACTTCGGGGATTCGCGGCTCCGCCGAACAGGAAGGCAGGGCCACGTCCGCGCTGCTCAGCGTACTCAGCGCCGTGCGGGAGTTCGGCAGAACGGTCCTGCGTGGACGCTTTGGCGCACCGGCGGGCCAGATCGAGGCGTACATCGAAGTCCCCCTGGAAATGCCAGGCGGGGAGATCGTTCGCCCGGACGGACTCATCCGTGTTCGTCGCGGAACCCGCACCTGGACCGCGCTCTTCGAGATGAAAACGGGCCGGAACGAACTCGACCGCACCCAGGTCGAGAACTATCTCGATGCGGCCAGGGAGCACGGCTTCGACGCCGTGGTCACCGTCTCGAACCAGATCGTCCCTGCCACTGGCGATCACCCGGTTGAGGTTGATCGACGGAAGCTGCGGCGGGTGGCACTGCATCACGTCTCGTGGGTGGCGCTGCTGACCGAGGCAGTGATCGAGCACGATCACCGCGGCGTCGAAGACCCGGACCAGGCATGGATACTCGGCGAACTCATCGCTTACCTCGAGCATCCAAGTTCCGGGGCGATGGAGTTCGCCGACATGGGGCCGCACTGGACGGCCGTCCGCGAAGGCGCGCGGGCCGGGACACTGAGCGGGAACAGCGCCGACGTCAATGATGTTGTGGCCCGCTGGGACGAGTTCTCCCGCTACCTCTGCCTCCATCTCGGCCGCGAACTGGGCGCCGACGTGCAGCAGGTGCTCTCCCGACGGGACCGCGGAGACACCGCCGGGCGCAGGACGCGACTGGCGCGGGAGCTCGCTGAGGAAGGCACTCTGCGGTGCACCCTGCGCGTGCCGTCCGTGGTCGCGGACATCGACATTGCCGCAGACCTCACCACGAGAAGGGTGTCCGCCTCGCTCTACGTGAGCGCGCCCGCGGAAGGGCGGCCCCGTACGAGAGTCAGCTGGCTCGTGCGGCAACTGCGCCCGGATGCGGGGAGCAACATCCGGATCGATACCTACTTCGAGTCTCGCTCCACCACATCGTCCGCTCTCCTCGAAGCATTGGTCGCCAATCCGGACGAGGGGCTGCTGGACGATCGCCGCGCAGCGCCTCGCGGGTTCCGGGTCACTCTCACGCGACCCATGGGGATGCAGCGCAACGTCGGCGCACGGTCGTTCGTTGGTTCCGTCACGGCGCTTCTGGAGGAGTTCTACGGCTCAGTGGCGCAGGAACTCAAGGCCTGGACGCCGCGAGCACCGAGACTTCCCGAGCAGGCGCCGTCAACGCAGGCCGAGCCGCCCGAGGGTAGTACCGCAACCTGATTGCTCGACGCCGGGAGCGGTGCGCGGGCAGGCCGCCGCGTTGACCCTCCTCGGACGCGGCTTTTATCCTTGATGGGATCACGCGTCGGCTGGTGGCCGGGTGTGGTCATCCCGTATGCGCCGGCAGTGTTCGGGCCCGAGTGGCGCAATGGCAGCGCAGCCGATTTGTAATCGGCAGGTTAGCGGGTTCGAATCCCCTCTCGGGCTCCACTCACTCCTGCGGGGTTGCGTGGAGCCGTGCGGGGCCGAGGATGCCGGCCGTCGACACCCGCAGGGGTGGGAGAGTGGTTAATTCCAGCGGTCTGTAAAACCGCCGCCTTACGGCTACGCAGGTTCGAATCCTGCCCCCTGCACCAGTCGCACGCGCCACCGGGACTGGAGAGCAGGTTCCCGGCGGCGGGTGGCGCCAGAAGCGGAGATATGCCCTCATAGCTCAGTCGGTAGAGCGCGTTCTTGGTAAGAACGAGGTCAGCGGTTCGAATCCGCTTGAGGGCTCCACCACAGCATCAGCCACAGCAGCGCCGTCCACGCAAGAGTCGCGGGGCGGCGGAGGAGAACGGGAGCCGAGGGATGGCGCGACGCAAGTTTGAGCGGACGAAGCCGCACGCGAACGTAGGCACGATCGGTCACGTCGATCACGGCAAGACCACGCTGACGGCGGCGATCACCAAGGCGCTCGCACTCAAGGGCGAGGCCGAATTCCGCGAGTTCGACTCGATCGACAACGCGCCCGAGGAGAAGGCGCGCGGGATCACGATCGCGATCGCCCACGTCGAGTACGAGACCGAAGCGCGCCACTACGCGCACGTCGACTGTCCCGGTCACGCCGACTACATCAAGAACATGATCACCGGCGCCGCCCAGATGGACGGCGCGATCCTCGTCGTCGCCGCCCCGGACGGGCCGATGCCGCAGACGCGCGAGCACCTGCTGCTGGCGCGCCAGGTCGAGGTGCCCGCCGTCGTCGTCTTCCTCAACAAGGTCGACATGATGGACGACGAAGAGCTGCTCGAGCTGGTCGAGCTGGAGATGCGCGAGCTGATGGACGGCTACGAGTTCCCCGGCGACGAGGTGCCGATCATCCGCGGCTCGGCGCTGCACGCGCTGGAGTCCACCTCGACCGACCCGGACGCCGAGGAGTACCGCGCGATCTGGGAGCTGCTGGAGGCGGTGGACAACTACATCCCGCAGCCGGAGCGGCCCAAGGACCTGCCCTTCCTGATGCCGATCGAGGATGTGTTCGGGATCAAGGGCCGCGGCACGGTGGTGACGGGGCGCATCGAGCGCGGCGTCGTCAACGTCGGCGACCCGATCGAGATCGTGGGCATCAAGGAGACGGAGACCACGGTCGTGACCGGGGTCGAGATGTTCAAGAAGATCCTCGACACCGGCGAGGCGGGCGACAACGTCGGCTGCCTCTTGCGCGGCATCGAGCGCGGCGACATCGAGCGCGGTCAGGTGCTGGCCAAGCCGGGCAGCATCACGCCGCACCGCAAGTTCAGTGGCGAGGTCTACGTGCTCTCGAAGGAGGAGGGTGGGCGGCACACGCCGTTCTTCACCGGCTACCGTCCGCAGTTCTACGTGCGCACCACGGACGTGACGGGAGTGGTGACGCTGCCCGAGGGCACGGAGATGGTGATGCCGGGCGACAACGTGACGGTGGACATCGAGCTGATCACGCCGATTGCGATCGAGGACGGGCTGCGCTTCGCGATTCGCGAGGGCGGCCGCACCGTCGGCGCCGGCGTCGTCACCGGAATCAACGAGTAGCGCGGACACAGGCGGGGCGCGCAAGGAGCAGGCATCATGGCCAAGGGCGACCGGGAACACATCACGCTGGCGTGCACGGAGTGCCGCGCCCGCAACTACCACACGATGAAAAACCGCCGCAACGATCCGGAGCGGCTGGAGTTGCGCAAGTTCTGCCGCCGCTGCCGAACGCACCAGCCACACCGCGAGACGCGGTAGGCTGGCAGCGCAGCCGAACGGAGCCGTGGGATGGGTCGAGCGCTGCGCAGGCAGCAGGAGCGCGCCCAGCGCCGCCAACAGCGGCAGCAGCAGCGCGCCGCGGCCACGGGCGGAGGCGGCCGCGGACCCTCGATGAGCGTCTCCGCGCCCGCCGGGGACGCCCGCCGCGGCCGGCGCTGGGTGCCGCGCTGGATCGCCGACATCATCAGCGAGCTGCGCCGGGTCACCTGGCCCACCCGCCACGAGGTCGGCTACCTGACCGTGGTTGTCGTGATAGTCTCCATCTTCTTCGGCGCGATCCTCGGCGTCGCCGATCTCGGCTTCAACTGGCTCATCGAGAACACGGTGCTGCGTTGATGGCTCCGGCGCTCGACGGGGAACGAACGGGGCGCGAGGCAGACCGCTGCGCCGCGCCCGTGGAGGCAGCATGACCAGCGACCGGCACCCGCAACCGCCGCCCGCCCCGCCCAACCCGTTCACGGTCGAACTCGAGGAGCGGGCCGGGCAGGCCGCCGCCGCGACCGTCGTCGTGGAGGAGGACGGCCGCGCCTGGTACATCGTCCAGACCTACTCCGGCTACGAGAACAAGGTGAAGAAGAGCCTGGAACAGCGCGTCCAGCAGATGGACATGGGCGACCGCGTCTTCGAGGTCGTGATCCCGACCGAGGACGAGATCGAGATCCGCGACGGTCAGCGCAAGACCGTCTCCCGCAAGCTGTTCCCCGGCTACATCCTCGTCCAGATGCTGATGGACGACGACTCCTGGTACGTGGTCCGCAATACCCCGGGCGTCACCGGCTTCGCCGGCGCCAGCTCGGACGAGCGCGCGCGGCCGCCCGCCCTCGAGGACGAGGAAGTCGCGCGCATCCTGCGGCAGATGGACACCGGAACGCCGCGGATCAACGTCGGCTTCGCCGTCGGCGAGGCGGTGCGCGTGATCGACGGGCCGTTCATTGACTTCGTCGGCCAGGTCGACGAGATCAACCTCGACAAGGGCAAGGTGCGGGTCATGGTCTCGATGTTCGGCCGGGAGACTCCGGTCGAGCTGGACTTCCTGCAGGTGGAGAAGCAGTAGCACAATGGCAAAACGAGTACGAGCGCTGATCAAGCTGCAAATCCCGGCGGGACGGGCGAACCCCGCGCCGCCGGTGGGGACCGCGCTGGGCCCGCACGGCATCAACATCATGGACTTCTGCAAGTCCTACAACGAGCGCACGCAGTCGCAGCAGGGACAGATCATCCCCGCCGTGATCACGATCTACGAGGACCGCTCGTTCAGCTTCGAACTGCGCACGCCGCCCGCCTCCGACCTGCTGCGCAAGGCCGCGGGCGTGGACAAAGGCGCCGCGAACCAGCTCACCGAGGTGGCCGGCTCCGTCACGAAGGCCCAGGTGCGCACGATCGCCGAAACCAAACTCGCCGACCTCAACACCGACGATGTCGATAACGCGATGCGGATCATCGAGGGCACCGCGCGCTCGATGGGAATCGAGGTGAAGTCATAATGGCGAAGCGAGGCAAGCGCTACATCGAGGCCGCCTCCAAGGTGGACCCTCACGCGTTCTACCACCCGGACGCCGCGCTCAGCGCCGTGCGCGAAAGCGCCACCGCGAAGTTCGACGAGACCGTGGAGCTGCACCTCCGCACCGGCCTGGACGGCCGTCACGCGGACCAGCAGATCCGCGGCGCGGTCACGCTGCCGCACGGCCTCGGCAAGGAGCAGCGCGTCGCCGTCTTCGCCGAGGGCGAGGGGGCGATGCTCGCAAACGACGCGGGCGCCGACCTCGTCGGGGCCGACGACCTCATCGCGCGCGTCGCCGATGGCTTCACCGACTTCGACGTCGCGCTCGCGCAGCGCGAGTTGATGGGCAAGGTGGGTCGGCTGGGCCGCATCCTGGGCCCGCGCGGCCTGATGCCGAACCCGCGCAACAACACTGTGCTCGAGGCGGACGACATCCCGCGCGCGGTCAAGGAAGCGAAGTCCGGCCGCGTCGAGTACCGGCTCGACAAGACCAACTACGTACACGCCGCGATCGGCAAGGTCTCTTTCAGCGACGACCAGTTGCTGGAGAACCTGAGCGCGCTGCTCGGCGAAATCGTGAAGTCACGCCCGAACGAGTTGAAGGGCCAGTACATCCGCGCGGCCACGCTGACCTCGACGATGGGTCCGGGCGTGCGTGTCGAACTCGCTCCCCTGCTCGCCCTCGGCGCGGAGGGGTAGGGCGCGGCCCCGGGTCGCAGCACACGGGAACGAGGGCGCTCGCGCGTAAGGGCGAGCGCGACGGAGACTGTACGGGCGCCCTGGAGGCGCAGACACCGGAGACCACGGGTTCCGGACGGGCGCACCGCCCGAACGGAAGAATGGCCGCGAGCCGCCCGTGCAGGTGGGATCAGGCGACGTTGCGACGCGCCCCCGGCTGTGGGCCGGGCTGGCGCGGCGCGAACGCCCTCCCGCCGGAGGGCGTTTTGTTCGCCCTCGGACGCAGCAGGAGAGGAGGCGCGGTGCCTACGGAGCGCAAGATCGCGCAGGTCGCCGAGCTGAAGGAACTGATCGAGGGCGCGGGCATCGCCATCGGCACGGCCTACCAGGGGATCCCGGTGCCCGCCCAGACGCAGTTGCGGCGCACGCTGGTGGCCGAAGGCGCCACCCTGCGCGTGGTCAAGAACACGCTGCTGCAGCGCGCGGCGAACGAGAGCGGGCACCCGCTGTTCGCCGAGCTGGCGCAGGGTCCGACGGCGCTGGTGACCCACCCCGACGACCCGGTTGCGGCGGCGCGGGCGATCCAGCAGTACCGCCGGGACAACCCGCAAACGCCGTTCGCGGTCCGCAACGCCGTGCTCGACGGCCAGCTCGTCGACGCTGCCTACGTCGCCGACCTCGCGACGGTGCCGTCGCGCGACGTGCTGGTCGCACGCATCGCGGGCGGGCTGACCGCGAAGATCGTGGAGTTGCTGGGGCTGCTCGAGGCGTCGACGCGAGAGTTCGCGGGCCTAATCGACGCGCGCGCGGAGCAGCTCGAAGGAACGGAAGCCTAGGCGCGACAGCGCCCAGCGGAGCACTGCCGCCCCCGAGGCGGTGCGGAAGGAGCACGAGGATGGCGAAGATCGAGGAAGCCCTCGAGATCATCAAGGGCATGACGCTGATCGAGTTGCGCGATCTCAACAAGGCGATCGAGGAAGAGTTCGGCGTGACTGCCGCGGCGCCCATGGCGATGGCCGCCATGCCCGCCGCCGACGGTGGCGGCAACGGTGCGGCCGCTGCCGAGGAGCAGTACGAGTTCGACGTGGTCCTGACGGACTTCGGCGCCAACAAGATCAACGTGATCAAGGCGGTGCGCGAGCTCACCTCGCTCGGTCTGAAGGACGCCAAGGACGTCGTCGAGTCCGCTCCGAAGGCGATCCGCGAGGCCGTGACCAAGGACGAGGCCGAGGCCGCGAAGACCAAGCTCGAGGAGGCCGGCGCGACCGTCGAGGTCAAGTAGCGGCGCCGCCTCGGCCACGCTGCGTCAGCCCTCCCGGCGCGGGCGCCGCACGGCGCCCGGCGCCGGACGGTCCGTCAGGGGTCGCATGTTAGGCTTGCCTTGTGGAGTGTTTCCTCTGCGAGCGCACGGCGGTACGAGAGTGCCCCCGATGCGGCGTGCTGCACTGCGCGGAGCACGGCGATGCGCTCTGCGAGCGCTGCATGGACCCCGCGCTCGCGCTGCCCTCGTCACGGGTCTACCGCGGCTCACTGATCGCCCTCGTCGCGGCCAGCGTATTCGCACTCTGGCTGCTGCTCTGGCCGGCGGCCGGGAACGACGCCGACCCGGCCGAGGCGCGGGTGGACCGCCCCTCCCAGAGCGCCGTGCTTCCAACCGCGACGCCCGCGGCGACTCCACCACCGACCCCCGTGACGGACGCGACGCCAGTCCGCACGCCCACGCCGAGCGCCACACCCACGCCGAGCGCCACGCCCACGCCAAGCGCCACGCCCACACCAAGCGTCACGCCCAGCGCCACGCCTTCGGCCACAGCTACCGCCACGCCCAGCCCGACACCCACACCAACACCCACCGCCACGCCAACGCCCACCGCCACGCCAACGCCCACCCCTACCGCCACGCCCACTCCGACACCCGCGCCTACGCCCGCCGTGCCCCGGACCGCCTACATCGCCAACGTGGGCTCCGGGGGCTTGCTCGAGCGCAACGCCTGTCTCGACCAGTCTCGCGTGACGGGTACCGGCTGGTTTGACGGCGACGAGATCACGATCACCGAGCTAGGGACCGGCCAATGCGACGGCTGGACCCGGATCAGCAGCAACGACGGACGGGAGTCATGGGTCAGCAGCGAGTATCTTTCCGACGAACGGCCATAGGGAGCGCCTGGTCATGATGCGTCAAGAACTGCTCGGAGAGGTCGCAGGGCATCGCCGCACGCTGCTGCGGATGGTCGCGATGTACTCGCCGCTGACGGCGGGTGCGGGCGTGCTGTGCGTGGTTTCGCTGACCGCCGTCCTCGGCGGCTCCTATGGGGCGCTCGTGCCGCTGATCATCCTGTTGCTCGTGGCCGGCGCGGCGTTCTTCCAGTTGCTGTCGGCGCTGCGCGATCTGCGCGCCGAGCCGACCTTCACTCGCGGCGAGGTCACCCGGCTCTGGACGAAGGGCGGGCTGTTCTGGTTCTTCCGCTCGCACTACACGACGATCAACCGCCAGGTCTTCGTCATGGCCCCCGAGATCTGGGTCCAGCTCGTCGAGGGAAACACCATCGAGTGCCACCACTGGCCGCACACCCGGACGCTGATCCGCGTAGTGCTGCTCAGCGGCGACCTCGGCGAACTCGTGCCCGGGGAGCCCGTGTCCCCGCTGCCGGAAGCCTGAGGTGGCTTCGCCGCCACCCGACCCGGCCTCCCCCGCCTACCGCTCGCGAGTCTCCGAGATGGCCTCGAGCGACCGTCCGCGCGAGCGGCTGGAACAGCTCGGCGCGCAGGCCCTGACGACCTCCGAGTTGCTCGCCATCCTGCTGCGCACCGGGACGCGCGAGGAAGGCGTGCTGCAGCTCGCCGAGCGGCTGCAGCAGGAGCATCGCGGCCTGCGCGGGCTCGCCCAGGCGGACATCGCGGAGCTGTCCTCGATCCGCGGCCTCGGCCCCGCCAAGGCGGCGACGATCGCCGCCGCCTTCGAACTGGGACGGCGCCGCAGCCTGGAGGGAGACGACGAGCGCCCGCTGATCGGCTCCCCGGAGGACATCGTGCGGCTGCTGCAATCGCAACTCGAACTGCTGCCGCAGGAGGAGTTCCGCCTGCTGGTCCTGGACACCCGGCACCGTCTGCTGGCCAACCGGATGCTGACCCGCGGCTCCGTGAGCAGCGCGCCGGTGCGCGTCGCCGAGGCGTTCCGCGAGGCCGTGCGCCTCAACGCCGCCGCTATCGCCGTCGCGCACAACCACCCCAGCGGCGACCCGTCGCCCAGCCCCGACGACGTGGAGACCACGCGCGCCCTCGAGGAAGCCGGCGACCTGCTCGGCATCCGCGTGCTCGACCATGTCGTGATCGGCCACGGCCGCTGGATCTCGATGCGCCAGAGCGGGCTCGGCTTCACCTCCCCGTAGCGCACGGCCCCTGGCTCAGCGCCGTCGCAGGCCTGCACTCCCGACGGGATCGCGTGCTACGATCTCTCGTACACGCCGGGCGGGTGGCGCAACGGAATGTGATGCAGCCCTTGCACTGGCTGGACCTCTTCATCGTCGCAATCATCGCGTGGCTCACCCTGCGCGCGCTCTCCGTGGGCCTGATCCGCGAGGTCGTGACCTCCGTCGCCGTGGTCGGCGGCGCCATCCTCGCCGGCCACTTCTACGCCGAGCTGGCCGACGACATCGCCTTCGCGATCGAGGACGAGACGTGGCGCGAGTTCGTCGCCTTCGCGGCGATCTTCGTCGGCGTGGTGGTGATCGGGCAGATCGCCGCCTCGCTACTGCATCGTGCGTCCAGGTTGCTGCTGCTGGGCGCGGTCGACCGCTTCGGCGGGGCAGCGTTCGGCTTCCTCAAGGGCGTCGTGATCGTGGAGGTGCTGCTGCTCGCCGCGATCACCTTCCCCGTCTCCAGCGCGATCGACCAGGCGCTGGAGGACTCCGTGATCGCGCCCTTGTTCATCGACGGCCTGCCCCTCATCCAGCGCATGCTCCCGAGCGAGTTCGAACGCGCCGCCGAGGCGTGGCCGAACATCCTCCAGCTGCCCGGCTCCTGACGGATCGCCGCCGACCGGAGAGCGCCGCCGCTTGCCCGGCCACCACATCGACTGCACTGGCCGCTACACTGGCGCGAGGCGGAAAGGGCGGGAGCGTTGATCGACCGGCACGCGCTGGTGCTCAACCAGGACTACGAACCGCTGAACGTCTGCGGCGTCAGGCGCGCCTTCACGCTCGTTTTCGGCGGGCGCGCGGAGCTGCTCGAGGCCGGCGCGGAGCCGATCCACGGCGTGGACCGCGAATACCCCGCGCCCTCCGTGATCCGGCTGCGCCGTCGCGTGCGCCGTCCGCGCCCGCAGGTGCGGCTGACGCGCCGCGAGGTCTTCGCGCGCGACCAGCAGCGCTGTCAGTATTGCGGGCGCGGGCACCATGACCTGACGCTGGACCACGTCGTGCCCCGCCGCCGCGGCGGCTCGCACGTCTGGGAGAACATCGTGACCGCGTGCCAGCCGTGCAACCACCGCAAGGGCGGCCGCACCCCGCGCGAGGCGCGGATGCAGCTGCTCACACAGCCGGTGCGCCCGCGGCTCTCCGTCCCCCAGCAACTCGCCGAGCACCTCCAGCGCTACGAGGAGTGGCGGCCGTTCTTCTTCGGCTGGCTCGACCGCGAGACGCAACGCGCGCTCGCGCTCTGACGGCGCACCGGCGACGCGCCCGCGCGATGGGGCGTGAGCGCACGAGGGCGTATCCTCCTCGCAGCGCACGAGACGCCGCACAGCGGCGCGCCACGACCGCAGGAGCGCCGGAGGAAAGGGACCGCCCGTGAGCGTCGCGCAGCGACTTCAGGAGCTGGGGATCGAACTGCCCCCAGCGCCCCCGCCGGTCGGCATGTACCGCGCCGCGCTGCGCAGCGGGAACTGGCTCATGACCTCGGGCCAGTTGCCGATACGCGACGGCGCGATGGTCAACCCCGGACACATCAACGGCGACGAGGACATCGACGCGGGCCGCGAGGCGGCGCGGGTCGCCACGCTGAACGCGCTCGCCGCCGTACAGGCGATCCACGGCAGCCTCGAGGGCCTGCGCGTCGTGCGCCTCGTCGGCTACGTCGCGAGCTCAGCGGACTTCCAGGCGCACCCGACGGTGATCAACGGCGCCAGCGAGCTGCTGCGCGACCTCTTCGGCGAGGACGCCGGCCTGGGTACGCGGCTCGCCATCGGCGTCGCCGCGCTGCCGCTCGGCGCGGCGGTTGAGATCGACCTGATCCTCGAGGCTATGGAGGCAACGGCATGACCACCGGCGACAACCGCATCATGGTCCAGAACCGCATCGACTTCGTGACCGGCGCGGTGCGGCGCTACCTGCCCGACGCCGACGCCCTGACGGAGATCGCGGGCGAGGTCCAGGCGCTGATCACGGGCCGCGACGCCGCCTCGCTGCGCCAGGAGCCCGCCGAGGGCGAGTGGTCCGCGCTGCGCACGCTGGGCCACATGATCGCCTACGCGCGCGTCCTCCATGACCAGCTCGACCGCATGGCGTACATGACCGACCCCGTGCTGCCGATGACCAACGACGCCGCCGTCGCGGAGCGCGAGGGCTGGGAGTCGCGCGATCCCGCGGAACTGGCCTCGCTCTTCAACGACGCGATCGGCGAGGTGGGAGCGCTACTCAAGAGCGTGCCGGACTCCTCGTGGGGCCGCGCCGGCCTCCACCCGCTGGGCGGACGCCGCTCGATCGTGCAGCACGTGCGCGGCGCCGGCGCGCACCTGCGCAGCCACGTCGAGCAGATCGAGGCGGCCGTCGGGGCTGAGTAGCGCCGCTCGCTAGCCGCGTTCGATCGGGAGCTCGGTGCGGACCGCCCACTCGGACCAGGAGCCGTCGTAGTTGCGAGCCTGCTCGTAGCCGAGCAGCTCGTGCAGGACGAACCAGGCGACGGCCGAGCGCACGCCGCCGCCGCAGTACGGGTAGGCCGCCGCCGAGCCGTCGACGCCGGCGGCTGAGAAGAGCGCGCGCAACTGCTCCAGCGGGAGCAGCCGTCCGTCCTCGCGGACCAGGCGCTCCCACTCGAGGTGCACCGCGCGCGGGATGCGGCCCATGCGCGGCGCTTCGGCGTGGCCGTGCGCCTCGCCCAGCCACTCGCCATCCGAGCGGCAGTCGACGATGCGCGCCGGGCCGCCCTCGGCAGCCGCGAGCACATCGCCCGCGAGGGCGATGATCGAGGCGTCCGGCTCGGGCAGGGAGACCTCGACTGGCGTGACGGCGGGAACCTCGCGATCGACCGGCACCCCGGCGGCGCTCAGCGCCGGCACGGCGCCATCGGCGAGGTGCACGCGCGGGAAGCGGAAGTAGCGCAGTACCCAGTAGGCCCGCGCCGGCCAGGCCGAACGCGCGCCCGCCGTGCAGACGATCCGCTGCTCTGGCGTGACGCCGAGGGCCGCGAGGTTCGCGGCCATGCGCTCCCGCTCCGGCACCAGCGCCCGGACGCCGTCGCGGTCCTTGGTGAAGTCGCCGTAGCCGTGGGCGCAGATCGCGCCGCGGACGTGCGCCTCGTCGTACTCGGCGCGGTCGTTGGCGATGTGCAGCACGCGCACGTCCGGGTCGCCGAGATGCTCCGCGAGCCAGGCGCCATCGACGAGCGCGGGCACGGTGTCGTCACGCTGTCCGCTCACGCACGAACCCTCCCCGGTCGAGGCCTTCCGCCGGACGCGCACTCGGGGCCTCCGGGAGACGACCTCGTCTTCCCCCTCACCCTGGCCCTCTCCCCAGGGAGAGGGGACAAATGCTAGTTCTGCGCTCCACCGCTTTGGCCGCCACTGCCACCGCCCGAGCGCCTGCGCCCCCGTCCGCCGCGGCGTCCACGGCGACGGCGTCGCGCGGGCTTCTCGCCCTCGCCCTCCGTGCGCTCGGGCGTCCGCTGCGGCGTCTCGCTATCGCCGGCGGGAGCGCCATTGGCCGGCGCGTCCACTACGTCGAGGGTGGCGATGAGCGTGTCGCGGCGGTGGCGATCCTGACGGTGCACCGGGCCCTCGACCTGCTCCTCGAGCTCCTCGGGCCGCACGGCCGAGCCGTACTGGCTGGCCAGCTCCTCAGCGCTCATCTCGATCACCTCGCCGCTGTCGTCGAGGCGCATCCGCACCTGGCCCTTGAGCGTGTTGTGCGCGATCACGCGCGCGCGGCCGACGGGCGTGGTGACGCGCTTGCCGACCTTCGGGAGCGTCCCGCGCAGGCGGCGGTACTCGTCCACCTCGTATGACAGGCAGCAGAGCAGGCGTCCACAGACGCCCGAGATCTTCGTCGGATTGGGCGGGAGATCCTGCTCCTTCGCCATCCGCATCGAGATCGCCGGGAACGTCGTCTGCCAGGTGCGGCAGCAGAGCGCGAGGCCGCACACGCCGACGTCCCCGAGCGACTTCGCGCGGTCGCGGTCGCCGACCTGCCGGACATCGACCTCCACGCCGAGCAGATCGCGGCACATGCCGGTGAACCAGCGGTGCTGGATACGCTCCGGCGCGGCGAAGGTGATGTTGCACTGCGTGCCCGCGAGGTTGTAGATCAGACTCGCGACGCGCACCCGCGGGTCATTGCGCGTCGCGAGCTCCTGCGCGCGGCGTAAGTCCTCCAGCGCGCGCTCGCGGCCCTCGCGCCAGGCGTCCACGTCCTCGCCACTGGCGAGGCGCTCGATGAGGCGCAGCGGCCCCTCCGGCTCGGCAGCGAGCGTCTGGTCCGGCGTGACGACCACCCAGCCCAGTTGCTCGCCCTGCCCGGTGCGGACCACCACGTAGTCGCCCAGGGCCGGATCGAGTTCGCCCGGGCTGCACCACGTGAGTGCCCCGGCTTCCGTGAAGCGGATCCCGACAATGCCTTCCATACGGTCCCGGCGGTCGCGACGCCGGCCCCTGCCCCACAGGCGAGTGCCTGCTCAAGCGGGCGGCGCGGCGGCCGGACGGGCCTCCTCTCGGCTTGGCTCCGGTTCGTCGAACTGTAGCAGCGGGAGGTCCAGCATCAGCACCTCCAGCACGAGCTGCGGGTTGGTGTTCTCCAGCAGGTGGCGTCGCGCCCGCTCCGTCGCGCGCAGCGCCAGCACCGCCTCGCGAGGCGAGCACGCGATGGGTGCATCCTCGCCTCGGCGATCGGCCTCGGCGGCGGCGGCCAGCGTGTCGCGCCACCACCAGCGCCAGACATCGAGCGTCTCGAGGACCGGCCGCCGCTCGCGGCGCCAGGCGCCGGCAAGCCGCGCGGCGTGGTCGAAGCGCTCGTTGCGCGAGGCTCCGCACAGCCGGCGCAGGTCCGCGGTCGCGGTCTCGCGTAGCTGGCGTTGCGCCGGATCCTGGTGCAGCCGCAGCGCGAGCCCGTAGCGCCCGCGGCCCTGTGCGGCCAGCTCGCGCGCCTCGTCCGCGCCGAGGCCGTCGACATCCTCGGCAAGCGCCTCGGCGAGCGCGGCGCGCGGCAGCGGGCGCAGCACCAGCTCGCGGCAGCGCGAGCGGATCGTGGGCAGCAAATCGTCGGGGTCGACGGCGAGCAGGATCAGCAGCGCGCTGCCCGGCGGCTCCTCGAGCGTCTTCAGCAGCGAGTGCGCGGCCTCGGTCTGCAGGTTGTTGGCGGTGTCGATGATGAACACGCGCCGCGAGGCGTAGAACGGCGCGAGGTTCGACAGCTTCGAGATGCGGCGCGCCTGGCAGATGCGGATGCGCGTCGAGCTGTCCGCCTGGTGGTCGCGGTGCCCCTCCTCGTCGCACGGGCCGCCGATCGTGATGCGCTCCACGTCCGGCGCCTCGCCCGCCTCGATGCGCGTGCAGGAGCGGCACTCGAGGCACGGGTCGACGCCCTCGGTGTCCGCGTCAGCGCGCTGCTCGCAGTGCAGCGCCTGCACGAGCCTGCGCGCCAGCGTCGCCTTGCCCACGCCATCGGGGCCGCTGAACAGCCAGGCGTGCCCGAGCCGACCGGCCGCGAGGGCGGCGCGCAACTCCGCGACGGGCTGCTCCAGCCCGCGCAGGCCCCAGCGTTCGTCGCCGCTCGCCGTGTCGCCGCTCACAGGTCAACGTCCAGCGACATCAGGTCCTCGAAGGTCTGGCGGCGGCGCAGCAGGCGCGCCTCGCCGTCGGCGACCAGCAGCACAGCGGGCCGCAGCGCGAGGTTGTAGTTGGACTCCATCGCGACCTGGTAGGCACCGGCCGCGGGCATCGCGACGACCTCGCCGGCGCGCAGCCGGGGCGTCTCGATGTCGCGGGCGAGCAGGTCGCCGGACTCGCAGTACTTGCCCGCGATCGTCACGGTCTCCTCGGCGGGCGCGAGCGGGCGCTCGGCGGAGAGCAGCTCGTAGCGCGATCCGTACATCGCCGGGCGGATGTTGTCCGCCATGCCGCCGTCGACGGAGACGTAGGTGCGCACGCCCTCGATCTCCTTGCGCGCACCGACCGTGTAGAGGGCGAGCCCGGCACGCCCGACGAGCGAGCGGCCCGGCTCGATCACCAGCCGCGGGAGCGGCAGTCCGCGCGCGTCGGCCTCGCGCCGCAGCGTCCCGCAGATCACGCGCGCGTAGGCGGCGAGCGGCGGCGGCTCCTGCTCGCCCTGGTAGCCGATGGCGAACCCGCCGCCGACCGAGAGTTCGTCGAAGTCGAGGCCCAGTCGGTCGCGGCAGACCTCGGCCTGGAAGGCCGCGACCACCTCGATGGCGCGCTCGTAGGGCGTGAGCTCGAAGATCGGGCTCCCGAGGTGCATGTGCAGCCCCCGCAGATCGAGGTGCTCGGCCGCGGCGATGCGCCGCACCGCCTCCTCCGCGTCGCCCGTGGCGATCGCCACGCCGAACTTGCTGTCGAGGATGCCGGTCGTCGTCTTCTCGTGCGTGTAGGCGTCGACGCCGGGCGAGACGCGCAGCAGCACCGGCTGGCGCACGCCCGCCTCCGCCGCCGCGGTCTCGACGAGTGCGATCTCGCCGAGGTTGTCGATGACCACGCGGCCGACGCCGGCCTCGACCGCCGCGCGCAGCTCCTCGGGCGACTTGTTGTTGCCGTGCAGGTAGATCGTCGCGGGGTCGACGCCGGCGGCGAGCATCACCGCCAGTTCGCCGCCGGAGACCGCGTCGAAGCCGTAGCCCTCGGCGGCGATCAGGCGGGCAAAGGGGCGATTGAGGAACGCCTTCGCGGCGTAGAGGGCGGTGGTCTCCGCGTGCTCCTCGCGGAACGCCTCGAGGAACCCGCGCGCCTGCCGTTGCAGCGTCGCGAGGTCGTAGACGTAGAGCGGGGTGCCGTGCTCGCGGGCCAGCGTGGGCAGATCGCAGCCGCCGACGGAGAGCGCGCCGGACTCGCCGAGGGCGGCGGTGACTGGCAAGAGATGCGCCAGCGGCAGTGATGCCGTCGCGGAGGTCGCCACAATGGTCCCGCGTTCCCGCGGTGTCGTCGTATTCGGCCTCGCGGGCGGCGCTCCGGCCGGAGCCTGGGGAGCGCGCGCGAGGTAAGGACGTCACGCGTCGTTGTTGCGCCGGATTATCGCACGCGGGCCGCAGGACCGCACGGCGGAGGCGCTGCCGTCAGCGCGTGAGGGCGACTTCCCGGAGCCGCTCGCGGAAGGCGCGATGGTCCAGCAACTCCTGGATCTTGTCGCTCGTCGCGGTGACCGTCGCACCGTGGAAGGATGCGGACCGCGTCGGAGAGGGTCGCAGCAGTGGGCGAGCACGCGCCGAGCACGAGCAGCGGGAGATCGACTCCCTGCTCGCCCACTACGAGCGGGAGGTCGAGTACTTCGTGCTCACGCGCGACCGCCTGCTGCCGCTGATGCGCCAGCTGCTCGACGCGCTGCGGGGCTGGGCGGAGAGCGGCGAGGAGGCCGGCGGCCGGGCGGCGCTGCTGCGCCGCGAGTACATCGGGGAGCTCAACAAGCTCGGCGTCCAGATCGACGACTGGGTGCGGATTCGCGGCTCCGGGCTGCGGGTCTCCTCGCTCGCCGGCGGCATGTCGGACGCGCAGATCGAGCGCTTCAGCGCGCTGCAGGCGCGCGAGGTCGCCGAAGCCGTGGGCCGCGACGAGTTCGACGCCGCGCAGGCGGAACTACGCGAGCTGCTGCTGATCTTCGAGGAGTTCGCGGCCTAGCCCCTCAGAGCCGCCGCAGCACCGAGGCGGGCGGCATCGGGCGCGTCGCGAAAAGGAAGCAGAGCGAACCGAGCCCCGCCAGCGCCCCCAGCAAGAGGAAGGCGGGCGCGTACGTCCCCTGTGCATCGTAGATGATGCCCGCGATCAGCGGGCCGAACATCATGCCCGTCATCACGATCAGCGAGGAGAAGCCCTGGATCTGCCCGTAGGAGCCCGCCCCGAAGTAGTCGGCGCGCAACGCCGAGGTGAGCGGCCCCCGGGCGCCCCAGGCCATGCCTTGCAGCGCCACGGCCAGGATCACCAGCCAGAACGACGGGCTCCACGCCAGCAGCAACATCGCCGTCATGTGCCCGAACATCGCTGAGACAATGATCACGCGCTTGTTCATGCGGTCGCCGAACACGCCGCCGATCAGCATCCCCACTACCAGCATCCCCGTCAGCAGCGTGATCAGCCGCGCCGCCGTCGCCGAAGACACGCCGAACTCGCCGGTCACAAAGACGAAGAGATGCACCGAGATGGCGCCGACGGTCAGCAGTCCGGAGGCATGCCCGAGCGAGAGCAACCAGAACGCCCGCGTCCGCATCGCCTCCCGGGCGGTGAAGCTCAGCTCCGGCACGGCGGCCGCGGCCGCCGCTGCCGCGGGCGGGAGCCCGTCCGGCGTTCGCCCGGAGTCGCTCGGGCGGCTGCGCACGAGACTCGCGAGCGGCAGGCCGAGGGCCAGCACGATGCAGCCCGACACCACCGCCGTCGTGCGCCAGCCCCAGCCCTCGAGCGCCAGGACCACCGCCGGCGTAAGCAGTCCGCCTGCTGCGACGCCCGTCGACATCACGCCCAGCGCCAGCGCACGCCGCTGCTGGAACCACTTCACGATCGCCGTCGAGACGCTCAGCATCGAGGAGAGGCTGGAGCCGATCGCGATCAGCGCGAAGACCAGATAGAACCCGAGCAGCGAGTCGATGCGGTGAACGCCATCAGCGAGAGGCCGAAGATCACGGTGCCGATCAGCATGATCACTCGCGGCCCGAAGCGATCGACGGCCCAGCCGTGGAGCGGACCGAGGAAGCCCGTCTCCACGCGCTGCAGCGCGAAGGCGAGCGAGAGTTCCGTGCGGCTCCAGCCGAACTCGTCCTCCAGCACCTTCACATAGGCCCCGAAGGAGTGAAACAGCACCCCGCCGCCGATCACCATCAGGCCCCAGCCCGCAAAGACGATCCACCAGCCGTAGAAGATGCGCTCCTGGACCCTGCGCGGTGGTCCGGGTGGCGGCGCGGGCGCGGGGCCCCGACGCGCCATTCCCTCCGGCGTCCGATACCTCGACGAGCTTCGCCACCTGTGAAGACTCCTCGCCCATGTCCGGCTCGACGCGCCCGCCGCACTGGGACGGCCCCGCCATCATAGGCGGGGCCCCGCCTATGACTCGTTGCGCGGCTCCGCCTCCGGCGCGTCGAGGCGCCGCAGCAGCGCGCCCGCGCCGACCACGCGAGCGCCCAGCGCCTGGACCTCGCGGCGCAGCGCGGCGTCCGAGGTCACGACGGTCAACGAAGCAGGGTCGGGGTCATCCGCCACCAGCTCCGCGATGCGCTCGTCGGCGGCGTTTCGGCCGCTCCGCCGCGCGTAGAGCACACGCAGCGGCTCGCCCTCGGGCTGCTCCGGCGGCCCGGAGCGGCCGGGCCGCCCGTCGAACACCACCGTCAGTCGTCACCGCTCGCCTCTGCCAGCGCCTCGAGGCGTCCGACGAGCCGCCGCGCGGCGGCGGCGCGGTCGCGCCACCAGCCGTCCGGCCGCGAGCCGATCACGTTCATGCCGTCGACGACCAGACGCTCCACGGATCGCTCCCGGACGCTCATCCCACTCGACATCCTCGCACGCCGCCGGGGCCGCTCCGCTGCGCGCGATCGTGAGCGCGGCAGCGGCTACCCTCGGACCGTGACCACGAAGCCCGGCCCGCCCAACCCGCCGATCGGGAGCCCGATCGCGGCGGACGTTCACGCGGCCGAGCCGCCGCCGTTGTTCACGCGCGGCCTGCTGATGCTCTGCACCGCCGTCTTCTTCCAGATGTTCAGCTTCCAGATGCTCCTCCCCGTGATGCCGCTCTACCTGCTCGACATCGGCGGGAGCCAGGGGCAGGTGGGGCTGATCCTCGGCATCACCGCCGGCACGGCTATGCTCTTCCGTCCGCTCACCGGCTGGATCGCCGATCGCTACGGGCGCAAGCCGCTGCTCGTTGCCGGCAACGCCAACTTCGTGCTCTCGCTGGCGCTGTACCCGCTCGCGCGCTCCGTCGCGCCGCTGCTCGGCGTGCGCTCGCTGCAGGGCGCCGGGCTCTCCGCGACGAGCACCGCCGGCAGCACGATGGTCGCCGACCTCGCGCCCCCGCTGCGCCGCGCCGAGGCGATGGGCATCTACGGCGTGGCGGTCAACGTCTCCAGCGCAATCGGGCCACTGCTCGGCGCCACGATCGCAATCGGGGCCGGCTTCAACACCACCTTCCTCGTCGCCGGGATCACGGCGATCGTCGGGCTCGCCTTCACCACGCGGCTGCCGGAGCCTCCTCGCGCAGCCGCTCCGGCCGGCGGCACGCGCTTCACGCTGATCAGCCGCGATGCGCTGTTCCCGGCCTCAATCGCGCTCTGCCTCTTCCCGCCAATCGGCGTGGTGCTCTCCTACATCGCCGTCTTCGCCAGCGCCGAAGGCCTGGGCAACCCCGGCCTCTTCTTCCTGCCTTACTCGCTGACGCTGATCGTGGTGCGCATGCTCGCGGGACGGCTCTCCGACCGCTACGGCCGCCTGACCGTGCTGCTCCCGGCAGTTGTGGCGTTCATCGCGGCGCTCATCGTGATCGCCTCGGCGCACCACGTGCTGGTGCTGCTGCTCGGCTCGCTGCTGCTCGGCTGCGGCTTCGGCATCGCGCACCCCACGCTCCTCGCGATGGCGGTCGACCGCGCGCCGCAGGGGCGCCAGGGCGCCTCGATGAGCACGCTGATCGGCGCCTTCGACCTCGGCATCGGCGGCGGCTCCGCGCTCGCCGGGCTGACCGTCGCCTTCGCGGGGCTGCGCGGCGTCTTCCTGCTCGCCACAATCGCGCCGCTGCTCGCCGCGCTGCTGCTGAGCGTGGCGCTGCGCCGCGGCATCCGCTGACGCCTCGGCGCGCTCAGGCGGCTGGTACGAACTCCGCCGTGGTCGGAATCTGCTGCAACTCCGCGACGATCTCGCGTACCTGCGCCTCCTCGTCCGGGTTGCGCGGCTCCACCTCGAGGTTCACGACGGTCGCGAGGCCCGCGTACTTCTCGCGCATCTCCGCGGCGATCCCGTCCCAGGTCGCGATCGCGCAGAACTCCTCCATCATCTCGTCGCTGATCCGGCTCGGCATCACGTCCCAGCGGCCCTCGATCGAAAGCCGGTGCAGCTCCGCGGCCGTGGACTCCCAGCCGTGCAGCGCGAGGATGCCCGCGTACGAGCGGGTCGAGGAGTAGAAGGCGATGCGCCTGCGCGCGACCTCCCGTGACTGCGCCAGCTCTTCCTCGTCACGGCCGGTCACGACGAAGCCGCCGGAGCGCACCATCAGATCGCCGGGATCACGCCCGGCGCGGCGCGCGCCCTCGAAGACGCGAGGCAGCACCACCTCGCGCTGATGGCGGAAGCTGCTCACCGGGTGGACGGCGATGCCGTCGCAGAGCTCGCCCGCGAGGCGCGTGTTGTAGGGATTCACCGCGGAGATCACGATACTCACGTCCGGGTGCTCGATCGGGCCGGGGTCGAAGTCCGGGTTGGTGAGGGTGTAGCGGTAGTACTCGCCCTCGAAGTCGGGCTTGGTCCCGTGCTGCCAGCAGTCCCAGATCGCGCGGATGCAGCGGATGTAGTCGCGCAGCCGCGGGCCGGGCGGCCCCCAGGGGACGGAGAAGCGGCGCTCGTTGTGCCCCTTCACCTGCGTGCCGAGCCCCAGCACGAAGCGCCCGCCCGAGTAGCGCGCGAGGTCCCACGCGAGGTTCGCCGTGATGTAGGGCGCGCGCGGGAACGCGATCGCCACCGAGGTGCTGAAGCGCAGCCGCTCCGTGTGCTCCGCGACCAGCGGCAGCGGCAGGAAGGGGTCGTGCTTGGACTCCGGCGTGGTGATGAAGTCGTAGCCCAGCGCCTCGAGGGCGCGCGCCCGCGCGGGCACGTCGCGCAGGTCCAGGTTGCGCAGCGCATGCCAGACCATCATCGCCATCGCTCACCGCCATTCCCGCGGCGGGATTGTAGCCCCGGAACGCGCGCACGACTGACGGCGGAGGGCGCGGGGCTCACAAGGCGCTGGTCACATACTGTCAGCGTAGATCGTTGCTTGACACACTCTCACGGGCGCGCCGAGACTCACGAGCGGACGCTCAATCGGCGACTTCGACAAGTCATCCGCCGCGGCAAGCATTCCGTAGACTGAACGGAGCCGAGCTGTGCCTGATGTCGACTCGCCGGAGGAGCTCGCATCGCGCCGAGCGGAGTACGAGGAGCGAGTCCGGGCGAGCGGGCGGGAGCTTCCGGGCCCCTTCATGACGACGTCGAGCCGCCCCGTCGAGCGCCTGTACAGCCCGGTCGACATCCCCGACTTCAGCTACAGCGAGGACCTCGGCAACCCCGGGGAGTATCCATACACGCGGGGGATCCACGCGACGGGTTACCGGGGCAAGCCGTGGACGATCCGCATGTTCGCCGGGTTCGGGTCCGCCGAAGAGACCAACGAGCGCTACCGCTACCTGCTGGACCACGGCGAGACGGGCCTCTCCGTCGCCTTCGACATGCCGACGCTGATGGGCTACGACGCGGACGACGAGTGGGCCGTGGGCGAGTTCGGCCACTGCGGCGTCGGCGTCTCCTCGCTCGCCGACATGGAGTTGTTGTTCAAGGACATCGCCCTCGACCAGATCACCACCTCGATGACCATCAACTCGCCGGCGCCGGTGATCTGGGCGATGTACATCGCGACGGCGGAGAAGGCCGGGGTACCAAGAAGCGAGCTCGGCGGCACCCTCCAGAACGACATCCTGAAGGAGTACATCTCCCAGAATGAGTTCGTCTTCCCGCCGGAGCCCTCAATGCGGCTGGTCGTCGACACCATCGAGTTCGCGAGCGAGGAGATGCCGCTGTGGAACAGCATCTCCGTCTCCGGCTACCACATCCGGGAAGCAGGCTCGACGGCGGCGCAGGAGCTGGCGTTCACGCTGCGGGACGGGATCGAGTACGTCCAGTGGTGCGTCGACCGCGGCCTTGAGGTTGACGCGATCGCCCCGCGCATCTCGTTCTTCTTCAACATTCACAACGACTTCTTCGAGGAGATCGCGAAGCTGCGCGCGGCGCGCCGGATCTGGGCGAGAGTGATGAAGGAGCGCTTCGGGGCGAAGAACGAGCGCAGCCTCTGGATGCGCTTCCACGCACAGACGGCCGGCTGCTCGCTCACCAAGCAGCAGCCCGAAGTGAACATCGTGCGCTCGACCGTGCAGTCGCTGGCGGCGGCCCTCGGCGGGACGCAGAGCCTGCACACGAACTCGCTGGACGAGGCGCTCGCGCTGCCCTCGGACGAGGCGGCGCGACTCGCGCTGCGAACGCAGCAGGTGATCCTCCATGAGTCCGGCGCGGCGAATACCGTCGACCCGCTCGGCGGCAGCTACTTCGTCGAGGCGCTGACCGACGAGATGGAGCGCGAGTGCCTCCGCTACTTCGACAAGATCGACGACCTCGGAGGGGTGATCAGCGCGCTCGAGGACGGCTTCTTCCACGCCGAGATCGCCGAGGCGGCCTGGCGCTACCAACGGGAGATCGAGACGAACGAGCGTGTCATCGTCGGCGTGAACGAGTACGTGATGGACGACGAGGCGCAGGTACCCACCATCCGCATCAACGAGGACAGCTTCAACCGCCACATGGCTCGCCTCGAGCGCGTCCGGGCCGAGCGCGACCAGCAGCGGGTGACGGACACGCTGCAGGCGCTCGAGCGGGCCTGCACCGACCCGCACACCAACGTCATGCCGCCCATCCTGGACGCAGTGAACGCCTACGCCACGCTTGGGGAGATCATGGGTGTCATGCGCCGGGTCTTCGGCGAGTACCAGCAGACCGTCGCGTTCTAGTCACCAGTCACGTCAGGCGACAGCACATCACGCTTCCTCGAGGAATCCGGCTGTCACCTCAGCGAGCAGGACGCGCGGACTGCTGGCCCCCACCACCGGACGCGCGCGCGGCGATTGACGGCCGCGGGCGCGGGGGCTTCAATGATTCACGGGCCATGCGCCCATCGAGGCCGGTGTAGCTCAGAGGTAGAGCAGCTGTTTCGTAAACAGCAGGTCGAGGGTTCGAATCCCCCCGCCGGCTCCAGCTTCCACCCTTGCAGACCCCGCCGGACCGCCCGCCACGAGCGCTCGGCTACGCCTCGAGGGCGGCGCGACGCCGCTCCGCGCCCTGCGCCACAGCGGCCAGCAGCAGCGCCACGGCCACGCCGCAGACCGCGAGCACGGCGAACGTCGCGCCGGTGCTCCAGCGCTCGCTGACCACGCCGGTGACCGTGCTTGCCAGCGATCCGACGCCGAAGACGAGCGTGAACCAGATCCCGAACGAGCGCCCGACCGCGCCCGGCGGCGCGTAGTCCGCGATCAGCCCGTTCATAATCGGCTGCTGCGCCCAGCTGCAGATCGCGAACCCGGCCGCCGCCAGCAGCAGCGCCACGCCGCTCATGCCCGCCATCGCGAACAGGAAGAACGGCGTCGCCAGCGCGTAAGGCAGGATCGCACGCTCGAGCGGCATCCGATCGCTCAGCCAGCCGCCGCTGACGAGGCCCAGCACCGCCAGCAGCAGCGCCAGCGAAGCCGTCGCCCCGGCGATCGCTTCGGCGTCCCAGCCGAACAGCGAAATCCCCAGCTCGCGCTCGAAGTGCACCGCCAGGAAGGTCAGCGACCCGCGGTAGATGAAGCCCACGCCGATCGCCGCCGCGTAGAGCACCAGCAGCGGGCGCGTGAACCAGCCGCCCGGCGGGGGCGGCGTCGTGCGCCGGCGGGCGGGTGGCCTCGCCAGCTCCGCGCGCGCCGACTCGGCAGCGGCCCGCTCCGCCGTCTCCTGGTCCGGCGAGATGCGCCAGATGAGGATCGCCATCGCGGCCGCCAGCGCCGCGAATGCGACGTAGGCGACGCGCCAATCGGTCGCGATCGCGATCGCGATCGCCGCTCCCGGCGCGAACGCGATGCCGATGATGCCGGCCACGCCGTGCGTCGCGAGCGCCGCCCCGCGGCGGCTCGCCACCGTCGCCACCATCGAGATGCCCGCGGGGTGGTAGAGGCCGATACCCGCGCCGAGCAGCGTGAGCGAGCCCGCGAGCAGCCAGAGGTTCGGCGAGAGCGCGACGACCAGCGCAAAGCCCGCCGCGCTGCCCAGCGAGAGCGTCATCACCGCCCTCGGTCCGTAGCGGTCGACGAGCCAGCCGGAGGGCGCCGCGAACACGCCGAACGTCAGCGTGCCGGCGTTGCCCACCGCGCCCAGCATCGCGAGGTCCGCGCCGAACTCGAAGCCGATCCGCACGAGCAGCGCCGCGTACACGAGCTCCAGCGCGTGCGTCCCGGCGTGCGCCATCGATGCGGACGCGATGACGCGCCGCTCGAGGCTTGCCCGTTCGTCCGGCGCCAACCCCTCGACCGTCGCCGCCATGCCGTCCCACCGTCCCGTGCGCGCCGCGCCCGCGAGTCTATCCGCCGCACTCGCCCAGCCGCGAGGTTGCGCCCGGCGCGGTGATGCGGCGAGGATCACCGCCAGGCCGCACCGGCTCCGCGTCCGGCCCGCGACCGCAACCCGGAGAGGGAGAGCCCCCAGCCCATGAGCAAGCTCCGCGACCGCATTCGCCGCACCTTCCAGCGCCGCCCAGGCCCGCTCGGCTTCGCGCCCCGCACCCGCGAGGCGGACACGCACCGCTACGTGATCGTGATCGCCGAGGTCGACGATGCAGACGCCGCCTCGGCGGCCGTGGCGGCGGGCGTCGATGCGCTCCTGCACAGCGCCGGGCTCGAGGGGCTCGAGGCCGTCGTCGAGGCGGGGGGCGATCTGCCCGTGGGCGCGCGCCTCGAGGCCGCCTCCGGCAGCGACGCAGACGCCTTGATCGAGGCGGGGGCGGACTTCCTCGTCTTCGACGACGCGCAGACCGAGGCGGCCGCGCTGCTCCGCGACGAACTCGGCCACGTCGGCCTGCTCGGCGACGCCGGCGCGTCCGAGGATGACCTGCGGCTGCTCCAGCCGCTCGACCTCGTCGCGCTTCTGATACCGGCACGCGCAGGTTCATTGAGCGTACGCGATCAACTACGGGCGCGCCGCATTGCCGAACTGACGCGGAAGCCGCTGATCGTGCCGGTCGCGGCGGACGTCACGGCCGAGGCGCTGCGGGTCTGGCGCGACGCTGGAGCGCCCGCCGCGCTCGCATCAGGGGGCGACGCAAGCGACCTCGAGAGCATCGTCGCCGCGGCGCGCGAGGTGCCGGCGCCGCGCGAGCGTCGCGAGGAGCGCCCGGACCCGCTGCTCCCCGCCGCCGCCGCGCCCGGCGACGACTTCGACGACGAGGACTAACAGCGCGCGCGCCGAGGCAGCGCCGCGACGCGATCAGCGATGCCTGGCGCCGTCTACTGCGAGTCGACGATGGCCTGGACGGCCTCGACGGCGCCGTCCGGGTGCGCCTCCATCTCGCCCTGGTCGTCGATGACCGTGCGCAGCACGCCCTCGGCGTCGAAGACGAAGGTGGCGCGGAGCGCCGTCGGACCCTGATCGCGCCCGACGCCGAAGGTCTCGATCGTGCGGTTCGACGGCCAGTCCGAGAGCAGCGGGAATTCGAGGCCGATCTCGCGCGCGAATGCGCCTTGCGTCGCCCAGGTATCGGAACTCACGCCCACCACGCGGGCGTTCATGGCTTTCAGCTCGCGGAAGCGCCGCTGAAAGCCCTCCATCTCGCGCGTTCAGCCGCCGGTGAAGGACATCGGGTAGAACGCGACAACCGCGATGGCGCCCCGCAGTTCCTCGTCGGTGAACTTCTCGCGATCAGGGTCGCGCAGTGAGAACTGCGGCAGAGAATCGCCTGGCTGCAGCATGGTCCCTCCCGTGTCTGGCACGACGGGCTAGTGCGAGCTCTCGTCGTGATCGTCGGTGCTGGCCGTTTGCCCCTCGGAGAGCGCGCCGTGGGGGAGTTGGTAGTCCCAGTGCAGGCCGCGCTGACGCCGGTAGAGGTAGCCGATCGAGGTCAGCACCAGGCCGGCGGCCAGCACGAGGCCGGCCAGCAGCAGTGCCGTCCCCATATCGGCGGGCGGGTCCAGCGCGCGGTCGCCGTGTGACGCCGCGGCCATCGAGGGCAGCAGAGCCGCCAGCACGCCCGCCGTGATACCGCCCGCAACGCCGCAACTCCGTCGCAACAGCCGTCGCACGCCCACCTCCGGTTCAACTTCCGGCGTGGACCTCGAGGCGACGTCCACGCAGCTCCCGTCCGTGCGGCAGTCTACCACCGCTGCGGTTTGAGTCCGCGCCTTCGATTGCCCGTCCGGCAGGCGGGCCCATATACTCCGCAGACACTCACTTCGGCGGCCACAGACCTGCCGCACCTCGCGACCAACCTCGCGACCGACCGCCGTAACACACCGGACGGAGTCCCACGTGCCGAAGCGAACCTGGCAACCCAAGCGGATCCCGAGGAAGCGCAAACATGGCTTCCGCGCACGGATGGCGACCCGCGGCGGTCGCGAGGTGCTCAGGCGCCGCCGCGCCCGCGGCCGCGCACGTCTCTCGGCCTAGTACGAGGCCCATGGGCCAGTTCCGCCCCACGAATGCACCGGCAGCGCACGGCTGCGAGCGGCTGCGCCAGCGGCGCGACTTCGAGGCGATGCTCGGCGGCCGCGCTGCCGCTCCGCCCGTGCGTCATCGCCTGCTCACGCTCCGTTCGAGGCCAAACGGCCGCGCACACTGCCGCGTCGGCTACGCGGTGGGGCGCCCGGTGGGCGGCGCGGTGGTGCGCAACCGCGTGAAGCGCCGGCTGCGCGAGATCGTGCGCGCGCTGCCGCTCGCGCCCGGTCACGACATCGTGATCGCCGCGCGGCCCCAGAGCCGCGGCGCCAGCTTCGGCGAGCTGCGCGACGCCCTCGCGAGTTGCGCGAGGCGCGCCGGGCTCGCGGATGGCGGGAAGCGGTGAAGCAGGCGATGAGCACGTGCTGACGCCGTCGAAACCGCTGCTGTTGCTGATTCGCGGCTACCAGCGGGCGATCTCGCCGTTGCTGCCGCCTGCCTGCCGCTACCAGCCGACCTGCTCGCAGTACGCGATCGAGGCGATCGCGGGTCACGGCGCGCTGCGCGGCGGCTGGCTGGCGCTGAGGCGGCTCGGACGCTGCCATCCCGGCCGCGCGGGCGGCTACGACCCGGTTCCCCCGAGGCAGCCCGCGAGGCCAGCGGACGCGCGCGGTGAGGATCTGCGCGGGGACGATCTGCCCCGGAACGTGAAGGCGAGCTAACCACAATCGCACATACGCTTATCCACATGAGCCGATCATCAGCGCTCAAGCCGCCCGTATCGGCATCTAGGCCGTCCCCCGCCGATGTTTCACGTGAAACATTCGCCCAGCGCGGCCCGGGGCGCGGGCGCCTTCCGGCCGTGCGCCGGCGTCTCGCTGCGCTGGGCGCGCTCGTCCTGCTCGCCGCGCTGCCGCTGCTCGCCGGCTGCGCGAGCAACGTCAGCAGCCCCGATGGCTGGGCGGCGCCCGTCCGCGCCGGCGACCTGACGATCCTGCAGCACAAGACTGGCGAACTCGCCGCCATCCGGCTCAGCGTCAGCGACAACCCCGGCACCGACGACATCGACGAGCGCATCGCCTGGCGCTTCCCCGGCGATGACGACGATGTCGACCTCGAAGCCGTCTACGCCACCCCGATCCTCGACGGCAATACGCTCTACGTCGCCGGCTACTCGGGCGAAGTCGTCGCGCTCGACCTCGCATTCGAGCCGCCGCGCATCGTGTGGGTGCGCGATATCGAGGACCACGTCGTCGCCACACCTGCGTTCGACGGCCAAACGCTCTACGTCGCCACCGAGGGGGGCACGGTCATCCCGATTACCGTCGCAAGCGGCGCCGTTGGCGCATCGCTCGCGCAGACCGGGGAACGGATCTGGTCGCAACCAGCGCTCGGCGGCGGCGCGATCTACGTCGCCGCCCTCGACGATCGCGTGCGCTCCGTCAGCCTCGTCGGCGGCACTGGCTGGACTACGACGCTCAGCGGCGCCGTGCCCGGCGACCCCACGCTCCAGGGCGACCTGCTGGTCGTCGGCTCGTTCAACCGCACGCTGCACGCCCTCGACGCCGACACGGGCGCCGAGGAGTGGGCGTTCGCGGGCGATGGCTGGTTCTGGGCGCGCCCGCTGATCGCCGGCGACACCGTCTACGCGGCCTCGACACGCGGCAGCGTCTACGCGCTCAACGTCAGCGGCGGCGACGGCGGGCGCGTGCGCTGGCGCTTCAACCAGCTCGACAGCGAGATCCGCGCCCGCCCCGTCCTCGCAGCCGGCATCCTCATCGTCGCAGCCGAGGAAGCCGTGATCTTCGGCATCGACCCCGCCACCGGCGAGGTGCGCTGGACCGCGCCGCTGCCCGGTCACCGCTTCCTCGCCGACCCGCTCGTGCTCGCCTCCAGCCTGATCTACGCGACCACACGGGGCGATCTGATCGAGGTCGACCCGCAGTCCGGCCGCGCCGCCATCATCTACGAGCGCCGATGATGCCGATCAGCAGACAGCCGAGGCCGCACAGCGCCAGACGCGATGACCGCTCCGGGGGCGGCCGGAGAACGGCGGAGCGACAATGACCGATACCTGGCAGCTGCTGCTGGAGACGCCGCTCGTCAACTTCATGGTGCTGCTCAGCATCATCGCGTTCGGCTCCTACGGGGCCGCGATCCTCGTCTTCACCGTGATCACGCGCGTCATCACCTTCCCGCTGACGATGCGCACCCTGCGCGCGACCCGGGGACTGCAGGACCTGCAGCCCGATATGGCGGCGATCCAGAAGAAGCACTCCGACCCCAAGCGCCGCTCCGAGGAGCAGATGAAGCTCTACCGGCGCAAGACGCTGCGCTGCGAGAAGGCCGGCCTCGCCGCCACGCTCCTCCGCCAACCGGTCGAGTGCGACTGGTCGGCACAACACACCGACAAGGGTGAGCTGTTCGAGCAGTACGCCACGCACCTCGAACGCGTCCACGCCGTCCGCGTCGCCGACGCATCCGCGAAGGAACTCAATCGCGCCCGCAAGACGATCGGCGGCGGCGTCAACCCGATCGGCTGCGTGGGGCCGCAGCTCGTCCAGATGCCGATTTTCTTCGCGCTGTTCTCCGTGATCCGGCTCACGCTTTCGCAAGCGCCCGAGGACATCCTCGAGCTCTCCGACCGCCTCTACGACTACGATCCGGTGCAGAACGCGATCCCGCTCGGCACCAGCTTCATGGGCATGAATCTGTCCGCCAACGGCAACATCGGGCTGGTGGTGGTGATTTTCTGCTCGATGTGGCTGACGCAGCGCATTTCCTCGTCGCGCACGGCCGCGCAGTCGGGCACTTCGCAGGCGCAGACGCAGCAGATGATGCAGTGGATGCTGCCGCTGATGTTCGGCTGGTTCGCGATGTTCGTGCCGGCCGGGCTGGGGCTCTACTGGGCGGCGAGCACGCTGATCGGCCTGGTACTGCAGTGGGTCTTCGTCGGGCCCGGCGACTTCACGTGGGGCTCGCTGATCCCGGTGTTCGTGCGCGCGCGCATCGGGCTGTCGACGGAGATCGAGACCCGCAGCGAGCGTGATCGGCGCCGCGAACGCGAACGCACGCGCGGGGCATCCGGCGATTCGGACGAGACTACAGACGGCAATGAGCCGCCGGACGCAGACGGCGACGGCGGAGACGAGGCAGGAGGCATAGATGAGCGTCGAGGAGGTAAGCGGCAGGACGGTCGACGACGCCGTCGAGCGGGCTCTCGCCAGGCTCGGGGTGGGCCGCGATCACGTCGACGTCGAGGTAATCCGCGAGGGTAAGCGCGGCCTGCTCGGCTTCGGCGGCGAGGACGCCATCGTCCGCGTCACCACCAAGGACGACCGGGCGACCCCCGGCCGCGGACGCCGCCAGGGCCGTCGCGGTGGGCAGCGCGGCGGACAACGCGGTGGGCAGCGCGGCGGGCAGCGCGACGACGGCCCGCCCCGTGAGGACCGCGGCGGCGGACGCGACGACGGCCCGCCCCGTGAGGACCGCGGACGCGCACGCGACGACGGCCCGCCCCGCGAGGACCGCGGACGCGCACGCGACGACGGCCCGCCCCGTGAGGACCGCGGCGGCGCACGCGACGACGGCCCGCCCCGCGAGGACCGCGGCGGCGCACGCGACGACGGCCCGCCCCGCGAGGACCGCGGTGGCGGACGGCGCGGGGGTCGCGGTGGACGCGGGCGCGGTCGCGGTCGCGGCGGGGACCGCGAGCGCAAGCGCGGCGGCCCGGACGCCGGCCCGCGCGACCGCGATCGTGAGCGCATCCCCTTCGAGGGCGAACTGCCGCCCGTCCCGGGCGCACCCGACGACCTGCCGACCGCTCCCAGCGCCAACGCCGAGGACGAGATCGACTTCGCCGGAAGCACGCTCCGCGAACTGCTCACCCTGCTCGGCCTCATGGACACGCAGATCGAGGCGCGCGCACCGGAAACCGCCGGCGACGGCGTGGGACGCACCGCCCAGGTCTTCGAGATCTTCGGCGACACGGAGGACGCCTCGGACGAGCTGGGACTGCTGATCGGCCGCCGCGGCGAGACGCTGGGCGCGCTCCAGTACCTGCTCAACGTGATCACGCGCTACCACTACGGCGAGGCCAACCACGTCTTCGCCGTCGATGTCGAGGGCTACAAGCGCCGCCGCGAGAACTCGCTCGTCGAGATGGCGCAACGCGTCGCCGCCGAGGTGCGCGAGACCGGCGACGTCATCACCCTCGAGCCGATGAAGCCCGCCGAGCGGCGCATCGTCCACCTCGCCCTCAGCGAGGAGCCGGGTGTCACCACGGAAAGCGTCGGCTCGGGCAACGACCGCCAGGTCGAGGTGCTCCCCACGGACTACAACGAAGAGCACGAAGAAGAGCACGGCGACGACTACGACGATTATGATGAGGACACCGGGGACGCCGCCGAGTACGAAGACGAACCCGAGGACGCCGGGGACGCCGCCGAGTACGAAGACGAACCCGAGAACGCCGGGGACGCCGCCGAATACGACGACGAACCCGACGACGCCGGGGACGACGCCGAATACGAGGACGAACCCGACGACGAGCCCGAGGACGCGGACGTCGACTACGACGAAGCCGACGGCGAACCCGACGACGCCGAGTACGACGACGAGCCGGACGACGAGGACGACGAGGGGCCGAACAGGTAGGGAGCACCTCGAACGTGCGGGAGCGGCATTCCAGCCACGGCGCGCCGGACCCTGATCCCGCGCGTGCGCCGTCCCTGCTGATTGCCGGAGCCGCGACCTGGGATCTTGTCGATGAGCAGCGGCGGCCCGGCGGCGCGGTCGTCTACGGTGCGAGGGCGGCGGCCGCCCTCGGCGTGCGCGCGCAACTCCTCACCATCGCCGGCCCCGACGCCGACCTCGAGGCGCTGCGCGGGCACGACGCCACCATCGTCGAGGCGTCGCATACGCTTACATTCGCACATACGTTCTCCGCAGACGACGCGGACACCCGGCGGCTGCGCCTGCTCGCGCGGCCCGAGCGCGCGCTGAGCGCCTCCGACCTCCCGCCCTCCCACGCCCCTGGCGACGCCCTCGATCTACTCGTGCTCGCGCCGTTGCTCGCCGACGATCTCGATCTCGCCTCGTTCGCCGCGGTGCGGGCGCGGCGGCGCGCCCTGCTCGCGCAAGGACTGCTGCGTGAGATCGGCACGGACGGCCTCATCACGCACGCGACCGAGCCGCCGCCCGTGCTGCGCGACGCCGTCGATGGACGGACCAGCGTCTTCCTCTCCGAGGACGAGATCGCGGGCTGGGGAGCACACGCGCTCCACGCGCTCGCCAGCGCCGCCGAGCGCGTGGTCGTCACACGCGGCGCGCGCGGCGCCACGGTGCTGCGAGGCGGCGAGCGGATCGAGACGCCCGCGCGGCCGGCCGCGGCGGTCGATTCGACGGGCTGCGGCGACATATTCGCGGTCGCGTTCATGATTGCCCTCGCCCGCGGCGCCGACGACACCACAGCCGCGCGGATCGGGGCGGAACTCGCCTCGGCGTCGCTTGGACAGCGCGGCGCGCAGGCGCTGCCCGCCGTTGGCGTCGCGATCCCCTCTGGAGCGTGACGTGGCCGTCGTGATCGCGGTGGTGAACCAGAAGGGCGGCGTCGGCAAGACGACGACCGCGATCTCCCTCGGCGCCGCGCTCGGCGAGCGAGGGCTGCGCGTCCTGCTCGTCGACGCCGATCCGCAGGCGAACGCGACCTCGGCGCTGGGCCAGCCGCGCAACGAGGACGGCGGCCTCTACGACGCGCTCGTCGGCGAGCGCCCGCTCGACGGCTCGCTGGTCGAGACCGGCGCGCGAGGGCTCTCGCTCGCTCCGGCGACGTTGGACCTCGCAGGCGCCGAGGTGGAGCTGGTGCCGGTGATGGCGCGCGAGTTCCGGATGCGGCGCGCGCTGACGCCGCTGCGGGAACGCTTCGACGTGATCCTGATCGACTGCCCGCCCTCGCTCGGCCTGCTCACGGTCAACGCCCTCGCCGCTGCCGACGAGGCGCTCGCGCCCGTCCAGGCGGAGTACCTCGCGCTCGAGGGCCTGCTGCACCTCTCGCAAACGATCAGCCTGGTGCAGCAGAACCTGAACCCGGAGCTGCGCCTGCTCGGCATCGCGCTCACGATGTTCGACGGCCGTACCAACCTCGCGCACCAGGTCGAGGAGGAAGTGCGTCGCCACTTCGACAGCACCTTCCAGGCGGTGATCCCGCGCTCGGTACGGCTCTCGGAGGCGCCGAGCCACGGACTGACGATCCAGCAGTACGACCCGACCTCGGCCGGCGCCGAGGCCTACGGGCGGCTCGCCGACGAGCTGATCGAACGACTCGCACTCCCCGGAGCGGAGGTGCCCGGTGACGACTGATCGAGGACAACCGCGAGGCCTCGGACGCGGCCTCGGCGCGCTGATCCCGGGCGCCGCGGCCTCCGGCGAGCTCGCCGGGCGGCCCGTCAGTGAGATCGCGATCGAGCAGATCGAGACGAATCCGCAGCAGCCGCGCACGGAGATGAACGACACGGCGCTCGAGGAGCTGACGCAGTCGGTGCGCGAGCACGGCGTGATCCAGCCGCTGCTGGTGACGGAGCTGCCTCGAGGCGAGCCCGGCAGCCCCCGCTACCGGCTGATCGCCGGCGAGCGGCGGCTGCGCGCCGCGGCCGCCGCCGGCCTGACGCGCGTCCCGGTTACCGTGCGCGAGACGACCGACCGCGACCAGCTCGAGCTGGCGCTGATCGAGAACGTCCAGCGCGAGGACCTGAGCCCGATCGAGGAGGCGCGTGCCTACCGGCGGCTGATCGACGACTTCGGGATGACCCAACAGCAGACGGCCGACCGCGTCGGCTGCTCGCGGGCGAAGGTGGCGAACCGGCTGCGGCTGCTGGAACTGCCCCCGGAGCTGCTCGAGGCGCTGCAGGCCGCCCGCATCAGCGAGGGCCACGCCCGCGCGCTGCTGGGGGCGCCTTCGAACGCGGCGCGCCTCGAGATCCTCGCCCGTATCGAGCGCGAGGGGCTGAGCGTGCGCCAGACGGAGCGCCTCGCCCGCGAGGCACAGCCGACCGTGGCCGCGCCGCCCACCGCCAGCCCGGTGCGCGACCCGGACATCGAGGCGCTCGAGGACGCGCTGCGGCTGCAGCTCGGGACGAAGGTGGGACTGCGCCGCGGGCGCGGCGGACGCGGCACGCTCACGATCCACTTCTACAGCAACGAGGAGCTGGACGGCGTGCTGGAACGCCTGCTGCCCGAGTGGCTCGCGGACGAGGCATGACCGCCCCTCGTACGCCTCACGCGCAACCCCGGCTATGCTCTCCGCTGCCGGGTGGCCAAGGTGCTGGCGCTGAGGCGACGGCGCTGAGGCGGTAGAGTCCCGGACGGGCTGATCGAGGTCAGATCGATGGCGCACGCGCTCGATGGCATCCGCATCGTCGAGGTCGGCGAGGGCAAGCAGCTCGCCTACTGCGGCAAGCTGCTGCGCGACCTCGGCGCCGAGTTGATCAAGGTCGAGCCGCCCCACGGCGATCAGCTGCGGCTGCACGGCCCCTTCCCGAACGACGAGCCCGGAGCCGAGCAGAGCGGCCTCTTCATCTACTTCAACGGCGGCAAGCGCGGCGCGCGGCTCGACCTCGCGCGCGCCGAGGACCGCGCGGCGCTGCAGCGCCTGCTCGACGACGCCGACGTGCTGCTGATGGGCATGCGCCCCTCGCAGGCGCGGGCAGCGGGCCTCGATCCGGACGTGCTGCTGGCCGAGCGGCCCGGCCTCGTCGTGGGGACGGCGACGATCTACGGCTTCACCGGGCCCTACGCCGAGTGGCTCGGCTACCCGATCCACGCCTACGCCGGCTCCAGCGTCGCGCACCGCGTCGGCGACGCGGAGCGCGAGCCGCTCAACGCCCCGCTCGACGGCGCCGACATCCACCACGGCGCGGTCCAGCTCGCGGGCGCGCTGCTGACGGCGCTGCTGCACAAGGCGAAGACCGGCGAGGGGCAGCTCGTCGACGTCGGCAGCCTCGAGGCCTCGAACCTCGCGATCTGGGGGCACGGCATCCCGCAGATCGTCTATCTCGGCTACCTCACGCCGCAGCGCAACGGCGCACGGATCAGCGGCGGCGTCTGGGGGCCGTGGCCGACGAAGGACGGGCACTTCGCGATCATGACGCAAGTTCCGCGCCACTGGCAGGACTTCCTGGTCGGCCTCGGCGATCCCGAGTGGGCGCATCAGCCGCTGGTGTGGAACCTCGGCAGCCCCGGCTTCCGGCGCGACATCACGCCCGAGCAGGGCGTGGAACTCGACGCGCTGCTCCAGGGCCCGTTCGCGTCGCTGCTCAAGCAGTGGACGAACGCCGAACTCTGGGAGCTGTGCCGGCGCAAGCGCATCTCCTGCCAGCCCGTGCTGACGATCCCCGAGGTCTGCGAGGCCGATCACCCCAACGAGCGCGACTGGCTGACCGACGCGCCGGGGCCGCATCCCCCGCTGCGCGTGCCCGGCCGCCCGTACCACCTCTCGGCGACGCCCTGGCGGGAGCCGGGACCGCCGCCGCGCCTCGACGACGCCCCGGCGAGCACATGGGAGGGCGAGCGCCACCCGCCCGCCCCGCTGCGCGTGCGGCCGGACGCCATGATCGGGCCGCGCAACGAGGGCCAGCCGCTCGCGGGGCTGCGCATCCTTGACCTCGGCATCGTCTGGGCCGGGCCGCAGACGATCCGCTTTCTCGCCGACTTCGGCGCGGACGTGATCAAGCTCACGACCAACACGCGGGCCTGGATGTCCGGGGTCAAGGGCGGCTCCGACCCCGCCGACCCGATGTCGTGGGAGTGGATCCTGCGCAACCGCCGCTCCGTGAACATCGACCTCCGCCACCCGGACGGCCCCGACATGGTGCGCCGTCTCGCCAGCGTCTCCGACGTGGTGCTCGAGAACTTCGGCTCCGGCACCGCCGAGCGCCTCGGCATCGGCTACAAGGCGCTATCGAGGGATAACCCCGGCCTCGTCATGATCTCGATGCCGCCCGCGGGCGCCACCGGACCGTGGTCGGACCTCGTCTCCTACGGCCCGACGCTGACCGGGCTCAACGGCATGAAGGCGGTGAGCGGCTACCCCGAGGACGGCATGCTCTGCGAGGAGGCCGCCGAGCTCGACCCGATCGCCGCCGCCTACGGCGCGCTCGCCATCCTCGCGGCGGTGATGCACCACTGCCGCACCGGCGAGGGCCAGCACATCGAGCTGGCGCAGGCGCAGGCCGGATTCACCGGCCTCGCCGAGGGCGTAATCGAGTACACCTGGAACGGCCGCGACTGCGGCCCCGTCGGCAACACGCACGGCTTCCTCGCGCCGCACGGCATCTACCCCACCGTCGGCGACGACCAGTGGATCGCGATCGCCTGCGACGGCGACGAGCAGTGGCGCGCCCTCGCGGGCAGTCCGCCGGGCGGCCGGACTGGCTCGAGCGCGAGGACTTCGCCTCGCCGGCGGCGCGGCGCGCCTCGCGCCACGCGATCGACGCGGAGATCGCCGCCTGGACGCGCGACCAGGACAAGCTTGCGCTGACCGAGCAACTGCAGGCGGCAGGCGTACCCGCCTTCCCCGTGCTCGACGGCATGGAGGTGATCGCGGACCCGATGCTGCGCGAGCGGCGGGCGGACTTCGAGCTCGATCCGCGCCTTACGCCGGGCGAGCTGCTCAACGGCATCGCCTGGCACCTCTCGAAGACGCCGCCACGATTACGGCGGCCCGCGCCCGCCTTCGGCGGGCACAACGCCGAGGTGCTCGCGGAGTACCTCGGACTGACGGAAGCGGAAGTGCGGCAGATGGAGGAGTCCGGCGTGCTCGCGTAGGGCCAGACGGACAGCACGAAGCGGAGGGCGAGATGAGCGAAGACGGCGACCTGATCATCGAGGAGCGCGACCGCATCGCGTTCGTGACCTTCAACCGGCCCGAGAAGCTCAACGCGTGGACCTACGCGATGAGCGACGAGCTGCGCGGCTACCTCTGGGGCCTCAACGAGGGCGAGTACCGCATCCGCTGCGTCGTGATGACCGGCTCGGGGCGCGCCTTCTGCTCCGGCGCGGATGTCGGCGCCCTCGCCGCGCGCCAGGGCGGCGAGCGCCCGCCCTGGCGTCCCCCGCACCCGGAGGTGCACATCACCGACGCGCTGCGGCGCTGCAACGCGCCGGTCATCGCCGCGATCAACGGCTACGCGCTCGGCATGGGCCTCGGCATCGCGATGGCCTGCGATATCCGCATCGCGGCCGACGACGCGCGCTTCCAGGTGGCGCAGATGAAGCGCGGCCTCACCGCCGACACGGCGCTCGCTCACTCGCTGCCCAACGCGATCGGCGCCGAGCGGGCGATGGAGCTGATGTTCACCGCGCGCATGATCGACGCGCAGGAAGCGGAACGGATCGGCCTCGTGCTGCGCACCGTGCCCGCGGACAACCTGCTCGACGAGGCGGAGGCGCTGGCGCGCGAGATCGCGAAGAACGGCCCGCTCGGCGTCGCCGCCGCGAAGCGCACCGTCTACCTGCGCGACGACGACGCCTTCCAGCGCGCGCAGGACTTCCTCCAGCTGACGATGGACCGGCTGTTCCTGACCGAGGACGCCCGCGAGGGCATCAGCTCCTTCGCCGAGCGCCGCGAGCCGGAGTTCCCCGGCCGCTAGCCGGCGCGCGGCCCGCTCATCTGTCCCCTCCGACCGCCCCCTCGCCCCGAGGGAGAGACACCCCAGGGTGCTAAGACGTCAAGCGGCGAGCTGCTCGCGGTCATGCCGGTGCGCCCAGGCGGCAGGCCTCGTCGTAGCAGGGCGCGCGTCCTGCAGGCAGCCGTGCAGGTAGCCGACGAGGCGATTGGCGAGGGCGCGCAGCGCCTGGTGGTGGAGGTCGCCGACAGCACGCCGCCGCCGGTAGAAGTCGTGGCAGCCGGGACTGACCTGCAGTGAGCACATCGCCCACTGGCCGGCGGCGTCGGAGAGCCGGCGGTTGCGGACGAAGCGCGCCTTCACGGTCCGCTTGCGGCCGGATGCTACGGTCAACGGCGAGGTACCGGCGTAGTTCCTGCGGGACTTCGCCGAGTCGTAGCGTTCGGGGTCGTCCCCGAACTCTCCGAGCACCCGGGCGCCGAGGACGACGCCGAGTCCGGGCAGGGAGCGGTAGATTTCGGCGTCCGGGTGCTGCTCAAAATGGCTCGTGAGCTCGGCCTCGAGCTCCTTGATCTGACGATTGATCTCAGCGATCAGCGCAACCGCCGCGCGGGTGCTCGCGGCGAACGCCCTGCTCACGGCGGGTGGCGCTTCAAGCTGCGGGGAGCGCAACGCTGCGCGGACCGCGGCGGCACGCTGCTCGATGCTGCGCTTGCGGCCACCGTGGCGGAGGGCCGCGCGGATCTGGGTGATGCTCAGCCGCGCCGCCTCACGCGGGCCGGGCGCCGTGGCCAGCAGCCCCAGCGCGTCACCGTGCGCGAGGTCGGGAAACGCCACCAGGGCCGCCTGGAAGTACTCGCGCAGCGCGCTGCGCAGGCGGTTGGTCTGGCGGACGCGGTCCCAGATCAGCTGCTGGTGGGCGCGGGCCAGGACCCGCACTGCGCCCGCGTCGTCGCTGTCGCCGGCGACCGGGCGGTGGTTGTGGCGGTCGGTGCGGACGAGGTCGGCGAGCAGCTTCGCGTCGCCAGCGTCGGACTTGGCGCCGCCGACATGGTGACGGTCGCGGTAGCGCGCCGCCGAGCGTGGGTTGATCGCGTAGACGCGGTAGCCGGCCGCGAGCAGGGCCGCGACCCAGGGCCCGCGCTCGGTCTCAATCCCGACCACGACCTCGCCCGGCTCCGAGGCGTGCGCGGCGATCAGTTCGTGCAGTGCGGCGACGACCCGCGACGCCTTCGGGCAGCCGCCTGGCGGCGAGCTGCTCGCCGGCCTCGTTCATGAGCTGGACATCGTGATGAGCCTCGGCCCAGTCATCGCCCACGTACAGGACCATCGTGTTTCGCTCCTTCCGCTTCGTGCTGGTGGCTCCGACCCGCCGGGCTGGTCCTGCGACGGCCTAATGGAACAGTGCTCTCAGGCACGACACCCCAGGAGTGCTGCGGACAACCCGGACGTACCAGCCGGGGCACGGTCTCTCCCTGGAGATCCCAAGGTCTCTGGGCGAGGAAGTGCTCACCGGCCGGCCGGTCCCGGACCAGTCTGCCCAGATCGCTCCGGGGTTCCGGTCGAACCCCATTAGGGCGGGGGTGAGGGCGCTCCGAGGGCGACCGCGTGTCTCCTGTGGGCGGCTGCGCCCCCCACACCCCCATCCCGGACGAGCGTGCGCACGGTCGTGTCGTGGACGCGAGGGATACCTCGCAGGGCCGCTCTGGCCCACCCACCCGCCCTCGGATTTTTCTTTCATATGGGGGCTTCGCCCCCACACCCCCGCCGGATCAGCAGCCCCATCGGCTCCGAGGACTGCGGCCCCCTCTCTCCTGGAGAGAGGGCGTTGGGGTGAGGGCGGGCCGACCTCGGCGTCAGTAGTGGATCGCCGTGTCCGGGCCGCCGCCCGTCGCGATCGCGTCCCCGTTGATCGAGATCGACTTCGGCGAGGCGAGGAAGGCGACGACCCAGGCGACCTCGCGCGCGTCGACGAGGTGGCGGATCGAGTTGCCCTCGTCGAGACGGCGCTCGATCTCCTCCTCGGGGACGCCCTGCGCCGAGCGCGCGCGGCGATCATCGCCACCGTGCGCTCGGTGCGGGTGCCGCCGGGGTGGACGACGGTCACGTTGATGCCGTGCGGCCCGAGTTCGTTCGCCAGGTTCTTCGTCAGCGCGGCGACGGCGACGTTGCGCATGCTGCCCGAGGTGTTGCCCGCGCGGCGCGCCCCGAGCCCGGAGACGTTGACGATCCGGCCCCCAGCCCTGCGCGCGCATGATCGGCGCGACCGCCCGCGCGGTGCGCAGGTAGCCCAGCACCTTCACCTCGATGTCCGCGCGCACGTGATCGTCCGTCAGCTCATCGAGCGGAACGGGCGGCAGCGCGCTGCCGGGCGAGGCGGCGTTGTTGACGAGGATGTCGATGCGGCCGAGGGCCTCGTGCGCGGCCTTCACCATCGCCACCACCGAGGCGTCGTCGGACATGTCGGCGGTCAGCGCCAGCACCTGCCGGCCGCTCTCCGCCACGATCTCGGCAGCGGTCGCCTCCAGCGCCTCGCGCCCGCGCGCGACGACGGCCACATCGCAGCCCTCGAGGGCCAGTTCGCGCGCCACGGCCTTGCCGATGCCGCGGCTGGCGCCGGTCACGATCGCCGCCTTGCCCGCCAGTTCCAGGTCCATGCCGTGCCTCCCGCCTCGCATCCCGCCCGCGCGCCGCGCATCGTACGCCGCGCGGCGGATGCGGGTGTATCCTCGCGCGAGGCGGGCGGCAGCGCCCGCGCGGCCGGGGAGGGCGAGGCGCATGACGACGCAGGCACGCGGGCGGGACGCCGTCTTCCTCTCCGGAGTGCGCAGCGGCTTCGGCAGCTTCGGCGGCTCGCTCAAGGACCTCAGCGCCACGCAGCTCGGCGCCGCCGTCGCGCGCGACGCGATCGCCGCCTCCGGCGCGCCCACCGAGGAGTTCGGCCACGTCGTCTTCGGCAACGTGCAGCAGACCTCGGCGGACGCGATCTACCTCGCACGCCACATCGGGCTCGAGGCCGGACTGCCGATCGAGACGCCCGCGCTGACCGTGAACCGGCTCTGCGGCTCCGGCTTCGAGGCGATCACGCAGGGCGCGCAGCAGATCATGCTCGGCCGCTCCGAGCTCGTGCTCACCGGCGGCACCGAGTCGATGAGCCAGGCGCCGCACGTGGTGCGGGGCGCGCGCTGGGGCCTGCGCCTCGCCGCGCAGGCCGAGCTCGAAGACTCGCTCTGGGAGTCGCTCAGCGACCGCTACTGCGGGCTCTCGATGGGCGAGACCGCGGACAACCTCGCGCTGCGCTACGAGCTCGACCGCGACGAGGTCGACGAGGTCGCGCTCGGCTCGCAGCAGCGGGCGCAGCAGGCCTGGGACGACGGCGTCTTCGACGACGAGGTGACGCCGATCACCGTCGGGCGGCGAGGCCGCGAGACAGAGTTCCGCGCCGACGAGCACATCCGCGCCGACGCCACCCTCGAGGGGCTCGCCGAGCTGCCGACGGTCTTCCGCGATGGCGGCGTCACCACCGCCGGCAACGCCTCCGGCATCTGCGACGGCGCGGCCGCGCTCGTCGTGGCGAGCGCTGAGTACGCCGAGGCGAACGACCTGCAGCCGATCGGGCGGCTGGTCGGCTGGGCGGTGGCCGGGGTGGACCCGGCGCACATGGGCATCGGACCCGCGCCCGCGATCCGCGACGTGCTGAAGCAGACCGGCCTCAGCCTCGACGACATGGACCTGATCGAGGTCAACGAGGCGTTCGCAGCGCAGTACCTCGCGGTCGAGCGCGAGCTGGGACTGGACCGCGAGCGCACGAACGTGCACGGCGGCGCGATCGCGATCGGGCACCCGGTGGGCGCGAGTGGCGCGCGCATCACGGCGCACCTGCTGCACGCGCTGCGCCGCGAGGGCAAGCGCTACGGCCTCGGCTCGGCGTGCATCGGCGGCGGCCAGGGCGCGGCGGTGATCGTCGAGGCGTTCGCCTGAGCGCACACCGGCGCAGGTCACATAGCAGGAGGATGACGATGGCGGAGAGCGGCGTTCGCAGCGTCGGAGTGCTCGGCTGCGGCCAGATGGGCGGCGGCATCGCCCAGGTCTGCGCGACGGCCGGCTTCGAGACCCACGTGCGCGAGGTCGGCGCGGAGCCGCTGGAGCGCGGCATGTCCGCGATCCTCGGCGCGCTCGACTCGGCCGCCGAGCGCGGCCGCCTGTCCGCGGAGGACCGCGCCGCCACCGAAGGTCGCCTCCACCCGACGACCGACCTCGCCGACCTCGCGGATTGCGACTTCGTGATCGAGGCGGTCACGGAGGATCTGGACCTGAAGCGCGCCGTGTGGCGCGAGACGGATGCCGCCGTGAACGCGGAGGCCGTGTTCGCCTCGAACACCTCGAGCCTGACGATCGCGGCGATGGCCGGCGAGACGGGGCGGCCGGACCGCTTCGTGGGGATGCACTTCTTCTTCCCCGCGCCGGCGATGCGGCTCGTCGAGGTCGTGCGCACGGTCACCACCTCGGACGAGGCGTTCGAGCGCGCCACGGCGTTTGCGCGCGACATCGGCAAGGAGCCGATCGCGGCGAAGGACCAGTCCGGCTTCACCGTCAACCTGCTGCTGGTGCCCTACCTGATGGACGCGATCCGCGCGTTCGAGCGCGGCGTCGCCAGCATCGAGGACATCGACCGCGGGATGCAGCTCGGCTGCGGCCACCCGATGGGGCCGCTCACGCTCTGCGACCTCGTGGGCCTCGACACGCTCTACCTGGTGGCGGAGAGCATGTACGCGGAGCACCTGGAGCCGCGCTACGGCCCGCCGCCGCTGCTGAAGCGGATGACGCTGCTGGGCTTGCACGGCCGCAAGTCCGGCCGCGGCTTCTACGACTACTCGACGCAGCCGCCCACGCCGCTCGGGCTGGGGGTGTAGCCGGGGACGCGGCGCAGCCTACGGGGCGTCCGCCGAGTCCTGTCTCTCCGCCTCTTCTCGCAGCACGAGCAGATGGGGGATCAGATCGGGGACACTGCGGTGGACGATCACCCAGATGAGGTCGTCGTCGATCCCGAGGTACGCGTGGATGAGCCGCATTCCTCGTCGCGACGATGTTCGCGCCAGGGAATGTCTGGATGCGCTACGCGTACGTTCGGGACGTGGGTTGCCGCTTCACCGACACATCAGATTGCGCAAGGCCGCGTCGTAGGTGAGCGTGTCGCCGAGGAACGCCGTCTGGTCCATGCCGGCCGTATAGGACGACCCGTTCGCAGGCCTCGATCATGTCTCCCACGTACAGGTCCCAGCGGCTCGTCAGACACGAACGGCCTCGGCCTCGACATAGGAACAGCAGTCTCCGTAGCGCAGCGCCTTGTCCGTGACGAGGTCGACGCGCCGGCCGAGCAGATCCTCGAATGTAGAACTGGACGCCGAAGTAGCACTCCGAAGTCGGCGGGTCCGTCGAAGCTGACGAGGATGTCGATATCGCTGTCGGGGCTGAAGCCTCGTCGCGGACGCGTGGAGCCGAAGAGTGCGAGTTCCGACGTACCTCGCACTGACAGCGTGTCCGCGCAGACCGCGCGATCCGCGGCTGCACAAGCTGCTTGCCATCGGTTTCTCCGTGCCTCCAGATCTACCCTCCCGCGCCAGCCGCCGCGAAACCACGATCGCGCGCCACGCGTCAGCGCACCCGCGCAGGATCGAAGCGCAGCGGCGGCAGCCGCGACACCACGGCGAACAGCAGCGCCCCCAACCCGAACGAGCAGACGAACAGCACCAGCGCGAGGTCGTAGCTGCCCGTCACGTCGAAGATCCAGCCGGCGATCGTCGGGCTGATGACCAGCCCCAGCTCCTCGATCACCAACATCGCGCCGAGCAGCGTGGCGAAGTGGGCGAGGCCGAACATCCTCGTCAGCAGCATCGCCTCGATGATCGGGCCACCACCCGTGCCGCACACCCAGAGCACCACGAACAGCGTGATGCCGACCACGCCCGAGTCCAGCAGCAGGGCGATCAGCGCGCTCGCGAGGCAGGCGCACATCGCGATCACCAGGTGCTCGAAGCGTGTCACGCGGTCTGCAATCAAGCCGAAGGCAAGCCGCGAGCCCATCCCCAACGCCGCCGTGGCCGAGACGATCAACGCCGCCGTGCCTCGCGGCACACCGATCGAGACGTAGAGCGGGATCTGGTGCACCAGCATCCCGAACAGCCCGAAGAAGAAGAACGTGAACCCGATCCCCACCAGCCAGAAGTGCGGCGTCGCCATCGCAGCGCGCAGCGTGAGGCCGCTGACGCGGCGTGCGGACGCTTCCGCCTCGGCCAGGCTGCCCGCGGGCAGTGCGGCGCCGTCCGGCTGCGCGCCGACGTCCGAGGGCTCGTTACGCACCAGCAGCGTGCCGAGCGGCACGAAGAGCAGCGTGATCGCGAGGCCCGAGACGACGAACGAAACATCCCAGCCGAGCGAGTCGATTACCACCCGCATCGCCGGTACCACCACGACGCCACCGAGCGCGAACCCCGTCCCGAGGATGCTGAGCGCCACCCCGCGGCGGCGATCGAACCACCTCGAGATCAGCGCCTGGAAGGGGATGAAGAACATCATCTGGCGGAACACGCCGTTGATCGCCGAGTAGAGGTACCACTGCCAGAGTTCGCTCGTCGTCGCGAGCAGGCCGTAGGTCAGCGCCGTGGTCACCGCGCCGAAGAGGATCACCTGGCGCGGCCCGCGCACGTCGATCCAGCGCCCGATCAGCGGCCCGGACAGGCCGCCCGTGAGCAGCCCCAGCGAGAGCGCGCCGGAGACCTCGCCGCGGGACCAGCCGAACTGCGACTCAAGCGGCTCGATGTAGAGTCCGAAGGCCCAGAACGAGACGCCGCTGCCGAGCGCCATCGCGGCGATCGAGCCGGCGAGCAGCCACCAGCCGTAGTAGACCTGCCGCAGCCGCTGCCGCCGCGACCGCAGGCTCATCGCGGTCTCGCGCGCCGACCGCCGTTCCAACTAGTCCAGTTCGAGGATCGCGCGCCCCGAGATCCCGCCCGCCTCGAGCACGTCCGTCGCCTCGTTGATGGCGTCGAGCGGGTAGCGCGCGGTCACGAGCGCGTCGAGGTCCAGTTCGCCCTCGTGGTACCAGCGCAGGAACATCGGGAAGTCGCGGTCCGGGCGGCATGAACCGCCGATGCTGCCGATGTACTTCTTCTCGGCGATCAGCATGTCGCGCGCGTCGAGCTCGACGGGTGTCTGCGGCACGCCGACGAGCACGGCCGTCCCGCCCGTGCTGCGGCCGATCACGCCGCCGCGCACCGCCGGCATGATCTGCTCCATCGTCTGGCGCACGCCGATGCAGTCGAACGCGTAGTCGACGCCGCTGACCGGCTCCCCATTGTGCTTGAGCTGATCGGGCCGCGGCGTCAGCTCGTGGATGCGCTCGACGGGGTCGACCTCCGAGGCGTTGACGCCGATCGTCGCCCCGAAGCGCCGCGCGAAGTCCAGCTTCTCCTCGCTGAGGTCGACGGCGATGATCGGGTCGGCCCCGATGACCGCAGCGGCGGTGATCGCCGAGAGGCCGACACCGCCGACGCCGAACACCGCGACGCTCTCGCCGCGCTGCACGCCCGCGGTGTAGTAGACGGCCCCCGCGCCGGTCATGACCGCGCAGCCGATGATCGCCGTCACGTCCGTCGGTGCGTCGTCGGGCAGCGCCACGACGTACTGCTCGTCGGCGATGGTGTGGTCGGCCCACGTGAACGTGTTCTGCGACTGCGCCACGCTGCCGTCTCCCAGCGTCAGGCTCGCCGGCGCCGGCGGCCGCGTCGCGTCGGGGTCGCGAACCACCCAGGTGACCATCACGCGATCGCCCTCGCGGACGTGGCTCACCTCGGAACCGGCGGCGAGCACGATGCCCGTCGACTCATGGCCGAGCAGCTGCTGCTGCGCCCGGGGGCCGTGCATCTGGTGCAGCTGCGAGTGGCAGACGCCGCTCGCGAGCTGCTTGACGACGACCTGGTGCGGCCCGGGATCGGGCAGTTCGACCTCCTCGATGCGCAGCGCAGCGACGACGCCGGGAGCCCTGCGGGCAGACGACGACGCGGGCGGGAGTGGGCATGTGTGGCCTCCGTGCTCTTCGCGCCGCCCATGGTAGCCGCTCCCCCGCGGGCGAGCGGGGTGACGGGCGCCAGCGGCGCCTGACAGCCTCGGCAGCCGTCTTGGCATCGGCCGGACGAGGCATCATGATGTTGGTATGAAGACGACGCTCATCCTGGATGACGATGTCGCCGCGTTCCTGCGAGAGCAGGCGCAGTTGCACGACAAGCCATTCCGGCAAGTCGTGAACGAGACGCTGCGCCGCAGCATGCCGCCACCGGCAGGCCAACTCCCGAGCGACGGCGAGCCCCCGCGCCGGCCATACCGCGTCCCAACTTTTAGCAGCGGATACGTCCCCGGCATCGATCCCAGGGATCCCAAGGCCTTCAAGAATCTCCTGGACCAACTCGACCTCGAGCACTTCCGTGAGGTTCAGGGCCGCAGCGCTTCCGGCGACGAGTGATCGTCCCTGACGCCAACTTGCTGATCTACGCCTACCACGAGGAGGACCCGAGCCACCTCGCGGCGCTGCGCTGGTGGGATGGCCTGATCGCCGGTTCCCGAGTCCGTCGGTATCCCCTGGGTGGTCTCCACCGCGTTCGTGCGGGTCATCACTAACCCGAGCGCCCTCACCCAGCCGCTGACCCCCTCGCAGGCAGTCGACTTCGTGCGCGAGTGGTTCGAGTTCCCACACATCACGCCGCTCAACCCCGGCGCCGAACACCTGACGCTCATGCGCGAGCATCTCGTGGCCGCTGGCGTTGGCGGGAACCTCGTGACCGACGCGCATATCGCGGCGCTCGCGATGGAGTACCAGGCCGAAGTCCACTCAGCCGATGCAGACTTCGGCCGCTTCCCCGGCCTGCGCTGGCGCAACCCCCTCTGACCAGAGGCAGGCCGCAAGCCCGCGGGCGACCCCGGGCCTAGATCACCCCGTCGCCGCGCAGCGCCTCGAGCTCGTCGGCAGCGAGGCCGAGCGCGCCGTAGACCTCGGCGTTGTGTTCGCCGGTCAGCGGCGCGCGGCGGGTGACGCCGAGCGGGGTCTCGGACCAGATCGCCCAGGCGCCGGAGTAGCGGAAACGCTCGCCCAGCTCGGGGTGCTCGATCTCCTGCCAGTAGCCGCGGTCCTCCCAGTGCGGGTCGCCGAGGATCTCGTCGAGGGTGCGAACCGCGCCCCAGGCGTGGCCACGCTCCTGCGCGCCGCGGTAGGCCTCCTCGCTGGGGATCTTCGGGAAGAAGGCGCGCAGCGTGTCGCTGATGTGGTTCTGCTCCTCGACCACCACCTGCTGCTCCGCGAAGCGCTCGTCGAGCAGATCATCGGCGGCATCGTACTGGTCGAGCCACTCGCCGATGCTGCGCAACTGCGCGGGGGAGAGCCGCTGGTTGAACATCGCGTTCACGTAGTGGCCGTCCTCGCACTGGAACTGCGTGTGCGGACGCGACAGCGACCAGGCGCCGTGGCGGCCGGTCTGGCGCCGCAGCACGCGATTGGTGGCGAAGTAGATCGGGACCGCCATCTCCGTGGTCAGCGCGCACGCGTCGTGGATCGAGACATCGAGGAACTGCCCCTCGTCCGTCAGCTCACGGTCGAGCAGCGCGGTCGCGATCGCCAGCAGCGTGTAGTGGCCGGCGATGTGCCAGGCGTTGCCGCCGCCCGGCGCGATCGGCGGGGCGTCCGGCGCCTCCTCCTCGTCGTAGCCGGAGGAGGCCATCTGTCCGCCGGCCGCGAGGTGCACGAGGTCCGTGCCGATGTAGTCGCTCCAGGGACCGTCCTGCCCGAACGGCGTGAGCGAGCAGTAGATCAGCCGCGGGTCCGCGCCTCGCAGCTCCTCGGGCCCGAGGCCGAGCGCCGGCAGCGTGCCCGGCGGCAGCGACTCCAGCAGCACGTCGGCTTCGGCGACGAGCGTGCGGAACAGCTCCGCGCCGCGCGGATCCTCGAGGTCCAGCGTGACGCCGCGCTTGCCGCAGTTGTAGTGCCAGAAGGAGAGCGAACGCTCGCGGTGCGGCTCGTCCTGGTAGTAGGGCCCTACCTCGCGCTCGTCCGAGCCGCCGGGCGGCTCGACCTTGATCACGTCGGCGCCCATCTCAGCGAGCAGACGCCCGCACCAGCGCCCGGCCTCGCCGCCCAGTTCGACGACGCGCAGGTCCGCGAACGGTTTGCCCTCGCTCATGGCGCGTCCTCCGTCCCGGCGTCCGCCTCGTCGTCGAACAGGTACGGCTCGAGCGGCTCGCTCGGCGGCCAGAGCCAGCCATCCTCGTAACCGGCGCGCAGCTCGTCCTCGCTCAGGCCGAGCAGGCCGCACAGCACCTCGCGGTTGTGCTCGCCTGCGAGCGGCGCCCTGCGCATCGCCGTGGTCTCGATCGCCGAGGAGTGCCACGGCAGGTTCTGGTAGCCCTTCTCCCCCAGCACCGGGTGCGGGTGGTGCGAGAAGAGGCCGCGATGGCGCAACTGCGGATCGTGCTCGACACGGTCCTCGTTGCTCTGCACGGGCATCGCCGGCACGCCCGCCGCCTGGCAGCGCTCGGCCAGCTCGTACTTGCCGACGGTCAGCGTCCACGCCTCGATGCGCTCGTCCAACTCGGCCTGGTGCTCGAGCCGGCCGTCGAGGCTGTCGAAGCGCGCCTCGGCGGCCCACTGCGGCGAGCCCATGCTGGTTTCCTGGATCAGGGCGACGAGCGACTGCCAGTCGGCGTCGTCGCGGCAGACGATCGCGCACCAGTCGTTGTAGCCGCCGCCCGCGGTGCGGTAGGCGTTGTGCGGGGCGGCGATGGCGCCGCGGTAGTTGTGCAGCAGCGGCGTGCCGGGCCAGTGCGCGCGGTTGCCGGGCGGGAAGCCCTCGCGCCGCGCGGGCCGCCCGTTCACGGTCGCATCGAGGACGGCGGAACCCGCGAGGCCGATGCCGAGGCCGACCTGCGAGAGATCGATGTGCTGGCCGCGGCCGGTGCGCTTGCGCTGCCGCAGCGCGCTCACGATCGCGATCGCGCCGAAGATCCCGCTCGTGTCGTCGAGGTAGGACCAGCCCCAGCCGGCGGGCGGCTCGCCCGGCAGTCCAGAGATGGAGGTCAGGCCCGAGAGCGCCTGCGCGCTCGGCCCGAAGGTGCGGTAGGAGTGATCGCGGCCCTGGTGCCCCAGCCCGGACATCGAGACATAGACCAGGCCGGGGTTCAGCTCGCGCATCTGCTCGTAGCCGAGCCCCCAGTTCTGGAGCACGCGCGAGGTGAAGTTCTCCAGCACCGCGTCGGAGACGGCGAGCAGGCGCTTCAGCAGCTCGCGCGCGCGCTCGTCGCGCATGTTCATCGTGACGCTGCGCTTGTCCATGTGCTTCTCGACGAACCAGTGGTTGCCGTTCATGCTCGGGACGGCATCCTCCAGCATGCCGATGGTGGTGACGCGGTCCTGGTGGTGCACCGTGCCGCGCTCCGGCCACTCCACCTTGATCACGTCCGCCCCGAGCGTGCCGAGGATGCGCGTCGCCCACGGCCCGGCCCGCACCCAGCTGAGATCGACTATGCGGATGCCCTCGAGCGCCCGTCGCTTCGTCATGCCGAGGCCTCCGATCGCTCCAGCTCGGCGTCGAGCCGCCACACGGCGGCGGCCTCGGCTGCCGGCATCTCGAGGGCGCGCCAGGCGGGCACGGTGTAGGCGCCGTCCGGCGCATGCTCCCAGGCGACCTCGACCGCCGCGCCGACGCCCGCTGCGTCCTCGCCGTCGAGCAGCACGCCGGGCAGGCGCACGGGGTCGCCGTCCTCGTTCGCGCAGTCGGGCAGCTCGACGAGGGCGACGACGTAGGGCGCGGCCTCGCGGAAGGCCGGGAGCACGGTGTGCGCGACGACGACGTAGCTGGCGATCACGCCGCGGCCCTCCGCCTCGTGCCAGGCGAGCTCGAAGGAGCGGCAGACCGGACAGAGCGGCGCGGGCGGGAACCAGCGATGCCCGCAAGCGGCGCAGGCGCGCACGAGCAGCCGCTGCTCGCGCGCCGCCGCCCACCACTCCTCGGAGTCCGGGTCCGGCTGCAGCGCGATCAGCGAGTAGTCGATCGTCCCGTCCATCGGCTCTTCCTGCCTCCTCAGCGGCGCAGCACGACGGTCCAGCCCTGTTGCGCGCCGCCGCCGCCCGCGCTGAAGGCGACCGTGGGCGGGCTCGGGTGCTCGACCGTCTCGCCGCGTGCGCGCCGGCGGCGATCGGCGCGCGCGAGGGCCTGGCGGCAGCCCTGCGCACGGTCGTAACTGTGCTCGCCGATTCGCCAGCCCTCGCAGGCGTCGTCGGTGCGGCCGCGCAGCTGGCGGGTGGTCTCGATCAGGTAGCCGATGCCGTGCGCGTAGCCCTCGGAGAGCTGGCCGCCGTTGGTGTTCTGCGGCAGCTCGCCGTCGAGGTGGATGCGCCCACCCCCGACGAAGTCGCCGCCCTCGCCCTCGCCGCAGAAGCCGAACGCTTCCAGGTACATCATCGGCGTGGTCGTGAAGTTGTCGTACATCGTGACGATGTCGACGTCCTCGGGACCGATGCCAGCACTTGAGAAGGAGCGCTCGCGCACGAACTTGCCCCAGCCCTCGGTGATGTCGGGGCGGCCCCAGGTCCAGCTCGGGTTGTAGCTGGAGGCGCGGGCGCAGCCGCCCATGATGTAGACCGGCGGCTGCGCGAGGTCGGCGGCGCGCTCCGCCGAGGTCACGATCAGCGCCCCCGCCACGTCGTTCTCCTGGCAGCAGTCGAGCAGCCGGAACGGCTTCGCGATCCAGCGCGAGTTTTGGTGGTCGTCGATGCTGATCGCCTCTTGCCGCGTCGCCTTCGGGTTGAGCGTGGCCGCGAAGCGCTGCGTCACGGCCAGCTCCGCCATGTGCAGCGTGTTGTAGCCGTAGCGCTGGAGGTAGGACATCGCCTCGAAGGCGTAGATCGTCGGCGCGCCGCGGATGCCGAACGGGATCTGGTACTGCACCCGCCCGGCCGCCACGACCGGCTGCGGCCTCGGTGCCTCGCCTCCGCGCACCGCCGCGCCGCCGCCCATGCGCAGCCCGGAGCGCCCGTTCATCGAGCGCGAGATCGCCACCGTCTCGCAGTACCCGGCGTCGATCAGCGCGATCGACTGTGCGACGAGCTGCCCGATGCTGTTGCCGCCGCCGAGGATGTCGACGCCCATGTTGGTGCGGATGCCCAGTGCCGAGGCGACCTCGGCGTTGCCGCAGGAGTCCCCCGCCGTCGCCTGGTGGCTGGCCAGCCCGTCGATCTCGTCCACGGCGATGCCGGCGTCGGCAGCGGCCGTGACGATCGCCTCGCAGGCCATCGAGAGCGTGGTGCGGCCGGACCAGCGGGAGTACTCCGTCTCGCCGACGCCGACGATGCAGTAGCGGTCGCGCAGTCCAGAGCCGGATCGCACCACCGCCGCTGCCCTTCTCCGTGCCCCGAGGGCGCTACGGCGCGTCCGCGGCGCTCGCGAGGGAGAGCGGGAGCACCTCGTTCATCGAGCCGGAGCGGAAGCCCTCGAGGTCCACGGCGACGTAGGCGAAGCCCGCGCTCTTCACGGCGGCGACGATCTGCGAGCGCAGCGGCTCATCGAGGGCAGCCGCCAGCTCGGCCGCGCCAAGCTCGACGCGCGCGACGCGGTCGTGGTGGCGCACGCGCAGCTCGCGCAGGCCGAGCCTGCGCAGTTCCAGCTCAGCCCCGGCGATCTGGAGCAGCTTCTCGGGCGTGACCTCGCTGCCGTAGGGGATGCGCGAGGCGAGGCAGGCCATCGCCGGCTTGTCCCAGGTGGGCACGCCGAGCCGCTTCGCCAGCGCGCGCACGTCGGCCTTCGTGAAGCCTGCCTCGGCCAGCGGGCTGCGCACGCCGTGCGCCTTCGCGGCGCGGCGGCCGGGCCGGAAGTCGCCGCTGTCGTCGGCGTTGGCGCCGTCGAGGACCACGGCGTCCCCGAGGTCCTCGCGGGCGAGCGCGTCGAGCAGCGAGTAGAGCTCGTCCTTGCACTCGAAGCAGCGCTCGGGCGAGTTCTCGACGTAGCCGGGCCGGGCCATCTCGTTCGTCTCGATCTCGCGGTGCGCGATGCCGATCGCGGCGGCGACGCGACCCGCCTCCTCGCGCTCCGTCGCAGCGAGCGAGTGCGAGACGCCGGTCACGGCCAGCGCGCGGTCGCCGAGCGCCTCGGCGGCGGCGGCGGCCAGCAGGCTGGAGTCGACACCGCCGGAGAAGGCGACGACGGCGCGCGGCAGCTCCGAGAGCAGGCGCCGCAGCTCGTCCGCCTTCGCATCGAGGTCGCGTGCGTCTTGGTCGTCCATCGCTCATCCTCGCGCGCGGCGCGCCTCCGGCTCCGCCGGGGCCACTGCCGCTGGTAGTCTAGCGCAGCGGCGGCTGGCCGCCTCGCGCCCGCGAGGGCGCGGCGGGGCGCGTGCGGGCCGGGGGTGCGACCTGGACGACGACGGAGCACAGTCGGGCGCGCAGCTGGATGCGCTGCTGGAGCGGGTCGCGCGCGGCGAAGTGAGCCCGCGGGACGCCGCCGAGCGGCTGCGCATCCTGCCGTACGAGGATCTCGGCTTCGCCCGCATCGACCACCACCGCGCGATCCGCGACGCCCTCCCGGAGGTCGTGCTCGCCGAGGGCAAGACCGCGCAACAGACCGTCGCCGCGAGCTGCGCGATCCTCGAGCGCGCCGGCTGCCTGCTCGTCACCCGCGCCTCCGAGGAGATCGCGCAGGCCCTCGAGGCCGCGATCCCGGACCTGCGCCGCCATCCGCCCTCGACCACGCTCAGCGCCGATCGGCGTGCGCCGCGCGCGCTGCGCAGCGGCGTGGTTATCGCCAGCGGCGGCACGGCCGACCTCGCCGTCGTCGAGGAGGCGGCGGCTACCTGCGGGCTGATGGGCCACGAGGCCGAGCGGATCATCGACGTCGGCGTGGCCGGCATCCACCGCGTGCTCGCGGAGACCGCGGCGCTGCGCGAGGCGAAGGTAATCGTCGTCGTCGCGGGCATGGACGGCGCGCTGCCGAGCGTCGTCGCCGGTCTCACCGCCGTCCCGGTGATCGCCGTACCGACGAGCAGCGGCTACGGCGCGGCCTTCGAGGGCCTCGCGCCCCTGCTCGCGATGCTCAACGCCTGTGCGACGGGCGTCTCCGTGGTCAACATCGACAACGGCTTCGGCGCGGGCTACATCGCCGCGCTGATCAACGAGCAGGCCTGGTCCGCACCGCCGGACCAGGCGGCCGGGTAGCGGGCGGACAGCGATGCGGGTCGCCTACGTCGATGCGCGCTTCGGGGCCGCGGGCGACATGCTGCTCGGCGCCGCCCTCGACGCGGGCGCGGACCTCGAGGCCGTGCGCGAGGCGCTGCGCACACTGCCGATCGAGGGCTGGTCGCTCGACGCCGCCCCCGTGAGCCGCGCGGGCTTCGCGGCCACGAAGGCGGACGTGCGCGTCGAGACTCCGCAGCCCTCCCGGACGGCGAGCGGAATCATCGCGATGATCGAGGCCGCGGCACTGTCGGAGCGCGTCCGCAAGCAGGCCGTCGCGACGTTCGAACTGCTCGGCGCCGCCGAGCGCGCCGTGCACGGCGTCCCGGACGGCGAGGACGCGCACCTTCACGAGGTCGGCGGCATCGACGCGATCGTGGACGTGGTCGGGACGTTCGCCGCCCTCGAAGCGCTCGGCGTCGAGCGGATCTTCGCGAGCGGGCTGCCCGCGGGCGGCGGGACGGCGCGGGCGGCGCACGGGCGCCTGCCGGTCCCCGCGCCCGCGGTGCTGGAGATGGCCGCGCGCACGGGTGCGACGCTGCTCGCCGCGCAGCCGAACGAACCGGCCTCCGAGCTGGTCACGCCGACGGCGATGGCAATCCTCGGCGCGGCGGCGGAGTTCGCGCGGCCCTCACTGCGCCTCGATCGCGTCGGCCTCGGCGCCGGCACGCGCGACCCCGAGGGCTGGCCGAACGTCGTGCGCCTCTGGATCGGCGAGGCGGAGGAGCGCGCGACCGGCGGCGGCCTGCGCCCGATCGTGCTGCTGGAGACGAACGTCGACGACATGCCGGGCGAGCACCTGCCGTTCCTCGAGGCGCGACTGCGCGAGGCGGGCGCGCTCGATGTCTGGTGGACGGCCGTGCAGATGAAGAAGGGGCGGCCCGGCTTGCAGATCACGGCAGTCGCCGCACGCGCCGACGCCGACGCGGTCGCCGCCTCGATGCTCGAGCACTCGCCGACGCTCGGGGTGCGCTCGACGGAGCTGATGCGCTACGAGGCGGGGCGCGAGGTCTTCGAGTTCGAGAGCTCGCTCGGGCCGGCGGCGGTGAAGGTCAAGCGCCTGCCCGGCGAACCGCCTCGCGCCGCCCCGGAGTACGAGAGCGCGCGCGTCCTCGCCGAGCGCAGCGGCCTCCCGATCGCCGAGGTCTACGCGCTGCTGACACAGGAAGCCCTCGCGCGGCTGGAGTAGGCCGGAGACGGCGCCCCCTCACCCCAGGGAGAGGGGTGGCGGCTGGCCGTGGGCGACAACGGACCCGGCATCCCGGCCGCCGATCGCGAGCGTGTGCTGGAGCGATTCGCGCGCGGCGGCGGCGGCGGCGCGACCGGCTCCGGGCTCGGCCTCGCGCTGGTCGCACAGCAGGCCGCGCCGCACATTTTCGGTTGACATCCGAACGTAGTATTGGCGAGACTCACGACCCTGTGCATGCAGTGAGCCTCGCGGCGCCGTCGAAGCGGTGGAGTAGCGCGGGGCCCGAGCAGTACGCTGGACACCGGTGACTCACTACATCATCAAGCGGCTGCTCGCGGCGATCCCGACGATCTTCATCGTTTCGGTCATCGTGTTCGGCCTCCTCCGTCTCATCCCCGGCGACGTCGTGGAGCAGCGCCTCGCCGAGGGCGGCTACGTCACGGAGGAGCTCAAGGCGCAGCATCGCAAGCAACTGGGGCTCGACCGCAACCCGGTGGTGCAATACGTGGACTGGGCCTCACACGCCGTCCGAGGCGATCTCGGCGACTCGCTCTGGACCGGCTACCCGGTGAACTCCCTGATCAAGGAGCGACTGCTGCTCAGCCTGGAGATGGTGTTCCTCTCGCTCCTGCTGGCCGTGTCCATCGCAGTGCCGCTCGGCGTCCTCTCGGCGGTGAACCGGGACAATCCGATCGACTACGGGGCGCGCCTGTTCACGATCTTCGGGCTCTCGCTGCCCGATTTCGCTATCGGGACGGTGTTGATCCTGTTCCTCACCGTCTGGCTGGACGAGGTGACATTCGGGCTGCTCAACCCGTGGCTGCCGGAGCTGGGCTGGTTCCCACCGTGGGAGGATCCCTCGCGAAACATCCAGGCGCTGATATTCCCGGCGCTGATCCTCGGTTACCGGCTCTCCGCAATCAGCGCGCGCATGATGCGCTCGACGATGCTCGAGGTCCTGCGCGAGGACTATGTGCGGACGGCGCGCGCCAAGGGACTGGCGAGCCGTCAGGTGATCATGAACCACGCGCTGCGGAACGCGATCATCCCCGTGGTGACGATCATGGCGGGCCAGATCGCGTTCGTGTTCGGCGGCACGGTGATCATGGAGCAGATCTTCAGGCTGCCGGGGATGGGACGGCTGACCCTCGAGTCCGTGCTCCGGCGCGACTACACGGTGGTGCAGGGGGCGGTGATGATGATGGCCTTCGTCTTCCTGCTCGTGAACCTCCTGGTCGATGTCGCCTACGGCTTCATCGACCCGCGGATCCGGTACTCGTAGCGGAGCGCAGGCATGGCACAGCAGACGATTGAGGCCGCCCAGAATCGAGAGTTCGCCCGCAAGGCGCGGCACCCGGCGCTCGATGCGACGATCCGGATCCTGAAATCACCGATCGGCGCCGCCTCGACGATCGTGCTGATCGCGATCGTGCTGGGTGCGATCTTCGCTCCTCTGGCTGGCGATCCCTTGAAGTCGTCACTGGAACGGCTCGAGTCCCCAAGCCTCAGTCACCCCTTCGGAACGGACGATCTCGGCCGCGATCAGTTCTCGAGGATCCTCTACGGTGCGCGGGTGTCGCTCAAAGTCGGGTTCCTCGCCACCATCTTCGGCTCGCTGATAGGGGCGGCCCTCGGGCTGATCTCCGGCTTCGCCGGCGGCGTCTTCGACCTGGTCATGCAGCGCGTCGTGGACGCGATGCTCTCGATCCCCGGGCTCGTGCTCGCGCTGTTCTTCGTCTCGGTCTTTTCGCCTGGCGTGGAAACCGGGATCGCAGCGATCATCATCATCATCATCCCCTTCAACTCGCGCGTGATCCGCAGCGCGGTCCTCGCGACGAAGGAGAACGTCTACATCGAGGCGGCAGAGGTGATCGGAGCAGCACCCGCGCGGGTCATGCTCCGCCACATCCTGCCGAACGTGGTGGCGCCGATCCTGATCATGGTATCGACCGTGCTGGGCGCGGCGATCCTGATCGAGGCCGGCCTTGCCTTCCTCGGCATGGGCGCGCAGCCCCCTGAGCCTTCCTGGGGGTTGATGCTCAGCCTGAGAGGGCGCCAGTTCATGGAGCTCGCGCCCTGGCTGGCGATCTTCCCGGCCGTCGCGATCAGTACCACCGTGCTGGCGTTCAACCTGCTGGGTGACGTGATCCGCGACGTGCTCGACCCGAGGCTCCGCGGTAGCTAGATGTAGTTCGCACGAAGGTTTGTTGCGGGTGAGGGGCCCCATTCCCGGGCGCACACGGCACGGTCGAGGCGCCGCAACCGCCTCGAAGCTGTCCGTAATCTCGCCTGGCCCGAAGGGCGACTGACCCGGCTGGTCCAGCTTGCGCGGGGCCGCTCAGAACCATTAAAGTGCTATACGCCTCGTTATTGCGTCCATGAGGGGCATACGCATCCAGCCCCTCCGCGCGCTCCGTCGACAGGGGAACCACATGTCCGATCGAGAAGACCGCCTCAGCATCGAGGAACACGGCTGGGCCCGGCTCGTAGAGTCGCGGGTCAGCCGTCGCACGCTCATCCGCAGCGGCGTGCTCGGCGCGGCCGGGCTGACCGCCGCCGCGCTCATTGGCTGTGGCGACGACGACGACGATGACGACGACGGCGCGGCCGCGCCGGCGACCGCGGTGCCCACGCAAGCGGCCGCGACGGCTACGCAAGCGGCCGCGACGGCTACGCAAGCGCCCGCAGAGCCCGACTACGTCCGCCTCGCTCGCGAGGATGGCGCGGCCTACCCCTATAGCTACGAGGAGCCGGACACGCCGCCCCGGCCGGGCGGGATCCTGCGTTTGGCGGTGCAGTGGGGCATCGGAACGTGGGACCCGAACTTCCCGTCCGGGGGCCACGGGCAGAATGTCGCGAACGTCGCCGCGAACCGGCTGCTCGGGCTGGTCGACGGCCCGGAACTGTCGAAGTTCGAGATCGGAATCGAGCCGGAGTTGGCGAAGACGTGGGAGGTAGCGCCGGACGGCCTGACGTACACCTTCCACCTCAACGAGGGCGTGCGCTTCCACAACATCGCACCCGTCAACGGGCGCGAACTGGTGGCGCAGGACGTCAAGCTGGCCTACGACCGGGCGGCCACCGAGGGCATCAACCAGGCGTTCTTCGACTTCCTCGACGAGATCGCCGTACCCGACGACAACACCGTCGAGATCACGCTGCACACGCCGGACGCGGACTTCCTGATTCCGGTCGCATCACGCCAACTGCCCATCTACGCGCCGGAGCTGTATGAGGGCGACCTCTTCGAAACACTGGCGATCGGCACCGGGGCGGGCATCCTCAAGGACTTCAAGGACGGCCAGGGCATCACCATCGATGCGAACCCGGACTATTGGGAGGGTAAGCCCTGGTTGGACGGCATGGAGTGGATCATTAGCCCGGACGCGGCCACTCGCACCGCCGAGTTCCGCGTGGGCCGGATCGACTGGGGAGCCGCCGCCAGCACCCCCGAGGCGGTGGATGCGCTCCGCGAGACGAACCCCGATATCCAGGTCACATCCGATCCGATCGTCGCCGCCACGCTCCTGCTCGCGCTCAATACCGCCCAACCCGCGCTCGCCGACGAGCGCGTGCGACAGGCGATGTCGCTCTCGATCGATCGGGACCGCTTCGTCCAGATCCTCTACCAGGGCTATGGGAAGGTCGTCCCCGGCTTCGGCTGGCCCTTCGTGTTCGACGAGGAGCCGGCGGGCGAGGAGCTGGGCCGGTGGTGGCGCTACGACCCGGCCGAGGCGACGAAGATGGTGCAGGCCGCCGGCGCCGAGGGCACGGAGTTCGACCTGATCTTCTCGAACGCGTACCTCCGCACCATCAGCCAGGCGTCGAACGGCCTCTTCGGGGAGTTCTTCGAGGCGATTGGCATCACCATGAACCCGGTCGACCTCGACTACGCCGGCTTCAACGCCACGTACTACGGACGGACATTCAAGGACGAGCGGGATGCCCTCTTCGGCTTCACCACAACGACGCCCAGCGCAACGGGCTACTTCTACGACAACGTCCACTCGCAGTCGGCGAAGGCCTACCACGCGGTCAACGACCCGCAGATCGATGAATGGGCGGAGCAGCAGCGCAGCGAGGTCGACCCGGAGGAGCGGAAGGCGATCCTCCGGAAGATCTGGGACCGCACCCTGGACCAGGTGTACCGCATCGAGCACCCGAGCAACTTCTCGACCACGATCCTCCAACCCTGGCTGCGCTACTACCGGTTCAACGGGCCGTATATCGGGATGCACTCGTACTACGAGTTCGGGATCGGCTTCCGCAACGCCTGGCTCGACAAGTAGCCGCGGCGTACGCCCGGCGCCCGCGCTTCGTCATCGGCCCTCACTGAGGGCCGGTGACGGCATGGCGTCGAGCGTCCTCCGAGGGCGCCTCGCCCCAGACCCCCCGTGCACCGGGGACATACGTAGCACCTGTCCGGAAACATCCCTGAGCGAATGGATTGCCGCATGAAGCTTGACCTGCTCTACGAGCTGACCTGTCCGAGGCCCTGGGACGAGGAGAAAGAGCGCAACACCTACTACAACGCGCTCGACCAGATCGTGCTCGCCGACCAGCTCGGCTTCGGGACCGTGTGGGAGGTGGAGCACCACTTCCTCTCGGAATTCTCGCACTCCTCGGCGCCGGAGATCTTCCTCGCCTGCGTCTCGCAGCGGACCGAGCGGATCCGCATCGGGCACGGGGTGGTGCTGCTGCCGAACCCGTTCAACTACCCGATCCGCGTCGCCGAGCGCATCGCCGCGCTCGACATCATGAGCCGCGGGCGCGTCGAGTTCGGCACCGGGCGCTCCACCTGGTACGAGCAGGCCGGCTTCAACGTGCGCCCCGACGAGACGCGCGAGATGTGGCAGGAAGCGCTCAGCATCATCCCCCGGATGTGGGCCAGCGAGCAGTTCTCGCACACGGGCAAGTACTTCGAGATCCCCGAGCGCAACGTCCTGCCCAAGCCGATCCAGCGGCCGCACCCGCCGGTCTGGGTCGCCGGCACGCAGGACGAGTCGTTCGAGATTGCCGGCCGCCTCGGCCTCGGGATGCTGGCGCTGACGATCATGGTGCCGGTCGAGGAACTGGAGCGGCGCATCGCGATGTACCGCAAGGCGATCGCGAACGTCGAGCCGATCACCGGCGTCGTCAACGACCGCATCAACTGCCTCACCCTCGTCCACTGCGCGCGCACCACGCGCGAGGCGATCGAGAACGGCGCGCCGCAGGCGGTCGCCTGGTACCTGCGCACCGTCGCCGCCCTCTTCACCCCGCCCGAGGGCGGCGAGATCGTCTCCGGCTTCGACTTCGCCGCGCACGGGCAGCGCAGCCTCGAGGAGTCCACCCCGCAACTGCAGAACGAGGCGACGCGCGCCATCGACGAGTTCCACCAGGGCGAGATCAGCGTCGATGACCTCTACGACGCGCTGAACAGCGACGAGATGGTGATCATCGGCGACCCGGAGCAGTGCCGGAAGAAGCTGGAGCGCTACGCCGACCTGGGCCTCAACAGCCTGATGTGCCAGGTCCAGATCGGCGATCTGTCGCACGAGGCCGTGATGGAGTCCATCCGCCTGCTCGGCACCGAGGTGCGCCCGCGGATCGATCCCGATTGATCGACCCGGACTGACGCGAGCGGTGGGGCGCGGCCGTCAGTAGAGGCGCTGCGCCTCCGCCTCCAGCGCGCGCTGCTCGGCGGCGTGCATCGGCTCGTAGGCCGTGGCCGTGGCGACGTTCTCCTCGATGCGCGAGGGGAAGCGCGCACCGGGGATGGCGACCGAGACGCCGGGCTGCGAGAAGACGTAGCGCAGCAGGTTGGGCGGCGTGAGCGGGCCCTCGTAGCCCTCCGCGATGCGGCCGCGCATCACGCTCGTACGGCCGGAGCCGCCGAGCGGGCGCATCACGATCACGCCCACGTCGTGCTCGCGCGCCAGCTCGATCAGCGGCGCGGTCTCCGTGAAGAACGCCGAGTACTCCAGCATCACCGTCGCGAACTCGCCGCTCTCGATCGCGAGGCGGAGCACCTCGAGGCTGTGCGAGGAGATACCGATGTGCTCGATCAGCTCCCGGTACTGCGCGATCTGCAGGCCCTCGAGCGCGCCGTCCTCGCCGGTCGCCTCCTGCCACGCCTCCAGCGAGGAGATGTCGTGCAGCTGGTAGAGGCTGACGCGCTCCACGCCGAGGATACTGAGCGAGCGGTCCACGTCGCGCTGGCTGCCGTTGATCGAGTGGCTGAACGTCTTGGTGGCGATGTGGAAGCCGGCGCCGCCGGCCTCGGCGCGTGCGCGCACCGCCTGCCCGATCATGAACTCGCTGCCCGCGTACTCCCGCGCCGTGTCGACGAAGTCGATGCCGAGGTCGAGCGCGCGCTCGAGCGTCTGCGGCCCCTCGCGCGCCGTCGGCGTGTCCATCGCGCCGAGGCCGAGCTCGGTCACCATCAGGCCGGTCCGGCCCAGCCGCCGCCGCCCCAACTCAGCCACTCGACACCCCGTCCGCAGCCCGCCCGAGCCGCCTAGCCGCCCTCGCCCCGGATCGCATCGAAGTCGAAGCCGTCCGGGACGGGCACGACGATGGAGCGGCGAGGTATCTCGACGGTGCGGGCGATGTGGCCCTGGCCGGTGATGTCGTCGGCGAAGAAGACGTCGCCGACGCCGAAGGTCCGCTTCGAGCCGTCGCCGCACTCGATCTCGGCGCTGCCGGAGACCGTGATCACGAACTGGCGGCGCGGCGCGGGGTGGAACTCGACCTCGAAGGCCTCGGTCGACTCGTGCAGGCTCAGGTGCTCGGCGTCCAGCAGCGGCGTGCGCACGCCGTGGCCGACATCGAGGGCGAACGCGACCTCGAGCTCCTCGAAGTGGGATTGCCCGTCGTCGCCGGTGTAGATGCGGGTGATTCGCATGAGCCGCTCCCTCGCGCGGCGGCGATGCTAGCAGGCGTCCGCCCTGCGGGCCGCGCCCGCAGTAAGGTAGCGGCGGACAACATCGAGGCAGCAGTACGGGGAGGGCGCGATGGGCTTCATGATGGACGGCATCCGCATGGACGGCCGCGTCGCCGTCGTGACCGGCGCGGGCAGCGGCATCGGCCGCGCGATCGCGATCGGCATGGCCGATCTCGGCGCGCGCGTCGCGATCGGCGAGATCAACGAGGAGACCGGCCAGGAGACGGCCGACCTGATCGCCGAGGCCGGGGGCGAGGCGATCTCGATCCCGACTGACATTCGGGATCCGGACCAGCTGCGCGCGCTGGTCACCGGCGCGCGCGAGCACTTCGGACGCCTCGACGCGATGTTCAACAACGCGGGCGGGAACTTCCAGGCGCCGACCCTCGACGTCTCCGAGCGCGGCTTCGACGCGGTCGCGCGCATGAACGTGCGCGCGGCCTTCATCGGCAGCCAGGCGGCGGCGCGCGTGATGATCGAGAACGGCCACGGCGGCAGCATCGTCAGCACGGCCTCAAGCGCCGCCTACCACGCGACCGGACGAGGTGTCGCCGCGTACGCCGCGGCGAAGGCGGGGATCCTCGGGCTCACCCGCGAGCTCGCCGCCGAGTGGGGGCAGCAGGGCATCCGCGTCAACGCGATCGCCCCCGGCGGCGTGGACAGCCCCGGCCGCCACAGGAACATCGAGCGAGCGGCGGACGACATCGCCGAGAACTACGGGCTGCTGAAGCGCCTCGGATCGCCCGAGAACTTCGCGGCGGGGGCGATCTTCCTCGCCTCGGATCTGGCGGCGCACATCACCGGCCACACGATCCACATCGACGCGGGTACCGGCATCTCCTGAGTTCTCGGTTGCCGCGGATAGCCTCGAACTTCGTTACGATGTGGGAACGGTGAACAAGGTTCCTTCTGTGACATGCGGTGCACCTATCAGGCGACTCGGAGGCGGCTGCGCCGACCGCGCACCGGACTTGTTCCGAGAGTTGCTACCTGATTCGAACGCACGCCCTGAGCTATTCACTCCGACCGCCCCGTGACCGGAGATGGCGACGACTGGCGGCGACGGCTCGACGAGCGTCTAGAACGACTCGCGGCCGAAACGCCGGGCCTGATAGCCGAGATCGCCTCACTGGTCGCATCCCTGCCGCCGGACCAGCTGCTCTATCGCGCATACTTCGAATACCTCATCCACTCTCAAGGCGTCCGCGACGACACAGATATGGGAACTGAGCAGATTATTTCAGTACGGATGATCGACTACGTCCAAAGCGTCATCGCCAGCGTGCCACCTGCGGCAGATCGGAAGGACGAGCTTTCTGAGCACGATTGGGAGACTCTCCGAAGTGCGGTCGAGAGGCTCTTCACCACGCACATCGAAGCCTTTGCAGCAGTAAGGATGCGCCACGAGGCTGGGTTCCAAGACCCCGAAGGAAATCTCCGCGAGTCGTTTCTCCAGTCTAGTCTGATCCGCTACTGATACTCGGTTTCAGGAAAGCGCTTCCCCTATCACTTTAGGCAGCACCTGTCTGATCTCCTCTTGCCGCATTCCGAGATGCTCGCGGAAACGCTCGCCATCACGGCGTCGGACCTCGTCGATGCCATGGTTGCCATCGAAAATGCACTGCGATTCGGACCCGCAGTTACGCAGCGCCACATAGAGCAGTCGGGGCTCATTGAGCGTTACGCAGACGGGACCCAAGACTCGAACCAGATCCCGGGCCTGGGAGGGGTGCCGGAGTGGCTGAGTCGGGCAGCCGATGAGCTCAACTGGCCCACCACGACGGACGATATTCTCGACCGCGCCATGGGTCTCGGTATTTTCGACGTGCAACGCAGCACGGACCTCCCGGAAGCACTCTTGCGCAAGCTGAGCTGGGAGCCCGGCGAGAACCAGAATTTCTTCGCGCCGGGTGACCTCGCCGGCTCGCCTCTCAGGACTTGGCCGATATTCGAGCGGCCGTTCCTGCGCCTCGACGGGCGCTACTACTGCTTCGCACCTTTACGTCTCATCGACAACATTTGTTCGATACTCGAGCGCCTTGTCATTCAGTCGCGCCCAGAAGCAAGGATCTCCTGGACCGAGACCCGAGCCCGACAGATGGAGCGCTCGGTGGCTAAGTACTTCTCACGGCTTCTGCCCGGAGCCCAGATGTTCACGAACGTCCACTACAGTGGCCATGGCTCTACGGGAGAGCTCGATGTACTCGTCCTGTATGACGACCATATGCTGGTCGTCGAAGTCAAGAGCGGTGAGTACACGGATCTGCCGCCGGCCACGGATTTTGAAGAGCATCTTCGCTCAGTGCAACGGCTGGGCGTCACGCCAAGCAGGCAGGTAGAGAGATTCCTCAACTACCTTGAGACTGCAGAATCCGTCCCGATCTACGACACCAACAACAAGAGAGCCCGGCAGAAGCTGGCCGATTTCCATGTTTCGGAATTCCGGCAAGTCACTCTCTGCGCAGTGACGCTGGAGCCATTCACTGAATTCGCTGCACAACTCCATCACTTGAAGGCGTTCGGCATCAACCCAGGGGCCCAATCAACGTGGCTGCTGTCGCTCGATGACCTCCATGTATACGCCGACGTGTTCGATAATCCACTCATATTTCTGCACTACGTCGAACATCGCACCATGGCATCGCGCGCTAATCGTCTGATCCTTGATGATGAGCTCGACCATTTGGGCATGTACCTCGCGCACAATCACTACCCAGCATATGCTGATGATCAGCTCTTGAAGGATGATATAGATACTGCTTTGTGGATAGGCTATCGCGCTCCCATCGAGCGTGTCTTTCATGAACGGCTCCTGGACCCGAAGATAGTATTGGCACTCCGACAAGAGATGCCTGGAAGATTCTCGGAGGTCCTTGACTACCTAGCGCGCAGCCGAGTGAGCGGGCGCGCAGGAGTTGCGAGCTGCTTGCTCAATCGCCCAGGTGCTGATCGGATTCGCATAAGCGAGAGCATCGCCGAGGAACTCATTCGTCAACCGTCCGCCAAGAAGCCTCGTCCGTTGGCCACGTATGGGCTAGGGGAGCAGATAGTCCTCCTTTGTTGGAGTCCGCACACGGGCGGCCGTGATCCCGCGGTGGCGCTACGGCACGCGCAGGTCTTGGTAGCGATGCAGAAGGAAGAGACTCGTCTCCTGCTGGAGCTCACATACTCTGAAGAGGGTGAGTTGCGCGACGGGGATTGGCGGTGGGTGAGATACGCTGATATCCCAGAAGCCACGCTACCGGAACTCGAAGCAAGTGCACTAAGGATTCGCCGCGCGAGGAAGGCACAAACCCTCGCCGTCCGACGGCAATCGAGATTGGCCGATCCAACAACTACGCTGCGGAGGATCGGGCGCAATGAACCGTGCATGTGCGGCAGTGGCAAGAAATACAAGCGGTGCTGCATCGACCTCGAGGTCCTCGACGCAACCATCGGTCGCGCTGGGAGCCGCCAGAAATAGAGCGCGGACTACGCCCCGGCGCCTTCGAGGCGGTCGAGGGCGATGCGGCGTGCGCTGTTGTCGCCCGCCTCGGCGCGGACCTCGATGCGCTCGGTCCACTTGATGCTCGTGAAGCACTCGCCGCCCGGCACGACGAGCCGCGCAGGCCCGCCGTGCTCGCCCGGCAGCGGCTCGCCGTTCACTTCGAGGGCGAGCAGCGCGGTACGCGCCTCCTCGATCGGCAGTGGCAGGCTGAAGTCGTCCGCGCTGAGCTGCACCCACGCGGCCTCGGGCGGGACGGCAGCGCGGTCCAGCAGCTCGGCGACGGGGACGCCGCGCCAGCGCAGCCCCGGCACCGTCCAGCCCTCGAGGCAGCTGAAGTCGTCGACCAGGAGCTGCTGCGGCATCGCCTCGAGGTCGCCGAGAGCGAGCGCGAGCGGCTGCCCGACGAGGCCGTCGACGCGTAACCGCCAGGCCGCCGGGTCCGGCCCGCTCCCGGGATGCACCGGCAGGGCATCCAGCACATGCTGCTCACCATCGGCGGGTGGTTGATCGGGCATCGCTGCTCCTCGGGGCCCTCGCCCCAGCCCTCTCCGCGCGGGGACGGGGTCCTGTCTAGTATCCGGCCTGCTTGTCGATCAGGCCCTCCAGCGGCTCGCCGGCGCGGAGCCGGCGGAGGTTGCCGCAGAAGCGCTCGATGTTGCGCGGCGCCCGCAGCTGGCTCGCGCCGGCGGCGTGGGGCGTCATCACCACGTCGTCGCGGGTCCACAGCGGATGGTCCGCCGGCAGCGGCTCGATCGGCACCACATCGAGCCCGGCGCCGGCCAGCTGCCCGGAGTCGAGCGCCTCGATGAGGGCGTCGGCGTCGATGATCTCGCCGCGGGTGACGTTGACGATGTAGGCGCCGCGCCTCATGTGCGCGAACGCCTCGCGGCCGAACAGGCCGTGGGTCTCCGGCGTCAGCGGGCAGCAGACCGCCACCACGTCCGACGCCCCAAGCAGCTCCTGGAAGCGCTGCATCGGCCACACGGCCTCGACATGCTCGCCGCCGTCGAGGGCGTCGCGGTCGAGCGCGAGACAGCGCATCCCGAACGCCGCCGCGCGCGTCGCGACCGCCCGCCCGGTCCCGCCGAAGCCGACGATGCCCATCACCTTGCCCGTGAGCTCGATCTCTTCCATGCGCAGTGCACGGCGCTGCTCCCACGCCTCGGGGCCGAGCCGGATCGCGGCGGCGACGCGCCGCGTGAGGGCGAGCAACAGCGCGAACGCGTGGTCGGCGAGCTGGGGACCGACCTGCCCCTTCTCGCTCGTCAACATGACCTCGCCGTCGCGGAACGCGGGGTAGAGGTAGCGGTTCACTCCCGATGCGATCGCGTGGACCCAGCGCAGGTTCGGCGCGGCCGCGTACAGCTGCGGCGTGACGAAGCCCAGGACCACGTCGGCCTCGGCCGCGAACTCCAGCGCCTCGCCGTCCGAGTCGACGACCGAGACCGTCGAGCCCGGCCCCGCAGCCTCGATGATGCGCTCGATGACGTCGGGCGGCACCTCGGGCAGGGCCGTTCCCGTGATGATGAGGATGTTCATGTTCCGCCCCCAATCGGCACGCGGAGCCTACTCCCCTCGGCGCGGCGCTGCGGTCAGCGTCAGGATCGGAGAGCCAATCTGCGAAGGTGCGCACGCGCCTCAGCGAATGGTAGGCTGGTGACCCCGGAGGACGCCGTGCCCCCCTTCCTCGCACCCGCCTGGTTCGAAGACAGCTACCTCGGGATCGAGGTCGAGCAGTTCCTCGGGCTCGCCATCCTGATCGTCATCGCCGTCCTCACGTACGCGATCATCAGTCAGGCACTCAAGCTGTATGTGCGAGCACGCTTCCACGAGGACGACCACGGATTCTGGGAAGAGGAGCGAGGGCGGCTGGGGCGCGCGCTCTGGGCGCTCGCCGTGGCGATCACCTTCCTGCTCGGCTTCCCCGTCCTCGACTTCCCCGTGGCGGTCGAGAACATCGTCAATCAGATCGCGAGCCTGCTCGGCGCCGGAGCGCTTGTGCTGCTTGGGTTCCGTGGCGTCGACATCTTCACCGACGTGCTCAAGCGGCGGGCGGAGCTGACCGAGAGCCGCCTCGACGACCAGCTCGTGCCCCTCACGAACAGCGCCCTGAAGATCGCCACGCTCGTCATCGGGATGCTCTTCATCCTCGGGAACCTCGGCATCAACATCACGTCGCTGATCGCCGGGCTCGGGCTCGGTGGACTGGCGGTGGCGCTCGCCGCGCAGGACACGTTCCGCAATCTGCTCGGAGGCGTGACGATCTTCGCGGACCGGCCGTTCCAGGTCGGCGACTGGGTGGTGGTCGGCAACATCGAGGGAACCGTCGAGTACGTGGGGTTCCGCTCGGCCCGCGTGCGGACCTTCTACAACTCGGTCGTGACCGTGCCGAATGCGCGCATGGTCGACACCTACGTCGACAACATGGGCCTGCGCCAGTGGCGCCGCTACAAGGCGACCCTGAGCGTCGCCTACCACACGACGCCCGACCAGTTGCAGGCATTCACCGAGGGCATTCGCGCGCTGATCCGGGCGAATCCCAGCATGCGCAAGGACTACTACATCGTCGAGTTCTACGAGTTCGGCCCAGCCTCGCTCGACATCCTCGTCTACTGCTTCATCACCGCGCCGGACTGGAACGCCGAGCTGCGCACGCGGCACGTAGTTAACCTCGACATCATGCGCCTGGCGGAGGAACTGGGCGTCGAGTTCGCCTTCCCGACGCAGACGCTGCACGTGGCCTCGCTGCCGGGACAGCCGGCCGAGGTCCCCGCAGCGGCGCGCCGCGACCAGCTCGCCGAGGTGGTCGAGCGCTTCAGCCCGGCGGGCAGCAGCGGTCAGCGCACGGACCAGCCAATCACCGCGGGCTACGACAACACGCCCCCGGAGTAGACGCAGCTCCGTCTGCCCACCTCGACCTGCCTGCGCGAACGCCCGCTAGTCGAAGAGCAGGATCGTGCGGGCTCCGACGTGGGTGCGCTGGTCCTCGAAGGCCTGGCCGAGATCCTCGAGCCGCCCGCGGCGGGTCACCATCTCGTCGAGCTTCAACTGACCCTGGCGGTACAGCTCGAGGTAGCGCGGGATGTCCACGCGCGAGCGGGTGCGGCCCATGAACACGCCCTGGATGCGGCGGTCCTGGATCAGCAGGTTGGGCGGGATCTCCACCGGCGCGCTGATCCCCGCCCCGATGATCGACGCCGTGCCGCCCGCGCGCGTACAGGCGAAGGCCTGCTCCGCGGTCGCCCTGGTTCCGATTGCCTCGAAGGAGTAGTGCACGCCCCGCCCCTCGGTCAGGTCGCGGATCGCCTCCACGGGGTCGTCGACCTCCGAGGCGTTGACCACGTCGGTGGCGCCGAGCAGCCGCGCGCGCTCCAGCTTCTCGTCCGTGAGGTCGACCGCGATGATGCGGCTCGCGCCGGCGATGCGCGCGCCCTGGACCGCCGAGAGGCCGACGCCGCCGAGGCCGAAGACAGCCGCCGTCGTCCCCGGCTTCAGCTCGGCGGCGCGGAAGACCGCGCCGAGTCCGGTGATCACGCCGCAACCGAGGAGGCACGCGGTCTCCAGCGGCACGTCGTCCGGCAGCTTCACGACCCCCGCTTCCGGCACGAGCATGTACTCGGCGAAGCTGCCGACGTTCGTCAGGGCGAGCACGCTCTCGCCATTCAGCGTGAGGCGTGGTGTCTCGTGCCGCCGTCGCCGCGGCCGGTTGAGGCAGCGATGCGGGTTGTCGCTCAGGCACTCCTCGCAGGCGCCGCAGAAGACGACGCCGGTCACGATCACGCGGTCGCCCGGCTGCACGTAGGTCACGTCCGCCCCGACCGCCTCGACGACGCCCGAACCCTCGTGGCCAAGAATCCCCGGCGTCGGCCACTGGCCGATACCGTCGACGAACATCAGGTCGCTGTGGCAGACGCCGCTCGCGGCGGTGCGCACCAGCACCTCGCGCGGCCACGGGTCGTCCACCTGGACGTCTTCGATCGGCATCGGCCGATTGGCTCCGTGGAAGATTGCGGCCTTCACAGCTGACTCCCTTCTCGCGTGAGCCCTCGCCGCGAGCCTACGCGCCCGCCTCGATGCTGCGGTAGGCGGCCTCCACGAGGCTGCGCGCGCGCACGTCGCCGGGCCCGCGGATGCGATTCATCACGTAGGCGAAGCCGAGCCCCGCGCCCGGGTCCGCGAAGGCCTGCGAGCCCCCGACGCCCGAGTGCCCGAACGCCGTCTCCGGCCGTGGGTCGCCCAGCGCCGGCGAAGGCAACTGGAAGCCGAGGGCGTAACGGTTCTCGACGCCGATCGTGGCATCTTTCCCCTCGCTCTGCAGCGTGCGGGCCGCCTCGATGGCGCCCTCGCTGAGCAGGCGCAGGCCATCCAGCTCGCCGCCGAGCGCGAGCGCGCCGTACACGCGGGCGAGGCCGCGTGCGTCGGCGTGCCCGTTGCCGGCCGGAATCTCGGCCTCGCGCCAGGCCCGCGTGTTCGCGTCCTCGAACGTCCACGGAGGATTGTTGTGCGCCATCGCGAGCATCGAGGTCACGTCCGGCTCGGGGAGCGGGTTGCGGCTGGGCGGGACGATGTCCGCGATGCGCCCCTGCTCGGAGGCGGGCGTGCCGACGAAGAAGTCGACGCCGAGCGGGTCTGCGATCTCCTCGCGCATGAACGCGCCGGGAGAGCGACCGCTCACGCGGCGCACGATCTCGCCGATGATCCAGCCGTAGGTCCAGACGTGGTAGCCGTGGCGAGTGCCGGGCTCCCACCACGGCTCCGCCTCGGCCAGCGCCGTGGTCATCGTCTCCCAGTCGTAGCACGCCTCCTTCGGCAGCAGCCGCCGCGCGCCGACCACGCCCGAGCGGTGTCCGAGCACGTGGCGCACGGTGACGCCCTCCTTGCCCGCCTGCGCGAACTCCGGCCAGTAGCTGGCCACGGGCGCCTCGATGTCCACCAGACCGCGGTCGGCGACCATGTGGAGGCCGAGCGAGAGCACGCCCTTTCCCGTCGAGTAGACGTTGACGATCGTGTCGTGCTCCCAGGCGCGCGTGCCCGCGGCGTCGGCGTGGCCCGCCCAGAGGTCCACCACCAGCTCGCCGTCGATGGTGACGGCGACGGCGGCGCCGACATCGCCGCGCTCCGTGAAGTTCTCTTCGAACGCTTCGCGCACCCCCGCGAAGCGCGGATCGCACTCGCCGTGTATCTCGGCCTCGGATGTCATGCGCCGCCTCCTTCGCGCCGGCGCAGCGTACGACAGGCGGGGCATGCGCGTTCGCAACGCCGCACGCCATTCGCTAGAGTTCCAGCGGCCAGAAGCGCCGACCCACCGACACACGCTCGGCGGAAGGACCGCCAGATGCACGAAACGCTGAGCATCGAGCGCGAGGGCGGCGTGGCGACGCTGACCGTCACCCGGCCGCCCGTGAACGCGCTCAGCCTCGTCATGCTCGAGTCGATGGCCGAGGAGCTGCAGCGGCTCGGCGATGATCCCGAGGTCAGCGCGATCGTCTGGCGCAGCGGCCTGCCCGGCATCTTCAGCGGTGGCTTCGACCTCAACGATCCGCGCGTCGCCAGCGCGCAGCCGCTGCACTTCCCGCCCGGCGACCACCTGGCGAGGGTGCGCAACGCGCAAACCGCGCTGCTCGACGTGCCCGTGCCGATCATCGTCGCCGTCAACGGCGCGGCAGTCGGCCTCGGGATGCTGATGCCCGCGCTCTGCGACATCGTGATCGCGGGCAGGAGCGCGCGCTTCGGGTTGCCGGAGATCCAGATCAACTCGATCGGCGGGGCGGGCCACGCGCGCCGCATCCTGCCGGAGCCGGTGCTGCGCTACCTGATGCTGACCGGCCGCCGCGTCACGCCCGAGTACCTGCAGCAGTGCGGCGCGATCGCGCTCGTCGTCGAGGACGAGGCCCTCGACCGCGAGGCGCAGGCGATCGCCGCCGAGATCGCGAGCTACGACCCGGTCGTCGTGCGCAACTCGAAGGTCTCGCTCGAGGCGCTGCGCAAGATCGACGACGTCGCCCTCGCCTACTCGCTAGAGCACAAGTGGGGCGCGGCGCTCCGCCTGTCGCGCCAGCAGGGTTAGGGCCGAACCTCGCGGGATCGCCGGCGTGCGCCGGTCGCGATCGAGGGCGTGTACCATGATTGCGCACGGGAGCGAGCCGAGATGACGACCACAGAGGCGAAGCTGCTGACGGCTGCCGAGCTGCTGCGGCTCTGCAGCCGCGGCGTGCGCGGCGAACTGATCCGGGGGGTGCTCTGCGAAACCATGCCGACTGGACACGAGCATGGCAAGATCGTCATGAGGCTGGGCGCGGCGCTGTTCAACTTCGTGGACCCCATGAAGCTGGGAACGGTGGTCGCCTCGGACTCGGGCGTCTGGCTCGAGCGTGATCCCGACACCGTGCGCGAGCCGGACATCGCGTTCACCTCGGTGGAGAAGATCCCGCTCGATGCGCGGATCGTGGGCTACGCCGAGGCCGTGCCCGACCTGGTGGTCGAGGTCCGGTCCCCCGGCGACAGCCGCCGCGAGGTCCACGACAAGGCGCGGATGTGGCTGAGCCACGGCGTACGCCTCGCCTGGGTCGTGCATCCGGACACGCGCACGGTGGACGTGCACCGGCCGGACCAGCCCGTCGGCACCCTCGGCGCGAACGACAGCCTCGACGGCGCTAACGTGCTCCCCGGCTTCGCCCACTCCGTGAGCGCCATCTTCGAGGCGTAGTCGCCTCGTCGAGCGATGCCGCCCGAAGCCGCAGCCCCGCCGCTCTCCGCTATCCGCGTCCTGGACCTGACGACGGCGCGCTGCGAGATCGCGGGCAGGATTCTCGCGGACCTCGGCGCGGAGGTGCTCAAGATCGAGCCGCCCGAGGGCGGCGACTCGCGGCGCATGCCGCCCTTCGAGGACGGCCGCGAGGGAGACACGGACGGCTCGCTCTACTGGGCCGCGTACGGCCGCGGCAAGCGCAGCGTGGTGCTCGACCTCGCCTCGGCGGAGGGCCAGGCGCAACTGCGGGCGCTCGCCGCGGGCGCGGACGTCCTGCTGGAGTCGTTCGAGCCGGGACACCTGGCCGGCCTCGGGCTGGGCTACGAGGATCTGCGCGCGCTCAACCCGGCGCTGATCTACGCCTCGCTCACCCCTTACGGGCAGAGCGGACCGGACGCACACTCCCCGGCGACGGACCTGACGATCGAGGCAGCGGGCGGCCTGCTCTCGCTCACGGGCGACGGCGACCGGGCGCCCGTGCCGGTCGGCTACCCGCAGGCCGGGCTGCACGGCGGGGCGCAGGCCGCGGCGGACGCCGTCGTCGCGCTCTGCGAGCGAGACCGATCGGGCCTCGGGCAGTACCTCGATGTCTCGATGCAGGCCTGCATGGTCTGGACGACGATGGACGCCAACGGCTTCCCGCCCAACACGGGCAGCGACAAGCCCGGCTTCGGCGACGATCGCGCCGCGCCCCCGCCTCAGCGCGTGCCGGGCCTCGAACTGCGGCACATGATCGAGGCGGTCGACGGCCACACGCTCGTCACGATGGGCGTCAACCGGCCTCAGCTCACCGCGGTCAACGAGACCATGAAGTGGATGCGCGAGGACGGGGTCGAGCTGCCCGGGCACCTCCAGTGGATCGACTGGGAGCACTGGCAGGAGGACTTCCTCGACCCCGCCGTCGTGCCGGAGCACACCCACCAGGTGAGCGAGGCAATCCAGCTCGCGGTCGCCTTCCTCCGCACGAAGACGAAGCGCGAGCTGCACGAGCGCGCCGTCGCGAGCGGGGCGCTCTACGCGCTGATCGCCACCGCGGTCGATCTGCTGGCGGACCCGCAGCTCGAGGATCGCGGCTACTGGACGGAGATCGGCGGCCGGCCGCATCCCGGGCCGTTCGCGCGGCTCAGCCGCACGCCGCTGCGCGTCGAGCGCCCCGCGCCCGCCCTCGGCGAGGCGAACGCGCTGTTCGGCGAGCCGCGTAAGCCGGCCCCGCCCGCGCGCGCCGCCGAGGCCGCGGACGGGCGCCGCGTGCGCCCCTTCGAAGGTGTGAAGGTCGCAGACTTCTCCTGGTTCGGGGTCGGCCCGCTGATCGCGAAGGGATTGGCCGATCACGGCGCGACGGTCGTGCACGTCGAATCCGCGAAGCGCCTCGATCTGCTGCGCATGGCGCCGCCGTTCAAGGACGGCATCCGCGACGTCAACCGCTCGCAGTTCTTCGCCAACTTCAACTCCTCGAAGCGGGGGATCACGCTCGACCTCGCGAGCGAGGGGGGACGGACGCTGGCGCGCAGGCTCGCCGGCTGGGCCGACGTGGTCATCGAGAGTTTCACGCCGGGCACGATGGAGCGGCACGGGCTGGACTGGGAGACGCTGCGCGAGGGCCGGGCGGACCTCGTGATGCTGCGCACCTGCCTGCGAGGGCAAACGGGGCCGGAGGCCGCCTACACGGGGTTCGGCATGCAGGGCTCGGCGCTCTCCGGGCTGCACGGCGTGACCGGCTGGCCGGATCGCGCGCCGTGCGGACCGCACGGCGCCTACACGGACTTCATCAACCCGCGCTTCGGCCTCGCCGCCGTCGCGGCCGCGCTCCACGAGCGCACGCGCAGCGGGGAGGGGCAGCTGATCGACCTCTCGCAGGTCGAGGCCGCGATCCACTTCGTCGCGCCGCTGGTGCTCGACTACGCGGTCAACGGCCGCGTCGCGCCGCCCGCGGGGCACGACTCGCGGACCGCCTGCCCGCACGGCGTGTACGCCGTCGCCGGCGTCGAGCGCTACATCGCGATCGCCTGCGAGACGGCGCAGCAGTGGCGCGCCCTGCGCGACCTGGCCGGCCTCGACGACTTCGAGGGCGGCGAGTTCGAGACCTTCGAGGGCCGCCGCGCCGCGCGCGAGCGCATCGACGAGGCGCTGCGCGCCTGGTGCGCCGCCGAGGACGGCCACGCCCTCGCCGCGCGGCTGAAGGCGGCCGGCGTTCCGGCCTCGGCGGTGCTGCGTCCGAGCGATCTCTACAGGGACGCGCAACTCGCGCACCGCGGGTTCTTCGTCACGCTGGAGCACCCGGTGATGGGCCCGACGCCGTACGACGGCCTCGCGACGATCTTCTCGGAGACGCCCGGCGAGCTGAGCAAGGCCGCGCCGCTGCTCGGCGAGGACACGCACTACGTGCTCTCGGAGCTGCTCGGGCTCTCCGCTGACGAAGTGGCGGGATTCGCAGCGGGCGGAGCGCTCACCTAGAATCACGCACGCACAAGCAAGCGGGGGCGCGATGACCAAGGTCGAGGGCGAGTACGACATCGAGGCCGTGCGCGCCGAGTGGATCGGCAAGTCCTCGCCCGTCCATCACGGGCGCTACCCGGTCGAGTACGACCCGATCCGCCGCCACTGCCACATGGTGGAGGACGACAACCCGCTGTTCCTCGATCCGGAGTACGCGGCGACGACGAAGTGGGGCGGGGTGATCGTGCCGCCCGTGATGACCGACTACTTCGCCGGCACCGGTGCCTGGCCGCCCGTCGAGGACGGTCCCAACATCATGCTCGAGGTTCCGACCCCCGGGGATCGCACCATCAACCTCAACGTCAACTGGGAGTTCCTCCAGCCGGCGCGCATCGGCGACCGCCTCTCGCGCCAGACGGAGATCACCGACGTCTACCAGAAGCCGACCCGGCTCGACCCGAAGTCCGTCTGGATCGAGTCGAAGACGACGATCTCCAATCAGGACGGCGAGGTCGTCGCGATCGGGCGGGGCACGATGGTGGCCCATCGCCGCCCGGAAGAGTTCGCCGACGAGCTGGAGGAGGGCGGCGCATGAGCGGCGAGCCGCGCGCGCAGCGCTACTGGGACGACGTGACGGCCGGCGAGGACCTCGAGGGCTTCTCCTTCACGCTCGGCTGGACGGAGATGGCGAAGCAGGTCAGCGGCTCGCAGGACTTCCACAAGGTCCACCACGACTTCGAGTTCGCCCGCGAGGGCGGACACGAGACGATCTTCTACAACACGGGATTCACGCGCGGCTGTCTGGGCCGGATGCTGACGGACTGGATGGGCCCGGAGGGCTGGCTCAGCACGTTCGGCTTCCAGATGCGGCGCATGAACACGCCGGGCGACGTGATGTCCGTGAAGGGCCGCGTCAGGGGCAAGGCGGAGGGCGACGACCCCGGGACGGGCGTCGTACACCTCGAGATCTGGATCGAGAACACTCGCGAGGGCGTGACGACGCCGGGTACGGCGACGGTGTTGCTGCCGCGGCGCAGCCCGGCGCAGGGCTGAGCCGGGAGGACACAGGCACGATGGCGAACGCGACCAAGGCCGAGATCGAGGCGGGCGCGACGTACTTCCCGCAGCCCGTCGCCTTCCCCGCCACGAGCAACGACGACCTCGACAAGCCGTTCATCGAGGGCACGCAGCGCGGCGAGCTGTGGGTGCAGTACTGCCCCGCCTGCGAGCAGCATCAGTGGGGGCCGGAGTGGCTCTGCCACCGCTGCCTCTCGTCCGACCTCGCGTGGCGGCAGGTGGAGGGGCGCGGGCGGATCTTCTCCTGGGAGCGGGTCTGGCACCCCGTGCACCCCGCGCTCGCCGAGGCGGTGCCCTACGTGGTGGTCGTCGTCGAGCTGCCGCACGCCGACGAGATCCGCATGGTCGGCAACCTGCTCGGCGACCCCGAGGAGGAAGTAGCGATCGGCAACGGGGTCGAGGCGGTGTTCGAGCACCACGCGGATGCCGACCCGCCGTTCACGCTCGTCCAGTGGTCGCGCGTCTAGCGGCGAACCACGGCACGCAGACCGGAGCGACTACGAGAGGAGCGAGGCATGGACTTCCAGATGCCCGATGACGTCGTCGAGTTCCGCCAGCAGATCCACGACTTCATCCGCCGTCACCGCACGCCGGAGCTGGAGGAGGAGATCGCCGGGCACCACCTGCAGGGCTACGGACCGGCCTCCGAGGCGTTCCTGCAAGCGCTCGCCGACGAGGGCCTGCCGTCGGTCGCCTGGCCAGAGGAGTACGGCGGACGCGGCAAGGGCGCACTCTACCTCTGGATCCTCTCCGAGGAGCTGGCGCGCGAGGGCATGCCCTGGGACACGCTCACCTTCAACTCCGTCGGGCCGACGATCATGCGCCACGGCAGCGAGGAGCAGCGGCGTGAGCTGCTGCCGAAGGTCCTCACGGGCGAGATCCGCTTCGCCCTCGGCTACACCGAGCCGAACGCCGGCACCGATCTCGCCTCGCTGCAGACGCGCGCCGTCCGCGACGGCGACGAGTGGGTAATCAACGGGCAGAAGATCTACACCTCCTCCGGGCACCTCGCGACGCACGTCTGGCTGGCCGCGCGCACGGACCCGGAGGCGCCCAAGCACCGCGGCATCTCCACCTTCGTCGTGCCGCTCGGCACGCCCGGCATCACCGTGCGCCCGCTCTGGGTGATGGGCGAGGGCCGCACCAACGAGACCTTCTACGAGAACGTGCGCATCCCCGCCGACTCGCTCGTCGGCGAGGAGAACCGCGGCTGGTACATCGTGACCGGCGCGCTCGACCTCGAGCGCGTGGCGATCGGCACCTACCGCCCGCTGGAGCGCAGGGTGCAGGACTTCATCGCATACCTCGCGAGCGAGCGGGCCGATCTGCTGGACGACCCGGCCACGCGCATGGCCGTCGCCGAGGCCTCGATGCGCGTCGAGGTGGGGCGCGCGCTGGCGACCAACAACGCCGCGATGGTGCACAACGACCTGGTGCCGACGATGGAAGCTGCCATGGCGAAGGTCTGGAAGGGCGACTCCAGCGAACGCATCCACGACGCCTTCATGGACATCCTCGGCCGCAGCGGCGGGCTGCACGAATCGAACGAGGACGCCCCGCTCGGCGGGAGCCTCGAGGCGGGGTGGCGCAGCGACCCACCCTCGCGCTTCGCGGGAGGCACCAACGACATCCAGCGCCGCGTGATCGCCACGCGCGGCCTCCAGCTGCCGCGATAGCCGCCGGGAAGGAGCGCACCATGGACCTCCGACCGAGCGAACTGCAGGACATCCTGCGCACGGCCGCCGAGGACTTCTTCGAGCGCGAAGTCAGCTTCGAGCGCATCCGCGAGATCGAGGCGGCGGGCCGTCCCGATGAGCAGTTGCAGGGCCAGATGACCGAACTGGGCTGGAACTCGCTGGCGATCTCCGAGGCCTACGGCGGGCAGGGCGGGACCGTGCTCGACGCCGCAGTACTGATTACCCAGATCTGCCGCGCCGCGCTGCCGTCGCCGCTCGCCAGCACCCTCGTCGGCGCGGTCACGATCGAGCGCCACGGCGACGAGGAGCTGAAGACCTCGCTGCTGCCGCAGCTCGACAGCGGGCTCACGATCTCCCCGGCCCTGCTCGAGGCCTCGGACTCGCTCTACGGGCCCGTCACGGCGGAGTACGCCGGCGGCGCGGTCACGGGCGAGAAGCGCTTCGTCGAGTTCGGTGAAACCAACGACGTGCACCTCGTCGCCGCGATGCACGGCGACGCGCCCGGCCTCGCCGTGGTGCGCCGCGACCAGGCGGGCGTCACGGCCCGCGACACGCGCACCATCGGCGCGCTCCCGCAGGCCACCGTCAACTACGACGGCGCACCCGCCGAGGCCTGGATCGAGGGCGCGGACGCCATCGAGACGCTGCGCCGCCTCGGCGCGGCGGTCGCGGCCTTCGAGAGCTACGCCTACGCACAGAAGGCGCTCGACCTGACGGTCGACTACGTGCAGATGCGGGTGCAGTTCGGGCAGCCGATCGGCGCGTTCCAGGCAGTGCAGATGCGCTGCGCGGACATGGCGACGATCGTCGAGGGCTCGCGCTTCCTCACGCACGAGCTGCTGTGGCAGATCGACGAGGGCCTCGAGACGCGTCGCCAGGTCGCGGTGGTGAAGGCGATCACGGCAAAGATGGCCCCGCAGGTCTTGCAGGACTGCCACCTGCTGCACGGCGGCATCGGCTACATGCAGGAGTACGACCTGCACTTCTTCACGCGGCGCGGCAGGGACGCCGCGCTGCGCTGGGGCTCCGCCCGCGAGACGATGAACATCGTCACCGAGGAGGCCTTCGCCGCCGCGACGGCGTGACCGGGACTGGCTCCCGGCCGACGAAGCGCGGCGGTCATCCTCGGCGTGCGCCTTGTTTTCGTTTCGGCGTGGTACCGCTCGCAAGGAGCAGCAGGACACCCTCAACCGCGGTCACGTCAGCGCGACTCGGTAGGCCGTCAGGATCCCCTCGACATACAGTCGGGCAGCGCCTCCTTCAAGATTCTGATCACCGGATGGGACCGGCAGGCCATGCGCTACTTCGTCGAAGCAACCGTCCGGGCAGCGGTCGTCGAAGAAGACGTAGGCGAATCCCTCGGGCTCGCGGTGCGAGCGCCACGTCAGGCCGGAGGCCCACGGCGCCCACTCCCGGACCGCCGAGGCCCAGCGCCGCGTCATCGCGTACTCGGCGGCAGGTGAGTGCGTCAACCAGGTGTCCTGCCCGACCGCCGCCAGATCCCCGCCGGAGCGAAGGCTCACCAACGCCATATCCAGCGTCGTGCGCAGCCAACTGATTCGCAGGCCCGAGAGCCGCACGCGCGGCAGCAAGCGCGCTCCGCGGTCATCGATCGGCAGATCGCGGAGGAGCGCTTCGGACACTGCGGTCGCATCGTCCTCGGCGGCGTACAGGAAGGCGTACTCATCGTCCGGCGTCGCGTCGAACCGTCCGCCGAGGAGATCGCTTCGAGCCACCGTCGGGTTGAACCCGGTCACGTCAAAGGCAGCGCTGTGGATGCGTGTCAGCCTCGTCCCCGCGGGCAACGGGAAGAGCTGCGGCGCGCCCTCGTAGCTTGTCGGGGGCGGCTGGTTCGGCGCCAAGTCCGCCTACCCGACCGGCTCCGTGAGAGCCTCGGCCGCGGTGACGAGGTCGTCCGCCCGGTCGCTCCCGACGAGATCGACGGGCCGGGCGCCGAGACGATCGTGACGGGAGACCCACCAGGACGCGACGCCCCACGGATCGCTCGCTGCTCCCAGCCCTTCGTTGACTGCGCGCACCTCGGGGAAGACATCGCGCCGCTCGGCGTCGAATTGGAAGGCGGGATAGAGGTAACCGCGGCCCGCCAGCAGCCCCAGCAGCCACGAACGCTCGCGATAGCGCCGGACCTTCTCGCGGTTCGCCCGGTTCGCTCCGAGCGCGACCGCGGCGTCCCGCGGCTCGATCATGGGCTCACGCCAGATCGTCCGGACTGCCTCCCCCTGGACTTGGGCCTGCAACAACACCGTTTGCTCGACCTCATCGAGCACGTGCCGTGGCTCTCCTCCAAGCTCCCGGCTGAGGTCGCTCCGCAGTGTGAGCAGTGTCAGCCAGCTCCGCAGCCGGGACTCGTCCCCGTCCAGTGCATGGTGCCGTGCCGCGAGCGCCGCCGCGGCATCGAGCAGTTCCGAGTCCCGTGCCGGCCACTCGGCTGCGAGATGCGCCAGCATGTTCCGTGCTGAGCGCGCCCGCCGCGACGCAAGCGCCAAGAGCACCTGCTCGAGATCCTCGTCGCCGAGTTCCCGGTCCAGCTCCCGGATTCGCCTGTCAAGTTCTGCCCGGCTGGTCATTGACGACCTCGCACTGACGCTTATGCCGCTATCATAGCACCGTCACAATCGTCACGCACACGGCGCGGAACGGCTCGCAGGCTAGCGTCCTGAACCGCGGCTACGTCAGCGCCTCGGCGGCGGCGGCGGCGGCGATCTGCCCGGCGTCCATGCCGAGCAGCTCCTCCAGCACGTACTGCGTGTCCTCGCCGAGTGCGGGGGCGGCCTTGCTCAGCACGGCCGGCGTCTCCGAGAAGTGCGTCGCCGGGCCGTCGTAGGGCGTCGGGCCCATCACCGAGTGGTCGAGCGTCACGAAGAAGCCGCGGTGCGCGAGCTGCTCGTCCTCGTAGAGGTCGCTCGGGCGCTGCACCACGGAGGCGGGGACGCCGGTACCGCGCAGCGTCTCCGCGAGGCGCCACGGATCCCGGCCCTCGCACCAGGCGGCGAGGGCGGGCTCGATCTGCTCGCGCGCGGCGAGGCGCGCCGCGGCGTCCTCGTAACGCGGGGCGGCGAAGGCGGGGAGCGCACCGAGCGCGAGCAGCGCGCGCCACTGCGCGGCCGTCTGCACCTCGATCGCGACGTAGCGCTCGATGCCGGCGGTGCGGTAGACGCCGTGCGGGCAGCTGGTCAGCGAGCGCAGGCCGACGGGGCCGGCGATCCGCCCGTTCACGGCGCAGTCCAGCATCAGCGGCTCGATGAAGTGAATCCCCGCCTCCACCTGCGCGAGGTCGATGTGCTGCCCGCGTCCGCTGCGGTTGCGCTCGAAGAGCGCGCCGGCGACGGCGGCGAGGCCGTAGCGCGGGTTGATGAAGTCCGTGTACGCCCCCCAGGGACTGCATGGATCGCGATCGGGCCAGCCCGTGATGCCGAAGAAGCCCGCCAACGCCGCCCCGTGGCTGCCGAAGCCGCGGAACGTCCGCAGCGGCCCGCTCTCGCCTCGCATCGAGGTGCTCAGCATGATCAGATCCGGGCGGTCGCGGCTCAGTTCCTCCCAGCCGAGCCCGAGCCGCTCCGCGACGCCGGGCGTGAAGCTCTGCGTGACGATGTCCGCCCAGTCGCACAGCCGCCGCGCCAGCGCGATGCCCTCCGGGGTACGCAGGTTGATCGCCGCGCCGAGCTTGGAGGTGTTGTAGTTGGCCATGAACTGCGCGCGGTCGATGCCCGGGATTCCGTCCTTGTACGGCGGGTTCAACCTGACACCGTCGATCCTCGTTACGGACTCGACGTGGACGACGGTGGCGCCGTGGTCGGCGAAGGCCTTGCTGATCAGCGGTCCCACGCCGAACCAGGCGAAGTCCGCGATCCTGACGCCCTCGAACGTCTGGCCTCGAACGCCGTTCGCGCGAGCCGCGGGACGCAGCGGCTCGCGGCGACGCTCGAGCAGTGCGCTCGCCTCGCCCAGCCTCGGCGCCGGCGCGTCGGGTCCGATCGTGGAGCGCGACAGCCGCGCGAACGGGCCGGGGTGGGTGCGCCCCTCGATCTCGCGCCAGTACTCGCGGAAGCGCAGTTGCGGATCGTTCAGCAGATCCTCGGTCGTGTTGATCGGCGCGACCATCAGCGTGACCCGCACGGCGCGCTCGACCAGCTCGATCTTCGTCTTGCCCTCGAGGAAGGCGACCGCCAGCTTGATCGCCTCGTTGGCGATGTCGAAGGGCAGCTCGCCGCGCTCGTAGAGGGTCTGCCACTCGAACCAGTCCACTGCCTTCACGCGCTCTGGGAGTCCCTGCTCCTCGTCGAGCCAGGAGAGGGCGTTGGCGAGGGTCTCCCAGCCCGCGGGACCCGAGGCGATGGTGATCATGACCAGGCCGTCCGCGCAGTGCAGCAGCGTCGGCAGCTCGAGGCCGGCGACCGTGATCGGCCCGGCGGCCGAGGCGTCCGCGGCGCGTTGCTCGCCCGTGCCGGGCGGGTCGGCGCCTTGCAGCGGCGGGAAGCCCGTGGCGTGCATCAGCGTCCAGACCATGCAGGCCTGCATCGAGACGTCGAGGTGCTGGCCGAGGCCGGAGCGATCACGCTCGCAGAGCGCGACGACGGCGTCCGCCGCCGCCTGCGCCCCGCCGTGGAAGGCGGCCTGCGGGTAGCCGATCGGCAGCGGCGGGCGATCGCCGTCTCCCTGCAGCCCGACCAGGCCGCCTGCCGACTCGACGGTGAGTTCGCTCGCCGGCGCGAACGCGAGCGGACCGTCCTGCCCCCACGGCGTGATCGAGACGTAGATCAGCGAGGGGTTGAGCGTGCGCACGTCCTCGTAGCCCAGCCCGAGCGACGCGAGCTGGCCCGGCGCGTGCGACTCGATCAGCACGTCGCTGCCCGCGATCAGCGCCCGCAGCCGCCGGCGATCGGCCTCGTCGCCAAGGTCGGCGACCGCGCTGCGCTTGCCGAGGGCGACTGACGCCCAGTAGAGCGAATCGCCTTGCCCCCCGGCGGCCTCGTCGAAAGGCGGGCGCGAGCGGCCGGGGTGGCCGTCGGGCGGCTCGATCACGATCACCTCGGCGCCGAGGTCGGCGAGCACGCGCCCGGCAAGCGCGCCGTCCATGGTCGCGAGGTCGACGACGCGGACGCCGTCGAGGGGGCCGGGCATCAGCCAAGCTCCCGCGCGATCCGTTCGCCCTCGTCGTAGTCGGCGAACATCGTGTCGTAGTACTCCTGCAGGACCGCTCTCGCGTCGGGGTGGCTGAAGATGTAGCGCCGGTTCTCGCGCGCGCCTTGCAGCACGCGCGGGATGAACGCCTCCGGGGGCAGCGCGTCGATACGCGGCGGGGCGACCGCATCGTCCGGCCCGGGCGGCCCGCCGTAGCGCGGCTGGCGCACGCGCACGGTGTTCCGGATCTGCGTCGCCATGCCGCTCGGGCACCAGCAGGAGACGCCGATGCCCTCCGGCTCCAGCTCGTCGCGCAGCACGTTGGCGTAGCCGACCACGGCGTGCTTCACCGCCGTGTAGACGCCGTTGACGTTCTGCCGCGCGACCAGCCCCGACATCGAGGCGGTGATCACGATCTGCGCCGGGCCCTCCTGCTCGCGCAGCAGCGGCAGGAAGGCCTGCACGCTGTTGATCACGCCCCAGAGGTTGACCGCGAGGATCCACTGCCAGTCCTCGCTGGTCGCCTCCGCCAGAGGCGTGGTCTTCATCACACCGGCGTTCTGGAACAGCACCAGTCCGCGCCGCTCCGCGCCGAACCCGGCGCGGGTGCGCTCGGCGAGCGCATCGACCGAGGCGCGGTCGGCGATGTCCGTGCGTACCGCGATCGCCTCGCCGTCGCCCTCGCGGATCGCCGCGGCGACGGCCTCGCCGGCGTCGCCGTCGATGTCCGCGACGACGACGCGCATGCCGTCCGCCGCGCAGGCGTGCGCGAGCGCCCGTCCGGCGCCGCTGCCCGCGCCCGTCACCACCGCCACGCTGCCCGCGAAGTCGTGCATCACCGCACCTCCAGCCGCACGAAAAAGCGTACGACCTCGCTAAACCGGGTGTCACGCTTCGCGGCGGGAGCGCGCGGGCAGATCCCCTCACCCTCACGCTCTCCCCGCGGAAGAGGGGACAGCGGGGAGCAGGACTGGGAGGTCCCGCACCCTCGGAGGCGTCCTCGGGACGAGGGGCAGGCGCGCGTGAGGCCGACGCCGCCCGTGGCGCGCTCCCTCGCCGCTCTCGCCCGTGATACCCCGGTCAGCGCCGCGGCGGCGGACCGTCGAGCGGCTCGACCTCGAAGGCATTCGCGACGCAGGCGAGCAGGCAGTAGTAGCCGACCGTCGTGACCAGTTCGACCAGGCCGCGCTCCCCGTAGCGCTCGCGCGCCGCGGCGAAGATCGGCTCCGGCACGCGATGCTCCGAGGCGAGCGACCGCGCGAAGCGGACCAGCAGCGCCTCGCCCTCGCCGAGAGCGTCGGCGGACTCGCGGTCGCGGGCGGCGGCGATCGCCTCCTCGCTCACGCCCGCGTCGCGCGCGAACCGGACGTGCGCCTCGCGCTCCAGCTCGCACTCCACCTCGGCGGAGGCGGCGAGGCTGGCCAGCTCGCGATCCGCGTCCGGCAGCGACGACTCGAAGCGCACGAGCGCGCCGAGATGGGCGACGCGGCGCGCGTGCTCCGGGCTGTGCATGAGCTGGGAGAAGACGGCGTAGACGGCGCCCCGGCTCGCGGCGATCTCGTCGAAGGCGGTCAGCGCCTCCGGCGGGAGCGCATCCCGCTCCGTCAGATCGGGAAGACGCGGCACGGTCAGCGGCCCTCGAAGCTGGGATCGCGCCGCTCGAGGAAGGAACGGAAGCCCTCGGAGGAGTCCTCGCTGGCGAGCATCGTGAGCTGGGTCGTCCACTCGTACTCGAGGAAGTGCGACATCGGCAGGTCGGTCGCGCGCATCAGCATGCGGCGCATGCCCGTGTAGGCGAGCGGTGGCCCGGCGGCGATCCCGCGGGCGTAGTCGAGCGTGCGCGGCAGCAGCTCGTCGTCGGGGACGACCTCGTTGGCGAGGCCCAGCTCAAGGCAGCGATCCGCGCCAAGCAGATCGCCGCTGTAGAGCAGCTCATAGGCGCGCCCCTGGCCGACGATGCGCGGCAGCCAGTACGCCGTCGCGTAGTCCGCCGCCAACCCGCGCTTGATGAAGACCGTACCCATGCGCGCCGACGCGCCGAGGAAGCGCAGATCGCAACAGAGCGCGAGGCCAAAGCCCGCCCCGGCGGCGGGTCCGTTGACGGCGGCGATGATCGGGACGTCGCAGCGCGCGAACGCCTCCGCCAACTCGCCGGAGTTCCCGCGACGGTCCATCCGCTGATGCCGCGAGGCGCCGCCGCCGCGCGCGGCGAGGCCGCCGACGTCGGCGCCGGCGCAGAAGCCGCGTCCTTCGCCGGTGAGCACCAGCGCGTGCACCTCGTCGCTCTCACTGGCCTCGGCCACGGCCTCGTGCAGCAGCGCGACGGCCTCGTCGTTGAGGGCGTTCAAGGCCTCCGGCCGGTTGAACCGCGCGAGCAGCACGCCGCCCTCGATCGAGGTCAGCAGCGGCGCGTCGTCCGTCGTGCCGTCAGTCGTGTCGTCAGTCATGTTCCGTGCTCCCTGCAGATCGCGGTCGCGGCCCTCGCACGCGGGCCGCCTCGGTGGAGTCTGCGCCACGGCGGGCCGCCGTGCCATCCGTTATGCTCGCGCGGCACGAAAGGAGCCGGCATGAAGATCGGCGTCCATCTCAACTTCCAGAACTACGGGGACTGGGAGCGCTACGAAGCGCGCTCGAACGCACCGCAGGCCGTCAGCGACCAGCAGGTCTACGAGGAAGACCTGCACCTCGCATCGCTCGTCGAGCCCCTCGGCTACGACTCGTACTGGACGATCGACCACCACTTCTCGCCGTACATCATGACCGGCGGGGCGATGCAGCACCTCACCTACATGGCCGGCGCGACGGAGCGCATCGACTTCGGGACGATGGTGATCGTGCTGCCCTGGTACGACCCCGTGGTCATCGCCGAGCAGATCTCGGTGCTCGACAACATGCTGCAGGGGCGCAAGCTGACGGTCGGCCTCGGACGCGGCGCAGCGCAGCGCGAGTTCGACGCCTACCGCATCCCGATGGGCGAGTCGCGCGACCGCTTCATGGAGTCGCTTTCGATCCTGCGCAAGGCGCTGACGCGCGAGTGGTGGAGCCACGAGGGCGACTACTACTCGATCCCGGAGACGACGATCCGCCCGCGTCCGCGCAACGGGCCGGAGATCGTCGAGAACCTGAAGGTCGCCTGGGTCAGCCCGGAGACGCTGAAGATCGCGGCCGACGCCGGCCTCGGCGTGCTGATGACGAACCAGAAGAGCTGGGACGAGTACCGCGAGGAGCTCGGCCGGTTCAACACGATCCGCCGCGGCCACGGCTGGGCCCCGGTGCAGCCCACGACGGTCGCCAACCTCGCCTGCTTCGAGACCGAAGAGGAGGCCTGGAGCGTGATCCTGCAGGCCGTGACCGAGGCGCAGATCAGCAACAACAATCACTACCGCTTCTCGGACAGCTCGATCTTCAAGGCCGCGAAGGGCTACAGCTACTACGAGAACTTCGAGAAGACCTTCCGGAGCAAGACGCCGGAGGAGATCGGCGAGTTCAACGCACGCCCGCAGGCCTGGGGCACGCCCGAGCAGGTGCTGCGGAAGCTGATCGAGATCCGTGACAAGACCAGCGCCGGGGAGATCGTGCTCAACCTCCGCTACGGCGGCATGTCCGCCGACGCCGCGGAGCGCAGCCTGCGCCTCTTCGCGCAGGAGGTGCTGCCCGAGCTGCAGAAGCTCGACGCGCCGATCGCGCCCGAGGTGGCCGGACGCGGGTAGCACTCGAGCGCGGCTCCGTCAGGACGCGCAGCCGACGCCGTCGCCGTCGCTGTCCAGGTTGTGCGGGTCCGCCGGGAGCACCCGGATGTCGCGGTACTCGAGGTCGCCGCAGTCGAGGTCGGGCGGCGGCGGCGGGATGCAAACGTCGGGGTAGGCGCTGTCGCACTCGCCCTCGGCAGCCGAGTTCTCAGCCGGACCCCCGCCGGCCGACGACGGCGTGGGCGTCGCTTCCCCGTCCCCGGCGCAGGCGGTCCACAGGCCGGCGCCCGCCTCACGGGCGCGCTCCTCGGCGGCGCGGAGGCGCTGCTCGTGCCTCACGTCGGACGGGAAGCGGTAGACCGTCGCGTAGCCGCCCTCGACGAGCAACTCGTTCAGCATCCGCCCGTCCGCGAGGTAGACGTAGCGCAGCAGGCGGCCGAAGAAGTCCGCATCGGTGACATCGCCCTCCAGCCGCAGCTCGGCGCCCTCCGGCAGCAGCGAGGACACGTACGCGCTCGCCTCCGGTCCGTAGCACTCCTCGCCGCCGTGGACCTCGGGCGTGTCGACGAGCAGCAGCCGCACGCGCCGCGTCTCGCCGTCCAGCGTCACCTCGATCGTGTCGCCGTCGACGACCCGCGAGACGCGCGCGGTCTCGGGCCCGGCCGGGACGCCATCGATGACCCAGCGTTCGATGAAGGGCTCGTTCACGAAGTCGGGGGCGCCGGGGATGTAGTAGTGCCACTCGCCGGCCTCGTCCTGCACCCAGACCGAACGAGCGCCCTCGAGGTCGATCGTCAGCCCCGGCGCGGAGGCGCGCGCATCGACGGCAGCGACGAACAGGCAGACCGCAGCGAACACCGCGAGTACGACGCGCGTCATCGATCCGCCTCTCTCCCCCGTCGTCGGCGCAGCGCCACTCCCGCCGTCGACGGCAAGACTACCGCACACACGGCGGCCGGCGTGGCACGGCTATGCGATGATGGCAGAGCGCCGGGGAGGCGATCATGGTGCTCAGGAGCATCAGGGCCAGGTACTCGAAGGGCGTCCTCGAGCCGCTCGAAGAGCTCGATATCGAGGAAGGCGCCGAGGTGTCGGTGTCCATCAAGGAGACGCCGTCGGCGGATGAAGCCGACGAAGCGTTCCGGAGATCTGCCGGGAGCTGGAAGGGCAACTCCAATCCGGACGAGCTGATCCGGATGATCTACGAGTCCCGCATCACGGGCTCGCGGATACCGCCGGACTTGTAGCGCCGGCGAGAGCGACGGGGGAGGCGATCATGGTGCTCAGGAGCATCCGCGCCAGGTACTCGAAGGGCGTCCTCGAACCGCTCGAGGAGCTCGATCTCGAGGAGGGCGCCGAGGTGTCGGTGTCCATCGAGGAGATGCCGTCGCCGAAGCGCGACCTTGAGGCATTCCGCCGTGCCGCGGGCGGCTGGAAGGGCAACTCCGATCCTGAGGAACTGAAGCGGATGATCTACGAGGCACGGATCGCAGGCTCACGGGAACCGCCGGACCCGTAGCTTCGTGCGGTATCTGGTGGACTCGGACTGGGTCATCGACTATCTGCACGAAGTCGAGCAGACGGCTGGGCGTCTCGATGAGTTGGCCCCGGATGGCTTGGGGCTGAGCATCGTGTCGCTGGCCGAGCTCTACGAGGGCCTGATTCACTCCCAACGGCCCGAGGCCGATGAGCGAATCCTGCAGGGCTTCCTGTCGGGCGTTGAGTTAGTCGACCTCGACGAGGAAACCTGCCGGATATTCGCCGGGGAACGCGCCCGCCTGAGATCCGCCGGAATGCTGATTGGAGACATGGATCTCCTGATCGGAGCGACTGCTCTACGTCACGAGCTGACGCTGCTCAGCAACAACCGGCGGCACTTCGAGCGGATCGAGGGTCTGGCCATCGAGTCGGTGTGAGCGACGGCGTCCCACGCTGACCACCGACCCGGGCCCGCCCGCCTACGCGCGCCGTCAACTCGGGCCTTCGGGCTTGTCCTCCTGCCCGGCCCAGACCACGCCGAGCTCGCGATGCGCGAAGCGCCAGGCGCCCTCGTGGCGCGCGTACTCGTCGCGGTAGTGGATGTACATCACGCGGTCGCGCGTACCCTCGTCGTCTGTCTCGATGAAGTGGTGGGCGACGCAGTAGGTCTCGCCGCGCACCACGCCGCCGTCGATCCAGTAGCGGGACTGGCCGACGAAGTGGAAGGTGCGGTCGTAGCGCGCGAGGCCGGATACACCCTCGGCGATCGCCTCGGGGCCCTGGTAGCGATTGCGCGAGGAGATGAGCACGCCGTCCGGCGTGAACAGCGCCGCGAAGCTCTCGAAGTCCCGCCCGTCGGCGGCGAAGGCGTAGCTGTGGCCGAGCGCGACCAGCTCCTCGCGATCCTCGCTCGTCAGCTCGGCCGGCGGCGCCGCGCTCACGAGGCAGCCTCCCGGAAGCGCTCGACGATGGCGCTGAACTGCTCCGTCGCGGCCCCGCGCTCCTCGGACACGGGGAACCCGCCGCGCACGTCCGTCACCCCGGCAGCGACGAGGTCGGGCACGGCCGCCATCGTCGCGTCGAGGTCCAGCGCGCCAGCGTCGTCGCGGACGATCTGCAGCCGCCCGACGACGCCGAGCTCCGCCGGGTCGCGGCCGAAGCCGGCCACGGCCTCGCGCATGCGCTCGATGCCGCCCGCGATGTCGGCGGCGTCGGGGCCCCAGGGGATCCAGCCGGAGCCGTAGCTCGCGAGCCGCCGCATCGCCCTCGGATTGACCGTACCGCTCACCCAGATCGGCACGCCGCCCGGCTGCACCGGCTTGGGCATCTGGTGGATGTTGCTGAACGTCAGGCCCTCGCCGTCGTAGTCCGCGACGCGGTTGCGCCAGAGCGTCTGGCAGACCTCGATCGTGTGGTCGAGCAGCCGCCCGCGCCGGTGGTAGGGGAGGCCCGCCGCCTCGTACTCCGCGAGCTGCCAGCCGATGCCGACGCCGATGTCGAGCCGGCCGCCGGAGAGCACGTCGATCGTCGCGCCCACCTTGGCGAGGATCAGCGGGCGGCGCAGCGCAGCGAGCAGGATGTTGGTCCCAAAGCGCACGCGCGTCGTCACGGACGTGAGATGCGCGATCACCGTCAGCGGGTCCAGCCAGTAGCCGTCCGGGCTCGTCGGCTGGACGCCGCCTCGCTGGCCGCCGAGGGCCGGATTCGCGTAGTCCTCGAGCTGCTCGCCGAAGGCCACGTGGTCGGAGACGGCGAGCCGGTCGATCCCGGCCTCGTCGGCCGCCTGGGCGACGTCGATCAGGTGTCGCCAGCTGCCGGGATCCTCCGGAGTGAACGAGCGGAGGCCTGTCGAAAGTTGCGGCTGCACTGGGGTCGCTCCATCCCGGGCGCGCAGGCCCGATGCGCGGCGGCGAGGCCAGGCGATGATAGCGCCTCGGATCAGGCGCGGGGCGTCAGGCCGGAGCCTCGGCGGCGGCGGTACGCCCGGCGACGCGGCCGAAGGCGAGCGCGTCGGCGATGTGGAAGCCGCCGTCCTTGCCCCAGCTGTAGGTGGAGCTGACGGTGCCCGCGGCATAGAGCCCCGCGATCACTCGCCCGAAGGGGTCCAGCACCTGGGCGTGTTCGTTACGCCTCGGGCCGCCGTTGGTCCAGCCCAGCAGCGGCCCCGAGGTGAAGGCGTAGTACGGCGGCTGGTCGATCGGCGTCAGCGTCCGCGGGTGGCGGCCGAACTGGTCGTCGACGCCCGCGGCACAGGCCTCGTTGTAGCGCCGCACGGTGTCCTCGAGGACCTCGCCGTCCACGTCCAGCAGTGCCGCGAGTTCGGCCGGGCTGTCCGCGCGCTTGATCCAGCCCCGCTCGATCTCGGCGCTGTTGTCCTCGCTCCACTCATAGCCCTCCACGAGCATGTTCCAGCCGACGGGCAGCAGCGAGGGCGGCGGGCTGATCGGGCCGGCGAGCCGCGTGCGCTCGTCGAAGATCACGTGCATCGGCTCCGCCGGGTAGAGCTCGTAGCGGCCGTGCAGCCGCGCCTGACCGTGGCCGTTCTGGGGGAACTCGTTCATCAGCCGCCGGCCGTCCATGCCGGTGAAGATGAAGCCACGCGCGAAGAGGAAGGAGACGTAGAAGCCGCTCTCGAAGCCGGGCGCGCGGAAGCCGAAGGCGGTCGCCATGTTGTCCATGTGCCAGAGGTCGGCGCCTACCTGCTGCGCCATGCGGATGCCGTCGCCGGTCCCGGCGGGCGACCCCCAGACGGGCGAGTCCGGTAGCTGCAGGTAGTCGCGCACCATCTCCGGGTTGTTCTCGAACCCCCCGGTGGCGAGCACCACACCCCGCCGCGCGCGCACGCGCAGCGGCGTCCCGCCCTCGCTCGCCCCGCTCAGCGCCTCGACGCCGCTGATCGCGCCCGAGGCGTCCCGCAGCAGCTCGCGCCCCGGCGTATCGAGCAGCACCTCGATGCCGCGCTCGCCCACGGCTGCGGAGAGCGCGGCGAAGAGCCGCCCGTTCCCCAGCTCGCCATCGACGCCCATGTAGCCGCCGTAGGACTCGCTGCCGGGCAGCTCCGGGAACTCGGGGCGGTAGTCGCCGTGCGGGGCGACGCGCGCGCCGAGGCCTTCGACCCAGGCCGAGTTCTGCGCCGTCTCGTGCGCCCAGACCTGGATGATCTCCTCGGGGACCGGGAACTCGCCGCAGAGGGCACGCAGGTAGGTGGCGATGCCCTCGGGGTCGCTGCTGTCGAACCAGACGCCGCCGGAGACGCGCGTGTTGCCGCCCTCGCGGCCCGCGGGCATCTTCTCGAGCACGAGCACGCTCGCTCCGGCGTCGTGCGCCTCGATCGCGGCGGCGCAGCCGGCTGCGCCCAGCCCGAGCACGACGACGTCCGCCTCGCGATCCCAGTCCGGTCCGGCCATCGCGCACCCTCCGATCCGCCCCTGCGTCCCGGCGCGAGTGTACCGAGGGCGGCGCGCAGCGGCGCGGAGGACGGCTGCCGGGCCGAAGGGGTGGAGGATGGCGCGCCGGGAAGGATTCGAACCCTCGACCATCAGATCCGAAGTCTGACGCTCTGTCCCCTGAGCTACCGGCGCGCGCGCAATCCAGACTCAAGGCCGCAGCCCCGCGCTGTCAACGGGACGAGGGGCTATCTGCTCACACTCGTCCACGTTCCGCAGCCGCGGCTGTAGAAGCCGGCGTCGGACGGCGCGACATCGGCGATGCCGGAGCCGCCCGCCGCGCCATAGCTCACGCGCTGGACGGGGTTGGCCCACCCGTCGAAGGAGCGCAGACGCATCCACGTACATTCTCCGGGGTCCGAGGCGCGGTAGCGGCCGGGCGCGATCTCGCTCCCCACGAGGAACGTGCCGTCGCCGAACGGCTCGCCGCGCCGGACGATCGGCGCCGGGTCGTTCGTCCAGGCACCGCAGCCACTGGTCGCGAACTCCCGGTCCCGCGCGGTGATGTCGACGATGGCTCGCGGGTGATCGGCGTCGCTCCGGCCATTGCCGCCACGCCGCAACGACCATGTGCATCCGTCCGAGGCCGCGGCCGCGCGGTAGCGGCCGGGCGGGATGCCGTCGGCGCCGTCGATGCGCCAACGGCCGTCGCCGACGCGCACAATCCGCGGCGGCGGCGGCACGCCGGGCGGCGGTGCCACGGGGACCGCCCGCAGGGCGGTCGGCCGCGCGGTCACCGGGGTCCACGTGCCGCAGAAGAAGCTGAAGAACCCGGTGTCGGTCGGCGCGATCTCGACGACCAGCGAGCCCGTCACGTCGCCGTACTGGACCAGCTCGATCAGGTCGTCGCTGGACCCGCTGAAGCCGCTGAGCCGCATCCACCGGCAATGCGCGGCGTCGGAGGCCTGGTAGCGGCCGGGCGCGATCTCCGGGCCGACGAAGTAGGTGCCCAAGCCGTCGCCGGAGCCGGCTTCGGTGAAGGCGCTACTGAAGGGCGCGCCGGGCGCGATGGTCGGGGACAGGTCGCTCGTCCAGGTGCCGCAGCGGGACGTGCGGAACCCGGCGTCGCCCGGCAGGATGTCGACGATCGTGAGGTTGGTGCCGCGGTCGGAGTTGCCCGAGGCGATCACGTCCCCGTCGGCGCCGCCGAACCCGCTCAGGCGCTTCCAGCGGCAGAGGTACTTCTCGCTCGCGCGGTAGCGGCCGGCCGCAATATCGCGCCCCACGATGTGCGTGCCGTCGCCGAACGACGTCCGCGACACCGGGTCGCTGGCAGCGGGCTCCAGAGTCCAAGCTTGGCAGCCGCGGCTCGAGAACCCGGCATCGGAGGGCTCGATGTCGGCGATGGTGGAGCCGGACCCGGAGTCCACGGCCTCATACCCGAGGCTGACCTGGCGGAACCCGCCGAACCCGCCCAGGCGGCGCCAGTGGCAGGTGCGGTCGACCGTCGGAGCGGAGCGGTAACGGCCCGGCGCGATCTCGCTGCCGACCATGAACGTGCCGCTGCCGAACGGCTCGCCGGGTGCGATGCGGGGCGAGAGGTCGGCGCTCCATTCGCCGCAGCCATAGCTGGCGAACGCAGCGTCGGAGGCCGCGATCTCGGCGATCGCGTAGCCGCCCTCCACGTAGCCGCCGTCGACAAGGTCTTCGAGGAGCCCGACGTCGCCGGTGTGGAAGTACTCCCCGCTGAATCCACTCAACCTCCACCATCCACAGTCCATCACCGGCTCCGCAGTGCGGTAGCGCCCGGGTGCGATCTCCGAACCGACAAGCCAGACGCCGTCGCCGAACGGCCGGTCGGGCGTGATGCGGGGCGATAAGTCGGAGATCCACTCGCCGCAACCGCTGCTGACGAACCCGAGGTCCGACGGCGCGATGTCGACAAAGGGGACGGCGAAACCGGAACCGGACCCGATGACGTCATCGTCGAGCCAAGACTCGCTCGGTCCATCGAAGCTCCGCAGTCGCTGCCACTCGCACTCCTCGGTGGGCGCAACGGCGCGGTAGCGGCCTGGCGCAACGTCCGTACCGACGCGGTATCTCCCGTCGCCGAAGGTGGCCGGAACGAGGGTTGGCGATGCCGTGAGGGCCGACGACGCCGCCCTGTCCTCGGGCGCCGAGTCCTCGCCGCCGCTCTCACACCCGGCGATGAGCAGCGCCGCGATGGCGTACGCAAGCCCCCAGCGACTCATGCATCCAGTCTAGCTTCGCGCGCGTTCGCGACGCACACACACGTCATGGCGACCGGCTCGCCTGCGACGCGCTGACCCTCGATCAGCGCATCGCAGGCGCCGGGTCGGTGCGGGGTCGCACGAGAGAGACACACCGCACGTCCGCCTCTCGGGCGGTAGCATCGCGCGGGACGCAGCGCCAGCGGAGAGGACGCGAGATGCGGGTCACGAGGATCTACACCGGCGACGACGGGCAATCGCACTTCGAGGACATCGACGTCGACACGGACCAGGGGACGACGCAGCGCTCTCCGGACTTCCCCGCGCTCTCCGTCGGGCTGCGCGAGTCCGAGGGCACGCGCAATCTGGACTTCCACCCCGCGCCGCGGCGGCAGCTGGTGATCACGCTCGCCGGGCGCATGGAGATCGAGGTCGGCGACGGCTCGAAGCGTGAGTTCGGGTGCGGCGACATCTTCCTCGCCGACGACACGAGCGGGCAGGGCCACATCCTGCGCGACACCGGCGGCGCGCACCGCGGCGTCGTGGTCCCGGTCGCCCCCGAGTTCGACCTCGACGCGTTCCGCGGCGGCTAGGTCACCGGCCGCCCCGCGTGCCCGCCGCTACGGCAGCGGCGAGTAGTCGGTCGGCGTGAGGATGTCGGAGCGGATGCGCGTGGTGAGCGAGCCCTCGCGGTGCGACTCGGCGCGGACGCGCCGCCACTCCTCGTCGGCCCTGAACGAGGCCCACTTGCGGTCGCGATCGGTCATGTCGTCGAACTTCATCATGTAGACGAGCTGGTCGTTCCAGCCGCCGTGGCCGTACGTCCAGAAACCGACGACGTCCATGCCGTGGTTCGCGAAGAGGCGCAGCGTGTGGTCCCGGAAGCGGGCGTTGAGCTCCGGCATTCTGCCCGGCGCCGCCTCGTAGGTCCTCAGTTCGTAGATCATCGCTTCCGTCCCCCGTGCCCGCCGCTATGGCAGCGGCGAGTAGTCGGTCGGCGTGAGGATGTCGGAGCGGATGCGCACCGTGAGCGTGCCGTCGCGCTGCGACTCTGCGTAGGCGGGCCGCCATTCCTCGTCGGCCATGAACGAGGCCCACTTGCGGGTGCGGTCGTCCATGTCGTCGAACTTCATCATGTAGACGAGCTGGTCGCTCCAGCCACCGTGGCCGTAGGTCCAGAAGCCGACGACGTCCATGCCGTGGTTCGCGAAGATGCGCAGCGTGAGGTCGCGGAAGCGCGCGTTGAGCTCCGGCATTTTGCCCGGCGCCGCCTCGTAGGTTCTCAGCTCGTAGATCATCGCTTCCGTCCCCCGTGCCCGCCGCTACGGCAGCGGGGAGTAGTCGGTCGGGGTGAGGATGTCGGAGCGGATGCGCGTGGTGAGCGAGCCCTCGCGCTGCGACTCGGCGCGGATGCGCTGCCATTCCTCGTCGGCCCCGAACGAGGCCCACTTGCGGTTGCGCTCCTCCATGTCGTCGAACTTCATCATGTAGACGAGCTGGTCGCTCCAGCCGCCGTGGCCGTACGTCCAGAAGCCGACGATGTCCATGCCGTAGCTCGCGAAGATGCGCAGCGTGTGGTCACGGAAGCGGGCGTTGAGCTCCGGCATCTTGCCGGGGGCCGCCTCGTAGGTTCTCAGTTCGTAGATCATCGCTGCTCCTTCCGCCGCGGTCCCGCCGGACCGCGCGCCGAGGCGACGATACGCGCTCGCGAGGCGCACGGCGAGACGGCTATGGGGGGAGCGGGCCCCCTGGTTACGCCTTGAGCGCGGGGAGATGCTCCGCCCCGAACTCCGCGATGAGCTCGGGGGTGCGGTCGATGTGCTCCGGGTCAGCCCTTACGGTCGTGTGCCCCACGCCGGCCTCGCGGAGCTTGTGCATCTCCTCCGCCAACCGGCCCAGCTCCCCGGCGGTGAGGAAGCCTGCACCGCCGGCGTGCAACGTGATCGACGCTGGATCGCGTCCCGCGCGATCGGCGAGCTCGCGCACGCGATCCCAGTCCCTCATCGTCTTCTCGAGTGGGCTCCGCGGCGCGGCCATCCAGCCGTCGCCGTAGCGCACGGCCCGCTCCATCTGCGGCCGCGTGTCGCCGCCGAACCAGAAGGGGATCGTCCCGGCCGGCTGGGGACGGCAGGTCCAGCCGTCGACCCGATAGAACTCGCCTTCGAAGTCGACCCAGTCCTCCGACCAGAACGCCCGCAGGAGCCGCAGTGCCTCGTCGGTTCGCCGCCCGCGGCGATCGTACGGGGCGGACAGCACCTCGAACTCCTCCTCGCACCAACCGACGCCCACGCCGAGGATGAGCCGTCCGCCGCTCAGGTGGTCGAGTGTTGCGAGCACCTTCGCGAGCAGCACCGGCTGCCGCATCGGCAGCACGAGCACCGATGTGCCGAGCTGGATGCGCTCGGTAGCTCCGGCCACGAAGGTCAGCAATGTGAGCGCCTCGAGCATCACGTCCGGCGGGTAGATGGTGCTGTTGATCCCGTCCGCCGCGTACGGGTACGGCGAACGGAACTCCCGTGGCACCACCACGTGGTCGGCTGCCCACAGCGAGTCGAACCCCGCGGCGTCGGCAGCCTGTGCGCAGCGCAGCACGTGCTCCCTCGTCGCCGTCGGGCCGAACTGCGGGAGCGAGAGCCCAACCTGCATGATCGCCCTGACTCCAATCGGCGCCGGCGCCCGTATACGCGGGCCAGCGCTCGGCGAAGTAGCCGTCGCGCGAGAGCGCGGGGCCTGCCAACACAGCGCCGGCTGAAACCGTCGCTTCTCGGAGCTGGATTCAGCCACTCCGGGCGAAGCCCGCTGGATTATAGGTGAGGGAGCATTGCCCCGGAGACACCACGACCGGGCGGCGCGCAGCCTGCTACCCTCGGCGCGCGACGAAGGGGGTTGCCATGGGCGCCGGACCTGCGGCGGGAATGCCGCTCTCCGATCTGCTGGTGATCGACCTCACGCGAGCGCGCTCGGGGCCGACCTGCGTGCGCCAGCTCGCGGACTGGGGCGCCGACGTGATCAAGATCGAGCCGCCGCCCTCCTCGGGCGTGCAGGCGACGATCACCGGCGGGCGGCTCGGCTTCGACTTCCAGAACCTGCACCGCAACAAGCGCAGTCTCACCCTCGACCTCAAGGCTCCCGAGGGCCGCCAGGTGCTGCTCGACCTCGCGAAGACGGCCGATGTCGTCGTCGAGAACTTCCGCCCGCTGGTTAAGCAGCGGCTGGGGATCGACTACGAGACGCTGCGCGAGATCAATCCGCGCATCATCTACGGCAGCATCTCCGGATTCGGGCAGAGCGGGCCCTACCGCGACCGGCCCGGCTTCGACCAGATCGCGCAGGGCCTCGGCGGGATCATGTCGGTGACCGGCCTGCCGGGGCAGGGCCCGGTGCGCGCCGGCGTGCCGATCGCGGACCTCAGCGCGGGGCACTTCCTGGCGCAGGGCATCCTGCTGGCGCTGCTGGAACGCGCGCGCTCCGGCGAGGGCCAGTGGGTGCACACCTCGCTGCTCGAGGCGCAGATCGCGATGATGGACTTCCAGGCCGCGCGCTGGCTGATCGAGCAGGACCTGCCGGGTCAGGCCGGCAACGACCACCCCACCTCGATCCCCACGAGCGTCTTCCCGACCTCCGACGGCCACATCAACATCGCCGCCTCCGGCCAGCCGATCTACGAGCGCTTCTGCAAGGCGATCGGCGCGCCCGGACTGATCGAGCACCCCGACTACGCGGACGGGGAATCGCGCTCGGCGAACCGCAAGGCGCTCAACGCCGAGCTCTCCGAGATCACGCGCACGCGCAGCAGCGCGGAGTGGATCGAGGATCTGAACGCGGCCGGCGTGCCCTGCGGGCCGATCTACCGCGTCGACGAGATGGCCAAGGACGAGCAGGTGCTGCACCTCGGCATCGCCAGACCGGCGACGCACCCCACGCTCGGAGAGATCGAGCTCGTCGGACAGCCGATGCAGCTCGAGCGCACCTCGCAGCCACCGCAGATGCGCAGCGCCGCGCCCGCACTCGGCGAGCACAGTGACGAGGTGCTGACAAACCTCGGCTACGACGACGAGGCGATCGCCGGGCTGCGCGCCCGCGGCGTCGTCTGACCCGCGACCGCGCGGCACGAGCAGCCCTCAGCGGGCCGGAGGAGCGATGGAGACGACGACCGACCAGCTAATCGCCGAGGTCGAGGACGGCATCGGCTGGCTCACGTTCAACCACCCCGAGCGGCGCAACGCGCTGACGATGGCGATGACGGCGGGCCTGCCGGACATCCTCGAGCAGTTCGCGGCCGACGATGCGGTGCGCGTGCTGGCGATGAAGGGCGCGGGCGTTCACGCCTTCGTCTCCGGCGCCGACATCTCCGAGTTCGAGCAGCGGCGTTCCTCGCCGGAGGCAATCGCGAAGTTCGACGAGGCGGGCGCGCGCATGGCAGCGGCGTTCGCCGAGTTCCCGAAGCCGATCGTGGCGATGATCCGCGGCTTCGCGATGGGCGGCGGGCTGATGATGGCGATGCGCGCCGACATCCGCATCGCCGCAGAGGACTCGCAGTTCGGCATCCCCGCCGCGCGCCTCGGGCTCGGCTACGGCTACCAGGGCGTCGAGAACCTCGTGAAGCTCGTCGGTCCCGCCTACGCGAGCGAGATCCTGCTCACCGGCGGGCGCTTCGACGCGCCGACGGCGCTGCGCATGGGCCTCGTCAACCGCGTCGTCCCCGTCGAGGACCTCGAGGCCGAGACGCGCGCGGTCGCGGGCGCAATCGCGGAGAACGCCCCGCTCACCATCGCCGCCCTGCGCGCCTCGATCCGCGAGGCGCTGTCGGACCCCGCGCGGCGCGACGTCGACGCGATCGCGGAGATGGTCGCCGCCTGCTTCGCGAGCGCGGACTACATCGAGGGCCGCCGCGCGTTCATGGAGAAGCGGCGCCCTGAGTTCACGGGGCGCTGAGCCGGGCATGCACATCGCGCTGATCGCCCTCGGCGGCGCGGCGGGTGCGCTGCTGCGCTACGGCGTCAGCGAGTGGGTGGCGGCGCCGCGCGGCGGCTTCCCGCTGGCGACGCTGCTCGCGAACATCAGCGGCGCCTTCCTGCTCGGCGTCGCCTCGCTGCTGCTCGTGCGCCTCGAGGTCTCCACGGCGCTGCGGCTCGGCCTCACCATCGGCGTACTCGGCGCCTACACCACCTTCTCCACCTTCAGCGTGGAGACCCTCGACCTGCTCAGCGACGGCGAGTGGCGGACGGCCGCGCTCTACGTGCTCGCCAGCGTGGCGGGCGCCCTCGCTGCGGCGTGGGCCGGGCAGAGCCTCGCCCGCGCGACGGGGTAGGCGGCGGGGCGGCTTCACGTGATCAAGAACGAGCGCCAGTAGCAGGGCCAGCCGCACGAACCAAGGCGGGGCTCTCCCTCACCCTAGCCTCTCCCGCAAGAGACCTTTGCGAAACGCCTGCGGAACGGGGCGCAGCGCGCGTCGGGTACTCAGCGCGCGGGCTCCCTCTCCCTCTCGTGGGAGAGGGCGGGGGTGAGGGGCGCCGCGCCCCCAGCGCGGCCATCGAGGGCAGTCCGGTTCCCCCTCGACGCGAGGAGGAGCAGGGAGCAGCGAGGGATGGCGAGAGACGCGCCGTCGTTCGGTCGGGGGCGTGGGGGCCCTGCGAGGTCTCCTCGCGTCGCGATCGAAACAGCCCCCACATGAAAGAAGAATCCGGGGCGGGCGGGTGGGCCGGAGCCGCCCTGCGGGGTATCCCTCGCGTCTACAGAAGCAGCCTGCGCGTGCCCCTCCGGGATGGGGGTGTGGAGGGCCCTGCGAGGTATCCTCGCGTCCGATCGAAACAGCTCCCCGCAGCAGACGCTCTCGCTGTCGCGGCGCGTGTTCGCGGCGCCGATCCGATCGCGGCGGGCGGCTCCATCTCGCCGCGCTGACGCGCGGCGGACCCCTCACCCCCCGCCCTAATGGGGTTCGACCGGAACCCCGGAGCGATCTGGGAGACTGGTCCGGGACCGGCCGGCCGGTGAGCACTTCCTCGCCCAGAGACCTTGGGATCTCCAGGGAGAGACCGTGCCCCGGTTGGTTCGTCCGGGTTGTCCGCAGCACTGCTGGGGTGTCGTGCCTGAGAGCACTGTTCCATTAGGCCGTCGCAGGACCAACCCGGCAGGTCGCATCAAGCAGCACGAAGCGGAGGGAAGCGAGGCACGATGACCCTGTACGTTGGCGACGACTGGTCCGAAGACCACCACGACATCCAGCTCATGAACGAGGCCGGCGAGCAGCTCGCCGCCAGGCGGCTGCCCGAAGGCGTCGCGGGTCTCGCCGCACTGCACGAACTGGTCGCCGCGCACGCCTCGGACCCGGGCGAGGTCGTGGTCGGGATTGAGACCGAGCGCGGGCCCTGGGTCGCGGCCCTGCTCGCGGCCGGCTACCGCGTCTACGCGATCAACCCACGCTCGGCTGCGCGCTACCGCGACCGTCACCATGTCGGCGGCGCCAAGTCCGACGCTGGCGACGCGAAGCTGCTCGCCGACCTCGTCCGCACCGACCGCCACAACCACCGCCCGGTCGCCGGCGACAGCGACGACGCGGGCGCAGTGCGGGTCCTGGCCCGCGCCCACCAGCAGCTGATCTGGGACCGCGTCCGCCAGACCAACCGCCTGCGCAGCGCGCTGCGCGAGTACTTCCAGGCGGCCCTGGTGGCGTTTCCCGACCTCGCGCACGGTGACGCGCTGGGGCTGCTGGCCACGGCGCCCGGCCCGCGTGAGGCGGCGCGGCTGAGCATCACCCAGATCCGCGCGGCCCTCCGCCACGGTGGCCGCAAGCGCAGCATCGAGCAGCGTGCCGCCGCGGTCCGCGCAGCGTTGCGCTCCCCGCAGCTTGAAGCGCCACCCGCCGTGAGCAGGGCGTTCGCCGCGAGCACCCGCGCGGCGGTTGCGCTGATCGCTGAGATCAATCGTCAGATCAAGGAGCTCGAGGCCGAGCTCACGAGCCATTTTGAGCAGCACCCGGACGCCGAAATCTACCGCTCCCTGCCCGGACTCGGTGTCGTCCTCGGCGCCCGGGTGCTCGGAGAGTTCGGGGACGACCCCGCACGCTACGAGTCGGCGAAGTCCCGCAGGAACTACGCCGGTACCTCGCCGTTGACCGTAGCATCCGGCCGCAAGCGGACCGTGCGGGCGCGCTTCGTCCGCAACCGGCGGCTCTCCGACGCCGCGGACCAGTGGGCGCTGTGCTCACTGCAGGTCAGTCCCGGCTGCCACGACTTCTACCGGCGGCGGCGTGCTGCCGGCGACCTCCACCACCAGGCGCTGCGCGCCCTCGGCAATCGCCTCGTCGGCTACCTGCACGGCTGCCTCAGGACGCGCGCCCGCTACGACGAGGCCACCGCCTGGGCGCACCGCCACGACCGCGAGCAGCTCGCCGCTTGACGTCTTAGCACCCTGGGGTGTCTCTCCCGCAAGGGGAGAGGGAGCCGGAGGGAAAGTGGGGTCTGCCACCTCTAGCCGCGCGCCGCCGACAGCGCGTACAGCAGCTCCTCCACCTCCCGAGGTGGCTGCGCCGCGCCGGGGGCGAGCAGGCAGTGGGTGACGCCCGCGTCGCCGAGGGCGGCGGAGGCCTCGAGGATGGCGGCGGCCGACTGCTCCGGGGCGACGGGGAGCGGGGCGCAGACGTCGATCTCGGCGAAGTCGCGGCCGGCTGCCTCGCAGGCCTCGCGTGCCGCGCCGACCGCCGCGGCCGTGTCGGAGGCCGAGGCGGCGTCGAGGATCAGGCCCGAGCCGCTGGCGGCGAGGCGGCCGAGGGCGCTCGGGCCCTCGTCGCGGACGTAGATCGGCGGGTGCGGCTTGCGCACGGGCTTCGGGTAGGCGCCGATGTGGGTGAAGCGGATGAAGCGGCCCTCGAAGCTGCTCGGCTCGTCGCTGTCGAGCCAGAGCTCGCGGCAGATGGCGAGCCACTCGTCGGTCACCTCGGCGCGCGGCTCGTAGTACTCCTCCGCGTCGAGCGCGGCGAACTCCCCCGGCGTCGCCTCCTCGGAGACGCCGAAGAGCAGCCGGCCCTTCGCGATGCAGTCGAGCGTGCTGATCGCCTTCGCGAGGAAGACCGGGTTGCGCAGCGGCAGCACGCAGTCGAGCGTCCCGATCTCGATGCGCTCCGTCTGCGCCGCGATGCCGCCGAGCAGCGCGATCGGCTCCAGCACCTCCTCGCGCCAGGCGGAGGGCCCGCCCTCGCCGCGCATCGGCGTCGCGAGCCGGTCGGAGGCCCAGACGGAGTCGAAGCCGAAGCGCTCGGCCGCCTCGGCGAGGGCGACGAGCGCCGATGCGTCGACGGCGCGCGTAGGTCCGGCGGCGTTGGGAAGCAGCAGTCCGAAGCGCATCGGCGTCACCCCGCTCACCGGTCGCTCACGCGAACGCCGGGAGGATCTCGTCGGCCATCAGCTGGATGCCGCGCATGATCCGCTCGAAGGCGGGTTCGCGGCCCTCGACGCGCGGCAGCGTCATGAAGTGGCGCACGCCGGCCTTCGCGAACTGGCGCAGGTCGGACACGATCTCGTCCGGCGTGCCGCTGCAGAGCTGACGCTCGCCGTCGCGGCGGCCGTTCATCTGGAAGCGCAGGCCGTGCGCGCCGGTCGAGCTGAGCAGCCAGTTCTTCGAGACTTCGATCTCCTCGGGGTCGCGGCCCTCGGCGATGCAGATGCGGCGGAAGTCGGCGATGCGCTCGGTCAGCTCCTCGATCGTGTCGCCGGTGCAGTCGAAGCCCTGGCCGAGGCGCACAGCGCGGCGCATCGCGGCGCGGCTGTGACCGCCGATCACGATCGGCGGGTGCGGCTTCTGCAGCGGCTTGGGGTAGGCGCCGACGTTCTCGAAGTTGACGAACTCGCCGTGGAAGCTGGACGGGCCGGTGCTGGTCCACAGCTCCTTGATCGCGCGCAGGTACTCGTTGGTGACGGCGCCGCGGCGGGGGAAGTACTCGGGCGGCAGGTTGAGCGCCGCGAACTCCTCCTCCATCCAGCCCAGCCCCGCGCCGAGGGCGAGCCGCCCGCCGGAGAGATGGTCCGTCGTCGCCAGCATCTTCGCGAGCACCACGGGGTGGCGCAGCGGGATGATCAGCACGCCCTGGTGGAGGATCACGTGCTTCGTGCGCACCGCGAGCGCGTTGAGCAGCGTCAGCGGCTCGTAGACCGGGTACTGCCAGCGCGTCGCGCCGCGGCGATCGGCATGGGCCTCGTCGTAGCCGATCTGTGCCGGCAGCACGACGTGGTCGCCCATCACGAGCGAGTGGTAGCCGAGCGCGTCGGCGGTCTCGCCGATCTCGATGCAGCCCTGGACGCCGACGCTCTGACCGAGGTTGCCGACGTTGGAGACGGAGATGCCGAACTTCACGGGCCAACCCTCACATGCCGCATTACAGCCCGCACCTTACACGCCTATCTCGCCGCGCCGGAACGCCTCGATGGTGGCGCGCAGGCCGTCGCGCGTGATGCGGCGGTTCATCTCGTGCACCGCGTCCGAGTGGTGAGCGATGACGTTGACCTCGACGGACTGGAGCATCGCCTGGCGGAAGCCGCGCAGTTCCTGCGTGCGGTTGATCGCGCGCTTCTGCAGCGTCAGCAGGTCGCGAGGTGTGCGCGCCAGCTTCGCCGCGTACTCCTCGACGGCGTCGTCGAGCTCCTCGGCGGGCACGGCGCGGTTGAAGAGGCCGATGCGCACCGCCTCCGCGCCGCTGATGATCGAGCCGGTGTTGAAGAACAGCTCCTTCGCCTTCTTCGGCCCGATCAGCCACGCCCAGTAGACCGAGTTGAAGCCCGCGCCGAGCGGGAGCTGCGGCGCGCCCACCCGCGCGTCGTCCGCGACGATCGTGACGTCGCAGACGGCGGCGAGCTGGACGGCGCGCCCGAGGCAGTAGCCGTGCACCTTCGCGATCACCGGTAGCGGAGAGTCCCAGATGCGGAAGTAACGCTGCAGGTTCAGCTCGCGCCCGGCGCGGTCCTCGACGGTCGAGGTAGGAACCGGGTGCCCGGAGGCCTCGTCGCGCTTGGTGTCGGCGCCGGTGGAGAAGGCGCGGCCCGCGCCGGCGATCACGGCGGCGTGGATGCCCTCGTCGGCGGCGGCGCGATCGAGCAGCGCCAGCAGCTCGTCGTCGAGGGCGGGGCTGATCGCGTTGAGGCGATCCTGGCGGTCGATCGTCAGCGTGGCGACGCGGCCGGCCACCTCGTAGCGGACGAAGCTCTCGGGCGGGGTGCTCTCCGAAGTCGCAGCGCTCATCCGCCGGCCCCTCTCCCAGGCTTGTCCGGGTCTGCGATGATAGCGAGATGAGCGAGAACCTGGTCGGCAGGCTGCTGGTCGCGACGCCGCTGCTGCAGGATCCGAACTTCGCACGCAGCGTGGTACTGATCTGCCAGCAGAACGACGACGGCTACCTGGGGCTGATCCTCAACCGCCCGCTCGAGGCCAGCGTCGGCGAGCACCTGCCGGAGTGGGAGCACCTCGTCTCGGCGCCGGCGAGCATCTTCGAGGGCGGCCCCGTGCAGCGCGAGGTCGCGCTCGCCCTCGGCCGTCGCACGGACGGCGGCGACGACGACGACGATCGCTGGACGGCAGTCGGCGGGCAGCTCGGGCTGCTCGACCTGCGCGGCACGCCCTCGGAGCTGTGGGGCGCGATCGAGCAGTTGCGCATCTTCAGCGGCTACTCCGGCTGGGGCGCCGGGCAGCTGGAGGGCGAACTGCAGGAGCAGGCCTGGTTCGTGATCGACGCCGAGCCCGACGATCCGTTCGCCGAGGACTGCGAGGGCCTGTGGCAACGGGTGTTGCGCCGTCAGCCGGGCAACCTCTCGATGTTCGCCACGTTCCCGCCAGACCCCTCGCTGAACTGACCTCGCTGAACTGAGCCGCCGCTACGAGGCGAGCAGCAGCGGGATGCGCAGCTCCTCCGGCCGCAGCCCGGAGTGGTGCGAGGCGTGGCGCAGCAACTCGCGCGCCCCGTTCGCCGGGTGGTAGCCGAGCACCTGCGCGCCCCTCGAGATCGCGACGAAGTCACCGAGGCGCGCGGCGGTCATCGGGCTCAGTGGCTCCGGTCCGAAGAGCCGCAGCTCGTCCACCTCCTGCGTGCTGAGCAGCAGGAACGCCTCGCCGAAGAGCTCGCGGAAGCGATTCGCGAACTCCTCGGACGCGCCGGGGCGCACGTGGAAGTGCAGCACGCGCGAGTCGCCGGCGGGCTCGGCGGCAAGCAGTTCGGGCAGCCCGTCGTCCTCGCGGATCAGCAGCACCTCGTCCGCGCCGACTCCGAGGTGCCCGTGGTCGGCGCTGAGCGCGACCACGGCCTGGCCTCGCAACTCGCGGGCGAGCACGCCGTACAGCCGGTCGATGGCGCGCAGCGCCTGGTTCGCCTCGTCGCTCCACGGGCCGTGCTCGTGGGCGGCCTGGTCGAGGTGGGGGATGTAGAGATAGACGAAGCTCGGCGCGTCGGCGCCGAGCACGGCCCCGATGGTCTGCTCCACGCCCTCCGCCAGCGTCTCGTAGCCGACCGCGGGCTCCCCGCCCGTGCCGTAGCGCGAGTAGACGGTGCCGGCGATAGCCGTTGGCACGAGGACCAGCGTCTCGCGCTTCATCCTCGGCATCAGCGAGGGCAGCGGGAAGACCTGCTCGGGCCGCACACCGAGGTCGCCGAGCGCGTGGTCGTCGCTGCGGCGGACGTAGGGGAGCACCGTCGCCGGACCGCCGATCTCCTCCAGATGCGTCCACCAGCCGGTCACCGCGTGCTGCGCCGGCCACTGGCCGGTCATCAGCGTGGTCAGCGCGACGACCGTCGAGGCCGGGAAGACGGCCCGCAGCTCCATCGCGAGGTGGTCGCGGAGCACGCTCGCGCCATCGCCGCCCTGCTCGATCATGTCGAGCCCGAGGCCGTCGGCGAGCACGGAGACGACGTGCTCGCGCGCCTCCAGCCGGTCGGCGATCGCGCGTGCGTTCGCGCTCAGCGCGAGGCCGCGCACGCCGCAGGCGGCGCCGACGGCGCGAGAGAGATCGAGGAAGTTCGGGACGTCGGGATCGGGCCGGAGCAGCTCGCCGCTCTCGAACGCCGCGAGCAGTGCAGCGACATCGCTCATCGGCGTCCCTCCCGTAGCCATGATGGCCTGCTGCGGGAGCGTTGAACAGCAGGCACGCGGTCGAGCGCGCGCCGCGCTCAACGCCCGCTGCGGCTATGCTGGCCGTCGCGATCCGGGCAGCGACGAGGAGGGCGACATGCTGAAACTGGCGATCTCGTGCGGCGGCGCGACCTATGCGATCCAGGACTTCGGCGAGACGACGGTCTACGCGCAGGAGGCGGAGAAGATCGGCGTCGACACGATCTGGACCGCCGAGGCCTGGATCCACGACGCGATCACGCCGCTCGCCTACCTCGCAGGCAAGACGGAGCGCGTGCGCCTGGGCACGGGCATCATGCAGATCGGCGCACGCACGCCGGCGATGGCCGCGATGACGGCGATGACGATGACACGGCTCACCGGCGGGCGCTTCATCATGGGCTTCGGCACGTCCGGGCCGCAGGTGATCGAGGGCTGGCACGGCATCCCCTTCGCGCGCCCGGTCGCGCGCACGCGCGAGTACATCGAGGTGGTCCGGCGCGCGGTCAGCGGGGAGCCGCTGACGTACGAGGGCGAGTTCTACACGCTGCCGCTGCCCGGCGGAGACGGCAAGGCGCTGCGCCCGACCGGGGCGGCGACGCCCGACGTACCGATCTGGATCGCCTCGATCGGACCTCGCAACCTGGAGCTGACTGGCGAGCTGGCGGACGGCTGGCTGGGCACGGTCTTCATCCCGGAGGAGGCAGAGCTGTTCTTCTCGCACATCCGCACCGGCGCGGAGCGCGCGGGGCGCGACTTCGACGCGATCGAGAAGCAGACCGGCGCGAGCGTCTGGTTCACCGAGGACGAAGAGGAGTTGAACCAGGCGCTGACGGCGCTGAGCGTCGGCGTCGCATTCAGCCTCGGGGGCATGGGCTCACGCCGCTACAACTTCTACAACCGCGCCTACGGCCGCCAGGGCTACGCCGAGGAGGCGAAGCTGGTGCAGGACCTCTGGCTCGACGGCCGGCGCGACGAGGCGCGCGCGGCCGTGCCGCCGGAGCTGGCGGGCAAGGTCAACCTCGTCGGCGACGACGCGATGGTGAAGGAGCGGCTGCGCCTCTACGACGACATCGGGATCGACATGATCTTCGTCTCGCCGCACGGCGACACAATCGAGGAGCGCCTCGAGACGCTGGGGCGCACGATGGACCTCGTGAACGCGGTCAACGAGGAAGCCGCGGCGGCGAACTAGCGCGGCGCGGCGGCCGGCGGCTGCGCATCGCCCGCCCCCACGGCGGGGGCGATGGGCAGCCGCTCGCGCGCGACGATCTCCGCCCAGAAGGGGCGGCGGATCAGCAGCACGCAGACGGCCGACACCATCACGAGCAGGCCGTAGATCATGAAGATGCCCTGGTACGTGCCGGTGCGGTCGAAGACCAGCCCGGCGATGATCGGGAAGGCCACTCCGAACGGCATCTGCGTCATCATCGCGAGCCCTCGTATTGTCGAGAAGCGCGCCGACCCGAAGTAGTCCGCGATCAGGGTCATGAAGAGCACGACGTAGATGCCGTGGCCGAAGACGTAGAAGACGTAGAAGATCGGCAGCAGCCAGACGCGGTCCGACGTCACGTTGGCAAAGATGAGCAGGCCGACACCCTGCGCGAGGAAGCAGGCGATATAGGTACGCTTGCGCCCGAAATAGTCCGCGACGAAGCCGAAGAAGAAGCGCCCCGGGATCTGCAGTGCCCCGTAGATCGCGACGGCGAACCCGGCGTGCACGGCCGAGAAGCCGACGTTCTGGAGATGCGGCACCTGGTGCACGATCCAGACGTTCTGCGTGGTACCGCCGAAGGTGATGGCGGCCGCCAGCAGGTAGAGCGCCGGCGTGTGCAGCGCCTCGGCGACAGACATCCCGCTTGTTGAGGCGATATGCGCCAGGCGCTCGCCCTCGGCCATGTCGTCCGGATCGATGCCGTCCGGGTACAGCCCGTAGGGCTCGGGGCGGTCGCGCAGCACGAACGCCATCGGCAGGCCGACGACGAGGATGGCGAAGGCGGCGATGACGACCGTGCCGCGCCACCCGAACTGCACGATCAGCGCGGCGACGACGGGGGCGATCATGTAGCCGCCGGCGTTGCCGGAGAAGAGCAGCCCCATCGCGCGCGGGCGGCCGCGCTGGAACCAGTTCATGATCGCTGCCGAGAAGGGTGTGAACCCGCTCGCGCTCTGGCCGATGGCGATCACCATGCTCGCGGCGTAGTAGTGCCAGATCGTCTGTGCCGTCGAGAAGTACAGCATCCCGACGAACACGATCAGCAGGCCGCCGATCGCCATCCGCCGCGGACCGAAGCGGTCCACCAGGTAGCCGGTGAACGGGGCCAAGAGCCCGGACTCGAAGGCGCGCAGCGAGTAGCCGATCGTGATCGCCGCGACGGTCCAGCCCATCTCGTCGCGGATCGGGCCGATGAAGACGCCGAAACTGAAGCCGATGACGCCGCCGACGAGGAGGTTGGTGCTCCCGCCGGCCAGCACGATGTACCAGCCATAGAACAGCGGACCGCCCGTCAGCCGGTTGACGACGCGCGCGAGCGCCCTCACGACCGTCCCATGGGCCGCGCCCCCCGGTTTCCGTTCGAGTTCATGGCCAGCGCCGCGCCCATGCTAGCGGAGGGTCCTCGCGCACAACAGGCGCGCGACGGGGCTGCGCGGCCTGCCCGCAGCGCACCAGAATCAGGTGTTACCCGTGATCCACGCTCTGACATCAGAACTCGGCTACCAACCCTGCCGGCAAGGCCCGGCGCGACGGCGCCGGCTACCGCTACGAGCAGCTCCGGCCACCCTCGGCGAGCGCCCGCTGGCAGGAGGTTTCCGGAATCCGTCCGCGGCCCGCCGACGTATAGTCGCTGAGAAGCCGAACGCTGCGGCGGAAGGAATCCCCGATGGCGAGGTTCATGTGGCTGGCCATCGTCCCGCTGCTGCTGGCGGCCGCGCTGCTCACGGCCTGCGGCGGCGACGACGAGGACTACGAGACCGCCGCACCGGCGGCCACCGCTGCGCCCGCGTTCGCAGCCACCGCCGCCCCGATGGCGACGGCTACGCGAATTCCGACCGCAGCCGCGGTCGTCACCACCGCGCGGACCGAGGGGGCCGACGACGATGCGGTCTCCTTCCAGCAGGTCAATACGGGGCGCTCGATCGTCTTCGTGGGCTCGATGCTCGTCGAGGTGGAGGACGTCCGCCGGGCGACGCAGCAGGCGCAGGTGGCGATCGCGGGCCTCGGCGGGCTGGTCTTCAGCCAGCACACGACCAGCGAGCCGGTCCCGCGCACCGAGCTCACGTTCAAGGTGCTGCCGGAGGACTTCGCGGAGGCGATGCGGCGCCTGGAGGCCCTCGGCGACCTGAAGAGCCAGCAGATCTCGGCCGACGACGTGACCGAGCGCGTCGTCGATCTCGAGAGCCGCATCATCACCTCCCGCGCCTCGGTGGAGCGGCTGCGCAGCTTCCTCGAGAACGCGACCGAGCTCGAGACTGTCGCCGAGCTCGAGTCCCAGCTGCTCTCCCGCGAGACCGACCTCGAGCGGCTGCGCGGCCAGCTGCGCACGATCCAGGACCTGGTCGCACTCGCGACCGTCTCCCTCACCCTCGTGGAGCCCGAGCCCGAGCGCCCGGAGGCGAGCGTCGAGTTCGTGGAGACGGCCTACTCCGGGGACGACGACGGCGCGCGCTGCCCCGCCGACGACGATCTCGCCGTCGACGAGGACGAGCCGGTCACGGTCTGCGTCTCGGTCGAGAACACCGGGACGGTCGCGCTGGTCGAGATCGAGATACGCGACTCCGGCCTGGGGTTCGACGACGACGACTTCGTCACGCTTGAGGGCTCGGTCGCCGGGCCGCTCCAGCCCCGGAAGCGCCTGCTCGGCTACTTCCGGACCGAGGCCGAGGTGGGGCTCGGGCCGGCGCCGGGGTTCTCCGCCGTGGCGGTCGATCCGGACGGCGAGCCGCTTCGTATCCAGGTGGGTGTCGCCTTCGATGTCTTCGAGTACGAGGTCGCCCCCGACGACTCCTTCCCGACCTTCGCAGACGGGCTCCGGGGAAGCTGGGGCGCCGTCGTGACGCTCGCCCGGCTGGGGATGCTGGCGGTCGGTATCGCCATCCCGTTCCTGTGGCTGGCGCCGCTCGCGCTGGGGCTGCCCTGGCTAGGCCGCCGGCTCAACCGCCGGATCAACCGGCCGCAGCGTCCGTGGGCGCCGCGCAGCACCGCGGCCCCCGCCCCGGACGAGGGCGACAGCGCCGAGGCGTCGGACCGCTGACCGAGCGCGGAGCGGGCAATGCCGGAACTGATCGCGCGCCGGGCGCCATCGAGGCCCAGCGTGGCCGACGGACGGCATCCGAAGCCGGGGAATCGCTCGGCAAACGCCGGTCTTGATGGGCGCCGCCCGATCTGGTAGCGGATCCAGTGATGTGATCCGCCCGCCTTGCCGCAGCGCCGAGCGCCGCTATAGTCCCCCGCGGAGGTGGCGCATGAGCGGACGGCTCGAGGGCAAGCGGGCAGTAATCACCGGCGCGGCGAACGGCCTCGGCCGCGCCTGCGCGGAGCGCTTCGCCGAGGAAGGCGCGTCGATCGTCGTCGCGGACCTGCTGGCGGACGCCGCCGGGGAGGCCGCGGAGGCGATCCGCGCGGCCGGCGGAACGGCCGTGGCGGTGCAGACCGACACGCGGCGCGACGAGGACAACGCCGCGCTGGCGGCGCGGGCCGTCGAGGCCTTCGGCGGCATCGACATCGTGATCCCGGCCGCCGGCGTGGCTCACCCCGGCTACATCACGAACGACCTCGCGAACAACGCCGAGCACCAGGCCGCCTCCGCCGAGGATCCGCTGGGGCACAGCTTCATATACGCGAGCTGGCCAACACCGCACTCTTCCTCGCCGACGAGGAGTCCTCATACTTCACCGGCCAGCTGCTGATCCCGGACGGGGGCTGGCTGCCGACGGCGTAGGCCGCTAGAACAGCGCCGCGAGGCCGAGCGCGACGGCGCCGAGAATCACCACTCCTGAGGCCGCCGCCGCCCAGAGCGCGAGCAGCCAGTACCACGGGACGGCGATCATCCCGGCGCCACGCTCGCGCAGCGCGAGGCGCAACGTGCGCGCCAGCAGGCGGCCGTCGCTCGCCCACTCCTCGCCGCGCAGCCCGGCCTCGCCGACCTGCTCGCGCAGCTCGACCATGAGCGCGGCGGCGCGGTGGAGCGTGCGCACGACGTGCACGAGCAGCAGGCCCGGCAGCACCAGCACGACGGCGAGGAACGCGGCGTAGACGAGCCCGGCAGGCGACGCGATGCCGTCCCGTACCGCGATCAGCCACCACAGCAGTGCCCCCGCCGCGAGCGAGACGATCGCGAACAGCTCGAGGGCGCGCAGACCGCGCCGCGCGATCCTCGAGGGATCGACTACGCGCCAGCTGTTCATGCCGTGACCACCAATGCGCCTCTCGCTGCCGGAGCGCGCCGCGATGATACGGACGCCCGCCGGATGGTGGGGCGACTACAGCGACGACGAGGCCGCCGACTTCCCCGGCATGAACATCGTGCTGGCCCATACCGGACAGGATCATTGCCCGAGGCGCCTGGCGTGGCAAGGACCAGGCCCAACGTGTACCTGGAGCTGTCCACGTGGCAGCCCAAATGGCAGTACCGCGACGAGTCTTTCTTCGCGATACACCGCATGCGGGCTACCGGGTTCGACGACAGGGACGTGGACTCCCTTCCGGGAGGCAACAGCGCCCGTCTGCCGAAGCTAGACTGGGGGAATCACCAGGAGGGAGGCAACGTTGTGGGCACATACCGCCTTTACACCGGAAGCGACGGCGAGTCCCACGTCGAGACCATCGATCTGTCGAAAACCCCCGACTGGACGGCGGGGCTGGACACCACGACCATCACCTTCCGGGAGGACCCCGCGGGGAGGTTCGTAGACTGGCACCCGGCGCCCCGTCGGCAGTTCGTCATCATCGTCTCGGGTCAGCTCGAGATCGGGCTGAGCGACGGGTCGAAGCACCTGTTCGGTCCCGGCGACGCCCGTCTGGTTGAGGACACGACCGGCAAGGGCCACACCACCGCGGTGCACGGCGACGAGCCCTGCGTAGTGGCCACCATCCGCCTGGCCAACCAGTAGCACCCTCCCAACCCCCAGCGGGCCGGGGAGCGCGCGATTCCGCCTCGAATCTACCTAAATCGACAGCTCGATCGAGCCGTGCCGAGGCAGCCCGGTTGTCGCTTCGCTGGCGTTGGCGGAAGCTCGCCGCAGGCTCCGATCCGCGGGAGGGACCAGGCATGCGCTATCGCACGATCGCGGGCACGGACATCTCTGTTTCGGAGGTCGGTTTCGGCGTCTGGACGGTCGCGGCCGGCTGGTGGGGCGACTACAGCGACGACGAGGCCGTCACGCTGCTGCGGCAGGGCTACGAGCGCGGCATCAACTTCTTCGACACCGCCGACACCTACGGCAACGGCCGCGGCGAGACGATCCTCCAGCAGGCCTTCCCCGGCGCCGAGCGCGACAAGGTCGTCATCGCCACCAAGTTCGGCTACGACTGGGAATCGCAGATCGGCAAGCGCCGCGAGGGCCACCAGGAGGCCCCGCACTGCTTCGAGCCGGACTTCCTGCAGCGCGCGCTTGAGGGCTCGCTGCGCCGCCTCGGCACGGACCGCATCGATTGCTGGCAGTTGCACAACGTGCGCATGGAGCACCTGCAGCGCGACGACGTCTGGAGCTTCCTCGATCGCGTGCGCCGCGAGGGCAAGGTGCGCAGCGTGGGAGCCGCCCTCGGCCCGGCGATCGGCTGGCGCGAGGAGGGGCTGTACGCCCTTGCCGAGCGGCGCGTCGAGGTCGTGCACATGATCTACAACGCGCTCGAACTGGACCCCGGCCGCGAGCTGGTCGCGGCCGCGCGCGAGGCCGGGCGCTCGCTGATGGTGCGGGTGCCGCACTCCTCGGGGATGCTCGAGGGCAAGTACACGGTGGATACGGTCTTCGACGAGAACGACCACCGCCGCCACCGCCCGCGTGCGTGGCTGCTCAACGGCATCAAGAAGATCGAGCAGCTCGGCTTCCTCACCGAGGCGACAGGCGGCGTGCTCGGGCAGGCGGCGCTGCGCTACATCCTCAAGGACCCGGAGATCGTCAGCACCCTGCCCAACATCTACGGCCTCGATCAGATCGAGGAGTTCGCCGGAGCCTCGGAGTGCGGCGAGGTCAGCCCCGAGGTCGCCACCCGAGTCGAGGCGCTGTACGCGTCCAACTACGGGCTGCCGCTGGAGCAGGAGGCGGCGGTGACCGCGGCCGCAGGACGGGGGTCGCGATGACGACGACCGAGGCGCGGGCCGGCTACCACTCGCGGCCGGAGGGCGCGCAGGGCGGCGCGGCGCGCACCCCGCGCGGCGTGCAGTCCGTCAAGTTCAGCTTCTACCGCGTGCGCGACGAGATGCGCGCCCTGCCGCAGGCGGAGCGCGAGGCGATCGCCGACGCGCTCGAGGAGCTGCTGGAGCGCTCGGCCACCTCGATGCTGACGCGGCTCTACTCGACCGTGGGGACGCGCGCGGACACGGACTTCCTCGTGTGGCAGGTCCACGACGAGCTCGCGCCGATCCAGGACTGGCACGCGCTGCTGCTCGGCTCGCCGGCCGGCGCGGCGCTGGAGCGGCCGCACTCCTTCCTCTCGATGACGATGCGCTCGATCTACACGAACCCGCTGCACGAGGGCTCCGGCGCGCGCGAGCGGCTGCGCGAGGACGGCGGCGTGAAGGGCTACCTCTTCGTCTACCCGATGGTGAAGACCCGCGACTGGTACAAGCTGCCCTCCGAGGAGCGGCAGCGGATCATGAACGAGCACATCGGGATCGGGCACCGCTACCACGAGATCCAGATCAACACGACCTACTCCTACGGCCTCGACGACCAGGAGTTCGTGGTCGCCTTCGAGGGCGACGACCCCGGCGAGTTCCTCGCGCTGGTGCGCGAGCTGCGGGACTCGGAGTCGTCCTCGTACACGGAGCGCGACACGCCGATGTTCACCTGCCGCCGCGTCGGCACGCCCCGCGAGCTGACGGCGCAGATCGGGCTGCGGCCCGCCGAGGGCGCCTCGTGAGCGTGCGGCTGACGGCGCTGTTCACGGCCGCGCCGGGCGGCGAGCAGCGGCTGCGCGAGGTGCTGGAGTCCGACGCGCGCGCGACGCGCGGCGACGATGGCGCGGAGCGCTTCGAGCTGTTCGTGAGCGTCGAGGATCCGCGCAGGCTCACGCTCGTCGAGCAGTGGCGCACGCAGGAAGATCTGGACGCGCACAAGACGCACGACCACCGCAACGAGACCCACGCCGCGCTGCACGGCGAGGGCATCGTCGAGGACCTCGAAATCTGGCTCTGCGAACCAAGGGACGGCCCCGCATGACGATCAAGCTGACCGTGTCGATCACCGCCAACCCGGAGGGCCGCGACCAGCTGCTCGAGATCCTGCGCGAGGACGTCGTGGGCAGCCGCCAGGAGCCGGGCAACACGCGCTTCGACCTCTACGTGCAGGACGACGACCCGAACCGCTTCGTGCTGATCGAGGAGTGGCCCTCGGAGGAGGCGTTCGCGCACCACATCGAGCAGGACTACCTGCTGCGGCTGCGCGAGGCGTTCGCCGACCCCGCGCTCTGCGCCGGCCGCGACGTCTGGCGCCTCGTGGAGGACGACGCGTGACCGCTCGCCTGACGATCTTCGTGACGGCGAACCCGCAGGGGCGCGAGCGGCTGCTCGAGCTGCTGCGCACGGACGCCGCCGCCGCTCCCGCCGAGCCGGGCAACGCCCGCTTCCAGGTCAGCCAGGACATCCTCGACCCGAACCGCCTCGTGATCTGCGAGTCCTGGAAGAGCCGCGAGGCGCTCGACGAACACCTGGCGCACGACCACACGAAGGCCGTGCTGGCGGCATTCGAGGATCCGGAGCTGATCGTCGACTCCGAAGTCTGGTCAGCGCAGGGGGACGCATGACGACCGAGGCCGCCGTCCCGGCAACCGTCGACGACCCGACCAACGCCGCCATCCTCGCGGTTTCCGAGGACCGCGTCGCCGGCTTCCAGCGCGACCCGCTGGGCCGCATCGCCGAGCGCTCCGGCATCGCGCTGCCCGTCGTCGTCGAGCGCATCCAGACGATGCTGCAGGCGGGCACGATCCGGCGGGTGCGGCAGACGCTGCTCGCGAACAAGCTCGCGCCGGGCGCTCTCGTCGCCTGGCGGCTGCCCGAGGAGCGCCTGCACGAGGGCTTCGACTACCTCTTCCAGCAGGACCCCTTCTCCGGCCACGTGGTGATCCGCAGCGCCGATCCGGCCACGCCCGGCGCCACATACCGCCTCTGGACCACGCTCAAGACGCCCGTCGGCTTCTCGCTGGAGCGGCACTGCGAGCTGCTGGCGAGCCGCATCGGCGCGGAGGCGTTCCGGCTGATGCCTGCGAAGCGGCTCTTCACCCTCGGCGTCGGGCACGTGCGCCGGCGCGGGCTGGAGCCGGGCGCGCGCAGCGAGGAGCCCGCGCGGGTGATCGACACCGAGATCGTGGATCTCGATGAGCAGGACTGGCGCGTGCTGCTCGCGCTCAAGCGCGAGTTCGCGTCGGAGGAGATCGGCCCCGACCTCTGGCGCGGACGCGCCGCCCAGGCCGGACTCTCGCTTGAGGCGTTCATCGAGGCCGCCGAGGAGCTCGACCGCCGCGGAGTCGTGGGGCGCTTCTCGACCTTCCTCGAGCACGTCAAGGCGGTGGCGGGCGCCGCGCCGGTGACGCGCTACAACGCGCTCTTCCACTGGGCCGTGCCCCTGGGCCGCGAGCTCGACGCCGGCCGCGAGGTCGGCCGCCACCACGTGATGACGCACGCCTACTGGCGCGAGGGCGGCCCGGAGTTCCGCGACGTCAACGTGATGGGCGTGGCGCACGGCACGGACAAGGATCTGCTGCTGGCGCACAAGGCGGCGATCGACGAGCACCTCGCGGAGGCCGGGATCGCGATCGGCTACACGAACGTCTTCTGGGGCGGCCGCAGCGAGATCAAGCCCTCGGAGATCGCGCCCGCGGCCTACCTCGAATGGCTGCGCGAGCAGGGCGTGGACCCGGACGCGCTGCGCGAGGCGTAGCCCGGCCGGCGGCGCGGCGCGCCTCCGCACGCACTTCACTCCCTCCCAGGCACCTCCAAACCCTTAATCGGGGGTTAACCGCACCCGCGGACGATCACCTCGTGGCGCAATGCGCCGGATACGCGGACGTATCGAGGAGGTACCAGCGAGTGATCGCGATCCGATGGGGGAGACTGCTCCTGCTGGTCATGCTCGCCCTCGCGGCGACGATGCTGATCGTGGCCTGCGGCGACGATGACGACGACGCAGCCGGCGGAGGATCGCTGTCGGGCACGGTGGGGGTGGACGGGTCCAGCACGGTCTACCCGGTGACGGCGGCGGTCGCGGAAGAGTTCAAGGGCGTCGCCCCGGACGTGCGCGTCCCCGTCGGCGTCTCCGGCACCGGCGGCGGCTTCGAGAAGTTCTGCAACGGCGAGACCGACATCTCCGACGCCTCCCGCCCGATCAAGCAGACGGAGATCGACGCCTGCGCCGACAACGGCATCGAGTACCTCCCGCTGCGCGTCGGCCTCGACGGCCTCGCCGTCGTCGCGCACCCGGACGCCGCCTTCCTGGAGTGCATCACGCTCGAGGAGCTGGCCATGCTCTGGGGCCCCGAGTCCGAGGGCAGCGTCATGACCTGGAACCAGATCCGCTCCAGTTGGCCCGCCGAGGAGATCACGCTCTTCGGACCGGACCCGGACTCCGGCACCTTCGACTTCTTCACCGAGGAGGTGAGCGGCGAGGGCGGGGCCTCCCGCGCCGACTACACCAACTCCACCGACGACAACGTGCTCGTCGTCGGCATCTCCGGCACGAAGCACGCCTCCGGCTACTTCGGCTACGCCTACTACACGGAGAACCAGGACCGGCTGAAGGTGGTCGGCGTGGACGGCGGCGACGGCTGCGTGTTGCCCTCGGACGAGACGGTCTCGAGCGGCGCCTACCCGCTGGCGCGGCCGCTGTTCATCTACGTGAACACGGCGTCGCTGGCGGAGAAGCCGCAGGTCCGCGAGTTCGTGCGCTACTACCTCAGCGATGCGGCGATTGTGCTCGTTCCGCAGGTCGGCTACACGGCGATCAACGCGTCCGAGTTGGGCGAGTCGCGGTCCAACCTCGAAGCCGCCATCGCAGGCAACTAGCGGGGCGAGAGGGCAGAGCGTGAGCAACTGATGGCCGCCAACCCGGCGACCGCAGGCGGGCCGCGGCAGGCGCTGTTCCAGCGCCGTCGCGGCCGTCACCTGCTCGAGCAGGCGATCACGTACGCGCTGTTCCTGTGCGCGGCGATCACGGTGCTCACGACGGCAGGCATCGTCCTCATCCTCGTCGTCGAGGGATTGCAGTTCTTCGGCGACGTCTCGCCCTGGGAGTTCTTCAGCGGGACGCGCTGGACGCCGCTGTTCACGAACCAGTCGTTCGGCGTGCTGCCGCTGATCGGCGGCACGCTGCTGATCGCCATCGGGGCGGGGCTGATCGCCGTGCCGATCGGGAGCCTGAGCGCGATCTATCTCTCGGAGTTCGCGAGGCCCGGCGTGCGCGCCGTGCTCAAGCCGGTCCTCGAAATCCTCGCCGGCATCCCGACGGTGGTCTACGGCTACTTCGCGCTGACGGCGGTGACGCCGTTCCTGCGCGAGACGCTGTTCGCCGAGCTGGCGATCTTCAACGCGCTCTCGGCGATGATCGTGGTCGGGATCATGACGATCCCGATGGTCTCCTCGCTGTCCGACGACGCGCTGCACGCGGTGCCGCAGGATCTGCGCGAGGCCGCCTACGGCGTGGGCGCGACGAAGTTCGAGGTGGTGACACGGGTGGTCTACCCGGGCGCGCTGAGCGGCGTGATCGCCTCGTACATCCTCGCGGCCTCCCGCGCCATCGGCGAGACGATGGCGGTGACGATCGCCGCGGGCGCCACGCCGAACCTGACCGCGAACCCGCTGGAGTCCGTCCAGACGATGACCGCCTACATCGTGCAGGTCTCGCTGGGCGACACGCCGCACGGAACGATCGAGTTCCGCACGATCTTCGTGGTCGCGCTGACGCTGTTCGTGATGACCCTCGTGATGAACGTGATCGCCGCCCGGGTCACGGCGCGGTTCCGTGAGGCATACGACTGATGGCCTCCAGGGATACAGCCGCCGAACGCGAACTCGCGTACTCGCCGAGGCTGCCGCTGCGCAAGGCCGTCGGCGGCGCCTTCCTGGCCCTCAGCGTGGCGGGTGCGCTGATCGGGATCGTCTTCCTCGCGATCCTGCTGATCGACGTGTGGATGGACGGCAACCGCTTCCTCAGCCTGGACTTCGTGAGGAACTTCCCGTCGCGCTTCCCGGAGCGGGCCGGCTACCAGTCGGCCCTGTGGGGCAGCTTCTGGCTGATCACCACGACGGCCCTGCTCGTCTTCCCGGTGGGTGTGGGCGCGGCGATCTACCTCGAGGAGTACGCGCCGAAGAACTGGGTCACGCGGATGATCCAGATCAATATCTCGAACCTCGCCGGGGTGCCCTCGATCGTGTTCGGCATCCTCGGTCTGCAGGTCTTCGTGCGCGGCACGATCGGCATCGGGCCGAGCCTGGGCAGCGGACTCGGCCGTTCGATCCTCGCGGGCGGGGCGACGATGGCGCTACTGGTCCTGCCGATCGTGATCGTCGCGGCGCAGGAGGCGATCAAGGCGGTGCCGCCCTCGCTGCGCGAGGCCTCGTTCGGGGTGGGCGCGACGCGCTGGCAGACGGTCTGGCACCACGTGCTGCCGCAGGCGTTTCCGGGCATCCTCACGGGCATGATCCTCGCGCTCTCACGCGCGATCGGGGAGACGGCGCCGCTGATCATGATCGGCGCGCTGACGCTCGTGCTCTTCCGGCCGGAGAGCCCGCTCGATCAGTTCACGGTGATGCCGATCCAGATCTTCAACTGGACGAGCCTCCCGCAGAAGGACTTCCACAGCCTGGCGGCCACGGGCATCATCGTGCTGCTGGTCGTGCTGCTCTCGATGAACGCGCTCGCCGTATTCCTGCGGCAATGGACGGGACGGCGCTATGGACGCTAGATCGAGCGAGGCGCGCGCCCGGCAGGCGAGGACGCCATAATGGTTGGCAGCATGACTGACGAGGTTGAGCGGACCGCGGCCAGCACGGAGACCTCGACCGGGGCCACGACGGCCAGCGGCGCGGGCGTCGCGTTCCAGACCGAGGTGCGCGAGCAGCGCGAGCCCGAGCGCATGTCCAACGGCACGGCGGTCGAGATCCGCAACCTCGCGCTCTGGTACGGCCAGAAGCAGGCGATCGGCGAGATCTCGCTCGACATCCCGCGCAACCGCGTGACCGCGCTGATCGGTCCCTCCGGTTGCGGCAAGAGCACGCTCCTGCGCTGCATCAACCGCATGAACGACTTGATCCCGATCGCGCGCACCGAGGGCGAGGTGCGCATCGACGGCGTCAACATTTACGGCGCCGCCACGGACCCGACCGAGGTGCGCCGCGTCGTCGGCATGGTCTTCCAGAAGCCCAACCCGTTCCCCAAGTCGATCTACGACAACGTCGCCTTCGGCGCGAAGATCAACGGCTACACCGGCAACATGGACGAGCTCGTCGAGGAGTCGCTGACCAGGGCGGCGCTCTGGGACGAGGTCAAGAACGACCTCAAGAAGTCCGGACTGGCGCTCTCCGGCGGGCAGCAGCAGCGGCTCTGCATCGCCCGCGCGATCGCCGTGAACCCCGAGATCGTGCTGATGGACGAGCCGTGTTCCGCCCTCGACCCGATCGCGACGCAGCGGATCGAGGACCTGATGCTCGATCTGGCGAACGACTACACAATCGTGGTAGTGACGCATAACATGCAGCAGGCAGCACGCGTTTCGCACAAGACGGCGTTCATGCTCGCCGAGGATGACCTGGTCGGACGGCTGGTCGAGTTCTCCGACACCGACGAGATCTTCCTCAACCCGCAGGACCGCCGCACAGAGGAATACATCACCGGCCGCTTCGGCTAATTCCCGACGCAGCCCCACGAGGGCGCCCGCGAGTCGCGTTGGCGGCGGCGCACCACCGGGGACCCTACCGGCAGAAGGACCGACCACCGCCAGATCGGAGCACCTGAGGAGATGCCGCGCGAGCAGTTCCAGGCTGACCTCGACCGGCTTCAGGACGGCCTGCTCGAGATGGGCGCGATGGTCGACCGCCAGATCGAGCGCTGCATCGTCGCGCTCGTCGAGCGCGACCTCGCCCTCGCCGACGCGGTGGTGCGCGACGACGCCGAGGTCAACCGCAAGCGCTTCGAACTCGACAACGAGGTGCTGCACCTGCTCGCCCAGCAAGGCCCGATGGCACGCGACCTGCGCATCGTGATCTCTGTGCTCTCGATGGTCGTGGACCTCGAGCGGATGGGGGATCACGCCAAGGGCATCGGCGCGATCGTGCAGATGATGTCGGACGAGCCGCTGGTCAAGCCGCTGGTCGACATCCCGGAGATGGCCGTGCGCGCGCGCGCCATGCTCAACAACTCCCTCGACGCCTTCGTGAACGGCGACATCGAGGCCGCCTACCGCGTCGGCAGGGCGGACGACGGCGTGGACGAGCTGCAGGACCGCGTCTACCAGGACCTGGTCTCGATCATGATCAACGATCCGACGACTGTGGAGCCCTGCACGCACCTGCTCTGGGTGGCGCACAACCTCGAGCGGATCGCGGACCGCACGACGAACATCGCCGAGCGCGTGGTCTTCGCCGAGACAGGCGAGATCGTCGAGATGGACCTCTCGACCTACTAACCTTCGTCGCCCAGGCCGGGCGGCCCCGCCGCACGCACGAACTGATACAGCAGCCCTCCGAGGATGGCGCCCGCGATGGGGCCGGCCCAGTAGACCCAGTGGTCCGTCCAGACCCCCGAGAGCAACGCCGGCCCGAACGAGCGGGCGGGGTTCATCGAGGCGCCGGCAATCGGGCCGGCGAACGTGGCGGCGAGGCCGACGTAGCCGCCGATCGCGATCGCCGCCGTGCCGCGCACCGCGCGCGCCTCGGTCGCGACGGCCATGATCACGAACATCAGGAAGGTCGTGATCACCAGCTCGAGGCCGAGCGCCTGCGCGGCGCCGTCGCCGGGCACGGTGCTGCCGAGGCCGGCGACGCGCCCGAACAGCCAGCGCAGCAGCAGCCCCGCGCCCGCCGCTCCGGCCAGCTGCGCGGCGATGTAGGGCAGGACGTGCGCGCGCGGGAAGCGGCCGACGACGGCGAAGGCGATGGTCACGGCCGGGTTGATGTGCGCGCCGGAGATATGCCCCGTCGCGAAGATCGCGGCCATCACCGCCAGCCCGAAGCTCAGCCCGATCCCGAGCGTGCCGACACCGCCGCCGGAGACGTGGTCGATGACCACGGCGCCGGGCCCGGCGAAGACGAGCAGGAACGTGCCGAGCGCCTCGGCCGCGTAGGTCCGCACGTGCGTGGATGTCGGGAGCCAGTCGAGCATCGGCAGACGCTAGTCCGGGGCGATTAAACCGGCGTTAATCAGGCAACCGGTGCGGCCCCTCGCCACAGAGTATGGCAAGGGATTGCGCCGCGCGCCTACACTCTGACTCTGGTGCAGCGAGCAGCGTCCCCAGCCGACTCGCCTCCGCACCTCGATCTCGAAATCGAGTGGCAGTTCGTCGTCGACGACCCCGCCGAGGCGGAGCGCATCCTGCGGCGCGAGGCGGCGGCGGCGGGGCTGCAGCTGGAGCCGCACGGCCAGCAGCAGCTGGTCGATCTGTACCTCGACACGGCCGGCTGGGTCATCCACCGCGCCGGCTTCGCGCTGCGGCTGCGGAGCAGCGGCGGCCCGGCGGAGGCGCAGTTGAAGGCGCTGAGCGGGCCCGAGGACGAGGCGGACGCCGGCGCGCCGCTGCGCAGGATCGAGATCAGCGAGCGGCTCAGCGAGGCGTACCCGCTCGCGCCGCTGGCGGGCCTGCGGGCCGGGTCCGGGCCGGTCTCCCGGCGCGTGCGGGACCTCGCCGGACGCGCCCGCCTGCGGCCGCTGTTCACGCTGCGCACCCTGCGCCGCAGCCTCGCGCTGCGTTCCGGCGGCGCCACGCTGGCCGAGATCGCGCTCGACCACACCTCGATCCTGCGCGACGACGGCGTCGCCGCGGGGGAGCTGCAGCGCCTCGAGATCGAGGTCGGCGGCGAGGGCACGCCGGAGAGCGTCGAGCCCTTCGCGCGGCGGCTGCGCGAGTGCGGCGGGCTGCGGCCGGCGGAGCGCTCCAAGTTCGAAGCCGGCCTCGAAGCCACCGCGCTGCAGCCCGCCGGACCACCCGAGCCCGGACCGAGCGGCTACGACCACGCCTCGAGCCTCGGCGAGGTCGCGCTCGCCGCGCTGCGGCGTCGGTTCGCGGCCTACCTCGCGGAGGAGCCGGGGGCGCGGCTGGGCGACGACATCAGGGCGCTGTACCGGATGCGCGTCGCCAGCCGCCGCATGCGAACCGCGATCCGCATCTTCGCGAAGGCGCTCCCGCCGGAGCTGCCCGCGCTGCGCCGCGAACTGCGCTGGATCGCCAACGTGCTCGGCGAGGTTCGCGACCTCGACGTGCAGCTCGAGGCGCTCAACGAGGACGAGGCCTACGCGCCGCTGCGCGCGTACGTCGAGGCCGCTCGCGGCGGCGCCCGCGCGGAGATGCTGGAGGCGCTGAACTCGTCGCGCCACGAGGCTCTCGCCACGGGGTTGGCGGAGGCGCTGCGAGGCGGCCCCGCCGCGACGGGGCTGGGCGCGGAGCCCGCGATCCTCGCCGCCCCGAAGCTGCTGCGCCGCACCCACAAGCGGCTACGCCGCTCCGTGCGCCGCCTCGGTGGCGACGGATCGCCCGCGGAATACCACCGCGCGCGGATCCGGGTGAAGCGACTGCGCTATGCGACGGAGTGCGTGGAGGATCTCTACGGGCAGCCCGCGCGGCGGCTCACCGCGGCGCTGGAGGACGTGCAGGACGTGCTCGGCCGCAGCCAGGACGCACAGATCGCGATCGCACGGCTGGAGCAGGTCGCGAACGCCGACCTCATGCCCTCCGCGGAGACGCGGCTCGCGATGGAGCGGCTGTCCGAGCGCGCGACCCTCGTCCTCGCCGGGCGGGACGAGGCGTTCCGGGCCGCCTGGGCCGCCTTGCGCGAGCGCTGGACGCGGTTCGACCGGGCGCTCGACGAGGCCGCACAACGCGTCGATCAAGGCTTGGACCGGCGATGAACCTCTACCTCGTGCGCCACGCGATCGCCGAGGAGCGCGACTCGCGGCGCTGGCCGGACGATGCGCTGCGCCCGCTCTCCGCGCGCGGCCGCCTTCGCTTCGAGCGCGCGGCGGCCGGGCTGCGCCGGCTCGGCATCGAGGTGGACGTGCTGCTGACCAGCCCCTACGTGCGGGCCTGGGCGACTGCCGTGGTCCTGTCCGCCGAGGCCGGCTGGCCGGCCCCGATCGTCCTCGATGCCGCGCGGCCGAGAACGCGGCTCGAGCACACGCTGGCCGAACTCGCGCGGATCGCCGAGCAGCGCAGCAGCATCGGCGAGGGCCGCGCGCTCGCCCTCGTCGGACACGAGCCGGACCTCGGGCAGCTCGCCTCGCTGCTGCTGATCGGCGAGCCGCACGCGCTGTGGCTGCGCTGGCGGAAGGGCGGCGTGGCGTGCCTGCGCTGCGACCCCGCGCTGCTGCCCGGCAGCGCGACGCTGGAGGAGTACCTGCCGCCGCGCGTGCTGCGAGGAGTCGCGGACCGCTGACGCGCGAGCCGCGGGACGCCTAGCCTCCGCCGGCGTCCCTGAGTTGCCCGCTCTGATCCTCGGTCATCAGGCGCTGGCCGAAGACCCGCTCGATACGCGCGGCGAGCCGCTCGGGACGCCAGCCGGAGCGTCCCGGCAGCCGCACATGGAGCTCGCCGCCGCTGCCGCTCAGCTGCGCCCCCGGCGGGACGCCGGGCGGCAGCCGCAGCTCCAGCGCATCGGCAAGCACGAGGATCGCGCCCGCCCGCTGGAGCGCGTCGTCGTCCTCGGGACCGAGCAGCGGGCGCAGCACCCGCGCCGCGGTCTGCGGGCGGTGTGCCACGCGGATCGTGCCGGCGAGACGCGCGGCGTCGACGTGCTCGAAGCCGCTCAGGTCGGCGCTCAGCACGATGTCGGCGGCGGCGCGCTGGCGGCGGTAGGCGTCGACGGAGCCGCCGATGTCGTACAGCGTCGCCGCGTACCGCAGCGTCTCACGCAGCGCCTCGTCCGCCTCCGGATCGAGCAGCTCGACGAGCACCTCGACGATCGCGGCGCGCCGCCGGGCGCGGTCCTCGTCCCAGCTCGCGAAGCGCCGCGAGAGCGCATCGACCGAGGCGCTGCGCACCACGGACGGCTCGGGCAGCGGGTCGTCGCCGCGCGCGACGCCCTCGCGCAGGCCCTGGCCGGAGACGAGCAGCGCGCGGGCGCGCACGTGCTCGGCGGCGGCGAGCAGCGCGCTGGCGCCGGCGACGATGATGTCGCTGCGATCGCGGTTGAGGCCCGGCGCGAGGCGGCGCTGCGCGGGCGTGAGGCTGGCGAGGCGGTTACGGACGCGCCGCAGCCGGCGCCGGGTCAGCGTGTAGCCGTGGACACGCACGATCGGGTAGCGCCGCCCGCGGCGGCTCACCGCGGCGAGGTTGCGGACGGCGCCGCCGGTCCCCACCAGCACCTCGTCCGGCGCAAGACGCGGCACGCCGGCGCTGACGAACTCCGCGCGCACGTGCAGGCGCAGCGCCTCGAGCTCCGGGTCCGAGGGCGGGTCCGACGACAGGAAGCGATCGGTCAGCCGCAGCGTGCCGAGGCGAAAGCTCCACGTCTCACGGATCTCGCGGTTCTGGAAGCTCGCGATCTGCAGGCTGCCGCCGCCGAGGTCCACGACCAGCCCGCGCTCGACAGGCAGGCCGTAGATCGCCCCCAGCGCGGCGCGGCGCCCCTCGGTCTCTCCGTCCAGCACCTCCAACTCGATGCCCCAGCGCTCCCGGATCGCGGCTGCGAGCTCGGAGGCGTTGCCGGCGTCGCGCAGGGCCGAGGTGCCGACGGCGCGGACGCGGGCCGCGCGCCAGCGCTCGCCGAGCGCCATGAAGTCATCGAGCACGGTCAGCGTGCGCCCGATCGCCTCCGCCGAGAGGGCGCCGGCCGAGTCGACGGCGCGGGCGAGCCGCACCGTGGCGCGCGGCTCCGCGACGACCTCGAGATAGCCGTCGCTGCGGGGCCGCGCGATCATCATCCGCAGCGAGTTCGAGCCGACGTCGATCACGGCGATCGGCTCCGGCGAGCCGGAGGCGGCGTGCAGAGCCGGTAGGCGTGCGTTCATGCGCCAATCCGTATGCGCGGCTCGCGCGGCGCCGAAGAGCCGTCGGGCAGTCATGATACCGGGCGGCCTGTTTGCGGTACGCAGGAACGCGTCGGCTGCGCGGGCATCGCGCACGCGCGCCGCGATGCCGCCGGGGCGCGGCTGGACTCGGAGCGACGGCGGCGCACATGATGGGATCACATAGCGAAAGGCGTCAGGCCATGAAGGCACTTCGAAGTATCTTTGTCATCGCCGCTCTTGCAGGCATGGTCGCCGTGGCTGCACGGAAGCTCGGGCTCATCGGAGGCGACGAGGACAAGTCACCCGGCTTCGTCTTCGAGGACGCGCCGGGCGAGGAGTCAGCGGACGGCGGCGAGGACGACGCTGCCGAGTAGTGCGACCAGCACGATCGCCATGATCAGTCGCAGCAGCACGCCACCCCAGATGCGCCGGAGCGGCGGATCCCAGTTCGCGTACCCGGCCTCCTCGGTGAGATCGGGGTCGAGTTCGCCCTCGCGGGATTCGATCCAGTCGCCGTTGCTCACCCGTACGCCTCGCAACTTCCCGAGCGCCATGCGGCGGCCCGCCCATGCAGGCTAGCGAACCCGGGCACGGCGGCGCCAGCGCCGGGCGCGGCGCACGGGCCGCCCCGTGACCGCGTCCGCGGCCGAACCCTACCCCGAGGACTCCCAGCTCGCGCCGATCGAGGAGGCCGCGCTCGAACTCGGGCGGCTCGCGGGTGAGCGCATCACGGAAGCGCTCGAACGCGAGATCGTCGTCGAGTACAAGGACGAGCAGACCACGTCGGGCGGAGCCCCGACCAACCCGGTCTCCGAGACGGACCGCGCCGTCGAGGTACTGCTGCGCGAGCGCATCGCCGAGCGCTTCCCCGCGCACGGCGTAATCGGCGAGGAGGCCGGCGGCGACGCCGAGGCGGACCGCGAGTTCGTCTGGGTGCTCGATCCCGTCGATGGAACCACGAACTTCGTCAACGGCTTCCCGCTCTTCGCCTGCTCGATCGGCGTGCTGCATCGCGGGCGGCCCGTGGTGGGCGCGATCTGGTGCTCGACGTCGCACGCGCTGCGGTCCGGCGTCTACCACGCGCGCGAGGGCGGCCCGCTGCGCTTCGAGGGCGAGACGGCCCCGCTCGGCCGGCCCAGCACGGGCGTCAGCCGCCGCCTCGGAGCTGCGCCGGGCGGTTCGCCCGGACGCCAGCGGCGGCTCGACACGCGGGTCACGGGATCGGCCGCGCTGGAGTGCGCCTTCGTCGCGGCCGGCATCTTCCAGTCGGCGCGCTTTGGAGCGCCGAGCATCTGGGACGTGGCCGCCGGCGTCTGCCTCGTGCGCTCGTCCGGCCGCGTCGTGCTCTCGAGGCACGCCGACGGCTGGGACACACTCGAGCGCTTCGTGCCGCCCGCCTCCGTGCCCGACGGCCGCACGCCGACGATCCGCGACTGGCGTCAGCCGCTGATGCTCGGCGTCGAGGAAGAGGCGGAGGCCCTGGTCCGCACCTTCAGCAGCGTGGGAAGCAGGTGGCGGCGCGCACGCTGGCGCCTCAGGAGACGCCTGCGGCGCTGGCCCTAGCCGTGGCGCCCGGACGGCCGCAACGACTCGCCTTCGCGCTCATGCTGGCGCTGTTCGCCGCCGCCGGCGCCGCTGCAGTCTGGAGCTTCTTGTGGCCGGGTGAGGATCCGTGGATCCACCTGGGCTCCATCGAGGACTTCCCACCGGGAACGGTCACGTCCTTCCGCGCCGTAATCGACGTCGACGGACGGGAGGGGTTCCACATAGTTCGCCTTGACGACGGCGAGTTGCTGGCGCTCCGAGATAAGGATCCCCATCTCGGCTGCGCCGTGCCATACCGTCCCGATTTCGTGTGGGACGGCCGCGCGGGCTGGTTCCGCAACCCCTGTCACGGCGAGACCTATGACATGGCCGGCCAACGAGTATTCGGTCCCTCGCCGCACGGTCTCGACCGCCTCGGTATCGAGGTCCGCGACGGATCCGTGTACGTCGATCCGCACGCGATCATGCGCAGCCTGAGCGAAGTGCCGGATGGGTACGAGTTCCAGACCGGCGGTACGCTTTTGTCCCCGCGCCGCTTCTAGACCGGCGGCCAGGGGACGCAGCGCCAGGGATACATCTCCGGCAGCACCGGATGCGCCAGCAGCTCCGTGCTGCGCTCGATCAGCGCCTCCACCTCGGCGTCGCGAAGGCAGGCGCGCAGCGCGTCCGTCGAGGCGTCCCCGTCGCCCAGGCAGTCGCGCACGCGGCGAATGTCGTCCTGCCAGCGCTCCGGAAGCCGCTCGCCCGCGAAGTCCCAGATCACCGTGCGCAGCGTCTCGTAGCGGTTGAAGCAGAGCGCGTTGTCGATGCACCAGAGGCACCCCGAGCCATCGAGCAGCATGTGCCCGCCCTTACGGTCGGCGTTGTTGGCGAGCAGGTCGAAGGCCGCGATGCGGATCAGCGCCTCGCGCAGCTCCTCGCGCTCCCGCAGTTCGAAGAAGTGCTCGGCCGGGTCGTGTTCGATGAAGAGCTGCATCGAGCCTTCGCCCTCCGGCCCCTCGCGCCCGACGGTGGGCGGCACGATCTCCCAGCCGAGCAGCCGCGCGTACTCGTAGGCCGCGACCTCGCGGAGATGCAGCGTGCCGTAGGGGAAGTCGGCGAGCGGCCGCTCGCCTCGCTGCGGCTTGTAGACGGCAAGCCCTTCACCGTGCGCGGGGTGCACGAGGTCCACGAGGAAGACGTAGTTGGAGGAGTCATAGAGCAGCCGCGATCGCACGACCTCGGACTCGCGCAGCGCCTCCGCGACGTGGGCGTCGTCGGGGCGCCAGGCGTTGCGGAGCTCACGGATGCTCTCGGGCATGCGCCCTCGCTCCCGGCGCCCTCGCTTCGGCCGGGCGCGGTCCAGCCGGCGGAAGGCGATTGTAGCGCCCGCGGCGGAGGCGGACCGGCTACGGACGGGCGTCAGGCTGGCCGACGACCTCGCGCTCGCGGATGCCGAGGCCGAGCCGCATCGCCGTGCAGTGCATCATCATCGTCGCCAGCGCGGGCAGTGCGGCGTCGACGGTCGAGCGCGCCTCGGCGATCGCCTCGGCGCTCACGCCGGCGGCGCGCAGGGCCTCGTCGTCGGCGCGCAGCGGCTGCGCGAGGAAGCGCGTCGAGGAGCGCGCGTAGAAGTAGAGCGCGCGCCCGCGTCGCCGGAACAGCGGGTAGGCGGCCAAGTGCTGCAACTCGTCCCACGCCGCCTCGAGGTAGCCCGGCCAGACCGCGATCGCGCGGTACAGCTCGGGCGGGCTCGCCAGTTGCAGCAGCTCGGCCACCTCCGGCAGCGGGCCGGCGGCGGGCGAGGCGAACTCGACCTCGATAGCCAGGTGCGCCTGCGCGCGCTCGCTGCTTTCGCGCGGGGTGGGGCGGCCCTGCCCGCCGACCGAGGGCGCATCGCGCGCCTCGGCGAGCGCGGAGCAGAGCAGCAGCAGTTGCGGCTGCAGCAGGTGGAAGATGTCGAGCACGTCGAGCAGGCAGGCGAGGTCGTCGCCGGAGAGCGCGCCGCCGAGCAGCGCCTCGCGGCTGAGCGCGGGCTCGTAGACCTCCTCCACGGCGTCGAGCGCCATGTCCGCCATGTAGAGCGCGCTGCCGAGGAAGCCCGCCGTCTCGACGGACGGCTCGAGCTGCGGCCAGACGGCCTCGAGTACGCCCTCGCAGCGCCCGAGGGCGGCGACGACCTCGGGCACGAACGGCGAGCGCAGCGCCGCGGCGACGGCTTCGGCGGGGAAGGGTGGCGTAGCGGTCATCGCGCGGAGGATATAGCGCCCGCCCACCGCGTAGGGCCGAAACGAGGTAGGGTGGATACGCGGCGAAGGAGCCGCATCCTCAGTATCTCTGCCCAGTCGTTTCACCCGAGCGCCCGCGTCGAGCCTGAGAGCAACCATGGATCCGTCCGTTCGGACGCATCCGCAGCGTCGGCGTGGCCGGCAAGGAGTGAAGACGTTTGGCTCAGAAGATTTACGTAGGCAATCTGCCGTACGAGGCGACCGAGGACGAAGTGGAGACGCTGTTCGCCGCATACGGTGAAGTCCTCTCGGTGGCGTTGCCGACCGATCGCGAGACCGGCAGGGCGCGGGGCTTCGGCTTCGTCGAGATGTCCGCGACCGAGGCCGCGCAGGCCATCGCGGGCGTCAACGGCAAGGACTTCGGCGGTCGCACGCTGAACGTGAACGAGGCCCGGCCTCGCGAGAACCGCGGCGGCGGCGGCTACGGCGGCGGCGGCGGCGGCTACGGCGGCGGCGGCGGCGGCGGCGGCGGCGGCGGCTACGGCGGCGGCGGCGGGCGCGGCGGCTACGACCGTCGCTAGCGTTCGCCCCTGGCACGTGGGCCCAAGGCCCTCGGGTGACTGACCGTCAGGAGAAGGTGGGGAGAGTCCGGCCGGGCGCCGGGCTCTCCTCTCACCAGTACGTGCGACTCTCATACGAGGCGCCCCGCCCGCTTGGGCGCCCGCCAGCAGTATCGGAACGTTGAAGCAATCACGGCCTCGCTCAGCGCGGAGGCCACCGCCACACCCTCTCTCACCACGAACGGAACCGCTCCCCATGTCCCTCTTCACACGCCATGCACCTGCGCCCACAGAGACCTCAGTCCTCGGCGACGCCCCGGCGCAGGGCGAGCACGGCACGCACACGCTGCACCGCAACGGCGGCAGCTCCACCGCGACCTTCGAGGCGCTGGGCGTCTCGAGCGAACTCACCGCCACGCTGACGGAAGCCGGAATCGAGCGCCCCTTCCCGATCCAGACGCTGGCCATCCCCGATGCGCTCGCCGGCCACGACATCTGCGGGATGGCGCAAACCGGCTCCGGGAAGACGCTCGCCTTCGGTCTCCCAATGATCGAGCGCACGACCACCGCGCAACGACGCCGCCCGCACTCGCTGGTGCTGGCGCCCACGCGCGAGCTCGCGAACCAGATCGCTGCGGAGCTCACGCCGCTCGCAGCCGCGCGGGGACTCTGGCTGACCTCGATCTACGGCGGCGTCTCGATGTTGCGGCAGGTCCGTGCCCTGCAGCAGGGCGTGGACATCGTGATCGCCACGCCGGGGCGACTCAACGACCTGCTCGAACAGGGAGAGCTGTCGCTCGCGGCGGTCTCGTTCGTCGTCGTGGACGAGGCCGACCAGATGGCGGACATGGGGTTCCTGCCGCAGGTGGAGCGCATCCTCAAGCAGATCGAGGGCCGGCCCCAGACGCTGCTGTTCTCGGCCACGCTCGACGGCGCGGTGGGCGCGCTCGTGCGCCGCTACCAGCAGAACCCCACCCGCCACGAGGTTGCCTCCGCCGCGCCCACCGTGGACGGGCTGGAGCAGCGCTTCATCGGCGTGCGCGCCGAGGACAAGATCGACGTCACCTCCGAGATCTGCGCCGGCGCGCAGCGGGCGCTCATCTTCGTGCGCACGACCCGCGCCGCGGACCGCGTGGCCAAGCGGCTGGAGCGGACCGGGCTGCGGGTCGCCGCCATTCACGGGCGGCTCTCGCAGAGCCGCCGCGAGTCCACGCTCGAGGCGTTCCGCCGTGGCAAGTCGCCCGTGCTCGTCGCCACGAACGTCGCCGCTCGCGGGCTGCACGTGGACGGCATCGACGTCGTCCTGCACTACGACCCGCCCGAGGATCACAAGACCTATCTGCACCGCTCAGGGCGCACGGCTCGCGCCGGCGAGGGCGGCATGGTCGTCACGCTCGTGCAGCCGGAGCAACGGCACGATATCGCCGTGCTGCAGCGCGACGGCGGCATCAACTACTCCGTCGTCGAGATGCGCGCCGGCGATCCCCGGCTCCTCGACCTCGCCTCGTGGTCCGCGCCGCGCGACAGCGCCGGCGCCGACCGGGGCGGCGAAGCGAACGGCGGCCGCGCGGATCGCCGTCCCGGCCAGCGCCAGCCCTCGAAGCCCCGCGGCAGAGGCGGACGCAGCGCAGACGGCGGCCCCCGGCCGGCCGAACGCCGTCCCGCACGGGGCCACCGGCGGTAGCCCACTCGCCCTGCGTCCGGGCCTGTTCCGCGTTACGCGTGCCTGCCCGCCTCCCAGCCCACTGAGCTGAGGTGCTCACGAGCGAACCCCGCCGGAACCGGGTGCGTCTCGGTGGCCATCGTGCTGTTCCAGTGATTGAGGAAGCCGCGCCAGCTGATTACGGCGACCAACTCCACGATCTCGCCGTCATCGAACCACTCGCGCAGGGCCTCGAAGTGGTGCTCCGTGACCAGGTTCGGCACGACCGAGCCGTCCCTGGCCAGCCGCAGCGCCGCCTTCTCGCGGGGTGTGAGCAGATCGCTCCCTTCGAACTCGTACACCGCCCGCAGCTTCTCGACAGGGATGCCATTCTCGGCCGCCCTGAAGGCCGAGTGGGACTGGGTGTGCGAGCAGCGCGCCGCGATGTCGACGGCCAGCGAAACGAGGCTCTTCAACTCCCGCTCGACGGAGCCGGAGCGCACGGCGGCCAGCATGACGCTCACGGCGTTGACCAGCTCTGGCCTCCGCGCCATCGTGAGCTGCCCCCGGGGGATGTAACCGCCCGTCCGCTCCATAGCCTGAAGCGAGTCTCGTATCGCCGGGTCCACGTCCTCGATCGCCAGGGGTGCGATGTGCGCCATCCGGATCCCCCTTCCACGCTGCGCCCGCAAGATCTCGCCCGGACGGCTCCGCCCGGCCGATCCTGACTGTAGCGCGCACGATAGCGCTCGCGCCGCAGCTATCGCGGGAAGTGCGTCATTGACCAGGACCCCAGACTGTCTTCGTGCTCCCAGCCGGTAGATTGATGTAGGCTTACATCATGAGTCACCGCACGCAGATCACGCTGACCGATGAGCAGTATGCGCGGCTGCGTGAGGAGTCCCGGCGCTCCGGCCTCGGCCTCGCGGAGCTCGTTCGCCGGGCGCTCGAGCGCAGCTACGGCACGTCTCCCAGCGCGGAGGTGCTGAGCGCCCTCGACGCGAGTTTCGCCTCCTGGGCGGACCGCGACTTCGATGGCGCGAGCTACGTCGAGGGGCTTCGTCGCGGCATGTCTCGCCGGCTGGCGGACTGATGGCGATCATCGTCGACACCTCGGTGCTGATCGACCACCTGCGAGGCGAGGAGGCGGCTCGCGAGGCGCTTCGCGGCGCCACGGCCGCCGGCGAACGGCTCGCCGCTTCCGTACTCACGAAGGTCGAGGTGCTGGCCGGGATGCGAGTCCCGGAGGAGCCCGCCACGCGTCGCCTGTTGGACAGCCTCGACTGGATCGAAGTCGATGACGAGCTCGCCGAACGTGCCGGCGTCCTGGCCAACCGGTTTCTGCCGTCGCACCCTGGGGTCGATCCGGTCGACTACGTGATTGCCGCGACGGCCGAACGCCTCGACGCCCGGCTCTGGACCCGCAACGTCCGCCACTTCCCAATGTTCCCGGAGCTCGAATCTCCGTATTGAGACATTGCGACCCGAGAACTCGCGCTACGAACGCACGTTCGCTATACTGTGCGCGCGGGCGGGGCACGGCAGGAGGCGGCGTGGACGACGAGCAGCGTGGCCCGCTGGGCCGCACCCAGACCGCCGAAGACATCTCGCTCGAGCCGACGCTGCGGCCCCGCCGGCTCGAGGAGTACTTCGGGCAGGACACGGTCAAGGAGTCGCTGCGGATCGCGATCGCCGCGGCGAAGGGGCGGGGCGAGCCGCTCGACCATCTACTGATCCACGGCCCGCCCGGCCTCGGCAAGACGACGCTGGCGATGATCCTCGCGTCCGAGATGGGCGTCTCGATCCGCGTCACCTCGGGACCGGCGATCGAGCGCGCGGGCGACCTCGCCTCCATACTGACCAGCCTCCAGCCCGGCGACGTGCTGTTCATCGACGAGGTGCACCGCCTGCCGCGCGTGGTCGAGGAGATCCTCTACCCGGCGATGGAGGATTGGGCGCTCGACATCATCCTCGGCAGCGGGCCGAAGGCGCGCGACGTGCGGCTCACGCTCAACCGCTTCACGTTGATCGCCGCGACCACGCGCTACGCGCTGGTCTCGCAGCCGCTGCGTGATCGCTTCGGAGCCACCTTCCGGCTGGACTTCTACGACGAGGCGGCGCTGAGCAAGATCGTGCGCCGCTCGGCGCGCGTGCTCGGCTGCGCCATCGACGGCGGCGGTGTGACCGCCATCGCCAGCCGCGCGCGCGGCACGGCGCGCGTCGCCAACCGGCTGCTGCGCCGCGTGCGCGATTACGCTGAGGTGGAGGCGGACGGCGTGATCACGGAGCCGGTCGCCGCGCTGGCTCTCGCGCAGCTCGGGATCGACGAGCTCGGCCTCGACGCGATGGACCGGGAGCTGCTGCGCGTGCTCGTCGAGCGCTTCGGCGGCGGGCCGGTGGGCCTCGAGACGCTGGCCGCGGCGGTCTCCGAGGAGGCCGACACGATCATGGACGTCTACGAGCCGTACCTGCTGAAGATCGGCTACCTGCAGCGCACCCCGCGCGGCCGGGTTGCCTCGCGACTGGCGTACGACCGCCTCGGCCTGGAGCCGCCCCCCGCGCTGCTCGCCGCTGTCGCGCAGCAGCCCGCGCTATTCCGGGAGGACGGCGCGAGCCGCTGAGGGCGGCGTGTCAGGCCGCGGCGAGGAACCTGAAGCGGGAGCTGAGGCCGCGCCGCCGCGTCAGGCGGCGGAGACCTCGTTGAGCCGGCCGGTGGCGCAGTCGTAGATGAAGCCGCGCACCTGGTCCTTCACCGGGATGAAGGGGTTGGCCTGGATGCGGGCCAGGGACTGACGCACGTCCGCTTTCAGATCCTGGAACGACTCCAGCGCGAATGCCGGCCGCAGGCCGGTGTCGGCCAGGATGGCGTCTTTGACGTCGTCGTCGCGGAAGGTGAGCATCCCGCAGTCCGTGTGGTGGATGAGCACGATCTCGCGGGTGCCCAGCAGGCGCTGGGAGATCACCAGCGAGCGGACCGCGTCGTCGCTGATCACGCCGCCCGCGTTGCGGATCACGTGCGCGTCGCCCTCCTCGAGGCCCAGCAGCTTGTGGGTATCGAGCCGCGCATCCATGCAGGCCACTACCGCCAGCTGGCGCCCCGGCGGCATGGGCAGGCTGCCTTTGTCGAAGCTCTCCGCGTAGCGCGCGTTGCTCTCGAGGACTTCGTCCGTCACCGTCATGACAATCACCTCCGTGAATACTCGACTTTCTAGGTAGAGATTATCAACATTATCGCGGCGCCGTCCAGTCGCCCTCCGCCCAGTCCGCTTCCAGAGGCCGCAACGGTCGCCGCGGCGCGCCCTCAGTGCACCCCCACCACCATCGCGTCCACGGGGTTACCGGCGTCGAAGATGGCGACGGCGAGGCGGCGGCCGGCGGTCAGCCGCGCCGCGGGGATGCCGCGCGAGACCGGCACGGACGTAACCAGCGAGGAGAGCGACCCGGCGAAACGCAGCGTCGCCGTGTACGTGCTTCCGTCGAACGAGACCAGCGTGGCGCGCTCCAGCATCGCTACACCTCGCTCAGCGTCACGGTCTGCTCGTAGCGCGGGCGCGCGCCTCGGGCGAAGCGCAGGCGCAGGCCGGCGACGCGGAACGGCGCGGCGTCGAGGCCCGCCTCCGCGTCCGTGACCGCGACGAGGTCGCCCGGTTCCTGCGCGACGTTCGGGCGCACGGGCAGCTCGCCGCGGTCGACGGCGAGGCGCGACTGGCGCAGCAGCGTGCCGGCGCGGGCATCGGCGCGATCCTGCACGCCGAGGTTCTCGTCGACGGCGATGACCGTGCCCGCGCCCTCGGCGAGCGCGGCCTCGTCGGCTGCCTCGGCGAAGACGCCGCGACCGAAGACGCGCGCCCAGCCCGCGGCCGGCCGTCCGGCCTCGATCGTGTGCGCGAGGATGGCATGGTCCGCGCCGTAGGCGTAACCGGAGGCGCCCGCGGCGGGCTCGGACAGCACCAGCAGGCGACCGTCGGTCCGTAGCCGGTCCGGCACCGCCCGCAGCAGCCGCCGCACGGCCGTCGCGCCTCGCTCGCCGGCGCGCACGGTGAACGCCGGGCGCAGCGCGGCGGCCTCGGCGCTGGCGTTGCGCACGGTCAGCAGCAGCCCCGCGCGGCGCGCGATCGCGGCGAGGATCTCGGCGACACTGCGCTGCCCCGCCTCCCACACGAGCTGCTCCGAGGCGACCCACGTTTCCAGCAGCCCGAGGCCGTCCACGGCGTCCAGCTCGACCGTCGCCGCGCCGCCGCTGCGCCGCCGCCGCACGGCGCCGATCCAGAAGCGCGGTCCCTCGGACGTCTCGAGGCCGGCGCCGCCGCGGTAGCCCGGCTCGATCCGCAGCTCCCCGCCGGGCGCGAGGGCGTCCGGGGCGCGCGAGGCGGCATGGCGCCCGTCGTCGTTGCGCAACGTCAGCCGCAGCCGCCCCTGCTCGCGCTGCTCGATCACGGCGTCGAGCACGTCGTCCGTCAGCTCGTGCTCCACGTGCGCGATGGGGGCGCGCCAGACCGCGTGCGGCGCGGCCAGCCAGGCGGCATCGGGCGAGGCGGCGGCGCCAAGACCGTACGCGAGGCGTGGGCGAAGGGGCGCGGATCGCGCCACGAGCCGTGCCCGTGGATGCTGCCCGCGACGCCCGCCGCGATCTGCACGCGGTCGTAGGCGCCCGCGCCCCGGTAGGACTCCACCAGCACCGCCTGCGGCGCGTCGGCGCGCATCACACCGCTCGCGAGATAGCCGATGCCCGAGCCGGCGGCAGCCGAGGCGATCACGGCGAGCGGCAGCCAGTGGCCCGGCGGCGCGGCGGCGCCCGCGCCGAGCACAGTCGACCAGATGCCCGCCGCGCCGTCCGCGTCCGTCCCGGACACCAGCACGTTGCAGTCCGCCTCGAAGTACGCGGCGAGACCACCGACCGCCGCGAGCGAGCGAGACCAGGCGACGGGCGCGGCCCAGGGACCGAGTCCCTGGCGACGCACAGCGAAGACCGTCCCGCCCGAGGCGTAGAGCACGGCTGCCGACCCGTCGGGGCCGATCGCCGCCGCCGTGGCCGTCACGGCCGAGTCGGCGGTCGCCACGGTCGTCGGAGCTGCGAAGCTCGCCCCGGAGTCCGCGCTCTCGCGCACCTCGAGGCTCACGCCGTCCGCGCGAACGCTCACGAGGAGCGCGCGGCTCCCGGAGGCGGCGAGGCCGAGGCGCGGCGTAATCGCGGCGCTCGTGACGGCGGTCCAGTCTGCGAAGCCCGCACCCGCTGCGGGGTCGGCGACACGCTGGCGGCTGAGCGCGCCCGTCGCGGGGTCGATGCGCGCGCGCAGCAGCGCACCGTCGCCCGCGACCGCGAGGGCGCACGGGCCGTCGGACTCCTCGCCGTCGTGGACGCGCTGCCAGCGCAGGCGGATCGCGCCCGCATCGCGATCGAAGAGCCGCACGCGCAGGTACGGCTCGGCGCTGGCCGACTGCTGGGCGGCGCGCAGGGTGGGGGTAAGCGCTCGCATGCGGCCTCGCGCTACCCGCCGCGCGGCGAGGACAGCACGCCCGAGCGGGCGCGGCGCGCGCGGCCATGCTTCGCCAGCCCGCGGGCGAAGGCCGCCAGCCGCTCCTGCGCCCAGACGTGGTAGTGCCGCCAGGTCTCCACGCCGCCGACGTTCACGCGGTTCACCGCGAACGAGGCCCACTCAAGCGCCGCGTAGGCGCCCGCCCCCGTCGCCACGAGGTCCTCGAGCGCCGGCGGAAGCGTGCTGCCCGCATCGTCGAGCGTGTGCAGCTTCGAGTAGTGGACGGTAACCGCCTCGCCACCGCTCGGCGGCGCGTCCACCTCCATCGTCAGCGTGTCCGCCCGGAGCGAGAACGGCGGCCGCGAGGGCGGGTACAGCCCGGCGGGGTACTCGACGGCGTCGATGCTGACGCGGCCGCTCAGCGCGGCGACGCTGAGGTCGCGGCTGCCGGCGACGGCGCGCAGCGTCGCCGTCGCCTCGAGCGGCGCGGCCAGCGAGAGCTCGCGCAGCGCACGCTCGACGTGGCGGTTCAGCGCCTCGTCGGGCCAGCGCTGGCTCAGCGGATCGGTGTCGCGGAGATCGCGGCGCAGCCGCGTCCGCATCGACGGCAGGTCCATCTCTTCCTCGATTCGGGTGCAGGGGACGGGCAGGACCGGGCGGGAAGGGCGAGGGCGGCCCGCCGGCAGACGCCGGACGGGCCGCCCTCGTGCGCACCGGGTCCGGCTAGGGGCGGACGCCGCTGAGCTTGGCGAGCTTCAGCTCGTTGAAGAGCGCGACGGAGACGTACCACTTGACGCGCACGCGCGTGGCGTCCTTCGTCTCGAGCGCGCCGACGCGCTCGATCGTGAGGCCGCCGGGCGCGGTCAGCCCGGCCACGGCGCCCTCGCCGAACTGCAGCCCGTAGATCGTCGAGGCGTCCTCGGACGTGCCGGCGGTCTCGTCGTCGGCGATGTGGTCGTTCACGCCGATCGGGATGCCGTCGTAGAAGTCGACCATGCGCCCAAACTCGTCGCGGTCGTGCTCGACGATGCCGCCGCCGCTGGCGCGCGCGAGCTTGTTGAGCGCCCGCCGCGAGCGGCGCGACATCAGCAGCATCTCCGGCTTGCCGCCGCGCACTGTGTCGATCAGCTCGTCCAGCTTGTCGAGCGTCAGCGTCGCGCCGTTCGTCCCCATCGAGACCGTCTGGCCCGAGGCGCAGAGCTCGTCGAGGCCCTCGAAGGACTTCGAGTCGCTGCTCGTGTCGCCGTTGATGAACGTGTCGTCGAACTTCTGCTGGACGGACTTGGCCTTGAGCGCGACGACCGCCGCCTCGATGTCCTGCACGTTGTTGCGGGTGCGAGCGATGTAGTTGTCGATGTCCGCATCGCCGCCGAGGATCGTCAGCGCCGTCGTGATCTGCGTGAAGGTCGGCGTGTCCTCGGACCAGGTGTCGCCGACGGAGTAGAAGGCGGCCGAGGCCGAGAGCTTCTCGCGGTTGTAGGTGAGCCCGTTGCCGACGATCTCGATGAACGGCAGCCGCTGCAGGATCGGGCTGTCGTAGATCACGGTCTCGATCACGCCCTCGAGCAGTACGTCGTTCGAGAGCTTCGCGCCTTCGGTCAGTGTCAGTGCCATGGTGTCGTGTTCCGTTCCTTCCGGCGCGCGTGGCGCGCCTCGCTCGTCATTGCCGCCGGCAGGCTAGGCGCGCCAGGCGCGCTCCTCCGAGGGCCATGTGGCGCAGCGCCCGGCGGCGGCGCTCGCCGACCCGCCGCCGCTACGCGCCCGTCCGCTGCTCAAGGCCGTAGGCGATCTTCTCCGCCGCGCTCATCGCCTCCGTGCGCGGACCGCGCCGCTCTGGAGCGCCGGCCGGGAAGCCCCGCGCCGAGTCCTCCCCCGACTCCGTGGCGATCCGCTCGCGGATCTGCGCGACGGTGCGCCGCGCGGCGTCGACCGAGGCATCCACGGCCGCGAGGTCCTCACCCTCGATCAGATCCGGCGGCAGCGACGGCTCGGCGGCGAGCAGCGCGCCCCGGTAGCGCTCGACGGCGGCGCGGCGAGCCGAGCGCTCGGCGTCGAGGGCGTCCCGCGCCTCCTGCAGCTCGCGGCGCAGGGCCGCCAGCTCGTCGCGTTCCGCCTCGGCGACGGCCGCGAGTTCGGCGGCGGCCTCGTCGGGCAGGTCCTCCCCGGATGGCTCCTCATCGAGAAGCTCGTCGCCCGCCTCCGCTCCGCCGTGCGGCGCGTCCGCGCCCTCTTGCTCGATCACGTCGTGCTCGGTCATCGGTGTCCTCTCATCCGGCGTCCGGCTGCCCGGACTCGTGGCTTCGAGGACGCACCGTGCGCGGCGCGCGATTGAACTCCGAGGGCCCGGTGGCGCGACACGGTACGATTTGGTTATGGCTGCACCGCCCGAGGTCGTCGTCTCCCGCGCCAGCAGGCGGATCGCGATCCGCCCGCTCACATCCGCCGACGTGCGTGCGGCGCGCCGGCTGGAGCGCGCTGCCTACGACTCCGCGAACCCGCACACCGCGTTCGAGCGCGAACTGCGCAACGGCCTCGCGAGCTACCTCGTCGCCGTCGACCCGGCAGCCGCAGCAACGCCCGCCGGCACCGAGCCGCGACCGGCGCTGCTACGCAGGTGGATGACGGGCGGACCGCTGGCGTGGCTATGGCGGCGCCTCGGGGGCCGCGAGGGCGATCCGATCCTCGGCTTCGCGGGCGCCTGGTATACCCACGAGCAACTGCACCTCGTGACCCTCGCGGTCGATCCGCGGGAGCAGCGCCGGGGCATCGGGCTGACGCTGCTGCTCGCCGTCTGCGACCTCGCGATCGAGGCAGAGCTCGACAGCGTCGCGCTGGAGGTGCGCCCCTCGAACGCGGGCGCGATCCGGCTCTACGAGCGCTGCGGCTTCCGCCGGGTAGGCATCCTGCGCAATTACTACAGCGACAACCGCGAGGACGCGATCGTGATGCTGCTCGATGGCCTCACGGCGGCGGAGCCGCCGCGGGCGCTCACGCTGGCGCGGCGCGGGGAAGCTCCGCGCAGCGGAAGCAGCGAGGGCTGAGGGGAACCGGGATGCAGTGGGGTGCGGCCTACGAGGCGGCTGCGGCCTCGCTCTCCGCCTCTTCCAGCTCGGCCGCCGGGTCGTGGACGTAGCGCAGGTAGCGGTCGTCACGCTCGCCGAGCAGCACGAGCATGCCCGCCTCCTCCTGCTCGCGCACCCAGTCCGAGAGCATCGCGCTGTGGCCGAAGATGAGGAACGTCTCTCCGGTGAAGGAGAAGCGGCGTCCGTTGACGGTGACGTAGTAGGGCGGCGGTCCCTCTTCGCCGTTGAGGTTCAGCACGAACACGTCGGCCTCTCCCTCGGAGAGCACCGTCAGGTCATCGAAACCGACTTCGACCTCGCTCACCATCGCCTCCCTCGGCCTCCCGCGTGCGGGCCGGACCGCCCGATGATACGGGCGTCGCCCTACGACGGGCCAGCGTCCCCGGCGGCGCCCGCCGGCGCTGCGCGCACGTCGGGCACGGAAAGCAGCATCAGCAGCGTCACGATCACCGCCGAACCGACGCACCAGACGCAGATCGCCTCGATCTCGAACAGCTCGAGCCAGGTCAGGTAGGCGGAGTAGAGCGTGCCGCCGAGGGCGAGCGCGAAGGTGAGGCTCGCCAGCCCCTGCGGCGCCTCGCCGCCTCGCAGCGCCCCCCACCAGCGCCGCGCCGCGATCAGCGCGAGCAGCGCGAGATACATCCCGAGGCCGAGCACGGCGATCGGCACGCCAGCGATCTCGGAGAACTCCGAACTCTGGACCGTGTCACAGTCGCCAACGCCGGCGCAGACCGCCTCCTGGTCCTCGTCGAGGGCGACCCAGCTCAGGTAGCCGGCGACCACGACGCCGGCGATCGCAAGCGCCAGCAGCAAGTCGCGGCGGCGGGCGAGCAGGAAGGCCACGTCCGCGGCGTCTAGCCGCCGTCGTCCGGGACGAGGCTATCGATCACCCTGCGGAACTCCTCGATCGGTTGCGCGCCGCGCAGCGGCTGCCCGTTGATCAGGAAGTTCGGCGTCGAGACCGCGCCGAGGAGGCGGCCGATCAACTGAGTCGAGGCGTTGCTCTCCTCCTGCACGATCAGCTCCTTGATGCCGGACTCGACGCAGTCATCGAAGGCGTCGAGGTCGAACGTGCCGTCGGGCAGCGCCTGCTCCACCTCGCGCGCGAAGTCCTTGAGGTTGCCCTCGGAGGCCCAGCCGGGGCGGCCCTGCCGCAGGAAGAGGACGTCGTGGTAGGGCCAGAACTGGTTCTGTTCGGCCGCGCACTCGGAGGCGGCGGCGGCACCGCGCGAGTCGGCCTCGGGCTTGATCACCAGGAGGTGACGATACTCGATGGACACGACTCCCCGGTTGATGTACTCCTCCTCGAGCAGTGGCTTGGTATCGCGGTTGAAGTCGCCACAGTGCCCGCAACTGAAGTCCTCGAAGGCGACGATGCGGACCGGCGCGTCCGGGTTGCCGAGCAGCCGGCCTTCGACGGGGGCCGACTGTCCCTGGTATTCGAAGTCACCCCCGCCGACGGCGTTGCTGCTGCCCGGGCGGTTGAACCAGATCAGCGCCACCACGATCACGACCGTAACGACGACCACGCCGATCGTGAGGAAGCCGCCGAACGAGTCGATCGTCGCCTTCAGGCTGCGAGCCTGCTGCGCCTCGGCCTGCTGCGGCTCCTGGCTGGCGCCCGCCGCTCCTCGGCGGCGACGGCGACGACGGCGATTGCCCACGATGCCTCCGTGCGGTCAGTGCTGCGGGACGCTGGTGGCCGCCCTCGATTATCCGGGGGGAGGCTGGGGCGGGCAACGGCGTGGCGCTACGCACCCCTGAGGTTGTAGTCCGTATCGTCGCGCACCTGCTCGTAGTCCTCACGATGTAGCCAATGGCACCACACTCTTGGACCGGAAACCGAGAGCCGCTGCCGATGAATCGCTCCGCGCCAGGCAGCGACCTCGATCTTGACGCTGGTCTGGTTCTGCACTTCCTCGATCGCGGGAATGAGATCAGAGTCCGCCGAGGCAACGACCCCGACGTCACACTGGTCACGCAACGCCAGCGAGACCAGGTCCGTTGCGATCGCGACATCCACGCCCTTCTCCTGAGCCGGCGACTCAGGCCAGTTGTGCGGGTACCTGAGCATCCGCGGCCTCACCTGGACGCGCGACCGTGACCATGCCACCGACTGGCGCACGTTCGCCGCGTGCCCTCGCACATCCCTTGTCCGATCAGGGCGTCCTGTGTAGATCCGCACATCGTGCAACTCGCGGTCCGGGTACCTTCTGACAATCAACTCCGCCACCGCCCTGGGCCAGAACTGCCCCAATCTGGACGGATGCCCGGAATCGCCGAAGAACGCGCGGCGCGCGCCTCGGTAGAAGTTCTGCGCGTCGAAGAACACGATGACCCTGATGGTGCTGGTCGCTTCCCGAGTCTGGTTAAAGTAAGAGCCCGCCACGGCACCTTGCGGTGCAGGGCGGGCAGGATTGAGTCGATGATCGAGCAACACGCGCCGTTTGTCAACTATGAATGGCACGCCCGTGTCATCAGCCAAAAAGGGCGGGAGACGGAGGCCGTATGCAGACCTCCCCCCTCCGCCGGATGCGCCACCAGCCTCGCGGCGAAACGCCGCTACACCGCCGCCTCCGCATGCGCGCGCTCGGCGGTGAAGGTGAACTCGCCGCCGTCTTCGACATCGACGACGACCTCGACGCCCTCGGCGAACTCGCCGGCGAGGACGCGGCGGGCGAGCTCGTTCTCGATGCGGCGCTGGATCGTGCGCCGCATCGGGCGAGCGCCGAACGCGGGGTCGTAGCCCTCGCGGACGAGCGCCGCCTGCGCCTCCTCCGTGACGCGGATGCCGACGCCGCGCTCCGCCAGCCGCTCGCGCACCTCGCCGATCAGCAGGCCGGCGATCTGCGCGATCTCGGCCTCCGTCAGCGCCTCGAAGACAATCGTCTCGTCGATGCGATTGAGGAACTCCGGCCGGAAGGCGCGGCGCAGCGCCTCCTCGATGTTGCGGCGGCGCACCTCGCGCTCGTCCTCGCTGCGTGTCCGCTGGAAGCCGAGCGAGGCGGACTGCTCCGTGGAGCCGAGGTTCGAGGTGAGCACGACCACCGTGTTGCGGAAGTCGACCGTGCGCCCGTGCGTGTCGGTCAGCCGCCCATCCTCGAGGATCTGGAGCAGCGTGTTGAAGACGTCCGGGTGCGCCTTCTCGATCTCGTCGAAGAGCACCACCCGGTAGGGGCGGCGTCGCACCGCCTCCGTCAGCCCGCCCGCCTCGTCGTAGCCGATGTAGCCGGGCGGCGCGCCGACCAGCCTCGAGACGGTGTGGCGCTCCTGGTACTCGGACATGTCGAGGCGCAGCAGCGCGTCCTCGTCGTCGAAGAGGTACTCCGCCAGCGCCTTCGCCAGCTCCGTCTTCCCGACGCCGGTGGGCCCGAGGAAGATGAACGAGCCGATCGGGCGGCGCGGGTCCTTGAGGCCGGAGCGCGCGCGGCGGATCGCGTCGGAGAGCACCTCGATCGCCTGGTCCTGGCCGACCACGCGACCGTGCAGCGCCTCCTCCATGTGCAGCAGTTTCTCCGCCTCGCCCTCGAGCATGCGATCCACGGGGATGCCGGTCATCTGCGCCACGAGCGCGGCGATGCCTGCCTCGCCGACCTCGTCGGGGAGGCCCTGCTCCTCGCGCCAGCCGGCCTCGCGCTCGCGGTATTCGTCCTGGATGCGCAGCACCTCCTGCTTGATGAAGGCGGCCTCCTCGAAGTCCTCGCGCGCGGCCGCGGCGTCGAGGCGCGCCGAGGCGTCGTCGAGCCGTTGCTTCAGATCGCGCACGTCCTCGGGCAACGCCTCGGCGAGGATCACGGAGCGCGAGGCGGCCTCGTCGATCAGGTCGATCGCCTTGTCGGGCAGTTGCCGCTCGGTGAGGTAGCGCACGCTGAGGCGCACGGCCGCGGAGAGCGCCGCGTCGCTGATGCGGATGCCGTGGTGCTCCTCGTAGCGACTGCGCAGGCCCGCGAGGATCGCCTCCGCCTCCTCCACCGAGGGCTCGTCCACGTAGACCGGCGAGAAGCGGCGCTCCAGCGCCGGGTCGGCCTCGATCTTGCGGTACTCGTCGAGGGTCGTCGCGCCGATCACGCGCAGCTCACCGCGCGCCAGCGCGGGCTTCATCATGTTCGAGGCGTCGATCGCGCCCTCGGCGCCGCCGGCGCCCACCATCTGGTGGATCTCGTCGAGGAAGAGGATGATCTCGCCGCTGGCCTCGCGCACCTCGCGCATCACGGACTGCAGCCGCTCCTCGAACTCGCCCCGGAACTTGGAGCCGGCGATCAGCGCGCCCATGTCGAGCGCGAGCACGCGCTTGCCGCGCAGCCGCTCCGGCACGTCGTCGGCGGCGACGCGCTGCGCGAGGCCCTCGACGATCGCCGTCTTGCCGACGCCGGCCTCGCCGATCAGCACGGGGTTGTTCTTGGTGCGGCGGTTGAGCACCTGCATCAGCCGCTCGACCTCGACGGCGCGGCCGATCACCGGGTCGAGCTCGCCCTGCCCGGCCAGCTCCGTGAGGTCCGTCGAGTAGCGGCTGAGCGCCTGGTACTGCGCGTCCGCCGTGGGCGAGTCGACGCGCGCGTTGCCTCGCACCTTGCGCAGCGCGGCGTAGATGCGCTCCTTGGAGATGCCGTACTCGTCGAGGATCGCGGCCGCTTCGCCGTCGCGCACGTCGGCAACGGCGATCAGCAGGTGCTCGACGCCGACGAACTGGTCCTTGAGGCGGTCGGCCTCGCGGTTGGCGGCGTCGAGCAGCCCGACGATGCGCGGCGTGGTGTAGATCTGCACCACGTCATGGCTGAGCTTCGGCGAGCGGTCGAGGTGGCTGCCGATGCGCGCCGCCAGCGCCTGCATGTTGACGCCGAGCTCGCCCAACACCTCGCGCGCGACGCCCTCGGGCGCCTGCGCGATCGCGAGGAAGACGTGCTCGACATCCCACTGCGCGTGCCGCTGCTCGCGGACGAGCTGCTGCGAGGCCTGCAACACCGCCTGCGCCTGCTCCGTGAACCGGTCCTGTCGCATCATCGCTGCATCACCCTTCGCACCACGTCGCTTCTCGTCGTCTCGTGATCAGCGTTCGCCGCGGCGCGGCGTGCGCTCCGGCAGCATCGAGCGCAGCCGATCCAGTTCGGCGCGCGTCTCGTTGAGTTCGACCTGCAGGTCCTCGACGCGGCGGCTGAGCCGCAGCAGCACCTCGGCGCCCGCGAGGTTCACGCCGAGGTCCTCGACGTACTGGCGCAGCCGCCGCAGCACCTCGACATCGCGCTGCGAGTAGAGCCGCTGGTTGCCGCTGCTGCGCGCGGGCGCGACGAAACCCATCCGCTCGTAGGTGCGCAGCGTCTGCTGGTGCACGCCCACCATGCGCGCCACCACCGAGATCTGGAATACCGGCTCGTCCTGCGGAATGTTGGTCATTGCGTACCCGTCCCGCGCGCTCCTCAGGAGGCGCGCCCATCCTCCACGCTCGCAGCCTCAACCGTTGCGGCCGCGCCCTCGCGCTCGCCCTCGCTCGCCCGCAGTTGCTCGAAGAGCGCGCGCTGGCCGTCCTCGAGCGGCTCCGGCAGGCGCAGCCGCACGCGCGCGAGCAGATCGCCGTGGCCGCCACCGGCGCGCGGCATGCCCTGCCCGGCGAGGCGGAAGACGCGCCCGCCCTGTGTTTCCGCGGGGATCCGCAGCGCCAGCGTCCGGCCCTTGAGCGTCGGCACCTCCGCCTCGCCGCCGAGCGCGGCGTCGGCGACCGGCACGTCGACCTCGACGTGCAAATCGTCGTCGCGGCGCTCGAAGCGCGGGTGGCGGGAGACGCTGACGCGCAGGAAGAGATCGCCCGGCGCGCCGCCGCCGCGCCCTGGGCTGCCCTTGCCGCGCACTCGCACACGGCCGCCGTCGCGGATACCAGCCGGGATGTCGACCTCGATGCGGCGCGGCTCGCCACCGCCCTCGCGCGACTCGATGGTGCGCGAGGCGCCGTGGTAGGCCTCCTCGAGGCTGACGCGCACGGGCCGCTCGACATCCTCGCCGCGCGTACGCGCGGGCGGGCCGGAGGAGCGTCCGAACAGCCCGTCGAAGAGACCGCCGAGGCCGCCCCCGCCGCCGCCGAGGTCGAACTCGACGCGCTGGAAGCCGCCGCCGGGCGCACCGCCGGGCGCGCCGCCGAAGCGGAAGCCGCCCGCGCCCTGGCGGCGCATCTGCTCCTCGATCTGGTCGGCGTTGCGCCAGTTGTCGCCGTACTTGTCGTAGGCGGCGCGCGTCTCGGGGTCGGAGAGCAGCTCGTGGGCGGCGCTGATCTGCTTGAAGCGTTCCTCGGCCTCGGCGTTGCCGGGATTCACGTCGGGGTGGTACTGGCGGGCGAGCTTGCGGAAGGCATCGCGGATGTCCTTCTCGGATGCCGAACGCGGTACGCCGAGGACGGAGTAGTAGTCCGTTGCCATGTCGGCAGTATAACAGAATGACGCGTATTGGTACATACTATATGAGTCTTATCAACTCATATCTCTTGACACTAAACGCCCATGTACCCTAAGATACCAGCATGACAGAGGGGCCCAGCGAACGAATCCCCTCGAGCAGCGCACAAGGAGGTACCAACCAGATGGCGCACAACACGAGCATCGTCCGGCGCGACCCGTTTACCGGCATGCGGCAGGTGATGGACCGGCTCTTCGACGACTCCTTCTTCCGCTCCGGCCCGGCCGGCTGGCCCGGCGCAGCCTGGAGCCTCAAGGAAGGCGCCCTGCCCGTCGACCTCTCCCAGGCCGACGGCCAGATCAAGGTCCGCGCCTCGCTGCCCGGCTTCAAGCCGGAGGACATCGACGTGCAGGTGCACGAGGGCGTGCTCTCGATCAAGGCCGGGCACAGCGAGGATGCGGAGTCCTCGGACGAGCGCTTCTACCGGCGCGAGCGCGCCGGCGGCTCCGTCAGCCGCCGCATCGCCCTCCCGGGCGTCGTACGTGACGCCGAGGTGGACGCGCAGCTGGAGGACGGCGTGCTCACGCTGACGCTCCCGCTGCCCGAGCAGCCGCAGCCGAAGCAGATCGAGATCCACTCCAGCTAGTACGCCGAGCGGCTTCCTCCCAGCCGCGAGCCGGCGCACAGCCGGCGGCCCCGGGGTTCGCGCCCCGGGGTCGCTGCGTATGCGGGGTGGTTGCGGACTCTCTTGAGGCTAGCGCGCCTTCGCGCGGCTGCGGCGCCGCGGGGCCCTCGCTGCCGCCTCGATCACCTTGCGGTCGACGCCGGGGAGGCGGCGCTCGCGCGGGACGCGCTCCGCCTCCATGCGCGAGAGCAGCGCCAGCGCCTTGCGCGTGTCCGAGGCGACGCGCGCCGGCTCCGCGAGGCGGAAGCGGAACTTCGAGCACCAGTAGGTGAACGCGCGCAACTGCGATTGCAGCGCCCGCTCAGGCAGCGCCTGCCCGGTCTCGGCCCGGTACTCGACGATCAACTCCTTCAGCGAGCGGCCATAGACGCGCTCGTAGGCGGCGACGTCGGGCGGCGTGCCGCGCGGGCCGTCGAGGTTGCGCGCCTTCACCAGGTCCAGCTCCGCCTGCAGCAGCAGCACCTCTTCGACGGTCACGCCGTACTGGAAGTTGAGGTGCGCGCGGTGCTTCTCGTGCCCGATCGCGCGGGCGAACGCCTCCTCGCTGTCGTCATGGCCGGGCGGCGGCTTGCCGTCGAACAGCAGCCGCTCTGCCTCGGCGGCCGGGATCGCCTTGCCCGCGGCGCCGATCAGGCGCTCCGCGAGACGCAGCCAGTCGAAGGCCTCGCCGCCGATCAGGTAGCGATAGACGGCGCCGTCGGCCCGCTCCTCCGGCGCCACCCAGCGCGCGATCACATCGAGCATCGCCGGGTACCACGGCTCGCCGCGCTTGATCGCCGCGAGGAAGGTACGGACGCCCTCCTCCGCCTCGAGCGGCGGGGGCGGCTCCGCGTCGGCCGGGCCGGAGCCGTTGCCCGCGGACTCCGCGCGCGCGGACTCGCCGGGCGCGGCGCTGCGGCGACGCTTCGCGGTGGCGGCCCCCCGCCTCGAACCGCTCCGAGGGGCGCTCACACCGACTGTCCGTGGCAGCGCTTGTACTTCTTGCCGGAGCCGCAGGGGCAGGGCGCGTTGCGGCCCACCTTGCGCACGCGCGTCCGCCGCGTCGCCGTGGCCACGCCGCCGCCGTCGCCCTCGGCTCCGTCCGGATCGCCCGGGCCGGACGCCAGCGCGTTGCGCGGGATGATCGGCTCCGCCCGAGGCATCGCGACCGGCCGGACGTGGAAGATCTGGCGCGTGACGGCCGCGCGGATGTTGCCGAGCAACTGCTCCCACATGTCGTGCGCCTCGTGCTTGTAGGCGACGAGCGGGTTCGCCTGGCCGTAGGCGCGCAGGCCGATGCCCTGGCGCAGTTCGGCGACGGCCGTGACGTGCTGCACCCAGAGCAGGTCGATGGTGCGCAGCAGCACGTAGCGTTCGAGCTGCCGCTGCGCCTCCTCGCCGACCTCGTCCTCGAGCTCCGCGTAGCGCTCCTCCACGAGCTCGCCGACCTCGTCCAGCAGCGCTTCGACGGGGCGGTTGCGCACCTCGCCGATCGGCAGCGCGCTGCGCAGCGGCACGATCGCCTGCAGCGCGAGGTGGAAGGCGTCCGGGTCGGCCGGCGCCTTCTCGATGTGCTCGCGTGCCAGCGCGGCGATCTCGTCGTGCACCATCCCCACCACGCTCTCGCGCATCGACTCACCCGCGAGCACCTTGTTGCGCTCGCCGTAGATCACGTCGCGGTGCTGGTTCATCACGTCGTCGTACTCGACGACGTGCTTGCGGGTGTCGAAGTGGTAGGCCTCGACCCGCGACTGCGCGGACTCGATGGCGCGCGTGACCATCTTCGATTCCAGGGGCACGCCCTCGCTCATGCCGAGCTTGCTCATCATGTTCGGCATCCAGTCGGGGGCGAAGCGCTTCATCACGTCGTCCTCGAAGGAGACGAAGAAGCGCGAGGAGCCGGAGTCGCCCTGGCGGCCGGAGCGCCCTCGCAACTGGTTGTCGACGCGACGCGACTCGTGGCGCTCGGTGCCGATGATGTGCAGGCCGCCGTTGGCGGCGACACCCTCGCCGAGCTTGATGTCGGTGCCGCGACCGGCCATGTTCGTGGCGATCGTGACCGCGCCGGGCTGCCCGGCCCGCGCGATGATCGCGGCCTCGCGCTGGTGCTGCTTCGCGTTCAGCACCTGGTGCTCCACGCCGCGGCGCTGCAGCAGATCCGCGAGCTGCTCCGAGTCCTCGATCGAGACGGTGCCGACGAGGACCGGGCGCTCCTCGCGATGGCGCTCCAGCACGTCGTCGATCACCGCCTCGAACTTCTCGCGCTGCGAGCGGTAGACGAGGTCCGCCATGTCCTCGCGCACCATCGGCACGTTCGTCGGCACGACGATCACCTCGAGGCCGTAGATCTCGTGCAGTTCCTCGGCGTCGGTGACGGCGGTGCCGGTCATGCCGGCGAGCTTCTCGTAGAGGCGGAAGAAGTTCTGGAGCGTGATCGTCGCGTAGGTCACGGACTCCTGCTGGACCTTCACGCCCTCCTTGGCCTCGACGGCCTGGTGCAGCCCGTCCGACCAGCGGCGCCCCTCCATCAGGCGGCCCGTGAACTCGTCGACGATCACGACGCGGCCGTCGTTCAGCACGTACTCGCGGTCGCGCTGGTAGATGATGTGCGCCTTCAGCGCCGCCTCCATGTAGCGCGTCAGCCGGAAGTGCTCCGTCGAGAAGATGTTGTCGATGCCCAGCCCGCGCTCGAGCACCTCGATGCCTGCCTCCGTGAGGTGCACCGAGCGCGTGCGCTCCTCCACGGTGTAGTGCGTATCGCGCTGCAGGCGCGGCACCAGCGCGTTGAAGCGCGGGTAGAGCGAAAGATCGTCCTGCTGCGGCCCGGAGATGATCAGCGGCGTCCGCGCCTCGTCGATCAGCACCGAGTCCGCCTCGTCGACGATCGCGTAGTGGCGGCCGCGCTGCACGCGCTGGTCCGCGACCTGCACCATGTTGTCGCGCAGGTAGTCGAAGCCAAACTCGTTGTTGGTGCCGTAGATCACGTCTGCCTGGTAGGCCTCGCGGCGCGGGACGGCCAGCAGGTGCTCGCGGCCGGGCTGCTCGGAGATGCGCTCGCGCGAGTAGACGGAGGCGCCCTCGTGCTGGATCACGCCCATGCTCAGCCCCAGCGCGTCCAGCGCGGGCCCGTACCACTGCGGCTCGCGTCCCGCCAGGTAGTCGTTGACCGTGACCAGGTGCGCGCCCTTGCCCTCGAGGGCGTTCACGTAGAGCGCCAGCGTGGCGACGAGCGTCTTGCCCTCGCCCGTGCGCATCTCGGCGACGTTGCCGCGGTGCAGCGCGACGGCGCCCGTGAGTTGCACGTCGTAGGCGCGCTCACCGACGTGGCGGTGGACCGCCTCGCGGGAGACGGCGAGCGCCTCCGCGAGCAGGTCCTCGAGCGTCTCGCCATCCTGCAGCCGCGCGCGGAAGCGATCCGTGCGCTCGCGCAGCGCCTCGTCGCTGAGCGCGGTGATCTCAGGCTCGAGGTCGTTGATCTCCCCCACCAGCGGCGCGATCTGCTTGAGCGCACGCTCGTTGGGGTCGCCGACCAGCTTCCGCAGAACGCCGAAGGCCATGCTGTCTCCTCAGGGGCGGCTCAGCGGAACAGGTCGCTGATCGAGCCCCCGGTGTGGATGCGATGTATCGCGTCGCCGAACAGCGGCGCTACCGAGAGCACCCGCGTCGGCGCCTGCGTGAACGCCCCCTCGGCGATCGGCAGCGTATCCGTGAACACGATCTCCGATATCTCCGGCGTGTCCAGCCGCTCGAAGGCCCGCCCGGCGAACAATTGGTGCACGCAGCCGACGTAGATCGAGCGCGCGCGGTGCTGCCGCAGCAACTCGAGGGCGCTCGCCACGGTGCCGCCGGTCAGGATTTCGTCGTCGATGATGACCGCGTCCGCGTTCTCGGCGTCGCCGATCAGCGTCAGCGCCTCGGCGTTCTCGTCGTTGCCGGAGCGCCGCTTGTCGACGATCGCCAGGCCCGCGCCAAGCCGCTCGGCGACGTTGCGCGCGCCCTTCGCTCCGCCGACGTCGGTGGCGACGACGACGGGATTGGCGAGGTTGAGCGAGCGGAAGTACTCGGCGAGCAGCGGCTGCGCGTGCAGCTCGTCCACGGGGATGTTGAAGAAGCCCTGGATCTGGCCAGCGTGCAGGTCCATCGTCAGCAGCCGGTCGGCCCCGGCGACCTCGATGAAGTTCGCGATCAGGCGCGCGCTGATCGGCACGTGCGGCTGGTCCTTCTTGTCGGAGCGGCCATAGGCGAAGTAGGGGATCACCGCGGTGATGCGCCCGGCCGAGGCGCGCTTCGCCGCGTCGATCATGATCAGCAGCTCCATCAGCCGCGTATTCACCGGCGCGGCGATCGGCTGGATCAGGAAGACGTCGCGCTCGCGGATGTTCTGCAGGAAGCGCACGAAGATGTTCTCGTTGGAGAACTCGAACACCTCACACTCGCCGAGCGGCATCTCGAGGTGGCGGCAGACCGCCTCCGCGAACGAGCGGTGGGCGTTGCCCGTGAAGACGGCCATCTCGCGAAACACGACCCCGCCACCCGATCCGCGCACGTCCCTCGCCCCCTTCTACGCACGCCCCTGCGCACGTGGGCGGGCTGCCCCGGGCGCTCCGAACGCCGCTTGCCGAGGATGGGCCGGGGCCTCGTCGATGGTACCATGACGCATCCGCACGGCATGCGCCCGGCCGCCGGAGGTGCGCCCCCACCATGGACTTCGCCCTCACCCCCGAGGAGGAGCGCTTCCGCGAGGATCTGCGCGCCGCCCTCGCCGATCTGCTGCCCGCCGACTGGGCCTCACGAGGCCTGATCGAGCCCTCCGACTCCGACGAGCGCGCCGCTCTCGCGCAACGCGTCGCCCGCGCGCTGGGCGAGCGCCGCTGGCTGGCGATGGCCTGGCCGCGCGAGCACGGCGGCCTCGACGCCTCCTACATGCAGCAGTACGTGCTCAACGAGGAGCTCGCCTACCAGGACGCGCCCGGCGGAGGCGGCGTCGGCGTCACCTCGGCCGGCCCCGCGATCATGCAGCACGGCAGCGCGCAGCAGCGGCAGCTCTACCTGCCGCGCATCGCCGCCGGCGAGGACCGCTGGTGCGCCCTCTACTCCGAGCCGGGCGCGGGATCCGACCTCGCCTCGATCCAGACGCGCGCCGTGCGCGACGGCGACGAGTACGTGATCAACGGCCTCAAGACCTGGGTCGCCGGCGCGGAGCGCGCGACCATGGGCTGGCTCGCCGCCCGCACGGACCCGGGCGCCCCGAAGCACCGCGGCCTCTCCACCTTCGCCCTGCCGATGGACACGCCCGGCGTCGAGATCCGCCCGATCGAGAACCTCGCCGGCGAGCGCCAGCTCGCCGAGGTGCTGCTGCACGACGTGCGCATCCCGATCGAGCAGCGCGTCGGCCCGGAGCACCGCGGCTGGTACCACGTCGCGTCGACGCTCGACTTCGAGCGCTCGGGCGTCGCCGCCTACGCGCGCGGCCGCCGTCACATCGAGGGCCTCGTGAGCTTCGCGCAGGAGCACGCCGGCGAGAGCGAGCGCCGCGAGCAGGTGCGCTACGAACTGGCGGACCGCTGGATCGAGCTGCAGGTCGGCTTCAACGTCGCGCAGCGCATCCCCTGGATGCAGACGCAGGGCATTTCCCCGAACCACGAGGCCTCGGTCTCGAAGGTCTACGGCTCCGAGCTCACGCAGCGCATCGCCGGCACGGGCGTGCGCCTCTTCGGCCTCGCGGGCCTGATCGCCCCCGGCGGAGGCGGCGCGCCCTTCGGCGGCGCCTTCGCCCGCCACTACCTCACCTCGACCGGCGCCACGATCGAGGCGGGCACCTCCGAGATCCAGCGCAACATCATCGCCCAGCGCGGCCTCGGCCTGCCGCGTTAGGTCCAGTGCGCGTCAAGCGAGGCAGCCCCCGTGCCCGGCCTGGCTGAGCGGGACCGCAGGTCACCGCTCCGTCAGAGAAGTCAACCAGGCCAGGTGACAGCCGCAGACGCTGCGTCAGGCCGTTTGCGCCGACGCTTGAACTTGATCTCGACGTCGCACCCAAGCGCCCCTGCAGCCCGAACGATCGTGTCGAGGCGCGGATCGTGCCGCCCACCCTCAAGCCGGCCCACCACCGGCTGCTTTACGCCCATGCGCTCCGCGAGTTCGCGCTGAGACAGCTTCGCGCGCTGCCGCGCCTTGATGACCTCCTCGATCACCGCGTAGCGCGGACCAAGACGCTCGTACTCATCGCGCACCTCGGGGTGCTCTGCCATGAGTTCCTCAATGAACTCCCGTGCCAGTCGTGCGGTCATATTGGTCTGTCCTCTCTCTCCCGTATGCCTAACGGCTGCGAGTCCTCCACTCGACGGCCCGACGCAGCGCCGTCGCTTCCTCCTTCGCGTCCAGTCGCTGACCCCGCTTCCGCCAGCCGTGCAACAGGACGATCTCGCTCTCATGTGCGATGTAGGCGACTCGATGGTCCCCGAATCGCATCTCGTACAGGCGCTCGCGGCGGTTGATGATCCGCGAGTGCGGCATCCCGAGAGCCGGACCGAGGCTCTCCAGCAGGCCAACGGTCCGTGCGAAGTTCGCGGCGCCGCTGGTGTCACCTGCTGCCGCTATCGCCCTGATGTAGTCGGAGACGGGCTGGCCGCCTCGGCGGTCGGCGTAGAGGGTGACATCCATGCCAGGAAACGATAACAAGCCTGCTATTGCCGATCAAGTCTCGGTGATAGCAAGAGTGCTATCGCTCGCGGGTTGCGTGCGACGCGCCCCGCGAGAGAGCAGAAGGCCGGAGGCATGTCTCGCTCGTATCGCGTGACACGCCTCGCAACTCCCTCTGGCGGCGCCGCGGTCAGTCGTGGCCAGATACACGGCGGGTGCGCGATACTCCTTCTCTCGAAGCGTGGACCGAACAGAAGCGCCCTCGACCGAGCACGGGATGCTCAAATCTGAGGAACTCGCCGCCACCCAGCCATTGACAGCCCACCCCCGATCCGGCACTCTGCGGGCAGGCCCCGCACGCGCGTTCGCGTAACGACATAAGCAGATTTGCGGTACCGGCGAGACGATGTTCACGCACCTTCATACCCACACCGAGTACTCACTGCTGGATGGGCTCAGCACCATCCCGGACCTCGTCGCGCGCGCGAAGGCGCTCGGGCAGGACGCGCTCGCCATCACCGACCACGGCAACCTGCACGGCGCCCTCCAGTTCTACGAGGAGGCCCGCGCGAATGAGATCAAGCCGATCATCGGCCTCGAGGGCTACGTCGCGCCGGGCAGCCGCTTCGACCGCGGCGCCGCCTCGCGCACGCCCTTCCACCTCACCCTGCTCGCGCAGAACGAGACCGGCTACCGCAACCTGCTCAAGCTCTCGACCGCCTCCCACCTCGAGGGCTTCTACTACCGCCCGCGCGTCGATCGCGAGCTGCTCGAACGGCACAACGAGGGCCTGATCGCGCTCTCCGCCTGCCCCTCCGGCGAGGTCATGACGGCGCTGCAGGAGGAGCGCGAGCCCGACGCGCGCGAGGCGCTCGGCTGGTACGCCGACGTCTTCCGGGGCCGCTACTACGTCGAGCTGCAGGAGCACGGCCAGGAGAAGTTCAGCCGGCTCAACCCGCGGCTGGTCTCGCTCGCGCGCGACCTCGACCTGCCGCTCGTGCTGACCAACGACTCGCACTACACCACGCCCGAGCAGGAGCACCCGCACGACGTGCTGCTCTGCATCGGCACGAACTCGACGATCCACGAGACCGACCGCATGAAGCTCGAGGGCGGCACGTTCTACCTTCGCTCCGAGGAGGAGATGCGCGCGCTGCTGCCGGAGCTGCCCGAGGCCAGCGACGCCACCGCGCGCATCGCCGAGCAGGTCGACATCCGCCTCGACTTCGGGCGTGCGCTGCTGCCCGACCCCGGCATCCCCGAGGGCATGACCGCCGACGGCTACCTGCGGCAGCTCTGCGAGGAAGGCCTCGAGCGGCGCTACCGCGATCCCGGCGAGGCTCAACGCGAGCGGCTGCGCTACGAACTGGAGGTGATCGCGGAGACCGGGTTCGCAGAGTACATCCTGATCGTGCGCGACATCGCCCGCTTCGCGCGCGAGCAGCGCATCCCGATGGGCGTGCGCGGCTCGGCCGCCGCCTCGATCGTGCTCTACTGCCTCGACGTCACCGACATCGAGCCGACGCAGTACCGGCTCGTCTTCGAACGCTTCCTCAACCCCGAGCGGCGCGAGATGCCCGACGTCGACTTCGACTTCGCCGACGACCGCCGCGAGGAAGTGATCCGCTACGCCGCCGAGCGCTACGGCCGCGACCGCGTGGCGCAGATCGTCACCTTCGGGACGCTGGGCGCGAAGGCCGCGATCCGCGACAGCGGGCGCGCCCTCGGCATGTCCTACGGCGATGTCGACCGCGTCGCCCGGCTGGTGCCGAACTCGCTCGGGATCACGCTCGAGCGGGCGCTCGACGAGGTCGAGGACCTGCGGCGCGCCGCCGAGGAGGAGCAGGCCGTCAGCGAACTGCTGGACACGGCGCGCAGCCTCGAGGGCGTCGCCCGCCACGCCAGCACCCACGCCGCCGGCATCGTGATCTCGCGCGAGCCGCTGGTCGACGTCGTGCCGCTGCAGCGCGCCACCTCCAGCCGCGACGACGACGAGCAGCCGCTGCCGACCACGCAGTACGACATGAACGACGTGGCGAAGATCGGGCTGCTCAAGCTCGACTTCCTCGGCCTTGCGAACCTCACAATCCTCGGGCGCGCCGCCGACCTGATCGGCGAGCACCTCGGCGAGCCGCTCGACCTCGAGACGATCCCCGATGGCGACGAGGCGACGGCGACGCTGCTGCGCGAGGGCCGCACGTTCGGCGTCTTCCAGCTCGAGGGCAGCGGCATGCGGCGCTGGGTCACCGAGCTGCAGCCTCGCGACATCCGCGAGCTCGCGGCGATGATCGCCCTCTACCGCCCCGGCCCGATGGAGCACATCCCGCGCTACATCGAGGTCAAGCACGGACGCATGGCGCCGCACTACCCGCACGACGATCTCGCGAGCGTGCTCGACGAGACCTACGGGGTGATCACCTACCAGGACCAGGTGCTGGAGATCGCGCGCACCTTCGCCGGCTACTCGCTCGGCCACGCCGACGTGATGCGCAAGGCGATGGGCAAGAAGATCCCCGAGGTGATGCTCGCCGAGCGCGATCGCTTCGTCGAGGGCGCGATCGCCAACGGGTACGAGCGGCGCCTCGCCGAGCAGCTCTTCGACATGATCGAGCCGTTCGCCGGCTACGCCTTCAACAAGGCGCACGCCTTCTCCTACGGCGTCATCGCCTACCGCACGGCCTGGCTGAAGGCGCACTACCCGGTACAGTTCATGACCGCCGTGCTGATGGCCGCGGGCGCGCACACCACCGGGGCGCAGGAGCGCATCGCCGCCGCGATCGCGGAGTGCCTGCGCCTCGGCATCTCGGTGCTGCCGCCGGACGTCAACCGCTCCGGCACCAACTTCGCGATCGAGCGCCTGGGCGACCCCGCCAGCGGCGAGGAGCCCGCGATCCGCTTCGGCCTCGCGCAGATCAAGAACGTCGGCGCCGCCGCCGTCGAAGGACTGGTCGCCGAACGCGACGAGGGCGGCCCGTTCGGCTCGATCGAGGACTTCGCGCGTCGCGTCAACGCGCGCGACTGCAACCGCCGCGTGCTCGAATCGCTCGCCAAGGCCGGCGCGCTCGATTGCCTCGCCAGCGACGGTGCGGACCGCTCCGCCATCGTCTACGGCGTCGACCGCATCCTCACGGTCGCGCAGGAGGCGCAACGCCAGCGCGATACCGGCCAGACCTCGATGTTCGACCTGTTCGGCGACGAGGTGGACACTCCGCTGCCCGCGCTGGAGCTCGAGGCCGTCGCCACGCCGCAGCGCGAGCTGCTGGGCTGGGAGCGCGAACTGCTCGGCGCCTACGTCTCGGCGCACCCGTTTCGGGAGGCGGCACAGCGCCTCGCGGAGTACGTCACGCACCAGACGCCGGAGCTGACCGCGGACCTCGCCGGCCTCGAGGCGATCGTGGCAGGGATGGTCACGGGCGTGCGCAGGCTGACGACGCGCCAGGGCAAGGCCTTCGCCGCCGTCACCATCGAGGACCTCAGCGGCACGGTCGAGCTGACGGTCTGGCCCGATTCCTACGAGGAGCACCAGAAGCTACTGACGCACGGCAGCGTCCTGCTCGCGAAGGTCGAGGTACGCGAGCGGGGCGACCGCCTCACGCTCGCCGTCGCCGCCCTCACCGCCTACGACCAGGACGAGGGGAGACCGCTCGGCTTCGACCCGGCGCAGTTCGTGCCCTCGCGCGGACGGCGACGGCAGCGTGCAGCGGACCGCGCGGCCAGCAACGGCGCGAACGGGAACGCCAACGGGAACGGGAACGGAGCCGCCCCGCACCTGGAGGCAGTCCCCCCGATGCCGGACGCGATCGAGAACGGCAACGGCGCCTCCGCGGCCGCCGCGCCGAACGGAGCGCGGCGCAACGGGGCGCGGCCCCGGCCGGTTCCGCCCCGGGACGGGCCACAGCGGCTCTGGATCCTGATCGAGGAGACCGCCGACGCCGCCGCGGACCGACGCCGCCTCGGCAAGATCGTGAAGCTGCTCGAAGCGCACTCCGGCGCGCAGCCGGTGGAGATCGAGGTGCAGGCACAGGACGGCCGCAGCGAGCGCTTGCGCCTGCCGCCGGTCGCCGACATCGACGCGCTGCTGCCCGAGCTCAAGCCGCTGCTCGGCGTGCTCGGAAGCGCCGCGCGCGCCGGCGATGACGAGCACGCACCGCTCGTCGCAGCCGAGGCGATCTAGCACCCCGCCAGGCGATAAACCGCCGTCGGCGCAACGTCCTTCCGCCTCGTCCATCCTCGCCGCGATGATGCGGGCGCTTGCGGGAGTCCGCCGCTACCATCGCCAGCGTGTTGAGCATGACGCCCGAGGCGCTTCGGGCAACGGGACGCTTTCGCGAGTTCCTCACCAGGCGCATCGAGCGCTCGCCTCGCGCCGGGCCGATGGTGCTCGCCGCGGTCGTCGGGCTGGGCGCCGGGCTCGCCGCGGTCGGCTTCTCGATCCTCGTCGAACTCAGCGACTACTTCTTCCTGGACATGGTCAAGGACGAGTGGTTGGGCGGGCTGCCACCGGCGCGGCTGATCCTGATCCCCGCCATCGGCGGCCTGCTCGTCGGGCCGATCACCTACTTCCTGGCGCCGGGCGCGCGCGGCCACTCGATCCCCGAGGTGATGTCGGCGCTGGACTCGCGCGCCGGACGACTGCCCGCCACCGATGCACTCGCGAAGATCGCGGCGGCGGCAATCACGATCGGCTCCGGCGGCGGGCGCGGCCGGCGGCTTCGCGGGCATCTTCAATGCACCGATCGCGGGCGTGTTCTTCGCGCTCGAGGTGCTGCTGCGGCGCTTCTCCACACGCAACTTCAGCGTGGTGGTGCTCTCCGCCGTCGTCGCGACCGTCACCGCGATCCAGTTGCGCGGCGACGAATTGGCGATCCCGGTCCCGAGCTACGACTTCTCGAACGCGCTGGAGACGCCGCTCTTCGCCGTGCTCGGGATCGGCTGCGGCATCCTCGGCGTCGCGTTCATCCGCCTCTTCTACTGGATCGAGGACCGATTCACGCGAGTGTCCGGTCTGCCGCGCTGGCTGCTGCCGGCGATCGGCGGTGCGATGGTCGGCACGCTCGCGCTGCTGGACTCCAGCATCCTCGGCATCCGCGAGGACGCCCGCGACTCGGCGCTGCTCGGCAACGAGGCGATCGAGGCAATGCTGCTGCTGCTGCTGCTCAAGATGGCGGCGACCTCGATCACCGCCGGCAGCGGAGGCAGTGGCGGCGTGTTCTTCCCCACGCTGTTCATGGGCGCGATGGTGGGCGGCGTCTTCGGCGAAGTCGGGAACCTGCTGCTGCCGGACATCGTCGAGGAGCCCGGCGCCTTCGCCTCGGTCGGGATGGCGGCCACGTTCGCGGCCGCCTCGCGAGCGCCGATCACGTCCGTGCTGTTCCTGGTGGAGATGACCGACAACTTCGGCCTGATGGTCCCGCTGCTGATCGCCGTCGCCGCCGCCACGTTCGTCTCCCAGCTCCTCAGCCGCGGCACGATCTACTCGATCAAGGCAGAGCGCCTCGGCGTGCAGATCGAGGAGGACGTCGAGCCCATCAACGTCATGGCGCAGCTGCGCGTCTCCGATGCGATGTCGCCGATGATGGAGGCCTTCGGGCCGGACGCCACCGTTGACGAGATCACGCTCGCGTTCGAGGGCGACCCGGACCCGATCGCGCTGGTCGTCCGTGAGAACGGCGAGATCTACGGCATCCTCACCGGCGCGGACGTCGGCGAGGCGCTTGCCCACGGCGAGCAGCACGCCACCGCCGCCGACATCTGCAACACCCGGATGCGCACGATCCACCCGGACCAGACGCTGCACGAGGCGCTCAACGTCTTCACCTCGCAGAACCTGCGCGCGCTGCCGGTGGTCGAGGAGGACAACCCCTGGCAGCCGGCCGGGCTGCTGCGCCGCGCCGACATCATGCGCGCCTACGCAGCCGCCGTGGACCGCCGCGCCTCGCGCGATCGGCGGCAGCGGCTGCGACCCGTGCGGCGCAGCGACAACGTTCGCTACCTCGAACTGCGCGTCACGTCCGAGAGCGGTCTCGACGGCACGGAGCTCTCCGATCTGCAACTCACCGAGGACGCCGTGATCGTCGCCGTCCGCCACGAGGGCGCCACGCTGATCCCGCGCGGCCACACGCAACTCGCCGAGGGCGACCGCGTCACGATCATCGCCAGCGCAGACTCCGTCGCCGAGGTGCGGGCCATGTTCGAGGGCCACTCCTGATCGGCTCTTCTTCCCCCGCCGCGCCCCTCCCCCCCGTGAGCAGGTAGACTGGATTCCACCCCGCTCTGCCCGTTCGAAACGGAAGGCCATGACGCAGCAACCCGCTGAGGCAGAGGCCCTGCTACCGGACGGCGAGGCTGAGCCGTCCCGCACACAAGCCGTGATCGCCAACGTGACGACCGAGATCGCGCGTGTCATCGTCGGCCAGGACCAGCTGATCGAGCGGCTGCTCGTCGCCCTGCTGACCGGGCAGCACGCGCTGATCGAGGGCGCCCCGGGCCTGGCCAAGACGCTCACCGTCTCCACGCTGGCGCGCACGTTGAAGCTCTCCTTCTCGCGCATCCAGTTCACGCCCGATCTGCTGCCCGCCGACATCACCGGCACGCTCGTCTTCCAGCAATCGGACGGGCAGTTCCGGCTGCACCGCGGCCCGCTCTTCGCGAACGTCATCCTCGCCGACGAGATCAACCGCGCCCCCGCCAAGGTGCAGTCCGCGCTGCTCGAGGCGATGCAGGAGCGCCAGGTCACGATCGGCGGCACCAGCTACCCCCTGCCCGAACCGTTCTTCGTGCTCGCCACGCAAAACCCGATCGAGCACGAGGGCACCTACCCCCTGCCCGAGGCGCAACTCGACCGCTTCATGCTCAAGATCCTCGTCGGCTACCCGGACCGCGAGTCCGAACGCAGCATCATCAGGCGCTCGCTCGAGGAGGAGGACGTCGAGGTGCAGCCGGCCGCCAGCCAGCGCGACCTCGAGGCGCTGGCCCTCGAAACCAGGCGGGTCGAGGTGAACGAGCGCATCCGCGAGTACATCGTGCGCCTGCTGGAGGCGACGCGAGAGCCCGCGCGCTACCAGCTCGAAGCACTGGCGCCACTGATCGAGTACGGCGCCTCCCCGCGCGCGGGCGCGATGCTGGCGCAGGCGGTGCGCAGCCTCGCCTCCATCCGCGGGCGCGCCTACGCGCTGCCCGAGGACGTGAAGGAACTCGCGCCGGACGTGCTCCGCCACCGCCTGGTCCTGACCTACGAGGCCGAGGCGCGAGGCATCAGCGCGGACCAGATCGTCGAGCGGCTGCTGGCCGGCGTCGGGATCCCCTGAACGTGCGCGCTCGCCTGCTCGGCCTGCTGCGCGGCGGGGCGAGGAGGCCCCACTCCGACCGCGACCAGCGTCCGGACGTCGGCGACGCCAATACGCCACCGCCACTGCCGCCACGACTGCTGGCCTCCGTGCGGCGCCTCGAGATCCGCGCCCGCCGGCTGGTCACCAGCGAACTCGGCGGCGAGTACCGCAGCGCCTTCCGCGGCGCGGGCATCGAGTTCGCCGAGGCGCGCGAGTACGTCCCCGGCGACGACGTGCGCCGCATCGACTGGAACGTCACCGCCCGCATGGGCGCACCCTGGGTCAAGGAGTACGTCGAGGAGCGCGAGTTGCACCTCGTCTGCGCGGTCGACATCTCCGCCTCGCAACTCGCCGGGCGGCCCGCGCAGGGCCGCCGCGCCGCCGCCGCCGAGGTCTGCACCCTGGTCACGCTTGCCGCCGCCTACAGTCAGGACCGCAGCGGCCTGCTCACCTTCAGCGACCGCATCGAGCGCTACGTGCCTCCCGCCAAGGGCGCGCGCCACGCGATGCGGCTGGTGCGCGAGGTGCTGCAGCCCGGCCAAGCGCGGCCCACCACCTCGATCGCCGCGCCCTGCGACTACCTCGTGCGCGTGCTGCGCCGCCGCTCCACGGTCTTCCTGATCTCGGACTTCATCGACGACGGCTACGAGCGGCCGCTGCGCGATCTCGCGCGCCGCCACGAGGTCATCGCCGTCGCGATCGTCGACCCGCTCGACGAGGCGCTGCCCGACGCCGGCATCGTCGAGCTCGAGGATATCGAGCGCGGCGGCAGCCTGCTGCTCGACAGCTCGGACGCGGGCCTGCGCCGCCGCTACGCCGAGGCCGCCGCCGAGCGCCGCGAGCGCCGCAGCGCGACCCTGCGCCGCGCCGGCGTCGAGGAGCTGGTCGTGCGCACCGACGGCGACGCCGCCGCGCCCGTGCTCGAGTTCTTCCGCCGGCGGAGCCGCCGCACGTGAGGCGCGCGCGACTGGCGGCTGCGGGAGCGGCGCTGGCGCTCGCCGTGCTCGCCATCCTCGGCGCCGTCGCCACCGCGCCCGCCGAGGCGCAGCGTCCGCCCTCGATCGAGCTGCGCGTCGGGGTCTCGCCGCGTGTCGTGACCCTCGGCGATCGCGTACGGATCACCGTGGTCGTGACGCACACGGAGGCTCTGCTGATCACCGCCGATCCGCCGTCCCGAGGCGACGCGCTGGAGCTGATCGAGACGCGTCCCGCGGAGACGGTCACGCTGCCCGACGGCTCGCTGCAGACCGAGGTCGTGTTCACCGTCGCGGCGTTCACGCTGGGGGTGCAGGACGCCGGCGCGCTGCGCGTCTTCTGGCTGAGCCAGGACGGCAGCTCCGGCGAGGTGCAGGCGATCCCACCCACCTTCGAGGTCACCAGCGCGCTGCTCGACGACTCCGGATCGCTGCGGCCGCTCAAGCCGCAAGCGGCGTTCGGCGAGCCGCCTCCCGGCTGGGTGCGGCCGGCGATCGCGGGCGGCGTACTGCTCGCGCTCGCCCTCCTCGCGGCGCTCGGCGCGCGCTGGCTGCGGCGCCGCACGCCCGCGCCCGCACCCCCGGCCGAGCGCCTCGAACGTACGCCGGAGATCGCCGCGCGACGGCGCCTCGAGGAACTCGCCGGCAGTGGCACGCTCACGAGCGGCGACTTCGAGCGCTTCTACGGGACGCTCTCCGTAGTGCTGCGCGACTACCTGGAAGCGCGCTTCGAGTTCAACGCCACCGCGCTCACCACGCCGGAGCTGGATCGCTCGATGGGCGGGTACGGCGTCGAGCGCTGGCAGGCGCGCCTCGCCGGCGGGCTGCTCGACCGCTGCGACGCCGCCGTCTACGCCGGCCGCCGCCCCGATCCCAGCTCCGCCGATCACGACCTGACCGTGGCCTTCGAGATCATCGATCTGTCCCGTACCCGCCCGCCCGCCGCCATCACGGCCGCCAGCGGAGCGGGCGCGGCGGGGGAGCAGCGATGAGCTTCGCAAGCCCCTGGCTGCTGCTGCTCCTGCCGGCCGCCACGGCGCTGCTGCTGCTGCGCGCGCTGGCGCGGCCGCGCCGCCCGCGCCTCGCCGTCGCTGACCTCGCGCCGCTGCGCGAGGCCGCCGCGCCGAGCTGGCGGCTGCGCCTGCGCTGGCTGCCCTGGCTGCTGCGCGCCGCCGCGATCACGCTGCTGATCCTCGCCGTCGCCCGGCCCCAGCGCGGCCTCGCGCTGACGACGCTGCCCGAGGACGGCATCGACATCGTCGTCGCCCTCGACGTCTCCGGGTCGATGACCCAGCGCGCGGAGCCGGGCGCGCGCGCGCCAAGCAAGCTGGAGGGGGCGCAGGCGGTGATCAGCGACTTCATCGAGAGCCTCGAGGGCGACCGCGTCGGCCTCGTGGCCTTCCAGTCGCGCGCGATCCTGCTCTCGCCGCTCACGCTCGACCACGACGCGCTGACGCGGCAGGTCGACGCGGCCGAGTCCGGGCTGATCCCGGACGGCACGGCGATCGGGCTCGGCATCGCCGAGGCGCTCAACCTGCTGCGCGAGTCGCCCGCACGCAGCCGCATCGTCGTGCTGCTCACCGACGGCCAGAACAACCAGGGCGAAGTGCCGCCGATGCAGGCGGCTCGTGTCGCGGAGACACTCGGCATCCGCGTCTACACCATCGGCCTCCACGGCGCCGTTCGCGGCGGCAGCGAGGTGGACGTGCGGCTGCTGCAGCAGATCGCCGCCGTCACCGGCGCCGGCTACTTCGACGCCGCGACGCAGAACGAGCTTTCCGAGGCCTACCGCGAGGTCCGCCGGCTCGAACGCAGCCGCATCGGCGAGCGGCGCTTCACCGAGTACCGGGAGTACGGGCCGCTGCTCGCCGTCGCGGCGCTGCTCTTCCTGGCCGCCGAGGCGGGCCTGCGGGCGACCGCCTTCAGGAGGTACCCGTGATCGCGCTCGCCGACCCGCTGGCGCTGCTCTGGCTCGCGGTTCTGCCGCCGGTGCTGCTCGCGGTCTCGTACGCTGCACGGCGGCGGCGCGAGGCCGACGAGGCGTTCGGCGGCGCACCCTCGCTGCGGCGAGGACCCTCCGTCTGGCGGCGGCGCCTGCAGGAACTGCTGCTGCTCGGCGCAATCGTGCTGGTCGTGACTGCCGCCGCGCGGCCGCAATGGGGCGAGGAGGAACGCCCGCTCACGCGGCTCGGCATCGACATCGCGATCGCCCTCGACATCTCGCGCTCGATGACGGCGACGGATGTCGAGCCCTCGCGCGCCGCCGCCGCCGCCGCCGCGATCGACGAGCTGTTCAACCACCTCCGCGGCGACCGCGTCGGCCTCGTCACCTTCGGCGGCGACGCCTTCGAGCGCTCCCCGCTCACGCTCGACCTCGAGGCGCTGCGCCAGCTGATCGCCCGCGCGCAGGACGAACCGGCCTTCGTGCGGCCCGGCACCAACCTCGGCGCGGCCCTCGAGGCCACGCTGCGCCTGCTCGACATCGACGGGGCCGCCGAGACGCAGACCATCGTCCTCATCTCCGACGGCGAGGATCTGGGCGGCGACCTCGACGACGCCCTCGACGCCGCCGCGGACGCCGGCGTTCGCGTCTTCACCGTGGCCGCCGGCACCGCCGACGGCGGCGCGATGCCCGCGCGCGAGAGCGGCGACGAGGACGGGACCGGCGCCGGCGCACCGAGCGGCGAATTGAGCCGCGCCGACCGCCCGACGCTGCGGCGGATCGCCGACGCCACGGGCGGCGATCTGCGCGAGCTCGGCGAGCTGCCCGGCCTGGCCGTCGAGTTCCAGCGGCTGCGGCAGTCGGCCTTCGACGAGGGCGTGAACAGCGCCCCGATCGAGCGCTTCCAGTGGTTCCTCGGCGCCGCGCTGCTGCTGCTCGGCCTGCAGGCGCTGGTCGCCGACGGCCGCTGGCGTCGCCGGCTGCGCGTGGGCCGCCTCGCGCTCGCCTCCGGCGCGCTGCCGGCGATCGCGCTGATCGCCGCCTGCGCCAGCGCCGAGTACACGGCCACCGAGGACGGCCACGCCGCCTACGCCGCGGGCCGCTACGACGACGCGCTCGCCTCCTACCGCGACGCCGAGGCGATCGCGCCCGACGCCCCGGAGCCGCCCTACAACATCGGCAACACGCTGCACCGTCTCGAACGCTACGAGGAGGCGACGGTCGCCTCGGCAGCGGCGATGAACGCAACGACGGACCCCGAGCTCTTCACCCGCGCCGCGTACGCCCTCGGCAGCCACGCCTTCCTTCGCAACGACCTCGAGGCCGCGCGCGAGGCCTGGATCAGCGTGCTGCTGCGCGACCCGTCCGACCTGGACGCCAAGCACAACCTCGAGCTGACGCTGCGCCTGCTCGCCGGCGACGACGAGGCGCCGGAATCCCCCGCCGGCGATGACGGCGAGAGCGGCGACGACAACGGCGACGGGGGTGAACAGCCCGATGACGACGAGAGCGCCGGGCAGCCAGACGATGGCGGCAGCCAACCGAACGCCGGGCCGACGCCGGACCCGAGCGCCGGCGACCAACAATCGCCCTCGCCGAGCGACGACTCGGACGGATCGCCGGCGGGCGCACCGGGCGCGCAAACCCAGCCGCCCCAGCCCACGACGCTCGAGGACGCGCGCGCGCTGCTCTCGGAGGAGGCACTGCGGATCGGCAACGAGGCGCTGACCCTCGAGGACGCGATCGCGCTGCTGGACCTGATCCGGCGCACCAGCGCGCTTGAAGCGCTGGAGCCGCGGGGCGGAGGCGCGGGCGGGGCAGGCGACCGCTAGCGGTCGCGTCCGCGTCAGCGGACGAAGCGGCGCAGGCCGAGGCGGCGCAGCAGCGTCTCCCGGAACAGGCGGTTGCGAAGACGGCAGTAGAGCGCATCGGCGCGACGCACCGCCGGATCGTCCTCCTCGCCCTCGTCCGCCGACGCCGCCGCCAGCGCGAGCGCCTCATCCGCGGCAACGGCGTCCGCGCCGTAGCGCTCGCGGCTGAAGGCGTCGGCGAGGAGTTCGACGTGCTCCTCGCTCTCGAGGTCGCGCTTCAGATCGCCGGCCGCCTCGAGCGGGGTGCGGTTGGCGGGGGCGGCGATGCCGGCCCAACCCGCGATCCGCTGCACCTTCGCCCAGCGCGCGGTGGCGGGACTGAGCCCTCGATCGGGGAACGCCCAGGCCCCACGCCCGATCAGGAACAGCGCCGCAGCGGCAGCGAGGATCGCGACCAACCAGCCGGCGATCATCCCGAGCGGGGCCCAGAGCGATTGGTTGCCATCACCCCGGAACCTGGCATCCGGCCCGCCCAGTCCCACCGGCTCAAGGCTCTCTTCCAGCAGTTCGGCCAACTCGAGCGCGGCGAGCGCGTCGTCGGTGGCGCTTTCCGGACCGAAGTCGGAAAGTCCGCCGCCCCTCGTCCGGCTCACCACCTCGCGCACCGGGGTCGGGTTGAACTCCACCCACCCGTAGCCGGGGAAGTAGACCTCCGGCCACGCCCACGAGTCCTTCTCGCTCAGCACGTAGGCCTCCGCCTGCGGATCGAACGATGTCTCGTCCAGCGCGAAGCCGACGGCGATGCGAGCGGGGATGCCCAGCGTGCGCAGCAGCACCACCATCGCCGAGGCGTGATGGTCGAAGTAGCCCTCGCCGCTCTCGAACAGGAAGTGGTCAATCGGGTCGCGGCGCGGGGGCGGGTCGGAGACCTTCAGGCTGAAGGCGTAGTTCTCGCGCAGGTAGCGCTCGACGCGGAAGGCGGCGAGGTATGGCGCGTCTTCATCGCGGGCGATCTCCGCGGCGAGTTCGCCCACGCGCTGCGGCAGGCTGTCCGGCAGCTGGAGATAGCGCTCGCGCACCCACGCGGGGTACTCGGTCCCCGCGCCGAGCAGATCCTCGACGCCGGCGACGGAGACGGAGCCGACCGAGGTGTAGCTCTCGCCGCTCCCGACGCGACCGTTCGGTCGCAGCCCGATCACATCGCTCTCCGAAGCGCCGGTCAGGAACTCCGCCTCGACATCGGTGGCGAGCGGCTCACCGACGGAGAGCAGCCGCCGGTCACTGAGCGGAGACTCCACGAATACGTCGATGGCCACGAGGCGGCGCAACTGCGCGCGCGTGGCGGGCGTACCGAAGCGCGCCGCCTCGACGGTAATCGCGGGAGGGTCGACCAGTTCGGTGTCCGACAGCCGCCAGCCCACGCGCTCGTAGCGGTCGAAGACGTTGGCGCGCAGCAGCGAGAGCCCTCGGGTATCGGAGGAGACGATGTACATCGTGTCGTCGTCGAGCTTGACGCTGCCCTGCAGCGGCAGGGCGCCCTCGAACTGGTGGACCAGTTGCCCCCGCTTGCCGTCGATGCCGATGAAGACCTGGCCGAGCGGCTGGAGGCGGTCCGTGATCGGGCGGATGGCGCTGCTCCAGGCGCCGGCGGCCGGCTCCCAGCCGTCGCCGACCGGCACGATCCAGGCCGCGAGGATCAGCCCGGCGGCGACCCAGCCACCTGCGTGCACGACTTCGAGCGAGAGCAGCCGGGGCACGGCGATCGAGCGTCCCCGCCAGCCGCTGAGCGTGCGCAGCAGGTGGATGCGCGTGAACAGCAGGATCGCGGCGAAGAGGAAGATCACGAACTCCAGCGCCGGCTTCCCCGGGAGGTAGGAGATGTTGGTCAGCAGCGCGAAGCCGCCGGGCAGCAGCGCGAGCCAGGCGTTGCGCCAGCGGAACACCGCCCAGGACGCCAGGTAGGGCACGAGCCAGACGCTGAACACCAGCAGCAGCACGAAGGGCAGCGGGTCCGTGGAGACGCCGCCGCTGACCAGCGCCGACAGCCAGTCGCCCATCCGGCCCCACAGATCGCCCAGGCGCGTCGCGATCCCGAACCCCGGCGCGAACGGATCGGAGAGCTCCATGGTCTGCATCACCATGGCCGTCGCGATCACGACGCCGAGGGCGATCCCGCCCGCGAATAGCCTCCCCGGCCTCGTACCCTGACGGGCCAGCAGCGCGCCGATCACGAGCCCGACTCCGGCCACCACCGGCAGCGACGGCATCTCGTCGACCCAGTTCGCACGCGCGATCGAGAAGGCCACGGAGAACTGGGCGACGGCGAGCAGCGCGAAGCTCAGCCAGTCCTCCCAGAAGAGCCATTCGCCGTCACTGCGCCGATCGGCCGGGGCCACCAGCTCCCGCAAGGCGCGGGAGCCGAAGCCCGCCTGCTCCGCCGGCGCGCCGGTGATCGCGCTCATGCGAACACGCTCCCCGGGTCGCCCACTCCGCCGGACGACAGCACCTGCACCAGGTCGTCCCGGCGCTTCACGGTGTAGGTGTAGACGCCACCCGAGGCGAGCGTGCCGTAGACATCGAGCGAACTGCTGGCCGCGCCGAAGGTCTCGCCCTCCAGCAGCACCGCCGCCACCTTCACCCCGCGCACGGAGAGCGACATCAGCGCCAGCGCCCAGTCATCGCGCGGCGAGGGCGTCACGGCGACCACCGTGGTGTGCCGCCCGAACTTGCGCGACTCCTCGAGCAGCAACTGCGAGAGCGGCACGTCGCCCACGGCGCGGACCAGCGCCAGCGACTCCAGCAACCGTGTGTAGTGGTTGCCGCCGCGGCTCGGCTCGTTGATCCGCAGATCGTCGTCGTAGGCGATCAGGCCCACGGAGCGGTTCTGGGTGACGAAGTAGCGCATGATCGAGGCGGCGACCATCACCGAGGACTCCTCGGTACCGTCGTCACCCTCGCCGACGTGCACCGCATCTTCGAGGTCCAGCAGCACCCAGATGTCGGAAGCAGGGTCGAGTTCGAAGAGCTTCACCATCAGGGTGCCGGTGCGGGCCGTCGCCGGCCAGTGCACGCGGCTGAGCGAGTCTCCAGGCTCGTAGGCGCGCAGGCCGGAGACGTTGGGCGTGACGTTCTGCGTGCGCCGCCGGAAGCGCCCGTCCCCCGGCAGGTTCGCCGGCGGCACATGCAGCCTCGGCAGCTCCGGCGCGTTCGGGTAGACGAGCACCTGCGCGCGCTCCCCGAAGGTGCGCGACATGCGGAAGAAGCCGAACGGGTCGGTCGCCGTCACCGTGAGCGGTCCCAGCTCGTAGAGCCCGCGCCGCCGCGCCGGCGTCTCGTAGTGCCAGACGTCCACCCCGCGGCGTCCGAGGGTGACGACGCGGTTGGTCACGTGGTCCGGCAGCGTCGAGTGGTCCTGGATCTCCAGCCAGACCTTGGGCAGCCACGAGCGCGAGCGCACGATGACGCGCCCCTGCAGCGGTCGTCCGCGCGAGACGCGCTGGTCGCGGCGCAGCACCTCCACATCGATACCGCGGATCATCGAACGGTTCCAGATGTAGAGCAGCGGGATCGTGATCGCGATCAGGTAGGCGAAGCGGAAGAGGAGCCAGAACCCCGTCGCGCTCGCGACGGCAACGGTGAAGAGCGCGACGCCCGCCGCGATCAGGACGTTCGGCCGACGGGCGGCGAACCCTGCCGCCCGCAACAGCGGACGCATCGCTCAGGCGCCGCCGCGCGCCCGCGCCCCGGGCACCGGCGTCCGCTCGATGCACTCGTCGACGATCTGCGCGCTCTCGATGTTCCGCACGCGCGCCGCCGGGCTCACGATCACGCGGTGCCCGAGCGTCGGGTAGGCGAGCCGCTTCACATCGTCGGGCTGCACGAAGTCGCGCCCGATGAGCATCGCGTAGGCCTGCGAGGCGCGCATCAGGGCGAGCGAGCCGCGCGGCGAGGCCCCGAGATAGACACTCTCGTGCTCCCGCGTCGCGTTCACCATCGTCACGATGTACTGCTTGATCAGCGGGTCGATGTAGACCTCGCGGACGGCGTGCTGCAACTCGATCACTTCCTCGGCGTTCGTGACCTGGTCGAGTGACTCGATCGGATGCTCCTGCTGCTGGGCGTCCATGACCAGCACCTCGTCGGTGGGGTTCGGGTAGCCGAGCCGCACGCGCATCAGGAAGCGGTCGAGCTGCGCCTCGGGTAGCGGGAACGTGCCCTCGTACTCAATCGGGTTCTGCGTGGCGAGGACCATGAACGGCTCGGGCAGCTTGCGCGTTACGCCGTCCACGGTGGCCTGCCGCTCCTCCATCGCCTCGAGCAGCGCGGACTGCGTCTTGGGAGTGGCGCGGTTGATCTCGTCGGTAAGCACGACCTGCGCCATCACCGGGCCGGGCCGGAACTCGAACTCCCTCGTCGCCTGGTTGTAGACGGCGACGCCGGTCACGTCCGAGGGCAGCAGGTCCGGGGTGAACTGGATGCGCTGGAAGCTGCATCCGGTCGAGCGCGCGAGCGCCCTCGCCAGCATCGTCTTGCCGACGCCGGGCACATCCTCCAGCAACAGGTGTCCTCGGCAGAGCAGCGTCACGAGGGCGAGTCGCGCTTCTTCCGTCTTGCCGATGATCACGCGCTCGACATTGTCGAGAATGCGCTCGGAGACTTGGCGCGGATTCTCCACGTCGCCCTCCCAATCTCTGCCCGGTCAGGCCTCGTGTCCGCTCGCTGGCTCGCGGTGACACGGGCAGGCGGGCACGGCGGGCGTCAGTATAGCAGCGCCCCCGCGGACGATTCCCGCCCGCCACCGCCGCGCCCGCTCCGGCGCGTGAAGCCACCTACGCGCGGCAGCAGATAGGATGTACAGACCGCCCCGAGGAGGTCCGTGGCCGTACCGCCGCCCCCACCGCGCCCGCGTTCCTCGCGGCTTCCCCGCAGCGGCGGCCTGCTGGCCGCAGCGGTCGCGCTGTTGCTGCTCGCCGCGACCGTCGCCGTACTGCTGCGAGGCGGCGATGAGAGCCCTGCCGGGCCATCACCGGTCACCATCGCCACCGTCACCCGCACCGCCACCCCATCCGCGACGCCCTCGCCCACAGCTACGACCACGCCCTCGCCCACCGCAACGCCTTCGCTCACCCCGGCGCCCTCACCCACGCCGGTCTCGACGCCCTCGCCTTCGCCAACGCCATCACCCACACCTACCTCGACGCCCTCACCGACGCCCTCACCGACGCCCTCACCGACGCCATCACCAACGCCATCACCAACGCCATCACCCACGCCATCGCCCACTCCCACCCCGACACCAACGCCCACACCGTCACCTACTCCTGCCCCCACGCCCATACCGGGCGTGCTCTCGGTGGATCCCGGGAGCGTGTACACGGGCCACGCACTGGTGGTGACGGCGTCCGCCCCCACCGCCGTCTCGGCACGGCTCGAGTTCCGCGAGGCCTCGTACCCCCTCGTGCCGCGCGGCGATGCGTTCTGGGGCCTCGTCGCGATCCCCATCGACGCCGCTGCGGGCGAGGAGCCTCTACGCGCCACCTTCCACGACGCCGACGGCGAGGAGATCGGGGAGGCCGAAGCCTCGTACGTCGTGGAGGCGATCGAGCGGCCCGTGGAGCAGATCGAGCTGACGCCCGAGGTGGCGTCGACGCTGACCGAGGACACCGCGCAGCGCGAGGCCGCACTGCGCGCCGAGCAGTTCGCGCACTCCGATCCCGAGCCGGCCTGGTCGGAGCCCTTCCTCGGGCCGCTCACCAGGGCGCCGATCACGGCGCCGTTCGGCACCGGTCGCTCCTACAACGGCGGCCCGGTCAGCAGCTTCCACAGAGGCGTCGACTATGCCGCGGCCTCGGGCGAACCGGTGCTCGCGTCGGCGCCCGGCCGCGTGAGCTGGGTGGGCGAGATGCCGATCCGCGGCAACTCCGTGATCGTCGACCACGGCGCGGGCGTGATGACCGGCTATCACCACCTCTCACGCATCGACGTCGCCGCCGGTGACGTGGTGGAGGCGGGGGCACAACTCGGCGCTCTCGGCGCGACGGGTCTCACGACTGGCCCGCACGTGCACTGGGAGGTGATCGTTCACGGCGTGAACGTCGATCCGCTGCCGTGGCTGTTCAACTCGTTCCTGAAGTCCGGGAGCTTCGGCCCTCCAGCGCAGCCAGAGTCTGCGCAAGAGTGACGACCGCCGCGGTCTCCACGCGCAGCCTGCGCGGCCCGAGGTTCACCGGCAGCGCGCCGGCCGCGATCAGCCGCTCCCGCTCCTCGGACGTCCAGCCACCCTCCGGCCCGATGTAGATCGCAACGGCGTCAGGCGCCGGGGAGACGCTCGAGAGCGCCTCGGCGACCGTCTGCCGCGCAGCGGGGTCGGCGATCAGCCTCAGCGCGCCCGACGGCGGCTCCTCGCCGAATGCGGGCAGCGAGGCGCGCCCGCACTGCTCGGCAGCCTCGACGGCGATACGCCGCCAGCGCTCGACGCGCCCCTCGCCCGGCTGCATCACCGAGCGATCGCTCGCGAGTGGCGTAATCGCTGCGGCGCCAAGCTCCGTCGCCTTCTCCACGATCCAGTCGCCGCGCTGCCCTCGGGGGAAGGCGCACAGCAGCGTGACCGCGACCAGCGGCTCCGGCAGCGCCTCGAGCGGCTCGCCGATGCGCAGCGCGACGCCCTCGGCGTCCACGGAGGCGACGCTCGCCTCCCACTCCCCGCCGCTGCCATCGAACACGGCCAGGCCGTCGCCCGGACGCAGCCGCAGCACGCTGCGCAGCCGGTGCGACTGCGCGCCATCAAGGCGAACCTCGGCGCCGCGTGCGAGCAGCGCGTCCGGGACGTAGAGCCGCCTCACGGGCCCGGCCTCCGCGCGACGAGGGCGCACCACTCCTCGTCCTGCTCGACGATCACCTCGGCGAGGCCGGCGGCGCGCGCCGCCACGGCGACCTCCTGCGCGCGATCCGCCATGAAGCCACTGAGGATCAGCCGCCCGCCCGGACGCAGCGCCCGCGCCGCCGTCGGCAGCAGCTCCCGGACCACCGCCGAGGAGATGTTGGCCACCACGAGGTCGTACGCCGCCTCAACGTCGCGCTCCGGATGGAGCGTTCCCCGCGAGACGCGCACGTAGCCCTCGAGGCTGTTGCGGCGCACGTTCTCCTGCGCCGATTCCACCGCGTCCGGGTCGCTGTCGAGCGCATCGACGTTCGCCGCGCCCAGCCGGGCCGCGGCGAGCGCGAGGATGCCGGAGCCCGTGCCGACATCGAGCACCGTGTCGCCGCGCGCGCACTCGCGCTCGATCGCCTTGAGGCAGAGCCGGGTCGTCGCGTGCTGGCCGGTGCCGAAGGCGCGCCCCGGATCGAGGCTGATCGCGAACGCGTCCCCGCCGTCCGCGGGCTCCCAGGACGGATGGACCACCAGGCGCCCGATGCGCAGCGTCGTGAAGTGCTCGCGCCAGGCCTCGGACCAGTCGGCATCCTCGACGGCGCGGTAGCGCAGCCGGGGCAGCGGCTCGCGCAGCGGCAGCGCCGTCAGCCGCCGACGCAGCGCGCGGCGCTCGCGCGTGGCCAGTGGCGCGGGCAGGAACGCGCGCACCGTCGCGCCAGCGTCCTCGATCGTGTACGCGAAGTTGCGCTCGTCCGAGGTCTGGATGCGCGGCTCCAGCGCGACCGCGCCCTCCGCCACGTCGCCGAGCGCGTCCGCGACCAGCTCGGCGTCCGCCAGTGCGAGTTGGACCGTCATCTCCACCCACGCGCCGGGGCTGCCCAGCGCGGCGCCTGCGTTCGCGCCCGCCGCCACGAGACTAGGAGAAGACCTCGCGGATACGGCCGAACAGCCCGCGATCGTCCGCCGCCAGCGAGGGCGTCCCGAGCGAGACGGCGAGCTGCTCCAGCAGCTCGCGCTGTTCCTCGGTGAGCTTCGTCGGCGTGACCACGTGCGTGCGGACCAGCATGTTGCCGCGCCCGTTGCCTCGCAGGTGCGGGACGCCACGCCCCGGCAGGGTGAAGATGTGGCCGGGCTGCGTACCGGCGGGCACGTCGATGGTGACGGGATCGCCGTCCAGCGTCGGCACCTCCGTTTCCACGCCGAGCGCGGCCTGCGCCGGGTTCAGCGGCAGCACGTAGACGAGGTGATCGCCGCGGCGCTCGAAGTGCTTGTGCTCGGCGATCTCGATGTCCAGGTAGAGGTGGCCCGGCGGGCCGCCGCGGACCCCGGCGTCGCCCTCGCCGCTGAGGCGGATCTGGTGCTCCTCATCGACGCCGGCGGGGATGTTGACGGAGCGCGTGACGGTATCCACACGCAGCCCGCGCCCGCTGCAACCCTCGCAGGGATTGGTCACCACCTCGCCGTCGCCGCCGCAGCGATTGCACAGCGCGGAGTTCACGAAGCGCCCGAACAGCGACTCCTGCACGCGGCGGATCTCGCCCTGGCCGCCGCACTCGGGGCAGGTCGAGGGGCGGCTGCCGTTCGCCGATCCGCTGCCGCGGCAATCCTCGCAGCGCCCGACGCGCTGGAACTCGATCTCGCGCTCCGCGCCGAAGACCGCATCCTCGAACGCGACGCTGATCGAGGCGCGCCGGTCGGAGCCGCGCTGCGGGCCGGGCCGTCGCGCGCCCGTGCCACGGAAGAACGCATCGAAGATGTCGCCGAAGCCGCCGAAGCCCTCGAAGCCGGAGAAGCCGTGCTGACCGCCGCCGTTGAGCCCGGCCATGCCGAAGCGGTCGTAGCTGCGACGCTTCTCCTGATCGGAGAGCACTTCGTAGGCGGCGTTGACCTGCTTGAAGCGATCCTCGGCGCCCTCGCTCTTGTTGCGATCGGGGTGGAACTCCATCGCAAGCTTGCGGAAGGCGCGCTTGATCTCCTCCTGCGAGGCATCGCGCTGGACCCCGAGGGTCGAGTAGAGGTCTACGTCTGTGGCCATCAACCTCCTAGTCTACCGAGAGTTCGGCTCTGGGTGTGAATGAACGCCGCGATCACAGCGCATCTCGCACGTAGCGGGCCTTGAGGTAGTCCTCCACCCAGTTGCTGGTGCTGCGCCACTGCCCGTCGGCGCCGCGCGTGGCCTGCAGCCGCCCGCGTATCGCGGCCGTCCGCAGCGCGGAGTGGGAGATCCGCACACTGGCCAGCGCTGCAAGCGGCACAAGCCGGCCGGGGCCGGCCACCGCCGGGATGACGAACTTGTAGAGGTTGTCGAGGATCGCTCGCGCGATCAGCTCGCCGAGCGGACCGATCTCTCCGCGATCGGCCCTGCGCAGCGCCGCCAGGTACATCCTGCGCTGGTTCTTGTAGATGATTGCAGGCGGGTAGCCGAGCCGGACGAGCAACAGGTTGAGGACCAGGCGACCCGCCCGCCCGTTGCCATCGAGGAACGGGTGGATCCGCTCGAACCGACAGTGCAGCGCGGCGACCGCCTCCGGAAACTGCTCGTCGTTAGGTTCCAGGCGGCTCACATCGGCGATCCAGTCCGTCATCAGCGCCGGCACATCGGTCCATGCAGGCGGCGTCATGCCTTCCGGAAACGGCTGGATATCGTGTCTCCGATACGCCCCCGGCCGTTCCTCGGGATCAGCGGCCGAGTGGGGCGCGACATCCCAGACAGGCCCCATCGCGAGATCGTGGACGCGCCTCACCTCGGTCAGCGATATCCACTCGCCAGCGGACCACTCGCCCGGCTCGATCGCCTGGCCGTACACCCAATCGGCGGCGTTCGCGTAGCCGCGGACTTCCATGTACTCCGCGAGCTGCTTGTCGCCGACCGCGCGGCCTTCCGCCAGCAGGGCCTCGACCTGCTTCAGAACGAGCGTGTTGCCCTCGATGGCCGTGGAGTGGTGAGCCTCCTCGAACCAGATGCCGCGCCAGATGTCGGACGCCTCCAGGCGGTTTGGCAGGCCCCCCATGCGGGTCCAGAGCTCATCGATCTGCGTCTTGAGCCTGGCATAGACGGCGCCACGTGGCGGTCGGCCACGTCGCACCACTGGCCCTTCCACAAGTTGATCATGCTGACGCGTCATAAATTACACCGTACACTTTCACCAGAAAGTGTACGCCACAATTCCTGCTAAATGAACCGTACACTTTTGGATCTAAAGTGTACGACGCGCCGCCACTAAAATGCACCGTACACTTTCGTGCGCCTGTTCCCCGAGGACGGGCTAGACCTCGCGGAACTCGCCCTCGACGGTGCTGGCGGCCTCCTCGTCGCCTTCGTCGCCGCCGGCCGCCTCACCCGCCGCCTCGGCTTCTGCCGCGGCGGCGCTGTAGACCGCCTCGCCGATCTCCTGCATCGCCTGCGAGAGCGCCTCCACCTTCGGCTCCAGGGCCGAGGCGTCGGCGTCCGTGTCGGCAAGGGCGGAGCGGACCTCGGCGATGGCCGCCTCGACGCGGCCCTTCAGCTCGTCGTCGATCTTCTCCGCGTGCTCGTTCAGCGTGCGCTCTGCCGAGTAGGCGAGGTTGTCCGCCGCGTTGCGCAGCTCCACCTGCTCGCGCCGCTCGCGGTCCTCGGCGGCGTGCTCCTCGGCCTCGCGCGTGAGGCGCTCGACCTCGTCGTCGGTGAGGCCGGAGCTGGCCTGGATCGTGACGTGCTGCTCCTTGCCCGTCGCCTTGTCGCGCGCCGAGACCGTGACGATGCCGTTCGCATCGATGTTGAACTCGACCTCGATCTGCGGGACGCCGCGCGGGGCGGGCACGATGCCGTCGAGGATGAAGCGCGCGAGCGACTTGTTGTCGGCCGCCATCGGCCGCTCGCCCTGCAGCACATGGATCTCGACCGAGGGCTGGTTGTCCGCGGCGGTCGAGAACGTCTGCTGCGCGCTCGTCGGGATCGTCGTGTTGCGCTCGATCAGCGAGGTCAGCACGCCGCCCAGCGTCTCGATGCCCAGCGTCAGCGGCGTCACGTCGAGGAGCAGCACGTCCTTGACGTCGCCACGCAGCACGCCCGCCTGGATCGCCGCGCCGATCGCGACGACCTCGTCCGGGTTGACGCCCTGGTGCAGGTCCTTGCCGAAGAACTCGCGCACCTTCTGCTGTACCAGCGGCATGCGCGTCATCCCGCCCACGAGGACCACCTCGTCCACGTCGGAGGGCTGCATGCCGGCGTCCTTCAGTGCGTCGCGCACCGGGCCGATCGTGCGCTCGACGAGGCCGTCGACGAGCTGCTCGAGGCGCGCCCGGGTGATCGCGATCTGCATGTGCCGGGGGCCGCTCTGGTCGGCGGTGATGAAGGGCAGGTTGACCTCGGTCTGCTGCGCGGTGGAGAGCTCGATCTTCGCCCTCTCGGCGGCCTCCTTGAGACGCTGCAACGCCATCCGGTCGCCTGACAGGTCGATGCCCTGGTCCCGCTTGAACTCCGCCACGAGGTGCTCGATCACCACGCTGTCGAAGTCGTCGCCGCCGAGGAAGGTGTCGCCGTTGGTCGCCTGCACCTGGAAGGTGCCGTCGCCGATCTCGAGAATCGAGATGTCGAAGGTCCCGCCGCCGAGGTCGTAGACGGCGATGACCTCGTCGCCCTTCTTGTCGAGGCCGTAGGCGAGCGAGGCGGCGGTGGGCTCGTTGATGATGCGCAGCACCTCGAGGCCGGCGATGCGGCCGGCGTCGCGGGTGGCCTGGCGCTGCGAGTCGTTGAAGTAGGCGGGCACGGTGATCACCGCCTCGGTGATCTCCTCGCCGAGGTAGGCTTCGGCGTCCGCCTTCAGCTTCTGGAGGATCATCGCGGAGATCTCCGGCGGCGAGTAGTCGCGGTCGCCCATCTTCACGTGCGCGTCGCCGTTGCTGGCCGCGCTGACCGCGAACGGGGCGACGGCGCTCAGCTGCGAGACCTCGGCGTCCCCGAAGCGGCGGCCCATCAGCCGCTTCACGGAGAAGATCGTGCCGTCCGGGTTGGTGACCGCCTGGCGCTTCGCCACGGTCCCGACGAGCCGTTCGCCCGAGCCGCTCACCGCAACCGTCGAGGGCGTCGTGCGGCCACCCTCGGAGTTGGCGATGATCACGGGCTCGCCGCCCTCCATCACCGCCATCGCGCTGTTCGTGGTGCCAAGGTCGATGCCGATCACCTTCGCCATGTCGTACCCCCTGTCACGGTCTCTGCCAGTTGTGGTTTATTCCGGACGGGTGCTCGTGCTTCCGTCCCTGTTGCCCGGTTGGCCCCTACTGCTCCTGCGCCTGCTCGCCGTCCGCGGACCCGGCCTCGCCACCGCCGACCACCACCTGGGCGGGCCGCAGCACGTAGCCCTCGATCCGGTAGCCCTCGCGCACGAGGGCGACGACCTGCCCCTTGGGACCCGGTCCGAACGAGACGGCCTCGTGTACGAGCGGGTCGAACTCGGCGCCTTCGCCGCCAATCTCCTCGACGCCGGCGTTCGCCAGCATCTCCTGGAACTTGCGCTGCACCAGCCGGATACCCTCGATCCACTGATGGCCGCTGAGATCGCCGTCGATCGAGGCGAGGGCGCGGTTCAGATCGTCGAGCGGGGGGAGGCAGCGCGCGATCGTCTGCGCCAGCTGCACCCGTGCCCGCTCTGCCCAGCGCTCCTCGGCGCGGCGGCGGTAGTTCTGCAGATCCGCGACCGCCCGCGCCTGGCGCTCCGTCAGCTCCGCGACCTGCGCCTCGAGGGCGGCGATGCGCTCGGCGTCGTCGCACGCGTCGCCGCCGCCCGGCACTTCGGCGGGCGCGGCGGGTTCCCCGGCGCTGTCTCCTTCAAGAGGCACGGCGTCTCGCTCCTGAATCGTGCTTCGTCGAGTCCGGCGGGTTGTGTGCGGCCCGGGTGTCAGCCATCCAGTTCGTGCAGCAGTTCGGTCATCAGCCGGGCCACGTAGCGGACGCGCGGGATCGTGTGCCCGTAGTGCATCCGCGTGGGGCCCAGCACCGCGACGGAGCCAACCGCCCCGCCGGGCTCCCCGAACGTCGAGATGACCATCGTCCAATCGTGCAGCCAGGGGCGCTCGTTCTCGTCGCCGATCAGCACGCGGGCGCTGCGCTCCGCGCTCGAGGGCCGCTGCAGCGCTCGGCGCAGCTCGTACGCCTCCAGGTGCTGCACCGCATCCAGCATGCGATCGGTGGTGGAGAACTCCGGCTGCGCCAGCGCCGCCCGCACACCCTCGATGAACAACTGCACCGCGCTCGCACCCTCCGTGGCCAGCTCGGCGATGTCGAGCGCGAGGCGGCGATCGTCTTCGTCCTCGAACTGCGGCGCGGCGGCGCGGATCAGAGCGGGGTCGGCCAGCGCGAGGCGCTCGTTGAGGCGCGCGGCGCGGACGGACAGCGTCGCCTGGTCCTCGGCCTCCGGGACGGCGACGATCCGCTCCTGCACGCTGCCGTCGTCCAGCACGCCCACCAGCAGCGCCGCGCCGGGCCGCAGGTGCACCAGCTGCGCCTGCCGCAGATGCGGCACTGCGCGCTGCGGACGTGCGACGACGGCGACGTTGCTGACCGCCGACGCGAGGATCGAGGCTGCGAGCTGCAGCCACTCGTCGAGGCCCGGCGGCACCTGGTAGAACTGGTGCTCGATCGTCCGTTGCTCGTCCGCGCCGATCGGACGCTCGGCCATCAATTCCTCGACGTAGAGGCGGTACCCGCTGTTCGAGGGGATGCGGCCCGCCGAGGTGTAGGGGTGGGTGATGTACCCGTCTTCCTCGAGCGCAGCCAACTCGTTGCGCACGGTCGCGGTGGAGACGTCCAGGTTGTGGCGATCGACCAGCGCGCGCGAACTCACCGGCGCAGCAGTGTCGATATACTCGTCTATGACGAGGTTGAGGATGTCCGCCCGGCGCTGAGTAAGCACGGGCCCTCCATCCCGACTGACCCGCGGATTAGCACTCTCATGGGGAGAGTGCTAACACACTGGATTCTAGCCGCCCGACGCCCGACTGGTCAACGCTCGGACGCATCACGGCGGCGCAGCAGCGGCGCATTGACGCACGGCGACGAGCACGAAACGGGAGCGCATGGACCGCAACGCGGACCAACGAGACGGCCCCACGATCGCCGCGGACGATCCCGCCCGCGCGGGCGACGCCCGGGACGCCTTCTCCGAGCTCTACGAGGCGCACGCCACCCGCGTCTACCGCTACCTGCTCTCCCGCACCAGCAGCGTCAGCGACGCCGAGGAGCTGACCTCGCGCACCTTCGCCAACGCCTTCGCGAGCCTCGGGAGCTACCGCGGCCGCGGCAAGTTCGAGTCCTGGCTGATGACCATCGCGCACAACCTGCTGGCGAACTGGTACCGCGACCGCGGCCGCAGGCCGCAGGCCGCCTCGCTCGACGAGGCGCTGGCCGTCCCCTCGGACGCGCCCGGGCCGGAGTCCGCGCTCGAGAGGCTGGAGGAGACGCAGCGCGTACGCGAGGCGGCCGCGGCGCTCGCCCCGGACCGCCAGCGCCTGATCACGCTCAAGTACGTGGACGGGCTCACGAACGCCGAGATCGGGCGCATCCTCGGCCGCAGCGAGGGCGCCGTGAAGGCCCTCCATCACCGCACGCTGCGCCAGCTCGCGGAGGCGCTCAGCGCGGAACGCGAGTAGCCGCGCCCGCAGGCGGGGATGGCGGTTGTTGCGCCCGCTCGCTACGATCGCGGCGTCCCTGAAAGGCGGCACGGATCATGGACATCAGCTGGCTCGGGCATGCCTGCGTGCGGCTGCGCACGCGGCAGGCCGCGGTGGTCATGGACCCGGCGAGCAGGGCCGCGGGCTTCGACATGGGCCGCCCCGGCGCCGACATCGTCACGATCAGCCGTCAGCATCCGCACCACGCGCACGCCAGCGGCGTGCGAGGGCAGCCGATCATCATCGACGGCCCCGGCGAGTACGAGATCGAGGGCGTGCAACTCTTCGGCCTGCCCTGCCCGATCGTGCGCACGGGCGACGCCGCCGGCAGCGAGCGCAACACCGCCTACATCGTCGAAGCGGAGGGGCTGCACCTCGCACACCTCGGCAGCGGCTGCACACCGCCGCCCGAGGACGAGGCCGGGCTCTTCAGCAACCTCGACATCCTGATCGTGCCGATCGGCGGCGACGAGGCAGTGGCGCCCGAGCGCGCCGCGCGCACGGTGCGCGATCTGGAGCCGACGATCGTGATCCCCGTCAGCTACGAGGGACCGGCCGCCGCGGGCGAGCAGCCCGCCGTGCTGCGCGCCTTCCTGGACGCGACCGGCCTCAGCGGCGGCGAGCCGCAGTCGAGGCTGAGCATCCGCCCCCGCCAGCTCGGCGAGGAGCAGCGCGTCGTGCTGCTGGAGGCCTCGCGCAGGTAGCGGGCTCGCCCGCGGGCCCGCGATCGGCGGCGCGCCCTCAGGGCAGGTAGACCAGCGGGTTGCGGCGCACGCCGTTGAGCTCGATCTCGAAGTGCAGGTGCGGGCCCGTGGTGCGCCCGGTCAGCCCGGCGAAGCCGACGACCTGGCCCGCCTTGACCTCATCGCCGCTCGCCACCGCGAAGTCGCGGAGGTGAGCGTAGAGCGACGTGAATCCGCCGTCGTGCTTAACCTCGACGTAGAGTCCGTACGAGCAGCACCGCGCACCGCCGACGAAGATCACCTTCCCGTCGGCCGCCGCCTTGATCGGCGTGCCCACGGGCGCCCTGATGTCGATCCCCAGCGGGTGGCTCCGACCGAAGTACGACGTAATGGTGTCTACGGTCGGCCAGATGAACTTGTAGCTCGGCGCGGGCGTGGCGACTCGCGCGGGCGCGGCGACTCGCACCGGCGTTGGCGTCGCGGTGGGGCGGATCGTGGGCGCCACCGTCACGATCATGCGCCCGCCCGGCACGAGGATCGTCGTGTCCGCGCGGATGAAGCCATCGGCGCCCAGCTTGTTCGCGCCAATGATGTCCGCGACGTTCGCGTCGTACCGCTGGGCGATCTCGTAGAGCGTCTCGCCAACGCGAACGCCGTGGATGATCCCCGGCACGCTCGGCACCTGGATCTGCTCCCCGACTCTCAGCACGTCGGCGTCGTCGATGATGTCGATGTTGTTCCAGAGGATGTAGCTGGAAGAGATGCCGAAGCGGTCGGCGATGCCGCTGACCGTGTCGCCCGTCTGCACCTCGTAACGGAAGAACAGCGGACGCGACGCCGGCTCGCGCGCCGGAAGGACCTCGCTGGAGGGCCCTGCCACAGCCTCCTGGCGAGCCGCCCGCGCGAGGTCAGTCCCGGAGGAGGGAATGCCCTCGGCCTCGCCTGCAGCAGGAGTGGGCACTGCCCGGCTGGCGGATGGTGGGCTCAGCGGCGACGGGTTGATCAGCGGCGGCTCGATAGGCTGCGGCGCGGAGACCGGCGCCACGGCCGGTCGCGCCCAGCCAGCTGCGCCGGCCGTGCCCGGCAGCGAGATCTGCGAAGCCCTCAACAGCGGTCCCGGCTGCGTGGAACTGACGGTGAGCGGGAAAAATCCCGCTACCAGCACGACCAGGAGCACGAGCGCGACGACCGCGGCGTAGACGCGAAGCGCGGCCAGCGGAAGCCACGCGTCTCCGCGACCGGCAATCTGTCGACGCTGCGGTAGCAGCAGTCCGCGCCCCGGCGTCGGGCGAGCGCGGGGGAGGACAGGGCCAATGCTGCTGATGCTCGCCCCCTTTGGCCGCCCGCCGCCGCTTTGAGGGAAACGCAAAGAACATCCGGGCCGTCTGCCCGCTCACAATGCGAAAGTTTAGCATGCAGAGCATCAACGGCCCCGGCGCCAGGGCGTGAGCAAACGTACAATTGGCTCGGCGCGGGTATCCGCTGCCAGAGGAATCCGGACTTGAGGTTGCTGAGGAACTCCTCGCTCGTCCCGGTCTTCGTGACGCGCTCCAGCACGTCCTCGGTGGCGTCCGTGCCGTTGTCGCTGCCTCCACCGCAGCGCCTGATCAGGGCAGGTACAGCAAGGGGTTGCGGCGCACGCCGTTGAGTTCGACCTCGAAGTGCAGGTGGGGGCCGGTGGTGCGTCCGGTGAGCCCGGCGAAGCCGAGCACCTGGCCCGCCTTCACTCTATCGCCGTTCTTCACCGCGAAGTTGCGGAGGTGCCCGTAGAGCGATGTGAATCCGCCTCCATGCTTGACCCGGACGTAGAACCCGTACGAGCGTCCGGGATCACCGCCAACAAAGGTCACGATGCCATCGCCCGCCGATTCAATCGGCGTCCCCACCTCCGCCCTGATGTCGATCCCCAGCGGATGGCTCGGGCCGAAATACGACGTAATGGTGTCGCGGGCTGGCCAGACGAAGCCATAGCGCCCGCCCGGCACGAAGATCGTCGCGCCCGCTCGGATGAAGCCATCTGCCCTGAGGCTGTTCGTACTGATGATGTCCGCAACGTTGGCTTTGTATCGCAGGGCGATCTCATAGAGCGTCTCGCCGGCACGCACGAGGTGGATGATCCCGGGCGCGCTCGGCACCTGGATCTGCTCCCCAACTCTCAGCACATCGGCGTCGTCGATGATGCCGTTGTTCCAGCGGACGTAGTTGGAGGAAATGCCGAAGCGGTGGGCGATGCCGCTCACGGTATCGCCCGGCTGCACCTCGTAGCGAAAGAACAGCGGACGCGACGCCGGCTCGCGCGCCGGAAGGACCTCGCTGGGCGGCACTGCCACGGCCTCCTGGCGAGCCGCCCGAGCGAGGCCAGTCCCGGGAGCGAGAGTGACCTCGGCCTGGGCTGCAGCAGGAGTGGGCTCTGCCCGGCTGACGGATGGTGGGCTCAGCGGTGGCGGGTTGATCAGCGGCGCCTCGATGGGTCGCCGCACCGATGCCGCGGGCGCCGCTGGTTGCGCCCAACCCGCGGCGCCGGCCGTGCCCGGCAGCGAGATCTGCGACGCCCTCAACAGTGGGCCGGGCTGCGTCGAGCTGATGATGACCGGGAAGTACCCCGCTACCAGCACGGCCACGAGCACAAGCGCGACGATCGCGGCATACACGCCAGGCGCAGCCGCCGGGAGCCAGGGGGCCGTACGCGCGTCAACCTGCCGTCGCTGCGACAGCAGCAGTCCGTACCCGAGTGTCGGGCGCGCCCCGGGAAGGACCGGATCGATGATGCTGATACTCGCCCCCCTCTGGCCGCCCGCCGCCGCTTCCAGGGGAAACGCCACAACCGTCCAGGGCGGTTTGCCCGGCGGGAAGGCAGAATCCTAGCACGCGCGAAGCGAGTCACCCGTCAGTCGAAGGCGTGAACGAGGGCGTGCGGGGCCCGGGCGGGGTATCCGCTGCTAGAGGAATCCGGACTTGAGGTTGCCGAGGAACTCCTCGTTCGTCTCGGTCTTCGAGACACGTTCCAGCACGTCCTGGGTGGCGTCGGCGCCGTTGTCGCTGATCATCGCGGCCATGCGGCGCAGCAGCCAGACCTGCCGCAACTGCTCCTCGGAGAAGAGCAGATCCTCGCGGCGCGTGGAGGAGGCGGAGATGTCGATCGCCGGGTAGACGCGCTTCTCGGCGAGCCGCCGCTCGAGCCGGATCTCCATGTTCCCGGTGCCCTTGAACTCCTCGAAGATCACGTCGTCCATGCGCGAGCCGGTCTCGACGAGGCAGGTCGCGATGATCGTCAGCGAGCCGCCTTCCTCGATGTTGCGCGCGGAGCCGAAGAAGCGCTTCGGCGGGTACAGCGCGATCGGGTCGATGCCGCCCGAGAGCGTACGCCCGCTGGTCGGAACCGCCAGGTTGTAGGCGCGCGCCAGGCGCGTGATCGAGTCCATCAGGATCACCACGTCCATGCCGCCTTCGACAAGCCGCCGCGCTCGCTCGATCGCCACCTCGGCGACACGCGTGTGGTCCTCGACCGGCTCGTCGAAGGTGGAGGCGATGACCTCGCCGCGCACGGAGCGGCGCATGTCCGTGACTTCCTCCGGGCGCTCGCCGACGAGCAGCACCATGAGGTGGACCTCAGGGTTGTTGACTGCGACGCCGTGCGCGATCGACTTGAGCAGCATCGTCTTGCCCGCCTTCGGCGGAGAGACGATGAGGCCGCGCTGCCCGCGCCCGACCGGGGCGAACAGATCGACAATGCGCTGGCTCAGCTCGCTGCTGTCGGTCTCCAGCTTCATCATGTCGTCCGGGAAGATCGGCGTGAGCTCCTCGAAGTTCGGCCGCCGTCGCGCGACTTCCGGATCGACGCCGTTCACCGCCTCGACGCGAAGCAGGCCGTAGTACTTCTCCGAGTCCTTCGGCTGCCGCACCTGGCCGGTGACGTAGTCGCCGCCGCGCAGTGCGAAGCGGCGAATCTGGGACTGCGAGACGTAGACGTCGTTCGCTCCCGGGACCAGCCGCTCGCCGCGCAGGAAGCCGAACCCGTCATCGACGATGGCGAGCACGCCGCCCGCGTAGATCGTCCCCTGGCGCTCGGCCTGGGCGCGCAGGATGCGGAACAGCAGATCCTGCTTGACGTAGGTGTGCGGGTTCTCGATCTCCTGCTCGGTGGCGAGCTCGATCAACTGGTCCAGCGTCTGCGACTCGAGCTCTGCGATGTCGAGGCTCGGCGGAGGCGGCCCGTCGGGGCGAGGAGCGCGCTCGCGGCGCCGCCAGCGACCGCCGTTGCGGCTCTCGCGGCCTTCGCGCGGCTCGCGGCCCTCGCGGTTTTCGCGCGGCTCCTGGTTTTCGCGCGGCTCCTGGTTTTCGCGCGGCTCGCGGTTCTCGCGCGGCTCGCGGTTCTCGCGCGGCTCGCGGTTCTCGCGCGGCTCGCGGCCGTCGGCGGCGCGTGGCGCGCTGCCTGGCTCGTCGGGAGTGCGGGTGGGGGCGTCTCGGCGCCCACGAGGAGGGGAAGGTGTCATGCGCGTTATTCGCCGTCCTGTTCGACGGCTACCGAAACCGGGGACAAGTGGACGCCCTGCATTCTACCCCACCACGCCGCAGATTGAACAGAGGGCGATCAGTGTCAGAAAGATCGTCGCTGCGCGACGGGCCTGAAATCAGAAATCGTGTCACGGATGCCTGCGCATCCGAGGAGGCGAGCCCCGGCGTCATCGACCCCGCATGCCAACGTCGGCACGATCACACCCACCACCCGCGGCAGTCGAACGTGCGGCATGCCGGCCCCAACGGGGGCCACCGCCTGTCCAGGGGTACTGCAAGATCGTCCGGCACAGAGCAGACGCTCGCGTGATCCGTTTCAGTTCCCGCCGGTGGGTTCGGCGACGGCGCGGGCGAGGGCGCCATCAACGGTCTCGATCCGTCTCACGCCGCGCCTGCGGCAACTCGCGAGATGGCAGAGATCCCGGGCAGCCAGTGTCGGATGGAGCCTCTCCAGCTGCCGAGCCAGGTCGACGTCTGCTCGTTCCAGCGCCCAGATCTCGGCCATCGCGCCCGACGCCAGCGCCATCGCCTCGTCGAGTTCACGAAAGCGCCTGACCGGCAGGTACACGTGCAGGAGCTCCTGCAGCACCTCCGCAGACGTGTAGAGAGGCGCCCGCTTGCGGCTGGCGTCGACGAAGAATGCCTGCGCCGGTTCACGGCGCGGATGCTCGCGTCCAACCGCATAGACGAAGATGCTGGTGTCGACGAAGATCACGCGTCGGCGATCCCCCGGAGCCGCGACTCGCGCATCAGCGCCAGATGCTCCTCCCAGTCCGGCTCGCGGCCGGGCCCCGCCTGCGCGTTGCATTCGCGGAAGAATGCCTCGAGTTCCGCCGGTGATCCGAAGTGCTCCACGTGCTGCCGGGACTCGATACACTCGCGCGCGGCCGCGCGCAGCCATGCGCTCAACGTCATGCCTTCTCGTTTCGCCTGGGAGAAGAACCGATCGCGATCCTCGTCGGGAATGATGAGCTGTACCCGCGCCATCCTGCACTCGCTTTCCAATGTGTACCTATCATACACATGCCGCGTGCCACCGCAGACGTCATCCGCTTCAGTGACAACGGGTCTGATCCCGGAGCCAGTGCCCGGCGACCCCTGGTTGTGATTCGGATCGGAGGGCGAACGGCGTCACGAGGAACGACCGCTGACGCCATCGCCGCCAATCACGGCGCACGTACCGCACAGACAACGAAACCCCACGCTGCCTGCCTGCTCCCGATCTGCCCGCCGCAACCGATCTGCCCGCCGCTGATGCTGCACGGCGTGCGATGCTCGACGTAGCCTGATACCGACGCGACGCCTGCCGGAGGTCGCACGATGAACGAGCACGCACTGGTCGGCGATCTCGCGGTCATCGGACTGCTCGCCGTGGCGACCGCGCTGGGCCTGCACCGCCTCGGCCTGCCCGCGACCATCGGCTTCCTGCTCACCGGCAGCATCGCCGGCCCGCACGGCCTGCACCTCATCGACGACACCGCGCAGATCACGCAGATCGCCGAGGTCGGCGTGATCCTGTTGCTCTTCGCGATCGGCCTCGAGTTCTCGCTCTCGCGCCTGCGCTTCATCTGGCGAACGGTGGCGCTCGGCGGTTCGCTGCAGGTGGGCGTCACGACGGCGGCGGCACTCGCGATCCTCGTCATCGCCGGCGACAGCGTTGAGCGGGGGCTCGTCTTCGGATTCGTCGTGGCCCTGTCGAGCACCGTCGTCGTCTTGCGGGTGTTGTCGGTGAGGGGTGAACTGGCCGCTCCACACGGCCGCTTCACCGTCGGCACGCTGATCTTCCAGGATCTGCTGATCGTCCCGCTGACTCTCCTGGTCCCGGTGCTGGCCGGCGGAGGCGGTGGAGGCTTCGTGCTCGACGCCGGGTGGGCGTTGGCGCGCGCCACGCTCGCGATCGCGGCCATGGTCCTTGTCGCCCGCTTCGTGGTGCCACGAGTGTTCGGCGCCGTCGACGCCACGCGCACGCGCGAGGTCTTCCTGCTGATGGTGATCTCCGTCGCCCTCGGCTCCGCCTGGTTGATGAATCTGCTCGGGCTCTCGGTTGCGCTGGGTGCGTTCCTCGCCGGACTGCTGCTCGCCGACACCGACTACCGGCACCGCGCCACCAGCGACATCATCCCGCTGCGCGATGCCTTCACGAGCTTCTTCTTCATCTCGCTCGGGATGCTCGTCGACTGGCGGGTGTTCGTGCAGGAGCCGCTGCTCGCCGCGCTGATCGTGCTCGGCCTCGTCCCCGGCAAGGCCCTGATCTCCTCGCTGGCCGCGCTGGCGATGCGCTATCCGGCCCGCGCGGCGTGGCGCGCCGGCGTCTACCTCTCGCAGTTCGGCGAGTTCGGATACGTGGTCCTGATCCTCGGCGCGAACGAGGGCCTCATCGCGTCCTCCGAGGTGCGGCTGATCGTCACCACCGGCGTCGTCAGCATCATCGTGTCGCGGCTGCTGATGCGCTGGGCGACCGAGATGCGCGCCGGCGAGACGCTGCTGCGGCCGCTCGCACGGCTCCTCCGCGCGCGCGGCATCGACGAACCAACGCCCGAGGACGCCGCGCTGGCCGGGCACGTCGTCGTGGCCGGCTTCGGCGTCGCCGGACGGATGCTCGCCCGCACGCTGGCGCAGGCGGGCATCCCCTACCTCGTCCTCGAGCTCAACGCCGAGACCGTGCGTGCCGCGCGCGGGGAACACGAACACGTCTACTACGGCGACGTCACCAGCCCGGAGGCGCTGGCGCACGCGCGCCTCGCCCACGCACGCGCACTCGTGCTGCTGATCAGCGATCCGCCTGCTGCGCGGGGCGCCATCGTCGCCGCGCGCGAGGTACGCCCGGACATCCCGATGCTGGTGCGCACCCGCTACGTTGCCGAGCGTGCGGGCCTGCTCGCGCTGGGCGCCGATCAGGTCGTCTGCGAGGAACTCGAGAGCGGCATGGAGGTAACTGCCCACGTCCTGCGCGTGCTCGGATTCGATGCCCCCTCGATCCACCGGCAGATCGGCGAGACGCTGGCCGACGCCGAGGCGGGCGACCTCTCCAGCGGCAGCGGCGAGTGGATCGAGGCGCTCGGCGACCGCCCGCGCTGAGCGCTACACCGATCCGCGCGATTGCTCAGAACGGCTTGTAGATCGCCAGCCAGGTCATCACCGGCATCGTGACCACCATCAGCGTCCCGAAGACCACCGGGACGCGATCGTTGATGGCGTCCTCGAGCTCCTGCGTGGTCTCGCCACGCTTCTTCGCCTGCAGCGCCAGCAGCCGCACCCGCCGCAGCCCGACCCCGAGCAGCGGCAGGAAGATGAACACGTCGACCGCGTAGACGAGCTCCAGCGCCAGCAGCCAGCCGGTGGTCACGAGGTTGGTGTTCTCCGAGGCCGCCCAGGCGAACCCCGTCAGCCCCGTCGCCAACATGCCCGAGAGCAGCCAGCGCGTCTCGTTCTGTTGCGCCTCGGTCAGCAGCATCGCGCGCAGATCGATGTCGGAGGTGGACCAGGCGCGCCAGACGGCGACCATCACCGAGCCGAGGCCGGCCATCATCCAGAACAGCGCCAGCACGTGCAGCAAGCGGAAGAAGGTCATGGCCGGCTCCCGGCTCCGGACGCGCCCGTCTCAGTTCAGGACGCCGCCTGCGAACCCGCAGCCTGCGTGGCGCCGGCCCGGTACTGCAGCGCCGCCCCCACAAAATCGCGGAAGAGCGGCTGCGGCCGCAGCGGCCGCGAGGTGAACTCCGGGTGGAACTGCGTCCCCAGCATCCAGGGATGGTCGCGCAGCTCCATGATCTCGACCAGCTCGCCGTCGGGCGAGTGGCCCGACGCGATCAGGCCGTGCTGCTCCAGCACCGGCAGCAGCTTGTTGTTGACTTCGTAACGGTGGCGGTGCCGCTCGCGCACCCGCTCCCGCCCGTAGGCGGCGGCGGCGAGCGTGCCCTCGACCAGCCGGCAGTCGAAGCCGCCGAGGCGCATCGTCCCGCCGTAGTCCTCGATGCCGCGTTGCTCGGAAAGCAGCGAAATCACCGGGAACGGCGTCCGCGGATCGACCTCCGTGGTGTGCGCTTCCGGCATCCCGGCCACGTTGCGAGCGAACTCGCAGACCATCATCTGCAGCCCGAGGCAGACGCCGAAGAAGGGGATGCGCTGCTCCCGCGCGTACCTCGCCGCGGCGATCTTGCCCTCCAGCCCGCGGTCCCCGAAGCCCGGACAGACGAGGATGCCGTCGACGTCGCCGATCGCGTCCTCCGGCGCCCGCGTGTCGAGCTCCTCCGAATGCACCCAGTGGAACTGCGGGCGCGCGCGATGGAAGACGGCGGCGTGGATCAGCGCCTCGCGGATCGAGAGATAGGCATCGTGCAGCTCCACGTACTTGCCGACCACGGCGATGCGCACCTCCGAGTCCGGGTGCCGCAGCCGTTCGACGAAGTCGCGCCAGTCCTCCAGATCGGGGGCGGGAGTCTCGATGCCAATACGCTTCAGCACCAGATCGGCCAGCCCGCACGCCTCGAGGACCAGCGGGATCTCGTAGATCGAGTCGGCGGTCTCGAGCGGGATCACCGCCTCGCGCTCGACGTTGCAGAAGAGGCCGATTTTCTCGCGCAGCGCCTCCGGCGCCGGCTGATCGGCGCGCGCAATGATCACGTCCGGCTGAACGCCGAAGGAGCGCAACTCGCGCACGGAGTGCTGTGTCGGCTTGGTCTTCAGCTCCCGCGTCGAGCCGATGTAGGGCAGCAGCGTGACGTGGATCGAGGCCGTCGCGTCCACGCCGAGCGTGTGCCGCATCTGGCCGATCGCCTCGATGAACGGTTGGCCCTCGATGTCGCCGATGGTGCCGCCGACCTCGACGATCACGATCTCGGCATCCAGCGCGCTCCCGGCTTCGCGGATGCGGCGGCGGATCTCGTTCGTGACGTGCGGGATCTGCTGGATGGTGCCGCCGAGGAAGTCGCCTTTCCGCTCCTTGCGGATCACCTCCTCGTAAATCTGGCCGGACGAGGTGGAGTTGGCCTGCGTGAAGTTCTCGTCCAGGAAGCGCTCGTAGTGCCCGAGGTCAAGGTCCGTCTCGGCGCCGTCATCGGTGACGTAGACCTCGCCGTGCTGGTAGGGCGACATCGTGCCGGGGTCGACGTTGATGTAGGGGTCGAGCTTGAGCACGGAGACGCGGAGGCCGCGGGCGCGCAGGATCCGGCCGAGCGAGGCGGTGACGATCCCCTTGCCGACGGAACTCACGACGCCGCCCGTGACGAAGATGTACTTCGGCATCAGCCCTCGAATGGTCGGGGAGGACACGGTTCATATTCCGCGCACGCGGCGGAGGTGTCAACGCTCGGGGGCACCGCGCTGGTCACTGCCAGGTCGTGCGGTCGCCGGCTACAGTCCCACGAGTTGCCGCAAGTCGGCTCGTCGCTCTGGCCGCACGTAGCCGCTGTGGCGACGCAGTTCCAGGCACGCATTGATGGCGATGAACACGCCATCGTTGGCCTCGTCCAAGCGGCTTCCGAGCTGTGTCTCGAACCAGCGGCTCACCTCGGACCAGCGCCAGAGCCGGTAGCGGCTCCGCGGGTCGGTAGCTGGAGGCGGGAAGCCGCCCGGGCCGCGCGCGCCCTCGATGAGCAGCCGTATGCTCTCGCGCGTGCGCCCAGTGCGCGCAGCGATGTCCGACATCGAGACAAGCCCCGCATCGGCGATGCGCACCACTTCCACACCATCGAGTCCTTCGACGTCCGCGACAGCAGAGAGGACGGCGTCTTCGAGGCTCGACGCCTCCCGGTCGAAGTCGAGGTACTGCACTCCGTGGCTGCGGCCGACGAGTGCGTCGTCACAACCGCTCTCGTACAACGCGTCGATCCGCTGCTCGTCCTGCAGGTCCGGACCATCGACGATCAACGTGAACTCATAGGTCGGCATCTACATCTCCTCGCGATCCCACTCGTGCAGGCAACGCCGCAACGCGCGGCGGAGCTGTCTGGCGTGGTTGTCCGCGCTGCGCGGTGTCGACCAGATCGAGACCTGGCATCCCGCCCGACTGGATTCGCCGCAGAGCATCACTCCCCAGCGATGTCCGGCCACCGTGTGCCTGACCGCCCAGCCCGCGTCTTCCGCGTCCATGAGCGCACCCTCGATCTCTTTTCGCGGGTGCCGCCCTCGCGCCATGTTGACACCATGCAACAGAGTGTTGTGTGCTGTCAACAGCACGACCCCGCCCCCGTTTGCTGGCGGCGCACGCCGCCCGTACGCTGAGCCGAGCGCAATCGAGGCCCCTCGCAGCGCGAGTGGAGAGGCGTACGGATGCCGCCGGCAGAGGCGATCGAGCCGCAGATCAGCACGCTGCCCAACGGCCTGCGCGTCGTCACCACGCCCGTACCGACGGCGCAGAGCGCCAGCGTCTCCTTCTTCGTCGGCGTCGGCTCGCGCGACGAGGACCGCCGCACCAATGGCGTCTCCCACTACCTGGAGCACATGCTCTTCAAGGGCACCTCGACGCGCCCCACCGCCCCCGAGATCAGCGAGGCGATCGAGGGCGCCGGCGGCTCCCTCAACGCCTACACCACCCGCGAACTGACCTGCTACTGGAACAACATGCCCTTCGAGCGCGCCGGGACGGGCGTCGAGGTGCTCGCCGACATGATCCAGCACTCCCTGCTCGACGCCGAGGAGATCGACCGCGAGCGCACCGTCGTGCAGCAGGAGATCCGCCGCGGCCACGACGCCCCCGCCTCCCGCGCCTCCGAGCTGATGGTGCGCGCCGTCTACGGCGACCAGCCGATCGGCTGGCCCGTCACCGGCTCGATCGAGACCGTCGAGGCGCTCAGCCGCGACGACTTCGTCTCCCACGTCGATCGCTGCTACAGCGCGGAGAACTCCGTGCTCTCCGTCGCCGGCGCGGTCACGCACGAGTGGGTCGTCGAAACCGCCGAGCGCTGCTTCGACGGCCTCCGCTCCGCGGTCGCCGGCACACCCCCGGCTGCGAAGCACGGCCTGCCCGAGGAACAGATCATCATCGAGGAGCGCGAGATCGAGCAGACCAACATCCGGCTCGCCGTGCAGGGACCCGCGCGGCGCGACCCCGACCGCTACGCCCTGGCGCTGCTGCACACCGTGCTGGGACGCGGCATGTCCTCGCGGCTCTTCAAGGAGGTGCGCGAGCGGCGAGGGCTGGCCTACTCCGTGTCGTCAGGCGTCGCGCAGCACCGCGACATCGGCTCCTTCGTGGTCAGCGCGGGCGTCTCGCGCGATCAGCAGGAGGAGGCGCTGCAGGTGATCGTCACCGAGCTGCGGCGCGCCGCCGCCGAGCTCGTCGGCGAGGACGAGCTGCAGCGCGCGAAGGACTTCGCCGCCGGCACCTTCCGGCTCTCGATGGAGACCCCGATGGCGCTCGGGCAGCGCTTCGGCGCCCAGCTGCTGCAGGACGACGAACTCGAACTGCCCGGCGACACCGTCGCGCGCCTCCGCGAGGTCGAGGCCGACCAGGTGCAGGCCGTCGCCCGGCGGTTGTTCGGCGGCGACTACGCACTCGCCGTCGTCGGCCCCTCGGCCTCGGCGGACCGCCTCGGCGCGATCCTGGCCGCCTGAGCCGCCCTGATGAGCGCCCCGCGCACCAACCTGATCCTGCTGCCCGGCGCACCCGTCGCCACGACGCGCGCCAACGCCGTCACCACCTCCAGCGACGCGACCGCCGAGGCGCGCGCGACCGGCGCGCCGGTCCACGTGCGCCTCGCGAATCCGCGCGAGGGCCTGCTGCGCTCGCAGCTCGAGGCGCTCGACGGCGCGATCGACTGCGTCCTGCTCGCCGAGACGGCGCGCCCGCAGGACCTCCGGAACGCCGACGTCGAACTGCGCCGCCACGAGCTGCAGGCGGGCCTCACTCCGGGCACTATCGGCCTCATCCCGGAGATCGGGAGCGCCGCCGCGATCGAGCGTCTGCCGCAGCTCCTCGCCGCCGTCGACCGCCTCGCGAGCGTCGGCCTGGACATCGAGGCCGTCGGAGCCGATCTCGGCGCGCCGGACGCGCGCGCCGAGGCACTGCAGTCGCAGATCCTGGCGCGCATCGCCCTCGCAGCCTCCGCCGCGCGGCTGCCCTGGACCGTCGGAGCGATGGGCTTCGCGGCCGGCGATCGCGCGCGGCTCGCGGCGCGCGCCCACGCCCTCGGCGCGGGCGGCGTCTACGTGCTGAGCGAGTCCGAGGTCGCCGGCTTCAACGCCCTCTTCGCCGGCGACGCCTGACCTCGGTCGCCTGACCCCGGTCGCTACGGAATCCGCCCCAGCCGCCGCAGCAGCGCGCGAATCTCGCCAACCGCGGGCCGGTGACGCCGCTCCAGCCTGCGGCGCGCGCGCTCGACGTAGGCGCCTCCAGCCGCATCGAGGAGCCCGCTGGCGAGGGCTGCCTCCACTTCGTCCTCGTCCTCCCAGCGGACGCTGAGGCGGCCCGCCGGGTCGACACGCACCAGCAGGTCGAGCAGCAGATCGAGGTAGCGCACCTCGTCTCCGGCGATCTCGAGATCCGTGAGCACATCGAAGCGGCTCAGGACCTCGCGGCCGGCGTCGGGCGCGCCGGGCGGCCGCACGATGTGATAGCAGCCGTACGGGCGGCGCGGCCAGAAGCAGCCGTACGAGTCCAGCGAGTCGGCCCCGCGCTCGATGCGGTAGAGCACCAGCAGCAGGCTCGGACTGCGATGCACCAACTCGGTCTGGAAGCGCTCCTCGCCGCCGCCGAGCTTGCGCTTGACCTCGGTAATCACGCGCCTGCCCTCTCCTGCGGGAGCGTTCGGGGCGAACCTGGCGCCGCCCCTGCGCGTCCCCCGCTCGACCCGTCCGCGCTAGACTACGGAACCCGGAGGCCCCGATGACCGCACCGCCTGGGCGCACGGCCGTAGTGACGGGCGCGAACCGCGCCGACGGCATCGGCCTCGCGCTCGTGCGCGAGCTGCGCGCACGCGGCTGTGCGCCGGTCGTCGGAACGTACCGCGATCCGGCCACCAGCGACGCACTGCTCGCGCTGGCGGCGGCCGACCCGGACGTGCTCGCCGCGGAACTCGATGTCACCTCGGAGCGATCGGTGGAGGCGTTCTCCGGCTGGTGCGCGGCGCACCTCGACCGGGTCGGCCTGCTGGTGAACAACGCCGGCGTGGGCAGCACGGACGGCTCGGTCGTGACCGCGCCGATCGGGGAACTCGAATATCAGCTGCAAGTGCACGGCGTCGGGATGCTGCGCGTGACGCGGGCGCTGCTTCCCCTGATGGGCCCCGGCTCGGTGGCGGTGAGCATCGCGTCCAGCCTCGGCAGCATCGCGGACATGGACGGCGGCTCGACGTACTACGCGCCCGCGAAGGCGCTCCAGAACGCGCTGACCAGGCAGCTCGCCGCGACCGTGCGGCGCGACGGCATCGTGGCGTTCTCGGCGTGCCCGGGCTGGGTCTCGACCTCGATGGGCAGTTCGGCGGCGCCGTTGACGCCAGAGGAGTCCGCGCGGCGGCTGGCCGATCTCGTGCTCAACGCGGGACCGGACGACGGGGGCACGTTTCGCACCGTAGACGGAGGCGCCATCGCGTGGTGAGCCGCGCCGGCGGCACACCGCGCGAGCCGCTCACTCGAGGACCGCAAGCCAGGCGATCAGCGGCAGCGATCCCCCGCCCGGGTCGCGATCGAGCGCGACGGCAACTCTGACGCCCTCGGCGAGCTGACCGGGCCCGGTGACGGCGATATAGCTGGTCCCCGGCGCATCCCTGACGGTGGCTGGGTCACCGACGACCAGATCGACGCCCGGTATCGCGTGGTCGCCCTCGATGTCGCTGAGCACAATCGACGCGCCCTCGACGGCGACCACCGTGCCGCTCACGATCGCCTCGCCGACCCAGCGCATCACGCCGTCGCTGCTTGCGTGCACGCGGTGCGTACCGCCGAGGGCGTCACGCAGCACGATGCGGAACCCGGGCGTGAGCGCCGCCGCGCAGGCGACGCCGGGCTGTACGACGCCGAGGCAGGCGTCGGGCCAGACGAGCGCCTCGGCGAGATCGACCTCCAGGTCCGTCGCGGGCGCCCCCAGCCACTCGGCCATGAACTCGATCGCGTGGCCGGTGACCAGCTCAAGCTGCTGTTCGGCCGAGACACCCTCGTCGCCGGCGACTCCCGTCGACGCTGCAACCGGCGCCGCGCTCGCCGTCGGGGCCGGCGTCGGAGCTGCCGTTGGCGCGGCAGTCGGCGAGGCGGTCGGCGCGGCCGGGCCGGCCGGGGCCGGGGAGGCGGCGAGGGGGCTGCGCGGCGGCGGCTCGTCCTCGGACGAACAGGCGCCGAGCAGCGCCATCGCGGCGAGCACGCAGGCGATGCGGACCAGCATCGGCGATCCTCTCCTGCCTCGCATCGAGGATAGCCCCCTCCCGGATCCGCAGCCGGGCGCACCTCCGATCCCGGGTGCAACCGGGCGCGGGGTCTGCGGTATCATGTGCCGGACACCGCGCATCGGCGCCCGGCGCCGTGCGTGGTGTGTTCGTGCGCCTCGTGGCGAGACGCGCGAGCCAGCAGTACACGGAATTCGAGGACGAACGATGCCGGCGACGGTCATCATCGGCGGGCAGTGGGGCGACGAGGGCAAGGGCCGCGTCGTCGACTTCCTGTCGCGCAGTTGCTCGGTCATCGCCCGCTACTCGGCCGGCAGCAACGCCGGGCACACGATCGTCAACGACCTCGGGCGCTTCGGGCTGCACCTCGTGCCCGCCGGCATCTTCAACCCGGACACCACCTGCATCGTCGGCAACGGCGTCGTCATCAACCCGCGCTCGCTGCTCGACGAACTCGCGATGCTCAACGAGCGCGGCGTCGACACCTCGCGCGTGCGCGTCAGCGACCGCGCGCACGTGGTGATGCCGTGGCACCTCGCGATCGACGAGCTCGACGAGAAGATGCGCGGCGAGCACGCCATCGGCACCACCGGCACGGGCACCGGCCCGGCGTTCACCGACAAGACGGGGCGCCTCGGCGTGCGCATGATCGACCTCGTACAGCCCGAGTCGCTCGAGGCGCTGCTGAGCTTCGTGCTGCCGTACAAGAACCGCATCATCACCGCGCTGTACGGCGGCGAGCCGCTCGACTACGAGCAGATCCGCGACGAGTACCGCGAGTACGGCAGCCAGCTGCTCCCCTACGTCACCGACACCTCGCGGCTCGTGCAGGACGCGCACGACCGCGGCGAGCAGATCCTGCTCGAGGGCGCGCAGGGCACACTGCTGGACCTCGACAACGGCACCTACCCGTACGTCACCTCCTCGGTCCCGTCGTCGATGGCGGCCGGTGCGTGTCTCGGCGTCGGCCTCGGGCCGACGGCGGTGGACCGCGTGGTGGGGGTGTACAAGGCCTACCAGACGCGCGTCGGCGACGGCCCCTTCCCGACCGAGCTGTTCGATGACGACGCGCGCCTGTTGCGCGATCACGGCGTCGACCAGGGCACCGGCGAGTACGGCACCACCACGGGCCGGCCGCGCCGCTGCGGCTGGTTCGACGGCGTACTCGCGCGCCAGACGGCGAAGCTCAACGGCGTCAACTCGATCGCCCTCACGCGCCTGGACGTGCTCGCGCAGTTCGACGCGGTGCCCGTCTGCGTGGCCTACGAGCTCGACGGCAAGCGCATCGACTCGCTGCCCGCCTCGCTGCACGAGTCGAACGCCGTGCGCCCGGTCTACGAGAAGCTGCCCGGCTGGCGCGAGGAGGTCTCCGACGTGCGCCATTTCCCGGACCTCCCGCGCGAGGCGCGCGGCTTCGTGCGGCGCATCGAGGAGCTTGTCGACGCGCCGGTCGACATGATCTCGGTCGGGCCGGCGCGCGAGCAGGCGATCGTGACGCGCGATATCTTCGGCGCGCCGCTCTAGGCGAAGCCGCAGCGAAGCGCAGCAGAGGAGACGACCGTGGAGCATCTGTTGCCCGGACTGCACGTGCTGTTCGCGGCGCTGCTCGTGGGCGGGCAGGCGCTGCTCTTCTTCGCCGTCGTGCCCTCGACCTGGCTGATCGAGGACGAGGGCCTGCGGCGGCGCGTCACGCTTGTCATCGCGCGCCGCTTCTCGGCCATCGTCGGCATCTCGCTCGTCGGGCTGCTGCTCACGGGCCTCGCGCAGTTCTACACGGACATCTTCGTCCCGCCCGGCATACGCGAGAGCATGACGGACTTCCATTTCGGCCGGGTCTTCATGGTGAAGATGACGCTGTTCGTGGTCCTCGTGGTGATGATCGCCGTGCACGGCGCCGTCCACGGGCGGCGTATCGCCGCGATCTCGGACGCGGTCCAGGCGGGGGAAGTGGAGCCCGGCGAGCTGGAGCAGGCGCGCCGCAACTCGCTGGTCTTCTCCGCGCTCATGGTGCTCGTCTCGATCGCGCTGATCTTCCTCGGGGCGGCCCTCGGCGACCACAGCTACTCGCACGAGCCGCTCTAGCCCGAGTGACCGCCCGCCTGCGCACGCTGCCCGACCTGCTGCGGCCCGGCCTCGATCTCGTCTTCGCCGGCATCAACCCCGGCGAGCGCTCCGCGCGGCTGGGCCACTACTACGGCCACCCGGGGAACGCCTTCTGGCGCGCGCTCTCGGCCAGCGGCCTCGTGCCGGAGACCGTCGGCCCCGAGGACGACCGCCGCCTGCCGGGCTGCTTCGGCATCGGCTTCACCGACGTGGTCAAGCGCGTGCAGACGGACAGCACGCGCGTCAGCAACGCCGAATTGCGCGCGTCCGCGCCGGCCTTCCGTCGCCGCATCGCCTACGCCTCGCCGCGCGCGGTCTGCTTCACGACGACACGCGCCTTCGACGTGCTCCACCCGCGCGTGCGCCCGCCGCAGCAGTGGGGCCGCCAGCCCGTCGCGATCGCAGGCGCCTCGGTCTGGGTCATCCCCTCGACGTCCGGGCGCGCCGCGGGCTACCGCGCGGAGGTCCACCGCGTGCTGGGCGAGCTGGCGATCGAACTCGGCCGAGTCGCGCCCGTCGAGGCCGCGCCGTGAGCGAGGAGCAGCGCTACCGCCCGGAGGACGACTGCCCGCTGTTCAGTGAGCGCCTCGAGGAGCTGCTTGTCGCCGTCACGCGCGGCGAGTCACCGAACGCCGGGCGCTTCTGCGGCCACTGCTACCACCCGCTCGGCGAGCGAACGCGAGTCTGCCCGCACTGCGCGACCGGCACGGACCAGCGCACGCCCGTCGCCACCGTGCCGGAGCAGGTGGTCGAGATGCTGCGCGCCCAGCGACAGACGGAGAGCCGGATCGTGAACGCCTTCGCCTACGCCGGGCTGATCATCGCCGTCCTCGGTGGGCTGGCGCTGGTCCTCGGCGTGCCGTTCCTGCGCGCGAACCTGATCTGGGCGACGCTCGTCTACGCCGTGGTGCTGCTCATCGGCGGGCGCGGCCTGGCCGGCCTCCTCGGCGGCTACTACGGCGACCGCATCGGTTACGAGCGCGCCCGCCGCGCCCTTCGCGCGCAGTGGGCGGCGTGGCTGGGGGAGCGCGACGCGGTCAGCTAGTCACGCTCACGGTCACCACACACGCCACGAATCCCCCTAGCGTGTAGAGGAGCGTCCGCGCCAGTGATGGAAGTGGGGGGACAGGTTGCGGCGGCTCAGGGGCCGAACCGAGCCACCGGTCCAAGCCCCACATCAGCAAACTCCACAGGCGCATCATCGGCACCCGCGTGACGTAGGTCACGAGGACCACGAGTATCAGCACAAAGTTCGCCAGACCCATGGTGGTCCGGAACTCCGCATCCACAGCCGCACGTATGAGCGTCGCGAGACCCTCAAGCGCAGAATCGAACCACCCCACCAGTCGCTACTACCCGGCGAACGCCGCTACACCTGAAGTAATGGCGAGCACGAAGGTGAGTGCGATCAGAACGAGGAGAGTACCGGGGGCGATGATCGCCCGTCCAGTCTGCCGCCAGTAGCCCAGCAGCGATAACAGAAGTGCCCCTGTCGCGCAGTATGCAAGTAGGAATGCCAAGCCTGCATTCAACAGTGCCGCGCCGAGCGCAAGGTTCAGGCCGGCCAGAAAGACGAGCACTCCCTGCCTCAGAACACTCAAGGAATCGCTAGGGGCGGATTCCTGCTGTCGTCTCGCGGATCTGATCCTGAAGACTGGCGTCGGCTCCCGCATAGTCGCCGCATCACGGATCGCTATCGCCTGCCAGGCCGAACCCTCCCCGGTCGGGCCGTAACCGTACACTCGACCCTGCGCCGGATAGGCACCTCGGGCTGGACTGATCAGTGTCATGTGCCAGGCTCCTCTTCTGCTCTGGTCAACGCGTCACTCGCAAGTTGGAGTGAGTGGACCAGATAGTCGAGCTCATCCCTGCTAAAGTTAACCTGCACCGAATCCAGTGTATTGCTTCCGAGGAAGAACCACGGCCCATCCCCGAACTCACGTTGAAACTTCAACTTCAGAGTCGCATAAGGGAACGGCTTGAACTCCGCTTCCCCCGCGTCAGCAAGCTTAACTTTGACGTCCCAGTCGACATCGAGGAAAGCCGGTGCCTTGGACAAACGTTTTAGGAGATAGCGCCTTCTCAATCGCTCGTCTACTAGCAACTTCGTTACTGCATCCGAGCGACTGTGCCACTCCTCCGACGTTCCTTCCTCATCTTCCGAAGCCTTATGCTCGATGAAATCATCCACTTGCTCACGCAGCTCGGCGATCACAAGATCTGTGATGTCCCTAATAGCAGCGTCACGTTCCGCTCGAGAGATCCCCTGATCGCTCAGGGCGTCCAGCGCTTCGGGGCGTCGCACCTCAATCGCCGCCGTGAAGGGAGGCGTGAGCAGGATGAAGCAGCCCTTCTCGCCATTGAGGTCCGCCAGCATCTCGAGAACCCGGTCAAACTTCGGACGGTCCAGCACGGTTGTCCCCTCGGCACCGAAAAGGTATCACGTGGCCATCGCAGCCGCCCCTAGACCGCCGCCGTCACGTCGATGCGGTGCTTCGCCAGCTCCGCGCGGATCGCCGCCTGCGAGGCTTCCGAGGGCGGGATCAGCGGCAGCCGCGGCTCGCCGGCCGTCACGCCCACCTCGTTGAGCGCGAACTTGACCGGGATCGGGTTCGACTCGATGAAGAGGATGTCCACCAGCGGCAACAGGCGCTCGTGGATCGCCTGCGCCTCGTCCCGGCGGCCGTCCGCCGCCGCCGCGACCATCTCATGGATCTGATCGCCGACGAGGTGCGAGGCGACCGAAATCACCCCGTAGCCGCCCATCTCGACCAGCTGCGCCGTGTCGCCGTCGTTCCCCGACCACATCCGGAAGCCCTCGGGCGCGCCCTCCAGGATTGCGGCGATCTGGTCAAAGTCGCCCGACGCTTCCTTGACGCCGATGATGTTCGGCGCCTCGGCGAGCCGCAGCGTCGTCTCGGCGGCCATGTTGAGCGAGGTGCGCGAGGGCACGTTGTAGAGGATGCAGGGCAGCGGCGTCGCCTCGGCGAGCGTCGTGAAGTGACGCACCAGGCCCTCCTGGGGCGGCTTGTTGTAGTACGGCACGGTCAGCATCAGCGCGTCCATGCCCGCGTCCACGCCCTGCTCGACGAGCTGCAGCGATTCGGCAGTGGAGTTCGTCGAGGCGCCGGCCACCAGGCCGGCATCCGGCCCGACCGCGGCGCGCACCGCGCGCCAGACGGCCACCTGCTCCTCCATGCTCAGCGAGGGCGCCTCGCCTGTGGTGCCGGTGATCACGAGGCCATCCGACCCCGAGGACAGGAGCGCCCGTGCGAGGCGGCCCAGCGCCTCCTCGTCCACACCATCCGCACCGAAGGGCGTGACCATGGCCGTGAGCACACGTCCGATCTCGTTTGTCATGGCGCACCTCCGCCGGGTTCTGCCTGTTTGGATGGACGCGGCGCGTCCCCTGCCGGTCCGTTATAGCCCTCGCGCCTGCAGTTTGCCCCGGCGGATCAACTCCTCCGCGATCTGGATCGCGTTCGTCGCCGCGCCCTTGCGCAGGTTGTCCGTCACGCACCAGAAGGCGACGCCGTGCTCGACCGAGGAATCGGTGCGCAGCCGCCCGACGAAGGTGCGGTCGTCGCCCTCGGTGTTGAGCGGAGTCGGGTAGCGCGCCTCGGCGGGCTCGTCGAGCAACTCGAGGCCGTCCTGCGCCTCGATCGCCGCGCGCAGCGCGTCCAGCGGGACCGGGCCGTCGAACTCGGCGTGGATCGCCTCGGCGTGCCCGACCATCGTCGGCACACGCACGCAGGTCGAGGAGAACGCCAACTCCGGCAGGTGGAGGATCTTGCGCGTCTCGTTGCGCATCTTCACTTCCTCGCGGGTGTAGCCGTCCTCGGTGAAGTCATCGACGTGCGGCAGCACGTTGAGGGCGATCTGATGCGGGTACTCCTGTGGCTCGGGCACGGGCCCGCCGCGCCCGTAGGCGCGGAGTTGCAGCGCGAGCTCCTCGACGGCGGCCGTGCCGCTGCCGGAGACGGCCTGGTACGTCGCGGCGGTCACGCGCCGCAGCGGCGCCACCTCGCGCATCGCGTGCAGCGCGAGGGCGAGCGGGGTGGTCGTGCAGTTGGGGATCGAGATGATGCCCTCGTGCCACTCGAGGTCGTCGCCGTTGACCTCCGGGATCACGAGCGGGACGTTCGGCTCCATGCGGAAGGCCGAGCCGTCATCGATCAGCACGCCGCCCGCCGCCGCGATCTGCGGCCCCCAGCGGCGCGAGGCCTCGGCCGTGGCCGAGCAGAATACGAGGTCCGCACCGGCCAGCGACTCCTCGCTGGTCTCCAGCACGGTGATCATCTCGCCGCGGAAGCGCAGTTCGCGTCCGGCCGAGCGCGATGTCGCGAGCAGCCGCAGGTTCGCGATCGGGAAGTCGCGCTCGGCGGCCACCTCGAGGAACACGGCCCCGACCGCCCCCGTCGCGCCGATGACGGCGACATCGAGTCCATCGTGTGCGCTCATGACTCGATGTTATCGCGTGGCGTGCGGGCTGTGCGACGATCGCGCCGCAGGTGTGGAGCCGGGAGCGCCATCCAACCGACTCTAGCAGGGTGCTGAAAAAGGGGCGGTCGTCTGGCAGGATAGGACTGGCGGCGGGGGCATAGCCTGGAGGCTGCCCCATGCGAGGCGATGCTGAGCGTCAGACCAACATGTTGCTGGCGGTGACGCCGGACTCCTTCATCCCGGACGACCACCCGATCCGCCGCATCAAGCCGATCGTCGATTCCGCGCTGCAGCGGCTCTCGCCGCTGTTCGGCACGATGTACGCAACGAGCGGGCGGCCCTCGATCCCGCCCGAGCACTTGCTCAAGGCGAGTCTGCTGATCGCGCTCTACTCGATCCGCAGCGAGCGCCAGTTCTGCGAGCGGCTGCGCTACGACCTGCTGTTCAAGTGGTTCCTCGACCTCAACATCTCAGACGAGCCGTTCGACGCCTCGACCTTCTCCAAGAACCGCGAGCGCCTGCTCGCTGCCGATGTCGCGCACGCCTTCTTCGCCGAGGTGGTGGCCGAGGCGAAGCGGCGCCGGCTGCTCTCGGCCGAGCACTTCACGGTGGACGGGACGCTGCTGGAGGCCTGGGCCTCACTCAAGAGCTACCGCCCGCGCGACGAGCAGGAGCCACCCCCGGGCGGGCGCAACCCGGATGTCGACTTCCGGGGGCGGCGGCGCAGCCGCGACACGCATAGTTCGGGCACCGACCCGGAGGCGCGGCTGTACACGAAGGGGTCGGGGCAGACGGCGAAACTGAGCTACATGGGCCACCTGCTCACCGAGAACCGTCACGGTCTGGTGCTGGACGTGGAGCTGACCGAGGCGAACGGTTACGTCGAGCGCGAGGCGGCGCTCACGATGCTGGAGCGCAGCGTGAGCGGCTGCGGGACGCTGGGCGCCGACCGCGGCTACGACACGCGCGACTTCGTGGCGGCGCTGCGCGCGCGCGGCGTGACGCCGCACGTGGCGCAGCACGAGCGCCGCCGCCGCAGCGCCGTGGATGGGCGCACCACGCGGCATCGTGGCTACCGGCAGAGTCAGAAGCGACGCAAGATCGTGGAGCAGGTCTTCGGCTGGATGAAGACCGTGGGCGGCGGGCGCAAGCTGCGTTTCGTGGGCCGCGAGCGCAACCGCTGCTGGCTGGAGCTCACCGCCGCCGCCTACAACCTCGTGCGCATGGCCACGCTCGAGACCGCCGCGGCGTAGGCGCAGTGCGCCCTCCGCCCCGCCAGGGAGCCCTCAGAGGCCCCCGGGGGCAGGTCAGGAGGCCACGATCACGAAGCCGGAGGCGGCTTCAAGCCGCCCGATGCCACTCGCCGCCGCCGCAAGGCGCTTCTTCAGCAGCCTGCTAGTTGCGACCTTGCTCTCCCCAGAGCGTCACGTGGGGCACTTTCTCGAAGTCCCCATCCACCGTGACGATGTCGTAGACCCCGGTCGTACTCGATAGCGCGACAATCAACGCGTCGTGGGATTTGAGGGCGTACCGGCCTCCGTGCAGCGTCGCCAATCCCAGTACATCCTCGCTCAGCGCGATCTCCCAGCGGTCGAATCTTCGAAGGAAACCCCTTACAAGCGAAGAGGCGTCCTGAAACGCGCGGCCAACCCGATCTCTGTCGCTGCCCGGGCCGTCCGGAACCGGAAGCGCTCCCTTCCCGTGGAGCCGCCGCCAACATTGCGGAGCTTCAAGAAGGATGAGGGGGGACGTGATGAGCCTGACATTGCCTCTCCGCAACCGTTCGGCGAAGGCTGCACATCTTTGGTGGCGTCCGTCGTTTTCGAGAGGGTCAAGGAGCGCCTCGAACACGAAGCTCGAGTCGACCACCGCCGTCGCCGGGAGCGGATCATCCTCAAATGTCCGAAGACTTGCCGACACTGTGAATCGCCAGGATCTATTTACCACCAAACGGCGAGATCGCCAGGGTCTTTTGACCACTTCGCCAGGGTCTATTGACCACCCGGGCCGCCGGTACGGCCAGCATCGTCTGCATCCCCAGGGAAGGGAGCAGCGATGGCCTACCGGGAGGTGCATTGCGTGGAGATCAGGGAAGTCATCCGCCGCTGGCAGGCGGGACTCAGCCAGCGCCGGATCGCTGGCGGCACGGGAGTGTCGCGGCCGACGGTGCGGCGCTACATCGAGGCGGCGGAGGCGGCCGGGCTTGAGCCCGGCGGTCCCGAGCCGAGTGAGGAGCAGCTCGCCCGCCTGGCGACGCTGAGCCGGACCGGGCCGCGGCAGGCGGAGGCGCCGAGCGAGCAGCTGCTGGCGCCGTGGGCGGAGCAGATCGAGGGCTGGCTGACGGCCGAGCGCCTGCAGGTGACGCGGGTCCAGGAGCTGCTGGCCGAGCGCGGCTGCGAGGTCTCGTACAGCTCGCTGCGGCGCTTCATCCGGCGCCGCGGCTGGCGCCAGCGGCAGCCTGTGACCGTGCGCATGGAGGACGGGCCGCCGGGCGAGGTCGCCGAGATGGACTTCGGCCGGCTCGGCCTGGTCACGGATCCCGAGAGCGGCCGCCGGCGCACGGTGTGGGCGCTGATCGTGGTCTGGCGCTACTCGCGGCACTGCTTCGTCTGGCCCACCACCAGCCAGCAGCTGGGGGCGGTGATCGAGGGCCTGGAGGCGGCCTGGGCCTGTTTCGGGGGCGTGCCCCGCTACCTCGTCATCGATAACTTCCCGGCCGCCGTGGCCGGGGCCGACGCGCTGCACCCGCGCTTCACGCGGGGCTTCCTGGAGTACGCCCGCCACCGCGGCTTCATCAGCGACCCCGCACGCGTGCGCCGGCCCCGCGACAAGCCGCGCGTCGAGCGCAGCGTCCCGTACGTGCGCGAGCGCTTCTTCAAGGGTGCCCAGTTCCGGGACCTCGCCGAGATGCGCTCCGTCGCCCGGCGCTGGTGCCTGGAGGTGGCGGGGCAGCGCATCCACGGCACGACCCGCAGGCGCCCGCTCGAGGTCTTCCAGGAGGAGGAGCGCCCGCTGCTCGCCCCGTGGGACGGGGAACCGTACGAGCTGCCCGACTGGCGTACGGCGACGGTCCACGCAGACCACCACGTCGCCTGCCAGTACGCACTCTATTCGGTGCCGTCGGAGCTCTGCCCGCCGGGGCAGAAGGTGGAGGTGCAACTCGGCGCGAAGCTGGTGCGCATCTACCACCGCGGCGCGCTGCTCAAGGTCCATCCGCGCCAGCAGCGCGGCGGCCGGGCCACCGACCCGAACGACTACCCGGCAGAGCTCAGCCCCTACACGCGGCGTGCGCCCGAGCAGATCCAGCGGCGCGCGGCCGAGCTGGGCGAGGCCGTGGGCAGCTACGCCGAGCGGCTCTTCGAGGGACCCCTGCCCTGGGCGAAGCTCCGGCAGGGCCACAAGCTGCTGCGGCTCGCGGAGCGCTACTCCCCCGCCCGCCTCGATGCCGCCTGCCTGCGGGCGCTCGAGGTCGAGCTGATCGACGTGCGCCGGCTCGAGCGCATCCTCGTCGAGGCCCTCGAGCAGGAGACCACCCCGCAGCAGCCGCCCGGGCCCCCGCCGCCGGGCCGCTTCGCCCGCCCCGGCGCCGTCTTCGCACTGACCGCCACGCAGACCACGACAGGAGCGTCACGATGACCGCCACGACCGCCGAACTCCGACCGCTGCTCAAGCGCCTCAAGCTGGGCCCGATGCTCGACACCCTGCCCGAGCGCATCGCTCTCGCGAGGCGCGACGGGCTCGACTACGCCGACTTCCTGCAGATCGTCCTCGCCGGCGAGGTGAGCCGCCGCGACCACGGGCGGCTGGAACTGCGCCTCCGCCAGGCCGGCTTCGAGCAGCTCTGCAGGCTCGAGGACTTCGACTGGTCGGCACAGGTCCGCCTCGACCGCAGGCTGCTCGACGCCGCCTGCTCGCTGCGCTTCCTCGACCGCCGCGAGCACGTCCTGCTCGTCGGCCCCGTCGGCGTCGGCAAGAGCTTCCTCGCCCAGGCGCTCGGCTACGCCGCCGTCCGCTCCGGGCACAGCGTCCGCTTCGTGACTGCCGACCAGTACTTCCGCGAGCTGGCGCAGGCCCGGGCCGACCACTCCACCGAGAAGACGTTCCGCGCCTTCCTCGCCCCCGACCTGCTGATCCTCGACGACCTCGGGCTCCACCGGCTCAGCGCACAGCAGTCGATCGACCTCTACGAGCTGGTCATCGGCCGCCACCGCAGCTCCAGCTTCGTCATCACCTCCAACCGCGCCGTCGAGGAGTGGCTCGGCCTCTTCGACGACCCGATCCTCGGCAACAGCGCCCTCGACCGGCTCGCCAACGCCAGCTACCAGATCGTGATCGAGGGCGAGAGCTACCGCCAGCGACTCTCGCCGCACCGCGCCCTGCTCGAGCGGCCGCAAGGAGGTGATTGACGACACAGACAGGCACTGATATCAAGCCGCGTACCGGCTGCCCAGGGTGGTCAAATGACTCTGGCGACGACTGGTAAGAAGACCCTGGCGATCGACAGACACCACTACCTACCCAGTTTTGGAGTCCTTGATGACATCACTCAAGTCATCTACGCCCTTGGCCAGACGAAGCACTGGCAGAGGTCCGTCGCCGGAATCATCCTTCTGCTGGAACTTCGCCAAACCTTTACTCTCGAGTTCGCGCAGCTTTTCACCCGTTGGACCCGCATCCTTCACGTTCAGCCCCCTCCGGCCAGATTTCTCGCCGGAAGGCACCTTGCGTGCACAACCTCCGGCGGGTACACTTAATGCGTACCCGCTGAAGCGGATATACCAGAAGTCATGGCCGTAGCCGCTCCAACGGCTAACCGGCCCCGCGGGCTCTGTCGGGAACAGCTTCCTCCGCAAGCCCGCGTTGATAGATTTAGTATAGCGTACACCCAAGTTCGCAACTAGTTGCCCACATCCTGCAATCGGGGGAATCCGCCAATGACCGACGAGCCGCGTATCCGCGACCTGTACCAGCAGTACAAGGAAGGGCGCATTCCCTTCGAGCAAGTCGTCCGCGCCGGGGATCGCGTGCTCGAGCGGTTCGAGGCGGAGCGAGGGTCAACCCAGCCCACCGAATCTCGGACCCAGGCTACCGGGAGCACACAGCGAGATTGAGCGCTACGCCAGCCCGATCAGCGCGTCGAGGCCGTAGACGAGGCTCTCGCGCTGCATCACCTCGCGCACGGCGAGCAGCACGCCCGGCATGAACGAGTCGCGGCCCGTCGAGTCGTGGCGCAGCGTCAGCGTCTGGCCCGTACCGCCGAAGATCACCTCCTGGTGCGCCACCAGTCCCGGCAGGCGCACCGAGTGCAGCGCCACGCCGCCCAGCTCCGCGCCGCGCGCGCCCTCGACCGCCTCGAGCTCCGAGCTGCGGTGGGCGAAGTCCCGCCCGCGCGCCTCGCGCATCCGCTGCGCGGTGGCGACGGCGGTCCCCGAGGGCGAGTCCACCTTGCCGTCGTGGTGCAGCTCGATCACCTCGACCGCGTCGAAGTGCGGAGCGGCCAGCGTCGCGAGGTGCATCAGCACCACCGCGCCGAGGGCGAAGTTGGGCGCGACCACCCCGCCGAGTGCGCGCTCCGCCAGGCGCTCGCGCAGCGTCGCAACGAACTCGTCCGGCTGGCCCGAGGTGCCGATCACCGGGCGCACACCGTGCGCCAGGCAGGCCTCGGCGAGCGTCGGCGTGAAGGCGGCATTCGTGAAGTCGACGACCACGTCCGGGCTCAGCTGCGCGAACAGCGCGGCGGGGTCCGCGGCCAGCGGGTAGACCGCGCCGCTCGCCGCCTCGATCTCGCCCGCCTCACCGGCGAGCGGCTCGACGACGCCTACCGGCTCGATGTCCTCGGCCGCCTCGAGCGTAGCGAGGACCTGAGCGCCCATGTTGCCGCTTCCGCTGACCACTGCCCGAATCATCCGGCGCCCCCTGTCCGCACTGCGCGCCCGGTACGACTGCGCCCCGCCTGGTGGGGCGGGGCGCAAGTGTAGCGATTCAGGTCGCGTTGCCGGAGGCTACCAGCGGCGACCGCCGCCGCCGCCACCACCACGCTCGCCGCCACCCTCGCCGCCGCCGTTGCCGCCGCCGGGGCCACCACCGCCGCCGGGCCCACCACGGCCGCCACCGGGGCCACCACGGCCGCCACCGGGGCCGCCACGGCCGCCACCGGGGCCGCCACGGCCGCCACCGGGGCCGCCACGGCCGCCACCAGGCCCGCCACGGCCGCCACCAGGCCCACCACGGCCGCCACCGGGGCCACCACGGCCACCGCCCGGGCCACCGCCCGGGCCACCGCGGCCACCGCCGCCGCCACGGCCACCGCCGCCGCCGGGCCCGCCACGGCCACCGCCCGGACCTCCGCGGCCGCCACCGCCGCCGCCCCGGCCACCGCCGCCGCTGAAGGCAGGCTCGCGCTCCGGCTCGTCGGCGCCGTCGGCAAAGCCGACGCGCTCACTGCCATCGTCGCCGTCACGCAGGCGGGTGAGGTTCACGCGCCCGAGGTTGTCGATCTCGATCACCTGCACGCGCAGCACGTCGCCCTCGGAGACCTCGTCCTCCACGCGGTTGACGTGGTAGTCGGCGAGGTCGGAGATGTGCACCAGGCCGTCCTTGCCCGGCAGGATCTCGACGAAGGCGCCGAAGGCCATGATGCGGCTCACCGCGCCCTCGTAGACCTCGCCGACCTCGATCTCCTTGGTCAGGCCGCGGATCGTGTCGAGCGCCTTGCGGACGCCCTCGGCGTCGGTGCCGGCGACGAGCACGGTGCCGTCGTCCTCGACGGTGATCTTCGAGCCCGTCTCCTCCTGGATGGCGTTGATGACGCGGCCGCCGGGGCCGATCACCGCGCCGATCTTCTCGCGGTCGATCTGGATCAGCTCGACGCGCGGCGCGTACGGGGACATCTCGTCGCGCGGCTCGGGGATCGCGTCGAGCATCACCTCGAGGATCGTCATCCGCGCCTCGCGGGCGCGCTCAAAGACCGTCTCGAGCAGCCCGTCCGGCAGCGACTGCAGCTTGGTGTCCAGCTGCATCGCGGTCACGCCGCGCTCGGTACCGGCGATCTTGAAGTCCATGTCACCGAGGCCATCCTCGATGCCGGCGATGTCCGTGAGCACCCGGTAGTCGTCGCCCTCCCCGGTGATCAGGCCCATCGCGATGCCGGCCACCGGCGCCGTGATCGGCACGCCCGCGTCCATCAGCGCCAGCGTCGACCCACAGACCGACCCCATCGAGGTCGAACCATTCGACATCAGCGCGTCGGAGACGACACGCAGCGCGTAGGGGAACTCATCGCTGTCGGGCAGGACCGGCTCCAGCGCCCGCTCGGCGAGCAGGCCGTGGCCGATCTCGCGGCGGCCGGGGCCGCGCATGAAGCGCGCCTCGCCGACGGAATACGGCGGGAAGTTGTAGTGGTGCATGTAGCGCTTGAACTGCGTGGGCGCGAGCGTGTCGAGGCGCTGGCGATCGCCGAGCGAGCCGAGCGTCGCGACCGAGAGGATCTGCGTGCCGCCTCGGCGGAACAGGCCGCTGCCGTGCGCACGCGGCAGCAAGCCGACCGAGGAGTGCAGGCCGCGCACCTGGTCGATCTCGCGATCGTCGGGCCGCCGGCCATCCTCGAGGATGCGCCGCCGCACCAGCACCTTGATCTCGTCCTCGACGGCGTTGCGCACGGCGCGGGCGTTCAGCTCGTCGTCGCCGATCGCGGCGTAGACCTCCTTGCCGAGGGCGTCGACGCCACGCCAGCCCTCGCCCTGGACGGCGGCCAGCATCTCGTCGTCGCGGCCGACGAGGGCCTCACGGACCTTCTCTCTCATCTCCGTGTCCGGATTGGGCGGCTCGAACGAGGCCTTCTCCCGGCCGAGCGCCTCGAAGATCTCGCGCTGCAGTGCGTTGAGCTGCGCGATCGCGCCCTGGGCGTACTCGATCGCCTCGATCACCTCGGCCTCGGGCACCTCGTTGGCGCCCGCCTCGATCATCACGATCGAGTTCTCGGTGCCGGCCACGATCAGGTCGAGGTCGGATTCGGCGATCTCCTCGTAGGTGGGGAGCGCCTTGAAGCTCCCGTCGACGCGCGCGACGCGCACGGACGAGACGGGGCCGTCGAAGGGAATGCTGGACATGCCCAGCACCGTCGAGGCGGCCGTGGTGCCGAAGACGTCGGCAGGGTGCTCGCGGTCGGCGGAGAGCGTGGTCAGCACCACCTGGATCTCGCGCCGGAAGCCCTTGGGGAAGAGCGGGCGGATCGGCCGGTCCGTCATGCGCGCGGCGAGGATCGCCTCGTTGCCGGGTCGCCCCTCGCGGCGGAAGAACGAGCCGGGGATCTTCCCGATCGCGTACATCCGCTCCTCGAAGTCGATCGTGAGCGGGAAGAAGTCGATGCCCTCGCGCGCGTCGTCCTCGGCGACGGTCGAGAGGATCATCGTGTCGCCGTAGCGGATGGTGCAGGAGGCGGCGGCGTTGAGGGCGAGCAGCCCGACGCCGACGGTGAAGGACTTGCCCTCGATCTCCGTGCTGAAAGTTCGTTCTTCGGTCTCAAGTCTCTGGGCGCTGGTCATGCGCTCCCTCCTCGGGTGCGCGCGTGTGCTGGCGCCCCGTTGTGCCGTAGTTGCTGGTGGATTCGTGCTCTGATCGGTCTCGCTCCCTCTCTCGAAGCGCGTACGGCGCGCGGCCGCACGTATCGCGTGCAATGGGTGACGCCGGGACGGGGAAGGAGCAGCGAGGAGCGCGCTAGCGGCGCAGCCCCAGCCTGCCGATGAGCGTGCGGTAACGCCCCACATCCTTCTTGCTGAGGTAGCGGAGCTGACGGCGGCGCTGGCCGACGAGCTTGAGCAGGCCGCGCCGCGTGTCGTAGTCGTGCGTATGCGTGCGGAGATGATCCGTCAGATGGTTGATGCGCTCGGTGAGTAGCGCGACCTGCACCTCGGGGGAGCCGGTGTCTCCCTCGTGCGTCTGGTACTCGGCAATGAGATCGCGCTTGCGCTCCACGGAATTCATGCGTTGGTTCTGATCTGGTCCTGTTCTGCCTGTGCTATGTCCACGCCGCCTGCACACACCCGCTCCGGTCTTCCCCGACCGGGCGATAGCCGCTGTCGCTCCCTGGCGACCGCCCTCAGGCCGGGCGCATCCATGCGCCCGCGGCTACCGCACCACGCTACCACGGCATTTCCGCGAGGGGCAATGCGTTACGTGCGACGACTGCCTGGCATGTCCCATCACCGGGTAGAGGCGCCTGGATGGCTGGCCTTCCTGCGTTCCCTCACCAGCTTCACGTCGAGCCGGTATCCGAGCGCCTCCGCGATGTCATACGCCGTCTCCAGGCGCGGACTGTGTTCCCCTGATTCGAGGCGGCTGATGACCGTCTTGGTCACGCCGATCTGCTCGGCCAGCTCACGCTGGCTGAGCTTGCGAGCCTTCCGCGCTCGCACCATCGCTTCAATCAACCGGAACCGCGGTCCCAGCCGGTCGTACTCGCGCTGCAACTCCGGATCCCCGGCCCGCAGCTCCTCGAACATTTCCTTCGCCCGGCGCATGGTTCACTCCTCCTGGCCTACTGCCTCAGTTCGAGCAGCCTGCCTCGCGCTCGCGCCACGTCGCGTTGCGACGCTCGCCGCGCCTGCTTCCGCCACGCGTGCACCAGGTACAGCGTTCCGCCTGCCTCCCCGTAGGCGAGGCGATGGTCGCCAGCCCGCAACTCGTACAGCCCGATCGCCGGAGTCGAGCGGTCGGTCGATGGGCATCCCAAGGGGCGGTCCGTGGATCTCCAGCAGATCGATGTAACGCTCTACCGTCGCGACAACGCTGCGCTCCCCAGCGCGCGCTACCTGGCGGAGGTACTCGGTGACCGGCTCGCGTTCCCGCCTGTCCTGCGCCGTACTTCCATGAGGAGATGATAACAACTATGTGCTCGCCTCTGGCCAAGACTTGGCGCACCGTCGTGCCTGCGGGCGGAAGGAGCGGACCGTGCGTCCGCTCGCGAGTTCGGGGTTGCGCTGCGCCATCGTCGCGGTACGGGCCGGCAACCCGAGTCGCTAACCGTTTACGTTTGATGCAATGCGTGCGCGGCCCGTGAGGCTGCCGGGGCCTCGCGAGGGCCGCTACGACGCCCCGGGTCGCAGTCCGCGAGCGGGCGGGCGTCCGCGCGTCCGTCGCTCCGCTCGCCCGGCCGCGAGCCCCGCCCACGCCACCAGCCATCGCCGGATCCACGGATACCCGCCGCGGTGCAGCACCACCGTCAGGCCGAGGGCCACGCCGCATACGGCCAGCCCCGCGAGGCCGTCGAAGATGTAGTGGTTCCCCGTGCCGATCACCGCGATCGACTGGAGCACCATGGTGAGCAGCGACGCCCCGCGCAGCCAGGGGTTGCGCGTCGCCGCGAACACGCCGACGGCCAGCAGCAACGCCCAACCGACATGCAGCGAGGGCACCGCCGCGAACGGATTCACGAACGGCTGCAGCGATTGCGCCTGGTACGAGAGGTTGTCGTAGACCTCGAGCGTATCGATGAATCCCCACTCGCTGAGGAAGCGCGGAGGCGCGACCGGGTAGAGCCAGTAGATCACGAGCGCGATGCCGCCCGAGATCAGCATCGAGTCGCGCGTCAGCGTGTAGGCGTGGCGGCACTTCCAGAACAGCACCAGCCCGACCGTGACGATCAGCGGGAAGTCCATCCAGAAGTAGACGAAGTTGAGGGCGCGACGCAGCAGCCCGTACTCCAGCACCCAGGTCTGGAAGGCGGGCTCCACGAACAACCCGTACGAGAACTGCAGATTCACGATCCAGTGCGCGTTCGCGAAGGCGTCCGCCGTCCGGTCCACCACCGCGCCGCGCACCAGGAAGTAGCAGAGGAACCCGAGGGCGACGAGCCCCAACTCCGAGGCGTCCCACCAACTCAGGCCCCTGCGCCTGGGATCGGTCGAAAGGAGAAGGTAGCGCGCAAGACGCGCTCGCAATGTCTTCATCGCGATGCCCTGCCCTGTAGCGCCCGTGTTCCCGTCGGCCGGGCGCCGTTTCCGGAGCCGGGCCGTCGCGCAATGATAGCGTACGCTCGCACACGAGCGTCTACCCGGATGTCCCAAGCCTACGAAAGGACCCCCCCGATGCAAATCGATGTCGTGAGCGGGGAGCTGGCGGCCCAGCAGGCAGACACCATCGTCGTGGCCGTGCCGGAGGGCACGCGCCGGCTGGGCGGCGCGGCAGCCGCCCTGGACCGGGCGCTCGACGGCGCAATCACGGCACTGCTGCGCTCCGGCCTGGCGCCGGGCCGCGCGAACGAGGTGGCGCCGCTGGCCACGGGCGGGCGCATTCCCGCAGCGCGAGTCGTGGTGCAGGGCCTCGGCAAGCGCGACCAACTGACGCCGGACCGGCTGCGCAACCAGACCGCAGGGCTGGCGCGCGCACTGCGCGGCCTGGACGCTGGCCGCGTCGCGCTCTCCGCGCAGGGGGCCGCCCTCGCGGCGCGCGATGCGGAGACGACGGGGCAGATCCTCGCCGAGGCCTTCGATCTCGGCCTCTACCGCTTCGACCAGCACCGCACCCGGGCGCAGGACAAGCCGCGCGGATCGGTGGCGGCGCTGACCATCGTCGAGACCTCGGAGCGGCGGGCCGCCGCGGCGACACGGGGCGCGGAGCGGGGCGCGATTCTCGCCGAGGCGCAGAACTTCACGCGCGACCTCGCCAACTCACCCGCCAACCTCATGAACCCCAGCGACGTCGCCGAGCAGGCCCAGGCGCGCGCGGACGAACTCGGCATCGAGTGCGAGGTGATCGAGCGCGCGGCGGCCGAGCGGCTCGGCATGAACTCCTACCTCTCGGTCGCCCAGGGCTCGCAGCAGCCTCCGAAGTTCATCGTGCTGCGCTACCGCGGCGGTCGCGGCCGGCGCAGCATCGGCCTCGTCGGCAAGGGCATCACATTCGACACCGGCGGCATCTCGCTCAAGCCGCCGGCGAGCATGGAGCGCATGAAGGGCGACATGAGCGGCGCGGCCGCGGTGATCGGCGCGATCGGCGCGATCGCCCGCCTCGAGCCCGCCATCAACGTAACCGCGATCGCCCCCTGCACCGAAAACATGCCGAGCGGCACGGCGACCAAGCCGGGCGACGTCTTCTACGCCATGGACGGCCAGTCGATCGAGGTGATCAACACGGACGCGGAGGGCCGCCTCGTGCTCGCCGACGCGCTCGCCTACGCGAAGTCGCAGGGCTGCACGCCGCTCGTCGACGTGGCCACGCTGACCGGAGCGATGGCGGTCGCGCTGGGCAACGTGCGCATCGGCGTCTTCGCGAACAACGACCGGCTCTACAGCGACCTCGAGCGCGCCGCGGCGGCCTCCGGCGAGAAGCTCTGGCGCTTCCCGCTGGACGAGGAGTACGACGAGCAGATCCGCTCGGACGTGGCCGACATCAAGAACACCGGCGGCCGCAACGCCGGGTCGATCACCGCCGCGAAGTTCCTCCAACGCTTCGCCGGGGACACCCCCTGGGCGCACCTCGACATCGCCGGCGTGATGGACGCGGGGCGGGACCGCGGAGTGCTGGTCAAAGGCAACGCCGGCGCCAGCGCGCGCACGCTCGTGCACTACGCCCTTGGCCGAGCGCGCTGAGGCCGAAGGGCGCGCACGGCCGTCAGTCGGGGCCGAGCTGACTCCCCGGCAGCTTCCGCAGCCCGTTCGGGTCGCCTGACGTGGAGCCCGAACGTGATCGCGACAAACGCCACGCGCAGGATCGCGGCGCGAGCCCTCCCGCAGGCAACGCCCGTGGCTTCCTCGGTTCCCTCCGCGCCAGGTGAGATCCATCGTCGGTATCGTCGAGAAGGGGCGAGTGGCGCTACGCCACCTCGCGGGCGCGCTCGACCAGCTCGCGCAGCGTGCCGATGTCGCGCTTCGTCTCGGGGTCGACCTGGACGGAGCGCTCCATCTTGCTCCAGCCGTGGTGGACGGTGGAGTGGTCGCGGCCACCGAGGGTCTGACCGATCTCGGCGAGCGAGCGGTGCGCAAGCTCGCGCATGAGATACATCGCCAGCTGGCGAGGGTAGGCGACGCGCTTCTCGCGGCTCTTGGAGAGCAGCGCCTCGCGGTCGATCTCGAAGTAGCGGCAGACGACGTTGAGAATCGCCTCCGGCGAGGGCGGCAGCCGCGGCTCCGTCGGATCGAGCGAGGCGAGTGCGGACTGCACCAACGCAGGCTCAATCCGCTCGCCCATGAGCCGCGAGTAGGCGACGACGCGCGTCAGGGAGCCCTCAAGCTCGCGGATGTTGCTCGTGAAGCGCCGCGCGATGACGTGCAGCGCGTCGTCGTCGATCCGCACGCGCTGCTCCTCGGCCTTCGAGCGGAGGATCGCGACTCTCGTCTCTAGGTCGGGCGCCTGGATGTCCGCGGTCATTCCCCACTCGAAGCGCGAGCGCAACCGCTCCTCGAGGTCCGGGATCAGCACCGGACTCTTGTCCGAGGTGATCACGATCTGACACTCCGCCTCGTAGAGGCTGTTGAAGGTGTGGAACAGCTCCTCTTGCGTCGCCTCCTTGCCGCCGACGAACTGGATATCGTCGATCAGCAGCGCGTCGGTGGAGCGGTAGCGCGCACGGAATTCCTCTTGCGTACGCTTCTGGATCGCCGTCACGAGGTCGTTCGTGAACTGCTCGGCGGAGATGTAGGTGATCTGCCGCCCCTCCTTGACCAGCCGGTGGCCGATGCCTTGGAGCAGGTGCGTCTTGCCGAGGCCGACCGCGCCGTAGAGGAAGAGCGGATTATGCAGCGTGCCGGGAGAATCGGCGACGCCCTCGGCCGCGGCGAACGCGAGCCGGTTGCCCGGACCGACGATGAAGGTATCGAAGACGTAGCGGGCGTGCAGCCTGGGGCGCGGGTAGGACGGCCTGCCGGAATCGGGCGCCCCCGCCCGCTGCAGCAGCGGCGAATCGTCCGCCGGAGGGCGCAACGGCTCGAACCCGACTTCGATCGGGCGATCGGCGAGGTCCGTGAGCGTGCGCAGCATCAAGGGCCGCAGGCGCTGCTGCAGCCACTCGGTGACGAACTCGGAGCGCGTGCCGATGATCAGCGTGGAGCCGTCGAGGCGGACTCCCTCGGTATCGGCGAGCCACGTCTGATAATTGGCTTCCGAAACGTGCTGCCGGAGGTAGCGGAGTGCGGACTGCCAGAGCTGAGCCGGGTCCTGTTGCACCCTCGTACCTTTCCGGCGTCTTCACAGGGCGCCGCAGCAGCGCACGCGCGCTGAAGAGCTGCCCCCGTACGGATGTCAACGACCAATACACACATGTTGGTAACACGCGCACACGGTCCCACGATCAAGTCTGCCTGCTCAGGGCCCGCCGCTCCCTCGCCCCCGCTATCAACTCCGAGGGTGCCCCGCGTCGATGTCGATGCCCCTAACAGACGGGAGGCTAGCGAACCGACAGCACTCGGCACAAGCCTGTTATGTGAGCACCGCGCCGCTTTCCCCAGCACGTCGCACTCTGCGGGGCGGCGTTGGGATGAACTGTGTATAATCCGCGCGCTCGCCTCGCCGCGAGACCGCCCCTACTGCGCCGCTGAATCGCGACCCGCGACCTCCCGCAGCGGTCCCTCCCGCACCAGCCCCTGGAGCCACACCCTGCTTCTCGCCATCGACATCGGCAACACAAGCATCGCGATCGGCGTCTACGACGGGCCGCGCCTCGCCTCACGCCTGCGCATGGCCAGCGACGCCGACCGCCCAGCCGTCGACTACGCGCGCGACCTCGTCAATCAACTGTGTCACCACGGCGTGGCGCCGCAACAGATCGCCAGCGCAGCGCTCTCCTCCACCGTGCCCACCCTCGAGGCCACCTTCGAGGCCGTCTGCCGCGACAGCTTCGGCTGCGAGCCGCTCGTCGTCGGTGCGGACATGCAGGCCGGGATCCCGATCCGCTGCGACAACCCGCACGAGCTGGGCGCGGACCGCATCCTGCACGCCGTGGCCGCGCTCGCCCGCCACACACCGCCGCTGATCGTCGTCGATCTCGGCACGGCGCTCGTCCTCGACGCGATCTCCGCCGAGGGCGACTACCTCGGCGGCACGATCGCTCCCGGCATCGGCATTGCCTCGGACGCGCTGTTCGAGCGCGCGGCGAAGCTGCCCCGCGTCAGCATCGAGCGCCCGCGCATGGAGGGCGTCATCGGCCGCAACACCGAACACTCGATGCAGTCCGGCATCGTCTACGGCTACGCCGAGATGGTGTGCGGCATGGTGCGCCGCCTCAAGGCGGAGATCGGCGCCACCGCGACCGTGATCGCGACCGGCGGCTACGCCGGCGTGATCGCCGGCGCGGCCTGCTGCATCGACGCCGTCGAGGACGATCTCAACCTCGAGGGCCTGCGCCTGGTCTACGAGGCGAACCGGTGAGCGCGCCGACGCTGCCGCTGAGCGGCCGCACGATCGTGCTCGGCGTGAGCGGCTCGATCGCCGCCTACAAGGCCGTCGAGGTCACGAGCCGCCTCGTGCAGGCGGGCGCGGCCGTCGAAGTCGTGATGACCGCGGCGGCGACAAAGTTCATCGGGCCGCTGACCTTCCGCGGAATCACCGGGCGCGAGCCGTTCGTCGACCTCTGGGCGGCGGCCGGGCCCCACGCCGAGCCTCACGTCGCGCTCGGCCGCAGCGCCGACCTCTATCTGATCGTGCCGGCCAGCGCCTCCACGATCGCGCGGATCGCGCACGGCATCGCCGACGACTTCGTCTCGCTGACCGCACTGGCGATGCGCGGGCCCGTGCTGATCGCGCCGGCTATGGATGCGCAGATGTGGGCGAGCGCGGCGACACAGGACAACGCCGCGACACTGCGCGTGCGCGGCGTCGAGTTCCTCGGACCCGTCGAGGGGCGGCTCGCCTCGGGCGAGGTGGGCGCCGGGCGGCTGATGGAACCGGCGGCGCTCGTGGACCACGTGAAGGCGCGAATCGGACGCGAGTACGGCGACCTCGCTGGCGTGCGTATCGCCGTCACGGCAGGCGGCACGCGCGAACCCGCAGACCCCGTGCGCTTCATCGGCAACCGCTCCACCGGGAAGATGGGCCACGCCGTCGCCGAGGCGGCGCGCGACCGTGGCGCCGACGTCGTGCTGATCACGAGCGCCGAGATCGCGACGCCGGAGGCGACCGAGGTGGTCCACGTCGAGACCGCGCGGGAGATGCTCGCCGCCTTGCAGGCGCACGTACCGCGCTGCGACGTGCTGATCATGGCCGCCGCCGTCGCCGATTACCGCCCGAGCGAGGCACTGGAGCGCAAGCAGAAGCGCGGCGGCCTCGAACACTGGACGCTCGAGCTCGAGCGCAACCCCGACCTGATCGCCTCGATCGCCCAGGACGGGCTGATCAAGGTCGCCTTCGCCGCCGAGACCGATGACGTGCTGGAGAACGCCGCCCTCAAGCTGGAGACAAAGGGCGCACAACTGATCGTCGCGAATGACGTGAGCGCCCCAGACGCCGGCTTCGCCGTGGATACGAACCGCATCGTGATCCTCGATCGGGACGGTGGCCGCGACGCGCTGCCGCTGCTCTCGAAGTACGACTGCTCGCAGCGCATCCTCAATCGAGTGGCCGCGCTGCTGGCGGGCTCTCCCAGCGTTTGACTGGCGCGCATCGCCTCCGGATACGTTGTGGGTAACGTGAGGTCCAGCCGTTCACACGTTCCGGGTAACCATGGCAGGCGCGCGCATCCCGGCGGGTGCCGCCCGTGCGCCTCGGAGCCACGCTCCACGGTAACCCACCACTTAGCCACGACCCGCCCGCGCCGGTTCCGCTCTCGTCCACACCGCACGGTGGGCGATATCGCCCGTGGTGCATGCCGACAGCCCGGCTCTCCACATGCCGCACAGTCCTACTACTACGACTCCGTACACCCCCCACTCTCCCCAACCGATACCCACTCGTGGACAATCAGCCCTGTTCCGGTGTGGAGTAGATCCCGTGATTGATCAAGTTGAGATCGAGGTGGTAGCCGGGAAGGGCGGCGACGGGGTCGTCTCCTTCCGGCGCGAGAAGTTTGTGCCGCACGGCGGGCCTGATGGCGGCGACGGCGGCCGAGGCGGCGCCGTCGGGCTCGGTGCCGAGCGGACCGTGACGGGTCTCGGCGCCTATCGGGATCGCAGAACACGCTCCGCGCAGCACGGGCAGCCGGGGAGCTCGGTGCAGCGCAAGGGTGCGGCGGGCAAGGACCTGTGGCTGCCCGTGCCGGTGGGGTGCGTGGTCTGGGAGTTGGACCCCGGCGATGAAGCGCAGGGGCGGACCAGCGCCAAGGACGAGAGGCCGTTCGCTGACCTCGCAGCCGAGGGCGCGCAGGCGATCGTTGCGAGGGGTGGGCGCGGCGGCTGGGGCAACAAGCGCTTCGCGACCGCGACGCGTCGCACGCCGCGCTTCGCGCAGCGAGGGATGTCGGGTGAGCGCCGCCGCCTGCGGCTGGAGCTCAAACTGCTGGCGGACATCGGGCTCGTCGGGCTGCCGAACGCGGGCAAGTCGACGCTGCTCGGCGCGTGGTCGGCGGCGCATCCGAAGGTAGCGGCCTACCCGTTCACCACGCTTGAGCCGGAGCTCGGCGTCGTCGAGCTCGGCTACGACTCGTTCGTCGCGGCTGACATGCCGGGGCTGATCGAGGGCGCAAGCCAGGGCGTGGGCCTCGGGCACGAGTTCCTGCGGCACATCGAGCGCACGCGCGTGCTCGTACACGTCCTCGATATGACGCGCGATGACCCGCTCGCCGACCGCAAGCTGATCGACCGCGAGCTGGCGACGTTCGGGCACGGCCTCGCCGAGAAGCCGCAGGTGCTGGCGCTCAACAAGATCGACGACCCGGACGCGCGGGCGCATGTCGAGCTGCTCGAAGCGCTGCTCGAGGCGCAGGAGACGCCGTGGTTCGCGATCTCCGCCGCCTCGCGCGAAGGCACGCGCCAACTCGCCGAGCGGGCCTTCCAGCTACTGCGCGAGCAGCTCATGAGTGAGCAGGCCGAGGAGGCCTTGCTCAGTCAGCCGGTGGAAGTGCGCGAGGTACGCCGCGAGCGCTTCCGCATCGAACGCGACGCCAGGGACAGGGTGGTGGTGCGCGGACGCACGCCCGAGTGGCTGGCGGCGACTTTCGACCTCGATGACGACGAGGCCCGCGAGGAGCTGCTCGACCGGCTGCGGCGGCTCGGCCTGGCGCGTGCGCTCTCGAGGGAAGGCGTGAGGCCCGGCACGACGATCCGCGTCGGCGCGGTCGCACTGATCTGGGAGTAGCGGCAATGCGCATCGGCGTCCTCGGCGGCACCTTCGACCCGCCGCACCTTGCGCACCTGGTGCTGGCGGCTGCCGCGAGGCAGGCGCTCGCCCTCGACCGTGTGCTGCTGGCGCCGGCGGGCGACCCGTGGCGGAAGGCGGACAGCAACGTCTCGCCGGCCGCCGACCGTCTCGCGCTGACTCGCGCGGCCGTCGAGGAGGCGCTGCCGTGGGCCGAGGTCAGCGATGTCGAGGTGCGCCGGCCCGGCCCCAGCTACACGGCGGAGACGCTGGAGGAGCTGCAGGCGGAGGCCCCGGGCCACGAGTGGTGGTTCATCCTCGGCTGGGACGCCCTCGCCGACTCGCCGAACTGGCGGCAGCCCCAGCGCATCCTCGAACTCGCGCGCCTCGCGCTCGCGCAGCGGGGCGACGAGGCCGCCGGGGACGGCGCGGCGTTGCCGCCCGCAGCGGTCGAGGCGTTCCCGAGTCTGGCTGAGCGCGTCGACCGAGTGCCAATTCCGCGGCTCGATGTCTCCGCCTCGGAGCTGCGGCGCCGCCTGCGCGAGGGCGAGCCGACCGCGCCGCTGCTGCCCGCCGCGGTGCGGCGGCTCGTCGCCGAGCGCGGGCTCTACGGGGTCTGACGCACCCGTCCTCAGTCCTCGTCGGGCGGGCGGCCGAAGAGGATCGAGGCGCGCGGGACCGGCGGCAGCAGGAAGGGGCGCAGCCCCGCCTCGATCGCGAACGGGAAGCCGGCATCCTGTGCGAAGCGCAGCAGCGTGCGGCCGGAGCGCAGTTGCGGCGAGCGCACGTGTCGGCCCATCCAGCGCCGGTTCCAGGCATCGAGGAGGCGCCGCCCGGTCGGTGCGAACTCCCAGATCAGCGCCAGCCCGCCCGGCGCGAGCACGCGCCACGTCTCATCGAGCAGATCGCGCAGGCCGTCGTCGTCGAGGTGTTTAACGACATAGCCGCAGAGCACGAGGTCGAACACGCCCGAGGCGATCGGCAGGGAGGTCGCTGAGCCCTGCACGAGTGCGGGCGGGCGGGCCGTCCCCGCCGCGTCGCGCTGCGCGTGCCGCAGGATGGTGCGCGAGAAGTCGAGGCCGACGGGCTCGCGATCGAAGCGCACGCGCCCGTCCATGAAGCGCAGCACCGATGCGCGCCCGCAGCCGATATCGAGCACGTGCAGCTGCGGCTCCAGGCCCAGCTCGTCGGGCAGGCGCAGCAGCGGCCCATTCATCACGAACGCGCCCTGCGGGCCGAGCACCCAGCGGAGCCCCATCGCGGCCAGGCCCGGGCCGCGCAGCAACCGCTCGTACTCCCGCAGGCGGGCCCGCTGAAAGTCCCAGCTCATGAGTGAATCGTGGCACGCCCGCGATCGGCGCTCAATCGGCGGCGGCTTCGTTGATGTTGCCGAGGTCGAACGAGAGCCGCACACGCGCGCCCTGCGCGGCGGCCCAGTCGCACATCGCCGCGAGTTCGCTGAGCCGCGGCGAGAGATCCTCGTAGCCCTCGATCAGCTCGTCGAGTTGGCGGTCGCCGGCGGCGGTCGCGGCGGCGACGGCGCGGCAGCAGTCCGCGAGCGGTGCGGGGTCCTGCCACATCCGCTGGAGCTCGCGGCGGTCCGCCTCGTCCTCGACGCGCCGGTCGGCGTAGCGCAGCAGCGGGCGCAGCGCGACCTTGTGCGCCGTCTCCATGCGGCGCGCGGCGAGCGCCAACTCGTGCTGCGCTCCGAAGCGCAGCGAGAACGCCCACGAGGCGAAGTACAACACCACGGCCGGATCCCCCCCGAACGCGATCGGGCACGCCTCGCCCGCATCGAACTCGACGTGGAGCGGGGGAGGGGAGTCCTCGGTGCTGGGAGTCACGAGGCGTCGGCTACCCTGTCTGATACTCGAAGCAGCGTGTGCGGATCGCTATGTTGGGCCGCAGCGTACCGAAACGCCAGAGGGCAGCAGGATCCCCGATGCCGCGTGCACGACCACCCGTGAACCCCGAGGTCCTCAAGTGGGCTGTCGAGGAGTCCGGCTACTCGCACGGCGAGTTGGCGGCGCACCCGAAGATCGACGAGTCGATTGTCGCTGGGTGGGTAGAGGGCGCGGGCGGACCCACGCGGGGGCAATTCACACGGCTCGCCGAGAAACTGCGCCGCCCGAAGTCGATCTTCTTCCTCCCGAAGCCACCCGAATCGAGTGGGCTTCCACCCCAACTACGGCGTGCTGTGGGGAGAACGCGGAGAGAGCTGAGCGCTGCTGAGTTGCTCTGGGTCCGTCGTGCCCGGCGGATGCAGCGGCTTCTGAGCCTGCTTGAGCGGGATGAGCAGGGGGAAGTCGTCGCCATACCCGAGCTGTCCCCACGACAGAATGCCGGGTTGGCAGGTGCGACCCTGCGGACGTGGCTCGGCGTGATGCTTGGGGAACAACTGGAGTGGGCGAGTCCGACTGAGGCGTTCGATGCATGGCGTGACGCCTCTGAGAGTCGAGGCGTGCTCGTCATGCAGCTACAGCTTGGCCGCGGTGGGTTGCGAGGCTTCGCGCTCGCCGACGACTACGCGCCGCTGGTGGCTGTGAACACGCGCGAGAACGTGCCGGCGCGGGTATTCACAATGCTGCACGAGCTTGCGCACCTCGCGTCGGAGACAGCGACGGCATGTCTGGAAGGCGTGGGCGCAGCAGCGGATGTGGATGCCGCGGAGCGTTGGTGCGAGGACGTGGCAAGCGCGGCGCTGCTACCGACGGATTCCTTAATGGCGGAGGTTGGAGCGACGGCGCGGGTGAGTGAGCCGGATTTCGCGCTCGTCGAGTACATCGCGTCGAGGTTCAATGCGAGTCTGCGAGCGACGGCGGTCGGGCTGATCCGCGCCGGACTTGCTGGGGACGATCTTTATGAAGAGGTCGAACGGAACGCTCCGTTGGCGGACTTCGATAAGGGTTTCGGGCGCGCGCGCACTCCGCCTCGGGCACCGAAGCGGAGGTTGCTTGAAGTAGGACCACGCGCGGCGGGGTCTGTCCTCGCCGCCATGTCGAGGGACCACCTTAGCGAACTTGATGCGCGGCGCTACCTGCGGCTCAACGGTGCCGAGCTCGCGGAGCTCGCCAGCGAGATCGGCGGCCGTGCGTGAACGTCACGCCGCGGATTGCGGTCCTCGACTCGTTGGTGATCATTGATGCGAAGCACGTAATCCCACCAGATCGGCAATGGGAGTTCTTCGAGGGCCTCAAGGAGATGGTGCAGGCGGGCCGGGTCTTCTTCCCTTGGGCGGTTCGGAAGGAACTCCGTCAGGAGCGGTATCACCGATACGCCGGAAACGTGGGCGCTGAATGTCTACGGGTACATGGACCATTCGTATGAGCCTCGCGAGGATGTTCTTGCCGAGGTGATGAGCCGCGCGGGCGACGTCGTCGAGGCCGACGCCGAGGGCGAGCCAGCCGATCCACACGTGCTGGCCCAGGCCCTTGAGTTCCGCCGGAGGGGCCGAGCGGATGTCGTCGTTGTCACCAAGGACCATCTCGACAAGCCGGGAATCAAGATCGCGATGACAACGGCATGCAGCCGCTTGGAGATCGCTTCGTGCAGCCTCCGAGAGTTCCTGGGGGAAATCGGATTCGACCCGAAGGCGGGTTGGGGCTAGAGCCGATACGAGCGTGCACGTAGCGGCCGCCGGGAGCCCCCGGCTGTGGGGGTCACGAGCGGGGTCGCTAGACGTCGAGCGTGGCGTCGAGGGCGTGGGTCATGATGAAGGCGCGGCGCGGCGGGACGGCGTCGCCCATCAGGCGGGTGAACAGGTCGTCCGCCTCGGCGACGTCGTGGACGTGCACCTGCAGCAGCGATCGCCGCTCCGGGTCCATCGTCGTGTCCCAGAGCTGGTCCGCGTTCATCTCGCCGAGGCCCTTGTAGCGCTGCAGGCTGCCGGCGGCGGCGCGCTTCGCGTTGACCTCGAAGTAGCGATCGCGCTCCGCTTCGGTGAACAGCCAGTCAGTACGCCCGCGGTGGCTGAGGCTGTAGAGCGGCGGCTGCGCGATGTAGAGGCGGCCGTCCTCGATCAGGCGCGGCATGTAGCGCCAGAAGAAGGTCAGCAACAGCGTGCGGATGTGGGCGCCGTCCACGTCGGCGTCCGTCATGATGATGACCTTGTGGTAGCGTAGCTTGGAGCTGTCATAGCCCTCGCCGAAGCCGGTCCCGAGGGCGGTGATGATGATGCGGATCTCCTCGTGCGCGAGCATCTTCTCGAGGCGCGCCTTCTCGACGTTCAGGATCTTGCCGCGCAGCGGCAGGATCGCCTGCGTGCGGCGGTCGCGCGCGGCCTTGGCCGTACCGCCGGCAGAGTCACCCTCGACGAGGTAGATCTCGGACAGCTCCGGATCGGTCTCCGAGCAGTCGGCGAGCTTGCCAGGCAGCATCGAGCCCTCGAGCACGCCCTTGCGCTGCACCAGATCGCGCGCCTTGCGGGCGGCCTCGCGGGCGCGCGAGGCGGTCACCGCCTTCTCGATGATGCGCCGGCCGATCGAGGGGTTCTCGTCGAGCAGCGTCGCGAGCCGTGAGGCGACGGTGGACTCGACCAGCCCCTTGACCTCCGGGTTGCCCAGCCGCGTCTTGGTCTGGCCCTCGAACTGCGGCTCGGCGAGCTTGACGCTGATCACGGCCGCGAGGCCCTCGCGGGTGTCCTCGCCGGAGAGGTTCGGGTCCTCGTCCTTGAGCAGCTTGGCGCGCCGCGCGTACTCGTTGAGCGCGCGGGTGAGCGCGGAGCGGAAGCCCGTGAGGTGGCTACCCCCGTCGATCGTGTGGATGCAGTTCGCGAACGAGTAGGAGGTCTCCTGGTAGGTTGAGTTGTACTGCAGCGCGACCTCGATCAGCGTGCCGTCGCGCTCCTCGGCGACGTGGATCGGGTCAGGGTGGAGCGGGGTGCGCCCGCGGTTGAGGTGGCGCACGTAGGCCTCGATGCCGGAGTCGAAGTAGTAGGAGCGCTCGTGCGGCTCCGTCTCGCCGGCGCCGTTCACGGACTCGGTTCCGCGCTCGTCGCGGAAGGCGATCCAGGTGCGGCGCGTGAGGTAGGCCATCTCGCGGAAGCGCGAGGCCAGCATCTCGAAGTCGTAGTCCAGCGTCTCGAAGACCTGGTTGTCGGGCAGGAAGCGGATCGTGGTGCCGGTGTGCTCCGGCTTCGCGCCCCGCACCTTCGCGAGCTGCGAGGTGGCCAGGCCGCGCTCATAGGTCTGGCGGAAGAGCGCGCGGTCCGTGGCGACGGTCACCTCGAGTTCGCTCGAGAGCGCATTGACGACGGAGGCGCCGACGCCGTGCAGGCCGCCGGAGACCTTGTAGCCGCCGCCGCCGAACTTGCCTCCGGCGTGCAGCGTGGTCAGCACCGTCTCGACGGCGGAGAGGCCGGTCTTCTCGTGCTTGTCGACCGGGATGCCTCGCCCGTTGTCCTCCACGGAGACGCTGCCGTCGGGGTGGATCGTGATGTCGATGCGGTCGCAGGATCCGGCCATCGCCTCGTCGATCGCGTTGTCGACGATCTCGTAGATCAGGTGGTGCAGGCCGCGCTGGTCGGTGGAGCCGATGTACATGCCGGGGCGGCGGCGCACCGCCTCGAGTCCTTCGAGGACCTGGATGTGCTCAGCGGTGTAGTCGCTGTTGCCGCCGTTGCTGCGCGCGCCGGCGCCGTTGCGGCGGCCGTTCGAGCGCACGCCGTTACGGGTGCGGGGTTTGGCCTTGGTCGTCTTCGTTGCGCGGCTCGCCATATGCCCTCGTCAGCCCGCGCGGGATGCGCGGAATCGGACGCGCTGGTGATCGCCACGCGCCCGGTCCGTGTCCGGATGCGAGACAGCTGGGGAGGTGAAATCCGCGTCAGGCAAGGAGGCTTCTCGCGGGTCGGCGGCGCAGTGGAACGACGACGGAGGACCTACTCTCACCGGCACATGCATAGTATAGCGGAAAAGCGCCTGCAGCGCTCTCTGACGGGGGCCTGGCGCGGCGGCTGAGCAGCCCTCCGGCGCGGGCGCGCACGACGGGAAATCGCTGGCATGGCGGAGCCTTCTGACCCGATCTCGCTCACCCCGATCGGCGTCGTCCGCAACGGCGAGCACGACCCCGGCCGCCAGGACTGGACTCGCGTCCGCAGCCACATCGAGTTGGCGCCCGACCTGGCGCCCGCGCTCGACGGCCTCAATGGATTCTCGCACGTGATCGTCGTCGGCTGGCTCGATCGCATCCCGCCGGAGCTGCGCGAGCGGCGGCACGCACACCCCGGCGGCGACGAGCGTCTGCCGCTGCTCGGCGCGCTGGCGCTGCGCGGGGGCGCGCGCCCCAACCCGCTCGCCGTCACCGTCTGCCGCCTGCGCGCGGTCCGCGGCGCGAGCGTCGAGGTGGAGGGCCTCGATCTCGTCGATGGCACGCCGGTGCTGGACATCAAACCCTACATCGCCGTCTACGACTCGGAGCCCGACGCGACGCTGCCGGACTGGGCGCAGGGCTGACCCTGCTCGCCCGTGGCGCCGCCGAGGCGTTGCGCCAGCCCGCGGCCCGTCCGACGCTGGCGGCATGGACATCGCAATCGTCGGGCTGCCGCGATCGGGCAAGACCTCGCTCTTCAACGCGCTGACGCGCGGCGCGGCGGAGGTGGGCGCCTACAGCTCGCGCCTGGAGCCGAACCTCGGCGCGGCCTCCGTGCCCGACGAACGGCTCGATCGTCTCGCGCAGCAGGAGGGCTCGAAGCGCACGACCTACGCCGAGCTGCGCCTGGCGGACTACCCCGGCGCCGCCTTCGACGCATCCGGGGTCGACGCGCAGCGGCTCCAGGAGCTGGCGCAGATGGACGCACTCGTGCTCGTCGCCCGCGCCTTCGCGAATCCCGCCGTGCCGTCGCCCGAGGGCGGCGTCGACGCCGATCGCGACATCGAGGCGATGCAGCTCGAGCTGACCTATGCCGACCTCGCGCTGATCGAGCGCCGCATCGAGCGGATCGAGCCGGAGCTGCGCTCGCTGCCCGCCGGCGAGCGCGGCCCGCTCGAGCAGGACCGGGCGCTGCTGCTGCACCTGCGCGAGGCCCTCGAGGGGGGCGGCGCGCTGCGCGCGCTCGATCTCGGCGAGGGTGAGCGGCGGCGGCTCGCGAGCTACCAGTTCGCCACGCGCCGGCCGCTGCTGATCCTCGTCAACGTCGACGAGGACGACCTGCCGAGGCTCGACGAGATCGAGGCGGAGTATGCGGCGCGGCACGCGTCGCGCGGCGTCGCCGTCGTCGCGCTCAGCGCGCGCATCGAGGCGGAACTCGCGCAGATGGACCCCGACGAGGCGGCTGCCTTCCGCCTCGAACTGGGCCTGCCGGAACTCTCGCCGCTCGACCGCGTGATCCACGAGACCTACGAGCTGCTGGGCGTGCACTCGTTCCTCACGATCGGCGATCGCGAGGCGCGCGCCTGGACGCTGCCCCGTGGCGGCAGCGCACTGGAGGCGGCGGGGCGCGTTCACAGCGACCTCGAACGCGGCTTCATCCGCGCCGAGGTCTGCCGCTGGGACGAGCTGCTGGAGGCGGGCAGCGAGGCGCAACTGCGCCGCCTCGGCCGCCTCCGCACCGAGGGTCGTGACTACGTGGTGCGGGACGGCGACGTGCTGCACGTGCTCTTCAACATCTAGATCCAGGCAGGCCGTGCGCACGTCACGACTCGCAGCGATATGATCGCGACCGAGAGGCAGCGATGAGCGATCCACAGGCAAGCGGACACGAGGACGTGCGAGCGCAGCTCGTTGCGGAGATCGAGGCCGCCCTCGGCGGTGGCCCCGCCGTGGCCGTGGCGACCGTGACCGATCCCGGCGAGCAGGACGGGCTGCGGCTCGGGGCGAAGTTGCTCGTGCGCGCCGACGGGCCGGCCCTCGGCGCCCTCGGCGCGCCCGCGATCGACGACGCTGCCGTAGCGGCGGGCCGCGCGGCGCTCTCCGCCCGCCCGCGCATCGAGGCGCAGACCGTCTACGTGCGCGCGGACGGCGATCTCGTCGCGCGCCGCTCGCGGGCGCGCCCCGGCGACGGGCGGCTCATGCTCGAGGTCTTCGAGGCGCCCGGCCGCCTGCTGATTGTGGGCGGCGGCCACGTCGGCCTCGCGCTCGCCACCATCGGCTCGACGCTCGGCTTCCAGGTGACGGTCGTCGACGACCGCGAGGAGTTCGCGAATCGCGAGCGCTTCCCGATGGCGACGGAGGTGATCGCCGGCGAGGTCGACGAGGTGCTCGACAAGCTCGCGATCGACGGGCGCACCTACGCGGTGATGGTCTCGCGCGGCCACCAGGTCGACGAGCTCGCGCTGCGCCGCACGATCGGCCGCGGCGCGGCCTACGTCGGCATGATCGGCAGCCGCCGCCGCACCAGGACCGTGCTCCAGCACCTCGCCGAGGAGGGCGTCCCGGCGGAAGATCTCGAAGTCGTGCGCACGCCGATCGGGCTGGACATCGGCGCCGAGACGCCGGAGGAGATCGCGCTCGCCATCCTCGCGGAGATGGTGATGATGCAGCGCGGCGGGAGCGGCCTGCCGATGCGCGAGGTCAAGGGCCGCACCCCCACCGGACAGGGGACGTAACGCCGAGGAGCCACGGCGCGCACGCTGCTAGACTGTACGCAGACGAGAAGGCCGGGAGCCGGACGGGACAACGCAACGATGGCAGACGCCGGACTGTTCGCCGAGATTCGGGAAGCGCAGCAGCGCGGGGAGCGTCGCGTGCTCGCGACCGTCGCCGACGCGCGCGGTTCGACGCCTCGCAGCCCCGGCGCGCAGCTGCTGCTGCGCCCGGACGGCAGCTTCCGCGGCACCATCGGCGGCGGCTGCGGCGAGGCCGAGGTCTGGCAGGAAGCGATGGAGACGATGGCCGATGGCCGCCCGCGCGTCGTCACCGTCGACCTCACCGAGGACGTCGAGGGCGACGACAAGATCTGCGGCGGCGTCATGGACGTATTCATTGAGAGGATCGCGGACTAGCCGCAGCGGGGTTGCTGGCGGCAGGTGCGTGGTACGATTTGGCCTGTCGGCGCCTACCAGCATGGTGGCGGGCGCGGGCGTTCAGAGGGGGCTGACCGATGATCGGTGGTCTGGGCTGGCAAGAGTTGCTGATCGTGCTCGTGATCGTCGCCCTGATCTTCGGGGCGAGCCGTGTCGCCGACCTCGGCGGCGCGCTCGGGCGCGGCATTCGCGAGTTCCGGCAGGAAGCGTCGAGTCCGGACAGCGAGTCCGAGGACGATGCGATGGCGGATGCATCGAGCAGCGATGCGGCAGACGATGAGTCCAACGCCGCAGCGACCGAGAAGGAATCTTCGGGCTGACCTCGCAGCGGCGAGGCTGAGGGCGTGAGCAGGCCCGGCGCAGAAGCGCGCCGGGCTTTCGCTTGTCCGCCCACGCCCGTCTCGTACCATCGATGTAGTGCATTCGAGTGCGGGCTGTACGCGACAGCCCCTGCACGGACATCGGAGTGAGATGCCGCCGATCGGGAACGTGACTGCCAGGCTGCGGACGGGCGCGGCGTTGCTCGCCGGGGCGGCAGCCGCCGAGGCCTCACGACGCCTCGGGCGCGGCGGCGGCACGGCGCTGCCGGGCCTCGTCGCCGCGGCGATCGCGCCAGACATCACCGAGCAGCTCATGCGCCGCGCCGGAGCGGGCACGGTTGTGGTCACCGGCACCAACGGCAAGACCACCACCTCGCACCTGCTGGCGGAGATCGCCCGCGCCGCCGGCATCGACGTGATCGCCAACCGTTCCGGCTCCAACCTCGAGCGCGGCATTGTGTCCGCCTTTCTTGGCCAGGCCACGAACGGCGGCGCCGCCCGCCTCGGTGTGCTCGAAGTCGACGAGGCGGCGCTGCCTCCGCTGCTGCCCGCGCTGCGCCCGCGCGCGATCGTCTTCCTCAACCTCTTCCGCGATCAGCTCGACCGCTACGGCGAGGTGGACTCCGTCGCCGAGGGCTGGGAGCGGATGCTGATCGCCGACGCCTCCGGAGCGACGCTCGTGCTGAACGCGGACGACCCCTCGATCGCGCCGCTGGCGGAGGCCGGACGGGGCGACGTGGTGATGTTCGGCATCGAGGACCAGGGCGTCGCCCGAGGCGGCCCCGATCACGCCTCGGATGCGCGCTTCTGCTCCTGCGGCGCGGCCTTCCGCTACGACGCGATCTTCGTCGCCCACGCCGGGCGCTGGCGCTGCGACTCGTGCGGCCGGGCGCGTCCGCGCCCAATCGTCGCCGCGCACGAGATCGAGCAGCGCGACGACGGCTCGCGCTTCGTCCTCGATCTCGCGGGCGAGCGGCTGCCCGTCGAGCTCCCGCTGCAGGGGCTGTACCCGATCTACAACGCGCTGGGCGCGGCAGCCGCGGCGCACGCGCTCGGCCTGCCCGCCGCGGTCGTTGCGAGGGCGCTCGGGAGCGCGGGCCCGGCCTTCGGGCGGCAGGAGCGCTTCCAACTGGGCGGCCGCGAGCTGCGCCTCTGGCTGGCGAAGAACCCCGCGGGGATGAACGCGGTGCTGCGCGCGCTCACGGCTTCCGGGACGAACTCGGAAGCTGGGCCGGAGCCGCGGCTGCACATCCTCGCCGCGCTCAACGACGGCATCCAGGACGGGCGCGACGTGTCCTGGATCTACGACGCCGACTTCGAGCTGCTGACCGGTCACGCCGCCAGCGTCGTCGTCAGCGGCGACCGCGCCGACGACCTCGCGCTGCGCCTGCGGCTGGCCGGCGTGCCGGTGGACCTCGTGCAGCCGCACCGCGCGTCCGCGCTCGACGAGGCGCTGCGGCGGCTGCCGGCCGGTGCGCGCCTCGAGGTGGTGCCGACGTACACGGCGATGATCCAACTGCGCGAGATCATCGCGGCAGGGAGCGGGGTCGCGCCCTACTGGGCAGAGGAGCGGGAGCGGTGAGCGCCCAGGCGGAGACACCGGCGATCCGCGTCGTCTGGCTCTACCCGGAGCTGATGAACGTCTACGCCGATCGCGGCAACGTGATCGCGCTCGAGGCGCGCTGCGCGGCGCTCGGCGTCGGCTGCGAGCTCACCCGCGTCACGCTCGGCGATCCGCTCCCCGAGGCGGCGGACCTGGTGCTGATCGGCGGCGGACAGGACCGCGAGCAGCGCCGCGCCGCGCCCGACCTCGCGCGTCACGCCGGCACGCTGCGCGCCTGGGTCGACGAGGACGCCGCGATGCTCGCCGTCTGCGGCGGCTTCCAGCTCTTCGGCCGCTGGTACCGCACCGCCGAGGGCGAAGAGCTGCCCGGCGTCGGCGTCTTCGACGTCACCACCGTCGCGCCGCCGCGTGACGAGGATCGCTGCATCGGCGACGTGCTTGCGCGCTCGACCCTCGAGGGCGTGGGCGAGGTGGTCGGCTTCGAGAATCACGGCGGGCGCTCCTACCTCGGTCCGGACGCGGAGCCATTCGCGCACGTCGAGTTCGGCTACGGCAACAACGGCGCGGACGGCGTCGAGGGCGCCCGCGTCCGCGAGGCGATCGGCACCTATCTCCACGGCTCGCTGCTGCCTCGCAACCCGGCGCTCACGGACCATCTGATCCGCGCCGCGTTGCGCCACCGCTACGGCGAGGAGCCCGCGCTGCCCGAGATCGCGGATCCGTACGCGGAGCGGGCGCATCGCACGGCCGCGGCTGTCGCCCGCCGCCGCAGTCGCCGCTCAGGGGCGCATCCGGCGGGCGACGTTTGACGCGCTCCGCGCCCTCGCCCGATCCTGTGGGCGGCGGGGGCCGTACGGAGGCGCGCCCGTGACTGCGACCGGCCCCGATCGATCGAGTCGCATGCTTTCGAGGCGCACGCTGCTTGGCGCGCTGCTGGGAGGCGCGCTGATCCTCGCCTGCTCGCGGTTCCGCCGGGACGAGGAAGAGCCCCCCGAGGTCGCAGCGGCGACGCCCACGCCGTCTCCCAGCGCCACGCCCGCAGCGACGGCGACCGCGACCGCGACGCCAACGCCGACGCGCACACCGATTCCCACGCCGACCCGCACTCCAACTCCCACTCGGACGCCCGACCCCACGCCGGTCACGCCGACGCCGTACCCCTCGACGCTCGATCCGGACGATCTGAGCGCTTTCATCGTGCCGGTCGAGGGCGGCTGCCTGCCGGCCTCCGACCGGCTGATGCCGAATGCGCCTCGCGAGTACCGCAACGGCTTCCACGAGGGCATCGACTGGTACGACGGCCTCGCCTGCGCGCGCGTCTTCGAGGGCACGCCGGTGATGGCGATGCACCGGGGCATCGTGATCCGCGCCGACCTCGACTACATCGAGATCACCATCGAGCAGATCAGCGAGTTCTCCCGGCGCACGGCGGGCCAGGGCTACACGGACGAGCCGACCCTCGACATCTACCGCGGCCGCCAGATCTGGATCGACCACGGCAACGGCGTCGTCACCCGCTACGCGCACCTCGGTGAGATCGCGGAGGGCATCGAGGAAGGCGTCGAAGTCGAGCAGGGCCAGGTGATCGGCGGCGTCGGCGAGTCCGGCACGCCGGAAGCGATCACCGCGCCCGGCACTGAGATGCACCTGCACGCCGAGGTGCGGATCGAGGACGCCTTCCTCGGCTCGGGGCTGCCGCCCGGCGAGGTGCGCGCGCTCTACCGGAAGCTGTACGGCCTCGACGAGTAGTCCGCCTCGGGAGGCTGACGCGGCCGCCGCGCCGTACACTGCCGCAGGCAACAGGACCGCAGTCAGGCAAAGGGGGCGCGGTGCCGGTCCTCTCGATCGAGATCCCGTGGGGTCCGAACATCACGACCATCGGCGGGCTGCTGCTGACCTGGCACGGGCTCTTCACCGCGCTCGGCATCTTCGCCGGGGTGCGGCTCTCACTGATCCTCGCAAAGGTCGTGGACTACGACTACGACGATGCCTACACGCTCGCCCTCGTCGGCGTGCCGAGCGGGATCGTCGGCGCGCGGCTGCTCTACGTGATTGAGCACTGGTCGCGGTTCAGCGGCGACCCGGTGGCGATGCTGCGCATCACCGAGGGCGGCATCTCGATCTGGGGCGCGATCCTCGGCGGCGTCGGCGGCGCGCTCGCGTTCGGTCTCTGGAAGGGCTACCCGATCGCCCGAGGCCTGGACATTGCCTCCTTCGGGATCATCCTCGGGCAGGCGACCGGACGCCTCGGCGACCTCGTCAACGGCGAGCACCTGGCGAATGCGAGCGACTTGCCGTGGGCCGTCTTCTACACGCACCTGGACTCGCCCGCGTTCGTGCACTCGCTTGCCGTCGGGCCGCACCACCCGGCGACGACGTACGAGCTGATCGGCGACCTCGTGATCCTCGGGGCGCTGTTCGTGCTGCTGTTCGGCGCCCTCTGGCGGAAGCCGGGTCTGACCTTCTGCTGCTACCTGGTCGGCTACGCCGTGATGCGCTTCTTCCTCACCTACCTGCGCGTCGACTCCAGCGAGACGTTCCTGCTCGACCTGCGCGTCCCGCAGCTCGTCTCGCTGCTCGCGGTGCTCGGCTCGCTCCCCGCCGTCTGGTACTTCGCGACCCGCGAGCCGTTCGAGGAGCCCGCGCCCGTTCACCGCCTGCCGCTGCTGGGCCGCGTGTTCGCCTCGCGGCAGTGACCGAGGGCGCGCCGCGGGTCGTGCTACAGGTTGTCCTCTTCAGCCGCGAGGGCTGCGGTCCATGCGCCCACGCCCGCGACGCGTTACGCCGCCTCGGGCGTGAGTTCGCCTTCGATCTGCGTGAGCGCGACGTGGACGCCGACCCGGCGCTGGCAGCCCGCTACGGCGATCGCGTGCCCGTCGTCGCCGTCGATGGCCGCGAGGTCAGCGAGGGCCGCATCGACCTCGGCGCGGTGCGGCGTGCGCTGACGGCGGCGACGCGCGCTGTTGACAGCAACAGCAGGCGTTCATAGCCTCGACGCACGGCTCGCATGTGGTGCGGGCCCGACGGCGCGAGCGCATAGCGCGGAAGCAGAGACGATGAGCGAACGGTACTTCCTGCTCCTCGACGCTGCCGCGATGCACCATCCTGACCGGGGCTCCATGGTGATGCGCTAGCCCGCTCGCCCCGCCGGTGGCGGGGTCAGGCGGGCGCCCTCGCGTCACCCCGAACGCAGCCCGGAGCATTCCTGCCATGTCTTTCGAACGATCCCTGCGCTGCCGCGAGTGCGGTCGCGAGTTCCCGCTCAAACCGATCTTCTTCTGCGAGTTCTGCTTCGGCCCGCTCGAGGTCGACTACGACTACGAGGGCATCGCGCAGGCGATGACCCGCGAGTCGATTGCGGCCGGGCCGGCCACGCTCTGGCGCTACGCCGAACTGCTGCCCTGCGACCCCGAGTACCGCGTCGACCTCGGAGCCGGCTTCACGCCGCTGCTCCGCGCCGACCGTCTGGCGAAGGCGCTGGGCATCGAGCGGCTCTGGATCAAGAACGACACCGTGAACCCGACGTGGTCGTTCAAGGACCGCGTCGTCGCCGTCGCGATCGCGAAGGCGCGCGAGTTCGGCTACACCGGCATCGCCTGCGCCAGCACCGGCAACCTCGCCAACTCTGTCGCCGCGCACGGCGCGCGCGCCGGCATGGAGACGATCGTCTTCATCCCGCACGACCTCGAGGAGGGCAAGGTCGTCGGCAGCGGCGTCTACGCCCCGACGCTCGTGATGGTCGAGGGCTCCTACGACGACGTGAACCGGCTCTGCACCGAGGTCGCGCAGTCCAAGCCGTGGGCCTTCGTCAACATCAACGTCCGTCCCTACTACGCCGAGGGATCGCGCACCCTCGCCTTCGAGGTGGCCGAGCAGCTCGGCTGGCGCGCCCCGGACCACTGCCTGGTGCCGATGGCCTCCGGCTCGCTGTTCACGAAGATCTGGAAGGGCTTCAAGGAGCTGCACCAGATCGGCCTGATCGACGAGCCGCGGACGCGCATGTCGGGCGCGCAGGCGACCGGCTGCTCGCCGATCACGACCGCCTTCGAGGAGGGCACGCTCAACTTCCGGCCGCAGAAGCCGGACACGATCGCGCGCTCGATCGCCATCGGCAACCCGGCGGACGGCTACTATGCGCTCAAGACGCTGGCGGAGACGGACGGCGTCGCGGCGATGGCCACGGACCCGGAGATCGTCGAGGGCATGAAGCTGCTCGCGGAGACCGAGGGCATCTTCGCCGAGACGGCGGGCGGCGCCACGATCGCCTGCCTTAAGCACATGGTGGAGCGCGGCCAGATCGCCCCCGGCGAGGAGACCGTCGCCTTCATCACGGGCGGCGGCCTCAAGACCACCGAGGCGCTGCAGGGCGGGCTTTCCGACCCGCTGCATGTGCCCGCACGCAGCGAGGCGTTCATCGAGGCTTACGAGGCGCGGCGGGCGCCCGCCGCGGCCGCGGCAGGAGGCGCATGATGGCGAGCAGACAGGTCCGCTTCACCTTCTCGCCCGAGCTGATCCAGGAGCCGCTGATCTACCTGATCGGGCACGAGTTCCAGATCGTCACCAACATCCGCATGGCCGACGTCGACGAGCGCGTCGGCTGGGTCGTGCTCGAGCTCGAGGGCGAACCCGACGAGATCGATCGCGCGATTGCCTGGGCCCAGGCGAAGGGCGTGCGCGTAGATCAGGCCACCCTCGGCGACATCGTCGAGGGCTAACCCGGCTGCAATCCCGCCCGGCCCCGCCGGGCCCGGCATCGAGAGGACCGCTGCGATGGCAGTGAACGTGCGAATCCCCGCTCCGCTCCGCACCCTGACCGCGGACCAGGAGCTGGTCAGCATCGAGGGCGCAACCCTGGCCGACCTCGTCCAGAACCTCGAGGTGTCCTACCCCGGCATGCGCGAGCGGCTCTGCGAGGACGACGGCGAGCTGCGCCGCTTCGTGAACGTCTTCGTCAACGGCGAGGACGTGCGCTTCCTCTCCGGCCTCGCCAGCGAGCTGGCCGAGGGCGACGAGGTCTCGATCGTCCCGGCAGTCGCCGGAGGCTAACCGGCAAAGACCACCGATGACCGACTCCACGATCACCGACCTGCGCTACCACCTGATCCACCCCACGGCGCCCGACACCGGGCAGCCGGATCGCTATATCGCGGGCAAGAACCTGTGCTTCGTCCGGCTGGAGACCGCCGACGGACTGCACGGCTGGGGCGAGTGCTACACGCAGTCCGATCGCGACATCCAGATCACCGCGCACCTCGAGGCGCTGCGGCGCTACATCGTGGGTTGGGACTCGGCACGCATAAAGCCCTGGACCGACGCAATCCACAACGATTTCGGCAACCGGCGCGGCGCGATGGACCTGTACGCCGCGATCTCCGGTGTTGAACAGGCGATGTGGGACCTCGCGGGCAAGCGCGCGGGGATGCCCGTGCACCAGCTGCTCGGTGGCGCGGTGCGAGATCGGCTGCGCGTCTACGCCAACGGCTGGGCCAGGATGGACGACCTCGAGGAGCTGCAGGCTCGGGCGCGAGCGATGGTCGAGCGCGGCTTCACCGCGCTCAAGTTCGACCCGGTGCCGGGCAGGTGGCGCAGCTACGTCGGTATGAAGGAGCTGCGGGTCGCCGCCGAGCGGGTGCGCGCGGTTCGCGAGGCGGTCGGGCCCGATGTCGACGTGCTGGTGGAGGTCCACCGGCGGTTGAGCCCCTCGAACGCGGTGCGGCTGGCGAAGATGGTCGAGGAGTACGAACCGTTCTGGTTCGAGGAGCCGGTCTGGGCCGAGAACATGACCGCCCTCGCCGCCGCGACGGCGCAGATCAACATCCCGACCGTCACCGGCGAGGAGCTCTACACCAAGTTCGAGTTCCGTGAGGTCTTCGAGCAGCGCGCGGCGGACATCATCAATCCCGACGTGGCGAACGTGGGCGGCATCAAGGAACTGACGGAGATCGCGGCGATGGCCGAGGCCTACTTCGTCGCGGTCGCGCCGCACAACTACAACTCGACGACCGTGGCGCTGGCCGCGACGCTGCAGGCCGCGGCGACGATGCCCAACTTCATCATCACGGAGTACTTCGTGAACTTCGAGCCATGGGGCCAGGAAGCCGCCACGCCGGCCTTCGAGGTCGAGGACAGCCACATCGCCCTCCCCACCACGCCCGGCCTCGGCATCGACCTCGACGAGGAGGTGCTGAAGGCGCACCCGGCGAAGGACTTCCCCGCGCGCACGATCGGCGACTGACCGCTCCGGATCGGGGTGGGCCCATGAATCAACGAGCAATGCCAGGGGCAGTCAAACGAAAGTAAGCAACTGGACCGCCCGCGTGTTGGAGACCCCGGACGTCAATCCCCTCATCGTCGGTGTCGACCAGCCGGGCACCCGGGAGTTCGTCACGCTGGAGCTGGACACCGACGAAGGCGTGCAGGGCAGCGGCATCACCTTCTTCGGTGGCCCGCTGACCCCGGCCCTGCGCAGTGCGGTCGACAATCTCTCTAGACTGACGGTGGGCGAGGATCCGCTGCAGGTGGAGGCGGTCACCGACAAGTTGTCGCTCGCGGCGGGCGGCGCCGGCCCCGAGGACATCTTTGCCCTCGCGATCGCGGCAATCGACACTTCCGAGACCATCTGGTTCGGCGCGGACACGGAGTTGATCGGGATTCCCTGAGCCCCACCTCCCAGTCCTGGCCCCCGAGCCGGGACTGGGAAACGACCGATTCGGACGGAGTTGACCAATGACCGATGACCTCGCTTACGCAACGATCGAAGAACTCGCCCCGCGGATCGCCTCAGGAGAGCTGTCGCCGGTCGAGCTGACGCAGGCCCAGTTGGACCGCATCGAGGTGCACGACGGTCGGCTCAAGAGTTACGCGACTGTGATGGCCGATTCGGCGCTGGCGGAAGCGCAGCAGGCCGCGGACGAGATCGCCGTCGGCAACTATCGCGGTCCGCTGCACGGGATTCCGATCGCGGTCAAGGACCTCTGCTACACGATGGGCGTCCGCACGATGGGCGGGACGAAGGTGCTCGAGGACCTCGTTCCTGACTTCGACTCCACGGTCGTCGCCCGATTCAAAGACGCCGGCGCGGTGATGCTGGGCAAGCTCAACATGACCGAGGGCGCGATGGCCGGATACAACCGCGCGCGGCAGGTGCCGGTTAACCCCTGGGACGCCGGACGCTGGACCGGCGTCTCCTCCAGCGGCTCCGGTGTGGCGACAGCGGCCGGGCTTTGCTACGCGTCATTGGGCAGCGACACCGGCGGCTCTATCCGTACCCCGTCCGCAGCCTGCGGCATCGTCGGTCTGAAGCCGACCTGGGGACGCGTGAGCCGCTATGGCGTGCTCGACCTGGCGCAGTCGCTCGACCACGTCGGCCCGATGTGCCGCTCGACCTGGGACTGCGCCGTCACGCTCGAAGTGATCGCGGGCGACGACCCCAACGATCCGACCACGCTGCCCGAGCCGGCTCCGGCGATGCTTGACGGGATCGACGGCGGCGTTGCGGGTATGCGGATCGGCTATGACGAGCGCTATGCGACCGAAGACGTAATCCCGCCAATCGCCGAGGCCGTCGCCGCATCAGTCGAGACCCTGGCATCGCTGGGCGCGGAGATCGTCTTGGTCCAACTACCCGACTTCATGCCTTACATGGCCGATTTGCCGACGCTCTGCTCGATTGAGGCTCTACACGCGCATCTCGATAACTATCCGAACCGGGCCGGCGACTACGGCAACTGGTTCGGCGCCTGGTTGGAGCTGGGGTCGTCTGTCAGCGCGACCGACTACGCCGACGCCTGCATCCGCCGCGAAGAACTGCGCGGCCTGCTGGCTCGGGTCTTCGCCGACATCGACATGCTGGCCTGTTCGGCCCAGGGCACGTTGCCGCACCGGGTGACCGAGGACATGATGTACGACGACACGCCGGGAGAATTCCAGTGGCGGCGGCTGCAGTACACGGCCCCTTGGGACATGAACCGCGCCCCGACGCTGACTCTGCCCAACGGCTGGAGCGAGCAGGGCCTGCCGATGGCGCTGCAGCTCGTCGGTCCGCTGGGCAGCGAACAGGCGCTCTGCCGGGCCGGCTACGCCTACGAGCAGGCGACGGACTTCATGCGCAACCCGGAGCTCTAGCAGGGTGATGAAAACCCCTGAAGTCGGGAAACGGAGCGTTTCGAGGCACTGCGGCGCTCGGAAAAACCCTTGAAAACAAAGGGTTTCTTAGTAGCCGCACGCAGTCGATTCCGGGCCGAGACCGTCCCAGACGACTTTTTCAGCACCCTGCTAGTAGTCGGTTGCCTCGCAGCGTTCCTGGCGAGCCTTCCGCTCGTTCATGAAGTCGCGCATACTGCCGCGGCGACGATGCCCAACTTCGTCATCACGGAGTACTTCGTGAACTTCGAGCCGTGGGGCAAGGAGGCCGCCTCGCCGGCCTTCGAGGTCGAGGACAGTCACATCGCCCTCCCCACCACGCCGGGCCTCGGTATCGACCTCGATGAGGACGTGCTCAAGGCGCATCCGGCGAAGGACTTCCCCGCGCGTACAATCGGCGACTGACCGCTCCGGCCCCCACTCCCTGAGGGAGAGGGTTGGGGTGAGGGCCCATGAATCAACGAGCAATGCCAGGGGCAGTCAAATGAGAGTAAGCAACTGGACCACCCGCGTCCTGCAGGCCCCGGATGTCAATCCCCTCATCGTCGGCGTCGACCAGCCTGGCACCCGGGAGTTCGTCACGCTGGAGCTGGACACCGACGAGGGCGTGCAGGGCATCGGCATTACGTTCTTCGGTGGCCCGCTGACCCCGGCGCTGCGCACTGCGGTCGACAATCTCTGTGAACTGACGGTGGGCGAAGACCCGTTGCAGGTGGAGGCGGTAACCGACAGGTTGCGACTCGCGGCGGGCGGTTCCGGCCCGGAGGGCATATTCACCCTGGCGATATCGGCCATCGACATCGCTCTGTGGGACATCAAGGGAAAGGCCCTGAACCAGACGGTGTGCTCCCTGCTGGGTGGTCACCGCGACCGGGTGGTTACGTACGCCAGCGGCGCACTGGGGCGTCCTATGAATCTGGAGTATCTGGCCGAGGCCGGTCCTCGCCTGGTGGAGATGGGCTTCAGGCAGATGAAGACCCAGCTGGGCGCCGAACCTACCGCTCGGCGCGAGGTGGCTCGCATCCGCACCCTGCGCGACGCCATTGGCCCGGACATTGATCTGATGTGCGACATCAACCAACTCTGGGACGTGAACCAGGCCATCGATATTGGATCACGTGTGGAGGAGTACCACCTGTTCTGGCTGGAAGACGTGGTGGCCCGAGACGACTACCAGGGGTTGGCCCGAGTGGCTGACTCGCTCACCACGCCCATCGCCGCCGGAGAGTACGTGTATGGCATCCGTCCCTTCCGGCACATGCTGGAGCACCGCTCGGTGGATATTGTGATGATCGACCTGCTGCGGGTGGGCGGGATAACCCAGTTCCGAAAGGTGGCGGGCATGGCTGAGGCATTCAATCTACCGGTGGTCAGCCACCTGATACCCGAGATTCAGGTGCACAACATTGCCGCCATTCCCAACGGACTGACGGTGGAGTACATGCCCTGGACGCTACGGCTGTTTGAAGAAACCCCGGCCATTGAGGACGGGCAGATTGTGGTGCCGGACAAGCCGGGTCTGGGCCTCGAGTTCAACCAGGACGCCATCAAGCAGTATCAGGTGAGCTGATGGATCCCGAGTGACGCCCGTGGGCGCTGACCTGCCCCGGTCTTCGTGCCACTTCTCGGGATTGGGGGCTCTCCGCGGGTCTGCCCCGATCCTGTAGCGGCTGCTATGCGAGTCTTCGGGCTGTTCCGGTCTGCTCGATGGACTCCCGCGGTCCGATCCCCGAGCGCTGGGCCCAGCCGACCCTTGTGCTAGAATGTTGAGCAACTTACTCGACATTAGCGGCGGTGGGGCAAATGTGGCTGAGCAGGAAGGGTGACTACGGCGTCCGCGCGCTGATCGATCTCGCGCTCCACGAGGGCGAGGGGCCGGTCCAGCGTGCCGGAATCGCCGGGCGCCAGGAGATCCCGGAGTCCTACCTCGATCACCTGCTCGCACTGCTGCGACGGGGCGGCTTCGTGCGCAGCGTGCGCGGCCCCGGCGGCGGCCACCTGCTCACCCGAACGCCCGAGGAGATGTGTCTGCTGCACGTGATCGAGACCCTCGAGGGCTCCGTCGCGCCGATTTCCTGCATCGAGGAAGGTGAGTCGTGCTCGTTCGAATGCGGTCTCTGCGCCCAGCGCCCCGTCTGGGAGGAGATCTACGAGGACATGCGCAGCCGCCTCGGCGCGGTGAGCATCGCCGACCTCGCGGAGCGCGCGCGGACGCGGCAGCACGCCCGAGCCGAGAACTACTCGATCTGATGACGGCGACCGCGAACACTACCGAGGGTCTGCGCGCCCAGCCCGCGATCGCCGACTCCGTGCTCGAACTGATCGGCGGCACGCCGCTGGTGCGGCTGCGGCGCGTCGTGCCCGAGGGCTGCGGCGAGATCCTCGGCAAGCTCGAATCGCGCAACCCGGCCGGCTCGGTCAAGGACCGCATCGCGCTCAGCATGATCGAGGACGCCGAGCGCGACGAGCTGATCGCGCCGGGCGACACGATCGTGGAGCCGACCTCCGGCAACACCGGCATCGGCCTCGCGATGGTCTGCGCGCGCAAGGGCTACCGCCTGATCCTGACGATGCCCGAGGACATGAGCGTCGAGCGCCGCCGCCTGCTGGAGCGCTTCGGCGCCGAGTTGCGCCTGACTCCGGCGATCGAGGGCATGACGGGCGCGGTCTACGCCGCCCGCCAGCTCTCCGAGCAGCACGGCTACTTCATGCCGCAGCAGTTCGACAACCTCGCGAACCCGCGCATCCACCGCGAGACGACCGGGCCCGAGATCATCGACGCGACCGGCGGCGAGCTGGACGCGTTCGTCGCGGGGGTGGGCACCGGAGGCTCGATCACCGGGATCGGCGAGGCGCTGCGCGAGGCCGTCGCGGATGTGCGCATCGTCGCCGTCGAGCCGGCGCGCTCGCGCGTACTGCAGGGCGGTCGCGCCGGGCTGCACGGCATCCAGGGCATCGGCGCCTCGTTCGTGCCGGGCGTGCTCAACCGCGAGATCTACGACGAGGTGATCAGCGTCCGCGATGAGGACGCCTACACGATGACGGAGCGGCTCACCCGCGAGGAGGGCCTGCTGGTCGGCATCTCCGCCGGCGGCAACGTCTGGGCCTCGATCGAGGTCGGCAAGCGGCTCGGTCCGGGGTGTCGCGTGGTGACGATGCTCTGCGACACGGGCGAGCGCTACCTGAGCGTGGCGCTCTCATGAACAGCAGGGGACAGGGAACGGATCAGGGACACATGGCAGATCGGCAGGAAGGGCGGCGATCGGACATGGCGGTCAGCGTCTACATCCCACAGCCATTCCGCAGATTCACGGCCAATCGCGAGTACGTCGAGGTGGACGGCGGCGACGTGGCGGGCGTCCTCGACGCGGTGAACGAGCGCTACCCCGGCTTCGACATGCTCGTCTACGACCGCGAGCGCCGGGTGCCCGCGCACATCAACATCTACGTCAACAACCAGGAGATCCACGAGCTCGACGGCGTCGCCACCGCCGTCGCCGACGGCGACCAGATCGCGGTCATCCCCGCCCTCGCGGGCGGCGCCGCGCCGAGCCAGGCGCTCACCCCGGACGAGGCGATGCGCTACTCGCGGCACATCGTCATGTCGCAGGTGGGATCGATCGGGCAGCGCCAGCTGCGCAGTGCGAAAGTGCTGATCGTCGGCGCGGGCGGCCTCGGCTCGCCGGTCGCGATCTATCTCGCGCTGGCCGGCGTCGGCACGATCGGCCTCGTCGACTTCGACGTGGTGGACCTCTCTAACCTGCAGCGCCAGTTGCTGCACCAGACCGAGGACGTCGGGCGCACGAAGCTCGACTCGGCGGTGGACACGCTGCACGCCTACAACCCGCACGTGCGGGTGGTGACGCACCCCGCGCCGCTGCACTCGGAGAACGCGGTGGAGATCCTCGCGGACTACGAGATCGTGGTGAACGGGGCGGACAACTTCGCGACGCGCTACCTGGTGAACGACGCCGCCTACCTGCTGGGCAAGACGCTCGTGGACGGCTCGATCCTGCTGTTCGACGGGCAGGCCACCGTGTTCAAGCCGGGCGAGGGCTGCTACCGCTGCCTCTACCCGGCGCCCCCACCGCCGGGCCTGGTGCCCTCCTGCGCCGAGGCGGGCGTGCTGGGCTCGATCACCGGCATCGTCGGCTCGATCCAGGCGACCGAGGTGTTCAAGCAGGTGCTCGGAATCGGCCGGCCGCTGGTCGGACGGCTGCTGCTGATCGACGCCTTGACCATGGAGTTCCGCGAGATGAAGCTGCGGCGCGATCCGGCTTGCCCGCTCTGCGGTGACGAGCCGACCGTGACGGAGCTCATCGACTACGACGCGTTCTGCGGCGCCCCACCGCTCGAGGCCATGACGGCCGACGGCGCCGGGCACTAGCGCGGCACGGCGCGTCCGCGAGCGACAGGGGAGGGGGACCGCCTTGGAGGTGCAGGTCAACGTGACCTCGGTCATCCAGAAGACCGTCGGCGGACAGCGCGCGGTGACCGCCGAGGGCGGCACCGTCGCGGAGCTGATCGACGACATCGAGCGGCGCTATCCCGGCTTCCGCGCGCAACTCGTCGACGAGGGCGGACAACTGCACCGCTTCGTCAATATCTACCTCAACGACGAAGACGTGCGCTTCCTGCAGGGCGCCGAGACCACGCTGAACGAGGGCGACGAGGTGTCGATCCTGCCGGCGCTGGCCGGCGGCTAACGGCGGAGGATCCTCGTGGGTGAGGCGACGGGACGGACGCCCGCGGGCAGCGTGCTCGACCGCATCGGCGGCACGCCGCTCGTCGACATCTCCGTGATGTCGCCCAACCCCGAGGTGAGCATCTACGCCAAGCTCGAGGGCGAGAACCCGACCGGCTCGGTCAAGGACCGCATCGCCTGGTGGATGATCTCCGCCGCCGAGCGGGACGGCCGCCTCGAGCCGGGCCAGACGATCCTCGAGCCGACCTCCGGCAACACCGGCATCTCGCTGGCGATGATCGGCCGCCTGCGCGGCTACCCGGTGAAGGTGGTGATGCCGGACGCCGTCACGCGCGAGCGCGTCGAGCTGCTGGAGAGCTTCGGCGCGGAGATCCTCTACTCGCCGGGCGACCTCGGCGCCAACGGCTCGGTGCGCGAGGCGCAGCGCATCCACGCGGAGCACCCCGAGTGGTTCATGCCCTTCCAGTACGGCAACGAGGACAACCCGCGCGCCCACTACGAGAGCACCGCCCCGGAGATCATTGCGGATCTCCCGGACACCGACGTCTTCGTCGCCGGCCTCGGCACGGGCGGCACGCTGACCGGCGTGGGGCGGCGGCTGAAGGAGCACAACCCGGCCGTGCGCATCGTCGCCGCGGCCCCGCACCCGGGCGACCTCGTGCAGGGCCTGCGCAGCCTCGAGGAGGGCTACATTCCGCCCGTCTTCGACGAGTCCGTGCTCGACGGGCGGATCGTCGTGGACTCGGCGACCTCGTTCCGGCTGACGCGCGAACTGACGGAGCGCACCGGCATCTTCGCCGGCGTCTCCAGCGGGGCGGCGGTGCGCGCCGCGCAGCGCGCGGCGGAGCGGATGCGCAGCGGCAAGGTCGTCTGCCTGCTCGCGGACAGCGGCTGGAAGTACCTGTCCTCGGGACTGTGGACGCAGGACTACGACGCGATCGAGGAGGACGTGAACACGACGCTCTGGTGGTAGCCGGAGCGGCGATGCGCCGTCGCCGGTTGTGCTGCGCCGGTGATGTTGATAATCTTTGCAAACAAAGTCGAGTTTGGTGCGGCCCTGCCGCCCGAAAGGGGAACGGACCATGACGGACAAGCTTGTGACGGCCGACTGGGTGGCCGAACAGGGAGGCGACTCGAACGTGCGCCTCGTCGAGGTGGATGTTGACACCGGCGCCTACGACGAGGGCCACATCGCGGGCGCCGTCGGCTGGAACTGGGCGACCCAGTTGCAGGACCAGGTGCGCCGCGACGTGATCGCGAAGGACGACCTCGAGGAGCTCCTCTCCGCCTCGGGCATCGGCAACGACACGCACGTGGTGCTCTACGGCGACAACAACAACTGGTTCGCCGCCTACGCGCTGTGGCTGCTGGAGCTCTACGGCCACGAGCAGGTCTCGCTGATGGACGGCGGGCGCGTGAAGTGGATCGGCGACGGGCGCGAGGTCACGACCGACGCGCCCTCGGTCGGCCGGGCCAGCTACTCGGCGCAGGAGCAGGACGCGGGCCTGCGCGCGCAGCGTGACGAGATCCTCGCGGCGGTCGCGGCGCAGGAGCCGCAGCTGGTGGACGTGCGCAGTCCGGCCGAGTTCGTGGGCGAGATCATCGCGCCGCCTGGCCTGCCGGAGACGGCGCAGCGCGGCGGCCACATCCCGGGCGCGATCAACGTGCCCTGGGCGCGCGCCGTCAACGAGGACGGCACGTTCCGCAGCTCCGACGAACTGCGCGAGATCTACGGCGGCGCGGGCGTCGCCGCGGACGAGCCGGCGATCGCCTACTGCCGGATCGGCGAGCGCTCCTCGCACACCTGGTTCGTGCTCAAGTACCTGCTCGGCCACGACGACGTGAAGAACTACGATGGCTCCTGGACCGAGTACGGCTCGCTCATCGGTGTGCCGATCGAGACCTAGGAGCGGCGGACGCGATGGCCGCTGAGGTCAGCGACGGCGGGGCGCGGGGATCGCAGCGCGCGCTGGTCGAGCGCGCCGTGGCGCGCGGCGAGTACGGGCTGCTGACGCTGCGCTTCCGTGCCTCCGTGCTCGACCGCTACCGCGAGCGAGCGGACGTGCGGCTGCTGCGCACGCGCAGCGTCGGCCGCATCGCCGTCGTGCGCGGCTGGTCGATCGACGCCGGGATCGCACCGGGCGAGGAGGAGATCGAGGTCTTCGCCTCGGACTTCGCCGAGCGCCTGCCGGAGCGGGAGCGCGCGCACTGGCTCGACCACCTCGCATCGCCGCCGTCGAGCGCGAACTTCGCGCTGATGCGTCTCAGCGGGAACGCCTGCATCGACGACGGCGAGCCGTCGGCCTGGTAGCGCGGCGCGGGAACGGGTCGGAGGAGCGATGCCACGGATCCCGCGCGCGATCGCCGACCAGATCATCGCGCACGCCCGCGAGGACCTGCCGAACGAGACCTGCGGCCTCGTGCACGCGCAGGACGGCGAGCCGGTGTCCGTGCACCGCGTGACGAACGTCGCCGCCAGCCCCTACCGCTTCGAGATGCATGGCATGGAGCAGATGCGCCTGGAGCAGCAGCGCGACGAACGAGGCGAGACGCTGTTCGCGATCTATCACTCGCACGTCGCCTCGCCCGCCCGGCCCTCGCAGACGGACGTGCGGATGGCGTTCTTCCCGCCCGGCGAGACGGACAGCGAGCCGGCCTACCCGGGAACCATCCACCTGCTCGTCTCGCTCGCCGAGGAGCCTCCTCCGCTGCACGCCTACTACATCCATCGAGGCGGCGTGATCGAGGAGATCCCGGCCGAGATCGTCTGATGACGCCGGGGCGGCCTCGATGACGTTCACGCCAGCGGAGCCGATCGTGATCGGCGGGCGGCGCTTCGAGTGGGGGCGGCGCAGCTACGTGATGGGCATCGTCAACGCCACGCCGGACTCCTTCTCCGGTGACGGCGTGCTCGATCCGTCCGCCGCCGCCGAGCAGGCCGCGCGGATGATCGAGGACGGCGGGGACCTGATCGACGTCGGCGCGGAGTCCACCCGGCCGGGACACGATCCCCTCGACGGGCGCGGTGAGTGGGCGCGCCTCGCACCCGTGCTGCGCGCCGTTCGCGAGGCCGTCGCCGCGCCGATCAGCGTCGACACCTCGAAGGCGTTCGTCGCCGAGCGCGCCTTCGATGCGGGCGCCGACGCGCTCAACGAGGTGCACGGCCTGCGCGCCGATCCCGCGCTCGCGCCGCTGCTCGCCGCGCGCGGGCTGCCCGCGGTGCTGATGCACAACCAGCGCGGACGCCCCTCCTCGGGCGACGTGATCGCCGACGTGCGCGTGGGCCTCGAGGAGTCGCTCGCGATCGCGGAGGCGGCGGGCGTGCGGCGCGAGCAACTGATCCTCGACCCCGGCTTCGGATTCGGCTTCGGACCGGCGCAAAGCCTCGAGCTCGTGCGCCGGTTCGGCGAGCTGCGGGCGTTCGGCCGGCCGCTGCTGCTCGGCAGCTCACGCAAGTCCGCGATCGGCTGGGCGCTCGGGCGCGAGGACGAGCCGCCGTCGGCGCGCGTCGCCGGCGGGGCCGCGACCGTCGCGCTCGCGATCGCCGCCGGAGCCGACATCGTGCGCGTCCACGACGTGCGAGAGATGGCCGACGTCGCGCGGGTGACCGACGCGATCCTCCACGGCGAGCGCCGGACGGATCCGGCGTGACGGCCTCCGAGGGCGCCCAGCAGCGCGTCTACCTCGGGATCGGGGGCAACCTCGGCGATCGGATCGCCGCGCTGCGGCACGGGCTCGCGCAACTCGCGGAGGCAGGCGTGACCGTCGAGGCGGTCTCGCCGCTCTACGAGACCGAGCCGTGGGGCTCGCCGGCCTGCCTGGCGCCCGCGCCGCCGTACGCGAACGCCGCCGCCTGCGTGCGCAGCGCGCTCAGCCCGCTCGAACTGCTGCGCCTCTGCAAGCGCATCGAGGTCGCCGCGGGCCGCGATCTGCGCGCGCCGCGCAACAGCCCGCGCCCGCTGGACCTCGACCTGCTGCTCGCCGGCGAGCAGCAGGTCGAGAGCGCCGAGCTGCAGCTCCCGCATCCGCGCATGCACGAGCGTGCCTTCGTGCTCGTGCCACTCGCGGAGATCGCGCCGCAGGCCGTGCACCCGCTACTCGGCCGCAGCGTGCGCGAGTTGCGCGACGCGGTCGGCCTCGAGGGCGTCGAACCGCTCGCGCCCGCGGGCTGGGAGTCCGGTTAGCGCTGGAGCAGCCGCTCCCTCAACCGCTCGATCAGCGTGGAGTCGATGCCCCCGAGGGCGAGCAACGCGGCGGTCGAGCCGAAGCGCTCGTCGATACCGCGCAGCAGCGCCTCCATCGTCTCGGGCGCGGCATCGAGCATGGCGCGCGTGAGTTCGAAGCCGTACTGCTCGCTCCTTGCCGCGATCTGCTCGTCGCTGAGGTCGCGCCACAGCGCCAGGTACTCGCGGGTGAGCGCGTAGTCCTCGACGATCGTCGCGTCCGCGACGCCGAGCGCGCGCAGCAGCAGCGCGGCGGTCACGCCCGTGCGGTCCTTGCCGCCCTCGCAGTTGAAGGCGACGGCCTGGCCCTCCGCGACCTCGGCGATTGCGGCGAAGACCGCGTGAACCGTCGGCAGGGACTCCTCGATGCTCTGCAGGTAGTCGAGGCTCTGCCGGGACGGGGCTACGAGGTTGCCGCGGTACGGCACGTGGCGGTGCGCGACGCCGCGCTCGTGCAGCGCGGAGATACCGGTCCGCTCGATCTCGTCGTTGGAACGCAGGTCGAGCACGAGCGCCAGGTCGAGGTCGAGCAGGCGCTGCACGTCGGAGGGAGTGGCCACGGAGAGCGTGCTCGAGCGAAACACCGTCCGCCAGCGCACGCGCGAGCCGTCGCCCGCCTCGTAGCCGCCGAGGTCGCGGAAGTTCTGCACGCGTTCGAGCGGGATGCGTCGCTCGGAGTTCTCAGCCTGGTTGGTCATCGGGGCGCGCCCGGCTACCCGGACTCGCCGGCGGGCGGCTCGTCGTCGTCCCACTCAGCGTAGGCCATCGTGTAGCCGACCCAGAAGGCGAGCGCCGAGATCGCGGCGAGGCCCGCGCCGACGGGCAGCGCCAGCGCGGCGTACGAGCGCCGCGAGGCGGCGGCGAAGAAGACGAGCAACTGCAACGCCGCCGCCGCCATCAGCAGCAGGCCGATCATCCGTGAGCGCTCGGCGGGGGCGGTCATGCGGAGCTGCTCCCGGGCGCCTCGGCCAGCTCCGGCGGCAGCAGGTCGGGGATGCCGTCCTCGATGCGGTAGCGGTGGTCGCAGGCGGCGCAGTGCAGCTCGCCGCGCAGGATCTCCTCGCGGCCGTGCGCGTCGGTCGCCGTCTGCTCCACGCTCAGCGTGAGCTCGCCCTTGCAGACGGGGCAGGCGAGGATCTCCATCAGATCGTGGCGCATCGAGGTCTCCGTGGCGCAGCCCTGCGCTGGCGGCGTCCAATGATAGATGCTGCGAACGAGGGGCGCTCGCTGGTCGGCGCTCTGCGGCCTGACTAGACTCGGCACACCGGAAGCGCGACGGGTGAGGCTGGCGCGATGGCAGAGCGGATCCCGCTGCAGCGCGCCGTCGCCGTAATCGGCGACGACAGCGTCGCGATCCGGCGCTCGCGCGCCCAGTTGCTCGTGCCGCTGATCCAGCTCGCCCTCGCCGCCGGGGCGGTCGCGCTGATCGTCGTGTTCCTCGACGCGCTGCCGCTGGCGCTGCTCGTCGTGCTGCTCGTGGTCGCGCTGCTGATGGGGCCGATCGCGACGCTCGGGCTGGTCTACAACGTGATCGGCCGCTCCGTGCTGCTGGAGCGCGAGAAGCAGTCCGTGCGCTGGCAGCAGGGGCTGCTCGGCCTCGGCCTCGGGACCGACGAACTCGTGCCCTTCTGGCGCATCGACCACATCGCCGTCGAGGGCGACTACGAGGCCGAGCTGGCCGGAGGCGAACGCCAGGACCTCGTGAGTTGGGACGTCGAGCTGGTCAAGGACAACGGCAAGCGGCTCGAGATCGGCACCGTCGTCGCGGCGCGCCCGCTCGCCGCCGAGGGCCTCGCGCGCGCCAATCGCCTCGCCGAGGCGATCGCCGAGCGCAGTGATTCCGAGGCGCGCCTGGCCGCGCTCCCGGACGAGCCCGACGCGTCCGACGAGCCGCCACCCGCGGAGCGCCCGAGGCGTCGTCGCCGCCTGGTCCGTGCCGGATCGCGCCCACCGGAGACCGAGCAGTGAGCGCCGCGGACGCGGGGACGCCTCGGAGCGAGGAGCCGCTGGAGCAGCGACTGCTGCGCGAGGCGCGCACGATCGCCGTCGTCGCGCGCTCGAATCGCACCAGCCGCCCCTGGCACGAGGTCGCGGACTACCTGATCGAGGCCGGGTATCGTGTCTACCTCGTGAACCCGCTGCTCGACGAGGCGCTGGGGCGGCGCTGCTATGACAGCGTCGGCGAGCTGCCGGAGCGCGTCGACATTGTCGATGTCTTCCGGCGCACACCGGAGGTGCCGGCCGTCGTCGAGGACGCGATCGAGGCGGGCGCCGGGGCGATCTGGCTGCAGCTTGCGATCGTGGACGAGGAGGCGGCTGCGCGCGCCCGGGCGGCGGGCCTGCAGGTGGTGATGGACCGCTGCACGAAGATCGACCACGCGCGGATGCGGCACGCATCCGCCGGGGGTGAGTTACACTAGCGCTCCTCCCTAGCCGGGAGCGGAGAGGGGCGCGCTTGATCCCGAGCCTCCGCGAATCCTGCGGCGTGATGGGCATCTTCGCCCCTGGCGAGGACGTAGCACGCCTCACCTTCTTCGGCCTGCACTCGCTCCAACACCGCGGACAGGAATCGGCTGGTATCGCGACCGCCAACGGCGAACCGCGGATCCAGCGCTTCGCCGAAATGGGTCTCGTCACCCAGATCTTCCACGAAGACGTGCTCTCCGGCCTCGGCGGCACGCACGCGATCGGCCACACGCGCTACTCCACCACCGGGTCGAGCACCAGCGCGAACATGCAGCCGCTCGTCGTCTCCGGCCCGCAGGGCGAGCTCGCGCTCGCGCACAACGGCAACGTCGTCAACGCCGACCTGCTGCGGCGCGACCTGGTCGAGCGCGGGGTAGAGTTCTCGACCGGGACGGACTCCGAGGTGCTCGCGCACCTGCTCGCGACCGCGCCCGAGCTCACCTGGCAGGAGCGCTTCAACTACATGATGCGCCGCGCCTCCGGGGCCTACTCGCTGACGCTGCTGACGCCGGACGCGCTGTTCGGCGTGCGCGACCCGCTCGGCATCCGCCCGCTCTGCCTCGGCCGCCTCGGTGATGGCTGGGTGCTCGCCTCGGAGACCTGCGCGCTGGACACGCTGGGCGCCGACTTCGTCCGCGAGGTCGAGCCCGGCGAGGTCGTGCGCATCGACGAGGCGGGCGTGCAGTCCTGGACCTTCAGCGGCGAGCGTTCGGCAGGCCCCGCGCTCTGCCTGCTGGAGCACATCTACTTCGCCCGCCCGGACTCCAAGCTGCAGGGCGAGCGGGTCTACCCCGTGCGGATGCGCATGGGCGCGCAGCTCGCGCGTGAGCACCCCGCCGAGGGCGACGTCGTGATCGGCATCCCGGACTCGGCGACCGCCGCGGCCGTCGGCTACGCGCAGGAGTCCGGCATCCCCTACGTCGAGGGCCTCGTCAAGAACCGCTACGTCGGGCGCACCTTCATCCAGCCCGACCAGCGGCTGCGCGACCGCGGCGTGGAGCTGAAGTTCAACCCGCTGCCTGAGCTACTCAGCGGCCGGCGCGTCGTCGTCGTCGACGACACGATCGTGCGCGGCACCACGACGCCGCGCGTCGTGGCGATGCTGCGCAAGGCCGGTGCGCGCGAGGTGCACATGCGCATCACCTCGCCCCCGATCACGCACCCCTGCTTCTACGGCGTCGACATGGCGACGCGCGGCGAGCTGATCGGCGCGTACCTCGAGATCGAGGAGATCCGCAAGCACATCGACGCCGACACGCTCGGCTACCTTTCGCTCGAAGGGACGGTCGGCGCGACCGGCCAGGAGCGGGACGCGCTCTGCGCAGCCTGCTTCACCGGCGAGTACCCGAGCGAGGTGCCGCTGCAACTGGACAAGTTCGCCCTCGAGGGCGAGGGTTCCTTCGATCGCCATGCGGTCCCGCTGCGCGCCGTTCACTGAGCATGAGGGACGGTCCATGATCCGGCCCGGCCCGACGCCTCCCCCGGAACCTCTGCGATGAGCGCCCCACCCGAACGATCGTCCGCCCCGCTGCGCTATGCCGATGCGGGCGTCGACGTGCAGGCCGCCGAAGCGAGCCTGCCCGGCCTGCGCAGCATCGCCTCGCGCACGAGCCGCCCTGAGGTGCTCGGCGGTGTCGGCGCCTTCGCCGGGCTGTTCCGCCTCGGGGCCGGGCGCTACCGCGACCCGGTGCTCGTCGCCAGCGCCGACGGCGTCGGCACCAAGCTGCTGATCGCGGCGGCGCTTGGCCGCTACGACAGCGTCGGCCGCGATCTCGTGAACCACTGCGTCAACGACATCCTCACCGCCGGCGCCGAGCCGCTGTTCTTCCTCGACTACCTCGCGACGGCCGGGCTGCCGCAGCAGCAGCGCCTCGAACTCGTCGCCGGCGTCGGAGCGGCCTGCGAGGAGAACGGCGTCGCGCTGCTCGGCGGCGAGACCGCGGACATGCCGGACCTCTACTCGCCAGGCGACTACGACCTCGCCGGCTTCATCGTCGGCGTCGCCGAGCGCGAGGCGATCATCGACGGCTCCGCGATCGAGGAGGGCGACGTGCTGATCGCGCTGCCCTCGACGGGTTTGCAGACGAACGGCTACTCGCTCGTGCGCGAGATCTTCGGCGTCGCCAAGGGCCTCGGCGCGGAGCGCGATCGCCAGCTGCTGGACGAACATGTCGAGGAGATCGGCGGCACGCTCGGCGAGGCGCTGCTGGCGGTGCACGGCTCCTTCCTCGAGGTCGTGCGGCCGCTGCTGCCGCGCCTGCGCGGCATCGCGCACATCACCGGCGGCGGCCTGCCGGGCAACGTGCCGCGGATGCTGCCCGATGGCCTGTGCGCGCGCATCGACACGGCGAGCTGGACGCCGCCGCCGCTCTTCGCGCACATCCAGCGCGCGGGCGGCATCGAGGACGGCGAGATGTTCCGCACCTTCAACATGGGCGCGGGCATCGTGCTCGCCGCGTCGTCCCCGGACGCGGCCGCCGTGCTGGAGGCGGCGCCGGGCAGCTGGCGCATCGGTGCGGTCGAACGCCGCGCCGAGGGCGGACCGGCGATCGCCGGGCTGCCGGACTGACGAGACAGCAGGGAGACAACGCGAGAGCAGGGGAGACAGTGTGAATACAGGAAGGGAAGGGTGATGCGGGCGATCCTGAGCGTCTACGACAAGACGGGCATCGCCGAACTGGCGAAGGGGCTGCACGAGCTCGGCTGGGAGCTGTTCTCCACCGGCCGCACGCAGTCCGTGATCGCCGAGGCGGGCGTGCCGGTCGAGAGCATCGCCGAGATGACCGGCAGCCCCGAGATGCTCGAGGGGCGAGTGAAGACGCTGCACCCGAAGGTCCACGGCGGCCTGCTCGCGCGCCGCGACCGCGAGGACGACGCAGCCGAGCTCGCGATGCACGGCATCGAGCCGATCGATCTCGTCGCCGGCAACCTCTACCCGTTCATCGATACCGTCAGCGGCACGGACGTGAGCCTCGCCGAGGCGCTCGAGGAGATCGACATCGGCGGCCCGACGATGATCCGCGCCGCCGCCAAGAACCACCCGTGGGTAGTCCCGGTCGTCGACCCCTCGGACTACGCGATCGTGCTCGAGGCGCTGCGTGCGGGCGGGCTGGACGCCGGGCAGCGGCGCGCGCTCGCCGCCAAGGCGTTCGCGCATGTCTCGCACTACGACGCCGCGATCGCCGAGTACCTGCGCGGCGAGGACGACCTGCTGCCGGAGCAGCTCACGCTGGCGATGACACGCGTCTCCGAGCTGCGCTACGGCGAGAACCCGCACCAGCGCGGAGCCTTCTACACGCTCGACTCCGTGCGCACGCCTGTCGAGGGCGTGGGCGGCTTCGAGCAGCACCACGGCAAGGGGCTCTCCTACGTCAACCTGCTCGACGCGGACGCCGCCTACAACCTCGTGGCGGAGTGCCCGCAACCGGCCGTGGCGATCATCAAGCACACCAACCCGTGCTGCTTCGCCTCCGGCGACGAGCCGATCGCCGCGCTCTACGAGCGCGCTCTGATGGCGGGCGACGCGATCTCCGCCTACGGCGGCATCGTCGCCAGCAATCGCCCGATCGACTTCGCCTACGCGACCGCGCTGCGCGAGGTGCTGAGCCCGATCACCGGCGGGCGAATGTTCTTCGAGATCGTGATCGCGCCCGGCTTCGAGCCGGACGGCCTCGAGCACCTGCGCAAGAAGTCGCGTGACCTGCGCATCCTCACCGTGCCCGAGGGCGACCCGCGCCGCCCGCGCCTCGAATTCCGCTCGCTGCGCGGCGGGATGCTGGTGCAGCAGTCCGACCTCTCCGAGGAGCTGGACTTCGAGGTCGTCAGCGAGCGCGCGCCGAGCGAGGCCGAACTGGCCGACCTGCGGCTCGCCTGGCTTGTCGGCAAGCACGTCAAGTCCAACGCGATCACGCTCGTCAGGGACGGTGTACTGGTCGGCATGGGCGCCGGGCAGCCGAACCGCGTCGAGAGCGCGCGCCTGGCGGTGCGCGGCGCAGGTGAACTCGCAGCGGGGGCCGCACTCGCCTCAGATGCGTTCTTCCCGTTCCCCGACTCGATCGAGGTTGCGGGCAAGGTCGGCGTCACGACGGCGGCGCATCCCGGCGGCTCGATCCGCGACGAGGACTCGGTTGCCGCGGCGAACGCGCTCGGCATGGCCCTCGTGACGACCGGGGCGCGGCACTTCCGCCACTAGGCCACGCAGCCGGGATGCCCCGGACGCGCTCCGGCTCCCGGAATCCCCCTCACCCTAACCCTCTCCCGCCAGGGGAGAGGGGATCGGAGGGCGCGCCCTCGAGGCTGTGTTCCGGCTGCCGATCCGGGTGGGGGCGTGGGGGCTGCGCCCCCACAGAAAAGAAATCCGAGGGCGGGTGGGTGGGCCAGAGCCGCGCAGCGTGCTCGTCCGGGATGGGGGTGTGGGGGGCGCAGCCCTCCCCACAGGCGACACGCGATCGGCCTCGGAGTCCCTGACCCGGTCCCGCCAGGGGAGAGAGGGGATCGGAAGGCCCCTGCTTCACGGGCTGCCCCGGACGCGTCATAACCGGCTACGATGGACCCACGATGGCGAACGTCGATCTCGTGCTGCCGGTCTACAACGAGGAGCAGATCCTCGCGCAGAGCGTCGCGCGCGTCCTCGAATGGACCGGCGAGCATCCGGAGCACGACTGGCGCATCGTCGTTGCCGACAACGCCTCGACGGACCGCACCTACTCGATCGCGAAGGAGCTTGAGGCGGAGCACGGCGGCGAGGAGGATGGCCGCTTCGTCGTGTTGCACATCCCGGTCAAGGGGCGAGGGATCGCGCTGCGCGTCAGCTGGCTGACCTCGCCCGCCGACGTGCTGGCCTACATGGACGTCGATCTCTCGACGGACATGAAGCACCTGCCGGAGCTGATCGACCCGATCGCGGCGGGGCAGGTGGACGTCGCCTACGGGACGCGGCTGCACCGCGACTCGGAGACGGAGCGATCATTCCGCCGCGAGCTCACCTCGCGCACCTACGTGCAGATCCTGCGGCGCCTGGGGCGGCTCAACGTCACCGATGCGCAGTGCGGGTTCAAGGCGATCGGGCGCGAGCCCGCGCGTGCGCTGCTCCCGCTGGTGCGCGACACCGGTTGGTTTTTCGACTCCGAGTTGCTGCTGCTGGCGCAGGAGAACGGCTACCGCCTGCGCGAGGTGCCCGTTCGCTGGATCGAGGATCGCGACAGCCGCGTCGCGATCCTCCACACGGCGCTCGAGGACCTCAAGGGGCTGTGGCGGCTGCGCATCGGCGGCGTGCCGCGGGTGCCGCAGCGCGGCGGCGGCGGCTAGCCGCCGAACGGCCCGTCTACTACGAATCGGCGTATCTTCGGGCCGTCTCCAGGCGGCGAATCCTTGACCGTAGCAAAGGGTCATCGCTAGGATCGCCGCGCCTGGGAGCGGGGCATGACCTCGCTGCGGCGGCGGCTTGCCTCGGACAGCGAAAGAGGGGCTCTCGATGATCTTCGGCGAAGTCGGAGAGGCGCTCGAACTCACCATCATCTTCCTGTTGATGATGGGGGCCTTCGCGACGCTCGTGCTGCTCGGCAAGTGGTGGGAAGCCTAGAGACGGCGACAACCATCGGCTCGCGTTTGAGCTGATCGGGGGGAGCGGATGGCGACGACCGAGCGCCCGGAGGGGCGACCGCTTGCCGACCGGCTGTACGACTTCACCGTCAACAACCGTGTCTGGCGTTCGATCATCCGCACCGGCTACCCGAACACGCCGCGCAACCAGATGCTCGCGGTCGCGACGAACGTCTTCCTGCACCTGCACCCGACGCGTATCCACCGCACCCACGTCAAGATCACGCACACCTACTGCCTCGGTGGGCTCTCCTTCTTCCTCTTCCTCGGGCTGACGATCACGGGCGTGCTGCTGATGTTCTATTACGTGCCCTCCGTGGAGCGGGCGTACCAGGACATGCAGGCGCTGCAGACGGACGTGCGCTTCGGGATGCTGATGCGCAACACGCACCGCTGGATGGCGCACGGCATGGTGATCACCGTGCTGATGCACATGATGCGCGTCTTCTACACCGGCGCGTACAAGCCGCCTCGCGAGTTCAACTGGATCGTCGGCGTGGTGCTGCTGGTGCTCACGCTGCTGCTCTCCTTCACCGGCTACCTGCTGCCGTGGGATGAGCTGGCTTTCTGGGCGATCACGGTCGGCACGAACATGATCGGCTCGGACCCGATCCTGGGCGAGCTCAACCAGTTCGTGATGATCGGCGGCTTCGAGGTTGGGCAGAACGCGCTGATCCGCTTCTACACCCTCCACGTTGTCGCACTGCCGCTGCTGGCGGCGGTCTTCATGGCCGTCCACTTCTGGCGAATCCGCCGTGATGGCGGGCTCGCCCGGCCGCTGTAGGCGCCGGGCGCGGGCGCGCGGAGAGGCGAAGGAACGCCAATGGTCGCTGAGGCTCCCGCTCGCGGTCCCTCGAGGTCGCGCGGCGCCGTACCCAGCGCACGCCCGCGCCGCCAGCGCGAGGAAGAGCTGCTGGTCTGGCCGGATCTGGTCTTCGTCGAGTTCATCTCGGCGCTGGTCTTCACGCTGACGTTCATCGCGCTGGCGATCCTGATCAACGCGCCGCTGCAGGACCGCGCGAACCCCGCGAACACGCCCAACCCCTCGAAGGCGCCGTGGTACTTCCTCAACCTGCAGGAGCTGCTGCTGCACATGCACCCGGCGCTGGCCGGCGTGATCGTGCCCACGGTCTTCCTGATCATCCTCGGCGCGGTGCCCTTCTTCGACACCTCCCACGAGGGCCAGGGGGAGTGGCTGAGCACGCCGCGCGCCTGGCCGAACCTGATCGTCGGCGCGATCGTCGGCACGATCGGCACCTGGTCGCTCATTCTCTACAACTCCGGCAAGCACATCGTGACGTACGAGCGTTTCACCTTCGATGGCGCCAGCTTCGACGCATTCCCGCCGCTGATCGCCGACGCGCCGGTGCGCGCGTGGCCGGAGAGCCTGGGCTGGCTGACCAGCGTTCGCGCGCTGCAGACGCAGATCAACTGGCCGAGCGAGCTTACGTCGATCCCGCTCGGCGAGACGTTCGTGCGCACGGACCTGCTCGGGCTGCCGCGCGGCAGCATCCAGTGGAACTTCCCGGCCTGGATCGTCGAGCAGGCGATCCCGGTCAACCTGATGCTCGGCCTTCCGGCGTTGCTCTGCCTCGTCGCCTGGCGGCTCGGCCTGGCGACGACGCGGCGCGACTACATGATCCTGCTGTTCTCCGGCTGGATGGGCGCCTACCTGACGCTCACGATTGCCGGGACGTACTTCCGCGGCGAGGGCCTCGAGCTGCTCTGGCCGTGGGATGTCAAGCCTGCCGAGTCTTGATCGGCGGACGAGGGGCCAGGCAGTGACGAACGAGGAACGCGGAGGCGCTGCGGTGCAGGACGCTCCCGACCCCGGACAGGTGACGGACGCCTGGCGCGAGGCGATCGCCGCGCGCCGCACGCGCGCTCCCGAGGACGCGCCGGTCCCGGCTGCGCAGGCGCGCCGCCCCACCGGCCCCATCGCCTCGCGCCGCAACTTCATCCGCGCCTCCTTCTGGGGCGGGCTCGGGCTGGCGCTGCTCGGCACCGTCGGCTCGCTGCTGGACTTCATGTACCCGCGCGGGATCAAGGGCTTCGGCAGCCCGGTGCCGGCAGGCAACATCTCGGAATTCCGGAAGGGCGGCGACCCGGTCCACTTCATCACCGGGCAGTTCTGGCTGGTGAACCTCGACCCGAGCGAGACGCGTTACGGCGGCAGCGGGGGCGGCGACGGGCTGCTCGCGCTCTGGCATAAGTGCCCGCACCTCGGCTGCACCGTGCCGTGGCGTTCCGGCTTCACCTACGAGAACGACCAGGGCTGGTACCGCTGTCCCTGCCACGGCTCCACCTACACCAAGTCCGGCATCCGCGTCTTCGGACCGGCCCCGCGCTCGATGACCACGATGAAGGTGGATGTCGACGGCGCGGGCAACATCACCGTCCAGACAGGCATTCGCCAGGACGGCGGTCCGGACAACCCGCAGCGCGCGGGCTTGAGCGTCTGATGCGCCAGGCCGGCGGACCCTCTCGGGAAACTGAGGCGAGATGAACACCAGCAAACAGGTCAACGTGATGATCGGGCTGCTGTTCGTGACCTTCGTCGTCACCGTCGGCTACCTGTTCAACGAGGCCAACCGCCAGGAGGTCGAGTCCGCCGAGATCCACGAGCGCAACGCCGAGCGCGGCGCGCGCCTGTTCGTGCAGAACTGCCGCAACTGCCACGGCCTCGACGGCACGGGCAAGGACGCCGCGGGCAAGGGCACCATCGGCGTCGCGCTGAACGCCCCCCACTTCCTCATCCTCGGCGAGGACAACGTCTACGGCGCCATGTCCACCTCCGAAAGCGTGGCGGACGGGATCCGCAACTACCTGCGCGAGACCATCACCTGCGGCCGCGCGGGCACCTACATGCCGAAGTGGGACATCGACTTCGGTGGGTCGCTCTCTCCCACGCAGGTCGGGCAGCTGGTCACGCTGATCACCGGCGATCCCACGGGCGAGCACGACTACTGGGCGCTCGTCCTCGAAGAGGGCGAGCACGCCGACGAGGAGCAGTTCGGCGCCGTGCTCGAGCAGCGCTTCGCCCTGACCGCCGCGCTCAGGGAGCAGTACGGCCGCGAGCCGACCGCCGAGGAGATCGACGCCTACCGTCGGCAACTCATCACTGACGAACAGTTCACGGGCGTCGTTGAGCGCTACGGCCGCCATGCGACGGCCGCCGAGATCCGTGCGGAGAGCGAGGCCGTGACGATCACCCGCGACGCGGCCACGATCACGATCACTACGGACAACTGCGGCCAGTTCTCCAATAACACGAAGCTCACGCGCCGCACCCGCTCTGACCCGCGCGTTGTCAGCGCCGTGCCGTCCGCTTCCGGCGACGGTGGTGCGGCGACGGCCACGCCGACTCCAACGGGCCCAACGGCGGAGAAGGGTGAGCAGTTCGCGAACGCCCTCGGCTGCCTCGCCTGCCACACGCTCGACGGCACCGAGCTGGTCGGGCCGACCTGGCTGGGCCTGTTCGGCCGCACCGAGCAACTGGTGGGCGGCGATAGCGTCGTCGTCGACGACGCCTATATCCGCGAATCGATCCTGATGTCGCAGGCGAAGATCGTCCTCGGATTCGAGGACCTAGCCGCGATGCCCGACTTCAGCAGCCTGACGAATGACCAACTCGAATCAATCGTGCTCTACCTGAAGACCCTCGTCCCATAGGCGGGAGCGCGAGAAGCACGTACGGGGCGGCCCGTCGCCGCGCGAGGATCGCGACGGCGAGCAGGGCAAGAGAGACAGACAGGCGGGCGACCGCCGGAGGGGGAAGAGATGGCAGAAGTGGAGACGGGGAAGCGTTACCGCTGCACCGAGTGCCTCGCGGAGTTCATCGTCACGCGCGGCGGCGAAGGCTTGCTTCGCTGCGGCGACCACGAGCTCGAGCAGATTTAGGAGCATCCGATGGCTGTCGCACTGGGTAAGCGCTACAAGGACGCCGACTCCGAGATTGAGGTGCTCTGCATCAAGCCCGGCGAATGCAACCTCAACGTCGACGGGCGCGGCATGGAGGAACTGCAGCCGAAGGTGCTGCCCTCCGCCGACTAGCAGCGGCCGGATCCGCCTCCACCGCACCGGGAGCACCCGCTCCCGGTGTCCGTGCGTCCAGCGACCGCGCGTGCTGCCGTGAACCCCTCGCCTGAGCCGCTGCTGATCGAGGCGCGCCTGCTGACGATGGCGCGCCGGGGCGACGCGCCCGCGCACAGTCCCGCGCCCGGCGCCGTCGCCTGCGCCGCAGGGCGCATCGTCGCGGTCGGCACGCCCGAGGACTGCGCGCGACGCCTGCCCCCCGGCAGCCGCCGGATCGAGGCGCGCGAGGCGACGCTGCTGCCGGGCTTCATCGACGCGCACGTCCACATCCTCGCCGCCGCCGCCGCGGCGGCCGGCCCGGACGTCTCGCCGCGCGCCGTCTCGCCGCGCGCCGTCTCCCGCATCGCGGAGCTGCTCGAAGCGCTCGGGGAGGCGGCGGCGCGCACGCCGCCCGGCCAGTGGGTGCGCGCCAGCGGCTACGAGGAGACGATGCTCGCCGAGGGCCGCCCTCCGACCCGCGCCGAACTCGATCGCGCCGTCCCCGGCCACCCCGTGCGCCTGATCCAGCGCAGCGGGCACGCCGAGGTGCTGAACTCGCGCGCGCTCGCCCTCGTCGGGATCGACGAGTCCACGCCGGAGCCGCCGGGCGCGCTCTTCGGGCGCTCGCTCGAGCACGGCGGCCTCGACGGCCTGCTGCTCGGCATGGCGGACGCGATCGAGGCGGCGATGCCGCAGCCGGACCCCGCGGCGGTCGAGGCGCGCGTACGCGAGTGGGCGCACGCGCGCGCCGCCGAGGGCGTCACCACGCTCGTCGACGCCGGGGCGCGCAACGGACCGGCGGAGTGGGCGTCCCTCGAGCGTCTGCTCGACGCGGGCGCGATCCCGCAGCGCGTCGTGGCGATGGAGTCTGCGGACGCCCTCGGAACGCTGCCGGGCGGGGGCGCAGGCGGCCGCCTGCTGCGCGGCGAGACGAAGCTGCAGCCCGCCGTCTTCGAGGGCGACGCGCCGGACGCAGCGGCGCTGGCGGCGCGTGTACAGGAGGCGATCGAGGCGGGGCGCCGCGTCGCCGTGCACGCACCAACGGAGCAGGCTGTCGCTGCGTCGCTGGCGGCCTTCCGCGCGGCCGCCGCCCCTCCCGGGCAGCGTATCGAGCACGCCCCGTTGCTGACGGCGCGGCTGATCGAGGAGATCGCCGAGCTCGGAGCGGCGGTCGTCGCGCAGCCGGGCCTGCTTGGCGAGGTTGCGCCCCGCTACCGGCTGCTGCTCGACGGCGCGCAGCGGGCGCGGCTGCACCCGTGGCGGGCGCTGCTCGACGCGGGCGGCGCGCTCGCCTTCAGCAGCGACGCTCCGATCTCCCGCGCGAGCCCCATCGAATCGGTCGCTGCGGCGTCCTCGGAGCGCCCTTCGGACCTCGCGCCGGAGCAGGCGCTGGCGCCGCTGGAGGCGTGGCACGCCTGGACCGCGGGCGCGGCCGGCGCCGCCGGACTGGCGGACCGCGGACGCCTCCGCGAGGGCGCCGCGGCGGACCTCGTGCTCATCGACGGCCCGCTCGATCGGGATCCCGCGGGCGCACGCGTGCGGCTGACCGCGATCGCCGGCGCGGTGGCGTTCGAGGCGGACGGCGGCGGGCCACGCGTTTGACGGGCCACGGGGGCCGCCCCTACGATCGCCGGACTGCGGTAACACGCGACCCGGATGGGGCGCGGCGGGGACGGGACTGCGTGCTGGGTGACTGAGGTCTATGTCGGCGAATCGGAATCCTTCGAGGGCGCGCTGAAGCGCTTCAACAAGCGCGTCCAGGCGGATGGGATCCTCTCCGAGGCGCGTCGCGCCGAGTACTACGAGAAGCCCTCCGTACGCCGCAAGAAGAAGGAAGCCGCGCGCCTGCGCAAGCTGCGCAAGGCGATGCGAGCCCAGGTCGGACGACGCTAACGAGGCTCCCGGCTCCAACCGGGATCTCCTGCTGGTGACCGCTGCACCCTCGCGGCCGGTGCGGCCGGGAGGCGTGATGCCCGCCCTGCTCGATACGATCCGCTCCGAGATGACCGCCGCAATGCGCTCCCGCGATAGCCAGCGCCGCGACACCCTGCGGCTGCTCATCGCCGCCCTCGGCAACGCCCGCATCGCCGCCGGGCGCGATCTCAGCGACGAGGACGCGCTGGTCGCGCTGCAGCGCGAGGCCAAGCAGCGCCGCGAGTCGATCGAGGAGTATCGCAAGGGCGGACGCGACGATCTCGTCGAGGCGGAGCAGCAGGAACTCGTGATCATTGAGGCGTATCTGCCGAGCCAGCTCAGCGAGGACGAGCTGCGCGGCATCGTGCGCGAGGTGATCGCCGAGCACGGGGCAAGCGGCCCCGCTGACCTCGGCGCGGTGATGGGCCCGCTGATGCAGCGCGTGCGCGGGCGCGCCGACGGCCGTCAGGCGAACGCGATCGTGCGGGAGCTGCTGGCCGGCGCCTGATTCGGCCCTCGTCAGCAAGAGGCGTCTCATGATCGGGGGCGGAATGGTCGCCCGTATCAGCGGGAGAGGGAGGCAACGGTGCTGAACCGGCCGGGCGAGGCCCGGGGCTGGTTCGCACGGCCCGCCGCGGTGCTGCTCGGCCTTGTGATCGGCGCGGTGCTGTTCGGCGTCCTCTTTCCCTGGTTCCCCGGCGCTGCGGGCATGCGCGAGGGCGACGCCTCGCGGTGGACGCTCTCGGCGCCTCGTGACCTCTCCTACGAGTCCGGCATCCTGACGGAGATCGCGCGTGACGAGGCCGCCGAGGCCATCGCGGACGTGCAGCGCCGCGACGACTCGATCGCCGAGACCCAGATCGCGGAGCTCAGCCGCCAGCTCGCCCAGGTCGAGAGGGCGCGCGCGGCCACGCTCTCCGACTCCGCGCGCGAGTCACAGATACGCGCCGCCACGGGCGGGATCCTCTCGGATGAGGCGGTCATCGTCCTCGCCGAGATCCCGGACACGGACTTCCGCACGATCGGCGACGAGGCGCGCGACATCCTCGGGCGGCTGCTCTCCGGCAGCATCGCCGCTGCCGGGGTGGAGGCCTCACGCGAGCAGGTCGCCGAGTTGCTCCCGGTGAATCTCGACGAAGGCCAGCGGCTGGCGCTCACGGAGCTGATCGGCCCGCTGATCATCCCGACGCTCGTCGTCGACGAGTCGCGGACCGCGGAGCGACGCCAGGAGGCGCGCGAGGCCGTGCCTCCGGTCCGCGTGACGCGCGAGCGCGGTCGGGTGCTGGTCGTGCAGGAGCAGCGGCTGAGCAGGGCCGACATCGAACTGCTCGACGCGGCCGGGCTCAACCCCGGCGGCGTGCGCACCACGCACGTACTCGCCGCGGGGATCGTCTCGCTGCTGTCCGGGGCGGCCTGCGGGGTCTATCTCTTCGTCGCGCGCCCCAGGGCGCTCGCGGGCGTCCGCCGCCTCACGCTGTTCACGCTGCTGCTGCTGGCGCCGGCCGCGGCGATCAAGTTCACGCTGCCACTCCTGCTCCCCGACCTGGACCGGCACTTCCTGGCCTACGCGCTCCCGCTGGCGGCGTCGCCGATCGCGGCGGTGGTGCTGCTCGATCTCGGCGCCGCCGTGCTGCTCACCGTGCTGCTCTCCTCGATCGCCGTGTTCGTCTCCATCTACCTGCCGTTTGCCGATGCGGCCGGCGGCGGCCAGCTGGAGACCGCGAGGGCGTTCCTCGCGGTCTGCACCGCCTCCATGGCGGGGCTCTTCGTCGCCGCGCGGGCGAACAACCTGGGCCGCTACCTCACGGCCGGATTCGCCGCCGCCCTTGCCGCCGGCGCCGCACTCGGGACGGTGTGGCTGATCGACCCCGATCGCCGTGTCGAGGATCTCGTGTGGATCACGGGGGCCGCCGGGGTCAGCGGGATCGCCTCGGTGCTGATCGGCGTGGGCTTCTTCGTGCTGCTCAGCCGCCCCTTCGGGATCATCACCCGCGTCGAGCTGATGGAGCTCGCCCAGCTCAGCCACCCGCTGCTGCGCCGCCTCCAGGACGAGGCGCCCGGCACCTTCCAGCACTCGGTGATGGTCTCGAACATGGCGGAGCGCGCCGCCGACCGGATCGGCGCCGACTCGCTGCTCGTGCGTGTCGGTGCGTACTACCACGACGTCGGCAAGCTGGTCGCGCCGGGCTTCTTCGTCGAGAACTCCTCAACGGAGGTCGATCCGCACGCCTCGCTGGACCCGCTGCAGAGCACGCGCGTGATCCAGCAGCACGTGATCGCCGGCGCCGAGATCGCCCGCCGCGAGGGCGTCCCGCTCGCGATCACGCAGTTCATCCCGCAGCACCACGGCACGCGCCTGGTCGAGTTCTTCTACCGCCGCGCCGCTGCCGATGATCCCGACATCGACCCCGGCCTGTTCCGCTATCCGGGGCCGAAGCCGCAGAGCCGCGAGACCGCGATCGTCATGCTCGCCGACTCCAGCGAGGCCACGGTCCGCGCCAGCAGCGATCGCACCTCCGACCGCATCCGCGAGATCGTCGACACCACCGTGCGGGGACGCCTCGAGGAGCAGCAGTTCGACGAGTGCGACATCTCGATGCGCGACCTGCGCGTCGTCGCCGACTCGTTCGTCGCGACGCTGACGGCCGTCTACCACCCGCGCGTCGAGTATCCGGAGCCGACGGCGCGGGAGCTGGAGGAGCGCGGCGTGGCCCCGCCCGAGCGTCTCCGCGCCGGGGAGCCGCTGCCCGACCGGCTTCCGCAGGGCGAACGAGAGGACGCCCGCGAGGGCGACCGCGAACCCGCATCACACCCGATCTGGGCTTCGGCGCCCTGGCGCCGCCGCCGCGACGGCTAGTCGGAGCGCGCGCGGCGCGATTCCGCCTCCACGCTCCGACGCCCTATACTCGCGACACCCTAGGAGGATGGAGTGCGGGTGCGGGCTGCGGTCGTGGTCTTCCCCGGCAGTTGGAGCGACGGCGATTGCCTGTTCGCCCTCGGGCGGCTGGGCGTCGACGCCTACCGCGTCTGGCATCGCGAGACGGATCTCGGCGGCGCGGAGCTGGTCGTCTTGCCCGGCGGCTTCGCCCACGGTGACTACCTGCGCTGCGGGGCGATCGCCCGCTTCTCGCCGGTGATGCAGGCCGTGCGTGCGCACGCGGACGCCGGCGGCCTGGTGATCGGCATCTGCAACGGGTTCCAGATCCTCTGCGAGGCGGGAATGCTGCCCGGCGTGCTGATGCGCAACGCCTCGCTGCAGTTCCGCTGCCAGCCCGTGCAGCTCGTTGCTGCCGAGCACAACTCGCCGTTCACCGCCGGGATCGAGCCCGGCCGCGTGCTGCAGGTGCCGATCTCGCACGGCGAGGGCAACTACTTCGCCGACGCCGCCACGCTCGAGGCGCTCGAAGCGCAGCGCCGCGTCGCGTTCCGCTACTGCACGGCGGACGGCCTCGTGACTTCCGAGGCGAATCCCAACGGCTCGGTGGCGAACATCGCGGGCGTGCTCAACGCGGAGGGCAACGTGCTCGGCATGATGCCGCACCCGGAGCGCGCCGCGGCGCCGCTGCTGGGCGGCGAGGACGGCAACGCCATCTGGCAATCCGCCCTCGCGCGCATCGAGGCGAAGATCGCGGCGGCCTGAAGCCGCCCGGAAGGAGAGCGCGTCGTGGCTGCTGACTTGACGAGTCCGGCCTACCCGGCCCGGCTGGAGATCGACTACCCGGAGGAGGGGCTGAACCGCGTCACGACGTTGTTCCGCCTGATCATGGCGATCCCGATTGTCGTCGTGCTTGCCGTGCTGAGCGGCGGCGGGTCGGACGCTCAGCAGTACGACGAAATCCTGATGGCCGTCGTCTCGGCGGGCGGCGTCGTCTTCCTGCCCGTACTGCTGATGATCCTGTTCCGGGGCAAGTACCCGCGCTGGTGGTTCGACTGGAACGTCGAGCTGACCCGCTTCTCCACTCGCGTCGGCGCCTACTTCATGCTGCTGCGTGACGAGTACCCCTCGACCGACGAGGAGCAGGCGGTACACATCGAGATCGACTACCCGGACGCGGAGCGCGACCTCAACCGCTGGTTGCCGCTGGTGAAGTGGCTGCTGGTGTTGCCCCACTACATCGTGCTTGCGTTCCTCGCGGTCGTCCTGCTGGCGATCACCGTGGTCGCGTGGTTCGCGATCGTCTTCACCGGCCGCTACCCGCGCGGGATGTTCAACTTCGTGGTGGGTTGGAACCGCTGGGCGCTGCGGGTGAGCGCCTACGCCTTCATGCTCGTCACCGACCGCTACCCGCCGTTCAGCTTCGACGAGTAACGCCCGCACCGGGCCGCGGCGCAGTGAGGATTGAGAGGAGCGTGCGATGACTGCCGGCACGATGAGCGACTACCCGGTCACGTTCGATGTCGCGTATCCGGAATCCCCGAACCGCTGGCTGATCCTGATCCGCTGGCTGCTGGCGATCCCGCACTACATCGTTCTGCCGCTGCTGGCCGCCGCCGTTGCCGTCGTAGAGGTCGTCACGTTCTTCACGATCCTGTTCGCCAGGACATTCCCGGCCGGTCTCCACGGCTTTAGCGTGGGGGTGCATCGCTGGGCTCTGAACGTCGGCGCTTACGTCCTGTTCCTGGATCGCTATCCACCGTTCAGCATGAGCGAGGGCGCGTACCCCCACGTCACCTTCACGGTCGCGAGGCCCGAGGAGCTGAACCGCTGGTCGGTGTTGGTCAGGTGGTTGCTGGTGATCCCGCACGCGATTGTGCTGGCTGCCCTCGGAGCGATCGCGGTCCTCGTCCTGGTCCCGTTCGCGATCGCGGTCCTGGTCACTGGTCGCTATCCGCGCGGGTTGTTCGAGTTCTACGTCGGCATCGGCCGCTGGCAGGCGCGGGCGAGCGCCTACCTGATGCACCTTGCCGAACGTTACCCGCCGTTCTCGCTGAAGTAGCGGGGGCAGGCTAGCCGTGCCGACCGTCGACGACGCGACACTCGAACGCATCGCGCTCTCGCGCGGCGAGTACGAGCGCCTCGTCGCGATGCTCGACCGCGAGCCGAACGAGCTCGAGCTGGGCATGGCCGCCGCGCTCTGGTCCGAGCACTGCGGCTACAAGCACACGCGCCCGCTCTTCCGCCACTTCCCCACCACGGGACCGCGCGTGCTCACCGAGGCCGGCGCCGAAAACGCCGGCGCGATCGACCTCGGCGACGGCTGGTGCGCCGTCTTCAAGATGGAGTCCCACAACCACCCTTCCGCGATCGAGCCCTACGAGGGCGCCGCCACCGGCGTCGGCGGCATCCTGCGCGACATCTTCGCGATGGGCATGCGGCCCGTGGCGCTGCTCGATTCGCTGCGCTTCGGGCCCCTCGACGAGCCGCGCAACCGCCATCTCTTCGCCGGGGTCGTCGCCGGCATCGGCGGCTACGGCAACTGCGTTGGCGTACCCACCGTCGGCGGCGAGGTGCAGTTCGACCCCGCCTACGGCGGCAACCCGCTCGTCAACGCGATGTGCCTCGGCGTCGGGCGCATCGAGCACCTGCTCTCCGCCTCGGCGCACGGCCCCGGCAACCCGCTCGTGCTCGTCGGCGCGGACACCGGCCGCGACGGCATCCACGGCGCGACCTTCGCCTCGGTCGAGCTGGACGACGCCTCCGAGGAGCGCCGCCCCGCCGTGCAGGTCGGCAACCCGTTCATGGAGAAACTGCTGCTCGAGGCCTGCGTCGAGCTGGCCGAGCAGCACGGCGACTGGGTCGAGGGCCTACAGGACCTCGGCGCGGCCGGGCTGACGTCGAGCGCCGTCGAGGCCGCCGCACGGGCCGGGACCGGCATCGACATCGACGTGGCGCGCGTGCCGCGTCGCGAGGCGGGCATGACGCCGGACGAGGTGATGCTGTCCGAGTCGCAGGAGCGGATGCTGGTGATCCCGAAGCGCGAGCACCTCGATGACGTGCTGGCGCTGTTCCGCCGCTGGGAGCTGCACGCCGACGTGATCGGCGAGGTCACCAGCGACGGCTACGCGACGATCCGCGACGGCGAGACGGTCGCCGCGCGCATCCCCATCGCGGTGCTCACCGACCCGCCGCAGTACGAGCTCGACGGCGAACGGCCGCCGGACCTCGACCGCCGCCAGGCGACGGACCTCGCCGCGCTGCCGGACTGCGGCGACCCGGCGGCCGAGCTAATCGCGCTGCTCGCCTCGCCGAACCTGGCGAGCCGCCGCTGGATCTATCGCCAGTACGACCACGAGGTGCTGACCGGCACCGTCGTGCCGCCCGGCGGAGACGCCGCGCTGATCTGGCTGAAGGGCTCCGCGCGCGCGCTCGCCGTCGCCACCGACTGCAACGGCCGCCTCGTCGAACTCGAGCCGCGCGTCGGCGCCGCCTGCGCGGTCGCCGAGGCGGCGCGCAACGTCGTCGCCGTCGGCGCGACGCCGGTGGCGGTCACGGACTGCCTCAACTTCGGCAACCCGGAGCGGCCCGCGATCGCCTACCAGATCGAGCAATCGATCCTCGGGCTGGCGGACGCCTGCCGCGCCTTCGGGACGCCCGTGGTCTCCGGGAACGCCTCGCTCTACAACGAGACGCCCGCCGGCGCGGTGCTGCCCACCCCGACGGTCGGGATGCTCGGCCTGCTCGACGACGTAGAGCAGCGGCTCACGCCCGCGATCCGCGAGGGCGACGAACTGCTGCTGCTCGGCGCGCCGCTGGCGCAGCCCGCGCAGGCCCTCGCGGGCTCCGAGTACCTCGCGACACACCACGGCGTCGTCGCCGGCCTCCCCGCGATCGATCTCGACCTCGAGGCGCGCGTGCAGCGGCTTGTGCTCGACGCGAACGCGCGAGGGCTGCTCAGCGCCGCGCACGACTGCGCCGACGGCGGTCTCGCCGTCGCGCTCGCGGAGTGCTGCCTGGCCGGCGGCGTCGGCCTCGACGCGCGCGATGCCGAGCTCGGCGAGCGCCTCGATGCCGCGCTCTTCGGCGAGGCGCAGTCGCGCTTCATCGTCGCCGCGCCGGATGCCGCCGCGCGGGTCGCCCTCGAGGCGCTCGCCACCGAGGCGGGCGTCGAGGCGACGGTGCTCGGCGTCGCCAGCGGCACGGGCGAGGACGCGCGGGTGCAACTGGGCCCGCTGGACGCCTCGCTGTCCGCGCTGCGCGAGGCGCACGAGGGCGGGCTGCCCGCGGCGCTGGGTGTGGGGTAGGCGTCAGGCGTCATCTTCCTCCTCGTGCGAGGGCTGCCGCACGCGGATGCTGTCGAGTGTGTACTGAGGACTCTTGCCCTCTGCGTCGGCGATCGTGAACCAGATGACGCACTCTCCAGTCAGGCGAGTCGTCTGGTCCGCTCACCCCGGTGCGGGCGCCAGCCCGCGCTACGGCGAGTTCCCGCTGGGTGGGGCGGCGGTCGGAGATGTAGGCGGAGTGGTAGGGAATGACCTCTTCGTAGTGGGCGATCCTCCACCCGACATCGAGATGAGATAGCAAGCGCGACTGGGAGGCGTCGAGCACGCCCAACTCGGATGATCACGCGATAGTCGAGGAGATCTTGCGCCAGTTCGAAGGTCGGAGAACACGTCGACGAGATCAGGCGATCGCAGCGAACACGATGCGCTGGGGTGGCAGCTCACGGTTGACGGTCGCGCCGCTCGATCCTACTGAGACGGTCTCGCCTTTCCGGGGAGACTCCGATCTGCGCACGAGGACGAGTGGGCAGCATACACGTTCTGAGGGCTACGGAGTGCCGTAGTCGAGCCCTCCGGTACAGATCGCGCCGGTCGGATCGCGCACCTTGGCAGGATTGCGAAGGCTCTTGATAGTCACTGAACATAGAGGATCTTGTTGAGCTTCGTCAGGCCGAACCGTGATGTTCATGTCCGAGCGTGACTCGCTTCGCTACGTAGAGCAGCGCCTCGCGGAACTTCTGGCTCGGTGCTGAAGCCAGCCTTACTGCGTCGCGTCACGATGCCCGTATCCACTCGGCCACAGCATGGCATATCGTCCGACAGCGGCGATGACGTGAAGCTCGCCGGCATCCAGTGAGAGTCATGGTACAGCCTAAGAACATCCGTTTGACAACGGAACGTCGCGTTCGCATACGATGGTCGCGTACGCCGTGACGATTGGGGGTTGCGCACGTCTCCGGCATTGCGCGTGGTCCTTGGCCGTGGATAGCCTGTGGGCAGGGCGCAGCGTTCAACACCGCTGTGTCCGAGTGTTCGCAAGCAACCGAAAGGGCCTTGGACAACCAGCACGCCGGCAGCATGCGCGGTCGCCATAGTCAACGGCGTCCCGGCTCCGGCACGGCGAGAGGGTTTCGACGTGAAGGTCGTGTTTCTGGAGACCGTTGAGGGATCGGGCACCCGTGGCGAGGTGAGAACCGTAGCCAACGGATATGCCCGTAACTACCTCTTGCCTCGCGGCCTGGCCGCGGCGGCAACGCCCGCTCTGCTCCGGCGAGCCGAAACGCTCGCCACTCAGGAGGGAGAGCGGCAACGGCTTCTGGACGGGCAGGCTTACGAGCTCGTCGGCAAGCTCGATGGCCAACGCCTGATCATGCCTGTGCGCGTCGGAGAGCAGGGACGTCTGTACGGTTCTGTCACAAATGCTGACATCGCCGAGAAGGCTGGGGAGATTCTCGGCGAAGAACTGGACAGGCGTCGTGTACTGCTGCCCGAGGTGATTCGCCAGGTCGGGGTCTACACCGTTCCGCTGCGGCTGTCGCGTAATGTGACCGCCGATGTGGAGGTCGTCGTCGTGGACGTCGAGGCGCCGGAAGGCGTCGAAGACGCCGCCGAGGCGCTCGTCGCACTAGCGGCTGCTGCCGAGGCAGACGCGGAGGCGGGGGTGGATACCCCCGACCCGACGAACGCCGAAGACGTGCCGGAGCCGGGCTACATCGATGACTCGCAGGCGTCTGCCGCTGAAGGCGGCGCCGCAGATGGCGTGGCCTCCGGTTCCGAGCCCCCACCGGACTCCGGAGACGCCGCAGCGATCTAACCCGTGGTCACGGGTCAGCCGGCGCAGCTCCGGCCCGAACGCCGTCCAAGCGCGGGTGGGCTGCCACCGCATGACGTCTCCGCCGAACAGGCCGTGATCGCGGCCCTGCTCCTCGATCCCGACACCTACCCGCGCGTCCTCCCGCTGCTGCAGCCGGGCGATTTCTTCCGCGAGCAGCACGGCTGGTGCTACGAGGCCTGCATCGCCCTCGCCGATCGCGGCGAGGCGATCACGCTGCCCACGCTCGCGCACGAACTCGAGCGCGCGGGCCGCCTCGATACCCTCGGCGGCGAGCCTTACCTCGCCGAGATGGTCGGGCGGCACTTCACCGCCGCCGGCGTCGAGGCGCACGCGCGCATCGTCGCCCGCGACGCGCTCTACCGGCGGCTGATCCAGGCGGCCGGCCAGATCGCGCAGACCGCCTACGAGGGCGGCCCCGATGCCGGCCGCGTGATCGCCGCCGCCGAGGGCCTGCTGCTCGGCATCCGCTCCACCGAGGGCGCCGGCGACTTCGAGCGGCTGCGCGACCTGCTCGAACAGTTCCTCGAGGATCCCGGAGAAGACGTCGAGGGGGAGCTGGTCGGCGCGGTGCGCGCGGGGTTCATGGACTTCGACCAACTGACCGGAGGCTTCAAGCGCGGCGACCTGATCATCGTGGCGGCGCGCACCGGCGTCGGAAAGTCCTCGCTGCTGCTGAACTTCGCGCGCAACGCCGCCATCGGCCAGAACGGCACGGTCGCGATCTTCGCCCTCGAGATGTCGGCCGAGCAGCTTGCGATGCGCCTGCTTTCCGCCGAGGCGGACGTGGACTCGACGCGGCTGCGGCTGGGCATGCACACCCAGGACGAGGAGTCGCGCATCATGCACGCGATCGGCACGCTCGGCGAGGCGGCGATCTTCATCGACGACTCGGCGGTGCTGAGCGTACCGGAGATCCGCGCCAAGTCCCGCCGCCTCCAGGCCGAGCACGGCCTGGACCTCGTGATCGTCGACTACCTGCAGTTGCTGCACTCGGCCATCGGCGGCGGCAGCGAGAATCGCGCCTCCGAGCTGGGCAAGATCACGCGCACGCTCAAGGAGATGGCGCGCGAGCTCGAGGTGCCCGTGGTCGCCGCCGCCCAGCTCTCGCGCGCGGTCGAAAGCCGCACGCCGCACATCCCCATGCTCTCCGACCTGCGCGAGTCCGGCTCGATCGAGCAGGACGCCGACGTGGTGACGTTCATCTACCGCGAGGACGTCTACCGCACGCCCGAGGAGTGGCAGGACGCCCATCCCGACCAGTCCGGCCGCCAGCACCCGAGCGGCATCGCACAGCTGATCGTCGCGAAGCATCGCAACGGCCCGACCGGCACCGTCTCCGTGCGCTTCCTCGACCGCACCGCCTCGTTCCAGGACCTGATCCTGCGTGACCCGCCGCCGGAGTTCGAATGACGCCCCCGGCCCTGCGCGTCGAGCGCGAACGCGAGGCGCGAGCTCCGGGCGCTGGCGACACGGAGCGCGCGACGCCGTTCGAGGGCTTCGTCGCGCGCGGGGCGGCAACCACGCTGCCCGCCCAGTTCTTCACCGAGCTGCTCCCGCAGATCGACGACGAGGCCGAGCTGCGCGTCACGCTCTACGCGCTGTACGCGATCGGACGGCGCAAAGGCACGCTGCGTGCCGTCCGCGTCTCGCAACTCGCCTCGGAGGATCCGTTGCGCCGCGCGCTGGCGGGCTGCGGCGGCGACGCCGCGCTGCCGCCCGCCGTCGAGCGCGCGGTCGCGCGAGGCAGCCTGCTCACGCTCGCCCTCGAGGATGGCGACACACTCTGCTTCGCGAACACGGACGCCGGGCGCCGCAACCGGGAGCGCCTACGCTCGGGCGCGCTGACGGCGCCGCCCGGCGTGCGCGTTGCCGCGCCGCGCGAGGAGCCCGCCAGCAGCGAGCCAGACGCGCCGGCGCGCGTCTACGAACAGGAGATTGGCGCGCTCACGCCGGCGATCACGGACGCCCTCGACGCAGCTGCGGAGCGCTGGCCGACCGACTGGATCGCCCGCGCGCTGCGGCTCGCGGCGCGACACAACGTGCGGCGCTGGGCCTACGCCGAGTCGATCCTGCACCGCTGGGAGTCCGAGGGCGTTACGGAGGAGGGAGGGACGGCCGATGCGAAGTCTGGCTCGGATCATGCGCGAGCGGAGCCTCGCGATCACGGACCGTACGAACGCGTCATCCGCCGCAGCTGACCGTCTGCTTGCAGTCGCGGACCGCGAGCCGCCGTGCCCTCAGTGCGGGGGCGCGCGCTTTGTGCGCGTCACCGCGGACCTCACCAGCCCCGACTTCGGGCGGGCCGTGCCGTGCAACTGCGCCGACCGCGAGGACGAGGGCGAGCGGCGCGAGCGGCTGCTGCGCTACTCGCGCCTCGGCGCGCTCGCCCGCTTCAGCTTCGAGACGCTGCTACCGCACGGCCGCTCCTCCGACCCCGTCGCGCAGCAGCGCTACACCCTCGCCGTCGAGGCCGCCCGCCGGTTCGCTGAGGATCCCCAGGGCTGGCTGGTCTTCAGCGGCGTGCCCGGCTGCGGCAAGACGCACCTCGCCGCCGCCATCGCCAACCGCGCGATCGAGCTCGGCCGCCCCGCGCTCTTCCTCTCCGTCGCCGACTTCCTCGACCGCCTGCGCGCCTCCTACGACGATGACGCCGAGGTCTCCTACGAGCGCCTCAGCGACCAGTTCCGCGAGGCGCCGCTGGCCGTGCTCGACGACCTCGACAGCTACTCCGAGACGCCGTGGGCGCGCGAGAAGTTCGCGCAGCTCGTCTCGCACCGCTTCCACGCCGCGCTGCCGACTGTCTTCACCTGCGTGCGGCCGCCCGAGCAGATCGACGAGCGCCTCGGCGCGCGGCTCGGCGACCCCGCGCTCACGCAGCACTTCACGCTCGAGGAGACCTCGGCGCCCCGCTACTTCGAGGTCGGGGGGATGGCGCGCGAGCGGCTCGCCGAGCTGACCTTCGAGCGCTTCCGGCCGGGCGGCCACGGCCTGCGGGGCGAGCAGCGCCGCAACCTCGAGGGAGCCTTCCAGCTCGCGCGCGGCTGGGCGGAGCGGCCCGCCGGCTGGCTGGTGCTGCTCGGCGCGAACGGCAGCGGCAAGACGCATCTCGCCGCTGCGATCGCCGGCTACCGCCTCGAACACGGCGACCGCGTCGTCTTCGCCACCGCGCCGGACCTGCTCGACGAGCTGCGCGCGACGTTCTCGCCGGACTCGGCGGAGCGCTTCGATCCGCTGTTCCGCCGCCTGCGCGACGCGGGCCTGCTGGTCCTCGACGACCTCGGGGTGGAGAAGTCGGGCGGCTGGGCGCAGGAGAAGCTCTACCAGCTGCTCAACTACCGCCATCTCGGCCGTCGCCCGACGGTGATCACGAGCGACCTCGCGCTCACGGACCTGGAGCCGCGCATCGCCTCGCGGCTCAGCGACCTCCAGGTCGCCACCGCCTACGAGTTGCGCGCCCCGGACTACCGCACCGGCGCGTAGGCGTACGACACAACAGTGCTATGCCGTGCGCCTCGGAAGCGTGGCAGAGGCGGCGGCCTATACTCATGGCGATGGCTTCCGACACGCTCAGCATCTCCAAAGACCTGCGGGCGGCAGGCTTCAACGAGCAGCAGGCGGACGCGCTCGCGATGCACATGGCCGCCGTGCCCGCGAACCTGGCGTCACGGGAAGACCTCGGCAGGTTCCGGGCTCGGCAGAACTCGAGCTCATGGTTGCGTCACGCGAATCGATCAGCTGGACCGACAAGGTTGATCAGCTAGATCGCAAGGTTGATCAGCTCGATCACAAGGTCGATGCAGATTGAGCCGCGCCTGCTTCTCAAGCTGGGCGCCGGCATGGTGGGGGGCTTCGGCCTGGTGCTGACCGCGATCAGCATCGGCGTCGGCGTGATCCTGAACCAGTTGGGCTAACCGGCTCCGGGCTCCGGCGCTCAAGCGCCCGCGGCGCGCTCCGCTCCGGCGGGGCGAGGACTGACGCCCTCCTGCCAGACCGACCCGTCGAGGCCGTTGCTCGCGCTTCCAGACCGGGACCGTCTCCTTGATCAGGCTCGCACCGGCGCGTAATGGTATGACAGGACTGTGCTACCCTAATCCCCGCGTAAGCGTGGCAGAGGCGGCGGCGTATACTCATGGCGATGGCTTCCGACACGCTCAGCATCTCCAAAGACCTGCGAGCGGCAGGCTTCAACGAGCAGCAGGCGGACGCGCTCGCCACGCACATGGCAGGCATCCCTGCGAACCCTGCGACCAGGGAAGACCTCGCGCTGGCGGTCTCGCAGCTTGAACACAGGATCGATCAGCTCGACCACAAGGTTGACCAGCTTGATCACAAGGTCGATCAGATTGAGCCGCGCCTGTTTCTCAAGCTGGGCGTCGGCATGGTGGGGGGCTTCGGCCTGGTGCTGACCGCGATCAGCATCGGCGTCGGCGTGATCCTGAACCAGTTGGGCTAACCGGCTCCGGGCTCCCGGCGCTCAAGCGCCCGCGGGGTGCTCCGCACCGGCAGGCCGAGGGCTGACGCCCTCCTGCCAGATCGAACCGTCGAGGCCGTGCTCGCGCTTCCAGACCGGGACCGTCTCCTTGATCCGGTCGACCGCGCGCAGGGCGGCCTCGAAGGCGTCCCGGCGGTGCGAGGCCGAGACCGCGACCAGCAGCGAGACCTCGCCGATCTCCAGCATCCCGATGCGGTGGTGCGCCGCGATGCGTTGCACCTCGCGTCCCTCGAACTCCGCCAGCACCTCGCGCGCTGCCGCCTCGAGCTGTCGTTCGGCCATCGAGGCGTAGGCCTCGTACTCCAGCCGCGCCACGCCGCGGCCTTCGTGGTGGTTGCGCACCACGCCCTCGAACAGCACCACGGCGCCGCTCGCGTCCGTGCGCACCAGCTCGCGCAGCGCGTCGCGGTCCAGCGGCTCGTGGGTCACGAGGAACGGCGTTGCCTGATCGCCCCCGCCGGAGATCGGCTGGATCAGCGCCACCTCGTCGCGCTCACGGATCTCGGTGGCGGCGTCGATGCAGTACTCCTCGTTGATCGCGAGCGCGAGCGTCGGGAGGTGCGGGCGCAGCGCGGGCCGCGACTGCTCCAGGCGGCGCCGCAGATCGGCGACCGTGACGGCGCTGTCCGCGAACTCCTCGTGGAGGAACTCGCTGCCCATCAGCTCGCGAAGCTGTGCGAAGAGCCGGATCCTGACGCGCACGGGCCTGCCTCGTCCGTTCGTCGGGCTGTGCTGCGAGTATAAGCTCGCACCGCCCGCCGGACCGCTCCGGCGCAATCGAGGGCAGGCGATGGTCGCGCGCGAGTTGCTGCACGAACTGGCGGAGGCGCTGCTGCCGCAGCGCTGCATCGCCTGCGGGCGATTCGGCGCGGCGCTGCACGACGCCTGCCTCGAGGCGCTGGCCGTGGCCGGTCCGCCGCGCTGCAGCCGCTGCTGGGCCCCCGGTCCGGGCTCGCCATGCGCTGCCTGCCTCGCCGATCCGCCGCCGTTCGAGGGGCTGCGCACGCCGTACCGCTTCACGGGCGTCGCGCGCCGGGCGTTGCTGGAGGCAAAGTTCCGGGGCATCAGCGCGCACCTCGATCCGCTCGGCGACGCCGCGGCCGGGGTTGTGCCGCGCTGGTGGACGATCGACGCCGTAACGCCGATCCCGCTCCATCGATCGCGTCAGCGCCGCCGCGGCTTCAACCAATCCGAGCTGATCGCGCGCCGGGTGGCGAGCCGCCTCGGGCTGCCGCTGCGCGCCGGACTGCTGCGCCGCGTGCGGGCGACGGCGCCCCAGACCACGCTCGGCGCGGGCCGTCGCGCCTCCAACGTGCAGGGCGCGTTCGCCGCCGTCGGCGAGCCGCCAGCGGGCGTGCTGCTGGTTGACGACGTCTCGACGACCGGCGCGACCTGCGCGACCGCGGCCCGCGTCCTGCTCGACGCCGGCGCCGAGCGCGTCTACGCCCTCGCCGTCGCGCGCGAGGACTGAGGACGCCGCCGCTGGCGGGGGAGTGGGCGGCGGCCCTAGAATGCGCCCCCCGGCGCCACGGGAGGCGCGCAGTGATCATCACGGTCACCCTCAACCCGGCGATTGACCAGACGATCGAGATCGATCGCCTGGTCGAAGGCGACACCAACCGCGTCGCCGCGATCCGCTGGGACATCGGCGGCAAGGGCATCAACGTCGCGCGCATGCTCAAGGAGCTCGGCTACGAGCCGCTCGCGAGCGGCTTCGCGCCCGGCGACCTCGGACGGATGATCGAGGACTCGCTGCTCGACGCGGGCATCGGCTGCGAGTTCATCTTCGTCGCCGGCGAGACGCGCACCAACATCACCATCCTCGATCGCGAGACGCACCGCGACACGGTGCTCGCGGCCGCTGGACCGAAAGTGACGCAGCACGCGATCTCGCTGCTGCGCGCGCGGCTCAATCGCCGCCTGCGGCCGCACGGCCAGAGCTGGCTGGTGCTCGCCGGCTCGATCCCGCCCGGCTGCGACCCCGCGCTCTACGCCGACCTGCTCGGCATGGCCGCCGAGCGCGGCGCTTACAGCGCCGTCGACGCCGACGGCGAGGTGGTGGCGGCGATCCTCAGCGGCGGCGCGGCCCCGAACCTGCTCAAGCTCAACGAACACGAGGCCGGGCGTCTGCTCGGGCGCACGATCGAGGACGAAGCGAGCGCCATCGAGGCGGCCCGCACGCTACAGGCGTGGGGTCTGGAGCAGGTCGTGATCACGCGTGGCGGAGGCGGGGCGGTGGCGCTGACGCCCGAGGGCGGCTTCCGCGTCGCCGCGCTGGATGTCGAGGTGCGCTCGGCGGTGGGGGCGGGCGACGCCTTCCTCGCCGGGCTGATCTTCGGCCTGGTGCGCAACCGCGGCTGGGCCGCGGCGCTGGCGACCGCCACCGCCGCCGGGGCGGCCACCTGCCTGGCGCCCGGCACGGCCCTGGGGCGCGTGACCGACGCGCGCCGCCTGGAGACGCGCGTGCGCGTCGAGAGGTTGCGCGAGCCTGCCCCGCATCCGGCGCACGCCTGACGCCCGAGGCACGGCCCCAGCGCCCGGCCTGCGGTAGGATCGTGGCAGCGGCGCGTATCCCCACGAGGAGCGAGAGATGAGCACGCTGACGGAACTGGCGGGCACGCTCGCCGATGTTGATCCCGCGATCGCCGCGGCGATCGCACGCGAGGAGCAGCGGCAGCGCTCCACCCTCGAGATGATCGCCTCGGAGAACTTCGCCTCGACGGCAGTGATCGAGGCCGTGGGCACCGTGCTCACCAACAAGTACGCCGAGGGGTACCCCGGCCGCCGCTACTACGGCGGCTGCGAGTTCGTCGACGAGGTCGAGAGCCTCGCGATCGAGCGGGCGCGCTCGCTGTTCGGGGCGGAGCACGCCAACGTCCAGCCGCACTCCGGCGCGCAGGCGAACATGGCGGTCTACTTCGCGCTGCTCAAGCCCGGCGACACGGTGATGGGTCTGCGCCTCGACCAAGGCGGCCACCTCACCCACGGCTCGAACGTCAACTTCAGCGGCAAGCTCTTCCAGTTCGTCTCCTACGGCGTGGACCGTGAGACGGAGTACATCGACTACGACGAGATGGCCGCGCTCGCCCGCGAGCACCGGCCGAAGATCATCGTGGTCGGCGCTACCGCCTACCCGCGCGAGATCGACTTCGAGCGCGCCCGCGCCATCGCCGACGAGGTGGACGCGCTGCTGATGGCGGACATGGCGCACATCGCCGGCCTCGTCGCGTCGGGCGTCCACAGCTCGCCGGTAGGCCACGCGCAGCTGGTGACCAGCTCCACGCACAAGACGCTGCGCGGCCCGCGCGGCGGCATGGTGCTCTGCGATGAGCAGTACGCGCGGCGTGTCGATCGCGGCGTCTTCCCCAACGCGCAGGGCGGCCCACTGATGCACGTCGTCGCCGGCAAGGCGGTCGCCTTCGCCGAAGCGGCCACCTCGCAGTTCCGCGCCTACTCCCAACAGACGGTGGACAACGCGCGCGTGCTCGGCGAGACGCTCGTCGAGGCGGGGCTGCGCGTGGTCAGCGGCGGCACGGACAACCACCTGCTGCTCGTCGACGTGACGCCGAAGGGGCTGACCGGCCAGACGGCGGAGGACGCGCTGGCGCGCGCGGGCGTGATCGTCAACAAGAACGCGATCCCCTACGACGAACTGCCGCCGGCCGTCGCCTCCGGCATCCGCCTCGGCACGCCCGCGCTGACCTCGCGTGGACTCGCCACGGCGGAGATGCGCCGCGTCGGCGAACTGATCGCGCGCGTGCTCGATGCGCCCGAAGACGACGCCGTCAGCGCGGAGGTGCGCGCCGAGGTGCTGGCGCTCTGCGAGGCGTTCCCGGCGCCTGGGGTGCCGCCCGCGTAGCGAAACGCCGCCTCGGGGCTCGATTGCCCCTCGATCGGAGCGTTCATATACTGGCGGGCACGGAGTACGGGCCGCCGCGATCCCGCTGTGCCCGGTTGCCGCGGATGGCGGCGCCGGGCGCTGTGTTCATCGGGCGCGCTCGGCTGCGAACGGCGGATGACAACCCCACGAGGGAGATCGCTTGAACGAATACGAGCTGATGTATGTGATCAGTCCGCGCCTGATGGTCGAGGAGGCCGACGCCACCATCGAGCGCATCCAGGGGCTGGTCCAGGACGCCGGCGGCGAGATCCTGATGACGGACAACTGGGGCCGCCGGCGCCTCGCCTACCCGATCAAGCACCACTTCGAGGGCACCTACGTGCTCACGCACATGACGCTGCCGCCCGATCGCGTGGCCGGACTCGAGCGCGCACTGAATCTCAACGAGAGCATCCTCCGGCATCTGGTGGTTCGCGGCCTCGTCCCTGGCTACGACGGCCCGCCGGAGGAAGAAGTCATGTACGCGCGCCGCGCCACGTCGCGCGCCGCGCCGCGTGCCGACGAGCCGCGTGCCGACGAGCCGCCTGCCGAGGAGCCGCCTGCCGAGGAGCCGCGTGCCGAGGAGCCGCGCGCCGAGGAGCCGCCTGTCGAGGAGCCGCCTCCCGAGGCGCCACCTCCCGAGGCAGCGGAAGAGGCAGTGGAAGCGCCCGCGGAAGCGCCTGCGGCCGCTCCGGCGGAGTGACGCAGTCGCGGCGGCGGTCCCGGTGATCGAAGGCGCAACGAATCGGCTACTCTCCCCACGGACGGGGGTGCGAGCATGTTGAACAAGGTCATGGTCATCGGGAACCTCGGCGCGGATCCGGAGATGCGCTACACCGCCAATGGCAGCGCCGTCACCAACTTCAACGTCGCCTCGAACCGCGAGTACACGACGGGCGACGGCGAACGCCGCCAGGAGACCGAGTGGTTCAGGGTCGTGACCTGGAACCGCTTGGCCGAGATCTGCAGCCAGTACCTCTCCAAGGGCCGTCAGGTCTATGTCGAGGGGCGGCTGCAGACCCGCTCCTGGGAGGGCCAGGACGGGCAGACGCGCTACACCACCGAACTGATTGCCCAGGAAGTGAAGTTCCTCGGCAGCCAGCGCGACGCCTCGTACGAGCGCGCGGACGCGCCGCCCCTGGGAGTTTCCGACGCCGGGGGCGATGTTGATGTCGACGATTTGCCGTTCTAGCCACCGTGTGAGCCGGAGGAGCCGATGACCACAGAGCCGCCCCGAAGTGCCCCAGCTGGCCGCCCGCCCATGGGCCGCGACCGTGACCGGGACCGCGACCGCGACCGCGACCGCGACCGCGACTCGGACTTCGGGCGTGGACGCGGAGGCCGCGATGGCGGCGGTGGCGGCGGTGGCGGAGGCCGCGGCCGGCGCCGGCCCTGCGAGTTCTGCCCGCCCGGCACGCGTGTGGTCGACTACAAGAACACGTCGATGCTGAGGCGCTACCTGACCGAGCGGGGAAAGATGGAGGCGCGCCGCCGCGGCGGCTGCACGGCCAAGTGCCAGCGGCTCCTTGCGCAGGCGATCAAGCGCGCTCGTCACATGGCCCTGCTCCCGTACACCGCCGAGCATGTCCGGGTGAGCAACGTTCCCGCCGGACGCCCGCGCCGGTAGCTCGCGCATCGAGGCGGCGCTCCGGGAGGAGGGTCCGCAAACGTGCCCCGGGACCGCGGCCAGGCTGATCGCAGATCCGGATCGGCGCGCGTCAGTTCGCGCCGTGAGCGCGATCAGCGCGCGCGCCGCAAAGAGCGTTTCGCCGTCATCGCCGTCTCCGTGGTGCTCAGCGTCGCCACGGTGGTGGTGCTCGCCGGCCTCTACGCCACCCAGTACCGGCCGCCGCGCGCGCACGTGCTCAGCGCCGGGGAGACGGACTACCGCGCCGCCGAGGTCGCCCGCCGCACCGCCTACGAGCTGCGCTTCGGCAACATCTCCGGCGGCATCGGCGAGGCCGTGCCGGAGACGCTGCGCGTGCTCGAGGAGCAATCGATCGTGCTCGCTCGCGCGCCCGCCCTCGTCGGCGAGGCAACCGACGAGGACGTCACGCAGTGGCTGCGCGCCCACCTTGGCTTCGCCCCTCCCGAGGACGTCCCGGCCGCGTCGGCGGACGAAGGTGACTCGGACGACGGCGGCGACTCCGACGCAGACTCCGGCGACGATGGAGCCGCGGCAGTTGGCGCCCTCGAGGAGGATCCCGGGGAGGCAGCCGCCCGCTATGCCATCCTGCTCGCCGACTGGCTGCGCGTTGTCGATCTGCCGAAGGACGAGTACGACCTCGTGGTGGCGTCCGGAATCCTGCGCGACCGCCTGCTCGAAGCGTTCCGCGCGGGGATCGGCGAGACGGCCGACCAGCTGCGCGCCTCCCGCATCCGGCTCGCCGACCGTGGCGGGGCCGAGGACGTGCGCGCGCTGCTGCTCGAAGGCGCGGACTTCGCCGAACTCGCCGCCGAGCGCAGCGCCGAGGCCGAGTACGCTGCGCAGGGCGGCGACCTCGGCTGGCTACCGCTGGAATCGCTGAGCGAGATCGCCCGCGCGGCGCTCGAAGGCGTCGAGCTGGGTTCGATCAGCGAGGTCGTCGAGACGGAGCTCTTCTTCGATGTCTACCTCGTCGTCGAAGACGAGGACGCGCGGCCGCTCGACGACGCGCAGATCGGAGCACTGGTCCAGAGGCGCTGGGACGAGTGGCTCCTGGCGCAACGGGCTATTGTGGCGATGGAACGCGACTTGTCCGATGGCGAGGAGCGCTGGATTCTCGATCGTGTGGTCAACAGCCTGTCGGGCGGGGGCGCCAACCCGCTCGGCATCAGCCAGGGAGGCGGCTCGTGAGCGACCGGCAAGCGCGCGAGGGCGGCGAGGGCGGCGAGGGCTGCCCGATCGGCGTCGCCCTCTTCGGCGCGGGCAATGTCGGCGGCGGGGTGATCGGCGCGATCGATCGCGGCCGCGATCGCTACCGCTCGGTCGTCGGGCGGCCGCTTGAACTGCGGGGCGCGCTCGTGCGCGACGCCTCGGCGCCCCGCCACGGCCTCGGGACGGAGCGCCTCACGACGGACCCGGATGTGCTGCTGGCCGATCCCGAGGTGCGCATCGTCGTCGAGCTCATGGGCGGCGAGGATCCGGCTGCGGACTACATAGCGCGCGCCCTGCGCGCCGGCCGCCACGTGGTGACGGCGAACAAGGAAGTGATCGCCAAGCACGGACGGGAGCTGCTCGCGATCGCCGCCGAGCAGCGCGTGCGGCTGCTCTACGAAGCCTCCGTCGGCGGCGGCATCCCGATCATCAGCCCGCTCTCCCGCGACCTGCTCGCCAACGAGATCAGCGCCGTGACCGCGATCATCAACGGCACCACCAACTACATGCTCAGCGGCATGGCCAGCGAGGGCGCGGACTACGCCGACATCCTTGCCGAGGCGCAGCGCCTCGGCTACGCCGAGCCCGATCCCACCGCCGATGTCGAGGGCATCGACGCCGCCTTCAAGCTCGCGATCCTCTGCGGCCTGGCCTTCCACGTCTCCGTCAGCCCGGACGACATCGTGCGCGAGGGCATCACGAAGCTGACGGCTGCCGATCTGCGGCACGCCGACGCCCTCGGCTACGCGATCAAGTTGCTCGCCAACGGCCGGCTGGTCGACGGCGAGTTGATCGCCTCCGTCCGGCCGACGCTGATCGCGCGCGACGAGCCGCTGGCGAAGGTAGACGGCGTGCTCAACGCCGTGCAGGTCGAGGGCGACCTCGTCGGCCGCGTCGTCCTCGAGGGCCCCGGCGCGGGCGCCGGCCCGACGGCGAGCGCCGTGCTGGCGGACGTGCTCGATGTCGCTCGCGACATCGTCGCGGGCAGGCCGCCCGTGGAGACGCCGCCGCTCCGGGGCGTGCGCGTGCGCCCGCCGGGCGAACACCTCGCGAGGCGCTACCTGCGCATGACCGTGACGGACCGCCCCGGCGTGCTCGGCGAGATCGGACAGGCGCTGGGGGCGCACGGCATCAGCATCGCCTCCGTCATTCAGGTGGAGGCCGACGAGGACGCGCAGACCGCGGAGATCGTGCTCACCACGCACCTCGCCGCGGGCGCGGAACTGGAAGCCGCCCTCGAAACGATCAGCGCCTCGGACGTAGTCGAGGAGATCGGCAACGTGATCGCGATGGCGGGCTAGCAGCATGACCAGCGGGCCGCCACTGCGCGAACTGGCGGTCGGTCGCCAGATCCAGCGCCTCGGCGAGCAACTCAGCGAGTTGCGCGCCGGCCAGGAGAATCTGCAGCGCGAACTCGACGAGTTGCGCACGACGCTCAGGCTGCACCAGCGCTCCGGTAACCAGGAGGGTGACGCCTCCCCGCTCGTGGAGGGCGTGCGCACGCAGATCGACCTGCTCGAACAGCGCATCGCCAGCGAGGGCGAGCGTGGGAGACGGCTCGGCGACGAACTGGCCGAGCACGATCGTGCCCGCGAGGTGGCCGACGTCCGGCTCGAAGGCGTCGAGGGCCGCGTCGCCGCGCTGGCCGAAGCCGGCGGAAGGGAGCGCGAGGAGCGAACGAGAGTCGACGCCGCGCTGCCGGGGCTGGAGGGCGCCGTCGACGAGGTCGGCGCCCGCGTCACGGCGATGCAGGCGGCGCTGCGCCGCTCGGAAGACGGTCTCGCACGCCTCGAGACGAGCCTCGGGCGTGAGGAAGAACTGCGCCAGGTGATCGAGCAGCAGCGCTCGGTGCGCATCCGCCTCGAGGAGCGCTTGCGCGATCTCGAGGAGCGCGTGCGGGAGGCTCTTGAGCTGCTCGCGAGCGCCGCCGAGGAGCGGCTGGCGCTGCGCCATCAGACGAGGGGCATCGAGGAGCGGATGGGCAGGCTGACGGAATCCGTCGAGTTCGAGCGGGACGCCGTGATCGACCATTTCCGGCGCACGCTTGATGTCGAGGAGCAGCAGGGGAAGCTGCAGATCGAGGAGATCGAGCAGCGTCTCCGCCGCGGTCGCAGCCTGCTCGTGCGACTCCGCGAGAGCGGACCCGAGAGCGGCGAGGAGCAGTCGTCCTGACACCCGCCGCAGCACACCCCGACGCGGCCGGAGGGCCAGCGGATACGCGCTTCATCCTCGAGCGCTACGCCGATCTGCTGCCCGTGGGCCCGGACACGCCTCGCGTCACGCTCGGCGAGGGCGGCACGCCGTTGCTGCGCTCGCGCGTACTCGAGGGCGAACTCGGGCTCGGCGCGCTCTACTTCAAGCTCGAAGCCTCCAACCCGACCGGCTCATTCAAGGACCGCGGGATGGTGCTCGCGGCCGCGAAGGCCGTCGAGGAGGGCGCGGAGGCCATGATCTGCGCCTCCACCGGCAACACCTCGGCCTCGATGGCGGCCTACGCCGCGCGCTACGGGCTGCGCGCCCACGTCGTCGTGCCCTCCGGTCGCGTCGCCGCCGGCAAGCTGGCGCAGGCGATCGCCTACGGCGCAGGCATCGTGGCCGTCGACGGCTCCTTCGACGACGCGCTGCGCGTGGTGCGCGAACTGGCCGCGCAGTACCCGGTGGCGCTGATGAACTCCGTCAACCCGCACCGCATCCAGGGCCAGAAGACCGCCGCCTTCGAGATCGTCGACGATCTCGGCGATGCCCCGGACCTGCTCTGCATCCCCGTCGGCAATGCCGGCAACATCACCGCCTACTGGGCGGGCTTCGTCGAGTACTACCGCCTCGAGCGCAGCGCTCGGCTGCCGCGGATGTGGGGCTTCCAGGCCGAGGGCGCCGCGCCGCTGGTACGCGGCGAGCCGGTGGCCGACCCGGAAACCGTCGCGACCGCGATCCGCATCGGCAACCCCGCCTCCTGGCGCGGTGCGATCGCCGCGCGCGACGACTCCGGCGGCATGATCGCCGCCGTCTCCGACGACGAGATCCTCGAGGCCTACCGCCGCCTCGCGCGCGACGAGGGCGTCTTCGCCGAGCCGGCCTCCGCCGCGAGCGTGGCCGGGCTGGTCAAGCAGGCGCGCGCGGGCGCCGACCTCGGCGGGCTCACCGCCGTCTGCGTGATCACCGGCTCCGGCCTCAAGGATCCGGACACGGCGCTGAGCATCGAGGCGTCACGCCACTCCGCGCCCGCCGAGCCGGAGGCCGTGGCGCGGGCGCTCGGCTGGCGCTGATCCCCTGAAACGGGCCCGTGCTACGATCTGCGCGGTCGATTGCGGCGGGAACGCTCCGACCTACTCCCGCTACGGCCCGGAAGGATCACTCGTGAGCACGGCGCAGTACGACGTGGATGTGAAGCCGGGCTTCGACGGCGAACGGGCCGAAGCCGCTATCCGCGCGCTGATCGAGGCCATCGGCGAGAACGTGCATCGCGAGGGCCTGTCCGACTCCCCGCGGCGCATCGCCGCGATGTACCGCGAGCTGTTCGACGGCCTCGACCGCGACCCCGTCGAGGTGCTCTCCGTGGGCTTCGAGGAGGGCCACGACGAGTTGGTTATCCTGCGGGAGATACCCTTCTACTCGATGTGCGAGCATCACTTCATGCCGTTCCACGGCCAGGCGCACATCGGCTACATGCCGGACGGACGGATCGTCGGCCTCTCCAAGATCGCCCGCGCCGTCGAGATCTTCGCGCGGCGTCCGCAGGTGCAGGAGCGCCTGACCTCGCAGATCGCCGATTGCATCGAGGAGGTGCTGAGCGCGCAGGGCGTGGGCGTGGTGATCGAGGCGGAGCACCTCTGCATGACGGCGCGCGGCGTGCGCAAGCCGGGCGCGACGATGGTCACCTCGGCGATGCGCGGCTGCTTCCGCAGCGACGCGAACACGCGCCAGGAGTTCCTCGGCTTGATCCGGCCCTCGTCCTGATCGCAGCGGATGTCCGCGATGCAGGCCGGCTGTCTCTGGCGCGCTGCGCCGTCGCTCCGTAGGCTGCCCCGAGAAGGAAACCCGCCCTGATGCTCCCTGCGCAGCGGCTCGCCGTACTCTCGTTCCACACCTCGCCCCTCGCGCCCCTCGGCGGACGCGAGAGCGGCGGGATGAACGTCTACGTGCGCGAGGTCTCCACGCAGCTCGCCCGCAACGGCGTCGCCGTCGACGTCTTCACCCGCCGTACGGACCCGTTCCAGCCCGAGGTGCTGACGATCGCCCCCGGCGTGCGTCTGGTGCACATCGACGCCGGCAGGCCGGAGCGGCTTGAGAAGGAAGAGCTGCAGCCGCTTACCGGACTGTTCGCGCTGGGCGTCGCCGCCTTCGCGCGCACCGAGGGCGTCGCCTACGACCTCGTGCACTCGCACTACTGGCTCGCCGTCGAGGCCGGGACGCTCCTCGCGAGCGAGTGGGACGTACCGCACGTGGCGATGTTCCACACGCTCGCCGAGGTCAAGCTGCTCGCCCGCGCCTCCGAGCGCGAGCCGCAGTCGCGCCGCGATGCCGAGCGCCGCCTCGTGCACGAGGTCGATCGCATCGTGGCCGCCACCGAACACGAGCGGCGGCTGCTGGAGCAGGTCTACGGCGTCCCGCGCGATCGCATCGAGGTGATCCCGCTCGGCGTGGACCGCGAGCGCTTCCGGCCCCGCGAGCAACTGGACGCCCGCCTCGCGCTCGGCATCGACCCCGAAGCGCAGGTGCTGCTCGCCGTCGGGCGCATCGAGCCGCTCAAGGGGCTCGACATCCTGATCGAGTCGCTGGCGCAGATCACCGGGCGCGAGCGCCTGGAACTGCTGATCGTGGGCGGGGACGAGCGCGCCGAGCGCGAGATCGCGCGCCTCCGCGCGGTCGCGCGGGCGGCGGGCGTGGAGTCCCTTGTGCGCTTCGTCGGCGCCGTGCCGCACGAACAGATCGATGCTTACTACAACGCCGCCGACGTGGTGGTCGTGCCCTCGTTCTACGAATCGTTCGGGCTGGTGGCGACGGAGGCGATGGCGTCCGGCGTGCCGGTCGTCGCCTCGCGCGTGGGTGGGTTGACTTCGACGGTGGCCGATGGCCGCAGCGGCTACCTGATCCCCTGGCGCTGTCCCGGCCCCTTCGCCGAGAAGATCGACCTGCTGTTGGAGAACCGGCCGCTGCGCGAGGCCCTCGGAGCCGCGGCGGCGCAGTCGATGGAGCGCTACGAGTGGTCCGCCGTCGCGAGCAGGCTGCTCGACCTCTACGGCTCGCTGCTGCGCGAACGCGATGCCGCGCCGGCCGCGCTGCCGGTGCTGGCCGCGCCGTGACCGAGGACACGCCGCCCACTGATATCGAGGAACTGGTCGGGGATCTCGATCCCCGGCGCGCCCTCGTCATGGTCGCCCACCCGGACGATGCCGATTTCGGCTGCGCCGGCACGATGGCGCTGCTCTGCCGGGCGGGCTGGGAGGTCGACCTGCTGGTGGCGACGAACGGGAACAAGGGCACCAAGGACCCGCGCCGCACCGCCCAGCAGCTCGCCGCCGAGCGCGAGGAGGAGCAGCGCCAGGCGGCTGCCGTGCTCGGCGTCAACGAGCCGATCTTCCTCGGCTTCCCCGACGGCGGCGTCGAAAACGACGACGAGATGCGAGGCCTGCTGGTGCGCGAGTTGCGGCGGCTGCGGCCCACGCTCGCGATCACCTGGGACGGCTTCCGGCCCGGCTTCAACCATCGCGACCACCGCCACATCGGCCAGGCCGCCTACGACGCGATCTACCCCGCGGCCGACGATCACCTCTTCTACCCCGAGCACCGCGAGGAGGGCCTCACGCCGCATCGCCCGGACATGCTGCTGCTGGCCGGTGCGACCGACCCGGACGTCATCATCGACATCGAGCCGGTGCTGGAGCTCAAGGTTGCCGCGGTCACGGCGCACGTCTCGCAGGTGGGCGGGCGCTCGCGGGAGCAAATGCTGCGCTGGTGGCGCGAGCGCGCCGGGCCCACTTCCGGGCCTCGCTACCGGGAGTCGTTTCGCAAGGTGACGTGGGAGCGCGCGCGGAGCAGCGCGGACGCGCGCCGGAGTTGATGCAGGCGGTATGCGCACGCGTTGACACTGGACCGGCACGGACGTAGCCTTTTTTCGTTGCGCCTCGCAGCGTTGGCATGTTGGTTCGACGGTCGGCTGGCCGGGGCGGGGTGAGGACCGGCGACAGGTATCGCACACGGGTGCGATGTCGCGTTCTGGCTCACACCGCAGCCATCTGGCCGTTCATTCTGCCCACCGCCCGGTTGGCAGAACGCAGCGCCGGAACAGTCGGAAGCGCAACGCACACAACAGTGGCGCGAGGAATGCGCGCCTCGAAGGACGGGAACGAAGTGCCGACCATCAACCAGCTGGTCCGCAAGGGCCGCAAGCCCGTTACGAAGAAGACGAAGGCGCCGGCGCTGCGCTTCCGCTACAACTCGCTCACCAACCGCACCACGCGCGGACGCAAGGGCTCGCCGCAGAAGCGCGGCGTCTGCACCCAGGTGCGCACCGTCACCCCCAAGAAGCCGAACTCGGCGCTGCGCAAGGTCTGCCGAGTGCGCCTCACCAACGGTATCGAGGTCACCGCCTACATCCCGGGCGAGGGCCACACACTGCAGGAGCACTCCGTGGTCCTGATCCGCGGCGGCCGCGTGAAGGACCTCCCGGGCGTGCGTTACCACGTCGTGCGGGGCGCCCTCGATGCGACCGGCGTCGAGGGTCGGCGCCGCAGCCGCAGCAAATACGGGACGCGCAGGGACTAGCGAAGATGCGTCGCAGCCGAGCTCCCCTACGGCCAGTCGCCCCCGACCCGCGCTTCCAGTCGCGGCTCGTCACCGCGTTCACCAACAAGGTGCTGCGCAACGGCAAGAAGAGCACCGCCGAGCGCATCGTCTACGGCGCCTTCGACCGCATCGAGGGGCAGAGTGGCCGCCCCGGCATCGATGTCTTCGAGCAGGCGGTCCGCAACATCACCCCGATCATCGAGGTCAAGCCGCGCCGTGTCGGTGGGGCTACCTACCAGGTACCGGTCGACATCCGCTCCGAGCGCCGTCAGGCGCTCGCACTGCGCTGGCTGCTGAACGCCGCCAGGAGCCGCGGCGGGCGCTCCATGGAGGAGCGTCTCGCCGGCGAGATGCTGGATGCCGCCAACAACACGGGCGCCGCCGTGCGCCGCAAGGAAGAGACGCACCGGATGGCCGAGGCCAACCGCGCGTTTGTGCACTACCGATGGTAGGCGGCCGGATCACTCGGCCAGCATCCGCCCCCGGTGCACCGGGGGCGGAACCGTTCGAGGCAACTGCGCCGGGCGTCGCGCCGGGCCGGGGGAACAACTGAACATGTCACGCGAAACCCCGCTCGAGCGTGTGCGCAACATCGGCGTGATCGCGCATATCGACGCCGGCAAGACCACGGTGACCGAGCGCATCCTCTACTACACCGGCCGCACGCACCGCCTCGGTGAGACCCATCACGGCACCGCCGTGATGGACTTCATGGAGCAGGAGCGCGAGCGCGGCATCACGATCACGTCCGCCGCGACGACCGCGGCGTGGCGCGACCACCAGATCAACATCATCGACACGCCCGGCCACGTCGACTTCACCGTCGAGGTCGAGCGCTCGCTGCGTGTGCTCGACGGCGGCGTGGTGGTCTTCGACGGCGTCGCCGGCGTCGAGCCGCAGTCGGAGACGGTCTGGCGTCAGGCCAACCGCTACGACGTGCCGCGCATCTGCTTCGTGAACAAGATGGACCGCACCGGCGCGGACTTCGACCGCACCGTCAAGATGATCGTCGACCGGCTCGGCGCGGTCCCGGTCCCGCTGCAACTGCCGATGGGCGCCGAGGACCACTTCGCCGGCGTGATCGACCTCGTCGAGATGCGCGCGATCACCTTCGGCGGCGATCGCGGCGCGGAGGTCTCCGTCGGCGAGATTCCGGGCGCGTTCCAGGACGCCGCTCGCGAGGCCCGCGAGCTGATGGTCGAGCGCGTCGCCGAGAACGACGACCAGCTCATGGTCTCGTTCCTCGAGGGACACGAGATCGACATCATCGAGTTGCAGAAGGCGATCCGCCGCGCGACGATCAGCAACGCGATCACGCCGGTGCTCGCCGGCGCCGCGCTGCGCAACCGCGGCGTGCAGCCGCTGCTCGACGCCGTTGTCACCTACCTGCCCTCGCCGGTCGATGTGCCGCCGGTGACCGCGCACGCGGTCGGCGATCCGGAGCGCAGCGTCGAGCGGGCCGCGGACGAAGACGCGCCGCTGGCGGCGCTCGCGTTCAAGGTGGTCTCGGACCCGTTCGTCGGACGCCTCGTCTTCTTCCGTGTCTACTCGGGCGTGGTGCGCAGCGGTGGGCAGGTGAGCAACAGCACCCGCGGCCGCCGCGAGCGCTTCGGGCGGCTGCTGCGCATGCACGCCGACTCGCGCGAGGACATCCAGGAGGTCTACGCGGGAGAGATCGCCGCTGGCATCGGCCTCAAGGACACGTTCACGGGCGACACGCTCTGTGACATCAAGCAGCCCGTCGCCCTTGAGACGATCCGCTTCCCCGCGCCCGTCATCTCGATCGCGATCGAGCCGCGCACGCGCAACGACCAGGACCGCCTCGGCGACGCCCTGCAGCGGCTCTCCGAGGAAGACCCGACCTTCCGCGTGCGCTACGACGACGAGACCGGCCAGACGGTGATCTCCGGCATGGGCGAGCTGCACCTCGATGTGATCGTGGACCGCATGCGCCGCGAGTACCGCGTCGAGGCGAACGTCGGCCGCCCGCAGGTGGCCTACCGCGAGACGCTGACGCGCTCGCTGCGCTCCGAGGGCCGCTTCGTGCGCCAGACCGGAGGCCGCGGCCAGTACGGGCACTGCATCCTCGAGGTCGCGCCGCGCGACCCGGGTGCAGGCTTCAGTTTCGAGGACCGCACCGTCGGCGGGTCGATCCCGCGCGAGTACATCTCCGCCGTCCGCCGCGGTGTCGAGCAGACGCTCGCCAGCGGCGCGCGCGCCGGCTACCCGGTGGTCGATCTCGCGGTCGCCGTCGTCGACGGCTCGTACCACGACGTGGACTCCTCGGAACTGGCGTTCCAGACGGCCGGCTCGATCGGCATGCGACAGGCGCTGGAGCGCGGCGGGCCCGTGCTGCTGGAGCCGGTGATGAAGATGGAGATCGTGACGCCGGAGGATCACTTCGGCGACGTGCTCGGCGACATCGGCGGTCGCCGCGGGCAGGTGCTGGGCGCGGAGCCGCGAGGCAACGCGCATGTCATCCAGGCGCTGGCGCCGCTCGCCGAGACGTTCGGCTACGCCACGGACCTGCGCTCGCTGACACAGGGCCGCGCGACGTACTCGATGGAGTTCGAGCACTACGCGCGCGTGCCGGACGCGATCGTTGGAGAGATCACGGATACGCGCTCCGAACGGCGCGTGGCGGTGGGCTAGGACGCCCGCGAACGACAAGCGATCGGATCGCCGCCCACGCAAGAGTCACGGGGCGGCGGAGGAGAACGGGAGCCGAGGGATGGCGCGACGCAAGTTTGAGCGGACCAAGCCGCACGCGAACGTAGGCACGATCGGTCACGTCGATCACGGCAAGACGACGCTGACGGCGGCAATCACCAAGGTGCTGGCGTTCAAGGGCGAGGCCGAGTTCCGCGCGTTCGACTCGATCGACAACGCGCCCGAGGAGAAGGCGCGCGGGATCACGATCGCGATCGCCCACGTCGAGTACGAGACCGAAGCGCGCCACTACGCGCACGTCGACTGTCCCGGTCACGCCGACTACATCAAGAACATGATCACCGGCGCCGCCCAGATGGACGGCGCGATCCTCGTCGTCGCCGCCCCCGACGGGCCGATGCCGCAGACGCGCGAGCACCTGCTGCTGGCGCGCCAGGTGGAGGTTCCCGCCGTCGTCGTCTTCCTCAACAAGGTGGACATGATGGACGACGAGGAGCTGCTCGAGCTGGTCGAGCTGGAGATGCGCGAGCTGATGGACGGCTACGAGTTCCCCGGCGACGAGGTGCCGATCATCCGCGGCTCGGCGCTGCACGCGCTCGAGTCCACCTCGACCGACCCGGACGCCGAGGAGTACCGGGCGATCTGGGAGCTGCTGGAGGCGGTGGACAACTACATCCCGCAGCCGGAGCGGCCCAAGGACCTGCCCTTCCTGATGCCGATCGAGGACGTGTTCGGGATCAAGGGACGCGGCACGGTGGTGACGGGGCGCATCGAGCGCGGCGTCGTCAACGTCGGCGACCCGATCGAGATCGTGGGCATCAAGGAGACCGAGACCACGGTCGTGACCGGGGTCGAGATGTTCAAGAAGATCCTCGACACCGGCGAGGCGGGCGACAACGTCGGCTGTCTCTTGCGCGGCATCGAGCGCAGCGACATCGAGCGTGGTCAGGTGCTGGCCAAGCCGGGCAGCATCACGCCGCACCGCAAGTTCAGTGGCGAGGTCTACGTGCTCTCCAAGGAGGAGGGTGGTCGGCACACGCCGTTCTTCACCGGCTACCGGCCGCAGTTCTATGTGCGCACCACGGACGTGACGGGAGTGGTGACGCTGCCCGAGGGCACGGAGATGGTGATGCCCGGCGACAACGTGACGGTGGACATCGAGCTGATCACGCCGATTGCGATCGAGGACGGACTGCGCTTCGCGATTCGCGAGGGCGGCCGCACCGTCGGCGCCGGCGTCGTCACCGGAATCAACGAGTAGCGCGGACACGAGGGCGCGGGGGACGACGCGGTGGTAGCTTCGAGACAACGGATACGCATCCGGCTCAAGTCCTACGACCATCGCGTCCTGGACCGCTCCGCGAAGCAGATCGTGGAGACCGCCGAGCGCACCGGGGCGGCCGTCGCGGGCCCCGTGCCGCTGCCCACGCGGATTCGCAAGTACACGGTGATCCGTTCGCCGTTCATCGACAAGGACTCGCGGGATCAGTTCGAGATCCGCACGCACAAGCGGCTGATCGATATCTTCGAACCGACCTCGCGCACGGTGGACACGTTGATGCGGCTGCAACTGCCGTCCGGCGTGGACATCGAGATCAAGCTGTAACGGACGCGAGGACGAACGAGTGATCCGCGGGATGATCGGTCGCAAGCTCGGAATGATGCGCCTCTACGACGGAGGCGGGGAGGTCCGCGCCGTCACCGTGATCGAGCTCGGCCCCAACCGCGTCACCCAGCGGCGCACCCTGGAGCGCGACGGCTACGAGGCCGTCCAGATCGGCTTCAGCGGTAACCGCAAGCGCCTCAACCGGCCGCAGCGCGGCCACCTCGGCAAGGCCGGCCTCGGGAACGAGACGCTGTCCCTGCTGCAGGAGTTCCCGGCCGACAGCCCTTCCGCCCACGAGACCGGCGAGGTCCTGACCTGTGACCAGTTCGAGCCCGGCCAGTACGTCGACGTCTCGGGCGTCTCGAAGGGCCGCGGCTTCGCCGGCGGCGTGAAGCGCTGGGGCTTCCACGGAGGCCCGAAGACGCACGGCCAGTCCGACCGCCACCGCGCGCCCGGCTCGATCGGTGCGGGTACCACGCCCGGCAAGGTCTGGAAGGGCCAGAAGATGGCCGGGCACATGGGCGCGCGCAACACCTCCGTCCTCAACCTGCTCGTCGTGCAGTCCGACACCCTGCGCAACCTGCTGTTCGTCGAGGGCTCCGTGCCCGGCCCCAACAAGGGCCTCGTCACCGTCACCCCCGGCCGCAGGCCGCCGCGCAGCGGCTTCCAGCCGCCCGAGCTGCCCGCCCCGCCCGTGATGGAGATCGACGAGCCCGAGCCGGACGAGCCGGAGGAGGCCGTGACGGCCGAGGCCGAGGACGAGACGACCGGCGCGAGCGAGGCCGATGCGGCCGAGGCGACTGACGCGACCGAGCCCGAGACGGCTGACGCGACCGAGCCCGAGGCGACTGACGCGACCGAGCCCGAGGCGACTGACGCGACCGAGCCCGAGGCGACTGACGCGACCGAGGACGACGCCACCGAGGCGAGCGAAGAGGAGCGCGACTGATGCAGCTCCCGGTCCGCAACGCCGCCGGTGAGGCCCTCGATCCGATCGAGGCGGATGACGCTGTGTTCGGGATCGAGCCGAACGAGGCGGTGGTGCACCAGACGCTCGTCGCCCAGCTCGCCGCCCGCCGCGGCGGGCATCACAGCACGAAGACGCGCGGCGAAGTCCGCGGATCGACCGCGAAGATCCGACGCCAGAAGGGCCTCGGGATGGCGCGCATGGGCTCCAACCGCTCGCCGATCCGGCGCGGCGGCGGCGTCGCCTTCGGGCCGAAGCCGCGCTCCTACGCGCAGCGGCTGCCGAAGCGGATGCGCCGCCTGGCGCTGCGCTCCGTGCTCTCCGCGCGCACGCGCGACGAGCGCCTGCACGTGATCGACGAACTGGCGATCGAGGCGCCCTCGACGCGCGCGGCGCGGGCGCTGTTGCAGGGGCTTGGCATCGAGCGCTCGGCGCTGGTCGTGACGGCGGCGCCGGATCGCACGGCGTTCCTCTCGGCGCGCAACCTGCCGGGCGTGCGCGTGGTCCCGGCCGACACGCTGAACGTGGCCGATCTGCTGGCGCACCACTCGGTGCTGCTGACCGTGGACGCCGTGCGCCGCGCCGAGGCGCTGTGGGGCGGCGAGCGCGCCTCGGGCCGCCCGTCGGAGCCGCCCGAGCCCGTGACGGTGGAGGCCTGAGGATGCCGAAGGCGATCCATCCCTACCAGGTGCTGAAGCGCCCGATCATCACCGAGAAGTCGACGTTGCTCGGCGCGCAGGGCCAGTACGTGTTCGAGGTGGACGTGCGCGCCAACAAGCCGCAGATCGGCGAGGCCGTCGAGCGCGCCTTCGACGTCAACGTGCAGAAGGTGCGCACGATGATGGTGCGCGGCCGCACGCGCCGCGTCGGCACGCGCATCGCGCGCCGCCCGGCCTGGAAAAAGGCGATCGTGACGCTCGCCCCGGGCGAGCAGATCCAGTACTTCGAGGGGGTCTAGGCGATGCCGCTGCGCAACTACAAGCCGACCTCTCCGGGCCGCCGCAATTCGATGGGCTACACCTTCGGCGAGATCACGAAGAAGAAGCCGGAGAAGCGGCTGGTCGTCACCAAGAAGCAGAAGTCGGGCCGCAACCAGCAGGGCCGCATCACCGTCCGCCACCGCGGAGGCGGCCACAAGCGCCGTATTCGCATCGTGGACTTCAAGCGCGACAAGGACGGCGTGCCGGGCCGCGTGGCCGCGATCGAGTACGACCCCGGCCGCAGCGCGCGCATCGCGCTGATCTTCTACGCCGACGGCGACAAGCGGTACATCGTCGCGCCGGACGGGCTGATCGTGGACGACTCGATCGTCGCGGGCTCGGGATCGCCGATCAACCGCGGCAACACGCTCCCGCTGCACGAGATCCCGCCCGGCACGATGGTGCACAACGTGGAGTTGCAGCCCGGCCGCGGCGGCCAGCTCGGGCGCTCGGCGGGGGCGGGCATCCAGGTGATGGCGCGCGACAGCGGCTACGTGCTGCTGCGCCTGCCCTCGGGCGAGATGCGCCAGGTGCTGGAGCGCTGCCGCGCGACGATCGGAACCGTCGGCAACCCGGAGCACGCGCTGATCAAGCTCGGCAAGGCGGGGCGCAAGCGCCACCGCGGCCGCCGGCCGGAGGTGCGCGGCTCGGCCATGAACCCCGTCGATCACCCGCACGGCGGCGGCGAGGGCAAGTCCCCGATCGGGCTGCCCGGTCCGAAGACGCCGTGGGGCAAGCCGGCGCTCGGCTACCGCACGCGCCGCAACAAGCGCACCGACCGCTTCATCGTGCGTCGGCGCACCCGAGGGCGGAGGCGCTAGCGATGTCACGTTCGACGAAGAAGGGGCCGTACATCCACCCGAAGCTGCTGAAGAAGGTGGAAGCCGCCCAGCGATCGCAGAGCAAGCAGGTGATCCGCACCTGGTCGCGCGCCTCCACGATCATGCCGGAGATGGTGGGCCTCACCATCGCCGTGCACGACGGCCGCCGCCACGTGCCGGTCTTCTGCACGGAGAACATGGTGGGCCACAAGCTCGGCGAGTTCGCCTTCACCCGCACCTTCCGCGGCCACCGCGGCCGCAGCGAGCAGACCTCGAGGGCGCGGTGATGGAAGTCCGGGCGATCCACCGCGATGCGAAGGTATCGCCGCGCAAGGTGCGGCTGGTGCTGGAGTTGATCCGCGGCAAGCCCGCGGCCGAGGCGCTGACGCTGCTGGAGTTCCTGCCGCAGCCCTCGGCGCGCATGGTCTGGAAGACGGTGAAGTCCGCGATGGCCAACGCCGAGAACAACTTCAACCTCAATCCGGACGCACTGGTGATCAAGCGCGCCGACGCCGGCGACGCCCGCACGCTGCGCCGCTACAAGGCGCGCTCGCGCGGACGTGCCGCCCCGCGCCTCAAGCGCTACAGCCATATCGAGATCGTCGTCGATGGTGACGAGGTGTTCTGATGGGTCGCAAGGTTCACCCCTACGGCTTCCGCGTCGGCGTGACGAAGCACTGGCAGGCGCGCTGGTTCAGCGAGCGCGACTACGCCGGGCTGGTGCACGAGGACCTGCGGATGCGCCGCATCGTGCTCGACAGCCTGCCCGACGCGGGCATCTCCGAGATCACGATCGACCGCAACGCCAACCAGCTCACGCTGACCGTGCAGACCGCCAAGCCGGGCATCGTGATCGGGCGTGGCGGCGCGAACGTCGAGCAGTTGCGGGGCGCCCTCGAGCGCGCGACCGATCGCCGCGTGCGGCTCAACATCGAGGAGATTCGCGTCCCGGAGATGGACGCCTTCCTCGTTGCCCGCTCCGTGGCCGACCAGCTCGAGCGCCGGGTCGCCTTCCGGCGCGCGATGAAGCAGTCGCTGCAGCGCACGATGTCGCGCGGCGCGCTGGGCTGCAAGATCAAGATCGGCGGCCGCCTTGGTGGCGCCGAGATGTCCCGCTCCGAGTACGAGATGCAGGGCCGCGTGCCGCTGCACACGCTGCGCGCGGACATCGACTACGGCCTCGCCGAGGCGCGGACGACGTTCGGCATGATCGGCGTGAAGTGCTGGATCTACAAGGGCGATATCACGCCGGAGCGCTCGCCCTTCGTGATCACCGACGGCGACGAGGCGGAGTAGCGCGATGTTGATGCCTCGCCGCGTCCGTTACCGCAAGCAGCACCGCGGCAAGCGCCGCGGTATGGCGCACACGGGCAACTTCGTGGCGTTCGGCGAGTGGGGTCTGCAGGCGCAGACCACGGGCTGGGTGGACGCACGCCAGATCGAGGCGGCGCGACGCGCGATCACCGGATCACTGCGGCGCGGCGGCAAGGTCTGGATCCGCGTCTTCCCGGACAAGCCCGTCACGAAGAAGCCGGTGGAGACGCGCATGGGCAAGGGCAAGGGCGCGCCCGACCACTGGGTCGCCGTCGTCAAGCGCGGCCGCGTGATGTTCGAGGTCGCCGGCGTGCCCGAGGACGCGGTGCGCGAGGCGTTCCGCCGCGCCCACCACAAGCTGTCCGTCAAGACCAAGATCATCCCCCGTGAGGAACAGTGATGACGACCGCGCAGGAAACCACGGATCTGCGGGCGTTGCCCTCCGACGAGCTCCAGAGCGAGCTCGACGAGAGCCTGCGCGCGCTCTTCAACCTGCGCTTCCAGGCGGCGACGCGTCAGCTCGCCGATGTCTCGCAGGTGCGCCGCGCGCGACGCCGCGTCGCGCGCGTGCGGACGCTGCTGCGCGAGCGCGACATCCTGGCCGCGATCGCCGAACCGGGCGACGCGGACGCCCTCGCGGGTAACGAGGCGATGGACGAGGCGCCGGACGACGACGCTGCGGACGAGGCGCCGGACGACGAGACGACAGACGAGGTGGCGGACGACGAGGCGCCGGCCGACGAGACGACAGACGAGGCGGCGGACGACGACGCTGCGGCCGACGAGACGACAGACGAGGCGGCGGACGACGACGCTGCGGACGAGGTGACGGACGACGCTGCGGACGAAGCGCCGGGTGACGACGCCGCGGACGAGGTGACGGACGACGACGCTGCGGACGAGGAGCGGGAGTAAACCGTGGTTCAGGCCGAGCAGGCAGTCGAGCGCAAGGTGAACCGCAAGACGCGCACGGGCGTGGTGGTCTCCGACGTCAACGATCAGACCGTGATCGTCTCCGTCGCGTCGGCGTCCCGTCACCGCCTTTACCGCAAGGTGATCCGGCGCACCAAGCGCTACCCGGTGCACGACCCGGAGAACAGCGCCACCACGGGCGACCTCGTGGTGATCGAGGAGTGTCGGCCGATCAGCAAGACGAAGCGCTGGCGGCTGGTGGAAGTCATCACCGAGCGCGAGGTCGCCGAGGTCGCCCCCGAGTCGATCGACGAGGCGCTGGTGGACGAGGTGCAGCGCACCGCCGCCCGCGCCGCCGCCGAGGCGGACGAAGTAGCGGAGGCCGCGCCCGAAGCAACTGCCGAGGCGCCCGCCGACGAGGCGCCCGCCGCGGCCGCCGAGGCGGACGAAGTAGCTGCGGACCAGGAAGAGGCCGCCGAAGCACCCGCCGAGGCCGCCACGGACGAGGCTCCCGAATCCGCCGCGGATGAAGAAGAGGCTGCCGAGACGCCCCCCGAGGCCGCCACGGACGAGGCTCCCGAAGCCGCCGCGGCTGAGGACGAGGCTGAGGAGACGCCCGCCGAGGCCGCCATGGACGAGGCTCCCGAAGCCGCCGCGGATGAAGAAGAGGTCGCCGAAGCGCCTGCCGAGGCTGCCACGGAGGAGGCTCCCGAAGCCGCCTCGGATGAAGAAGATGCCGCCGAGGCCGCCACGGACGAGGCTCCCGAAGCCGCCGCGGATGAAGAAGAGGCTGCCGAAGCGCCTGCCGAGGCCGCCATGGACGAGGCGCCCACCGAGGCCGCCACGGATGAAGAAGAGGCCGCCGAGGCACCCCCCGAAGGCGCCACGGACGAGGCTCCCGAGGCCGCCACGGATGAAGAAGAGGCCGCCGAAGCGCCCGCCGAGGCCGCCATGGACGAGGCTCCCACCGAAGCCGCCCCGGCTGAGGATGAGGCCGAGGAGACGCCCGCCGAGGCCGCCACGGCTGAGGACGGCGCGGACGAGGACGAAGACGAGCAGAAGACCGCCGAGGAGCCCACAGCGCAATGATCCAGCAGGAGAGCAGGGTCAAGGTCGCCGACAACTCGGGCGCGCGCGAGTTGCTCTGCATCCGCGTGCTCGGCGGCAGCGGCCGGCGCTACGCGCGTGTCGGCGACGTGATCGTCGCCACCGTGAAGGAGGCGCAGCCGAACAGCCCGGTGCCGAAGGGCGAGGTGGTGCTCGCCGTGATCGTACGCACCGCCAAGCCGTTCCAGCGCCCCGACGGCTCCTCGATCCGCTTCGACGAGAACGCGGCCGTGGTGCTGTCCGACCGCGCCGGCAACCCGCGCGGCACGCGCATCTCCGGGCCGGTCGCCCGCGAGCTGCGCGACAAGCAGTTCATGCGCATCGTCTCGCTCGCCCCGGAGGTGCTGTGATGGCCTCGAAGATTCGGCGGCGCGACACGGTGCAGGTGCAGGCCGGCAAGGACCGCGGACGCCGCGGCGAGGTGCGGCAGGTGCTGCGCGACGCGCAGCGCGTGATCGTCACCGGCGCGAACATGGTCAAGAAGCACCGCCGCTCGAACAGCCCCACCGCACCGTCCGAGATCCTCGAGGTGGAGGCGGCCCTGCACATCTCGAACGTGGCGCTGGTCTGCGGCGGCTGCGACGCGGCGACGCGCGTCGGCTTCCGCATCCTCGGCGACGGCCGCAAGGTCCGCTACTGCAAGTCCTGCGATGAGGCGATTGACTGATGAGCGAACAGACGAACGGCTACACCCCGCGCCTGCTGGCGCGCTACCGGCAGGAGATTCACGACGCGCTGATGCGCGAGTTCGGCTACGACAATCCGATGCAGGCGCCGTCGCTGGAGAAGATCAACGTCAACATCGGCCTCGGCGAGGCCCTCGATAACGCCCGCGCGATCGAGACGGCGACGGCGGATCTGAAGGCGATCACCGGCCAGCAGCCGGTGGTCACGAGGGCGAAGCGGGCGATCTCCAACTTCCGGCTGCGGGCCGGCAACCCGATCGGCCTCAAGCTGACGCTGCGCGGCGTGCGCATGTGGGAGTTCTACGACCGCCTGGTCAACATCGCGCTGCCGCGCGTGCGTGACTTCCGGGGTGTGCCGGACCACTCCTTCGACGGCCGGGGCAACTTCGCGCTCGGCGTTCGGGAGCAGATGATCTTCCCGGAGATCAACTACGACAGCGTTGATCGCGTGCGCGGGATGCAGGTCAACATCATCACCAGCGCTCGCAATGACGAAGAAGGCAAGCGGCTGCTCGAACTGCTGGGCATGCCGTTCCGGCGGACGTAGGCGGCGAGGACGGAGCCATGGCGCGTAAATCGCTGATCGCAAAGGCCGAGCGCAAACCGAAGTACTCATCGCGGAAGGTGAACCGCTGCCCTGTGGTGTGGCGCGCGCGGCCGTGCGGGCGCGCCCGCGGGTACATGCGCCACTTCGAGATGTGCCGCATCTGTTTCCGCACGCTCGCCAACCAGGGGAAGCTCCCCGGCGTCCGCAAATCATCGTGGTAGCCGGGGCGCCGGGACAACAACAGGAAGGGAGCGCAAGCGCATGAGCATGTCCGATCCGCTCGCCGACATGTGCACCCGGATCCGCAACGCCGTGATGGCGCGGCACGAGAGCGTGCGCGTCCCCGCTTCCAAGGTGAAGCGGGCGATTGCCGACGTGCTCCAGTCCGAGGGCTTCATCGCGGGTTACGCGGAGGAACAGGACGGCAGCCGCAGCTACCTGCGGCTGCGGCTGAACTACGTGAGCGACCAGCAGTCCGCGATCGGCGGTATCCGCCGCGTCTCGCGGCCGGGGCTGCGCGTCTACGTGAACAAGCGCGAGATCCCGCGCGTCTACGGCGGGCTCGGCGTGGCGATCATGAGCACCTCCAGCGGCGTGATGACCGGGCAGGAAGCCTGGCGTCGCAACGTCGGCGGCGAAGTGCTCTGCTACGTCTGGTAGCGGCGAGAGAACGAGGAGCAACGAGATGTCCCGCGTCGGCAAGGCGCCCGTGCAGATCCCCGAAGGCGTCGAGGTGACCCTCGACGGCGCCCGCTGCCGCGTGCGCGGCCCCAGGGGCGATCTCGATCAGGAACTGCGTCAGGAGATGGAGGTGCGCATCGAGGACGGCGTGCTCACCGTGCACCGCTCCTCGGACGCCCCCACGCACCGCGCGCTGCACGGGCTGACGCGCGCCCTCATCAACAACATGGTCGTCGGCGTCACCGAGGGCTTCCGCAAGACCCTCGAGATCCACGGCACCGGCTACCGCGCCGAGAAGCGCGGCGACTCGCTGGTGCTCAGCGTCGGCTTCTCCCACCAGGTCCAGCTGGACCCGCTCGAGGGCGCCACCTTCGAGGTGGAGACGCCGACGCTGGTGCACATCGACGGCATCGACAAGCAGATCGTCGGCCAGCAGGCCGCGCTCGTGCGCCGCGTGCGGCCGCCCGAGCCCTACCAGGGCAAGGGCATCCGCTACCGTGGCGAGCAGGTGCGCCGCAAGGCCGGCAAGCGGACCTAGGACGAGGCAGGGACGAGCGATGGGCAGCGAGCAACAGACACGGCGAGCCGCGCGCCTGCGACGCCACCGGCGCCTGCGCAAGCGCGTCCAGGGCGTGGCCGAGCGGCCGCGCCTCTGCGTCTACCGCTCCGCGCGCCACATTTACGCGCAGCTGATCGACGACGAGGCCGGGCGCACACTGGCGCAGGCCTCGGACCTTGAGCCGACGCTGCGCGACGGCGCCGGCGAGACGAAGGTCGAGCGAGCCCGCGCCGTCGGCGAGCTGGTCGCGAAGCGCGCCCGCGAGGCCGGGCACGAGGCCGTGGTCTTCGACCGCGGCGGATTCTCCTACAAGGGACGGGTGCGCGCACTGGCCGAGGCCGCGCGCGAGGAAGGCCTGGTCTTCTGATGGTCCAGCAGCAACAGGGGGGCGGACGTGGCGGCCGCGGCGGACGCGGGCCGCGCGGCGATCGCGGCCGGCGCGACCGCCGCCGCGACAGCGATCCCGAGGGCCCCGACTACATCGAGAAGGTCGTACACATCAACCGCGTCGCCAAGGTCGTCAAGGGCGGGCGGCGCTTCTCCTTCACCGCCATCGTCGTCGTCGGCGACGGCCAGGGCCGCGTCGGCTTCGGCATGGGCCGCGCCAACGAGGTGCCCGAGGCGATCCGCAAGGGCGGCGTGATCGCGCGCCGCTCGATGAGCACGATCGCGCTCAACCAGGGCACGATTGCCCACGAGACGATCGCGCGCTTCAAGGCCTCGAAGGTGGTGATGCGCCCGGCCTCGCCCGGCACCGGCATCATCGCCGGCGGCGGCGTGCGCGCGGTGCTCGAGGCGGTCGGCGTGACCGACGTGCTCACGAAGTCGCTCGGCTCCAACAACCCCGTCAACCTCGTGCGCGCGACTGTCGAGGGACTGATCGCGCTGCGCCATCCCGGCGCCGTCGTCGCGGCGCGCCGCGCGCTGGTGGAGACGGGCTAGTGGCGAAGCTGCGCATCACCTGGACGAAGTCGGCGATCGGCTACGCCGGGCGCCAGAAGGCGACGATCAAGGCGCTCGGGTTGAAGCGCCTGCGCCACAGCGTTGAGCACGACGACTCGCCCACGATCCGCGGCATGGCGCACAAGGTCCGGCACCTCGTGACGGTCGAGGAGGTCGAGTAGGTGGATCAGCATCAGCTGCAGCCGCCGAAGGGCGCGAAGCGATCGCGCCTGCGGCGTGGGCGTGGCAACGCGTCCGGCAAGGGCACGTACTCCGGGCGCGGGCTGAAGGGGCAGAAGTCGCGCTCCGGCGGCAAGGTCCGCCCCGGCTTCGAGGGCGGCCAGATCCCGCTGATCCGCCGCCTTGCCCGCAAGCCCGGCTTCCGCAACTTCTCGCGCGTCGAGTTCCAGGCCGTGAACCTGCGCGACATCGCAGCCCGCTTCGAGCCAGGCGCCGAGGTCGACGCCGAGGCGCTCGCCGCCGTGCGGCTGATCGACGGCCCGGACGAGCCCTTCAAGGTGCTCGCGGACGGCGAACTCGGCCACGCGCTGACCGTGCGCGCCCCGCGCCTCTCGGCAGCCGCCAAGGAGGCGATCAGCGCCGCCGGCGGCAGCTTCGAGGAGCTGGCGCCCGCCGTGAAGCGCGTCCGCAACCGCATCCACCGCCGCGGGGAAGCCAGCTAGGTGAGTCAGCAGGAGACGCCGTCGGCCCGTCCGCGGCTGCTCCAGGCCGCCGTCGATGCGTTCAAGCAGCCCGACGTGCGGAAGAAGATCCTCTTCACCCTCGCGATGCTGCTCGTGTTCCGCTTCGTCGCGCACGTGCCCGTGCCGGGCGTCAACTCGGACCGGCTGCAGGACGTGTTCGACAACAACGCGATCCTCGGATTCCTCAACATCTTCTCCGGCGGCGCATTGGAGAACCTCTCCGTCGCCGCGCTCGGCGTCTACCCCTACATCACCGCCTCGATCGTGATGCAGCTCGCCGTGCCGCTGGTGCCGCGCTTGCAGGCGCTCTCCCGCGAGGGCGAATCGGGCCGCCAGAAGATCCAGATCTACACGCACTGGATGACGGTGCCGCTCGCCTTTTTCCAGGGCTACGCGCAGCTGCTGCTGATCCAGCAGTTCGGCGGCATCCAGGACATCGGTCTGGGCGGGGGCAACGCGCTCCCCACCATCGCCACGCTCCTCTCGATGGTGGCGGGCACGATGTTCCTCGTCTGGCTCGGCGAGCTGATCTCCGAGGAAGGCATCGGCAACGGCATCTCGCTGATCATCTTCGGCGGCATCGTCGCCGGGCTGCCGGGCATCATCGGCCGCAGCACGCTCTCGGGCACAGCCGCGCTGACGGGCGGCATCTTCCTGCTGCTGGTGATCACGATCGCCGTGATCGCGCTGATCGTGCTCTTCCAGGAGGCGCAGCGGCGCATCCCCGTGCAGTACGCGCGATCGACGATCCGGGGAGGGCGGATGTATCGCCAGCAGGGCCAGACGCACATCCCGCTGCGCGTTAACAGCGCCGGGATGATCCCGCTGATCTTCGCCTTCTCGATCATGATCTTCCCGCCCGTGGCGGCGCAGTTCCTCGCGGAGATGTCGGACGTCGGCTGGATCAGCAGCGTCGCGCGATTCTTCGAGAACGCGCTGACCCCGGCGAATCTCCCGTACTGGATCTTCGTCTTCGCGCTGGTCGTGATGTTCACGTTCTTCTACACAATGGTGCAGTTCCAGCAGCAGAATCTGGCCGAGAACCTGCAACGCCAGGGCGGGTTCATCCCCGGCATCCGGCCGGGACGGCCCACGCAGGAGTACATCACGCGGGTGCTGGTGCGGATCACGTGGGGCGGCGCGCTCTTCCTCGGCTTCATCGCGATACTCCCGTTCTTCGCCACCGCACTCACGGACGTGCAGGCGCTGCAGATCAGCGCCGCCGGCCTGCTGATCGTGGTCGGCGTCGTGATCGATACGATGCGCCAGCTGGAGGCGCAGATGCTGATGCGCAACTACGAGGGATTCATCTCGTGAGGTTCCCGATCGTGGGGGAGACGACGAAGGTGGCGCTCCGATGAAGATGGTGCTGCTCGGACTGATCGGCGCCGGCAAGGGTACGCAGGCGAAGCTCGTCGCGGAGCGGCGCGGCCTGCTCCACGTCTCGACCGGCGACATGCTGCGCGAGGCCGTCGCCCAGGGCACGGCGCTCGGTTCGCAGGCCAACGACTACATGTCGCGCGGCGAGCTGGCGCCGGACGAGCTGGTGATCGGCATGCTGCTCGAGCGCATCGGCCAGCCGGACGCGGCGGCCGGGTTCATCCTCGATGGCTTCCCGCGCACCGTCGGACAGGCCGAGGCGCTGCAGACCGCCCTCGAGGCGCAGTCGCAGGGCATCGACGTGGCGCCGTTCATCCGCGTGCCGGAGGAAATGCTGCTGGAGCGCATCGCCAGGCGCGCGGAGATCGAGGGGCGAGCCGACGACGCGCCGGAGGTCGCCGCCCGCCGCCTGCGGGAGCAGGCGGAGGGCCTCGAGGGCGTCGGAGCCTTCTACGGCGAGCGCGGCGCGCTCTGCGATGTCGACGGCGTCGGCAGCGTGGACGAGGTGTACGAGCGGCTTGATGCGGAGTTGCAGCGGGTTGCCGTTGCGTAGACGCCGGACCAGGGAGGTACCGGGCCCGGCGGAGAGGGCGTAACATAGATCGATGTCCGTCGTCATCAAGTCGCCGGACGAGGTCGCGATCATGCGCGAAGCCGGAAGGCTGAACGCGGAGGTGCGCAAGCTCCTCCTTGACGCGATCGCTCCGGGCGTAACAGGCCGCGAGTTGGACGAGCTGGCGAAGGCGGAGATCGCGCGACGAGGCGCGACGCCTACCTTCGTTGGCTACGCGCCGGGCGGGCGGCCTCCGTACCCCGGCGCGATCTGTTACTCGGTGAACGCGCAACTGGTCCACGGGATACCCGGGGACCGGGCGCTGCGGGAGGGCGATATCGTCAGCATCGATCTCGGAGTGACCTGGCGCGGCTACGTCTCCGATGCGGCCTTCACGGCTGCCGTCGGCGATGTGCCGCCGAAGGTGCGGCGGCTGCTCGAACGTACCGAGGCCGCCGTCCACGCCGGGGTGGAGCAGGCGCTGGCGGGGAAGCGCATCGGCGATCTGTCGAGCGCGATCGGGGCCGTCGGACGCGAGGAGGGCTACGGCATCATTCGCGACTACGGGGGCCACGGCGTCGGCAGACACATGCACGAGGAGCCGCACATCCCGAACTACGGCCGGCCCGGCGTGGGCCACCTGCTGAAGCCGGGCATGGTGCTGGCCCTGGAGCCGATGTTCAGCATCGGGGCCGAGCACACGGAGGAGGAATCCGACGGCTGGACCGTGCGCATGCGCGATGGCAGCCTGTGCGCCCACTTCGAGGAGACCATCGCGGTCACCGACGGTGCGCCGGAGATCCTTACCAGCATGAGCCGCCTCGACGAGGCGCGCGAGGACGCAGCCGCGGTCCCGGCCAGGGGCGCTGCCTGATGGCGAAGGGACGCCCGAAGCAGCGAACGCAACGCCAGGCGCCGCAGCGCAAGAAGAAGGAGGTCATCGAGGTCGAGGGCGTCGTCAAGGACGCGCTCCCCAACGCCCAGTTCGATGTCGAGCTGGCGAACGGGCACCACGTGCTCGCGCATGTCTCGGGGCGGATGAAGATGCACTACATTCGCATCCTCCTCGGAGACCGCGTGCTCGTGGAGTTGAGCCCCTACGACCTCACCCGGGGACGGATCACGTACCGCTTCCGCTAGCGCGGGAGCGGCCGTCCGAGGAGCGAACGATGAAGGTACGAGCGTCGGTCAAGAAGCGCTGTGACCGCTGCCAGATCATCCGCAGGCATGGCCGCCTGCGGGTCATCTGCGTGATTCCGCGGCACCGCCAGCGCCAGGGCTAGGAGGACGCGAATGGCACGCGTCGCAGGCGTCGAGATTCCCAATGACAAGCGGTTCGAGTTCTCGCTGCCGTACGTCTACGGCATCGGGCGAACCAAGACCCTACAGATCGCGGACCAGGTCGGCATCCCGCTCGATGCGATGGTGCGCGACCTGAGCGAGGAGCAGCTCGTGCGGCTGCGCGCCGTCGTCGAGGGCGAGCACACGGTGGAGGGTGACCTCCGCCGCGAGGTGCGCCAGAACGTCCAGCGCCTGATCGAGATCAACTGCTACCGCGGCTACCGCCATCGCCGCGGGCTGCCCGTGCGCGGGCAGCGCACCAAGACCAACGCACGCACGCGCCGCGGCTCGCGGCGAACCGTCGCCGGCAAGCGCCGCGTGGCGCGCAAGTAAGGGAGCGCCGGAAATATGGGTGGTCGTCGCGGCAGGCGGCGCGAGCGCAAGTCCGTCCCGCGGGGCCGGGCCTACATCCGCTCGACCTTCAACAACACGCTGATCACGATGACCGATCCGAACGGCAACGTGATCGCCTGGGGGTCCGGCGGCACCGCCGGCTTCCGTGGATCGCGCAAGAGCACGCCCTACGCGGCCCAGCTCGCCGCCGAGGGCGCCGCCGCGAAGGCGGTGGAGCACGGCATGCGCGAGGTGGACGTGTACATCCGCGGACCGGGCGCCGGCCGCGAGGCGGCCGTCCGCGCGCTGCAGGCCAGCGGCGTGCGGGTCTCCTCGATCCGCGACGTCACCCCGATCCCGCACAACGGCTGCCGCGCGCGGCGGCGACCGCGCAACTAGCGGCGAGGAGAGCGAGCAGATGGCCCGATACACCGGACCTCGCGTGAAGAAGGCGCGCCGCTACGGCGCTCCGATCTTCGCCAACGCCGCCGTGCTGCGCATGCGCCGCACCAACCCGCCCGGCCCGCGCCCGCTGCGCCGCCGCAAGGTCTCCGACCGCGGCCTGCAGCTCAACGAGAAGCAGAAGGTACGTTACGCCTATGGCCTGATGGAGAAGCAGTTCCGCCGCTACTACGAGCGCGCGGTCCGGCACCCGGGCGTGACCGGCGACCAGCTGATGATCTCGCTGGAACGCCGGCTCGACAACGTCGTCTACCGCCTCGGGCTCGCGGGCACGCGCGCCCAGGCGCGCCAGCTGGTGACGCACGGCCTGGTCGCCGTCAACGACAAGAAGCTCGACATCCCCAGCGCCGAGACATCGCTCGGTGACGCGATCAGCTTCAGCGCCCGCGGCAAGCGCTCCAAGTACCTCGACGTGCTGCGCGAGGAGATCCAGGCGCGCGAGGTTCCAGGCTGGCTCGAGGTCGACCGCGAACAACTCTCCGGCCGTGTCGCCGGGCTCCCCGGGGCCGGCGACTACGAGCCTCATTTCAACCCGAGCGCCATCGTTGAGTACTACTCACGCTGAGCAAGTGACAATCAGCCCGCTCCACTGGAGAGCACGCAGCGAGGTGACTTTTGGCGGCTGAATTGCAAACCCCAACGCTCCGCATCGAAGAGGCGGAGCTCGACTACGCGAAGCTCGTGATGGAGCCCCTCGAGGCAGGCTTCGGCACGACGATCGGCAATGCCCTTCGTCGCGTGCTGCTCTCCTCGCTTCCGGGCGCGGCCATCACCTCCGTCCGCATCGACGGCGTTGAGCACGAGTTCTCGACCGTCCCGCACATGCAGGAGGACGTGACGGAACTGTTGCTCAACCTCAAGGACGTGCGGCTCCGCGCCTTCGCGGACCGGCCTGCGCGACTCTTCCTCGATGTCGGCGGCGAGGTCGAGGTGAAGGCGGGCGACATCCGCGCCACCGCGGACTACGAGATCGCCAACCCCGATCTGCACCTCGCGACGCTCGGCGACGCGGAAGGGTCGCTCGTGATCGACCTCAACGTCGAGACCGGCCGCGGCTACGTGCCCGCGACCGTCAGCGAGGGCCTGCCGATCGGCGTAATCCCCGTCGATGCGCTGTTCACCCCGGTGAAGCGGGTCAACTACCAGGTCTCCAACACGCGTGTCGGGCAGGACACGAACTTCGACCGCCTCGAGCTGGATGTCTGGACGGACGGCACCGTCGACGGCCAGACGGCGATCGCGATGGCGGCGGGCATCATCCGCGATCAGCTGCTGCAACTGCAGCAGCTCGGCCGCGTCGAGGCCGCCGCCGAGCGCAGCGGCGAGGCCGCACAGCCCATCGACGGCCACGACACGCCGATCGAGACGCTCGAGCTGTCCGTCCGCGCCTACAACTGTCTCAAGCGCTCCGGCCTGGTCACCATCGGTTCCATCCTCGAGCGCTCCGAGGAGGAGCTGCTCGCGCTGCGCAACTTCGGTGAGAAGTCGTACGAGGAGCTGCGCGACAAGCTCGTCGCGCACGGCTTCCCCGCCCCGCGCGGCGACGCGCCGCGCTCGCGGCAGGCAGTCGCCGTCGCTCCCGGAGCCGAGGGGGCGCCAGCCGCCCCGGCGGACGACGACGGCGACGAGGTCGGGTCTCTGGGCGCGGCGCTGATTCAGGCGCTGCGCGAAGCCGGCGAGGACACGCCGGGTCTGGGTGAGCGCTGATGCGTCACAAGGTCGATGGCCGCAAGTTCGATATGCCGACGGCGCAGCGGATGGCGATGCTGCGCAACCTCACCACGGACGTGCTCCGGCACGGCTCCGTGACCACCACCGAGGCGCGCGCCAAGGAGGCGCGCCGCTTCGTCGACCGCATGGTCACGCTCGGCAAGCGCGGGACGCTGCACGCGCGCCGCCAGGCGCTCGCCTTCGTCTACGACCCGAAGGTGGTCTCGCGCCTCTTCGAGGAGATCGCGCCGCAGTACGCGAGCCGCCCCGGCGGCTACACGCGTGTGCGCAAGCTGGGCCCCCGCCGCGGCGACGCCGCTCCGATGGCGGAACTGGAACTGGTCTAGACGTCATGTCCTCCCCAACCACCCCACGACGCCTCGCGCTGCTCGTCGAGTACGACGGGACGGACTTCTCCGGCTCGCAGTCGCAGCGCGGCCGGCGCACGGTGCAGGACACGCTGGAGGACGCCATCGCCGCCTACTGCGGCGAGCCGATCGAGGGCGGACGGCGTCGTATCAGCCTCGCCGGACGCACGGACTCTGGTGTGCACGCCCGCGCCCAGGTGGCCGTGATCGACTGCGCTCGCCGGGACTCCCTCGAGACCGTGCGCGACGCGCTCAACCACTACCTCCCGGAGGACGTGGCCGTGCGCGCCGTCTGCGAGGTCGCAGCGGACTTCGAGCCGCGCCGCGACGCCGTCGCGCGCCGCTACTGCTACCGCATCCGCGACGGAGGCACGCGCTCGCCGCTGCGCCGCCGCGATGTCTGGCAGCGCCCGCACGCGCTCGACGCCTCGGCGATGGCGGCGGCTGCCGCCGCGCTGCCGCGCGGACGCCGCGACTGGGCCGCCTTCGCCGGCGCGCCCGCCGAGGGCGTCTCCACGGTCCGCACGCTGATCGGCATGGGCGTGCGCCGTCGCGGCCCGCACGAGATCGAGGTCTCGATGGAGGCCGACGCCTTCCTGCCGCACCAGGTGCGCCGCACCGTCGGCGCCCTCGAGCGCGTCGGGGCCGGCGCGCGATCGCCGCAGCAGTTCGCGGCGCTCGTGGACGCGCCGGCAAGCAGCGCCGGACCCACGGCGCCGCCGCACGGACTGACGCTCGAAGCCGTCCGCTACCCCGCCGGCATGGCCGACTGGGGGCCGATCGAGGCGGAACAGGAAATGGTGGCCTGAGGTGACGACGAAGACCTACCGGTTGAGCGCCAAGCAGTTCGACCGCCGCTGGCAGGTGGTCGACGCGGGCGGACGCCCCCTCGGGCGTGTCGCCAGCGAGGCCGCCCGGCTGCTGCTCGGCAAGCACAAGCCGGACTACGAGCCGCACCTGCCGATGGGCGACCACGTGATCGTGATCAACGCCGCGGGGGTGGTGCTGACGGGCAACAAGGCGCAGCAGAAGATCTACTACCGCCACTCCGGTTACCCGGGCAACCTGCGCCAGCGCACCTTCGAGGAGCAGATGGAGCGCGACCCGCGCAAGGTGCTGGAGCGCGCGATCCGCGGCATGCTGCCGCACACCCGCCTCGGCCGCGAGCTGTTCCGGCACCTGCGCGTCTACTCCGGGGCGGACCACCCGCACGAGGCGCAGTTGCGCGCCGGCACGGGCGCTCGCGCCCGCCGTCGCGCCGCCGCCGAGGCCCGCGCCGCCGCCGCGCCCGCGGTGGAGGACGAGGTCATGGCGGACGAGCCGGACGAGGTCGCGGCGGACGAGCCTGCCGTGGCTGAGGCTGTTGCGGACGAGGCTGCGGCTGACATGACGGACACATCGGACACAGCAGAGACAAGCGACGAGTGAACCGGCGAGAAGTGAGCGAGCTGACACGATGACCAATGAGCAGCAGCACTACTACTACGGCCTCGGTCGCCGCAAGTCGGCCGTCGCCCGCGTCCGGCTGACGCCCGGCAACGGCGCGTTCGTCGTCAACGGCAAGCCGCTGGAGGAGGTGATCTTCCGCCCCTCGATGCGCCAGGATCTGCTGCGCCCGCTCGTCGTCACGGAGAACGCGAACCGCTTCAACGTGCAGGTCAAGGTCGCCGGCGGCGGCATCTCCGGCTGGACCGGCGCGATGCGGCTGGGCATCGCCCGCGCCCTCGTGGTCGCGGACGAGGGCTACCGCCGTCCGCTGCGCCAGAACGGCCTGCTGACGCGCGACGCGCGCGAAAAGGAGCGGCAGAAGCCCGGCCTCAAGCGCGCCCGCAAGGCGCCTCAGTACACCAAGCGCTAGTTCGGCTCCGGGCTGGCGCCCTCTAGCATCATGGCGCGCCGACAGAGGGCGCGCTGTTCGGGTCCGCGGAGGTTGCGAGACGCGCCGAGGTGCGCCTTGAGATTGGGGGATGGGATGACAGAAGACCAAGCCTTTCAACTTCTCTCGACCGAAGCGGACCGTCACCACATCGGCAATCGCACGCCATCCACCGCGCTTCTCGCGTGGTTCTTGGAAACGGTCTGGCGTATGGAACCGGAGGACGTATCGGATTCCATCTGCGATGGTGGGGGTGACAAGGGTATCGACGCGCTGGAGGTCAATGAAGATCTCCGTGAGATCACCGTCTTCCAAGCGAAGCGGCGTGGGAGTGTCACAGGGACGCAAGGCGACTATGACCTGCGTGCGTTCTTGGGGGTGTCCGGCTACTTCGAAGACGAACAAGGGGCCAACGGCCTCCTTGCGTCGTCTCCGAACGTGGCTTCGGAATCTGATCGAGCGGCTCGACCTGCGCGCGAAGCTAAGGGACGGCACCTACACGGTCAGATTGGTATATGTGACGAACGCGCTCCTAGATTCAGCGGGTCGCGATTTTGTTGTCTCACGAGCCGATCAGATGCCGCTTCTTGATATTTGGGATCGTGCGCGGCTCGTACCGGTTGCCGAGCGGACGAAGAGTTTGGAGGTGCAGCCCGCGCCTGTTGTTCTCCCGTTGGCCTCGGACCTGATTTACGAACGGCTTGATCACGGTGCACGAATCGCAGTGGCACTCGTTCGGGCGATCGACCTTGTCGAACTGCCAGGCATCGATAACCTCTCGATTTTCGAGCTAAACGTGCGGGTAGGTCTGGGGCGCACGCGGATAAACCGCGAGCTAAAGGCAACGATCGATGAGCCTACCGAACACGCCATCTTTCCTGCGTACCACAATGGTCTGACCGTTCTGACACGCGACATCCAGGTCAAGGATCGTGAGTTGATCCTCAGCGGGATCAGCGTGGTCAATGGCTGCCAGTCTCTTTTGGCTCTGCACAACAACCGGGAAAGCTTGACCTCGGACCTCCGCGTTCTCGTGAAACTCGTCGAGTTGCGTGAATCGCTCAGTCTTGCCGAGTCGATCACGTACCGGACGAACAACCAGAACGGTGTGAACGCGAGGGATCTCCGGTCCACAGACCGTATCCAACGGGATCTCCAAGCTCAGGTTCGAGATCACTACGGCAACGAGCTTGCCTACGTTATCCGGGCAGGCGAGCAAGTCGATGCGCCAAACAAGCTCGACAATACTGCCGCAGCACAGTTGGCGATGGCCGTTTACCGGGAAGAGCCTTGGAATGCCGTCAGGAAGGTTAAGCTGTTCGATCAGGAATATCACCGCGTCTTCAGTCGTGATATAGACGGGCACAAACTCTACCTACTCCACACCGCTAACGACATCATCATTGGCAAGAGGGGTGACCTCCGCGCGGATCTTGAAGCGAGCTTTGCATCTGTACGCTTCACCCTTCTGTATCTGCTTGCTGCTCTCGTTCGCAATACCAATCAAGGGGCAGCGTTTATTGACGAGCCACAGAGATGGCTACCGGCCAAGATGGAGGACGTTGTGTTGAGCCTTGATGAGCTCGCTGACGACGTCGTGGAGTCACTGAACTTTTACATTGACACGAGGGAAGAAGAGGCGGCGGATGATGAGGTTCTGTTTGATCCAAAGACGGTGTTTAAGAGTCGCCCAGGTGTCCAGCCGCTGCTGCAAGATGTAATGTCACAAGCCCGTCGGGCGACACGTCGCGACCCCGACTATGGCTTCAACGTTGCTCCGAGGGCATAGCCCGCAGCTTGGTGATGTGGGACGTAATGAGACATTTCTGGGCCGTGTAATCAGACGCCGGTGTGTGCCTGCCAGCGGCAGGTGGGCGGATCCTCGCTAGGAGCCGCGCGTATCGCGGCCGTGTCTGACGGCGAGCATCTCCGCGAGGATCGAGACGGCGATCTCCGCGGGTTCCCGTCCGCCGAGGTCCAGCCCGATCGGCGCGCGCAATCGCGCGAGTGCGTCGTCGTCGCAGCCCTGCTCCCGGAGCTGCTCGATGCGCCGCTCGTGGGTGCGCCGGCTGCCCATCACCCCGATGTAGCCCGCCTCCGAGCGGAGGGCGGGGACGAGCGCCGGCACGTCGAACTTCGCGTCGTGCAGCAGCATCACGATGTACGAGTGGGGGCCGAGTTCGGCCGCTTCGATCGCCTCGTTGGGCCAGCCGACGATCACCTCGTCGGCGCTCGGGAAGCGCTCGCGCGTCGTGAACGCCGATCGCGGGTCGACGACCGTGACGTGGAAGCCGGCCTCGCTCGCCATCCGCGCCAGTGGCGGCGCGGCGAAGGCAGCGCCGAGCAGGAAGAGATGCGGCGGCGGCCGGAACGCCTCGAGGAAGACGACGCGCTCCTCGCCGGGTCCGCCGAGCGTGAGCCTGCGCGTGCCGCCTTCCAGCAGCAGGGCGCGGGCCCGCTCGGTGAGCGCGCCGTCGAGCGCCTCGTCGACGCTGCCCGTGGTCGCGCCGTCCTCGAAGACGAGCATGCGGCGTCCGGCCATCTCCGGCGGTTCGAGGCCGACCGCGAGCACCGCGGAGCGCTGGCCCAGCAGCGCGTCGCGCAGCGCCTCCCAGACGGCGTCCGGCCGGAACGGCTCGACGAGCACCTCGATCTCCCCGCCGCAGCTGAGGCCGACCTCGAACGCGAGCTCGTCGGAGATCCCGTACTGGACGATCGCCGGTTGGTCGCTGTCCAGCACCTGCAGGGCGTGCTCGAAGAGGTCCGCCTCGACGCAGCCGCCGCTGACGGAGCCGCTGACCTCGCCGCTGCTCGTCGCGCAGAAGCGCGCGCCCGGGAGGCGGGGCGCGGAGCCGCGCACGTCGGTGAGCGTCGCCATCGCGATCTGCTCGCTGCGGCGCTGCCAGCGCTCCAGATCGTCCAGCACGTCCCTCATGAGGTCTCTCCGGGGCGCGGACGGGTCAGCGCAACGCGGCCTCCGTGCCGCTGTCCGCGCGCACCGCCTCGTAGTCCTGCCAGGTGTCCACGTCGCGGGGGAGCGGCCGGTCCACCTCCACGTCGTGAATCCAGTCGGGGTGCCGGTCGAGGATCTTCCAGGCGGCCTTGTCCCCGTGCAGCTCCAGCAGATGGCCGAACAGCTCGCGGGAGAAGAGCAGGGGATGGCCCCGCTCGCCCTCGTAGGAGGCGGCCATGATCCTCGAACCGGTCCGCCGCCACTCGGCGACGAGGCGGTCGATGTCCTCCGTCTCCACGCCGGGCTGATCGCCGAGCACCACGACCACGGCCGCGGCCTCCGGGTCGAGCGCGGCGAGGCCCGCCTGGTACGATGACGAGCAGCCCTCGCCGAAGTCGGGGTTCTCGATGACCTGCGCGCGCCCGAGCGTCAGTCGCGGGCGCACCTCGTGGGCCGCGCCGCCGAGCACCACGGTCACGCGCTCGAGGCTCGTGGCCGCCTCGACGGTGCGCACCACCCAGTCGACGAGGATCGTGCCGCGGTAGGGAAGCAGTTGCTTCGGCTGGCCGAGGCGGCTGGAGCTGCCCGCCGCGAGGACGAGTCCGGAGACGGGCGCGCTCACAGGGCCGCGAGGTAGCGCGCGGGCTCCTGCTCGAAGCGCTGACGGCACCCGGCGGCGCAGAAGTAGACCGTCTGGCCCTCGTGCTCGGTGGTGTGCCGGGCCGTCGCAATGTCCACCGTCATGCCGCAGACGGGGTCGAGCGCCCCTCCGCTAGCGTCGCCGCTGGGGACTGCGGTCAGCAGCAACGGCTCCGGGGCCGCGGCTGGCTGCCTCGCCGGTTGCGTGCGCCGCACCTGCAGGATCTCGGCGGCGATGCTGAGCGCGATCTCGGAAGGCGTGACCGCGCCGAGGCTCAGCCCGGCGGGGCAGTGCAGCCGCTCCAGCTCGTGCGGTCCAAAGCCACTCTCGCGCAGGTAGTGCAGGACGGCCTCGGCGCGCTTCACGCTCGCCACGAGGCCCACGTAGGCGGCCTCGGAGCGCAGCACGGCTGCCAGCGCGTCCTCGTCGTACTGCCCCTGCGTGGCGACGACGACGTAGCTGTCGGCGCTCAGTCTCTCCGTCGCAGCCTCAAGGTCGGCCAGCACGAGGTCGGCGTCGGGGAATGCCTCGGCGCTCGCGCCGGGGTCGGACACGGTGACGTCGAACTCGATCAGCTTGCCCGCGCTCGCGAGGGCCTGCGCGAGCGGCGTCTCGCCGATCACGACGAGCTCCGGGCGGGGCAGGAACGGCTCCACGTAGATCTCCAGTGCGCCCTGGCTCTGGCAGGGCATCGCGAGCTCGAGCACGCCCTCCTCGGCCTCGCCGGTGGGGGGATCGGGGCTGATGCGCAGCAGGCGCGGCTTGCCGTCCTCGAGCGCCGCGAGCGCCTCGCGCAGCACGAGCGGCTGGGCGCAGCTCCCGCCGACCCAGCCGCTGAACGCGCCGCCGGCGTCGATCAGCGCCTTCGCGCCGGGATACGCCGAGGTCGGACGGCGGCAGGCGACGACGGTGGCGAGGGCGAACGGCTCGCGCCGCGCACGCAACTCGACGGCCAGGCCGAGCGGATCATCCGATGCTGACATGGCCCATCTCCGCGCGGAGCGGCGCCCGCCCGCAGGCGGACGGGCGCGCCTCGCTAGTCCGTGACCCCGTGCTCGCGGAGGAGCGCCCACACCTTGTTCGGCGTGATCGGGATGTCGATGTGGCGTACGCCCAGGTGCGACAGCGCGTCCACCACCGCGTTGACGATCGCCGGTGGCGCACCGACGGTCGCCGACTCGCCGACGCCCTTGGCGCCCAGCGGGTGGTGCGGCGAGGGCGTCGTGGTCTTCGCCGTCTCCCAGTGCGGGGTCTCAACCGCCGTCGGCACCAGGTAGTCGACGAACGACGCGCTGAGCGGGTTGCCGCTCTCGTCGTACGAGAGTTCCTCGAAGAGCGCCGGCGCGAGGCCCATCGCCAGCCCGCCGTGGATCTGACCCTCGACGATCATCGGGTTGATGATGTTGCCGCAGTCGTCGACGGCGACGAAGCGGCGGATGTGCACCTCGCCGGTCCCCTTGTCGATGTCCACGACGCAGATGTAGCTCCCGAAGGGGAACGTCAGGTTGGGCGGGTCGTAGTAGGAGACGGCCTCGAGGCCGGCCTCCAGCCCCTGCGGGTGGTTCGTGTAGGCGGCGAAGGCAATCTCCTGGATGGTGACGCCCTTCTCCGGGTCGCTCTTCACGAACCACCTTCCGGGCTCCCACTCCAGGTCGTCCTCGGTGACCTCCTCCGCCTCGAGCAGGTGGGCCGCGATCTTGCGCGCCTTGTCCCGCACCTTGCCCGCCGCCATGGCGCCCGCAGCGCCCGCGGTGGGCGTGCTGCGGCTGGCGTACGTGCCGAGGCCGTAGGGAGCGGTGTCGGTGTCGCCCTCCTCGACGGCGATGTCGCCGGCGGGGATGCCCAGCTCCTGGGCGATGATCTGGGCGTAGGTCGTCTCGTGGCCCTGCCCCTGCGACTTCGTGCCGAAGCGGGCGGTGGCCTTGCCCGTGGGGTGCACGCGCAGCTCGCAGCTGTCGAACATCTTCAGCCCGAGGATGTCGAAGTGCTTCGACGGCCCGGCCCCCACGATCTCCGTGAAGCTCGAGATGCCGATGCCCATCAGCTCGCCGCGTGCGCGCTTCTCCGCCTGCTCTTGGCGCAGCTCGTCGTAGCCGATCATCTCCATCGCGAGGTTGAGCGCGCCCTCGTAGTCGCCGCTGTCGTACTCCCAGTCGAGCACCGACTGGTAGGGGAAGGCGTCCGCCGGGATGAAGTTCTTCTTCCTCAGATCGGCCGGGTCCATCTGCAGGTCGGTCGCGAGCAGGTCAACGAGCCGCTCGATGGCGTGGACGGCCTCGGTGACGCGGAACGAGCAGCGGTAGGCGATGCCTCCGGGCGGCTTGTTCGTGTAGACGCCGTCCACCTCGGCGAAGGCGTTCTGGAAGTCGTACGAGCCCGTGCAGATCGAGAACAGGCCCGCCGGGAACTTCGAGGGGTTCGCGGCCGCGTCGGTGTAACCGTGGTCGGCCAGCGTCTTGATGCGCAGCGCCTTCATCGTGCCGTCGCTGTCGGCGGCGATCTCGGCGGCCATGTGATAGTCGCGGCCGAACGAGTCCGACTGCAGGTTCTCGATGCGGTCCTCGATCCACTTCACGGGATGCCCCGTGACGATCGCGGCGGCGACCGCGATCACGTAGCCGGGGTAGACCGGCACCTTGCCGCCGAAGCCTCCGCCGAGGTCCGGCGAGATGATCCGGATCTTCTCCTCGGACAGCCCCACGTGGCCCGCCACCAGCGCGAACACCGTGCGGATCGCGTGCGGGGCCTGCGTGGTCATCCAGACCGTCAGCTGCCCCGATACCGAGTCGAACTCGGCGACGCAGCCGCAGGTCTCGATCGAGGCGACGTGGATGCGCGGCAGGTACATATCCTGCTGCACCGTGACATCCGCCTCCTCGAAGGCGCGGTCGGTAGCGTCGCGATCGCCGACCTCCCAGTGGAAGATGCGGTTGTCGGTCTTGCCTTCCTTGTCGTCGCGCAGCACCGGCGCGTCCGGCTCGAGCGCCTTGAACGGGTCCACCACCACGGGCAGCGGCTCGTACTCGATCTCGACCGCCTCGACGCCGTCGGCGGCGGCGTAGCGGCTGGTCGCCACGACGGCGGCGACCTCCTGGCCGGCGAACATCACCTTGTCCACCGGCAGCACCATCTGGGTGTCCGACATCAGCGTCGGCATCCAGTGGAGGTTGTATGCCTCCAGCGTCTCGCCCGTGATTACGGCGAGCACGCCCTCCACCTCGAGGGCGCGCTCGGAGTTGATGCTCTTGATGCGCGCGTGGGCGTAGGGGCTGCGCACGATGTCCAGGTAGAGCATCCCCGGCCGCACGATGTCGTCGACGTAGTTGCCGCGACCGCGGATGAAGCGCGCGTCCTCCTTGCGCTTGATGCTGTGGCCCATGCCGCCGATTTCGGGGCTCGTCGTTGTGGTCATGACTGGCTCTCCCTTATGGCGCGGCCCGCGTGCTGCACGGCCTTCACGATGTTCACGTAGCCGGTGCAGCGGCAGAGGTTGCCGGAAATCGCCTTCCGCACCTCGTCCTCGCTGGGATCCTGGTTCCGCTCAAGCAGCGCGACGCTGGTGATCATCATGCCCGGAGTGCAGAAGCCGCACTGCAGGCCGTGCTCGTCGGTGAAGCCCTGCTGGACGGGGTGCAGCTCGCCACCCTGCTCCAGGCCCTCCACCGTCGTGACCTCGCAGCCGTTCGCCTGGACGGCGAAGACGGTGCAGGACTTCACCGGCACGCCGTCCAGCAGCACCGTGCAGGCGCCGCAGTGCGTCGTGTCGCATCCGATGTGCGTGCCGGTCATCTGCAGATCCTCGCGGATCAGGTGCACCAGCAGCAGCCGCGACTCCACGTCCACCTGGTGGGCCGCGCCGTTCACCGTGACTTCGATCTGTGTCACTGGCCTACCCTCCTGCCCGCTCGATGGCTCGTCGCAGGGCTCGCAGGGTGAGCACCCGCACCATGTCTCGCTTGTACTCCTCGGAGCCGCGCAGGTCCGTCGCCGGGTCCGAGGCGGCGGCCGCCAGCTCGGCGGCGGTCCGCAGCGCGTCCTCGTCGAGGCTGCCGCCGCGCAGCGCGTCCTCGGCCTCGCTGGCGCGGATCGTCGTCGGCCCGACTGCCGTCAGGCCGATCCCGATCGAGGCGCAGCGGCCGTTCTCGCGCGTGAGCTGGACCGCGACGGCCGCCGTCGCGAAGTCGCCGACCTTGCGCTCCAGCTTCTCGTAGGCGCCCCCGCTCCGCTCCGTCGGCTGGGGCACGCGCACCTCGGTGAGGATCTCGCCCTCCTCGAGCGTCGTCATGAACGGGCCGAGCAGCAGCTCGTCGATCGAGAGCGTGCGCTCGCCGCCGGATCCGGTGACGACGACCTCGGCGCCCAGCGCGGTCATCACCGAGCCGAGGTCGCCCGCCGGGTCGGCGTGGGCGAGCGAGCCGCCGGTGGTGCCGCGGTTGCGCACCAGCGGGTCCGCGATCACCGCGGCGGCGTCCGCGATCAGCGGGTAGCGCGAGCCGATCAGCTCCGAGCGCTCGAGCGCGGAGTGGCGCGTCATCGCGCCGATGCGCAGCTGCCCGTCTGCCTCCTCGATGCCGCTCAGCGAGTCGACCCCGTTGAGGTCGATCAACACAGCGGGCGAGGCGAGACGCAGCTTCATCAGCGGGATCAGGCTCTGGCCGCCGGCCAGCACTCTGGCGTCGGAGCCGTGCTCGGCGAGCACGGCCAACGCCTCCTCCAGCGTCGAGGGGGCATGGTATTCGAACTGTCCGGGGATCATAGGAGGTTCTCCTTGGCGGTCGCCCGCGCGGATGCTACAAGGCACGCACGAGTGTAGTAGGTACGGGCCCGCTTGTGGGCGAGGAGTGGGTGCGATGGAAATCAAGATCGAGAAGACCTTCCGAATCGACGCGCCGATCGATCGCGTCTGGGAGTTCCTCACCGATCCCGAGCAGGTGGTGCAGTGCATGCCGGGCGCCGAGCTGGACGAGGTGATCGACGCGCGCAACGTCCGCGGCCGCGTCGGCGTCAAGGTCGGACCCGTCGAGGCCCGCTACCGCGGCCTCGCGACCTTCGAGGAGCTCGACGAGGAGAACCACCGGATCCGCGTGGTCGGTCACGGCATGGGCGACGGCAGCGCCGACCTGGAGATGTCAGGCCAGATGCGCGCCCTCGACGACGGCAGCACCGAGGCCGAGTTCGTGGCGATGGTCAACGTCGGCGGCCGCATGGCGCAGGTCGGCTCGCGCCTGATCAAGTTCGTCTCGGACCGGCTCTTCCAGCAGTTCGTCTCGCGTCTCCGCGAGAACCTGGAGACGTAGCGCCGGAGCGCGCGCTACAGGGTGACGCCGGCGAGGGCCTGCCCCTGCTCGATCGCCTCCCGGACCTGGGCGGCCGACGGCATCTCGGCGTAGACGCGCAGCAGCGGCTCGGTGCCGCTGAAGCGCATCAGCAGCCACCAGCCGCCCTCGAGGTTGAAGCGGAAGCCGTCCAGCGTGTCGCGTGAGACCACGCGCAGCCCGGCGATCTCCGAGGGCGTCGCGGCGGCGGCCTGCTCCGCGATCGCGTCGCGCTCCTCCTCGCGCAGCGTGACGTCGACGCGGTCGTACTCGTGCGGCCCCAGTTCGTCATACAGCTCGGCGAGCAGCTGCGAGGCCGGCTTGCCGGTCTGCACCATGTAGTCCAGCAGCAGCAGCCCGGACAGCACGCCGTCGCGCTCGGGGATGTGGCCGCGGAAGGCGTAGCCGCCGGATTCCTCGCCCGCGACGACGGCGTCCTCCTCGATCATCTTCGGGCCGAGGTGTTTGAAGCCCACGGGCGTCTCGAAGACCGGGCAGCCGTGGCGCTCGCCGAGCAGGTCGACCATCCGGGTCGTCGTGATCGAGCGCACGATCGCGCCTCGCTCGCCGCGCACCTCCAGCAGGTAGCGCACGAGCAGCGCGAAGACCTGCAGCTGGTTGAGGAAGCGGCCCTGCTCGTCCACCAGCCCGAAGCGGTCGCCGTCGCCGTCCGTCGCGAGGCCGACATCGTGGCCGCCGCCCTCGAGCAGCCGCATCAGCGCGCCGAGGTTGGGGGCGATCGGCTCCGGCGCGCGCATGCCGGGGAACGCCGGGTTCGGCTCGCCGTGCAGCTCGTGCACCTCGGTCGCGCCCTCGCCGATCGCCGCCGCGGTCAGCCCGCCGGCGGCGCCGTACATCGAATCGACCGCGATGCGCAGTCCGGCGTCGCGGATGCGCTCGAGGTCCACGAACTCGCGCAGCGCGGCGAGGTAGGGCGGATTCGGGTCGAAGCGCTCGATCCGGGAGCGCGCGGCGGCGTCCCCGTTCGCGATCCCGCGCCCGCGGTCGCCGCTCAGGATCGCGGGCACGGCCTGCTCGATGGCGCTCGTGACCTCGGGTGGGGCGGAGTTGCCGCTGGCCTGCTTGATCTTGAAGCCGTTCCAGCGCGCCGGGTTGTGGCTGGCCGTGATCACCACCCCTGCCGCCGCGCCGCGATCCAGCACCGCGTGCGAGAGCGCCGGCGTCGGCGCCGCCGTCGAGGCGAGGGCGACCGGGATCCCGTTGCCGGCGAGGACCTCGGCGGTCGCGTTCGCGAAGGCGTCGGAGAGGAAGCGGGTGTCGTAGCCGACTACCGCGCCGCGTCCGGCCTGGCCGGTACTGCGCAGCCAGTCGGCGGTCGCCTGCGCGACGGCGCGCACGTTGTCGAAGGTGTAGTCCTCGGCGATCACGGCCCGCCAGCCGTCCGTGCCGAAGCGGATCTCAGCCATCAGGCCTCCACCCCCGTTCCGAGGGCGGACGTGGGCGCGAGCACAAGCTCGTCGCGGTAGACGCACTCCGGGTCGAGCAGCGTACCGGGAGGCGGTCGCTCGCCGGCCTCGACGGACGCGTTGTGGGCGAGCACCACGCCCTCGAGGACCGCGCCCGCGCCGACGCTTGCGCCCTCGGCCAGCACCGAGTCGCGCACCTGTGCGCCCTTGCCGATGGTGACGCCGTCCCAGAGCACGCTGCCGGCGACGATCGCGCCGCGCCCGATCGCGCAGTGCGCCCCGGCCACTACGCCACCCTCGATGCGCGCGGACGCGCCGACGCGCGTCCCGGCGCCGAGTAGCGCCGGCCCCTCGACGCGCGCGTCCGTGGCCAGCACGGCCGCGCCGATCGCGCGCCCGCCCGCCGGCCAGTCGGCGGGCAACAGCGAGGGCGCCGCGCCGCCGAGGAGGTCGAGGTTGGTCTGGAGGTAGGCCTCGGGGTTGCCGACGTCGGCCCAGTAGCCGTCGTGGCGCTGGCCGAAGATGCCGCGCCCGGCTGCGGCGAGGCTCGGGAACAGCTCGTCCTCCACCCGGTTGAAGCGGGTCGCATCGAGCAGGCGGGCGACGCCGGACTCGAACAGCCACAGCCCGCCGTTGATCAGCCTCGAGGGCGCCTCGTCGCGCGGCGGCTTCTCGACGAAGCGCGTCACGCGGTCGCCCTCGCCGAGCACGACCACGCCGAAGCGCGAGGGGTCCTCGGCCTCGGAGAGCGCGATCGAGAGTTCGGCGTCGCGCTCGCGGTGCTTGCCGGCGAAGGCGCCGAGGTCGATGTCGCTGACGATGTCGCCGTTGCAGACGAGGAACGGCTCGTCCCAGCCGCTGGAGGCGTTCGCGATCGCGCCGCCCGAGCCGAGCGGCTCGCCCTCGAGGACGCACTCGATCGCGAGGCCGGGCGGTGACGCGTCGCCGGTGAACGCAGCCTCGATGTCCTCGTCGGGCGCGGTCATCGCGAAGCTGACGCGATCGAAGCCGTTGTTGCGCAGTCCGTCGAGCAGGTAGGCGAGCAGCGGGCGGTTGAGGATCGGGACGAGTTGCTTCGGAGTCCGCCAGGTGAGCGGGCGCAGGCGCGTACCCTTGCCGCCGATCAGCACTATCGCGCGCACGGCGCTACCCGCCGAGGCCGGCGCTGCGGCGCAGTGCGTCCACCATGTCCAGCTGCTCCCACGGCAGATCGAGGAGGGGGCGGCCGAAGTGCCCGTAGGCCGCCGTCTGGGCGTAGATCGGGCGGCGCAGATCGAAGCGGTCGATGATCGCCGCGGGGCGCAGGTCGAAGTGCTCGTCGATCAGCCGCACCAGCTCCGCGTCGGGCAGCTTCCCGGTCCCGAACGTCTCGATCGCGATCGAGGTCGGGTGCGCGACGCCGATCGCGTAGGAGACCTGCACCTCGATGCGGTCCGCCAGCCCCGCCGCGACGATGTTGCGGGCGACGTGCCGGGCGGCGTACGAGGCCGAGCGGTCGACCTTCGTCGGATCCTTGCCGCTGAAAGCGCCGCCGCCGTGGCGGGCGATGCCGCCGTAGGTGTCGACGATGATCTTGCGGCCGGTCAGCCCGGCGTCGCTCGCCGGACCGCCCGCGACGAAGCGCCCGGTGGGGTTCACGTAGATCTTGTTCTCGTCGATCCCGGCAAGCAGTTCGGCCGGGCAGACATAGTCGATCACGAGCCGCCGCACGTCCTCGCGCAGCTGCTCGATGCGCACGTCGGGGTCGTGCTGAGTGGAGACGACCACCGCCTCGAGGCGCTTCGGCCGCCCGTACTCGTACTCGACTGTGACCTGCGTCTTGCCGTCGGGGCGCAAGTAGGGCAGCACGCCGCTCTTGCGCAGCGCCGACAGCCGCTGCGCGAGCCGGTGCGCGAGCCAGATCGTGAGCGGGATGTGGTCCGGGGTTTCGTCGCAGGCGAAGCCGATCATCATCCCCTGGTCGCCCGCGCCGACGCGGTCGTAGGGGTCCTCGGACCCGCGCTCGCGCGTCTCGATGGCTGCGTCCACGCCTCGCGCGATGTCGCCCGCCTGCTCCTTGAGCGAGGAGATGACGCCGCAGGTGCGCCAGTCGAAGCCGACCTCCGAGTCGTCGTATCCGACCTCGCGGATTGTCCGGCGCACGGTGTCCGGGATGTCCACCCAGGCGCGCGTGCTGATCTCGCCGAAGACGAAGACCACGCCGGTGTTCACGGCGACCTCGCAGGCGACGCGCGCCTCGGGATCCTGTTCGAGCAGCGCATCCAGCACCGCGTCCGAGATCTGGTCGCACAGCTTGTCCGGGTGCCCCTCGGTGACCGACTCGCTGGTCAGCATCAGGGACGGCGAGTCAACGAAGGTGCTGGCCATACGCTTCTCCTCGCCCTCGATTGGACCGCAGTTCAGGCGCAGCCGCCATCGCGGCGGCGGGTCAGGCGGTGCCCTGCTCCCAGGAGCTCAGGTAGCGCTCCTGCTCCTCCGTCAGCGCGTCGATCGCGACACCCATCGCCGCGAGCTTGAGGCGCGCGACCTCCTCGTCAATCTCGCGCGGCACGTCGTGGACGGCCGCCTCGAGGCTGGCGTGCTGCTGCGCGAGGTATTCGAGGCATAGCGCCTGGTTCGCGAACGACATGTCCATCACGCTCGCCGGGTGCCCCTCCGCCGCGCCGAGGTTCACGAGCCGCCCCTCCGCCAGCACCACCAGCCGCCGTCCGTCGGTCAGCGTCCACTCCTCGACATAGGGGCGCAGTTCGCGCCGCGCCTCGGTCATCGCCTCCAGCGCGGTGAGGTTGATCTCGGCGTCGAAGTGGCCGGAGTTCGCGAGGATCGCGCCGCTCCTCATCGCCGCGAAGGCGGGGCGGTCGATCACGTTGATGTCGCCCGTCGCGGTCACGAAGATGTCGCCCTCGGCCGCCGCCTCGGCGATCGGCATCACGCGGTAGCCGTCGAGCATCGCCTCGAGGGCGCGCGTCGGCTGCACCTCGGTCACGATCACGTGCGCGCCGTGTCCCTGCGCGCGCATCGCGATCCCGCGGCCGCACCAGCCGTAGCCGCAGACCACCATGGTCTTGCCGGCGAGCAGGATGTTGGTTGCGCGGATGATGCCGTCGAGGGTGGACTGGCCGGTCCCGTAGCGGTTGTCGAAGAAGCGCTTCGTCTCCGCCTCGTTGACCGCGACGATCGGGAAGCCGAGCGCGCCGTCGGCGGCCATCGCGCGCAGCCGGATCACCCCCGTCGTCGTCTCCTCGGTGCCGCCGGCGACGCCGCCGAGCAGGTCGCGCCGCTGGCGGTGCAGCAGCGCCGTCAGGTCCGCGCCGTCGTCGACGGTCAGTTGCGGCCCGATCTCGGGCGCGTGCTCGAGCGCCAGATCGAGGTGGCGGAAGAAGGTCTCGTGGTCCTCGCCCTTGATCGCGAACGTCGGCACGCCGTACTCGGCCACCAGCGCCGCGGCGACGTCGTCCTGCGTGGAGAGCGGGTTCGAGGCGGCCAGCCGCGTCTCCGCTCCGCCGTCGCGCAGCGCGAGCACCAGGTTCGCCGTCTCCGTGGTGACGTGGGCGCAGGCGCTGATGCGCAGCCCCTCGAGGGGGCGCTCGGCGGCGAAGCGGTGGCGGATCTCCGTCACGACGGGCATCTCGCGCGCCGCCCACTCGATGCGACGCACGCCCTCGGCGGCCAGTCCGCGATCGGCGATCTCGCCTGCGGTGGCGTTGCTCATCGCGTCCCTCCGGGCGCTCGCGGAAGCCTCGGACCGGGCGGCGCGCGCCGCACTACTCGTCCGGCCAGACGTGCACGAGGTGCTCGCCGTCCGGCCCACGCCGCGTGAAGCGGCGCCTCAGCAGCGCGCGCAGGCCGAGCACGTCGCTTCGCTGGAAGCGCGCCTCGTGCACGGGTGCGCCCCGCACGTAGCCTAGCCGCTCGTAGGCGCGGAGCGCTGGCGGGTTCTCCGGGTCGACCGTGAGCGTCACGTGCCAGCAGCCGCGCTCAAGCAGGTCGGCCGTGACCGCGGAGGTGACGCGCGTCGCCAGCCCGCGCCCGCGCGCGGAGTCGCGCGTGAAGACGTTGCCGACGACCGCGATACCCGCGCCCGGCGAGACGAGGTGCGTCCCGGCGACGGAGGCGAGCGAGCCGCCCTCGAAGACGCCGTAGTAGACGCCCTGCTCGATGTGCTCGCCGCGGTAGCCGGTCGGGCCGCCGCCGGTGGCGTAGAGCGCGTTCAGCGCGCGTGCGTCTCTTGCGCTGAGGCGTTGCACGGAGCGCTGGCCAAGGCCGGCGCCGGTCGGCCGGAAACTCTCGGCGTCGACGGACATGCGGATCATCGCGATCAGGCCGCCGAGCGCGTAGACGCGGCGGGCGGTGGGCAGGTGCGCGGGGGCGCAGGTCGCGAGGTAGCCGCCTCGCGGGCCGGGGTGCAGGGAGAGCGCGGCGGCGACGCCGGCCGGATCGCCGCTGAGCACGCTCATCCGCCCCAGCGCGCTGTTGGCGTGCATCACCACCGCGTGCTCGCCCGTCGGCCCCTCCGCCGTCCAGAAGCGCGCGGCGCCGAAGAGGCCGCGGTCGAGGTGCCCGATCGCGAAGGCGGCGTAGGCGCGGTCCTCGCCCAGCAGCGCGAGCAGGCGCTGCCCGTCGCGCTCCGCGTGGACGCGGTAGAGCGCCGCCTCGCCCCCTCCGGCGCGATTGCGCGAGAGTGTCCGGGTCACGGCGCGTCCGGATCGCCGTGGTAACGCTCGAGCAGCAGCGCGAGCCGCCGCCGCGTCTCCGCCGGCACCAGCCGTGGCGGCGTGACCAGCGCCGAGGCGAGCGCGTCCCCGCAGCCGCAGTCCCCGCGCTCCCCGAGTCCCGCCACCGTGCGCATCAGGGCCTGGCGACCACGCGCCGCGTTCCTGGACAGGTTCTCCAGCACCATGTCCGCGCTCACGTCTTCCTGCGAGTCGCGCCAGACGTCGTAGTCGGTGACGAAGCAGAGTGCGGCGTAGCAGAGCTCCGCCTCGCGCGCGAGCTTCGCCTCCGGCAGCGCCGTCATCCCGATGATCGTGCCGCCCCAGTCGCGGTAGAGCCGGGACTCCGCGCGCGTCGAGAAGGCCGGGCCCTCGGTCACCACGAGCGCGCCGCCTCGATGCGTCGTCACGCCGCTCGCCTCGGCCGCGTCCGCCAGCGCCGCCGCGAGGTCCGCGCAGAACGGGTCGGCGAGCCCGATGTGCGCGACCATGCCCTCGCCGAAGAAGCTGAGCGGGCGCTGCCCGCGCGTGCGGTCGATGATCTGATCCGGCGTCACCGCATGCAGCGGCTCGATCTCCTCGCGCAGCGAGCCGACGGCGGAGAGCGAGATCACGCGCTCCGCGCCGAGCTGCTTGAGCGCATGGATGTTGGCGCGCGCCGGCACCTCCGAGGGCAGCAGGCGGTGCCCCTCCCCGTGCCGCGCGATGAAGGCGACGCGGCGTCCCTCCAGCGTCCCGGCGACGATCGGCCCGCTGGGCGCGCCGAAGGGCGTCTCGAGCTCGAGACGCTCCGCGTCGCGCAACTCCTCGAGGGCGTAGAAGCCGGACCCGCCGATCACGCCGATCTCCGCCGCAGTCATGCCTGGCCCTCCGCGCCGCCGTCAGACGATGGAGTCACTCTTCTGCCGGTTGCAGTCTCCACAAAGGATCTGGATGTTGTCGATGGAGCTCCCGCCGCCCTTCGCGACGGGAATGACGTGGTCGAACTGCAACTCGTCCTCGCTCCCGCACTGTACGCAGCGCCCCGCGTCGCGCTCCCACACGAACGCGCGCACCTCGTCCGGGATGCGCTCGCGGCGTGCCGAGGCGACGTCCTCGTCGCGCGCGCGGATCTTGCGCAGGCGGTCCAGTCGCGAGTCCTGCCGGCGCTGGCGATCCCAGACGAGGAGTTCGATGTCTTCATCGGACAGCTCCGGGTCGGCCCAGAATAGTCCCGAGTTCGTCCACCACAAGACGCGCTCGTCCTCGCGCCCGATGCGGACCACGCCCGACATGTCGCGCCGCGCCGCGGCTTGCCGGTATTCGCTGCCAGTGAGCGCGAAGTAGCGGGTCTTCGTGGTGAAGAACTTCCAGTTGCTGAAGATCCAGAACCCGCTCTTCTCGATCCGTCCGCTGCTGACTTTCCTCAGGCTCATGCCGCGCCCCTCAGTACGTCACCAGCGACGTGACCCCGTGCGGGGCGAGGCGGTCGCGTCCGCCGAGGTCGGCGAGCTCGACCACGAAGGCGAAGCCCGCCACCGATCCGCCGAGGCCCGCGATCAGCCGCGCCGCCGCCTCGGCGGTGCCGCCGGTCGCGATCAGGTCGTCGACGATCGCGACGCGGTGGCCGTCCACGGAGGGGTCGCGGTGCAGTTCCAGCGCAGCGCTGCCGTACTCCAGCTCGTAGGCGACGGACGCCCGTTCGCCCGGCAGCTTGCCGGGCTTGCGCATCGGCACGAACGGGAGGCCGAGGCGCTCCGCGACGGGCACGCCGAAGATGAAGCCGCGCGCCTCGATGCCCGCGACGAGCGTCGCGCCGTAGCCGCGCGCCACCTCGGCGAGGGCGTCGTTGGTCTCGCGGAGGCCGGCGGGGTCGTGCAGCAGCGGTGTGATGTCGCGGAAGAGGATGCCCGGCTCCGGGAAGTCCGGGATCGCGCGGATCAGGGCGCGCAGGCGTCCGCCGTCCAGCGGGGCCGATGCCGTCATGCGCCCGATGCTGCGTCGCGCCGCCTGCCGGGTCAAGCGCGTCCGCCCGTCTCCCGCGGCGTGGTGCTAGCATCGCCCGATGCTGGAGCCGCCCGTGGACCCGTTCGCGCGGATTGCGCCCTTCTACGACCTCGATCTCGAGGACTTCGACGACGATCTCGCGCTCTACCTCGATCTCGCCGATCGAGCGGCGACGCGCGGGAGCGGCGCCGACGTGCTGGAGCTCGGCTGCGGCACCGGCCGCGTCGTCGCCGCCCTCGCCGGCGCGGGCTTCGGCGTCGTGGGCGTCGACTACAGCCCGGCGATGATCGAGGCGGCGCGAACGCGCACCGCCGGGCTGCCGGTCCGCCTCGTCGAGGGCGACATGCGCTGCCTCGAGCTCGGCGAGCGCTTCGGCCTCGTGCTGATCCCGCTCGGTGGCTTGCAGCACCTGGAGACCACCGAGGAGATCGCGGCGGCGTTCGCGAGCGTCGCCGCGCACCTCGCGCCGGGCGGGCTCGCGGCGCTCGACGTGGAAGCGCCGCACGCGGACGACTGGCTGCCGGGCCCGCGCCCGCTCGTCGAGCACTGGACGCGCCCGCTGCCCTGCGCGTCGGGCGAGGCGATGGTGACGAAGCTCGTCGCCGTCGAGGGCGTCCCGAGCCAGTCGCTGCGCCTCGTGACCTGGCACTTCGACGTGCAGGAGGCGTCCGGTCCGCTGCGCCGCGTCACGCAGCAGTTCGCGCTGCGCGTGCTCACCGCGGGCGAGATCGAGCTCGCCGCCCGCCTCGCCGGCCTGCGCGTCGCCGCCTGGTACGGCGACTACGACGGCGCTCCGCCGCGCGACGGCGACGAGCGGCTGATCGCCGTGCTGGCGCACGAGGGCGACGGCGCGGAAGCCGAGGACGCCCCGTGACCCGCGTCGCCCTCGACGGGATGGGCGGCGACCTCGCGCCCGCGGCGACGGCCGAGGGCGCGATCGCCGCGGCTCGCGACGGCATCGAGGTCGCGCTCGTCGGCGACGAGCGGCGCCTGGGCGCGGAGATCGAGCGGCTCGGCGGCGCGCCGGCCGGCCTGCGCGTGGTGCACGCCCCGGACGCGATCGAGATGGGGGACCACGCCGCGCGCGAGGCGATTCGCCGCAAGGAGTCCTCGGTGTTCGTCGGGCTGCGGCTCGTCCGCGACGGCGAGGCGGACGCCTTCGTCTCGGCGGGCAACACGGGAGCCGTCTTCGTCGTCGCCCTCATGGGTCTGGGGCGGCTGCCGGGGGTGGAGCGCCCCGCGATCGGGGCGGTGATTCCCTTCCCGAAGGGGCCGACGCTGCTGCTCGACGCCGGAGCGAACGCGGAGTGCCGCGCCTCGCAGCTCGTGCAGTTCGCGCATCTGGGGACGAGCTACATGCGCGCCGCGCGCGGCGTCCCCGAGCCGAGGGTCGGCTTGCTCAACATCGGCGAGGAGGGCAGCAAGGGCTCGCCCTTGACCATCGAGACCTACGAGCGGCTCAGCGAGTCCGGCCTGCACTTCGTCGGCAACATCGAGGGCCGCGACCTGGGCGAGGCCCGCGCCGACGTGGTGGTGACGGACGGCTTTACCGGCAACATGGTGATCAAGGTCGGCGAGGGGCTGATCGATCTGATGATGGGCGAGCTGCGCCGCGAGGCGCGACGCTCCTGGCGGGGCCGCCTCGGCGGGCTGCTGATACGGCCCGCGGCCAGGCGTGTGCGAGCGCGACTGGACTACCGCCTCCACGGCGCCGCGCCGCTGCTGGGCATCGACGGCGCGGTCTTCATCGCGCACGGCGCCAGCGACGCCGGGGCGATCGAGAGCGCGCTGCGCAGCGCCGCGGAGGACGTGGACCGCGGCGCGCTCGCCGCCCTGCGCGGCGCGCTCGCCGCCCTGCGCGGCGCGGTGGAGGCCGCGCAGCCCGGCGACGGGGAGTGACGAGGGGCCGCGCGCAGGCACGCGACGGCGCTGCGTGGGATACTGGATCAAGGCCCGGCGGGTGCGGGTGATTGAAGGGAAGTGCACGTCATGGCGATGCCCACTGACACGACCGACGCCACGTTCAACTCGGACGTGATCGAGAACGACGACCCGGTGCTGGTCGACTTCTGGGCGCCCTGGTGCGGTCCCTGCCGCATGGTCGCGCCGATCGTCGAGGAACTCGCCGAGGAGTACGACGGCCGCGTCAAGTTCGTGAAGCTGAACACCGACGAGAACCCGATGACCGCCGGCCAGTACGGGATCCGCTCGATTCCCACGCTGCTGGTCTTCAAGGGCGGCGAGCCCGTCGGCCAGATCGTCGGCTTCCGGCCCAAGGGCGACCTCGCGAAGCAGCTCGACGCCGCGCTGACGTAGGCCTCGCTGCACACTGAAACGGGCGCCCCGCAAGCTCGCGAGGGCGCCCGTCGTGTGTCGTCGGCGCGCCGCTCGCGCGCCGACCGCTCCTACTTCTCGATCTTGCGGCCCTGTTTCTCCTCGAGGCGCGCGAGCGCGCGGCCCTTGTCCGGGTGCGGGTCCTCGATGACGCCGTAGATCTCGCGGCCCTCGTGGCCTTCTGGCAGGTGCTCGGTAATCGGAAGACCTTCCGCATTGCAGAAGAGCAGTCAGTGGCAGTATTTGTACTTCTGCATCTCCTCGCAGGCGCAGATCCAGGTGCTCCGCTTCACCTCTTCCTGCTTGTCCTCGTAGAAGTTGCAGGGGCAGAGCGGACGCCCGAGGTCGTCCACGTGCTTGGCGAGCCCGATCACGAGAAACTCGGTAATCTCGCGCTGCGGATGGAGGTATGAGCCGCTCTTCTCGGCGAACTTCTCGACGAACTTCCACATCTTCTGGAGCGACTTCTCGGACGCCTGCATGCGATCCGCATCGGTCGGCTGTTCGACCATGACGCTCCTCCCTCCGTGCCGTTCGCGCTACCGAACGAGCGTACCACGGACGCCTCGTGCACCACCGGCCCGCAGCGTACTTCGTTGACAGTTGCGCGGCACGCCGTGACCATCCGGCCGTGAGCGATACCCCCTTCCTCGCCGTCCAGACCGAGTCGTCCGACCAGGGCCGCTACGCGATCGAACGCTCGATCATCGAGGCCGCCGGCGCGCGGCTGCTCGTCGCGCAGGCGGAGCACGAGGACGCGCGCATCGAGCTGCTGCGCGAGGCGCAGGCGGTGCTTGTGGGCTCTGCGCAGATCAGCAGGCGAGTGATCGAGGCGGCGCCGCAACTGCAGCTGATCATCCGCTACGGCGTCGGCCTCGACACGCTCGACATCCCCGCCGCGACGGAGCACGGCGTGGTCGTCGCGCACTACCCGGACTTCTGCCAGCCGGAGGTCGCGAACCACGCGATCATGCTGCTGCTCGCCGTCGCCAAGAAGCTCGTAGTGCACGACCGCGCGATCCGCGCCGGCCGCTGGGGCAGCGTCGACCGCGCCCCCGCGCCCGCGATCCACGGCCAGACGCTGGGCCTGATCTCCCTCGGCGCGATCGCGCGCGAGGTCGCGGTGCGCGCGCAGGCCCTCGGCATGACCGTGACGGCGTACGACCCCTACGAGGCGGACGCGACCTTCGAGGCGCTCGGCGTCGGGCGTGCGGCGAGCCTCGAGGAGCTGCTGCGCAACGCCGACCACGTCTCGGCGCACCCGCCGCTGACGGTTGAGACGCGCGGCATGATGGGCACGGAGCAGTTCGCGCAGATGAAGCCTGACGCGATCTTCCTCAACACCTCGCGCGGGCCGGTGCACGACGAGGCGGCGCTGATCGCGGCGCTCGAGGGCGGGGAGATCGGCGGCGCGGGCCTCGACGTGTTCGAGACGGAGCCGCTGGCGGCGGACTCGCCGCTGCTGGCGATGGACAACGTAGTGCTGACGCCGCACTCCGCGTCCTACTCGGACCTCGCGTTCCAGCGGATGAAGGAGCGCGTCGGGCAGACCGTGGTGTCGGTGATGCGGGGGCGCTGGCCCGAGGAGTTCGCGACGATTCCGAACCGCGACGCGGTCACGCCGCGCGTCCCGCTGGCCTAGCCTGTCCTCTTCCCGAGGAGAGGCGACAGGCGCAAGGAATCGAACGGAATCGCAAAGAGACGGGCGCGAGGCGCCCGGGAGGAGGACCGGCGATGCGACCGAATAAGGTGCTGCAGGCATGGCGCGAGGGACGGCAGACCATCGGCGGCTGGCTGAGTACGCCCTCGGGACACTCCGCCGAGGTGATGGCCAACATCGGCTTCGACTGGCTCTGCATCGACATGCAGCACGGGGCGATCGACTACGCCGACGTGATCGAGATGTGCCGCGCTATCTCCACCACGGAGACGACGCCGTTCGTGCGCGTCCCCTGGAACGAGCCGGCGATGATCATGAAGGTGCTCGACGCCGGGGCCTACGGCGTGATCGTGCCGCTCGTGAACAGCCGCGAGGAGGCCGAGCTCGCCGTCTGGTCCTCGCGCTACCCGCCGGCGGGTGGCCGCTCCTCCGGCCCCACTCGCGCCGCGATGTACGGCGGCGCCGGCTACCAGGAGGAGGCCAACGACGAGATCGCCGTGATCTGCATGATCGAAACCGCCGAGGCGCTCGACAACATCGACGAGATCCTGGCGGTCGAGGGCGTGGACTGCGCCTACATCGGCCCCTCGGACCTCGCCTACGCGATCGGCATCACGCCGACCGGCGACAACGCCGATCCGAAGCACCAGGAGACAGTGCTCGGCATCCTCGAGGCGTGCCGGCGGCACGGCGTGGCCGCGGGCATGCACACCGGCAGCCTCGAGTACACGCTCAAGTGGCTGGAGGCGGGCTTCGACACGGCGATGCTCGGCAACGACGTGGGCTTCATCCGCCAGGCCGCGGGATCGCAGCTCGCCGAGGCGCGCTCCAGCGCGGGCGTTCCCTCCGTCCACAGCGGCTAGCCGTGCCGGTCGTCGCCCCGGAGGAGCTGAGGAGCTACCTCGCGCGCATCTTCGAGGCGGCGGGCGCGCCGGGGGACGACGCCGTCGCGGTCGCGGACCACCTCGTGGACGCGAACCTCAAGGGCCACGACTCGCACGGCGCGATCCGCGCGGCGCAATACGTCCTCGCCGTCCGCGAGGGCCGCATCCAGCCCGCCGCCGCGATCGAGGTCGAGCGCGAGACGGAGACGACGGCCGTCGTCAACGGCAACTGGAACTTCGGCCAGGTCGTCGCCCGCGAGGCGATGGCGATCGCGGTCCGCAAGGCGCGGGCGCACGGCCTCGCCGCGGTGGCCGGCCGCCAAGCGGCGCACATCGGGCGGGCGGGCGCCTACGGCGAGCAGGCCGCGGCCGAGGGCCTGGTCGCGCTCGGCTTCGTCAACGGGCACGGCGCCAGCGCCTTCGTCGCGCCCTTCGGCGGCGTCGCGCGTCGGCTCGCCACCAACCCGCTCTTCGTCGCCGCGCCGACGGGTGATCCCGAGGCGCCGTTCGTGCTGGACATGGCGACGCCCGTGGTCGCCGAGGGCAAGGTGCGCGTGGCGCGCAACCGCGGCGCCGCACTGCCGCCCGGCTTGATCGTCGATGGCGACGGTGCGCCCTCGACGGACCCGCTCGACCTCTACGGCGGCGAACCGCCGGGATCGAGGCCTGTGGGCGCGCTGCTGCCGCTCGGCACGGCGGCTGGCTACGGCGGGGGCGGGGACGCCGGCGCCGGGCACAAGGGCTACGTCCTCGGGCTCGCCGTCGATCTGCTTGCCGGGGCGCTCACGGGGGCGGGCGCGAGCAGCGGCGGGGCGAGCCGCGGCAACGGCTTCTTCTTCATCGCCGTCGACCCGCAGCGCTTCGCCGGCCTCGATCCGTTCGAGGGCGACCTCGCCGGCCTGCTCGACTACGTGCGGCAGCCCCCGTACGCCGAGGGCTTCGACGAGATCCTGACGCCCGGCGAGCCGGAGCGCCGCCGCATGGCGGAGCGCCGCGACGGCCTCACCCTCGACGACGAGACGTGGCGGCAGATCGGCGAGGCGGCCGCCTCGGTCGGCGCCGGGCCCTTCCTGGATTATCCAGTTGAGGGGTGACACCATGAATGTATGTGGGTTCAGGTCGTGTGGGAAACGCTCTTCCAAGCGTGGGGGTTGTATGGACTCGCGTTCGCCGCAGGTGCCGCGGTGGGTGTGCTCGCATCGAAGGCACCTAAGGTGTTTTACCGCCGCCGACTAACGGGGCCTGTAGCGACTGCCTATGATCATCTCGCTGTGGTGTGCGAGCCTGAGATTCTCAATCCGGAGAATCCTGGGAATATGGACTACATGCGCGCCCGCGCGCGGGATGAGACAGACCTGCTCATCAATGACCTCCGGCGAGCGGGGTTCTGGCCTCCGGCTCCCATCAGTGATGGGAGCGCTGAGTCATTCGCTAGATGGTTCGAGTTCTTGCGGGAGGTTCGGCAGGCACTAAGCTAATCGAGACGGCGGCGGCGGGTTGAGCCCCGCGATTGACACCACTCCCGCATCGTCGGGATGCCGACGTAGGACGCCTCCCACTAGGTGTGTTAAGGAGATAATCCCGGCCCCTACGACGGCGCGATCCGCGCGGGCGGCTAGCTGGCGCTGTCGTCGAGCGGCAGCGGATTCTTGCCGATCAGGTGGTCCAGCACCGGCCGCCCCTGCCCCAGGTCCTCGGCGATGACGCGATCGAGCGCTTCCGGGACCAGGCCGGCGTACCATCGGCCCTCGGGGTAGACCACGGCCACCGGCCCGCTCTCGCAGATGCGCAGGCAGCCCACTTTCGTGCGATAGATCGGCGGCTCTTCGGCGCGGGCGTTCAGTTCGCCCACGCCGCGCTTCAGCCGCGCCCAGGCGGATGCGCCTTCTTCCGTCGTGCAGCAATCCGGACCGATACAGAGGAAGACGTGGCGACCGTAGCCGCCCACGCCGCGCCGTTCCGCCTCGGCGCGCGCGCCCGACAGACCATCGATCGTCTCGTCCGTCATGCTTCCCTCGCCGGAGGCTAGCCGAGCACCTCGGGATTTACGATCGCGGGCGGCGTCTCGCCCGTCACGACGGCGATCAGGTTCTGCACCGCCAGCTCGCGCATCGCACGCCTGGTCTCCTCGGCGGCGGTGCCGATGTGCGGGAAGGTGATCGCGTTCGGCAGCCGCACGATCGGGTCGTCGGGGTCCGGCGGCTCCGCCTCGAGCACGTCGAGGCCGGCGCCGGCGATCACGCCGCCTTCGAGCGCCGCGACCAGCGCCACCTGGTCGATCACGGGCCCGCGCGCGGTGTTCACGATGTAGGCGCTCGGCTTCATCAGCGCGAGCTCGCGCGCGCCGATCAGGTGGTGCGACTCCGCCGTGAGGTTCGTGTGGATCGTGACGTAGTCGGACTCGCGCAGCAGATCGTCGAGCGGGCGGAAGGGCGCGTCCGACACGTCGTCGATCGTGGCGGTCGATGCGCCCTCGAAGACGTCGTACCAGACGATGCGCATCCCGATCGCCTGCATGCGCCGCGCGACCTCGCGCCCGATGCGCCCGAAGCCGATCACGCCGAGCGTCTTGCCGGTGATCTCGTGCGCGAGCGGCGGGTACGGCTCGCCGCGGGCCCAGGCGCCGCTGCGCGAGTAGGCCTCGAACTCGAACAGGCGCCGCGCCAGCATGATGATGATCGCCATCGTCAGGTCGGCGACCGCCGCGTTGAGCACGCCGGGCGTGTTGCAGATCGCGACGCCGTGCCTCGTGGCGGCGTCCACGTCGACGTTGTTGTAGCCGACGGCGTGCTGCGAGACGACGCGCAGGCCGGGCAGCGTTGCGAAGAACTCCTCGCCGAGGCTGAGGCGCGTGGGACCGAGCACGCCGTCCACGCCGGGCAGCGCCGCGATCAGCTCCTCGAGCGACGCGCCCGGATCGACGCGCACGACCTCGGCCACCGCGGCGATTTGCGCCGTGAGGTCGTCCTCGAGCTCTGCGGCGATGCAGATCGTCGGTCGGCTCACGGGCCTGCCCGCCGACTACGGAGAGCGACCGATGATGTCATGTGCTACCCAAGGCGTCTTCCGAAGATGGTGGATGACTGTGAGGCGTGCCGGACTCTGGCATGTTCTATCTTCGCGGCGTCTCACAACGTGACACCATGCGGTCCTGTCATCGCCTGTGCTGGGCCCTCCCCGAGGCGGAGTCTGCCTGGAACAGGAAGCGCAACGCCTCGTCGGCGCTCTCGAACCTGTGTCCGCCGCCAGCCTGCAACTCCGCCAAGGTCTCGAGTTCGCCAGCCTGCCACTCGTCCGTCCAGTAGTACTCCTGCCCTGGCGGAATGGCCGGAGGACGCGATCCGGCGGGTCGCCGATCGGATGTCATCAGGCCCTCCGTGTCAGCGAAGCGCACGTGCGCGAGGGCAGACAGCATACAGCGCCAGCGCGCCTCAAACCCCCTCACCCCCGCCCTAATGGGGCTCGACCAGCAGCCCGGAGCGATCTGGGAGACTGGTCCCGGACCCGCCAGCGGGTGAGCACTTCCTCGCCCAGAGACCTTGGGATCTCCAGGGAGAGACCGTGCCCCGGTTGGTTCGTCCGGGTTGTCCGCAGCACTCCTGGGGTGTCGTGCCATCGAGCACTGTTCCATTAGGCCGTCGCAGGACCAGCCCGGCGGGTCGCATCAAGCAGCACGAAGCGGAGGGAAGCGAGGCACGATGACCCTGTACGTCGGCGACGACTGGTCCGAAGACCACCACGACATCCAGCTCATGAACGAGGCGGGCGAGCAGCTCGCCGCCAGGCGGCTGCCCGAAGGCGTCGCGGGCGTCGCCACGCTGCACGAACTGATCGCGCAGCACGCCTCCGACCCGGGCGAAGTCGTGATCGGGATCGAGACCGAGCGCGGGCCCTGGGTCTCGGCCCTGCTCGCGGCCGGCTACCGCGTCTACGCGATCAACCCGCGCTCGGCGGCGCGCTACCGCGACCGTCACCACGTCGGCGGCGCCAAGTCCGACGCCGGCGACGCCAAGCTGCTCGCCGACCTCGTTCGCACCGACCGCCACAACCACCGCCCGGTGGCCGGCGACAGCGACGAGGCGGGCGCGGTGCGGGTCCTGGCGCGCGCCCATCAGCAGCTGATCTGGGACCGCGTCCGCCAGACCAACCGCCTGCGCAGCGCGCTGCGCGAGTACTTTCAGGCGGCCCTGGCGGCGTTTCCCGACCTCGCGCACGGTGACGCGCTGGGGGTGCTGGCGACGGCGCCCGGCCCGCGCGAGGCAGCGCGGCTCAGTGCGGCTCGAATCCGCGCGGCCCTCCGCCGCGGCGGCCGCAAGCGCAATCTCGAGCAGCGTGCCGCCGCGGTCCGCGCCGCGTTGCGCTCCCCGCAGCTCGGGGCGCCGCCCGCGGTGAGCCGGGCGTTCGCCGCGAGCACCCGCGCAGCGGTTGCGCTGATCGCTGAGATCAACCGTCAGATCAAGGAGCTCGAGGCCGAGCTCACGAGCCATTTTGAGCAGCACCCGGACGCCGAAATCTACCGCTCCCTGCCCGGACTCGGCGTCGTCCTCGGTGCCCGGGTGCTCGGAGAGTTCGGGGACGACCCCGCACGCTACGACTCGGCGAAGTCCCGCAGGAACTACGCCGGTACCTCGCCGCTGACCGTAGCATCCGGCCGCAAGCGGACCGTGCGGGCGCGCTTCGTCCGCAACCGGCGGCTCTCCGACGCCGCCGGCCAGTGGGCGCTGTGCTCGCTGCAGGCCAGTCCCGGCTGCCACGACTTCTACCGGAAGCGGCGTGCCGCCGGCGACCTCCACCACCAGGCGCTGCGCGCGCTCGCCAACCGCCTCGTCGGCTACCTCCACGGCTGTCTCAGGACCCGCACCCGCTACGACGAAGCCGCCGCTTGGGGACACCGCGCAGACCACGAACAGCTTGCTGCTTGACGTCTTAGCACCCTGGGGTGTCTCTCCCGCCAGGGGAGAGGGAGCCGGAGGCGGCTGGCGGAGCCCGTCCGGTCCCCTCTCCATGGGGACCGCGGGAGAGGGTCGGCTCACGCCGCTAGAACCCCTCGTCGAGGGGGCCGCCGGGGTCGAGGACAGAGCCGTCGATCGCGATCAGGCTCGGGCGCTCGTTGCAGTAGATCTCGCTCTCGCACTTGTCGAAGCTGAACGCGCCGCGCTCCTTGTTGTAGCGGATCACCCACGTGCCGAGGACGTGGCCCTCGCGGCCGAGTTCGGTCTGCCCGCGCAGCACCTCGATCAGTGCCTCCAGCTCCTTCGCGCCCATATCTCACCTCCGGCCGTCCTCGCGCCCGCTTCCGCTCGGCTGGCGCACGCATACAATAGGCCCGGCGGGGGCGCATGAGCGACAAGGCCAGCACCGGCAACTACTTCGAAGATCTCGAGAGCGGCCTCGAGATCCGCCACGCCGTGCCGCGCACTCTCACCGAGGGCGACGCAGCGCTCTACATCGCCCTCACCGGCGACCGCTACCCGCTGCACTGCAACGCCGAGTTCGCCCGCGCGCTCGGCTACCCGCGCGAGACAATCAACGACCTGCTGGTCTTCCACACGGTGTTCGGCAAGTCCGTGCCCGACGTCTCGCTCAACGCCGTCGCCAACCTCGGCTACGCCGACGTGCGCTTCGGCGTGCCCGTGCTGCCCGGCGACACGATCAGCTCGCTGACCACCGTGCTCGGCCGCCGCGAGTCGCGCGGCGGGGATACGGGCGTCGTCTGGGTGCGCACCACCGGCGCGAACCAGCGCGGCGAGGAAGTGCTGACGCTGATCCGCTGGGTGCTCGTCAACAAGCGTGACCCCTCGACGCCGACCGGCGCGAACGACGCACCCGAGACGCCCGACGCCGTCGCGCCCGAGGCGCTGCGCGTGCCGCAGCAACTCGATCTCTCGCGCTTCCCGCAGGAGGTCAGCGGCGGACGCGCCTGGTGGGAGGACTACGAGCCGGGCGAGCGCATCGATCACGTCGAGGGCATGGCGATCGAGGAGGCCGAGCACCAGATCGTGACGCGGCTGTACCACAACAGCGCGCGCGCGCACTTCAACGCGTACGCGCTCGCTGACTCGCGCTTCGGCCGCCGCGTCGTCTACGGCGGGCACGTGATCTCGATCGCGCGGGCGCTCTCCTTCAACGGGCTGGAGCACGCCCTCGGCATCCTCGCCTTCAACGGCGGGACGCACAGCAACCCGACGTTCGCGGGCGATACGGTCTTCGCCTGGACGGACGTGCTGGAACGCATCGACCTCGGCCGTGGCGATTGCGGCGCGCTGCGCCTGCGCCTGGCGGCCGTCAAGAACGCCGACCCGGCGACGGAGCAGGTCGACCTGAGACAGACCTCCGAGGACGGGCGCGAGCGCTATCACCCGAACGTGGTGCTCGACCTCGACTACACCGTGCTGATGCCCAGGGCGCGGTGACCGGACGATAGGCACATCGAGGGCCGCCGGGCCCTCACAACGAACGGAGCACGCTCGTGACCAGCAGCGCAGTCAGCACCGGGATCGACGCCGTCGCGGTCGCGCGGCGCCTCGTCGACGCGGCGGTAGGCGCCATCGAGGCGGCGGTCTCGCACGCGGCCGAGGTCACCAGCGGCGGGGCAGACATCGACGACCACCAGGTGCACACCGAGCGCATCGCCTACCTTGCCACGCAGGTCCGCGCGGCCGGCGCGCTGGTCGCCTCCAGCGAGGGGCTGCGCGAGGCCGGCGTCCGCGACGAGCAGCAGGCGGACGCCGCCCTCGTCTACGCCGCCGAGGCGACGCACGCGCTGCGCTCGGCGATCGAGGCGTCGCGCGACGACTTCGGCATCGACGCGGCCGCGGACGCGCTCGACGCCGCCGAGCTGCGCGCGGCGGTGCGCGCCGGCCTCGACGAGTCGCGCGTGCGCGAACTGGGGCGTCGCGCGATCGCCTCGCTGGGCGTCAACAACCTCGATCTGCGCGACGATGCGGCGATGCTCACGCGCGAGACCGCGCGCGACTTCGCGCGCCACGAGGTCGCCCCGATCGCGCAGGACATCCACCGCCAGGACCTGCTCGTCCCCGACAGCCTGATCGAGCGTTTCTCGGCCCTCGGTTTCTTTGGCGCCTCGATCCCGGAGCAGTACGGCGGCACGGGCATGGGCTACCTGCCGATGGTGGTGATGACCGAGGAGCTGTCGGCGGCCTCGCTCGGGGCGGCCGGGTCGCTGCACACGCGGCCGGAGATCCTCGCGCACGCGCTGCTGACGGGCGGGACCGACGCGCAGAAGGAAGAGTGGCTGCCGAAGCTCGCCGCCGGCGAGGTGCTGGTCGCGATCGGCGTGACGGAGCCGGACGTCGGCTCGGACAACGCCAACCTGCAGGTGCGCGCGACCCCCACCGACGTCGACGGCGTGCGCGGCTGGCGCATCAACGGCGCGAAGGCGTGGAGCACCTTCTCCGGCCGCGCGAACGTGATCTCGATGCTCGTGCGGACGAACCCGAACCTCGAGGCCGCCGGACGCGGGCTCTCCGTGCTGATCGTCCCCAAGGATCCGCACTACGGCCACGAGTGGACGCAGACCCAGCCCGAGGGCGGCTCGATGAGCGCCACCGCCAACCCGACGCCGGGCTACCGCGGCATGCACTCCTTCACCGTCGCGATCGACAACTACTTCGTCCCGCACGCCAACCTCGTGGGCGAGGACGCGGGGATGGGCCGCGGCTTCGCGCTGCAGATGGGCGGCTTCGCCGTCGGGCGACTGCAGACCGGCGGGCGCGCCTGCGGCGTGGCGCAGGCCTCGCTGGAGAAGGCCTGCCAGTACGTCGCGCAGCGCGAGCAGTTCGGCAAGCCGATCGGCGAGTACCAGCTCACGCAGTACCGCATCGGCGAGATGGTCGCCCGCCTCGCCGCCGCCCGGCAGCTCACCTACGCGGCGGCGCACAACTTCGACTCGCGCGGGCTGCCCGCGCCGATGGCGAAGCTGCTCGCCTGCGATGTCGCGGTCAACGTCTCGCAGGCTGCGCAGCAGCTGCACGGCGGCTGGGGCTACTCCGAGGAAGACCCGATCTCGCGCTACGTCTCCGACGCGCTCGTGCTCCCGATCTTCGAGGGCGTGAAGCCGGTCCTCGAACTCAAGGTCGTCGGCCGCCAGCTGCTCGCGGCCGCCGCCGGATAGCGGAGCCGTCGATGCGGATTGCGGTCGCCTCCGACCACGCCGGCTTCCGCTACAAGCAGTCGATCAGCGCCTTCCTCGCGCGCGAGGGGCACGAGGTCGTCGACTTCGGGGCGGACTCGGAAGAGCCGAGCGATTACCCGCTCTTCATCCGTCCGGCCGCGGAGTCCGTCGCGCGCGGCGAATGCGAGCGCGCGATCGTCCTCGGCGGATCGGGCAATGGCGAGGCGATCATGGCGAACCGCATCGCCGGCGTGCGCTGCGCGCTCTGCTGGAGCGTGGAGTCGGCGGAGCTGGCGCGACGCCACAACGACGCCAACGTGATCGCGATCGGCCAGCGCATGATCAGCGAGGACATCGCGCTCGCGATCGTGCGCACCTGGCTCGAGGTCCCCTTCGACGGCGGCCGCCACGCCCGCCGCATCGGCCAGATCGATGGCGCCCAGTTCAAGGGCGCCCAGCTCGAGGGCGCCGAGGCGGCGCCGCACGAGCACGGCGAGGAGTGCGACGCGCTCTACCTCGAGTGGCGCCGCTACCACGCCGCGGTGATCGACCCGGCGGGCCGCTACAGCCGCCAGCAGCAGCTGCTCGCCCGCCACGAGCGCGAGCGCTTCGAGCGCCAGTTGCGCGCTATTGGCTGCTCCGGCGAGGCGCGTCGCGAGACCGAACGCGACGCCGAGATCGCCGAGCACGGCCACCCCACGCTGGCCTGAGCGGGTCGCCTGCCGTGTCCGAGCCGCACAGACCAGGCATCCCCGGCCCCGATGAATGGCCGACCTGGACGCTGATCGAGCGCGAGCGCCTGGAGGTGGCGCGCGACGAGCGCCCCTTCCTCGAGGGCGCGGCGGGCCTGGTAACGGAGTTCGGCGAGCTGGCCGCGCTGCTGGTCCGGGCCTGGGCGCCGCCTCCCGAGGGCGCCGCGGCGTCCGCGCGCAACGAGGCGATCCTCTGCGCGCTCGCGGTGCGCATCGTGAAGCTGACGCGCCGCCTGGTGGCCGAGACCTACGAGGGCCGCGCCGAGCTGCAACTGCTGCTCGACCGCGAGATCTTCGCCTCGACCGCGGCGATGGCGTACCTGCTGCGCGGCGGCGGCGATCGCTTCGAGGCGTTCGTGCGCGACGGCCTGCGCGCGGACCGCGCGGTCTGGCGGCACCTCGACGGCAACCGCGACCTGCGCGACGGCGAGGCGCTGCCAATGGAGCAGCGCATGCGCGAGCGCCTCGCACGCTCCTTCGAGCTCGCTGGCCTCGACCCGGATGAGCCGGAGGCGGACGAGTCCGGCTGGCCCTCGCTCGGCGAGCAACTGGCGGCGATCGGCGAGCCGGACGCGCACCGCATGCACCAGCTCGGCGCGGACGCGATCCACGGCCTCTGGAACGAGCTGCACACCCACCACCTGCGCGGCGGCATCGAGGGCGGCGCCGACATCGAGCCGCGGCTGGAGTGGACGGCGGCACAGGTGCAGCCGCTGACGGCCGTGGCGATACAGGCGAGCCGGGTGATGGCGGCGTGGTCGCGCCGCATCGGCCATGAGACCGCCGAGGCGTTCCGCGACAAGTTCCTGGACATCGCCGGGCGGGCCGCCCTCGTCGATCGCTTCCACGAGGAGTACCTCGCGCGGGCGCGACGGCCCGGTGCGGACGATCTCGCGCCGGACGGCGTGTGAGGCGGGTGGGCTGAGCGGCGCTTACGCCGGAGGCGCCACCACGGGCGGTAGCCGGTTCGAGACGTAGTCCTCGACGTAGAGCAGGTTGTCGCCCGCGCGGCGGATGACCTTGAGCAGGTCGTCCATCGTCGAGACCTCCTCGAGTTGCTCGTCGACGAACCACTGGAGGAAGCCGCGCGCGAGGTGGTCGCGCTCCTCGATGGCGAGGTCCATGAGGTCGTCGAACGCCCCGGCGACGCGCAGCTCGGCGGCGCGCGCCAGCTCGACGGCCGCCTCGATGGAGTCGAAGTCCGCCTTACCCTGCGGGATGGCGGGCACCGCGACGATGCCGCCCGTCTCCGTCACGTAGTCGACGATCTTCTGGGCGTGCGTCAGCTCCTCGGCGACCTGGGTGCGGAACAGCGTGGCGAGCTGCGGGAGCGCCTCGCGGCTGAAGTAGGAGGAGATCATCGTGTACTGGATAGCGGCCCAGTACTCGTTGATCAGCTGCTCGCTGAGCGCCTTCGCCATCCGTTCGGAGATCAGCACTGGATGCTCCAATCGTTCGGTCACACAGTTAATGATACGGCGTCTGACTGGTACAGGAACCGTGCTGCGACCGGCAAGCGGTGCCAACCCTCGCATGGCACAGATGTGCCAATCCCTGTACCGTCGAGCCGTGGTAAACGACGAACTTCCAGGCGACCCGCTATTCCAGGTGTTCGACTATGAGGGCGTGGAGGTCCGTTGTAGTCACGAGCACTGGACCTCGAAGATCGCGCGCGATCATCCAGACGTGGCGCGTCGGGAGCAGGACGTGGCGGATGCGATCGAGCGGCCGGCGATGGTGTTGCAAGACCGCGATCACGCTGGTCGTAAGCACCACATGACCCGCACGCCAGCCGGTCAGTGGCTCAAGGTCGTGGTGGACTACGAGTCGGACCCACGTTCGGGCCGGGAACGGGGTAGCGTGCTCACAGCGTTCATCCACCGCCGACTGCGTACGGGAGACACCGCGCTGTATATTCGAAACAAGGACTGAGCCATGGAAACCGACGTGCCCACGCCAACCTTCGATCCGCAGATGATCCGCGCGATCATCTTCTCGTACTGGGGGCGGGATGACGATATCGCGTGCATCCACATCAATGAGCGCCGCAGCGCGTTCACGCTCGAGGTCGACGGCGGCATCTACCTGCGCGAGGACGGCGGCAACGTCGTCGGCATAGAGGTGCACGGGTTCAGTCGTGCCTTCGCCGGCAGCAAGGCCCTGTCACGTGTGACCATCCCTGCGCTCACGGAGCTCAAGGCGTTCGCGGGCCGGACGCTCGATGAGAGCTTCGAGGTGCGCGGCACGGCGGAGGAACTCCCGAGGACGACGCAGATGCTGATCTTCGTCATCGCGCATGCCCTTGCCACACACGAGGCCGAACTCCGCGCCGAGCACGCCGGTGCTGCGCACCGCCCTTGACCGCGCCCCGGAATGGCTAGCTTCGAATTCGCCGCTGGTGCGCTCACTCAGTGGTTCTGGAGCCGCTGACACGAGGCAAGTCAGGGGCGCCCTCGCACGCCGACCCTCACTCCTCGTACAGCTTCACCACCCGCACCGCGTCCCCCGCGACCTCGATGCAGAGGTCGCAGAGGGTGCACTCGTCGAGGTTGGACTCGACGGTTTCGAGGCGCTCGCCATCGAGGGCGAAGATGTCGACGGGGCAGACCTCGACGAGGCGCGCGCGGAGGTCTGCGTCCTGCTGCACGGATTCGTCGATGTCGACGCGGATGAACATCGCCATGGCTAGGCCGCTCCCTCGATGCGCTCGCGCAGCAGCGCCGGGATCTCCTCGATGCGCTCGGCGACGGCGATGCCCGCCGCCTCGAGGCGCGCGATCTTGTCGGCGGTGGTGTCGGCGCGGCCCTCGACGATCGTGCCGGCGTGGCCGAAGCGCATGCCGGGCATCTCGTCCATGAAGCGCCCGGCCATGAACGCCACCACCGGCAGCCGCGATCCGTGCTCCGCCATGTGCGCGGCCAGTTGCGCCTCCATCGGCCCGCCCGGCTCCGAGTAGATCGCGATGCCCTGTGTTTCCGGGTCGGCCTCGAAGAGCGGCATCAGTTCCGCGTAGGTTGAGCCGATCATCGCGTCGCCGCCGATCGAGACGGCCGTCGAGACGCCGAGGCCGGCCTCGGAGAGCGCGTTCGCGATCTCCGTCGTCATGCCGCCGGATCGCGACATCACGCCGACGACGCCCGGCTGGAAGGCGCGACGGGTGGCGTCGGCGGCGCCGCCGATGCCGCCCATCTTCGACTTGCCCGGCGAGATCAGCCCCAGGCAGTTGGGGCCGATGATGCGCGCGCCCTCCTGCGAGGCGTACTCGATGGCGCGCGCGACCTGCGCGCGCGGGATGCGCTCCGTCACGACCACGATCAGCTTCACGCCCGCCTCGATCGCCTCGAGCACCGCGTCCGCCGCGAAGGCGGGCGGGACGGCGACGATCGAGCCGTCGACACGGGTCTGCTCCGCGAGCGCGCGCACGGTGTCCTCGACGGGCACGCCGTGCACGTCGCGGCCCTTGCGGCCGGGCGTCACGCCGCCCACGACGCGCGCGCCGTAGTCAAGCAGCTCGCGGGTCATCGTCACGGCCTCGCGGCCGGTGATGCCCTGGATGATGAACGTGCTGTCGGCGTCGATGAGGATCGACACGGCTACCCGTCCGTCCGTCCGGCGGCCTTCTCGACCGCGCGCCGCGCCGCCTCGTGCATCGAGACGGAGCGGTCCACGTACTCGACGCCGTAGCGTTCGAGGATCTTGACGCCCTCGTCCTCCCAGGAGCCGGGGATGCGGAAGATCACGATCGCCTCGGCGGGGTCGTGTCCGGCCTCGATCACGCCCTTGATCACGCCGCGCGCCATGATGTCGACGCGGGTGTTGGAGACGACGTTCATCATCACGGCGATCTTCTCGACGCCCGGCTTGGACATCACGAGCTTCGTCAGGGCGGCGGCCTTCGCGACCGAGGGGTTGCCGCCGATCTCGCAGTAGTTCGCGGGACTGCCGCCCGCCGCGCGCACCGCGTCGAAGAGCGTCAGCGATCCGCCGCCCGCGCCGATGATCAGCCCAAGGTCGCCCTCGAACTCGACGACGCGGCCGGCGACGCCGCGCGTGTCGGCGGCGTCCACCTGCGCGCCGGCGATCTCGAACGGCGTCGGCGGGCGCGCCTGGCGCGTGTCCTCCTCGGGAATGCCGAGCTCGGCGAGCAGCCGCGCGTGCGTGCCGCGCGCCTCCTCCTCCATGTCGATGTGCGAGTCGAGGGCGACGAAGGCGCCCCCGGCGAGGCGGCCGATCGGGTTGATCTCGGCGAGCGTCAGGTCGTACGCGAGGAAGACCTGCACGAGCGCGCCGACGATGCGGCTGAGGCGGTTGAGGTCGTTGCCCGTCACCCCGGTCCGCGAGACCGCCAGCTTCGCCTCGAAGTCGGAGACGGGGCGCAGGTTGGAGAGGTGCGTGCGCGAGAGGTGCTCCGGATGCTGCTCCGCGACCTCCTCGATGTCGATGCCGCCCATGTCGCTGAAGATCACCACCGGGCGGCGCGCGGCGGCGTCCCAGGTGACGGCGGCGTAGTACTCCTGCTCGACGTCGCCGCGCTCCTCGACGAGCACGCCCACCGGCTGCTGCCCGTTGATCTCGATCGCAAGGATCGCGTCGGCGGCCTCGGCGGCTTCCTCGGGCGTGTCGGCGAAGCGGACCCCGCCGGCCTTCATCCGCCCGCCGCTGAGCACCTGCGACTTGAGCACGACGGCCCCGCCGAGGTCGCTTGCGGCGCTGGCGGCCTCCGCGGCGTCGAGGGCGACGCGGCGCTGCGGCAGCGGAACGCCGTGCCGCGCCAGCAGTTCCTTCGCCTCGTGCTCGTAGAAGCGCATCCGCCGCTCCTCCGGTCCCGTCTCGCCTCGACGCGCACTATGCCACGGCGCGGGCTACGGGGGCAGGGGTGGGGATGCGGAGCGCGCCAGGAACCCGTGGAGCCTGGAGCCGGTGGGCGGCATGGGCGTAATCGCCAGCGGCTACACTGATCGCGGAGGCAGCGCTGTGACCGAGATGCCAGCAGTTGGAGCGGTCGTGCCCGAGTCCGTCGTGATCGAGGTGGAGTTGGGCGCGGACGGGAGGGTGCTGATCCCGCGGGCAATCCGCGAGCGGATCGGCATCGAGCCCGGCTGGATTGCGCGGCAGCGCGTCGTCGGCGCGCACGTCGAGATCGTGTTCGTGCCGCCCGACCCCGGGCCGCTTCGCTCCGAGGCCGCCGTGTCGCCGCAGGAGTGGCACGAGGCCAAGGAGCGCGCCTGGGCCGAGGCCGCTGAGGATGGCTGGGAGACGCCCGGCACGGCATGAGCGCCCTGCTCGACACTTCTGTGATCGTCCGTTACATCACCAGCGATTCTGCCCTTCTTTCGGAACTCAGTGCCTGATCGTCAATGGGGACGAGCAGTTGGTCGTCACACTGCTCTGGGCGACGGCGCGGATGCGCGGCGAACCTGTCCGTACCTTCGACCGGCGCTTCCCTGGCGATGGCATTGAACTGCTGACGCCGACGGGAGGCGCGTAGCGGCGCGGGTGCCCGGCAGGCGCTACTCCAGCCCGTAGGCCGCAGCCAGCTCCGGATCCTTGGAGGCCAGCAACTCCGCGAGATCGAGGATGACGAGGGCCTGCTTGTAGGTCGCGTCGTCCTGCATCTTGCCGTCCAGCATGACCACGCCGGAGCCGTCGCCCATCACCTCCACGATGCGGCGGGCGAAGGCGACCTCGTCCGGCGGAGGGCTGAAGACGCGCTTGGCGATCTCGATCTGGTTTGGGTGCAGCGTCCAGGCGCCGACGCAGCCCATCAGGAACGCGCCTCGGAACTGGTCCTCGCAGGCGAGCGGGTCCGCGATGTCCCCGAACGGCCCGTAGTAGGGCAGCGCGCCCGCCTCCACGCAGGCGTCGACCATGCGCGCGAGCGTGTAGTGCCAGAGATCCTGCTGCGCCGTGGTGCGCGGCGCGTCGTCGTCGTCCGGGACGGGATCGCTGCGCACCAGGTAGCCCGGGTGGCCGCCGCCGACGCGCGTGGTCTTCATGCGCCGCGATGCCGCGAGGTCGGCCGGACCGAGGCTCATGCCCTGCACGCGCGGGCTCGCCTGCGCGATCTCCTTGACGTGGTTGACGCCGCCCGCGGTCTCCAGCACGGCGTGGATCAGGTAGGGCCGCGCGATCCCGTGCTTCCCCTCCAGCTGCGCGAGCAGTTGGTCCGCGTAGTGGATGTCCCACGGCCCCGTGACCTTGGGGAACATGATCACCTCGAGGCGGTCGCCGAGGGCGGCCGTCAGCTCGATCAGGTCGTCGAGCACCCAGGGGCTGTCGAGGCTGTTCACGCGCGTCCAGAGCGACGTCTCGCCGAGGTCCCCGCTGAGGCCGACCTCGATCAGGCCGGCGCGAGCCTCCAGCTTCTTGTCGGACGGGATCGCGTCCTCGAGGTTGCCGACCAGCACGTCGACCTGGGCGGCCATCGAGGCGACGCGCGCGCGCATGCGCTCGTTGGAGGGGTCGAAGAAGTGCAGCATCCGCGTCGGCGTGACGGGGATCTGTTCCGGCGGCAGCGGCGCGCCGAGGGCCAGCGGCTTGCGCCATTCGCGGGGCGTGCGTGTCGCGCTCATCGGTAGCTCACGGTGTTCAAGGCTGTGCTCCCGTCCACACTGCCGGACTCGCCGGGGCGTCGCGCGCCAGCCTAGCCGGGGCGGCGGTGGCACGCCAGCGGGCGTGCGCCGCTACCGGTCGAGCCGGGCGGCCCGTCGCGCGGCAAGCCGGTCGGAGCTTTCGAAGAGGCGGTCGAGCGCGAGCGCGGGGAGCAGGATCGCCGCGCCGCCGATCACCATCAGCAGCCCGTTGCGGATTGGCGCCCCGGCGAGCGTGTTCACGATCGAGCGCAGCTCGTCGCCGAGCGCGCCGTCGTCGCCGAGCAAGCCGATCACGAAGCGGACGAGCAGCGCTCCGGCGAGCACGAGCGCGCCGGAGACCAGGATCGCGCCGCCGAGGCGGATCAGCCGCCCGAAGCCCACGCCCAGCAGCAGCACGGCCGCCGCCAGCAGCAGCGAGGCGTAGCCGAGCGGCGTGAGCAGCGAACTCCAGCGCTCGTGCTCGCTCTGCCGCAGGCGCACGATCAGCTGGTCGATCAGTCCGGCGCTGGAGAAGCGCGAGGGCGCGGTGATGTCGCCCTCGGGGTCGCGGAAGGCGGCCAGGCCCTCCTCGCGGAGCAGCAGCGTGCTGCGCTCGACGAGCGCGTCGCGCAGCAGCCGCCGGTCGAGGGCTCCGTCGCCGCCGGTGACCGCGCCCGCGGGGACGGAGACGTCGAGGGGGTAGCTGGGCAGGATGATCGGTTCGCCGCTGTGCGCCTGCTCATCGAGGTTGGCGGCGTGCACGTCGATCAGGCCGTCGATACCGGTGATCACGATGGCCGCGCGCCTGATCGCCGGTAGCGCGACCTCGGGGGTGGTCGCCTGTGCGAGGCTGAAGGCGGCGAGCCAGGCCGTGAGCACGGCAGCGAGCAGCAGGCTGGCGGCCGCGACGGCGAAGTCGCGCACGCCGGCGGTGGCGCTGAACTCGTCGAACGGGTCCGGGATCGCGTCCCAGGGGCCGCCGCGGCTCACCACCGGAGCCGTCTCCCCCGGCGCGCGTGGATCGAGGCGGCTCACGGGCGCCGCACCAGCCGCGTGCGCGGCAGCCAGTCGTGCGGCAGCGGCGCGCCGCCCAGCAAGGCGCGCCACGAGCGCTCGCGCCGCGCGTCCCCGACGAGTGTGGCCACAGCCCCGACGAGGATCGCCAGCCAGGCGAGGGGCGGCGCGAGCAGCCACCAGCCCGATGCGCCCGCGATGAGCAGCGTGAGGATCAACCAACCCCACAGCGGCAGCGAGAGCGGGTGCGGCAGCAGTCGCAGCGTGCGCCGCCACGGGGCGCCCTCGACGGCGAGGCCGAGGCGCGCCTGCCCGAACGTCGCACCGAGACGGTAGAGCCGCACGGCCTGCCAGGCCGTCCACGCCGGGACGGTCGCTCCGATCAGCGAAACGGCGATGAGCGTGTCCCCCGTCTCTGCGTCGTAGCGGCCCGCCGAGCTGCGGAGCAGCAGCCAGGCGAACGCGATGATCAGCCCGGCCAGCAGCGGCGGCAGCAACGTCAAGAAATCGATCACGACGGCGAGCAGCCGCACGAGGCGTCCCGGCTGCCGCTCGCCGCCATCGCTGCTCATCGACTGCGACTATACGACGGCGCGCGGTCAACGATTACGCTGGATGCCTGGTGAGATCGAGCGCTCGACCGGCTGTGGCCCTGGTGGCGAGACGAGCGAGGGCCGTGCCCCCCTCGCTCGCGGCGTTCGTGCTGGGCTTGCTCGCTGCCTTCCTGCTCTGGGCCGGGCTGTTCGCGCTGCGCGAGCCGCAGCCGCACGAGGAGTTCGACCTCGCGCAGCTCGTTCGCTGGGAGCTGAGCACCCTCGCGAACAAGTGGCTCTTCGCCGCCGGCGCGCCGCTGCGCGACGACCCCGCGCCCGATGCGGCGCTCACTGCCTGGTTCGCGCTCGACGATCGCAGCACCGCCGCGGGACAGCGCCTCGAGAACGTCGCCGAGGCCGCCATCGAGGGCCGCATCGACGCGGTGGTCCGGGAACAGGGGCTGAGTTTCCCGCTGCCGCTGCCCGGTGCACTCGCGGTCTGGCCGCCGCTGGACATCGAGCTGTCCGAATCGCCGCACGTGCTGGTGATCTCGCCGCGCAGCGAGATCCGCCGCGCCGAGCAGCGCATCCTGCAGTTCGACCTCGGCCGCGCCGAGCTGCTGCGGATCGAGCGGGAGGCCGAGGAGCGCGACGAATCGATCGCGGCCTTCGTCGCGCCTACGGGCGGGGTGGCGTTCTATCCCGCGATCGTCAGTGACGTGGGCAGTTACCGCGGCGTCGCCGGCGCCGCCGCGCACGAGTGGGTCCACCACTACCTCACCTTCTACCCGCTCGGACGTGCCTACTTCACGGACGACGACGCGCAGACGATCAACGAAACCGTTGCCACCCTCGTCGGCCACGAGCTGCGCGACGCCGTGATCGAGCGCTTCGGCGACCCGACGCCGCCTCGCGCCCCTGCCCCGGCGCCGGACATCGACCGCGCCGCCGTGCTGCGCGAGCTGCGGCTCGAGGTGGACGCGCTGCTGGAGGAGGGCAAGGTCGAGGAGGCGGAACGGCGCATGGAGGAGGTGCGCCTGATGCTCACGGATCACGGCGTCTCGATCCGCCGCATCAATCAGGCGTACTTCGCCTGGTACGGGACGTACGCCGCCCGCGCCGATGCGGTGGACCCGCTCGGCGAGCAGTTGCGCGAGCTGCGCGAGCGCGCCGGTTCGCTCGCGCGCTTCCTCGAACTGGTGCGCGGCATCACGACCCGCGCCGAGGTGGAGGCGCTGCTGGAGGCCGAGGACGGAGCGGCGCAGTAGCGGCCTCATGCAGGCGGTCCGGTCATTCGGTGCGGTTGTCGACCCGCACCCGCACGGTGGCGACGGCGTCGCCGAACTGTTCGTCGCGGACGGTGAGCCGGATGGTGTAGAGGCCGTTGTTGAGGCTGGTCGTGTCCCAATAGGCGAGCGCGCCGCTGGTGGCGGGCTCGTCGGACTGGAGGACCTGCGTCCAACTGTCGGGCTGCGAGCCTGCTCCCACCTCGATGCGCAGCTCCTGGAAGCGGCTGGAGGAGGCGAAGCCGTCGATCGGGAAGTTGCCGCGCACCACCTGGTCCATTGCCGGCCTGGTGATTCGCGCAACCGGGGCGGCGCTGTCAGTGGGGGCGCCCGCCCCGTTGGCGATGAACAGCGGGAAGGCGAAGCGCCGCGCACCCATCTCCGAGTCTTCGAGGCGCACGCGCAGCGTGTAGGCGCCGTCCGGCAGTTGCGTCGTGTCCCAGCGCGCCAGCACGCCGTTCTCGATTGCCTGAGTCGAAGCCGCGAACGCGACCCAGGCGGACGGATTGGTCCCGCGGCCCCACTCCACCACGTAGCGCTCGAAGTCCGGCGAGTCCGCGCGCCCGATCACCGCCACCGAGCCGGAGACCCTCGCCCCCGCGGACGGCGAGGACACCTGCAGCAGATCCGCGCCCGCGGCGCCGTCCGCCGAGGGGGCTAGCAGGTGCGTGACTCCGTAGCGTGTGGCCCACGCGTCGATCCCGTCCCAGTCCTCAATCTCTTCCTCCGGCAGCACCAGCCGCACGGCGCGCCGGACGAAGGCGGACGGCGTATCCGCGGTCGCGCGCAGGCCGGTGCGGGAGTCGAGCTGGATCTCCTGCCACCACTTGTCCCGCAGTTGCTCGAAGTCGTACGTGGCGAGCACGTCCAGGGCGTAGAGGCCGTTGTAGCGATAGATCTGCGGGCAGAGCGCGCTGGGAAGCTGGCCGGAGGGCCAGCACAACTCGCGCGACTCGATGCCGGGCGGCTGGACGAAGTTCTTCGGTTCGAGGCCGTAGTAAGTGTGTGCGTACTCCATGAAGTCGCGCCAGCTCTTCCAGGCGATCGTCGTCGAGACGATGTTCACCATCGGCGAGTTGTCGGAGTTGCCCGCCCAGATCCCGGCGACAAGGTCCGGCGTGTAGCCGAACGTCCACGTCTCGCCGATCTCCTTCGAGTTCTCGAAGGGCTCGCTCGTGCCCGTCTTCTTGCCGGATGGCCGGTCCTTCAGTTCCAGCGCGCCGCATCTGCCGAAGGTGATGCACTGCGTGTCCGGGTCGGAGATGATCGAGGTCACGAGGTAGGCGAAGTTCTCCCCGACCACGCGGCGCTCGGCCGGCGCCTGGAAGTCGTAGAGCACCGTCCCGTCGGCGTCGGTCACCCGCAGCAGGGCCACGGGGTCGAGCGTGCGCTCGCCCAGGCCGTGCGGCTCCAGCGCATCCTGCCCGCGCATCACGCCCCCGTTGGCGAGGACGCTGTAGGCGTACGTCAGATCCTCGAGGGTGATGTCGGCGCCGCCGAGCGTGAGTGCCGGGCCGTAGCCGCGCGGTGAGTCCAGCGTCGTCAGCCCCACCTGCCGCATCAGGGTGGTGGTGTCGCCGACACCCGCGAACTGGATCGTCTTGAAGGCCGGGATGTTGAGCGAGTTGCCGAGGGCGTCCGCGGCGCTGATCGTGCCGACGAACCGCCGTCCCGGGTTGGTCGGCTCGAAGAACTCGCCGGTCGCGGGGTCGATCACCTTGACGGGGGTGTCGAGGATGCCGGCGCCCGTGCTCCAGCCCTGCATGAAGGCGGACATGTAGGTGAACGGCTTGAGCGTCGATCCCGGGGAGTTCTGCGCGACCACATTGTCGTTACGACCCTCGATGTCCTCGCGAAAGTAGTCGCGGCTCCCGATGTAGACGAGGATCTGTCCCGTGTGCGGATCGAGGGCGTAGAACGCGCCGTTGTGGCCCTGAACATCCTCCTCCACATCGGCGATCCGGCGTTCCAGGATGCGCTGCGCCTCGTGCTGCAGGCCGAGATCGAGGGTCGTGACTACCTCGAGGCCGTCTTCGTAGAGCGCTCGTTCCCCGAAGCGCAGCGTGATTTCCTCGGCGATGCGGCCGAGCACGAAGTGCGGCGCCTCGATGTCGAAGCGGTTGGCCTTGAAGACGAGCTGCTCGCGGCGGCCTGCGGCGGCCTCGGCGGGGGTGATCAGGCCGTGGCGCACCATCAGGTCCAGCACGACACGCTGGCGGATGAGCGCCGCGGTGGGATTCTCCAGCGGGTTGTAGAGCGAGGGCGACTGCGGGATGCCGGCCAGCAGCGCCGCCTCGGCGAGCGTCAGTTCGCTGGCCTGCTTGCCGAAGTAGCCCTCGGACGCCGCCTGGATGCCGACGTAGATCCCGCCGTAGGAGATCGAGTTGAGGTACCACTCGAGGATCTGGTCCTTCGTGTAGCGCTCCGTCAGTTCGAGCGCGATCGCCGCTTCGCGCAGCTTGCGCTCCACCGTGCGCGCGGCCCGCTGCTCCTTGGGGATGTAGATGTTCTTCGCGAGCTGCTGGGTGATCGAGGACCCGCCCGTGCCCTCGAGGAACTCGCTGTCGCCGAACGGGCTGAAGTTCTCGACGCCGGCGCGAGCGAGGCCGCGCACGTTGAGGCCGTTGTTCGTGTAGAAGCTCGCGTCCTCGGTCGCGATCGTCGCGGCGATCAACCGGTCGGAGATCTCGTCGATTGGCACCGGCCGCCGCAGTCCGCCGAACTCGTCGACGAACTCGTAGAGCAGCACGCCGTTGCGGTCGTAGATGCGCGCGCCACCGCGCGGCAGCGAGGCGAGCAGCTCGTCCGGCGGCGCGACGTAGGCGATGAACTCGTCGTATTTCTGCTTGCCGTAGAGCGCGCCCGTGGCCGCCGCAGCGCCACTCGCGACCAGCAGCACGGCGAACAGGCCGACGAGCAGCAGCAGCCAGCGGCCGACGTGGTGGCCCCCGTTCGCCGAGGGCGCTCGCCGGCGCCTGCGCGCCCGCTGCCGCCTGGCCCGCTGACTGATCGTCACGGGACGCCCTCGCCCGCGCGGCGGCGCGGCATCTGCTTCGCAGCTGAGTTTGCGATCGGGTCGCCTCCTGCCGGCTGCCGGAACGCCCGGCAGCACCCCGAGCTGGGACACGGGGACAGGATCCCGCAGGACCCGATCGTATCCGCTCCCCGTGCCCCTCGGCTAGCGGCGGCGCTGCGGGCTTCCGCCGCGCCCGCATGCGATCCTGTGGTGCGACGCGCCCGACCGCACATATAGTGCGTACTCATTGGGCGAATGACGGGCGGCGTGGCCCGCGAGGCGCAAAGCGCCGCCATTCAGTCAGACGTCGGGCGGCGGCCGGAGGTTCCCGTGGATCTGAGCAGCGACGAGGTCCGCCATATCGCACGGCTCGCCCGCATCGCCCTCACGGACGATGAGACGGAGCGCCTCCGCGGCGAGCTGTCGAGCATCCTCGAACATTGCCAGGCGCTCAGTGCGATCGACACCTCCGGCGTGCCGCCGACGGCGCAGTCCTTCTCCCTCGTCAACGTCGAGCGGTCCGACGATCCGCGGCCATCCGAGGCCGTCGCCGAGGTGCTCGCCAACTCGCCCGACCGCGAAGGTGACTACATCCGCGTCCGCGCGGTGCTCGATCAGGGGCTTGATGGCTGACTCCACATTGCCCGGCTCCGCGCCAACCGGCGGACCGGCGATCGACCTCGATCGCAGCGCGCACGAGCACGCCGCCGCGCTGCGCGCGGGCGACTACAGTGCGCGCTCCCTGGCCGAGGCGACGCTCGCGCGCGTGAGCGCGCAGGAGCCCGATCTCAACGCCTACATCCGCGTCACGCCCGAGGAAGCCCTCGCCCAGGCGGACGCCGCCGATGAGCGGCTGCGCGCGGGCGAGGCGGCGCCGCTGACCGGCATCCCGGTCGCGCTCAAGGACGTGCTCTCCACTCGCGGCGTCGAGACCACCGCCGGCTCGCGCATCCTCGAGGGCTTCACGCCGATCATCGACTGCACGGTCGTGGCGCGGCTGCGCGAACAGGGCGCGGTCTTCGTCGGCAAGACGAACCTCGACGAGTTCGCGATGGGCTCCTCGACGGAGCACTCGGGCTACGGCGCGACGCGCAATCCCTGGGATCTCACGCGCGTGCCCGGGGGGTCGTCCGGCGGGTCGGCGGCCACCGTGGCGGCGCGAGGCGTGGCGATCGCCCTCGGCACGGACACGGGCGGCTCGATCCGGCAGCCGGCCGCGCTCACCGGCATCGTCGGGCTCAAGCCCACCTACGGCCGCGTCAGCCGCTACGGCGTCGTCGCCTTCGCTTCCTCGCTGGAGCAGGTCGGGCCCTTCGCCCGCGATGCGCGCGACGCGGCCACGCTGCTGCAGGCGATCGCCGGGCACGATCCGCGCGACGCGACCACCGCGCCCGAACCCGTGCCCGACTACGGCGAGCGCTTCGATCGTGGCCTCGAAGGCCTGCGCGTCGGCGTCCCCGGCGAGGTGTTCGCTACAGGCCTCGAGGACGGCGTGCGAGAGGCGTTCGAGCAGGCCGTCGCGCTCTTCGAGCGGGAGGGCGCGGTCATCGATCGCTCGGTCACGCTGCCCTCGCTGGAGGTCGCGCTTTCCGCCTACTACATCATCGCGCCCGCCGAAGCCTCGGCGAACCTCGCCCGCTACGACGGTGTCAAGTACGGTTATCGCTTCAAGGGCGGCGAAGGCATGTGGGACGAGATGGAACGGACCCGCGGTAACGGCTTTGGCGACGAGGTAAAGCGCCGCATCATGATCGGCGCGTACGCGCTCTCCGCGGGCTACTACGACGCCTACTACCGCAAGGCGCAGCAGGTGCGGACGCTGGTCCGCGCGGAGTTCGAGACCGCCCTCGCGGAGAACGACCTGCTGCTCACGCCGACCGCGCCGACGGTCGCCTTCCCGCTCGGCGCGAAGCTCGGCGATCCGCTCGCGATGTACCTCAACGACCTGCTCACGATCCCCGTCAATATCTCCGGCAATCCCGCGATCAGCGTCCCGGGCGGCTTCTCCGAGGGCCTGCCCGTCGGCATGCAGTTGATCGCGCGCCCGTTCGAAGAGTCGACGCTGCTCGGCGCCGCGCACGCCTGCGAGGCGCTGACCGACTGGCGCACGCGCCGCCCGCCCGCGGCGGAGATCGGAGCGCCCTCGTGACGAACGACGGTCACTCCGGATTTCCGGCGGGCTGGAACGACGGGCACCAGGCGCGTCGCGGGCTGCACTCGGAGACGGTGGCCGGGCTGCCGCCCTCGGGCATCCGCCGCTTCTTCGAGCTGCTGGACAAGGCGGAGGGCGTGATCTCGCTGGCCGTCGGGCAGCCGGACTTCGCCACGCCCGCGCAGATCACGAACGCCGCCGCCGAGGCGATGCTGGCCGGACACACCGGCTACACCAGCAACTACGGCCTGCCCGAACTGCGCGAGATGCTGAGCAGCCAGCTCGAGCGCCTCTACGGCGTCCGCTACGACCCCGCCAGCGAGCTGATGCTCACCACCGGCGTCTCCGAGGCGCTGGACATCGCGATGCGCGCGCTTGTCGACCACGACGACGAGGTGCTCACCCCCGAGCCGGCCTACGTCGCCTACCAGCCGGTGGTGCTCATGGCCGGCGCGCGCTACGTCCCCGTGCCGACCTACGCCGAGGATGCCTTCATGGTGACCGCCGAGGCGATCGAGGAGCGGATCACGCCCGCCACCAAGGCGATCCTGCTCGGCTACCCCTCGAACCCCACGGGCGCGGTGCTGGACCGCGAGACGCTCGAGGGCATCGCCGCCGTCGCCGAGGCGCACGACCTGTTCGTGATCTCGGACGAGCTCTACGACCGCCTGATCTACGGCGCGGAGCACGTCTGCTTCCCCTCGATCGAGGGCATGCACGAGCGCACGATCCTGCTCGGCGGCTTCTCCAAGGCCTACGCGATGACGGGCTGGCGGCTCGGCTGGGTGGCGGCGCCGCCGCACCTGCTCGAGGCGATGATGAAGATCCACCAGTACGTGATGATGAGCGCCCCCACCGCCGCCCAGTACGCCGCCGTCGAGGCGCTCGCCTCGGCCGAGGAGGACGTGCGCGGGATGGTGGCCGAGTACGACCGCCGCCGCCGCATGGTGGTCGCCCGGCTGCGCGCGATGGGCCTCCCGACGGTGGAGCCGCGCGGCGCCTTCTACGCCTTCCCCGACATCCGCCCGACCGGCCTCGACGACCTCGCCTTCGCCGAGGCGCTGCTCAAGGAGGAGCGTGTCGCGATGGTGCCCGGCTCCGCCTTCGGCGAGAGCGGGCGCGGCTACGTGCGCATCTGCTACGCCGCCGACTACGACGACATCGAGGAGGCGATGAACCGCACGGAGCGCTTCGTCGCGAAGCGGCTCGCCGCGGCGGGCGCCCGGTAGCGCGGGCCGTGCGCCCGTGAGCGAGCCAACCGCCGATGGCTCGGACGACATCGTCCTCTCGATCCGCAACGTGCGCGCGCAAGCGGCCGAGGAGCCCGGCGAGCTGGCGCTGGAGATAGAGACCACGCGTGGCACGATCCTCGCCGCGCTCCACCCCTGCGAGGGCAAGACCGGCTGCGCGATCTTCCTCGGCGGGGCCATGGGCGGCGGCGACGGGCCCGCCGAGGGCGTCTACCTGCGCCTCAGTCGCGAGTTGACGGCGCAGGGGGTCACCTCGCTGCGTGTCGGCTATCGCCACCCGGGCGAGTTCGACGAGTGCGTGCTCGACGCGCTCGCCGCCTGCTCCTTCCTGCGCGGCATCGGCGCGGAGCGCGCGGTGATCGTCGGGCACTCCTTCGGCGGGGCGGTGGCGATCAAGGCGGGCGAGCTGGCGCCGCTGGCGAGCGCCGTCGCGGCGCTCTCGCCGCAGCGCTTCGGCGCGGCCGACGTCGACCGCCTCGGCAAGCCGCTGCTGCTGATCCATGGCTCCGACGACACCGTGCTGCTGCCCCAGGCCTCCGAGGACATATACGAGCGCGCGCTCCAGCCGAAGCGCCTCGTCATCCTCGAAGGCGGCGGCCACTCCCTGCGCGAGGTCGCCGCCGACGTCCACACCCTGCTCTCGGAGTTCATCAGTGACGCCGCCGGCGACCCGCCGGAGCCGGAACCGGCGTAGCGCTGCGAGCGTCGGAGCGGGCGCCGCTCCCGCAGCGCCGCCGGCTGCTCCTGGATGTACTGACTAGACGCCTCCGAGCGGCGCGATCGCATCGGGCGACGCCACCACGATCCAGGTCGCGCGTGCGATCGCGACCGCGCGCCCGCCCGGCGCGAGCAGCGCCGCCTCCGCGAGGCGACGGCTGCCCGCGGCGCCGGTCCGGCGCGCCACGGCGACGTACTCCTCGCCGGCTCGCACCGGCTCGAGGATGCGTGCGGCCATCCGCCCCAGCACCGCGCTCAGGCGGTCGTCCACATGCGCCCAGCCGCTCGGGCAGTCGATCGCGGCCCAGACGATGGGCTCCGCCACGATGCCGTCCGCGCCGGCGAGGTCGGCCGCAGGCGTCCACGGCGCGGCGACGACCTCGGAGCCCTCGGGGACGAAGCCCGTGAAGATGCGCAGCCCGTCGCCGGCTGCGCGTTCGGGGCCGCACGCGAAGCAGCTCGGGAATGGATGCTGCTCGAACCCGCGGAAGCGGCGCGCCGCCTCGATCGCCTGCCCTGGACTCACTCGCGGCGGCGCCGCCAGCTCGAGCGTGGCGGGCTCGGCCTCCGCCACCAGGTGCTCGCCGTCGAACAGCAGCGCCCGATTGCCCTCGTGGCGCACCTCCATCGCCCGCTCGAGCGGGGGCGGGCTGCGCAGCGTCACCTCGGCCGTGGGTGCGTCGACGTGCCCCGCGAGCAGCGCGCAGGTGTAGCCGCCGTTACCGGAGTGCGGCGGGCCGCGAAAGCGCCGGGGGATGACGATCGTCGCCTCGCTGCTGGCCACCGGGCCGTCCTTCCCCTCGCGGCGGTCGCGTGAGCGCCGCCGCCGCCGCTCGCCGCTCGACGCGCGCGAGGAACTCGCGGGCCGTGGCGGAGCGCCCGCAACGATACCTCCGGAACGAGGGCGCTGCTAAGGTCGTGCACGCATGTGACGCGGAATGAGGTCGAGCGATGGCGGATCTGGGTGTGTGGAGAGTCGACGGTAGCAAGCCCGACCGAGTAAACCGCTCGCGCGTCGACTTGGAGGAACAACTCGAGAACTGGATTTCCAAGGACTCGTCGCTCCTCGCCAACGGACTAACGGTAGTCGGCCGCCAGTTGCGCCTCTATGGCAGGCAGCTCGATCTGCTGGCCATCGACGAGCCAGACCGTTGGGTGGTAATCGAACTCAAGCGCGCCCGGCTCGACCGCGACGCGCTCGCCCAGGCGCTGGACTATGCGTCGTCGATTGCCCAGATGGATGCGGACGAACTGGAGGTGCTGCTACGTCCGGGGCTCTCGAGCTTTGGCGATGCGCAGGAGCTGGCTCGACTCGTGCATCGGCAGCTGGAGGGCGAGAAGGGGCCCCGCGAGGTGGCTGTGCTGCTCGCCGGTGTCGGCGTCGACGCCGGGCTGGAGCGGATCGTTGCGCACCTCGGTGAGACGTACGGCGTGCCGATCAGGATCGTCAGCTTCGACGTGTTCGAGCCGGATGGCGGCCCGCGCCTGCTGATCCGCGAGGTAACCGAGGAGCGGAGCGGACGGCGCTTGGCCCAGAGCGACTTCCCGGACCTCCTCCACGCCGCTCTGAGACGCGTCGGTCCGGGCCGCTGGACCACCTACGGCGATCTCGCGAAAGCGATCGGCAGTGGGGCGATGGCGGTGGCCCAACATATCGCCCACTGCTCAGAGGACGCGTGCGGCAAGGGCTACCGCGTCATGACCGCCAACGGCACGGTCTCGCCCGGCTTCTACTGGACCGACCCCTCGGACGAGCGTGATCCGGTCGAGGTGCTCCGCGCCGAGGGCGTCGCCTTCGACGACCGCGGCCGGGCCGATCCGAAGAGCCGCCTCGGTACCCCCGCGCTGCGCGGGGACGACTCGCAGTAGCGTGCCCCGCCGTCAGTCGTCGAGGTAGTTGAGGCCGAGCGCGGAGCGCACGTCCGCCATCGTCGCCTGCGCGACGCCGCGCGCGTGCTCGGTGCCGCGCGCGAGTGCCGCTCGCACCTCGCGCGGGTTCGCCTCGTAATACGCGCGGCGCTCGCGGATCGGGTCGAGGAAGGCGTTGAGCGCCGCCGCCAGCCTGCGCTTCACCTCCACGTCGCCGACGCGCCCCTCGCGGTAGCGCTCCTTCAGGTCGTCGACCTCCGCCGTGTCCGGGTTGAAGGCGTCGTGATACATGAAGACCGGGTTGCCCTCGACGTGGCCGGGGTCGGTGGCGCGCAGCCGCGTCGGGTCCGTGTACATGCGCATCACCTTGCGCTCCACGGTCTCGGCGTCGTCCTTGAGATCGATCGTGTTGCCGAGCGACTTGCTCATCTTCGCGTTGCCGTCGGTGCCGGCGAGGCGCGGCACGCGGCCGACGAGGCCGTCAGGCTCGGGGAAGACCTCGCCGAAGCGGCGGTTGAAGCGGCGTGCGACCTCGCGCGTCAGCTCGATGTGCGGGAGCTGGTCCTCGCCCGTGGGCACGAGGTGCGCGCGCGGCATCAGGATGTTGGCGACCTGCATGATCGGGTAGGTGAAGAAGGCGACCGGCACCGCGCCGCGCTCCCGCACCACCTGCCGCTTGCCCGTGCGCTCGGCGTCCTCGAACGACATCCCGCGCTCCTCGAGCTCGTCCATCTCGGCCTTGAGCGTCGGGTTGCGTTCGAGCCGTCCGAGGCCGATGAACCAGCTCAGCAGGGTCGTCAGCTCGGCGTGCTCCGGCACCATGCTCTCGATCACGAAGTGAGAGCGCTCGGGGTCGAGCCCGACGGCGAGCCAGTCCGTGGCGACCTCGATCACGGCCGTGCGCACGCGCTCGATGTCGTCGGCGTGGTCGGAGACCTGGTAGTCGGCGATGAGGAAGAAGCACTCGTACTCGTCCTGGAGGCGGAGCCAGTTCTCGAGCGCGCCCGCGTAGTGCCCGAGGTGCAGCGCCCCGGTGGGCCGCACCCCGGTCAGAATCCGCCGCCGCTCCTCGCCCGCCTCGCTCATCGCGCCGCCTCGCTGTGTCGTTGCGCCTCGTGCGTCGAGGGTATCGCGAGTGGGGGAGGGGGGCGAGGGAGGGGGTGCTAGACTGCTTGCGAGGGCGTGCGAGTGGCGATGGGGCCGCGGGCCGCCGCCGCGCGCCGGAGGGCGAATCATGGTTGCCGAGGCGCCGGAGCAACTGCGGGAAGCGGCGATCCAGTACTTCCGCGAAGAGGAACTGCCGGAGGCCCTGTGGTGGGTCGCCGATCTCAACCCGCTGCAACTGCGCCTCTTCGCAGTCGAGCTTTCCGACACGCTCAAGACCGCGTTGATCACCGGCGACGATCGCCCGCTGTGCCGGGTGATCGAGAGCTGGGAAGCGACGGCCGAGGTCATGTCTTCCCCCGAGATGATCGCGGCGCTCACGCGGCCCATCGACGAGCGCGAGTACGCGCCGCTGTCTGAGTTCACCGAGTGATGCTCCCGGGTCGGCTCTGCCGCCAATCCGGGTGCGGGCCGAGGTAGACGACTCGCACCCCTCCTGCGTTCCTCATCCACGCGATAGATGAGCCTGCGGCGTCGGCTCACGCGCAGTTGGTAGTGGTCCTCGAACGGCGCATTGAGCTGCTTGAGCCTGCCGGGAATCGGAGCAGTCGGCGTGCGGCTCGCGTAGTCTCGCAGGAAGGCGAGAGTCACTTCCCTCTCACGTTCGTTCCACGATCGGAGTTCCGCCCGGTCCCGGCGGCGGAGCCGGATCTCGTAGAGGGGTGGTTCGGTTTCCTCGCCCGGCATCAGAGCGGCGCGCCCCTACATCCGCTCCGGCGCCGAGATGCCCATCAGGCGGAGCCAGTTCTCGAGCGCGCCCGCGTAGTGCCCGAGGTGCAGGGCCCCGGTGGGGCGCACCCCGGTCAGAATCCGCCGCCGCTTGCCGTCCGCCTCGCCCATCGCGCCACCTCGCTGTGTCGTTGCGCCTCGTGCGTCGAGGGTATCGTGCGCCGCAGCGGCCGATCGCTGCCGGGTCCGGGGTGAGACGGTGAACGTTGGTTCCTCTCCCGGCGCCCGTGATTCCGCGGCGCGGACCTACATGCCGGGATCGGGCCAGTGCATGCGGCCGTCGTCTCCGACGAGGCTGCGCACCGCGGCATCCGCCGCGGCGACATCGAAGGCGTTCACGTCGAGCGGGAGGGCGATGAATTCTTCGGCCCACTCCCTCAATTCCGCGTCTTGCTCCGTGGAAGGGTTGGTCAACGCCTCGCGCAACTCGTGGTAGCCGTAGACGCCTCCGCAATCTTCCGGCGGACACGCGCCGCGTCCGGCGATGCAGGCAGGCGCGTCCGGTCGCGCTTGCTCGCCGGTCCGGACCGCCATGAGCTCGATATGGTGTTCCCAGGAGTCACCGAAATCGTACTCGTAGCGGAGCGTGTCGCGGGGCGCGCGCAGGACGTCCGCCACGACCACATCGGACTCGTCGGCATAGCCAAGCTCATCGAGGCTGGAGTCACCGTACGTGACTCCAGCGGGCGCGGTGAACGCATGCAGGTGCGAGTTGGTCCAGCCCATGGCGGCCTGGATGACCAGATGGAGGTCGGCGAGCGTGGTCTGGTCCGGGATCACCACGCGCCGTTCAATATCCAGGCCGGCATCGACAAGGGCGATCAGGATCTCGTACTGCCGATGTGCGCCCGGCGCGGGCGCACCCGAGTTGTTCGTCGCCACGATGCCCCTCCTGCTCTCACGCCCCTGGTGGGTGGCGCCTCGGCCAGAACCCGCTGCCGCTTCGCGCTCGCCTCGCTCCTGGCGCCTGCCTTCTCGCGCGCCGAGGGTACCGCGAGTGGGGGAGGGCGGGCGAGGGTGGAGATGCTAGACTGCTTGCGAGGGCGTGCGAGTGGCGATGGGGCCGCGGGCCGCCGCCGCGCGCCGGAGGGCGAATCATGGTTGCCGAGGCGCCGGAGCAACTGCGGGAAGCGGCGATCCAGTACTTCCGTGAGGAACAGTTGCCGGAGCCGCTGTCGTGGGTAGACGACCTTGACTCCCTACATCTGCGCCTGTTCGCGGTCGAGTTGGCTGACGCGCTCAAGCAATGCCTGCTGACGGGCGACTATCGCGACCTGACGGAGGTCATCGAGGGCTGGGAGGCCACCGCCGAGGTCATGTCGTCGCCGGAGATCGTCGCGGAACTCGAGCGTCCCAAGAACCGCCGGCCCCTCTCCGACTTCATCGGCTGATCCGTCGCCGTCGGCTCTTGCGCCAGTCCGGGTGCGGGCCGAGGTAGACGACTCGCACCCTCCTGCGTTCTCATCCAGGCGATAGATGAGCCTGCGGCGTCGGCTCACGCGCAGTTGGTAGTGGTCCTCGAACGGCGCATTGAGCTGCTTGAGCCTGCCGGGAATCGGAGCAGTCGGCGTGGTGATCGAGGGCTGGGAGGCCACTGCCGCGGTCATGGCGTCACCGGAGATCGTCGCGGAGATCATCCGGTCCCGGAACATGGATGGATACCGCCCACTCGCTGACTTCATCGGGCCGTAGGCCCCGTGCTACGATCGAAATGCCGAAACGCGCCGTGGTGGCGCGTCTACGAGCTGTGGTGGGCCCGTACCGATGATGGTAGCCACGTTCGGAATAGTGCTCCTTGGGAGCGCTCGGGAGGAGGCCTGCATGGCAGTGCTTTCGCAGCGAGTCAACTACTTCCTGGTCGCACTTGGGCCCGCCATGCTCCCGTACAGGCTCAGCCTGCTGATGAGTCGGTGAGAGCCCGACGAAACGGACCCCGCACAAATCGCACCTAGTCCGGCTGGCTACTTGGCGTTGCGCTCCTACTACCCGACCAGCGCGAGCGCATCCGCGAGGTCGGCGGCCTGGATGTCGGCGAACAGGTCGACGAGCGGCTTGAGGTCGCCGCCGTCCGCGGCTTCGAGGGCGTCCAGGTACGGGTCGCGGTGCTCCTCGTCGCGGATTACGAGGACGAGGTAGTCGCTCTTGAGGAAGACGGCCGCCGTGAGCGCCCGCGCGACGCGGCCGTTGCCGTCCTCGAAGGGGTGAATCTGCGAGAAACGGTGATGCAGCCAGGCGGCCTCGACCTCCGGGCAGACGCCTTGCGCCTCGTGGTTCGCGCTCCACGCGAGCAGCCGGTCGATCTCGTCCTGGACGAACTCTGGCGGACAGTACTCGTGCAGCCGGCCGTCGGGCTCGATCGGGTTGTTCGGGAGCCGCTTCCACTCGCCCTTGAGCAGCGGCGCGGCGAATCGCCGGCCCTGCGCGTCGACGGCGTCTCGGACGTCCTGGTGTTCGGTGAGGCCGCGGTGCAGTTCCCTGATGTATGAGCTCGTCAGTTCCCGCTGACCGCCGACGAGGTCCATCACCATGTCGAGCGACGCGCGCTGGTCCTCGATCAGTGGCCGCGCCTCGGAGCTGATGCGGCCATCCGCGTGGAATTGTTCGATCGCGCCCAGGCCGACCTCGGCGAGGGCGATCGCGACGCCTCGATCACTTCGTAGAGGCGCTCGATGATGCCGGTCTCGATCGCCCAGACCGTCATCAGCTGTTCCTGCAGCTGCTGCACCCGGCCCGGATCGTCGAGTAGGGCGCGAGCCGCCGCCCACTCTGAGTGGACGGTGTGCAGGTCGGCACGGCAGAGCGCCTGCCAGTCGTCGGGGAGGTCGGTGATCGGCTGCCAGCGATGCGTTATCAGCGATCCGCCGCCTTGCGGCATCGCCCCTACATCCGCTCCGGCGCCGAGATGCCCATCAGGCCGAGCGTGCGGGCGAGGGTGAGGCGCGTGGCCTCGAGGAGCAGGAGGCGCGCGCGGCTCAGCGCCTCGTCGTCGCCGAGCACGCGGCATTGCGTGTAGAAGACGTGGAACGACTGCGCCAGCTCCTGCGCGTAGTGCGGCAGGCGGTGCGGCGCCAGCTCGTCGACGACTTCCTCGATCACCTCGGGTAGCAGCAGCAGCTTGCGGATCAGCGCCTGCTCCGCCTCGTGCGTCAGCAGCGAGGGCTGCGCACCCTCGGCGGACAGACCCTGCGCCTCGGCGTTGCGCAGTACGCCGGCGATGCGCGCGTGTGCGTACTGCACGTAGTAGACCGGGTTCTCGTCCGACTGCTGCTTCGCCAGCTCCAGGTCGAAGTCCATCGCCGAGCCCGCCGAGGAGAGCAGGAAGAAGAAGCGCGCCGCGTCGCGGCCGACCTCGTCGACGACCTCGCGCAGGGTGATGATCTCGCCCGCGCGCTTGGAGAGCGGCACTACCACCCCGCCGCGCCTGAGCGTCACGAGCTGGTAGAGCAGCACGTCGAGCGCGTCGCCGTCGCCGCCCGTCGCCGTCACGCCCGCCTTCACGCGCGAGACGTGGCCCTGGTGGTCCGCGCCCCAGACGTCGATCACGCGGTCGAAGCCGCGCTCGATGAACTTGTCGTAGTGGTAGGCGATGTCGGTGGCGAAGTAGGTCGGCTGCCCGTCCGAGCGGATCAGCACGTTGTCCTTGGACTCGCCGAGCTGCGAGGAGGCGAACCAGACCGCGCCCTCGCGCTCGACGACGTGGCCGTCCTCGCGCAGCAGCGAGAGCACGCGGTCGTAGGGGCCGCCCTCGACCTGCAGCGAGCGCTCCGCGAACCAGCGGTCGTAGCGCACGCCCATCGCCTCGAGGTCCTCACGGATCTGCTCGATCATGAGGCGGATGCCCTCGTCGCCGAGCCGGGCGTCGGGCTCCTCGCCCTCGGGGCGCAGGAGGGCGTCGCCGTGATCGCGCTGGATGCGCTCGGCAATCTCGCGCACGTACTCGCCGGGGTAGCCGTTCTCAGGGATCTCGGCGTCGCGGCCGAAGAGCTGCTGGTAGCGGGCGTAGAGGGTGCGCGCGAAGATCGCGACCTGCTGGCCCGCGTCGTTGATGTAGTACTCCTCCTGCACCTCGTGGCCGGTGGCGCGCAGCACGGCTGCGAGCGTCGAGCCGATGGCGGCGCCGCGCCCGTTGCCGACGTGGACCGGCCCGGTCGGGTTGGCGGAGACGTACTCGACCTGCGTCTTGCTCCCGCCGCCGAGGTCGAGTTGCGGCCACGCCTCGCCGGCCTCGGCGATCGCGCGCGCCTGGTCGGCGGCCCAGGCGGGGTCGAGGTGGAGGTTGAGGAAGCCCGGCGGGGCGACGCGCACCTCGCCTACGGCGGGGTGCGCGGGCACGCGCGCGCGCAGCGCCTCAGCGACGTCGAGCGCGCGCATGCGGGCGAGGCCCTGGATGCGCAGCGGCAGGTTGGCGGCGTAGTCGCCGTGCTCGGGGCGCTGGGGGTGTTCGAGCGTGACCTCGGGCGCGGCGAACGCGGGCAGGTCGCCCGCCTCCTGCGCGGCGACGAGCGCCCGTTCGACCAGTTCCCGCAGCTCTTCGCGAATCACGTCCCGCCCAGTCTATCGCGCACGGCGTCGCGCGCGAGGGGCGGGCGTCAGTCCGGCAGTGTCAGGCGGCGCAGTGGCGGCGTGGCGGTATACTCGGAGCATGGGTAAGAGCGGGGAGTCGCTTCAGTCGTTCGGGCTCCTCGCGCGCCTACGGTGCATCGTCAAGTGCGCGCTGGGTAGGCGGCACGGGCCTGTGGCGGAACCTCAGCCTCAGCCGCGGCTCCCGGAGCCTGGACCGTCCGGGATCCCTCCGGCCTGCCCACGCTTGAGGGCGCCCGGCCGGAAGCACAAGCCGACGGTCGAGCCTCAGCCGAATCCCGGCGAGTTGTCGGGCCCGTCTGGCCTGCCTGCTGCGCCCCTGCGCGTCGTGAAGCGGGGGCTGTAGGCGAACCGCACCGAAACGCGTACTGCCCGGTAAGGCACCCCACTCCCCCTTGGATTGGTGCGCTCGGTCAAGCAGGTGGATCTGGCGGAGGAGGCGTGTCCGGGCTCGTCTCGGCGCTGAGCCTATCGCGCCAGTCCCGCAGCTGCTTCTCGATATTGTCGATGGCGCTGGCGAGTGCGATTAGTATCCAGTCGGACCGTTCTGGCATTGCAGCTCCTCCCGCATGCTGTGTTATGTCGGCGAGGATATCTCTTATAGCATACACACTTTCGCACCTACAGCGTGCGATGGCACAGGGTACCGGTTGAAGTCGAGCTAGGTGGAGCGGTAGATGTCACAGCGCCTTACCCCCCGATCACCCCGTCCCGCCGCAGGGCGGCGATCTCCGAGGGCGGCACGCCGGCCTCGGCCAGCACCTCGGCGGTGTGCGCGCCGATCGGCGGGGAGGCGCGCTCTATCGTCGTCGGGGTGGCGGAGAGCTCGACGACCGGGGCGACGACGCGCTGCGGGCCGGTGATGTCGTGTTCGATCTCGCGCATGTGGTCGGCGGCGACGACCTGGGGGTCGTCGGAGAGCTCCTCGGGGAGCTGGACGGGGGCGATCGGGACGCCCGCAGCGCCGAGGGCGTCCATCCACTCGGCGGTGGTGCGCTCGGCGAAGCGGGTGGTCATGTAGGCCACGCGCGCGTCGCCGTAGGCGATGCTCGCCGGGTCCGAGGCGTCGTAGTCCGGGTCGTCGGCGTGGTCGTCCGTGATCTCAAGCGCCTCGCGCACGAGCGCGCGCGTACGCGGCGTGATCGCGCCGAGCATGATCAGGCCGTCGGTGGTGCGGTAGGCGTGGCTGAAGCCGCGCAGCGCCGCCGTGTCCGACTGTCGCTGCCCCGCCCGTGCATCGAGGATCTCCTGATAGCTGCCGCCGCGCGCGCGGATCGCGCGCACCTCCTCGATCATCGGGTCGCGCATCCGCGCGTCGCTGACCGGCTCGCGCATTACGACGGTGTCCTGGATCGCGAGCGAGGCGCGTAGCAGCGAGGCCTCGACGCGCTGGCCCTCGCCCGTGCGCTCACGGTGGAAGAGCGCCGCGAGGATGCCCGCGGCGCCGGAGAAGCCCGCCGAGTAGTCCGCCAGCGCCGAGGCAGCGAGGTGCAGCGGTTCGCCCTCGCTGCCTACCTTCGCACCGCTGGCGATCAGGCCGGCGTAAGCGGTCATCGTCGGGTCGGTCGCGGTGCGGTCGCTGAGCGGGCCGCCGTGGCCCCAGCCCGTGATCTCGCAGTAGACGAGGTCCGGGCGCAGCTCGCGCAGCGTCTCGTAGTCGAGCCCGTAGCGCGCCGCCGCGCCGGGCCGCAGGTTCTGCGTGACCACGTCGAAGTGCGGGACGAGCCGCCGCGCGAGGTCGGCCCCGGCCGGCTGGCCGAGGTCGATCGCGATGCCGCGCTTGTTGCGGTTGAGGGACTGGAAGCGCTTGCCCTCGTTGGGCACGATCGCGCCCCAGCGGCGGTGCTGGTCGCCCGCCGGCGGCTCCACCTTGACGACGTCCGCGCCGAGGTCGGCGAGCACGCAGCCGAGGAACGGGGCGGCCACCACTTGCGAGAACTCGAGGACGCGGACGCCGGCGAGCGCTCCGCTCACGCGCTGCCCCGTCCGGCTTCACCCTGGGAGCGCCCGCGCCAGGGCTCGTGCTGCTTCGCGCTGCCCTGCGTCTGGTAGAGCATCATCTGGCGGAAGAGATCGGCCTGCTCCGTGGCGGCGAGGCCGGCGTCGTAGCCGTAGCGCAGCGACTCACGCGCGAGGCGCAGCGCCTGCGGCGGGTAGGAGATGATCTCCTGCATCGTCTCGCGCGCCACCGGCAGCAGCTCGTCCGGCTCGTGCACGGAGACGACGAGGCCGATGCGCCGCGCCTCCTCGGCGCCGACCGCGTGTCCGGTGAGCGCCATGTGCAGCGCGTTGCCGCGCCCGACGAAGCGCGCGAGGCGCAGCGTGCCGCCGTAGGCGGGCAGGATGCCGAGGCTGGTCTGCGGCAGCCGGAAGCTCGCCTCCGTGCTGGCGAGGATGAAGTCCGTGCAGCAGCACATCAGGCAGCCGACTCCGATCGCGAAGCCGTTGACGGCCGCGATCACCGGCTTCGAGTAGGCCCCGAGCACGTCGAAGATCGGGCTGCCCTGGTGCTCCTCGAGGTAGCGCTCGGCGTCGTCGACGCTGTGCGTGGACTCCTCCTTGAGGTCGGCGCCGGCGGAGAAGGCGCGGCCCGCGCCGGTGATCACGACGCCGCCGACGTCCGGGTTGGCCTCGGCGGCGCGCAGCTCCTCGACGGTCTGCGCGCTGACCTCGCTGCCCCAGGCGTTGAGCCGCTCGGGGCGGTCGATCGTGACGACGGCGACGCCGTCGCGGACCTCGGTGCGTGCGTACGAGGGTGAGTCGCTCATGCCTCGCCTCCCCAGCGCTCCCAGTGCAGCACCTCGTCGAGCGGCTTGCGCCCGAGCGGGCCGAAGCTGCCCATCGGATAGCCGACGGGGATGGTCGAGCCGATGTAGACGTCGTCCGGGAGGCCGAAGTGGGCCTTGATCTCGTCCTCTGCGCCGGCCTGGAAGGTGGTCATCGCGGCGCCGAGGCCGAGCCCGCGCGCGGCCAGCAAGAGGTTCTGGGTCGCGGGGTAGATCGTGGACCACATGGTCGCGCGGTTCGGGGCTTCGGCATTCGGGTAGGCGTTGCGGATGCAGCAGAAGATCACGGCGGGCGTCTCGTGGAAGTGCGCGATCAGGTAGCGCACGGCGCGCATCATCCGTGCCTGGGCGTCGTCCCCCGCGGGCCTGCTGAACTGGCCAAGGCGGCGTTGCAGGATTTCCCCGAGGAAGCGCATGTCCTCGCGGTTGGTGACGACCACGAAGCTCCAGTGCTGCGAGTTGCCCGCCGAGGGCGCGCGCGTCGCGGCGTGTACGAGCTTCTCGAGCAGCTCGCGCGGCACCGGGTCCGGCTTGAGTCGCCGCATCGCGCGGTTTGTGTCCATCGCCTCGAAGAGGTCCATTGCGTCTCCTTCCCCGGATCGTGTGCGCGCCCACGGCGCCTACGAGCGGTAGCCCTCGATGAAGTTCGTGATCGCGTCGATGTGTTGCTGCGGCGAGGTCAGTCCCCCGTTCATCGTGTTGAACGAGAGATGGCTGGCGCCGGCGTCCTCCCAGGCCCGGGCGACGTCGAGTTGCGCGTCGAGGCCCCCGTCGGTGACGGCGGCGCGCGTGCAGAGCGCGATCGCGCCGGGATCGCGGCCCACCTCGCGGGCGTGCTGCTGGATGCGATCGAGGCGCCACAGGATGTCGTCGCGGTTGCGCGCGGGATCGTCGGGGAACTGGTCGCGCGGGATCCAGCCGCTTCCGTAGCGTCCGCAGCGGCGCAGCACCGGGCTCGACATCCCGCCGAACCAGATCGGGATCTCCCGCTCCGGCCGCGGGTTGATGCCGGCGTGGCGCACCGTGTCGAAGCGGCCCTCGAAGGTGACGAGTTCCTCGCTCCAGAGGCGGCGCAGCAGGTCGAGCTGCTCCTCCGTGCGGCGTCCGCGCCGGTGGAAGTCCTCGCCCAGCACCTCGAACTCCACCTGGTTCCAGCCGACGCCGACGCCGAGGATCAGCCGCCCCCCGGAGAGCAGGTCGACCTCGGCGGCCTGCTTGGCGACGAGGGCGGTCTGGCGCTGCGGCAGGATCAGGATGCCCGTGACGAGGTCCATGCGCTCCGTGATCGCGGCCAGGTAGCCGAACAGCACGAACGGCTCGTGGAACATCGACTCGTGCGTGTAGGGGCCGACCAGCGTGTGCTTCGAGGGGTCCGCGCCGATCACGTGGTCGAAGGCGAGCAGGTAGTCGTAGCCCAGCTCTTCCGCCGCGAGGGCAAAGTCGCGCACCGCCTCCGGGTCGCTGCCGATCTCCGTCTGCGGGAACACCGCGCCGAGTTGCATCGTCACCCTCGCCCTCGCGTTCAGGCTGCCCCGCGGCCGGGGTTGCGGCGCTTTGCCTTGCCCGTGCGGCGTCCGGGCGGACGCCTCGCGGCGCTAAGTGTACGCGTCGCGCGCGCCCGCGTCGGGCAGGTCCGCCAGCGAGAGAATCGGCGAGGCGTCCTGCGCCGTCAGTGCGTCGATCAGGTACGGCCCGGACGAGTTCAGCCCCGTCTGCAGCGCCTCCTCGAACGCCTCGAGGTTGGTGACGCGCTCGCCCGCGCCGCCCATCGCGCGCGCGACGCCGGAGAAGTCGACGTCGGAGAAGAGCGAGCGCAGCGGCTGCTCGCGCCGCGCCTCGATGTGCGTGATCCAGGCGAGCGCGGCGTTGTTGAGCACGATGTAGGTGAGGTCCAGGCCGAGCCGGGCGGCAGTCTCGAACTCGCTCAGGCAGTAGCCCCAGGCGCCGTCGCCCGTGAGCAGCACCATGCGCCGATCGGGCGGCGTCGCCAGCCGCGCGCCGACCGCCCCGCCGCCGCCCCAGCCGATGCCCGCGAGGCCGCGCGGCGCGATGAAGGAGCGGGGCCGCCGCACGGGCACGAAGGCTGCACCCCAGCCGGAGGAGAGCGAGGCGTCGCAGACCAGCACGTCGTCCTCGCGCAGCGCTTCGCCGAGCGAGCGGGCGAGCAGGTGCGGCGGGATCGCGCCGGCGGCGTCGGGTTGCGCCGCGCCGCCCTCGCCCTCGAGCGAGTCGAGCCAGTTGCCGGGTGCTGCGCGGCCCTCGAGGGCCCGCGCGAGGGCGTGCGCCGTCTCGCGCGCGTCCGCGACGATGCCCACCGCCACGGGGCCGGTGCGCCCGATCTCCTCGCCGTCGACGTCGGCGTGGATCACGCGCTGGCCCGGGCCGGGGATCTGCCAGGCGTGCGTCGTGAGCGAGCCGAGCTTGCAGCCGAGGACGAGCACCACGTCGGCCGCCCGCAGCGCGGCGTTGCCGCGCACCGTGCCGAACTGGCCCGCCACGCCCGCCGACAGCGCGCTCGTCTCGTCGATCGTGCCCTTGCCGCTGATCGAGGTCGTGACGGGGATCTGCTGCGCCTCGGCCAGCGCCCGGACCGCCATCGAGGCGTCGCTGAAGGTGACGCCGCCGCCGGCGAGGATCAGCGGCCGCTCGGCGCCGGCGAGCAGCGCGGCGGCCTGCTCGACTGCGTCCGGCGGCGGGGCGCTGCGGTGCCGCGGGAAGGCGAAGTCCGCCGGACTCCAGGCCGGTGAGCCCGGGGGCGGATCGACTGCCTCGGCGGAAAACACGTCCTCGGGGATCTCGAGCACGACCGGGCCGGGCCGGCCGCCGGTGGCGACGCGCAGGGCCTGCGCGAGCACGGGCTCCAGGCTGTCCGCCGTCTCCACGCGGCCGACCCACTTCGTGACCGGCGCGAGCAGGGCGGCCTGATCGAGTGCCTGCGAGGCCGCGGCGCGCCGCCGCAGGTGTGCGCGGTCGCGCCGGATGTCGGCGACGATAGCGATTACGGGGATCGAGGAGCCGAGCGCCTCGGCGAGGCCGGAGACGAGGTTCGTCGCGCCCGGACCGACGGTGGCGTCGCAGAAGCCGACGCTGCCCGAGAGTCGTGCGTAGGCGTCGGCGGCGCAGGCGGCGGCGCGTTCGTCGCGCATCAGCACGTGCTGCAGTCCGGCGTCCTCGACGGCGGCGTAGAAGGGCAGCGTCTGCCCGCCCGGCACGCCGAAGACCGCGCCGACCTCGCCTGCGGCGAGGATGCGCGCGAGCCGGGCGCCGACGGTCTCGGTCACTGGGCGGCGTCGCTCACGCGGGCCCGCCGTCCGCGCTCGCGCCGGAGCTCTCGAAGCGCTCGGCGTGCTGGCGCAGCTCCTCCGGCAGCTCCTGGCCGGCGTCCTCGAAGGCGCGGCGGGTGGCCGCGCCGCCACCGCCGAAGGCGTGCTCGAAGCTCGCCTCGAACCAGTCGCGGCTCTGCAGCACGCGCGGCATCTGGCTCTGGAAGTGCGGCATCACGTAGCGCGCGAGCAGCTCGTAGCTGCGGAAGGTCGCCTGCGTGTCCGCCCACTCGTGCGCGAGGCAGAGGATGCCGCCGAGGCCGCCCGAGCGTTCCAGCACGCCCTCGATCTGCTCGATCACGTCGTCCGGCGTGCCGATCGCCAGCCCGCCGTCCTCGATCGCCGCGCGGGCGTCCAGGCCTGTGGCCCCGAAGGCCTCGCCGAAGGACTTGCTCTTGTGCTCCTCGGCGAGGTCGCCGATGTAGGCGCGGCGGCTGTAGCCGTCCTCGACCTCGGCGATCGCCTGCTCGCGGGTGGGCGCGATGTGGATCGGCAGCACCACGCGCCAACCGCCGCGGTCGGCCTCGTTGCCGTGCTCGGCGGCGGCGTCCTCGACCCAGCCCCAGGTGCGCGTGAAGCCGTCGTGGCTCGCTCCGGCCACGGAGAGCAGGCCGATGCCGTGGCGCCCGGAGGCGGTCGCGCCGGAGGGCGTGAAGGTGGTGGTGACGGCCACTTCCAGGTGCGGCTTCGTGAAGTTGGGCATCTGCAGGCGCGCCTCTTGCAGCGTGAACCAGTCGGTCTCCATCGTGACCGGCTCGACGCCGCGCAGCAGCGCCAGGATCGCCTCGATCGACTCGTACATCATGCGCCGCTGCTCGGTGGGGTCGATGCCCATCATGTAGGCGTCCGAGGTGAGCGCGCCGGGGCCGACGCCGAGCATCGCGCGGCCGTGCGTGAGGTGGTCCAGCATCTGCATCCGGTCGGCGACCATCAGCGGGTGGTGGTAGGGCAGGCTGAGCACGCCGGTGCCGAGGCGGATGCGCCGGGTGCGCTCGGCGGCGGCCGCGATGAAGGCGACGGGATCCGCGATCGTCTCGCGCGCGGCGCTGTGGTGCTCGCCGATCCAGGCCTCGTCGAAGCCGAGTTCGTCGAGGTGATCGATCAGCCGCAGGTTGCGCTGCAGCGCGAGCGTGAGGTTCTCGCCGACCCGGTGGAAGGGGGCGAGGAAGATGCCGAATTTCATGCGCTCCGGCCGGTATGTCATGCCGCCTGCCCCCCGAATCCGCGTGCGCGCGCATCATAGCCCGCGCCGCCGCTACCATCGGCCCGGACACGCGAGCCTGCGAGGGTGGGCAAGGACGGAGGCGAGACGATGCTGCAGCTTGGCGCGCACCTTCCGCAGAACGAGTTCGGCGACGACGTGCCCGCGCTGCGCGACTACGTGGTCGGCGCCGAGGCGATCGGCTACGACTACCTGATCATGGGCGAGCACATCCTCAGCCATGACGCCTCGACGCAGGCTCCGCAGACGCGCGAGGAGCCCCGGCCCTACACCCCCGACTGGTTCTGGCACGAGCCGCTCGTGCTCTTCGGCTACCTCGCGGCGGTCACGGAGCGCATCAAGTTCATGCCCAGCGTGATGGTGCTCCCGATCCGCCAGACCGCCCTCGTCGCGAAGCAGGCCGCCGAGGTCGACGTGCTCTCTGGCGGCCGTCTCATCCTCGGCATCGGCGTCGGCTGGAGCGGCCTCGAGTTCGAGGCGATGAACGAGGACTTCCGGACGCGCGGGCGGCGCGCCGAGGAGCAGATCGAGCTGATGCGCCGGCTCTGGACCGAGCCGCTCGTCGAGTTCGAGGGCCGCTTCCACCGCATCGCCGGCGGCGGCCTCAACCCGCGCCCCAGCGCTGCGATCCCGATCTGGGCCGGCGGCATGAGCGACCCGGTGCTCAACCGCATCGGCCGCATCTGCGACGGCTGGAGCATCCAGCGCACCTTCTACACCGAACTCTCGCCCGAGGACGCCGACGCGCACTTCGCGGAGCGGCTGGAGGCGGTCCACGGGGCCGCGCGCTCGGTGGGCCGCGATCCTTCGGAGATCGACCTCGGCGCGGCGATCGACGTGGTGGGGAACACCGTGGAGGAGCAGGTCACGCTGGCGCGCCAGTGGGAGGCGCGCGGGGCCACGCACCTGGCGCTGCGCACCACCCGCGCGGGCATGGAGGAGCTCGATGAGCACATCGAGGCGTTGCGTGCCTTCCACGACGCCTACCACGCGGGGTAGGCGCGGGATCCGGTCGTCTCGCCGGTCGCGCGTGTATCATCCGCGACCGGATACACGGAGCCTGTCATGGGCCTGACGGACGGATGAGCGCGTGCCAGTCGTAGCAATCAACGGAATCGAACTGGTCTACGAGGAGCAGGGCGAGGGCCCCGGCCTCGTCTTCCTCCACGGGGCGGCGGGCAACCACGTCTCGTGGTGGCAGCAAATGCCCGCCTTCCGCGATCGCTTCCGCTGCATCTCCATCGACCACCGCGGCTTCGGCCGCTCGACCGACCCCGAGGGCGAGAGCGCCGCGCGCTTCGTCGATGACCTCGAGGCGCTGCTCGACGCGCTCGGCATCGAGCGCACGGCGCTCGTCTCGCAGTCGATGGGCGGGCGCACGGCGCTCGGCTTCGCGGTGCGCCACCCGCAGCGCGTGAGCGCGCTCGTGCTGGCCGACACCTCGGCCGCGATCGACTGGCCCGAGTTCAACGCGCGCCTCGAGGAGCAGCGCGCGGCGATCGGGCTCGCACAGGGTCCGCTGGTGGTGGCTGCGCTGGGGCAGAAGTTCCAGCAGCGCGACGCGGAGCGCACCTTCCTCTACCGCCAGATCTCCGGCCTCAACCCGCCCGACGCCGCCGCGACCGCGCGCACCGTGCCGCGCGGCCCGGCCACGCGCGCCGACCTCGACCGCTACGGCGTGCCGACGCTGCTGATCGTCGGCGTCGACGACCCGCTGACGCCGCCCGCGATCATGCGCGAGCTGCACGAGGCGATCCCCGGCTCCGAGTTCCGCGAGTTCGCCGACTGCGGGCACTCCGTCTACTTCGAGAACCCCAAGGGCTTCAACGCCGCCGTCGCGGACTTCCTCGCGCGGCATCCGTAGGACATCCGCAAGGAGGACACCCGTGGGCCTACTCGACGGCAAGACCGTGCTCGTGACCGGCGCGAGCCGTGGCATCGGCCAGGCGATCGCCGAGCGGCTCGGCGCGGAGGGCGGCCGCATCGCCTGCGCGGCCCGCACGCTCAGCGAGGGCGACCACATGCTCGAGGGCTCCCTCGAACGTACCGTCGGCGCGATCCGCGACGCGGGCGGCGAGGCGACCGCGCTGACGGCCAACCTCGCCGACCCGGACGAGTGCCTAAGCCTCGCCGAGCGGGCCGTCGAGGCGTACGGGCCGATCGACGTGCTGGTCAACAACGCCGTGCTGACCTACTTCACCCAGATCGTCGACTACGAGCTGCACCGCTGGCAGCGCGCTTTCCAGGTCAACGTCCACGCGCCGTTCCTGCTCAGCAAGGCCGTGCTGCCCTCGATGATCGAGCGCGGCGGCGGGGCGATCGTGAACATCTCCTCCGCCTCGGCGATCGGGCCGGGCCGCGCCCCGTACCCCGGCCCGCCGCCGAAGGGCCGCGTCGAGTACGGATCGACGAAGGCGGCGCTCGAGCGCTTCACGCAGGGCCTGGCGCAGGAGGTGACGCGCTTCGGCGTCGCCGTCTCCGCCGTCTCGCCCTCGCTGCCGGTCGCCACACCGGGCACGGTGCTGCACAACGTGATCACGGAGGGCCATCCGGACTCGGAGCCCGCGAGCTACATAGCGGACTGCGTCGTGCTGCTCGCGACCGAGCCGGTCGAGCGCGTCGCCGGGCGGGTCTGCTACAGCCAGCAGCTACTCGCCGAGTACGGGCGGCTCGAGCACCCTCGGGGACACATGGCGGACGAGCCCGGCTCGGGCTACGCGCAGATCTAGGGCCGCCGCGCGCGGCGAAGGAGGCAGGCGATGGACATCCAGCAGGACAACGGGCTCTCGGCGCTGCTCGTCTCGCCCGAGGAGGAGCGCGTCTGCACGGGCTTCAACTTCACGGAGGGCCCCGTCTGGATCGCCGCCGACAACTGCCTGGTGTTCAGCGACATCCACTCCAGTCGCACGCACCGCTGGCGGCCGGGCAACGACAGCGCCGAGGTCTTCCGTGAGCCCAGCAACCACGGCAACGGCAACACGCTCGACCTCGACGGCAACGTGCTCACCTGCGAGCACGCCGGCCGCCGTGTCGCGAAGACCGCCTACGGGGGCGGCACGGAGACGCTGATCGACTCCTTCGAGGGCAAGCTCCTGCACAGCCCGAACGACATCGTCGTCGACAGCTCCGGCGCGACCTGGTTCACGGACCCGGACTACGGCTACAACCGCCACCCGGACGCGGTCCGCGAGCTGGACTTCCAGGGCGTCTACCGCGTCGCGGCGGACGGAGCGGTCAGCGTCGTCGAGGACCGGCTCGAGAAGCCAAACGGGCTGACGTTCTCCCCCGACGAGTCGCTGCTCTACATCGCCGACTCCAGCATCGCGCGCAAGATCTGGCGCTACGAGGTCAACGCCGACGGCAGCCTCGGCGATCGCACGCTCTTCGCGGACATGGAGCACGACGAGCGCACCGGCGTCCCGGACGGGATGAAGGTGGACACGGACGGGCGGCTCTGGAGCACGGGCGCCGGCGGCGTCTGGGTGCTCACCCCGGAGGGCGAGCTGCTCGGCGTCTTCGAGACCGCCGAGCACGCCGCCAACCTCACCTTCGGCGGCCCCGATCTCTCGACGCTCTACCTGACGGCGAACACCTCGATCTACCGCGTGGAGACGGCGGTCACGGGCATCGGGCCGCATTCGCGGTAGGGGACCGGAGGGGCCGGTCCAGCAGCTCCCGTTCCGGCTCCCTCTCCCCTTGCGGGAGAGGGCTGGGGGTGAGGGGTCCGCCGCGCGCCAGCGCGGTGAGATGGAGCCGCACGATCGGCGGCGCGTGTTCGCGCCGCGACAGCCTGAGCGTCGGGTGCGGGGAGCTGCTTCGATCGGGACGTGAGGATACCTCGCAGGGCCCCCACGCCCCCATCCCGGACGAGCGCACACACGTCTTGCCGTGGACGCGAGGAATACCTCGCAGGGCGGCTCGGCCCACCCACCCGCCCTTCTTTTTCTTTCTGCGGGGGCGAAGCCCCCACACCCCCACCGGATCGGCAGCCGGAACACAGCCCCGAGGTCGGTCCTGCTCCTCCTCGCGTCGAGAGGGAGCCGGACTGCCTTCGATGGCCGCGCTGGGGCGCCGCGCCCCTCACCCCCGCCCTCCCTCTCGGGGAGAGGGGCCGGACGGTGCGCCCTCGAGGGTTCCGAGGGGGAGTGGGGGCGCAGCCCCCACAGAAAGAAAGAATCCGGGGGCGGGTGGGTGGGCCAGAGCCGCGCAGCGCGCTCGTCCGGGATGGGGGCGTGGGGGGCGCAGCCCCCTACAAGGGTGAGGGAGACGTCAGCCTGTCGCAGTCACGCCGTCCGGCTCGCCGCCGCGGTCGAGCCAGACGCGGGCGATCTGCAGGCCGAGGTCGCCCGTGGCGTCGTAGAGCCGCAGGTTGCGCAGCCACGGCTGGTAGACCTCGAAGCGCAGCGCGCCGACTTTCTCGACGCGATAGGCGCGCTCCAGCATGCGGTCCCAGATGCGGCGCAGCAGCTCGCGACGCGCCTCCGGGTCCAGCTCGCGCGACTGCCGCTCCGCCCAGCCGTCGATCTGCGGGTCGCTGATGCCCCAGCGGTTGAGCGCGCCGCCCGTGACCAGCGAGTCGTGGAAGTAGGCATCGGTCGTGAAGCCGGCGGGGGCGTAGCCGTCGGCGGCAGCGCCGTAGTCGTTCCCGCTCCAGCTGCGGTTGAAGGCGGTCATGTCGACCTCATGCAGCGTCATCGTCACGCCGAGGGCGGCGAACTGCTCCGCGATTCGCTCGTTGGCGCGGCGGTTCGTGACGTCGTGGTAGTTGCGATAGCGCAGCTCGAAGGCGAGCGGGAGGGCGTCCGCGGCCTCGAGCATGCGCTGCGCCTCCCGCGGGTCGTGGCGCAGCCACGGCCCCAGCGCCTCGCCCTCCGGCTCGCGGTCGAAGAGATAGACCCAGGGCGTGCTCGGCAGCACCTTCGCGAGGCCCTCGTGCAGCTCCCCGGCCAGCGCCTCGCGGTCGATCGCGAGCATCAGCGCCTGGCGCACGCGCTCGTCGGCGAAGCGCGCGTCCGCGAGGTCGAGCGCGATCCCCCACTGCGAGCTGAACGCGGGCACGAGGTGCATCCGAGTCTCCGGGAGCTCCTCGATCAGTGCCCGCGCCTCGCTCAGCCGCTCCAGCGGATTGCTGACGTAGTCGAACTCGCCCGCGCGGAAGCCCTCAAGGCGGCGCGTCGGGTCCGGCTCGATCTCCACATCGAGGCCGTCGAGGTGGACCGGCCCCTCCCAGTGCGCCGGATTGCGGCGCAGCCGCAGGCGGCTGCCGGGCGTCGCCTCCTCGAGGATCAGCGGGCCGCTGCCGGCGAGTCCGCGCATCGCCTCGAGCGCTCCGCTCTCGTGCAGCTCGCGCGGGTAGATGCAGAACGAGCGGCTGCCGAGCGGCAGGTCGAAGTCGGCCTGCGGGCGGCGCAGGGTGATCGCCAGCGTGTGCTCGTCGAGCGCCTCGCAGCGCGCCATCGCCGCGAGGTAGCCGCGGTGCGCGCCCTCGCGCGCGTAGCGCTCGATCGCCCAGCGCGCGTCCTCGGCGACGAGCGGGCGGCCGTCCAGAGGTGGCACGTTCTGCCAGCGCGCTTCGTCGGTGAGGCGGAAGGTGTAGGTCAGCCCGTCCGGCGAGCGTTCCCAGGAGCGCGCCAGCTCCGGCTCGAGCCGCCGCTCGAAGGGGTCGAAGGCGGCCCCGCCCGCGAAGCGCAGCAGCCGGTTCGCGACGAGGTTGGGCAGCATCAGCGTGCCCGCGCTCGTCGAGAACGTCGGATCGAACGAGACGAGATCCTGGTGCCAGCCGACGCGCAGCACGCCGCCCTCGCGCGGCTCGCCCGTCGGCTCCTCGAGCACGTAGGGCAGCGGCAGCGCGGGGTCGTTGCGCCAGAGCGGCGCGGCTGCGGGCGGCTCGCCGGCTATTCGAGCACCCCCGCCTCCTCGAGCCGCCGCACCTCCGCCTCGGACATGCCGAGGTACTCGCCGAGCACCTCGATGTTGTGCGCCCCGAAGACGGGCGCGGGCAGGCGCAGCCGCGGCGGGGCTTCGGAAAGGCTCCACGGGTTGCCGTTGAGCAGCTCGCTGCCGGGGTAGTCCTCGTGCAGCACGAAGCGGCGGCGGCGCTCGGCGAGGTGCGGGTCCGCGATCACCTCGGCAGCGTCGAGGACGGGGAACGCGGCCACGCCTTGCGCCTGCAGCGCCGCGGCGAGCTCGCGCTTGTCCTGCGAGGCGGTCCAGGCGCCGATCTCGCGGTCCAACTCCGTGCGCGCCGCGATCCGCCCCTCGCGTGTCGCGAAGTGCTCGCGCGCGAGCCAGTCCTCGCGACCGGCGGCGCGCGCGAGGGCGCCCCACTCCTCCTCCGTCTCGCAGGCGATGCCGATCCACTGGTCCTCGCCCATGCAGCGGTAGATCCCGTGCGGCGCGAGGTAGCGGTGGGAGTTGCCGACGGGCCCGAGGTCGCGGCCGTTCCAGCTGTAGTCGATCACCGCCTCGGCCAGACCCGCGAAGCCCGCCTCGCCCTGCGCCAGCTCGATGAACTGGCCGCGTCCCGTGCGTGAGCGCGAGGCGAGCGCGGCGAGGATCGCGAGCGCCCCGTAGGCGGAGGCGATCGGGTCGAGCTCGGCGGCCTCCTCCATCACGAGGTGGTCCTCGGGGTAGCCGTTGAGGCTCTTCATCCCGAACAGCCCGGTCAGCGAGGGGCCGTAGCTGACGAGGTTGGCCCACGGCCCGTCGAGGCCCGCCGAGGGCATCGCCATCATGATCAGCCGCGGGTGCTCGGCCGTCAGACGCGCGTAATCGACGCCGAACGAGGGCATCACCCGCGGCGCGTAGTTGTCGACCACCACGTCGACGACGCCGCAGAGGCGTTCGAACAGCTCGAGGCCCTCGGGCTCCTTGAGGTCGAGGGCGATCGAGCGGCGGTTGCGCAGGATCCACTCCCAGGCGAGCGGCTCGGACGGATCGAAGCTGCCGGGCACGCCGGAACCCCAGGGGCGCTTCGTGGTCTGGACCTTGATCACGTCCGCGCCGTAGTCGGCGAGGTAGCGGCTCACGAGAGGGCCGGCCCAGACCTGGCCGAGATCGAGCACGCGCAGCCCGGCCAGCGGGGCGTTCCGCGGGTCCGCCGCGCCGGGGAAGTCCGAGGCGCTCGCCGCACGCCAGGCGTCCGCGCGCGCGGGCGGCCAGGGCGGCTCGCTCCAGCCCTCGGCGTTCGGCTCGTCGAGGCGCGGCGGCGGGGCCGGCGCGTTCCAGGGCGTTCCGCCCATGCGGTAGGGTGCGCCGGGCGTGCGCAGCGGCGGATGGTCGCCCGGGGCATCGACGAGCAGGCCGCGCTCGGCGGCGTGGTCGGACTCGCAGACCTCGGGGATCGTGAGCACGGGCTGGAAGGGGATGCGCTCGCGGCGGGTGATCTCCCAGAGCTCGGCCTTGGTCAGCTGCGCGAACTGCGCGGCCATGCCCTCGCGCAGCGCGCGTTGCACCTGCTCGGCCTGCTCGGGGTCGAGGTTGCGGCGGACGTGCGGGCTGCCGAGGCTGCGGATCAGCTCATCGCGCGACCACTCGGGGTTGCCGAGGCCGTCGACGAACGCGGTCCAGTGCCGCGCCACCTGCGTCATCAGCGCGAAGTCGCCGTCCTTGACGGCGTAGACGCCCCAGACGCCGCCGCTCAGCCCTCGCCCGTTGCGCTGCGGGATCGGGTTGCCGAGGTAGATCGCCTGCGGGATGCCGTGCCCCCAGACGGCGACGTTCACCGCCACGAGCGCGCTGATGTCGACGAACTGCCCGTGGCCGATGCGGTCGCGGTGGTGCAGCGCGAGCAGCGTCGCCAGCGCCGCCTGCACCCCGGCGTGCTGCACGTCGGCGGCGTCGAGCGGCGCGGTCAGCGGCTCGCGCTGCGGGTCGCCGATGCGGTAGGCGACGCCCGCGCCGCAGTAGGCGAGCAGCGGCGCACCCTTCCACTCGGCGTAGGGCCCGCCGTGGCCGAAGGTGGTGACGGCCGTGACGACGAGCCGCGGGTGCGCCGCCCGCAGCCGCTCGTCGTCGAGGCCCAGCGCGCGCGCCTGCTGCGGCCGGAAGGAGTGCAGCAGCACGTCGGCGTCGTCGAGCAGCGCCTCGAGGGCGGCGCGACCGCCCTCGCTCGTCAGGTCGAGGCGCGCCCCGTCCTTGCCGCCGTTGAGGTAGATGAACTGGCCGCTGTGCTCAGGGTCCGCCTGGTCGCCGGGGAAGGGGCCGTGCCGCCGCAGCGCGTCGCCCTCGGGAGGCTCGATCTTGGTGACCGTGGCGCCGAGGCCGCGCAGCAATCTGGCCGCGTAGGCGATGGCCTTGCCTCCGCCGGCCTCGACAACGCGCAGGCCGGCGACGGCGCCCGTCATACCCGGTTGCCCAACTCCCGCCCGATCGCCTGAACCCGCCGCGCGCCCCGTACTAGGCGATGTTCGCGAACATCGGGTCGTCCTCGATCGAGTACTCGTACGGCTTGAGATCCTCGGGCGGGGTCGTCGCGAGGCTGATCGGCGCGTCGACCTCGAAGGGGCTCTTGAGGTCGAGTTCCTCGGCCATCTCGCGCATGGCGGGGATGACCTTCTCACCGATCAGCTCGATGTTGCGCATGTTGTCGCGGTGGCTGATGTGGCCGTCGGTGGCGTAGAAGCTGACGATGCCGGGCCGCGTCTGCTCCAGCACCTTGCGCAGCCGGTCGATCGCGTGGTCCGGGTCGCCCATGATCCAGGTCAGGTCGTCGAGGTGCTTCTGCAGCGTCGAGCCGGTGTCGGCGCCGCCGCCGGCGGACTTGAGGCCCTTCGCGCCGGTGCGCTGGTTGTTGCGGGCCACGGCGCCGCGGCGCCGCGCGATCGCGGCCGGGGAGTCCGGCGCGCCCCAGAGGTAGCCCGAGGGCGAACTCCACACGGGGTGCCCGAGGCCGGTGAACTCGCCCGCCATCCACATGAACTCGCGCGCGTTGCGCATCGCGTGCTCCATCGTGTCCTGCACGTGGAAGTGGATGGTCTGGCCGAAGTTCCAGGTGCCGACCTCGTAGCCCTTCTCGGCGGCGACCTCTTTGTAGGTGCCCATGATCCGCTTCTGCGCCCGCTCGTCCGTCCCGAGGCCGATGTAGGGGTAGCGGTGCGCCGCCGCCCACTGCACGGTCTCGAGGCTGGAGGTGCCGGGCACCCAGATGCGCGGGTGCGGCTTCTGCACCGGCAGCGCCCACGGGTTGACCACGCGGAAGTGGTACTGGTCGCCCTCCCAGCGGAACGGGCCGGGCTCGGTCCAGGTCTTGATGATCAGGTCGTGCGCTTCCTCGAGGCGGTCGCGGTTGTAGGCCGGGTTGGCGTTCATCGCGAACTGCTCGGTGCCGCCGCCGCGGATCAGGCCGGGCACGAGGCGGCCCTGCGAGATCATGTCGATCATGCCCAGCTCTTCGGCCGTGGCGACGGGGTTGTCGCGCAGCGGCAGGGGCACGCCGAGCAGCACGATCTTCACGTTGTTGGTGACGGCCGCGAGGATCGAGGCCCAGATCTGGATCTGCGGCTGCATGCAGAACGGCGCGTTGTGATGCTCGTTGAGCATGATGCCGTCGAAGCCGACCTCGTCGACGAGCTTGTACTCGGCGAGGCGGTCCTGGTAGATCGCGCTGCCCGCCTCGGAGTCGTAGAACTCGTTGGAGAAGCGGAGCACGGTGAGGCCGTCCCGCTCGCGGGCCTCCTCCTCCGGGTAGGCTGACATCGGCTGCTCGGTGAAGTACATGATGAACATCGGCGGTTCCCCGTTCGGTGCTCGTCCCGTGACCGCTCGCCGGACCTCGGGCTGGCGGCCTGCGCCGCCGCTCGCGCGCATCCGGGGGAGCATACCAGCAGACGGCGTTTCGGTCGGGTACGTGCGCGGAGCGATCAAGCCGGTCGCCGCGCGCTCCTCGCGCGGTATCCTGTGGGTGCATGGGCGGATCGGGAGGGCGAGGCGTGGCGAACGGCTGGCACAGGCTGCGCGGTCTCGTCGCCGGCTTCGTCGCGAGCTGGCGCACCACCTACCTCAACTTCCGCCGCTACGACGCGCCGTTCCCGGTCAAGCTCCGGCTCGTCGCCCGCAACAAGTGGACCATGGCGCGCACGCTCTCGCTCTGCTGCGGCAACCTCGGTGAGCCCGGCTGCTGAAGCGACTCCGAGGAGCCCCGTGAGGGCTCGGCGGACCACCCGCATCATCCCCACCACCCGCACGAGTAGCCTCAGCCCTCTCGATGTCGGGCGAGCGAGGGGTGAGGTTCCCTCCGAGTGGCGACGGACAGTTCCCTCTCCCAGAGCGGGAGAGGGAACTGGACCGCCCTCGTCTGCGATGGCCGCACCTCTCGCGTCCGCTCCGGCGGGGGCGTGGGGGCGCAGCCCCCACAGTGAGAAATTCCGAGGGTGGGTGGGTGGGCCAGAGCCGCGCGCAGCGCGTGCTCGTCCGGGATGGGGGTGTGGGGGGCGCAGCCCCCCCACAGGAGAGACGCTCCGACCGTCGTTCCCGCACCACCACTAGCTTGGCACAGCCCTTCGTCGCCTCCCGTGTGGCATCGGCGGCTGGCGTCGTGTAGCGTCCGCCCGCGTCCGATCGCGCGCATCGAGAGGGGTACGGGATGAAAGCAGCCGTCTTCCACGGCGTGAACCAGCCGCTGACCATCGAGAACATCGACATCGACGAGCCGGGCGACTACGAGGTGCTGGTCCGCACCGCCGCCGCGGGCGTGTGCCACTCCGAGCTGCACATGGTCGAGGGCCACTCGCCTGTGCCCCCGCCCGCCGTGCTCGGCCACGAGTCCGCGGGTGTCGTCGAGCGCGTCGGGAGGCGCGTGAGCTACGTGCTGCCGGGCGACCACGTGATCGCGCGCGGCACGTTCTGCGGCCACTGCGAGATGTGCCTGACTGGGCACCTCAACGTCTGCACGAACCGCCCCGGCCGCAGTGCGGACGAACCGCCGGTGATGTCCTGGAACGGCCAGCGCCTCAACCAGTGGGGCTCCAACATCTTCGGCTGGTCGGAGCAGATGCTGCTCCACGAGAACGGCGTGGTGAAGATCGCCGATGAGATGCCGCTGGACGCCGCCGCGCTGCTCGGCTGCGCCGTGATCACCGGCTTCGGCGCGGTGATGCGCACCGCCCATGTCGAGGCCGGCTCGTCGATCGCGGTCTTCGGCTGCGGTGGCATCGGGCTGTCCGCGATCCAGGGCGGCGCCGTCTCCGGCTGCCAGCGCGTGATTGCGGTGGACCTGCTGGACAGCAAGCTCGAGGTCGCGCGCGAGTTCGGCGCGACGCACACGATAAACGGCTCGACCGAGGATCCCGTCGCCGCGATCCGCGCGATCGCGGACGGCCAGGGTGTGCACTACTCGTTCGACGCGATCGGGCTGGCGAGCGTGGCGATGCAGGCGCTGGACTGCCTGCGCCCGCAGGGCACGGCCACGCTGATCGGCGTGATCCCGGAGGACCAGCCGCTCAACTTCGGCTGGCGGCGGCTCAGCGGCGAGAAGCGGATCCAGGGCTGCATGATGGGCTCGAACCGCTTCCGCATGGACCTGCCGATGCTCGTCGACCTCTACATGCAGGGTCGGCTCAAGCTCGACGAGATGATCACTACCCGCGGTTCGCTCGAGGATGTCAACGACTTCCTGGAGATCATGAAGGCTGGCGAGGTCACCCGCCAGGTGATGATGATGGACTGATCGCGGCGTCGGGTGCGCCGCGGGCTACGGCCCCGCGGCGCGCTCGCAGGCGCGCGCGATCCGCGCCGCCGCTTGCTCGAGGTCCTCGACGCTCGCGGTCGCGTAGGCGAGGCGGATGTAGTCCCCGCCGGGATCGTCGCTGCGCTCCTCGCGATCCGGGAAGAAGGCGCTGCCGAGGGGGAAGATGGCGCCCTCCCCCAGCGCCTCGCGCTGGACCGCCTCGGCGGTGAGCCCGCCGCGCAGCCGCACCCAGAGGAAGAACCCGCCTCGGGGGCTGCGGAACTCCGCGTACGGCTCGGCGTACTCGCGCAGCCCCCGCTGCAGTGCCTCCGCCTTGCGCGCGTAGAGCGGGCGCATGCGAGCGAGGTGCTCGCCGTAGCCGCCGCTCTCGATGAACCCGGCGACCATGCGGTGCAGCAACGGGCTCCCGCCCATGTCGAACCGCACCCTCGCGAGGCGCTCGATCAGCGCTGGTTCGGCCTCGATCCAGCCGACGCGCAGCCCGGTCGCGATCGTCTTGGAGAACGTTCCGACGGTGATCACGCCTCGCCCGCCCGCCAGGGCGGAGAGCGCGGGCGGGCGATCCCCGCCGAAGTGGATGTCGCCGTAGGCGTCGTCGTCGAGCAGCAGCGCGCCGTGCTCCGCCGCCAGCCGCACCAGCTCGCGCCGCCGCTCGATGGCGAGCGAGGCGCCGGTGGGGTTGTGGAAGTTGGAGATCGTGTAGATCAGCTTCGCGCGCCGGCCCGCCGTCTCAAGCCTCGAGAGCGTCTCGGCGAGCGCGTCCGTGCGGCAGCCGTCCGCGTCCACCGGCACGGTCACGATCCCGGCCCCGTGGCCGCGGAAGGTGCGCATGCTGCCGGAGAACGTCGGCGACTCGCTGACGACGATGTCGCCGCGGTCGAGCAGCGCCGCGCTGACGATCGCGATCGCGCCCGCCGAGCCGTTGGTGAGCATGAAGTGCGCCGCCGTCGCGGGCAGCCCCAGCTCGCTGCTGGAGCGCTCGGCGAGCTGCTCGCGCAGGCCCTCGAAGCCGAGCGCGCCGCCGTACGTGAGGGCGCCGTCGTCGTCGCTGCCGAGCGCCTCGCCCAGCGCCTCGAGCAGCGCGGCCTTCGGCAGCGTCGAGGGGTCCGGGATGCCCGCGGCGAGGCTGATCGCCTGGCTGCTGCCGGCAAGCGCCCAGGCGCTCGCGGGCAGGCCCCAGTCGGTCGCCGTGCCGGGCTTCAGCTCGCGCGCGCCGCTGCTCAGCAGCGCCTCGGGATCACGTCCGGCCCAGAGGCGCGCCGCCACCGCGGCGACGTCCGCCTCCCGGCTCACGAGCCGGCGTCCGCCTCGTCGTCGAACACGAGCGAGGGCTCATGCACGCCGAGCACGCTGATCTCGTCGCCGGCGCTGATCCGTCCGCCCTCGATGATGCGTGCGCGGATCCCGCCGCGCCCGACGAGCGCGCGCAGCAGGCCCGGCCGCTCCAGCAGGTCTTGCAGGTAGTTGCAGGGATCGCAGGGCAGCACCCCCGCCAGCCGCGCCCCGCCGATCCGGAACTCCAGCCCGAGCAGGCCCTGCAGTTGCACGCCGCGCGTTACGAGGTTGCGCCGCAGCAGCCGCGGCTCGACGTCGAGTTCCTCGGCGGTCTCCGCCTCGATGATCGTGAGCTGCTGTTCGCGCCAGCGTGGATCGCTCCAGTGCCCGCGGCGAGTCGCGTAACGGTCGCCGAGGATGCCGACGCCCGGGACGACCTCGACCCATGGGCGCTGCTGCATCGGCGCGCCGGCCTCCGTCGCCACGAAGATGCCGATGATGCCCGGCTGGCTCGTGTCCGAACTGGCAGCGTCGCGTTCGGCGGTGGTCATCGCCGCTCCTTCGCGCCAGCGAATGCTACACCGGCAGCGGCCGGGGCAGGGCAGGGGCACTTGTGTTCTATTCTTGGGCCATGTAGGGTGCGACTCGCATGGCACAGATGTGTGATATTGGGGGACGAGTGTGGCGCAGAACCCGGCGATGAGGCTTCGCGGGCGAGTCGAGCCGGGAATGTTCTCAAACGAGCGAGTGTTCCTAGTCGAGCATGAAGGGCGGGAACCAGACTCCGTCATCGTGCCAGAGAGTTTTGTAGAGGAACGTGACGGCGTTCCGACGATCCGAGTGGTGCTTCTCCTACGCTCGGAGGATCGTGCGCTTGTCTTCCTGCTTGGTGAACAGTTGTTCGGTGACGGGACTGCCTGGGTGAGCGACCGGGACCTTATCCCCACATGATTCTGAGCGACACAGCTATCTTCGAGGCTCTCGACGATGGCCGGCTTGTCATAGACCCTGAGCCAACGCCACGCGAACGTGATGGAGAAGGGCTGGAGCGGCCATACTCCGCGACATCAGTTGATCTCCATCTTGGCACGTTGCTCGCGAAGCCAAGGCACACGCCGCACGCAGTGATCGACCTCGGCCGGAAGGGAAGTGTCGGAACCACGCTCGACGCCCTGATGGAGGAGTTCGAGATCGACGATCGCGGCTACGAGCTGGAGCCCGGCCCGGAGCACTTCATCCTCGGCCAGACGCTCGAGGTTGTGAGGTTGCGCCTGCCTGCAGACCTTGGAGGAAGTGCGGCAACCAAGCCGGCGCTGGCCGCGCGAGTCGAAGGGAAGAGTTCCCGGGCCCGGTTCGGTCTGCTGGTGCACTTCACCGCGCCGACGATCCACGCCGGCTGGCAGGGGCGCATCACGCTTGAGATGATGTGCTTGGGAGCGATGCCGCTGAAGCTTTACCCCGGCCTCCCCATCTGCCAGTTGATCATCGAGGAAGTCTCCGGAGAGCCCACGCGAGGCGTGAGCCAGTTCCAGCACCAGCGCACACCATCCGGCCGGGCCTGAGGTTCCCGAACAGCCTACGGTGAGGCGGCCTCCGGCTCGCTGGGCGGCTGGCCGCTGTCCTCCTGGTCCCGCAGCTCGCGCAGGAACGACTCGACGTCCTCGACCAGTTCCGGCGTGGCGGGCGCCTCGCTCATGTCGATCGCATCGAGGGCGGGGTGCGTCTCGTCGTAGTTCTCCTCGAGGGTCGCGACGAAGCGCGCAAACTCGTCTGAGCGCCCGCGTGCGTCCTCGGCCTCGTCGTACAGCTCCCGGATCTCCTCGTCGAAGACGGCGAGGTCGACTTCGGCGCCGAGACCCTCGCCGAGGGCCTCGATCAGCGCGCGGGCGGCGAACGGGTGCGGCTCCACCGACACATAGAACGGTGCGGCGGTGAGCAGGCTGGAGCTGCCCCAGCCGCGCTCCTCGCAGGCCACGGCCAGCGGCGTGGTGATGCCTGCCGGGCCTTCGTAGCTCCACTGCTCGGGAACGAGGCCGAACTGCGCGGCCAGCTCGGCGTCCCGCGAGTAGAGCTTCACGGGCAGGGGACGCGAGTGCGGCGTCGCCGCCCGGTAGGCGCCGAGCATCAGCGACTCGCTGACGCCGACGCGCTCCATCACCTCGACGACCGCGTCGATGAACTGGCGCCAGCGCAGTTGCGGCTCCGCTCCGGTCAGCAGGATAAGGTCGCGGTCCGCGCCCTCGGGACGCGCGAGGAAGAACTCGTTGTCGGGCCAGTCGATCGTGCGCAGGCCCGCCTCGGCGCCTTCGCCGTCGCTAATGCGGACGTGCGGGCGGCGCACCGTGAAGTCGAAGAAGGGCTGCGGATCGATGGCGGCGAGGGGCTTCGCCTCCCAGTGCTCCACCAGTTTGCGCAGCGCGGAGGCGGCGCTCGAGCCCCAGCTTCCGCCGAAGGCGGCGATCAGCAGGGGATCGCGCAGCGCAGACGGATCCGGCAGTTGCTCTTCGTAACGAACGAGGTCGCTCATGCGGCGATCTTAGCACTCTCGCGCGGAGAGTGCTAAGGCGCGTGCGGCTACGCCTCCGCCGCACGCCGTCCCTGCGCGTAGAGGAAGAACTCCGCGGTCGTCCGCACCTCGAAGTCCCAGCCGAGCCCGGCGAGTCGCTCGCGCAACTGCCGAGGCTCGTAGTAGCGCTTCACGATCTCGAAGCGGCGTCCGCCGGACAGCTCGCGCGTCTCGGTGTCCGCCGTCTGACCCTGCCCGCTGGCGCCGCTCGATCCACCCGGCGAGGCGGAGTCGACGAAGAAGACGCGCCCGCCCGGCGCGAGCGCCTCCTCGACCAGCGCCCAGAACGCGTCGAAGCGCTCGTCCGGGATGTGCGAGAGCCAGAAGCCGAAGCAGACCTCGTCGTAGCGGAGGTCAGGCGTCCACTCCCACACATCGGCGAGGAGGTAGCGCACGCGCTCCGCGCCGAGCGCGGCGGTCTCGACGCGCGCGCGGCAGCGCTCGAGCATCTCGTTCGATGCGTCGAGCGCCGTCACCTCCTTCGCGCCCTCGGCGAGTTGCTGCGTCCACCAGCCGGTACCGCAGGCGATCTCGAGGATGCGGCCGTAGGCGCCGAAGGCGGCGAGGGCGGCCCGCACCTCGTTGGTCTCGGCGATCCAGCGGCGTCGGAACTCCGGGCCGCGATCGTGGCGGCCGCTGCGCAGCCACCACTCGTCGTACTCGGGCGCGCGCGCCTGGTAGTAGGCCTTCTGCTCGTCGAGGAGCCGCAGCGCGTCGTCGCTCATGGTCCGCGTGCAAGCCGGTTCAGGGGGCGCGCCGCTCGCGCACCGCCTCGACCAGCTGCGGCAGCACCTCGCCCGAAGGCCCGCGCAGGACGACCGTCGCCAGCTCGGTGAGCGCCGTCGGCTCCGGGTCGATCTCGATCAGCGGCACGCCGCGTTGCGCGGCGAGCTGCGGGTAGTAGGCGACCGGGTACACGACGGCCGAGGTGCCCGCGAGCATGAAGACGTCCGCCTGCGCCGTTTCCAGTTCGCAGCGTTGCAGGTGAGCACTCGGCACAGGCTCACCGAAGCCGACGCTGTCCGTCTTCACGGGGCTCCCGCAGCCGGGCTCCGGGCACCACGGCGGCAGCGCCTCCGGATCGACGGCGAGATCGTCCTCGTGCCAGCGTCCGCCGCAGGCGGGGCAGCGCAGCCAGTAGATGTTGCCGTGCACCTCGGTCAGGGACGTGGTGCCCGCCTGGCGATGCAGGTCGTCGCCGTTCTGCGTGATCACGTGCCGCAGGATGCCGAGCGCCTCGAGTTCGGCCATTGCGTAGTGGCCGGCGTTCGGCTTGGCCGCGTGCAGCTTGTCCATGAGGTCCTGGATGTCCGGGTCGCGCTCGCCGAAGAGCCGTTCCTTCCACCACCCCTCCGGGTCGCTGAGAAAGCGCTCGAAACCGTCGCTGCGGGGCTCCCCAATCTTGGTCCAAAGTCCGCTCTTGCCACGAAAGGTAGGTACGCCCGATTCGTGCGACACCCCCGCGCCGGTAAGCGCGATCGTATACGACGAGCCTGTGAGTAAGTCCGCGGCCCGCGCAATCGCTCCGGTGTCGACTGTCATGGGTACTATGGTAGACGCTTCGCGCGATCGGTGCAGCGCCTCGCGGTGCGGAGCTCGCGGGCGTCCGAAGCGCCGTGTGAACGATGGTGCATTCCGGCGTTCTCGATGCTGCCTTAGCTGCACTCTGGATCGATGCTTAGGATACGGATAGTATATGGCCAATGAGGCAGGAGTTGCGGATGAGAGGTGTGTCGAACGTGGCGAAATTCACTGCGAAGCAGGCGTCGGAGGTTCTGATTGGGCGTGAGCGTGCATCGGCGCGGGAGCGCGGGATGTACGCGGAGGCGTTGCGGAACTCGGAAGCGGGCACGATCGAACTCGATCGCGGCGAAAAGGCCTCGCGCATCAAGCGCCTGCTCGCCGAGGCGTCCAAGGAGAGCGGGATTCGCGTCCGCTCCACCTGGGAGGACAAGAACCAGAAGGTGCTGCTCTGGAAGCGGGTCGGCAGCTAACCGCCGTACATCGCGCCCCCGGGGCGTCCAGCGCTCGCAAGGCGCACGGTGTCTTCGCGTCCGATAGCTCTTCCGCCCCGCGCGGCAGGGTCGCGCGCAACAAAGAACCGGCCACCAATTGGTGGCCGGTTCGTGTGTCCAGTGGCCCTCGAGAGGCCCCCGGGCGCGCTCTCCTGGAGCGGCTCCTGACTAGCGGCCCCGGAAGACCGGCGTCCGCTTCTCCGCGAAGGCCTTCGCCGCCTCCATCGTGTCATCGAGCTTGCGAAGGCCGGCCATCGCCTGCGGGAAGCCGATCGCGGTCTGGTAGGTGTTCGGGCGCGGGCGCGCCATCATCAGCTGCTGCTTGGTGACGCGCACGTGCACCGGCGGCAGCCCCGCGATCTCCTCGGCGAGGTCCATCGCCGTCGACTCCAGCTGGTCGGCCGGGACGACGTGGTTGGCGAGGCCGAGCTCGTACGCGCGCTGCGCGTCGAACTGGTGGCCGCGAATCACGATCTCCGACCCGGGCAGCCAGGGCAGGTTGTTCAGGATCGGGAACAGCGCCGGGCCGATGATGCCCGTCGGGATCTCCGACATCGCGAAGCGCGCGCCTTCGGCGGCCACGCAGATGTCCGAGGCGCAGACCATGTAGAAGCCGAGGCCCCAGGCCCCGCCCTGCACTGCCGTGATCAGCGGGATGTCGGTCTCCGGCACGCTGTAGAAGCCGAGGTCGGCGACCGGCTCGCCCGCGCCCACGACCTCGGGGGCGCCGCCGGCCTGCTCGCGGATGTCGCGGCCGGCGCAGAAGATGCGGCCCTCACCGGAGAGCACGACCACGCGCACGTCCGGGTCGGTCATCGCCTCGTGCCAGGCACGGCGGCGGTCCCAGCTGATCTGCGCGCCCTGCGCGTTGAGGCGCTCGGGGCGGTTGAGGATCATCCGGAAGATGTGACCGATCTTTTCGGTCTTCACGAAGGTGTAGTCGGTCATGGCGTTCCTTTGCGTTGGCTCTTGTGTCGGCGCGGGGAAATCTAGCACATCCAGCCCGCTGGTACGAATGCCCCGCACCGCCGGCCGCAGCGGGGTTGTCAGCGCAGCCGCCGACGTACCATCCTCGCAGCGGCGCAGCGCGGGCGCGGGCGGTCCGCGGAGGCGCGTGGGGGCGAGATGATCAACAAGGTCGTCGCATCGTTCGACGAGGCCGTGGCGGACGTGCCGCCCGGCGCGATGGTCCACTTTGGCGGCTTCGCGAATCCGCACAACACGCCCAACTACCTCTTCGCCGCGCTCGCCCGCCAGGGCGCGGACCAACTGACCGGCGTGAGCACCTTCGCCGGTTACGGCGAGGAGGTGCTGCGCGCCCTCACCGAACGGCGCGGCCTCCCATTCCCGGTCGACGGCTGGGACCTTGGTCTGATCGCGGGCCTGGGGCGGCTGCGCAAGCTGATCACCAGCTTCCCCAACGGCAACTCGCGCGAACTGCTCTACCCGTTCGAGCAGGTGCTGCGGCGTGGGGAGGCCGAGGTCGAAGTGCTGGGCCAGGGCTCGATCGCGGAGCGCATCCGCTGCGCGCGCGCCGGCATCCCCGCCTTCTACACCCCCGTCGGCGTCGGCACCTTCGTCGCCGAGGGCAAGGAGGTGCGGGACTTCGACGGCGTCCCGCATCTGCTCGAGACGGCGCTGCGGGCGGACTTCGCGCTGATCCGCGCCGACCGCGCCGACCGCTTCGGCAACCTCGTCTACCGCGGCCCCCGCACCTTCAACGAGACCATGGCCGGCGCCGCGGACGTCACCGTCGCCGAGGTCAGGGAGATCGTCCCGCTCGGCGATCTCGGCCCAGACGAGATCCACACGCCCGGCGTATACGTGCAGCGCGTGGTGGAGCGGCCCTCGACGCCGCACGACGACTGGAGGGCGCCCGCATGAGCGAGACCCCGGAGCGCCTCGACGAGTCCGTGATGGCGCTGCTGGCCGCGCGCGATCTGCCGGACGGCGCGGTCGTCAACCTCGGGCTCGGCCTGCCGCTCGCGATCGCCGACTGCATCCCGCCGGACCGCGAGGTGCTGCTGCACTCGGAGCAGGGCGTCCTCGGCTTCGGTCCGCGCGTCGAAGATCCCGCCGATGTCGACCTGCTGATCATGAACGCGGGCGGCGAGCCGGTCACGCGTCCGCCGGGCATCTGCTACATGAGCCACGACGAGTCGTTCGCGATCATCCGCGGCGGGCACATCGACGTCTCCGCGCTCGGGGCGCTGCAGGTGGATGCGCTGGGCAACCTCGCGAACGCGCTCGTGCCCGGCAAGCCCGCGCCGGGCCTCGGCGGCGGGCAGGACCTCGCGACCTGCGCGAAGCAGGTGCTGGTGGTGATGCACCACACCGCCCCCAACGGCGATCCGAAGATCGTCGAGCGCTGCGATATGGAGCTGACCGCCCTCGGCTGCGTCGATCGCGTGGTGACGGACGTGGGGCTGTTCGAGATCGCGGACGGCCGCGTCACGCTGCTCGAGTACGCGCCGGGCTGGACGGTCGAGCAGATCCAGGCGATCACCGGCGTCGAGCTGGTGGTTCCCGCGGATGTGCGTGAGATCACACTGGGATAAGATCGCAAGTAGCCGTCCTGCACGAGCCGCGGCCGGCGCGGCAGGGCGCCCGTATAGCAACCCGCGAGCCCCGGCGCGTGACGAAGGTCCGATCCCGTGATTGATCGAGTGCGCAAGAACCCGCTGTTTCGCGCTGCCGCGCTCGGCGCGGCGCTGCTCACGTTGCTCCTCGCCGCTGGCTGCGGCGGCGGGCCCTCGAAAGACGAGCCCGACGCCTACACGAAGCACTTCGTGCAGGAGGCGCTCGACCGCTACGAGGATGACGGCCGCCAGGCGACGATCGACTACTACAACTCTCCCGAGAGCATCGACGGGCAGTGGTACGTCTTCATCCTCGACGAGAACGACCTGTTGCTCGCGCACGCGGCGGCGCCGCAGCTCCTCGGGGAGTCGCTGGTCGGGGATGTGGGCGTCGACATCACCGGCTACGCGTTCGGGCCGCACATGGCCGCGGCGAGCGAGTCCGGGCGCTGGGTGAGCTACGTCTTCCGCAACCCCGAGAGCGGCCAGGAGGAGACCAAGCACTCCTGGGCGGTCCGCCGCGACGGCCTGCTGTTCGGCTCTGGCTGGTACGAGGTGACGCCGGGCGTGGGCGCCCATGTGCCCTCCAGGGTCCAGCCCGACATCTACACGAAGTACGTCGTCCAGCAGGCGCTCGACCGCCTCGAGGCGGAGGGGCCGCAGGCGACGATCGACTACTACAACTCCCCCGAGAGCATCGACGGGCAGTGGTACGTCTTCATCCTCGACGAGAATGACTACATGATCGCGCACCCGACCCGGCCCGAGCGGATCGGGACGTACGTGCGAGGATCCAGAAACGAGGACGGACGTCACGGGCTACTACTTCGGCGACGTGCTCGCGGACGCCTCGGAGACCGGGCGCTGGCTGACGTACGTGTTCCTGAACCCGGCGACCGGGGAGCACCAGACCAAGCACACCTGGGCGATCCGCCGCGACGGCCTGCTCTTTGCCTCCGGCTGCTACGAGTAGCGGACGCGCGTCGCCCTGCGCGGTCAGCCCTGCCGGCGGAACCACTCGACCGTGCGCGCCATCCCCTCCTCGAGGGCGGTACGCGGCGTCCAGCCCCAGAGCTGGCGGGCGCGTGAGGGGTCCAGGTAGATCGCCGCGTGATCGCCGGGGCGATCGGCGGCGTACACGGGCGGCTGCCCGTAGCCGGTGAGCGTTGCCAGCGTGTCGAAGATGCGCTGCGTGGTCGTGCCCTCGCCGGTGCCGATGACGCAGGTGGCCGGCTCGCGTTCGGCGGCCAGCAGGGCCGCCTCGACGACGTCGTCGACGTAGACGTAGTCACGCTGCTGGCTGCCGTCGCCGAAGATCGTCACCGGCTCGCCGGCGAGCATGCGCGAGCTGAAGATCGCGACCACGCCGGACTCGCCCGCCGCGTCCTGCCGCGGCCCGTAGATGTTGCCCGGCCGCAGCACCGAGAGCTCGAGGCCGAGATGGCGGCAGAGCGCCCCGAGCTCGTGCTCGGCGGCGATCTTCGAGGCGCCGTAGACGGCGTCCGGCGCGATCGGCGTGTCCTCGTTCGCGGGCAGCGAGCGCGGCGCGCCGTGAAGCGCCCCGCCGGTCGAGAAGAAGACGATGCGCCGTGCGCCCGCCTCGGCCGCCGCCTGCGCGACGTGCACGCTGCCCAGCACGTTGGTCAGCACGTCCGTCGCCGGGTCGCGCATCGAGACCGGCACCGAGGCCTGCGCCGCGAGGTGGAAGACGACCTCCGGCTGCGCCTCGGCGAGGATCGCACGCGTCGCCTCGAGGTCGCGGATGTCGGCAAGGTGCTCGCGGACGCCGTCCGGCGATGGCTCGCCCGGCGCGAGCGAGAGGCCGCTGACACTCCAGCCCTCGGCGGCCAGTCGCCGTACGAGGTGGCCGCCGACGAAGCCCGAGGATCCCGTGACGAGCGCCTGCTTGCTCACGCGTGCTCCATCTGTGCGAACGATTCCTGACGGCGCCGCGTTCGTGCTCGCGCCCACCGGTGGCTACCCTGTGACCCGGCGTCGAGGTGCTGAACAGCGCCCTATGCCGTCATGCACAGGATGAGGACAGGATAGGGCGTCACGGCGCGGCGCAGGACGAGAGAGGCGCGAGCATGCTCGACGACCCCGCCCTGCGCGATCGCGTCGACGCGAGCGGCTTCTGGCGGCTGATCGCCGATCTGCCGCGGCAGGCGCGGGCGGCCTGTGAACTGGGCCGCGGCTGGCCGCTGCCGGAGGCCTTCACTCGCCCGGAGCGCGTCGTGGTCCTCGGCATGGGCGGCTCGGCGATCGGCGGCGACGTCGCCGCGACGGTCGCCGGGCGGCTCGGCTCGACGCCGATCGAGGTCGTGCGCGACTACGCCGCGCCTCCGGTCGGCGAGCGCGCGCTGCTGGTCGCCTGCTCCTTCTCCGGCAATACGGAGGAGGTGATCGCGGCCTTCTCCGCGCAACTCGGCGGCCCCGGGATGCGCCTGGCGCTGACGACCGGCGGGTCGCTGGCCGCGCTCGCCGCGGAGCACGACGTGCCGCTCATCGCCTACAACTTCGACGGCCCGCCCCGCACCGCGTTCGGCTACAGCGTGCTCCCGCTGCTCGAGGTGCTGAGACGCCTGGGCGTGGTGGACCTCGACGACGCCGCCGTCGAACACGCGCTGCGCGAACTCGAGCGCCGCGCCGAGGCGTGGGGCCCGCAGCAGCCGACCGCCTCGAACGCGGCGAAGCAGATCGCGCTGCGGCTGCATGAGCGGCTGCCGTACATCGTCGGCGGCGACGTGCTCGCGGTCGCGGCGCGCCGCTGGGCGGGGCAGCTCGCGGAGAACGCGAAGCAGTGGGCCTTCGCCGGCGCGCTCCCCGAGGCCGACCACAACACCATCGTCGCGCTCGAACGGCGGCAGGAGGCCGCTCGCGCGCTCCATGTCGTGCTGCTCGAGGGCGCGGCCCTGGATCCGCGCAACCGCCTGCGTGCGCAGCTGACCGTCGCCGAGTTCGCCGCCGCGGGCGTGGATTGCGAGATCGTGGGGATCGAGGCAGCCGACCCGCTCGGCGCGGTCCTCGAGGCCTGCCAGCTTGGCGACTGGGTCTCCTACTACGCCGCGCTGCTGCACGGGGTGGACCCGCTGCCGACGCTGATCCTTGATCGCGTCAAGGCGGCGATGACGGACGCGGGCGTAGAGTAGCGACCATCCCGCGCGCCCGGTACAGACATCCGGCAATCATGTTCATCGCGGCCCAGCGCCAGATCGCGATCCTGCTCCCTCTGCTGCTCGCGGCGACCCTCGCCCTCGCCTGCAGCTCCGCCGACGAACCAGCGCGCACCCCCGGCTTCTACGCCGAAGTCGCTGTCGAGGTCGAGCCGTCGCCCGACGACCCGCTCGCTCGCTTCGGTATCGCCGGGGGCCGGAGCGTCATCCGCTGGTGGTACGCGCGCGACCCGGCTCGCTGGCGCTGGGAAATCGAAACCGTCGGCTCCATCATCGACGACGGCGTGGCCCTGACGGTCGTCAACGAGATGGACTTCTGGGAATACGACGATCGCTCGAACACCTACCGGCGGCGCAGCATCGGGGTAATCCCAGACGGAGTGATGCTCCTCCCAACCTTCAGCGCACCCGTCGGCCCGGCCAACGCTGAGACCATCGACGCGCTCATCGAGCAGTGGCGCGAGCGTGGCGACCACCTCGAGGTCGACCTTGCCGGCGAGGCCACGCTGCTCGGCCGTCGCACGCAGATCGTCGAACTACGCTCCTCTACCGGCGGCAGCGGCCGCGTGTTCGTCGACCCGGAGCGCATGTTCATCATGCGCTGGGCCGGCGGTGGCGAAGGCGGCGGCCAGTCCTACAGCTCCGAGGTCACGGCGCTCGACTACGACACCGAGATCGACGCCAGCCGATTCACCTTCGACCCTCCTCCCGGCGCCCGCGAAGTCGAAGCCCCGTATGTCCAGTCATGCAGTAGCTCCAGCGGTCCGATCGGCGGAGCGTCCTTCCCCGCCAAGCCCGGCTTCCTCAGACCCGCGTACGCGCCGGCCGGCTACCACTCCACCGCGGCGGGCTCCGGGGGCAGCGCGAACGGTGGCTGCGGCCCGGTCGCCGTCTGGTCCCTGCTCGAAGCCCCCGACGGCGCCTACATCCTGCTCCGTCAGCGCCTCCGTCCCGGCGGTGTCCCCCGGGCGGCGCGCTCCTGGCAACCTGTCGACTCCAGCCTCGATGACGCCTACCGCTACTCCGCAGGCGGCGTCCTCAGCCTCCTCTGGCGCGACGGGGACGTCGTCGCCCTCCTCGAAACGGACTCCGTCTCCTTCGAAGAGCTGCTGCGCATCGCCGAGTCCTCCAGCCTCGTCCCGGCTGCGCCTCAATGAGCGCGCGCCGCACCGCGAACGTACCGCGTTCCCAGTACCTGATTTTGCTTGCGGGTTGGGTAGAGACGGCGTTCGCCCGGCGGCGGCATCGTGGCGATGCGCTGCGCGGACTGGACACGGTGTGGCACTATGCGGGAGAAGGCGCTGGATGCCCTCGCGGCATGGGCTGTCGGCGTTCGGGTCCCAGGGTCCGCCGATTGGCGGGCTGGTGCATCGTGCGAGGGGGCGCGGATGACATCAGAGGCGAGGAGTGGGACCGGCACGAGCCACGTCCATCACTGGATGCTCTCGGAGCCTTCCGGTGGCGAGGTGCCGGGCCGCTGCAAGGGGTGCGGCGAGGAGCGCGGATTCCCCGCGAATCCTTCCAACCCGTACTTGCGGGGGCTGGCCAAGAAACGCCCGACGGGTCGCCAGAACTAGCGAGCCCGAGAACGCCCGGAACCCGACGCCGCCGACACGGCTCGCGGGTTTCCGTCCCCAAATCGAGGCGCATCGCGCGCCGTCTTCTGCTGCCCGGATGTGGCGCACCCTCGCCCTGATCCGTGAGCGGACCTCGGACCTTCCCTGGACCTACCGGCGGGGGAGCCGGACCCTCACCCCAACCCCCTCCCCGCTGGGAGACCTTTGCGTAACTTTCCGGGGCTGATCGCGTGTCTCCTGCGGGGGGCTGCGCCCCCCACACCCCCATCCCGGACGAGCACGCGCTGCGCGCCGCTCTGGCCCACCCACCCGCCCTCGGATTTCTTTCCTGTGGGGGCTGCGCCCCCACGCCCCCGCCGGATCGGCACCACGACCGCAGCTATCGAAAGCGGTCCGGCCCCTCTCCCTCTCTGGCGGGAAAGCGGGTAGTTGGGCTAGTCGAACTGCAGCGCCCGCTCCCGGATCTCGTCGATTGAGAGGATCGGCGCGTCCGGCGCCATGTCCCCCGGCGTGTAGGTCACCGAGGTGAGCCGGCCGCTGTAGGGGAACGGGCCGTGCCGCTCGTAGAGGTCCCACGAGACTGGCGACCGCCGGTCGATGCCGATGTCGATGCCCTCGAAGGGTGCGAGCGGGTGGAGCTGCACCAGCTCCTCGAGCGTGCCGCGCGACTCGCCGTTGACCAGCAGCGCGGCGGAGCCGCCGTTGCGCGCGAGGGCCGTGAACTCGAGCACGACCTCGAGGTCGCCTTCGGGGAGCGCGCCGCCGGCGAGTTCCGACATCGCGCCGTAGCCGTTGTAGGCGAAGACGATCTCGCCGTCCTCGACGTAGAGCACGTAGCCGCCGCCCTGTGCGCCGTGTGCGACGATCACGCCTGCGTCGCCCGCCTCGTAGTGGAACCGCGAGGTGACCGTGAATGAGCGCTGCTGCGTCAGCATCAGCGAGCGACCGCGCTCGAGCGTCGGAGTCCCCGGGTAGATCGTCAGCGGCTCTGCCATGACCTCGTCCTCAGGCGGCCGCAGCAGTTGCTTCAGGCCGCTGTGGTCGTCGAGCGGGAAGACCTGGTTATCGAGGGCGGCCTGTTCCCACGCCTCGGCGAGTTCCTTCACCTTCTCGGGGTGCTCGTTGGCGAGGTCGCGGAGCTCCGTGGGGTCCTCGCGAAGGTCGTAGAGCTCCCACTCCTCGTCGCTGTACGGCCCGCCGCGGCGATGCAGCGTGACCGCGCTCCACCCGTCCCGGTAGTAGCCGCGATGTCCGATCATCTCGTAGAGCTGCTCCGGGTGGGTCGAGGCGGCAGAGCCATCCGCGAGGCTCTCCGCGAAGCTCGCGCCGGCCGGCGGCGGTGCCGCCTCGCCGTCAAGCGCGGTTGGGGCCTCGGCGCCCGCCAGCTCGAGGATCGTCGGGAGCACGTCGGTGACGTGGGCGTACTGCGCCCGCCGTTCGCCGCCGCCGCTGATGCCCTTTGGCCAGGAGATGATGAACGGCACCTGGTGGCCGCCCGCGTGCGTGTTCACCTTGTACAGCCGGAACGGGGTGTTCCCGGCCATGGCCCAGCCGCGCGGGTAGTGCGGCCATGACTGCGGCCCTCCCAGGAGGTCCAGCTTCGCGTGGTCGCGGTCGATCTGACCCGCGGCCCGCGCGAAGACGCTGAGGTACTCGGACGTGCCTTGCACCTCGCCCTCGCGTGACGCGCCGTTGTCCGAGGTGAAGATGACGATGGTGTTGTCGCGCTCGCCCAGCTCTTCGAGCGCCCCCATCAGGCGGCCGAAGTTCTGGTCGATGTTGTCGACCATCCCCGCGAAGAGCTCCTCGTAGCGGGCGAACAGCGTCTGCTCTCGTGCGGAGAGTTCGTCCCACGGGAGCACGCTGTGACCGCGTTCATGGTTCCGGGGCGCCAGCTCGGTCCCCTCCGGGATCACGCCGAGTTCAAGCTGCCGCCGGAAGCGAGCTTCGCGCTCGTGGTCCCACCCGCCGTCGAAGACCCCTCGGTACTTCGCGATGTCGTCCGGCCTGGCGTGCAGCGGCGCGTGGGGCGCGCCGTGCGCGAAGTAAAGGAAGAACGGCTGGCGCGGGTTCGCGGCCTTCTGCTCGCGGATCATCCTGATCGCCCGCTCGGTCGCGTCGTCCGTGAAGTAGTAGCCGTCGGGATAGCGGTCGATCTCGACGCGGTGGTTGTCCTCCATCAGCTCGTTGGGCATGTGCAGGTTCGTGAACGGCCCGAGGAAGCCGAAGTAGCGGTCGAAGCCGCGTTGCACCGGCCACGAGTGAATGCGCTGGAAGGGCGACAGCGCCGAGTCCTTCGAGAGATGCCACTTGCCGACCATCATCGTGGCGTAGCCGGCGTCGCGCAGGAGTTCGGCCATCGTCGGTGCGTTTCCCGCGAGCTCCATCGCGTAGCCCGGGAAGCCGGGGTCGGCGTGCGCCACCCAGCCCACGCCGACGGCGTGGGAGTTCCGCCCCGTCAGCAGCGCCGCCCGCGTCGGCGAGCACATCGGCGTGACGTGGAAGTTCGTGTAGCGCAGGCCGTCCGCCGCGAGCCGGTCGAGGTGCGGCGTCTGGACCTCGGAGCCGTAGCACCCGAGGTCTGAGAAGCCGAGGTCGTCGGCGAGCACGATGACGATGTTCGGTGCGCCCTCGGGCGGCGTGGGACGCGGCGGCCACCACGACTCCGACGCCGCGATCGTCCGCCCGACCGTGCCCTGGAATCCCGCGTAGGCGCTCGGTTGCGGACCGTCCGCGCTCCGCGCCCGGAGATCATCCGTCGTCACGCTGGCCTCCCGTCTTCGGCGCGCCGTCGCGCACCCGGCGGCGCGATGATAGCGACCTGAGCGCGGCTGGACGGAGCAGCACGGCGGCACCTCGGGGCCGCCGTATCATCGGTCGGGTCATCGCGGGAGGAGTGCGGGATGGAGATCCAGTCACCCGCTCAGAGGGGCGATCAGCCCGAATCGGGACTTGCGGAGAAGGCGTACGGATTCGTGCTGCGCGAGGGCGCGGCGGGCGGTGGCGGCGTTCGTCACTCCCGGAGAAGGCTAGCCCGCGCCAGGGCATGGTGTGCGCAGTGGCGTACCGCCCGCGGCCTGGTTACGACCGCCACGGCTCCGGCGTGCTCGAAGCGGCCGGTTGCGCCTCGCGGAGGTGGCGCAGGCTCCACATCGCCTCCAGGTCGCGTTCGTTGATCTCGTGGATGAACTGGTCGAGGGTCACCTCGCCGCGGTGGGGGTGGACGCCGCGGTGTTCCCAGGCCGAGCCGGCCCACTCCAGCGTCCAGAGCAGCTCCTCGCGGAACGAGGCGAACTGCCGCAGCAGGTTCTGAAACTGCTCGAGGCGGTAGCTGCGCTCACCCGGCCCCAGATGCGCGCGGCGTTCCGGGAGCCGTGCGCCGGAGCGGGCCAGGATCGCCTCCACCGCGCGCAGGTCTTCCGCCTCGGAATCTCGCAGGAAGCCGACGATCTCGAGGATCGACCAGTCCTCGCGCAGTCCGGTCTGCGGCGGCGGGCGGCGCGTCAGGATCGCGTCGTCGAGTCCCCAGGTCAGTTGCTGGACCTCGTGCGCCACCTCGCGCAAGGCCTTGAGCAGCCAGCGCCGGTTCGAACCGTAGCGGCGCGATGAGGTGGGCACGGCGCGATCGTTAGCCGCGCGGATCGGCCTGTCAACCGCACGCGGGCGCCGAAGCGGGCGCGCGCGCGTTGACCGCGGGGGCGATTCGGGCGAGGCTCGCGCACGGGGCCCCAACGTCGTGAGCGCGGACTCGCTGCCCTACACGGTGCTGATCCTGATCGCCGAGCTGGCCGTCGGCTCGCTCGTCTTCGTCACCTGGTTCGATGCGCGCGGCATGGTGACGCGCGGCTACGTGCAGACCGGCGCGGCGATCGTCGTGCCGGCCGCCGTGCTGGCGCTGCTCATCGCCTTCCGCCTCGACCCGCAGGCGGGGATCGATGGCTACACGCTGCGCGGTGGCGTTCTCGACGGGCTCCGCGCTGCGCTGCTGCTGTTCACGGCCGTCTCCGTGCTGCACCTGGTGGCGGCGTTCACGGAGCGCGCCGCGCTGGCGCGCCTGCTCGGCGCTGCGGGTGGGGCGGCGGGCCTGCTTGCGATCGTGCTGCTCGCGGCGCTGATCTCGGCGCCGGCCTGGTCCTACGCCGGCGTGCTGGCCAGCATGCTCGTCTCGGCGCTGGTGCTGGGCGGCTCGCTGATGGCGATGAGCTGGGGGCACTGGTACCTGACGAACTCGGGGCTGCCGAAGGAGCCGCTGGAGCAGATGTCGCTGCTGCTCTTCGGGGCGCTGCTCGTGCAACTGCTGCTCGTCGTGGTGGGGGTCGCCGCGCCGGTACGCGAGACGCCGCTCACGCAGACCGCGTTCGGCGTCTCGCTGGGCGAGAACCCGGCCTTCTGGTTCCGCGTCGGCGTAGGGTTGCTGTTCCCGCTCGTGCTCGCCTGGCTGGCGTGGCGGGCGGCGACGATCCGCGGAATGATGTCCGCCACCGGCCTGCTCTACATCGCCGTCGGCGCCGTCCTCGCGGGCGAGGTGCTCGCGCGCGGCCTGCTCTTCGCCACGGGCGCCGCCGTCTAGCGCCGCGCGTCTGACGGATCCCCTCACCCTCTGCCCGCGGGAGCGGGAACCCCCCGGACCCGTGCGGAGTCTTACAATGGCCGGAACGCCCGGCAGCGAATCGGAAGGGGGATACCCTGGCCGACGCACACGCCGGCAGCGAACGGATCCCCTTGCGGCTGGGCCGCGCCGAAGCAGCGCGCCCCCAAGACGCCTCGTACGCTCGCGCGCTCGACGATCTCCTGATGGAGCGGCTGGCCGCGGGCGAAGGCCGCGCGCTGGAGCAGCTCTATGACCGCTACCACATCCTCGTCTACTCGGTGGCGCTGCGCATCGTCCGCGACCAGATGCTGGCGGAGGACATCGTGCAGGAGGTCTACCTCCGCCTCTGGCGCCGCCCGCAATCCTATGACCCCACGCGGGGGCGCTTCCTGAGCTGGCTGATGTCCGTCACCCGCAATCGCGCGATCGACGAGGTGCGGCGGATCAGCCGCCGCCTGCGCATCGAGGATCGCCGGCCCGATGCCCCCGAACATGTGCGGAGCACCGACCGCCTGGACGCTCCCGAGCTGGCGGCGGCGATCGGCGACGATCGCCGCGAGGTGCGCGCCGCACTGGCATCGCTGCCGCCGCCGCAGCGGCGGGTGCTTGAACTCGCCTACTTCGAGGGCCTCACGCAGGCGGAAATCGCCGCGCGCACGGAGACGCCGCTGGGCACGGTCAAGACGCGCACGCGCATGGCGATGAACAAACTGCGCGAGCAGCTCGGAGGAGGCCGATCGTGACGCCCCAGGAGCGCGAGGAGCTGTTCGCCGCCTACGCGCTCGGCGGCCTCAGCGGCGCCGAGGCGAGCGCCGTCGAGGAGCTCGCGAGCAGTGACGCGGGCGCGGCGCGGCAGCTTGCCGAGTACCAGGAGGTGGCCGACCTGATCGCGCTGGACGCGCCGCTGAGGCGCGCCGACCCGGGCCTGCGCGCCCGCGTGCTGCGCGCCGCCCGGCAGGAGGAGCGCCCCGGCCGCCGCCGCTTCCCGATCCTGCGGGTACTTGCCGCCGCCGCGCTGATCGCCGCGCTCGCCGTCTCCGCCGGCTGGGCCGTGCAGTTGCAGGGCGAGCTCGGCCAGTTGCGGCAGGAAGCCGCGGTCCTCCAGACCGTCGTCACCTCGGACTCGAGGAGGATCGATGTGCTCGACCGCGGCTTGGTCGCGGGCAGCGACGAGGCGCTGCGGGCCGAGCTGATCCGCGTGGAGGACACGCACCGGCGGACCGTCGCCATCCTCGCCGACCCCGAGGTCTGGACGGCCGAGGTTGTCAGCGCCGGGGCCGGCCACGGAGCGAGCGGGCGCTACGTCTGGAGTCCCTCGCTGCACAGCGGCGTGCTGATCGCGCAGGGACTTCCGCCGCTCCCGCTCGGCACCCTCTACGAGGTCTGGCTGGACGACGGCGAGCGCATGATCTCCGCGGGCACGTTCCTGCCCTCGACCGAGGGCGAGGCGCAGATGCTGATCGAGTTGGATTTCCCGTTCGACCCCCGCTCGGTCGTCGTCGCAACCGGGCCGCCCGGTGGCGCCGGCTCACTGCAGCCGCCGATCGTGCTCAGCGGCGACATCTTGCCCTAGCCCGGAGACGGCGCCGTGGTGGCGGCCTCGCCCTCCGCGGATTCATCGTCGGGCGGCTCGTCCGGTGGCTCCTCCGCAGCTGCGAGGTCGAAGTGGCGCGCTGCGTGGGACTCCCCGAGCGCCTCGGACGGCTCGAGGCCGCGCAGGCGGCTGTCGGCGTACCAGAAGATCTCACGCAGCAGCGCCGTCAGCGGGACGATCAGCACCAGCCCGAGGAAGCCGAACACGGAGCCGGCGGCCACCAGCAGCAGGATGATGACCGCCGGGTGCAGGTCCACGGCCTGGCTCTGGATGCGCGGCACCAGCAGGTTGTTCTCCAGCTGCTGCACCAGCACGAAGAGCAGCGCCACCCACAGGATCTTCTCCGGGTCTCCGCTCGCCGCTACCAGCAGCAGCGCGGGCAGCGCTCCGATCCAGGGCCCGAGGATCGGGATCAACTCAGTCACGCCGGCGAAGAGCGCGAGCGCGATCGAGAGCTCCACGTCGAGCAGCGTCAGCCCGATGAACGTCATCACGGCGACCACGCCGCCGAGGATCAGCTGGCCTCGCAGATAGCGGCCGACCAGGGCGTCCGCGATGCGGATGCCGTTGAGCATGTCCGGGCGCGCGACGGCCGGCACGGCGGCCGCGAAGTTGTCCTCGAAGCGGTGGCGGTCGCGCAGCGCGTAGAACAGCCAGAAGGGAACGATCAGGAAGCCGAAGATCACTCCGAGCGTCGTCGTCAGCACGGAGAACGAGTCCGTCGTGTGCGCAGCGATCTCAATGCCGATCCGGTCGGCGTTGTCCGCGATCGCCGTATCGATGCGTTCACGAACGTTCTCGGGAACGCGCTCGCGATACTGTTCGAGCCAGGAGTTGAACTGATCCTGCGCGCGCATGCGCAGTTCAGGGAACTGGTCGACGAACTCGGCGCCCTGTTCGATCGCAACGGGGACGACCAGCAGGCCGAGTCCGACCAGGATCACGAGGATTGCGAGGTAGACCAGCAGGACGGCGACGCCGCGCGAGATGACGTTCTTCTCCGGCGTGCCGCCCGGCAGGAACGAGGCGAGCGAGGCGAGGTGATCCACCGCCGGCGTGAGCACGTAGGCGAGCAGGCCCCCGATCGCGAAGGGGAACAGCGCCCAGCGCGCGTTCCAGCCGATCCAGAGCACCAGGGCCAGCATCAGCAGCCATAGCGCGACTCGCAGCCGTGGTCTGGTCATGGCCTGCTCACCTGCTCGACGCCTCCAGCGCCTGCGTCAGCTTGCGATGGCGGCTCGCCGCGCCCGCCCATTGTGCATGATGCGCCGTGCGCTGGCAGAGGTCGCCCAGCGGGCGTGACCCTGTCCATTGACAGGCCACGCGGGCGACCCGACCATAAGTGCCAGCGGGACGCTCCGGACCCGCGCGCGAGGGGTTGCGATGGTCTCGGCACGCACGCTCGAACGCCGGCTCGCCGACAGCGGCCGTCGCCTCACGGAGCCGCGCCGACAGTTGATCGAGACGATGCGCGGCCTCGGCGATCACTTCACCGCCGACCACGTAGTGCAGGCCGCCCCCGGCGTCGGCCGCGCCACCGTCTTCCGGACGATGCGGTTGCTGCAGGAAATCGGCGTGCTCTGCCAGGTGGTGCTGGACGACGGCGCAGTCGGCTACCGGCTCACCGACAACGCGCGCCATCACCATCACCTCGTCTGCTCGCAGTGCGGCGCGACCGATGACTTCGCCAGCAGCGACATCGAGGATCTGCTCGGCGAACTCGGACGCCGCAGCGGCTTCGACATCCACGGGCACCGCCTCGAGGTCTACGGCCTCTGCGCGAACTGCAGCGGGTAACTCAGCCCGTCCCCAGCCCCACCCCGGCAGTCGTGGCTCCGCTCCGGCCACGACGCGCAGTTGCTCGCCGTCTGGGCCGAGTATCTTGCGGGACTTGCTGAGACGGAGTATCGTACTGTGAACAATCTGCGACCGGGTATCAGGCCGGGGCCACGTGATGCGCGACGTCTTCTCGCTGCGGACGCTCTGGGCCTCGCTCCTCATCACGCTCGCCCTCGCCGTCGTGGCGTGCGGCGGTGGTGATGACGATGACGGCGAGGACGGCGGGCGGCTCCAGGTCGTCGCCTCCACGGGCGTGATCGCCCACTTCACCGAGCAGATCGTGGGGGACGACGCCGAGGTCGTGTCGGTGATCCCGGCGGGCGCCGACGCGCACAGCTTCAGCGCCACCACCACGGACATCCGCAACATCTCCGCGGCGGACGTCGTGATCGTGAACGGCTACAACCTCGAGGAAGGCGCCCTCCGCACGATCTTCGAGCACATCCCCGACGACGCCTCCCTCGTCGTCGCGGCCGAGGGCATCGACCCACTCGAGGGCGGTCACCACGAGGAAGAAGAGGGCGACGGCATCGCGACCGCCGAGGGTGTCGATCCGCACATGTGGCTGACCGTCCCGAACGCGATGGTCTACGTGCGCAACATCGCGAACGGACTGGTTGCCGCCGACCCGGACAACGCCTCCGTCTACCGCGAGCGCGAGGAGGCCTACCTCGCCGGGCTGCAGGCGCTCGACGAAGAGCTGCGCGCCACGATCGCCGGCATCCCGCTCGAGCGCCGGGTGCTGATCGTCTACCACGACGCCTTCCAGTACTTCGCCGCGGAGTACGGCCTCGAGCTGGCCGCCGCGGTGCTGCCGGCCAGCCCCTCGCAGCAGGCGAGCGCCGCCGCCGTCGCCGGGATCATCGAGATCGTCGCCGGGCGCAATGTGGGCGCCGTCTATCGCGAGCCGCAGTTCGCCGCCGCCGCCCTCGACGCGATCGCCGGGGAGGCGGGCGTGCGCGTACTGACGCTGTACAGTGGCGCCTTCACGGATGAGGTGAGCACCTACATCGAAGCCATGCGCGCGAACGCGAAGGCGCTGGCCGACGGGCTCGGCGGTGGGTAACGTTCGTGGGGCCAAGTGAGCGGAGAGGTCCAGTGGCAGAGGATCACGATCACAGCCACAGCCACAGCCACGGGCACGGCGCACACGGCCCCGTGGGCCACGAGGATCCCTCGCACGAGCACGAGACCGCGGGTCTCGATGGCGCGGGCCATCCCCAGGCGCGCGCGCGGCTCGCGCGCGGGCACGCACACGGCCCACTCGCCCTGGAGGTGAGCGGCCTCTGGGCGGGCTATCCCGGCAAGCCCCCTGCCCTCGAGGACGTCAGCTTCGTCGTCCCCGAGGGGGAGATGGTCGGCCTTGTCGGGCCGAACGGGGCCGGCAAGTCCACGCTGTTCAAGTCGATCGTCGGCGTCGTGCGTCCGCTGCTCGGCGAGGTTCGCATCTTCGGCCGCCCCGTCTCCGAGACGCGCTCCGACGTCGCCTACACGCCGCAGGTCGAGGAGGTGGACTGGGAGTTCCCGGTCAGCGTGCGCGACGTGGTGCTGATGGGCCGCTGGAGGGGCTCCAGCCCGTTCCGCCGCTGGTCGGGCGAGGACCGTGCCGCCGCGGAGGAGGCGATCGCGCGCGTCGGGCTCTCCGAGTTCGCCGGGCGGCAGGTCGGCGAGCTCTCGGGCGGACAGCGCCGCCGCGTGCTGATCGCCCGCTCGATCGCGCGAGGCGCCCGGCTGCTGCTGCTCGACGAACCGTTCGCCGGCCTCGACGCGGGCGTGGAGCACGACCTGCTGACGATCCTCGACGAGCTCACCCACGAGGGTTGCAGCATCCTGATCGCCACGCACGACCTCTCCTGCGTCGCCACCTCCTGCGACGAGGCGTTCTGCCTCAACCGCCGCGTGCAGGGCTACGGCGCGCCCGCCGACGTACTCACCGAGGAGGTGCTCTCGCGCACCTTCGGGCGTCCCCTCGTCCCCATCGGCGCGGACCGCGAGGTCATCGTCACGTAGGGCAACGGGAGCGCCGGGGCGACTGAGGGCGGACCGATGGTTGAACTCGCGGACTGGCTGATTGACCCGTGGGAGTACGCCTTCATGCGGCGGGCACTCGCCTCGCTGGTGATTGTCAGCCTCGTCGGCTCGGTCGTCGGGACCTTCGTCGTGCACAAGGGGCTGGCGGCGTCGGGCAGCGGGCTCGCACACGCGACGCTGGCGGGCGTCGCGATCGCCTTCGTGAACGGCGCGAGCGTGGCGCTCGGCGCGCTCGTCGCAGCCGTCGCCACGGCGCTCGGGATCGGCTACGTGCGGCGCACCTCACGGATCAGCTACGACACGGCGATCGCGATCTTCTTCGTCTCGGCGTTCTCGCTCGGCATCCTCGTGATCTCGCGCCGCTCGAGTTACACGCCGGACCTCATCTCGTTTTTCTTCGGCGACATCCTCGGTGTCTCGCAGGCCGATCTGCTCGGCGAGCTGGTGCTCGCCGTCTTCGTGCTCGGCTTCGTGCTCGCCTTCTACCGGGAGCTGGTGATGGTCGCCTACGACCCGGCGATGGCGTCCGCGGCGGGCGTGCGGACGATGTTCTTCGAGTTCGCGCTGCTGGTGCTGATCGCCCTCGCCGTGGTGGTGGCGCTGCAGGCGATCGGGATCGTGCTGGTCACGGCGACGCTGATCATCCCGCCGGCGACCGCCAGCCTGCTGCTGCGCCGCATCCCGCAGATCATGGCGGTCAGCTTCGTGATCGGGGTGGCTGCCTCGGTGGTCGGCCTGTACGCCTCGTTCCACGCGGGCGCCGCCGCCAGCCCCGCCGTCGTGATCGCCGCCACGATCGCCTTCGCCGTCGCGCTGGTGGCGACCTCGCTGCGTCGCGCGCGCCTCCCGGCGACCGCGACGGAGTGAGCGCGGCGGGCACCGTCCCGCGCTGAATCCCTCACACGCCCGTAACGAGGACGTGCGATCCTGCGGCGGAGCCCTGGCGCCCTGCGGTTGAGCGGCGGCAGGGGCCGCCGTAGGCTGAGGGTGCTCCCCGTGTCCGGCGAGTGAGCGCGCTCGGCCCCTCGAACGGGACAGCTGGCGAGGCGATGGTCGCAGAACTTGTAGACAGCAACGCGGAGGCCGAGCCGCCGCCTGCCGACCGTTCCCCGCCCGCGGCAGCGCCACCGCCCCCACCGCCCCCCGAGCCTCCAGCGCGTCCCCAACGCCCGAACGTGGACCGCAAGGCGCGCCTGCTACTCGAGCCGGAGCTGCCGGCGAAACAGCCGCCCGAGGTCCGCACCGGCAACTGGGACGAGGTCTTCCACCTCTTCGACCCGGAGGCCGCGAAGGCCGAGGCGACCCGCTGCATCCAGTGCCCCGCCGCCCCCTGCCTGGTCGCCTGCCCCGTCGGCAACGACATCCCCGCCTCCTTCTGGCTGCTCGAACAGGGCGACTTCGACGGCGCCGCCAACGTCTTCCGCGAGACCAGCGAACTGCCCGAGATGTGCGGCCGCCTCTGCCCCCAGGAGCGGCTCTGCGAGGGCCATTGCGTCGTCGGCAAGAAGGGCGAGCCGGTCGCCATCGGCAAGCTCGAGACCTTCGTGACCGAGTGGCAGATCGTGCACGGGAATCCGCCGCCCGCGGTGGTTGCTCCCGCCACCGGCAAGAGCCTCGCGATCATCGGATCCGGGCCCGCCGGCATCGGCGTCGCGGAGCGCATCGCACGGGCCGGCCATCGTGTCGTCGTCTACGACGCCTGGCCGGTGGCGGGCGGGCTGCTGCACTACGGCATCCCCAACTTCAAGCAGAACAAGGCCACCGTCGCCGACCGCATCGAGCGGCTGCGCGACCTCGGCGTCGAGTTCACCCTCGGCGTCCGCATCGGAGAGGACATCCCCTTCGAGCAGCTCGAGCGCGAGTTCGACGCGGTGTTCGTCGCCGCCGGCGCGATCGAGGGCGTGCACCTGGGGCTGGAGCACGAGGACGCGCCCGGCGTCTACGAGGCGACCGAGTTCCTGGTGCGCGGCAACCTGCCACCGGAGGACCTGCCGGAGGGGCTGCGCGAGCCGCTGCCGGAGCTGCGCAGCGTCGTGGTGGTCGGCGGCGGCGACACCTCGATGGACTGCGTGCGCACTGCGGTGCGGCTCGGCGCGGAGCAGGTGCGGCTCGTCTACCGCCGCACCGAGCTGGAGATGCAAGGCCGCGAGGAGGAGCGCATGCACGCCCACGAGGAGGGCGTGATCTTCGAGTTCCTCACCTCCCCCACGGAGATCCTGCTCGATGACGGCGGCGCTTTCCGGGCCTTGCGCTGCCAGCTCATGCAACTCGGCGAGCCGGACGAGAGCGGGCGCGCCCGCCCCGTGCCGCTCGCCGGCAGCAGCTTCGAGGTCGAGGCCGAGGCGCTCGTGCTCGCCATCGGCTACAACGTCGAGGACGGCTGGGGCGAGATCGCTCCGGCGGTCGAGCGAGATCCGTGGGGCCGCCTCACCGTCGATCCGCAAACGATGCGCACCAACCGCCCCGGCGTCTTCGCCGGGGGCGACGACGTGAACGGCGCCGACCTCGTCGTCACCGCGCTCGCCGACGCCCACGTCGCCGCCGCGAGCATCGAGGAGTGGCTCGGCGACGGCGACTGGTAGGCGACTGCCTGTCGATCGCTGTACAGCATTCGGGTCAACGATCAATGGCGTATCGTGTTCGGGTGGGAGCCCGGTAGGGCGTTCGCTGTGCGCATCGTTGACTATCACGCATAGGAGCGAGTGACATGTTGCCGGAGCAGCGCATCCCGACCCACGCTGGCGAGATTCTGGCGGAGGAGTTCCTCAAGCCGCTCGGCCTCACGCAGGTCGCGCTGGCGGAGGATATTGGCGTGCCCGTGCAGCGTGTGAACGAAGTCGTGCGCGGGAAGCGCGGGATCACGGCGGAGACGGCCTGGCTGCTATCCGGCGCGTTCGGGACCACGCCGGGCTTCTGGATCAACCTCCAGACGAGCTACGACCTTGCCACGAGGCGGCCCGACCGGCAGGTGGAGCCGCTGGGCCTGACCGGGTAGCGCCACGGAGCTACATCTACCTCCCCGAGCAGCCCCAACACCTTCCGCCCACTCCCGGGCTCGTAGCGCCTGGCCCTGGCTCGCAGTGCCTTGCCCGGCATCGGTGACACGATTCTGACTTCTCGCTCGTAGCGCACCAACAATCTTTCCGGCACCGATCGCAGGGGTGCGGCCCGGATTGCCCCTGCGTTAGAGTGCGGGAGCGACCACACAGCGACGAACACCGCGCCCGAGCGGCGCGCGATGAGGGGGATTGAGATGGCGATCGCAGTGGGCCAGGAGGCCCCGGACTTCACGCTGCCGAACGAGGATGGTGAGGACGTCACGCTCTCCGCACTGCGCGGCGCGCCGGTGGTGCTGGTCTTCTACACCTTCGACTTCTCCGGCATCTGCACGGGCGAGCTGTGCGAGATCCGCGACGACTACTCGGAGTGGATGGACCTCGGCGCACAGGTCTTCGGCATCAGCCGCGACAGCCGCTTCTCCCACGCGGCCTACAAGGAGGCGCACCAGCTCCCCTACTCCCTGCTCGCGGACATCAAGGGCGAGACCGCGAAGGCCTACGACACCTGGAACGAGGGCCTCTGGGCCGCCGAGCGGCTGACCGTGGTGATCGACAAGGACGGCGCGATCGGGCACATCGTCAAGAACCCGATCCCCGACGCGCGCGACCACTCGGCGATCAGCGACGCCGTCAAGGCGGCTAGCTAGCAGCCTGCCGCGAGGCGCGCGTGGCCCTCGACTTCCACTCGCTCGCGCGAGGCGACGCGCTGCCGCCGATCGCGCTCAGCGTGAGCGCGGACGAGGCGCGCGCCTACCTCGACGCCACCGGCGAGCCTGCCGACCACTGGACGGACGCCGTCCCGCCGCTGGCGCAGGGCGCGTTCATCCTTGGCGCGTTGATGGAGCAGATGGCGCTGCCGGCGGGCGCGCTGCACACCGGCCAGGAGTTCGCGTTCCTGCGCGCCGTCGCCCCCGGCGAGCCGCTCGAGGCGCGCATCGAGGTCGCGCAGCACAGCGAGCGCCGCGGATCGCTGATCGTCGCGTTCGAGCTCGAGCTGCGCGATGCGGGCGGCGAGCCGGTGCTGCGCGGCCGCAGCACGGTGATTGCCCCCGCCCGCGCGGAGGGCGCGGCCTCGTGAGCGCCGAGGCGCCCGCCGTCGCCCCCGTGACGCGGCTGATCGACCAGGCGCGCGTCGATAGCTACGCCGTCGCGGCGCGCGACCCGAACCCGATCCACACCGACGCGGAGTTCGCCGCGGCCAGCGACTTCGGAGGCCGCATCGCCCACGGGATGCTCGTGCTCGCCCTCGTCTCCGAGGCGATGACGGGCGCCTTCGGGCGGCGCTGGGCGGAGAGCGGCGCGCTGCGGGTGCGCTGGCGCGCGCCCGCCGTGCAGCCCGTGCAGGTCACCGCGCACGCCGAGCCGCGCGGCGTCGCCGACGGCGTCGCCAGCTACGACGTCCGCTGCGAGGCCGCGGACGGCTCCGTGCTGCTGAGCGGCACGGCCACGGTCGCCCTCGGCGCTCCGGACGCGTGAGCGAGCGCCTCGACCTCGCCGCGGCGCTGGCCGCGCTCGCGAAGCAGCGCCCCGTGTTCCACTCCGAGGCGGACTTCCAGCACTCGCTCGCGTGGGTGCTCCGCGAGCGCCACCCCGGCATCGAGGTGCGGTTGGAGTATCCGGTAACGCTGGACGGCCAGCGTGCGCACCTCGACATCTGCCTGAGAACGGACGGGCACGCGACTGTGATCGAGTTGAAGTACGGGACGCGGAAGGCCGACTTCGAAGTCGACGGCGAAGGGTACGACCTCCGGGACGGCGCTCCGGATTGGTTCCGGTATGACACATGGAAGGACGTCGTGCGCACGGAGGGACTGGTCGAGCGTGGGGGAGCCGATGCCGGCTACGTCATCGCGCTCACTAACGATCATCTCCTCTGGAAGGAAGGTAGCGCCGAAGCCATCTCCGCCGAGTTCCACTGTCACGACGGGCGTGAGGTGTCCGGCTCGCTCGCTTGGAGCCGGCAAGCCGGGTCAGGCTCCACGGAGGGCCGTGAATCACCCATCAAGCTCAGCGGCGCGTACGTGACGCACTGGCGCGAGTACTCGGAGCCTGCGCCCGGCCTGACGGGCGGCGAGTTCCGCTGTCTGCTGCTCGATGTCGGGGCAGCCCTGGGGGCGTCGTGAGCACCGGGACGCCGGACGGGCGCGCGATGTCCCAGACCGAAGACGGCGGGCAGGGCCCACTCGATGTCTCGCCGCTGCGCGTCAGCGACTCGGTGGCCCTGCGTGCACTGAGGCCTGACGACGACCGGCCGCTTGTGCAACTGGTCGAGGAGAACCAGGAGTTCCTCGCGCGTTGGCTGGCCTGGGCGCACGGGTACTCTCTGGAGACGGCGCGCACGTTCATCGTCAAGGAGCGCGAGGGCTACGCCAGTGGCGCGTCGCTCACGCTCGGGCTGGAGGTCGAGGGGCAGCTTGTGGGTGTGATCGGACTCAACTGGATCGATTGGCGGCTCCGCGAGGCGGAGATCGGCTACTGGCTGGCGGAGCGACACAACGGCCGAGGGATCATGACGCGCGCGTGCCGGACCCTCATCGATCACGCCTTCGGTTCGTTGGGCCTGCGAAGGATCGTGATCCAGGCGGCGGCCGGCAACCGCCCGAGCCGCGCGATCGCGGAGCGCCTCGGCTTCCGCCTGGAGGATGTCGCGCAGCAAGCCCGCTACGCGCTGTCCGGATGCGACTGGACGTCCGATGACTGACGAGCGCACCGAGGGCGGCATCGACCCGGCGCTGCGCGAGCAGTACTGCTTCGGCTGCGGGCGGCACAACCCGCTCGGCTTCCACCTCGAGTTCGATCGCGACGGCGGCGACGTGGTTGCCAGCTACACGCCTCGGCGCGAGGACAGCGGCTACCCCGGCCTCATGCACGGCGGCCTCGCGACGCTGCTGCTCGACGAGGCGATGGGCTGGGCGATGTACGTCGACCGCGTCTTCGCCGTGACCGCGCGCATGCAGACGCGCTTCCGCCGCGCCGTCGGCCTCGACCGCCCGCTGCTGGTGCGCGGCCGCATCGACCGCACCCGCGGCCGCCGCATCGAGGTCAGCGCCGAGCTCTACGACGAGGACGGCGAGCGCGTCGTCGAGGCCTCGGGCCTGTTCCTGCGCATGGACGCGGAAGCGGAGGCGCAGGCCCTCGAGGTGATGCGCCGCGAGTTCGGCACTTCGCTGGACTGAGCCGGTCCGGCTCCCCGGACTCAGCGGAGGCCGCGGTACGCACGCGAGCGATGACGGACGGCGGTCACCACGATGAGGCGCTCATCGTCGTTGATGCCGTAGACGATGCGGTAGTTGCCGACGCGGATGCGGCACAGATCGGAGCCTTTGAGTCTGCGGTAGCCGCGCGGATGCGGGTTGTGGGCCAGTTGATCGATGCGTGGTCCCAGACGCTCTCGCACCAGGCTTGGCAAACGATCGAACTCACGCTCCGCCGACCGCTTGAACTCCAGCCTCCAAGTCATCTGCAGGAGAGAACTACAGGCCGTGCTTCGCCTTGATCGACTCCCACGAGACGCTGTCTTCGGTCTTGAGCCGTTCGAGGGAGATGCGCACGTCCTCGGCGTCCTCAAGGGCTTCGAGTTCGGCCTCGGTCAGACGCCGCTCCCGGGGCGGGGTTGTCTGTGGCGCCTGTGGGTCGGGGGGGAGTTCGTCTGCAGCCATGTCGTGGGTCCGTCCGTTGCGCGTCAGCGCTAGTGTAGCACCCTTGTGTCCCGCCGCAGCTTCACGCGCCCGGCGTGATGGTCTCGACGGCGCGCCACATGTACCAGGAGGCGACGGTGCGGTAGGGCGCCCAGGGGGCGCCGATCTCCTGCGCCTGTTTGGGCGTCGGCGTCTCGGGGAGGCCGTAGGCCGCCTGCATGCCCTTGCGTACGCCGAGGTCGCCCGTGGGCAGCACGTCGGGGCGGCCGAGCTCGAACATCAGGAACATGTGCGCCGACCACTCGCCGATGCCGCGTACGGCGGTCAGCCGCTCGATTACCGCGTCGTCGTCGAGGCCCGCGATCGCGGTGAAGTCGAGCGCGCCGTCCACGCAGTGCTGCGCGAGGTCGCGCAGGTAGCCGGCCTTCTGGCGTGAGACGCCCGCGCCGCGGAACGCCTCGTCGCTCGTGGCGAGGATGGCGAGCGGTTCGGGCGTGCGCTCCTCGTCGCCGTGGAGCGCGAAGAAGCGGCGCTGGATCGCCCGCGCGGCCGCGCCGGCGAGCTGCTGGAAGAGGATCGAGCGCACCATCGAGGCGTACGGGTCGCCGCCGGGGCGCGGGCGGTACGGCCCGTGCTGCTCGATCAGCGCGCCGACCACCGGGTCGGCCTCGCGCAGGTGCGCGTAGGCGGCGCGGGCGGAGAAGCGCAGTCGGCGCGGCATCGCCGCATCCTACTCCGTGAGGAGCGTGCGCCCTCGCGACCGGGGATGGCAGCCAGCCAGCGCTCGGCCGCGCGCGGAGAGCGCAGGCGTACGAAGGCGAGGTGCGCGGTGGCGGGATCAGCCATCGCCGCCTCGTACTGGCCGCGGCGGCGACGGAAGGTGCGCAGGAACCAGAGCAGGATCGAGTCCTTGCCCGTGAACGAGTGCCGGAAGGTCTCGCGGTTGCCGTGCCACAACTCCTCGCGCCTGACGACGCGCAGCACCGTGCGCCGCAGCAGCCGCCAGCCGCAGACGAGGAAGGCGTAGTCGAGCCAGACGACGGTCTGCGCGCGCGCCCAGGCGAGGTCCCGCAGCACCGCCGAGTAGTTGCCGTCGACGACCCACGCGTGATCGCATCGCCGACCATCGCGACCTCCGACGATCCCGAGCGCCGGCCAGCGCCCTCCGCGGCGCCTCACCGAACCATCCGGCGTCCGCGGCAGATCCTGCGCCGCCGCACCCCCGTCGCGGGAGCGACCCTACATGTATTGGCCGCCGTTGGGGCTGAGCTGGGAGCCGGTGAACCAGCCGCCCTCGGTGCAGAGGAAGCGCACCACGGCCGCGATCTCCTCCGGCTCGCCGAAGCGGCCGAGCGGAATCTGACTGCGGATGCTGTCCTGGATGTCCTCGGTCAGGGAGTTCACCATGTCCGTCGCGATGAAGCCGGGGCACACCGCGTTGACGGTGATGTTGTTGCGCGCGAGCTCCTTTGCGGCTGCCTTCGTGAACGCGATCATCCCGGCCTTCGCGGCGGCGTAGTTCGCCTGCCCGGCGTTGCCCATCTGCCCGATGATCGACGACATGTTGATGATCCGGCCGTAGTTGGCTTCGCGCATGTGAGGTATTGCGGCGCGCGTGCAGTAGAACATCGACGACAGGTCGGTCCGGATGACCTCGTCCCAGTCCTCGACGGGGAGCCGCGCGATCGTGCGGTCGCGGTTGATGCCGGCGTTGTTGACGAGGATGTCGATCTTGCCGAGCTCCTCGACCGCGGTCTCGATCACATCCGAGGCCTCGTCGGGGTCGGACACGTCGGCCTTGACGAGTACGACGGTGCCGCCGAACTCGTGGATCGCGTCGCGCGTCGCCTCGGCCGCGTCGGCGTTCGACAGGTAGTTGACGACCACGCTTGCGCCCTCGCGCGCCAGTTCGATGGCGCACGCGCGCCCGATGCCGCGGCTTGCGCCGGTCACCACCGCCACCTGTCCCTCGAGTGCACCCGCCATGTCAGACCTCCCGTTACCGGACGCAGCGATCCGCTGCCCCTCGCGGCTCCGATCCGCTTGCGGTGGTGTTGTAACGCAGGGTGCGCTTGTGGACGACCGCTACACGGCGGTCGGCGGGATGTACTCGCCCCACTCCTCGCGCAGCACGCCGCACATCTCGCCAAGTGTCGCGTAGCTGCGCACGGCGTCGAGCACCGGATCCATCAGGCTGCCGTCGCCGCGCGCCACCTCGCGCAGCCCCGCCAGCGAGGTGGCGACGGCGGCCTCGTCGCGGTCGCCGCGCACCCGTGCCAGCCGCTGCAGCTGCGCGTCGATCACCGAGGTGTTGGGGCGGAAGATCGGCGTGGCGTCCTCGTCCTCGTCGACGTGCTGGTTGACGCCGACGACCACGCGCTCGCCGCTCTCGACCTCGCGCTGGTAGGCGACCGAGGCCTCCTGGATCTCGGACTGCATGTAGCCGCCCTCGATCGCCGCGACGGCGCCGCCGATGTCCTCGACGCGGTCGAGGATGGACTGGGCCTGCGCTTCCAGCTCGCCGGTCAGCCACTCGACGTAGTAGGAGCCGGCGAGCGGGTCCACGGTGTCGGCCGCGCCGGTCTCCTCGGCGATGATCTGCTGCGAGCGGAGCGCGAGCTGCTGCGCCTCCTCGGTGGGCAGCGCCAGCGCCTCGTCGTAGCAGGAGAGCGCGAGCGACTGCACGCCGCCGAGCACGGCGGCGAGGCCCTGCACGGCGGAGCGCGTGAGGTTATTGAGCGGCTGCTGCGCGGTCAGCGTGGAGCCGCCGGTCTGGGTGTGCGTGCGCAGCGTCATCGCGTTCGGGTTGGTCGCGCCGTAGCGCTCCTTCATCGCGCGCGCCCACATCCGGCGCAGCGCGCGGAACTTCGCGACCTCCTCGAAGAAGTAGTTGTGCGTGTTGAAGATCCAGGAGATGCGCGGCGCCACCTCGTCCACGCTCGCCCCCTGCGCGATGCTGCGGTCGAGGTAGGCGAAGGCGTTCGCGAAGGCGAAGGCGACCTCCTGCGCGGCGGTCGAGCCGGCCTCGCGGATGTGGTAGCCGGAGACGGAAATCGAGTTGAAGCGCGGCGCCTCGCGCGCGCAGTAGTTGATCAGATCCGCGGCGAAGCGCACCGAGGGCTCGGGCGGGAAGATGTAGGTGCCGCGCGCGACGTACTCCTTGAGCACGTCGTTCTGCGCGGTGCCGGTGATCACGCTCGGCTCGTGCCCCTGCTTCTCCGCCGCGACGATGTACATCGCGACGATGATCGGCGCGGGCGCGTTGATCGTCATCGAGGTGGAGATGCCGTCCAGCGGGATGCCCTCGAACAGCGTCTCCATGTCCGCCAGCGAGTCGACGGCGACGCCGACCTGGCCGACCTCGCCGGCCGCCATCGGGTGATCCGAGTCGTAGCCGGTCTGCGTCGGCAGGTCGAAGGCGACGGAGAGGCCGGTCTGGCCGTTCGCGAGCAACTCGCGGAAGCGCTCGTTGGTCTCCTCGGGCGTGCCGAAGCCGGCGTACTGGCGCATCGTCCAGAGCCGCCCGCGGTACATCGTGGGCTGCACGCCGCGGGTGAACGGGTACTGCCCGGGGAACCCGATGTCGTCGAGGTAGTCGACGTCGGTCACGTCGTCCGGGGTGTAGAAGCGGCGGGTCGGGGCGGACGAGGTGCGGAACTCCTCGCGCCGCTCGGGGAAGCGCTTGAGCACCCTGGCGAGCGCGCCCTGCTCCCAGGCGTCCTGCGCGTCGCTGATATCCGTCCGTTGCTCGAGTCTCACCATTCGGTCTGCTCCGTCGGTCCTCTCGCTCCCGCCGCCGCCGCTCAGGCGAGCGGCTCGACCAGCACGAGGGCGTCACCGCGCACGACGTCGACGCCGTCCTGGTTGCTCACGGTCGTGTTCAGCGTGACCGAACTGCGATCCGTGTCGACCGCGGTCGCCTCCACGGTGGCGGTGAGCGTGTCGCCCGGCTTCACCGGAGCGCGGAAGCTCAGGTTCTGCCGCAGGTAGATCACGACGCTGTCCGGCGCGAGCCGGGTTCCGAGCGCGGCCGAGATCACTCCAGCAGCGAGGATACCGTGTGCGATCGGCTCCTTGAAGCGGGTGCGCGCCGCGTAGTCGGCGTCGCTGTGCAGCGGGTTGGTGTCGCCGGAGACCTCGGCGAACTTCGCGATGTCCTCCGCGGTGACGGTCTTCTCGAAGCTCGCGCTCGTACCCTCGACGATGCCCTGGACGCCGTCGGCCATCTCGCCCCCTCGCTCGCCGGCGCGCTCTCTGGCGCGCTGCCCGGCGCGGCGGCATCGTACGAGGGCGGCTCCGCGCGCGTCCATCGCAGCGGCGCTGGCCGGCCGGAGGATTGGGGCAGTTATTGACCAATAATGTGAAAGAATGTTGACGCAGCCCGCAGGTCGGCGATAATGGAAGCACGGAACGCACCCGCTTGCGGCGAGCAGGGGACAGGCGCTCCGTGCGACCGCAACGCGAATGCACACAGCGGCCCAGGGCAGCCCTCGGGGGGTGCGCACGGGTCGGGAAGGCGCAGCGAGTGGCCCAGCGGGTCGTCCTGCAACGAGCGCGCGACGAACTGGCGAGCATCCTCTATGAACGCGGGGATTGCAGCGTCGCCGAACTCGCGCTGGAGATCGGCGTCTCACAGGGCTCGATCCGCCGCCACCTCGACATCATGGTCGCGGAAGGGCTGCTCGACACCACGCTGGTGCGTCAGCCGCGCGGGCGGCCCGTGACCCGCTACTCGCTTAGCGAGGCGGGCGAGGAGCGCTCCGGCGCGGATCACTACACGAGCCTGATCGGACGGCTGCTGCCCGCGCTCGCCAGCCTCTCCGAGGACGAGGTCTCCGGCCAGCCGGGCGAGGTGATCCTGGAGCGGGTCTACAGCCGCGTTGCCGAGGACGTCGCCCGCGAGCGCGGCGCCGCAGTGCGCAGCGAGGAACTGGGACCGCGCCTCGAGGAAGTGGTCGCCGCACTCCGCGACGAGGGCATCCTCACCGAAGTCCGTGACGAGGGCGAGGTCTACCGCCTGAGCAACGTCGGCTGTCCCTGCCCCTCGACGGCGAGCGAGACGAACGCGGCTTGCGAGGCGGACCGTTACAGCATCGAACTGCTCGTCGGCAGACCCGTCGAGCAGGTAGCGACGATCGCGGGAGGCGGAGCCTGCTGCGAGTACCAGGTGCGGAAGCCCGCCACGGCGGGCGCGCGAAGAGTGGAGCCGAAATGAGCGAACCGATCCTCGAGGTGCGTGATCTGCACGTCAGCATCGCCAGTGCGCCCGACGTGCAGATCGTCAAGGGCGTCGACCTGACCCTGGGCGCCGGCGAGGTGCACGCGCTGATGGGCCCCAACGGCTCCGGCAAGAGCACGCTGGCGAACGCGATCGCCGGCAGCCCGGCCTACGTGGTCGACTCCGGCGAGGTGCGCTACCGCGGCGAGGACGTCACCAAGCTGACGCCGGACGCGCGCGCCCGCCTCGGGATGTTCCTCTCGTTCCAGTACCCGACGCCGATTCCCGGCGTGACGATGGTCAACATGCTGCGCATGGCGATCAAGGCGCGGCGCGGCGAGGAGCCCTCCGCGCGCGAGTTCCTGGCCGAGCTGCGCGAGACGCTGCAGACACTGCGCATGGACGAGGAGTTCGCGCGCCGCTACGTCAACGACGGCTTCTCCGGCGGCGAGAAGAAGCGGGCCGAGATCCTGCAACTGGGGATGCTCAAGCCGGAACTCGCGATCCTCGACGAGACGGACTCCGGCCTCGACGTGGACGCGCTGCGCACCGTCGCCGAGGGCGTGAACTCGCTGCACCACCCGGGGATGGGCATCCTGCTGATCACGCACTACCAGCGGATCCTCAACTACATCACGCCGGACCGCGTGCACGTGCTGTTCGACGGGCGCATCGTGCGCTCGGGCGGTCCGCAACTGGCGCACGAGATCGAGGCCGGCGGCTACGACCCAATCCTCCAGGAGATCGGTCTCGCCGAGACCGCCGCGGCTCCGGCCGCCTCCTGAGGAACGATCGAGAAACAGGCGCACACGGGGGAACAAGCCCATGACGACCGTCAATCCAAAAGCGCGTGAGGCAGTCGGCGAGTACCAGTGGGGCTTCCACGACGACGAGGAGCCGCTGTTCCGCGCCGAGAAGGGCCTCAGCGAGGACGTCGTGCGCCAGATCTCGGCGATCAAGGACGAGCCCGAGTGGATGCTCGAGTTCCGCCTCGACGCCCTGCGCACCTTCTTCGAGAAGGACGACCCGACGTGGGCCGGCAGCCCCGAGCTGCTCGGCGCGATCGACTTCGACAACATGACCTACTACGTGCGCGCCACCGACAAGGACTCCAGCAACTGGGACGACGTGCCGGAGTACATCAAGGACACCTTCGACAAGCTCGGCATCCCCGAGGCGGAGCGCCAGTTCCTCGCCGGCGCCGGCGCGCAGTACGACTCCGAGGTCGTCTACCACAACATTCGCGAGGACCTCGCGAAGCAGGGCGTCGTCTTCCTCGGGATGGACCAGGGGCTGGCGGAGCACGAGGAGCTGGTGCGCGAGCACTTCGGAGCGCTGGTGCCGCCGGGGGACAACCGCTACGCGGCGCTGAACAGCGCGGTCTGGTCCGGCGGCTCCTTCATCTACGTGCCGCCGGGGGTCCAGGTGGACGTTCCGCTGCAGGCCTACTTCCGCATCAACACGGAGAACATGGGCCAGTTCGAGCGCACGCTGATCATCGCCGACGAGGGCTCGTACATACACTACGTCGAGGGCTGCACCGCGCCGACCTACAGCTCGGACTCGCTGCACTCGGCCGTCGTCGAGATCATCGTCAAGAAGAACGCGCGGGTCCGCTACACGACCATCCAGAACTGGTCCAACAACGTCTACAACCTGGTGACGAAGCGCGCCGCCGCCTACGAGAACGCCGTCATGGAGTGGGTCGACGGCAACCTCGGCTCGAAGCTCACGATGAAGTACCCGTCCGTCTACCTGATGGAGCCGGGCGCGCACGGCGAGATCCTCTCGCTGGCCTTCGCTGGCGACGGGCAGCACCAGGACGCGGGCGGCAAGATCGTCCACGTCGCGCCGCGGACCTCCTCGGCGATCGTCTCCAAGTCCGTCTCGCGCGGCAGCGGGCGCACCTCCTACCGCGGCCTGCTCAAGGTCCACGAGGGCGCCGAGGACTCCACTTCCACCGTGCGCTGCGACGCGCTGCTGCTCGACGAGCACTCCCGCTCCGACACCTACCCGACGATGGAGGTCGACGAGGAGAAGGTCACGATCGGCCACGAGGCCTCGGTCTCCAAGCTCGGCGACGACCAGCTCTTCTACCTGATGTCGCGAGGCATCACGGAGGAAGAGGCCTCCAAGATGGTCGTCAACGGCTTCGTCGAGCCGATCGTCAAGGAACTGCCGATGGAGTACGCGATCGAGCTGAACCGCCTGATCGAGCTCCAGATGGAAGGCTCCGTCGGCTAGGGCTCCGGCGGAACTGCAGAGGATCACGATGAGCGAGACCACGATTTCGGCCGCCCCGCCCTACGCGGAGCAGGCCGTGCTCGCCGCCGCCGTCGAGCGCGGCGAGCCGGGCTGGCTGCTCGAACGCCGCGCCGAGGCCGCACGCGCCTTCGCCGCCGCGCCGCTGCCCTCGCCCGCGCTGCGCCCCTGGCGCTACACGGACGTGACTCGGCTCGACCTGACCGCGTTCGCGCCGGCGGAGACGCCGATCGCAATCGAGGGCGGCAGGGACGAGGGCGGCGCCTACGCGGGCACGCTCGCCGGCGCCCTCGAGGGCCACGGCCGCCTCATCGCCGATCGCCTTGGTGCGCTCATCCCGGCGACCGAGGGCAAGTTCGTCGCCGCCAACGGCGCGCTCTGGAGCGGCGGTGTGCTCGTGCACACGCCGGCAGGGGCAGCCTTCGAGGAGCCCGTCGTCGTCACCATCGACGCGAGCGAGCTCGCGGATGCGGCGGTGCACCCGCGGCTGCTGATCGAGGCGGGGGAGCAGTCCGAGCTGACCGTGGTGCTGCGCACCCGCTCCGGCGACGCCCCGCTGCTGGCGTTCGGCGTGGTCGAGATCAACGTGGCGCAGGCCGCGCGCGTGCGACTGTTGATCGACGACCGCTGGGGCGCGGCGACGCAGGACTTCACGACGATCCGCGCCCGGCTCGGCCGCGACGCCGACCTGAAGGTCGCCTCGCTCGCGATCGGTGGCGCGATCCTCAAGCAGACCGTCGAGGTCACGCTCGAGGGCGAGGGCGCGAACTCCTCGATCCACGCGGTCGCGCTTGGCGATGGGGACCAGCACTTCGACTTTGTGACGCTGCAGGACCACGTCGGGCCGCGCACGATCTCGGACGTCGAGGTGAAGGCCGCCCTGGCCGGGGCCTCGCGCTCGATCTACTACGGCATCACCCGCGTCGAGGAGGGCGCGAGCGGGTCCGCGGCCAACCAGCAGAACCGCAACCTGCTGCTCTCCGGCAACGCCAAGGCGGACTCCGACCCGGTGCTCGAGATCCTGACCGCCGACGTGATCCGCTGCGGCCACGCGGCGACCGTCGGCCCGGTCGACCAGGAAGCGCTGTTCTACCTGCAGAGCCGCGGCCTCGACCGCCGCACGGCGCTGCAGTTGCTGGTCAACGGCTTCTTCCAGTCCGTCGCGCGCGCCCTCGCCGTCGAGGGCATCGCCGACGACCTGGAGCGCACGGTCTTCGCGAAGCTCGCGCGGGCCGTGCTCTGATGGCGGCCGCGTGAGCCGAGAACGCGTCGCCGCCGTCTCCGACCTTCCCGAGGGCGAGGTGCGCGTCGTGGAGTGCGCCGGGCGCTCGCTCGCGCTCAGCAACATCGACGGCGAGCTGTTCGCGATCGATAACGTCTGCACGCACGACGGCGGACCGCTGGGCGAGGGGCGGCTGAGGCACGGGCGCGTGATCTGCCCGCGCCACGGCGCCGCCTTCGATGCCCGCAGCGGGCGTGCACTCACGCTCCCGGCCGTCCGCGGGGTCGCCGCCTACCCGGTCAGCGTCGAGGACGATGGCGCGTACGTCGAGTGCGATCCGGAGGCGTCGCCATGACTGCGAACGCCGCCTCCCACGGCGCCGCGGGCGTCTTCGACATCGAGCGCATCCGGCGCGACTTCCCGATCCTCAAGCGCGAGGTCAACGGGCGTCCGCTCGTCTACTTCGACAACGCCGCGACCTCGCAGAAGCCGGTGCAGGTGATGGCGGAGCTGACCCGTTACTACCGCGACATCAACGCCAACATCCACCGCGGCGTGCACACGCTGTCCGTGGAGGCGACCGAGCGCTACGAGGCCGCACGCGAGAAGGTGCGCGCCTTCTTCGGCGCGCCCGACGTGTCGGAAATCATCTTCACGCGCAACACCACCGAGTCGATCAACCTCGTCGCGCACGCCTGGGGCCGCACCTTCCTCGAGGCCGGCGACGAGGTGCTGATCAGCGAGATCGAGCACCACTCCAATATCGTCCCCTGGCAGATGCTGCGCGACGAGCGCGGGATTGCGTTGCGCCACATCCCGATGCTCCCCGACGGCACGCTGGACCTCGCCGAGGCGCGGCGGCTGATCGGCCCGCGCACGAAGCTGCTCTCGATCACGCTGATGTCGAACGCCCTCGGCACGATCGTCCCGGTCGCCGAGCTCGCCGAACTCGCGCGGGCGCAGGGCGCGCGCGTGCTCGTGGACGCCGCGCAGGCCGCGCCGCACCTGCCGATCGACGTCGGCGAGCTGGGCGCGGACTTCCTCGCCTGCTCCGCGCACAAGATGCTCGGCCCCACCGGCGTGGGCGTGCTCTGGGGCCGCCGCGAGCTGCTGGAGGAGATGCCGCCCTTCCTCGGCGGCGGCGACATGATCGCCAGCGTCAGCCTCGAGCAGTCGACCTGGAACGAGCTGCCCTACAAGTTCGAGGCCGGCACACCGAACATCGCCGGCGTGATCGGCTTCGGCGTGGCGCTCGACTACCTCGAGGCGATCGGCATGGACGAGGTCCGCCGTCACGAGCGCGATCTGACGGCCTACGCGCTCGACCGCCTGATCGACGTGCCCGGGGTCACGCTCTACGGACCGCTCGACCCCGATCTGCGCGGCGGGGTGGTCTCGTTCGGCCTCGACGGCGTGCACCCGCACGACATCGGGCAGGTGCTGGACGGCCTCGGCGTCGCGATCCGCGCCGGGCACCACTGCGCGCAGCCCGTGATGCGGAGGCTCGACGTGGCCGCCACCGCGCGCGCCTCGTTCTATCTCTACAACACCCGCGAGGAGGTGGACGTGCTGGAAGGGGCCGTGCGCGAGACGTCGGACTTCTTTGGGGGCTTCGGTGGCTGACCTCGACGACCTCTACCGCGAGATCCTGCTCGATCACTACCGCAGCCCGCGCAACCGCAGGCCGCTCGACGCCGCGAATGCCAGCGCCGAGGGCTCCAACCCGCTCTGCGGCGACGAGATCACCCTCGAGCTGCTGGTCGAGGAGGACGGCCGCATCACGGATGTGGCGTTCACCGGCCAGGGCTGCTCGATCTCGCAGGCCTCGAGTTCGCTGATGACCGAGCACGTCAAGGGGCGCAGCTCCGAGGATGCCGGCTCCGCGATCGAGGCCTTCCAGGCGATGATGGTCGAAGGCGAGGAGGCTGCCGCGGAACTCGGCGACATCGAGGCGCTGGCCGGCGTGCGGAAGTTCCCGATGCGCGTAAAGTGCGCCTCACTCGCATGGAAGACGCTGGAGCTCGCGCTCGCACAGCATGACCGGCACGACGGCGCTGCGAGCGCCTCTGCTACGACCGATGAGAGGAGCACGTCCGATGGCTGATCCCGCAACCGACGCCCCCGAGGCCGCCGCCGAGGAACGCCCGAACGAGGAGCAACTCTGGGAGGTGCTTCGCCAGATCGAGGACCCCGAGCTGCGGCTGGGCATTGCCGAGTTGGGCCTCATCTACTACGTGGCCATCGACGACGAGGGCCTCGTCACGATCGACATGACGCTAACCAGCCCGGCCTGTCCGGTCGGACCGATGCTGCAGGGGCAGGCCTACCACCTGCTCACGCAGATGGACGGCGTCGAGGACGTCGAGGTGAACCTGGTCTGGGATCCCCCATGGGACCCGAAGACGATGGCCTCCGAAGAGGTGCGGATGCAGCTCGGCATCTGGTAGGCGAGGCTTCGCCCGGCCTCGATGGCGGCCCGGTCCCGCGTACCATTTGTCGAGCCGGGTAGCGCTGCGCCACCCGGCGCGAGAGCCGGGCAGAGCGAACAGCGCCGCATGGACAGCCCCTATCAACCCTCCGCCCCCACGCACAGCCGTCGCGACGTGCTGCGCGGCGGCGCGGCCGCGGCCGGCGGTCTGCTGCTCGCCGCCTGCATCTTCGTCGACGACGAGGAGGGCGTCGGCGAGACCGAGGACGGCGAGACCGAAGGCGGCGAGACCGAAGGCGGCGAACGCGGCGGCGAGGCGCCTGCGTCGAGCACGCCCGTGGCGGCGACGCCTGTCCTCACTCCGACCGCGGCTCCGTCGCTGCTTGCGCCGGATCAGCCGGTGCCGGACGGCGAGCGCGGGGTCATGCGGCGGGGAGTGGTAGGCGAGGCGGCAGCGCCGCCGGTGCTGAGCCACGCGCGACTGGTCGCCGTCGATCCGCGCAGCGGTGCGATCCACGGCGACCTCGCCCAGCGCGTCGAGCAGGCGGGCCCCCTCGATCTCGTCGTGCAACTGCGGCCGGACGCCTTCTTCCACCCCGCATCCGGCGCCGAGGCCGCCGAGCCCGTTGACGCCGAGGCCGTCGCGCGTGAGTTCTCCAACCGTGCGCAGCGAGGTGAGTTCCTCTTCGGCGGGGTCATCGACACCATCGAGACGCCGGAGGCGGATACGCTGCGGCTGCGCCTGGCTGCTCCCTTCGCGCTCCTCTTCGAGCTGCTCGGGGATACGGCTGCCGGCGCCATCCGCTCGGACACGCGCTCGGAGTTCGGGCAGCCGCTGGGGTGCGGACCGTTCGTCGCCGAGGGGCGCGAGGACGGCGGCGTCTCGCTGCGGCCGCATCCGCGCTACCACCAGCGCGGGCTGCCGCTGCTCAGCGAGCTGCGCATCGTCTCCGCCGAGCGCGAGGCCGCCCTCGATGCCGCGTTCGAGAACGGCGCGCTCGACATCCTCCAGCTCGATCACCCGGACAGCGCGGCCCGGGCGGCGCAGCGCGCGGGCGCGCGGACGCTGACCCGCTCGACGCGGCGCGTGCGTGGTCTCGGGCTCTCGCTCGTCGGCACGAAGGGCGACAGCCGCGTGCGCTTTCACCCGGCCTTCCAGGACGAGCGCGTCCGCCGCGCGCTCTTCCGCACCCTCGATTACCAGCTGATCTCCGCCCTGGAGGGCGCCGTGGCCGACCACCCCACCGGTCCGGTCGGCCCGTCCTTCGCGGCGGACGCGCTGCCTCCGGTCGAACTCGCCGCGCATCCGCTGTTCAGCCACGACCCCGGCGAGGCCCGGAGGCTGCTTGAGGCGGCGGGCGTTCCGGGTCTCGAGTTCGCCCTCGAAGCGCCGGACCGCGAGCCCTTCACCGTCCTGAGCCAGGTGCTGGCGAAGCAACTGCGGGAGGGCGGCTTCCGCCCGCGGCTGACCGCCGTGCCCGATGCCGCGTGGCGGCGCGATCTCGTCGCCGGCGACTTCGAGGCGATCCTTTTCGAGCTGGAGCCCGTGCGCACGCCTGACGTGGGGCTGCGGCTGCACAGCTCCGTGGGTCTCGAAGGCGACTTCTCGCCGTGGGGCTACTCGAATCCGCTCTACGACATCGCGCTCGAAGAGGCGCTGAGCGCCCTCGATCCCGCCGAACGCGGTCGCCGCGCCCGCGAGGCGCAGCGCCTGCTGCTCGACGACGTGCCCGCGCTGATCCCGCTGCCCGAGCCGATCGAGCAGATCGCCGTCTCGTCCCGCGTTGATGGCTATGCCTGGGAGACCCACGAGTTCAACGAGACCTGGCAGGCCCCCCGCTGGCGCATCGCCGGCAGCAGCGCCGGACGCGCACCGGGCGGCGTGGCCGCCACCGTGGACGCCACCGTGGACGCCACCGTGGCCGCGCTGTGAGCGCCCTGCCGCTGGCGGAGCTGCGCGATGCCCTCGAGGACGCCGTGCGCGCCGCGGGCGAGGCGATCGGCGAGATCGTCGCGGGCGGGCGCATGCGCGTCGGCATGAAGTGGGGCGAGGGCCCCGTCTCGGAGGCCGACCACGCCGCCGATGACGTGCTGCACGCGCGCCTGATGCCGCTGATCGAGGGCGCGCAGTGGCTGTCCGAGGAGTCGGAGCAGTCGGGTCCGCTCGTCCCCGGCGAACCGACCTGGGTGGTCGATCCGCTGGACGGCACGCGCGAGTTCCTGCTGGGGCTGCCCGAGTTCGGCGTCTCCGTGGGGCTGTTCGAGGGCGGGCGGCTGACGCTCGGCGCGGTCGCGCTGCCGCCCGCCGCCGGGGGCACGGCCGGCGGCGAGTGGACCGTGCTCTCGGGCCTCCTCGACGGCGACCGGACCGCCGCGCGCCGCGACGGCGCCGCGCTCCCGCCCATCGAGGACGACCCGGATGTCGGGCGCATCGTGGTATCGCGGCACGACTACGAGTGGCGGCGCTTGCAGTACCAGATCCCGTTCGAGGTCTACCCGGCGGGGTCGTCCGTGCTGAAGCTCTCCCAGGTCGCCCTCGGCGAGGCCGGCGTCTACCTCTCGACGCGCCCGCGCTCGGTGTGGGACGTGGCCGGCGGCGCCGCCGTGGTCGAGGCCTGCGGGGGCGTGCTGCTCGACGCGCGGGGGGAGCAGTTGCAGCTCTCGCCCCAGCAGATCCAGATCCCGCCCTTCGCCGCTGCCGCGCCGCAGCGAGCGCTCGCGCTGCTGCGGGCGATCGGCGCGGGACCGCAGTAGCGCGCTACGGCGCGGCGCGGCGCCTCGCGCTGCGCACCCCGGCCGCCGTGTGGCTGCGGCTCCCGGGCGCGGCGGTCGGGACGCTCGCGCCGATCACGGTGCGGCGGAAGCGCCCGGCGAAGGCGAGGATCGCGAGCGCGCCGATGACCACGAGCGTCGCGTAGACGATCTGCGCGCGCTGCACGCCGATCGCCTCGGCGATCACACCGCCGGCGGCTGCGCCCATCAGCATCGTGGCCCGGTCGAAGGCGAGCAGGCCCATCAGGCGGCCTCGCATCTGGTCCGGCGCGGCGTCCAGCACCACCACCTGCACCAGCGCGAAGATGCCGGACTGGAAGAGGCCGACGCCGAAGACCAGCAGCATTGGCAGCACCAACCAGGGGCGGCCGAGGGCGCCCGGCACGTAGGTGCTGAGCGCGAAGGCGATCAGCAGCACGCCCATGGCGGCCATCATCAGCGGCAGCAACCGCCCGAGACGGCGCGGCGAGCGCGAGGCGATGATCAGCGCCCCGGTCAGCGATCCGAGGCCCGTGATCGACATCATGATCCCGAACCCGAAGGGGCCGATGTCCAGCACCTCGAGCGCGAACAGGGCTGCGAAGAGGTGCAGGAACGAGAGCCCGAAGGCGAAGTGGATCAGCGCGAGCGAGATCGCCCCGCGGATCGCCGGCGTCCCGATCGCGTAGCGCATCGCATCGCCGAGGCCGGCGAGCATCGCCGCCGCGCCGCTCTCGTCGGGCCGGATGTGCGTCGCGACGCGCAGCAGCGCGGTGGAGACCACCGCGCCGACGTAGATCAGCGCGATCGCGACGAATGCGCCGGTGACGCCAGCGGCGGCGATCATGAAGCCGGCGGCCGCGGTGCCGAAGATGCGCATCGAGTTCTGTGTGGCGCTCAACAGCGCAACGGCGTTGGTCACGCGGTTCGCCGGCACGACCGCGGGCAGCAGCGCCTGTCGCGCCGGCTGATCGAACGCCATCGTCGTCCCGCGCACCGCGGCGGCCGCGTAGATGTGCCACAGCTCCAGCAGGTCGAAGATCAGCAGCGCCGCGAAGACGACGTTGAGCAGCAGCGCGCCGTACTGCGAGAGCTGGAGCACGAGCTTGCGATCGAACCAGTCGATCATCACCCCGGCGAGGATGCCGAACCCGAACTGGGGCAGCGTCCGTGCGACGATCACGGCGCCGAGCTGCAGCGGCGATTCGGTCAGCTGGTAGATCAGGTACGGGCGGGCGATCTGCTCCATCCAGAGCGCCAGCGCGTGACTGACGACGCCGAGCCAGAGCAGCCGGAAACTGCGGATTCGCAGCGAGGAGAAGACGCCCTCGCCGGGTGGTTCGAGGGGCGGCTCGCCGGACCCGGGCGCGTCCGGGCCGGGCTGCGCCTCCCGGTCCTCGCCGCGCGCATCAGCCATGCCCTGACGCTACCCCGGCCCGCCGGGCGAGTCTAGCGAGGCCCGGCCTCGTCCCGGAGCAGCGCCGCCAGCGCCCCGGTCCCCGGAGGCGACGCCGTTCTCTGCCCTCGGGGCGTGCGTGCCCGCGCGGGCCTGGGACGAGCACGCGCTGCGCGCGGCTCCCCACCCACCCGCCCCGGAGGTTCTCTTGATGTGGGGGGCGCAGCCCCCCACGCCCCCGCGCAGAAACCGTGCCGCAAGCGTCCCGGTCCCGGGAGGCGAGGACGTGCTCCCGCCCTCGTAGCCCGCGTGCCAGCGCGGGCCTGGGACGAGCACGCGCTGCGCGCAGCTCCCCACTCACCCGCCCCGGATATTCTCTTGATGTGGGGGGCTACGCCCCCACGCCCCCGCGCAGAAACCGTGCGCAAGCGTCCCGGTCCCGGGAGGCGAGGACGTGCTCCTGTCCTCGTGGCGTGCGTGTCCGCGCGGCCCTGGGACGAGCACGCGCTGCGCGCGGCTCCCCACCCACCCGCCCCGGATACTCTCTTGATGTGGGGGGCTACGCCCCCCACGCCCCCGCGCAGCAACGCCCAGCCGTTGCGCCCTCGATGCTTGCGTGGGTGCCGCTGCGCGGGCGGCGGGACTCGCCCGAAGCGCCCTAAATGTCCGCGTGTGCCCGGTGGCGTCGCGAGGCGGGGTCGCCGAGGGCGGGCCCGGCTCCGATCCGGCGGGTGCGGGTGCGCAGTCGCCTGCGACTCAACCGTCGGCGACGTGCGCGGACGTTACAGCCGGCGAGGCCCGCCCTCGTCGCGGAGCAGCGCCGCGAGCGCCCCGAGGTCGGCGACGCGCAGTACGCGCTCGTCGTAGGGCAGCTCGCGGTTGCGCGGCCAGTCGCGCAGGTAGGGCTGCGCCTCGGAGCGCTGCGCGAGCAGTTGTGTAGTGCGTCCGTCGTCGTCGATGTGCGCCGAGGCGCCGAGTTCGGCGATCGTCTCCAGCTTGAAGTGGGGGCTGCGTAGCGGGGTCTCGTTGATCACGACGCCGTCGAGCAGTTCGGCGAAGCCGTGGCGGCGCAGCCAGCGATCAGGCGCGCTGCGCCTCCCCGTGAGCAGCACCAGCGTGCGCAGCCCTCGCAGCTCCGCCAGCGCCTCGCGCGCGCCGGGCAGCGGCCGGCGTAGCTCGAAGCGCAGCGGATCGGCGATGCGCGAGAACCAGCGCCGAGGCACGCTCGCGGCGGGCGGCGACGCATCGGGATCGAGGAAGTCGCGATGGATGCCGAGGTTGCGACCGAACGGCGGCTCGCAGATCACGCCGTCCATGTCGATGGTCAGCAGCGGGAGCCCGTCGCGCAGCGTTGCCGCCATCGCCGCGCCGTTCAGACCTCGATCGGAGGCTGGGGCGGCGGCGTGGGCGGGATGCCGGGCGCCGGAAGCGCGGGCGAGCGCTCCACGGGAATGACGGAGGTCTCGCCGCCTCCGGCCGCGCCGGCGGGGAGTGCGCGGGCGAAGCTCTCGAGGCGCGCCTGCACCTTCCCGAAGATCGTGTCCGCGGGGTAGAGGCCGTCCTCGCCGCGTTCGCCCGCGGGCTCGCCGGTCAGCACCTCGATGCCTTCCTCGATTGTCGCGACGGCCCAGACGTGGAAGTCGCCCGCCTCGATCGCCTCGGCGACCTCCGGGCGCAGGACCACGTTGTGGACGTTGCTGCGAGGGATCATCACGCCCTGCGTCCCGTCCAGGCCGCGCGCGCGGCAGACCTCGTAGAAGCCCTCGATCTTCGCCGTCGCCCCGCCGATCGGCTGCACCTCGCCGCGCTGGTTGAGCGAGCCGGTGACCGCGATCGCCTGGTCGATCGGCGTCCCGGACAGCGAGGAGAGCAGCGCGTACAGCTCCGTCGAGGAGGCCGAGTCGCCGTCGATCTCGCCGTAGAGCTGCTCGAAGGTGAGGCTGGCGTGCAGCGCCATCGCCTTGTCCTGGCCGAAGCGGTCCGCGAGGAAGCCGCGCATGATCAGGAAGCCCTTGTTGTGCGTGCGCCCCGCCATGTCCGTCTCGCGCTCGATATTGACGATCGCGCCCCGTCCCGCCGAGGTGATGCAGGTGATGCGCGAGGGCCGCCCGAAGGTGATGTCGCCCAGGTTGTAGACGGAGAGCGCGTTGATCTGCCCGACCTTGCCGCCCTCCGTGTCGATGTAGATCGAGCCGTCGTCGATCATCTGCTGCATGCGGTCGCGCACCAGCGAGGAGCGGTACTCGCGCTCCTCGAGTGCGCGATCGACGTGCCGCCGCAGCACCTCCTCCGCGCCGTCCTGGCCGGCCCAGAAGTCCGCCTGGCGCGCGAGGTCGAGCAGCGCGCCCATGTTGCCCGAGAGCCGCCGCTGATCCTCGACGCGGCGCGAGGCCTGCTCGATCATCCGCGCCGCCGCCTCATCGCGGAAGCGGCGCATGCCGGCCACGTGGCACTGGCGGTGGATCACCGAGGCGAGCCCGAGCATGGTGTGCGCGTTGCGCTCCATGTCCACCTCGAAGTCGGCCTTCACGCGGAACAGCTCCCGGAAGTCCGGGTCCATCCGGAACAGGTAGGAATGAAGCGCCGGGTCGCCGACGATCACCACCTTCGTCTCGATCGGTGACGGCGTGGGGCGCAGTCCCGCGGGCGGCGCCACGCCGATCGCCTGCGCGCGCGACTCCGGCATCAGCGCGCCGGAGCCGAGGGCGCGCTTCAATCCCTCGTAGGCCGCGGGATCCTGCAGCAGGTCGCGTATGCGCAGCATCAGGTAGCCGCCGCTCGCGAGGGCGAGCGAGCCGGGGCGGATCATCGTGTGGTCCGTGACCGCCGTGCCGAACTGGCCCACGTACTCGATGCGGCCGAGCAGGTTCCCGAAGTTGGGGTTGGGCTCGCTGATCACCGGCGCGCCGCCCTGCGCGTCGTTGCTGATGAAGACGTTGACCTGGTAGCGGCGCAGCAGCGCTTCTCGCTGCCGCTCCGGCCCCGGCAACCCCGGAGCCTGCGGGACGCCCGCCTGCCCGGCGGTCGGCCCCTCGCGGAAACGGTTGCGCTCGCCCTGCATGTCCGCGCAGACCGCCTCGATGAAGCTGAGCGCCTCCTGCTCCTCGCTCCAGCGCTCGCGCAGCGGCTCGAAGAGGTGCTCGATCGCGAAGCGCGCGACCTGCTCGTCGAGCTGTGCGAGGCGTTCCTGCGCCTCCCGCTGGAGCCCGCGCATCGCGAGCAGCGAGTCCTGGACCAGCGGCTCCAGTTGCTCGCGCGAGCGGGTCTGGATCTGCTCGCGCTGCTCAGCGGGGAGCGCGGCGACCGCCTCGTCGCTCGCAGGCTGGCCGTCGATGATCGGCGCGGAGACGACGCCGCCGGACGTCAGTTGCAGCGCGAAGCCGAGTTGCACGGCCTGCTGCTGCAACTGCTCCAGCATCGAGGTGCGGCGCAGCTCCTGCTCCTGCAGCACCGCGGAGCGCTGGCGGATGTAGGAGTCGGCGTCGAACGCCTCGCGCAGCTCCGCGCTCGCGTGCTCCACGGCGCCGCGCATCGCCTCGGCGAACGCGCGCCCCTCACCCGCCGCGAGCGCGATGCCGTCCGGCCGGTCGGGATCCTCGAAGTTGTGGACGTACACCCAGTCCGCTGGGGGCGGGCGCGATTCCGCGAAGCGCTGCAGGTAGGACTCGATGATCGAGGACTTGCCGATGCCGTCCGGCCCGGAGGCGTAGAGGTTGTAGCCGCGCGCCTCCATGCCGAGCGCGAACTCGATCGCGCGGACCGCGCGCTCCTGGCCGAAGACGGCCTCCAGCGCGTGCAGGTCCGCGGTGCTCGCGAACGGCAGCGAGGCGGGGTCGCAGCGGGCAGTCAGCGCCTCGGCGCTGACCTCGAAGGCGTCTCGCCGCTCGCTCATCGTGTGTTCCATTCCGCGAGGCCGGCGGCGTCGCGCCCGTCGCCTCCGCGCAGGGCGCGATCGCGGGTCGATCGTAGCACGGCGGCACGCCGTCTCCGTGCTAGCCTGCGCGCCAGCGAGGATGACGCGGGTGGAGGGAGCCAGGCGATGCGCGCTGCCGTCGTAACGGAGCCGGGTGGGCCGGAGGTGCTGCGGGTCGCCGAGATCGAGGATCCGGTCCCCGGACCCGACGAGGCGCTCGTCGCCGTCCACGCGAGCGCCCTCAACCGCGCCGACCTGATGCAGCGCCGCGGCGGCTATCCCGCCCCGCCCGGCATCCGCCCGGATGTGCCCGGCCTGGAGATGGCCGGCGTCGTCGAGGCGGTCGGCGAGCGCGTGCAGGCCTGGAAGCCGGGCGACCGCGTGATGGCGCTGCTCGGCGGCGGCGGCTACGCCTCGCGCGCCGTCGCGCACGAGCGCCAGCTGATGGCGATCCCGGAGGGGCTGAGCTTCGAGGAGGCCGCCGCGATCCCCGAGGTCTACCTCACCGCCTTCGACGCGCTGTTCGGCCACTGTGAGCTGGCCTCCGGCGAGTCCGTGCTGATCCACGCCGCCGGCTCCGGCGTCGGCACCGCCGCGATCCAGCTGGCCGCCCTCGCCGGCTGCCCCAGCTACGGCACCGCGAGCAGCGACGAGAAGCTGGCGAGCGCCGCCGAGCTCGGCCTCGACGTCGGCATCAACTACCAGAACGAAGACTTCGCCGAAGTGATCGCGGAGCGCACGGGCGGGCGCGGCGTGAACGTGATCCTCGATGTCGTCGGGGCGCCCTACTGGGACCGCAACATCGCCTCATTGGCCGTGCGCGGCCGCCTGGTGCTGGTCGGCACGATGGCGGGCGGGAGGCTGGAGACGAACATCGGCGCGCTCATGGGGAAGCGGCTGCGGGTGCACGGCACGGTGCTGCGCGCGCGCCCGCTGGAGGAGAAGCTGATCCTGAGCCAGCAGTTCGCGGCGCGCTACCTGCACCACTTCGCGTCCGGGCGGCTGCGGCCGATCGTCGACCGCGTCTTCCCCCTCGAGGATGCGGCCGGGGCGCACGCCTACATGGAGAGCAACGCCAACTTCGGCAAGATCGTCCTGAGCGTCGAGCAGTAAGCGGACGCGCCGGGGAGTTCCCTCGCCCTCCCCCCAGGGGGAGGGGGCCGGACGCCCTCGAGGCTGTGCCCCGCCTGCCGGTCCGTGCGGGGGCGTGGGGGCAAAGCCCCCACAGAACAAAATTCCGAGGGTGGGTGGGTGGGCCAGAGTCGCGCGCGGCGCGCTCGTCCGGGATGGGGGTGTGGGGGGCGCAGCCCCCCACAGACAGGGGAGCGCCCCTCACCGCCGCCCTCTCCGCGCTGGTCGAACCCCATTAGGGGGCCGGTCCGCGGACGGCGATCCGGGTGGGGGCGTGGGGGCGTAGCCCCCACAGGAAAGAAATCCGAGGGCGGGTGGGTGGGCCAGAGCCGCGCGCAGCGCGTGCTCGTCCGGGATGGGGGTGTGGGGGGCGCAGCCCCCCGCAGGAGAGCCGGGCTCGGCCTCGAAGGCTCTTTGGCCCTCGGAAGTCTGGCGTGCCCCTCACCCCCGCCCTCTCCCCAGGGAGAGGGGGCCGGTCGGGAGGGGGCAGAGGTCGGACGCTGTCAGGCGTACTTCTCCGGGTCGGCCATGAAGCGCACGCGCGAGTCGAGACTGGCGAAGTAGTACCACTGGTCGTTGTGGAAGTACTTCGTGCCCTTGTCCGGGTCCGACTGCCCGGCCCCGGAGGCGGTCTCGCTGACCGTGCGGTTCACCTCGTCCGTGTCGACCTCGTCGCCCGAGACCGGATCCAGCACCTTCGCCATGGTTCGCCCTCCGCGTTCGCTCTGCCGGCTAGTTGAAGACCGACGCCGCCACCGCGCCGAGCGACTCGCGCGGGTCGCCCCAGCGCAGCGATGCTTCCTTGCCGCGGCGCGTGTGGAACTGCAGGTCGTACTCCGCCATGAAGCCCACGCCGCCGTGCAGCACGTGTCCCCAGTTGGTCGCGTCCGCCACCGAGCGCGAGACGACCGACTTCACCTTCGCGGCGTGCAGCGCGTCCAGCTCACCCTGGTCCAGCCGGTAGAGCTGTTCGTAGGCGAGGTAGCGCGAGGCGGTGACGCCGACCGCGGCGTCCGCGACGCGGCCCTGTACGGCCTCGAACGTCCCGATCGGACGCCCGAAGGCGACACGCACCTGGACGTAGCTGACGGTCATGTCGAGCGCCTTCTGTGCGTGCGCGTAGCACTCCAGCGAGGCGATCGCCGAGCCCAGCACGCGCAGGTAGTCGACGGCCGCGGCGCCGCCGATCCAGCCCTCGACGCTCGCGCCGTCGTAGCTCACTTCCGCCTGCGGCGTCAGTCCGATGCCGGTCAGCGCCCGCGTGGAGACGCCCGGCTGGTCGCGCGAGACGACGGCGAGCCCGGGCTCACCGTCGCGCATCGCGGCCACGAGGTGCAGGTCGCTGGTCACGCCGAACTCGACGTAGCGCTTCGAGCCGCTCAGCGTGGAGCCGTCGGTGGTCGTCGCGATCTCGCCGTAGGGGCCGCCGTTGCCCTCGGCAAGCGCCGGGGCGCAGGTGGCGCCGCCGACGATGCGCGGCAGCAGCGAGGCCTGCAGCCCCTCGTCGCCGTGGCGCTGCACGGTCGCCGCGGCGAGCATCGTCTGCTGGTAGGGGGAGAGCAGGGCGTGGCGGCAGAGCTGCTCGATCAGCACGCCGAGGTCCACGAGCTGCGCGTCCTGGCCGCCGTGCTCCTCGGCGATCGGCAGGCCGGTCCAGCCCAGCTCGACCATCTGGCCCCACAGTTCCTCGTCGGGCTCGCCCGCCCACTCGATCTGGCGCATGCGCGAGGCGGGCGCCTCGCGCTCCAGGAAGTCGTCCGCGCTATCGCGGATCAGCTCCTGCAGGTCACTCAGCCGCAGGTCCATGGCCATCGTGACGCCTCCTACCCTCTCGGCAGCCCGAGGCCGCGCGTCGCGACGATGCGTCGCAGCACGTCGTTGGTGCCCCCGGCGAAGCGGTGCACGGAGGAACCGCGGTAGTTCTCCTCGAGCTTCCCGCCGACCGGCGCCTCCTCGTTCTCGCGGCGCAGGCCGCCTTCGGGGCCGAGCAGGTCGAGGGCGAGGCTGTCGACGCGATAGCGCGCCTCGGAGCCCCAGACCTTGACCATCGCGCCTTCCATCGTCGGGGTGATGCCGTTCTGCACCATGATTGCGTTGGTCATCGCCAGCGCGCGTGAGACCTCGCTGTCGACAGTCGCCTCGGCCAGCCTGGTGCGTACGACGATGTCGTCGACCAGCTCCGGCCGGTTGTCCTCGATGTGCCGCACGAGCGCGTCGACGCGGCGCTGGTAGAGGCTCTGCGGCTCGATCATCACGCGTTCGAGGTCGAGCGCGTTGGACATGTAGTACCAGCCGCGGTTGAGTTCGCCGAAGAGCGCGTCGGCGGGCAGCCGCACGTTATCGAAGAAGGTCTCGCTGGTGATGATCCGGCCCATCGTGCCCATCGGCCGGACGGTGATGCCCGGCACGTTGGTGGGGAAGATGAAGACGGAGATGCCCTGGTGCTTGGGCGCCTCGGGGTCCGTGCGCGCGGCCAGCCAGCCGTGCGTGGCGCTGCCGAAGCCGCCGTAGATCTTCTGCCCGTTGATCACCCACTCGTCGCCGTCGCGGGTCGCCCTCGTCTGCAGCGAGGCGAGGTCGGTGCCTGCGTTCGGCTCGGTGTAGCCGAGGGCGAAGGTCATGTCGCCGCTGACGATCTCCGGCAGCCACTCGCGCTTCTGCTCCTCGCTGCCGAAGCGCATGATCGTGCGCCCGACGGAGCCGAGGCTGAGGTGGTCCTGCGGGATGCTTAGGTACCACAGCTCCTCGGCGAGGATGAAGGCGTGGAGTGCGTCCTTGCCCTGGCCGCCGTACTCGACCGGCCAGCCCATGTTGGTGTAACCGGCCTCGTTCATCGCCTTGCGGAAGGCGCGCAGCTCCGGGCCGCGGCTATGGCCGAACTCCTCCTCGCCGGCCTCGCGCGCGAGCCCGTCGCGCTCGGACTCGTGCAGCTCGGCGAACAGCGCAGGCGTGGCGTGCGTGTCCAGGAAGTCCCGCACCTGTTGGCGGAAGGTCACATGCTCCTCGGTCCAGCCGAACTCCATAGATCACCTCCCGTGCTCGCCGCCGTTGCGCCCCGCATGCTACCACCAGCGGCGAGGCGCGGTGGGGCGGGCGCGTCCTGCGGTACGGTGCGCGTGTCGCCCCGCACACGCGACCGCGGCCGGGACAGGAGTGAACGCCGTGCCCTTCTCCAGCGCAGACCGTCCCGGCAGCGTCCCGAGGCGGCCCTGATGGCCGCCCCGCGAGCACTCTCGCCGTCCGCGCGCGACTCCGTCGAGGATCTCTCGCGCGCTCACATCGAGCAGGGCCTGCACGACGCCGCGCAGCTCGCGGTCTACCGCGACGGCGAGCTGCAGATCGACCTCCGGCTCGGAGCCGCGGCGCAGCCCTCCGCGCGGATGGTCTGGTTCTCCGCCACGAAGCCGCTGGCCGCCGTCGCAGCGCTGATGATGGTCGAGCGCAGCGCCTGCGACCTCGATCAGCCGATCGCGGTGGCCTGGCCGCTGTTCGCGCAGGGCGGCAAGGCGGCGTGCACGCTGCGGCACGTGCTGACCCACCGCGGCGGCTTCTCCGTCTTCCCCCGCGACTTCGATTGGGAGCGCCTCGACGACTGGAACGCCGTCACCACCGCGACCGCCGCGATCGAGGCGGAGTGGCCGCCCGGTACCGCCACCGGCTACCACCCCATCACCTATGGCATCGCGCTCGGTGCGCTGATCCACCGCCTCGACGGGCGCGAGCCGCGCGACTTCCTCGCCGATGAGATCCTCGGCCCGCTCGGCATGGACGCCTCGCTCGGGGCGCCGCAGGAGGCGCTCGGCGACGTCGTACCGCTCCGGGCGATGTCGGAGGTCACGCTGCTCGATCCCACGGGCAGCGAGCGCCGCACCTCCGACATCGTCGATCGTTTCAATGCCGCGCCGACGCTGCGCGCGCAGTTGCTGGCCGCGAACGGGATCGGGACGGCGGAGGCGCTGGCGCGCTTCTACGACTGCCTGCTGCAGGGCGGCGCGCGCGAGGGCGCACGGCTGCTCCAGCCGGAGACCGTGGCGCTGGCGACGAGCGTGCAGTGGACCGACGACTACGATCGCACCTTCACGCTGCCCGCCTCGTACGGCCTCGGTTTCATTGTCGGGAGCGTCTTTGAGCCCTTCGACGAGCCGGGGGTGTACGGGCACCCCGGGGCTCAGTCCACCATCGGCTACGCCGATCCGGCGCGCGGCCTGGCCGTCGCCTACCTCACGAACGGCCTGCACGGGCCGGTCGAGGTGCAGCAGCGCTACCGCGAGATCGCGCACGCGCTGATCGCGGCCTGCGAGGCCTCGGACCGCCGTTAGCGCCCGCGGCCGCTCCTCGGGCGGCGGCGGCGGCGGCGGCGCTGCGCATGCCCCGGCCGGCTCGTGGTCGGCTCGGTGGGTTGCTGTTGCGCGACCGGCTCCGGCCGCTTCGTGAAGCGGCGCGAGATCCAGCGGGAGAGGAGGATCGACCAGAAGGCGACCGTGGCGAAGAGCGGCAGCGTGAGCAGCGTCGCGACCCAGTCGCCGCCGCTCGTGATGAGTGAGAACGCGCTGGCCAGCGCGGTGACGACGACCGTCATGATGAGTAACTGGCGATCCGGCAACCTCATGCTGGCCAGTATGCCACTCCCACCTTCGACGCCGAGGGTACGGTCCTCCCCCCCGTACAATGACTGTGGTGCGGAGACGGGCGTCCTGCCCGAGGGGTGGCGCGAACGGTGCTGAAGCGTGCAGTTCGGTACCACGCGCCGCGGATGGCCGCGCCGGCCGCGCTCGCCCTCGCCGCGCTGCTGCTCGTGGCCGCTCATCCGCCGTCGGTGCGGGCGGAAGGCGGCGAGGCGTCCGGGGACCGTGGATACCTGGAGTACCTGCGCGACGCAGCAGTGCACGATCTTCCGATCGAGTTCGCGATTGCCTACTTCACCGACTGCTCGGAGGTGCCCGGCTCCTCGCCGCCGCGCTGCGGCTCTCCCCCCGCGAAGTGGGCCGCGCAGTCCAATCCGATTTCGATCTGCACCGCTCATGCGAACCGGCCCTCAGCACTCAGCGCCGACGCGTTCCGCGAGGCGGTGAGGCAAGGCGCGGGCGCCTGGAACGAGTCCGGCGCGGCAGTCGGCGTCCACTACGCCGGGGACTGCGCTCACGTCAGGTGGGGCGAGGGCAACGGAACCAACGAGATCGGCTTCGATGACTCGCGCAACATCGTTCGGGGCCCCGATGCGGCGCTGACCAGCGCGCTCTGGGAGTCCGACTTTGCAGACGAGGACCACCGGGTCGCGATCGACCGCGAGTTCGTCGAAGCCGACATCGTGATGGATCCCGACCGCGTCGATTCGGGCGCCTGCTTCGCATCGACGGTCACTCACGAACTCGGACACGTGCTCGGCCTCGGGCACAGCGACGATCCACGCGATCTGATGTACCCGAGCTATCGGCCCGGGCGCCCCGCGGCCTGCCTGTTGCGGCCCAGCCCCGCCGAGGTCGCGCTGCTGCGCTCGCTCTACGGCCGCAACGAGGCGCCCTCGGTGGACGCCGGCGCCGACCGTGCGGCCGGCTTGTTCGAGGACATCGTGCTGACCGCATCCGCCAGCGATCCGGAGGACGGCGAGCTCACCTTCCAGTGGGTGCAGACCGCCGGGACGGCGCTCTCGCTCGCGGACGCAGACGCCGCGCCGGAACTGTCATTCATGGCGCCGTCCGCGCCATCCGTGCTCATCTTCGAAGTCACCGTCAGCGATCGCTACCTGCACAGCGCGACGGACCGCGTGGCTATCGAGGTCTCCGCGATGGGGGAGCGGCCGCGGCGCTTCCCGGTCTTCGACTCGTTCCTGCCGGCGCGCTACGTGCCGGACACGCCCGAGGGGACGAGCGTGCTTGGCTGGTCGGAAGTGGAGGGCGCGACGGTCTACGAGTTCTGCTCCACGGCGATCGAGGTCGCCGAGGTCGCCGAGGCCGCCGAGGCCGCCGAGGCCGCCGAGGGTAGTGGGGACGGCGAGCCCGGTCGGGCCTTCGGGTTCCCCGAAGGTGGCGTGATCGACGGGTCCACCGGGGCCACCGGGGCCGGAGAGGCGAACGGGACCGCTGACGCCGAGCCCGAGCCCGACTGCTCGCGTGAGTTCGCGACGCCCTCGATCCCGATCACCTGGGACGAGGTGCTCGGCGTGGCGGGCAGCGCCGACGCCGTGCTGCAACTCACGAGCGGCTGGCGCTCCACGAACATCCGCGCCTGCAACGCGGGCGGTTGCTCGAGGCGGGTCGACGGTCCGCTCGCCGGAGGGCTGAGCTGGGCCGCGTGGGACATCGACTACGACTACATCGCGATGGTGTTCGATGTCTCCGGCGTGCAGTTCACGTTCGTCGCCGCCATCAACCTCGCCGGGACCTCGCGCAAGGTCGAGTTCGGCAATGGCCCGCCCGAGGATCCATTCCGGACGACGATGGACACGTGCAGCAGCCTGAGACGCAACGGGTTCTGCTACGGCCTGCTGGACTTCAGCGTGCGGGACCAGGGGTCGGTGGTCGCGATCCGCAGCACCCGCCCCCACACGCCGACCATCGAGCACCTCATCCCCGTCCGTTAAGCGGTTCTGCCGCGCTCGTCCAGTTCGATGGTCGGGGCGATGCGCAGTTGTTGTGGACATATTCCGCAAGCGTGGTAGACATATACTGGACCGGCTGACCGGTCGGAGAGTGGAGCAGGACATGCCCGAAGGCGGCGGACCGCCGTCCGAACGGGATCAGGCGAGCCGCCCGTCCGCGCGGGCGTGGCCGTCCTCGTCCGCCGCCCCGCCGGCGGACGGTAGCCGCTTCTCCACGATCGAGCTGTCCGGTGACTTCGACCCTCGCGCCCTGTTGACCGGCCCCGACGCCGCCGACGTCAGCGCCTGCTACGAGCGCCCGGACCGCGACCTCGTACTCGTCGGCATCGGCGAGGCGGGGCGTGTCAATGCGCCCCCCGGCGGCGGCCCGGAGGCGATCCGTGACGCGGCGCTGCGCCTGCTGCGGGACGGCGCCGCGGCAGGCCACCGCTCGGGACCGCTGCGTCCTCGCTTGCTGGGCGGCTTCGCATTCGACCCGGAAGCGCCGCCGGGCGGCCCGTGGGGCGGCTTCGACTACGGATGGCTGAGCCTGCCGCGGCTGCTCTTCATCCGCGACGGCCAGAGCTGCGGCGTGGTGCTGGCCCCGGGCAGCCACCCCGCCGAAGCCGAGCAACTGATCGAGCGCAGCACGCGCGCGGAGCTCAACTCCGGGGACGAACGCCCGCAAACGATGCTGCGCGTGCTCTGGGACATCAACCGCCCGGCGCTCACCTCCTCCGTCGCCGAGATCGCCGCCGAGGTCCGCGAGGGGCTCTACGAGAAGGCCGTCCTCGCCTCGGTGCGTGAGATCGAGGCCGCTGCGCCGATCCACCCCGGCGCGGCGCTCGCGCAACTGCGCGCCGACTACCCGCACTGCTATCTGTTCAGCTTCCGCCGCGGCGACGCGATCTTCCTCGGGGCCAGCCCGGAGCAGCTCGCCGGACTGCGCGGCGACGCCGTCAGCACGCTCGGCCTCGCGGGCTCCGCCCGCCGCGGCCGCACGCCCGAGGAGGACGAGCAGCTCGGCGAGGAGCTGCTGCGCAACGCCAAGGAGCGCATCGAGCACGAGATCGTCGTGCGCGCCCTGCGTGAGGGCGTCTCCAGCCTCGCCGGCGATCTGGAGGCGCCCAACCGCCCGGAGTTGCTGCGCCTGCACAACATCCAGCACCTCGCCACGGAGGTGCGGGCGCGCGCCTTGCCGGGGGTCGACATCCTCGATCTGGTCGGACGCCTGCACCCGACGCCGGCGGTCTGCGGCTGGCCGGTCGCTCGCGCCCGTGAGGTGATCGCGCGGCACGAGCGCTTCGATCGCGGCTGGTACGCGGGGCCGGTCGGCTGGATGGACGGCGCGGGCGACGGCGAGTTCGCGGTGGGGCTGCGCTCGGCGCTGATCCGCGGACGGCGCGCCTGGCTCTTCTCCGGCGCCGGCATCACCGGCGACTCCTTGCCGAACGCCGAACTGGCCGAGATCGAGCTCAAGTTCCGCCCGCTCACCAGCGCCCTGAGCGGGGGTGCTATGTGAGCGGCGCGCCGTCCGCGAACGCGGCGTATCGCCTCGTCGGCGCCCTCGTGCGGCAACTGCGCGAGAGCGGCGTGCGGCACGCGGTGATCGCCCCCGGTTCGCGCTCCACGCCGCTCGTGCTGGCGCTCGACCGGCTCGAGGGCATCCGCACATGGCTGCACCTCGACGAGCGCGCGGCGGCGTACTTCGCGCTCGGCCTCGCGCGGCAACTGCGCGAGCCTGTGGCCGTCGTCACCACCTCCGGCACCGCCGCCGCGAACCTGCACCCCGCGATCGCCGAGGCGTCCCTCTCGCGCGTTCCGCTGATCGCGCTCACCGCCGACAGACCGCCCGAGCTGCGCGACACCGGCGCGAACCAGACGATCGAGCAGCACGGCCTCTACGGCCGCCACGTGCGCTGGTTTGCCGAGCTGCCGGTCGCCGATGGCTCACCCGCCCTCGAGGCGTACGCGCGGCGCAGCGCGGCCCGCGCGGTAGCGGTCGCCTCCGGGCCGCCCGCCGGTCCGGTGCAGCTCAACATCCCGTTGCGCGAGCCGCTGATCGAGCCCGGCTGGGAGGCCGCCCTCGAGGCCTCCACCGCGCCCACGGTCGCCGTATCGCCGCCCCCTCGCCGCGATGCCGCCGAGGCTGCCGCGACGCTGCTCGAGGCCGCGGACGGGCGGCGCGGGCTGATCGTCTGCGGACCCGCGAACGGCGATCTGCCCGCGCGCGCGATCACCGATCTCGCCGCGGCGCTCGGCTGGCCGGTGCTCCCCGACCCGCTCTCCGGCCTGCGCGCGGGCACGCACCCCCTGACGCACGTGGTCGAGACCTACGACGTGCTGCTGCGCTCCCCGCGCTTCGCCGCCTCCAGCGAGGCGCCCGAGGCAGTGCTGCGCTTCGGCGCGGCGCCGACCTCGAAGCCGCTGGCGCAGTACCTGGCGGGCCTGGAGGGCGTCCCGCAGCTGGCCGTCGACGTCCCCGGCGGCTGGCGCGACCCCGACGCGAACGCCACGGCGATGCTGCAGGCGGACCCCGCCGCGCTCTGCGAGGCCGCCGTCGCCGCGCTGGCCGCGCGCAGGCCGGGCGCGTTCCGCGGCACCGCCGACGACCCTGCCCGCAGCGCCGCGCGCACCGCGCCGGACGGCGCCTGGCTCGCGCACTGGACCGGCGCCAACGCCGCGGTCCGCCGTGCGCTCGCGGAGGCGATCGCCGACCTCGACGAGCCGTTCGAGGGCTTGCCGCCCGCTGTGCTCGCGGCCGCCCTGCCGGACGGCGCGACGCTCGTCGCCGGCAACTCGATGCCGGTACGCGATCTCGACTCGTTCTTCCCCGCGACTTCGCGGCGCTTCCGCATCGTCGGCACGCGCGGGGCCTCGGGTATCGACGGCGTGGTCTCGACGGCCGTCGGGGCCGCCGCGGCGGGCGAGGGCCCGGTCGCCGTGCTGGTGGGCGATCTCTCGTTCCTGCACGACCTCAACGGGCTCTGGCCGCTGCGCCAGTACGGCCTCTCGCTGCTCGTGCTGCTCGTCAACAACGACGGCGGGGGCATCTTCCACTTCCTGCCCCAGCGCGAGCAGGCGGCCGGGCAGTTCGAGGACTGGTTCGGCACGCCGCACGGGCTCGACTTCGAGGGCGCGACCCGCACCTTCGGCGGACGCCTGCGGCGGCCCGCGCTCGGCGAGTGGCACGAGGCGATCGGCGGCGCGCTCGCGACGCCCGGCCTGACCGTGCTCGAACTGCGCACGGAGCGCGAGCGCAACGTCGAGCTGCATCGCGAGCTGTGGGCGCGCGCGGACGCCGCCCTGCGCGAGCGGGATCTCGACGCCACGCCGGCTACTCCCGCCACGACGCGCTGATGGACGGCGCGGCCTCCGTCGTGATCGACGGCCTCGCGATCCACGTCGATGCCGCAGGCGAGGATCCGCCGCTGGTGCTGCTGCACGGCTTCACGGGCTCCGCGGACACATGGCGCGATCTCACGGGCCGCCTCGCGGGCGGGTACCGGACGATCGCGCCGGACCTCGTCGGCCACGCACGCTCCGACGCCCCCGGGGGGGTCGAGCGCTACGCGATCCGCCGCGCCGCCGCCGACCTCGTCGCGCTGCTGCGCGAACTCGGTCACGAGCGCGCCGCCTGGCTCGGCTACTCGCTCGGCGGGCGGGTCGCCCTGCAGGTCGCCGCGGACCACCCGCGGGCCGTCGCCGCGCTGGTGCTTGAGGGCGCCTCCCCCGGCATCACGGACGACGCCGAGCGCGAGGCGCGGCTCGCCTCCGACGAGGCACTGGCGCAGCGCATCGAGCGCGATGGCGTCGAGGCCTTCGTCGACGAGTGGGAGCGGCTGCCGCTCTTCGCCTCGCAACTCGCGCTGCCCGAGGAGGCGCGGGCCGCCGTGCGCGCCACGCGGCTCGCACAGCGCGCCCACGGACTCGCGAACTCGCTGCGCGGGATGGGCGCGGGAGCGCAGGCGCCGCTGCACGATCGGCTGCCCTCGATCGCCGCGCCGACGCTGCTGCTCGCCGGCTCGCTCGACGAGAAGTACGTCGCGATCGCGCGGGATATGGCGCGCACGCTGCCGGACGCTACGATGCGTGTGATCGAGGGCGCCGGCCACGCCGCGCACCTCGAACGGCCCGAGGCGTTCGCGCGGCTGGTGGAGGATCACCTGCGCCGCGTGTACGCCCCCGCCCGGCGTGCGGACGAAGCCGCCGGTTGACGAGGCAGAACGGCAGCGAGGCAGCACGGCAGGGGGACGCGATGAGCGAGGCAGATGGCGCACCCGGCGTGGTCGCGTGGCGGAAGGCCGGCGACTACACCGACATCATGTACGAGACCTCGGGCGGCATCGCGAAGATCACGATCAACCGCCCGGAGGTGCACAACGCCTTCCGGCCGCTGACCGTCGACGAGATGCTGCACGCGTTCACGGAAGCGCACCACGACGCCGATGTGGGCGTGGTGCTCTTCACCGGCGCGGGGACGCGCGCCTTCTGCTCCGGTGGCGACCAGCGGGTGCGCGGCGAGGGCGGCTACGTCGGCGACGACGGCGTGCCGCGCCTCAACGTGCTGCCGCTGCAGCGCTACATCCGATCGATGCCGAAGCCGGTGATCGCGCTGGTCAACGGTTACGCGATCGGCGGCGGGCACGTGCTGCATGTGATCTGCGACCTCTCGATCGCCTCGGAGACGGCGATCTTCGGGCAGACCGGTCCGCGTGTCGGCTCCTTCGACGCCGGCCTCGGGGCCACGCAGCTGGCGCGCATCGTGGGGCACAAGAAGGCGCGCGAGATCTGGTTCCTCTGCCGCCAGTACAGCGCGCAGCAGGCGCTCGACATGGGCCTCGTCAACGAGGTCGTCCCGCCCGAGGATCTCGAGGCCGAGGGCGTGCAATGGGCAAACGAGATCCTCGAGCTCAGCCCCACGGCGCTGCGCTTCCTGAAGATGTCCTTCCTCGCCGACACGGACGGCCTCGCCGGCATCCAGCAGCTCGCCGGGGACGCGACCTCGCTGTTCTACATGTCCGACGAGGGCAAGGAGGGCAAGAACGCCTTCCTGGAGAAGCGCCAGCCGGACTTCTCGAAGTTCCCGCGCCTCCCGTGAGTCGGGGGGCCGCGGCGTGAGCGGCGGGGCCGAGGGAGCGATGCGCGTGACGCCCTCGCGCGACGGCCCGTCCGGCCTTGGTGTCTGGGTGCTGGCCGCGCGGCTGCCGACGCTGACCGCCGCCGTCGCGCCTGTCGCCGTCGGCGCCGGCGTCGCCGTCCACGACGATCGCTTCAGCCTCGGCCCGGCGCTCGCCGCGCTGCTCGGCGCGCTCGCGATCCAGGTCGGCGCGAATCTCGCGAACGACGTCTCGGACTTCCGCAGGGGGGCGGACACCGCGGAGCGGATCGGTCCGCCGCGCGTCACGCAGCTCGGGCTGCTCAGCCAGCGCCAGGTGCTGATCGCGATGTGGATCGCCTTCGCCGTCGCGGCGCTGGTTGGCCTCTATCTCACCGCCGTCGCGGGCTGGCCCGTGATCGCCGCCGGAGTCGGCTCGATCCTCGCGGCGATCGCCTACACCGGCGGGCCGTGGCCGTTCGGCTACCGCGGCCTGGGCGAGGTGTTCACCTTCCTCTTCTTCGGCCTCGTCGCCGTCGGTGGCACCTACTACGTGCAGGCCGGGGAGCTCAGCGCCGTCGCGCTGGCGGCGGCCGTGCCCGTGGGCCTCACGGTCTCCGCGATCCTGATCGTGAACAACATCCGCGACATCAAGACGGACGCTGTCGTGGGGAAGCGCACGCTCGCCGTGATGCTCGGGCGGCGGCTCTCGCGCTGGCAGTTCAGCGCCACGCTCGCCCTCGCCTGGCTCGTCGCGGTGGCGCTCTGGCCGATCGGCTTCGGCCCGCAGGCGCTGCTCGCGCTGATAGCCCTCCCGCTGGCGATCGGCCCGCTGCGCGCCGTCCTGCGCAGCGAGGACGGCCCGACGCTCAACGCCGCGCTGCGGGCGACCGCGCGGCTGCACCTCGCCCTCGGCCTGCTCGTCGCCCTCGGCGCCGCGCTCTAGCCGCCTCGTGACCGCCGAGCGCAGCGGCTCCGCGGCGCCGACGCCGTCCAGCGAGGCGCCGCTCGCCGGCGTCCGCTGGCGGCCCTTCCGCCTCGCGCTGCGCGCTCCGATCGCTACCGCCGCGGGCGCGATCGAGGAGCGCGAGGGCGTCCTCGTCGAGCTGCGCGACGCCGAGGACCGTCGCGGCTTCGGCGAGGCTTCGCCGCTCCCCGGGGGCGGCGACGGAGGAGCGCCCGAGGTGCTGCGCCTGCTCGGCGAGTGGGCCCCGCGCCTGCTCGCCGGCGAGGGGCCGCCCGCGGGGCCGCGCTCGGCCGCTGCCGCGGCGCTGCGTTGCGCCCTCGACTGCGCGCGGCTCGACCTCGAGGGGCAACGCAGGGGCCTCCGCATCGCCGCGATCCTGGGTGGAGGCGCGGTCCGCGAGCTCCGCGTGAACGCCGTGATCGGCGACGGTCCGCCGGAGTGGGTGCGCGAGCAGGCCGCGGCCGCCGTCGCCGCGGGCTACGGCACGCTCAAGCTCAAGGTCGCCGCCGTCCCGCTCGAGGACGACCGTCGGCGCGTCGAGGCCGCGCGTGAGGCCGCGCCTGACGCACGCCTGCGCCTCGACGCCAACGGCGGCTGGGACGCCGCGACCGCCGCCGCCGCGCTCCGGGGCCTCGCTCGCTACGACATCGAGTACGTCGAGCAGCCCTTGCCCGCCGCGGACCTCGCGGGCCTGGCGCGCTTGCGCGCCGAGGGAATCTGCCGCATCGCCGCCGACGAGTCGGTTGCCGACCAAGCGGACGCGCAGCGCGTCCTCGATGCCGGCGCGGCCGATCTGCTGGTGCTCAAGCCGATGCGCCTCGGCGGGATCCGGGCCGCCCTCGATCTTGCCCGGAACGCGGCGTGGGCGGATGTCGGCTGCGTCGTCACCACGACCTTCGATTCGAGCCTCGGCCTGGCTGCAGCGCTGCACCTCGCCGCGGCGGTCGATGCGCTCGCCGCGTGGGGCGGGTTCGCGCACGGGCTGGGCACGGCGGAGCACCTCGCCGCCGACCTCGTCGCGAGGCCGCTCGTCCCGGACGCGGGCGTGCTGCGCGTGCCCTCGACGCCCGGCCTCGGCGTCGAGCCGGACGAGGCCGCCCTCGAGGCCGTCGCGACGGGCGACTGGGTCGAGGTGAGCCGCTGAGAGGCGGTGCACGTTTGACGGCCTCGCGGCCACACTCAAGAATGGCCAGGCTGCCCGATGACCGGGCAGGCGGCTCCGGCAGGACGGCAGGCGAATGAGCGACGAACCCCTGTTCGAGTACGACGAGAGCGTGATCGGCGTCGAGCGCCACGTGGGCACCCTCGAGGTAACCGCGGAGCGGCTCCAGCTCTACTGCAAGGTCGTCGGCGAGACCAACCCGCGCTACGTGGAGGAGCAGCAGGCGCCGCCGAGCTTCCTGCAGCGCATGCGCTTCGCGCCGGGCCCGGACCCGCGCGTGCGCTTCGGCAACGTCACCTTCCACGCCGGCTCCCGCCTCGAGATGCTCGCGCCGGTGCACGTCGGCGACACGCTGACCGGCTACGCGCAGGCCAAGGAGGTCTACGCCAAGACCGGGCGCAGCGGCACGATGGTCTTCACCGTGCGGCGCCTCACCTACCGCAATCAGGACGGCGAAGACGTCGCCTACTCCGACCAGACCACCGTGCATCGGCAGGTCGGCGAATGAGCCAGCCATACTTCGACGACATCGACGTCGGCGACGAGATCGAGAGCGCGTGGACCGCGCAGCGCGCGCAGGTCCTCGAATACATCGATCTTGAGCCGGGCGGCCCGGCCGAGGACACGCAGGGCCGCTTCACCGATCCCGTGCGCGCAAGGAAGCTCGGCTTCGAGCGCCCGATCGTGCCCGGCGCGCTGAGCATGTCCGTGCTCACCCGCCTCGTGACCGACTGGATGGGCCCCGAGGGCGAGCTTGAGTCGATCGACATCAACTTCCGCCGCCCCGTGCTGCAAGAGGACGCCTTGCGCTTGCTCGGCCTGATCATCGACGCCGAGCCGGCCGAGGGCGGCGGCCGCGTGCGGATCGACGTCTACTTCGAGAACGATCGCGGCGAGCGTCCGCTGCAGGGCGTGGCCGTCGTCAGGCTGCCCTTGCGCGAGGGCGCGTAGTCCGGCAGCCAGCCGGGGCGGGGGCCGCATGGACTTGCTGACCGAGCCGTTCCGCGACTGCATGCTCGATTGGGTCACCGTGCCACTACGTCTGGCGGCCGGCGTGGTCTTCGTGCACGCCGGGTACGGCAAGTTCCAGCGCGGCATCAGCGGCTTCGGCTCGTGGCTGGGCGAACTCGGCTACCCGTTGGGGCAGCCGACGGCGCGGCTGGTCGCGAGCCTCGAGGTGGTCGGCGGCCTCGCGCTGATCCTCGGGTTGTTCACGCACTGGGTCGCGATCCCTCTGGCGCTGATGATGGTGGTGGCGACGTACACGAACGCCGTGAAGCTGCGCCTGCCGTTCGCGGGCAACGAGAACGCGCAGGGCTACGAACTCGATCTCCTGCTGATCGCCATACTCGTCGCGCTCATCCTCGGTGGCTCCGGCCCGCTCTCCCTGGACGCGCTGATCTCCGGGTAGGGGTGCGCGACGCGCGACGCGCGGTGCGCCGCCGTCCGGCGATTGACGAGTGTCAAGTCAGGACTTAACATTGCCGCTGAGGCCATTCCACGAAGGAGCACGCTTCTCGCTACTGCTCTACGAAAGGAGTGGAGGCGCCAGTCCGGTGACGGACTTCCTGGAAGGGCTCCCCGATATCGACCGTGCGCGGCTCGCGGCGCACTTCGAGAGAGTCGCGGATCACGGGCCGCTGTACAGTCCGGGCAAATCCGTTCCCATCACGGGGCAGGACTTTCTAGAGTTCAGGTCGGCCCAGCAACGGGTTTTTTGGTGCTATCTCTCCGGCAGCCGGATCGTCCTGCTGCACGGCTTCACAAAGAAGTCGAACCGCACGCCCCGGCGGGAACTGAACACAGGTGCGCGGCTCCACCAGGAAGTGCGGAGCGAGATCGGTGAGTGAAGAGGGGAGAACATGCTGAGGCTCCAGGACTGGATCGACGAGTTTCAGGGCGACCCCGACTACGAGTTCACGAAGGTCGCCATCGACATCGGCGAGCAGATCGTGGCGCGCATGGAGGAGCGGGGCATGACGCAGGCCGACCTCGCGCGGGAGATCGGCGTGAGCCGCGCGCGCATCAGCCAGATCCTGCGCGGCAACGACAACCTGACGCTCAAGAGCATCGTCGCGGTGGCGATCGGCCTCGACTGCCGCGTCGATCTGCAGCTCAAGCCGGCCAGGTCCGCCCGGCGTCTCTCCCGCCGCGACTGCCGCCCGGTCACCGTGTTCCGGACGAGTGTCGATGAGACGGCCCCGGCGCCCGTGCTGGCCGCAGCCGCGTAGCGCAGATGGCCCCCAAGCTTCGGCTCCGTCAGGCGGGTCAGGCAGCGCTCAACCTCCGGCGCTTCTGGATCGAGCGGCTCGAGTACGAAGAAGACGAGGAGATTCCGGCAGATCTGCCGGATACCACTGTGCGCGTCTCGCGCCCCGAGATCCTCGAATCGGAGGCTGATGAGTACCTGGTCACCCTGAGGCTGAGAGTCGCGCAGGGCGAGGCTCGCTCGATCGACCTCACGATCGTCGGCGTGTTCGAGCTTCAGCTTGGTGACGAGGATCGGGGTCACCCGCTGCGGATGCTGGAGTACAACGGCTCGGCGATCTTGTTTGGCGCTGCGCGGGGCGTGATCGAGTCCGTCACGGGCGTCAGCGGCTTCGGGCGGATGCACATACCGTCGGTCAACCTCGCCGAACTGCTCCACCGCTAGGAATTCGCCGCAAGCCGCCCGCATCCCGCGTACCATCGCGCCATGCACCGGCTGCATCCGGGGCGCATCGATGACTGGAGCGTGCGGCGACGGGTCAGGGCCGTCGCGGCGCTGCTGGTGCTGCTGGCCGTCGTCGCTGCATTGCCCACGGCGCACTCCTACCTGCGCGCCACCGCCTTTAGCGCCGACGTGGTGCTGCAGCTGCCGGTGCGGCCCCTCGCCTGGGCCACGCACGCGCCCACCATCGAGGATTTCGAGTGGGGCGGCGAGGGCAGCGGCCGCGGGCAGCTGACGCTGCCGGCCGGCGACGACCAGCAGCCGGCGATCATCCTCGTCCTCGGCGCCGATCCCGCTCCGGCGGACGATGAGCGCGTCCTGAGCCTCACCGGCGGCCTCGCCCGCGTCGGCTTCGCCGTGCTGCTCACCGAGTCCGACGACCTCAACGCTGCGGTTGTGCTTCCCAGCGAGATCCCGAGGCTGGCCGGAGCCTTCGAGGCGCTCGCCGCGCATCCGCGGGTGCGTCAGGACCGGGTCGGCTACGTGGCGCTCTCCGCGGGCGGCTCGCTGGCGATCGTCGCCGCCTCGCAGCCGCAGATCGCCGATCGGGTCGCCTACGTGGTCGCGCTCGGGCCCTACTACGACGCCGCGTCGCTGGCCGCCGCCGTGACCTCATACAGCTTCCGCGGTCCGGACGGCGTCGAGGACTGGGAGCCGGCGGGCATCGCGCGCCGCGTCGTGCGCAACACGCTGCTCGCCGGGCTGCCCGAGGCCGAGCGCGCGGCGATCGAGGCCGGCGGGACGCCGCAGAGCGCCGGCGGGTCGGCGGTGGCGGAGCTGCTGCAACGCCCGTCGCTCGCTCGCGCCGAGGCGCTGCTGCAGGCGCTGCCGCCGGAGCAGCGCGCGCACCTCGCGGCCGTGAGCCCGCGCTACGCGATCGACGGACTGCGCGCCCCGTTCTACCTGCTCCACGACCGCAGCGACGAGTTCATCCCCTGGACCGAGTCCGGGGCGATGGCCGAGGCGCGTGAGCCCGACATCTATCACCGCCTCGATCTCTTCCAGCACGTCGAGCCGGACCCCGGCAACGTCGAGCACATGCTGCGCGACGGCTGGCGCATCATCCGGCTGGTCGTGCGCATCCTCGAGGACTCGCGCTGAGCGCGCCCCGCGGCTGACAGGCTGCTAGGGTCGGGTCATGGACGAGGCGCGAGTGCTGCTGCTCACCTCCTGGCATCTGAGCCGGATGCGCTCGATGCCGCGCGCCTTCTGGGCGGTGCGCGCGCTCGATCGCCGCACGCGCTCGCAGCAGGGCTGCCTGAGCGTCCACCGCTGGCTCTCGCGCCGCTCGCTGCTGCTGACCACGTGGTGGCGCAGCCGCGCCGCAGCCGAGGCCTGGCTCGCCTCCCCGTCCTTCCGCGAGGCCGACGCGCTGCTGCGCGCGCTCCCCGGCGCCGAGGCGCGCGTCGACTTGCGCGAGTCGTCCGAGGGCTCGCGAGGCGAGTAGCGCCCGCCGCTGCTGCTACGGCGCGGGCCGCCCGCGCCGCAGCTCGTCGCGCAGGGTCTGCGCCTCGGCTTGCAGCGCCGCGCTCACCTCCACCGGGTACGGCTCGGCCGCCGCCTGCAGCTCACGGAGCGAGGCGGGGAGCCGTTCGCGCTCCGTCGCCGCGCGCTCCCGCGCCTCCGCCAGCGTCCGCATCCCCGCATCGAGGCGCTCGCCGCCGCGCATCACGGGCACGAGCAGCGGCTCGCCCTCGAGGCGCTCGTCCGCGCGCGCGAGGATGTCGCCGCTCGCGAGGCCAGCGGCGTCGCGACGGCGGAAGACCTGCTTGCGGCCGGGCAGCGTCTCCTTCTCCGCCGAGAGCTTGATCCGCCCGCGGCCGTCGTAGGCGGCCAGCTTGTAGACGGCGTCGAAGGTGGGCGCGTCCGCCGAGGACACCGCCCGCGTGCCCACGCCGAAGGCGTCGATCGGCGCGCCCGCGGCGACGAGCTCCGCGATCCGCGTCTCGTCGAGGCCTCCGCTGGCGACGATCTCCACGCGTTCCAGCCCGGCCGCATCGAGGATCGCGCGCGCCTCCCGCGCCAGCTCGGCAAGGGGCTCGGAGTCGAGCCGCACGGCCCGCACGCGGAAGGCGTCGCCCAGCTCCGCCGCGAGCCGCGCCACGCGGCGCACGCCCTCGGCGGTGTCGTAGGTGTCGACGAGCAGGACGGTGTCGGGGTGGGTCGCGACGAAGCTGCGGAAGGCCTCGGCCTCGTCGTCGTGGGCCTGCACGTAGCTGTGCGCCATCGTGCCGGTCGCCGGGATGCCGTAGCGCTCGGCGGCGAGCACGTTGGAGGTCGCGGCCATGCCCGCGAGGTAGAGCGCGCGCGCCGCCTTCAGCGCCGCGTCCGTGCCGTGTGCGCGCCGCGTGCCGAAGTCCACCACCGGCCGCCCCCGCGCCGCCTCGACGATGCGCGCGCCCTTCGAGGCGATCAGCGTCTGCAGGTGCAGCTGGTTGAGCAGGTACGTCTCGGCGAGCTGTGCTTCCGGCAGTGGCGCCTCGACGGTGAGCAGCGGCTCGCCGGCGAAGGCGGGCGTGCCCTCGGGCATCGCGTACACGTCGCCCGTGAAGCGCAGGCCGCCGAGCCAGTCGAGGAAGCTCGGCGGGAAGCGTCCGCCGCGCTCCAGCGCGGCGAGCGCCTCGTCTCCGAAGTGCAGCCCTTCGAGGTAAGAGAGCGCGTCGTCGAGGCCGCAGGCCAGCAGGTAGTTGCGATTCGAGGGCAGCGAGCGGGCGTACAGCTCGAACGTGGCGCGGGCGGTCAGTCCGTGCTCGGCGTAGGCCTGCAGCATCGTGAGCTGGTAGAGGTCCGTGAACAGCGCACGGCCCGGCTCGTCGAGGCCGCCTCCGAGTGGCGTCGCGCTCACGAGGGGCTCACTCGATCGTGGCGCCCGCCTCGCGGATCGCCGCGAGCGCGCGCTCGCCGTCGCCGGGTTCGAGGTTCACGGCGCTGATCGCGTCCGCGATCACGGTCGTCGGGAAGCCGAGCCGCCGTGCGTCCAGCGCCGTCTCCTTGATGCAGTAGTCCGTGGCCAGCCCCGCAATCACGACGCGCTCGATGGCTCGCTCACGCAGCAGCGCCTCCAGCTCCGTGGCCGCCTGCTCGCCGCTCTGCGGATCGCGCTGGCTGAAGGCGGAGTAGGCGTCGCTGCCGTCGGCGCCCTTGCGCACCAGCGGTGCGCCCTCGGCGACCACGAGGTCCGGGTGCAGCTCGGCGCCCCAGCTGCCGCCGACGCCGTGCACCGGCCAGACGCCGCCGTCCTGCGCGAAGTGCGGGGTGTGCTCCGGGTGCCAGTCCTGCGAGTAGACGACGAACGCGCCGCCCTCGAGGGCGCGCGCGATCTCCTCGTTCGTGCGGGCGATCGCGCCGGCCGCGCCGTCGACGTAGAGGCTGCCCTCCGGCGAGGCGAAGTCGTTCTGCACGTCCACCACCAGCAGCGCCGTCCGCTCGTCGTAGTCCGCCATCGCGCCACCCTCCCCGCCGGGCGTCCGTGGCCAAGGATAGCGGGCCGCCGGGGCGCGGCGGCGCGGGACGCGGGAGCGAGGTGCGCGATGTGCTATCGTCGCCCCGCTTCGGGGGGTCCGCGAATGTCGCCATCCGTCGACGACCGGCTTGAGATTCTCGATCTCGCCGCGCGCTACAACCACGCGGTCGATTCGGGCGACCACGAGGGCGTTGCCGCGCTCTTCACCGACGACGGCGTGATCGAGGCGACCGCCACCGGGCCGATCACCGGGCGGCCCGCCATCGCCCACTACATCGCCTCGCGCCCGGATGGCTGGCGCCGCCGCCGCCACTTCAACAGCAACGCGATCATCGAGGGCGTGCCGGGTGACGGCGACGCGGCCCGGCTGGCGATGTCTCTCCTCGTGCTCAGCCGCCGCGACAGCGTCGAGCCGCGCCTGTACGGGCGCTACGAGGGCGAGCTGCGGCGGGTGGACGGCGCGTGGCGCTTCAGCCGGCGGCGCATCGTCGTCGATGCGGACGGCGCCGGCGGACGGCGGGCGGAGGAGTAGCGATGCCGCTATCTGTCGAGGACCGGATGGCGATTCGCGCCCTCGTGACGCGCTACAACCACGCCGTGGACAGCGGCGACGTGGACACGCGGGCGGAGACCTTCACCGAGGACGGCGTGTGGGACTCCGACACCTCCGGCGTGATCACCGGCCGCGAGGCGATCCGCGAGCACGCCCGCACCCGCGCGCCGCACTCCCACACCTGGAGGCACTGGACGAACAGCCCGATCATCGAGGGCGACGGGGACGCCGCGACGATCCGGCAGTACCTGCTGCTGCTCGGCGTCGACGGGCCGTTCCGCCCTCGGATGGTCGGGACGTACGAGGACACGCTGCGGCGCGAGCCGGAGGGCTGGCTGTTCGCGAAGCGCGAGCTCCGCGTGCACGCCCGCCAGGACTGAGCGGCGCGAGGAACCGGGAGAGGACGCCTATGCCGCTATCCGTTGACGACCGCCTCGCGATCCTGGACCTGATGGCCCAATACAATCACTGCGCCGACAGCGGCGACGGGGAGGGCTTCGCCGATACCTTCACCGAGGACGCGCTGTTCGAGGGCAGCATGAGAACCGCGCGGGGCCGCGCGGAGCTGGCGCAGGCAGGTGGCGGCAGCGCCCAGTGGAAGCACTGGCTGAGCAGCCCGATCATCGAGGGCGACGGCGACCACGCCACGGCGAAGGTCTACCTCGTCCGCACGGGGGTCGGCGAGGACGAGGCGGTGGAGTTGCTGGCGAGCGGCATCTACCACGACACGCTCGTGCGCCTCGACGGCGAGTGGAAGTTCAGCCATCGCAAGGTTCACCCGGACCAGTAAGCAGCCTCACTGTGCGAGGCATCGCCTCGCGGAAAGGACGGAGGACGCCATGCCGCTCTCAATCGAGGACCAACTCGACATCACGGAGTTGATGGCCCGCTACAACCACGCGATCGACAGCAGCAAGCCCGAGGAGTGGGCCGACACCTTCACCGACGACGCCGTCTTCGAGGGCAGCGCCGGCGCCGTCAGCGGACGCGAGGAGCTGCTCGCGTTCGTGCGCGGGCGCGATCAGAGCAACCGGATCCGCCACTGGAACAACAACATCCTGATCGAGGGCGACGGCGACGACGCGACGGCGAAGGTCTACCTCGTCACCTTCGACGTCTCCGGCCCGCCGACAATCCGCGTGTCCGGCGTGTACCACGACACGCTCAAGCGCGTGGACGGGCAATGGAAGTTCACGCACCGCAAGGTCCACAGCGACGCGCCGCCGGCCGCCTGACGGTGGCGGGGCGCAGAACGGACGAGGCCGGGAAGGAACGCCGTGCCGCTCTCCTGCGATGACCGGCTCGACATCATCGAGGTCGCCGCCCGCTACTGCCGGGCGCTCGACCGCGGCGACCCCGAGGCGCTCGAGGGCGTGTTCACGGAGGACGCCGTCTGGGAATCCTCCGCGCGCGGTGCGCGGCGGGGCCGCGACGCGATCGTCGAGGAGTTCCGCGCGCGGGCCGCGCAGGCGCACACCCGCAAGCACTGGACCAGCAACCCCGTCATCGAGGGCGACGGGGACGAGGCCTCGATGACGCTAGACTTGCTCGTACTGCACCTCGACGATGGTGACGTGCGGCCGGGCACGAGCGGCGTATACGAGGACAGGCTGAGGCGCGACGCCAGAGGCTGGCGCATCGCGCACCGTAAGATCACGGTGGACGGCTCGCGGGCCGGCTTCCGCAGTGCGCCGGCGCAGCCGGCAGGAAAGGATGCGACGCGATGAGGGTCACGTGCGGACTGCACCCCCACAAGAACATGGGCGAGGCTCCGGCCTTCGCGCGCAAGCGCGAGGAGATGGGCTACGACGCGCTCTGGGTGCCCGAGGCCCAGCACAACCCGTTCACCGCGCTCGCGCTTGTCGCCGAGCACAGCGAGAACGTGCGCATCGGCAGCAACGTGACGGTCGCCTTCGCGCGCTCGCCGTACGTGATGGCGAACCACGGCTGGGACCTCCAGGAGTACTCCGGCGGGCGCTTCATCATCGGCATGGGCACGCAGATCAAGGGCCACAACGAGCGCCGCTTCTCGGTGCCATGGGGCCCGCCCAACCCGCGCCTGCGCGAGTACGTGGAGATGATGCGCGCCTGCTGGCACACCTGGCGCACCGGCGAGAAGCCGAACTACGAGGGCAAGTACTACCGCTACACCCTCGACGCCTGGAACTGGAACCCCGGCCCGATCGACTACCCGGACCCGCCGGTCGTGCTGGCCGCGGTGCGTCCGCTCAACACGCGGCTGGCCTCCGAGGTGGGCGACGGCGTGCTCTGGCACGGGATGATGAGCTGGGCCTACCGCGACCAGGTGCTGGTCCCCGCGCTGCTGGAGGGCGCGCGCCGCGCCGGCAAGGACCCGAAGGACCTCGTGATCTCCGGCGGCGGCTTCGTCGTCACGGCGAAGAACGAGGAGAAGCTGGTCGAGGCGATGGCGGAGCAGAAGCGCTGGATGTCCTTCTACGCCTCCACCCGCAGCTACCACGACGCGATGAACATGGCCGGCCTCCAGGACGAGGCGATGCTGCTGCACCGCCTCTCGATCGAGCAGAAGTGGGCGGAGATGGTGAAGATCATCGACGACGACTTCCTGGATAAGTTCGCGATCATCGGCACCTGGGACGAGATCCCCGGCAAGATGCGCGAGGTCTACGGCGGCCTCAACACCGAGATCAGCTTCAGCGCCGAGATCGAGGATCCGGACGATGAGGAGCACATCAAGGAAGTGATGGCGGAGATCAAGGCGATCCCGCCGTACGGCGAGATGGAGCGCACGGCCGCCGCTGCGTAGTACGAGGTGACTGGCCTCCCGCGGGCCGGCTTCCGCGGGAGGCGGGCGCAGCCGGCGGGAGAGGATGCAGCGCGATGAGGGTGACGTGCGGACTGCACCCCCACAAGAAGATGGGGGAGGCCCCGGCGTTCGCGCGCCAGCGCGAGGCGATGGGCTTCGACACGCTCTGGGTGCCCGAGGCCCAGCACAACCCGTTCACCGCGCTCGCGCTCGTGGCCGAGCACAGCGAGCACGTGCGGATCGGCAGCAACGTCACGGTCGCCTTCGCGCGCTCGCCGTACGTGATGGCGAACCACGGGTGGGATCTCCAGGAGTACTCCGGCGGGCGCTTCATCCTCGGCATGGGTACCCAGGTCAAGGGCCACAACGAGCGGCGCTTCTCCGTGCCCTGGGGCCCGCCCAACCCGCGCCTGCGCGAGTACATAGAGATGATGCGCGCCTGCTGGCACACCTGGCGGACCGGCGAGAAGCCGAACTACGAGGGCAAGTACTATCGCTACACCCTCGACGCCTGGAACTGGAACCCCGGCCCGATCGACTACCCGGACCCGCCGATCGTGCTCGCTGCGGTGCGTCCGCTGAACACGCGGCTGGCCACCGAGGTCGGGGACGGCGTGCTCTGGCACAGGATGATGAGCTGGGCGTACCGCGACCAGGTGCTGGTCCCCGCGCTTGAGGAGGGTGCGCGCCGCTCGGGCAGGGATCTGAAGGACATGGTGATCTCCGGCGGCGGCTTCGTCGTCACGGCGAAGAACGAGGAGAAGCTCGTCGGCGAGATGGCCGAGTTGAAGCGCTGGATGTCGTTCTACGCCTCGACGCGCAGCTACCACGACGCCATGCACATGGCGGGCCTCCAGGACGAGGCGATGCTGCTGCACCGCCTCTCGATCGAGCAAAAGTGGGATGAGATGGTGAAGATCATCGACGACGACTTCCTCGAGAAGTTCGCCATCGTCGGCACCTGGGACGAGATCGCCGGCAAGATGCGCGAGGTCTACGGCGGTCTCAACACCGAGATCCACCTCAGAGCCGAGATCGAGGATCCCGACGACGAGGAGCACATCAAGGAACTCATGGCGGAGATCAAGACGATCCCGTCCTACGGCGAGATGGAGCGCACCCCCGCCGCCGCGTAGCGCCGCGCCCCTAGACCGGGCGGCGCCAGCGCGCCCAGTCGAAGGCGGCGATGCCGTGCTCGGTGAGCTGCCAGATGCTCGGGCGCGGGCGGCCGTTCGCGATCTCGAGGAAGCCGATCGTGCCGAGGCGCGCCCGCAGGTTCCGCGGCAGCGTCGGCGAGCCGGGGTTCACGCAGAGCACGCCGTCGACCCACTCGACCCACTCGGAGTGGGTGTCGCCGAAGATCATCACGTCCAGGTCCGTGCGGCCGCAGTAGCGCTGCATCGCCCGCTCCAGCGTCCACCCGGCCGCGGCGGGGACGGGGACCGTGTGCGCGATGCCCACGAGCAGCCCGGCGAGCTCCAGCAGCCAGCCCTCGCGCAGCCGCGGGTCCTCGGGCTGCACGGGACGCCCGCCTGATCCGTCGTCGCCGTTCCCGCGCGCCACGTAGGTGGGCGCGACTTCGGAGAGCTCGTCGATCACCGAGAGGTCGTGGATGTCCCCGGCGTGCAGGATGCAGTCCACGCCGCGGAAGGCCGTGAAGACCTGCGGCCAGAGCTGAGGCATCGCCTCCGGGATGTGCGTGTCCGAGACCAGTCCGATGCGCAGCGAGTCCGCGCTCGCGAGCCGCTCGAGGGCGTCGAGTTCCCGCACGCGCGCCGTCAGGCTCCGCGCAGGTGGCCGAGCACGGCGCGGGCGGCCTCGGCCGGCGCCTCCTCCACCACCATGTGGCCCGCGCCGGGGATCAGCTCCGCGGTCGCGTCCGGCAGCAGCGAGCGGTAGGCATCGACGTAGGGGTCGGGCGGGACGACGGCATCCTCGGCGCCCCAGAGCAGCAGCGAGGGCGCGCGCACGCGGTAGGCGCGGCGCGCGAAGCCCTTGTCGGGCAGCGGCCAGAGGTACTTGGCGGCGCCGATCAGCCCGCGCCGCCGGGCGCGGTTCCAGAGCCGCGCCTCCTCGCGGTCGGAGGGAGGCGTGAACATGCGCCGCGCCGCCGGGCTCTCGGTGTCGGCGAAGATCGTGCGTCCGAGCGTGCCGGGGGTGAGTCCGAAGAGATCCGGCTGCGGGGCTTCCTCGAGCCAGAGGCCGAGCGCGCTGATCAGCGCCAGCCGCCGCACGCGCGCCGGGAAGAAGGCGGCGATCTCCTGCGCCAGGAACGCCCCGAAGGAGTGCCCCACCACGTCGATCGGCTCCTCGAGCCCGAGCGCCGTGAGCAGGTCGTCGTGGTGCAGCGTGATCTCCGTGACGTTCTCGTAGACGAACTCCGCGCCCGCCGAGCCCTCGAAGCCGGGCGGGGAGGGGGCGTAGACGGTCGCGCTCTCCGCGAGCGCGTCGATGAACTCGTCCTCGACGAGGCCGAACGTGCCGTGCAGGTAGAGCAGCGGCGGCCCCTCGCCGACGATGCGGACGGGCACCTCGACGCTGCCGTCGAAGGTGCGGACGAGGCGCTGCTCCTGCTCAGGCACCGGGGGCTCTCCGCGCGTGCTGCGGGTACCACTCGTCTTCCCATTCGGAGTGGATGTGCCGCAGGTTGGGGAGCACCTCCCGCGCGATCCGCGTCATGTTGTACTCGGCGGTGTCACGCGGCATCGAGCCGAAGTGCGCCATCACCATGATCGCGCCGAGGTTGATCTCCTTGATCAGCCACTCGAGCTTCTCGGTCACCTGCCTGGGCGTCCCGTGGATGATCACGCCCTCGTCGACCAGCTGCGCCCACTTGCGTTCGGTGATGCGCACGTCCGTGTACTCGGTGGTGAAGCCGCCCGCGATCGTATTCTCGGTGCGGTAGCCGGGCGCGTCGATGAAGCCGCCGTAGATGTGCTGCGTCTTGTTGTAGAACCACTCGAGGTGCTCCGCGTAGAGCTCCTCGGCGTGTTCCTCGCTGTCGCCGACGCCGATGAACTGGATGATGCCCGCGCGGTAGGGATTGCGCGGCAGATCGTAGGAATCGACGACGGGCCAGAACTCCTCGAAGGTCTTCTGGGAGCGTTTGAAGCCGGAGAAGGAGAGCGCGGCGTACATGTGCCCGCGCTGGCAGACCCAGTCCCAGGTCTCGACGGAGCCGCCGCCGGGAATCCAGATCGGCGGGCGCGGCTCCTGGATCGGCCGCGGCCAGACGTTGACGTAACGCAGCTGCGTGTAGCGCCCATTGAAGGCGAACGGCTCCGGCTCCGCCCAGGCGCGCGTGATCAGCTGCTCCGCCTCGCGGTACTTCTCGCGCAGCGTCACCGGGTTCTGCCCGTAGCAGTAGTTCGTGTCCATGCTCGTGCCGACGGGGAAGCCCGCGACGATGCGGCCCCCGCTCATGCAGTCCAGCATCGCGATCTCCTCGGCGACGCGGGTCGGCGGGTTGTAGAGCGCGATGCTGTCGCCGAGCAGGACGATCGCGACGTCCTTCGTCTGGCGCGCGAGCGCGGCGGCGATGATGTTCGGCGAGGGCATCAGCCCGTAGCCGTTCTGATGGTGCTCGTTCACGCACACCCCGTCGTAGCCCAGCGTCGAGGCGAGCACGAGCTCGTCCATGTACTCGTCGTAGAGCTCGCCCGTCTTCCGCGGGTCGAGCAGGTTGGAGGGGATGTCGACCCAGACGCTGTGGTGGGCGTCGCGGAAGTCGTCCGGCAGGTGGCGGTAGGGCATGAGGTGGAAGAAGTAGAACTTCACGCGCGCACACTCCATGGCTGCGGGCCCGCGCCTGCGAGCACCCGCCGCATGATACGCGACCGCGCCGCGCGGGCCGCGCCGCCGCCCCCTGAGGAGACGTTCGCGAAACTCCCGTTCGAGGGCGGTCCGGCGCCCTCTCCCGGGGGAGAGGGCGGGGGTGAGGGGCACGCCATACCTCCGGGTGGCAAGGAGCCTTCGAGAGCGATTGTGCGTCTGTCTGGGGGGTGCGGCCCCCGCACCCCCCCCATCTCGGAGGAGCGTGCGCTGCGCGCCGCTCGGCCCACCCACCCGCCCCGGATTCTTTCTTCCATGTGGGGGCGGAGCCCCCACGCCCCCGCCTGGACCGGTGGGCGTCTCTCGCTGCTCCCGACCCCTCCTCGCGCCCAGGTAAGCCCTCACCCTCGACCCCTCCGCTCCCCACGAAAGGGATTAGGCCGAGCGCGCTCGCGTCGTCTCCGCTCCCGGTGTGCGCCACCGAGCCGAAGCGCGCAGCGTCCGCATTCCTCCCGAGTTCCGCGAACGTCCCGCCCGCTGACAGCAACGGGGCCGCCCATGCGGGCGGCCCCATCGTGCTCGGCCTGGGAGTCGAGGGCGTTAGCGGCCCTGGTAGTTGGCCTCGCGCTTCTCGGCGAAGGCGCGCGGGCCCTCCTTGGCGTCGTCCGTGTGGCGGATCGCCTGCGACTCGAAGTTCTCGATGCGCAGACCCTCCTGCAGCGTGGTGTTGAGGCCGCGGTAGGCCGCTTCCTTCGCCGCCATGACGGCCAGCGGGGCGTTAGCGCCGATCTCGGCGGCGATCTCGAGCGCCTTGTCCATCAACTGGTCGGCCGGGACCACGTGGTTGACGAGGCCGATGCGGTGGGCCTCCGCCGCCGGGATGCGGCGGCCGGTCATCAGCAGCTCGAGCGCCACCCCGAAGGGCACGAGGCGCGGGATGCGCTGCGTGCCGCCGGCCCCGGGGATGATGCCGCGGGCGACCTCGGGGAGGCCGAACGAGGCGTTCTCCGAGGCGATGCGGATGTCGCAGGCCATCGCGGTCTCGCAGCCGCCGCCGAGGGCGAAGCCGTTGACCGCGGCGATGATCGGCTTCCACAGCTCGAGGCCGCGGTAGAGCTGCGGGGAGGCCTGGTCCCAGAAGGTGTTGCGCGGAGGCGCGCCGCCAGCGGCGGCGTTGCGCTGCGCCATCTGCTTCAGGTCAGCGCCCGCGCTGAAGGCGCGGTCGCCGGCGCCGGTCATGATCACGCTGCGGATGTTGGAATCCTCGCGCACCTGCACCCAGGCTTCGCCGACTGCGGCGATCAGCTCTGAGTTGAAGGCGTTCATCGACTCGGGCCGGTTGAGGGTCATCACAAATGTGTAGCCCTCCATACGGGTTTCGAGTACGGCCATGCGTGCAGTCTCCTTGCGTGTGCTCGTGCGTTCCGTCGTGCTCCCGCCCTGCGCGGGCGCTGCGCAACGCTACGCCGCCCCGCCCGTCGAGTCAAAGCGTGGAGGCTCGTCTGCCCTTACTGCGCTCCACCTCCGCCGGCGGACGGCAAGTCCGGCGATTCCGTCTCTTGTTCCGGCGCGGTCTCCGGCTCCGGCTCTGCCCCCGGTACCCTGGCCGGCGCCGGCGCGACGATCTGACTGCTCCGCAGCCAGAGGCCCGGCGGCAGCTCGGCCGGTACGTAGAGGATGTCGGGCGCGATCGCGATGCCATTGGCGTCGCGGAAGCCCAGCTCGACGCGGCCATCGGCCAGGCGTCGCGCGCGGATCCGCCCGATGGCTTGCCCGTCCTCCGCCTCGATCATGGTGCTGATCTTCCAGCGGTCGACCTCGGCGTCGATATCCAGGAACCGCTTCCTCGGGAGGACCAGCCGGCCGTCGGCGAGTAGCACGCCGTGCTCGAGCCGGCCGTCGTCAGCGAGCCGGACCGTGATCCACAGCCGGTGCGTGGCCGGGGCCATCGGCGGCTCCGGCTCCGGCGCCGGCGCAAGCGGTGGCACGAGCAGCTGGTGTACCTCGCTGCGGTCGATCGCCAGAAGGCGCATGAACCGCGCGACCTCGATGTTGGAGTCCAGTGCGGCGCAGAGCGCGGCGTCTGTCGCCTGACCGTGGACCGGCAGCGCGTAGCGCAGCTCGAAGTGGAGAGCGAGCAGCGCGTCCACGTCCGCGGCGCCAGCCGCCTCGAGGGCGGCGCGCAGCTCGGCCGGGCCGGCGCTGCAGGAGGCCCGTTCCTGGAGGTCCGAGACCATCCTCTGGACGGCGGGAGCCGACCCGTCCCCAGCGGCGGCGCGTTCCGCGCTCACGATCGCTCCGGCCATCGCGGCCGGCGAGAGCACGGCCTCGGCATAGGCGAGATCGGTGTGGACGCCGAACGCGTCCTCGAAGGAGAGCGCCTCGCCGCCGTCGATCCGCGCCTGGAGCGCAATCCAGGAGGCGGCCAGCGGTGCGTACTCGGCAGCCGCTGACTCCGCAGCGCTGAGCGTCAGCGCCTCGACCGCCGCCGGCGAGACCAGCTCGCCCCCGGCGAACGCCTCGCCGAGCCCGGATGCGGCGACCGCGTCGGCGTAGTGGCGCCCGACCGCCGCGAGCAGGGTTTCCGAAGAGAGGTCCGCCACCCCCGCTGTCATGGCATCCATGACCGCCTCGGGCAGTTGGCCGAGCGCGGCGATCGCCGGTCGCTCGAAGATGCCGTCGAGCAGCTGCGTCTGCACGCCCGCGGTGTAGATCGCCCTCACGTACGGCGACACGTCGACTTCGGCGTCCGGGTCGGCGACGGAGGCGACTGAGAACGCGACCCAGCCCTCGTCGTCCGCCTCGGCAGCGACGGTGTAGCCCGCGCCGTCGACGTTCACCGTGAGCGGATCGAAGGCCGGGCCGCTGAGGACCATCAGGTTCCGCCAGATGCCGTGGAATGCGATCTCCTCGCCCGTTTCGTCGAACGCGATGATCGCGACGAACACCCACGAAGGGCCGGGTTCGTTGAGTGTGACCGTAAGCGGCGTTACCTCGACGGTCGCGACACTTGTCGCGCTCGCCGTCTGGGCGCCGGAGTGGTAGGAGACGCCGGCCTGCCACCGTTCAGACGTTGCGGCGATCGAGGGGGTCCGCTCGAACACACGGGGCGCTACTGCGTATAGCACGACCCTGCCGCCGACGTCCCCCAGGTCGCCGCCGCCCGGATTGCCGGCCCGGTAGTGAACGGCGAAGGGCACGCCCGCGATCACCTGGTCGGGGACGTGGGTCTCCTCGATCTTGAGCTGGAAGCGGTGCTGCCTCGCCTCCTCGTCCACCAGGTGGACCACGAGGTCGAAGTCAGCCGTCAGAGGCTGGAGGTCACGCTGCAGATACGTTGTCGCCTCGAGCAGGTAGGTACCCGCCGCCAGGTATTGCTCGATGCGGGCGTTGCGAATGCCGCCACCGTCGTCGTTGGCGCCGATAAAACGCCCGTCGGACGTCGCCAGCGAGAGCACTGGGTCGCCGTCTGCCGATATCAGGTCGATGAGCACACGACCGCTCTGCGGCAGGGTGAAGGAGTAGGCGTAGGCGGGGTGTTCCGCGACGACGAATGAGCCGCAAGTGTCGATCGTCCAGGTGCCGGATGCAGTCAGATCGACGCCCGGATCGAGTGTGCCCAGATGGACCGGCTCGCAACCGGCGACGTGGGTGATGGACAGCGTGAAGTCCGCCGGACCGCGTCCGCGTCCGCCGACCGTAGTGGCTTCGACGACGTAGGTGCCCGCTGCCAGGTCGCGCTCGATGCGTGCGTCGAGGTCGGCGCCGCCGTCGTCGTTGTCGGTGATGCGGCTCTCATCCTCAGCCAGCAGGTAGAGGTAGGAATCAGCGTCGTCGGAGACCAGGTCGATTCTGATCCGATCACCCTCGGCGAGCTGGAAGCGGTAGCTATGCGCATCGCTGTCGATGCGGAAGCGCGAGTCGCAGTCCTCGGTCGTCCAGCGCCCGCTCGCATGCAGTCCGCCGTCCCCCTCGGTGAGGGCGCCGAGGTCGATGACCTCGCAGTCCGGCGCCGTCTGCGCACGGGCGGGACGGGGCGCGTCCAGTACCAGCACCGCGGCGATCAGCACGATGGCAGCGCAGGCCATCGCCAGTGCTCGCGTTCCGATCCGGATCCCCGTGCTGATGTGCGTTCGGTTGCCCATCCGGATCTCCCTGTCTCGACTCCAGGTCAGCCTAGTGATGCAGCATCCGCCCGTCGAGTCAAGAAGGCAGCGCAGTGCGTGGAGACAAAGATAGCGTTGCGAGCGGACGACCTGCGCATGACTGATCCGCGGCTGGTGGCAGGCTGCCCAACGCCGCTGCGCGGCCAATTCCGTCCTGTGGCCGAGCGCGTAGCCACTGGACTTCCGGCGTTGTGGAGTCACGCGAACCTTCGGCCAAGCGAGTGGAGGACCATGACCCAAAACGAAGACGCGACCCGCCTCGGCCTCGACTGGATCGGCAGGAGGGGGCTGCTCCGTGGAGCGGCGCTGGGAGCCGTGGGACTCACTGCCGCAGCGCTCATCGGCAGCAACGCCTGCGGCAGCAACGCCTGCGGCAGCAACGCCTGAGGCAGGCCGCAGCTTCGAGCAGCGATCGCCCGTCCGGCTGGAGCCGACGGCTCGCCTCGACGGCAAGCGGGGCGGGATCTTCCGTGAAACGCTGAGCCGCCCTCTGGCCTCGCTGGATCCGATGACGACCCGCGACCCCACGACCAAGGCGCTCTCAGCGGGGGTCTACGGCGGCCTGGTGGGCGTGGTCGGCTCGACGTTCGCGAACCAGCCGGTGCTCGGTGTGCAGCCCGACCTCGCGGACAGCTGGGAGATCCAGCCCGACGGCCTGAAGTACACGTTCCACATCCGGCCCGACGCGATGATCACCGAGCCGATCAACCGTCCGATGGACTCCGGCGACATCCTGTACTCGTTCAACCACCACCAGGGCCTCGACGGCCTCGAGCCCGCGCCGGAGCGCGGCCAGTTCGCGGCGGCGATCGGCGACTGGGACGCGGTCGACGCCAGCAGCTTCGTGATCAACATGATCGGGCCGCAGGCGAGCTTCATGAACCGCCTCGCCGACATCTTCACGATCACCATGATGCCGGTGGAGTCGCGGCCGGGCGGCTCGTTCGATCCCGCGAACACGATGATCGGCTACGGGCCGTTCATCCTCGAATCCGCGGACGCGGACACCGGCTACACGCTGAAGCGCAATCCCAACTGGTGGCAGGCGAAGGTACTGGGGCTCGACATCCCCTGTGTCGATCGCCAGGGTCTTCTTACCAGTCGTCGCCAGAGTCATTTGACCACCCTGGGCAGCCGGTACGCGGCTTGATATCAGTGCCTGTCTGTGTCGTCAATCACCTCCTTGCGGCCGCTCGAGCAGGGCGCGGTGCGGCGAGAGTCGCTGGCGGTAGCTCTCGCCCTCGATCACGATCTGGTAGCTGGCGTTGGCGAGCCGGTCGAGGGCGCTGTTGCCGAGGATCGGGTCGTCGAAGAGGCCGAGCCACTCCTCGACGGCGCGGTTGGAGGTGATGACGAAGCTGGAGCTGCGGTGGCGGCCGATGACCAGCTCGTAGAGGTCGATCGACTGCTGTGCGCTGAGCCGGTGGAGCCCGAGGTCGTCGAGGATCAGCAGGTCGGGGGCGAGGAAGGCGCGGAACGTCTTCTCGGTGGAGTGGTCGGCCCGGGCCTGCGCCAGCTCGCGGAAGTACTGGTCGGCAGTCACGAAGCGGACGCTGTGCCCGGAGCGGACGGCGGCGTAGCCGAGCGCCTGGGCGAGGAAGCTCTTGCCGACGCCGACGGGGCCGACGAGCAGGACGTGCTCGCGGCGGTCGAGGAAGCGCAGCGAGCAGGCGGCGTCGAGCAGCCTGCGGTCGAGGCGGACCTGTGCCGACCAGTCGAAGTCCTCGAGCCTGCAGAGCTGCTCGAAGCCGGCCTGGCGGAGGCGCAGTTCCAGCCGCCCGTGGTCGCGGCGGCTCACCTCGCCGGCGAGGACGATCTGCAGGAAGTCGGCGTAGTCGAGCCCGTCGCGCCTCGCGAGAGCGATGCGCTCGGGCAGGGTGTCGAGCATCGGGCCCAGCTTGAGGCGCTTGAGCAGCGGTCGGAGTTCGGCGGTCGTGGCGGTCATCGTGACGCTCCTGTCGTGGTCTGCGTGGCGGTCAGTGCGAAGACGGCGCCGGGGCGGGCGAAGCGGCCCGGCGGCGGGGGCCCGGGCGGCTGCTGCGGGGTGGTCTCCTGCTCGAGGGCCTCGACGAGGATGCGCTCGAGCCGGCGCACGTCGATCAGCTCGACCTCGAGCGCCCGCAGGCAGGCGGCATCGAGGCGGGCGGGGGAGTAGCGCTCCGCGAGCCGCAGCAGCTTGTGGCCCTGCCGGAGCTTCGCCCAGGGCAGGGGTCCCTCGAAGAGCCGCTCGGCGTAGCTGCCCACGGCCTCGCCCAGCTCGGCCGCGCGCCGCTGGATCTGCTCGGGCGCACGCCGCGTGTAGGGGCTGAGCTCTGCCGGGTAGTCGTTCGGGTCGGTGGCCCGGCCGCCGCGCTGCTGGCGCGGATGGACCTTGAGCAGCGCGCCGCGGTGGTAGATGCGCACCAGCTTCGCGCCGAGTTGCACCTCCACCTTCTGCCCCGGCGGGCAGAGCTCCGACGGCACCGAATAGAGTGCGTACTGGCAGGCGACGTGGTGGTCTGCGTGGACCGTCGCCGTACGCCAGTCGGGCAGCTCGTACGGTTCCCCGTCCCACGGGGCGAGCAGCGGGCGCTCCTCCTCCTGGAAGACCTCGAGCGGGCGCCTGCGGGTCGTGCCGTGGATGCGCTGCCCCGCCACCTCCAGGCACCAGCGCCGGGCGACGGAGCGCATCTCGGCGAGGTCCCGGAACTGGGCACCCTTGAAGAAGCGCTCGCGCACGTACGGGACGCTGCGCTCGACGCGCGGCTTGTCGCGGGGCCGGCGCACGCGTGCGGGGTCGCTGATGAAGCCGCGGTGGCGGGCGTACTCCAGGAAGCCCCGCGTGAAGCGCGGGTGCAGCGCGTCGGCCCCGGCCACGGCGGCCGGGAAGTTATCGATGACGAGGTAGCGGGGCACGCCCCCGAAACAGGCCCAGGCCGCCTCCAGGCCCTCGATCACCGCCCCCAGCTGCTGGCTGGTGGTGGGCCAGACGAAGCAGTGCCGCGAGTAGCGCCAGACCACGATCAGCGCCCACACCGTGCGCCGGCGGCCGCTCTCGGGATCCGTGACCAGGCCGAGCCGGCCGAAGTCCATCTCGGCGACCTCGCCCGGCGGCCCGTCCTCCATGCGCACGGTCACAGGCTGCCGCTGGCGCCAGCCGCGGCGCCGGATGAAGCGCCGCAGCGAGCTGTACGAGACCTCGCAGCCGCGCTCGGCCAGCAGCTCCTGGACCCGCGTCACCTGCAGGCGCTCGGCCGTCAGCCAGCCCTCGATCTGCTCCGCCCACGGCGCCAGCAGCTGCTCGCTCGGCGCCTCCGCCTGCCGCGGCCCGGTCCGGCTCAGCGTCGCCAGGCGGGCGAGCTGCTCCTCACTCGGCTCGGGACCGCCGGGCTCAAGCCCGGCCGCCTCCGCCGCCTCGATGTAGCGCCGCACCGTCGGCCGCGACACTCCCGTGCCGCCAGCGATCCGGCGCTGGCTGAGTCCCGCCTGCCAGCGGCGGATGACTTCCCTGATCTCCACGCAATGCACCTCCCGGTAGGCCATCGCTGCTCCCTTCCCTGGGGATGCAGACGATGCTGGCCGTACCGGCGGCCCGGGTGGTCAATAGACCCTGGCGAAGTGGTCAAAAGACCCTGGCGATCTCGCCGTTTGGTGGTAAATAGATCCTGGCGATTCACACCCTGGTTCGACGGCGTGGAAGCCACGGTCATTCCGAGCTCAGCGAACCGTCTGGTGCAGCTCAAGTCCGGCAACGTGGACTACGCCGGGAACCAGGATCCGAACTCCCTGCCAGAGCTCCAGGAAGAGGTCGGGGACGCCCTCAAGATCTGGCCCTACAAGGCGCTCGGTTGGGGCTTCCTGGCCTTCGGCGACCCGCGCGACGGCAGCGCGCCGTGGGCGGACGTGCGCGTGCGCCGGGCGATTTCGCTGGCCCTGGACCGCGACTCCCTCGACGAGGTCGTCTACAACACCTCGAAGCTGGACGCGGCCGGGTTCGAGGTGTCCTCGAAGCTGAGCCGGCACGGAGCCCTGCCGGCCGGGTGGCCCGGGCAGTCGATCGAGCATCTCCGTGCAGATCGGGTTCGTCATCCTGATCGAGTCGACGCTCTCATTCCTCGGCCTGGGGATTCCGCCGCCGTTCCCGTCCTGGGGCCGCATGCTGCAGGACGCGCAGCAGGAGATGACGAGGCACCCGTACCTGGCGCTCTTCCCCGGGTTGGCCATCGCCCTCACGGTCTACGCATTCAACATGTTCGGGGACGGGCTCCGGGACGTGCTCGATCCTCGCCTGCGAGGCACGAGATAGCCTGAGCCGCGGCAGCCGCCCGGAAGCAGTCCAGGCTAGTGCTGCACCACCGCGCCGCCATCGACGTTGATGCTCTGGCCCGTGATCCAGTTGCCCTGGTCGCTGCACAGGTAGACTGCCATCCAGGCGATGTCCGAGCCGTCCGAGGCGCGCCCCAGCGGCGTACTCGCCGCCACGCGCTCGTCCCAGACCCGGCCGCGCGGGATGTCGTCCATACGGAAGGTGTCGACGGTGCCGGGGCAGATCGTGTTCACGCGGATGTTATAGCGCCCCATCTCGCCCGCCATGCAGCCCGTCAGCGCGTGGATGCCCGCCTTGCTCGAGGCGTAGGCCGAGGCGTTCACGCTCAGCCGCTTCCCCGCTACCGAGGAGATGTTGACGATCGCGCCGCCCTCGTCCTGCTCGATCAGGCGCTGCCCGAAGTAGTGCGACATGTAGAACGTGCCGTTGAGGTTCACGTCGATCACCCGCTGCCACACGTCGATCGGGAGCTTGACCGCGGGCATGCGGTCCGGGCCGCGCGCGAACGCCGCGTTGTTGATCACGAAATCGACGCGCCCGAACTCCTCGATCACCTGATCGAGCAGCGTCTGCACCGCCTCCGGGTCGCTGACGTCGCTGACCAGCGGCAGCGCGCGCCGCCCGGCGGCCTCGACCTCCTCGGCGACGGAGTGGATGTCGCGCCAGCCAGCCTCTTTCTCGTCGTCGGGGTAACGCTCGGGCGGGCGGCCCGTGCCGGTGACGGCGACGTGCGCGCCGGCCTTCGCCAGTTCCACGGCGATGCAGCGGCCGATCGAGCGCATGCGGCCCGCGCCGGTGACGATCGCCACCTTGCCCTCGAACCCGGTCAACTCGAGCCCGGCCATCCGCAACCTCCCTCAGTAGCCGCGATCGGGGTCGACGATATTGCGCAGCGGCTCGCCGTCGAGGTAGCGGCGCAGGTTGTCGCAGAAGATCGAGGTCGCCAGCTCGTTGTAGTTCGCGACTCCGCCGCTGATGTGCGGCGTGATGATCACGTTGTCCAGCTCCCAGAGCGGGCTGTCCTCGGGCAGCGGCTCGCGTTCGAACACGTCGAGGGCGGCGCCGGCGATGACGCCCTCGCGCAGCGCCTCGGTCAGCGCCGTCTCGTCGACGACCTCGCCGCGCGCGATGTTGATCAGGTAGGAGCGCTCGGCGCGCGCGCCCATCGTGCGCAGCTGGGCCGCGCCGATCATGCGGCGCGTCTCCTCGGTGAGCGGCACGGCCAGCACGACGTGGTCGCTCTCCGCCAGCAGCTCGTCGAGGGCGCCCGGCGGGAGCACCTCGTCGGCGACGGTGTCCGGCCCGCGCTCGGCGACGGAGCGGCGGATGCCGAGCACGCGGCAGCCGAGCGCCTTCGCGAGCCGCGCGCACTCGAGCCCGATCGCGCCCATGCCGACGACGCCGACGGTCCGGCCGGCGAGGATCCTCGGCACGATCATGCGGTCGTACGTGTGCTCTGCCTGCCTGCGCCAGAGCGCCGGCCAGCCCTTCTCGAACATCAGCATGTAGCCGAGCACGGACTCGGCGATCGGCGTGGCGTGCAGCCCGCTCACGGTCGTGAACGTCAGTCCGGCACGGATCAGCGCGGGGTCGACGCGATCCGTGCCCGCCGAGGTGAGTTGCACCCAGCGCAGCTTCTCCGGCAGATCCCCGGCGCACACCAGGCTCGGCAGCGCGCCACCCCAGAACCCGAACAGCACCTCCGCATCGGCGAGCGCCGTCTCGAGCTCATCGAGGGGTGTCGCCGCCTGGCGCTCGCTGGGGAAGCGCCGCTTGCCGCGCAGCGCGGCGAGCAGGTCCTGGCCGAGCACGGAGACCTCGAGGCCGGGGTCGGCGGCGCGGATCCGGTCGGCGTGCTCGGGTTCGAGGGCGAAGGTGACGACGATCCGCGTCATCGCTTCCCGGATCCGCGCGAGGTGAGCAGCGCGATGCTGGCGGTGAAGCCGTGTACGAAGGTCTTGCCGCCGACGGGGCCGATCTCGCCGCTGCAGAACATCCCGGCGGTCGGCGTCGGGCCCAGCGCCTGCTCCAGCGCCTGCGCGTCGTGGTGCGGTTCGCCGAAGAGGCCCTGTCCGCGCCCGTTGCAGGAGCAGAGCAGCGCGCCGAGCACCTGCTCGCCCGGCGCGAGCCGCGTGCGCAGCACCCGCAGATGCTCGCGCAGATCGAGGTCGGCGGCCTCCGCGTCCCGGAACTGGAACTGCAGCGTCTGTCCCACGCGCGGCGTGGCGTTGATCGCGATCGCGCCGCTCTCGCGGTCGCCGCCGAGGATGTTGCGGATCAGGAAGTCCCCGCGCGCATGCTGATGGCGGTACTCGTCCATCGCGAGGCCGACCAGCAGGTTGCGCTGCGCCCGCTCCCGCGTCGCGGTGTCCAGCGCGGCGAGCGTCTCTTGCAGCACCTCCAGCGCGGGCCGCGAGCCGATGCTGCGCACGACGTTGCCCTCGCACTCCGTGACCGTCCACGGCTGGCCGATCGGCTCCGCGCCCTGCGCGACGATCGTGTGGATGCCGAAGGCGCCGCCGATGCCGACCAGCACGGCGCCGGACTCGCGCACCGCGCCGTCGAGGAAGACGGCGGTGTTGCGCTGCATCGGCTGCGCCGAGGCGAGCCCGCCGAGTATCGTCGCGCCCGGCTTGCGCTCGCCGATCGCGCCAATCAGCGACTCGGCGTCCGTGCTGAAGGGGTCGGCGAACAGCAGCCACGCCTGCGCCGACGCCGCCTCGATGCGGTCGAGCGCGGCGGCGGCGGCGTCGTTCGAGCCGATCGCGAGCGTGGTGATCGTGGCGCCGGGCAGGCTGAGCGCGAGCAGCGAGATCGCGGGCTGGTCCTCGGCCTCGTGGCCTGGGCCGATCACGCCCATCCCGCTCGCCCCGGCCAGCCGCCGCGCGCCGGTTGCGGTGCGCAGGCGCTCCAGCACGGCGGCGTAGTCGTCCGCAAAGCGCGAATCGACGAAGACGAGCGCGAGGTCCGGCTTGGTGTCGAGGTCGAGCGCGGCGAGGACGGCGTCGCACGCCTCCTCCCAGGTCGCGCCGGTCTGCACCGCGGCGGCGGCGCGCGCCTCGTTCGCCTGCGTGGCGGCGCGCGCGCCTTCGCTCTGCGCCGCCTGCTCGCTCGCGGTCATCGGTGCCCCGTCCTCCGCTCGCCTCCTCGCGCGCGAGTCCGCGCGCGGCCGCGCGGCGCTACGCGACGCCGCCGGCGAGCGCGTACGCGATGCTCATGATGATGGCGAACGGGATCCAGCCGATCAGCGCCACAGCGATCGCCCGCCCCGTGCCGATGTCGAGCGCGGCGCGCACCGCCACGACCGTCGCGATCAGCACCCAGAGGCCCACGATCGTGCTGACAAACTCGGTGAGCACCGGCACGATGCCGATCACCAGCAGCAAGCGCGGCCCGTTCGCGAAGGCGAGGGTGCGCGCGAGCTCGCCCCAGTCCGCGCTCGTCTCCGAACCCGCCAGCAGGCGGGTTCCGATGAAGTAGGTGATCCAGGCGTAGACCGCCCAGGCCAGCAGTCCGAACACGACCCCGTACACGAGGCCTAGAATCCCGCCGTCGGCGATCGCTCCGATGCCCGCGGCGATCGAGCCGAGGACCACGAGCACCGCGGCCTGTTTCGTGCCGTCGCGGTCGTGCTCGACTTCCTCGTAGACGCTGCTGTTGAGCCGCGCCGCCCCGATTACCCGCTCGAGGAACGAGCGTTGTGCCATCGTCTCCATGTCGCCTCCCTGGGCTCGCTGCCACGAGGGCGCATCGTGAGCCCCCGCGAGAGTGTATGTTGGCGGGCGCACGCGCGTACAACGTGGGCCGCGACGCAGCGGCAGGCTCGCGCCAGGCGATTCGGCGCGGCACTATGGGCAGGCAGCCGCCCCGCTCGATGACGCACGGGCGCCGAGGCTGCTGCGAAGGCTGGGGGAAGCAGAATGACGACTGCCTCGATGACGCACCAGGAGCTGACGGTCGAGGTCGCGGGCGGCGAGGTGTTCGTCCGCACGGGCGGCAGCGGCGCCCCGCTCTTCGTGATCCATCACGACATCGGCGCGCACGCCTGGACCAGCTTCTACGAGCGCCTCGCCGAGAGCTTCACGGTCTACCTCCCCGATCTACCGGGATTCGGCAAGTCGGTGCGCCCGGAGTGGGCGCGCAACGTGCGCGACATCGTGGCCCTCGCGGGCCTCACCCTCGACGAACTCGATCTCCCGGCGGCGAGCGTCGTCGGCCTCGGCTTCGGTGGCTACGTCGCCGCCGAGCTCGCCACCACGGCGCAGGCGCGCATCAACAAGCTCACCCTCGCCGCCGCGATGGGCATGAAGCCCGAGCAGGGCGAGATCTTCGACCAGTTCCTCGTGAGCCACGAGGACTACGTGCGCACGGGCTTCGCAGCCGAGGGAACCTTCGAGGAGATGTTCGGCGAGGAATCGGACATCGATCAGTTGATGGTCTGGGACATCAACCGCGAGATGACGACCCGCGTCGGCTGGAAGCCGTACATGCACAACATGGCGCTGCCCCATCTGCTCCCGAGCGTGCACACGCCGACGCTGGTGGCGTGGGGCAGCGAGGACGCGGTGGTGCCCGTCAACAGCGGCGCGCTCTACGCCGAGAAGCTGCCGAACGCGCGCCTCGAGGTCCTCGACGGCGCGGGTCACTGGCTCGAGCTGGAGCGCCCGGACGACCTCGCGCGGCTGATCGTGGAGCACGAGGGGCGCTAGCCCCCGAGCGCTGCTCCTACGCCGGCCGGAGGGGCGAGGCGAAGCTCAGTTCGTGCCCGTCCGGGTCCGTGAGGTGGAAGAAGCGCTCGCCCCAGGGCGCGTCGCGCGGCGGCGCCTGCGGCCCGTAGCCGAGCTCCAGCGCCCGCGCGTAGAGCGCATCGACGTCGTAGACGTAGAAGATCACGCGTCCCCACCAGCCGGGCGGCTCGCCCTCGGCGATCAGGTTGAGGTAGCCCTCGGCGAAGATGAAGCTGGTGAAGCCGGCGTCCGGCCCGCCGTAACGCAGCACGAACCCGAGCGAGGCATAGAACTCGACGGCGCGCGCCATGTCCGCGGTCGTCAGGGTGACCGCGCTAATCCGCTCGATCGGCCCCTCGGCAGCTTGCTCCGGCATCCCGTCCGCCCCTCCCGCAGGACACGTGCGACGCGGCGCGCAGTCTAGCCGCGCGCACGCCTGAGCGCCGCCCCTTGCGCGCCAGCACCGGGAGAGCGAACGTATTCATAGCGCCTTCGCAGTAGCCCATTGCGGCGAGAAGCACCCGTGGAATTCGAACTGTTGGTCCTGCCCCTCCTGATCTTCGGGGCCCGCATCGTGGACACCACGATCGGGACCCTGCGGATCGTGCTGCTCGTCGCCGGATCGCGCTGGATCGCGGCGCTGCTGGGCTTCATCGAGGTGGCGATCTGGCTGGCCGCCACCGGCGGCGTGGTGACGCACCTCGGCAACCCGCTGCTGATCGTCGGCTATGCCGCGGGGTTCGCCTGCGGCGTGCTGCTCGGCGGCTGGATCGAGGAGCGGATCGCGCTCGGGTACCGTCTCGTGCAGGTGATCAACAACGACCCGGCGATCGATGTCGCCTCACGGCTGCGCGACCGCGGCTACCGCGTGACGCGCATCGAGGGCCATGGGCTCCAGGGCCCGGTCGAGGTCTCGACGCTGCTGGTGCGCCGCCGCGGGCTGCGGCGCGTGCTCGGCGCGATCCGCTCGATCGCCCCCCGCGCCTTCGTCACGATCGAGCGCGCCGAGCGTCCGATCGGCACGCTCGCGCCTCCGGACCCCGGCTTCCTGCGCTTCCCCGGGTCGCCACACTTTCCCTTCGGCGGCGTCCGCAAGTAGCGGGCGCGGCGCGGGACTACGAGGACGGGCGAGGTGCTGCCCGGCCCCCTCTCTCCCTGGGGTTAGGGAGCCGGAGCGCCCTGGCCCTGGACCGGTCTTCCGTCATCGCCTGCCCTCGAAGGTCTCGTCTGCCCTCGCTGGCCGCGCTGGCGCGCGGCGGACCCCTCACCCCCACCTCTCCCACTCGGGGAGAGGGAGCCGGACGCCATCGGGAGTTCGGTGCGCCCGCGAAGGCCACGCCGCGTGCGCTGATCCGGCGGGGGTGTGGGGGCTCTGCCCCCACAGAAAGAAAATCCGAGGGCGGGTGGGTGGGCCCGGAGCGGCGCGCAGCGCGTGCTCGTCCGGGATGGGGGCGTGGGGGGCTGCGCCCCCCACAGGAGACGCGCGCCTGCCCTCGAAGGCTCCTTGGCCCTCGGAAGTATGGCGTGGCCCTCACCCCCCGGGGAGAGCGGGTGCCCGCGCCCCTCTCTCGGGGATGAGACTCAGGACTACTCGGCGCGCGGGGCGCTCTCGAAGCCGGCCGGGCGGTGCGTGCCGTCGCAGAACGGCTTGTTGTCTGACTGGCCGCAGCGGCAGAGCGCGACCGCACTGCCCTCGTAGGGGAGCGCGTTGCCGTCCGCGTCCAGCACCTCGATGTCCGTGCCGCGGATGATGTAGGGCCCGTCGTCCCGCAGCTGCACCTGAATCGCCATGCCGTCCTCCGTCTCTTGCTTCCGCGTGCTCGCCCGCCGCCCGCCTACGCGGGCGCCGCGGCGTCCTCGCTCTCAACGCCCGACTCGATCAGCTCGAGCACGCGCGCCCGCAGCGGCGGCTCGTCGATCGCCACGGACTTGCGGTCGTGCTCGTCCCAGCTGATCTTCGCCGCGCCGTGGAACTCCCTCGCGGCCTCGGAGACCAGCACCTCGCGCTCATTGGCGTCCGGCATGCCCGAGGCCAGTTCGTCGCCGCACAGCTCGCGGATGCGGTCGCAGAGCATCTGGTGCTTCTCGATGTCGTACATCAGCCCGCCGATGACGCACTGGCCGTACTGCATGACGTCGAACTGCTCGCCCTGGCGCTCCCACTCGAGCGTGCGTTTGGGCGGGACCGGGTAGCGCTCCAGTTCGGAGCGGATCCAGATGTCCTCGGGGTCCCGTCCCTCGCGGCGGAAGAGCAGCGAGACCCGCGCCATGCCGTCGCCCCTGTACTGAATCTCCGTGCGCATGACCGCAACCTCCGGCACGCCCTCGAGGCCCGTGCTGTCCTCGGGGGCCAGCGCTCACTCTAGCACCCCGCGGCGCCCGTCCGGCGCCTCTCGCGCGCCATGTATAGTGACGCCGCGCAAGGGGGTTCGCGATGGCGCTCCAGTTCTCGTTTACCACGCCGATCTACCTGAAGTTCATGAACCCGGACTGGATCAGCCCGGAGTCGCTGGTCGAGATCGCCCACATCGGCGAGGAGGTCGGCTTCGACGAGATCGCGGTCTACGACCACTTCCTCGAGCCGCCCGCGTGGCAGCCCTCCTACGCGACGAACAGCTACGACCCGATGCCGCTGCTCGGCTTCCTCGCGGCCCACACGGAGCGGATCGGCATCGCCTCGGCGACGATCAACATCCCCTACCGCAACCCCGCGGTGATGGCGAACGAACTGGCCACGATCGACAAGCTGTCCGGCGGCCGCCTCTGCATCGGCCTTGCGGCCGGCTACCTCGCCGAGGAGTACGACACGCTCGGCCTGGACTTCGCCAACCGCGGCGCGATCGCCGACGAGTACCTGGCGGCGATGATCGAGCTGTGGACGAACGAGTACGCCTCGTTCTCCGGCGAGCACGTCAGCTTCAGCGAGGTCAAGCTCGCCTCGTTCCCAGTCCAGAAGCCGCATCCGGAGGTCTGGATTCACGGCGGCAACCTGCGCGCGCTGCGGCGCGCGATCCGCTACGGGACGGGCTGGGGCCCGATCGTCGGGCACGGCCTCTCCGGGGACGCCGGCAGCACGGACTTCACGATCGGCAGCACCGACGAGGGCGGCCCCGTCGATCCCTACGCCGAGCTGGTCCAGGCGCTGGGGCAGGAGCACCCCGGCATCCACGTGCCGCACTCCAAGACCTACGCCTGGATGGCCGAGGCGCTGGAACGCGAACGCGAGGCGATCGAGGCGCGCGAGGAGCCGCTCGGGATCTGGCTCACCGCCCGCATCTCGAAGGACACCCTCGCCGACGCCCCGCGCCTGATCGAGGAGCAGCTCGCGCTCGGCGCGACGAAGCTCAGCATCGGCATCAACGCCGAGTCGCTCGAGGACCACAACGCGACGCTGCGCGCCGTCGGCGAGCAGGTGCTGCCGGCCTTTCGCTGAGGAACGCTCCGGCCCGCACGCGCGAGCAGGGCGCCGAGGCGCGCGTCCTGGCGGGGGCGTGCGCGTCGGACTCGTGATCGCGCGTGGCGGGCGGCGCCTGCGAAGCGCTGCGGAGGCGTGCCGTGCTGAGCGTCTTCTTCGAGGTCGTGCTGCCCGTCATGCTCGTCGCCGCGCTCGGTGCGGTGGTCGGGCGCTGGCGAGGGGTGCCCGCCGAGCCGCTCTCGGCGGTCGTCTTCTTCCTCTTCACGCCGGCGCTGGTCTACGACTCGCTGGCGAACTCGGAGCTGGCGGCGGGGCTCTCGCTGCGGATCGCGGCGGTCGCCGTGATCATCTACGTCGTCGGCTACGCGGCCGCGAGCGCCTGGTCGCTGCTGGTGAGGCACCAACCGCCGCAGCGCGCGGCCTTCGCGCTGGTGGTCACCTCGCTCAACACCGGCAACATGGGCATCGCGGTCGCGCTGCTCGCCTTCGGCGAGGCGGGCGTGCAGGTCGCGGTGCTGACCTGGGTGGTCAACGCCACGCTGGTCACCTCGGTGGGGATCGTGATCGTAACGCTGCCGAGCGGCTCGTCGAGGCGCGCGCTGGTCGCGCCGTTCGGCTACCCGGCGCTCTACGCGGCCGCGCTCGGCCTGGCGGCGAACGGGCTGGACGTCGATCTCCCGGTCACGATCGAGGCCCCGATCGCGACGCTCGCGGACGCCGCCGTGCCGGCGATGCTGGTGGTGCTCGGGCTGCAGCTGGGGCGCGGCCTCGGCGACCTCGGCGAGCTGGCGGACGGCGCCGCGGCATCCGCGCTGCGGCTGCTGCTCGGCCCGCTGGTCGCCCTCGGCGCGGCGCTGGCGCTGGGCCTCGAGGGCGTCACGCGCGACGTGGTGATCGTGCTCGGCGGGATGCCGACGGCGGTGATCGCGACGATCGTGGCGACGGAGTTCGACGTGCGCCCGCAGTTCGTGACGCGCTCGGTGGTGACCTCGACGCTGGTGAGCGTGGCGACGCTGACGGTGCTGCTCACGCTGGTCGGGTAGGGGGCGCAGTTGCGCCTTCCTCTCGATTTGCTATCAATTTGAGAGAGACTGATAGCAAATTGAGAGTTGCCGCGGAGGCGAGGCCGCTCGCCGTTGGATCCCATAGAACTGCGCGACCTGGTGAGTTATGATAGATTACTATCAATCCAAGAGTAACTGATAGCAAGTTGAGAGTTGACCGTGAAGATCCCGCAGGCGCCGCCGCCGACCACAGAACTCCTGCAGCAACTCGCCGGCAAGGGCGAGCAACTGATGGCAGTGTTCAGGGAGGGCCGCCCGGTCGATACCAGGGGCCGCTACCTGCACTGGGACCAACTGCGCCGCCGCACCCCGCCCGAGGGCCTCAGCCGCGAGACGTGGTGGCTCGGTACGGCGCTTGCGCGTCAGGCGCTCGCCCGCTCCCTGCCACTATCCGACATCGAGGGGCGGCCCTTCCACTTCAGCAACATCGACCGGATCCAGGAGCTGGTTCACCGCATCGATCAGCAGGCGAGCGGCCAGATCATCGCGGGCGAAGTGGTGACGAACCTGCAGTCGAGCGACCGCTATCTCGTGAGCTCGCTCCACGAGGAGGCGATCACGTCGAGCCAGCTCGAGGGCGCGAGCACGACGAGGCGTGTCGCCCGGGAGATGCTGCGCAGCGGCCGCCAGCCCCGCGATCGCAGCGAGCAGATGATCCTCAACAACTTCGAGGTGCTGCGGGCCGCCGCCTCGCTGGCGGCGGACGGCGGTCCCCTGACGCCCGGCGACGTCTTCGATCTGCACCGCATTGTCATGTTCGACACGCTCGATGACGGGCGCGAAGCGGGCAGCCTTCAGAGTCCGGAGGACGAGCGCGTGGTCGTCGAGTGGACTGACGGGACGGTCATCCATCGCCCGCCGCCTGCTGCGGACCTGCCTGCACGCCTCGATCGGTTGTGCGAGTTCGCGAATGGACTCAGCGGCGAGGGCTTCATCCACCCCGTGGTGCGCGCGATTGTGCTGCACTTCGCGCTCGCCTACGACCACCCCTTCGCCGACGGCAACGGAAGGACGGCGCGCGCCCTCTTCTACTGGTCGATGCTGCGCTCGGGGTACTGGCTGACGCAGTACCTCACGATCTCCAGCATCTTGCGCACGGCGCCCGCGCAGTACGCGAGGTCGTACCTGCATGTCGAGACCGACAGCGGCGACGTCACCTACTTCGTGCTCTACCAGCTCGCGGTCATCGAGCGCGCGATGGAGAGCCTCAACAGCTACCTCCAGCGGAAGATGGAGGAGCAGCGGCGGGCCGAGCGGCTGCTGCGCGACAGCCCGCACCTCAACCACCGCCAGATCGTGCTCGTGAGCGACGCGATGCGCGATCCCGATGCGTGGTTCACGATCCAGGCGCAGGCGCGGCGGCACCGCGTCACCTACGCCACCGCTCGTGCGGATTTGCTCGGCCTCGAGGAACTTGGCCTGTTCGGCAAGACGCGCATCGGCAAGAAGTTTGTCTTCCGGCCCAGCGCCGATCTCGCCGCGCGCTTCGCGGGGAGCGGCGTCGCTGCCCCGGCGGGCGGCGCACGATGACGGCTCCGCTGGCAGGCATCCGGGTGATCGAGGCGGCGACTTGGCTGGCGGCGCCCTCGGCGGCGGCGCTGCTCGCCGACCTCGGGGCCGACGTGGTCAAGATCGAGCCGCCGGGGGGCGACCCCTGGCGGCACTTCGACACGAGCTCGATGGGCTTCGAGCAGCCCTCGGCCATCCAGTACGGCTTCGAACTCGACAACCGCGGCAAGCGCTCGATCAGCGTCGACCTGCGGCAGCCCGGCGCGCCCGAGCTGGTGCGGCGGCTCTGCGAGGATGCCGACATCTTCGTCACCAACCTGATGCAGCGCGAGCGCTGGGGCATCGACGCGGAGACGCTGCGCGCGGCCAATCCGGCGCTGATCTACGCAGCGGTCAGCGGCTACGGCGAGCACGGCCCCGGCGCCGACCGCGAGGGCTTCGACTACGCCGCGTTCTGGGCCAGCTCGGGGATCATGGGCCTGAGCGGCGAGCCGTCCTCGCCGCCGCCGTTCTGCCGCACCGGGCAAGGCGACCACGCCACCGCGCTCAACCTGCTCAGCGCGATCCTCGTCGCACTGCGGCTGCGCGACCAGAGCGGCGAGGGCCAGAGTGTCGAGGTCAGCCTGATGCAGACCGGGATGTGGACGATCGGCGCCGATGTCGCCGTCGCCGCCGCATCCGGCGAGCAGCCCCGGCGCTACGACCGCTCGCAGCCGTGGAACCCGATCCGCAACTCCTACCGCACCCGCGACGGGCGCTGGCTGCTGCTCGGCATGACCCAGGCCGACCGCTTCTGGCCGCGCTTCGTCGCGATGATCGGCGACCCGCCTTGGGCGCTCGATCCGCGCTTCGAGACGCTCGAGGGGCGCAAGCGCCACGCCGCCGAACTGCGCGCACGCATCGAGGAGCTGATCGCCTCGGCCGACCTCGACGAGTGGGGGCGGCGCCTGGACGCGGCGGACCTCGTCTGGGCGCCCGTCGCGACCCTCCCCGAGGCGCTCGCCGACCCCCAGGTCGAGGCGAACGCGATGCTCGAGGACGTCGAGCACCCGGAGGCGGGACGCTACCGCACGCTGGCCGCGCCCTTCCGCGTCAGCGGCGCGGAGACGAGGGTGCGCGGACCCGCCCCAGCGCCCGGCGAACACACCAGCGTGGTGCTCGCCGAACTCGGCCTCGGCGACGACGAGATCGCGCGCCTCGCAGCGTCCGGTGTGTTCGGGTAGCGTGCGGCTGCCTGCTCCGGCGCAGGCGCGCGAGGAGGCTCTCCGATGACCATGCGACCGCTGCGCCGCATCGAGGCGTTCTACCCGCCCGAGCAGTTGCAGACGGCCTCGCAGGGCCGCCGCCTCGGGGGCTGGGCACTGGATGGGCTCGTCGCCGTTGTGACGCTCGGCGTCGGCTGGCTGATCTGGTTCCTGATCGTGGCCCAGCGGGGGCAGACGCCGGGCAAGCAGATGCTCGGCATGTACATCATGCGCGAGGACGGCAGCCGAGCCGGCGGCTGGTACACCGTGCTGCGCGAGATCGTCATCAAGGGGGGGTACAACCTCGCGATTTCCGTGCTCAGCGGCTCGACAGGTGGCCTCGCCAGCCTGCTCTGGCCGATCGGCCCGCTCTGGTGCACGTGGGACCGCGAACACCAGTGCCTCTGGGACAAGGTCGTCTCGACCTACGTCGCGTACTCGCCGGCCGGGTACCGCCCGCCGACCACCGACGAGCTGCACATGCGCGGCGAGGAGCCCCCCGCGGCTTCCGGGCGCACCACGGCCTCGCCCGCGCCGCCGTCGGGGCTGATGGACTACCCGCGCAAACGCAGCACAAGCGCGGACGAGCCCAGCGCTCCCTCTTCGGCGCAGCAGGGCAGCGTCGCAGATCGCCTCCGGGAGTTGCAGCGCCTCCGCGACGAGGGGCTGCTCACCCCTGAGGAGTACGAGGAGCGCCGCGCGGGCATCATGGACGAGTTGTAGAGGCCGAGGCCTCCGAGCCGCTCCATCCGCGATTGCGCGCGTGGCGTAGCCTGCGCTCGGCGCAGCGGCGCCGCGCGAGAGGGAGGCCAGCATGAACAGGCTCGAGGGCAAGACGGCACTGATCAGCGGCGGCGCGCGCGGGCAGGGCGCCGCCGAGGCGCGGCTCTTCGCCGAGGAAGGCGCCAACGTCGTCCTCACCGACGTGCTCGACGAAGAGGGCGAGCGGACCGCCGACGCGATAGGCGCCGACTACCTGCACCACGACGTCACCAGTGAGGCGGCGTGGGCCGCGGCAGTCGCGCACGCCGTCGAGCTGCACGGCGGCGTGGACGTGCTGATCAACAACGCCGGGATCTACGTCGAGACATCGCTTGTCGGGGGCGACCTCGAGGAGTACCGGCGCGTGATCGAGGTGAACCAGATCGGCGTCTACCTCGGGATGCGCGAGGTCGCCCCGGTGATGATCGAAAGCGGCGGCGGCTCGATCATCAACATCTCCTCGGTCGGTGGCATGCGCGGCGGCGGCGGGTCGTTCGCCTACACCGCGAGCAAGTGGGCGGTGCGGGGCATGACCAGGTCGGCGGCGGTCCGGCTTGGCCCTCACGGCATCCGCGTGAACTCCATCCACCCGGGCCTGATCGATACGCCGATGCTCGGAGACACGCGGATGGCCGACCCGGACACCCTCGAGCAGATGCTGGGGCAGATCCCACTGGGCCGGATTGCGCAGCCCGGGGAGGTCGCTAAGCTCGCGCTCTTCCTCGCCTCGGACGACAGCGCATACAGCACGGGCTCGGAGTTCCTCGTCGACGGTGGCCTGCTGGCCTGACGGGCTCGGGCCGCCTCTGGACGCGTGGCGTAGCCTGCGCAGCGGCGCAGTGACGCCGCGCGAGAGGGAGGCTGCCATGAACAGGCTCGAGGGCAAGACTGCGCTGATCACGGGCGGCGCGCGCGGGCAGGGCGCCGCCGAGGCACGGCTGTTCGCCGAGGAGGGCGCCAACGTCGTCCTCACCGACGTGCTCGACGAAGAGGGCGAGCGGACGGCCGCCGAGATCGGCGGCGCCTACCTCCACCACGACGTCACGAGCGAGGCGGGGTGGGCCGCCGCCGTCACGCACGCCGTCGAGCTGCACGGTGGCGTGGACGTGCTGATCAACAACGCCGGCATCTACGTCCCGACGCCGCTCATCGGCGGCGACCTCGGCGACTATCGGCGCGTGGTCGAGGTCAACCAGGTGGGCGTCTTCCTCGGGATGCGCGAGGTGGCGCCGGTGATGGTCGAGCGCGGGGGCGGCTCGATCGTCAACATCTCGTCGGTCGCCGGCCTGCGCGGTGGCGGCGGAGCGTTCGGCTACACCGCGAGCAAGTGGGCGGTGCGCGGCATGACGAAGGCGGCGGCGGTCGCGCTCGGCCGCCACGGCATCCGCGTGAACTCGATCCATCCGGGTCCGATCGATACGGCGATGCTGGACCAGATCCCGGAGATCGAGGCGGGCAACCTCGACCAGATGGTGCGGCGCATCCCGCTGGGCCGCATCGCGGAGGCCGTGGAGGTCGCGAAGCTCGCGCTCTTCCTCGCCTCCGACGACAGCGCCTACAGCACGGGCTCCGAGTTCATCATCGACGGCGGCATGACGGCCTGACGGCTACCGCCCGTCCGGCAACTGCAGCAGCTGCAGCGTGTTGCCGTCCGGGGTCCGCGAACGTCGCGACGAGGCCGCCCCACCGCTCGCGCCCGGGCGGGCGGCTGAAGGCGACGCCCGCGTCGCGCAGGCGCGCATGCTCGGCCTCGATGTCCTCGACGGCGAAGTTGATCATCACGCGCAGCGGGTCGCGGGCGGACCCTCCGATCGCGTCGTGGACCGCGATCGTGAGGCGCAGGCCGCCCCACTCGAAGTCGACGTGGTTCGCGCGGTCGGCGCGCGGCGCGAGGCCGAGCGTGTCCGCGTAGAAGTCGCGCAGCGCCCTGAAGCGCGCGGCCTCGGTCCAGACGATGACGCCGGTGACGGGGCCGATGCCCATCTGCGTGCTCCTTCGCCCGCGATCGTCCCGGTGCGGACGTGCGGACGCAAGCGCGGGGGCGGATCCGCCCCCGCGCGGCCATCGAGGGCAGTCTGGCTCCCTCTCGACGCGAGGGGGAGCAGGGAGCAGCGAGGGATGGCGAGAGACGCGCCGTCGTTCGGTCGGGGGCGTGGGGGCGGAGCCCCCACATGAAAGAAAAACCTGGGGCGGGTGGGTGGGCCGGAGCCGCCCTGCGGGGTATCCCCGCGTCAACAGAAGCACCCTGCGCGTGCTCTTCCGGGATTGGGGTTTGGGGGCCCTGCGAGGTATCCTCGCGTCCCGATCGAAGCAGCTCCCCGCAGCAGACGCTCTCGCTGTCGCGGCGCAAAGACGCGCCGCCGATCCGATCGCGGCGGGCGGCTCCATCTCGCCGCGCTGGCGCGCGGCGGACCCCTCACCCCCCGCCCTAATGGGGCTCGACCAGCAGCCCGGTGTATCGGGCAGACTGGTCCCGGACCGGCCGGCCGGCCGGTGAGCACTTCCTCGCCCAGAGACCCTGGGATCTCCAGGGAGAGACCGTGCCCCGGTTGGTTCGTCCGGGTTGTCCGCAGCACTGCTGGGGTGTCGTGCCCGAGAGCACTGTTCCATTAGGCCGTCGCAGGACCAGCCCGGCAGGTCGCATCAAGCAGCACGAAGCGGAGGGAAGCGAGGCACGATGACCCTGTACGTTGGCGACGACTGGTCCGAAGACCACCACGACATCCAGCTCATGAACGAGGCCGGCGAGCAGCTCGCCGCCAGGCGGCTGCCCGAAGGCGTCGCGGGTCTCGCCGCACTGCACGAACTGGTCGCCGCGCACGCCTCGGACCCGGGCGAGGTCGTGGTCGGGATTGAGACCGACCGCGGGCCCTGGGTCTCGGCCCTGCTCGCGGCCGGCTACCGCGTCTACGCGATCAACCCACGCTCGGCGGCGCGCTACCGCGACCGTCACCATGTCGGCGGCGCCAAGTCCGACGCTGGCGACGCGAAGCTGCTCGCCGACCTCGTCCGCACCGACCGCCACAACCACCGCCCGGTCGCCGGCGACAGCGACGACGCGGGCGCAGTGCGGGTCCTGGCCCGCGCCCACCAGCAGCTGATCTGGGACCGCGTCCGCCAGACCAACCGCCTGCGCAGCGCGCTGCGCGAGTACTTCCAGGCGGCCCTGGTGGCGTTTCCCGACCTCGCGCACGGTGACGCGCTGGGGCTGCTGGCCACGGCGCCCGGCCCGCGTGAGGCGGCGCGGCTGAGCATCACCCAGATCCGCGCGGCCCTCCGCCACGGTGGCCGCAAGCGCAGCATCGAGCAGCGTGCCGCCGCGGTCCGCGCAGCGTTGCGCTCCCCGCAGCTTGAAGCGCCACCCGCCGTGAGCAGGGCGTTCGCCGCGAGCACCCGCGCGGCGGTTGCGCTGATCGCTGAGATCAATCGTCAGATCAAGGAGCTCGAGGCCGAGCTCACGAGCCATTTTGAGCAGCACCCGGACGCCGAAATCTACCGCTCCCTGCCCGGACTCGGTGTCGTCCTCGGCGCCCGGGTGCTCGGAGAGTTCGGGGACGACCCCGCACGCTACGAGTCGGCGAAGTCCCGCAGGAACTACGCCGGTACCTCGCCGTTGACCGTAGCATCCGGCCGCAAGCGGACCGTGCGGGCGCGCTTCGTCCGCAACCGGCGGCTCTCCGACGCCGCGGACCAGTGGGCGCTGTGCTCACTGCAGGTCAGTCCCGGCTGCCACGACTTCTACCGGCGGCGGCGTGCTGCCGGCGACCTCCACCACCAGGCGCTGCGCGCCCTCGCCAACCGCCTCGTCGGCTACCTGCACGGCTGCCTCAGGACGCGCGCCCGCTACGACGAGGCCACCGCCTGGGCGCACCGCCACGACCGCGAGCAGCTCGCCGCTTGACGTCTTAGCACCCTGGGGTGTCTCTCCCGCAAGGGGAGAGGGAGCCGGACCGCCCTCGGAACGGGAGTTTCGCAAGGGTCTCCTCGGGGAGAGAGAGCGGGCATCCGGAGGGAGAGGGCCGGACGGAGCCGCGCAGTCCCGTCCGGCCCGCGTTGCCGACGGCGCGCCGGTGCGGCATCGTGAGGCGCGCAGCGCGCGAGGCGGAGGAGGACAGCGATGGGCAGAGCCGAGGGCAAGACCGTGATCGTGACCGGAGCGAGCCGCGGCATCGGCAAGGCGATCGCCGAGCTCTTCGCCGCCGAGGGCGCGCGCGTCGCCTGCGTCGCGCGCACCGTCAACGAGGGCGACAGCCGCGCGCCCGGCGCGCTGACGACCACCCTCGATGGCATCCGCGCCGCCGGTGGCGAGGCGATGATGGTCGTCGCCAACATCGGCGAGGAGGAGGAGTGCCTGCGCCTCGTCGAGGAGACGCGGGCCGCCTACGGGCCGATCGACATCCTCGTCAACAACGCGGTCACGAACTTCGCGCACCCGGTCTCGGAGTTTTCGACCAAGCGCTGGATGATCGGCTTCTCGGTCAACATCCACGCGCCCTTCATCCTCGCGCGGGAGACGATCCCGGACATGCAGGCGCAGGGCGGCGGCGCGATCGTCAACATCTCCTCGGGCGTCGCGATCGGGCCCGGCCGCGGGCCCTACGAGTCGACCGGCTGGGACGGGATGGGCGTCCTCTACGGCTCGACGAAGGCGGCGCTGGAGCGCTTCACGCAGGGCCTCGCGGCGGAGCTGTGGGGCGACAAGATCGCCGTCAGCGCGCTCTCGCCCTCGCAGGCGGTGTTCACGGAGGGCGCGCTGCTCTTCAACAAGCCGCCACCGGACCTGCCGAGCGAGCCCGCCGCGACGATGGCGGAGGCGACACTGCTGCTGGCGACGGAGCCGCCGGATCGCGTCACGGGTCGCGTCTGCTACAGCCAGCAGATCCTGCAGGAGTTCGGCTGGATCGAGGAAGGCCACGGCACGGGCGTCGACTCGACGGGGTCGGGCTACTCGCAGCAGTAGGGCGGCGGCGCCCGGGCGGCTAGACGGGGAGCGCCTCGGTGTCCTCGCCGCGGGCCACGTAGACCTCGCGGATCGCGGCGTCGAGGTCGTCCCTGTCGGCGTAGCGACGCGGCGCGATCGCATCAAGGATCGCGAACACCTCGCGGTCGATGCCGCCGATCATGCGCGAGCGGCGCACGATCTCGTCCTTCGAGGCGGGGAAGACCAGCCCGGCGAACGCGTTGCGGTAGTCGACCCTCGTGGCGTGGATGACCATCGGCGACCTCCTGCCGGAATCTTTGCCGCTCGCGGCGTCTTGGGCAACCCCGCCCCCGATCGGCGGGGCTGCTATCGTGCGCTCATGCCGTACCGCAGCGGTCCCATGACCGCGAGTTGCCGCCACTGCGGGGCGACCACCGCGCGGGCCTGCATGCGCTGCGCGCACGCCGTCTGCGAGGCCTGCGAGGAGACCCACGACGCGACCTTCCCGCACAAGGACTACACGGGCTGACGCCAGCCCGACGGCGGCGAGATCGGCGCGGACAGCGAGGACGAGGAGCAGTTGATGCGCTACGGGGCAGTCTTCCCCCAGACCGAAATCGGGATCGACCCGATCGCGATCCGCGACTACGCACAGGCGGTGGAGGCCCTCGGCTATGACTACCTGCTCGCCTACGACCACGTGCTCGGCGCCGATCCGGAAGGACGCGGCGGGACGTGGCCTTACACCTACATGAGCACCTTCCACGAACCGCTCGCGCTCTTCTGCTACCTCGCCGGCCTGACGGAGCGCATCGAGCTGGTCAGCGGCGTCGTGATCCTCCCGCAGCGCCAGACGGCGCTCGTCGCGAAGCAGGCGGCGGAGGTGGATATCCTGAGCGGCGGGCGGCTGATCCTCGGCGTCGGCAGCGGCTGGAACTACCTCGAGTACGAGTCGCTGGGCCAGGACTTCAGCACGCGCGGGCGGCGTCTCGAGGAGCAGGTGGGCCTGCTGAGGCGGCTCTGGTCGGAGCCGATCGTGGAGTTCGAGGGGCGCTTCGACCGCGTCCCGGCCGCGGGCATCAACCCGCGCCCGGGCCGCTCGATCCCGATCTGGATGGGCGGCACCGCGCAGGTCGTGCTCGACCGCATCGGGCGCATCGGCGACGGCTGGATCGCGGGCCGGGGCGACCTGGAGTTTCTTGGGCGCAGCGTCGAGGCGATCCGCGAGGCGGCGCAGCGCGCGGGCCGCGACCCCGCGGAGATCGGCATCGCCACCTCCGTCTCGGTCCACGGTGCTCCCGAGGAGCAGGCCGCCTTCGCCGAGCGGCTGCAGGAGGCGGGCGCGGACCGCGTCCACGTGCTCACGATGGACCTCGGGCTGGCGACGCCCGGCGATCACATCGACGCGCTGCGCACCTTCATGGAGGCGGCGCGGCCAGACGGCGGCTAGCCTTCGCCCATCGCGGCCATGCGCTCCATGATCTGCTCGTCGGTCACGTCCTCGATGTGGGTGGCGATCGACCAGGTGTTTCCGGCGGGGTCGATCACGCGGGCGATGCGGTCGCCGTAGAACTGGTCGGCCGGCTCGGCCACGCCGGCGGCTCCCGCACTCAGGGCCTGGGCGTAGGCCCCGTCGACATCCTCGACGTAGAGGTGGGTCTGCGCGCTGGTGGGCGGGAACTCGGGGGGCATGGCGGAGCCGAGCATGACGGCGGCGCCGCCAATCTCGACCTCGGCGTGGGCGACGGAGCCGTCGGGCATGGGCATGCGCATGCGCTCGATGGCGCCGAAGGCGTTCGTGAGGAAGTCGATGAGGCCCGATGCGTCCTCGGCGACGAGGTAGGGCGTGATCGCGGTGTAGCCGTCGGGGATGGGCTGGACGTCTGGCATGATTCCTCCTGGTGAGTTCGGGACCGGAGAGTAGCACATGCGAGCTAACACGCAACGTGGCCGGGTGCGGCTGCGCACCACCGGTCGGCGACTGAGCGACGGGAGCGAGCGATGACGTCCGGCGACGACCCGGCGGCGCGCGCCCTCGCGGCGCTGGACGCCCTCGGCGAGTCCTACGAGCTGATCGAGGTCGATCCGGAACTGGCGGACACGGCGGCGTTCTGCGAGCACTACGGCTACCCGCCGGAGACCTCCGGCAACACCATCATCGTCGTCTCCAAGCGCGGCGAGTTGCGCTACTGCGCCTGCCTCGTGCTGGCGACCACGCGGCTCGACGTCAACCACGCGGTGCGCCCGCTGCTGGGCGTGCGCAAGGCCTCGTTCGCCTCGCCCGAGGAGACGCGCGAGCTGACCGGCATGCTGATCGGCGGCGTCACCCCGTTCGGCCTGCCCGAGGATCTGGCGCTCTACATCGACGAGCGCGTCATGGACCTCGACGAGGTGATCGTGGGCGGCGGCGGCCGCTCGACGAAGCTCGCGGTCGCGCCCTCGGCGCTGCTGCGCCTCCCGAACGCCGAGGTCGTGCCCGGCCTCGCGCTGTAGCGGCGGACAACCGTCGCTAGTTGCGGCGGTCGCGGAAGGGGTCCGTCTCCACGCCTCAGCGCGAAACGCTCAGATGGCATGTGCCACGGTAGACTGTTCTAGACCCAATGGTCCGTGAATTGCGATGGCGAATGCTGTGAGAGGTCACGATGTGTGCTCGACCAAGCTTGCGAACAGGAAAACCAGAATCAGCGCCCGCTTCCGTAGAGGCGACATTCTATGGGTCGAGAAATCGGGCGCGGACGCATGAGTTCTTGCGCGGTCCACAACAAGATGTAATTCGGCAGTACGACCAGCACCACCATGAAGCCGCAAACGTTGCCATCGAGCTGCCCACTGGTACCGGCAAGACTACCGTGGGTCTCGCGATAGCTGAGTGGTGCCGCAGAACCTACCAGAGGCCAACGGCCTATCTCACGCTGACGAATCAGCTGGCGTCCCAAGTACTGGCTGAAGCGAATAGGAGCGGATTCGACTGCGCAGATGTCTCGGGGCCGTCCGGCTCACGCGATCCGATAGCCGAGGGGCGCTTCCGTACGGCTGATGCGGTGGCTATCTCAACTTACTCGAATATGTTCAACGTGAATCCGATCATCAAGAACGTGGAGCTTGTCGTGCTCGACGACGTTCATGGCGGCGAAGACTACGTGGCCTCGATGTGGTCCGTGTCAGTATCGCGCAGCACCAATGCTCAGCTCTACTCAAGGCTGGCGACAGCTCTCTTACCGGCTATGGACGAACGACAGCGGCGTAGGCTGGAGGATACGAACGACCCAGGCTCTGACCCGTTCCTCGTCGATGTATCAATGCGTCCCGCTTGTACGGCCGAACTAACGGAAGCGCTCGACGCGGAGCGGGGTGATCTCCGTTACGCGTGGAGCCAGATACGGGACCAGCTGGATGCTTGCCTGATCCTAGTTTCGTCTGTCGAGATCACAATCCGTCCGTTGATTCCTCCGACTTGGTCTCACGCCCCATTCGCTGAAACACGTCAAAGAATCTTTCTGTCTGCCACCCTAGGTAGCATGCACGACCTCCGCCGGGCATACGGCATCGAAGAGCCCGTCGGACTTCGAGCCGAATATCAGCACTCTGGTCGGCGCTTCATTTTCGTTCCAGAGATGTACGCGAACACGGAGACAGCTTCGGATTTGGTTACGAGAACATTCCAAGAGCTAGTTCCTCGCCGGGCTTTGCTTCTAGCCCCTTCATCGTATCGTGCAACGTTGGAAGCGAATTCCCTAGCATCGAGCGTAGAACCCGCTGCGGAGGTTCTGCGCGCGGATGCCATCGGAAAATCGCTTGAGCCCTTCACGAGCAAACAGAACGCTGTGCTCGCCCTCAGTCGCTACGATGGGATCGACCTACCGCACGAAGATTGTCGACTGCTGGTGATGGCCGGTGCTCCGACGGCGCTCTCGCCGCTAGAGCGGAACCTGCTAAGTCAATGGCGCTGCGGACCGGTGCTCCGCAGTCGCCTGAGGACGCGTCTTGTCCAGGGCCTTGGACGCTGCACGCGAGGTGATACGGACTACGCAGTGGTCTTCTGGCTCGGTCAACGCCTCGTGGACGCGTCCAGCACTGCGAGCGTGATCGGAAGCCTCCCACCGGACGTGCAGGCCGAAGTCAAATGGGGAATGAACAAGACTCGCGACTTTGCTACGAGTCCTGACGACCTTACTGAAATGATACGTGGTCTCCTTACAGACGATTCATACCGAGCAGAAGCCGACCGGCTGGTCGCTGAGTTGCGAGAGGAACAAGAGGCTGCGACGGGCACAGCCTTCCATGACCAACTTCGCGGTGTGGTGAGCACTGAGATCCGTTTCGCCCAACGGGCGTGGGACGGCCACTGGCTCGGGGCCTACGAGGCCGCGCGTCAGGTCGCCGATCAAGTTTCCGCACCGGAGCTTGCGGGGTATCGAGCCTGGTGGTGGTACTTGGCGGCGATGTCGTCGTGTAGGCAGGGGGAGACCGGAACCGCCGCCGACTGTCTCAGAAAGGGCGATTGCCTGCGGGACCAATCGGGGTTTCCTAGCGAGCTCTCTGGCCGCTGTTGAAGGAGAAGAGATTGGCCAGGATAGTGAGCTTGCCGACAATGAGGAGGAAGTTTGGGCATATCTCGATTCTGCCGGATGGGCAGGTCCCCAGTTTGAGAACCGCAAGGCAGAAATGCTTCGGAGGCTTGGCCAGGCGGAAGCTACCCCCTATCATCAGGGGCTCGAAGAGTTGGGCAATGCGCTTGGCGCTGATACGAGCCGTCCCACCGACGATGGCGCACCGGATTGCGTTTGGTCGTTCTCTGACGGGACTCATCTAGTGTTCGAAGCAAAGACCGGCAAGAGCCCGGGCTCGAAACTCTCGAAGACTGAATTGCTCGAGGCTACGGGCCATGTGAACTGGGTGAGAAAGAATCTAGCTGATGGAGATGAGAAGGCGCATATTTTACCAGTACTGGTTTCTCCGACTGCACTCGTGCATGATTCTGGGTTGCCTCATGCAGTAGGCCTTTACGTACTCGCACCGCCTGCTGTACTCGAGATCGCAATAAGAACCGCAGAATTGAACACGCATTTGCGCTTGAGTTGCGTGGGCAAAGAATCAGTTACTGTTATCCCAGAAATATCTGCATACCTGCGACTCCGGAACTTAGATGTCAAGTCCATAGTTGCAAATCTGACAGCCCGCTCTCTAGACAAGGAGATCGAGGCTTCAAGAGAATAGACTGAGCATCGACATCGGGCGTGGCGGCGGCCCGGCCTCGCGCTGTAGCGGCGGACAACCGTCGCTAGTTGCGGCGGTCGCGGAAGGGGTCCGTCTCCACGGAGCGGGAGACGAGGAAGCGCGCGATCGCGCTGGCGTGGTGGTGCGCGATGCGCCACTCGCCGCCCTCGAGCACGAAGACGTTGGTCGCCTCGGCCGGCGCGCCCTGCACGATCTCGCGACAGAGCACGATCGCCGTGTCGCCGAGGCGGTGCGCGATGGCGTCCCGCACCTCGATCGTCGGCGCGTCCGGGTTGGTGAGGATGCCCTCCCAGCTCTTCAGCACGTCGTCGCGCCCGGTCAGCACGGTCCACGCGGGGTGCGTGCAGGCGACCGGCGCCTCGCGCGCCCAGAGCCGGTCCATCGCCTCCAGGTCGCGCTCGGCGAAAGCGCGGTAGAACGCCGCGTTGGCCTCGAGGACCGCGTCCTGCCGGTTGTCCGCGCCGCTCTCCGGGCCGCTGTCGGCGCGTTCGTCGGTCATGGCGCCGCGATCTTCGCGACCGCATCTCCGGCGCGGATCGTGCCCGACTGCACGACACGGGTGTTGACGCCTCGCAGGCGCAGCTCCATCGCCAGCGGGGTGCTGACGAAGCGGAGCGCGTCGTTGCCAAAGCGGCCGGCGAACTTCGCGCAGCCGGTGTGCGGCTTCGCGGTGATCTCGATCACCGCGGAGCCAATGGACAGGCGCGTCCCGGGCGGCAGGTTCTCCGCGCTCAGGTCGAGGTCGATCACCAGCTGATCGCCTGCGAGCGGCCAGCGGTCCCCGGACTGCGCCACGAGGTCGAGCACGCGGGAGTTGATGATCGTGAGCTGCGCCTCGGGATGTGGTCCGCCGTCGGCGCTGCTCGAGCTTGCGCGGTCCTTCCAGTTGTCACCAACGAGGCCGACCGCAACGTCGAGGCCGCCTTCCTCGACGACCTCGCGCCGGTCGACGTCGGGCCGTCTGACGATCATCAGGAGCAGGCCGTCGTCCGCCGGGGACCGGCGGATGTGGTCGAGGCCCGCCTCCAGGCGCTCGAGGTCCAGGTGAAGGGCCACGTCTGTCGAATCAACCATCGTCCCGTCCGCCCCGCGTGCGGCCTGCCCATTGGCCGCCCCGACAGGGTACCCTGCGCGCGCGAGCGAGGAGATGCGGCGATGCCGGACCTGATCTACGACAAGCGCGACAACTACGCGATCTTCACCTACAACCGCCCCGAGCGGCTCAACGCCCTCGGCGGCCAGTTGATCAACCAGTTGACCGAGGCGATCGAGGACTTCAGCAACGACCCGAAGATGCGCGTCGGCATCGTGACCGGCTCCGGGCGCGCGTTCTGCGCGGGCGGCGACCTCCGGGAGATGGCGGAGGGCACCTTCAAGGGGCAGTTCGGAGCGACCTATCCGTACTCGGGGAACTCGAAGCCGTTCATCGCGGCCATCAACGGGCTCGCCGTGGGCGGCGGGATGGAGACCGCACTCGACTGCGACATCCGGATCTGCTCGACGGCGTCCTACTTCGGCCTGTTCGAGCCGAAGCGCGGGATCATGGCCGGTTACGCGACGAAGCACCTCGCGAGGGTGATCGGGCTCTCGGCGGCCAACTACATCCTGCTCACCGCGGACCGCATCGAGCCGCAGCAGGCGCTGGAGTGGGGCATCGTCACCGAGGTGCTCGAACCGGACGCACTGATCCCCCGGGCGATCGAGATCGCGGAGATGATTATCGAGAACGCCCCGCTCTCCGTGGAGGGCACAAAGGCGCAGATCCAGGAGTGGCGGCTGGCCAAGATCGACGAGGCGCTTCGCCTCGGCACCTGGGTCAGCAAGGTCGTGCACGCCTCGGAAGACTCGAAGGAGGGCCCGAAGGCCTTCGCCGAGAAGCGCGACCCCGTCTGGCAGGGCCAGTAGAAGCACGCCCTCCGGTCCCTCCGCTTCCGGCTCCCGCTCTCCCTCGCGAGACCTTTGCGTAACTCCCGTTCCGAGGGCGCTCCGGCGCCCGGAGTCCCCCTCACCCTCACCCTCTCCCCTGGCGGGAGAGGGGATCGGAGGGCGCGCCCTCGAGGCTCTGTTCCGGCTGCCGATCCGGGTGGGGGCGTGGGGGCGCAGCCCCCACAGAAAAGAAATCCGAGGGTGGGTGGGTGGGCCAGAGCCGCGCAGCGCGCTCGTCCGGGATGGGGGTGTGGGGGGCGCAGTCCCCTGCAGGCGACACGCGATCGGCCTCGGAGTCCCCTGACCCTCTCTCCCGCCGCGGGAGAGGGGATCGGAGGGCGCTGCGGCGCCCGGAATCCCCCTCACCCTAACCCTCTCCCGCCAGGGGAGAGGGGATCGGACGGTGGTCCGGGTGCCCTGCCGCGCGCCCGCGCTACTCGTCCTCGATCTGCGGCGGGCCGAAGGCGATGCCCGGCAACGCTGCGTGAAGCTCGGCGCGGCGCTGCTCGAACGCGGCGTCGTCGAGGACGGGCGCGGAGGCGGCCTCGCGCGGGTCGGGCGGCAGGTCGGCCATCGGCGTCCACGAGGTGCAGCCGGCGTAGTGCTCGCGGATCGGGACGGTGAGCGCCTCCGCGAGGCGGTGCACGCGCAGCACGAGCACGATCAGCGGCGCCTTCGGACGCCAGCGGAAGCGCTGCTCCGCGTAGTCCGCGGTCCAGATGTGCTGCCCGTCGAGCGCGGCCACCTGCTCCGGCTCGGTCAGCGCCGCCGTCTCCGCGATCTCCGCCCAGGCATCGACGCGCAGTTCGCCCGCCGCGGGCGCCGAGGCGGCGACGGCCTCGATCAGCGGGCGCTCGGAGGGGCGGATCAGCTCCGGGCGCTGGTGCTCGTAGCTCTCGTAGAGCCAGAAGCGCGAGGCGCGCACGCGGAAGCGGTGGCCCTCCTCGCGAATGCCGCCCTTGCGCAGGTCGATGATCTGCCGGCCATCGCGCAGCGCGCGCACGACGACGGCCCACTCCTTCAGCCCGGGATTCGCGAGGTCCGTGACCATGTCCGGAGGATACCGCGACGGTACCGCCGCGTGCCCGGCGCGCCTACGTCGGCGTGGGCGACCAGGAGGGCGTCGTGCCGATCTCGCCCGCCGCCTCGAGGGCGTCCAGCTCTTCCTCGCCGAGACCGAGCAGCTCGCTCAGCACCTCGCGGTTGTGCTCGCCGAGCAGCGGCGCGGTGCTGCGGTGGGCGGCCGGGAAGCCGCTGAAGCGGAAGGGGAAGGTCTTGTAGAGGTGCGTGCCGGTCACTTCGCGCGTGAGCTCCTGGAAGAAGCCGAAGTGCCGCAGGCCCACGTCCTCCGTCAGCCGGTGAGGCGGCGTGACGCGGCAGCCGGCGACGCCGACCGCCTGCAGCGCCGCCTCCAGCTCGAGCGGCTCCCGCTCGCGGACGGCGTCGGCGACGATCGCGTCGAGGTCCTCCTCGTTGGCCTTGCGGTCCCCTGCGCTCGCGAAGCGCGGGTCGTCCGACAGCGCGGGCTGACCGAGCACGCTCACGAGCCCGGCGAACTGATCGTCGCTGTCGACGGCGATGCTGATCCAGGCGTCCTCGCCGGCCGTCCGGTAGACCTCGTGCGGGACCATGCGGTCGTGCTTGTTGCCGCGCAGGCCGGGGTCCGGCGCGCCGTGCTGCACGGCGATGTGCTCCGGCCCGAACATCGCGTCCAGCACCTCGCACTGCGGCACCTCGACCGTCGTGCCGAGGCCGGACTGCTCGCGATGGCGCAGCGCGAGCTGGATCGCCACGACGGCGTTCATGCCGACGAGCGGGTCGCAGGCGCCGCCGATCAGGCGCGGCTGGTCGTCGTCGGCGTAGCCGTTCATCGTCGCGACGACGGCCTGCTCGAAGGTGCTGCCGAAGCCGACGAAGTCGCCCCAGGGGCCGTCCGGGCCGTAGCCCGGCATCGTCACGCTGATCAGCCGCGGGTTGATCTCGTGCAGGCGCTCCGCGGTGTAGCCGAGGTTCGGCAGCACGCGGTTCGAGAAGTTGCTGACCATCACGTCGCCCTCGCGCAGCAGCCGCTCGAAGAGCCCCCGGCCGGTCTCCGTGTTGAGGTCCACGGTGAGCCCACGCTTGTTCTGGTTGGAGTCGTTCCAGAGGTAGTTGCGCTCCCAGGCCTGCGACTCCCCGGCGGCGGCGCCGGTGAAGCGGTAGGAGTCCGGCCGGCTCACCGACTCGACCTTGATCACGTCCGCCCCGAACGCGCCGAGGTTCATCGTGGCGTGGGGGCCGGACCAGAACCACGTCAGGTCGATCACCCGCACGCCTTCCATCGGCAGCGCCGGCGGCTCGGCGTCGCTGGCGGTGCCGGCATCGCCGGGCGCGAAGCTCGCGCGCTGCTCCTCGACCGCCGCGCCGCGCGGCAGCGTCGGAGCGCCCGCGATGCGGTAGGGCACGCGCGGCACGCGCAGCATCACGCCGTCGACGACGGCGCGCTCGAAGAAGCCGCGCGCCTCCAGATGCGCGTCTGCGAGGCGCTGCGAGACGCTGTCGGCGGGCCCGGAGGGGACGCGCACGGCCTGGCCGGCGAAGTAGACCTGTTCGCGGGTGCGCAGCTCGTACCACTCGTGGACGCGCTCCCACAGCTCCGCCCCGTGCTCCTGGCGGTAGCTCAGTTCGCGCCCGCCGGGCTCATCGAGCACGTCGGCGATGCCGGTCACCTCGCAGAGCGAGGCCCAGTGCTGGTGGGTGAGCGGGAGGATGCCGGCGTGGCCGTCCTTGCAGCGCACGGAGGCGTTCGGCCAGGTCGCTGCGCGCCGGAAGCCAGTCGTCCCGAACATGCTGTAGGCCAGCCAGGGGCTGGTCAGCAGCGCGGCGGCGACCGCCTGCGCCGAGACCTCGACGAACGAGGGCGCCGCGCCGCGCTCGCGGTGGCGCAGGGCGAACAGCGCCGCTGCGAGGGCGTGCAGCCCCGTCGCGCGCGTCCCGAGGTCGCCCGCCGGGCGCAGCGGCTGCCGATCGGGCGCGCCCAGCATCCCCGCCCAGCCGCCAAGCGAGCAGATCCCGAGGTCCGTCGCGCGGTAGTGCGCGTACGGCCCGTCCGGGGCGAAGGCGGCGATGCGTACGACGACGCTGTGGCCCTCGAGCGCGGCGCGCACCTCGGCCGGGCGGAGGCCGAGCAGCGCGGCCAGCGGCTCGTGCTCCGCGACGACGAGATCGGCGTCGCGGCAGAGCGCGAGTGCGTCCTCTGGCGTCGTCGCCAGATCGGGCCCGGCGGCGACGACGGTCTTGCCGCGCGAGAGCCACTGCCAGGTGGCGCTGCGGCGTTCGCCCTCGCGCTCGTACCAGGGCGGCTCGGCGCGCAGCGGGCTGCCCTCGGGCGGCTCGAGGACGACGACGTTCGCGCCCCAGTCGGCGAGATCCTTCGTGGCCCACGCAGCGGCCCCGCTCGCTGAGATCTCGACGACGTTGAGCCCTCGCAGCAGCATCCCGCCCCCGCTCCTGCGCCGCGCGGCAGCGCCGCGGCGATGATAGCCGCTCGCGCCCCGCGGGGTGCGCGGCTACGTGGGCCGCGTGGACTTGCCGCCGTGCACCGTCGGCTCCGCGCACCACTGCTCGCGCAGCACGTCGAGCGGTTCGAGGATCGACTCCGGCAGGCCAATCAGGTCGCACAGGACCGCGCGGTCGAGCGCCTTCCGCGTGTCGTCGCGGTACGCCTCGTTGGCTGGCAGGAACGTCCAGTCGCGGAAGTCCTCGAAGATTCGCGCAGCGATCCCGAGTTGTCGCGCGTCGAGTTCTCGCACGTCAAGGACCGGCAGCGACGGCAGGTTCGAGATCGTCAGGATGGCGCGACCCTGCTGCTGCCGCCCGGCGATCCACCAGAAGCAGATCAGCCCAAGCGTGGTGTTCGCCCAGAGCGCGAGCGCCTCCTCGCGACGCGCATCGCCCTCGACGCTGAAGTTCGGCCACGCCCTGCCGCCGATCGATCGTTCCGGCGTGAGGCACGCGGCGAGGCTCTGCGAGTTCAGGCGGAAGTCGCGGTTGAGGTGCAGCCGGGTGGCCGTTTCCCAGACAGCGACCGCCCGCGCGTCGCTGTCCGGCCGCGCGCGCCCCTCGCTGTCCGGCTCCACCGCGAGCCGCCGCTCCCGGTTCGCGTCATGCCCCCAGAGCATGGGGTACGCGGCTCGCCCGGTGCGGCGGAACACGACATCGAACGGCCCGCGCGGCACCCCGGCCCTGTTCCGCTCCTCGCCGGCGATGTCGCGGTCAACCAGGCCGCGCTCGCCGAGATCGGCGAGCTTGGCGATCGGGATCTCGAACGGCTCGGGCAGCCGTGGCAGGCGCAGTGAGCCGTGCGGCAGGCCGAGCGCGGCGGCGGCGACGTGCGGCTCACGGAGCGAGGCGCAGCCGCCGTCCGCAAGCGACGCGCGGATGTAGCAGCCGACCTCGTCATCACCGCTGTGGATGAAGCCGGTCTCTTGATTCGCAAGCTGTGCTATCGCGCGAGCGACTTCCCCAGCGTCGACCGTGCTCCGCGGTCGATGCACGAGGTTGACGTACAGCGTGGGACAGTTCGCCTCGCCATCGTCCTCCCCGGCTTCATTCGGCTCGTCGCGCTTCACCGCCACGATCAGCGCCTCGCCGATGCCCGTGTCCGCCGAGAACGCCCGCGTGGATTGTCCCGTCGTGGCCAGAGCAATGACCGTGACATCACGATAGTGGCGCGCGAGCAGGCGGCGTGCCGCCGACCACGATCCGCCCGAGATCACCGTAAGCGGCAGCACCAGCGCCAGGACGCCCTTGGGCGTGACCTTCTGATGCGCCAGATCGAGAAAGTTGGACGCGAGCCCTGCGTTGCCGTCGCCCGCAGGGTCAGTCAGTCGCCCGCGGATGCCCTTCAGGGCTGCTGCCATATGCGCCTGCTCGTCGTCGGTCGTCGCGAATCCCGCGAACGATGGCACCGGTACCCCGTAGATGCCCGCGTGATTCGTCGGTCGTGTGAAGGGCGGATTCATTATCACGAGGTCGGCAGTGGCGGTGGGCAGCACAAGCTCCTGGAAGCCCTCGGCCTCCTCGTCTGCTCCCGTACCGCGCAGAACCTGTCGCCCGGTGGTGAACAAGGCCAGCATCGTGTCGCTCTCGATAAGGTCGAGCGACCCGATGGCGATGGCGTCGCCAGCTTCCTCGCCCTGCCTGCCGTACGGCATCGTGTAGACCCGCGTGTTGCCAAACGTCACGGTCGGGTGCGCGCTCGACAGCATCGAGGCGGTCAGGTGCGTGGCGGCGGGCATGATGTCGGCGCCGATCAGCGCATGCTCCATCATCGCCTGGTGCAGCGCCTCGTCATCACCGTTGGCGCGGCGGTGGCGTGCTGCGGTCGCGCGGTAGGCGGCAGCGAGCAGCACGCCCGTGCCGCAGGCGAGGTCGGCGATGCGCAGCGCCTTCACCGCCTCGGCATCCGGCCAGTCGACATCCAGCCGCGAGACAGCGAGTTCGGCGAGCAGCGCCGCCGAGGACGGGAGCGTGTAAAACGTCGCGAGGAACTTCCGGTCTGTGATCAGCCGGCCAAACATCTGCCCAGCCAGATCCTGCGTGCTGGTCACACCGATGCCGTCGAGCTCGGCGGCGACCGCGTGCAGGCGCTCAAGCACCGCGCCCGCCGTCCCGTTCGGAATGGGCAGCAGCACGTCCGAGGCGATCCTGAAGATCGGCCAGTAGTTGATCTCGTGCAGGATGCGGCGCCAGGTCGCCAGCACCCTCGTCTTCAACAACTGCCCGCGGGCGCCGCGCAGTTCGTCGAGCGGGGGGATGTCGTGGGCACCAGCGATGCTCGTGTGAACGGTGAGTGCATTGGCGACGATGGCCATCGCCATCCGCGAGGTCTGCTCCCCTCCCTCCTGGTGGAGCGCCTCGGCGATCTGCGCCAGCACGCCGGGCCGATCGTGTTCGAGGTTGGAGCGGAGGCGGGCGGCGGCCTGTCCCACACCTTCCTCGAGGATGCGCATGCCCTCGGCGATGCGGCGCTCGGAGAGGGCGGTCTGCTCGATCAGACCCGCGAGGTCGTCGATGCCGCCGCTGAGCCAGCCCGACTTGGGCCAGCGCAGGGGATCGTGCGGCTCGCCCTCGCGGTGGGTGAAGACGCAGTAGCGGAACTCTGCGGCGGCGATCTGTTCGGGGAGGTGGCTCTGATCGCCGCGCATAGCGAGCGGGACGCGGATCGCGATGGCCTGCTCGACGGCGTCTCCGGTCTCCGCGATGACCAGGCCAAGGCGGGCGCGGGCGTCGTCCTCGACTGTGCGCGCAGGCTCGAACTCGGTCTCAACGACTACCGGAGCACCGCCGGGGTGGTGGACTACGATGTCGGGCTGCAGCCCCAGGTGGTCCTGGAAGACGCCTGTCTGCTCCGAGCCGATGCGATTGCCCTCGCGCCATCGCGGGTGCTTGCCGCGGAGCGCGTTCGCGAGTTCGTTGTTGAAGGCCGGTTCGGTCGTTTGCGGCATCGGCATCATTGTACGCGTGAGGCCTCGGTGGCCCGGCGGGGCGGATTCGACGGGCGGGGGCCTCGGTGCGATGCTGGCCCGGAGGGGGGCGGACGATGGCGCGAGGGCCGCTTGGCGTGGTGCTGACCGCGGGGCTGGGGACGCGGCTGCGTCCGATCACGCCCGCTACTCCGAAGCCGCTGGTCCCGCTGCTCAACCGCCCGCTGATCGTCTACGCGCTCGAGCTGCTCGCCTCGCTCGGGCTGCGCGAGATCGCCGTGGTCGTCGGTCCCGAGGACGCGACGACCGCCGAGGTCGCGCGCAGCCACGCGCCGCCCGGCGTCACGGTCTCCGAAGCCGTGCAGCGGGAGCCGAACGGACCCGGCGACGCCGTCGCCTCGGTCGGCGCGGCGCTCGAGGAGCGCACGGTCGCCGTGCTGGCGGTCGACACCGTGCTGCGGGGCGCGGACCCGGCGCTGCTGCGGCACTTCGAGGACTCGGGCGCGACGGCCGGGCTGCTGCTGCAGGCGGTCGACGACCCTCGCGCCTTCGGGGTCGCGCTGCTCGAGGGCGAGCGGATCGTGGACCTCGAGGAGAAGCCGGAGCAGCCGCGCTCGAACCTCGCGCTGGTCGGGCTCTGGCTGCTCGCGCCGGAGGCGGTCGAGCGTGTGCGCACGAACCCCTACATCAACGCGAAGGGCGAGTCCGACCTCACCGCGACCGTCGCCGCGCTGCTCGGCGAGGGCCGCGAGCTGCGCGGCTGGACGCTCGACGGCGAGTGGCTCGACGGCGGCACGCTCGAAGGGCTGCTGCACGCCCAGTCGCGGCTGCTGCCGGGCATTGAGGCGGACTCCGGATCAGGCAGTGCCTCGGCGCTCGCGGATGGCGGCAATCAGATCAGCGGCGCGGTCCTCGCCGCCGAGGGCGCGCGCGTCCGCGAATCGCGCATCGCCGGCCCGGCGCTGATCGGCGCGCGCGCGACGGTCGAGGGCTGCAGCCTCGCGGAGACGGTCGTCGGCGCCAACGCCGTGATCGAGGACGCCGAGCTCATTCGCGCCCTCGTCGAGCCGGGCGCGCGGCTGCGCGGGGGCAGCTACGCCGACGTCGTCGTGACCGCCGCCGGCGAGGTGGCCGGTCCGGGCCTCGCGGGCGGGTAGGTTCGAGCGGACCCCTCACTCTCGCCGTCTCTCCAGGGAGAGAGACACCCCAGGGCGCTACGGCAGAGGCGCCTTGTCTCCCGATCCGACGGGGGCGTGGGGGCGAAGCCCCCACAGAAAGAACATCCGAGGGCGGGTGGGTGGGCCGAGCGGCGCGCAGCGCACGCTCCTCCGGGATGGGGGTGTGGGGGGCGCAGCCCCCCACTGAGGGACGCGCTCGCCCTCGAACGCTCCGTGCCCCTCGGAAGTATGGTGTGCCCCTCACCCCCGCCCTCTCCCCAGGGAGAGGGGGGAGCCGGGAACGGCGGGGTAGGCGCACGCCGGAGGTCCCCTCACTCTCGCCGTCGTCTCACCAAGAGAGAGGGGCGATAGGGCGCCGGTGCTAGACTCGCTTCATGGCGAATGACGAGCTGATCCGCGAGCTGCAGGACGCCCTCGGCGAGGCGCACGTGCTGCACCTGCCCGAGGATCTCTTCGGCTACGAGTACGACGCGACGATCGAGCGCGCGCGCCCGGACGCCGTGGTGCTGCCCGGCAGCGCCGAGGAGGTCGCGGCCGCCGTCAGTATCGCGAGCAGGCACCGGGCGCCGGTGGTGCCTCGCGGCTCCGGGACGGGGCTGGCGGGGGGCGCGGTGCCGATTCTCGGCGGCGTGGCCGTGGTGCTGACGCGTATGAACCGCATCCTCGAGCTGGACGCGGTCAACCGCGTCGCGGTCCTCGAGCCGGGGGTGATCAACCTCGCGCTGCAGGACGCCTGCGCCGAGCACGGGCTGCGCTACGCGCCGGACCCCTCCTCGCAGCGCATCTGCACCATCGGCGGCAACGTCGGGACGAACGCCGGCGGGCCGCACACCCTCGCGCACGGCAGCACGGTCAACCACGTGCTCGGCGTCGAGGTCGTGCTGCCGGACGGGCGGCTGACCTGGCTCGGCGGGCGGCAGCCGGACGTGCCGGGGCCGGACCTGCGCGGCGTCTTCTGCGGCTCCGAGGGCACGCTCGGCATCGTCACCAAGGTCTGCGTCTCGCTGGTCAGCCTGCCACCCGACGTGCGCACGATGCTCGCGATCTTCGACAGCATCGACGACGCCTCGGAGGCGGTCTCGGCGGTGATCCGTGGCGGCGTGCTGCCGGTGGCGATGGAGATGCTGGACCAGGCGATCATCCGCATCATCGAGCCGCAAATGCACGTCGGCTACCCGCTCGACGCCGGCGCGGTGCTGCTGATCGAGGTCGAGGGCGTCCCGCAGTCGGTCGCCGCCGACGTGGAGCGCGTCGAGACGGCGTGCCTGGGGTCGGGCGCGCGCGAGATCCGCGTCGCCGAGTCCGAGGAGGAGCGGGAGCGGCTCTGGGAGGGGCGCAAGGGCGGGATCGGCGCGATCGGCGCAAGCTCGCCGAACTTCTACATCCTCGACGGTGTCGTGCCGCGCACGAAGCTGCCGGAGGTGATGGCGGCGGTGAACGGGCTCGCCGACGAGTACGGCTTCCGCTGCGCCAACATCTTCCACGCCGGCGACGGCAACCTGCACCCCAACATCATGTTCGACGAGCTCGACGAGGGCGCGACCGAGCGCGTGCTCGACCTCGGCGGCGAGATCATGCGCATCTGCGTCGACGCCGGCGGCTCGATCACCGGCGAGCACGGCGTCGGCCTGGAGAAGCGCTCCTACATGGACTGGATCTTCGCCCCCGCGGACCTCGAGGCGATGTCGCGCCTGCGCGTGGCGTTCGGCACGGGCGACACCTTCAACCCCTGCAAGATCATGCCGTCCGGGCACGGCTGCGCCTCCGGACACGCCGCCGAGGTGCGCCGGCACCTCGCGACGCCCGGCGTCTACATCTAGGCCGCGAGGCATGAGCAGCGGCGCAGCGCCGGACCCGGCGGCGTACCCGATCGACGGCAAGACGCCGGAACAGGCGTGGCGGCCCGGCTCCGCCGAGGAGGTCGCGGAGCTGCTCGCCCAGGCCGCCGCGGCGGGGCAGGTTGTGTCGCCGCAGGGCGGGCGCACGGCGCTCTCGCTCGGCCGGCCGCTCGACCGCTACGACGTGGCGCTGGACCTCTCCGGCCTCGATAGCGCCGTCGCCTACGAGCCGGACGACCTGACCGTGACCGTCGGGGCGGGCATGAGCCTGCGCGCGATGCAGTCGATGCTCGCCGAGTACGGCCAGTACCTGCCGGTCGACCCGCCGCCGGACGGGCGCGTCTCGATCGGCGGGCTGCTGGCGACGGCGCGGCCCGGCGCCTGGCGCGGGCAGCTGCCTGCCGCGCGCGATCTGCTGCTCGGCGCGACGGTCGCGACGCCCTCGGGCGAGCTCGTGCGCACGGGCGGGCGCGTCGTCAAGAACGTCAGCGGCTACGACCTGCACCGCCTGCACACCGGCGCGCTCGGCGTCTTCGGCGTGATCGTCGAGGCCTCGTTCAAGCTCGCCACGCTGCCCCCCGCCACGCGCTCGCTGGCCGTGCCCCGCGAGCGCGTCGAGGACGCCGCGGCGCTCGCCTTCGAGCTGCGCGAGTTGGCGCTGCCGCTGCGCGCGCTCTCCGTGCTCTCGCCGCAGGCCGCTGTGGTCGCGGGCCTCGAGGCGCACCCGCACGCGCTGCTCGAGGCGATGGGCGACGAGGAGACGCTGGACCGCTGCGCGGCGGCGATCGTCGAGCGCGCCGGGGGCGCGGCGATCGAGCCGCCGCCGGGCGCGTGGGAGCGGCTGCGCGCCCTCGCCGGGGGCGAGCGGGGCGTCGTGCTGCGCCTCGGCGTGCCGGCCAGCGAGGTTGCTGCGACGCTGGAAGCGATCGAGGCGATCGACGACACTGAAACCAGCGACCGTGAAACGAGCGACACTGAAACCAGCGATACAGGAGGCATCGTGGCCTGGGGGCACCTGACGGCAGGCAGCGTGATCGCGGCGGGAGGCGCCATCGAGGCCTCCGACGTGATCGCGCTGCGCGCCCGCGCCGAGCAGCACGGCGGCTTCCTGCAGATCGAGGCCGGGCCGCCCGCACTGCGCGCGGAGGCCGATCCCTTCGGCGAGGGCGAGCGCGCGCTGGTGCGCGCGCTGCGGCGGCAGTTCGATCCCGGCCGCACCATCAACCGCGGACGCTGGGAGGCCGAATCATGAGCGAGGCGGCGGCCCCGGAGGTGATGCGGCTCGGCTTCTCCGGCGAGGATGCGCCCGCCCTCGAGGACTTGCAGAACTGCATCCACTGCGGCTTCTGCCTGCCCGCCTGCCCGACGTACATCGCGACCGGCCACGAACTGGAGTCGCCGCGCGGGCGGCTGCACCTGATCCGAGGCGTGCTCGACGGCGAGGTCGAGCCGACCGAGCGGCTGATCTCGCACCTCGATCTCTGCCTGCAGTGCCGCGCCTGCGAGACGGCCTGCCCGTCCTCGGTGCCGTACGGGCGGATCATGGAGGACGCGCGCGCCTCGATCGTCGCCGACCCGGCGGTGCGGCCGAGCAGCTGGACCTGGCGCACGCTGCTGCTGCGCCGGGTGCTGACCGCGCCCTGGCTGCTGCGCCTGCTGCTGGGAGGCGCGAGGGTTTCACAGCGCCTCGGCCTGCGCGCGCTGGTGCGAGGGCGGCTCGGGCGCCGTCTGCCGCAGCGGCTGCGCGATCTGGAGGCGCAGAGCCCCGTGCTGCGCGGCGCGCCCTTCCGGCGGCGCGGGACGCTCGCCAGTCCGGCGGAGGCGGCCGAGCGCGTCGCGCTGCTGCTCGGCTGCGTCCACGGCGAGATCTACCCGCAGACGCACGAGGCGACCGTGCGCGTGCTCGCACGCCTCGGCTGCGAGGTGGTCGCGCCCGAGCGCCAGGTCTGCTGCGGCGCGCTGCACACCCACGCCGGCGACGCGGAGACGGCGCGCGATCTGGCGCGACGCAACATCGAGGCCTTCGAACACGCGCGCGTGGACGCGGTGATCGTCAACGCCGCCGGCTGCGGCGCGGCGATGAAGGAGTACGGCCGCCTGCTGCGCAACGACCGGCGCTGGGCCGATCGCGCCGAGCGCTTCTCCTCGAAGGTCCGCGACGTGCTGGAGTTCGTCGCGGACCGCGACTTCGAGCACGGACTGGGGCGCGTCGAGGACTCGGTGACGCTGCAGGACGCCTGCCACCTGGCGCACGCGCAGGGCATCCGCGAGGCGCCGCGCCGCATCCTGCGCGCGATCCCCGGCCTCGAGCTGCGCGAGCTGGCGACGCCCGATCGCTGCTGCGGGTCGGCGGGCATCTACTCCGTGGTGCAGCCGGAGATGTCGCGCACGGTCCTCGACGCCAAGCTCGCCGACATCGCCCACACGGACGCCTCGATCGTCGCGACGGCGAACATCGGCTGCACCCTCCAGATCGAGGCCGGCCTGCGCGGCTCGGGCTCGCCGGCGACGGCCCAGCACGTCATCGAGCTGCTGGACCGCGCGTACGCTGCGGGAGATCCCGGATAGCCGCCGTCAGAGCAGGCGCGGCGCCCCTACCGCGACGCTCCGAGGGCGCAACAACCCATCGAGGGCGGATCCAACTTCCGAGGGCGGAACAAACCTCCCGAGGACGGAACAATCCTACCGAGGGCGGCTCCGGCTCCCCCTTCCCGTCATTCCGGCGAAAGCCGGAATCCAGCCGGAGCATCGGCCGTCCGGTCCCTCTCCCCGTGGGAGAGGGCGGAGGGTGAGGGGAAGCGCACCCCCGGCGCGCCAGCACGCCGGACCCCCGGGCGCTTACGAACTTTCCGAGGCGAGCACTAGGGGGTGTTTACATACGTGGTGGGGGAGGCGGTTCTTAGTTCGAACTCGATTCGCTGTGCGGCACCGAGCCCCCATTTCTGCGGCCCCATATCAACGTTGTGGCTATCGCGGCTATCTTTACGCAGACGACCAAACTAGCTGGCCACGCGTACCCATTGAGCACCATCACGCCGGCGACGATTGACAGAGCGCAGGCGACCGCTACGGCCGCACTGGTGTTGAACCAATCCTTCGGGAGCCTTGTGTTCGCATTGGCGATGAGACCTCGCGCCAACTCGTGCCTGAACGCAGCTTCATGTTCTGCCATCGCCAAGATGCGCTCGGCTGACCCAGGCAGCACTTCCTCGTACTGCCTGAACAGGTCTGGCGGTGGCAGCGGTCCTTCGAACTCTGTACGGGCCAGCAAGACCTCGCGGATGTCTGGTTCGGATCGTTCGACGATCTCAGGATCAAGCGGTTCGGTCATAACAGTGTGAGTTGTCTAACCGGACCCTCTCCTATGCTGGCTGGTGGAGGCAGGGCCACCCAGAGATCGCGCCCAACGGCCTCCCAATCAGAGGCGAGGGCGGCGCCAGAGGACTTCTCGATGAAGCCACGAGTCACCAACGTGGCGTCCAGTGGTGGACGTGATCGGCAAGCAGCTCCCGTCACATCCAGCAGACACCCGACGATCTCAGAGAAGTGTCGCCGCCTCCTCGTCTCCATGAGGTAATCTTGGAGCGAGAAAACGTATTCCTGGGTGGATGGTGTCTTGAATGAAACCTCAGCCAATGAACTCCCCCAGACTCACGAGCCCATCTACGGACGCCTGCCCATCCCTAGTTCGGTGCGGCAGTGTACACCATTGGTGTACGCCGCGCATTGGAGGGTAGCACTCATCCCGCGCGCGTCGCCAGCACCCAGCCGGCGAGGCAGACCAGCGACTCGTAGTGCTCCACGAGCTTCATGTAGCGCGTCGCCACCCCGCGGAACTGCTTGAGGTCGGCGAACAGGTTCTCGACCAGGTGGCGCCGCTTGTAGCTCTCCTCGTCGTACGGGTACGGCCGCTTCCTCGACCGGGTAGAGGGGATGGTCGCCTCGATGCCACGCTCGGCCAGGGATTCGCGGAGGGCGCGGGAGTCGTAGGCTTTGTCCGCGAGCACCTCGCCCGGCTCGATGCCGTCGAGCAGAGGCTCCATCGCGCGGATCTCAGCGGCGTTGCCCGGCGTCAGGATGAAGCGGGCGAGCATCCCCGTGTGGTCGGTGAGCGCCATGATCTTGGTGGTGAGCCCGCCACGACTCCGTCCGATGGCCTGATGACGCTTGGATTCGTCTGGCGGGCGGCCCCTTTTGGGGCACCTGCTGCATGCTGGTGAGCCTTGACGTACGTGCCGTCCACCTGGACGGACCGCATGTCCAGCTCGACCCCACTCTCCTCGAAGATGCGCGCGAACACCCCCGCCTTCGTCCCACTCGTAGCGATGCCGGCCGACTCGCAGCCGGCCTCGATGCTCTTGCGGTTGAACTGCGGGTGCCAGCGGCTGTAGGGCGTGGAGCGCACGTCGACGAGCCGCCCGACGCCGGCGCGCCGCAGGTTGCCGATCAGCACGTCGAGCGCGAGGTTGCCGTGGCCGACCGTCAAGATCTCCGGCACCGGCTCGCGCGTCACCCGGAGCGGATCTGCCGCACCAGCGCGGCGGCGACCTCGTAGCGGCCGAACGAGGGCATGACGTAGACGCCGGAGACCCAGGGCAAGCCGCGCGCCTCCTCGATCTGCTCGGCGGCGATCTCCAGGCCGGCGTCGGCGCCGGCCTCGCCCGCTGCGCGCATCCGCTCGCGGATCGCGTCGGGGACCACCACGCCCTCCAGCTCGTTGTGGATGAACTCCGCGTGGCGCGAGGACATCAGCGGCAGGATGCCGAGCAGCACCGGCACGTCGATCGTGCCGAGGCGCTCGAAGAACTCCTCGATCGTCGCGAGGTCGTAGACCGGCTGCGTCATCAGCAGGTCCGCGCCCGCGTCCAGCTTCGCGCGCACGCGGCTCAGCTCGATCGGCACGTCGCCCGCCGTCGGGTTCGCCGCGCAGGCGACGAAGAAGTCGGTCGGGCGGCCGAGCGAGTTGCCGGCCACGTCCACCCCCTCGTTGAGGCGCTTGAGGATGCGGATGAAGCCGATCGCGTCCACGTCCCAGACCGCCGAGGACTGCGAGGCCTCGGGCGGCGGGTCGCCGGTGAGCGCGATCACGTTGCGCACGCCCAGCGCGTGCGCGCCCAGCAGATCCGCCTGCAGCGCCATCAGGTTCCGATCGCGCGTTGTCTGGTGAATGATCGTCTCGATGCCCGCGTCGCGCTGGACGGCGACCGCGAGGGCGAGCGCGCTCATCCGCACGCGCGCCATCGGCGAGTCGCCGATGTTGATCGCGTCCGCCCCCGCCTCGCGCAGCAGGCGCGCGCCCTCGACCGCCTTGCGCGGGTTGATGCCTCGAGGCGGATCGATCTCGACCGAGACGACGTAGGAGCCCGCGGCGAGCTTGTCGCGCAGCCGCACCGTCTCGCCGTGCGGCTCCCCGTCCGCGGCCTCGGCGGGCTCGTCGGTCAGGGGGAGCGCGGCGTCCCGCACGCCGCCGCGGGTGTCGCTGACGGCGAGGGACGTGGCAGCGCCCTCGGAGGCCCCGTCCGCGCCGTTGCCCGCGCCCGCGCCCGCGCCGTCCAGCGCCTCGCGCATGGCGCGGATGTGCGCGGGCGTCGACCCGCAGCAGCCGCCGACGACGGCGGCGCTGAGGTCCTTGGCGCGCAGCGCGAAGTTCGCGAAGTACTCCGGCGACGAGGGGTAGAGCGGCTGCCCGCCGGTGATGCGCGGCAACCCCGCGTTGGGCTTCACGAACAGCGGCGCCTCGATGCCCGCAGCCGCCAGCTCCTGCAGGATGTCGAGCGTCGCGCGCGGGCCGACGCCGCAGTTGACGCCGACCACGTCCGCGCCGCCGGGGCCCGCGAGCAGCCTCGCGACCTCGCTCGGCGACTCGCCCGCCGGCGTCGTCAGCGCCGACACGAAGTCGAGTGCGGCGATCACCGGCAGGTCCGTGACCGCGCGCACCGCCTCGAGGGCGATTTGCACCTCGAGGAGTGAGGGGAACGTCTCCAGCACGATCAGATCGACGCCGCCCTCGACGAGCGCGCCGACCTGCTCGCGCACGGCCGCGCCCGCCTGCTCCGGCGTGACGCTGCCGACGGCGAGGTCGCGGCCGAAGGGGCTGATCGAGCCGCCGATGAAGGCGGGCGCGCCGATGATCTCGCGGGCGTCACGGGCGAGGCGCGCGGCCTGGAAGTTCACGTCGCGCACGCGCTCGCCGTAGCCGTGGCGCGCGAGCTGGATGCGCGTCGCCTCGAAGGTGTCGGTGAGGATCAGGTCGGCGCCGGCGCGCAGGTACTCCTCGTGCAGCGCGCGCACGCGGTCGCGATCCTCGAGCACGGCGAGCGGGCTGTGGCCGCGCCAGCCGCGGGCGTGCAGCTCCGTGCCGGTCGCCCCGTCGGCGAGCAGCACGCGCTCGCGAATCGCCTCGATGAAGGGATGGGCCACGGGGCGTCCTGTTCGCGGTCCGCTCAGCGGCTGCGGCGGGCCGGCGGCGGCTGCGCCGGCCGTCGGCTCAACTGACGGCCGCCCGCTCCTCGAGCAGGCTCTCGATCTGCCGGTAGTCGGCGTCGGAGATCTTGTGCAGGTTGCCGCGGAAGGCCATGCCGAGCTTCTTCGGGCCGAAGTTGCGGGTCTTGTCGAGGAGCTCCGTGATCTCGCGCACCTCCACGTAGTCGCCCGGCTCGGGGATCACCAGCGGCTTCGTCTGCACCCGGTACGGGAAGCTCTCGGTCTCGCCCTTCGACTCCGAGCGCAGCCCGATGTCCGACTCGTCCTCGAAGGCTTCCGAGGTGATCTCGGCGATGCCGCCGAACTGGACGACCTTCGTGAGGTAGAAGACGAGCCGGTCTCCCGGCTGCATGTCCGAGGACTGCTTGCGGCGCGAGGACTTGAAGGCGGCGATGTCGAAGCCGCGCTCGCGCAGCAGCTCGAAGTTCTCCGCCGAGCCGACGGCGATCCAGGCCTGCATGCGTTGCTCCTTCGCTTGGCGCGCCGGGCGGCCGGATGCGCCGCGCGGCTTCAGGATGTGGTCTCAGGATAGCGCGCGCGGCGTCGTAGGCCCTCGCCCGCCGCCCGTGCACCCGCTCCCTTGGGGAGTCGCCGCCCGTGCTCCCTCTCCCTGGGGAGAGGGATGGGGTGAGGGGGTACCGCCTCGCTCGCGACGCCTAGGTGCAGGCGCGGGGCGTGCCCTGTGGCTGGTCGGACTGCGCCTGGAAGGACGAGCCGCAGGCGCAGGCCGCGGTGGCGTTCGGGTTGTAGATCGTGAAGCCGGACTTCATCAGATCCTCGACGTAGTCGACCTCGGCGCCGTGCAGCATGGGCACGGACTCCTCGTCGACGACGATGCGCACGCCCTCGGCGGCGCGGATCTCCGTGTCGTCCGGCTCGACCTCGCTGGCGAGGGCCATGCCGTACTGCCAGCCGGAGCAGCCGCCGCCGACGACGAAGACGCGCAGCGCGGCGTCCGGCATCTCCTTCTCGATCAGCAGCGCGCGCGCCTTCTCGGCGGCGCGGTCGGTGATCGTCACGAGGCTGCTGATCGGTTCACTGATCGGTTCGAACGTGGTGGTCATCACATCCCCCGGATCTTCCTGCAACCCATGATAGCACCCTCCGGCTCCCTCTCCCCTGGCGGGAGAGACACCCCAGGGTGCTAAGACGTCAAGCAGCAAGCTGTTCGTGGTCTGCGCGGTGTCCCCAAGCGGCGGCTTCGTCGTAGCGGGTGCGGGTCCTGAGACAGCCGTGGAGGTAGCCGACGAGGCGGTTGGCGAGCGCGCGCAGCGCCTGGTGGTGGAGGTCGCCGGCGGCACGCCGCTTCCGGTAGAAGTCGTGGCAGCCGGGACTGGCCTGCAGCGAGCACAGCGCCCACTGGCCGGCGGCGTCGGAGAGCCGCCGGTTGCGGACGAAGCGCGCCCGCACGGTCCGCTTGCGGCCGGATGCTACGGTCAGCGGCGAGGTACCGGCGTAGTTCCTGCGGGACTTCGCCGAGTCGTAGCGTGCGGGGTCGTCCCCGAACTCTCCGAGCACCCGGGCACCGAGGACGACGCCGAGTCCGGGCAGGGAGCGGTAGATTTCGGCGTCCGGGTGCTGCTCAAAATGGCTCGTGAGCTCGGCCTCGAGCTCCTTGATCTGACGGTTGATCTCAGCGATCAGCGCAACCGCTGCGCGGGTGCTCGCGGCGAACGCCCGGCTCACCGCGGGCGGCGCCCCGAGCTGCGGGGAGCGCAACGCGGCGCGGACCGCGGCGGCACGCTGCTCGAGATTGCGCTTGCGGCCGCCGCGGCGGAGGGCCGCGCGGATTCGAGCCGCACTGAGCCGCGCTGCCTCGCGCGGGCCGGGCGCCGTCGCCAGCACCCCCAGCGCGTCACCGTGCGCGAGGTCGGGAAACGCCGCCAGGGCCGCCTGAAAGTACTCGCGCAGCGCGCTGCGCAGGCGGTTGGTCTGGCGGACGCGGTCCCAGATCAGCTGCTGATGGGCGCGCGCCAGGACCCGCACCGCGCCCGCCTCGTCGCTGTCGCCGGCGACCGGGCGGTGGTTGTGGCGGTCGGTGCGAACGAGGTCGGCGAGCAGCTTGGCGTCGCCGGCGTCGGACTTGGCGCCGCCGACGTGGTGACGGTCGCGGTAGCGCGCCGCCGAGCGCGGGTTGATCGCGTAGACGCGGTAGCCGGCCGCGAGCAGGGCCGAGACCCAGGGCCCGCGCTCGGTCTCGATCCCGATCACGACTTCGCCCGGGTCGGAGGCGTGCTGCGCGATCAGTTCGTGCAGCGTGGCGACGCCCGCGACGCCTTCGGGCAGCCGCCTGGCGGCGAGCTGCTCGCCCGCCTCGTTCATGAGCTGGATGTCGTGGTGGTCTTCGGACCAGTCGTCGCCGACGTACAGGGTCATCGTGCCTCGCTTCCCTCCGCTTCGTGCTGCTTGATGCGACCCGCCGGGCTGGTCCTGCGACGGCCTAATGGAACAGTGCTCGATGGCACGACACCCCATGAGTGCTGCGGACAACCCGGACGAACCAACCGGGGCACGGTCTCTCCCTGGAGATCCCAAGGTCTCTGGGCGAGGAAGTGCTCACCCGCTGGCGGGTCCGGGACCAGTCTCCCAGATCGCTCCGGGCTGCTGGTCGAGCCCCATTAGGGCGGGGGGTGAGGGGCCGCCGCGCGCCAGCGCGGCCATCGAGGGCAGTCCGGCTCCCTCTCCCCTTGCGGGAGAGGGCGGGGGTGAGGGGCCGCCGCGCGCCAGCGCGGCCATCGAGGGCAGTCCGGCTCCCTCTCCCCTTGCGGGAGAGAGGGCGGGGGGTGAGGGGCCGCCGCGCGCTAGCGCGGCCATCGAGGGCGCGCGGCGATCAGCCGGCGCGCACGAGGAAGGCGCAGACCGGGGCGCCCGCCGGATCGGAGTCGCGATCGGCCTCGACGTGCGCGCCGATCAGCGTGGCCAGCAGCTCGCGGTCGCGCTCGCAGTCGACGGGCAGGCGGTGCTGGCCGAACTCGCCGAGCAGCCGTCGGCTCGGGCAGCCGCGCGCGAGCAGGCGCAGATCGCCCCCGGCCTCCGACGCCGCGCCGACCTCGACCTCGAAGCCCTCGTCCTCGAGCAGGGCGGCGACGGCGCGCGCGCGCTCCTCGAGGTTCCGACCGCCGACGCGCGGCGCGTACTCGGCGGCGAGCCGGTCGCTGAGCTTGGCGAAGACGAGGTCGGCGATCGCCTCGCCGCCGCGCCCGGCGGTCTCCTCGGCGGTGAGTTCGGCGATCTCGTGCAGCAGGCGGCGCGTGATGCGCACGTAGTGGCGGCCGAACAGATCCGCGCCCGCCTCGGTCAGCGAGAAGACGTAGCGAGGGCGTCCGGTCCGCCCGCGGACCTGGCTGACGGCGATATAGCCATCGCGCAGCAGCACGTCGAGGTGGCGGCGCACGGTGCCCCCGGCGAGGCCCAGTTCCCCTGCGAGATCGTCGACCGAGCGCTCGTCGTGACGCCGCAGGATTTCGAGGATCGCCTCGCGCGTGCCGCCGGCGCGGCTGCGCGTGCCGATAGGGCGCGAAGTCATCAGATCGAGCGTAGCAGATCGGGGGTGGGGGCGGCCCTTCCGATCCCCTCTCCTTGGGGAGAGGGTGAGGGTGAGGGGCCGTCCGGCTGCCGCTACGTGCGCTGCGAGGTGGCCCGCGCGCTGTCGGCGATGACGCGGACGATGGCCTCGGCCTGCTCCTCGGGGAAGCCGACGGCGCGCAGCCGCTTCCAGGCCTCGAGGGTGTCGGGCGCGCCCTCGGCGATGGTCGTGGCGATGGCCTCGGCCTGATCCTCGGGGAACCCGGCCGCGCGCAGGTTCTTCGCGTTCTTGAGGCTGTCGAGCCTGATCGCCATGGCTTCGATCCTACGCGCCCCGTGCGGACCGCGGCTAGCAGGGTGCTGAAAAACCCCTGAAGTCGGGAAACGGAGCGTTTCGAGGCACTGCGGCGCTCGGAAAAACCCTTGAAAACAAAGGGTTTCTTAGTAGCCGCACGCAGTCGATTCCGGGCCGAGACCGTCCCAGACGACTTTTTCAGCACCCTGCTAGTCGGGCCGCCAGGATGAACGCTGTGGCGACGCCCACCCCGGCGAGGACGATGCCGGCGCCGCCGCCGACCGTCGCGAGCAGGCGGATGGTCAGCCGCCGCTCAAACGCCTTGAGCTCGCTCACAAGCACGCCCTTCGTCACGAGGTCGTCGGGCATGACAGCGGCAACGGCCGTGAGGATGGCGTCGGCCTGCGCTCCGGGGAAACCGGCGTCGCGCAACTGCCTTGAGGCATCGAGTACCTTGACGTTCACAGCCATGTCGCGATCCTACCCGCCCCGCGCAGGCGGCGGTCACTCGCAAGCACCGAGGAGCGCATACTCGTGAGCAGGATGAAGGCGACGCCGCGCACGTAGTGGCGGCCCCGCGGCAGGGAGAAGGAGCGCCCCTTCCGGCGCCCTCTCCCCTGGCGGGAGAGGGCGAGGGCGCTCCGAGGCCGATCGCGTGTCTCCTGTGGGGGGCGCAGCCCCCCACACCCCATCCCGGACGAGCACGCGCTGCGCGCCGCTCTGGCCCACCCACCCGCCCTCGGATTTTCTTCATGTGGGGGCTACGCCCCCACGCCCCCACCGGATCGGCAGCACGACCGCAGCTATCGAGCGCTGTCCGGTTCCCTCTCCCCTGGCGGGAGAGGGCGGGGGTGAGGGGTCCGCCGCAGCGCTACTTCTCGGGGTCGCGAGCGTGAATGTCGCGGTTCTCCTGGATGGCGCGCCGGTGGAGCGCCGTCAACTCGGAGCGCGTCTCGGGGTCAACGTCGGCGGCCGCGTAGGCATCAAGGCCCCAGCGCAGCACAGTGAGGCCCATCGCCGACAGGCTCAGCCCGCGCACTGAGGCGAGAGCCACGAGCTGCTCCTCCACCTCGCGCGGGAGTGTGATCCGAATCTCAGTCTGTCGCCGTGTCATGTTTCACCACCCGCAACTGCCGATGCCCCAAGAGTGTCGAACGTCAGCGCCGCGCCGCGATCCATGCACTCCGCGCGGGCGGCAACAACGCGCGCGTTAGGCATCGAGCAGCTCCAGAACTTCGCGGAACGCTTCCACGGCCGCTCCGAGGACCTCGGGGCCGCCAATACGCAGGATTGTCAGTGCGAGAACGCGCAGACTTGCCGTCGATGCCCGTGCGAGCGGCTCGTCGGCGGGGTTTCCGGTATCGAGGTACCGCTCAACTTGGCCGAGCAGGAGATCGGCAGCCCGAGCCGTGTCTCTGATGGCGTCTGGATGCTCGGAGTCGTCGCAGATCCCGCGAAGGATGCGCTGAACGTCGCGGATTCGCTCGGGGCGATTGCGCAGCGTGTCCTTCGAGATGGCCCAAGCCTCGTGCGAAAGATCGACGTAGTCATCCGGGTGCACGAATGCCGATGCAAGGGCGGTTGGGGCGAATTCGCGGGTCGTTCCATCGTCGTTGGCCCTGACGACATCGATCATGTGCTCGCGCTGAAGCGCAACGATGTCTCCGTGCTGGACCCGCGTGATCCCATTCAGGCCGGGGTGCTTGATGGTGATTCTGCCGGACCCGCGCACCTCGAAGTCTCTGTGATCTTCCTGGTAGGCGGCGACAATCTTCGCGAGCAACTCCTGCTGATGTGGATGGAGACGCGGCCCCCGGGAAGTAGGCGGCGTGACGGTGGCAGGATTGTTGATCGATGGCATTCGTATCACCTGGATTCTCGTAGGCCTTCAGCGTAACATCGCACGCATGTTCGCGCACCCGCTCTCCCGCTGGCCGCGCCGATCGGCGCGCCTCCTCACCCCCGCCCTCTCCCGCAAGGGGAGAGGGAGCCGGACCGCCCTTCGATGCGTACAAACATTCTAGTGGTGGTAGCATAGCCGAGCCCGCCCGGAGCGAGGACCGCGCATGACCGCAGACCGCCCAACCCTGTCCGCCGCCGACTTCGCAGCGAAGTGGCGCGAGAGTGCGCGGCGCGAGCGGGCGTCGTCGCAGGAGCACTTCATCGACCTCTGCCGCCTGCTCGGCGTGCCGACGCCCAACGAGGGCGACCCCGGCGGCGAGTCGTACAGCTTCGAGGCCGGCGCGGAGCGCACCAGCACCGGCCGCCAGGGCTGGGCCGACGTCTGGAAGCGCGGCTGCTTCGGCTGGGAGTACAAGGGCGCGCACGCCGACCTCGCCGCCGCCTACCGCCAACTGCTCGACTACCGCGAGGACCTCGAGAACCCGCCCGCGCTCGTCGTCAGCGACATGGACCTGATCGAGGTCCACACCAACTTCACCGGCACCCGCCCCGAGGTCCACCGCATCACCCTCGACGACCTCGCCGAGGGCGGCGAGCGCACGGCCGGGGCGCTGCGCGTGCTGCGCGCCGTGATGCTCGATCCCGAGGCGCTGCGACCCGAGCAGACGCCCGACGAGATCACCGAGCTCGCCGCGGCGCGCTTCGCCGCCATCGCCCGCTCGATGCGCGATCGCGGCTACCACCCGGAGGCCGTCGCCCACCACCTCAACCGCGTCGTCTTCTGCCTCTTCGCCGAGGACGCGCGGCTGCTCCCGGAGCGCATCCTCACCGGCATGATCGAGTCGCGCCGCGCCGACCCGGAGGAGTTCGCGCACGGCCTCTCCGAGCTGTTCCGGCTGATGTCGCACCGCGCGGCCGGCCGCTTCTTCGGCAACGAGCGCGTCGAGTGGTTCGACGGCGGGCTCTTCGACGGCGCCGAGGTGATCCCCTGCACCCGCGACGAGCTGGACGCGATGCACGAGGCGGCGCTGCTCGACTGGTCGCGCGTGGAGCCGGCGATCCTCGGCACGCTCTTCGAGCGCGGGCTCGACCCGGACAAGCGAGGGCAGCTCGGCGCGCACTACACCGACCAGGCGAAGATCATGCTCGTCGCCGAGCCGGTCGTGCTCGAGCCGCTGCGCCGCGAGTTCGCCGCGCTGCGCGAGCGCGTCGAGGCGCTGCTGGCGGGTCGCGAGCCGAGCCCGCTCACGCTCGAGGGCCGCCGCCGCGAGCGGCTGCCCGCCTGGGAGCGCGACGCCGAGGCGGAGTGGCGCGCCTTCCTCGAACGGCTGCGGGCGGTGCGCGTGCTGGACCCGGCCTGCGGGAGCGGCAACTTCCTCTACGTCACGCTGCGGCTGCTCAAGGACCTGGAGCACGAGGCAATCCGCTGGGGCGCGGAGCGGCTGCGCATCCCCGGCGAGTTCCCGCGGCTGGACCCGCACAACGTGCTGGGCATCGAGCTGAACCCGTACGCGAAGGAGCTGGCGGGCGTCTCGATCTGGATCGGGCACATCCAGTGGATGCTGGACCACGGCTACGGCTCCCCGCGCGACCCGGTGCTGCAGCCGCTCGACAACATCGAGCTGCGCGACGCGATCCTCGCCCGCGACGCCGAGGGTTTCCCAATCCCCGCCACCTGGCCGGAGGCCGAGTTCGTCGTCGGCAACCCGCCGTTCCTGGGAACGAAGCGGGTGCGGCTGTCGCTCGGCGACGAGTACGTCGACGAGATGTTCGCGGCGTGGGAAGGCGCGGTCGCCCGCGAGTCGGATCTGGCCTGCTACTGGCACGAGTTGGCGCGCCGGCAGATCGCTGCCGGGGCCACCAAGCGCGCCGGCCTGCTGGCGACGAACTCGATCCGCGGCGGCGCGAACCGCACCACGCTCGAGCACATCAAGGCGAGCGGCGACATCTTCATGGCGTGGTCGGACGAGCCGTGGATTGTCGATGGCGCCGCCGTGCGAGTCTCGATCGTGGCGCAGGACGACGGCTCGGAGGCGGAACGAGCGCTGGATGGCGTGCCGGTCGGCGGGATCAACAGCAACCTGACCAGCGGCGTGGATCTCACGCAGGCTCGCATCCTGCCGGAGAATCGGGGCGTTTCATTCATGGGCGACACGAAGGCCGGGGCGTTCGACATCCGGGGCGACCTGGCCCGCGAAATGCTTTCACTTCCGGCGAACGTCAATGGGCGCACCAACGCCGATGTAGTCGTGCCATGGCTGAACGGGATGGACATCACGCGGCGCCCGCGCGGCATGTTCATCATCGACTTTGGCACGGGCACGTCCGAACATGAAGCCGCTGCCTATGAAGCTCCGTTCGAGTACCTCGCGGAGCATGTGCAGCCAACGCGATCGAAGAACCGGCGGAAGGCGTATCGAGAGCGGTGGTGGCTTCATGCCGAGCCGCGCCCGGCAATGCGGGCTGCCTTGGCTCCGCTCTCGCGATACATCGCCACCTCGATGGTGGCCAAGCACCGCACATTCGTGTGGCTCCACCCCCGGACCAACCCCCACAACGTGGTCATCGTCTTAGCGCGGGAGGACGACTACGCCTTCGGCGTGCTGCACTCGCGGGCGCACGAGCTCTGGTCGCTGCGGATGGGCACGTGGCTCGGCGTCGGCAACGACCCGCGCTACACGCCGACTTCGACGTTCGAGACGTTCCCGTTCCCGTGGCCGCTCGACACGCCGGACGAGGCGCTGACGGCGCAGCAGCGAGGGCAGCGCGACGCCATCGGCGCGGCGGCGCGGGCGCTGGACGAGGCGAGGCGGCGCTGGCTCAACCCGCCGGAGCTGGTGCGCGAGGAGCCGGACGTGCTGCCCTCGCTGCCCCCGCGCCTGCTCCCGGCCGGCGAGGACGCCGAGCGCGAGCTGCGCCGCCGCACGCTCACGAATCTCTACAACGCCCGCCCGGCCTGGCTCTCCCACCTCCACGCCGCCCTCGACACCGCCGTGTTCGCCGCCTACGGCTGGCCGGAGTCCGCCGCGCCCTCGGAGCTGGGGGAGGAGGAGCTGTTGGGGCGGCTGCTGGGGTTGAATCTTGGGCGGGGTGATTTGGGAGAACCTTAGTTCGTCTGGCGCTCCGCGATGTCGTACACTGCTGCAAAGGAGCTCATGCACGTGAGTGTGGTGGCCGAGGGCGGGCGGTCGAGGCCGGGAGCGGCAGGGTGATCATGATGAGCGAGCGAGACGGGCTCGGTAGACTCAGCGAGCAGGCCGCCTCGTCCGATCTCGTCCGTGGGCTCAGCGCACTCAGCGAGCAGGCCGCCTCGTCCGATCTCGTCCGTGGGCTCAGCGCACTCAGCGAGCAGGCCGCCTCGTCCGATCTCGTCCGTGGGCTCGCCGCACTCAGCGAGCAGGCCGCCTCGTCCGATCTCGTCCGTGGGCTCAGCGCACTCAGCGAGCAGGCCGCCTCGTCCGATCTCGTCCTTGGGCTCAGCGTACTCAGCGCACAGGCCGCCTCGTCCGATCTTGTCCTTGGGCTGAGCGCACTCAGCGAGCAGGCCGCCTCGTCCGATCTTCTCGTTGGGCTCAGCGCGCTCAGCGAGCAGGCCGCCTCGTCCGATCTTCTCGTTGGGCTCAGCGCGCTCAGCGAGCAGGCCGCCTCGTCCGATCTTTTCGTTGGACTCGCCGCACTCAGCGAGCAGGCCGCCTCGTCCGATCTTTTCACGGGGCTCGCCGCACTCAGCGAGCAGGCCGCCTCGTCCGATCTTTTCACGGGGCTCGCCGCACTCAGCGAGCAGGCCGCCTCGTCCGATCTCGTCCGTGGGCTCGCCGCACTCAGCGAGCAGCCCGCCTCGTCCGATTTGCCCGAGGTGCAACGACCACCAACGCATCAGCCTCGCTGCGCGGTTCGAGCGGACCGGCTGCTCCGTCGTGCTCGCCCTGACGGGCTCGCCGCTGGCGCGGTGCGGCGCCATCGTCGACGACTCGCTCGCGTAGCGCGCCGTCACGGGCCGGTCCTCGGGGGCAGGGTGCATCGTGGTTCAACCGAGCGAGGAGCGCGCATGGAGCCGCTGTCCCCCGGAGGCCAGATCGACTACGAGCCGCACGCGGTGGAACGCATGGCTGAGTTCGGCATCGCCGAGCAGCAGGTGCGCGAGACACTGGAACAGCCCCAGACGATACGGCTCGCCCGCGACCGGCCGCCGACGGAGCCGTGTATGATCTACCTGCGCCCGATCGGCGACCGTCTCTGCAAGGTCTACGTTCGCATCGGCTCGGATCCGATGCTCATCGCGACCGTGCGGTGGCACGGCGAGTGAGGGCCGCAAGACGCAGCGGGCTGGGGCATGGCACATGGCTGACAACATCGAGGTCCGCGTCAACGACGTGGGCGACATCCTCTATCTGCGCTTCCTCAACGCGAAGATCGCCGTCTCACGCGAGGTCGACGACCTGCGGTGTGCCGACTACGACAGCGAGGGCCACCTCATCGGCGTCGAGCTGATCGGGTTGCCGGGCGGGGTGAGCCTGCTCGGGCTGCCGGAAGCGGAGCGCATCCGCGAGGCGCTGCGCGAGCACGGCCCGCCCGAGCTGCGCATCGAAGGCGACGAGGTGTTCCACCCAATCCAGGCGAAGCCCGCCCCCGCGCCGTGAAGGTCAGCCACGACTCCGAGACGGACATGCTGTACATCGAGTTCGAGGAGCGACCGAGCCTTGAGTCGTTCGAGTTGTGCGACGGGATCGTCGTGGACCTCGATGCGGACGAGCACGTGGTCGGCATCGAGATCGAGTGGGCGTCCAAGAAGCTCGACATCGAGCGGCTGCGGGCCGTCCTGGAGCCGGAGCCTGCCGCTCGCCCGGCCTGACGCGCGCCGGAACCCCTCACCCCCACCCTCTCCCGCAAGGGGCGAGGGGGCCGGACGCCCACGATCGCTGTGTGCCGCCTGCCGGATCCGGCGGGGGCGTGGGGGCGCAGCCCCCACATGAAAGAAAATCCGAGGGTGGGTGGGCGGGCCAGAGCGGCGCGCAGCGCACGCTCGTCCGGGATGGGGTGTGGGGGCACAGCCCCCACAGGAGACGCGCGCTCGCCCTCGAGGGCTCGTTGCTCTCGGAAGTCTGGCGTGCCCCTCACCCCCACCCTCTCCCACAAGGGGCGAGGGGGCCGGAGGAGTGCGGCGGGCGTACCGGAGGAAGCCCGTCCGGGTATTCTGGTAGCGATGACCTCAGCAGCCGCGCGACGCGTCTACCTGGACCATGCCGCTACCACGCCGCCCGACCCGGCCGTGGTCGAGGCGATGCGGCCGTGGTTCGAGCTGGGCTGGCACAACCCGTCCTCGATCTATGTCGAGGCGCAGCGGGCGCGGCAGGCGCTCGATGAGTCGCGGGCGATGGTCGCGGCGTGGCTGGGGGCGACGGCCGGGGAGATTGTCTTCACCTCGGGCGGGTCGGAGTCGAACAGCCTCGCGCTGCGCGGGGCGCTCGGCGCGGGGGGTGCGCGCGGTCGGCACCTCGTGACCACCGCCGCCGAGCACCACGCCGTGCTCGACAGCGCCGAGCAGCTCGAGCGCGAGGGCGCGGAGCTGACGATCGTCGGCGTCGACGCCGAGGGCCGCGCCGACCCCGCCGAGATCGAGGCGGCCGTGCGCGACGACACCGTGCTCGTCTCCGTGATGCACGCCAACAACGAGGTCGGCGCGATCAACGACATCGCCGCGATCAGCCGCCTCGTGCGGGAACGCAACCCGCGCACGCTGGTGCACACGGACGCCGTGCAGTCGGCGGCGCACCTCGGCGTGCACGCCGGGCGGCTCGGCGTCGATCTGCTGACGGCGACGGCGCACAAGCTTTACGGGCCTCGCGGCGCGGGGGTGCTCTACCAGCGCGCAGGCTCGCCCGTGACGCCGCAGATCCTCGGCGGCGGGCAGGAGGAGGGGCGGCGTGCGGGCACGGAGAACACGCCGGCGATCGTCGGCCTCGCCCGCGCGGCGTCGCTCGCGCAGGAGCGCCGCGAGGGCGACCTCGCGCACGAGCGCGCGCTGCAGCAGCGGCTGATCGAGGAGCTGCCGAGGCGCGTGCCGATGATCGGCGTGACCGGCCCGCGCGACCTCGACGATCGGCTGCCGGGCAACGTCTCGGTCGTCGTTGCCTTCGTCGAGGGCGAGTCGATCCTGCTCGCGCTCGACCTCGCGGGCATCGCTGCCTCCTCGGGGTCGGCCTGCACGACGGGGTCGGTGGAGCCGAGCCACGTGCTGGTGGCGATGGGCGTGCCGCCGGAGCTGGCGCGCGGATCGCTGCGCTTCAGCCTCGGGCGCGACAACACCGACGAGGACGTCGATCGCCTGCTCGAGGTGCTGCCGGGCGCCGTCGAGCGCCTGCGCGCGCTCTCGCCCGTGCCGGCGACGGAGCCGCCGCCGGGCTGGCGCCCGTGGCTGGACGGCGCGGCGTAGCGCGCGCGAGCGTCGAGGGCGGCGTTTGCCGCGCCCCCGTCCCTCCGCTACGATCGCCGCGCCGGCGCGAAGGCGGGAGTGCTCCGTGGTAACGACGAACGACGGCCCGGATATCCGGCAGCGCCTCTCGCTCTTCGACTCCACGCGCGACATGGCCCCGCTCGACCTCGAGGAAGAGGTGCGCAAGAACGTGCTCCTGTCCTCGGTGGACGGGATGCTCAACTGGGCGCGCGCGTCCTCGCTCTGGCCGGCGATGTTCGGGCTGGCCTGCTGCGCGATCGAGATGATCGCGTCGGCGACCTCGCGCTATGACATCGCGCGCTTCGGGTCGGAGGTGTTCCGCGCCTCGCCGCGGCAGGCGGACCTGATGATCGTGGCCGGCACGGTGACCTGGAAGATGGCGCCGGCGGTGCGGCGGGTCTACATGCAGATGGCCGAGCCGAAGTGGGTCATCTCGATGGGCGGCTGCGCGATCATGGGCGGGCCGTTCGCCTTCGGCTACTCCGTGCTGCCGGGCGTGAACCTCGTCTGTCCCGTCGACGTCTACGTGCCGGGCTGCCCGCCGCGGCCGGAGTCGCTGCTGCAGGGCCTGATGATGCTGCAGGACAAGATCAACGCGTTCGGCATCGAGGGCCGCCACGATCGCCTCCAGCCCGACGGCGACTTCTCCCCCTACCTGCCCGAGGGCGACCCGATCCGCCGCGAGCTGGAGTCGCTGTTCCCGCCCTACGAGGGCCTCGACGATCCGGAGCGCCGTTCCGGCGGCGTGCCGCTGCTCCAGCGCTAACGCGCGGCTGTTCACCTTCACCCGCTCCCCTCACCCCGGCCCTCTCCCCAGGGAGAGGGGGCAGTCGGGGGTGGTCGGAGGGCGCGCTGTGTCCGCGTCGCCGGCCTCTCTTCCTCGCCCGCCTCGCTACAGCTCCGGGCTGCGGGACTTGCGCAGTGGGGCGCGATTGGGTACAAACGATTAGCACTCGACAGGTGAGAGTGCTAATAGATGCGCAATCGGACGTCGCACGGCTGAGAGGGCGGCCCGCGACGACGCTGGACGGCCCTCGACGGCAGCGAGTGAGAGGGAGTGGACACGCATGGCAAAGCAACTACTGTTCGACGAGCAGGCCCGCGCGGCGCTGCGCGGCGGCATCGACCAGCTGGCCGACGCCGTACGCATCACGCTGGGGCCGCGCGGCCGCAACGTGGTGCTGGACAAGAAGTTCGGCCCGCCGACGATCACCAACGACGGCGTGACGATCGCCAAGGAGATCGAGCTGGCGGACGAGTTCCAGAACATCGGCGCGCAGCTCGCCAAGGAGATCGCCTCCAAGACCAACGACATCGCCGGTGACGGCACCACCACGGCCACCGTCCTCGGCCAGGCGATCGTGCACGAGGGCCTCAAGAACGTGGCCGCCGGCGCGGACCCGATGGCGCTGAAGCGCGGCATCGAGGTCGGCTCGCGCGCCATCGTCGACCAGATCGGCAAGGACTCGACCCCCGTCACCACCCGCGACCAGATGGCGCAGGTGGCGGCGATCTCGGCCGCCTCGGGTGAGATCGGCGACCTCATCGGCGACGTCATGGAGGCCGCCGGCAAGGACGGCGTCATCACCGTCGAGGAGTCCAAGGGCATCCAGACCGAGATCGAGTACGTCGAGGGCATGGCCTTCGACCGCGGCTACATCTCGCCCTACTTCGTGACCGACCCGGACCGCATGGAGGCCGTCGTCGACGAGCCCGCGATCCTGATCACGGACCAGAAGCTCAGTTCCGTCAACGACATCCTGCCGCTGCTCGAGAAGCAGCTGCAGCTGTCCAAGGACCTGATCATCATCGCCGAGGACATCGAGGGTGAGGCGCTGGCCACGCTGGCCGTGAACCGCCTGCGCGGCACGCTCAACGTGATCGCCGTCAAGGCCCCCGGCTTCGGTGACCGCCGCAAGGACAACCTCGGCGACATCGCCTCGATCACCGGCGCCACGCTGATCAGCCCCGAGATCGGCCGCTCGCTCGATTCGGCCACCCCCGAGGACCTCGGCAAGGCCCGGCGCATCGTCTCCACCAAGGAGGAGACGACGATCATCGAGGGCCACGGCACGCCCGAGGGCATCGCCGACCGCATCTCGATGGTCAAGGCTGCGCTCGACCGCGCGACCAGCGACTGGGACCGCGAGAAGCTGCAGGAGCGCCTCGGCAAGCTGGCCGGCTCCGTGGCCGTCATCAAGGTCGGCGCGGCCACCGAGGTCGAGCTGACGGAGAAGAAGCACCGCGTCGAGGACGCGCTCTCGGCGACCCGCGCGGCCGTCGAGGAGGGCATGGTCCCCGGCGGCGGAGTGGCCTTCATCAACGCGCTCCCTGCGCTCGACGGCGTCGAGCTGGAGAGCGACGAGGCGACGGGTGTGCGCATCCTGCGCCGCGCCCTCGAGGAGCCGATGCGCCGCATCGCCGCGAACGCGGGTGCGGACGGCTCGGTGATCGTGCGTGAGGTCCAGGGCCTGACCAAGGGCGAGGGCTACGACGCCGCCACCGGCAACTACGGCGACATGGTCGCGGCCGGCATCATCGACCCGGCGAAGGTGACGAAGGCCGCGCTCGAGAATGCGGTCTCCATCGCAGGTATGGTGCTGACCACCAACTGCTTGATCACCGACAAGCCCGAGGGTGACGCCGGGGGTGCCGCGGCGGCCGCCGCTGCGGGCATGTACTAGGCCCTCACCCGGGCTCGAGTACCCCGAGGGGCCGGCGATGCCGGCCCCTCGTCACGTCCGGGGACTGGTGTGCCTTCGCCATGCACCAGGGCACATCCAGCACCGCGAAGTCCACTAAGGCGGTTGAGGGCACCTGCGAACGCCTATACTTTTTGGGACCATGGTTGACGAGAGCAGCTGGCGAGGCCGTGTGGCGGGACATCGCGAGGCGCGCGATGTGGTCCGTTTGTCTGCTTGGATCAACCAGACTCATGGTGCCGGTGGTTCGAGGCCGCTCTTGGCTCTGGCAGCTGACGGCAGGCGCTACTGGGTCAAGCTAATCACGAACCAGCAGGGGCCCTTGGTCCTGATCAATGAGCAGATCGTCGCACGTTGCGGCAATCTGATTGGCGCACCGACCTGCACCGTGAAGGTCGTGGAGATACCGGAAACGCTCGTGGGCATCGTCTCGGGGGTGCAGGTAGAAGCGGGATTGGCGCATGGATCGCTGAATGTGGCCGATACGGTGAACGAGCGCAGACTAGGACACCGGATGGAGGACGACAATCGGCGTCGCCACGCTGGGCTGTTTGCGCTGCACGACTGGTGCTGGGGCGGCGACAGTCAGTGGCTATTCGCGCTGTCGGACGAGTACAAGACGTACTCGCACGATCACGGCTACTTCTTCCCCAGCGGCCCGAACTGGCCTTCCGATCTCAACGAGGTTCGAGCCCAGGTCGACCAGCCGCACCGCTTGCAGGATGATGTTGCAACCGCCGACCCGACCGGCCTGGAGGCCGAGGCGGTTCGGGAGTTCGCTGACGCTCTCGATGCTCTTGGCAGTGGGGACCTGGTGGAGATCCTGAGGGCGATTCCGCCGGACTGGCCCGTAACGGACGCTGATCTCGAGCTTCTAGGGTTCTTTCTTGAGAGACGAGCGCCACAAGTCGCTAGGCGGCTGCGGTTGATGATCGGGGAGGTTTTGAACTGATGAGACACATATACTCCATCATCCGATTCGTGCCTGACCCGGCGAACGGCGAGTGCGTAAACCTCGGGCTTCTCGCTGGGTCAGAGGATTCCGAGGAATGGACCCTGCGGACGGTGACTCAGCGCACCCGCGCTCGGCAACTGGGTGGCGCTGAAGCGCTGCCTGGCGTCGTGAGCTACCTCGAACGGTTGACTGCCAAGCTCGAGGCGTACTCGAACGCGCATGCGGGGGGCCAGCTTAGCTTGATGGTCAACCGAGACCTCCTGAGCGAGACGTGGCTTGCGGAGCTCGCGAGTGAACAGCGTGGCATCATCCAGTTCTCGGCACCGCAACCTGTAGACGTGGAGAGCGCAGAGGCTGCGGTCGAGATGCTATGGGATGAGTTAATCGTCGAGCCTTCTCGCCGGGAGTTCCCCTTCAAGAAAAAGCACGAGGCGCTCGGCGCCGTGCGTAGTGCACTCCGAGAAGAACGCATCGCTGACGAGAATTTGTGGCGGACGGCTCGGCTTGAGTCTAGCGGCTACCGTGCGCCCATCGACTTCGCGGTGCACAACGGACACGTCGCGTACCTCACACAGTGTTGGTCGTTCCAGCTCCCAGACAAGGATAGGCTTCTCGACGAGATTCAATCTTGGTCTTGGGCAATACGGGCGCTTCGCGCCTCGGGCGGAGACCTGAAGGTGAACAACCGCGTGCACGCCAAAGTTCCTGCTGAGGTGGGCCTCGCAGTCGTTTACGTCCCGGCAGCCAACGCCGAGGACGAGGGAGCCTTCGAGAAGGCTGAACGTGCCTTCACGGACCCCGATGTTAACGCCACGGTCGTCGACTTCCAGAAGGCGAGCGAGGTCGCGGCCAAAGCGCTATCCGCTCTCAGAGAGGTCGAGAACTAGCGAGCTGAGGTCAGCGCGCTTCCCACCATGAGGTCAGCGCCTCGCCGGCGTCGCGGGGGCGGGCGCCGATCAGCCAGGTGAGGACGCCGGCGGCGATCATGACGACCACCGCCGCGGCCCAGACCTCGCGGAAGGTGGCGACCTGCGCCTCGGCGACCAGCGCCGTGAACTCCGGCGATCCGAACTCGATCGCGCCGGCGCGCGCGTAGAAGCGGCCGAGGCCGTTCGAGGTCAGCAGCGCCGCGCCGACGAGCATCCCCGCGACGCGGCTGAGCGTGAGCCAGGAGGCCGCTGTCGCGCGTTCGCCCTCGCGGACGCGCGCGAGGACGGCGGCGCTGAGCGGGGCGATCACGAGCCCGAAGCCGAAGCCGCCGACGAGCTGCGGGAGGCTGCGCCAGGCCTCGCTCAGCTCACGATCCCAGGCGAGCAGCCCGGCGAAGCCCGCCGCGCCCAGCCACATCCCGATCGTCGCCGTCGCGCGCAGGCCCAGCCGCCCGGCCAGCCAGCCGCCGGCGAGCGCGCCGAGGGGCACGGCGATCGTGAAGCGCAGCAGCGTCAGCCCGCCGTCGATCGGGCGCTCCGCCAGCACGAGGTTGACGAACAGCGGGACGCTGATCAGCGCGGTGATCAGCCCCGCGCCCAGCAGCAGCGTCGCCGCGTTCGCCGACCAGGCCGCGCGTGGGCGGAACATCGCCAGCCGCAGCATCGGCTCCGGCGCCGCACGCTGGCGCAGCAGGAAGGCCGCGCCCAGCGCCGCGACGATCGCGAACAGCAGGATCGTGAGCGCCCAGGGACGGCGCTCGAGCGGGTCGTCGGCGAGGGTGATCGTGAGCAGCGCCAGCGCGAGGGCGAGCAGCGCCGCGCCGGGCCAGTCGATCGCGCCGCCCGCGCGCTCGCGCCCGGCCAGCCGCCAGGCGCCGAACATGAAGGGGAGCGCGAGCGGCAGGTTGAGCCAGAACACCCAGCGCCAGCCCATCAGCTCCGTGATCGCCCCGCCCCAGAGCGGGCCGGACAGCGCCCCCGCCTCCGAGGCCGCGGCGATCGCACCGAGGCCAAGCAGACGCCGCTCGGGAGGCAGCTCGGTCACGACGATCGCCATCGCCACGGGCACCACCGCGCCGCCCCCGGCCGCTTGCAGCGCCCTCGAGGCGACGAGCCACTCGAAGCCCGGTGCGGCGGCGACGAGCGCGCTGCCGATCATGAACACCACCAGCGCGGCGGCGTAGACCCGCGCGCGGCCGTAGACGTCGGCGACGCGCCCGACGATCGGCAGCGCGGCGATGTAGCCGAGCAGGTAGCCGTTGACCACCCAGGAGGCGAGGTAGAGGTCGTCCACCCTGAGGCCGATGTCGCCGATCAGCGCGGGCAGCACCGTGACTACCGCGGTCTGGTCGTCGGCGGCGATGAAGACGCCGCCCGCGACGGCGATCAGCAGCCAGGTGCCTCGGCGGTCCGGTCCCGTGCGCCGGCCGTCGTGCGCCTCAGCGCGGCGGGACAATGTCCACGTCCTGCCCGAAGCGGCTCAGCTCGAGCCGCCGCACGATCGTGTCCAGCTCGCCGGCGGCGATCGGCCCGCTCAGCTCGATGCGGTAGACGAGGGGGTCATCGACGCCGATCCAGACCCGTGCGCTGACGGTGCGCCCAGCCTCGGCGTTCTCGAAGAAGGCCAGCTCCCCGGAGTCGGTGGTCGCCTCGACGATCCAGCAGTCGATGTCGCCGATGTGCTCCCGTCCTCCGAGGCCGGTCGCGGTCGCGGTGCGCATGAGGGCGACGGCGCCCTGCTGCGGATCGAAGAGCGCGCTGACGGTGATGTTCTCGCGCTCCCAGCGGCGCGTCAGCGGGTTCCGGAGCCAGCCCTGATCCGGCAGCACGACGATCGCGGTCTCGAACGTGAGCGCGCCGAAGCGGCCCTCGATCTCCGCCTGCAGCAACTCCGTGCCGCCGATGTCGCCCTCGGCGCGCACCATCTCGATGCCGCGCACGATCTCGCTCGTGCCGTCCACGTGCTCGAGCAGGAAGTGGAAGCGCTCGACAGTGGCCATCCGGTCGCCGGCCCCGCGCAGCAGCGCCGTCGGGTCCGGCGCTTCCTCGGTCGGCGTCGGAGTGGGCTCTTCCTCCCCGCCGCCGGGGCAGGCCGCCGCGAGCAGCAGCGAGGCCGCCGCGAGGACGACGAGCGCCGCGCGGCGCATGCGGAGGCTCATCGCGCCAGGACCAGCGGCGGCCCGGCCTCGACGCGCCCGATCAGCCAGCAGCCACCCGTCTGCGCCTCGATCTCGCGCCGCAGCGCCTCGGCGGCGGCCTCCGGGAGCGCCATCAGCAGGCCGCCCGAGGTCTGCGGGTCGTAGAGCAGATCGATCAGCGCGTCCGAGGGGTCGCCCTCGATGCGCACGCGCTCGCCGAGTCCGTCGCGGTTGCGCGCGCCGCCGCCGGTGGCGCCGCCGAGGGCCGCGAAGCGCTCCGCGCCGGGCAGCAGCGGCAGCGCGCCGAGATCGAGGACGAGCGAGGCCTCGCTTTGCCCGGCGATCTCGGCGGCGTGGCCGGCGAGGCCGAAGCCGGTCACGTCCGTCATCGCGTGGACGCCCGCCGCCCGCGCGAGGTGCGCCGCGTGGCGGTTCAACTGCGTCATCGAGGCGACAGCCGCGGCGAGGCTCTCCTCGAAGCCGGGTTGTTGCTGCCCGGCGGCGCTCATCACGATGCCGGTGCCGAGCGGCTTGGTCAGCAGCAGCGCGTCGCCCGGCTGCGCGCCGCCGGTGCGCAGCACCGCGTCCGGGTGGATCACGCCCATCACGGAGAGGCCGTACTTCGGCTCCACGTCGATCACCGTGTGGCCGCCCGCGATCACGCCGCCGGCCTCGGCGACCTTGTCCGCGCCGCCGCGGAAGATCTCCGCCAGCAGCGAGGGATCGAGGTCGTCCGGGAAGGCGGCGATGTTGAGCGCGAGTTTCACCTCGCCGCCCATCGCGTAGACATCGGACATCGCGTTCGCGGCGGCGATCTGCCCGTAGTCGTAGGGGTCGTCGACCACAGGCGGGAAGAAGTCGAGTGTCTGGATCACCGCGAGGTCGTCGCTGAGCCGGTAGACCGCGGCGTCATCGGGGTGCGTGAGGCCGACGAGCAGCTCGGGATACTGCTCGGCGGCGAACGTCTCCTGCAGCGGGCGCAGCACCTGCGCCAGGGTCGAGAGACCCAGCTTGCCCGCTCAGCCGCCGCAGGATGCGAGGTCAGTGAGCCGGATCTGCTCCTGAGTCACGCCCGGACCTCCGTCCCGCGTCGTGCGCGATTGCACCGTGCGCGACCATCGTACGACGGGCGCGGGCGCTACGATGGCCGCACGCAGCAAGTCGTCGAGCACGCCGAGCCGGAGGAATGCCGTGGCTGGAGCGCGAACCCGACGGCGGCGGAGGCCGACCGCGCCGTGGCGGCCCTCCGAGCTGATCGCGATCCTCGGCGAGGAATACGGGCGCTCCGAGGCGCGTCCGCACCACGACGCGATCTCCGAGCTGGTGCTGACGCTGCTCTCGCAGAACACCTCGGATCACAACTCCGGGCACGCCTTCCACCGCCTGCTCGAGCGCTTCGAGAGCTGGGACGACGTGATCGCGGCCCCAACATCCGAGGTCGAGGACGCGATCCGGCCGGGCGGGCTCGCGCCGACCAAGGCGCCGCGCATCCAGGCGCTGCTCGCCGAGGTCCGCGAGCAGGCCCCCGGCTACGAGCTCGGGTTCCTCGAGACGCTGCCCATGGAGGAGGCGAAGGCGTGGCTGCGCGCGCTGCCGGGCGTGGGTCCGAAGACGGCGGCGATCGTGCTGCTGTTCGCCCTCGGACGGCCCGCGCTGCCCGTCGATACGCACGTCGAGCGCGTGGCGAAGCGCCTCGGCCTCGCGCCCGCGCGGATGCCGGTCGTGAAGGTGCACGACGAGCTTGAGGCGCAACTCGAGCCGGACGAGGTCTACGCCTTCCACGTCGATCTGATCCAGCACGGACGCCGCACCTGCCACGCGCGCTCGCCCGGCTGCGAGCGCTGCCTGCTGCTGGAACGTTGCCCTCGCGTCGGGCTGCCGCCCTTCGCCGGAGAGGGCGCGTAACCGCCTCGGCGCGCTCGCTCTGCCGTCCCGTCTGTCGCCCCCTGCCGAAGGCTCCGATACACTCGCCGCTCGGACGGGAGTGGGGGCGCAGGGCGTGGTGGATCTCGACTCGCAGCCGGACCATGAGTCGCTCCCCGGCGGCCTGACCGCGCCGGCGGGCTGGACCGCCGGCGCGACCTACACCGGCATCCGCAGCTACGGCTCCGAGCCGCGCTTCGACCTCGGACTGCTGCTTTCCGAGCGACCCGCGACCGCCGCCGCGCTCTTCACCCGCAACGCCGTCGTCGGCGCGCCCCTCGTGCTCACGCGCGAGCGCGTCGCGCAGGGCGTCGCGAGGGCGCTCGTCGTCAACTCCGGCAACTCGAACGTCGCCACCGGCGCCGCCGGCGAGGCCGACGCGCGGCGCATGGCCGAACTGGCGGCGGCTCGGCTCGGCGTCGAGCCCGCCGACGTGCTCGTCGGCTCCACCGGCGTGATCGGACGCCGCCTGCCGATGGACCGCATCGAGGCCGGCATCGCGGAGATCGAGCTGAGCCGCGAGGGCGGGGCCCACTTCGCGCGCGCGATGATGACCACCGACACGCGCCCCAAGGAGGCGGCGCTGCGCATCGAGGCGGGCGGGCGCTCCTACATCGTGGGTGGAGCGGCCAAGGGCGCGGGCATGATCCACCCGGACATGGCGACGATGTTCGGCTTCCTCACCATGGACGCTCCGGTGCAGCGCGGCTGGCTGCAGGACACCCTGCGCGAGGTCACCGACCGCTCGTTCAACATGATCGACGTGGACATGGACACCTCCACCTCGGACATGGTGATCGCGCTCGCGAACGGCGCCGCGGGCGGCGAACCGATCGCTGCCGGACACCCGGCCGCCGCGGCGCTGGCGAGCGCCATCGAAGCGGTCGCCGTGCGGCTCGCGCGCGAACTGGCGCGTGACGGCGAGGGCGCGCGCACACTGATCGAGGTGGTCGCCGAGGGCGCGGCCTCGGACGCGGACGCGCGGATCGCGGCGCGCACGATCAGCTCCTCCCCGCTCGTCAAGACGATGATCACCGGGCGCGACCCGAACTGGGGCCGCGTGCTGATGGCGGCCGGCCGCTCCGGCGCGGCGCTCGACCTCGATCGCACCCGGGTCTGGATCGGCGAGCACTGCGCCTTCGAGGACGGCGCGCCCACGACGACGCCCGAGGCCGACATCTCCGCGGCGATGGACCGCGAGGAGGTGCTGATCCGCATCGACCTCGGATGCGGCGAGGCGAGCGCGACCGCCTGGGGCTGCGACCTGACCGAGGAGTACGTGCGCATCAACGCGGACTACACGACATGAGCGCCGACGCGAGCCACGGTCAGCCCGCTGAGAGGGGCCCGATCGTGGTCAAGATCGGCGGCTCCACGCTCGGCGACGAGGACACCACGCTCGAGGACGTCGTCGCGCTGCGCAAGCGCGGCGAGCGCGTGATCGTCGTCCACGGCGGCGGCGCGATGATCACCGACTGGCTCGATCGGCTTGAGGTGCCTTCCGTGTTCATCGAGGGGCTGCGCGCGACGAGCGAGGAGGCGCTGGAGGTGGTGATCGGCGTGCTGCGCGGCGTGATCAACACACGCTTCGTCGCCGCGATCGAACGCCTCGGCGGCCTCGCGGCCGGCGTCTCCGGCGTCGACGGCGGGCTGGTGCGCGCGCGCCGCAGCGACGAGCGGCTCGGCTTCGTCGGCGAGGTGACGGGGATCGACGGCGAGGCGCTGCGTGCGCTGGTCGAGGGCAACGCAACGCCGGTGATCGCGCCGATCGGCCTGGAGCCGCCGGGACAGCCGCTGAACATCAACGCGGACACCGTCGCCGGGGAGATCGCGCGCGCCGCCGGAGCGAGCCGCCTCGTCTTCCTCACCGATGTCGACGGCGTCCTCGATGGCGAGGGCGCACTGATCGAGGAGCTGGACGCCGCGGGCGCGGCGGAGCTGCGCGAGGACGGAGCGCTGGCCGGTGGTATGATCCCGAAGGTCGACGCCGCCCTCCGCGCAGCGGAGCGAGGCGTCGCGGCACATGTGGCCAACGGCCGCCTTCCGCATACACTGGAACGGATCGCTTCCGGGGACGCCCCCGGTACGCGGGTGAGGAACTGAAGCTGGGCTTCTTCGACGACCGCGACGACCGTGACGACCTGGGGCCACCACCAGAACCCTTCCGCATCGGCGGCTCGGGGTTCCGCTCTCCCGTGCCCGTGCGCTGGCTCGGCATCGCAGCTGCGATCGTCGTGCTGTTCGTGGTCGCGGGCTGGGCCAAGGCGATCTACGTCGACTACCTCTGGTTCGAGTCGGTCGACTACGAAGGCAACTTCCGGCGCGTTCTGTCGGCGCGCATCTCGCTGTTGCTGATCGGTATCGTCATCGCCGGCCTCGTGCTCGGGTTCAACCTCTGGCTGGCCCGCCGCCTCGCCCCGCAGGGCGTCGAGGAGTCGTTCATCGAGGATGTCGACGCGGGGGCGATCCGGCGCATCGTGACTGTCGCACTGATGGCGCTGACGATCTTCATCGCGATCATCTTCGGCGGAGTCGCGGCGGGGTCCTGGGAGACGATCCTGATCTGGTGGAACGCCGTCGAGTTCGGCGTCACGGACCCGGCGTTCGGGCGCGATGTCTCGTTCTACCTCTTCGATCTTCCGGCCTACCACCTGATCCAGGGCTGGGTGCTCTCGCTGCTGGTGCTCTCGGTGCTGGGGGCGGGCGCGGTCTACGGGCTGACGTTCTCGCTGCAGCGCTTCGAGGTGCAGTTGACGCGCGGGATGCGCATCCACCTCTCCATGCTCGGCGGGCTGATCCTGCTCGTGATCGCCGTCGGGTCGTACCTCGGCGTGTTCGACCTCGTGACGGCGCCGGGCGGGATCGTGACCGGGGCGACATTCACGGACATCAACGCGCGGCTGCCCGCGCGCTACGCGCTGGTCGCCCTCGGCGCCTTCGCCGGGCTGGTCACGATCGCGAACTCGCTGCTCAGCTCCAGTTGGCGGGCGCCCGCCTTCGCGGTCAGCCTCTGGGTGGTCGCGGGCATCGTCGGCGGCTTCATCTACCCCTCGTTCGTCCAGTCCTTCCAGGTCGAACCGAACGAGCTGGAGAAGGAACAGCTCTACATCGGGCGCAACATCGAGGGCACGCGCCGCGCCTGGGGCCTCGACGAGATCGTCGAGAGCACGTTCCCCGCCGAGCCGGCGGTCACCGAGGCGGAGATCGCCGAAAACCAGACGACGCTCGACAACATGCGGCTGGTCGATCCGCGGCCGATGCGCGACACGCTCAACCAGATCCAGTCGATCCGGCCCCTCTACCAGTTCGACGATGTCGATGTCGATCGCTACGTCATCGACGGGACGTTGCAGCAGGTCATGCTGGCGCCACGTGAACTCGATCTGCGTCGCGCGACCCAGACCGGCGGGTCGGGCTGGACGCAGCAGCAGCTGCAGTTCACCCACGGTTTCGGCGCGGTCGTGGCGCGCGTCAACGAGATCACCGAGGAGGGCCTGCCGGTCCTGCTCACCGGCGATATCCCGCCCGTCGGCACCGAGGTGCCGATCACGGAAAGCGGCGCCCGCATCTACTTCGGCGAGCTGACCGATCACTACGTGATCGTGAACACGAACGAGCCCGAATTCGACTACCCGAAGGGCGACACCACGGTCGAGACGTTCTACGAGCCGGACCGCGGCATTGTCCTTTCCAACATCCTCCGGCGGGTCTCGCTGGCCTGGCAGCTGGGCGACCGCAACTTGCTGATCTCCAGCCAGCTGTCATCGAACTCGCGGCTGCTGATGCACCGCTCGCTCGACGACCGCATCCGCAAGATCGCGCCGTTCCTCGAGCTGGACTCGGACCCCTACCTGGTGGTGGTGGACGGGGGGCTGATCTGGATCCAGGACGCCTACACCGCGTCCGCGAGCTTCCCATACTCGCAGCACGTGGGGACCGTCAACTATGTACGCAACAGCGTCAAGGTCGTCCTTGATGCGCACACCGGCGACATGACCTTCTACCTGATCGACGAGGAAGACCCGATCGTCGCGACCTGGGCGAAGATATTCCCGGAGATGTTCACGCCCATCTCCGAGATGCCGCAGGCGATCCGCGAGCACCTGCGCTACCCGGAGGACATGTTCCGGCTGCAGGCCGAGCAGTACCTGCGCTATCACATCCAGGATCCGCGCACCTTCTTCATCGGCGAGGACCTGTGGGCAGTGCCGACGGAGAAGTTCCGCCAGCAGGAGCAGCCGCTCGAGCCGTACTACGTGATCATGAAGCTGCCCGGCGAGGAGACCGAGGAGTTCTCGCTGATCCTGCCGTTCACGCCCCGCAACAAGCAGAACACCATCGCCTGGCTCGCCGGACGCTCGGACGGCGACAACCTCGGCAAGCTGCGGGCCTACCGCTTCCCCACCGACGACCTCGTCTTCGGGCCGGCGCAGATCGAGGCGCGCATCGACCAGGATCCGGGCATCTCCTCGCAGCTCACGCTCTGGGAGGGTGCGGGCTCCGAGGTGATCCGCGGCAACCTGCTGATGATCCCGATCGGTGAGTCGTTCCTGTTCATCGAGCCGATCTACCTGCAGGCGGAGAGCTCGCGCATCCCCGAACTCAAGCGCGTGATGGTGGCGAACGGCAACAACATCGCCCTCGAGCCGACGTTCCAGCGCGCACTCGACGTCGTCTTCGGCCGTCTCCCCTCGTCGCTGCCCGGCGCCGACCGCTCGCTCGCCACCCAGCCCGACGCCGGCGACGGCGACGACTCGGATGCCGCTCGCCCCGTGGCGCCCGCGGGCGAGTTCGGCGAGCTGCTGCGTCAGGCGCAGCAGGCCGCCGACGCCGCGCAGACCGAGCTCGATCGGCTGCGCGTGCTCCTCGATCAGATCGAACAGAGCGGAGGCCAGTAGGGCGCAGCGAGCGCCCTGCCGCGGACCGATAGCGGAAGCGGACACGGCAGCGATCAGTGCGGGAGCATACGCGTGAGCGATGACATCCAGGCCCTCGAAGCGAAGCTCTACATGCAGGCCGCCCGGCGGCTGCCGGTCACGCTCGTTCGCGGCGAGGGCACGCGCGTCTGGGACATCGACGGCAAGGAATACCTCGACTTCGTCGCCGGGATCTCGACCAACATCTTCGGCCACGCCGATCCTGGACTGGTGCAGGCGATCAGCGAGCAGGCCGGGAAGCTGATCCACTGCTCCAACATCTTCTACAGCGAGCCGCAGATCGAGCTCGCCCAGATGCTGATCGACAACTCGCCGATGGACCGTGTCTTCTTCGCGAACTCGGGCGCCGAGGCGAACGAGGGCGCGCTCAAGCTGGCGCGCAAGTGGGGCCGCGTCCGCAAGAACGGCGCACACGAGATCATCGTGATGCACAACGGCTTCCTCGGCCGCACGATGGCCACCGTCGCCGCGACCGGCACGCCCGCCTACCGCGAGCCCTTCGAGCCGCTGGTGCCCGGCTTCGTGCACATCGACTTCGACGACATCGAGGCGCTGCAGGCGGCGACCACGCCGCAGACCGCGGCGGTGATGGTCGAGCCGATCCAGGCCGAGGGCGGGATCATCGTTCCCGGCGACGACTACCTGCGCAAGCTGCGCGAGTGGTGCGACGAGCAGCAGATGCTGCTGATCCTCGACGAGATCCAGGTCGGCATGGGCCGCACCGGGACGCTCTGGGCGCACGAGCAGGCAGGCATCGAGCCGGACGTGATGACCAGCGCGAAGGCCCTCGGGGGCGGGCTGCCGATCGGCGCCTTGCTCGCCAAGGAGCACGCCAACGTCTTCGAGCCGGGCGACCACGGCAGCACCTTCGGCGGCCAGCCGCTGGCCACCGCCGCCGCCGCCCACGTGGTGCGGCGCGTGCTCGAGGGCGACATCCTGCGCAACGTGCGCGAGCGCGGCGACCAGGCGGCGCGCGCCCTGACCGCACTCGGCGAGAAGCACGCCGTGGTGAAGGGCGTGCGCGGCCGCGGCCTGCTGATCGGCCTCGAACTCAACGAGGCGATCGCGCCGGACGTGGTGATGGCCTCGATGCGCGGCGGGCTGCTGCTCAACCCCGTGCGCCCGGACGTGGTGCGGCTGATGCCGCCGCTGACGGTCAGCGCCGCGGAGATCGACCGCTGCGTCGAGATCATCGACGCGGCGATCGCCGAGGTCACTGCCTAGCCTGGGACCGCCGCCGGGGGAGCCTCGATCCGTGGAGCTGGGCTGGACGATCGTCTACGTCAAGAACGTCGAGGCGGCGGTGCGTTTCTACCGGCGCGCCTTCGGCCTGGAGCTGCGCTTCATGGTCGAGACGAAGGACTACGCGGAGATGGAGACCGGCGCCACGGCGCTCGCCTTCGCCTCCAACCGCTTCGCCGCGATGCACATGCCCGCGCCGATCCGCGAGAGCGACCCCGACGAGCCCGCCCCCGGCTTCACCGTCTCCTTCCGCAGCAACGACGTAGCGGCCGACTACGAGCGAGCGATCGGCGCCGGCGCTACGGCGCTGTCGCCGCCGAGCCTGCAACCCTGGGGCCAGACCACCGCCTGCGTGCGCGATCCCGACGGCGTCATGATCGAGATCGCCTCGCCGCTGCTGGTCGGCGCATGAGCGGAGCCACACCTTGAGCGACACCATCGTCCTCGCCTACTCGGGCGGGCTGGACACCTCGGCGGCCGTGAAATGGCTGCAGGAAGAGCGCGACTACGAGGTCGTCTGCCTGCTGGCGGACCTCGGCAACGTCGGCGACATCGAAGGCGCCGAGCGCCGCGCGGGCGAAGCTGGCGCGAAGGAGTTCGCGGTCGTCGACGCGCGCGAGGACTTCCTGCGCTACTTCGCCTTCCCCGCGCTGGCGGCGAACGCCGTCTACGAGGGCGCCTACCCGCTCGCGACCGCCCTCGGGCGTCCGCTGATCGCGAAGCTGCTCGTCGACAAGGCGCGCGAGAGCGGCGCGGCCGCAGTCGCGCACGGCTGCACCGGCAAGGGCAACGACCAGGTGCGCTTCGACATCGCGCTGCGCGCGCTGGCCCCGGACCTCGCGATCGTTGGCACGGCCCGCGAGAACGAGTGGACCCGCGACGAAGCGCTCGCCTACTGCCGGCGTCACGGCATCTCCGTCGAGAGCGGCAAGTCCTCGCCGTTCTCCGTCGACGAGAACATGTGGGGCCGCGCGATCGAGGCGGGTGTGCTCGAGGATCCGTGGACGATCCCGCCGGAGGACGCCTACGCCTGGACGCAACCGCTCGACAACACGCCCGCCGAGCCGGCCACGGTCGAACTGCGCTTCGAGCAGGGCGTCCCGGTGGCCCTCGACGGCGAGGCGATCGCGCCCGTCCCGCTCGTCGAGCGCCTCAACGAGATCGCCGGTGCGCACGGCGTGGGGCGCATCGACATGGTCGAGAACCGCCTCGTCGGCATCAAGTCGCGCGAGGTCTACGAGGCCCCGGCCGCCGTCGCGCTGCTCGCCGCGCACCGCAAGCTGGAGACGCTGACGCTGAGCAAGCAGCAGCTGCGGATGAAGGAGCGGGTCGCGCAGGAGTACGCCGACCTGGTCTACGACGGGCTGTGGTTCAGCGTCCACCACCAGGATCTCGCGGCCTACGTGCACTCCACCCAGCGGCACGTCACGGGCGAGGTGCGGCTGCGCTTCTGGCGAGGCCACGCCGAGGCAGTCGGCGTCGCCTCGGATCGCAGCCTCTACCAATTCGAGCTCGCGACCTACGGCTCCGGCGACGCCTTCGACCAGCAGGCGGCGCTCGGCTTCATCAAGCTCTGGGGCCTGCCGCTGGAGGTCCAGGCGCGCCAGCAGCTGCTGCGCGAGTCCCCGGACCCGCTCCGCCTCGCCGTGCCCGGCGCGGAGTAGACGCTGACTCGCCGGAAGGTTTCGATGATGGTCGCAGGAGCACGGGGGTAACGTCGGTGGGACAGGTAGGCGGCAGCGCACTCGAGCACCTGCGCGATCTGACGGAGCGCACCCCCGAACTGAGGACCGAGTACGAGCGCCTGCAGCAGCGCTTCGATCTGCTCCGCCGGTTGGTGCGGGCTCGGAAGCAGGCGAAGGCGTAGCCTCGCCGACCCGCCCCCGCTCGCGCGTCGCGGGCGCGCGGTGCTAGCCTCGAACGATGGCGGACGAGAGCGGACAGCAGGGGGCCGGCAAGCTCTGGGGCGGGCGCTTCAGTGCGCCCACCGACACGCTCGTCGAGGCCTACACCGCCTCGATCGCCTTCGACCGGCGGCTCTACCGCGAGGACATCGCCGGCTCGATCGCGCACGCGCGCATGCTCGCGAAGCAGGGCATCATCGAGGCCGCCGACCGCGACGCGATCGTCGAGGGCCTGCGTGCGATCGAGGCGGAGATCGAAGCCGGGCGCTTCGAGTTCCGCGAGGACCGCGAGGACATCCACCTCAACATCGAGGCCGCCCTCGCCGATCGCATCGGCGAACCGGCGCGGCGGCTGCACACGGCGCGCTCGCGCAACGACCAGGTGGCGACCGATCTGCGGATGTTCGTGCGCGCCGCCTGCGACGAGGCCGCCGCGCGCCTGCGGGCGCTGCGAGGCGCGCTGATCGACCTCGCGGAGCGCGAGGCGGAGACGGTGATCCCCGGCTACACGCACCTGCAGCGCGCGCAGCCCGTGCTGCTCGCCCACCACCTGCTCGCCTACGAGGAGATGTTCGCGCGCGACGCCGAACGGGTGCGGCAGGCGCGGAAGCGCGTCAACGTGCTGCCGCTCGGCTCGGGCGCCCTCGCGGGCGTCGGCTACCCGATCGACCGCGAGTTCGTCGCGCGCGAACTGGGCTTCGAGGCGGTCTCCGCGAACTCGCTCGACGCCGTCTCCGACCGCGACTTCGTCGTCGACGTCCACGCGGCGGCGGCGCTGGCGATGACGCACCTCTCGCGGCTGGCCGAGGAGATCGTGCTCTGGGCCTCGGCCGAGTTCGGTCTCGTGCGGCTCGACGACGCCTTCTCCACGGGGTCGAGCATCATGCCGCAGAAGCGCAACCCGGACGTCGCGGAGCTGGCGAGGGGCAAGAGCGCGCGCGTGATCGGCAACCTCGTGCAGGCGCTGACGCTGCTCAAGGGCCAGCCGCTCGCCTACAACCGCGACCTGCAGGAGGACAAGGAGCCGCTCTTCGACACGGTGGACACGCTGCTCGCCTCGCTGGCGGTGATGGCCGCGATGCTGCCGTCGCTGCGCTTCGACGCCGAACGCGGGCGCGCGGCGGCCGTCGAGAACTTCGCGCTCGCCACCGACCTCGCCGACCAGCTCGTGCGGCGCGGCGTGCCCTTCCGCGAGGCGCACGCCGTGATCGGCGCGCTCGTCGCGCGCTGCGAGCAGGAGGGGCGCACCTTCGAGGACCTCAGCGCGGACGAGTTCCGCGAGGCGCATCCGCTCTTCGCCGAAGAGCCGCCCGCGCTCGGCCTCGAGGCGGCGCTGGCCGCGCGCAGCGCGACCGGTGGCACCGCGCCTGAGGCGGTGGAGCGGCAGCGCGAGGCCGCCCGCGCGCGGCTGGCGGCCGAGGAGGCGGAGTGAGCGGCGGGCCGACACTGCGGCGCGCCGGCATCGCGCCCTCGATCCTCACGGCCGATCTCGGGAGGCTCGCGGACGCGGTCGCGGCCGCCGAGGCGGGCGGCGCCGACGTGCTGCACATCGACGTGATGGACGGGCAGTTCGTGCCGCAGATCAGCTTCGGCCCGCTGATCGTGGAGGCGGTGCGTCAGGCGGTCTCGCTGCCGATTGAGGCGCACATGATGGTCGCCGACCCGCTCGCGCAACTGGAGCCGCTGGCCGAGGCGGGCGCCGGCCGGCTGATCTTCCACCTCGAGGCGACCGATCAGCCGCAGCGCGAGATCGGGAGGGCGCGCGAGCTGGACTGCGAGGTGGGGATCGCGATCAGCCCGCAGACGCCTGCCGCCGCGCTGGAGCCGTGGCTGCCGCAACTCGACGAGGTGACGGTGATGCTCGTGCACCCCGGGCGAGGCGGTCAGGAACTGATGCCCGAACTGCTGGACAAGGTTCGCGAGCTGCGCGCCGCCCTCAATGCGGCAGGCCTGGACGCGGTGATCGAGGTCGACGGCGGCGTGAAGGCGCACAACGCCCGGCAGTGCGCGGAGGCGGGTGCGAGCCTGCTCGTGGCCGGTTCGGCGGTCTACAACCCGCGCGAGACGCCGCAGGCCGCGCTCGCGACGCTGCGAGCTGCCCTCGACGCCGGGTAGGCGCGCAGCGCGCACCGATGGCGCACGAAGTCAGAAGATGAGATCGGTCAGCCGGTCAGGCGGCGGCGCTGCTCGCGGAGGGGATCGCGGGCTTGCCCTCGGAGAGTCGCTTCATCTGCGTGCGCAGGCAGCGGGTGCAGACGTTGACGCGGCGCCAGCGGCCGTCGATGAGCAGACGCTTCTTGTGCACGTTGGGGCGGAACTCGCGGTTGGTGCGCTGGGCCTTGCGCTCCCAGCGGCCGGAGTGCTTGTGCCGGATGTTGCGGCCGAAGCGGGTGTGCTTCGGGCAGAGGTCGCACTTTCCGGAGGCCATACCGCGCCGTCTCTCTCAGTCGGTGAAGCTCGCGTTATGCTTGAACGGAGACAAAGCGTAGCACCGGACGCGGTGCTGCGCCACGCCGCCGCCGGCGCGACGGAGCGCGACACACGAGGAGGCACTGGCCGATGACGTCTCCCGACGCAGCTACCGATACGGCCCTCAGCGGCGCGGACCTGCGCCACGCCCTGCAGGTCGCCGAACTCTGGCTCGAGGCCAACCGCGAGGCGCTCAACGCGATCAACGTCTACCCCGTGCCGGACGGCGACACCGGGACCAACATGCTGCTCACGCTGCGCTCGGCGAACGCCGCCCTGCCGGAGTCCGGCGGGGCGGGCGCGATCAGCAAGGCGCTCGCCGACGCGGCGCTGCTGGGCGCGCGCGGCAACAGCGGCGTGATCCTCTCGCAGATGCTGCGCGGCTTCGCCGACGCCCTCGACGGCGTCGAGGCGCTCGGGGCCACGCAGCTCCGCGCCGCGCTCACGGGCGCCTCGGAGACGGCCTACCGCGCGGTCCCCGAGCCCGTCGAGGGCACGATGCTGACCGTCATGCGCGAGGCCGCCGCCGTGGCGGCGGAGGCCGACGCCGCACTCGCCATCGACGCGGTGCTCGCCGTCGCGGTCGAGGAGGCCGAGGCGAGCGTGGAGCGCACGCCGGAGCTGCTGCCGCGCCTGCGCGAGGCCGGAGTCGTCGACGCCGGCGGTCAGGGCGTCGCCGTGCTGCTGGCGGGCCTGCTCTACGGCGTCCGCGGCGAGCCGCTTCCGGAGCCGCCGCCCGCACCGGCGGGCGAGGTGGACCTCAGCGGCGTCGAGCACGAGGGCCATGGCTACTGCGTCGAGTACATCGTGCAGGGCGCGGGACTCGAACGCGCCGTGCTGGCAGCGCAACTCACGGAGGCCGAGGGCGAGTCCGTGCTCGTCGTCGGCGACCCCTCGGCGCTGCGCGTGCACGTGCACATGGAGGACCCCGGCGTCGCGCTCTCCGCGGGCGCCGCGCACGGCGGCCTGCAGATGGTCAAGGTCGACAATATGCAGGCCCAGCACGAGAGCTGGGCCGCGGCTCACGAGGACGCCGAGGACGACGATGCGCCCCCGCCACCGATCGGCCTCGTCGCCGTCGTGCAGGGCCCGGGGTTGACGGCGCACTTCCGCGACCTCGGGGTGACGCGCATCGTGAGCGGTGGCGCGACGAACAACCCAAGCGCCGGCGAGCTGCTGGAGGCGGCGCGCCGCGCGGGCAGGGAGCGCGTCTTCATCCTGCCCAACGACTCGAACGTGCTGCTCGCCGCCGAGCAGGCGGCGCAGCAGGAACCGGACCTGATCAGCGTCGTCCCAGCGCGCACGGTCGCCGCCGGGCTCGCCGCGGCGCTCAGCTTCGTCCCCAGCGAGTCGCCCGAGTCGCTCGCCGAGTCGCTGGCCGCCGCCGCCGCGTCGGTGCGCTGCGTCGAGGTCACTCGCGCGGTCCGCGACGCCGTCGCCGATGGGGTGAGCGTGACCGCGGGCGACGCGATCGCGATCCTCGATGGCCGCCTCGTCGCGCGGGCCGCCGGCCTCGACGACGCGCTGCTTGCCGGCATCGGACAGGCACTCGAATCCGACGACGCGCTCGAGTTGGCGACCGTCTACCTCGGAGTGGATGCGCCCGCCGGCTCGGCGGAGCGGATCCCCGAGTTGATCGAGGACGCCCACGAGGATCTTGAGGTCGAAGTGTTCACGGGCGGGCAGCCCCACTACCCGTACCTCGTGAGCCTCGAATAGGCGCCCCGACGCGGGGAGCGAACGAAGGAGGCCCGGCTCATGAGCATCCGCATCGTCACCGACTCGACCTGCGATATCCCGAGTGACCTTGCCGAGGAGTTCGGGGTCACCGTCGTCCCGGCCAGCGTGTTCTTCGGCGACGAGCACCTGCTCGACGGCGTGGACATCGATTCCGACGCGTTCTTCGAGCGGCTCGCCCGCGAGTCCCAGCTTCCGACGACCTCGCAGCCATCGCCGGGCGCGTTCCGTGATACCTACCAGCGCCTCAAGGACGAGGGCGCGACCGAGATCCTCTCGCTCCACATCTCCGAGAAGCTGAGCGGCACTCTCGCCTCCGCGCGTCAGGGGGCGCAGCAGGTTGAGGGCGTGCGCGTCGAGGCCGTTGACTCTCAATGCGTCACGCTGGCGCTCGGCATGGGTGCGATGACGGCGGCGCAGGCCGTCGCCGGTGGCGCGAGCCTCGACGAGGCGCGCGACCTCGCGCTGGACCAGTTCGCGCGCACGCGGGACTTCATCCTCGTCGACACGCTGGAGTACCTGCGCCGCGGCGGCCGCATCGGGCGTGCGCAGGAGATGCTCGGCGGGCTGATGCGCGTCAAGCCGCTGCTGTCCATCGAGGACGGCGTGATCGTCCCGATAGGCCGCGTGCGCACGAAGAAGAAGGCGGTCGCCGAGGTGATCCGGCGCACTGCCGCGCTCGGCCCGATCGAGCGGATCGCGGTGCTTCATTCGACGACCCCGGACGAAGCCGCGGATCTCGCCCGCCGACTTGGCGAGGTCGCGCCCGGCGCCCCGGTGATGCAGGGTCAGGTCGGGCCCGCGATCGGCGTGCACGTCGGTCCCGGACTGCTCACCGTCATCGCAGTGCTCTCCCCGGACGCCGCCGAGGCATGACCGCCGACCTCGAGCGGCTCGCGGTGGTGCTCGACGGCGAGCTCCGCTCCGGCTGCGCCGACACGCTCGTCGAGGGCGGCCTCGACGAGTTGCTGCGCCGCCAGGCCCGTGACGAGCCGCCCCGCTCGCCGCTGCTGCGCATGGTCGCCGCGCTCCCGGCGGCCGGCTATCGTTCGCTCCAGGTCGAGGAGCGCAGGAGCTGGCTACGCCGCGCGCGCGCGACGATCGCGCACGAGCAAGGCCGCGCATCGAATGGCGCTCCGCCGCGCGCTCGCCCCCGCAAGCGTGCCGCAGCCGCCGATCAGCCCCCGCCCCCTGAAGGCGCCGCACAGGCCCGCAAGACGCCGCAGCGCAAGCCTCCGCGCGATCCGGTGCCCGAGGGCGAGGCCGCCCTCGAGTGGCCGATCGCGCGCTCCGGGACGCGGCTCGGCGCCACCAACCTGAAGCGCCTCGAACGGCTCGGCCTCAACACCGTCGGCGATGCGCTGCGCCACTACCCGCACCGCTACCACGACTTCTCGGTGACCGTGCCGATCGCCCAGCTGCGCATCGGCGAGGAGCAAACGGTGCGCGGCGTCGTCGAGCGCGCCCGCCCGGTGCGGATGGGCCGCGGCGGCCGCATGCAGGTCTGCGAGGCGATGATCAGCGACGAGGCCGGCGCGCGCCTGCGCGTGGTCTGGTTCAATCAGCCGTGGCTCGCCTCGCAACTGCCGGAGGGCACGGAGATCGCGCTCTCCGGCGCGGTCAAGGCCTACCGCGGCCGCCCCACGATCGACAACCCCGCGTTCGAGAAGCTCGGCGGCGAGCAGCGTGAGACCGGCCGCCTGGTGCCGGTCTACCCCTCGACGACGGGGCTGGCGCAGCGCACGCTGCGCACGACGATCGCGGGGCTGCTCGACCGCTTCGCCGAGCGGCTGCCGGAGACGCTGCCGCCGGAGCTGCGCGAGCGTCACGAGCTGCCGGGCATCGTCGAGGCGACGCGGCAGATCCACTACCCCGACAGCAAGGCAGAACTCGACGCCGCGCGGCGGCGTATCGCCTTCGACGAGCTGCTCGCGATCCAGATCGGCGTCGTGCGACGCAAGCGCGAGTGGCGCTCGCTGGGCGACGCGCCCGTCTTCGCGGGGCACGATGCGATTGAGGCGTTCCTCGCGAGGCTGCCGTTCGAGTTGACCGCCGCGCAGCGGGACGCCCTCGACGACATGCTCGCCGACCTCGCGCAGGAGCAGCCGATGTCGCGCTTGCTGCAGGGCGACGTCGGATCGGGCAAGACCGTGGTCGCGCTCGCGGCGATGATCGGCGCGGTCGCCGCCGGCCATCAGGCCGTGCTGATGGCCCCCACCGAGGTGCTGGCGGAGCAGCACTTCCGCACGCTCTGCGCCCTGCTCTCGGGCGAGCCGGAGCCGCCGCTCAACGGCGTGGTCAGCCTCCCCTTCCTGCCGCTGCCGCTGCGCGTGGTGCTGCTGACCGGCTCGACGCGCGCGAAGGAGCGCCGCGATGCCCTCGACGCGATCCGCCACGGCGGGGCGCAGCTGATCGTCGGCACGCACGCGCTGATCCAGCAGGGCGTCGAGTTCCACCGGCTCGGCCTCGCCATCGTCGACGAGCAGCACCGCTTCGGCGTGATGCAGCGATCCGCGCTGCGGCAGCCGGAGCGCTCCGCGGACGGCGACATCGAGGGCGCATCGAGCCCGCACCTGCTGGTGATGACCGCCACGCCGATCCCGCGCTCGCTCGCGCTCACGGTCTACGGTGACCTCGATCTCACGGTGATCGACGAGCTGCCGCCCGGCCGCACGCCGACCGAGACGCGCTGGCTGCCGCCGCATGACCGCGCCGAGGCCTTCGCCGCGCTACGCGCCGAGGTCGAGGCGGGCCGCCAGGGCTTCGTGATCTGCCCGCTCGTCGAGGGCTCGGACGCCGTCGTCTCGCGCGCCGCCACCGAGGAGTACGAGCGCCTCTGCCGCGAGCAGTTCCCGGACCTCGCGGACCGCATCGCGCTGCTCCACGGGCGCATGCCGGGCCGCGAGAAGGACGCCGTGATGCAGCGCTTCGCGCGGGGCGAGGCCTCGATCCTCGTCTCAACCGCCGTCGTCGAGGTAGGCATCGACGTGCCGAATGCGACGGTGATGCTGATCGAGGGCGCGGACCGCTTCGGGCTCTCGCAGCTGCACCAGTTCCGCGGGCGCGTCGGGCGTGGCGAGCACGCCTCGACCTGCTTCCTGCTCGCGGACGACCCGTCGGCGGAGGCGCAGGAGCGGCTCTCGCTGGTGGCGCGCAACCGCGACGGCTTCGCGCTCGCGCAGGCGGACCTGGAGCTGCGCGGGCCGGGCGAGCTGTTCGGCACGCGCCAGACGGGAGCGCCCTCGCTGCGCGTCGCCTCGCTGCTCGACGTCCGCCTGATCGACACCACCCGCCACGAGGCGGAGGCGCTGATCGAGGCGGACCCGGAGCTGGAAGCACCGCCGCACGCCGCCTTGCGCACGCTCGTGCAGCGTGCCGAGGCGGGGCTGGTGGCGGAGGCGCACTGAGGCGCTGCGCCTACTCCCCGGCGGCGCGCGAGGCGTGCCAGGCGCGCACGGCGGCGAGGGCGCGCGCGCCGCGCTCGTAGGTCTCGAAGCTGGCGATGCCCTGCTCGGCGAGGCGCGCGGAGATCTCGCGCATCGCCTCGGCGTGGGCGAGCGGCTTCGGGGAGTGCAGCAGCGCGATGTGCGGCTTCGAGGAGCGCTCGTTCGCCCTCGCCAGCGCCTCGACCAGCTCCTCGAGCAGCTCGCGGTCCGGGTCGTCCTGTGGCCGCGGGCGGATCTGCATCACGACCACGTCGATATTCTCGTCCTTGTCGAGGATGCCGAAGATCTGCTCCAGCTCCGTGCGGTTCGAGCCCATGTCGATCGGGTTGCGGAAGCTCGCGCCGACGAGGCTGAACCACTCCTCGAGCTGTGCGTAGGACTCGTCCGTGAGCGTGGGGACGCGCAGGCCGGCGGTGGCGAAGGCGTCCGCCATCGCGACCGATTGCCCGCCCGAGCCGCCGGCGATGCCGACGCCGTCGCCGGTGAACGGCGGGACGATCGTCAGCACCTTGAGGATGTCCACCAGCTCGACGAGCGTGCGCGCCTGGATCGCGCCCGCCTGGCGGCAGGCGGCGTCCCAGACCTCGGACGAGCCGGCCAGTGAGGCGGTGTGCGAGCGGGTCGCGCGTCCGCCGTCCTCGGTGCGGCCGCCCTTCCAGAGCACGACCGGCTTGTGGGGTGTGGTCTCGCGCAGCGTCTGGAAGAAGCGCCGCCCGTCCTGCAGCCCCTCGACGTACATCGCGAGCACGTCGGTGTTGGGGTCGCCGGCGAAGTACTCGAGGTAGTCGGCGTTCTCCAGCACGATGCCGTTGCCAAAGCTGACGGCCTTGCCGAGCAGCACGCCGGAGTCGTAGGCGGCCTCGATCAGGTCGCCGGTGTGCGCGCCGCTCTGCGCGGCAAAGCTGATGCGGCCCTCGAAGCCCGAGGGCTGCGAGGGGCCGAAGCGCACGCCGACGCCGGGGTTGTAGAGGCCCATGCAGTTCGGGCCGATCAGCGCGAGGCCGGAGTCGCGCGCCAGCTCGGTCAGCGTCTCCTGCAGCGCGAGGCCGTCCTCGCTGGCGGTCTCGGCGAAGCCGGAGGTGAAGAACGCCGCCCCGGCCACGTCCTTCTCGACGCACTGCCGCAGGATGAAGGGCGCCACGTTGCGCGGCACGGCCACGAGCACGAAGTCGATCTCCTCGGGGATGTCGAGGAGGCTCGTGTAGTTGGGCACGCCCATCGCCTCGATCTCCGGGATCTCGTTGGGGTCGACCTGGACCGAGTAGACGGGCCCCTGGAAGGTCGACATGCTCTTCAGCCAGCGGTAGTTGCGGATCTTCGCGTCGCCCACCACTGCGACGGTGCGCGGGTTGATCGTGCGGTCCAGCCGTTCCCGTTCGACCCTCATGAGTCTTCCTCCCTGTGTCAGCCTGTGTCAGCTTCTGCCGCCGCGCGCGGCCCGGTCAGCCTCGCCGATGGCCGCCATCTTGCGTAGCACCTCGGACCCGTCGGCCGGCACGATGCCGGACAGATAGCGGTCGAGGAACAGCGCTCCGCTGTTCATGCCATGGCGGCCCATGGTGCGGTCGAGGTCGAACGAGTGTGGCTGCCCGGCGAGGATCAGCAGCTCCACGGGCACGCCCAGCCCGCTCAGCGTCTCGTACATCAGCGTGCTCTGCGCGACCGGCACGGTCGCATCGGCCGCGCCGTGGATCAGCAGCGTGGGCGGGTACGCCTCGGTGACGTACGTGAGCGGGCTGGCTGCGCGAGCCTGCTCGTCGCTGCCGTTCTCACCGAACAACTGCTCGATGGGGCTCCAGCTCTCCTCGGAGCGCCACAGCTTCGCCGGGCCGTAGTAGGAGACGACGACGGCGACATCCGTGCCCGCGCCGGCGTGGCCGCCCTCGCCCTCCCACGCCGGGTCGTTCTGCGTGCCGCCGGCGAACAGCGCGAGGTGCGCCCCCGCTGAGTGGCCCCAGACTGCGATCCGATCACGGTCGATCTCGAGCTCGTCGGCGTTCGCGTGCATCCAGCGCAGCGCCGTCTTGATGTCGTGGATCTGGGCCGGCCAGGCCGCGTCCTGCGTGAACCGGTACTCGCAGGTGACGCTGAGGTAGCCGCGCCGGCCGAGCATCAGGCCGTACCACTTGAGCTGCTCCCGGTCGCCCATGCGGAAGCCGCCGCCGTGGACCAGCAGCACCGCGGGCCGCGTCTCGATGTGCTCCGGCGGGCGGTAGATGTCGACGAGCAACTCGCGATCGCCGCCGTGGCCGATCGGCACGGCCTCCTCGATCGTGACTTGGCCCTCGGCGGAAGTGGTCACGGATCAGCCTCCCGTCGAGCCTGGCGGCAGCAGCACGAGCTTGCCGAAGAAGTCGCGCGCTTCCATACGGCGGTGCGCCTCGGCGGCGTCCGCGAGCGCGAAGGTCTCGCCGACGGCGCCGCGCAGCTTGCCGTCGTCGACCAGCCGCATCCACTCCCGCACCTCGCGCTTCGTGCCCATGAAGGAGCCGAGGTAGGCGTGGTGGTCGCGGAACATGCGCGCGATGTTCATCGGCGCCTCGTCTCCGCCGGTGACGCCGCAGTTGACGTAACTCCCGCCGCGCCGCAGCGAGTTGAGGTTCTCCTCGAAGATCTCGGCGCCGATGTGGTCGACGATCACGTGGACGCCCTCGCCGCCGGTCAGCTCCTTGACACGCTCGCTGAAGCGCGGTTGCTCGCGGTAGTTGATGCCCGCGTCGGCCCCGAGGTCGAGCCCGGCCTGCACCTTCTCGTCGCTCCCGGCGGTGGTGACCACCCAGGCGCCGAGCGCCTTCGCGATCTGGATCGCGGCGCTGCCGACGCCGCTGCCGGCGGCCTGCACGAGCACGCGGTCGCCGGGGCGCAGGCCCGCGCGCGTGACGAGCATGTGGTAGGCGGTCTGCACGGTCAGCGGGAGCGACGCGGCTTCCTCGAAGGAGAGCGCGTCCGGGATCGGGTGCACGTTCTCGATTGGGATCTTCGTGTACTCGGCGTAGCCGCCGGGCAGGCCCGTGCCGAGCATCCGGTAGCGGCGGCAGAGGTTGGTCTCGCCCGTCTGGCAGTAGTCGCAGGTGTTGCAGACGATGCTCGGGTCGAGCAGCACACGCGTCCCCACCTCGAGGCCGCTCTCGCCCTCGACGGCCGCGACGAGGCCGCTCACGTCCGCGCCGAGCACGTGCGGCTCGTCGAAGGTCTGCGCGCCGCGCGAGCCAGAGCGGCGCCAGACGTCGAGGTGGTTGAGCGCGACGGCGGCGACGCGGATCAGCGCCTCGCCGGGCTGCGGGACGGGATCGGGCAGATCGCCGTAGCTCAGCACCTCGGGCGGGCCGGTCTCGGTGAACCAGGTTGCCTTCATCGCCCCGCCCGCTGCGCGCGCTCGACGGCGGTCAGGCTACAGCATGGCGGGCACGCGGGGCACGACTGGCATGATGGGTGCGACGGCGGGCGAGCCCCGCAGAGCTGAGGAGGACCGCGATGACGCAGCAGGGGAGTGGAGCGCCGCGCGACGTGCTGTCCTCGTTCTGGTCGCCGCTGTGCGCGATCGGCGCGCGTGGCGAGGGCGGGGCGGACGCACCTCCGAACGCACAGATCTGCGTCTCCGTCTTCGGCGCCTCGATCGTGCCGGAGCAGCCGCGCGTGCTCGTCTCGCTCTCGAAGACGAACTACACGCACGAGCTGGTGATCGCCTCGGGCACGCTCTCCGTCACCGCGCTCTCGGCGTCACAGCTGCCGCTGCTCGAACCGCTCGGCCTGCGCTCCGGCCGCGACGGCGACAAGCTCGCCGGCCTCGAGGTCGCGCTGACCGGGGCGGGCGACCCGTGGTTCCCCGGCTGCGTCGGCTACCTCGGCTGCGAGGTGATCGAGCGCCACGACCTCGGCGACGCGAGCGCCTTCCTCTGCGCCGTGCGCGAGCGCGAGACGCTCAGCGCCGAGCCGGCGATGCGCTGGCCGGAGGCGCAGCAGCGCGTGGGCGCGGAGTTCCTGGAGCGCTGGGCGGAGAAGAGCCGCCGCGAGCAGGCGCTCGCCCGCGCCTCGATGCGCTGGGTGTGAGGGCGGTACGCGGCCGGGTACGCGCGCCGCGCGAGGCACAGAGCGCCGCGTGGCGGCGCGGCGCGGTATCATGCGCGGCAACAGGCAACCCGCGCGCCGGAGGCGGCGCGCTATGTGAAGGAGTACAGCGTGGTCGCGACCGAGCGAAACAAGGTCATCGGCACCCGGCCCGTGCGCCCCGACGGCGCGGACAAGGTCACCGGCCGGGCCGAGTACGGCGCCGACATCCGCCTGCCGCGCATGCTCTACGGCCGCGTGCTGCGCAGCCCACACGCCCACGCCCGCATCGTCAGCATCGACGCCTCGAAGGCGCTCGCCCTCGAGGGCGTGCACGCCGTCGTCACCAACGCGGACTTCCCGCGGCTCGGCGACGACCTCGTGGACCTCGGCGAGACGTTCGCGCCGTTCAAGTACGTGCGCGACAACGTGCTCGCCTCGGACAAGGCGCTCTACGCCGGGCACGCCGTCGCTGCCATCTGCGCGACCGACCCGCACATCGCCGAGGACGCGCTCGCGCTGATCGAGGTGGTGTACGAGCCGCTCGACCCGGTGATGAGCGTCCACGAGGCGATGGCCGAGGGCGCGCCGCAGGTGCACGAGCATATGCACACCACGGAGATGGCCGCGCGCTTCGTGCCCAGCGACACCCGCTCCGACGACACCTCGAACACCGCGAGCCACCTGCGCTTCGAGCTGGGTGACGTGGAGCAGGGCTTCGCCGACGCCGAGATCATCCTCGAGCGCGAGTTCGAGACCGCGATGGCCCACCAGGGCTACATCGAGCCGCACAACGGCACGGCGTTCTGGAACAACGACGGCGAGATCACGGTCTGGGTCAGCACGCAGGGCCCGTTCGCCGTGCGCCAGCAGGTCGCGAAGCTCTGCGACGTGGCGGTCTCGCGCGTGAAGGTCGTCCCGATGGAGATCGGCGGCGGCTTCGGCGGCAAGATCAACGCCTACATGGAGCCGATGGCCGCCATCCTCTCGAAGAAGACCGGCCGCCCCGTGAAGATGATCATGACGCGCGAGGAGGTGCTGATCGGCACCGGCCCGACCTCGGCCACCTACGTGCGCTGCAAGATCGGCGCCATGCGCGACGGCACGATCGTCGCCGGCGAGGCCTACCTCGCCTACGAGGCGGGCGCCTTCCCCGGCTCCCCCGTCGGCGCCGGCGCGGGCTGCATGTTCTCCTCGTACGAGATCCCGAACCTGATCACGGACGCCTACGACGTGGTCACGAACAAGCCGAAGGTCGCCGCCTACCGCGCCCCCGGCTCGCCGCAGGGAACGTTCGCGGTGGAGTCGCTGATCGACGAACTGGCGGAGCGCCTCGAGATGGACGGGATGGAGCTGCGGCTCAAGAACGCCGCCACCCAGGGCTCGCGCCGCGTGGACGGCGTCGCGCAGGGCCGGATCGGCTCCGAGGAGGTGATGCGGGCCGCGATGGAGAGCCCGCACTACCGCTCCGAGCTGCAGGGCAAGAACCAGGGCCGCGGCGTCTCGATGGGCTTCTGGCACAACGCCGGGATGGAATCGAGCGCCTACGGCTCGCTCAACGCGGACGGCACGGCCAGCCTCGTGCTCGGCTCGGTGGACATCGGCGGCCAGCGCGCGGCGCTGGCGATGCAGTTCGCGGAGACGCTCGGCATCACCTACGAGCAGGTGAAGCCGCTGGTCGTCGACACGGACTCCGTCGGCTTCAACGGCGTCACCGGCGGCAGCCGCACCACCTTCGCCACCGGCTGGGCCGTCTACGAGGCGGCGATGGACATCCGTCGCCAGCTCGAGGAGCGCGCCGCCGCGATCTGGGAGGTCGACCGCGACGCGGTCAGCTACGGCGACGACGCCGTGATCCGCGGCCCCGCCGGCGACGGCGGCGAAGCCATGTCGATGAGCTTCACGGAGATCTGCGGCAAGCTGGGCGGCAGCGGCGGGGCGATCCAGGGCCACGCCGACGTCGCGCCCACCACCGTCGGAGCCGCCTTCGGTTGCCACATCGTGGACGTCGAGGTGGACCCGGAGACGGGCAAGGTGGACGTGCTGCGCTACACGGCCGTGCAGGACGTGGGCACGGCCATCCACCCCTCGTACGTCGAGGGGCAGATCCAGGGCGGGGCCGCGCAGGGCGCGGGCATGGCGCTCACCGAGGAGTACTTCTACCGCGACGACGGGAGCCTCGCGAACTCCAGCCTGCTTGACTACCGCATGCCGACGGCGCTCGACCTGCCGGAGATCGAGACGATCCTCGTCGAGGTGCCCAACCCCGGGCACCCCTACGGCGTGCGTGGCGTCGGTGAGGTGCCGATCGTGCCGCCGCTGGCCGCGGTCGCGAACGCGATCCACGACGCCACCGACGTGCGCGTCACCTCGCTCCCGGCCTCCCCGCGCTCGCTGCTGGACCTGCTCCACCCGGAGGAGTAAGCTTCCCGCAAAGAAGCCGTCGGCGCGGGGGGCTCGGGGGCGGCGTGCCGACCGAACTTAACGCTGAAGGCGACCCCCCTGGTGGGTTGCTTGAGCCTGGGTATATCCGGGACTTCATCTCTGGCCGCCCAGTCAAGGCAGGGCCAGAGGAAGTCGAGGCGGTCCAGGTATTCTCCCGACGACTCGTCGAAGACTATGGCTACCCTCGCGATTGCATACGGACCCGCCCACAGTTTCGGATTCGTAAACGCCCGTCGGATACGCGAGGCGCTTGGCCGGTCGACATTGCCATCTTCCAGGCACCAGAGCAGCGCGAGCAAGATCTGCGCATGGTCGTGGAGTGCAAGAAGCCGCAACGGAAAGACGGCATCGATCAGCTCCACCGATACATGGACCGAAGTGCCGCGGTAGTCGGTGTCTGGTTCAATGGCAAGGATCACGCATATCTCCGGAAGGTGCTCCACAAGGACGGTACGGTTACCTATCACGATTTGCCAAACATCCCCCGCTATCGCCAGCGTCTAGAGGATATTGGCAAGTATTCGCGCAAAGACTTGAAGGCGCCGTCGAACCTAAAGGCGGTATTCAACGACCTGAGGCACCATCTCGCGGGGAATGCTGCAGGCATTACTAGAGATGAGCAACTTGCCCAAGAGATCATCAACATCCTCTTTTGCAAGATCTACGACGAGATAAACGCCGCACCGAATGATAGTGTGCGGTTCCGTTTGGGGATTAGCGAGCCCGCTGCAGAAGTTCATCAGCGGATCGTCGGAATCTTTGAAGAGGTGAAGTCCGAGTACTATGACGTCTTCGATGAGTCCGATCAAATCAATCTTGATCCGGCAAGCCTGGCGTATGTTGTTGGAGAGCTTCAGAACTACTGTGTGACCGAGGCTCAAAGGGACGCCATCGGAGAGGCGTTCGAAGTGTTCATTGGTCCAGCGCTGCGCGGAAGCGAAGGGCAATTCTTTACACCGCGAAATGTTGTAAAGATGACGGTGGACATGTTGGATCCAAGGCCAGGTGAACTTATAGTCGACCCCGCTTGCGGTTCTGGCGGCTTCCTAATCACCGCCCTTGCCCATGTCTGGTCTCTAGTTGATCAGGAAGGTGTCGAGAAAAGCTGGACGGCCGTGCAAGTTGACAGAAGGAAGCGCGATGTTGCAACGAGGTTCTTTCGCGGCATCGATAAGGACGGTTTCCTGGCGAAGGTCACGAAGGCATATATGGCGATTGTCGGAGACGGGCGGGGCGGCGTGTTCTGCGAGAACAGTCTCCAGGATCCGGGCGAGTGGGATCCAGTAGCACAAGGCGTGGTCGGACTTGGCAAGTTTGATGTTGTACTCACGAATCCTCCCTTCGGTAAGAAGATTAGAATCGAGGACAAGGGAGTTCTAAACCAGTACTCTCTCGCTCACAAATGGAAGAATGATAAGGAAACAGGGAATCCTACGAAGACAGCCGAGTTGAACGATCACCGGCCGCCGCAGATTTTGTTCATTGAGCGATGCCTGCAACTGCTCAAGCCAGGCGGCCGGATGGGGATCGTCCTCCCCGAGTCAATCTTCGGCATGCCGACGCACCGCTACGTTGTTCAGTACCTCGTGGAGCATGTGAGGATTCGAGGGATCGTGGCGATGCCTGAACCGCTGTTCAAGACAAGTGGGAAGGGCGGGACGCACGCGAAGGTCTGCGTGGTGTTTATTGACAATACCCCACCATCATCACAAGGCGGTTACGAGATTTTCATGGCGGATGCCGAGTGGTGCGGCCACGACTCACGCGGTAACCCGACGGTGCGTCGCTCTCCCGATGGTACCGAGGAGTTGCTCGACGATGTTCCGCGGATCGCAGACCGTTTCCGTGAGATATACGGCAGCGCGAGTTCATTCTGGGAGCAGGGCGTGTGATGTCGGAGCCACCCGAATCGCGATTGGGCTTCCGGCTCCCATTTTCTGGCGTGCGCGACCTGGTTTTCATTCCGAAGTACTACGACCCAGCACTCGACGCTGACGTCGAGGCGTTGCGCGGAAGCCACAACCTGCTGACGCTGCGTGCTCTGATCGATGCCGGCCACGTGGCCATCGCCACCGGACACGAGATTGGCAAAATGGCATACGGGACGGGCAAGATACCATTCGTTCGAACGTCAGACATCACGAATTGGGAGATCAAGGCCAACCCGAAGCAGTCGGTTTCTGAGGACATCTATCGCGAATATGCTAGCAGACAGGATGTAAAGGCAGGCGACATTCTCTTTGTCCGAGATGGTACCTATCTGATTGGTACTGTTGCAATGGTGACCAGGGGCGACGTGCCGCTACTGTACCAATCGCATATCGTCCGTATTCGTGCGCAAAAGAGCTCGCCCTTCTCGAGTCGGATTCTGCTAGCCACGCTCGCGTGTGACCTAGTACAGCGACAGCTACAAGCACGCCGGTTTACGTCGGACATAATCGATACTGTGGGCGATCGATACTTGGACGTCGTGCTCCCCATCCCGAGGGATTTGCAGATCCAGAGTAAGATCGATTCCAGGGTGAAGAAGATCATCAATGGGCGGGCGCGGTTGCGGGAAGAGATCGCACAGGTTGCGAAAACCATCGCAAGTTAGCGGTTGCGTGCTCTGCCCACGCGGGTTGACGCGCCCGGCGGCGCGTGACCATCATCGCGGCCCCGCCCGTGCGGCGGGGCGCGACTGCCGGGAGCGCCGATGACGGCTTCGCAACCCGACCCGACCACGCCGACCATGCTGCCCGGTGTCCGCGTGGTCGAGATCGCCTCCGGCGTGGCGGTCGCCTACTGCGCGCAACTGCTCGGACAGCTCGGCGCGGAGGTGATCCGCATCGAGCCGCCCGAGGGCGACTCGGTGCGCCTCGCCGGACCCTTCCCGGAGGCCGCGCCGGACGCCGCGCCCGACCTCGACGCCGGCGGACTGCACCGCTACCTCAACGGCGGCAAGCGCAGCGTAGCGCTCGATCTTGACTCCGAGGACGGGGCCGCCCTCGCCGCCGGGCTGATCGCCGGCAGCGATCTGCTCGTCGGCTCGTGGCGCGACGCCGGCGCGCTGCCCTTCGACGACGCGGACGCGATGCGCGAGCGCTTCCCGGACACCACCTGCGTCTCGATCAGCGACTTCGGGATGGACGGGCCGCGCGCCGGCTGGCGGGCGGACTCGATGATCCTCGAGGCGCTCTCCGGCATCACGTACGTCAGCGGCGCACCGGACCGCGAGCCGATCGCGCTGGGCGTCGACGTCGCGGACTACTTCGCGGGACTGATGGGCTGGATCGCCTCGCTGACCGCGCTCGCGCAGGCGAGCGTCGGGGAGCGGCCCGGCTTCATCGACGTCTCGGCCCACGAGGTGATCGCCTCCTCGGACGACCACAGCCTCTCGCTGTACGCCGGGACCGGGGCGGTGCGGCGGCGCCACTACTCGCGGGTGTTGTCCAGCTACCCCTCGGACATCATGGCCTGCAAGGACGGCCACTTCTCCTTCGTCACGCCGCAGGGCGCGTTCCCGGCGCGGGTCGCCGAACTGATCGGGCGGCCCGATCTCGTGGACGACCCGCTGCTCAACGAACGGCGCGAGCGCGCCATCCGCTGGCGCGAGTTCGACGCGCTCGTCGGCCCCTACCTGCAGGCGCACACCAAGGCGGAGTTGCTGCGCCGCTCCGATGATCTGCACCTTGCCTTCGCGCCCGTGCCGAGCGTGGCCGATCTGCTCGCGGACGAGCACCTGCGGGAGCGCGGCTTCTGGATCGAGGGCGCCGACGGCGAGGACGTGATCGGGCCGCCGATGCGCCTTCCCGCCACCCCGCCGAGCGCCGGGCGGCCCGCCCCCGCGCTCGGCTCGACCAGCGCCGGGGACCTCGGCGCGGCGGAGCGGGAGGCCTGAGATGCGCTTCTTCGAGGGCCTGCGCGTACTCGATCTCACCCACGTCTGGATCGGGCCGCTCGTGACGCGCGTCCTCGCCGACTTCGGCGCGGACATCATCAAGATCGAGCACGCCTCGCACCCGGACAACACGCGCGTCGGCTTCGTCGTCGGCAACGACGCGAGCGGCGAGTACTGGCACCACAGCCCGTACTTCACAAAGCGCAACGCCGGCAAGCGCGCGATCCAGATCAACCTGCGCGACCCCGAGGGCAAGGAGCTGTTCCTGAGTCTGGTCCGCGAGGCGGACATGGTCGTCGAGAACTTCACGCCCGGCGCGATGGAGCGGCTCGGCCTTGGCTACGCCTCGCTGCGCGAGCTGGCGCCCTCGATCATCATGTGCTCGCTCTCCGGTTACGGGCAGACGGGCCCGCACGCGCACCGCCCCGCCTACGGGATGAGTATGGAGCCGGCCTCGGGCATCTCGACGCTGACCGGCTACCGCGGCATGGGGCCGATGAAGACCGGGCAGACCTGGATCGACCACTACGGCGGCTTCCAGGGCGCGGGCGCCGCGATCGCGGCGCTGATCCACCGCGCCCGCACCGGCGAGGGCCAGCACGCCGAGGTCTCGATGCAGGAGGCGGCGATCCCGATGCTGGCCGCGCGCATCGCCGAGTACCAGCAGCACGGGCGGCTTCATGGGCCCAACGGCGCGCGCCGCGAGGGCATGGTGCGCGGCTACTACGAGTGCGCGGGCGAGGACGCATGGCTCGCCGTCTCCATTCGAGACGAGGCCGAGTGGCGCGCCTGCTGCCACGCGGTCGGCCACCCCGAGTGGCTCGACGATCCGCGCTTCGCCTCGGCCGGAGACCGCTACGAGCATCACGACGCCCTCGACGAGGCGCTCGCGGAGTGGGCCGCGGGGCGCTCGAAGTTCGAGGCGGCGCAACTGCTGCAGGAGGCGGGCGTGCCGGCCGCGCCCGTGCTCGCGGGCGACGAGGTGCTCGCCGACGAGCAGCTCGAGGCGCGCGAGTTCTTCGACCCGATCGAGATCGTCGACTTCGGCGAGATCCCGATTGAGCGCTACTTCAGTCCGCGCATCGACGGCCGCGGCGTGCCGGCGCGCGGTCGCGGGCCCAAGCTTGGCGAGCACACCGACGAGGTGCTGCGCGAGGTGCTGGGCCTGAGCGACGAGGAACTGGACGGTCTCGCCGAGCGCGGCGTCACCAGCGGCGAGCCGGAGGCGATGATGAGCCCGGCTGCGCGGAAGTCCGCGTCTCTTCCCTTCGACGCGTTGCTCGAGCAACGCTCGCTCCTGCGCATCGACGAGGACTTCCGCGAGGCGATCGACGCCCAGGTCGCGCGCCTCAAGGAGCGCGACGCCAGGCGCTGACGGCCGTCGCGGGCGCGTTTACCCCCTCGGCAGGCCGAGGCCGCGCGTGGCGATGATGTTGCGCTGGATCTCGCTGGTGCCCGCGCCGATCGTGCGCGCGACGCTCGACATGTACATCTGGCAGAACGCGCCCTCGAGCTTCGCGTAGGGCGAGGCGGGCTTCAGCGCGCCGGCGAGGCCGAGCATGTTCAGCGCCACGCGCGCCGTGCGCTGCGTGAACTCCGTGCTGAACACCTTCGACATCGAGGCCTCGTAGTTGGGGACGAGGCTCTGCGACTGCATCCAGGCGACGCGGTAGGAGAGGTAGCGCGCGACCTCAGTCTCGACGTACTGCTGCGCGAGCGCCGCGCGCACCATCGGCTCGTCCGTGATGCGCACGCCCGGGGAGCGGCTGTCCGGCTGCTTCGCGTATGCGATCAGCTTGTCGATCTCGCGCTTGGCGTTGGCGAAGCGCTGCACGCCGGAGCGCTCGAAGTCGAGGGTCGTCGTCGCCGCGTACCAGCCGCGGTTCTCCTCGCCGATCACGTTGCCGGCGGAGACGCGCACGTCCTCGAAGAAGGTCTCGTTGAAGTTCGCGGCGCCGTGCATCTGGACCAGCGGGCGGACGGAGATGCCCGGCGTCTTCATGTCGAGCATGAAGTAGGTGATGCCGCGGTGCTTGGGCGCGTCCGGGTCCGTGCGCGTGAGCACGTGAATCCAGTCGGCGTGGCGGGCGCCCGAGGTCCAGATCTTCTGCCCGTTGATCACGTACTCGTCGCCGTCGCGCACGGCGCGCGTGCGCAGCGAGGCGAGGTCGGAGCCGGAGCCCGGCTCGGAGAAGCCCTGGCACCACATCACCTCGGCCGAGGCGATCCTCGGGAGGTGCTCCAGCTTCTGTTCGTCGGTGCCGTGGATCATCAGCAGCGGGCCGACCATCTGCACGGACTGCCCGCCGAGGGGCGCGCCGACGGCGGAGCTCTCCTCGGCGAAGATCAGTTGGTCGAAGTGCGGGGCGCCGAGGCCGCCGTACTCCTCGGGCCAGGCCATGGTCAGCCAGCCGCGTTCGTTGAGCGCCTGCTCGTACTCCCGAGTCCGCTGGGCGGCCTCCGTGTCGTCGCCCTCGGCGTCGTCCGTCGTGTCGCCGCTCCAGCGGCTGCCGACGAACTCGCGCACCTGCGCGCGAAACTCTTGCTCCCGGTCCGACCAGCCGAAGTCCATCGCGATCCTCCTCGAGCGTCCAGCCGACGGCTTCCGCGCCCATGCTAGCGCACTCGCGGCGCGCGCGAGGGTGAAGGGCCGGGCCGGGTGCGGTGGTACCCGCGCCCGGCCGTGTCAAGGTCGCTTGATAAGCGCTACTCGTGTCAAGTAAGCTTGACTTGCAGGAACCACTCGTGAATGCGAGGAAGCCGCCGATGACCCCCGACCATGACGCTGCCGGGCGGCGCTATACCCGCGACCTACTGATCGCGATCCTTGCCTACGTGATCCTGCTCCACGTCTCCGGGTTCATCGTCGAGGCCAATCAGGATGCCGGCTGGCGGTACGTCGTTGCCACGCTCCCCATGATTCCGGCGATCTTCGTGGCCATCGTCTGGGTGCGCTACTACCGGCGCATGGACGAGCTCCAGCAGCGTATCGCCCTGGAGGCGCTCGCCTTCGCCTTTGGCGGCACGGCCCTCATCACCTTCGGCTACGGCTTCCTCGACGCGGCGGGGCTCCCGCGCATCAGCTGGTGGTGGGTGTGGCCGGTCATGGCAAGCCTCTGGATCATCGGCGAGTGGCTCGCCAGGAAGCGCTGGCTGTGAGGAACAGCCTGCGCGAGCTGCGCGCGGAACGAGGCTGGACCCAGGCCGACCTCTCCCGCGAGTTGGAGGTCAGCCGCCAGACCGTCAACTCCATCGAGACCGGCAAGTACGACCCGAGCCTCCCGCTCGCCTTCCGCATCGCGGCCCTCTTCGAGCGCCCGATTGAGGCGATCTTCGAGCCCGAGCCGGCCTGACCTTCTAGCGCCGTTCGCCGCTCTCCTGCGTGAACAGCGCGTCGTAGAGTGAGACCTCGGGGTGCTCGGCGAGGATGCCCTGCAGCGAGCCCTGGCGGTGGCCGGCCGTGAACGCCTCGCTGCGCGTCCAGGCGTCGAAGGCGTCGCGCGACTCCCAGGTGCTGTGGCTCAGGTACTCGCCGGCGCGATCGCCGCGCAGCAGCGCGAAGCGCACGAAGCCGGGCACGTCGCCGAGATACGTCTCGCGATCGCGCCAGCGCGCCTCGAAGGCCTCTTCCTGACCGGGGGTGACGACGAAACGATTCATCGCGACAAACATGGCAAGCCTCCTCCGAGCCCTCACCTTAACCCTCTCCCACGGAGACCTTTTTGAAACGCCCGCGGAAAGGGGGCGCAGCGCGCTTCGTGTGCAAGGCGCGCGGGCTCCGGCTCCCTCTCCCCTCGCGGGAGAGGGCGCCGGACCGCCCTCGAAACAGGAGTGTCGCAAGGGTCTCCACGGCGAGAGGGGAGAGTCGACGCCGCCTACCCCGCCCGCGCCAGCTCGGCGTTCTCGGCAAGCACGCGTTCGACATCCTCGCGGTAGAGGGCGCCCAGCAGCTTGCCGCCCTCGTGGTAGCCGCGCGAGGTCACGGGCACGCTCGGGTGGGGGTTGCTGCGCAGCCGCTCGGCGAGGCTGTGCAGGAATGTGTCCGGCTTCTCGGTGGGGGGTTGGGACTCCATCACTTCGCCGGCACGGGCGGCCGGATCGCCGTCGAGCGCGTCGCCGTCGATGCGGCCGAGCAGCACCCCGTAGGAGTCGATCACCGCGCACAGCGGGTCGCCGCTTGCCTCGGCGAGTGCGCGCGCCTCGCCCAGCGGCGTGTCGGGCCCGCAGCAGGCGGGCTGGCGCATGATGTCCATGGCGCGCCGCCGGCCGGCGCTGAGCCCGGCGAGCGGCAGGCCGTGCAGCGCCCAGTCGGACTTCGCCGCCACGTAGTCGTAGACAGTCTCGAATCCCAGTTGTTCAAGCCGCGCCGCGGCCCGCGGGGAGGCGTCTCATTCGAGGTCGTAGCAATACACGATGACCGGCCGGTCGCGCCGCAGCTCGCCGACGGTGTCCGGCCCCAGCGCCGTGGCCGGGACGTTGACGGCGCCCTCGAGGTGCTCGTCGGCGTACTCGCGCTCCGGCAGCACGTCGACGAGTTGCGCGCCGTCGGCGAGCAGCGCTTGCACCTTGTCCCGCTCGATCTGCGTGACCATGGGGTTCTCCCTCGTGTGCGTCCGGCCCTCACCCTAACCTTCTCCCACGGGGAGAGGGAATCGGATTGCCCGCAAACGCGATCACGGCGTCTCGGGCTCTCCGTAGATGATTGCGCGGAGGTCCTGCCGCGAGTACGCCTCGAGCGGGTCGCGTTCACGCGCGCGGCCGGCGCTGAGGTCGGGCAGCTGGTAGGCGGCGCGGGGCGTAGCTGCGGGGAGCACCCGGCGCAGTCCCTCCTCGACGACGGCGCGGAGTGGCTGCCCCGTCCGCCGCGCATGCCGCCTGGCCCGGAGCAGCAGTTCGTCCTGAATATCGAGCGTCGTCTTCATCGGAGCCATCCTACCCAGATCGCGCGTGCTGCTCGTTCTCGACGGTGCGTCGTCCCTGGCCCCCGCCGCTCAGTCCGTGCCCCAGCGCCAGTAGACCGCGAGCGCGGAGGCGTCTGCTCCATGCTTGGGTTCGTGTGGCGGGTCGCCTGTGAATCGCCAGGATCTATTTACCACCAAACGGCGAGATCGCCAGGGTCTTTTGACCACTTCGCCAGGGTCTATTGACCACCCGGGCCGCCGGTACGGCCAGCATCGTCTGCATCCCCAGGGAAGGGAGCAGCGATGGCCTACCGGGAGGTGCATTGCGTGGAGATCAGGGAAGTCATCCGCCGCTGGCAGGCGGGACTCAGCCAGCGCCGGATCGCTGGCGGCACGGGAGTGTCGCGGCCGACGGTGCGGCGCTACATCGAGGCGGCGGAGGCGGCCGGGCTTGAGCCCGGCGGTCCCGAGCCGAGTGAGGAGCAGCTCGCCCGCCTGGCGACGCTGAGCCGGACCGGGCCGCGGCAGGCGGAGGCGCCGAGCGAGCAGCTGCTGGCGCCGTGGGCGGAGCAGATCGAGGGCTGGCTGACGGCCGAGCGCCTGCAGGTGACGCGGGTCCAGGAGCTGCTGGCCGAGCGCGGCTGCGAGGTCTCGTACAGCTCGCTGCGGCGCTTCATCCGGCGCCGCGGCTGGCGCCAGCGGCAGCCTGTGACCGTGCGCATGGAGGACGGGCCGCCGGGCGAGGTCGCCGAGATGGACTTCGGCCGGCTCGGCCTGGTCACGGATCCCGAGAGCGGCCGCCGGCGCACGGTGTGGGCGCTGATCGTGGTCTGGCGCTACTCGCGGCACTGCTTCGTCTGGCCCACCACCAGCCAGCAGCTGGGGGCGGTGATCGAGGGCCTGGAGGCGGCCTGGGCCTGTTTCGGGGGCGTGCCCCGCTACCTCGTCATCGATAACTTCCCGGCCGCCGTGGCCGGGGCCGACGCGCTGCACCCGCGCTTCACGCGGGGCTTCCTGGAGTACGCCCGCCACCGCGGCTTCATCAGCGACCCCGCACGCGTGCGCCGGCCCCGCGACAAGCCGCGCGTCGAGCGCAGCGTCCCGTACGTGCGCGAGCGCTTCTTCAAGGGTGCCCAGTTCCGGGACCTCGCCGAGATGCGCTCCGTCGCCCGGCGCTGGTGCCTGGAGGTGGCGGGGCAGCGCATCCACGGCACGACCCGCAGGCGCCCGCTCGAGGTCTTCCAGGAGGAGGAGCGCCCGCTGCTCGCCCCGTGGGACGGGGAACCGTACGAGCTGCCCGACTGGCGTACGGCGACGGTCCACGCAGACCACCACGTCGCCTGCCAGTACGCACTCTATTCGGTGCCGTCGGAGCTCTGCCCGCCGGGGCAGAAGGTGGAGGTGCAACTCGGCGCGAAGCTGGTGCGCATCTACCACCGCGGCGCGCTGCTCAAGGTCCATCCGCGCCAGCAGCGCGGCGGCCGGGCCACCGACCCGAACGACTACCCGGCAGAGCTCAGCCCCTACACGCGGCGTGCGCCCGAGCAGATCCAGCGGCGCGCGGCCGAGCTGGGCGAGGCCGTGGGCAGCTACGCCGAGCGGCTCTTCGAGGGACCCCTGCCCTGGGCGAAGCTCCGGCAGGGCCACAAGCTGCTGCGGCTCGCGGAGCGCTACTCCCCCGCCCGCCTCGATGCCGCCTGCCTGCGGGCGCTCGAGGTCGAGCTGATCGACGTGCGCCGGCTCGAGCGCATCCTCGTCGAGGCCCTCGAGCAGGAGACCACCCCGCAGCAGCCGCCCGGGCCCCCGCCGCCGGGCCGCTTCGCCCGCCCCGGCGCCGTCTTCGCACTGACCGCCACGCAGACCACGACAGGAGCGTCACGATGACCGCCACGACCGCCGAACTCCGACCGCTGCTCAAGCGCCTCAAGCTGGGCCCGATGCTCGACACCCTGCCCGAGCGCATCGCTCTCGCGAGGCGCGACGGGCTCGACTACGCCGACTTCCTGCAGATCGTCCTCGCCGGCGAGGTGAGCCGCCGCGACCACGGGCGGCTGGAACTGCGCCTCCGCCAGGCCGGCTTCGAGCAGCTCTGCAGGCTCGAGGACTTCGACTGGTCGGCACAGGTCCGCCTCGACCGCAGGCTGCTCGACGCCGCCTGCTCGCTGCGCTTCCTCGACCGCCGCGAGCACGTCCTGCTCGTCGGCCCCGTCGGCGTCGGCAAGAGCTTCCTCGCCCAGGCGCTCGGCTACGCCGCCGTCCGCTCCGGGCACAGCGTCCGCTTCGTGACTGCCGACCAGTACTTCCGCGAGCTGGCGCAGGCCCGGGCCGACCACTCCACCGAGAAGACGTTCCGCGCCTTCCTCGCCCCCGACCTGCTGATCCTCGACGACCTCGGGCTCCACCGGCTCAGCGCACAGCAGTCGATCGACCTCTACGAGCTGGTCATCGGCCGCCACCGCAGCTCCAGCTTCGTCATCACCTCCAACCGCGCCGTCGAGGAGTGGCTCGGCCTCTTCGACGACCCGATCCTCGGCAACAGCGCCCTCGACCGGCTCGCCAACGCCAGCTACCAGATCGTGATCGAGGGCGAGAGCTACCGCCAGCGACTCTCGCCGCACCGCGCCCTGCTCGAGCGGCCGCAAGGAGGTGATTGACGACACAGACAGGCACTGATATCAAGCCGCGTACCGGCTGCCCAGGGTGGTCAAATGACTCTGGCGACGACTGGTAAGAAGACCCTGGCGATCGACAGGTCGCCTACAGTCTCGCAGTGAATGCTCGTCTCCCGCAGTTAGGAAGTCTGCTGACGAACTTCGTGAGCAAGCTCGGATCGCTCCACCCTGGCCGATGGGGCGTGGCCCGCCGACCGCGGCTAGGCCCCGCGCTCCCATGGGTCGGACTTGCGGTGGTGATGAGCCTTGCGCTGCTTGCGGTGGTGCGGCTGCCGCCGCTCATCAGTCCTGATCTCGATGACCCGCGAGCACAGTTTGAGGTCCTTGACCGGGCGCGCCTCACCGTGGCAGCCATCATCGGAGGGGCCGTCGTTCTCGTTGGCGTCTACATCAACTGGAGGCGAGTGAGCGCCCTTGAGCGGCAGGTAACCACTCTACAGCTGGGGCAGATCACGGAGCGGTTCACCCGAGCGATCGACCAACTGGGCGCGGTACGTTCCGACAACAAGCCTGCACCTGAGATCCGTGCTGGTGGAGTCCGTTCTCTCGAGCGAATCGCCGGGGAGTCAGCCGAGGACTTTTGGCCCATTCTCGACATTCTGACCGCGTACCTTCGCTCCGAGAGCCCTACGGCTTCCCCGGATGTCGATGCCCTCGGTGCCGAGGAGATATTCGAGAGTCGGGCGCATGAGATTCGCAACCGGATGGACGTGGCGTTCACGGTCGACGCGATCGGGCGACTGTGGCCCGGTGAAGGCGAGATGGTACCTGCGCCGCTGGATCTGGCTTACACGTTTGTTCCGCGGATGGTTCTTTCCGAGAAGTACCTTGAAGGCGCGAACCTCCGCTGGGCGGACCTAAGATGTGCAAACCTTGAGGGCGCGTATCTCCGGAACGCGAGGCTCCAGCGAGCGGATCTCCGGGGCGCGAACCTTGAGGGCGCGGATCTCCGGGGCGCGTACCTTCGGCGAGCGGATCTCCGGAGTGCAGACCTCCAGAGCGCGGACCTCTGGGGCGCTGGGCTCCAGTGCGCGAACCTCAACGGCGCGGACCTCGGGGGCGCGGACCTCCGGGGCGCAGACCTCCGGGGCGCGAACCTCGATCAGGTTCGGCATGATGGGCGCACGCAGTGGCCCGTGGGCTTCACCCCGCTGGCCGCGGCAAAGTAGTTGCAGACCCCACTGCGCCTTCGCGCGAGTCTGGTGCGCTCTTCCTGCCGCCCCGCGGGGCGCGCCCCGCCCCTCAGTCCGTGCCCCAGCGCCAGTAGACCGCGATTGCGGCGGCGACGACGGCGGCCGAGAGCAGCAAGCCGGCCTCGAGGCCGTCCACGATCGCGAGCGCGCGCAGCGGGCTGCCCTCGCCGGCGGCCACGAGGTTGGCGCCCGCGGCTGCGGTGAAGACGGCGCCGGAGACCGCGATGCCGCCGGCCTGGCCGATGCGCCTCGCGGTCACGATCGCCGCCGAGGCCATGCCGAGCCGCTCGGTTGGCACGGAGCCCATGATCGTCGAGTTGTTGGGCGACTGGAACAGCGCCATCCCGAGGCCGATCAGCGATAGCCGCGCCGCGATGCCGGGGACCGAGGTGTCGCCGTCGACGAGCGCGAGCAGCGCGATGCCGAGGCTCGCCGAGGCGAGGCCGAGCGGCACGAGCAGCCTCGGCCCGGTGCGGTCGGCGAGGCGGCCCGTGAGCGGCGCGAAGACGAACAGCGTGAGCGGCTGCGCGGCGAGGATCGCGCCCGCCTCGAGGGTGCTGAAGCCGCGCGCGCCGACGAGGTAGAAGGGCATCAGCACCAGCACCGCGCCGAAGCCCCAGAAAAAGAGGATCGCCGAGCCCACGGAGCCGCCGAAGGCGCGGATGCGCAGCAGCTCCAGCGAGACCACCGGGCTCCTCGCGCGCTGCTCGATCAGCACGAACAGCGGCGCCAGCGCCAGCCCGAGGGCGAACAGCCCGATGATCCACGGACTCGACCAACCCCAGGCGTGGCCGCGGTTCACGGCCAGCGTGAGGCTCGCGAGCGAGCCGAAGAGCGCGAGCGAGCCGGGCACGTCCAGCCCGCGGTCGCGGCCCTCGGTGGGCGTGTCGCGCAGCACCAGCCAGAGCAGCGCCGTCAGCGCCAGGCCGAGCGGCAGCCGCGCGAGGAAGATCGCGCGCCAGTCGAGCAGCTCGACGAGGATCCCGCCCAGTACCGGCCCCGAGGCGAGGCCGATGCCGACCGTGCCGCCGATGATGCCGAGCGCCTGACCTCGGTGCTGCGGCGGGACGGCGGCGGTGACGATCGCGTTGCCGTTGGAGACGACCATCGCGTTGCCGACGGCCTGCAGCCCTCGCGCGGCCACGAGCGCCGGCAGCGAGGGCGCGAGGCCCGCGGCGAGCAGCCCCAGCGCGACGATCGCGTTGCCGCCGACGTAGAAGCGCTTGCGCCCGTAGAGGTCGCCGAGCCGCCCGAACGGCAGCGCGAGCCCGGTGCCGAGCAGCACGAAGACCAGCACCACCCAGACCACCGCGTCGATCGTCGTGCCGAACTCGGAGGCGAGCGTGGGCAGCGCGATGTTGACGATCGAGACGTCCATCGTGCTCAGCAGCACGGAACCGGCGACGAGCGCCAGCACCACCCACGGCGAGCGCGCCTCGCCGCCGCCCGCTGCGTCCTCGCTGCTGCTTGCTGCGCTCTGGCCGGACATTCGCGCGATGATACGGGGAGCGGGCCGCGCGGGCTGCCGAGGGCTGCGTCACCGTGCTCGAGGGGTTGCCACGCCGGGCGCTGGAACGGAGAATCCGCCGATGCGCGACCGGCCCGCCCTCTGGTATCTCGATCTGGCGATCAAGCTCCTGATGGTCGCGCTGCTCGCGTTCGGCGCGTTCAGCGGCCTCCAGCAGTTCGAGGGCAAGGCGTTCGGCGGACGGCTCGTCTTCTACCCGCTCGCCGTCCTCGTCCTTCCCGTGGTCTGGCGGGTCTTCGCCTCGGGGCGGCCGTTCCCCTACCTCGCCGACGTGCTGATCACGGCCCCGTTCCTGATCGATGTGGTGGGCAACGCGGCCGACCTCTACGACACGGTCGAGTGGTGGGACGACGCGAATCACTTCGTGAACTGGGCGCTGCTCTCCGGCGGGGCCGGGCTGCTCATCCCCCGCCAGCGACTCGAGGCGTGGGCGCTCGCCGGCCTCGTACTCGGGTTCGGAGCGACGAGCGCGATCGGCTGGGAGCTGATGGAGTACCTGACGTTCATCCGCGACTCACCCGAGTTCGCGACCGCCTACGCGGACACGCTCGGCGATCTCGCCCTCGGCACGCTCGGCTCGGCGGTGGCGGCGGTCCTCGTGGCGAGGTGGGGGCGTTAGCGGTCCTGCTCCATGCGGCGGTGCGCGAACTTCCAGGCGCCGTCGACCTTGCGCACGGTGTGGCGGTACATGCCGGTGTGGTTGATGCGCGGGCCCTCGTGCGGCCGCAGCAGCATGAGGTAGCAGGTCACCTGCGCACTCCCGCCATCACCGTCCTCGTCGCCCTCGATCAGCACGTTGTTCAGCCAGTGGCGCGAGACCGCCCGGTCCGGGTCGTTCGCGCGCGAGGCTGCGACCTCGCGCAGTTGCTCGATGCCCTCCCAGCGGCGGTCGGGAGGGAACTCGTAGACGGCGTCCTCGGTGAAGCAGTCGAGCCACGTCTCGGTGTCGCCGCCGTCGATCGCGTGGTTGTAGCGGGAAAGCAGATCGAGGATCGCCATCCGGTCTGCAGTGGAGATCGCCATGGGGCCTCGCCGCCTCTCGCGTGCTACTCGCCGTCGCCGTCGACCGTCGCACCTGCGGCCAGCGCCTCGATCTCCTCAAGGATGTTGAGCAGTTCGCGGTCGTCCCTGCGGGCGATGTCGGGGATGTGATAGCCGTGGTCGAAGGCGGCGACCACCTGCGAGTGGTCGTCGATGACGTAGTCCGGCATCACCTTGACGTCCATCTCCTCGAGCCGATCGCGGTAGCGGTAGAGCGGCTTCACGAAGTAGTCGTCGACGTAGCCGTCGAGGCCGTGCAGGCGCATGTCGAAGCGCCGGATGCCGACGCCGGACCAGATGTAGATCGAGTGGCCGGCTTCCTTGAGGCGGGTGAACACCTCCTCGGTGTGATTGCGCAGTCGGCCGTCCGCCATGATCAGCGTGTAGTCGACGTCAAAGAAGACGTTCAGGCATCGATGCTCGGCCATGGCGCCTCGTTCACCGCAGCGGCGGCGCCGTCCGGCGCCCTGCCCGGCCCCGTCTGCCGGGACACGCGCGCTAGCATAACGCGCGGCTGCCTCAGGCTCGATAGCCCGCCCTCTCCCCTTGCGGGAGAGGGCGGGGGTGAGGGGTCCGCCGCGCGCCAGCGCGGCGAGGTGGAGCCGCCCGCCGCGATCGGATCGGCGGCGCCACAACGCGCCGCGACAGCCAGAGCGTCTGCTGCCGGGAGCTGTTTCGATCGGGACGCGAGGATACCTCGCAGGGCCCCCCAAACCCCCATCCCGGAGGAGCACGCGCAGGCTGCTTCTGTTGACGCCCCGCAGGGCCGCTCCGGCCCACCCACCCACCCCAGGCAGCTCTTTCATGTGGGGGCTGTTTCGATCGGACGCGAGGATACCTCGCAGCGCCGCTACGCCCCCGACCAAACGACGGCGCGTCTCTCGCATCCCTCGCTGCTCCCTGCTCCTCCTCGCGTGGAGAGGGAGCCGGACTGCCCTCGATGGCCGCGCTGAGGCGCGCCTTGTACACGAAGCGCGCTGCGCCCCGTTCCGCGGGCGTTTCGCAAAGGTCTCCTCAGGGAGAGACACCCTAGGGTGCTAAGACGTCAAGCGGCGAGCTGCTCGCGGTCGTGGCGGTGCGCCCAGGCGGTGGCCTCGTCGTAGCGGGCGCGCGTCCTGAGGCAGCCGTGCAGGTAGCCGACGAGGCGATTGCCGAGGGCGCGCAGCGCCTGGTGGTGGAGGTCGCCGGCAGCACGCCGCCGCCGGTAGAAGTCGTGGCAGCCGGGACTGACCTGCAGTGAGCACATCGCCCACTGGTCCGCGGCGTCGGAGAGCCGCCGGTTGCGGACGAAGCGCGCCCGCACGGTCCGCTTGCGGCCGGATGCTACGGTCAACGGCGAGGTACCGGCGTAGTTCCTGCGGGACTTCGCCGACTCGTAGCGTGCGGGGTCGTCCCCGAACTCTCCGAGCACCCGGGCGCCGAGGACGACACCGAGTCCGGGCAGGGAGCGGTAGATTTCGGCGTCCGGGTGCTGCTCAAAATGGCTCGTGAGCTCGGCCTCGAGCTCCTTGATCTGACGATTGATCTCAGCGATCAGCGCAACCGCCGCGCGGGTGCTCGCGGCGAACGCCCTGCTCACGGCGGGTGGCGCTTCAAGCTGCGGGGAGCGCAACGCTGCGCGGACCGCGGCGGCACGCTGCTCGATGCTGCGCTTGCGGCCACCGTGGCGGAGGGCCGCGCGGATCTGGGTGATGCTCAGCCGCGCCGCCTCACGCGGGCCGGGCGCCGTGGCCAGCAGCCCCAGCGCGTCACCGTGCGCGAGGTCGGGAAACGCCACCAGGGCCGCCTGGAAGTACTCGCGCAGCGCGCTGCGCAGGCGGTTGGTCTGGCGGACGCGGTCCCAGATCAGCTGCTGGTGGGCGCGGGCCAGGACCCGCACTGCGCCCGCGTCGTCGCTGTCGCCGGCGACCGGGCGGTGGTTGTGGCGGTCGGTGCGGACGAGGTCGGCGAGCAGCTTCGCGTCGCCAGCGTCGGACTTGGCGCCGCCGACATGGTGACGGTCGCGGTAGCGCGCAGCCGAGCGTGGGTTGATCGCGTAGACGCGGTAGCCGGCCGCGAGCAGGGCCGAGACCCAGGGCCCGCGCTCGGTCTCAATCCCGACCACGACCTCGCCCGGGTCCGAGGCGTGCGCGGCGACCAGTTCGTGCAGTGCGGCGAGACCCGCGACGCCTTCGGGCAGCCGCCTGGCGGCGAGCTGCTCGCCGGCCTCGTTCATGAGCTGGATGTCGTGGTGGTCTTCGGACCAGTCGTCGCCAACGTACAGGGTCATCGTGCCTCGCTTCCCTCCGCTTCGTGCTGCTTGATGCGACCTGCCGGGCTGGTCCTGCGACGGCCTAATGGAACAGTGCTCTCGGGCACGACACCCCAGCAGTGCTGCGGACAACCCGGACGAACCAACCGGGGCACGGTCTCTCCCTGGAGATCCCAGGGTCTCTGGGCGAGGAAGTGCTCACCGGCCGGCCGGCCGGTCCGGGACCAGTCTGCCCGATACACCGGGCTGCTGGTCGAGCCCCATTAGGGCGGGGGAGGGGCGTTGTCGGAGCGAGGTGCTGGGCCGTAGGCTGCGCGCGTGGGCAGATCCGAGCGTTCTCCATGGGACGAGACTGGGATCGAGCGATTGCTCGCGCCCTATCTCGGCGATCTCGCCGAGCCTACCTCGCTCTCCGTCCTGCGCTACGACCTCAACGCCGGCGTGCCGGACCGCGCCTCGCTGCCCGCCACGGAAATCGCGGAGGCTGCCGCCCGCGCGCTGCGCGACGATCCCGCGGGCGCGCTCACCTACGGCGGGGCGCAGGGCTACGCGCCGCTGCGCGCCTGGATCGCCGAGCGGCACAGCGCCGAGGGCCTCGCCGTCGGGCCGGAGCACGTCACGCTCTGCTCCGGCAGCGCGCACGCCATCGACAACATCGCCGCCGCGTTCCTCGGAGCCGGCGACGTCGCCGTCGTCGGCGCGCCGACCTACCCCGGCGCGATCCGCGCCTTCCGCGCGCGCGGCGCGAGGCTGATCGACGTCCCGCAGGACGCCCACGGCCTGCGCACCGATGCGCTCGCCGAGGCGCTCGCCCGCGCGGAGGGGCCTCCGCCGAAGCTGCTTTACCTGATCCCGACCTATGACAATCCGAGCGGCAGCACGATGCCGCTCGAGCGCCGCGAGGAGCTGCTGAGCATCGCCGAGGAGCACCGCCTGCTGATCGTCGAGGACGACGCCTACGCGGGGCTCGACCTCGACGGCCCGCCGCCTCCCTCGCTGTTCTCGCTCGCCCGGGGCCGCGGCGTGCTCTACGTCGGCACCTCCTCGAAGACGATCGCGACCGGCCTGCGGCTCGGCTGGACGGTGGCGGCGCCCGAGGTGATTCGCCGCCTCGTCTTCGCCCGCCTCGACAACGGCGCCTCGCCCTTCGTCCATCGCACCGTGCTGGAGTACCTGCGGGCGGGCGGCGGGGGAGGCTACGAGGCGCACGTCGAGCGCCTGCGCTCGATCTACCGCGAGCGGCGCGACGCCGCCGTCGCGGCCGCGCGCGAGGCGCTCGACGGCTTCGCGAGCTTCGATCCGCCGGCGGGCGGCTTCTATCTCTGGCTGCGCCTCGGCGATCGGCTGGACGCGGTCGACTTCGGCCGCGAGGCCGCCGCGCGTGGCGTCGCGGTGACGCCGGGGCCGCTCTACTTCGCGAACGGCGGCGGCGAGGGGCATGTCCGCCTCGCCTTCCCCGCGCAGCCGCCCGGCGAGTTGCGCAACGCGATCGCGATCCTCGGCGAGGCGGCCGTCGCCGCCGCGTCCTGACGCCGTCCCGCTACTGCGCCTCGCCGTCCCCGCGCACGGCGACGACACGCAGCCGCCGATAGTCGGCGACCCAGCGCCCGCCGTCCGCTTCGTCTTCGCGCCAGAGTTGCGGGCGAACGGCCGCCTCGACGCGAGCGATCACCGCCTCGGCGCGCTCGGGCGGCAGCTCCGCGAGCCAGGGATGCCCGAACATGCGCAGCCAGCCGGCCATCCCGTCCGCGCCGTCCTCCAGCGTGGTCGGGCGGTCGAAGAGCGTCATCAGGCGAGGCTCGAAGCCGTGCTGCTCCAGCAGCGCGGCGTACTCGGCGAGGCTCGGGAAGTACCACGGCCGCGGCTGGCGCTCACGCGCCATGCCCACCGTCTCGAGGGCGTCGCGCAGGGCGCCCTCGACGATGGCGACGTTGCCGCGCCCGCCCAGCTCGGCGACGAGCCGCCCGCCGGGCCGCAGCAGCGCGCGCAGGCCGCGCAGCACCGCTTGCGGGCGCGTCATCCAGTGCAGCGCCGCGTTGGAGAAGACGGCGTCGAACGGCCCCGCCAGCGAGGCCTCATCCAGTGCCTCGCCGTCTGCCTGCGCGAACTCGAGCGTCGGGTGCGCCGTCCGGGGGAACTGCGCCCGCGCCGCCTCGATCATCGCCGCGTCGCTGTCGACGCCGGTGACCGAGGCGCCGCAGTCTGCGATCGCTGCCGCGAGCCGCCCGGTCCCGCAGCCGAGGTCGAGGATGCGCTCCCCCGGCTGCGGATCGAGCAGCGCCACGAGGTCTCCGGCGTGATCGGAGACGAAGCGGAAGCTCTCGTCGTAGGCGCGCGCGTCCCAGCCCGGCGCGCTGCTCATCGTCCGGTCGTGGACCTGTCCGCTAGACGCTCGCCCCGACGCGCTTCGCCGAGCCGGTCAGCTCCGCCATCAGGTGGATCGCCTCCAGCGTGGTGTTGAGCCCGAGGTTGAGCATCGTGACGCGAGAGTCCTCCCAGTCGCGGTAGCGCTCGCGGATGCGGTCCGGCGGCCCGACGAGGGCGATCTCGTCGCACAGCTCGTCGGGGACGGCCTCCTCGGCCTCGCGCTTGCGGCCGGAGAGGAAGAGCTCCTGGATGCGCTCGGCGGCCTCGGCGTAGCCGAAGCGGCGGACCTGGTCGTTGTGGAAGTTCATGTTGCGGGCGCCCATCCCGCCGACGTAGAGCGCGAGGTTCTCCTTCATCTTGTCTAACCCGGCCTGCACGTCGTCGGTGACGATCACCTGCGTGGAAGCGGCGATCTCGAAGTCGTCGCGGCTCTTGCCGGCGCGGCGCAGGCCCTCGTCGATGTACTCCTCGTAGACGCCCATGCGCTTCGGCGGGCAGCGCGAGGTGACCCAGCCGTCGCCGAACTCGGCGGCGTTGCGCACGTTGATCGGCCCCATCGCGCCCACGTAGAGCGGCAGCCGCCGGGGGTGCAGCACGGACTTGAGCGGCTTGCCGAGGCCGGTCGCGTCGGGGCCGTCGTAGGGCAGCCGGTACTCCTCGCCGTCGAAGGCGAGCGGCTGCTCGCGGTCCCAGACCATGCGCATGATCTGCATGTACTCGGCGACGCGCTTCGCGGGCTTGCCGAAGGGCACGCCGTGCCAGCCCTCGATCACCTGCGGGCCGGAGAGCCCGATGCCGACGCCGCGCACGCGGCCGCCGGAGAGCATGTCGATCGTGGTCATCGTGTTCGCCGCCAGCGCCGGGGAGCGCCCGTGCAGCTGCAGGATGTTGGTGCCGAGGCCGATGCGCTCCGTGTGCGCGGCGATCCAGGTCAGCGGCACGACCGCGTCGTGCCCCCAGATCTCGGCGCACCAGACCATGTCGAAGCCCAGATCTTCCGCAAGCTTGATCCGCTCAAAGGGGATGTCGATCGACGTCGATCCGAGGTGTCCGAGCCCCAATGCCAGCTTCATGCGTCTTCCCTTCCGCTTTCCGGCCTCGTCAGGCGACGACGCCGGCCGCGCACAATTCCTCGATCTGATCGCCCGCGAGCCCCAGCTCTGTCTCAAGTACCTCGCCCGTGTGCTGCCCGAGGCCCGGGGCCAACTCGATGGCGACCTCGGAGCCCGACATCCGCGCGGGCGAGCGCATCAGCTCGATCGTGCCGTGCTCAGGGTGCTCGTGCTGCTCGAACAGGCCGCGCTCGCAGAGGTGCGGGTCGGTCCGCAGGTCCTGGGTGGAGAGCACCGCCGTGCAGGGCACGCCCGCGGATGCGAGGACGTGCATCGCCTCGTACTTGGTGCGCACGCGGGTCCACTGTGCGACCTCTTCGTAGAGCGCGGCCGCGTGCTCGCGGCGGCTGGGCGCGGTCTCGAAGCGCGGGTCCGTCGCCAGGTCCGGCCGCTCGAGGGCCACGCAGAGCGTGTCCCACATGCGCGAGGTCACGACGCAGATGTGCAGGTAGTCGTTCGGCCCGCCCCCCTTCGAGGGGTAGACGTTCGTCGGCGCGCCCAGGCCGTTGCCGACGCGCGGCGCGTCGCGATCGCTGCCCCAGAACTCGCGGCCCATCGTCTTCATGAAGTAGGTCACGGCCTCCTGCATCGAGAGCTCGATCAGCTGGCCCTCGCCGGTGCGCTGCTGCTGCACGTAGGCGGAGACGATGGCGAGGGCCATCTGCAGGCCCGTGCCGGTGTCGCCGAACGAGGCGCCCGGGCGCATCGGCGGCCCGTCCGGCTCGCCGTTGATCGAGTACGCGCCGCCCGCCGCCAGCGCGACGCTGTCGAAGCACTTGAAGTCCGCGTACGGCCCGCTCAGCCCGAAGCCCTTGATCTGTGCGTAGATGATCGAGGGGTGCCGCTCGCGCAGCACCTCGTAGCCGATGTCCAGCTTCTCGACCACGCCCGGGCCGTAGTTCTCGACGAAGACGTCGAAGCGCGGCACGAGGTCGAGCAGGATCTCGCGCCCGCGATCGGTCGAGAGATCGATGACGATGCTGCGCTTGTTGCTGTTGTAGTTGAGGAAGTACTGCGGGGGCCGGCCCTCAGTCTTCAGGCCGCGGCCGGGATCGCCCACGCCGGGCGGTTCCACCTTGACCACATCCGCGCCCTGCCAGGCGAGCGCCTGCGTGCAGGATGTGCCGGCCTCGTACTGCGTCATGTCGAGGACGCGCATGCCGTCGAGTGCGGGCATCGGGCGCCTCCTTCCGGTGCGGCGGCGAGGCGGAGAGTGGCGTCGCGCGCCGTTCCCGGCATCCTACCGCGCGCGGGCGGGGGGCGCAGCGGGGGTTCTGGGCCCGGTACGCGGGCGTCAGGCAGCGGGGATGTCGGTGAGCGCGAAGTCCCGGCCCTTGAACAGCAGTGGTTCGCCCGTGGTCTCCGCAAGCGCGTAGGCAAAGCAGTCGCCGAAGTTCAGCGCCGCCGGGTGGTTGCCCCTGCCGAAGCGCCGCCAGGCCTGCCGTGCGGCCTGTGCCTGTTCGGTGGTCACCGCGACCAACTCGACCGCCGCTTCTTCCAGGTAGGCATCGAAATCATGCGCGGCCCCGATGCCTTCCCGACTCTCGAGAACGATGGTCGCCTCGAGGAAGTTCGCGACGGAGATGCGACAGATCGGAGCCGCCACTATTGCTCTGTCGTAACGGTCTGCATCGGCCTCGTTGAACAGGATTGCGATGATCGCCGACGTATCGACGATCACTTCGGCAGACCCCGCTCGTCGTACAGCAGTTCGCCGTGATCGATCGTCGGGCCGCCCGCGCGGAGACGCGCGGCCAGGGGCTTGGAGATGGCCCGCATCCTGTCGAGACGTGCATCCATGCTGCGTTGCCGTCTCTCCCGGTCCAGGCGCTCCTCGAGCGCGACCGTGATGGCCCCGGTCTTGGTCTCGCCTGTCAGGCGCGAGAGCTCATCGGCCAGCTGGCAGGTCCGCTCGTTCTTGATGTTGAGGCTCACGGAGCATCCTTCGGGGTAGAACCACGGTGGCCTTGTCTACCATACACCGTTGTGCCGGGGATGAGCGGCGCGCCCACCCGTCGCCCATCGCCGGGGTGTGGCAGACTGCGCGGCGAGCGGGACTGCCCGCTCCCCGCGCGCGGGACGAGAGGGGCGCAGCGTGCAGTTCGGGATCCACATCATCGTCAACCACCTCACGCTCTCGCCCGTCGAGGTCGGCCGCGCCGTCGAGGAGCGCGGCTTCGACTCGCTCTTCCTCGGCGAGCACACGCACATCCCCGTGCGCCGCGAGACGGCCTACATCGGCATCGGGGACCGCAGTCCGCCGCGGCCCGGCGAGAGCGCCGACGAGCTGCGCAAGCGCCGCCCGGACCTGCGCCAGAACTTCTGGTACCTCTACGACCCCTTCGTCGCGCTCGCCGCCGCCGCGGCCGTCACCGAGCGGATCAAGCTGGGCACGGCGATCTGCCTCATCCCCGAGCGCGACCCGATCACGCTCGCGCAGGAGATCGCGACCCTCGACCAGATCTCGAACGGACGCGTGATCATCGGCATCGGCAGCGGCTGGAACCGCGAGGAGATGGCCAACCACGGCGTGGCCTGGAAGGATCGCTTCAGGGTCACCCGCGAGCGCGTCGAGGCGATGAGGGCGCTGTGGACCGACGACGAGGCCGAGTTCCACGGCGAGACCGTCGACTTCGATCCGGTCTGGTGCTATCCGAAGCCGGTCCAGGAGGGCGGCCCGCCGATCCTGCTCGGCCAGAACAGCCCGAGGACGTTCGAGCGCATCGTGCGCTACTGCGACGGCTGGATTCCATACCGCATCCCCATCGGCGACCCGGAGATCCTCCCGCAAATCGCCGAGCTGCGCCGCCAGTGGGCCGACGCGGGCCGCGATCCGGCCGCGCTGCACGTCAGCATGAACGGCCCCGCGATCCCCGCTGCCGGAGACGACCCTGCCGAGGCCGATCCCGCCGCCGTGGACGCCGCGGCCGCCGAGGTGGAGCGCCTGCGCGAGGGGGGCGTCGACCGGCTGCTCTTCAACCTCGGCAGCCCCAAACGCGACCTCGGCTACCCCACGCTGGACCGCTACGCGAGCTTCCTCGCGCGAGTCACGTAGCGCGGGGAGACCGGGCGCGCGCCAACTGGATCGAAGGAGGACGAGATGCCGACAGCCCGGATCGACGACACGCTGGAGATGCACTACGAGCTCGACGACTTCACGCCGCCCTGGGAGGACGACGCGGAGGCGATTCTGCTCCACCACGGGGCGGGCAAGAGCGGGAAGCTGTGGTTCTTCTGGGTGCCCGGCCTCGCCAGCGACTACCGCGTGCTACGCCCCGACGCGCGCGGCTTCGGGCATTCCTCCCCCATCCCCGGGGGTTATCGCTACAGCCTGAGCGGCCTCGCCAACGATCTGCGGCTGCTGCTCGACTCGCTGGGCATCGAGAAGGTGCATCTCGTCGGGGAGACGGTGGGCGGGCCGATCTGCCTACAGTTCGCGTACGAGTACCCGGATCGCACGCGCAGCCTCACGCTCTGCGGCGCGCCCTACCGCCTCAACGCGGTGCCGGACCACTTCCTGCACTCCACCGAGATCATCCTCGAGCAGGGCGTCGAGGCGTGGGCGACCGGTAACGGCTCGCGTCGCTTCGGCGACAAGGCCGACCCGGAGATGGTGCGCTGGTACCACCACGAGATGGGAAAGACCTCGGCGCGCACGCTGATCGCGCTCTTCGACTACGTGCCGACGGTGGACCTGACCGAGATCCTGCCGCATATCCGCGTGCCGACGCTCGTCTTCGGCGGCCTCGAGAGCGGCATCACGCCGCCGGACGACTCGCGCTTCATCGCCGCGCAGATCCCCGGCGCGCAGCTGGTGGAGATCGAGGGCGCGCCGACGCAGTTGCACGTCACGCACCAGGACATCGCGCTGCCGAAGTTCCGGGAGTTTCTCGCGAGCCTCGACTGACTCCGGCTCCCGGCCAGCCTCGATCCGTGTAGCGCCTGCCGCGCGTCGTCACGAGGGCGAAGCTACGCGGGCGCCGCCTCGCCCTCGGCGCTGTCGGGGAGGGCGGGGCGGACGGCGAGCCAGAAGAACACCGCGCCCACGAGGGCCGCTCCGGACAGCACCATGAAGGCGCCCCGGTAGCTGCCCGTGACGTCATAGACGAACCCCGCGAAGAGCGGACCGAGGATCATCCCGAACATAACCACCAGCGACGAGAAGCCCATGATCGTTCCGAAGGCCTTGCCCCCGAAGTACTCGGCCCGCATCGCCTGCATCGCCGGTACGCGCGCGCCCCAGCCGACCCCGGCGAAGATCGCGAAGACGATCAGCATCCAATAGCTGCTCGCGAGCGCGAGCACGACCAGGCTGATCGCTTGCCCGAGCAGGGCGAAGACGATCGTCAGCCGTTTGTTGGTGCGGTCCGCGAGGTAGCCGCCCCCCAGTTGCCCGACCACCGTCGTCACCGTCATCAGCAGGATCACGAACGCGCCCGCGCTCAATGAGAAGCCCAGCGAAGCGTTCGAGTAGACCTGGAAGTGCACGAAGATCGAGCCGATCACCAGCGCGGCCATGCCGTGGCCGATGGCGAGGAACCAGAACGCGCGCGTACGCAGCGCCTGCCGCACTGTGAAGCTGACCTCCCCGGGCGTGTCGGCGCGCGTCGCGCCTGCCTCTTCGGGCGGGGGGCCGCCGTCGACCCGGTAGCCGTGGTCCTCGGGGCGGTGGCGCACCATGAGCGCGAGCGGGACACCGGCGACGATGACGATCAGCCCGGAGACGAAGGCGGCGCTGCGCCAGCCGAACTCCTCCATCGCCGGGACGACGATCGGTTGCATGAGCCCGCCCGCGGCGGTGCCCGTCATCAGCAGCGCCAGCGCCATCGCGCGGTTGCGCTGGAACCAGTGCACCACCGCCACCGTCACGCCGAAGTGCGTCCCGAGGCTGGACCCGATCGCGATCACAAGGAAGGCGAGGTAGAAGCCCGTGAGCGATTCGATGCGGCTCAGCAGGATGAAGCCGATACCGAAGATCACCATGCCGACCACCATCACGCGGCGCGGGCCCCAGGTATCGATCATCCAGCCCTGCAGCGGGCCGAGCAGTCCGCTCTCCACGCGCTGCATCGCGAACGCGCCCGCGAGGGCGGTGCGGCTCCAGCCGAAGTCGTCCTGCAGCAGCACGACGTAGGTGCCGAAGGCGTGGAAGAGCAGCGCGCCGTTGAGCGTCTGCGTCCCGAAGCCGGCGGCGACGATCCACCAGCCGTAGAAGATCGGTGTGCGCCCAGTCGCGATCCTGCGTGCCGCTTCCACGCGCGACGCCAGCGTCGTCACCGCGCCCCGCCGGGCCGCGCGACGCCTCGATCCGTGTCAAACGCCATGCCCGCACTCTACATGCCTCGCCGCTGGGGGCATCCCCGGGTCGGGGGTCCCTGGTGGGTGAGCAGGCTATCCGGTCCCCTCTCCCTGAGGAGACCTTTGCGTAACCCGTCAGGGGGCAGATGCTGAGGCTGATCGAGGACGCCGGGGTGGTGATGCGCGGATTGGGCGGCGTTGTTGCGCCGCCGCGGGGGCCGATCCCGGCGCGGGGGCCCCGATTGTGGCCCCGGCAGGCCGCTAGGGCGCACTCCGGCCCGGGACAGGGGCGTCAGCGAAGAGCAGACGCTCGGCGCGACGCAGGTTGTACGCGAGGCACTTGAGCGACAGCTCCGTCGCGTTTCGTTCCAGGCCCATGTACCGCACCCGCCGGTACCCATAGGAGCGCTTCAGCGTCCCGAACACCTTCTCTACCGGCGCGCGCACGCGGGAGATCAACTCGTTCCGCCGCCTTTGCCAGTGCGGCAGTCCCCGTTGGTGCTTGTGCGAGCGGTGCATGATCCGGTCCTTGACCCCCGTGACTTCAGCCGCGCGCGCCGTTCCTTCGACTCGTACGCCTCCGCATAGATCGCCTCCTCATCTCCGCTCACCAGGCTGTCCGCCACCTCCGTGTCGTTCACGTTCGCACGCGTCAGCAGCGCCTTCCGGATCAGCCCGGAGCCCGCATCCATCCCGACGTGCGCCTTGTAGCCGAAGTGCGCGGCGCCGCCCTTGCGGGTCCATGCCGCGTCGCGGTCGGTGGCGCTCCGCGCTCCCGGGCCTTGCCCCATCGACGGCCGCCGCGCCTGCGCCTCGATGATGGTCGCGTCGATCAGCGTCCCCTGCTTGACCAGCAACCGGCGCTCCTCCAACTGGCGGCTCAGCTCGGCGAACAAGCGCTCCGCGAGACCCCGCTCCGTCAGTTCCTTCCGGAAGCGGCTGATCGTCGAGTGGTCCGGCGTCCCGCCCGTCCAGCCCAGGCCCACAAAGCTGCGGAAGGAGATGCGGTCCCGCAGCGCCTCCTCCATCGCCGGGTCCGACGCCGTGTACCACTGCTGCCGGATTGCGATCTTCAGCATCGTCAGCGGCGGGTAGCTGGGCCTGCCCTCGGGTGCCGCATGCACCGTCTCCAGCACCGCCCCGAGCCGCCCCCAGTCCAACAAGGCATCGATCCGTTCCAGCGTCTCGTTGCCTCCAAGCCCCTCGGGAATCAAGGCGTCAACCAACGATGGCAGACCGGTTCGCTGATGCATGGCAACCCTCCCAATGCAGTTCGTCAGACTGTGCCGCTCACAAGGAGTTTTGCAAAGGTCTCCCGGGGGAGAGGGCGGGGGTGAGGGGCACGCCGGACTCCCGAGGGCGCACCAGCCCCCGAGGCGGTCCGGGGAAGGAGGGGTCAATGCCCCTCGGTGAGGGCGGCGGCTACGCGTCCGCGCGGTAGTCGCCGGAGCGGCCGCCGGACTTGGCGACGAGGCGAACGGCCTCGATGCGCATGTCGCGCTGCACGGCCTTGCACATGTCGTAGATCGTGAGCGCGGCGACGGAGACGGCGGTGAGCGCCTCCATCTCGACCCCGGTGCGCGCGCTGGTGCGCACGGTCGCCTCGATCTCCACTGCGGGATCCTCGGGGTCGAGGCAGAGTTGCACCTCGACACCGCTGATCGGCAGCGGGTGGCAGAGCGGGATCAGGTCGGGCGTGCGCTTGGCGGCCATGATGCCGGCGATGCGCGCCGCCGCCAGCACGTCGCCCTTGGGCAGCTGCCCCTCGCCGATCAGCGCCAGCGTCTCGGCGCTCATCGCCACGCGCCCACGCGCCGTCGCCTCGCGCCGCGTCACGTCCTTCTCCGAGACGTCGACCATCCGCGAGTGGCCGCGCGCATCGAGGTGGGACAGCGCCCGATCGTCCGCCGCGGACTCAGCCACCGATGTACGACATCTCGATGCGCGGGAGGTCCTCGGTGCCCTCGGAGCGGATCTCGGAGTAGCGGTCCTCGCGCTCGCGCCAGATGCCGGTCAGCAGCGCCGCCAGCGCAGCGTCGTCGGCGCCCTCGCGCAACGGGCCGCGCAGGTCCGTCCCGGCGACGGCGAAGAGGCAGGTGTAGAGGCTGCCGTCGGCGGAGATGCGAGCGCGCGTGCAGTCGCCGCAGAACGGGGTCGAGACCGAGGTGATGAAGCCGATCTCGCCCTCGCCGTCGCGGTAGCGCCAACGCTTCGCGACCTCGCCGCGGTACGACGGCTCGACGGGCTCGATCGGCAGCGCGGCGTCGATCCGCTCGACCAGCTCGCGCGCCGGGACGACGTCGTCCAGCCGCCAGCCGTTGGTCACGCCGACATCCATGTACTCGATGAAGCGCAGCACCATGCCGGTGCCCTTGAAGCGTCGCGCCAAGTCCACGACCCCGCCGTCGTTGATGCCGCGCTTGACGACGGCGTTGATCTTGATCGGCGCGAGCCCGGCCGCGGCGGCGGCCTCGATGCCCTCGAGCACCAGTGCGACCGGGAAGTCGGCGTCGTTCATCGCGCGGAAGGCCGCGTCGTCGAGGGTGTCGAGTGAGACCGCTACGCGGTCGAGCCCGGCCTCGGCGAGCGGGCCGGCGAGCGTGGTCAGGCGCGAGCCGTTGGTGGTCATCGCCAGCTCCACGTCGGGCGCGGCCTCCCGCAGCATGCGCACGAGCGTGGGCAGATCCGCGCGCAGCGTCGGCTCGCCGCCGGTCAGCCGGATCTTGCGCACGCCAAGCTGCGTGGCGATGCCGCCGAGGCGCGCGATCTCCTCGAAGCTCAGGATCTCGTCGCGCGGCAGGAACTCGAAGTCCGCGCCGAAGACCTCCCGCGGCATGCAATAGCGGCAGCGGAAGTTGCAGCGGTCGGTGACGGAGATGCGCAGATCGCGCAGCGGCCGCCCGAAGCGATCGGCGAGTGCGCCGCCGGAGGCCTCGGCGGACGGTTGGGCGGCTGGAGGAAGCTCGGTGCTCATGCGGACTCCTTCGGCCGTTAAGTATCGCACGCGAGGCCGCCGCGTCGCCTCGCGAGCCCGCGAATCGAGCGCAGCGCACGGCCTACTCTCGGAGCAAGCGCTGCGCGCTCAGGCGCTCCAGCAGCGGGTAGAGGGCGCGCACGGCGCGGGCGCGATGGCTGAACTCGTGCTTCTCCTCGCCCAGCTCGGCCATCGTGCGGCCGTCGGGCAGCTCGAACAGCGGGTCGTAGCCAAAGCCGGCGGCGCCGCGCGGCGCCTCGGCGATGCGGCCCTCGACGGCGCCCTCGCGCACCCACGTGCGCCCGCCCGCCAGCGCCAGCGCGACGACCGCGCGAAAGCGCGCGCCGCGCCGGCCCGGCGGCACGCCCCGCAGCTCGGCGAGCAGCAGCGCGTTGCGCTCGGCGGCCCCGGGCGCACGCGATCCGCCGTAGCGCGCCGAGAGCACGCCCGGCCGCCCGTCGAGCGCGTCGACCTCCAGCCCGGAGTCGTCGCCGAGCGCGGGCAGACCCGAGGCCTCGGCGTGGCGCACCGCCTTGGTGACCGCGTTCTCGAGGTAGGAGCGCCCCGTCTCCACGATGTCGACGCGGGCGAGGCCGATCTCGGCCGGGGTGACGGGGTCCCAGCCGCTACCCGCGAGCAGCAGCGCGAACTCGGCGGCCTTGCCGGGGTTGCCGGTGGCGATCAGCAGCCGTGGCAGGTTCGTCATTGGCGCATCAATCGAGGCAGAAGGGGCAGATGCGGAACTCGCTCTGCGCGCGTCGGCCGGCCCAGCGTTCCAGCTCGCCCCGATCCAGCGAGCAGACCTTGATGTAGTCCCGCGTCGTGTAGTTCGAATAGGCGCCGCTGATGCTCCAGCACGTAGCGCTGTGCAGCACTACCGAGGTCGACGGCGCCTCGGTCCGGCCGGCGTTCAGGACGTATCCGTCGGTGTGCCGGCCGACCCATGCGAGGTACGCGTCCTCGGCGTCGACGAACGTCTGCATGGCTCTCGCCTCTCTGTAGGAGGGCGCAGCAGGCTCTTCTGCCGCCAGCAGACACCCTGAACCTCCGAGGGAGGAGCAGCGGAGAAAGGCTCAGGCGACGGCGTCGGCCTCGGCCTCGGGCTGCAGCAGCGCGCCCTCGAGCACGAGCTCGATGGTCATGGTGTGGGCGCAGGCCCGGCGATGGACGAAGAAGTCGCAACTGCATTGCCAGCGGCCGTGGTCGAGGCTCACCTCGTGGCTGCCGTTGTCCCCGGCTACCGAAACCGTCAGTTGCGTGACGTGCAGGCGGTCTCGCTCGCGAGCGTAGCGGTGCGCCTTTGCGACCTTCCCAATCATCCCGGAGTCCATGTGCCTTCCTTCGTCGCGGGGCGTCCGGACGCACGAGCGCCGCGGCCCGGCCGCGGCGCGTTGAGGGCTTTCCGTCGGCGTGTCTCACCCATCGCCCTGAGCCTAGAATCGCCGCCCCCGCGAGTCAACCGCCCTCGCCGCCCGCGAGCTCAGAAGGCCGTCAGGCGCTCGTAGCGCGGCCCCTCCGGCCGCAGCCGCGAGCGCACCAGCGCCAGCTCCCGCGCGACGAACGTCGCGGGCTCGGGAGTGGCGAGCGCGCGTACCGAGGCGGCGATCGCGCGGCGATCGGCAGCCCGCGCCTGCCGCCGCACGCGCGCGATCGTGAGGTGCGGACGCAGCTCACGGCGCTCCCCCGGCAGCCCGGCCGCGACGACGGCCGTCTCGGCCCGCGCGGCCAGCGAGCGCAGCCCCTCAAGATCCCCGCCCACTCCCAGCCACACAGCGCCGCCGCGCGATCCGCCGAACATCCCGGCCGCGCCGAGTTCGAGCGCGACCTCGACCGGCGGGACGGCCTCGCGCAGCGCCGCCTGCAGCGGCTCCAGCCGCTCCTCCGCGACCTCGCCGAGGAAGCGCAGCGTGAGGTGCAGCAACTCCGGCCGCACGAGGCGCAGCAGGCCCGGGTGCTGCTCATCGAGCGCCGCGGCCGCCGCGGCGGCGGATCGCCGCCACGCCTCGGGCACTTCGATCGCGAGGAAGAGCCGCACGCTCAGCCGAGGCCGAGGAAGCGCGCGGCGTTGCCGCCGAGCAGCGCGGCGCGCTGCGCCGGATCGGTGACGGCCTCCCGAGCCTCGGCGAGATCGCGGTCCTGCGCGCGCAGCGGGTAGTCCGATCCCCACATCAGCAGCTCCGGCCCGACCAGCCCTGCGACTGCCTCGAAGACGCGCGGCTCGTAGAGCAGCGCGCTGGCGGCGGAGTCGAAGGCGAGCCGGCCCTCGGCGAGCAACGCGCGCACCTCCGGCATCAGCGCGTAGAAGGGGAAGCCGCCGCCCCAGTGCGCCGCGATCACGCGCAGCCGCCCCTCCCCCAGCAGCCGCCACAGCCCGCCCGGCGTGAACCCGCCGCCCTTCCCGCCGTAGCCGTGCCCGGCCGGCTCCGAGGCGTGCACCAGCAGCGGCAGGTCCAGCCCCGCCGTGACCTCGGCAAGCCAGGCCGCCGCCTCGTGCTCGTCGCGCTCGCCGGGGCGCACCTCGCCGAGGCCGCGCGCGCCCGCCGCGGCGTAGTCGCGCGCCAGCGCCCGCGCGCCGCCGTCCGCGAAGGCGAGCGGCACGAAGGGCAGCAGTTTTCCCGCTGCCTCTCCCGCGGCCGCGTCGAGCAGGTATTCGGCGTGCGCCTCGGCGTGCCCGCCGTCGCGCCACCAGAAGCCGGCGGCGACGGCGCGGTCCACGCCCGCGCCCTCCATCGAGGCGAGCAGCTCGGCGGCGCTCGCCAGCCGCGCGCGGCCGTCGCCGTAGAGCTCGGCGAAGCCGGCGTCGGCGCGCGCCAGTTCGTCGCGGCGCGCGATCATCGCCGGCGGAAAGACGTGGCTATGGACATCGACGATCATCCACGGCATCGTACGATCGAAGCGGCGGCGACTCCCGCGCCGCATCTCTCCCTGCCGTCCGACCGGGACAGCGATGGCCGACGAACCCGCACCCGCACCCGCCGAAGCGGACGCCCAACCCGACGCCCTCGAGCTGCGCGCACTCGTCGAGGCGCTGCTCTTCGTCTCCGACGGACCGGTCACGAGCGGCGCGCTCTCGCGCGCGCTGGATGTGACCGCGCACCGCATCGAGCGCGCCCTCGACGCGCTCGACGGCGCGCTGCGGGAGCACGGCGTGCAGCTGCAGCGCGGCCCCGAGGGCGTGCAACTGATCACCGCGCCGCAGGCCGCCGAGGCGGTCGAGCGCTTCCTCGGGCTGGAGTCGGCGCGGCGGCTCTCGACGGCGGCGCTGGAGACGCTCGCCGTGATTGCATATCGCCAACCGGTCACGCGCGCGGCGATCGAGGCGATCCGCGGGACCAGCAGCGACGCCGTGCTCGCCACGCTGCGGGCGCGCGGGCTGATCGAGCGGATCGGGCGCGCGAGCGGCCCCGGCCGCCCCTCGCTCTACGGCACGACGCAGCGCTTCCTCGAGCACTTCGGGCTGCGGCGCGCCTCGGAACTGCCGGGGCTGGACGAGTTCGTCGAGCGCCTCGGCGTCGCCCCGCCGGCGGAGCAGCAGCGGCTGATCGGCCGGCCCGAGCCCGCGGCGGACGGGGCCTTGCAGCTCGCGCCCCGGCAGTACGCGCGTCCGCACGGCGGCGGCCCGGCCAGCGCCGCGCCCGCGCTGCCGCGCGATGCCAGGGCGACGCCGCACGGACGGGCCGCGCTGCCCCGCTCCGGCGCGCCGGTCCCCCATCAGCCCTCGCTCGGTCTCTAGCAGGCTGCGGACTGTCCCCTCTCTTTGTGGAGAGGGTTAGGGTGAGGGGAGCAGCCAGGCTCAGTAGCAGAAACATGGACGGCGCGGCGGGCGGGACGATGGTCACGATCAGCGTGCTGCTCACCCTGCACCTGCCGGGCGTGCGCAGCCTCAAGGAGAAGCGCGCCGTCGTGCGCTCGCTGACCGCGCGGCTGCGCGGGCGGCTCGAGCTCAGCGCCGCCGAGGTGGGCGCGCAGGATCAGCCGCAGCGCGCGCTCGTCGGCTTCGCCGTCGTCTCCGGCGACCTCGCGACCGCGCGCGGGCTGGCCGACGAGGCGCAGCGCTTCGCGGCCCGCGAGCTGCTCGGCCGCGCCGAGATCGTCGACCGGGAGGTCGAGGAGTCCGTGCTGCGCCCGGATTGAGGCGCGCCGGGCCCGCTCAGCCCGCAGCCGGCGGCGGCGTGGTCCCCGGAGAGCGGGCAGACGCCGCAGCCGCCGCGCCGGCACCACAGGTCCTGCACGTGCAGCAGCCCCTGCGCGTGCAGCGCGCCGGCCCGTGGCGCGGGCGCGCCGAGCAGGCGGCGCAGCGCCAGCGTGCGCCCGTAGGGCCGCGGCGCCGGCCAGGCCTCGATCAGCGCCGCGCTGCGGCGCGCCAGCTCGAGGTCCCCGAAGGCCGCGGCCTGCGCGGCGAGCAGCGGCAGCGCCGCGTTCCAACCGAGTTCCGCGGCGCGCCCCCGCCCGATCGCGCCGGCGCCGCGCAACGCCTCGATCAGCGGGCCGGGGCGCGTGCCCGCCGCCAGCTCGGCGAGGCGGCGCAGCGGCTCGCCGCCGAGGCCGCGGCCGATCGCGGCGGCGAGCTCGAGCCGGGCGTGCGGCGTCTCGCGGCGGCGGCCGGCGGAGGCTTCCAGCGCGCGCAGCAGCAGCCGCAGCCAGGCCCCGTGCCAGCCGTGCCCGGCCGCCAGCGCGTCCGCGCGCCAGGCCAGCTCCGCCATGCGCCGCCGCCCCTCGGCGCGCAGCAGCGCCGTGGTCTCCTCCGCGGCGCGGCCCGCGGCCGCCGCGGCGCACGGCTCCGCGCCGCTCGGTCCCAGGCGCAGCCGCGCGCGCAGCCGTTCGGGATCACCGCCCAGCGCCGGGCCGACGGCGCAGGTGGGTGCGAATCCGCCGCCGGGCAGCGGCAGCGGCGCCCCGGGCTCCGGCCCGTCGTCGATCCAGACGAGATGCAGGACGAGCGCGCCGTACGCGGGATCACGGTCGTGGCCGTGGCGCACGAAATCGCTGGTCGCGAGGTGAACTTCCACGGGACCGCTGCGCACGACGCCCTCGGGCAGCAGGAACGCCGCCTCGCGCACGTCCGGCCCCGGCCCCCGCCCGGCACGGCCGGGCCGCAGCAGCGGCCAGGGCAGCGCCTCGGGCGGCGTCCGCCCCAGCAGCCAGAGCGCGACCAGCTCGTGCTCCTGCAGCTTTTTTCTCGCTGCGCTGCCGGGCAGCGCCTCCGCACGCGCCGGCGGCCGGTACGGTGGCGGCGCGGACTCGCGCAGGGAGCGCGTACGCGGCGCGGCGCTGTGCGACTCGTACGAGACCCGGCCGCGCGCGCCCCGACGGCGCTCCGCTGGCGCGCTCGCGATCGCCGGCGCGCTCACGGCTGCGCACCGCCGCCCGGCCCGGCCTCGCCGCCGACGCGGTAGAACCCGGCCTGCTCGGCGACGAGCTGGAGCAGCCGCCGCGCCATGCGGCGCGGCTGACGGGCGCGACGCTCCCACTCGGACACGGTCTGCTGGTTGGTGCCGATGCGGTCCGCGAACTGGCGCTGCGTTTCGCCGAGGTGGCGGCGCAGCGCGCGCACGCGCGACGCGTCCCACTCGCCCCCGTCCGGAGGCTCGACGCGCTCTCCGACGCGGTACCGCGGTTCGCGCTCCGTCATCGCCCCGCCCGTCCCCGCAGCGGCTTCGCCGCCTACCCGCTGGCGCCCCCGCGCGGCCGCGCGCAGCGACCGGCGGTGGGCTTGAGCATACATGAAATCATGTACGAACACAGCGCTAGCACTCTAACGGGGAGAGTGCTAAGATTCGGCGCGAACCGAACACAGAAAGAGAAAACAGGCAATCGGGAGGATAGTGAATTGGCAACTTCAGTCGTTCCCTTGACAGACCACATCGTGCTGCAGGCCGTCAAGGAAGAGGAGGTCACCACCTCCGGCCTGGTGATTCCGGACTCCGCGAAGGAGAAGCCGCAGCACGGTCTTGTCGTCGCCGTGGGCCCGGGCAAGCTCAACGACGCCGGCGTCGTTGAGACCCTCGAGCTGGGCGATGGGGACCGCGTGCTCTACCAGAAGTACACGGGCCAGGACATCACCGTCGACAAGACCGAGTACATCATCATTCGCTTCCAGGACGTGCTCGCCAAGCTCGTCGACGGAAAGTAGCGCGCCCGCATGACCGCCAAGACGATCAAGTTCGACGAGGATGCGCGTCGCTCGCTGCGAGCCGGCGTTGACCTCCTCGCGGGCGCCGTCGGCGTCACGCTCGGCCCGCGCGGCCGCAACGTGGTGCTGGACAAGAACTTCGGCCCCGCCGTCATCACCAAGGACGGCGTCACGGTCGCCCGTGAGATCGAACTCACCAACCGCTTCGAGAACATGGGCGCGCAGCTCGTCAAGCAGGTCGCGATCCGCACCAACGACGTGGCCGGCGACGGCACCACCACCGCCACCATCCTCGCCCAGGCGATCCTGCACGACGGCATCCGCAACATCGCCGCCGGCGCCAACCCGATGGCGATCCGCCGCGGCCTCGACGCCGCACAGCTCGTCGCCGCCGCGCGCCTCCAGGAGGCGTCCTCGCCGGTGGACGGCAAGCAGACCATCGCCGCCGTGGCCGGCATCGCCGGCAACGACCGCCAGATCGGCGACCTCATCGCCGACGTCATGGAAAAGGTCGGCAAGGACGGCGTGATCACCGTCGAGGAAGGCAAGAGCATCGACGACGAGACCGAGTTCGTCGACGGCCTGCAGATCGAGCACGGCTGGATCTCGCCGCACTTCGTCAGCAACCAGGACCGCCAGGAGACCGTGATCGAGGACCCCTACATCCTGATCACCGACCACAAGTTCTCCGACATCGGCGATCTGCTGCCGATCGTCGAGAAGACGCTGCAGATCTCCAAAAACCTGGTCGTGCTCTGCGACTCCTTCGAGGGCGACGCGCTGGCGACGATGGTCATCAACAAGATGCGCGGCACCCTCAACTTCCTCGCCGTGCGCGCCCCCTCCTTCGGCGACCGCCGCAAGGCCTCGCTCGAGGACATCGCCGCCCTCACCGGCGGCACCTACCTGACCGCCGACATGGGCCGCTCGATCGAGGACGCCCAGGTCGCGGACCTCGGCCGCGCGCACCGCATCGTCTCCGACAAGTCGCGGACGACGATCATCGACGGCCACGGCACGGACGAGGGCATCCAGGCGCGCATCCGCCAGATCCGCGCCCAGGTGTCGGACACCTCGTCCGCCTACGACCGCGAGAAGCTGCAGGAGCGGCTTGCCAAGCTCGCCGGCGGCGTCGCCGTGATCAAGGTCGGCGGGGCCACCGAGTCCTCCGTGCGTGAGAAGAAGTTCCGCGTCGAGGACGCGCTCTCCGCCACCCGCTCGGCGGTCGAGGAGGGCGTCGTGCCCGGCGGCGGCGTCGCCTTCATCCGCATCCAGGACGACATCGCCGCACTCGCGGAGTCGATGGACGACGCGGACGAGGCGACCGGCGCGCGGATCCTGCACTCCGCCCTTGAGTCTCCGCTGCGCCTGCTCGTCGAGAACGCCGGCCTTGAAGGCTCCGTGCTCGTCGAGGACGTGCGCCGCGCCGGGGCGAACGAGGGCTACGACGTCGCCCTCGGCAAGATGGGCGACATGTTCGAGCTCGGCATCCTCGACCCCGTCAAGGTGTCGCGGGCTGCCCTCGAGAACGCGGTCTCGGTCGCGGCCCTGATGCTCACGACCGCGAGCGTCGTCGCCGAGATCCCCGAGAAGGGCCCGAGGAGCGCGATGGACCCGGAGATGGCGGCCGCCATGGGCGGTGGTGGCATGGGCGGCGGTATGCCCGGCATGCCCGGCATGTAGCCTCGTCCCAGGGGCAACGAGTACGAGCACGGGCCGCCTGCGGGCGGCCCGTTCGCTCGCCCGCGGCCAGACCGGCACGTGGTGCAGCCCGGCCGTCAGTCCGCGAGCTGCAGCGCTTCCTCGAGCACGGAGGCGTCGGCGATCGGACCGATCGCCGCGAGCTGCAGGCGATCGGCGCGCACGAGGCGCCGCGCCACCCGCTCGACGTCATCGAGCGTCACGCGCTCGAAGCTGGCGATCGCCTCCTCCGGCTGGCGCAGCGGCAGGCCGAGCGCCAGCCGCGAGCCGTGCCAGGCGGAGACCGATCGCGTGTCCTCCAGCTGCAGCTGGATGCGCGAGCGCACCACCTGTTTCGCGCGCGCCAGCTCGGCCGCCTCGATCGGCGATCGCAGGCAGGAGAGCGCCGCGACGATCTCGCGCACCGTCTCCGCGGCGTTGGCCGGATCGACGCCGGCGTGCACGGAGAACGCGCCCGTGTCGCGCAGGTAGGCGGCTGCGCTGTGTACGTCGTAGCAGAGCCCCAACTCCTCGCGCAGGCGGATGAAGAGCCGCGAGGACATCCCCTCGCCGAGCACGATCGAGAGCAGGGCGAGGGCGTAGCGGTCCTCGTCCCGCGAGTCCAGTCCGCGCAGCCCCAGGCCGAGGTGCGCCTGCTCCGTGTCCTTCTCCAGCAGCCGCAGGCCGGGACCGGGCGGCGGACCGCCGGCGCGGACCAACTCCGCCGGTTCGCCCGCGGGCCAGCCGGCGACGGCGTGCGCGGTCCGCTCGCGAGCCTCGGCGGCGGGCAGTGCCCCGGCGATCGAGATCACCACGGCGTTGGCGACGTACTGGCTGCGGTAGTAGCCGCGCAGGCGCTCCGTGGAGAGCGCGCCGATCGAGCGCGGCGCGCCGGCGATGTCGCGTCCCAGCGGCTCGCCCGGCCAGAGCAGTCCGTCCAGCAGCACGCTCGCCTGCTCGTCCGGCGCATCCTCGACGGCGGCCAGCTCCTCGAGGATCACGCCGCGCTCGCGCTCGATCTCCTCGTCACGGCATTGCGAGCCGCGCAGCATGTCGACGAGCAGGTCGAGCGCCTCGGTGAAGCGGTCGGGCGTGACCTTGCCGTAGTAGACCGTCAGCTCGCGATCGGTGGCGGCGTTGATCGAGCCGCCGAGGCCGTCGATCTCCGCGGCCACCAGCCGCGGGCCGGGGCGGCGTTCCGTGCCCTTGAAGCAGAGGTGCTCGACGAAGTGCGAGATCCCGGCGTCCTCGGGCGCCGCCTCGTAGCGCTGTCCGGCGCGGAGGTAGATCGAGATCGAGACGGAGCGCGCATGGGGCAGCTCGGCGAACACGAGTTGCAGGCCGTTGTCGAGCGTCGAGACCTGCGGCCGGGGATCAGCGCTCACCTAAAGGCTCCTCGCCTGCTGCGCCGCCGGCGACGTGCGGCGCGATGGCGAATCCTAGGGAGCCGTTCGCCAGCGGTCCATCGCCGCGAGGCCCCGCCGCGCAAGGAGCGCAGCGCGCGTCCCGCTGCGATCGAGGGCGTCAGGATTCCAGCCAGAGCACGTCGCCGTGCAGATCCGGGTCGTGCTCGCGCGAGGTGAAGACCTCGTACTCCCGCCGCGACTCGCCGATCGTCGTGCCCGGGCCGTGCCCCGGGAGCACCCGCGTCTCCTCCGGCAGCGGGTAGAGCCGCGAGGTGATCGAGCCGATCTCCTGCTGTAGCACCTCGTTCGAGCGCGAGGCGCCGGGACCGCCGGGGAAGAGCGTGTCGCCGCTGAACAGCGCGCCGCCGATCAGCAGGCAGATCGAACCCGGTGTGTGTCCGGGCGTATGGATCACACGCATCGACGCCCCGCCGACCGCGATCTCCTCGCCGTCGGCCAGGCGCTCGACCCCGCGCGCCGGGTCGATGTCCGTCTCCTCGGCTCCGGCGAAGACGGGCGCGTCGATCGCCGCCCGCATCACGTCGAAGCCGTCCCAGTGATCGCGGTGCGAGTGCGTCACGACGACGCGCTCGACGGGCGCGCCGTCGAGGGCCTCGATCACCGCCTCGAAGCCGCCGGGCACGTCGATCAGCGTCGCGCCCGCGTCCCCGCTGCGGGGCCGCACGATGTAGGCGTTGTTGCCGAACGAACCGATGTCCGCGACGATCTCGATCGTCACCTCGCTGTCGCCGTAGACCGTGGCGTCGCCGGATTCAGACATGGTCACCTCTCTCCTCGCTCGCGGCGGGCAGGCTAGCAGAGTTGACGCCGGTCCGCGCCTGCCTCGCCCTCCGCAAGCGGCGCGCCGAGGCCGCAGCGCCCCCCGCGCCGCCACACGAAGCCCTCGGCACAGAGGCCGTCGAGCAGCGTTCGCAACCGCTCCGGCGACGGGGCGCGCCGGCCTCCGCTCGACGCCAGCCCGCGAAGCAGCCGCTCCGCGGACAGCGGCTCCGGCGACTCGCGCAGCGCCGCCAGGATGCGTCCGCGCCACTGGCGGTCGGAGCCCTCGAAGGGCGCCTGCGCGCGCAGCGGCCTGGCCTGCTCGCCCGCCGCGAAGCGCGGGCGCGCCGCGCAGCAGGAGGCGACGACGCAGGCCTCGCAGCGCGGGCGCGGCAGGCAGACGCGCGCGCCGTAGTCCATCAGCGCCGGGTTCCAGCGCGCGGCGGCGCCCGGCCGCAGCAGCCGCCGCGCGCTCGCGCGCAGCGCCGCGGGCGCCGTCTCGCGCGCGGGCTGCAGATCGCCGTGCAGCAGCCGTCCCAGCACCCGCGCGACGTTCGTGTCGAGGGCGACCGCGTCCTCGCCGAACCCGAAGCAGCGCACGATCGCGGCGCTGAAGGGGCCGACGCCGGGCAGCGCGAGCAGCGCCGCCTCGTCGCGTGGCAGCCGTCCGCCGTGCTCGGCCGCGCAGCGGCGCGCGGCCTCCTGCAGGTGCAGCGCGCGCCGCGGGTAGCCGGCGTTGGCCCAGACGCGCAGCACCTCCGCGCGATCGGCCGCCGCGAGCGCCTCGAGCGTCGGGAACGCCTCGATCCAGCGCCGCCAGAGCGGCAGCACGCGCGACATCTGCGTCTGCTGCGAGCAGACCGCGGCGACCAGCGCCCAGTAGGGGTTGCGCGCGTCGCGCCAGGGGAAGTCCTCGCCGTGCGCGTCGTACCACTCGAGCAGCCGCGAGCGGATGCGCCCCAGCCGCTGCGGGCTGATCGCGGCGGCGCCTTCCGCGTCCGCCGGCGGGGCGGAGGACGTCACGCCGCGCTCCAGACCCTAGGGAGCGGCAACGCCGCTGCCCTGCTCCAGGTCCGGCGGCACGACGAGCACGGCCTGGACCACGCCGTCGGCGAGACGCACGACGGCGATGTCTCCCACCTCGACGGCGTCGAGCGGTCCGATCTCGAAGAGCCGCACCGGCTCACCGAAGTTGATCGTCGTCGTCCCGCCCTCGGAGGAGATCACGAGGCGGCCCGGCGCAGACTCCACCACGAGCGCCGCGCGCCAGACCTCGCCGGGCAGGGCCGGCAGCCCGCCGAAGCCCGTGAATCCACCGGGCGAGGTCCAGCCCTCGATGACGGGGGCGGCGGACAGCGCCGGATCCTCGATTACCAGCTGCACCACCGCCGGCTCGCTCGCGCGCGCGCCGGCCCAGCGCCCGAGGGCGAGCCCGCCGAGCGCGGACGCCGCGAGGGCGGCGATCGTGATCGCGGCGACCAGCGCCCAGGGCAGACGCCACGGAGACGCGCCCTCGCGCGCGCTCATGGCCACGAGCCCCCGCCGCCCTCCGGTTCGAGCGCGACCACGCCCGTCAGCACGAGGCCGAACTCGCTCTGCTCGCCGCCGAGGTTGACCGCGTCGCCCGGCGCGAAGCGCGGCTCGGCCGCGCGCCGCAGCTCCTCGGCGGACGCGCCGGGACCGAGCTCGAACTCGATCACGCCTTCGTGGGTGCGCAGCGCGATGCGCCCGCCGCCGACATCCGCCACCTCGCCGCCGAGGAACTCCGGCGGGCCGGGCGGGGGCGCCTCCCGGTTGATCGAGATACGCCGCTCGTCCGGCGCGGGTTCGTGTTCGAGCAGAAAGCCGACACCGGCGCTCAGCACGAAGACGACGGCGAGCACGAAGGCGGTCGTCGCCACGGAGCGCCAGCGCCAGCTCGGGATCGGTATCGCGATCGCCGTCCTCCTCGATGCTTCCGCGAGGCCGCGCCGGCCCCGCTCGCGCACTATGCGCCGCGCCCCGCGCGGCCGTCCACGCCGCCCGCCTCGCCCGCCGCCAGCTACTGCGTGAGGCGGAGCGCGGCCGCGCCGGCGCGGCGCAGCACCGCCCGCCACGCCGTCCAGAGCGTGAGCGCGGCGGCGAGGGCGAGCAGCGCGACGCCGATCGACAGCAGCGGCCACTCCGTCTGCACGGAGAACCCCGGCACCACCGGCTCGCCCGCGTCCGTGACCTCCAGGAACTGCAGCATCAGCCGCGAAATCCAGCGCCCCAGCAACAAGCCGACCAGCGACCCGAAGAGCAGCACCACGCCCCACTCGAAGGCGAAGGCGCGCAGCAACTCGCGCCTCGAGGCGCCGAGCGAGCGCAGCACGGCGACCTCCACCGTGCGTCCTCGCAGCGTGATCGCGAGCGAGACGACGAAGCCCAGCAGCGCCGCGCCCATCGCCCCCGCGAACGCGAGCAGCAGGATGCCTCCGCCGGACGCCTGCAACGTCGGATCCGAGGCGATCTCGTCGAGGCGGTCGGCCAGCAGCAGCGGCTCGCCCACCGCGAAGCCCATCCACTCGGGGTCCTGGGTCAGGGCCGCGATCGCCTCCTGCCCGGCGAGTGTGACGCCCTCGGCGAAGTCGATCCACAGCTCGGTCGGCGTCTGCTGGGCGGGCGAGCCGAGGGCGCCCGCGATCGAGCGCAACTGCTCGTAGTCGACGACCACGAAGCCCCCGGCGGGAGCGAGTGTGGGGAACAGCCTCGCCGAGCCGCGCACGATCAGCGGAACCTGGAAGCCGTCGCCGAGGAGCGCGATCGTGCGGTCGCCCGGCTGCACGCCGAAGAAGGCCAGCGCGTTCTCGCTGAAGATCGCGTTCAGCGGGACGGCGGGATTGCTGGGTGCAAGCACGCGCGAGCGCTCGCCGACCTCGCGCGTCCAGGTCCAGCGCGCTGAGCGCCGGCCCGATTGCACGCGCTCGTCGGAGGGCCCGAACGTCTCCGTGGAGCCGCGCTGGGAGTACATCGACCAGCTGAACTCGTTCTCGAAGTCCTCGAAGACCACGCGCTCGCCGCCGCTGCGCAGCGCCGTGAGGTCGTCGAGGAAGAGCGCGCCATCGTTGTGGACGAGGATGCGGCGGTCGGTGAAGCGCACGCCCGCGAGCGTGAGCGGCGGCGGCAGATTCTGCCGCAGATCGGCCCGCAGCACTGTCCAGCTCCCGGCGACGGGCGCGCTGAACACGGCCTCGTAGTAGTCGCCATAGCCGTCGCGGACCCAGGCGCGCAGCCTCCCGATCCGCGGCGAGATCTCCGTGAAGGCGTGGATCTCGATGGCGACCGTGTCGTCCGGGAGCGCAAGGCCGCCCTCGAGCGGCACGCCGAGGTCGAGACGGGAGAGCAGGCGCGCGGGCGGCTCGTCCACGAAATCCTCGCGGAACCAGAGCATCGAGGCCGCCGTCGGGCGATCGTCGATCGCGAGCAGCGCCACCGCCCCGCCGCCAGGCAGCCTGACGTCGCCGCGATGCACGAGCAGCGCCTGCTCGACGCCATCGACGGCGCGCAGCCGCTCCAGCCCCTCGGCGCCTTCGAGCTGCCCGAAGTCGCCGATCCCGGCGCGCAGGTCGACGCCGTGGTTGTAGCGCGCCCGGTCCTCGAAGGAGCGGTCCACGGTGGGAGAGTAGGAGGCGGCGAAGGCGCCGACGGCGACCGCCGTGGAGACGAGCAGCAGCAGCCGCGAGCTGGCGGCCGGATCGCGTCCGGCGCGCCCGATGCCGAGCGTGACGGCGGCGCCGCGCAGCGGACGCAGCAGCCAGGCGATCAGGCGCAGCAGCGGCGAGTAGAGCCGCAGCACCAGCGCCGCCGCCGCCGCGGTCATCACCAGCGGCGAGAGCAGCAGCAGCGGGTCCGCCTGCCAGCCGCCGACCGATTGCGGGTCGAAGACCGCGCCGCGGCGTTCCAGCTGCCAGAAGAGCAGCAGCGCCAGCGCCACCAGCGCGAGGTCCAGGTGATAGCGGCGGAACCAGTTGCGCGCCGGCGGGCGCGCCTGCTCCCGCTTCGCGTCGACGATCGCGCGCCGCACCGTCCCGACGGCCGGCAGCAGCATCGCCACGAGGGCGAGCACCGCCCCGCCGACGGAGAGCAGCAGGGCGTCCTCGCTGAGCGCCGCCGGCAAGGCGGCGCCTCCGGTGATCTCCGAGAAGGCCGGCGTGTAGCCGAGCGCGGAGACGGCAAGCACTGCGAGCAGGGGGCCGAGCAGCGCCGCCGGCACGGCGATCAGCAGGCCCTCGGCGAGGGTCAGCCCGAGCAGCTGCGAGGTGCTGGCGCCGCGGCTGCGGTAGACCGCGACCTCCTGCGCCTGCCGCTCGCGCGCGAGCGTCGTGAGCACCACGATGTAGAACGCGACCACGCCGGCGACCTGCAACAGCAGCAGCAGCAGCGGGATCTGCGAGAAGGTGCTCGCGTTGCGGAACTGCGCGAGCGCCTCCTCGAACTCGAGCCGCCCGCCCACGGCGAGGCCGAGGCGGTCCCGCAGATCGCCCGGCCAGATCGCGAGGTCGTCGAGCGCACGCGGCACGTCGCGCACGGCCAGTCCCTGCAGGTCCGGGACGACGCCCGCGCGGTAGCGCGAGAGCAACTCCGGGATCTGCATGGTCAGCGCGCCGGAGAAGTACTCGCCCGAGGTGAGCAGCGGCATCCCGCCGTCCCCGCTCGAGCCGAAGCCACGCTGCGGCGGCGCAGCGGGGACCGTCCAGCCGTCCTCGAAGAGCTGCCAGCGCAGGTCATCGGCGTCGACGGGCCGCACGAAGCCCACGATCTCCGCCTTCAGGCTGGCGCTCACGAACGTGCTCGGCTGGCAGATCACCTCGTCGGCGGCCACCTCCTCGTCTTCCGAGGGCGGCACGCGGCGGCAGTCGTCGTAGCGGCGCGCGGTCAGCAGCACGCGATCGCCGACGGCGGCCTCGCGCTGGAAGCCGTCCGGGAGCACCACCTCGGCGGTGGTCGCCCGCGACGAGGGCAGGCGGCCCTCGACGACCGTCACGTGATCCGCGTAGCCGCTGAGGTGGACCAGCCGGCCCGGCCACGGTCGCCGCTCCGAGCCGTCGGAGGCGGAGACGAAGCTGACGCCCAGCGGATCGGAGCGCTGCTCGACGATCACCTCCGGGCCCATCCAGCCGATGCGCGCCTCGGTGACCGCGGTGAAGGCCCGCGTCTGCGCCAGCTGCACCGGGTCGCCGAGGCGGAGGCGTTCGGCGTAGAGGCTGATCGCGCGCTCGCGCGGCTCGTCCAGCTCGCGCTCCAGGCGGAAGCGCAGGCCGATGTCGGCCATCGTGTCGGTGTAGATCGGGGCTGCCGCCAGCAGCGTCGTGGCCAGCACCGCGCCGGCCCCGACCAGCAGCATCAGCGGCCAGTTCGCAGCGAAGCGCCTCAGCGCGAACCGCCAGACGGAGAAGAGCTCGCCCACGGGGCGAGTCTAGCGGGCGCGGGCCGCTGACACCCGTCGCCGCGTCCCGCCGGGAGCCTGCACGCCGCGGCCGACACGGCCGCGCGGGCGCATCCGCCGCCTCTGCCCGTAGAATCGAGGCCGTGCGGCACTTTCGTTCACTGCCGGTGCTCGCGATCCGCCGCATGCTCGGAAGCTGGCGGCTGCTCGTCAGCGTCGTCGTGGGCACGCTCGTCGCGGGCGCGATCCTCGCCTCCACCGTCGTGTACGCCGACGCGATCCGCGACCTCGGCCTCGATCACGCCCTCGAACGGGAAGCGGTTCACGATCTCGACGTCCGCATCACCCAGACCAACGTTGCGATCCGCGCCCCGCTCTACGCGCAGTCGCAGGAACGCGTCGACCGCGCCGCGCGCGAAGCACTGGGCAAGGCCGGCGGCGCAGTCGTGCGGCAGGGGACGAGCGCGACCTTCTACCCGACCGAGCCCGGCGGCTCTCCGCAGCTCGATGATTCGTCGCGCCCGCGTGCGAACTTCCGCTTCCGCTCGGAGTTGCTCCAGCACGCGACGCTGACCGCCGGCCGCCTGCCCCAGGCGGACGTGACGCCGGACGGGACGATCGAGGTGATGCTGGGCGCCGTCACGGCGCAGGCGAAGGGCATCGCCCTCGGCGATCGGCTCGAACTGCATCCGTTCTGGGACGAGGATGTCACGCCGCTCACAGTCGAGGTCGTGGGCCTGCTCGAAGCGAACGACCTCAGCGAGCGCTACTGGAACGGCAAGACCGACCTGCTCGATTCCGAGACGGCGATGTGGCCCACCTACCTCCTGTTCGTGTCGGTGGAAGGCTTCTTCGGCGAGCCCGCGCGGGCGATCCCCTCGACCACCGCGCGCTACCGCAACGTCTACCAGGTCGACATCGAGCGGCTCGACTCCCGCATCGCGCAGCCGGTCGCCTCGGCGCTCTCGATCCTCGAGGGACGCCTCGGGGCGACGGAGCGGCTGTTGCGGGTCGAGACGAAGCTGGTGGTGGTGCTGGACACCTTCGACGAGAAGCTGTTCTTCGTGCGCATCCCGCTCTTCGTGCTGCTGCTGCAGATCGGCGGCGTCGTCGCCTACTACCTGCTCGTCGTCTCCACGATGCTCGTGGAGCGGCAGGCCGAGGAGATCGCAACGCTGCGCAGCCGCGGCGCGACGACCGCGCAACTGCTCGCGCAGTACGGGATCGAGGCCGGCATCCTCGCCGCGCTCGCCGTCGGGGCGGGGCCGCCGATCGCGGCGCTGGTGATCGCCGCGCTGGGACCAACGCCGGCGTTTGCCGATCTCTCCGGCGGTGCGCCGCTCGAGGTGCATCTCTCCGGACTTTCCTTCGCGCTGGCCGGCGCGGGGGGACTGCTCGCCTTCGTTGCCTTCATGGTTCCGGCCTGGCAGGCGACACGGCACACGGTGATCGGCTTCAAGCGCAGCGCGGCGCGTCCGACGCGCGCGCCGCTGTTCCTGCGCTACTACCTCGATGTCGCGCTCGTGCTGCTGCTCGCGATCGTGTTCTGGCGGCTGCGGCGCGAGGACAATCTGTTCGACGAACCGCTCTTCGGCGAGCCGCAGGCGGACCCCTTCCTGCTGACCACGCCGGCCGTGGCGATGCTCACCGCCGGGATCGTCTTCCTGCGGCTCTTCCCGCTGGTGCTGCGGCTCGCCGCCTGGCTGGTGTCGCGCGGCCGCGGCGTCGCCCTGCTCGTCGGCACGCGCGCCCTCGCGAGGAACCCGACGCACTACTCGCGGCTGATCCTGATGCTGATGCTCGCCACCGGCGTCGGGATGTTCGGCGCCACCTTCTCGGCCACGCTCGACCGCTCCTACGACGACCGCACGTACTACGCCGCCGGCGCCGACGCGCGCGCCACGGACATGCGCGCGCTCTACCGCGCGGGCGACCCGGCCTTCCTCGAGGCGATCGAGGCGATCCCCGCGCAGGCGTTCAGCCCGCTGATCCGCCGCAGCGCCTCTGTCAGCGCCAACGGTGCGATCACGCGCATCGAGTTGCTCGCCGTCGAGCCGGAGTCCTTCGGCGAGGTCGCCTGGTTCCGCTCGGACTTCGCCGACCGCTCACTCGACTCGATGCTCGAGGAACTCGCGGGCAACGAGACCGCGGTGAGCTACACCCCGCTGCCCGCCGACGCCCGCCAGTTCGGCATGTGGGCGAAGATGCCCGACATCCGCGCCGCGATGGATCTCCTCGCGATCTTCCGGGACTCACGCGGGCTGCTCCTCAGGAGCTGGCTGGGCGTGGTCCGGCCGGGTGAACCGGCGACCGAAGAGTGGCGCTTCTTCTCGATCGACCTCGAGCAGCCGCGCGGCAGCTCCGGCCGCATCGCGCCGATCGGGCTGGAGCCGCCGATCACGCTGCAGGCGGTGATGGTGCGCACGCGCAGCACGATCGGCGCACAGCGCGGCGTCGTCCTCTTCGGCCCCGCGCTGATCTCGCCACTACCGCCCTCGACGCCGCTCGATCGCCGCAACCCGCTGCCGGCCAGCGAGCCGTTCGAGGGCGCGCGGCTCGCGCACGCGTTCACGGACCCCGGCTTCGAACCGCTGCAGGGCGCGATCTCGCGCCGCCTCAGCGACCCGGTCCGCGCCGACGAGGACGCGCCGCCGGGCTTCAGTTCCTCGCTGCGCTACGAGTGGCTGGACGAGCAGCGCCCGCCGCGGCAGCGCGGCGTCCGCCAGGTGATCCCCGAGGGCCGTACGCTCCTCTTCCTTTCGAGCGCGACGGCGCAGCGGCTGGAACTCGAACCGGGCGACGACGCACTGCTCACCACCTCGGGCGTATTCGTCGAAGCGCGCTATGCCGGATCGTTCGATCTGTTCCCGACGTTCGACGCGAACGCCAACTCCGGCTTCGGGCTGATCCACGCCAGCCGCCTGCAGGTGGACGCGAACGCCGCGCTTCCCGGCGAGGCGCTGGCGTTCGACAGCGCCTGGTTCAGATCGGACGATCCGCCGGCCACGAGCGCGGCGCTGGCGGAGCTGAAGCCGCGCTACCTGATGGACGTCGAGGGGGAGCGGCAGCGCCAGGAGGAGGACCCGCTGATCGCCGCGGGCTGGGAGGGCATCCTCGCGATATCGTTCGCGGCGGTGCTGCTGCTCTCGGCGATCGGGTTCCTGATCTACTCGTACCTGACGGCGCAGCAGCGCAGGCTGGAGTTCGCGGTGCTGCGTACACTCGGCTTCTCGCGCGCGCAGATCTTCGGCGTGGTCCTGCTGGAACACCTCTTCGTGGTGCTGGCGGGGATGGGCCTCGGGACGATCGTGGGATTGCAGGTGGGCCGCCTGATGATGGACTTCTTCGGCCTCGACGAGCGGGGCGCCGAGGTGCTGCCGCCGTTCGCGCTGGCGGTCTCGCGATTGGAAGTGACGCTCGTATGGGGCATCCTCGGAGCCGTGTTCGTACTCACCGTGCTCGCCGTCGTACTGCTCTACGCGCGCCTCGCGCTGCACCGCGCGCTGCGGGTGGGTGACGCATGAGCGCCCGGAGCCCCGGCGGCAGCGCTCCCGACGCCATCGCCGCCAGCGGCGAGCAGCCCTACATCCGCTGCGAGGACGTGTTCAAGATCTATAAGTCCGAGGAGCTCGAGGTCGTCGCCCTGCGCGGCCTGGACCTCGAGGTCTACCGCGGCGAGATGATGGCGCTCGTCGGCGCATCCGGCTCCGGCAAGAGCACGCTGCTCAACATCCTCGCCGGCCTCGACCAGCCCTCGGCGGGCCGCGTCGAGGTGGGCGGACGCGATCTGCTGACCACGCCCGCCGAGGAACTCGTCGACTACCGCCGCACGGAGGTCGGCTTCGTCTGGCAGCAGACCGGCCGCAACCTGATCCCCTATCTCGGCGCGCGCGCGAACGTCGAGATGCCGCTCCTGATCGAGGGCTCCTCGCGGGGCGCGGCGCGCGAGCGCGCCCAGGATCTGCTGGAGCGCGTCGGGCTGGGGAGCAAGGAGCGCAACCGCCCCGATCAGCTCTCGGGCGGCGAGCAGCAACGCGTCGCGATCGCCGTCGCCCTCGCCAACGACCCGCCGCTGCTGCTGGCCGACGAGCCGACGGGCGAGCTGGACAACGCGACCGCCAGCGAGGTCTTCGACGTCTTCGCGGAGCTCAACGAGCAGACCGGCGTGACGATCGTGATCGTCACCCACGACGCCTCGATCATCGATCGCGTACATCGCATCGTCGCCTTCCGCGACGGCAAGACCAGCGCCGAGATCGTGCGCCGCACGCGCTTCTCCCGCGAGGAGCAGCAGGACGTCGACGAGTACGCCGTCGTCGACCGCAGCGGGCGGCTCCAGGTGCCGCGCGAGATCGCTGACGCGCTCGGCCTCGGCAGGCGCGCGCGCGTCAGCCTCGTCGGCGACCACATCGAGGTGCGCGCCGACCGCGGCGCGGCGGCCGGCCCGCCGGCCCTCGCCCCCTCGAACGCGCCGCCACCCACGCCGCCCAGCGCGCCGCCCACGGAGGCGCCATGACAGCGCCGCTGGTCGACGTGCGCGAGGTGAACCGCAGCTTCCACGGCGCGGGCGCCGTCGTGCATGCGGTGCGCGATGTCACGCTCCAGGTCTACACCGGCGAGTTCGTCGCGCTGCGCGGACGCTCGGGCTCCGGCAAGACCACGCTGCTCAACCTGATCGCCGGCCTCGATCGCCCCGACAGCGGCAGCGTCCAGCTCGAGGGCGAGGAGATCTCGAGCGCGAGCGAGGGACGGCTGACCGAGTTGCGCCGCCACAGCATCGGCTTCGTCTTCCAGTCCTTCGCCCTGCTGCCCCTCTTCTCCGCGCGCGAGAACGTCGAGCTGGCGCTGCGCATCGCCGGGGTGCACGGTCGCGCCGCCTCGCAGCGGGCGAACGAGGCGCTCGACCTCGTCGGGCTCGGGCCGCGCGCGGATCACCGCCCCTACGAGCTCTCCGGCGGCGAGCAGCAGCGCGTCGCGATCGCGCGCGCGATCGCCAACCGCCCCCCGCTGCTGATCGCCGACGAGCCGACCGGTGAGCTGGACTCGGCGACCGGCGCGCAGATCTTCGGCCTGCTGCAGGCGATCACCGCCGAGGGCACGACGGTGATGGCCGCCACGCACGACCCGCTCATGATCGAACACGTCGGGCGTGTGCTGGAGATGGCCGACGGCGCGCTGATCGGCGAGGTCTCCCCCGCCGACTGGCGACCGCACGCGTAGCACTCCGGCTCACGACTCCCCTGCCTCCGGCCGCGAAGCCGGGTAGTCTGCGTCGCGATGACGAGCGACACCACCACGGCCTCAGACGCGGGATCGCCTCGCTGGCTCGGCTGGCCGCGGCGCGGCTGGGTGCGGCTCGGCGGCTGGCTGCTGCTGCTGATCGCACTGCGGCTCGTCGTCGTCCCCGCCGAAGGGCGCGAGCCTGCGAGCGCCGCCGAGCTGCGCGCCGCCGTCTCGGCGGCCAGCGGCTGGATGCAGCGCGCGCAGGCCGGGCAGGCCGAGGGGCGCTACCTCTACCTCTACGACGCCGCCCGCGACGTCGCGCCGGACGACTACAACGACGTGCGCCACGCCGGCGTCACGATGGCGCTCTTCCAGGCCGCCGGACGCGACGGCGACCTCGAAGCGCTCGCCGCCGCCGACCGCGCCGTCGAGTGGATGAGCGCGCACCTGCACCGCCGCGACGGTTGGGCGGCGCTCACGGACGCCGACGGCGTGCGCGCCAAGGTGGGCGGCACCGCGCTGATGGTCGTCGCGCTCGCCGAGCGGCGGTTGGCGACCGGCGACCAGCGTCACGACGCGCTGATGCGCGAGCTGGGCGCGTTCCTGGCGGCGATGCAGCGCCCGGACGGCGGCTTCCTCGTCGCCTGGGAGATCCCGGCGGGTCAGCCGGACCGCGTCGGCGCCTCGCGCTACTACCCCGGCGAGGCGCTGTGGGCGCTGGCGCTGCTGCACGAGGCGTTCCCCGGCGAGGGCTGGGACGAGCACGCCCGCGCCGCCTCGATCTTCATCACCACCCGCCGCGACGAGGTGGAGGGCGTGCGCTTCCAGCCCCTCGCCGACCACTGGGCGGCGTACGGCCTGGCGGAGATGGCGGAGTGGGGGCTGAGCGAGCCGGAGATCGAATACGCGCGCCGCCTCGCGGGGCGCTTCGGCTTCCTCATCCGCGTCGAGACGCAGCGCCAGCACGGCCTCTTCGGCGGCCCCGGCCGGCTGATCCGCGACGAGGTGCCGGCCTCCGCCTTCGGCACCTGGATCGAGGGCATGTCCGCGCTCTGGCGCCTCTCCACCGCCGACCCACGGATGGCGGACCTGCGCCCCGCGATCGAGGAGCGCCTGGCGCTCGGCGCGGGCCTGCTGGCGCGGCGGCAGATCGACGAGGGCGAGGCGCGGGAGTACGCGAACCCGGATCGCGTGCGCGGGGCCTGGCTGAGCGGCGGCCTGACACGGATGGACGACCAGCAGCACGCGCTCTCCGGGCTGCTCTACGCCTCGGACGCAATCGAGGGCCGCACCAACCGCTCGCCGGAAGTCCTGCTCCCCGTGCCGGGGCGATGATCGAGACGCAATGCATCCCCTCTCCCCTTGAGGGAGAGGGTTAGGGTGAGGGGTAGGAGGAAAGCGTGCGATGAGTGAGCTGCCGCTGCTGCTGATCGTGTTCTGGGCGGCGCTGAACCCGCCGGCCTCGGCCGCTTCGCTGGCCTCGACGGACCCGCTGCCGCCGAGGCAGCGCGCCGGGCTGCTGGCGGCGGCGGGAGCGCTCGCCGCGGTGCTGCTCCTGCTCGCCGCGGCGCTGCACGGGCCGCTGCTCGACCTGCTGGACATCTCGGCCGCCAGCTTCGATATCGCCGCCGGCCTCGTCATGATCGCGGGCGCGGCGCGCCCGCTGCTGCGCGGACGCGCCATCGAGGAAGCCGTGGCGAGCGCCGCCGGCGAGGGCCGCCGCGCCGTCCTCGCACCGCTCGCCGTCCCGCTGCTCGCGACCCCCGCCGCGGTGGCCGCTGCCATCTCCTGGGGCGAGCGCGCCGGCGAGGCGCAGACCGCCGCCGCCGCGATCGTGCTCGTCGCCGCCTCCGCGCTGTGGCTGGCGCGGGCGCCGCAGCCGAGCTCGCGCGCCGGCCTCGCCGCCCTCGACGCCCTCGCGCGGCTCACGGGCGTGCTGCTGGCCGTCCTCGCGGTCGGGCTGGTGGTGCGGGGGATCCTGGCGGTGTAGCCGGGCGCTCGCCCCGACCTCCCTCCGGGCGGGGGTGAGGGCCCCTCCGGCAAAGTGCCGCCGCTACAGCAGCGGAGGACGAACGTCACCCCTCGGCCCACCCGGTATCCCCGAGGAGAGGGGGATTCCGGGCGCCGCAGCGCCCTCCGATCCCCTCTCCCCTGGCGGGAGAGGGTTAGGGTGAGGGGGGTTCCGGAGGTGACTCGCGGAGTGCCAGTGCGACCGCCTCGAGCACGGGGGTCAGACGCAGCAGCACATCGTCGTTCCAGAATCTCAGGACCCTGTAGCCACGCGACTCCAGCCGCCGTGTTCGCCGATCATCGCCTGCCCTGGCTCGCCGCGCTGGCGGGCGTCGGACCCCCTCACCCCCGCCCTCTCCCGCAAGGGGAGAGGGAGCCGGACCGCCCTCGAGGGCATGTCGTCCGGCGGGCGTCGGACCCCCTCACCCCCGCCCTCTCCCGCAAGGGGAGAGGGAGCCGGAGCGGCCTCGAGGGCATGTCGTCCGGCGGGCGTCGGACCCCCTCACCCCCGCCCTCTCCCGCAAGGGGAGAGGGAGCCGGACCGCCCTCGAGGGCCGCGCGAGTGCGACAGATCGAGGGGGGCGTGGGGGCGTAGCCCCCACAGAAAGAAAATCCGAGGGCGGGTGGGTGGGCCGTGTCGATCGCCAGGGTCTTCTTACCAGTCGTCGCCAGAGTCATTTGACCACCCTGGGCAGCCGGTACGCGGCTTGATATCAGTGCCTGTCTGTGTCGTCAATCACCTCCTTGCGGCCGCTCGAGCAGGGCGCGGTGCGGCGAGAGTCGCTGGCGGTAGCTCTCGCCCTCGATCACGATCTGGTAGCTGGCGTTGGCGAGCCGGTCGAGGGCGCTGTTGCCGAGGATCGGGTCGTCGAAGAGGCCGAGCCACTCCTCGACGGCGCGGTTGGAGGTGATGACGAAGCTGGAGCTGCGGTGGCGGCCGATGACCAGCTCGTAGAGGTCGATCGACTGCTGTGCGCTGAGCCGGTGGAGCCCGAGGTCGTCGAGGATCAGCAGGTCGGGGGCGAGGAAGGCGCGGAACGTCTTCTCGGTGGAGTGGTCGGCCCGGGCCTGCGCCAGCTCGCGGAAGTACTGGTCGGCAGTCACGAAGCGGACGCTGTGCCCGGAGCGGACGGCGGCGTAGCCGAGCGCCTGGGCGAGGAAGCTCTTGCCGACGCCGACGGGGCCGACGAGCAGGACGTGCTCGCGGCGGTCGAGGAAGCGCAGCGAGCAGGCGGCGTCGAGCAGCCTGCGGTCGAGGCGGACCTGTGCCGACCAGTCGAAGTCCTCGAGCCTGCAGAGCTGCTCGAAGCCGGCCTGGCGGAGGCGCAGTTCCAGCCGCCCGTGGTCGCGGCGGCTCACCTCGCCGGCGAGGACGATCTGCAGGAAGTCGGCGTAGTCGAGCCCGTCGCGCCTCGCGAGAGCGATGCGCTCGGGCAGGGTGTCGAGCATCGGGCCCAGCTTGAGGCGCTTGAGCAGCGGTCGGAGTTCGGCGGTCGTGGCGGTCATCGTGACGCTCCTGTCGTGGTCTGCGTGGCGGTCAGTGCGAAGACGGCGCCGGGGCGGGCGAAGCGGCCCGGCGGCGGGGGCCCGGGCGGCTGCTGCGGGGTGGTCTCCTGCTCGAGGGCCTCGACGAGGATGCGCTCGAGCCGGCGCACGTCGATCAGCTCGACCTCGAGCGCCCGCAGGCAGGCGGCATCGAGGCGGGCGGGGGAGTAGCGCTCCGCGAGCCGCAGCAGCTTGTGGCCCTGCCGGAGCTTCGCCCAGGGCAGGGGTCCCTCGAAGAGCCGCTCGGCGTAGCTGCCCACGGCCTCGCCCAGCTCGGCCGCGCGCCGCTGGATCTGCTCGGGCGCACGCCGCGTGTAGGGGCTGAGCTCTGCCGGGTAGTCGTTCGGGTCGGTGGCCCGGCCGCCGCGCTGCTGGCGCGGATGGACCTTGAGCAGCGCGCCGCGGTGGTAGATGCGCACCAGCTTCGCGCCGAGTTGCACCTCCACCTTCTGCCCCGGCGGGCAGAGCTCCGACGGCACCGAATAGAGTGCGTACTGGCAGGCGACGTGGTGGTCTGCGTGGACCGTCGCCGTACGCCAGTCGGGCAGCTCGTACGGTTCCCCGTCCCACGGGGCGAGCAGCGGGCGCTCCTCCTCCTGGAAGACCTCGAGCGGGCGCCTGCGGGTCGTGCCGTGGATGCGCTGCCCCGCCACCTCCAGGCACCAGCGCCGGGCGACGGAGCGCATCTCGGCGAGGTCCCGGAACTGGGCACCCTTGAAGAAGCGCTCGCGCACGTACGGGACGCTGCGCTCGACGCGCGGCTTGTCGCGGGGCCGGCGCACGCGTGCGGGGTCGCTGATGAAGCCGCGGTGGCGGGCGTACTCCAGGAAGCCCCGCGTGAAGCGCGGGTGCAGCGCGTCGGCCCCGGCCACGGCGGCCGGGAAGTTATCGATGACGAGGTAGCGGGGCACGCCCCCGAAACAGGCCCAGGCCGCCTCCAGGCCCTCGATCACCGCCCCCAGCTGCTGGCTGGTGGTGGGCCAGACGAAGCAGTGCCGCGAGTAGCGCCAGACCACGATCAGCGCCCACACCGTGCGCCGGCGGCCGCTCTCGGGATCCGTGACCAGGCCGAGCCGGCCGAAGTCCATCTCGGCGACCTCGCCCGGCGGCCCGTCCTCCATGCGCACGGTCACAGGCTGCCGCTGGCGCCAGCCGCGGCGCCGGATGAAGCGCCGCAGCGAGCTGTACGAGACCTCGCAGCCGCGCTCGGCCAGCAGCTCCTGGACCCGCGTCACCTGCAGGCGCTCGGCCGTCAGCCAGCCCTCGATCTGCTCCGCCCACGGCGCCAGCAGCTGCTCGCTCGGCGCCTCCGCCTGCCGCGGCCCGGTCCGGCTCAGCGTCGCCAGGCGGGCGAGCTGCTCCTCACTCGGCTCGGGACCGCCGGGCTCAAGCCCGGCCGCCTCCGCCGCCTCGATGTAGCGCCGCACCGTCGGCCGCGACACTCCCGTGCCGCCAGCGATCCGGCGCTGGCTGAGTCCCGCCTGCCAGCGGCGGATGACTTCCCTGATCTCCACGCAATGCACCTCCCGGTAGGCCATCGCTGCTCCCTTCCCTGGGGATGCAGACGATGCTGGCCGTACCGGCGGCCCGGGTGGTCAATAGACCCTGGCGAAGTGGTCAAAAGACCCTGGCGATCTCGCCGTTTGGTGGTAAATAGATCCTGGCGATTCACATGGGCCAGAGCCGCGCAGCGCGCTCGTCCGGGATGGGGGTGTGGGGGCCGCAGCCCCTTGACGTCTTAGCACCCTGGGGTGTCTCTCCCGCAAGGGGAGAGGGAGCCGGACCGCCATCGAGGGCTGCGCGAGTGCGACAGATCGAGGGGGGCGTGGGGGCGCAGCCCCCACAGAAAGAAAATCCGAGGGCGGGTGGGTGGGCCAGAGCCGCGCAGCGCGCTCGTCCGGGATGGGGGTGTGGGGGGCCCTGCGAGGTATCCTCGCATCCGATCGAAACAGCCCCCCACAAGGAGGAGGGAAGCGGGGACCTCAGGCGCGCGCGGCTTGCGCGGCGACGGCGGCGAGGACGCGCTCGCCGGCCTCGCTGAGGGCGAGGCGGCGATCGATCGAGGCCTCGGCGGAGCGGATTTGCGCCTCGTTCCCCCAGCGTGCGCCGATCGAGAGCGGGAGGACGGTGTTCCAGAGTTCGGCGGCGGTGATCAGCGGGGCGATCAGCGCCCCCTCCGCCTCGCTGAGCGGAGGCTGCGCCAGGTTCGTGTAGCCGGCCAGCCAGGCGCCGGCGCGCTTCGCGGAGAGGCCGCAGTCCACCGCGAGACTGCGCGCGATGTCGGCGACGCGCGCGTTGCGATGCGTGAGGTCGAAGTCGAGCATCGCCGTCACGGTGTCCTCCCGGAACAACACGTTCGCGCCCAGGCACTCGTAGTAGACGAGCTGGTCCGGCAGCTCGGCGAAGCCGCCCGCCGCGAGCGCCTCGCGGTTGCGCGCGAGGGCGTCCGCGAGCGCCCCGGCCCGCGCCTCGTCACGCCCCGCGTACCAGGCGAGCAGCGCCTCGACGTCCTCGTGTCCGTCGGCGCGCACGGAGGCGTCGAGGTCGTCGGCGCGGCCGAAGCCGGGCCGCTGGCCGAAGTCCGGGGCCTCGGCAAGGTCGGTGTGGAGCAGCGCGAGCAGCGCGCCCTTGCGCTGCAGGTAGAGCAGCGCGTCCGGCGGCGGCGGCTCGCCCGAGCGCCAGCGGAACAGCGCCCACAGCCCGGCGTCGGTCTCGGCGAGCGGGCGGCCCCGCGCATCCGCGATCGGCGCCGCCACCGGCCAGTCCCGCGCCTCGAGGAAGGCGAGCACGCGATGCTCGTAGGCGATGCCTTCGGAGCTGTGGCGCGGGTGGTAGCGGCGCAGCACGTGCGGGCGCTCCTCGCCCGTGGAGATGCGCCAGTGCTCGTTCGCCCCGCCGCCGAGCGACTCGGCCTCGCCAGCGAGGTCCCAGCGCGAGAGCGCCTCGACGATCGCCGCGCGCAGCGCGGGCTCGAGGCTCATCGCGCGCGCGATCCGCCTGCTGCCGTGTTGTCGCGGATGACGCCCTCGGCCAGCAGGTCCGCGCGATCCTCCGCACCGACGCCCAGCTCCTCGAGGATCTCGTGGGTGTGCCGCCCCAGCGGCGGCGCGGCGTGCGGCACGCGCGTCGGCGTCCCCTCCATCTCCACGATCGGACCGACAACGCGCTGCGGGCCGGTGATCTCGTGCTCGATGTCCCAGATCATGCCCTCCGCCTGCACGTGCGGGTCGTCCGACATCTCCTCGGCGAACTGCACCTGTGAGACCGGCGCGCCCCCCGCCTCGTCGAGGATCGCGCGCCACTCCGCGGCGGTCTTCGTGCGGATCCGCTCCTGGATCGTGCGCTTCCACTCGCGCGCCTCGGCGATGTTCTCGGCGTCGTAGACGTCGTAGTCGGGATCGTCGGAGCGCTCGGCCTCGGCGCCGACGGCGCGGCGGATCGTGTCGCGTCCGGCGGGGCTGAGCGCGCCGAAGAAGAGCCCGCCGTCCTGCGCCTGGTAGCCGCCGTAGTAGAGGTTGAAGCCGGCGCCGAGGCCGCGCCGCTCGTTGTGCGCGGCGACCTGCTCGGCGTAGTCGCCGCCGCGCTCGCGGATCGCCTCGAGCTCGGCCATCATCACATCGCGGCTCGAGGCGTCGGTGACCGGCTCGCGCATCACCGCGGAGCCCTGCGCGAACAGCGTCGAGCGCAGCAGCGAGCCGCGCACGAGCTGCCCCTCGCCGGTCTCCGCGCGGTGATAGAGCGCGGCGGCGATGCCCATCGCCGACGCCGCGCCCGTCATGTGATCGGCGAGGGCGATCGAGAGCGCCGAGCGGGGCGCGCCGTCCTCGTCGACCTGCCCGCCGCCGGCGATCAGTCCGGCGTAGGCCTGCACGACCACGTCCGAGCCCGCGCGAGGGGCCTCGGGGCCGTGGAAGCCGAAGGCGTTCATCTCCAGGTAGACGAGGTCCGGGCGGTACTGCCGCAGCGTCTCGTAGTCGATGCCGAGGCGGGCGGCGACGCCGGGGCGGTAGTTGGTCAGCACCACGTCGAACTGCGGGATGATGCGCTGGATCAGCTCGCGTCCGCGCTCCTCGCGCAGGTCCACGACGAGGCTGCGCTTGCCGTGGTTGTAGGCCTGATAGTGCCTGCTCTCGCCCGGGACCACGCTGCCGTTGCGCCTCTGCGGGTCGCCCATCGGCGGCTCGATCTTGACGACGTCGGCGCCCATCTGCGCGAGCAGCATGCCGCAGACCGGCCCGGCGAGGACCACCGTGAACTCCATCACGCGCACGCCGCCAAGCGCTCCCCATTCCGCCGTCCCGCTCATCGGCCGTCTCCCGTCCCGCGGCGCCCGCGCGCGCCCTCAAGGCCGCGACTATGCAGGTCGCCCCGCCACTATGGCGGAAGCCGCCCGCCCGCGTGAACCTCCACCGCCGCCGGGGCGCGGGCGGCTAGACTCGGCGGGCGATGGAGTTCACCACACGGCCGACCGTTCGCGGCTACGGCGGCGCCGTCAGCGCCGGGCACTACCTCGCCGCGCAGGTGGGCGCGCAGATGCTCGCCGAGGGCGGCAACGCCGCCGACGCCGCCTGCGCGATGGGCTTCGCGCTGCAGGTGCTGGAGCCGCACATGAACGGCTTCGCCGGCGAGGCGCCGATCCTCTACCACGACGCCGCGAGCGAGCAGACCCACGCGATTTCCGGACAGGGCACGGCGCCCGCCGCAGCCACGATCGAGCACTTCCGCTCGCTCGGCCTCGATCGCATCCCAGGCGACGGGCTGACGGCGGCCGCCGTCCCGGCGGCGCTCGACGCCTGGCGCCTGCTGCTCGAACGCTTCGGCACGCGCACGCTCGCCGAGGCGGTCGCGCCGGCCCGCGCCCTCGCCGAGGGCGGCTTCCCGATGCATCCGTCGCTGCACCTGCTGCTTCGCCTCGCCGGGGATCGGATCGCCGCCGAGTGGCCGACGACGGCCGCGATCTGGCTGCCGGCGAAGGCGATCGGCGAGCGCGTGCGCAACCCGGCGCTCGCCTCGCTGCTCGCGCGCCTCCCCGAGGCCGAGCGCGCCGCGGGAGGCGGGCGCGAGGCCGGCATCCGCGCCGCCCGCGACGCCTTCTACCGCGGCGAGCCCGCCGAGTGGATCGAGGCGCTGCTGCGCACCCCGGTGCGCGACGCCTCGGGCGAGGCGCACGCCGGCCTGCTCAGCACGGCGGACCTCGAGGCCTACGAGGGCGCCGTCGAGACGCCCGTCTCGGCGACCTACCGGGGCGTCACGGTCTGGAAGTGCCCACCCTGGTCGCAGGGCCCGGTGATGCTCCAGCAGCTGCGGCTGCTCGAGGGCTTCGACCTCGCGGCGATGCGCCACAACAGCGCCGACGCGCTCCACACCTGGATCGAGTGCGCCAAGCTCGCCTTCGCCGACCGCGAGGGCAACTACGGCGACCCCGCCCACGTGGACGTGCCCCTCGGCGAGCTGCTCTCCGACGGCTACAGCGAGCGCCGCCGCGCGCTCGTCGACCCCGCTCGCGCCTCGCTGGAGCTGCGCCCCGGCCTCGGACGGCTGCCCGAGGGCTGGCCGCTGTTCGCCGATGAGGGCGCGGACGGGGCTGACGGCGAGTGGCTGAGCGCCGCCGGGCTGCCGCGCGCGGAGCCGGAGGCGCTGCTCGGCGCGTCCGGCCGCGGCGACACGACGCACTGCGACGCCGTCGACCGCTGGGGCAACCTCGCGAGCTGCACGCCGAGCGGCGGCTGGTTGCAGTCCTCGCCGGCGGTCCCGCAGCTCGGCTTCCCGGTCGGCACGAGGGCGCAGATGTTCGTGCTCGACCCCGCGCACCCGAACGCGCTGGCGCCGGGCAAGCGCCCGCGCACCACGCTCACGCCCTCGCTCGCGCAGCTGCCGGACGGGCGGCGCATCGCCTTCGGCACGCCCGGCGGCGATCAGCAGGACCAGTGGTCGCTGCAGTTCCTGCTCAACCTCGTCGACTTCGGATTCGAGGACCTGCAGGCGGCGATCGACGCGCCGACGGTGCACAGCGAGCACTGGCCGGAGTCGTTCTACCCGCGCCGCGCCAACCCCGGCCTGATCGACGCGGAGACGCGCATCGAGGAAGGCACGCTCGCCGAGCTCGAGCGGCGCGGTCACCGCGTGCGGCGCAGCGGGCGCTGGCGGCACGGTCGCGTGATGGCGGCGTCCTACCGCCCCGACGACGGCCTCTGCGAGGCAGCCGCATCGCCTCGCAGCGCCATCGCCTACGCGATCGCGCTACCCTGACGCACGAACCACCACGGGAATGGGGGACGCCATGACCGACTCGACCGCCGACGCCACACCGAGCGCGCTCGCCGCGCCGCTCGCCCAACTGGTCGCCAACCTGATCGGCGACCTCAACGCCTCGATCGAGGAGCTCAGCACCGAGGAGCTGAACGCCCATCCGCTGGAGGGCGGCCCCTCGATCGGCTTCCACGTCTGGCACGTGCTGCGCACGGTCGACAACATCGTCAACTTCGTCTTCCACCGCGACCGGCCGATCTGGGTTGCCGAAGGCCTCGACGCGGAGTGGGACATGCCGCGCATCGAACAGGGCACCGGCATGACCGAGGACGAGTCGGGAGCGCTGCAGTTCCCCGGCGCGGCCGAACTCGCGGGCTACGGCGCGAGCGTGCGCGAGGCCGTGCAACCGAAGATCGAGGCGATGGACGAGGCCTTCCTCGTCGGCACGACCCCGGCCCGCATCGCCGGCCAGATGACGGAGCGGGCGCGCATCGAGACGCTGGGGCAGGTGGTGATCGCGCACGGGCGCGAGCACTACGGGCAGGTGCAGGTGCTGCGCCAGCTGCTCGGCAAGGACGCGCTCGGCGCGTAGCCGCGCGAGCGGCGGTCGCCCCTGAAAGGCGCTACCCGCCGGTCAGCTGCTCGAGCGGGACCCAGTGCTGCCAACTGCCGAGGCGCAGCTCCGGCCCGTACTTGCCGTCGCCGAGCAGCGCCTGGCCGTTGACGTCCGAGGCTTCCTCGCGGCAGAGCCAGACGGCGGTGTCGGCGATCAGCTCGGGCGGGTTCACCCGGCCTCGTGAGAAGTCCAGCGTGCGCTGCGCCTGCTCCGGATCGAACGCCAGGGAGCGCGCGCGCATCGGCGTGTCGACGAGGCCGGGGCAGACCGCGTTGACGCGCACGCCGTGCTCGCCGTACTCGATCGCCGCGCTGCGGGTGAGGCCGATCACGCCGTGCTTCGCGGCGGCGTAGTGCGCGATGTTCGCCGAGGCGAAGACGCCCGCGCCCGACGAGGTGTTGACGATCGCCCCGCCGCCCCCGGCGACCATCAGCGGGATCTCCTCGCGCAGGCAGTAGAAGACCGAGGTCAGGTTGATCGCGATCATGCGGTCCCAGCGCTCGTCGCTGAGATCCGGCAGCAGCGAGGGCGCGTCGTTGATGCCGGCGTTGTTGTGCGCGAAGTCGAGCCGGCCGTGCGCAGCGGCGATGCTGCGCACCAGCTCCGCGACGGCTGAGGGGTCCGTCAGCTCGATCCGGACCGCGCTCGCGGCGCCGCCCTCCGCCTCGACGAGGCGCACGGTCTCCTCGGCGCCCTCGCCGTTGATGTCGGCGACGACCACGTGCGCGCCCTCGCGCGCGAACGCCACCGCCGAGGCGCGCCCGATGCCCGAGCCGCCGCCCGTCACGAGCGCCACCTTGCCTTCGAACTCGCCCACCGCCGCCTCCGTCCCGTGCGCGCCGTCGCGTCGCGAGTAGCGTAACCTAGCGGCTCGCGGTGAGAAGGGGCGTCGGCGTGGACATCGGGCTCGTGCTGCCGCAGACCGGCCCCGAGGCCACCCGCGAGCACCTCGCCGCCTTCGCGACGACGGCCGAGCAGTCGGGCTACGCCTCGCTCTGGGTCAGCGACCACGTCGTCTTCCCGCGCGAGTTCACGTCCCGCTACCCCTACGCTGCCGACGGCCGCCTGCCCGCGCGCTTCCAGAGCGACACCGAGCTGCTCGAGCCGCTCACGCTGCTCGCCTTCGTCGCCGCGATCACCGAACGCGTCCAGATCGGCACCGCGGTGATGGTCCTGCCGATGCGCAATCCCGTCCTCCACGCGAAGGTAATCGCCTCGCTCGACCGCCTCGCCGGCGGGCGCTTCGTCTTCGGCGTCGGCGTCGGCTGGTGCCGCGAGGAGTTCGAGGTGCTCTCCGCATCCTTCGAGCGCCGCGGCGCGCGCGTCGACGAGCAGATCGCGCTCATGCGCGCGCTCTGGAGCGGCGAGGAGGTCACCCACCACGGCGAGTTCTACGATGTCGACGGCTGGATCTGCCGCCCCACCCCGCCACGGCCCATCCCGCTCTGGATCGGAGGCGCGAGGCCGCCCGCGCTGCGCCGTGCCGGACGCCTCGCCGACGGCTGGATCGCGGGCGCGCATCGCCTGCCGACGTTCCCCGAGGACATCGCCGCGGTCCGCCGCGCCGCCGAGGACGCCGGCCGCGACCCGGATGCGCTGACCTTCGGCATGGTCAACCTCCCCTCGCTCGCCCCCGGCCGCGAGGAGCAGACGGCGAAGATCCTCCGCGGGGCGGGCGCGCGCGGCGTGGAGCACATCCGTCTCGGCGTCGAGGCGTCCGCCGGCCAGTCCGCCGAGCTGATCGCCGGCTTCGCCCGCGCCTACCTGGACGACCTCCGCGAGGTGTGACGCACCCAGGGTGGCCGCGGTTGCGCTCGGCACCGGCGCGCGCCCGCGGCCGACCATCGATCCGGAGTAGCCGCGAGGCGCCGGGTTGCGTAGCGTGTGGCCCCCGCGACCGCCTGAGAGGAGCCCCATGCCACTGAGCGCCGCCGACATCACCGAGATCGAGCAACTGGTCGCCGCCCACTACCACCACTACGACCGCCGCGACCCCGTGCCCTTCGCCGACACCTTCACCGAGGACGGTGTGCTGGCACTGGGCGGACGGCGCCACGAGGGCCGCGAAGCCCTCGAGGCCTGGGCGAACACGCTCATGGAGCAGCATGGCACGGACCGCTACCGCCACTGGGTGAACAACATCTGGATCGAGGGCGAGGGCGACGAGGCCGAGCTGCGCTGCTACCTCGTGATGTTCGACAACACCGGCGACGGCCGCGTGACGCTGATCGGCCAGTACGACGACCGCCTCCGCCGCGTCGACGGCAAATGGAAGTTCAGCCTGCGCCGCTTCACCGCCGAGTGGTGGAACCGCTGACACTCCGGCCCTCCACGCCCGGAGGAGACCTTTGCGAAACTCCCGTTCCGGGGGCGCTCCGGCGCCCTCTCCCCTCGCGGGTTAGGGTGGGGGTGAGGGGGCGCCGCGCGGCCAGCGAGGGCAGACGAGACCTTCGAGGGCAGGCGATGACGGAAGACCGGTCCAGGGCCAGGGCGCTCCGGCTCCCTCTCCCCTCGCGGGAGAGGGCGGGGGTGAGGGGGCGCGCGCGGCGGCGCGTACATCGCCGACTTCGTGAGTCACGAGCGGAAGCTGATCGTCGAGCTGGACGGAGGGCAGCACGCCGGCCGACGGGCATACGATGATCGGCGAACACGGTGGCTGGAGTCGCGTGGCTACAGGGTCCTGAGATTCGGGAACGACGATGTGCTGCTGCGTCTGACCCCCGTGCTCGAGGCGATCGCACTGGAACTCCGCGAGTCACCTCCGGAATCCCCCTCACCCTCACCCTCTCCCGCCAGGGGAGAGGGGATCGGAGGACGGCATGACGCTCCCAGCCGCCGACCGGCTCGCGATCCTGCGCCTCCTCGCGCTCGGCCTGCGGGGGCTCGACGGCGGCGACGGCGACGCGGTCGCCGCCTGCTTCGTCGCGGACGGGTGGTTCGACGCCGCGCCGCACGGCCGCTTCGAGGGCCACGAGGCGATCGCAGCCTTCGTGCGCGCGCATGAGGCCGCGAACGAGCACGACAGCCAGCACTGGACGAACAACGTCCTCCTCGAAGGGGACGACGAGGGCGGCGTGCGGCTCTCCTGCTACCTGCTCGGCTTCGACCTTGGAGCCGCCGAGGACGGCAGCCCCGCGATCGCCTGGCTCGCGCTGGTCGACGCGGAACTGCGCCGCGAGGACGGCGAGTGGCGCTTCGCGAGCTTCAGGCGCTCGCTGCTGACGCCCTCGCGGGCGGGGCGGGACGGCTAGGCCGCGCTGGGCTGACGGCCGGGCGGATCCCCTCACCCCAGCCCTCTCCCCAGGGAGGGGGCCGGACGCCCTTGGCCCCGGGCTGCAGGCGCCGATCCGGCGGGGGGCGTGGGGGCGCAGCCCCCACAGGGGAGGCTTGCGCCCTTGAGGGCCGCGCCCCGTTTCCCCGATCCGGGTGGGGGCGTGGGGGCTGCGCCCCCACAGAAAGAAAATCCGAGGGTGGGTGGGCGGGTCCGAGCCGCCCTGCGAGGTATCCCTCGCGTCCACGACACAACCGTGCGCGTGCTCGTCCGGGATGGGGGTGTGGGGGGCCCTGCGAGGTATCCTCGCGTCCCGATCGAAACAGCTCCCCACAGGAGACGCGCGCTCGCCGTCGAAGGCTCCTTGGCCCTCGGAAGTATGGCGTGGCCCTCACCCCAGCCCTCGCCCTCAGGGAGGGAGGGGGCAGTCCGGGAGCGGGAGGGCTAGCGTCCGGGCGGGCTATACCGGCTAGCGGACGCCGGCGCGGCGGCGGTACGGGTCGCGCACGCGCTCGGCCTTCGGGGCGCAGTCCGGGCAGAGCACCGACTTCTCGCGGAACATCGTGCCGCCCCGGATCACGTAGGAGCCGCAGAGCGCGCACTTGCCCTCGATGTTGCCGCCGTCGCCGTACTTGTAGGCGCCTCGCGAGGGATCGTCGGCCGGTTCGGCGGCAGCTTCGTCGGTCGCTGCGGCCGGGGCGGCCGCCGCGGCGGCTGCGGGCGCGGGAGCGGCTTCCGCCTCCGCTTCGGCCGAGGCCGAGGCGCTGCTCGCGGCGGCCGCGGCGACGGCCTCCTCGAGCGCCGGGATGTCCACCACCTGCGCGCGCGCCGCGGCGGCGTCGCTGAACCAGAGCGTGTTGATCTCCAGGAAGTGCTCCTGGTCCTCGGGCAGGTCGGCCTCGTCGAAGATCGCGCTCACCGGGCAGGCCGGCTCGCAGGCGCCGCAGTCGATGCAGACCTCCGGCTCGATGTAGAGCATCCGGTCGGAGCCGTCCTCGTAGTGGATGCAGTCGACCGGGCAAACCTCGACGCACGATTGGTCCTGCACGTCGATGCAGGGCTGCGTGATCACGAACGTCATCTGGCGAGACCTCCGCCACCGGCGACGCATGCTTCCGCCGCTCCGAGAGCACACGGTACCACTCCCGACGCGGATGTTCGCGGCACGGGCCCTCGATTTGTACATGCATCGTTGGCGGATCGGCTCACTGCTCACCCGCATACCCACTCGCACAAACTCACTGCGGGCGTTAGGCTAATCGGGGCCGGGGGACACCGCACCGTAGCCAACCCGGCGGGGCAAGACAGGAGCGAGGCATGAACAAGTCCGATTTGGCGCAGCAGGTCGCGCAGGGGACGGACCTGAGCCAGGCGCAGGCGGCCGCGGCCGTCGATGCGATCTTCGGCGGCGACGGCATCATCGCGGGCGCGCTCGCCGACGAGGAAGCCGTCACTATCGCCGGCTTCGGCAAGTTCGAGGCGCGCAAGCGCGAAGGCCGCATGGGCCGTAACCCGGCGACCGGCGAGTCCGTGATGATCGCGGCGAAGACGGTCCCCGCCTTCAAGGCCGCGCGGGCCCTCCGCGACCGCGTCGACGGCTAACCCGCCGGCCGCCCACCCGCTTCAGCGGCCGGTGACCGCGAGGATGCGGTCACCGGCGCAGACCTCCGCGTTCGAGTCGCGGCCCGCCCGAGGCGGGTAGCAGCCTCGCCAGCGACGCGTCGCCCGACCAGGCAGCGGCGAACGTTGTAGCATCGCCCGCACGGAGCAATCCGCAGGGAGCGATGGAGTTCGGCGTGGCCGCAACCGACATCGGAGCGCTCGACCACCTCGGGATCGTCGTCGCCGACGCGCCGCAGAGCGCCGCGGCGTTCGCCGCCCTGAGCGGGCTGCCGTCCCCGCAGATCCGCGACAACCACGGCGAGGGCATGCGCGCGCGCGGCGTCCGCTACCGCGGGGCGCCAATCGGCGGCGGCACCTACGCCGCCTGGTTCAGCCTCGCCGGCGCGGGCGTCAACCTGATGGCGCCCAACGGCGGTCCCAGCCCCTGGAGCGACCACCTCGAGGCCCTCGGAGCGGGGCCCTGCTACCTCGCGTTCGCCGTCTCCGACCCCGCCGCGACCCTCGAGGCGCTCGACGCGCTCGGCTATCCGACGGTGCAGACGGGCACGACCGGCAACGGCGCGCCCTACGGCTACGGCGACGCGCGGGAGGCGCTCGGCGTCTACCTGGAGATCCTGCCCGGGCGCGCGGCCCCGGGCGGCATCGCCACGCCGCCCGCGCAGGACGATGCCCCGCGGCTGGCCGCGATCGGCTTCGCCGCTGCGGATGTCGCAGCCGTCACGGAGGGCTGGGCGCGCGTGCTCGGCCTCGCGCCGCCCGAGGTCCGCGACGGGCAGGCGGCGCTGACGCTCGAGGGCGGCGTACGGCTCGAGTTGCGCACGGAGCCCGACCGCGGGGGCGCGCCCACGATCCGCGACTGCATGCTCGCCGTCTCCGATCGCGCGGGGCTGCCCGCGGACGCGGGGGCGGAGGCGAAGAGGCTGCTCGGCGTGCGTGTCCGCGCCGAACCGTAGGGAGGACGATTGCGATGCCGTTTCATGAATCGCCGGACGGAACCCGGCTGCACTACCGCCTCGCGGGATCGGGCGAGCAGGGGCTGGTCTTCATCCACGGCTGGTGCGGCAACACGGAGCACTGGGAGCCGCAGGAGCGCGCCTTCGCGCGCACGCACCGCGTGCTGCGTGTGGACCGGCGCGGCGACGGGCGTTCCGACGCGCCCGCGAGCGGCTACCACCCGCGCGACCAGGCCGACGAGATGGCGGGCCTGATAGAGGCCCTCGGGCTGCGCGACCTCGTGGCGATCGGCCACGCCGGCGGGACGCCGGCGACGCTGCAGCTCTCGACGCGCCATCCGGATCTGATCAGGGCGAACGTCGTCATCGACTGGGGCCCGGATATGCGCCCGGTGAGCGAGCGCCGCGGCCGCGTCGGACAGCTTCCGAGCGAGGACGAGGGCTACGAGCAGAACCTCGCCGAGCGCTACAAGGGCTTCTTCGGGCCCTACGCCGGTCCCGACAAGGTGCAGGCCTGGGCCGCCACGGCCGCGCGCACGCCCCGGCACGTGGCGATGGCCAACCGCGTCGGCTCGGCTGAGATCAGCCACACCGCGCTGCTGCGGCGCATCAAGCAGCCCACGCTGTGGATTAACTCGACGCGTCCGAGCCTGAGCTTCCTGCGCGATCTGCTGCCGCACGCCGAGCAGGCGTGGGTGATCGGCGCCGGGCACTTCCCGCAACTCGAGACGCCTGAGCAGGTGAACGTGCTCCTGCGCAACTTCCTCGGGCGGCTCGAGCGGGGGCAGGTGGCGAGCCGGAGCTGACGCGCCTGCGCCCCCGACGAGACGAGGCAACCCGATGGCTGCGGAGCTGCGACGACTCGTGAGCTCCACGCTCGCTGACCGCGACAAGGCCATCGGGATCGCGTTCCTCGTCGCCTTCGTGATCACCGTGGTCGGGCCAACTGGGCGCTGCTGACGTACGGCATCGTCCCGATCGGGTTCGGGCTGGACGCGCCGGCGAGCGTCTACTTCGTCGGTCTCACCTTCACCTTCCGCGACGGGTTGCGCGAGCGCCTCGGCTTCAGGGGCGCGCTGCTCGCGATCGCGATCGGCGGCATCCTCAGCTACATCCTCGAGGTCAGGCAGGACGGCGATCTGTTCGCGAGGATCGCGCTCGCCTCCGCCGCGGCGTTCGCCGTCTCCGAGTTCGCCGACGCGGTCGTCTACGAGCGCATCCGCGAGTACTCGCGGCTGCTCGGGATCATCGGTAGCAACACCGTCGGGCTGGTCGTCGACTCGGCGCTGTTCCTGACGCTGGCCTTCGGCTCACTGGAGTTCCTCACCGGCCAGGTCGTCGGCAAGTTCTACATGACCGTGCTGGCGATCGTGCTGATCGTCGCCTGGGAACGCGGACGGCGGATGCGCGCCGCCACCGCCTGACGCCGCGCGTCAGCCGAGTGAGGCCGCGCCGATGGCGTGCACGACGCCCTCGATGGACGAGGAGCGGAACTGCACGCCCCAGCGGCCGTCGATCAGCGTGAAGATCCAGAGTGCCTGGAAGGTGTGGTAGGCGCCGCCGTCCGCGCCGACGCGCGCGTTGCGCAGCGAGAGGTGCACCTTGTCCTCCGAGGCGTGGACCACCTCCGCCGAGAGGTTGTCGGTGCGCGCCCAGCCCTCCTCGGCGAGGCGCGCCGTCATCCGCTCCTGACCCTCCGCGAAGTCCTCGCCGCTCTCCCACGTGTGGAACCCCGCGCCGGCGAGGCGCACGTGCGGGAAGTGCATCCGCGCGAGCATGCCCTCGATGTCGCGCTCGTTGAATGCGTCCTGCCAGGCGCGGTAGGCCTCGATCACGGCGCTCCCGGCCTCGGATGACGCTGCCTCGCTCACCTACGGCTCCACGGTGATCGAGATGGCGGGCTCGCCGGTCTCGCCGGAGAGCGTGCGGATCCCGCGCTCGAGCTCCTCGAGGGGGAACTCGTGCGTGTGCATCCGCTCCAGCGGGTAGCGTCCGGAGGCGATCAGCCGCAGCGCGCGCACGAAGGACTCGCGGTCGACGCCGCGCACGCCGCGCATGTTCGCCTCGTGGCGGATGATCGCGTCCGAGTCGAACTCCGCGACGCGGTGCGTCCCCTTCAGGCCCGCCAGCACCATCGTCCCGCCCGCGCGCAGCATCTCGATGCCCTGCACCACCGGCTGCGTCGCGTACGGCGTGAGGTCCACGACCACGTCGACGCCCTCGCCATCGGTGCGCTCGAGGACGGCGGCGACGGGGTCCTCGGCATCGACGTTGATGGTCGCGTTAGCGCCGAACTGGTGCGCGAGCGCGAGCTTGTGCTCGTCGCGGGCGAGCCCGGTGACGGCGATGAATTCCGCCCCGGCGTGGTGCGCGGCGACCGTGGCGGCGAGGCCGCGCTGCCCCGCGCCGAGGACGGCGATGCGGTCGCCGGCCTGCAGCCCGCCGGCGCGGACGGCCCAGCCGAAGCCGGCGGCGATCGGGTTGGTCAGCGCCGCGAGGTGGAGCGGCAACCCGGGCGGCACCTTGTGCAGCTTCGAGCCGCGCGCGAGGTACATGTACTCCGCGAAGCCGCCCCAGAGCGAGGGCGCGACGGCCACGGGCGTCGAGCCGTAGCCGCCATCGACGAGCGGGCAGCGCGCGCCATCGTTGCAGCGGCGGCAGGCGCCGCAGCCGTGGTTCGGCTGGACGACCACGCGGTCGCCGACGGCCACACCCCAGCGCGCCGCGGCGCGCTCGCCGATCTCCTCGATCACGCCCAGCGGCTCGTGGCCGAGGATCACCGGGTAGGCGCGCGAGTACTCGCCGCTCAGCGACTCGTAGTCCGTACCGCAGATGCCGGACGCCTCGATGCGGAGCAGCGCGCTGTCCTCATCCACCTCGGGCCGCGGAAAGTGCTGCAGCTCGACCTGGTTCGGCGCGGTCAGCACCATCGCTCTCACATCGCTCATCGCCCGCTCCTCCCTGCACCTCGACAGTCCAGTCCCCTCTCCCCTGGGGAGAGGGTTAGGGTGAGGGGCAATCCGGTCCTGACTCCTGCAACTCCAGCCAGATTGCCTCAAGCACTGAGTCTACGTGCAGCAGGACGTCGCCATTCCAGAACCTCAAGACCTTGATCCCCTGGGACTCCAGCCACCGCGTTCTCCGATCGTCGTAGGCCCGCTGTTTGGAGTGCTGCCCTCCGTCCAGTTCGACTATCAGCTTCCACTCGCGGCTGACGAAGTCAACGATGTACGCGCCCAGCGGGATGTGTCGGCGGAACTTGACGCTGCGAAAGCGACGGCTCTGGAGCCTCGCCCAGAGGGCTCGCTCCGCCTCCGTGGACTGCCGCCGTAGTCGGCGCGCGCTGGCTGTCAGGCTGTCCTCCGTCACTACCGCCTCACCTTGGCACTCTCGCGGAGCCCCTCACCCCCGCCCTAATGGGGCTCGACCAGCAGCCCGGTGTATCGGGCAGACTGGTCCCGGACCGGCCGGCCGGCCGGTGAGCACTTCCTCGCCCAGAGACCCTGGGATCTCCAGGGAGAGACCGTGCCCCGGTTGGTTCGTCCGGGTTGTCCGCAGCACTGCTGGGGTGTCGTGCCCGAGAGCACTGTTCCATTAGGCCGTCGCAGGACCAGCCCGGCAGGTCGCATCAAGCAGCACGAAGCGGAGGGAAGCGAGGCACGATGACCCTGTACGTTGGCGACGACTGGTCCGAAGACCACCACGACATCCAGCTCATGAACGAGGCCGGCGAGCAGCTCGCCGCCAGGCGGCTGCCCGAAGGCGTCGCGGGTCTCGCCGCACTGCACGAACTGGTCGCCGCGCACGCCTCGGACCCGGGCGAGGTCGTGGTCGGGATTGAGACCGACCGCGGGCCCTGGGTCTCGGCCCTGCTCGCGGCCGGCTACCGCGTCTACGCGATCAACCCACGCTCGGCGGCGCGCTACCGCGACCGTCACCATGTCGGCGGCGCCAAGTCCGACGCTGGCGACGCGAAGCTGCTCGCCGACCTCGTCCGCACCGACCGCCACAACCACCGCCCGGTCGCCGGCGACAGCGACGACGCGGGCGCAGTGCGGGTCCTGGCCCGCGCCCACCAGCAGCTGATCTGGGACCGCGTCCGCCAGACCAACCGCCTGCGCAGCGCGCTGCGCGAGTACTTCCAGGCGGCCCTGGTGGCGTTTCCCGACCTCGCGCACGGTGACGCGCTGGGGCTGCTGGCCACGGCGCCCGGCCCGCGTGAGGCGGCGCGGCTGAGCATCACCCAGATCCGCGCGGCCCTCCGCCACGGTGGCCGCAAGCGCAGCATCGAGCAGCGTGCCGCCGCGGTCCGCGCAGCGTTGCGCTCCCCGCAGCTTGAAGCGCCACCCGCCGTGAGCAGGGCGTTCGCCGCGAGCACCCGCGCGGCGGTTGCGCTGATCGCTGAGATCAATCGTCAGATCAAGGAGCTCGAGGCCGAGCTCACGAGCCATTTTGAGCAGCACCCGGACGCCGAAATCTACCGCTCCCTGCCCGGACTCGGTGTCGTCCTCGGCGCCCGGGTGCTCGGAGAGTTCGGGGACGACCCCGCACGCTACGAGTCGGCGAAGTCCCGCAGGAACTACGCCGGTACCTCGCCGTTGACCGTAGCATCCGGCCGCAAGCGGACCGTGCGGGCGCGCTTCGTCCGCAACCGGCGGCTCTCCGACGCCGCGGACCAGTGGGCGATGTGCTCACTGCAGGTCAGTCCCGGCTGCCACGACTTCTACCGGCGGCGGCGTGCTGCCGGCGACCTCCACCACCAGGCGCTGCGCGCCCTCGGCAATCGCCTCGTCGGCTACCTGCACGGCTGCCTCAGGACGCGCGCCCGCTACGACGAGGCCACCGCCTGGGCGCACCGCCACGACCGCGAGCAGCTCGCCGCTTGACGTCTTAGCACCCTGGGGTGTCTCTCCCCAGGGAGACCTTTGCAAAACTCCTTGTGAGCGGCACAGTCTGACGAGCTGCATTGGGAGGGTTGCCATGCATCAGCGAACCGGTCTGCCATCGTTGGTTGACGCCTTGATTCCCGAGGGGCTTGGAGGCAACGAGACACTGGAACGGATCGATGCCTTGTTGGACTGGGGGCGGCTCGGGGCGGTGCTGGAGACGGTGCATGCGGCACCCGAGGGCAGGCCCAGCTACCCGCCGCTGACGATGCTGAAGATCGCAATCCTGCAGCAGTGGTACACGGCGTCGGACCCGGCGATGGAGGAGGCGCTGCGGGACCGCATCTCCTTCCGCAGCTCTGTGGGCCTGGGCTGGACGGACGGGACGCCGGACCACTCGACGATCAGCCGCTTCCGGAAGGAGCTGACGGCGGGTGGGCCAGAGCCGCCCGCAGCGCGTGCTCGTCCGGGATGGGGGTGTGGGGGGCTGCGCCCCCCACGGGAGACGCGCGCCTCGCCTCGAAGCCCACGGGGTGGCGGCGGACCCTCCCCACGCCCTCAGGGAAAGGGGCCGGAGCGCCATCGAGAGTTGCGCCGTGTGCACCGGACCATTGGGGGCGTGGGGGGCTGTGCCCCCCACAGAGAAAGAAATCCGGGGCGGGTGGGTGGGCCGAGCCGCGCGGAGCGTGCTCGTCCGGGACGGGGGGGGCGGAGGGCTGCTAGCGGGCGTGGTGGTCGGCGGGGCGGATCGAGCCGTCGTCGGCCGGGCGCGTGGACTCGAGATAGCCCTGCACCAGCAGCGCGATGCGGCCGCGCTCGAGCGCGGCGGCGGCGGGCAGCGGCTTGCCCTCCCCGTCGCCCGTCGCCGAAACGGCGGCGTGGGCGGCGAGCTGCGGCAACGCCATCCGCGCGCGGCTGTCAGTCTCCATCCGCAGCAGCGGCTCGGCGATCGTCCAGCCGGCGCAGCCCTCGTGGCGCGCGGCATCGAGGCTCGCGTAGGCGCACCAGTCGAGCGCCCGCTCGCGCACGTCGTAGTGCGAGAACAACCGGTACTCGTGGTCCCACCAGTCGCGCTCGAAGCAGGCCGGCGACCAGTCGATCGGCAGCGGGTGGTCCGAGCGCGCCTGCGGGTCGAGCGCGATCAGCCAGAGCGAGACGGCGAGGGCGAGCGGCGTCTGGTGGTAGGGCGCGCCGCCCTCGGTCGTCCAGGAGAGCGCGTGGGTGGCGGCGGAGGCCCGCGCGACGCGCTCGTCGACGGCCAGACCGGCCGCGAGCAGCGTGCGCGTGACGAGCAGGTGGCCGAGGAAGCGCGCCTCGTCGTCGGAGCGGCTGCGCTCGCCGCTCGGCAGCGTGAGGGCGGCGGCCTCGCCGGGCGCGAAGCAGGCGAAGGTGGTGGTCAGGCCGCAGTCGCGCCCGGGCGCGCCCGGCTGGCCCTGCGCGGCGAGCAGGGTGTCGAGGGCAGCGGGATCGCTGACGGGCGCGCCGTCCCGAACACCGGGCCAGAGTTGCACTGCGAGGTCCAGGGTTGGGCTGTCGGACACGCCTCGCACGCTACGAACGCGCTCCCTCGCGGTCAACCTCGGGAGCCACGCGTGGCCGCCCGGCAACGCGTGGCGTACGATCCCGGCGATGCGATTCGCCGCCCGCTTCCGCCTGCCGATCGCCTGCTTCGCGCTCGCCCTGGCGGTCGCCTGCGGCGGCTCTTCGGCCCCTCCCGTCACGGTCGCGCAGACGGCAACCGTCGCGCCCGAGGCGGTTCCGACGGCGACCGCGACGGTGGCGCCCGCCACGCCGACAGTGCCCGCGGCTGCGACGGCGACAGCCACCGCGTCGCCCGAGCCGACCGCCAGCCCGACGCCCACCGCGACCGCGACGCCGCAGCCGACTCCCACCGCGCCTCCGACTGCAACGGCGGCGGCGGAGCCGACCGCGACCAGCGGCGCGCTGCCGCTCGAGGCGCTCCCGCGCGTCGAGTTCGTGCGCGGGGACGGGACGGCGGCGGCGCTCCCCGTCGAGATCCCGCCGCGGACCGAGTACACGATCGGCCTCTCCGGGCGCTACGAACTGGGCGAGCGCGGGATGCTCTTCCACTGGGACGACGGATCGAGGAGGCGCTCGTTCTGGATGAAGAACACGCACATCGATCTCGACATCGCCTTCGTCGGAGCGGACTTCGTGATCCAGGAGATCTTCGGCATGGAGGCGGAGTCGCTCGAGATCCGCGCGCCCGCCGACGTCTACCAGTACGCCGTCGAGGCCCCCGCCGGGTGGTACGCCGCGAACGAGGTGCAGGTCGGCGACACGGCCCGCTTCGCCTTCGACCTCGCGGACTTCCCGACCGAGTGAGCGGCGGGGCGCTGCAGCGGGCTGAACCGGGAGCCTAGTACCATTCGTCCTCGATCACGCGCGAGGCGTGGACCGCGAGGGTTTCGAGGATGCGCTCGTCGTCCACGCTGAAGGCGCGGCCCTCGCGGTGGTCGGCCACGTAGAGCGAGCCGCGGACGTGGCCCTGCGACCAGATCGGGACGCCGGCCAGCGCGCGCATCTCCGGGTGGTGCGGCGGGAAGCCGAAGGCGCGCGGGTGCTCCTGCACGTTGCTGAAGCGTACGGGGCGGCCGTCGGCGCGCAGCGAGCTGAGCGGGCCGTGCCCCTGCGGCGGCGTCTTCAGCCCTCGCAGCTCGATCGGCGTGAGGCCGGAGGTGACGAAGCCCTGCGTGGTGTCGTGCTCGTCGGTGACGGCGAGGGCGGCGTAGTCCGCGCCGGTCGCCTCGCGCGCGAGGTCGACGACCAGCTGCAGGGAGTCCTCGGGCCGTCGGCGCGCGGGCAGCCGTTTCAGGCCGCGCGCGAGCGCGCGCAGCGCCCGCGCCTCCGGGTCGCGTCGCAGCAGCCTCCGCAGCCTCGCGATCGCCACGCCTCGCCCTCCCGTGTTGAGTCTATCGCGAGAGGGCGTTGGATGCGGAGAACTGTGCGGTCGGCGGACCCTCAGCCACACCCTCTCCCAGAGGGGTGGGGGCTGGACCGCCTTCAGGGGCTGGTTGCGTCCTCGGGAGTCCGTCGTGCCCCTCACCCCCGCCCTAATGGGGCTCGACCAGCAGCCCGGTGTATCGGGCAGACTGGTCCCGGACCGGCCGGCCGGCCGGTGAGCACTTCCTCGCCCAGAGACCCTGGGATCTCCAGGGAGAGACCGTGCCCCGGTTGGTTCGTCCGGGTTGTCCGCAGCACTCATGGGGTGTCGTGCCATCGAGCACTGTTCCATTAGGCCGTCGCAGGACCAGCCCGGCAGGTCGCATCAAGCAGCACGAAGCGGAGGGAAGCGAGGCACGATGACCCTGTACGTTGGCGACGACTGGTCCGAAGACCACCACGACATCCAGCTCATGAACGAGGCCGGCGAGCAGCTCGCCGCCAGGCGGCTGCCCGAAGGCGTCGCGGGTCTCGCCGCACTGCACGAACTGGTCGCCGCGCACGCCTCGGACCCGGGCGAGGTCGTGGTCGGGATTGAGACCGAGCGCGGGCCCTGGGTCTCGGCCCTGCTCGCGGCCGGCTACCGCGTCTACGCGATCAACCCACGCTCGGCGGCGCGCTACCGCGACCGTCACCATGTCGGCGGCGCCAAGTCCGACGCTGGCGACGCGAAGCTGCTCGCCGACCTCGTCCGCACCGACCGCCACAACCACCGCCCGGTCGCCGGCGACAGCGACGACGCGGGCGCAGTGCGGGTCCTGGCCCGCGCCCACCAGCAGCTGATCTGGGACCGCGTCCGCCAGACCAACCGCCTGCGCAGCGCGCTGCGCGAGTACTTCCAGGCGGCCCTGGTGGCGTTTCCCGACCTCGCGCACGGTGACGCGCTGGGGCTGCTGGCCACGGCGCCCGGCCCGCGTGAGGCGGCGCGGCTGAGCATCACCCAGATCCGCGCGGCCCTCCGCCACGGTGGCCGCAAGCGCAGCATCGAGCAGCGTGCCGCCGCGGTCCGCGCAGCGTTGCGCTCCCCGCAGCTTGAAGCGCCACCCGCCGTGAGCAGGGCGTTCGCCGCGAGCACCCGCGCGGCGGTTGCGCTGATCGCTGAGATCAATCGTCAGATCAAGGAGCTCGAGGCCGAGCTCACGAGCCATTTTGAGCAGCACCCGGACGCCGAAATCTACCGCTCCCTGCCCGGACTCGGTGTCGTCCTCGGCGCCCGGGTGCTCGGAGAGTTCGGGGACGACCCCGCACGCTACGAGTCGGCGAAGTCCCGCAGGAACTACGCCGGTACCTCGCCGTTGACCGTAGCATCCGGCCGCAAGCGGACCGTGCGGGCGCGCTTCGTCCGCAACCGGCGGCTCTCCGACGCCGCGGACCAGTGGGCGCTGTGCTCACTGCAGGTCAGTCCCGGCTGCCACGACTTCTACCGGCGGCGGCGTGCTGCCGGCGACCTCCACCACCAGGCGCTGCGCGCCCTCGGCAATCGCCTCGTCGGCTACCTGCACGGCTGCCTCAGGACGCGCGCCCGCTACGACGAGGCCACCGCCTGGGCGCACCGCCACGACCGCGAGCAGCTCGCCGCTTGACGTCTTAGCACCCTGGGGTGTCTCTCCCAAGGGAGAGGGGGCCGGACCGCCCTCGGAAGCCGCGCCGCTCGCGCCCGATCCGGCGGGGGCGTGGGGGCATAGCCCCCACAGAGAAGAACATCCGAGGGCGGGTGGGTGGGCAGAGCCGCCCTGCGAGGTACCCCTCGCGTCTACGACATGACCGTGCGCAGGCTCGTCCGGGATGGGGGTGTGGGGGGCGCAGCCCTCCACGAAGGACGCGCGCCCCCGCGAAGGCTCCTTGCCCCTCGGAAGCATGGCGTGCCCCTCACCCCCGCCCTCTCTCCAACAGAGAGGGGGCTGGAGGCGAGACCCTCACACCCCCGCGAGGGCGTCCGCGATTTCGCGGGCGAGCGTGGCGGGCGGGCGCGTGGCGTCGAGGGCGAGGCGGGGGGCCTCGTCCGGGGTGACCGCCTCGAAGCCGTCGCGCTGCGCCTCGTAGACCGCCCAGGTGGCGTCCGAGGTGCGCAGCGGGTCGTGCTCGCGTCCGGCGATGCGCGCGTGCGCTGAGGCGTCGTCGATGCGCAGCTCGGCGATCAGCTGCGGCACGCTGTGCTCCGCCGCCAGCGCGCGAACGGCGTCCCGCTCCGCGCGGCGGCCGTGCATCGCGTCGAGGACCACAGCGCGCCCGTCGCGGAGCAGCCTCGCGGCGCGGTTGCGCAGCTCGGCGTAGGTGCGCTCCGTCATCTCCGGCGCGTAGAGGCCCGCGCGCCACTCCTCGCGGACGCGCTCGCGCGGGTCGATGCCCGCGAGCTGCTTGCGCACCACGTCCGAGGACAGGTAGGCGGCGCCGATGCGGCAGGCGAGCGTGGCTGCCACCGTCGACTTGCCGCTCGCGGGCAGGCCGCTCATCGCCACCAGTTGCGGCGCGGCGCGGCACGCCGCGTAGCTCGCCGCGAGACGGAAGAAGCGCGCGGCGGAGGCGGCAAGCGCGCGGCTCTGCTCCTCGGGCGTCTCGGGAGCCCGCGCGCCGATCGACTCGACCTTGCCGCGCACGAAGGCACGGTACGCGCGGTGCAGCGGCTGCAGCACGCCGAGCGTCTCGTCCCCGGACGCGGCGAGGTAGCGCCCCGCCAGCTCGTCGCCGAGGTCCGCGTGGCCGAGTGCCTCGAGGTCCATCGCGAGGAAGGCGACGTCGTAGCCGGCGTCGAGGTAGCGGAAGTGGAACTGCTCGTTGAACTCGATGCAGTCGACGATCGTGATCGCTTCGCCTTCGAGGTCATCGCCGTCCAGGAGGTAGACATGCGCGGCGCGGAGATCGCCATGGCCCTCGATCACGCGCGCGGCGGCGAGGCGCTCGTCGAAGAGCGCGGCGTCGCGTTCGAGCGCGTCCTCGATGAAGGCGCGGGTCGCCGCGGCGTCGTCGGGCCGCCAGGTGTCGCCGATGAAGCGCGCGGCCTCGCCGTACTCGCGCGCCCACCAGGCGCGCTCCGCGGACGCGCCCGCGAAGTCCGGGTCGTTCGCGACGACGGCGGCGGACTCGTGGAAGGCGATCAGCCGGCGCGCCAGCCGCTCCGCGAGGTCCGCGGGCGCCGCGCCCGCCGCGAGCAGCCGCTCGAGCGTGCGCTTGTCGGGCAGGCGGCGCATCTTGACGGCGTGCTCGACGACCTCGCCCGTGGCGGGGTCGCCCTCGACGGCGAAGCGGCCGTCCGGCATCCGCACGACGGGGACGACGCCGAGGTAGACGCCGGGCGCGAGGCGGCGGTTGAGCCGCAGCTCAGCGTGGCAGAAGCGCTCGCGCGTCTCCGCGTCGAGCTGGCTGATGAAGCCGAAGTCGACGGGCTTCTTTGTCTTGTAGACCACGTCGCCGGCGAGGAAAACCCGGGAGATGTGCGTCTGGCGCAGCTCGACCTCGGCGGGCGCGTGCGGGTAGGCGGCGGGGTCGAGCAGGGCCTGGACGTACTCCGGGAGCGCCGCGCCGCTCATGGCACAGCTCGTCCCAGACGGCGCCTACACGTAGAGATCGAGGCGCTCCCTGCGGAGCAGGTCCCCGAAGGTCTCGCGCAGCACATCGAAGCGGTCGATGTCCATCTCGCTGGCGAAGGTGATCGCCTTGCCGTCGCGCCCGGCACGGCCGGTGCGGCCGGTGCGATGCACGTACTCCTCCGCGTTGTCGGGCACGTCGTAGTTGACGACGTGCGTGATCTCGGGAATGTCGATGCCGCGCGCTGCGACGTTGGTGGCGATCAGGATGTCGAGCTCGCCGTTGCGGAAGCGGCGCACGATGCTGTCGCGGCGGCGCTGATCGAGGTCACCGTGCAGCGCGCCGACGTTCACGCCGCGGCTCTGCAGCTCGCGCGCGACGAAATCGACGCCGCGCTTGGTGCGCGAGAAGACCAGCGTGCGCCCTCGCAGTTCGCGCTCGATCAGCTCGCGCAGGCCGCTCACCTTGTCGCGCTGGGCGACCTCGAAGTAGATGTGCTCGATCGACTCGACGGTCTCGAGGTCGGAGGCGACGGCGATGCGCTCGGGGTTCTCCATGTAGCGGCGGATCAGGCGCGTGACGGTGTGCGGCATCGTCGCCGAGAAGAGCGCCGTCTGCCGGCTGCGCGGCGTGCGGCCGAGGATGTGCGTGATGTCCGGCAGGAAGCCGATGTCCAGCATCTGGTCCGCCTCGTCGAGGATGGCCAGCCGCACCTGCCGCAGCGAGAGCGTGCCGCGCCGCAGGTGGTCCTTGATCCGCCCCGGCGTGCCGACGACGATCTGCGGCCCCTGCTCGAGCGCACGGAAGTCGCCCTCGAGGGCGTGACCGCCGAGCAGCCCGACGGCGCGCATCCCGAAGGGTTGCGCGAGGTCGGCGAGCACGGCGAGCACCTGCTGAGCCAGTTCGCGCGTGGGCACGAGCACGAGGCCCTGCACGTCGCCTCGCTCCGGGTCGAGCATCTCGGCCATGGGGATGCCGAAGGCCAGCGTCTTGCCGGTGCCCGTCTGGGCGATGCCGACGACGTCGCGCCCTTCGAGCAGCACCGGGATCGCGCGCTCCTGCACGGGCGTCGGTTCACTGAAGCCCATGCGCGCGACCGCCGTCAGCGAACGCTCCGAGATGCCGAGGGCGGCGAACGCCTCCGGCAGCTCGAGGTCGGCGGTGTCCTCGGGCTCGACCTCGGGCTCGATCGCGGCCTCGGCGTCGTCGTGCGCGCTCGCCGTGCCGCCGTTGTCCGAGGGCGCCGCGCCCTCGTCCTGCGCGCCGCGATTGCGCCCGCGTCCGCCGCGCCGCCCGCGGCGTCGGCGACGGCCCATGCTGTCGTCGCCTGCCTCGCCGTCCGTGTCGGCGGACGCGCCGGCCTCCGGCTCGACCGGGTCGAGGCGGAGATCGTCGGCGGCCTCGTCCGGGTCTTCATCGTGGAAGACCGGCAGATTGCGCTTGCCGGTGACGAGCACGCGCCGCGTGGTGCGCGCGCCGGGCGGGGGGCGTCGCCGGCCGGGCAGGATCGTGCCGTCGCCGCCCTCGGAGGTGGGCCGGAAGGCCACGTCCTCGGGCAGCGGCGCGTCGAGGTAGGCGCGCTGCCGCTCGCGGCGGTAGTTGCGGTCGTTGCGGTCGTTGCGGCGGCGAGCGCCGCCGTCGCGTCCGCCGCGGTAGCGGTCGCGACCGTCGTTCTGTGTGCGTGTGGCTGTCGGTGTCTCTGCCGTGGGTGTGATGGATCCTCCGTGCTGTGGGTTCTGCTGCTGGGACTGCGCGTTGTTGGAGTCGCCGCCGCGCTTGCGGCCGCGCCCGCCACGCCGTCCGCGCCTGCGCCGGGAGGGCTGGCCCGATGCGTCCTCGGTCGCTGGCGAAGTGCTTGATGACGCCTCGGGGTCGCGATCGTCTCCGCTGACGAGGTTGCGGATGCGGCGCAGCAGGCTCATCGGCGCGCTGCCGTCGCGGGTGGCGTCGCCTGGACGGCGACGCGGGGCAGCGCGAGGGGTGCCGCTGGTGTGAACGCCGTGGTTGTCGAGCCGGTGTAGTCCCCGTGGTGCATGCCGACGGGCGACGCCGTGTGTTGCGCCATCTCGGTAATCATAGCAAGCGCTGGCCTGAGCCGCACCCCGGACGCTCCCGACGTCAACCGGGAGGCCGTTCTGGCGCGAGGAAAGGCGCTTCCTCGCGCGCCGCGGCGCGCAGCGCCGCGAAGTCCTCGCGGGCCCGCCGCATCAGCACGAAGAAGAGCAGCGCCCCCGCCAGCACGACGAGCCCCGCGTAGCGGAAGATCGCCTCAAGGCCGAACAGCTCGACGACGCCAGCGCCGACGAGCGAGCCCGCGAGGAAGCCGAGCGAGCTGCCCATCTGCGTCAACCCCATCACCGAGCCCATGCCGACGCGTCGGCCGACCTCGACGAAGATCGCCTGCTGCGCGGGAAACGCGACCGCCTCGGCGAGGCCGATCAGCACGAAGATGGCGAGTAGCCAGGGCGCCAGCACGAGGGTGCCGATCTCGAACGTCGCGCCCGGCACGTTCGGGATCAGGAAGTGCCCCGTGGACGAGACGATCAGCCCGATCATCACCAGCCGGAGGCGGCTGACGCGATCGGCGAGGCGGCCGAACCAGGGCTGGAGCGAGCCGCCGATCAGCGCGCGGCTGGCGAGCAGCAGGCCGACGAACGTGGCGCTTTCCGTGCCGAGTCCGTCCTCGCTGATCACGTAGACCGCGAGGAAGGTCGCGCCCGCGCCCCAGCCGAGGGCGACGACGGTCTGCACGGTCATCGCGGCCTGGACCGGCGCGAAGCGCAGCAGTTGCGACCAGGAGCGCTCCGGACCGCGCGCCGCCTGGTCGGTCGCCGCGGGCGGGCCGTCGCCACCCCTCGCGGCGCCGGGGTCCGCGCCCGGCTCGGCAGGCGGCAGCAGCACGAACGTCACGAGGCCGGTGCCAATGAGCAGCACCGTCATCGTGGCGAAGACCGTGAACGTGCCCGCGGCGTCGCGGATCACGCCGCCGATCAGCGGGCCCGTGCCGAAGCCGAGCACCTGCGAGACCGCGAACGCCCCGGCGTAGGCGCCCTCGCGGCCCGGCGGCGCGAGCCGCCCGACGTAGGCGAGCGCCATCGGGAAGATCGCGGCGGCGCCGACGCCGGACAGCACGCGGAAGATGACGACGTGCTCCCAGGTGCTCGCGATCATGTAGCCGGACGCGCCCAGGCCGTAGACCAGGAAGCCCCCGGCGACGAACGGCTTGAGCCCGAAGCGGTCGCCGAGGCGTCCGACGATCGGCGAGAGGAACAACATCGGCACGGTCACGCCGGCGAAGGAGAGGGCGACGGCGATCTCGGGGCCGCCCAGCTCCTCGCGCACGAAGACGGGGATCAGCGGCGAGATCATCGCGATCCCGATCATCGCGACGAACATTGCGAACCAGAGCACGATGAACGGTCGTGTCCACATCGCCGGTGGTCCTCCCCGGTCCCGTTGCCGTCCGGCCGGCCCTCACCCTAACCCTCCCCCCTGGGAGACCCTTGCGAAACTCCCGTTTCGAGGGCGGTCCGGCTCCCTCTCCCCTCGCGGGAGAGGGCGGGGGTGAGGGGTCCGCCGCGCGCCAGCGCGGCGAGATGGAGCCGCACGCCGCGATCGGATCGGCGGCGCGAACACGCGCCGCGACAGCGAGAGCGTCTGCTGCGGGGAGCTGTTTCGATCGGGACGCAGGATACCTCGCAGGGCCCCCCAACCCCCCATCCCGGAGGAGCACGCGCAGGCTGCTTCTGTTGACGCCCCGCAGGGCCGCTCCGGCCCACCCGCCCGCCCCAGGTTCTTCTTTCATGTGGGGGTAGAGCCGCCACGCCCCCGACCGAATGACGGCGCGTCTCTCGCATCCCTCGCTGCTCCCTGCTCCTCCTCGCGTGGAGAGGGAGCCGGACGGCCCTCGATGGCCGCGCTGAGGCGCGGCGCCCCTCACCCCGGCCCTCTCCCGCGAGGGGAGAGGGAGCCGGAGCCCGTGCGCCTTGTACACGAAGCGCGCGGCGGCAGGCCCTTACCCTGGCCCTCTCCCTCGGGGAGAGGGGATCGGAGCGCCGGAGCGGGACGGTCAGGGGAAGACGACGGTCTGGTTGCCGTGAACCAGGATGCGGTTCTCGATGTGCCAGCGTACGGCGCGGGCGAGTACGACGCGCTCGACCTCGCGGCCGCGGCGGACCAGATCGGCGCGCGTGTCGCGATGCGAGACGCGGACGACGTCCTGCTCGATGATCGGACCCTCGTCCAGATCCTCGGTGGCGTAGTGGGCGGTGGCGCCGATGATCTTGACGCCCCGCTCGCGGGCCTGGCGGTACGGGTCGGCGCCGATGAAGGCGGGCAGGAACGAGTGGTGGATGTTGATGATCGCCTCTGGAAACTCATCAAGGATCGTCGGCGTGACGATCTGCATGTAGCGGGCCAGCACCACGAGATCCACGTTGCCGCGCAGCAGCGACAGGATCTCGCGCTCCTGCTCCGGCTTCGTCTGCGGTGTGACGGGCAGGTGGTGGTAGGGGACGCCGGCCGCCTCGACGTAGCCGCGTAGCCGGTCGTGGTTGGAGATCACCAGCTCGACATCCGCGTGCAGCTCGCCGGAGCGCCAACGCCACAGCAGGTCCATCACGCAGTGCCCGACGTTCGAGACGAGGATCGCGATGCGCGGCCGGTCCGCGCCGTAGGAGATGCGCCAGTGCATTCCGAAGCGCGGCGCGACCTCCTCGCCGAACAGCTCCGCGATGGCTTCCGCACTGTCGTCGAGGCCGGCGAGTTCGTACTCCATGCGCAGGAAGAAGCGCGGCTCCTCGCCGCCGCTTGCGTACTCGTCGGCCTGGACGATGTTCGCGCCGTGCTGGAAGAGGAACTGCGAGACGCCCGCGATGATGCCGGGTCGATCCGGGCACTGCACCAGCAGGCGCGCGGTCCCCTCGGTCGGCGTGTCACTCACGCGCCCGATCATAGCCGACGCCGAGCGAGCCGGGCGCAGCGCCGCCCGCAGCGCGCGTATCGCCGATACTGGCGTCATGTCCGCACAGCCGCCCACGCGATTCCAGCGCCTCGGCGGGCGCGCCGCCCTCGTCGCGATCGTGGAGGCGTTCTACGACCGCATCGATGCCGATCCCGAGCTGCGTCCGATCTTCCCGCCGGACCTGCGGCCCGGCCGCGACAAGCAGGCGGCGTTCCTCGAGGAGTTGTTCGGCGGCGAGCCGCGCTACAGGCAGATCTACGGCGAGGCGGCGCTGCGCCGCCGCCACCTCGCGTTCACGATCACCGGGCGCGCGGCCGGGCGCTGGCTGGAGCACTTCTCCGCCGCGCTCGACGAGCATGGCGTCGACGAGGATCTCGCGCGCGAGATCATGGACGGCCTGCGCCCGCTGGCGCTGCGCATGGTCAACACCATCGAGGTCGCTACCCCTCGCGACGGGTAGCGACGTGCAGCGCGACCGTACCGAGGCCAAAGCGGCGGATCGAGGCGGCCTCGAAGCCCGCGTCCTCGATCCGCTCCGATAGCGCCGAGGCCGCCGGGAAGCGGTCGACGGACTCCGGCAGGTAGCGATAGGCCGAGGCGTGGCGCACGATCACGCGCCCCAGCAGCGGCACGACGCGCTCGAAGTGGAAGCGCGCGAGTGGCCGCAGCCAGCCGCGCTCGACCCTCGTGATCTCGAGCACGCCGAGGCGTCCGCCGGGGCGCAGCACGCGCCGCGCCTCGGAGAGTGCGGCGTCGAGGTCGGGGACGTTGCGCAGCACGAAGGCGGCGCACCAGACGTCGACGCTCGCGTCGGCCAGCGGCAGCCGGGTCGCATCGGCCGCGGCGAAGGAGACGGACGCCGCCTGCCGCGAGGCGCGGCTCGCCTTGGCTCGGGCCACGGCGAGCATCGGCTCTGCGAAGTCCACGCCGAGCACGGCCCCGGCGCCGCGGGCGGCGCAATCGAACGCGAGGTCGCCGGTGCCGCAGCCAACATCGAGGACGCTGTCGCCGCGCCTGACGAGGGCGCGCGCGGTGGCGCGCCGCCAGGCGCTGTGGCGCCCGCCGGTCATGATCGTGTTCATCACGTCGTAGCGCCCGGCGATCTCGCCGAACATCGAGCGGACGTACCCGGCGCGCGCGGCGTCGTCCTCGAACAGTCTCGTCTCGTCTCGCTCGTCTCGTGCCGGCATGAGGCGAGCCTACGACGCGCGCGCGCTGGGCAGGAACCCCGCCGCCCGGACGGTCGCTATACTGCGTGCACTCCCCGGCACTCGTTTGCATCTCCACGCGCCCGCGCGAGGTTTCCGCGATGCCGCTGCGCCTGCTTCCCTGGTCGCCCGAGTACGGCAGCGCCATGCAGGCCGATCCCGACGCGTTCGACGAGCAGGACGCCGCCCAGGCAGCCGATGCGTCGATCGAGGGCGAGTGGCGCGCGCGGCAGCCCAGCGGCGAGCCGCCCGCCGCCGTGCAGATCGTCGACGGCGTGCGGCGCGTCGAGGCGCACGCGCTCGACGACCTCGCGGACGGGGAGACGGCGTTCGGGCTGTTTGGCTCCTACGCCGTCGGCGCGGTGCGCTGCGAGGGCGCGCGCTCCTGGGTGCTCGGCGGCGAGACGCGCGAGGGCGAGCTGCTGCGCGTGCGGCGCAGCTACCTGCAGGCCGGAGGCGAACCGCGCGACCGTGAGATCGCGGCGGGATCGGCGCGGCTGCGCTTTCGCGCCGCGACACCTCCGACCGCGCGCACGCCGAACGACCTCGTCGCCGCGCTGAACCGGCTGATGCTCGACGAGGAGGCCCGGCTCGCGGAGACGCTCTCGGCGGACGAGAGCGCGCTGACGCTGGTCGATGGGCCGCTGCGGCTGCGCGCGCCGGGACCGCGCGTGGCGGGCTATGTGAAGCGCACCTACCGCTGGTACCTGGAGGCGCGTCACCGCGCGCTGTTGCCGGAGCTCGCCGTGGGCGAGCGGACGCCGCTCTTCCTCATCCCCGGCGGTGGCGAGGGCGGCGACCGCGGCGGGCGCGATCGCCGCGCCTGGTACATGCGCCTCGCCGACCTCGGCGTACACGTGCATCCGCTGGCGGGAATCGTGCGCCTCGAGGCTCCGGGGGCACTCCCGCTCGGTGAGACGGCGCGGCTCGCCGACGAGTGCGCGCTGGCGCTGCCGCGGCTCGCCTCCTCGCCGGTGCGCGATCCGCGCGCGCCGCAGAACCTGACCCCCGTCGGCGCGCTCGAGGCGCTGCTCACACGGCGGCTCGGCGAGCGCGAGTGGGTGCGGCGGCTGATCGCGAGCGCGCTGCGCGCCACGCCGGAGCCGCTCGAGGATGCGCTGCTGCCGGTCAACGGAGCAGGCGGCGCGCGATGGTAGGGCGCGAGCCGGAGCTGGAGGCGCAGCGGCCCGAGGGCCTGGTGCTCGGCACCGAGGGCAGCGCCTCGACGCCGCTCGGCTTCTGGACATACGTCGATCCGTCGCGCTACCTGCAGCTCGACGACGTGGTGCATGTCCGCTCGCCGCTGCCGGACGGGCAGGACGTCGATTTCTACGGCGTCGTCGATGAGCTGCGCGCGGTGCAGGAAGGCGTGCGCTTCGCCTCGGACGTGGCGCTGGCGAGCACGGGGGTGCTGCCGGCCGAGGCGGCGGTGAGCGCGCACGTCTCCGTCACGCGCGTCGAGCCGGAGATCTTCGTGCCGCCTCGCCCGGGCGCGGCGGTGCGGCGCGCCCACGACGCCGAGCGCGACCGCGCGCTGTTCTTCGACGCGATGACGCGGCGGCTCCCCGTCGGCCTCTCGCGCGGCGGCGAGCCGATCTACGCGAACCTCGACTTCCTCGACGGCCAGCGCGGGGCGCACGTCAACATCTCCGGCGTCTCCGGCGTCGCGACGAAGACCTCGTACGCGATGTTCCTGCTCTACTCGCTGTTCGGCAGCGGCGTGCTCGGTCACGAGACCGCGAACACGCGGGCGCTCGTCTTCAACGTGAAGGGCGAGGACCTGCTCTTCCTCGACAAGCCGAACGCGAGCCTGCCCGAGGGCGACCGCGCGCGCTACGCGGAGCTGGGGCTGGAGGCGGCCCCGTTCCCGTCGCTGCGCCTCTTCGCGCCGTCGCGGCGCGGCGATCAGCCCGTGCCGCAGACGGGATCGCGGATGGACGGCGTGACCGGGTTCTACTGGACGCTGCGCGAGTTCTGCGCGGAGCGCTACCTGCGCTTCCTTTTCGCCGACGCCGACGACGAGCGCTCGCAGCTCGGCTTCGTCGTGCAGCAGGTCGAGTCCCAGCTGGCGATGGCCGCCAAACTCTCGCTGCCCCTCGACGCGCCGACGGTCGAGATCGGCGGCGAGCTGGTCACGGACTTCGACGAACTCGTCGACGCGATCGCGCGCATGACCGACCCCGACGAGGGCGGGGGCTGGGGCGGGCGCGCCGCCGCGGGAACGGTCCACGCATTCATGCGGCGGCTGGAGGCGGCGAAGCCGCATGTCGGGCAGCTGATCCGCGGCCTCGCCTCGGAGGATGCGGACAGGCACCGCATCGACACGAGCCAGGCCCAGGTCACGGTGGTCGACATCCACCGCCTCCACGACCGCGCACAGCGCTTCGTCGTCGGCGTGATGCTGAAGGGCGAGTTCGAGCGCAAGGAGGCGAGCGGGTCGCCTCGCCCGCTGATGCTGGTGGTGCTGGACGAGCTGAACAAGTACGCCCCGCGCGAGGGGCGGAGCCCGATCAAGGACGTGCTGCTCGACATCGCCGAGCGCGGCCGCTCGCTTGGCATCGTGCTGATCGGGGCGCAGCAGACGGCCAGCGAGGTCGAGCCGCGCGTGGTCGCGAACTGCTCCCTGCGCGTGGTCGGCCGCCTCGACGCCGCCGAGGCGCAGCGCGGCGAGTACGGCTTTCTCACGCCCGCCGCGCGGGCGCGCGCCTCGCTGCTCAAGCCGGGCACGATGATCCTCCAGCAGCCGGAGATCCCCGTGCCGCTGCTGCTGCAGTTCCCGTATCCCGCCTGGGCGACGCGCCCCTCGGAGGCCGCGGCGACCGTGGACCCGTTCGCGAGGTTCGAGTGAGGCTGCTGCACACCGCCGACTGGCACGTGGGCCGCACGATCCGCGGACGCAGCCGCGCCGCCGAGTTCGAGGCCGTGCTGGAGGAGTTGATCACGATCGCGCGCGACGAGGGCGTCGAGGCGCTGCTCGTCTGCGGCGACATCTGGGACCGGGCCACGCCCACGCCGGAGTCCGACCGCCTGGTCTTCGAGGCGCTGCGCGAGTGCGTCGGGCACGGCATCCAGGCGGTGCTGCTCGCCGGCAACCACGACAGCCCCCGCAAGCTCGAGGCGCTGGGGCTGCTCTCCGAGCTGCTCGGCGTCCAGACGCAGCACGAGGTGCTGCGGCCCAGTGCCGGCGGCGTGTTGACCATCGAGGGCCGCGAGCACGTCGCGCACATCGCCGCAGTGCCCTTCATCACCGAGGGCCGCTACGTCGGCGCGGCAGAGGTGATGGGGCTGCAAGAGAACTGGTTCGGCGCCTACGCGGACGGTGTCGCCAGCGTCCTCGGCGCGATCTGCGACGGCTTTGGCGACGAGGCCACAGTGAACATCCTCGCGACGCACATCTTCGTCGACGGGTCGCGCGTGGCGCGGATCGACGGATCGGAGCGCCTGCTGCACATCGGGCAGACCTATGGCGTCAACGCGCCGCAGTTACCGACGACGCCGCAGTACATCGCGCTCGGCCACGTGCACGAGCCGCAGGAACTCCTCGGCGCGCCCGTGCCCACGGCCTACAGCGGCTCGCTGCTGCAGCTCGACTTCGGCGAGCGTGGGCAGCAGAAGGTCGTGCGCATCATCGACGCCCAGCCCGGGCTGCCGGTGACGCAGACGGCCGTGCCGCTGAGCAAGGGCCGCCCGCTCGCCGAGCTGCGCGGCAGCCTCGACGAGGTGCTGGCGCAGGGCGAGGAGGCGGGCGACGCGCACCTCCGCGTGCGCCTCGATGTCGAGCGGCCGGAGCCGGGCATCGCGGAGCGCGTGCGCGAGGCGCTGCCCAACGCCGTCGACGTGCAGCTCGAGTACGAGCCGGCAGAGGACGAGGGCGCCGTCGAGGCGCTCGGGCAGCTCAGCGCCGCCGAGCTGTTCACGCGCTACTACCGGGCGCAGCACGGCGCCGAGCCCGTGCCGGAGCTGCTCGCGCTCTTCGAGGAACTGCTCGCGGAGGTCGACGACGTGCAGACGGCGGAGGCGGCAGGTGAGTCGCCGGCCGGGGCGGCGGTCCTGAGGTGAAGCCGCTGCGCCTCGAACTACGGGGCTTCACCTCCTTCCGCGACACGGCCGTCGTCGACTTCGAGGGTCGGCGGCTGTTCGCGATCACCGGCCCGACAGGGGCGGGCAAGTCCTCGCTGCTCGATGCGATCACGTGGGCGCTGTACCGCCGCGTGCCGCGCATCGGGCAGGGCGCGCAAGGGACGCACCAACTGATCACCCACGGCGCGCGCGCGATGGCCGTGCAGTTCGACTTCAGCGTGCGCGGCGAGCGCTACCGGGTCAGCCGGCAGGCGCCCGGCAACCTCGGCTCCCGGCTCGAGCGGCAGCGCGTGGACGGCTCGTGGGAGCCCCTCGCCGATCGCGCACAGGACATCGACGACCGCATCGTCGCGCTGCTCGGGCTCGACTTCGTGACGTTCACGAAGACCGTGCTGCTGCCGCAAGGCGCGTTCGATGCGTTCCTGCGGGGCGAAGCGCGGTCGCGCCGCGACATCCTGACGAGCCTGCTCGGACTCGAGCGCTACGAGGAGGCGGGGAGCAAGGCGCGCAACCGATCCGCGGGCGCGCGGGCCGCGGCGGAGGCGCTGCGCGTGGAGATCGAGCGCCTCGACGCGGCCACGCCCGAGGCGATCGTGCGCCTCGAAGCCGAGCACGCGGCGCTCACCGCGCGGGTCGCGGCGCTCGAGGCGCGCTCCGCTCTGCTCGACGCGCTGGAGCAGGAGGCGCGGGCGAGCGGAGAGGCCGGGGCCGCCGCCGCGCGCGCGGAGATCGCGAGCGCCGGAGCCGCACGCGACGCCACGACAGCGGGTGATGCCCTCGCGGAGGCGGAGCAGGGCCGCGCGCAGGCGCAGGCGGAGCACGACCGGCTGGAGGCGGAGCGCGCCGCCCTCGGCTACGACGAGCAGGCGCATCGCCGCCTCGAGCGCGAGGCCGCGCTGCTGGAGCAGCGAGAGTCTGCCGTCCGCGCCGTCGAGGCCGCCGAGGCAGAGCAGCGCGCGGCGATCGAGGAGGCTGAGCGCGCCTCGGGGCAGGCGGCCGAGCTGCGCGCGGACTCAGAGCGCGCGGACGCAGCGCTCGCGGAGGCGGACGCGGCGCTGCGAGCCTCACGCGACGCCCTCGCGGACGCGGCCGCTGTGGCGCTCGCCACGGAGCGCGCGCTTGGCGAGCAGGCGAACGCGGCCGACGACGAGCGCGCGTCCGCCGAGGACGCCGCCGTCGAGCGAGCGGAGGAGGCGCGGCAGCTCGACGCGCTCGCCGAGCGTCTCAGCGCGCAGTCGGGCGTGCTCGCCGCCGCGGCGCGTGAGCACGAGCAGGCGAGCGAATCGAGCGAGGCGGCGGGGCGCGCCTCGGAGGCTGCGGATGGCAGCTTGCGGGAGGCCGAGGCGGAGCACGCCACCCGTGCCGGGGCGCTGGAGGCGGCGCAGCGCCAGGACGCGGCGCTGACGCTCCAGCGATCGCTGGAGCCGGGCGATCCTTGCCCGGTCTGCGGCGAGCCGATCGAGCACATCGAGCTGCATCCCGCGCCCGCGCTCGACGAGGCGCGCGCCGCCCTCGACGCGGCGGAGGCGGCGCTCGCGGAGGGGCGCGCGAGGCAGGCCGCCGCCGCGGCGGTCCTCGCGGCAGCGGGGGCGCGCGCGTCGCAGACGGCCGCCGCGCTGGAGCGCTCGCAGGCCGCGCTGGCGGAGCTGCGCGAGGAAGCAGCGCAGGCGGGCGCGGACCCAGACGCCCTCGACGAGGCGATCGCGCAGACCTCCGCCGCCGCCGAGGCCGAGCGCGCACGCGCGCAGGCCGCCGCCGCGGACCGCGATCGCGCCGCCGAGGCAGCCCGCGGGCTCGCGCTGCTGCGCGCCTCGATCGGCGAGGCGCTCGGCGTGGTGGAGCCGGGCGAGGCCGGGGAGCCGGAGGCCGTACGCGCCGCTCTCAAAGCGGCAATCGAGGCGCACCGCGCAGCGAGCACCGCCGCCGGGCAGGCGCAGGAGGCCGCGCGCCGGGCCGGCGAGAGCGCGCGCGAGGCCGCCTCGGACGTCGGGCGCGCGAACGAGCGCCGCGAGCGCGCTGCCGCCGCCCTCGAGCGAGCGCGCGAGCAACTGGCCGCGCTTGGCGGCGAGGACGCGGACCCCGCCGCCGTCCGCGAGGCGCTCGCCGCCGCCCAACAGCAGGCGAGGCGCCATCGCGAGATCGAGGCGGCGCTGAGCGAAGCCGGGCAGGCCGTCGCGGGCGCGGGCGCGACCCGCGAGGCGGCGAGTGCGGCGCTCGACCGCGCGGAGGCCGCCGTCGGACGCCTCGCGGGCGAGCTCGAGGCGGCGCGCGCTGGGGCGGACGAGGCGCAGCGGAGTTTCGCCGAGGCGTGGGCGGCAGCGCAGGCGGACGGTGAGCCCTCGGCGGAGCGCGTGCCCGCGCTGCTCGCCGCGCACCGCGCCGCGCACGGCGAGTGCGCGCGCGAGCAGGCGCTGGCCGCGCAGCGCCTGGAGACGGCCCGCACGGACGCGGAGCGCGCTCGCGAGATGCAGGCCCGGGCGGCCGACTACGACGGGAGCGCGCGGACCTCGGGCACACTCGCCCAGGAGCTGCGCCGCGACCGCTTCATCGCCTACGTGCAGCGCGAGGCGATGCAGCTGCTGGCGGCGGACGCCGCGGAGCGGCTGCTCACGCTCTCCAACGGGCGCTACCGGCTGGCGGCGGACGGCGACTCGTTCGCGGTGATCGACAAGCTGAACGGCGACGAGCGGCGCTCGGTCCGGACGCTGTCGGGCGGCGAGACCTTCCTCGCCAGCCTCGCGCTCGCGCTCGCCCTCTCCGAGCGGCTGCCCGAGATCGCCGGCCGCGGCGGCGCGATGTCGCTCGAATCGCTGTTCCTCGACGAGGGCTTCGGCTCGCTCGACCAGGAGTCGCTGGACATCGCGATCGACGGCCTCGAGGCGCTCGCCGGTGGGCGGCGGCTGATCGGCGTGATCTCGCACGTGCCGGAGGTCGCCGAGCGCCTTCCGGATCGCATCGAGGTGGTCCGCAACGGCGCGGTCAGCACGATCCGCGATCCGCGCACGCCGTTGGAGGCGGACGCCCTCGCGGCGCTGGAGCAGCCGGTCTAGCTCTGGCGGCGGCTGCGCTGCAGGACGTGGGCGAGCAGCGAGACGAGCGAGATGATCAGCGAGCCGAAGAGGGCGGACCAGAAGCCGGCGACGCTGAAGTCGAGCCCGAACTGCCCGCAGATCCAGGCCGTGGCCGCGAGCACACCCGCGTGGATCACGAACACGAAGAGCCCGAACGTCAGCACGATCAGGCAGGCCGATGCGAGGTAGGCGAGCGGCCTCACGAAGGCGTTGAGCAGCCCGAAGATCGCCGTCGCCGCGGCCAGCGAGGCGGCATCGCCGACCTCGATGCCTGGAACGAGGGCGGCGGCGAGCCACAGCCCGGCGGCGTTGACCGCGAAGCGCACGAGGATCTCGCGTGGCGACTTCGGCACCGAGTCGCCGAAGTCGAAGACCCTGACTCGGGTGTCTCGTCTCACTGGCTCAGTCCGTGCCGTCCGCCGTGAGTGCGCGGATGCGGTCCTCGTCCGGGGGCACGCGGGCGTCGGCGGCGGCGTTGATGCGGCGGGAGTAGAGCGCCACCACGGCGATCAGGATGCTGCCCGCCGCACCCGCGATGACGAGCGCCGCGCGCACGCCGATCGTGTCGGCGAGCAACCCGAGTGGGAGCGAGACGAAGCCGAGGAAGCTGAAGCTGGAGACGACCAGCGCCTGCACGCGCCCGTCGTAGCGGCGGTGCGAGTAGGCCATGCCGAGCCCCAGCACGAACGAGATGTAGCCCATCTCGACCGCGCCCAGCAGCACGATCACGACCAGCGCGATCGGGAAGTTCGGCGCGAGGCCGAAGGCGATCACGACCAGCCCGAACAGGAACGAGGTCCCGAGGAACAGGCTCCACGCCGCGGGGCGGTGCACGACCGATGCGGCCGCGACGGTCACGAAGATCGCGCCGACCGAGGAGGCGGAGGTGATCGCCCCCAACTCGAAGGCGTCACGCCCGAAGACGTCGATCACCATGCCGGGTAGCAGCACGAAGTAGGGGAGGGCGGTGAAGGCGACCACGTACGCGGTGATCACGGTCACGAACAGAGCGGGCCGCCCTCGCACGTAGCGCAGGCCGGCGGCCAGGTTCTGGATGAACGACTCGCGCGACTGGTCCTCGCCGCGGAAGGCGCCGGGCACGCCGACCGTCATCCACGCCGCGATGCCGTAGCAGCCGGCAACAAGCAGGAAGACGCCGCCCGCGCCGAGGAACGTGCCGATCAGCGCGCCGCCGCTGACGGGGCCGAAGATGCGGCCCACGCCCATCGCGCCCTGCTGCAGGATGACGCCGCGACCGACGCCGTGCGCGCCGAGCAGCTGCCCGGTCATCGCCTGTCGCGAGGGCACGAGGAAGGCGACGGAGACGCCCTCGATCATCGACTGGAAGAAGAGCATCCAGTACGAGAGCAGACCGCTGAGCGTGAGCACGCCGAGCAGCAGCGCCTGCGCCATCAGCAGCACCTGCGCGGCCACCAGCACCGTCTTGCGCGAGAAGCGGTCGGTGATCACGCCCGCCCCGAACATCGAGGGGAACAGCGCGAGCCCGAAGGCGAAGAGCTGGGCGGCGACCGCAGTGTTCGATTCGGTCAGATCGTAGGCGAGGAAGGCGCGCACGACGCCCGCCGTCATCATCCCGAGGAACTGGATCAGCGTCGCCGTCCAGAGCCGCCGGTAGGCGCTGCTGCCGAGCGGCTGGAGGGCGCCGCGTCGCAACGCGCCGCCGACCCCGCCGCCGGATTCGGGCTTCGGCGGCGGCGCGCTCATCGGAGCGTCGCGGCGCGGGTGCGTCGGCTTGCCATCGAGGTGGTCACGCTACGCCCCCGCGGGGCTCTGCGGCTACACCTCGTCGAGGGCGACCGTGCGGCCCTCCGACCAGCTGCGCCAGACCGCGTCCGTGAACTGCATGTAGCGCAGGCCGTCCTCGAAGCTTGTCAGCTCGACGGGCGCGCCCTCGCGGATCGAGGCGACGAAGTCTGCCTCGACGTTCCAGGCGCCAGCCGTGCCGGGGTCCGGCTCGAGCGGCCACGGTCCCTCGCCGAGCGGGGCGAGCGCCATGCGGTCGCCGGCCTGCGTCCAGTGCAGCGTGGCGGCGCTGCCGTAGAGCGAGATGCCGTTGGCGGCGGCGGCCGCGTGCGTGTGCTGACTCAGCTGGTAGCTGACGCGCGTGCCCCCGGCCGTGCGTGCGAAGACGCCGATGCTGTCGGGGATCCCGATCGCGTACTCCTCGCCGCTCTCCGCATCACGCCGCGAGGTGACGAAGGTGGCGGCGTCGGCGGTGACGCGCTCGGTGGGGCCAAGCCAGCGCTGCACGGTCTCGGCGACGATGCCGAGCATCATGGTGTTGCGGCCGGAGTACTCGCTGCGCTCGCGCCAGTGCAGCGGCGTGGCGGGGTCGAGCGCGCCGCCGCCGAGCACCGAGACGTGCGCCTCGCGCAGCTCGCCCAGCGCTCCTTCGGCGAGGAGGCGGCGGATCGTGCGCCAGCTCGCGAGGTCGAACGGCGCGGGCACGAGCTGCGCGACGCGGTCCGGGCGCGCCAGCGCGGCGTCCAGCATCGCCCGCGCCTCGGCGGCGTCCATCGCCATGCGCGCCTCGCAGAGCACGTGCTTGCCCGCCTCCAGTGCGCGCACGCTGTACTCGCGGTGGCGGTACGGCCAGGTGCCGATGCAGACGGCGTCGATCTCCGGGTCGTCGAAGATCGCGCCGGGATCCTCCTCGACGCGGGCGATGCCGAACTCGTCGGCGACCTGCTGGCCGCTCTCGCGCGAGCGGTTGCAGACGGCGGCGAGCTCGACGCCCTCGATCTCCTGGAAGCCGGGGATGTGGCGGAGGCGGGTGTTCGCGCCCGCCCCGATGAAGCCGATGCGCAGTGTGTTCGGGCTCACTGTGTCCGGGGTCATGCTCGCCTCCTCGGAGCGCCGCTTCCTCGCCACGCCGCCCGCGGGCAGGGCGGCGGCGGCCAGCGTATCCTCTGCGTGCCGGCCGTCGCGCGCCAGACGCAGTGGCTGCGCGGTGCAACGCTCGGGGCGGAGTGGTCATGACGCAGCATCGTGACGGCGACCAGCCGCAGGCGGAGGTGTCGGCGCTGTTGCGTGCCGTCGGCCAGCTGCTGGTCGCCATCTCCGGGGACGAGCCCGCCGCTAGCGCGCCGCCACCCAGGCCCGAGGCGCCTCCGCGGAGCCCGTCTCCGATGGAGGAGGTCGAGCAGATCCTCAGCGACGCGCGCGCCAGGGCGCAGCAACTCATCGACGAATCGCTCGCGGACGCGCGCGCGCGCCTCGAAGCACTCGCCGGCGAGAGCGATCCGCCCGCGGAGCAGCCGCCCGCGGAGACCGGGGAGCTGGACGAGAAGCTGCGCTCGCTGCAGGAGCTGCTCGGCGACATCGAAGCGCTGCAGCGCGCCGAGGCGACCGAAGCGCCCGCCGCCACCATGGAGCCGGAGCAGCCCGCCAAGCCGGCGGAGGCGGAGCGCGTCGAGGCGGTGGCCTGGAGCGAGGACGAGAGCCCGCCGGACGTGCGCTTCCAGCCGGATGACGGCTCGGTACTGCTGCGCGTGACGCCGGTCGAGGGGTTCCGGGGCCTGCTGCGCGTGCAAGGGGTGCTCGGGCAGTTGCCGGGCGTGCGTCAGGCGTTCGTCGAGGGCTACGCGGAGGGCGAGGCGCAGCTGCGGCTCACGTTCGACTCGTCGCTTGCCGTCGGCTGGCTCGGCGCGGCGCTCGGCGAGCGCCTCGGCGTGACGGTACGCGCGGCCGAGGTCTCCGAGCCCGAGCGCAGCCTGCGCTTCGAACTGCAGTAGCCCGCCCGCGGGGCGCCGATGCATCTCGATCGCCTCACGCTCACCAACATGCGCACCTTCCGCGACCTCGACATGCCGCTCGAACCCGGCGGCTACGTGATCAGCGGGCCGAACGCGAGCGGCAAGAGCAACCTGCTGGAGGCGATCACGCTGCTGGCGACCGCGCGCAGCTCGCGGGCGCGCGCCGACATCGAGCTGATTTCGCGGCAGGCGCTGCGCGACGAGCCGCTGCCCACCGCGCGCCTCGCCGCCGAGGTGACGACGGCCGTCCAGCCGGTCAGCGTCGAGCTGGCGGTAACGGCGCGCGCCCCGGCGGACGCGGGCGGCCGCGCCGGAGCGACGGCGCGGCGCTTCCGCGTCAACGGCATCGCGAGGCGCGCCTCGGATCTGATCGGCCAGCTGCGCGTCGTGCCCTTCTCGGCCGACGACTTGCAGATCATCGCCGGATCGCCGACGCAGCGACGCCGCTACCTGGACATCACGATCTCGCAGCTGGACGTGCGCTACGTGCGCGCGCTGCAGCGCTACCAGCGCGTGCTGACGCAGCGCAACGGGCTGCTGCGGCGGCTGCAGGAGCGCCGCGGACGAGGCGTCGACGAGCTGGAGTTCTGGGACGGCGAGCTGGCGGCGGCGGGCGGCGTGATCCTCGCGGGCCGCGCCTCGGCGCTGGACGCGCTCGCCGCGGGCGCCGCCGAGCGCTGGAGTCAGCTCGCGCCCTCCTCCCCGCCGCTCGAGCTGCGCTACGAGCCACGGCTGCCGCCGGAGCAGGCGAGCGGCGTGACGGACGGTGAGGCGGGCCGCGGCATGGAGGACGCGACCGGCGCGGCGCAGCAGGCACTGCGCGAGACGCTGATTGCCCGCCGCGGCGATGACATCGCCGCCGGCATGACGCGCAGCGGGCCGCATCGCGACGATGTGCGCTTCTCGATCGGCGGCGAGGAGGCGGGCGCGTTCGCGTCGCGCGGGGAGCAGCGCACGCTGGCGCTGGCGCTGCGGCTGGCGGAGGTAGCGCTCTCGCACGAGCGCACCGGCGACCCGCCGCTGCTGCTGCTCGACGACATCCTCTCCGAGTTGGACGCGGCGCGCCGCGAGCGCGTGCTCGCCGCTGCCTACGGTGTCGACCAGGTCGTGATCACCACGCCCGACCCGGATCGCCCGGCCGCGGACGAGCTGCCCGGCGCGCGGCGCTATCGCCTCGAGGGCGGCGAGCTGCGCCTGGAGGGGTGACGCCGCCTCGCGCGCCGCGACCCGCTACTCGCCGAGCAGCGCGCTGGGTCCGGGGGCGATCAGCACGTCGAGGGCGCGGGGCGCGACGCTCAGCGTGAGCGGCGTCTCGCCGAGGTACTCGCCATCTGCCTGCACGGCCAGCGGTGTCTCCGGCTCGATGCGGAAGCGGGCGCCGCGCAGGTACTCGGCGGCCCCGCCCGCGCGCGGCGCGAGGGCGTCTCGCAGGCCGCCGAGCAGGGCGCGCGGGGCGACCCGCGCGCCGAGCACGAGGCGGGAGACAGGCCCGCCGCCGCAGAAGGCCGCGAGGTCCAGCAGCCCGTCGTCGGCGCGCGCCGCGCCGGTCAGCCGCGAGATGCCGCCGTAGAGCCGCGTGTTCCCGGCCACGGCGAACAGCAGCGGCCGCTCGATCGTCGCGTCGGCCGGCGGCCCCTCGATCGCGATGCGCGTGCGCACGGCGGGCGCGCGCAGCAGGCGCTCGCCGCCGTGGAGGACGTACCAGGCGGGCCCCAGCCAGCGCTTGCCGCGCCCACCCCCGCCTACGCGGCGCACGACCTCGGCGTCCAGTCCGGTGCTGCACATCAGCAGGAACAGGTGCTCCGAGCGCGCCCCGTCCGGGCCCTCGAACCCGGCGCGGCCGAGGTCGATGCGGACCCGCCGCGCGTGCTCGATCCAGGCGAGCGTGCGCTCGACGCCGCCGGGGATGCCGGCCTCGCGCGCCCACACGTTGGCGGTGCCGGAGGGGATGGCGGAGAGCGCGGTGTCACTGCCGGCGAGGCCGTTGATCGCCTCGTGGACGGTGCCGTCGCCGCCCGCCGCCACGAGGAGATCGACGCCGTCACGGGCGGCCTCGGCGGCGATCTCGCGCGCGTGGCCGGGCACCGAGGTGCTGCGCAGCTCGATCGCCACGCCGCGGGCGCGCAGCGGTTCCGCGGCCTCGCGCAGCGCGGCCTCCGAGGGCGCGCGGCGAGCTCGTGGGTTGCGCACGATCAGCAGGCTGCCGGGTAGCACCCCTCGATGCTAACAGGACGCCCCGGTTCATCGGGCCGCTGCGGCGCTGCGCGTTCGTCGCAGGGCGGCGGTTCCGTATGATGGCCGCCGGACGGAGGACGCATGCTCGAGATCACGCGCATCGACCGGGTCGGCGTCGTCGTGCCGGCGCTGCCGCCGCAGGTGGCGCTGTTCGAGGAGCTGTTCGGCTTCCGCGCCGGCGAACCGACGCTCGACGCCGACGGGAGCGCGGTGCGCGTGCGGCTCTCGATGCCGGGCCGGGCCGATGTCGATTGGGAAGTGGCCGCACCGACCCTCAAGTCATCGCACCTGCAGGGCTTCATCGACGGCCCGGCGGGGCCGGGCGTCCACAACGTGGTGCTGCGCGTGCCCGACCTCGATGGCGCGGTGGAGGAGCTGCGCAGCCTGGAGATCGAGCCGTGGCGAGGCGATCCCGGCGACGGCAGCGAGCCGGGCGAGGAGTGCTTCATCCACCCCACCCGCGGCGGGCAGGGCTTCCTCTTCCGCCTGCGCGGCCCCGACGACGGCGGCGAGCGGCCCCCGCCCCCCGAGGACCACGAGGGCGCGCTCGGCATCGTCACGCTGGACCACCTCTCGCACGCGCACGGCGACCGAGACGCCCTCACGGACTGGTACGAGCGCGTCTTCGGGATGCGCCTCGACTACCGCGGGCAGGAGGACGAGCGGCCGTTCGTGACGACGGTGATCGACACACCGACGGAGCAGATGCACTGGGAGGTACTGCAGCCCGTCGGCGAGCGCTCGTTCATACATCGCTTCCTCGAGCGCCGCGGTCCCGGCATCCACCATGTCACCTTCCAGGTCGGCGACTGGGAGCGCGCGATCGCCGCCTGCGAGGCCTACGGCGTGACCACCTTCGGCGGCTCGGACGGCGTGAGGGACGGCTGGGGCTGGGCCGAGACCTTCCTCCACCCCCGCCAGGCCGGCGGCATGCTGGTGCAGCTCTTCTGGGAAGAGCACCCGGGCGCCTGGGTCTAGGCGTGGCCTCGCAGCTCGACCTCGGCGCGGCGACGATCATCGAGTTCGGCGAGCGCATCCGCCGCCGCGAGCTCTCGCCCGTCGAGCTGATCGAGGCGACGAACGAGCGCATCGAGCGGCTGCAGCCGCTGCTGCACTCGTTCGTCACGCACTGCGCCGACTACGCGCTGGAGCGGGCTCGCCAGGCGGAGCGCGAGATTGCGGCGAACCGTTACCGCGGCCCGCTGCACGGCATCCCCTACACGCTGAAGGACGTGATCGCCACGCGCGGCGTGCGCACCACCTTCGGCAACCCTCGAGGCGTGGACTACCGCCCGCCGGAGCAGGCGACGCTGCATCGGCTGCTCGAGGAGGCGGGTGCGATCCTCGTCGGCAAGGTGGTCTCCGAGATCGGCCGCGACACGAGTGGCCCGGTCGGCTGCCGCAACGCCTGGGATCCGTCGCGCAGCCCGGGCACCTCGAGCAGCGGCTCCGGCTCCGCGACGGCGGCCTCGATGGGCCTGCTCTCGATCGGCACGGACACGGGCGGCTCGGTGCGCCACCCGGGCAGCAACAGCGGCCTCGTCGCGATGAAGCCGACGTTCGGGCGCATCAGCCGCCACGGCGTCTGGGCAGCCTCCTGGAGCGACGACACCGCCGGCCCGCTGACGAAGACCGTCGAGGACAACGCCGCCGCGCTGGAGGCGATCGGCGTCTACGACCCGCTCGACCCGCTCAGCGTCAACGAGCCCGCCTCGGACTACCGCGCAGGCCTCGGCGACGGCATCGCCGGCGTGCGCATCGGCGTGCCGGTGGACGACTGGATCTGGCGCGACTGGCTGAGCGAGGAAGAAGAGGAGATCGCGCGCGCGGCGATCGAGCGGCTCGGCGAGCTGGGTGCGGCGCTGTCCGAGGTGCGGATGCCGCTCGCGGAGCACTCCCGCAACCGCGCACTGGGCCTCTCGCTGGCCTCGGAGCGGCCGGTCTTCATCCGCGACCACCTCAGCGATGAGGAGATCGAGGCGTGGACGGAGATTCACCCCCAGATCGCGGCGGGCGAGGCGCAGACGTTCGAGCAGTACCTGCACACGCAGCAGTTCCGCGCACGCATCACGCAGGAAGCGAACGCAGTGCTGCGCGAGGTGGACGTGATCGCGATGCCGACGGGCAGCACGTACGGCGACGCCTGGGACGCGGAGACGGTGGTCATTCGCGGCCGCGAGGTCTCCGCCCGCTCGCGCGGGGTCTACCGCAACGGCGTCGGCAGCGTCTCCGGGCACCCGGCGATCTCTGTGCCCTGCGGGTTCGGCAACGGCGACCGCTGGCCGGTGGGGCTGATGCTGCACGGCCGCCCGCTGGAGGAAGGCCTGCTCTACCGCGTCGCCTACGCCTACGAACAGTCGACGGACTGGCGCCTCCGCCAGCCGCCCCTCTGACCTCGAGGGCGGGAGGGCACCCTCTTGGCTCAAGCGCTCGGTTAGTCGTTTGGCTTGGGGCAGTAGCCTTCGGTGACGTACTGGAGGGGTCCACGCGGGATGCCCGACGTTCCGACCCGGTCCCCCGGCGCGACCTCTCCGTCAGCCCGCGGCTGCTGGTCGTTCGTTGGTCGGCCCCGGACAGGCTGGTCAGGGGGCGCGGGGCCGTAGCCTTCAGTCACGTACTGGAGGGGTCCACGCGGGATGCCCGACGTCTCAGTCCCGTCCCTCGAGGCTGATGCGGTCACGGCGCCAATAGTGCCGGATCCACATGCCGCCGACAAGGCAAGGCGTCGTGGTCCTGCAAGGCGTGTCGGCTACGTGCGGTGGCGCTCGGCGAAGCGGCGGATCGCCGACTCCTCGCCGTAGACCATCAGGCGATCGCCGGAGGCGGGCACCGTGCCTTCGGGAGGGGAGAAGATCAGCTCCCCGTCCGCCTGCACGGTGGCGATCAGCTGCACGTCTCCGACGCTGAAGAGGTCCGCGAGCGAGCGGCCCTCGTCAGCGCCGTGGCCGATGCTGATTTGGGCGACGAGCCGGCGCGGCCCCTGCTGCGCCGGGCTGGCGAGCGTGTCGATGAACTCGATCACGTGCGGATCGGTGGCGGCAATGGCCATGTGGCGGCCGGCGATCTGGTAGGGCGAGAAGACGCGGCTCGCGCCCGCCGCGCCGAGGCGCGACACGGCCTCGTCCGAGGCGGCTCGGGCGACGATCTCGACTCCAGGGTTGATGGTGCGAGCCGTCAGCACGATGTAGGTATTGACCGCGTCCGAATCGGCGGCGGCGATCAGTGCCCTTGCTCGCTCGGCATGCGCGCGTTCCAGCAGCGCCTGCTCGGTGGCGTCGCCCAGCAAGGGGATCGCGCCGAGCGAGCGAGCGAAGTCGAGACGCTCCTCGGACCAGTCGATCGCGAGCGTGGGGACGTCGCCCTCGCGCAGCAGGCGCACAACCTCGCGGCCGACGCGGCCCTGACCGCAGACGATCACATGGTCGCGCATCCGTTGCGCCCTCCGGCTGAGGCGGTGTGTGCCGAGTGCGTCGGCGATGGTGCCGGCGACGAGTCCCTCCACGATACCGCCGGCGACGTAGAACAGCACGCCGATGCCGGCGAGGGTGTAGACGATGGTGAAGCCCCGCCCGCTCTCGTCGAGCGGCCTGACTTCCTCGTAGCCGACGGTGGTGAGCGTGATCACGGCCATGTAGAGGCCGTCAAAGAATCCGAATTCCTCGATCCAGCCGTACCAGGTGGCGCCAGCGAGGACGATCACGATCAGCAGCAGCAGCGGGAGCAGGCGCCGCGGCGTCAGCCAGAACGGCATCAGCGGGGCTCCCTCGTACGGCGCGCGCGACGCGGCTCAGGCGGGCGGGGGAGGCGCCGCTCAGGCGCTGCGGCCGATGCGCTTTCGCTTGCGCTGCACATAGTCGACCAGAATGTACTCGCCGAGCTTGTCCGGCGTCGTGTAGAAGACGCGGCCGCCATTGATCTTCGCGAGCTGGTTGACGAACTCCTTGAGGTAGTAGTTGCGGTCCAGCATGAAGGTGTTGATCGTGATGTCCGCCTGCGTGCAGCGGCGGACCTCCTTCAGCGTCTCGCGGATCGTCGTCGGACTCGGCGGGTAGGAGAACTGCGAGCGTCCGCGCTCCAGGTGGGCGGTCGGCTCGCCGTCCGAGATCATGATGATCTGCCGCGTGCCGCCGCTGTGCCGGGCGAGCTTCTTGCGGGCCATCATCAGCGCGTGGTGCATGTTGGTGCCCAGCACGGACTCGTCCCAGCGCACGTACGGCAGATCGGCGATGCGCAGCTCCCGCGCGTAGGCGGAGAAGCCGAGGACGTAGAGCTGGTCGCGCGGGTACTGCGTGCTGATCAGGTTGTGGAGAGCCAGCGCCACCTTCTTCGCGGCCTGGAACGAGCCGCGCAGCGCCATCGACCAGGAGAGGTCCACCATCAGGACGGTGGCCGTCTCCGTCAGCTGCTCGGAGCGGTACACCTCGAAGTCGTCCGGCATGAGGCGCACCGGGGTCTGCGGCCCCTCGCGCTCGATGGCGTTCATGATTGTGCGGCCCATGTGCAGGTGGAACGGGTCGCCGAACTCGTACTCCTTGGTGTCCTCGGTGCGCTCGCCGTGGCGGCCGACCTCCGGAATCGGGTGGTTGCCGATGCCCTGGCGCTTGAGCTGCGCGTAGATCTCGGTGAGGGCGCGCTGGCCGATCATGCGCGTGCCGCGCGGGGTCAACTCCCACGTGTCCCCCTCGCGGCGGATGTAGCCCTCGCGCTCAAGGATCTCCAGCAGCTCGCCCAGCTGGTCGATCGCCTCGGAGGCCTCGTCGCCGAGCAGCTCGCGCAGGTGTTCGAGGTCGATGCCGTCGATGTCGCCGTCGTACTGGGCGCGCTCGAGCTGGCGCTCCAGGCCGTCGATGTCCTGCATCTCCGACATCAGCTGCATCGCCGCATCGAGGGGGATCTCCTCGTCGCCGCGGAAGGGGTAGGCGGGGGCGCGCTCGGCGCCGGGGTTGAGGTACTCGAGGTTGGCCGCCAGCTGTGAAAGCTCGCCCTCGAGCTCCGGGTCGCCGAGCTTGTCGGAGAGCAGCGACTGGAGTTGCTGGCGCTGGTCGCCGGGCAGCGACTCCATGAGCGACTGCATCGCCTGCGTCTGCGCCTGCATCTGCTCGATCAGCTCGTCCAGCGACTGCGGCGGGTTGTCGCCGAACATGTCGCCGTACTTGTCCATGAAGGAGTCGAAGTCCGGCTGCTCGCCGCGCATGCGCTGGATCAGCATGTCGTTGAGGTCGCGCAGCATCTCCTTCATGCGCTCGATGTCGCCCTCGGACATCTCGTCGACCATCTTCGAGACGTCCTTGAAGAACGACTCGGTCATGGCCTGCTTGAGTTGGTCCAGCAACTCCTGGAACTTGTGCTGCGCCTCCGGGTTGAGGAACTCGTAGCTCTGCAACGCCTTGACCTGCCCCGATGGCTCCTCGGGCATCTCGTCCAGGAACTGCTGCTTGCGCTCGACGATGCGGCGCAGCATGTCGGAGAGGGCTTGCTCTTCGGAGGCGCGGCCCTCGCCGCCCCCGGCCTGCGAGGGCGCGCCGCCGGCCATTTCGCCGCCCTCGCCGCCCTGCTGCTGTCCGGAGGCGCCGTCGCCCTGTTCGCCCGCCTCGCCCTGCTGGCCGTCTGCCTGCGCGCCCTCGCCCGCCTCGCCGCTCGCGCCGTCCGGCGCGTCCGCGGCGTCCGGCTGCGGGTTGGAGGGGCCGCCGGCCTCGTCGAGCCGCTGGTCGAGCGTGCTGCGTTCCATGTCGAGGATCTGCCGCAGTTGCTCCTCGATCTGCTGCATCGTGCCGCCGAGGTCGAACTGGTCGAGGCGCTGGCGGCGCTGCTGCCGCAGCTGGTGGAGCAGATCGCGCAGGCCCGGGGCGCGCGCCCCGTCCGGCCGGCGCATCCCGCGCTGCATCAGGTTGCGCAGCGCGTGCTGCAGGTCGCCGAAGTTCATGAGGTCGTCGGAGAGCGCCTCAAGGATGTCACCGGCCTCGAGTTCCGGGATCTCCTGGCTGCCGTCCCAGGCGGAGTAGCGTGCAAGCTGCGTCATGGTCCCGGCCTTCCGCTGCTCCGTGCTCCGCCGTCCCCGGGGCTCCGTCAGCTCCGGTCCGGTCCGGTCTCGGTTCTAGCCTCGATAGTGGGCCTCGCCGTCGATGCTGTCCTTGTTGAGGCGCTTGTTGAGGTGCAGCCCCTCGAGCACGAACTCGATCGCAGCGGCCTGCTCGGCCGCGGACTCGCCCGTGGCGACGCCCGCGACGGCCTCGGCGAGCCCGTCCACGCTGCCGAGCATCGCCAGGTACCCCTCGGAGGGCATCCCCTCGCCAACCTCGGCGGTGACACCGGCCTTGAACGCCTCGATCAGCGGCTCCATGTCGCTGATGCTGCAGTGGCGGTTGAAGACGGCGACGACCGCGCCCTGGATCAGGCGCTCGATGATCTGATCCTCGCGGCCTTCCTCGACGGTCTCGAGTTCGACCTTGCCCTCGAGCGAGGCGCGGATGAAGGCAAGGTCGGAGATGCGCGGCGCGATCTCCGGCTCGCCGAGCCGCACGGCGCGGCGCAGCGCGTTGGCGACGAGCGACTCGTAGTTGGTGATCGAGGCGCGCACGGACACGCCGGAGCGCTGGTTCACGTCAGGCGAACGGCGCGCGAGGCGCGTGACCTCGGCGATGATCTCCTCCATGTAGCGCGGGACGTGCAGCTCGCGCCCGGCCGAGCCGATGTCGACGCGCTCCTGGTGGACGATGCCCAACTCCTCGTCGATGTTGCGCGGGTAGTGCGTGCGGATGTGCGAGCCGTAGCGGTCCTTGAGCGGGGTGATGATGCGCCCGCGGTTGGTGTAGTCCTCCGGGTTGGCCGTCGCCACGATGAAGACGTCGAGGGCGAGCCGCACCTTGTGGCCGCGGATCTGGATGTCGCGCTCCTCCATCACGTTGAGCAGGCCGACCTGGATGCGTTCCGCCAGGTCCGGCAGCTCGTTGATCGCGAAGATGCCGCGGTTGGTGCGCGGGATCAGGCCGTAGTGGATGGTCAGCTGGTCGCTGAGGTAGCGGCCCTCGGCGACCTTGATCGGGTCCACCTCGCCGATCAGGTCGGCGATCGTGATGTCGGGCGTGGCGAGCTTCTCGCCGTAACGCTCGTCGCGGTGCATCCAGTGGATCGCCGCGTCGTCGCCGTGCTCCTGGATGATCTGGCGGCCCTGCTCGCTGATCGGGGCGAACGGGTTCTCCGGGATCTCCGCGCCGGCGAGCGTCGGGATCCACTCGTCGAGCAGGGAGGTGAGGCTGCGGATCAGCCTGGACTTCGCCTGCCCGCGCTCGCCGAGCATGATCACGTCGTGGCCGGAGAGGATCGCGTTCTGGAGCTGCGGGATGACGGTCTGGTCGTAGCCCAGGATCTCGGGGAAGAGGTCCGCGCCGCTCTCGATCGCCGTGATCAGGTTTTCACGCAACTCCTCGCGCACGCTGCGCACGCCGTAGCCGGAGCGGCGCAGGGCGCCCAGGGTCGTCGCTCGCTCGCTCGCCACCTGGCCCTCCTTGCTGATCCCCGCCGCCGAGGGCGTTTCGGGGCAGACCCGCCGTGAGCCTACCGGGCCGCGCCGCATCGTGCGGCGGCGTCGCGTGTCACGCCGCCCCGGATGGAGCGCCGCACGCTGCCCGGCGTGCCGTTCAGTCTCCGCAGTATACGTGCCGTGTCATATGGCGGCGGCGAGGCCGCGAGGCCTGCACGCTTGGCGGGACACGCAAGGCAGCGGGCCGGCTACGGCCCGCTGCTGAAGAGGCGCCTGTCCTGCTGTCAGGCGGCGGCGGATTCCGTGACGTGGCCGTTCGTCTCGCGGAGGCCGTTCGTGACCGCCTCGATCAGGTCGGGCGAGTGCGCCAGCGCCTGCACGGCGCGTCCGAGGCGGGAGTCGCGGACCACGATCACCTCGCTGGTCTCGACGATCTCGCTGAACGGCACATCCAGCTCGGCGGCGATGTTCAGCGCCGTGGAGAGCGGTACCTCGCGCTTGCCGGTCTCGTAGTTGGATAGCGAGGCCTGCGTGATGCCGGCGCCCTTTGAGACGTCGGTCTGTGAACGGCCGGCCTTGTGGCGCAGCGTCCGCAACTGCTGGCCGAGCTTCGCCCGGTGCTCCAGGCTCCCTGACTTTCGCATTTCGGATCCCGCTCCTTCCATGCCGCACTAGTGCCGGAAGTCCCGTCCACTCCCGGCTTCAGCGGCGATTGTGCGTTCCTGCACAATGCAAGTATCGAACGCCCGTGTACTTAGGGCAACACGCACGTGCTCGCACCCGCTCCGTGGAGGCTCACTGCTGCGTGCGGGTACCCGCGATCAGGCGCTGGAGCGGAGCAGATCCTCGGCGCGGAGATCGGAGATCGCGGCGTCGAAGGCGGCGAGCGTGTCCTCGATCTCGGCTTCGCCGTGAGCCGAGGACACCATCCCGCCCGTGCCCATCAGATCCACGCCGTGGTTGAGCAGCGCCTGCCGCAGCGGTCGCTCCAGCGTGGCGTCCACGCCCCGCGGCTCCTCGTCGGCGTCCCACTCGACAGCGGCGGGCCGCGGCGCGTCGTAGCCGAGGTTGAGATGCCACATCGAGGACACCGCCCAGGCCGAGCCGGGCACGGCGCGGTCCGCGAAGAGCGCGTTGAGGCCACGCACCAGCGCCGCCGTCGTCGCGTCGGCGCGCTCCGTCTGGCCGCCTGCCTCGATGATGCGCAGCGTGGCGATGCCCGCGGCGGCGGCGGGCGGTTGGGCGTTGTAGGTGCCCTGGTGCGGCACGCGCAGGCGGCGGTTCCAGACCGCGTCGCCCTCGCGGAACTCGAGCATCGAGAGCACGTCCTCGCGGCCGGCGACGCAGCCGCCGGGCAGGCCGCCCGCGAGGATCTTCGCGTAGCTCGCGAGGTCGGGGCTGACCCCGTAGCGCTCCTGCGCGCCGCCGGGGGCCATGCGGAAGCCGGTGATCACCTCGTCCATGACCAGCAGCGTGCCGGCCTGCGCGGTCAGCTCGCGCGCCGCGCGCAGATAGTCCGCGCCGATCGGATGCAGGCCCCAGTGAGCCCCGGTCGGCTCGAGGATCATCGCGGCCACGTCCCGTGCGGCGAGCGCCTGCTCGAGCGTGGCGAGGTCGCCCGGCGGCACGATCGTGAGGTCGTCGTAGAAGCCGGGCGGCACCCCGGCGGCGCTGGCGCGAGTCTCGCTCTCGCGCAACTGGCCGACGGCGAGGTCGTGCCAGCCGTGGAAGTGATCGGCGAGCTTGATCACGCGGTTGCGGCCGCTGAAGGCGCGCGCGAGCCGCAGCGCCATCATCGTCGCCTCGGTGCCGGAGGAGGTGAAGCGCACGCGTTCGGCGCAGGGCGCCATGCGCAGCACCAGCTCGCCCCACTCGATCTCGCGCGCCTGCGAGGAGCCGAAGTGCGTCCCCTCCTCGAGCGCCTCGCGGACTGCCGCCGCCACCTCCGGCCGGTTGTGTCCGAGCAGCAGCGCCCCGTGCCCGCCGATGTAGTCGACGTACTCGTGGCCGTCGACGTCCTGCTTGCGGGGCCCCTGGGCGCTCGCGACGTAGATCGGAAACGGCGAGAAGGCACGGATGTCGTGCGTCACGCCGGAGGGGAAGACGGAGGCGGCCCGCTCCGCCAGCCGCCGCGAGCCGGGGTGTTTGGCCTCGAAGGTCTGGAGGATGGTCACGTCGGCTGCCCTCGCTAATGCCAGTTGTGCGAGTCCTGGACCATCTCTTCGAGCGACCACATGTGGCCCAAATCGCCGTTCCGGCCGATCAGATCACCGGGCAGGTCGCGGTTGAGGTGCACCAGCCGATTGATGGCGGCGTTCTGCCTCGCAGGCGACGTCTGGCCGATGACCTTCTTCAGGCGCGCGGTCACAAACTCCGCAGTCACGCCGAAGAACCGGCAGTTGCTGTTCTGGCGGCGTGCTGAGGGGACGTACGCGAGCGCCTCGTCAATGATGTCAACGCGATCGTGACGGTACGTCCATCTCGTGGTGATCAGCGCGACGACGCGGGGGCCGCGCTGCGCCACAATGTCGATGCGGGCAGCTTCGCTGCGGTCAACGAAGTCGTACCCCCGGGAAGAGAGCGCGCGGCGAGACTTCTTCGCTCACTTCGAGTTCGGGATCGCCAAATCTTGCCAGGGTCTCCGCAACGAGCGAGCGAAAGGCGTGTCCCCTGGGGTTGTTCGGCTGGAGCTCAACGATCTCCGGATGCCGGAAGAACTGGCCCAACACAGCGCAGAGGCTGTCTGGATCGGCGTCCAGTTCGGCCGCGATCCACTCCTTGACCAGCAGGGCTTCGGAGAGTGCCTTGTTTGGGTTCCCGCTCTTTGTGAGGCGGTAGTTGTTGGACTCCTGCAGCACGGGCGCATCGTGAAACGCGCGCCACTCGTCACGCCAGATCTCGCACGTCATCAGCAAGACCGCGATCGCCAGCCATGCCTGATCCAGTTCCCAGCCGTGCTTGGCGAGCAACTCGCCGTAGAGATCGACCGCCAGCTCGGCGTGATCGTCAGTCGTTCCATGTCTAGGCACGCGTCACCCCGTAGGCACCGGCTTTCTCCAGCAGCCGGTGCTGGGCACGCAACAAGGCCTGCCCGTTGATGCGCTTGCCGGTCAGGGCTTCGTGGATGGCCGCGCCGACCGCGTGCGCTACGGGCGGAGGGAAGGCGTTGCCGACCTGCCGGTACATGGCCGTCTTGCGGCCCGCGAACAGCCAGTCATCCGGGAACCCCTGAAGGCGCGCGATCATCCGCACGGTCAGCCGCGGGAGGACATCCGGGCTGTGATCCGGTGGCGGTGGTGCGTCCGCCAGCCCCAGTCCGTCCACTCCGAGGGCGCGCCACGCTTTGCGCGCGCGCGTCGGGCCGAGGTCGGGGCCGCCGTGCTTCTTTGAACCGCCGACGAGGGTGGGCGCGATCGCGTTGGCTCCCTTGGCCCACGCTGCTGCGCCGCGCCAGCCATCGGCCGCCATCAGATCCTTCAGCGCCTCCCCAACGGTGGGGGCTCCCGCCGTCGCCTCGGGCCAGGCGAAGCGCTTGGCGTGCTTCGGGCGCAGAGCCACCAGCACGAACCTCGGACGCAACTGCGGCACGCCGAAGTCCGAAGCCGTGAGCAGGCGCCAGTCCGGCTCGTAACCGAGATCCCGCAGTTCGCCCAGCAGCCAGTCGCGGTATTGCTCGAACCGCCTCGTGGCGAAGCCGCGTACGTTCTCAAGCATGACCGCCGCCGGACGCGATTCCTCGATCAGCCGGAGCGCCTGCGGGAATAGGTCCCGCTCATCGTCCGCGCCCAACTGGTCCCCAGCGATGGAGAACGGCGGGCAGGGGACGCCGCCCGCCAGCAGATCGATGCCGCGGAAGCCTTTGCCGTCGAGCGCTGCAACGTCACCCTCGATCACGTCCCATGCAGGGCGATTCCATCTGAGGGTTGTGCATGCGTGGGGGTCGTTGTCCACCGCCGCCGCGTGATCCCACCCTGCGGCTTCCAGCCCGATGGCTTGGCCGCCCGCGCCGGCGCATATCTCCAGGACGCTGAGCCGGCTCATCGGCTGGCCCGCTCCGGCACGCCGCGCAGCCCCTCGAGCCTCCTGACGAGCCGCGCGGTGTCCCTCTCAAGTGTGCACTCCCTGATGGTGAACACGTCCCACTGCTCCTGTTCCAGGGAGTAGGTGTTCCGCTGGTCCCGGATCATATTGCCCTCGATCTTCGGTCCCCAGTACGCGGTGTTCTTTCGCGGCCGTCCCGCGCGCTCGCAGTCGTGCCCATGCCAGAAGCAGCCGTGTACGAGAACCGCGAGCCGGTAGCGAGGGAGTACGAGGTCCGGGCGACCGGGGAGATCGCGGCGGTGCAGCCGGAAGCGGAATCCCGCCGCGTGGACGCGGCGGCGCACGTGCATCTCAGGCTTGGTGTCCTTGCTCCGGATGGCCGCCATGTTCCGGCGGCGGCCCTCGGTCGGAGATTCTAGCACAGACGTTCCGCTAGCGGGGGAGAGCCTTATCGTACGCCGCTCTGCCCTGCCGCTTCAATCACCCACGCCGCCAATAAACCCCAGCACGGCGGCGTTCCACTCCTCCGGCCGCTCGAAGTAGGCGGAGTGGCCCGCATCGGCGATCTCCACGTAGCGGGAGCCGGGCGTGATCTCGTGCGAGATGCGGACCAGCTCGGCGGGGACCACACGGTCCTGCGCGCCGACGATCCAGAGCAGCGGCGCGCCGCTCTCCAGCAGCCGCTCGCGCGTCGATCCACGGTAGTTGCGCATCTCCGGCGGCGGCGCGAGGAAGTCCCGAGGGCGCGGCGGGTTGATCGAGCGGATGCGGCGGTAGAGCCACTCGAGCGCCGGCTCGCGCTCGCGGAAGTCCTCGGCGAGCGCGCGCTGCAGCAGGCTGCCCGAGAGCGCGCCCGAGGCCTGCAGCTCGGCCTTGCGCTCGCGCAGGCGATCGCAGACGCAGCCCGCGTTGGAGCCGGAGATGGTGAGCGAGAGGAAGGCCGACGGGTTGTGCCGCATCAGCCCGATCGCGGTGCGCGCGCCCATCGAGTGGCCGACGAAGTGCACCGGCCCGAGGTCGAGCGCTTCGACGAGCGCGGCGGCGTCCGGGCCAAAGGCGGTGCGGCCCGGGCCGCCCTCGATGTCCGGGGATCGGCCGAAGGCGCGGTGGTCGAAGCTGACGACGCTGTGGCGCTCGCTGAAGGCCGGGATCTGTCGCCACCAGGACATGGCGTTGCCGCCGGCGCCGTGCGCGAGGACGACGGGCGGGCCTGCGCCGTGGCGTTCGTAGTAGAGGCGGAAGCCGTCGTCGAGTTCGAGGTGCGGCACGTTCGGGGTCCTTGTCTGCGGGTGACACGGTACAGGCGAGGGGCGTCGCTGTCCGGGGCGGGGCTGGTGTGCGGGGGGTTGGCGGATGGCCTCGGAGCGGCGGGGTCGCGTTCGGTGCGGGGGCTGGGAGGTCGGGGCGGGGCGTGCGGGCGGCCTCGAGGTCGGCCGGCGGCGGAGGGGAGGGGACCCACCCACCCGCCCTTGCTGTGCGGGGCTGCGCCCCGCGCCCCGCTTTGTGGGGGCAGGGCCCCCACACCCCCACTCCGGAGGGATGTCGGGCGGCCCGCTCGGGCGTTGACCTCGGAGCGGCGGCTTGGCGCCGGACGCCGGGCGTGGGGGTGGGCAGGCGGCGGCTACGACCCGCTGGCGCCAAGCCGCCGCCCGGCTACTCGTCCTCGTCCCAGGGGATGCCCGTCGCGTTGGCGACGACGTCGAGGATGTCCTCGATGTCGCCGCGCAGTTGCGGGTCGGGGTCGAGGGTGAGGGCGCGGCGGAGGATGTCGGTGGTGGCGGCGTAGAGGGTGGGGGCGTCCTGCGCGACCGGCTGGTGCGGATGGCGCGGGCGTTCGAGGGCGTGCGCGACGAACTCGCGGCACCAGCCGAGCGTGTAGAGGATCGCGGCGTCCCCGGGGCAGAGCGCGACGGCGCGCTCCAGCGCGGCCAGGCCGTCGGCGAAGCGGCGCTTGCGGGCGACCAGCGTGTTGCCGAGGTAGGCGTGCGCCTCGCAGAAGTCCGGGTCGAGCGCGACGGCCCGCTCGGCGCTCGCCAGGGCGTCGTCGATCTCGTCGGCGCTGTGCAGCTGCATCGCGCGGCGCAGCAGCGCGCGAGGGTCCTCGGCCTCGGCGCTGCTCACCGGGCGCCGCCCGTGACCGCTCGGCTCAGGAGACGGCGTCGTAGTCCGCGCTCAGGCTGGCGTGGCGGTCGTCGAACTCAACGCGCGTCTCGGGGTGGCTGAAGATGAAGAGCCGGTTGGCGCGCACGCCGTCGATGGTGCGGCGCGCGACCTCGACCGGGTCCATCGGCGGTGGGTTGTTGGTCGGCTGTTCACGCTCGGCCATGCGAGCCTCTGCGGCGGGAGGGAGGGCGACGGGGCCGCCCAGCTCCTCGGGGCGGTTGCGCGTGGCGGTGAAGATCTGAGTGTCCACGCCGCCGGGGCAGAGGATCGAGACGCCGATGCCGTCGGGCTCGAGTTCCATGCGGAGCATCTCCGCGTAGCCGGTCACGGCGTACTTCGAGGCCACGTAGACGCCGATCGGCGTCTCGTGGATCGGCCGCGTGCCGGCGATCGAGGCGGTGAACACGACGTGCGCCTCGCCGTCCTGCTCGCGCATCCGCGGGACGAAGGCGTTGGTGCAGTGGATCGCGCCGTAGAGGTTGACGCCGAGCGTCCATTGCCAGTCCTCGATCGGCGACTCGAGCAACGGCGCGACCATCATCACGCCGGCGTTGCTGCAGAGCAGGTTGACCTCGCCGAACTCCTCGTAGGCACGGTCCGCGAGTTCCTCGACGGAGGAGGCGTCCGAGACGTCCGCGCGCAGCCCGATCGCCTCGCCGCCGAGCTCGCGGATCGAGTTCGCGACGCGCGCGGCCTGTTCCTCCTCGACGTCCGAGACGACGACTCGCATCCCGGCGTCGTGGCAGACGCGGGCGAACCCCTCGCCGATGCCGGAGCCTCCCCCGGTGATCACGGCGACGCGGCCTTCGAGTTGCTCCATGACTTGCTCCGATCGGTGGCGCCCGGCGGCGGGCTACAGCTCCTTGACGATCTCCTCGGCGGCGTCGCGGCAGAGCACCACCGCAGCCTCCTCCGATGCACTGGGGTTGACGAGCTGATGCGGCGCGTTCGCGGGCACGTAGAGAAAGTCGCCGCTCTCGGCGAGGTGCTCGAGTTCGAGCGCGGCGCCGTGGCGCATCAGCACGGGGCCGGCGAGGACGAACATCGCGGTCTCGCAGTTGGTGTGGACGTGCGGGGTGCTCTGCATCCCCGGCGGGATGCGCTGGTGCGTCATGAAGACGTTGCTGGAACCGCTCAGCTCCCCGGAGACGCCGAACTGGATGCTCATGCCGGAGCGGTGCCCGGACCAAGGCGCGTCCGCGCCCCGCGTCAGCACGATCGTCGCTGCGTCGGCGGTTCCGGGCATCGCGATCACTTTCCGGCGCACGCGCGTCCGCGCGGCGGCCACATCCTACCGCGCGAGACCCGCAGCCGCCGCCGCGGTGCGGCGACGCCCGGATCATCGAGGTTGACGAGCGCGCGCGGCGCTGCCTAGCGTGCCGCCCGATGCCGTCCGCCAGCCTCGCCGCCGCCCGCAGCGCGATCACCGCGCTCGTCCACGCCTACCCGCGGCTACAGGACAGTGCGGATTTCGAGGGCATCGGGAAGCTGTTCGCGAAGGGCCGCGTCTCCTCGACGATGGGCCGCTCGCTGGGCGGCGCGGAGCTGGCGGCCGACCGCGCGCGCGGCATCCGGCTGCACGAGGACGGCACGCCGCGCACCAGCATCCTCACCACCAACCTGCTGATCGACATCGACGATGCGGCCGGCACGGCCCGCGCCCGCTCCTACTACGCGATGCTGAAGCAGCCTCCCGGCGAGCCGCTGCGCGTCGTCGGCGCGGGCCGCTACCACGACGACTTCGTGCGGGAGGGCGGCGCGTGGCGCTTCGAGGAGCGCGTCAGCATCTTCGATCTCTCGGGCGACGTCGGCAGCTTCCTGCGGGCCGCGCCGCGGCGACAGCCCTCGCTGGCGCTGCGCGGCCCGGCCGCGCACGAGCTGCAACCGTTCCCTCCGCCGCCGGACGCGGCCGACGCGATCGAGGCGCTGATCTACACCTACGCCGAGCGGATCGACCTCGCGGACCTCGAGGGCGTCGGGGCGCTGTTCGCGCGTGGGCCCTTCATCGGCGAGAGCGCCGAGGGCGAAGACTACGCGCTGCGCGGCGAGGCGCTGGCGAAGGGCCTGCGCGGCGCGATCCGACTCTACGAGGGCAACCCGCGCACGAAGCACCTCACGACGAACGTCGCCGTCGAGGTGGACGAGGCGGCGGGGAGCGGCCTCGCGCGCTCGTACTTCGTCGTGCTGCAGCAGACGCCGGAGCTGCCGCTGCAGCCGATCGTGAGCGGCCGCTACCGTGACCGCTTCGAGCGCGTCGACGGCGTCTGGCGCTTCGGGGAACGGCGGGTGCGCACGGACCACCTCGGGGATCTGAGCGCTCACCTGCGCGGGGGTGCCGGTGCGGACGCTTGACGCCCCTCGGGGCGCGCTCATACGGTCCCGCCGGGGTGCACGCCCGATGACGAACAGCCGCGACGCGATCCGCGATCTGATGATCCACTACGCACGCCTCAGCGATCGCGGCGACTACGACGCGGTCGGCGAGCTGTTCGAGCACGGCCCGTTCCGCTCGACCCTGGGGGCGGCGCTCGGCGGCGCGGAACTCGCGGCGAACCGCAAGCAGCGCATCCTGAGCCACGACGGCGCGCCGGGCACGCGCCACGTCACGACCAACATCATGATCGACGTCGACGAGGAGGCCGGGACCGCCCACGCCCGCTCCTACTACACGCTGCTCCAGGCGACCCCTGACATGCCGCTGCGGGTCGTCGGCTGCGGTCGCTACTACGACCGCTTCGAGCGCGTCGACGGCGAGTGGTGCTTCGCCGACCGGCTGAGCCTGCTCGACACGCGCGGCGACCTCTCGCAGCACATCGCCGGCTACCGCCAGGGCGAGCTGCCGTACGAGGTGAACGCGAGCGGGCCCCCGCTCGAGGAGCTGCCGCCGATGCCAGTCCCCAGCGACGCGCACGCGGCGGTCGAGACGCTGATCTTCAGCTACGCGGAGCGCGTGGACCTCGGCGACTTCGAGGGCGCGGGCGAGGTGTTCGCGCACGGCGAGCGGCGCTTCGGGCCGGAGGGCACGCCGCTCGGCGGTCCCGCGCTGGCCGAGGCGCTGCGCAGCAGCTTCCGCATGCACGACGGCAACCCGCGCACGAAGCACGTCACGACCAACGTGCTGATCGACGTGGACGAGGAGGCGGGCACGGCGACCGCCCGCTCCTACTTCGCCGTCCCCCAGGCGACGCGCGAGATGCCGCTGCAGCTCATCGCCGCGGGCCGCTACCACGACGCCTTCGAGCGTGTCGACGGCGGCTGGCGTTTCCGCTCGCGGGTGATCCTGCTCGACCATCAGGGCGAGATCGGTCAGCATCTGTCCCCGAACGCGGCGCTGCATCGCTAGCGCCCGGCGGCGTGCGAACGGAGGCTGAGCGCGCGTGGACGTAGGCATTCTGCTTCCCCAGGCCGGTGAACGAGCCACCCGCGACGTGGTGCTGCGCCACGCAGTGGCCGCCGAGGAGGCGGGCTTCGATTCGCTCTGGACCAACGATCACGTTGTCTTCCCGCGCGAATACCGCTCGCAGTACCCCTACAGCGCGGACGGCAAGCTGCCCGGGCGCGTGCACGTCGACGCCTCGCTGCTGGAGCCGCTGACGGAGCTGGCGTTCGTCGCGGGAGCGACGAGCCGTGTGCAGCTCGGCGTCGCGGTGCTGGTGCTGAACATGCGGCAGGCCGTGCTGCACGCCAAGATCATGGCCACGCTCGACCACCTCGCCGGCGGGCGCTTCATCCTCGGCGCGGGCATGGGCTGGGCGAAGGAGGAGTTCGAGGTGCTCGGTATGCCCTCGGACCGCCGCGGCGCTCGCTTCGAGGAAAGCCTGGAGCTCACGCGCCGGCTCTGGACCGAGGACTGGGTGGACGGCTTCGAGGGCGACACCTACCAGGTCGACGGCTGGACCTCGCGCCCGCATCCGCCGCGCCATGTGCCGATCTGGCTCGGCGGCGACAGCCCGCAGCAGATGCGCCGCATCGGCGAGCTGGCCGACGGCTGGCTGACGCACGGCAACTACCTCGACAGCGCGCGCGAGGCGATGGCGCCCGCACGCGAGGCGGCCGAGCGCGCCGGACGCGACCCCGAGGCGCTCGTGATCGCGATGACCGGCATCACGCTGCTCGCGAGCGATCGCCTGGAGCAGGTGCGGGATCGGCTGGGGCGCGCGCGCGAGGCGGGCGTCGATCACGCGATCATCGGCCTGCACCCCGCCGAGCTGCTCGACGCGCCGGACCTGATGCGGCGCTTCGGGGAGGACTACCTCGCCGAGGCGAAGGCGGACTGAGCGCGGGCGGCGGGAGCGGCGTGGAGATCGAGATCACGGCCGCAGCCGCCGAGTTGGCGCGCCGCAAGGGCGGCGAGTTGGCGCTGGACTTCATCACGCCGATCGGCTGAGGCGGCGTCCTCGATGTGCCGGTCGACACCTACCTCAAGGGCAAGAATCTCACTCGCTACCACACCGTGCGGCAGGCCGATCTGACGGTCCACGTCGCGCCCGCGCTGCAGCAGTGGGCGAGCGCCGTGCGCGTGGACGCGGAGCGCTTCCTGCTCTTCTGGCGACGCTTCACGGTCCTCACCGAGCACCGCCACCAGCCGACCTGACGCCACTCATAGCCCGCCGTCGGCGGGCGAATCTCGCGAGGACGCCCTCGGGCTGGCCGGGTGCAGGGGCCGAGGTATCAGCCGAGTACGCTGGTGGCGGCGATGACGAGCCCGGCCAGGGTGATCATGAGGCCGCCGAGCCAGATGACGATGTCCCGCTTGAGCACGGCCATTTCGGTGCGACGTTGCCGAATTCGGCGTGCACCTTGCCGAATTCGGCGTACACCTTGCCGAATTCGGCGTACACCTTGCCGAACTCCGCGTCCATCTTCACCTCGAGTCGGTCGATCCTCGCGTCCACCCGATCGATGCTCGTGCCGAGCGCCGTGGAGGTCTTCTCCAGGTCGTCCTTCGTCGCGAGGTTCTCGATTGCGCCCTCCGCGAAGGTGACGAGGGCGCGCGCGTGCGCCTCCTCGAAGCCGGCTTCCTGGAGTTGCGTGGCAGCCCGGAGCGTGTCGAACGCAGTCGCCATGCCGTCAGTCTAGCACCAATGAGTCATGGTGAGTCTGCCCTGGCGGCGACCGCATCCTCGCCCGCCCCGCCCCTACATGCGCGCGATCAGGTCGCGCGAGATGCGCTCCAGCGTGCGGCGCGCGGACGGGACATCCGGGTCGGTCATGAGCAGGTTGAGGCGCGAGACGCCGAGCTCCTCGAGCCGCTGCGCCAGCTCCAGGTCGGGCGGCACGCCGGCGCTGATCTCGATCTCATCGGGGTCGCGGTCGGCTTCCTCTGCGGTGCGGCGCGCCTCCGCGATCAGCTCGTACCAGGCGCGGCCGAAGACGTGCGGAAAGAAGCCACTCCCGTACCGTCCGGCGCGGCGCGCGGCGGGGATCGAGTGCCCGCCGATGATGAACGGCACGCCGCCGGGCTGCACCGGCTTCGGGTCGCAGACGACGTTCGAGAAGCGCACCAGCTCGCCCTCGTAGCTCGCCACGGGCTGTGTCCAGAGGGCGCGCATCGCCTCGATACACTCGTCCGTGCGCTTGCCGCGGCGCTCCCAGGGCACGCCCAGCGCCTCGAACTCCTCGCGCAGCCAGCCGATGCCGATGCCGAGGTCGACGCGTCCTTCGGAGTACACGTCGAGCGTGGCCAGCTGCTTGGCGAGCACCACGGGGTTGCGCTGCGGGAGGACCAGCACCGAGGTGCCGAGCCGCAGCGTCTTCGTCTTCGCGGCGACGAAGGCAAGCGTGACGATCGGGTCCGGGATCGGCGCGTCCTCGTAGGGCATGCGCTCCGCGTACGGGTAGTCCGAGCTGTGGTCCTGCGGGATCACGACGTGGTCGCTGGTCCAGAGGGTGTCGAAGCCGAACTCCTCGGCGGCCTGGGCGAAGCCGGCGAGAAACTCGGGCGAGGTCACCGGCTGGTCGTTGAAGTCGACCGTCACTCCGAAGCGCATCTGCGTCCCCCGTCTCCCGCGTTCCGCGTCTCCGTCGCATCCTAACGGAGCATCCCGCAGTGCTCACGGCCTGCCGCCTGGCGCGCCCTCGCGGTAGGCTTGGCGCATCGAGCGCGCACGGGTGGAAGGAGCAGCGCGATGACGGCGGGAGCAGTGCTGGACACGAGCGACGCGACGTTCGCGACCGACGTAATCGAGCGCTCGCGAGAGCTGCCGGTGGTGGTCGATTTCTGGGCGCCCTGGTGCGGCCCCTGCCGCGTGCTGGGTCCGACCCTCGAGGCGATCGCGGAGGAGCGCGCCGGCGAGGTGCAGCTCGTCAAGATCAACGTGGACGAGAACCCCGGCGTCGCCAGCAGCTACCAGGTGCAGGGCATCCCCGCGGTCAAGGCCTTCCGCAACGGCGAGGTCGTGAGCGAGTTCGTCGGCGCGCTCCCGGAGCCGCAGGTGCGCGGCTTCTTCGACTCGCTCGTGCCGAGCGCCGCCGACCTCGCGGTCACGGCCGCCGTACAGGCCGTGCAGGCGGGCCACAGCGGCGCCGCGCGGCTCCACCTGGAGCAGGCGCTGCAGCAGGATCCCGACCACCAGCAAGCCTCCGTGTCGCTCGCCGCGATCCTGCTCGACGAGGGAGAGACGGACCGCGCCCGCGAGCTGGCGGCGCGCTTCCCCGGCGATCCCGTCGCCGTGCGCGTGCTCGCGCAGCTCGCCTTCCGGGACGAAGCAGGCGAGGAGCCGCGCGAGGCGGTGGAAGCGCGGCTGGAGGCCGACCCAGACGACGCCGAGGCGCACTACCGGCTCGGCTGCCTGCTCGCGGCGGACGGCGAGTGGCGGGACGCCCTCGAACATCTGCTGGCGACGGTGCGGCTCGATCGCGGCGTCGCCGACGACGGCGGGCGCCTGCGCATGCTCGACGCCTTCGTGCTGCTGGGCGACGGCCACGAGCTGACGCGCGGCTACCGGCAGCGCCTCACGAACGTGATCTTCTAGCGGCGGAGCATGGCGGACGCGATGGCCGAAGCGATCGACTGGCCCGCCGTCCACGCCGAGGCGCTGGACATCCTGCAGCGCTACCTGCGCATCAACACCTCCAACCCGCCGGGCAACGAGGCCCCGGCCGCGCGCTTCCTCGGCGCGCTGCTGGAGGCGGAGGGCATCGCCTGCGAGTACATCGAGACCGCACCCGGCCGCGAGGCGCTGGTCGCGCGGCTGCCCGGCGACGGCAGCCGCCGTCCGCTGCTGCTCGGCAATCACCTGGACGTGGTGCCGGTGGAGGAGGAGTTCTGGGACGTGCCGCCGTTCGGCGGCGTCGTGCGCGACGGCCGCATCTACGGCCGCGGTGCGGTGGACATGAAGGGCGCGGGCGTGATGCAGCTCATGACGGTGCTGCTGCTGCAGCGCCGCCGCGAGTCCCTGCGCCGCGACGTCATCTTCCTCGCCGCGCCCGACGAGGAGGTCGGCAGCGCCGTCGGCATGCGCTGGCTCTGCGAGCATCGTCCCGACGTGCTCGACGCCGAGTTCGCGCTCAACGAGGGCGGGAGCGGCATCACGGACTTCGCCGGCCGCGAGGACGGACGCATCTTCCTCGCCAGCGTCAGCGAGAAGTCCGTGGGCTGGCTGCGGCTGCGCGTCGAGGGGACGACGGGGCACGGCAGCCTGCCGGCGGAGGACAACTCGGCGCTGCGCCTGATCCGCGCGCTGCTGCGGCTGGCGGACTGGGATCGCGGCCTGCGCTTCGAGCCGGGGACCACGCGCCTCGTGGACCAGCTCTCGCGCGCCGGGCTGTTGCCGCCCGCCGACGACAGCGAGGCCTTCGAGCAGGCATTGCGCAGCGACCCGGCCGCGCTGGCGATGTTCATCAACACGCTCAACGTGACGATCATCGACAGCGGCTTCAAGGCGAACGTCATCCCCCCGCGCAGCGAGGCGGTGATCGACTGCCGGCTGCTGCCCGGCCAGACCCTCGAGGACTGGATCGCCCAGGTGCGCGAGCGCATCGACGACCCGCTCGTCTCCGTCCGGCCGGAGCTCGACGACTTCACCTCGCCGCCGCCTTCGGACTGGGACACGGAGCTGTTCACGGCGATCCGCGAGGTGGTCGAGGCGGCGTTCGAGGGCGCGGTGGTGGTGCCCTCGGTGGCATCGTTCGCCACGGACAACCGCTTCCTGCGCGAGATTGGCGTGCCCTCTTACGGCTTCATCCCCTGCATGCTGAGTGCCGAGGAGCGTGCGGGCTTCCACGCCCACAACGAGTTCCTGGCGGTCGACAACCTGAACAGCGGCTGCGAGCTGATGTACGAGATCGTGCGCCGCGTCGTCTGCTGAGCGGCTCCGCGATCCGCTGCGGGTGCGGCTACAGCATCCCGCGTGCCTCGAGGGCGACGCGCGCGACGAGCCGGTGCAGTTCGGCGCGGCGCTCGAGCGGCTGGCGCTGCTGCCCCATCTCCACGAGGACCGGCGTGACGCCCGTCACGTAGCGGCCGAGCGAGAGCGAGCTGCCGCCACGGCCCGGCCGCCAGCCCCAGCTGCTGGTGTCGTCGATCGGCGGCCCGCCCTGCGAAGACGTGAACCCCCAGCTCATCCGGTCCCGCGCGATCAGGTGATCCCGCTCGATCTCCACCTGCGCGTTGAAGTCCTCGGCGATGCGCGTGGCGACCCCCTCGCCGTCCCCTCCGGGTCCGCTGCTGATCGTCTGGCCGAGGAACGCCGTGCCGCGGTTGCTCCCGCGCTCGACGTAGAAGCCCCACGACTCGTGCAGATCGAGGACGAGCGAGACGCGGTAGCCGCGGGCGGCCTCGACGATCTGCGCGGCCATGCGAGACATCGGCAGCTCCGCGTTGAGGGAGCCGGGGTAGAGCCGGTTGAGGTCGCCGAGTTCGGGCAGCGTCCGCTCCCCTACGCGCGTCGCAACGATGTTCGCGCGAGGGATCACGATCAGGCTGCCGCGCACGGGCTGCCACTCCGCGATCTCCTCCGTGGCGAGCCAGCTGCCCGGCTCGTTGCCGTGCACCCCGCCGAGCACGAGCACGGCCGGCCCCTGTTCCCCGCTGTGCTGCGCGATCAGCGGCGTCTCCCACTCCGTGCCCTCCAGCAGCGCGATCTCCTCGCGCCCCGCCGGCCAGGGAGTCGGGACTGGCGTCGGCGTCGGCGTTGCGGGTGTGGGAGTTGGGGTCGCCGTCGCGACGGTCGGCGCAGCCGTCGCGGTGGGCGTCGGCGTGGCGGTGGGCGTCGGCGTGGCGGTGGGCGTCGCCGTCGCTACGAGGGTCGGCGGTGGCGTCGCCGTCGGTGCCGGAGTGGCTGCCGGGTCCGCAGAGGCGTCGCCGTCCTCGCCCGTGCCCGCGCCGCAGGCGAGCAGCAGCCCGCCGAGGCCGCCCCCGGCGGCGAGTTGGAGGAAGCGGCGGCGGCTGTGCGATGTGGCTGGCGAGCGGGTCATGGCCTGAATCCTGACCGGGCCTCTGTCACCTCAGCCTAAGCCCTGATCCACCGAAGGAGAGCGCGCGAGCGGCTGCGGTTGGGTGCTCCGCTGTAGCTGGGACAATGGGTTTTGACGAATCACGTACCAGCCACAGGGAGCACCCATTCGATGCTAGCAACGAGCGACCCCGACCGGATAGACAGCGCCTTCGACGACGACCGCCTCGTGGACCACGCGGGCCTGCTGCTCCCCGCCACGCTCGCCGGCCGGCTCGGCCTCCTTGAATTGGCGGACGCCCAGCTCGACCTCGGTGACGCGGCGACCAGGACGCTCAGGCGGCGCTACTTCGCTCTCGCGGGACGGCTCACCCATTCTGCCCGGCGCTGGACCCTGCACCTCCCGAAGCGCTGGCCCTGGGCCGGCCAGTGGGCAGCCGCCCTGGCGCGGTTACGGGCGCTACCGCTCCCGGCCTGACGCCCGCTCACAGCACCGGCCCGGCTCCGAGGCTCGCGCCAGCATGCCCGCGCACGTCTCGCGCACCCTCGCGCCCGCGCCCTCAGCGCCCCCGAGCGGCGCTGAGCGACGGTTCCTCGCTCCGGCCCGCCCCCGGCGCCGCCCTGCGAACGCCGGCACACCCGCCGAACTCTCCGCCAGCCCGACAGCCCGCCCCGTCAAGCTTCGATCGGTGGATTCGGGCTAAGCTCGGCCGAACGAACCCGGAGGCACGAGATGGCACGCGACCCCTTGCGGACCAGGCTCTGTGAGGAGTACGGCTGCGAATACCCGATCGTGGCCTTCTCTCTCACGCGCGAGGTGGTGGCCGCGGCGACGAACGCGGGCGCCATCGGCGTCTACGGGGCGAGCCCGCTCGAGCCGGAGCAATTGCGCTCAGACATCCGCTGGATTCGCGATCAGGTGGGCGAGCGGCCGTTCGGGATCGACACGCTGCTGCCCGCCTCCTTCGAGGCCGGGAATCCCGAGGACCTTGAGGCAAGGATCCCTGCCGGGCACCGCGGCTTCGTCGAGGAGTTGCAACGCGAGCACGGCATCCCCGACCCCAAGTCTCCCGGCCCGTGGAAGGCGATCCTGGGCGCCGAGCTGCTCACCAGGGTGCGGCGCCAGGTCGACGTGATCCTCGATGAGCGGGTCCCGATCTTCGCCTCCGGGCTCGGAAGCCCGATGCTGCTCGCCGACCGCGCCCGGGAAGTCGGGACGTCACTCTGGGGGCTTGTCGGCGCGCCGCGCCAGGCCCGGCGCGAGATAGAAGCGGGCATCGACGTGGTCGTCGCACAGGGCGGTGACTCCGGGGGACACAGCGGCCGCATCGGTACGTTCTCCCTCGTCCCGGCGGTCACGCGGCTCGCGTCGGGATCGAGCACGCTGGTCGTGGCAGCGGGCGGGGTCACGACTGGCCAGCACCTCGCGGCCGCGCTCACACTCGGCGCGGACGGCGTCTGGTGCGGGACGATCTGGCAGACGACTGAGGAGTCCGACGTCGACCCAGCGTTGAAGCAGCGGTTGCTCGACGCACAGACGGAGGATGCCATCAAGACCCGCGCCCTCACCGGGAAGCCCGCCGGGGTCCTTCGGTCCAAATACACGGAGGCGTGGGAGCAAGAGGGCGCACCGGAGCCGCTCAAGATGCCGCTGCAAGGCATGCTGGTCGCGAAGTTGCGGCTGGCCATTGAGGAGTGGGCACTGCACGACTACATGGTGGTTGGGGCCGGCAGCGGTGTCGGGCTGATCGAGCGCACGCGGTCCACACGGCAAGTGATCGAGGATCTTGCGAGCGAGGCACGAGAGACCCTGTGGCGGATGAGCCCCACGAACTGAACGCTTCCGGGTGATCGCGGCGCCCGGTGCTCAGAGGCCCGGCTGCGCCTACCGCCCCTCTGTCGCGAGCTCGCATACGCGACGGTGCTCCGGGTCGATCCGGAGGACGGAGCCCAGTTCGACGTACATCTCGTAGGGCTGCCTTCGAGCTTCGCGCGCGGCCGCACTGCGCCACGCCCCGGTCTCGGCGGTGATCACGCCTTGCCGTCGGAGCTCGGCGATCTCCACGGCGCTTAGCCCGGCCTCACGCAGGATCTCGTCGGCGTGCTCATCGACGTTCGGCGCCCGTGAGCGCACCGGGAACCCCTGTCCGTCGATCTTCGCTGGGAAGCAGCGTTGCATCGGCACTGTGCCGAAGCCGTCGATTTCGATCGGATCGAAGAAATGGCGGGCACGGAGCTGCTCGTCGGCGAGGATCTCGTCCGCCTTGAGGACGGCGCCGGCGGCCACACCCGCAGTCTGCAGTCGCCGCATGACCTCAAGCTTCGTGCGCGCACTCGTCCAGCGTTCCAGCAAGCCATCGATCTCGTCATGGTGGGCCCAGCGCGCGGAGGCGCTGCCGAAGCGCGGGTCATTCGCCCACTCCGGATGGCCGCTGGCTTCGCAGCAGGCTCGCCACGCTTCGTCGTCAGCGATTGAGATCGCGACCCAATCGTCGTCTCCGCGACACCGGTAGATTCCGCGCACCTCAGCGAGCCGGCGGTTGCCTTGTCGCTCCGGCGCGCGCCCGTTCGCTGCAAAGTCGAGCAGCTGCGAGCCGAGCAGCTGCAGCGTCGCCTCCTGCATCGAGACCTCGATGTACTGCCCCTCCCCCGTGCGCTCGCGATGGATTAGGGCCGCGATGATCGCGCCGGCGACATGGACCCCGACGAAGGGGTCGACCCAGGTGTTGCCGGTCTTTGACGGCGGGCCATCTGCATAGCCGGTTACCGACGAGATGCCGGCGGCGGGCTCCATGCTGACGCCGCTGGCGCCGAGCCGTGCATCAGGCCCGGACTGCCCGTAGCCGGACACGGACACCAAGATCAGCCGTGGGTACGAGCTCCGCAGCGCATCGAAGTCTAGCCCGAGCCTGCTCATGACCCCGGGTCTGAAGTTCTCGACGAGCACGTCGGCGCTGGTGAGCAGACGGTGGAGCGCATCACGCCCGGGCGCAGACGAGAGGTCGAGGGAGATCGCTCTCTTGCTGGCGTTGCGGGCATGGAAGTAGGGCGAGCGGTTCCAGTACTCGCCGCTCATGTCGTTGGCCGCCGGGAACAAGGTGCGCGCAGTCTCCGGCGGGTCGGGACGCTCGACCTTGACCACGTCGGCGCCGAGCTCAGAGAGGATGCGGGTCGCCAGCGGACCCACCCAGACGTGGGCGAGCTCCACGACGCGGAGCCGCTCGAAGAACGACAGTCGCATGCCGTTGCCGCGGCTTCGTGTGCGGACTTCTGGCTCCCCGCTGGGGGAGGCGCGGCCTCCGTTCGAAGGGTCCAGCCCATCGTCGGCGCCCAGCGCCGGCGCCGGCTCCACGCGCAGCGGTGTGGCCGACATGCGCAACGGTGGGCCGACCGAGACCCGTTCGCGGGACGAGGCGCCGAAGAAGCGCCGCTCATGGAGGTGCTCGTTCGCCAGCAGCTCCGCTAACGAGGGGGCGGGCCAGAGGTCGATGCCAAGCGCGCTGCCGCGCCGCACCACGTCATCCACAGTATGCGCCTCGAGCCAGGGGCGGAGCAGCGCCTCGAACTCCCTCCAGCGCAGCATCCGCTCTCGCGGGTCGGCGAACAGGGGTTCCGTGGCGAGCTCTGGCCGCTCGATCAGCTCCGCCAGAGCCACTGCCGGGTCGCCCGCGAAGCGCGGGACGAACGCCACGTATCCATCGGCGCAGGTCATCACGTCGGACGGGTAGGAGAGAATGACGCGGGAGTAGTGGCGGCGGCGCACGGCACCCGCCGCGATGTACATCGCCAGGCTGTAGTCGTCGTCGATGGCCAGCGACTCGAGAGCCGACACGTCCACGTGGCGGTGAGCCGCGCCCTGGCTGCGGTCGGCGAGCGCCGCCAGCGCCGCGGTGAAGGCCGTGGCGCCTGCTGTATAGTCCGCCAGCTCCACGCCGAGGCTGAGCGGCTCCCGGTTGGGGTAACCGCTGATGTAGGACATCCCGGCCAGCGCCTCGAGCACTTGCCCGTCCGCCCTGTATGGCGCATAGGGGCCCGTCATCCCGAACGGGCTGACCGCGACGTATAGGGCGCGCGGGAACAGCGCCGCGACCCGATCCGGCTCTCGGAGGGGAAGCCACGATGGGGCTCGCCAGTCAGCGAGCAATACGTCGCTTCGTCCTATCCAGCGGTCGGCTCGCTCGGCGTGCCGGTGGCCGGACGGGTCGAACGTCACGCTGCGCTTGCCGGCGTTGAGGAAGGCATGCTGCGCACCGCGGTCCAGGTCTACGACGTCGTTGGGGAACAGTCCGGCCTGGCGGACGCCGTCGCCGTCCTCCCGCTCCAACCGGACGACCTCCGCGCCGAAGAGAGCGAACAACCGTCCGCAGTAGGCGACTGCGCTGCCGCTGGCCAGCTCGGCCACCCGTATGCCGGCGAGCGCGGAGCGTGGCGACTGCTCCCGGGGGACCGTCATCGCAAGCGTCCGATCGGATTCCGTCTAGTCATGAGCCTGGAGCTCTGCCGCTCCGGGCCGATACTAGCGCGTCATGCGTGCGACGCGGCGACTCGACCGTCACGCCCAACGGGGACTCCACAGTTTCGCCGAGTGGCGACTCCACGGTCACTCGCCACAGGAGCAATATCGTGCGCGCAAGGTTGTTGATGCGAGGTGCCCGTACCAGCAGGCAGGCCACCAAACCCCGACACGACTGAAGCTCCTCCGGAAACTCCAGGCCACCGGTCCATACACCGGAACGAGCCCCAACCCGACATCAAGCCGCCAGACCGCCGGCGGGCCTCCGTGAACTGGCGGACGCCCAGCTCGACCTCGGTGACGCGGCGGGGCGGGCGAACGCCGGCGACAAGCTGCTGACCCTGGTCGCCTCGGCGCTCGCGGGCGGCGACTGCATCGCCGACGCCGATGCGTTGCGCTCAGGCGGCGCCGGGCGCGTGCTCGGCTGCACCGTGAAGGCGCCGTCCACCCTCGGGACCTTCCTGCGCAGCTTCAGCTGGGGCCACGTCCGCCAGCTCGACCGCGTCAGCCGCGAGTTGCTCGCCCGCAGCTGGGCGGCCGGAGCGGTACCCGGCGCGGCGCCGTTCACGATCGACCTCGACTCGACGCTCTGCGAGAGCTACGGCCTGGCCAGGGAGGGCGCCCGCCAGCCCGGCTACAGCGGCGCGCGCGGCTATCACCCGCTGCTCGCGGTGGCGGCCGGCTCAGGCGACGTGCTGATGGCGCGGCTGCGCGAGGGCCGCGCGCACAGCGGCCGCGGTGCCGCCCACTTCCTGCGTGAGACGGTGGCGCGGGTGCGCGACGCCGGAGCGAGCGGGCAGTTGACGATGCGCGCCGACAGCGGCTTCTACACCCACGCCGTCGTCGTCGCCTGCCGCGCGCTCGACGTCCGCTTCTCGGTCACGATCCGCCAGCAGCCGAGCGTGCGCACGCTGATCGAGGCGATAGCGGAAGAGGACTGGACACCGATCCCGTACTGGCTGGACGACGGCGCCGCTGTCGCCGAGACGACGTACACCCCGTTCCGGCACAGGGAGGACGCTGCCCCGGTGCGGCTTATCGTGCGGCGCGTGAAGCCGGCGCCCGGCTCCCAGCTCGCGCTCTTCGTGGACTATAGCTACCACGCCTTCATCAGCGACCGCGCGGGGGAGCTGCTGGAGCTGGAGGCCGACCAGCGCCGTCACGCCGAGGTCGAGAACGCGATCCGCGACCTCAAGTACGGCGTCGGGCTGAACCATCTCCCCTCGGGCCGCTTCGCCGCGAACGCGGCGTGGCTCGCGGTGCAGGTGCAGGTGATCGCGCACAACCTCGCCCGCTGGACGGCGCGCCTCGGGCTCGGCGAGGGAATCGTGACGACCAGGATGCTCAGGCGGCGCTACTTCGCTCTCGCGGGGCGGCTCACCCACTCAGCCCAGCGCTGGACCCTGCACCTCCCGAAGCGCTGGCCCTGGGCTGGCCAGTGGGCAGCCGCGCTGGCGCGGTTACGGGCGCTTCCGCTCCCGGCCTGACGCCCGCTCACAGCGCCGGCCCGGGTCCGAGGCTCGCGCCAGCATGCCCGCGCACGCCTCGCGCACCCTCGCGCCCGCGCCCTCAGCGCCCCCGAGCGGCGCTGAGCGACGGCTCCTCGCTCCGGCCCGCCCCCGGCACCGCCCGGCGAACACCGGCACGCCCGCCGAACTCTCCGCCAGCCCGGAATCCCGCCCTGTCACGCTTCGATCGGTGGATTCGGGCTAAAGCAGCAGCCCCTGCTGCTGGGGCTCGCCGCGCGCGATCTCCGCGGCCGGCTCGAAGCCGGGCTCGACGGTGAGGCCGTACTCCTCGAGGCGCTGTTGCAGCAGGTCCGCGTTGACCGGCCCCTGGTCGTGGTCGTTGGTGTTGACGATCAGATGCACCGCCTCCGCCTCGCCCGCGAGCGCCGCGATGCGCGGGACCCACTCGTCCAGCTCGTCCCCGCCGTACCAGTAGTCGAAGCGCTCCGAGGAGGTGCGTGTGCGGCGCTCCCATGTCTCCGTGTTGCGGCCGTGGAAGCGCACGAACGCGAGCGCGTTCGTCGCGGCGGCGAACGGCGGCAGCGACGAGTCGAAGCCCTGCGGCGCATCGACGCAGATCAGCGAGAGATCGAGGTCGCCGAGCAGCGCCAGCGTCTCCTCGCGTTGTTCGGGCTCGAGCCAGCGTCGCTGGCGGAACTCGACCGCGCCGCGGAAGTGCCCGAGCCGCTCGCGGGTGTCCTCGAGCGCGGCGAAGGCGCGCGGGCCGGGCACGAACCACTTCGGGAACTGCAGCACGACCGCGCCGAGGCGGCCGGCGTCGTGGAGCGGGAGCAGTGCGTCGGTGTAGCTGGCCCAGCAGAGGTCGAGGATCTTGTCGGGCGCGTCGCGGCGGTAGAAGCGCCCCTTCGCCTCGAGGTCGGGCGGGAGCAGCGCGCGGATCGCCTTCGGCAGGCGCGCGACGGGGGTCGGGTGCTCGGTGAACAGCGAGTACGCCTTGACGTCGAAGGTGAATCCCTCCGGCGTGCGCTCGATCCAGCGCGCGGCCTGCTCCGGCGTGGGCAAGCCGTAGTAGGGCGCGTCGATCTCGACGAGCGGGTAGCGCGTCGTGTAGTGGCGCAGCCGCGCCTCGGCGCTCTTCGCCTGCGGCGGGTAGAAGCGGCCGCTATCGATCAGCGGCTTGTCGGTCCAGGACGCGGTTCCGAGGAGCAGCGGCGCGGTCACGCCTCAAGCCTACACGCGACGGGGACCCTCACCCCAACCCTCTCCCTCAGGGGACAAGAGGCGGTGGCGAGAGGCGCGCGGGCGGTCAGCTCCTTCGAGGGAGGGCAGGGATCTCGATCTGGTGCTTGTCGTCGGGGCTGACGTGGAGGCCGCACTCCCGCTTCGTGGCCTCTTCCCACCACCAGCGGCCCTCGCGCTCGTGCTGGCCGGGGTTGGTGGGCCGGGTGCAGGGCTCGCAGCCGATCGACCGGAAGCCGCGGTCGTGCAGCGGGTTGTAGGGGATGTCCCGATCGCGGATCTCGCGCCAGACCTGCTCGGCGGTCCAGTCGGCGAGCGGGTTGAACTTCACCAACTCGACGCCCGTCTCCGCGAACCTCGGATCGAGCTGCACGAGCGGGACGTGGTTGCGGGTGCTGGGGCTCTGGTCCTTGCGCTGCCCGGTGAGGTAGGCGCGCTTGCCGGCGAGCGCACGTCCAAGCGGCTCGACCTTGCGGATCGCGCAGCACTCCTGGTGGCCGTCGCGATAGAAGGAGTACAGCCCCTTCGACCGCACCAGCTCTTCCACCGCCGCCGGCTGCGGGAAGTAGGCTTCGATGGCCACCTCGTAGCGTTCGCGCACGGTCTCGAGGAAGCGGTAGGTCTCCGCGTGCAGGCGGCCCGTGTCGAGGGTGAAGACGTGGAATGGGAGCCCGACGCGCGAGGCCATCTCGACCAGCACGACATCCTCTGCGCCGCTGAACGAGATCGCGACGTCGGGGGTGTAGCGCTCGATCGCGAGCCGCACGATTCCGGCGGGCTCCACTCCTTGCAGCTCCTCGGCGAGGCGCTCGATTCCCGCGAGTTCCAGCGTCATGCGGCGTGTCCGTTCCCCTGTCCGTTGCCTTCGTGCCCGGCGCAGGGCGCGGCGATCATGCCGGCGCCGACGGTGTTGTTCGTCGCCTCGTCGATGAGGACGAAGCTGCCGGTCGTGCGGTTGTCGCTGTACGGGTCGAAGAAGATCGGCTCGGTCGTGCGCAGGCAGGCGCGGCCGATCTCGTTGAGCGCGAGGCCGCTCACGTCCGGTTCGCGTTCGAGTGTGTTGACGTTGTAGCGGTACTCGATCGCGGAGGCGCGAGCGCGCACGCGCCGGGTCGTGTGCTTGAGCCAGAAGGTCCGGCCGGGCGCGAACGCGCTGTGTTCGCTCATCCAGCAGACGGTCGCGTCGAACTGCTGCGCGACCGCCGGAGGATGCCGGGCGTCGGCGATCATGCAGCCTCGCGAGACATCGAGGTCGTCGCGGAGCCGCAGGGTCACGGCGCGGGTCGGCGCGGCCTCTTCGAGCTCCCCATCGAGCGTGTCGATCGCCGCGACCTGGGTCGTGTGGCCCGAGGGCAGCACGACCACCTCGTCGCCCGGGCGATAGACGCCGCCGGCGACGCTGCCGGCGTAGCCGCGGTAGTCGGGGTGCCTGGCGGTCATCGGGCGGATCACGGTCTGCACGGGGAAGCGGCGGTGTTCGGGGTTGTGGTCGGGACCGGCGGCGACTTCCTCGAGGTAGCGCAGCAGCGGGGGCGTGTCGCACCACGGCATGTTCGCGGTCGGCGCGACGACGTTGTCGCCGGTGAGCGCGGACAGCGGGATCGCAGCGACATCGTGGACGTCGAGGCCGCGCGCGAACGCCGCGAACTCGTCGCGGACCGCCTCGAAGGTGGCCTGCCCGTAACCGACGAGGTCCATCTTGTTCACGCACAGCACCAGCTTCGAGATGCCGAGCAGCGAGGCGAGGAAGGCGTGGCGCCGCGTCTGCTCCACGACGCCCGTGCGGGCGTCGACGAGGATCAGCGCGAGATCGGCGGTGGAGGCGCCGGTGACCATGTTGCGGGTGTACTGCACGTGGCCGGGCGTGTCCGCGATGATGAATTTCCGCCTCGGCGTCGCGAAATAGCGGTAGGCGACATCGATGGTGATGCCCTGCTCGCGCTCGGCGCGGAGACCGTCGGTCAGCAATGCGAGGTTGACGTGGTCGAGGCCGTGCTCGCGGCTGGTGCGCTCGACCGCCTCGAGCTGGTCCTCGAAGATCCCCTTCGAGTCGTAGAGCAGCCGCCCGATCAGGGTGCTCTTCCCGTCGTCGACGGAGCCGGCGGTGACGAAGCGCAACAGTTCCATGGCTAGAAGTAGCCCTGACGCTTGCGGTCTTCCATCGCGGCCTCGGAGGTGCGGTCGTCGGCGCGGGTCTCGCCGCGCTCGGTGATGCGCGCGGCGGCGATCTCCGCGACGACAAGCTCGAGCGTGTCGGCGTCGGACTCGACCGCGGCGGTGCAGGACATGTCGCCGACGGTGCGGTAGCGCACCCTGGCCCGGAATGGCTCCTCCCCGCGCATCAGCTCGAGGTAGGGCCCGGCCGCCATCAGCATCCCGTCGCGGCGGAAGACCTCGCGCTCGTGGGCGAAGTAGATCGAGGGGATCTCGAGCTGCTCCTGGTCGATGTACTGCCAGACGTCGAGCTCGGTCCAGTTGGAGAGCGGGAAGACGCGGATGTGCTCGCCGCGGCGGTGCAGCCCGTTGTAGAGGTTCCACAGCTCCGGGCGCTGGGCGCGCGGTTCCCACTGACCGAATTCGTCGCGGAAGGAGTAGATGCGCTCCTTGGCTCGCGCCTTCTCCTCGTCGCGGCGTGCACCGCCGAAGAGGGCGTCGAAGCGGTGCTCGTCGATCGCGCGCAGCAGCGTTGCCGTCTGGAGCTGGTTGCGCGAGGCGCGCGGGCCGGTCTCCTCTACGACCAGCCCGTCGTCGATCGCCTGCTGCACGGAGGCGACGATCAGTCGTACGCCGAGCTCCTTGACGTGGCGGTCGCGGAACGCGATCGCCTCGGGAAAGTTGTGCCCCGTGTCGACGTGCATCACGGGGAAGGGGATGCGGCCCGGCCAGAACGCCTTCTCCGCCAGCCGCAGCAGCACGATCGAGTCCTTGCCGCCGGAGAACAGCAGCGCGGGCCGCTCGAACTCCGCCGCGACCTCGCGAATGACGTGGATGGCCTCGGACTCGAGGGCGCGCAGTTGGTCCCTCGACAGGGTGTCCAGGAGCGGCTCGGCAAGCCGCTCCGCGCTGCCTGATGTAGACCCGTCGCCGGTCAGGCTCGCCATTGGCGCTCACCGCATCGCCGGGAACTGTCCGGCGCCTTCATCGTTGCTCCAGGGCGCCGGCGCACGCCCGCGCCCTGTCGCGACGCAATCCGGGCCCCGTCTAGACCGCGCACTCGCCTTCGCCGCGCTCGAGGACGTAGAGGCCGTCGCGTTCCCAGTCGATGAACTCGTCCATGGTCTTGATCGAGAACTCCGGCGGGAGCGTCAGATCCTTGACGGCGGCCTCGAAGGGATCCCTGCCGACGCGGTCGAAGTAGTCGTTGAACTCCTCGCCGTCGTTGCGCTCGGCCTCGTAGAGGCGCACGAAGCGCTCGACGGCGTGCGGGACGCGCTTGGCGGGCAGGCGCACCTTGAGCAGCGTGCCGAGGCGCAGGTCCTGGCCGGTGCGGCGGTTGCCTGCGACGAAGACGTGGTAGGCCGGCGCCTGGCGGTCGCCGGACTTGATGGCGGCGCCGTGGAAGCCGATGTTCGCGATGTGGTGCTGGCCGCAGGAGTTGGGGCAGCCGCTGGCGTTGATCAGGATGCGCCGTGTCAGCGGGTCGGTCAGCTGCAGCGAGCGCACGTGCTCGGAGACCGCGCGGTTGAGGCCCATGGAACTCGTGATCCCCAGCTTGCAGCTGTCCGTGCCCGGGCAGCTCACCACGTCCTCGATCTCGAGGGCGCCGGCGCCGTTGAGGCCCAGCTCGCCGAGCGCCCCCCAGACGGCGTAGAGGGACTGGTCGGGAATCCAGCGCAGCACGATGTTCTGCCACGGGGTGGTGCGGGCGCGGCCGGAGCCGTGCTCGCGCATGATCGCGGCCAGGCCGCGGAACTGCTCCGGGGAGAGGTCGCCCTGCGGCACCTGCACCTCGATGGCCGCATAGCCCGCCTGGCGCTGCGCCTTCACGGCCGTGCGCGCCCACTCCTCGAAGGCGGCGCGGTCGGCGTCGGAGGGCTGAGGCGCGTCCACGGGCGGGGCCGGGGCGTCGGCCGCCTCGTCGTCGAGGAAGAGCAGCGGGTCGGGGAGGGCGTCGGCCTGCGCCCACTCGCCCTCGAGCTCGGCGTCCACCATCGCGCGGAACGCCTCCTCGCCGACGCGGTGGACGAGGAACTTGATGCGCGCCTTGGCGAGGTTCTTGCGCAGCTCGTCGGCGTCGTTGAAGACGCGCAGCACGGCGTGCGAGACCTTGAGGTACTCGTCGACGGAGACCCACTCGCGCAGCACCACGGCGTGCTTCGCCATGATCGAGAGGCCGCCGCCGGCGACGATGCGGAAGCCCTTGGTGGGCACGCCGTCGACCTCGCGGATCTCGGGGATGAAGCCGAGGTCGTGGATCTGCGTCAGCGCGGAATCCTCCTCGCTGCCGGAGAAGGCGACCTTGAACTTGCGGGGCAGCAACTGCGTCAGCTCGCTGCGCACGAAGTAGCGCACGAAGGCGCCGGCGTAGGGGGTGACGTCGAAAGGCTCGTCGTCGCGGATGCCGGCCCAGGGGTCGCCGGTGACGTTGCGCACGGTGTTGCCGCAGGCCTCGCGCGTGGAGAGGCCGGCGCGGCCGAGCACGCGCAGCAGCTCCAGCGTCTCGTCGAGCGGGACGTGGTGGTACTGCACGTTCTCGCGCGTGGTGAGGTGGCCCCTAAGCAGTGGCGTGAAGCGCTCTGCGACCTCGCCGAAGGCGTCGAGCTGATCCGAGGTGACGCCGCCGAAGGGCAGCTTCACGCGGATCATCTGGCGGTCGGCCTGGCGCTGTCCGTAGACGCCCTGGCGCAGGCGGAACTTGGTGAAGTCCAGCATGTCGCGGTTGCCCGAGAGGAACTCGGTCGCCTCGGTGGTGAAGTCGGCCAGTTCGTCGGCGAGGATCGGGATCACGTGGCCGGGGGTATCGACTCGGACGTCCGTGGTCATCGCGCTGCCTTCCTGAGGAGGGGTCTGCTATTGTCGACAAACCCGGTAAACAACACAGATAATTTGGTCGAGCCATCGTAACAGTCGGAGATACAGTGTCAACGCAGGGCCGTCCGCGCACATCCGCCATCGCAACCCCCGATCCGCCCCGATGACCATCGAGGCGCCGCGCGACTGCGCCGACGCGGAGCGCTTCGCGCGCGCGCTCGCGGCGATCGACGCCGCCAACGCCGCCGACCCTGCCACGATCACGGTTGACGGCGAGCCGCGGCCGAAGGAGCTGACCCACGCCGCGATGCTGAGCCAGTGGGTCTTGCGCCTCGTGCCTTCGCCCGGCGAGGCGCTGCTGCTGGCGGCGCGTGCGCACCACATCCGGCGCTGGACCGTGCCGCGCGCGAGCTACCCGCCCGGCCGCGACGGCTACCTGCGCTGGCGGCGCGATCTGCGTGCCTTCCACGCCGACGAGGTCGCGCGCATCCTCCGCGCCGAGGGCTACGACGAACCCCTCGTCGAGCGCGTGCAGCAGATCGTGCGCAAGGAGGATCTGTACAGCGATCCGGAGGTGCAGACGCTGGAGGACGGGCTCAACCTCGTCTTCCTGCAGACGCAGTTCGACGAGTTCCGCGAGCGTCTCGGGGACGACGACAAGCTGGTGGCGATCGTGCGCCGCACCTGGCGCAAGATGAGCGCGCGTGGCTGCGAGGCAGCGCTCGACCTCGACCTCAGCGAACGCGGCCGCGCGATCGTCGCCCGCGCACTCGAAGGCGCGGAGTAGCGGCGGCCCGCGATTCCGCGTTGCAGCCTGTGCTCTCCTGTAGACTCGTCCGATGTTCACAAGGGCGGCCATTGCCGAACGGCACCCCGCGCTGCGCTCTCGGGACTTCCGGCGCATCTTCTTCAACGCCTTCTTCGCCTCGGCGTCGCACTGGACGATGCTGCTGGCGCGCGGCTGGCTGGTGTTCGAGCTGACCGGTCAGGCCCGGTGGGTAGGCGCGGTCACGTTCGCGGGCATGATTCCGCTGCTGCTGGCCGGCCCGATCGGCGGCGCGCTGGCCGACCGCGCCGATCGCCGCCGCATGGCGATCGCCGCCGACGCGGTGAGCATCATCTCGGCGTTGGGCCTCGCGGCGATCACAATCCCGGGCTACGTCGAGCCGTGGCATGTGATCGCCTTCGCGGCGCTGGGCGGGACGGCGCGCGCCTTCGGGACGCCGGCCGAGCAGGCCCTGATCCCGAACGTCGTGCCGAAGGAGCACCTGCTCAACGCTGTCGCGCTCGCCGGCATCACGCGCCATGGCTCGCGCGTGCTGGGCCCCTCGATCGGGGGCGCGATGCTCGCGACGCTGGGGCCGGGCTCGGTGTTCGTGCTCTCCGCCTGCTTCGTGGCGCTCGCGCTCTACCAGATCTCGAGGCTCGAGTTCCGCTCGCCACCGGCGGCCGGCGCAATGGACGGCCCGCTCTTCGACGCGCGCCGCATCCTCCGCGACATTGGCGACGGCTTTTCCTACCTGGAGCGCGATGCACGCGTGGCGTTCGTCATGGCGCTCGTCGGGCTGCACTGCGGGCTGACGATGGCGTTCGATTCGATGATGCCGACGCTGGCCACCTCGGTCGGTGGTGCGGACCGGACCTACAGCGCGATCATCGTCGGTGTCGGCGTGGGCGCGATCGCGGGCACGCTCACGATCTCGATGCTGCGCTCGGAACGGGCACAGGGTCGCGCGATGCTGCTCGCCGGCATCGGGAGCGGTGCGGCGATGCTCGTGATCGGCTTCGCGGCGACGCCCTACATGGCGGTGTTCGGCGGGATGCTGTCCGGCGTGACGCAGGCCAGCTACATGGCGCTCTCGGCCACGTTCGTGCAGCGCACCGTGCCCGACGAGGTGCGAGGGCGCGTGATGTCGATCTACCTCATGCTCGCGGCCGGCCACATGGCCTTCGCGAACTTCGGCTTCGGCTGGCTCTCGGACGGCCTCGGCGTGCGCGTGCTGCTGATCTTCCCGGCGATGATCTGGATCCTGTCCTTCCTCACGGCGGCGGCGATGCTGCCGGAGGTGCGATCGCTGGTGCGCAGCGGGGCCTTCCGGCCGCGGCCGGCGACTCCTGCGGTCGCGGAGTCGTAGGCCGCTCGGCTTACCCCTCGCCTGCGCCCCCCGAGGCCGCCTCCACGTCCTGCGCGATCGGGAGCGTGAAGCAGACGGTCGCCCCCGGCGTGCGATCGGCCACCCAGATGCGGCCCCCGAGGCGATGTACCAGCTGGCGGGTGATCGCGAGGCCGAGGCCGGCGCCGCCCCCCGTCCCGCGGGCGTGGTCGCCCGTGTAGAAGCGCTCGAAGACACGCTCGCGCTCGCTGGGGAGGATGCCGGAGCCCTGGTCGCGGACCTCGAAGCGGACGTCGCCGCCGCCGGGCAGCGCGGCGAGGGCGATGCGGCTGTCATCCGGACTGTGGCGCAGCGCGTTGTCCAGCAGGTTCGCGAACACCTCGCCGACGTGCTCGCGGTGCCCCTCGACCGGCGTGCTCGCGGCCTCCTCGATCTCCACGCGGATGCGCCGCTGCGCGGCGACCGGCGCGACGCGCGCGGCGGCCCGCTCCAGCAGCTCCGCCGGCGAGATCGGTTCGAGCTCCATTGGTTCGTCCCCGGACTCGAGGCGCGCGAGGAACAGCATCCGCTCGACGAGGCGGCTCATCCGCTCGATCTCATCGCTCAGCAGGCGCAGGAAGCGGTCGCGCTCGGCCGGATCCTCGGCGGCGACCTGGAAGGTCTCGGCGATCGCGCGCGCGCCGGCCAGCGGCGTGCGCAACTCGTGCGCGAGGTTCGCGACGAGGTCCGAGCGCGCCCGCCGCGCGCTGCTCAGCGCGGTCACGTCTTCCACGGCGATCAACTGTGTCGCGCGCCCGCCCGCGATCGGCAGATCGATCGGCGCCGCCGAGAGCCGCGCCTCGACCCCGTTGGTGAGATGCGCCTCGCGTGAGCCGTAGAGGCGCTCGCGAGCGAACGCGACCAGCTCGATCTCCCGGGTCGCGCGGATCAGCGAGACGCCCGTCATCGTCTCGAGCGGGTGCTCGACGATGCGCGCCAGCGCGGCGTTTGCCGCGAGTACGTTGAGCTCGTCATCGAGCAGCAGGACGCCGCAGGGCAGCGGCGCGAGGAGCGGGGCGGCGTCAGGCGGCGCGGGGTCCGTCGCGGCGGGGTCGGGGGTGCGCAGCGCCGCGGCCGCCGCTCGCGACGCGGCCCGCGCGAGGAGCGCGCCGGCCAGCACGGCCGCGAGGCACGCCAGCGCCGCTGCCGGACCCGGCAGCAGCAGCGGAGCAGCGGCGGCGAGCGCCGCCAGCGCCGCGAGCGCGACCCAGCGCCAGCCGGGGATCATCGTTCGCCGCTCACGGATCGGCGCAGGGGCATGGGATCAGGGTACGAACTTGTAGCCGACGGTCCGCACCGTCACGAGGTGTTGCGGGTTCGAAGGCGCCTCCTCGAGCTTCTGGCGCAGCCAGCGCATGTGCACGTCCACGGTGCGCGTGCCGCCGCGGAACGCGTCGCCCCAGACCTGCTCCAGGATGCGATCGCGCGTCAGCACCTGGCGCGGGTGGCGCATCAGGCACTCCAGCAGATCGAACTCCTTCGGGCGCAGCCGCACGATCTCGCCATCGCGCCGCACCTCCCGGGCGGCGGGGCGCAACTCGATCCCGCCGCCGCGCAGCACGCTGCCGGAGAGGCCGCCGGCGGCGTCGCGCGAGATGCGGTCGCGCCGCAGGATCGCAGCGACGCGGGCGATCAGCTCCTGCATCGAGAACGGCTTGGTGACGTAGTCGTCGGCGCCGAGGTCCAGCCCGGCGATCTTGTCGCCCTCGGCGTCGCGCGCGGTCAGTACCAGGATCGGCACGGGCCGCTCCTCGCGCACGACGCGGCAGACATCGAGGCCGGACATGCGCGGCAGCATCAGGTCGAGCACGATCAAGTCCGGCTCGGCCTCGCGCGAGAGTTGTAGCCCGGACACACCGTCGGCGGCGGTGACCACGTCGTGGCCCTCACGACCGAGGTTGTAGGCGACCGTCTCGAGGATCGCGGCATCGTCTTCGACCACCAGCACTCGAGCCATGCCCCCAGTCTCGCCGCCGCATCCCCATCCCCGCAAGCGCAGGGCGCGTTTCCGGGGCTGATCGCGCGTTAACATTTGGTGATACGCAGTGAGCACACCCGCTCGCACCCGGTGACAGCGCCGGGGGCGAGCGCGTCTCCCCCTGTGGGGGGCGCAGCCCCCCTCGGCAGACGCCGTCTTCCTTGGGACGGGCTAGATCGCGCCGCGCCTGGCCAACTCCGGAAGGTCCTCGGCGGGGACGCCCAGCTCGCTGTGGTAGACGGCATGGTTGTGCTCGCCGAGCAGCGGCGCGCGGGTCGGCAGGGCGCGCGGGACGCCCTCGAAGCGGTAGGGCGCGACGGGGAGGCGCGCCTGCTGCCCGTCCGGCAGCTCGATCGGGGCGAAGCTGTCGCGGTCCGTCCAGTGCGGATCGTCGAGGTTCTCCTCGGGCCGGCGCACGATGCCCCAGGGCAGATGCAGCCCCTGCCCCCCGCGGTAGGCCTCCTGGGTTGTGAGTCGTGCGACGAAGCGCTTCGTGACCTCCGCGAAGTGCTGACGCTCCTCCTGCGCCTCGTTGCGCGCCGCGTGGATCGCCTCACGGAAGCGCGGCTCGCGAAGGTTCTCGGTGGCGTCGTAGCGGTCCATCCAGTCGAGCAGGCCGTCGAGATTGCGCATCGAGCGAGGCATGCCGGCGCCGATGACGTTCATGTGCCGCCCGTCCGCGGTGGGGTACTGGATCTCCGGGGTCGGGCCGGGCGCGGAGTGGCGGCCGGTGGCGCGCTGGTTGATCTCGCGGCGGTACTCCCAGCTGGGGAACGCCCCCTCGGTCGTGGCGCTCACCGCGTCGTGGATCGCGAGGTCGACCAGCTCCGGCCCCTCGGCCGCCCCGACATCCAGCCCGATCAGCGCCCCGAGGATGCCGACCACCGCGTACTCGCCGGCCATCCAGTGCGAGTGGTCGTAGCCGCCGCGAATCGGTGGCAACTCGTGGTCCGTATAGCCCGTGCTCATCATCGGGCCGCCGAGCGCCAGCTGGACGAGGTCGCTCGAGGCCCACTCCGCCCACGGCCCCTCGCGCCCGAAGGGCGTGATCGAGCACCACACGCGCGGGCCCGCCGCGCCACCCGCGAGCCGCGCCTCCCAGCCCACGTCGAGGCCGTCGAGGGCGCCGTGTCCGGCGGCGTCGATCACCACGTCGGCGCCCTCGCAGAGCCGCCGCCAGAGATCGCGCCCTTCGGCGTTCGCAAGGTCGAGCGTGACGCCTCGCTTGTTCGCGTTGTGCACGGCGAAGCGCAGCGACGACTCGACGCCGGGCTCGTCGCCGGGGTAGGGCCCGATGTGCCGCGAGGCCGCGCCCGAGCGCGGCTCGACGCGGATCACGTCGGCGCCCGCGTCCGCGAGCAGCCTCCCGGCGATCTCGCCGAGGTCGCCGATCTCGACGACGCGAACGCGATCAAGCATCGGCGCGTCGTCGAGGCTCGCCGCGAACTCCGGAGGGGCCGGTGCGTCGCTCATACGGCGGCCTCCGCGCGCAGTTGGGCGATCTCCTCCGGCGTGCAGCCCAGTTCGCTCAGCACCTCGTCGATGTGCTCGCCGAGGGTGGGCGCGCCGCGCAGCACGTCCCAGCCGAGCTGGCGGAGGAGGAACGGCAGGCCCTCGAAGTAGCGATCGTCCAGCTCGGGGCTGGGTGCGGCGCGGTAGAAGCCGCGCGCTGCCAGCTGCTCGTCATGCTCCATCTTGTCCTGCATGTGCTGCGCCAGCCCGGCGGGCACGCCGCGCGCCTGCAGCGCGTACATCAGCGCCCGCGGATCGAGCTCGCGCGTGCGCGCCTCGATCGCCGCGTCCAGCTCGTCCTGCGCGGCGAGGCGCGCCTCGAGGCTGGCGAAGCGCTCGTCGGCGGCCAGGTCCGGCGCGCCCAGTTCGTCGCAGAGTTCGCGCCAGTGCGCCTCGCTCTCGACGGCGATCGCGATCCAGCGGTCGTCGCCCGCGCAGCGGTAGGCGCCGTGGGGCGCGAGCGCGGGGTGACGCGAGCGGTTGCCGATGCGCTCGGACGGGCGGCCGTTGATCTGCGAGTCCAGCATGGTGACGCCGCACATCACCATGCCCGTCTCCACCTGCGAGAGGTCGATGCGTTGCGCGCCCTCGATGCGCTCGCGTCGCCGCAGGGCGAGCAGCAGCGCGATCGCTCCGTAGTAGCCGGCCGAGTGATCGAGGTAGGAGTAGCCCCATCCGGCGGGGGGCTGGTCTGGCAGGCCGGAGAGGTAGGTCAGCCCGGAGACGGCCTGCGCCGTCGGGCCCCACGTCACGTAGGAGCTGTCGCGGCCATAGTGCCCGTAGCCGGAGAGCGAGAGGTAGATGATGTTCGGGTTGAGCTCGCGCAGGCGCTCGAAGCTGAAGCCCATGCGAGCGAAGGCGCCGGGGCTGTAGTTTTCCGTCACCGCGTCGGCCCCGGCGATCAACTGCTCGATCAACTCGCGGGTGCGCGAGTGGTGGATGTTGGCGGTGATGCCGCGCTTGTTGCGGTTGAAGTTGTTGAAGATGCCGGAGCGGTTGACGGTCGGCGGGCCGTCGTCGGGCGGCAGGCCTCCGCGCAGCGAGTCGAGGTGGGACTCGTTCTCGACGCGGATCACGTCGGCCCCGAGGTCGGCGATGATGCGCGTCGCCTGGGGCCCGGCGACGATCCAGGTGAAATCCACGACCCGCACCCCGGCCAGTGGCCGCGGCCGCTCGTCGTAGGCTCGGTTGCTGTCCGCGGTGCTGTCCGCCATCGGTCCTCTCCATCGACGCCGCGGATCGCGCGGCCACTGCCGCGTGAGCCTCGACAAGCGGCGCGAGGCTGTCAAGCGGGGCGGCGTGTGCGACGCGAGAGGAGGCGCCGTGACGGCGTCCGCGACTCCCGGCCCCAAATGCCTAAACGCGTTGCTAATCTAATGCAAACCGCACCTTAACGAACCGCTCACAGTCGGCAACGACACGCCCTGGCCTGAACGCCTCCCCGCCGCCGTCTACTGCGTCGCGGCGCCGCCGCCGAGCATGCCGCCGGCCGCGAGGTCGATCTCCAGCGTCAGCTCCTGGCCGTCGCGCAGCAGCACGACCTCGACCTTGCTGCTCGTGGGGTTGAACGACAGCATCAGCGCCTGGAGGTCGGCGAGAGTTGTGAGTTCGAGGCCGTCCATCGAGACCAACAGGTCGCCGGGACGCACGCCGCCGCTGTCCGCGGGCGAGCCGGGGAAGACCGCGAAGACGAGCAGGCCGTTCGGGGTCTCCTCGACCATCTCGCCGAGCAGCGAGGGCGGCAGGTCTTCACCGCCGGGCGCCTCCTGCAGAATCAGCACCAGCGCGATCGAGCGTAGCAGTTCCGCCCGCCACGTGTTTCCGGCGGACGCCGCCTCGCGCTCGACCTCGAGCATGCGCGCCGCGCCGCCCCGGTCGATCGTGAGCGTGTAGGCAGTGCCCTCGGCGAGCGCCTCGACGGCCGTGCGCAACTCCGCGGCGCTGCCGACCGGCGCGCCGTCGATCGCGGTGATCAGGTCGCCCTCGGCGAGTCCGGCGCGCTCGGCGGGTGAGCCGGGGAGCACGGCCACGACGACCGACCTGCCGCCGATCTCTGCCCTTACGACGCCCAGCAGCAGATCGGCGCCGATCGCGTCGAGCACCGCCAGCACTTCCGGCGGCAGTGCGTCGATCGACCCCGTGAACAGCTCGGAGTCGGGATCGCTCATCGCCTCGAGGAGCAGTTGCATCACCTGCGCGGTCAGCTCCGGCGGCAGCAAGTCCCCGCCGCCGGACGGCGCGGCACCGCCGGCCGGTGTTGGCGTCGCGGTGGATGTGGGAGGCTCGGGCGTCGGTGACGGCGTGGGCGTCGGGGTAGCAGTCGCGGTCGCCGCAACCGGCGTCGCGGTGGGCGTGGCCTCGGGCGCATCGTCGTCGCCGCCGAAGCAGGCGGCGGAGGTCGCGAGGGCCGCCGCGAGCGCGAGCGCCGCGAGCGCGAGCGCCGCGAGCGCCGCCGCCGTCGGCCTCCAGAGGCGGGCGAGTGCCGAGGCCTGCGGGTCGTCCGAGGCGTTGCGCATCGCCGTGGTCCTTCCTCGAGGCCCCGGCGAGTCGCCGCCGGGGCTACTCTTGCGGGCCGAAGCGGGCGGCTCGCTGGTCCGCCTTGTGCTCGTTGATCACGAGCACGGCGTGGATCACGCCGGGGATCCAGCCGGCCACGGTCAGCACCAGGTTGAGCAGCGACAGCCAGGGGCGGCCGACCGCCAGTACCGCGATCGGCGGCGCGATGATCGCGAGGAAGTAGAGCATCGGCCTACCCCTCCATGGCGAGCGCCGCCTCAGCCGCGGCGCGTCCGGCGGTGCGCCCGAAGACCGAGCCGGACATCAGACCCGTCCCGCCGGCGTAGTTGTGGTAGAAGAGCCCGCCGACCAGCTCGCCGGCGGCGTAGAGCCCGGGAATCCGCTCCAGCTCGGTGTCCAGCACCTGGGCGCTGCGGTGGTTGATGCGCAGGCCCCCGAAGGTGAACGTGATCCCGCAGGTGACGGCGACGCCGAAGTACGGCGGCTCGTCCAGCGGGATCGCCCAGTTCGACTTCGGCGGCTCGATGCCCTCGGTGCTGACGCCGTCGCGGATCGCGGGGTTGAACTCGCCCGGCTGGCAGGCGGCGTTGAAGGCGGCGACGGTGCGCTCCAGCCCCTCGCGGTCGATCCCGAGGTCGTCCGCCAGCTCGCCGATGGTCTGGCCCTCGCCTTTCGTGATCTCGCGGATGCGGTACTCGTCGCGCAGGATCGGCACGGTCTTCTGGTCGAAGAGCTGGAAGGCGACGCCGTAGGGCTGACGCAGGATCTCGCGCCCGTACTTCGCGTAGGTGTAGTTGCGCATGTCCGCGCCCTCGTCGACGAAGCGCTCGCCCTCGATGTTGACGATCAGGCCCAGCGGGTACGAGTGCTTCTGGTAGAGGTCGCCGATGATGCGGTTGCCCGTCGGCGGCGCGTTCAGATCCCAGGCGACCGCGTGCCCCGAGGACCAGTGGCCGTGCGACTGCGCGCCGACGTCGAGGGCCATGCGGATGCCCTCGCCGGTGTTGTGGCGGGTGCCGCGCACCTTCGCGAACTCCCAGCCGGGGCCCATGTAGCGGGTGCGCATCTCCGTGTTCGCCTCGAAGCCGCCGGCCGCCATCACGACGGAGCGCGCCTCGAAGCTCTCGAGGCCGTTGGGGCCGCGCGTCTGCACGCCGCGCACGGCGCCGGCGTCGTCCATGACCAGCCCGACGGCCTTCGTGCCGTAGTGCACCTCGACGCCGTGGTGGTCGGCGGCGGCGAACAGCGAGTCGGAGAGCCCCTTGCCGGCGCCGACGGCCTCGACGATGAGGCCGCCCCAGAAGCGCAGCTTGCCCTCCACCTCGTACGCCTGCCGCCCGTACATCAGCACCCAGCGCACATCGAGGCGGTCGCGCATCCAGCGCATCGCCTCGAAGGCGTTGCGCACCAGGTGGTCCGTCAGTTGCTCGTCGGCGAGGCCCTCGCTGACGCGCATCAGGTCTTCGCGCATATCGGCCTCGGTGTAGGCGCCGACCTCGATGCGTTCGACCTCGGTGTCGCTGAGATCGGGGATGAGTACGCGGATGTCGTCGATGCCGTTGTAGGGAAAGCGGAAGCCGCCGCCGGTGAAGTAGGTGTTGCCGCCGCGCTCGTCCTCGCCGGCCTTCTCGAGCACGAGCACGCTCGCGCCCGCTTCCTGCGCCGCCAGCGCCGCGCAGAGCGCCGCGTTTCCGGCGCCGACGACCACCACGTCGTGCATGCCACCCCCAGCCGTTCGCGCGCCCGCCGCGCCGTAAGTTCCATGCTACCACCGGCCGGTCTTGAGGCCGGACGGGGGGGCCGCCTGCGGGGCTCACTGGCCAAGAGGCGTCGGGTAGTGAAAATCGGCGGTGCGGGCTCCTAGACTCGATGCATGACGCGGCGAGAGCGGGGGCGCCCGCCACATCCCGGCATCCTCACCCCGGCCGAGCAGCGCGTGCTCGAGGAGCTGCGCCGAGGCGGCACGAATGCAGAGATCGCAGAGCGGCTCGGCGTCACGCTCGACACGGTCAAATTCCACATCTCGAACATGCTCGGGAAGCTCGGACTCGACAATCGCCGCCAGCTCGCCGCCTGGCGTCCCGAGCCCCAACGCCGTCTGTTCGGGCTCCTCGCGCTGCCCGGGACGCTCGACCCGATCGGGCGCGTGCTTGTGTGGGCGGGCGTCGCGGTGGCTGGCGCGGCGGCGGTGGCCGTAGTGGCGGTCGTGCTCATTGTCCTCGCCAGCCTCGACGGCAGCGCGCAGCCGCTCGCGCTCGCGCCGACGGCCACGGCCACGGCGACAACCTCGTGCGAATCGGGGATCGCGGTGCCGAACCCGGGCGCGAACGCGGAGCTGGTGGAGGACTGCGAGGCACTGCTGGGGCTGCGCGACACGCTCGCCGGCGACGCCGCGCTCAACTGGGCCGCCGGGCGACCGATGACCGACTGGACCGGCGTAACGGTCGGCGGCGCGCCGCAGCGCGTGACGGCCCTGAGCCTCGCGAACAGCGGGCTGACGGGCGAGCTGTCGGGCCTAGTGGGGAATCTCGCGGGGCTGGCGGAGCTGCGGCTGAACGGCAACTCACTGACGGGCTTGATTCCATCGAAGCTGGCCCAGCTGACAAACCTCACGCACGTCTCGATTTCGGGGACGGCCTTCACGGGCTGCGCTCCGCCGGTGTTGCGGCGGGTGGCGACGAACGACGTCGCCGGAAGCGGCCTTGCGGACTGTGGCGCACCGACCGACATCTCCGACTACACGGGCAACGAGGTGCTAACGGCTGCCACCTATCAGTTCATTTGGAAGGAAGGCGATCCGCCGCTCATCTTCGACGTGCCCGAAGGCCTGAGGATGCGGGTGGATGGCGCCTTCGCGAGCGATGGCGACGGCCCGCCGATCAAGGGGCTGATCCTCGAAGACGCCGCGACCGGTCAATCGTGGATCGGGCTCGATGTGCGGCGCGGCGTGGTCTACGGTCTGCACGTGGTGGAGCCGAGCCGTGCGCCACGGAGCGCCACGGCCTCCACACCGAGCATCGCCACGCTGTTCGGCCGCCTCGGCGAGTCGTTGTGGATCGGTTCGACGGCTGAATGAAGACGGTTCTGAGCGCAGGCTGCGCCGCAGTCGCCTTGGTGTTGGCGCTGATGGTCTCGCCGCAGAGCGGCCGCGACGGCGATAGCGACGCCCACTCCCGAGGATGGACCAACGTTTCGCTACAACCGCCTCGACACGACCGGCGCGGCGACTACGGCGGAGAGCTACGCCTTCCTGACAACTGCCGGGGACGCAACGAGCGCCATCCACTGGTAAGAGCCATCGGGTAGTGAAAATCCGGGGTGCGTGCTCCTAGACTCGATGCATGACGCGGCGAGAGCGGGGGCGCCCGCCACATCCCGGCATCCTCACCCCCGCCGAGCAGCGCGTGCTCGAGGAGCTGCGCCGAGGCGGCACGAACGCCGAGATCGCGGAGCGGCTCGGCGTCACGCTCGACACGGTCAAGTTCCACATCTCGAACATGCTCGGGAAGCTCGGACTCGACGATCGCCGCCAGCTCGCCGCCTGGCGTCCCGAGCCCCGGCGACGCCTCTTCGGGCTCCTCGCGCTGCCCGGGACGCTCGACCCGATCGGGCGCGTGCTCGTGTGGGCGGGCGTGGCGGCGGCCGGTGCCGGGGCGGTGGCCGTAGTGGCGGTCGTGCTCATTGTCCTCGCCAGCCTCGACGACAGTGAGCAGCAGCTCGCGTTGGCCCCGACGGCGACACCGACGCCGACAGCGACACCCACGCCCGCGCCGACGGCGACACCGACGGCCACGCCCGCAGCGACGCCGACTCCGGCAGCCACCGCAGCGGTGACCGCGACAGCCACGCCGACACTCATACCGCCCGCTCCGCCCACGCCGCTCATCTCGTTCGGTGATGGCACGGTCCGTGTCGGCGTCGATGTCCCGCCGGGTGTCTACCGCGCGGTGTCGCCTACGGCGGAATGTGAGTGGGGGCGACAGATTGCGGACGGACGTCGGACGCTCGGGTCCTGGACACTTCCGAAGGGCATCGCGCGCATCTACCCGACGGATGTCGAGTTCTTCAGCCAAGGGTGCGGAACGTGGACAAATGCGCTGCTCATCGCGCCCGGGCAGCCCTTCGGAGACGGCGTGTGGTTCGTCGGCCCCGAGGTCGCACCTGGCCGCTATCGGGCCACGGGCGCGTCCGACGACTGCTGGTGGGAGCTGAACGACGCGGTGCTAACGGATCCGCAACCACCGCTCCCCCACGGCCGCAGCCATGTGCGCGTCGCGGGGTGGGACCCGGTGGTCAGTGTTGTTGATATCGATCCGTCGGAGCACACGTTCTCAAGCAGCGGCTGCGGAACCTGGACCACGGATCTCACGCCCCTGGTCACACCCGGCGAGCCGTTCGGCGATGGAACGTTCCTGGTCGGGTCCGAGTTGGCGCCGGGCCGCTACCGCGCGAGCGGATCCCCCGACTCCTGTCGCTGGGATTTGTGGGACTCGGCCCTCCGTGGGTCCGATCCACCCACTCGCGAATACCACATCGGTGACCGCACCATCGTGGACATCGGCCCCGACGACGAAGCGTTCGCCAGTCAGGGGTGCGGAACGTGGTCGGCCGATCTCACGCCAACCGTCAGACCGGGGGAGCTGTTCGGGGACGGCACGTTCCTCGTTGGGAGCGAGATCGCGCCCGGTCGCTACCGCACGACCTCAGCGACGGACGAGTGCCGGTGGGAGCGACTCAGAGACTTCAGCCAGTATTCGGAGATCTACTGGACCCACAACCTGATTGCTGTCGGCCAGCCCCACGGCAGCGCCATCGTCGACATCGACGAGGCCGACGTGGGGTTCCATAGCATCAACTGCGGCACGTGGACGCCCGTACCTCCGTAGCCGTCACGCCTACCTCGCGCGGCGCGGCTCCGGTAGGCTGTCTCGCGACCACGGACCGGACCGCAGCGGACCGGCAGACGGAGGAGCGGCGATGGCGCCCGGTGCACTCGACGGCGTGCGCGTGCTCGAGTTCTCGCAGATCGCCGCGGGCCCCTACTGCGGTGTCAACCTCTCCGACCTCGGCGCCGACGTGATCAAGGTCGAGCCGCGCGAGGGCGAGCACTACCGCAACGTCGGCGCCGTCGTCCCCGGCGAGGGCAAGCGCTTCCAGTCGCTCAACCGCGGCAAGCGCGCGATCGCGGTCGACCTCAAGGACGAGCGCGGCCAGGCGCTTATCCAGCGCCTGGTCCCGCGCTTCGACGTAGTGATGCACAACATGCGGCCCGGCGTGCCGGAACGCCTCGGCGTGGGTTACGAGGTGCTCTCCGCCCTCCACCCCGGCCTGATCTACTGCGAGATCAGCGCCTACGGCAGCGAGGGCCCTCGAGCGTTCGAGCCCGCCACCGACGGCGCGATGACCGCCTACACGGGGCTGATGTCCGTGATCGGCCGCACCGACCACGAGGGCACCCCGCAGTACACGCGCCCGCCGATCGTCGACTACGCGACGGGGCTGACCTCGGCGATGGCGATCGCCAGCGCGCTCTACCACCGCGAGCGCACGGGCAAGGGGCAGCTGATCCAGGCCTCGATGCTGCGCACCGCGCTCTCGCTGCTCGACTACCACGTGATGCAGGAGCCGGTCAGCGACGCCGTCACGCGCGACGAGATGCTCGCCGAGATCGAGGTGGCGCGCGCCAGCGGGCAGGCCTACGGCGAGCAGATGGCGATCCGCGAGCGCCATCGCATCACCGAGGCGGGCCCGCCGCGCCTCTACTACCGCTCCTACCAGGCGAAGGACGGCGCGATCGCCCTCGGCTGCCTGACGCCGCCGCTGCGCGCCGCCGCCCGCGCCGTGCTCGGCGTCGACGACGACGGCGACAGCCCCGACTACGACTCGACGGACCCGGAGAACGAGCGGCGCTTCGAGGAGTGGAAGTCGCAGATCGAGCGCATGCTGCGCGAGCACACGGTCGCGGAGTGGATGGAGCGCTTCGAGGAGGGCGGCGTCCCCGCCTCGCCGGTGCGCTTCCCAGAGGACCTGCCGGAGGATCCGCAGGTGCGGGCGCTCGGCCTGATGTGGGAGCTGGAGCACCCGATCACCGGACCTCAGCGCGTGGCCGGGCCGGTGGTGCGGATGTCGGAGACGCCGACGGCCGTGCAAGGGCCGGCGCCCGTCTACGCCGCCGACACGGACGAGGTATTGGGCGAGCACGGATTCAGCACGGAGGAACTGGCCTCGCTGCGCGAGGCCGGCGTCATCGCATAGGCCGGAATCACACAGGGCGGCCCGGACGGCCGCGAGGCGGGAGCGGACGATGGACTGGAGCGACAACGAGGAGCAGCAGGACTTCCGCGAGAAGGTCCGCAGCCTGATCGCCGAGCGCCTCCCGGCGCGCTACCGCCGCGGCGGCGTCGGCGCGCATCGCCTCGAGCGGACGTGGGAGTTCGACCGCAAGTCCGAGGACCCCGCGCGTCGCGAGGCGGCCGTCGCCTGGTCCGACGCGCTCGCCGAGCACAACTGGGTCGCGCCGCACTGGCCGGCGGAGTACGGGGGCGGCGGGCTCAGCTCGATGGAGCAGTTCATCCTCAAGCAGGAGCTGGCGCGCTCCGGCGCCCCGGCGGTCGGTGGCTCCGGCACCAACATGCTGGGCCCGACGCTGATCCTCAACGGCACGGAGGAGCAGCGCCGCGAGCACCTGCCGCGCATCCTCTCCGGCGAGGTGACGTGGGCGCAGGGCTTCTCCGAGCCGGGCGCGGGCTCGGACCTCGCCTCGCTCTCCACCAGCGCGCGCCGCGACGGCGACGACTACGTGATCAACGGGCAGAAGATCTGGACCTCGGCGGCGCACACCGCGGACTGGTTCTTCCTGCTCACCCGCACGGACCCGACGGCGCCCAAGCACCGCGGCATCTCCTTCCTGCTCGTCGACGCCAAGACGCCGGGCATCGGCGTCCAGCCGCTGGTCGACATGAGCGACGTGCACTACTTCAACGAGACCTTCTACGAGGAGGTGCGCACGCCCGTCGCCAACCTCGTCGGCGAGGAGAACCGCGGCTGGTACGTGGCGATGAACCTGCTCGACTTCGAGCGCTCCAACATCGAGGGCGCGGTCTCGATGCGGCTCGGCATCGAGAAGCTGCTCTCCTACTGCGCGAGCGAGGAGGGCGCGGCGAAGTCGCGCCTCGGAGGCCGCGCCGGCACGCTGCGCGCCGAGGTCGCCGACCGCCGGATCGAGACGGAGGTGATGTTCCAGTTCTCGGCGCGGATCATCTCGATCCAGGCGGCGGGGATGGTCCCGAACTACGAGGCTTCGACGGCGAAGCTCTACAACTCGGAGCTGCTGCAGCGGCTCTCGGCGACGAGCATCAAGACGTTCGGCCTGTACGGACAGCTCTGGGGTCAGGGCACGGAGGACGGGCCGGAGAGCCCGTACGCCGCGCAGGGCGGCGCGCCGCCGTACAATTACCTGCGCGCCGTCCCCGCGACGATCCGCGGCGGCACGTCCGAGGTGCAGCGCAACATCATCGCCACGCGCGGCCTCGGCCTGCCTCGGGGGTAGGCGGGGGTCGCGGCGGCCTCCGGCGCCCTCTCCCCTTGCGGGAGAGGGCCGGGGGGTGAGGGGTCCGCGCCCCAGGGCGTGGCGCAGGCCTACTGAAGAAACGGCGGAACGCGAGCTGCTGGTGACGTGGCGCCCCAGCAGACCACCTCACCGGACTCGCGCAGCGCGCAGCTATGCGAATAGGCTGTGCTCACGGAACGAAAGCGTCCCTCTGGCGCCAGCGTCTGGCCGTAGTCGTACTGCCCCCCGCTGACTCCCCAGCAGTCGATTCGGCCGGACTCGTGCAACGCGCATGAATGCCACCAGGACGAACTCACCGAGCGGTAGTTCCCGGAGGGCACGTCCGCCAGGCCGGACTCGTCATCGGACTCGTCCACGCCCCAACAGACCACCTCGCCGGACTCGCGCACGCCGCAGATGTGCGTGTAGCCATTGCTCACGGAGCGGAATGTCCCCGCCGGGATGTGGCTGAATCCCGCCCAGCAGTCGATCTCGTCCGACTCCCGAACTGCGCAAAAGAAGGATGCACGGCTGGCGCTGACTGACCGGTACGGACCGTCAAGGGTCCTGGTCCTTGCGGCCTCGCCGTAGGTCCAGCAATCGATCTCGCCCGACTCCCTTAGCGCACAGGCCCCTCTGGCGCCCGCGGCAACTGCCTGGTAGCGGTCGCGCAGCACGTCTTGCGGCTTCCCACCGGACTCCTCCCAACAGATGGCCTCGCCCGATTCGCGAACGGCGCAGGAGTGTCCCCCGCCGACACTCACCGCGACGTAGCGCCCCGCCGGCGAATACGATGAGCCGACGGTGCCCGGCCCCCAGCAGACGAGACCGCCCGACTCCTTCACGGCGCAGGCGCGGCCTTCGCCCACGCTCACTGAGTTGTAGATTCCGCGTGGCGCGCGCATTCGGGGAGCGTTGCGGACTCCCCAGCAGACAATCTCACCCGATTCGCGTATCGCGCAGGCGTGCTCGGACCCTACACTTACTGCGACACTTGCCGCGCGAACGAGCCCGAGCGGCGTGCTCGCCCAGCCTGGGCGATCTGACCCCCAGCAGACCACCGCGCCCGACTCCCGTAGCCCGCAGATACGCGGGGAACCCCACGAGCCGCCTACGCTGACCGAGCGGTAGCTTCCCTGTGGTGCGTTCGCTTGGCCAGACTCGTTCTTGCCCCAGCAGATGATGTCGCCGGCCTTGCGTATCGCGCAGGAACGGTCCACCCCGACCGAAACGGAGCGATACGTCCCCGGGGGTACAATCGTCGCGCCCTCGGGGTCGTGGCTCCAACAATCGATCTCGCCCGACTTGTGCAGGGCGCAGACGCCTGCCAGGGCTACGCTGACCGCCGTATATGTCCTCGGCGGCGCGGCCGTCCAGCGCTTGTAGTTGTAGCCCCAGCAGTCGATGTAGCCCGACTCACGCAGGGCGCAGACAGGTTCGTAGTTCTTGCTCACGCTGAGGGAACGATAGGGACCTAACGGCGCATTCCTCCTGCCGTCGTACCCGTAGCCCCAGCAGACAACCTGGCCATAGCCGTCCAGCGCGCAGGAGTGCACCCAGCTGGCGCCGATCGACCGGAAGCTACCCGCCGGAGCATCGGTTTCGCCGGAGTGGTTCAACCCCCAGCAGACCACCTCGCCAGACTCGCGGACAGCGCAGGTGTGCTCTCGGCCCGCGCTCACCAACAGGTAGCTTCCCGGCGGCGGATCGGCTTGCCCGTGGTCTTCATTGTCCCAGCAGACCACCCCGCCGGACTCGCGGACAGCGCAGCTGTGTGCCTTGCCCGCGCTTACAGACCGGTAGCGGCCCGGCCGCTCCGATACCCTGCCGATGTCGTTCCAGTCCCAGCAGACCACCGCGCCGGGTTCACGCAGGCCACAGGCGTGTTCCCAGCCCGCGCTGACCGACCGGAACGTTCCTCTCGGCGGGTCCGGGAGATCCTCATCGGGGCCTATTGCCCCTCCCCAGCAACCGAGCTCGCCCGACTCCCGCACCGCGCACGTGTGGTAGCGCCCCGCACTCACGGAGCGGTAGCGCCCCGGTGGCGCCTTGGCTTGACCCGCGTCGACGGGGATGGGTATGTCGAAGTACCCGGATTCCGGCTGGCCTGGCTCGGACGCATCTCGGCGGAGGGCCATTGGAGCGGGGGTAGCTCCGGGCTGAGATTCGCCGCTCCGCCCGCCGGACTTCGCCGGTTTCGCTCCCCAGCAAACGACTTCGCCCGACTCACGCACCGCGCAGGAGTGATACCGGCCGGCGCTCACGGAGCGGTAGGGCCCCGGTGGCGCATCCGTCTGGCCATGACGGTTCGACCCCCAACAGATGGCTTCGCCCGACTCGCGCACGGCGCAGGAGTGTTCCCAACCTGCACTCACCGAGCGATGGATCCCGGGTGGTGCGCTCGCCTGGCCCTGGGTGTTCGACCCCCAGCAGACCACCTCGCCCGATTCTTTGAGCGCGCAGGTATGCGCGGTTCCATGCGAACCGCCCGTGGTCACCGTCCGATAGCTTCCGGACGGCGCGCTTGCCTGACCGTCTCCGTTCTCTCCCCAGCAGAACACGGCGCCCGACTCGAGAAGAGCGCAGGTGTGGTTGCCTCCCGCGCTCACCTCGACCGCTGGAGAAGGGTCTGGCATCGCGGTGGGCGAGGGCGTGGCCGTAGGCGACGGCGAGTCGTCGCCGCCGACGCAGCCCGCGAGCAGCAGCCCGAAGGCCGCGAGCGCAAGCACGTGAAGGCGCATCGGCGTTCGCTTTCCGAGGCCCGCTTGCCCGAGCCTGCGAGCCTGCTCTGTTCAGTCTACGCAAACGATTCCGGCGCGGATTCGCGATATGCTGTCTCACCTGCGGGCTCGACGAAGGAGGCCCCCGATGTCGATGTGGTCGAAGGGTCGCGTGTGGTTCCTCCCGCTGCTGCTGCTCACAGTCGCCCTCACGCTCGCAGCCTGCGGCGACGATGACGACGACGAGGCTGGCGAGGGCGAGCCCGACACGTCCGAGGCGATCATCGGCTCGCTCAGGGAGAACGCCGAGGCGTTCGAGTACGAGATCGGGACGCCGGGCGGCACGATCACCTCGTCGACCATCAGCGAGCCGCTGACCTTCAACCTCGCGCTCGCGAACGACGCCTACTCCTCGGGCCTGCTCAGTCTCCTCTTCGAGGGCCTGACCGAGACCTCGTGGCTCACGGACGAGGTCGAGCCGTCGCTGGCGGAGTCCTGGGAGCACTCCGAGGACGGGCTGAGCTGGACCTTCTCCCTGCGTCGCGATGTCGCCTGGCACGACGGCGAGCCGTTCACCGCGCACGACGTGGAGTTCACCTTCAACCGCATCATCTACAACGAGGACATCCCCACCAGCACCCGCGCGGCGTTCATCTTCCGCTTCCTCGAGGACGGCGAGTGGGTCGAGGACACGATGACCGTGACGGCGGTGGACGACTACACCGTCAGCGTCGTGCTCCCGACGCCGTTCGCGCCCTTCATCCGCTCGATGGGCACGGCGATCTACCCGCGTCACATCCTCGAGCCGCACGTCGAGGACGGCACGTTCAGCTCCGTCTGGGGCGTAGGCGCGGACCCGAGCACGGTGATCGGCACGGGGCCCTTCACCATCGACCGCTACGTCCCCGGCGAGCGCGTGGTGCTGCGGCGCAACCCGAACTACTGGATGACGGACGCCGAAGGCAACAGCCTCCCCTACCTCGAGCGCATCGTGCACCTGCTCGTCGAGGATCTCGATGACGAACTCGCCCTTTTCGAGGCGGGCGAGACGGACGTGCACGGCGTCACGGGCGAGGAGTTCGCCGGCCTCAAGCCGCTCGAGGAGGAGGGGAACTTCACGATCCACCGGCGCGGCCCGTCCTTCGGCACCACGTTTCTCGTCCTCAACATGAACCCCGGCTCGAGCGCGGAGAGCGGCGCGCCCTACGTCGCGCCGGAGAAGCTCGGCTGGTTCAGCAACCAGCAGTTCCGCCACGCCGTCGCGCACAGCATCGACAAGGAGCGGATCGTCGCCGAGGTGATGGACGGCCTCGGCTACCCGCAGTGGGCCGCGATCAGCCCGGCCGCGGGCGACTTCCACAACCCCGACGTCCGCAAGTACGAGTACGACGCCGAGGCGGCCAACGACATCCTCGACGGCCTCGGCTGGACGGACCGCGACGGCGACGGCGTCCGCGAGGACGGCGAGGGCAACCTGATCGAGTTCTCGCTGGTGACGAACGCGGGGAACGGCGCCCGCGAGCGGATCACGATGCTGATCGCCGAAGGGCTGGATGCGATCGGCGTCAGTGCGGTCTACCAGGCGATCGAGTTCGGCGACCTCGTGGGCTGGCTGACGGCCTCCTACGAGTGGGAGGCGGTGGTGATCGGCCTGACCGGCGGGACGGAGCCGCACGGCGGCATCGGCGTCTGGCACAGCAGCGCCGACCTGCACCTCTGGAACCCGAACCAGGAGCAGCCCGCTACGGACTGGGAAGCGCAGATCGACGAGCTCTACATCCTCGGCAGCCAGGAGCTGGATCGCGAGAAGCGCGTGGAGCACTACCGCCGCGCCCAGGCGATCGCCGCGGAGCAGTTGCCGCTGATCTACACGACGCTCACCGAGCGCCTCAGCGCCGTGCGCAACGTCTTCGGCAACACCACGCCGACGCTCTACGGCCTCTGGGACAACCGCTACCTCTACCGCACGGATCGCTGAGGCGTCGGGCGCGCCTCGGGCCTGTCGGGCTACGGCGGGCTACGGCGGGACGAGGGTCCAGGTACCGCAGCCGCGGCTGACGAAGCCGGCGTCCGTCTCTGCGATCTCGACGGTGGTGACGGCGCCCGGCTCGGCGCTGCCCGCCTCGATCGTCTCGGCCTCGGATCCGGTGAAGCCGCTCACCCGCTGCCACTCGCACTCATCCTCGAACTCGATCCCTTTGAGGTGGGTCTCTCCCGGCGTGTTGCGGTAGCGGCCGGGCGCCACCTCCGGGCCGACGAGCCACGAGCCCGATCCGAAGGGGTCGCCGGGCGAGATGATCGGCGTCAGGTCCGTTGTCCAGCTGCCGCAACGTGTGCTCGCGAAGCCAACGTCCGTCGCCGCGATGTCGACGATGAAGCTGTAGGCGAAGATCCGCCCCAGTTCGTACGAGCCGAGCACGTCGTCGGGCGTTCCACTGAATCCGTCCAGCCGCCACCACCGGCACGCTGCCTCTCCGGACGGCGAGGTCGCGCGATAGCGCCCGGGCGCTATCTCCGTGCCCACGTAGTACACGCCTTCGCCGAGTGACTCACTGACCGAGCGCACGGGTGGCCCGGTCTCCGGCCACCACATGCCGCAGTCTGGGTTCGTGGTGAATCCGGCGTCCGACGGTTCGATCTCGACGATGAAGGATGCGCCCCGGAATTCGCTCGAGGCGATCAATTCGCCCTCGGTGCCGCCAAAGCTGCTGAGTCGTGCCCAGTAACAGCTCCTGCGTGGGTTCGCCTCCGTTGTCCGATAGCGCCCGGGCGGTAGATCGATGCCCACGAGATACGTACCCCCCGTGAACGGTTTGCCGGGGGCGAGCAGGGGCGACAGATGCGGCGACCACGCGCCACAGCCTTCGCTGTAGATGCCGGCGTCTGTGGGCGCGATGTCGACGATTGCGCTTCGGCCGCGGACCCACCAGCGACCTACGACGCCGGTGTCGTTGCCGTACGAGCCGCCGAACTTGCTCAGCCGCGTCCACGAGCACGCGCCGCCGGATGGCCGGGCACGGTAGCGCCCGGGCGCGACTTCCGAGCCGACCACGTAGGTGCCGTCGCCAAAGGCCTGCCCGGGCCGGGTCGTGGACGTCAGGTCTGCGCTCCAGGCGCAGCCCTTGCTCTCGAAGCCCACGTCTGTCGGCTCGATGTCCACGATGGCGAGCACGCTGCTGCGGCCTGCCCAGCCCTCGTCGACGTAGCGGCGGTCCTCGTAGTACTTGCCGCTGAATGCGCTCCGGCGCTCGAACGTGCACGACTCGGGCGTATTCGCACGGTAGCGGCCGGGCGTCACCTCGATGCCGACGAGGAAGAACCCGTCTCCGGGTGGCCCGCCGGGGGTGACGCGCGGCTCGAAGGTTTGCGTCCACTCGCCGCAACCCGTGCTCTGGAACCCCACGTCGGATGCCTTGATGTCGACTACCGCGAGCCTGTTTGGGAGATCCCACGCGCGCCCGCCGCCGATCCCGAGTTCTGCGTAGTCGTCGTGGCCGCCGAAGTTGTCCAGCCGGCGCCACTCGCACTGTCCGGACGGCGCGTTGGCAAAGTAGCGACCCGGAGCGATTTCCGTCCCGACAAGGTAGGTGCCGTCCCCGAACGAGCGCTTCGGCTCGGAAACCCGCGGGTTGACTTCGGACCAGGTGCCGCAGCCGGACGAACTGAATCCCACATCCGTCTCGAGGATGTCGACGATGGTCGAGTCTCCCTGCGCGATGATGTCGGGCAAGGTGTCGTTGCCGAAGCCGAGATCTCCCCGGAACCCGTTGAGCCGCCACCAGGAGCAGGCGTCCGAGGGTGCGCTCGCGCGATAGCGGCCCGGTGCGATGTCGATCCCCACCAGATACACGCCGTCCCCGAACGGCCTGCCCGGCTCGACTATCGGCGTCGCGGTATCGGACCAGGTTCCGCAACCGGAGGTGAGGAGGCCCGCATCCGAAGGCGCCACGTCCACGACGGGCAGCCACCCGACCGAGATGGCGAACCCGCCCTCGTACGCACCGGAGATGCCTCCGAACTCGTCCAGTCGAAACCACAGGCACCGGTCGGTCGGAGCGGTCGCGCGGTAGCGGCCGGGAGCGATGTCGACGCCGACGAGGTACGTGCCGTCGGGGAACGGCTCGCCCGGCGCCGTTACGGGCGAGAGGTCGTCCGACCACGTTCCGCAGCCGCGGCTGTAGAACCCGGCATCGTCTGGTGCGATGTCGACGATCGAGGTCGGTCCGCTCCTCCGGATGACGAAGTGATAGCCACTTTCGTCGTACACCTCCCCGTACTCGCCACTGAAGTCGTGCAACCGTGCCCAGTAGCACTCGGCCGAAGGCTCGCGTGCGCGGTAGCGACCGGGCGCGATCTCGTCGCCGACGACGTAGGCGCCATCGACGAAGGGTTGGCCCGGTGTGACGATCGGCGTGAGGTTGGCTGTCCACGTCCCGCAGCCTTCGCTATGGAACCCCGTGTCGCCGGGCTCGATCTCGACGATGGAGCTCGTGTCAGCGCCGAGCACCTTCAACCCCCAGCCACCGACGGTGGTGCGGATGTCATGTGTCCCGTACTTGCCGCTGAAGATGCCGAAGTTACTGAGCCGCAGCCAGAAGCAGGAGTCCGACGGCGCGGCGGCGCGGTAGCGACCGGGCGCGATGTCGAGCCCGACGATGTAGGTTCCATCGCCGAACGGCCGGCCGGGCTCGGCGATCGGCGTGAGCTCGGCGCTCCAACCGCCGCAGCCCTCGCTGAGGAAGCGCTCGTCGTTCGGGGCGATGTCGGCGACGGTGAGCGGGAGCATCATGATCCCCGCCGGCTCATCCTTGGTGGGGACGCTCCAGCCAGGTATGCCCCACGTGCAGTCCGTCGAGGGCGCGACCGCGCGGTAGCGCCCCGGCGCGATGTCGATGCCGACGCGGTGCTCCCCGTCGCCGAAGGTGGTCAGCGGCTCGGCCGGGGCTGTCGGTGTCGGCGTCGGTGTGGCCGTGGGCGTCGGCGTGGCTGCCGGCGTCGCGGCCGGCGAGGGCGTCGGAGTTGGCGAGGGCGTCGCGGCCGGCGAGGGCGTCGGGGTTGGCGAGGGTGTTGCGGTTGGCGAGGGCGTCGGGATTGGCGAGGGCGTCGGGATTGGCGAGGGTGTCGGGGTCGGCGTCGCCCTCGGCGTGGCGGTCGCCGCCTGCGTGGCGGTGGGCGTCGGGCGCACCGTCGGCGACGGCGAGGCTGCCGGCGATGGGGTCGCGGTCGCGGCGGCGGGGATGACAGTCGGCGTAGCGGTGGTCGACGGCGCGTCCGCGTCGCCGCCGCCGAGGCAGGCTGCGAGCAGCAGCCCGGAGGCGGCGAGGGCAAGCATGCGAAGGCGCATCGCCGTTCGCTCCCGATGTCCGCTTGCCTGAGCCCGCCAGCCCGCAACTTCAGTCTACCCGAAGCGGCGCGCGGCCCGTCAGCTGACGCGGCTGCCGTAGCCGACGATGCGGAAGGCGACGCGGCGGGCGATCTGCTCGCGGCGCAGGGGCGCGAGCGAGGCGAGGTGCGCCTCGTAGTCCGTCTCGATGGCGCGGGCGAGCTGCGCCTCGGCGCGGCCGTCGAGGGCGACGTGCAGCTCCAGGATCACCTGCGTCTCGTTCGCCGCGCCGCCCAGTTCGCGGTAGGCGAAGGCCAGCTCCGCGCCCGACCAGCGAGGCGGCAGCGCCGTCTGCACGCTGGCGATCAGCCGCTCCAGCGCGGCCCAGCCGCCCGGCACGTCGAACAGCGCATCGACGGCGCGCGGGTCGGCGGGCACCTCGAGGCTGTCGGGCGTGCTCATGCGCCGGTCCTCCTGGTACCAGCGGAAGAACAGCACCCCGAGCGCGGAGATCACCATGAAGCTGCCGATGATCCAGAGCAGCAGGCCGGCCGCCTGCTGGTCGCCGTGCGCCGAGACATCGGCCCAGACGCGCGGGGCGCCCTCGTAGACGTCGTAGAGGGGGTCGTCGCGGAAGAGGTAGAAGGCGCCGACGACCTTCGGGAAGATGAACGGCGCGACGAGGTAGAGCATCCCCACCAGGTATGGCGGCCGGTGGCGTCCGGCGAGCGGCCCGACCAGCGGCGACCAGAGCGCGACCGCCGCCGCGAGCCAGGCCGTGGTGATCGCGAACGATCCCCAGGGCGACGGCCGCAGCGTGTCCACCACCGCCGGGAGGTGCGTGACCGCGAGCGCGAGCGCGAACGTCGCGCCGCCCACGAGCGGTGAGCCGAGGGCGCGCCGCGCGCGTTGCGTGGCGTGGTCGCGCAGGCCGCTCGGCGCCTGCTCCGGGCGCGGGCGGCCTCGCGGCAGCCCGAGCAGCAGCAGCGGCGCGGCGCCGAGCGTGATCAGCAGGTCTTGCAGCGCGTTCCCGCTCGCCAGGTAGCCCGCGGCGAGCGCGCCGAGCGGCCAGTCGAGGGCGGCCCAGAGCACGACCAGCCCGGCGGCGAAGAGCGCGATCTGGTCCGGGGTGACCTCGGGGTCGCCCGTGCGGCGCCGGCCCGGGCGCAGCGAGCGCACCCAGACGGCGTAGGCGCCGCCGATCGCGATCAGCAGCAGCCAGACGGCGGGGTAGGGGGTCCAGCCCCAGTCCCAGGCTGCGCCTCCGGCGCTCGGCCACCAGCTCACCGTCGTGCTCCCGCCTCTGCGCCGTCCTCGTGCGCGCCGCGTCCGAGTCTGCGCCGCCGCGCGCCTCGCCGCTACCCGCGCGCGAGGGCGACCCGTTCGCCGCGCAGCAGCACCAGATCGGGCCGCTCCAGCAGCTCCGGCGATTCGCGCGGGTCGTTCGCGAACCAGACGAGATCGGCGGGCGCGCCGTCCTCGAGGCCGGGCTCGCCGAGCGCCTCGCGCGCGCCGCTGGAGGCCGTCGCGAGGGCGTCCGCCGGCTCGAGGCCCGCCCGTTGCAGGCGCGCGACCTCGCGCGTGACGGGCTCAAGGCCGTCGGTGCCGGCGAGCAGCGCCACGCCCAGCCGCTGGGCGCGCACGATCAGCGGCTCGATGCGATCGATGGCGTCGTGCAGCCAGCGCTCGATCGCCGCGTCCGCGGGCTGCTCGCGCCGGCCGCGCGCCATGTCGAAGAACAGGCTGTCGAGCGCGAGCGTGGGCGTCCAGGCGATCCCGCGCCGCGCCAGCTCCTCGACCAGCGCCTCGTCGAGGCCCCAACCGTGCTCGATTGAGTCGACGCCGGCGGCGACCGCGGCGGCGGCGGCCTCGCTGCTGAAGGTGTGGACGGCGATGCGCCCGCCCAGCGCGTGCACGGCCGCGGTCGCCGCGCGCAGTTCCGGCTCGCCGTAGTTCAGCATCCCCGGCGCGGCGGCGTCGGGCGGCTCGAACTGCGGTGGGAAGTTGTCGAGGATCACCTTCACCCAGGGGGCGTGCTGATCGCGGGCGCGTCGCACGGCGTGCGCCTCGAGCTGCTCGGGCGCGGTCGGCTCCTGGATGCCCGTGAAGACGCCGGCCGGGGCGAGCGGCTGCCCCGAGGCGAGCACCGGCGGCAGTCCGTCGTCGCGGGGCAGGCCGAGCGTGGCCGGGCGCTCCGCGCCGTGCCGCGTGAACGCGCCCATGTCGCGCAGCAGCAGCACGCCGCGCCGCAGGAAGTCGCTCCGGTTGCGGTCGATCACCTCGCGCGATCCGGCGGGCAACTCCTTGTGCTCGCGGTTCCCGACGAGGTGCACGTGAGCGTCGACGAGGCCTGGGAGCATGTAGCCGCCCTCGGGCGCGAGCGGCTCGGCGCCGTCGATCGGGCGCGTCTGGATGCGGCCGGCGGCGACCCAGAGGTCGGACGGCGCATCGCCGTAGGGCAGCACGATCGCCCGCAGATGGAAGGCCGGATGCAGCATCAGCCGATGGTACGCGTGGGGCCGCGAGAGAGCAGCGCCGCGCCTGGTGCTCCTCGCAGGGCGCGCAAGGGTTGAAAGGCAGAGCCCATAGGCGGAGACTATGAGGGAAGGGTTTGGTCGCCCGGACCCCAGCCAGCGGCCAGCTTGAGCGATTGCGGCTCATAGGGGGACCGACATGGGACTACTGCAAGGGCTCGGACGGCTGTTCGGTGGGCAGATCGCTGATCAGGTGGCGGCGCAGAGCGCGGAACCCCTGGAGTATCCCTCCGCCATCTCGCTCGATGGCGTCACGCTGACGCTGCGCTTCCTCGAGCGCGGCGACCGTGAGGCGATGCTCGACTTCGCGCGCCAGTTGCCGGTGCACGACCTGCTCTTCCTGAGGCGCGACATCACCGAACCTGCCACCGTCGATCAATGGATCGAAGACATCGAGGAGGGCTACTACACGACGATCGCGGCGGTCCGCGACGACCGCATCGTCGGCTACACCTCGGTGGCCACTGACCGCCTCGGCTGGACGCGGCACGTCGCGGAGCTGCGAGTGCTGATCTCGCACGAGATGCGCGGCAAGCACCTCGGCCGGCTGCTCACGGAGCAGGCCTTCGCACTGGCGAAGCAGCGAGGCGTGAAGAAGATGATGGCGCAGATGACCACGGACCAGGAAGCGGCCATCAAGGTCTTCAACCGCATGGGCTTCCAGCGCGAGGCGCGCCTGCGCAACCAGGTCATGGACCGCGACGGCGCGCTCCACGACCTGCAGATCATGAGCCTCGACGTCGATGAGTTTCAGGCGAAGATCGACGTGATGTTGCTCAGCGCGCAGAACGAGTTCCTCGGCATCTAGCGGGGGCCGCAGGCTCCGGCGCCGCGCGACGATGCCGCTGACCACCGCCGACCGCCTCGAGATCCTCGAGCTGCTCGGGCGCTACGCCCACGCGATCGACAGCGGCGACGGCGAGGCCTACGCCGACTGCTTCACGGACGACGGCGTGATCGAGTTGCGCCGCTCCGGGCTGCATGTCCAGGGGCGCGACGCCCTCGTCGAGTTCGCGCGCGGGGACCATGCCCGATCCGGCGCCGCGCGCCACATGACGAACAGCCCGATCATCGAAGGCGACGGCGACGAGGCGACGATCCGCGTCTACCTGCTGCGCCTCTATCAGGACCGCTCGCAGGACGAGCGGCGCGGCCTCGGCGCGGTCGGGCTCTACCACGACACGCTGCGCCGCGTGGGCGGGCGCTGGCGTTTCCAGCGTCGCGACGTGTTCGTCGACCCGCAGCCCTGATCGCACGCCTCGCGGCGCGTTCTGGCGCGTCCGGCGGCGGCCCGTATACTCCCGGAGATTCGACCGCGCCGGGCAGTGACGCCCGCAGTGGCGCGCGGCGGAAGGGGACACGATGGAGTACCGCAACCTCGGACGGTCGGGCCTGCGGGTCTCCGTCGTCGGGCTCGGCTGCAACAACTTCGGGATGCGCGCGGACTACGAGGCCACCGAGGCCGTCGTGCGCGCCTGCCTCGAGACCGGCATCAACCTCTTCGACACCGCCGACATCTATGGCGGCGCGAAGTCCGAGGAGTACCTCGGAAGGGCGCTCGGCGCGAACCGGCAGGACGTGATCGTCGCCAGCAAGTTCGCCGTGCAGATGGGCGAGGGTCCGCTGATGCGCGGCGCCTCGCGGCGCTACATCATGCAGGCCGTCGAGGCCAGCCTGCGCCGCCTCGACACGGACTACCTCGACCTCTACCAGGTCCACTTCCCGGACCCGGAGACGCCGCTCGAGGAGACGCTGCGCGCGCTCGACGACCTCGTGCGTTCGGGCAAGGTGCGCTACATCGGCAACTCGAACTTCGCCGGCTGGGAGATCGCGAGCGGGCACTGGATCGCGGAGCACCGCAACCTCACGCCCTTCGTCTCCGCGCAGAACGAGTACAGCCTGCTCAAGCGCGACATCGAGACTGAGGTGCTCCCGGCCTGCGAGGCGTTCGGGCTGGGCATGCTGCCCTTCTTCCCCCTCGCGAGTGGGCTGCTCACCGGCAAGTACCGCCGCGGCGAGGACGCCCCCGAGGGCGCCCGCCTGTCCGATGCGCGCTTCTCCGGGCGCGTCATGTCCGACCGCAACTGGGACATCGTCGAGCGCCTGCGGAGCTGGGGCGAGGAGCGCGGCCACAGCCTGCTGGAGATCGCCTTCGGCTGGCTGCTCGCCAGGCCCTCGGTCTCCAGTGTGATCGCGGGCGCGACCAAGCCGGAGCAGATTGTGGCGAACGTCGCCGCCGGCGAGGCGCAGTTGAGCGCCGAAGAGGTCGCCGAGCTCGACGAACTGGCCGCCGCGTAACCCGCCTCGCAAGGCGCGCCCTTGCTACCATGACGGAGCGTCGCACGGACGGCGAACCTGGCGAACGCCCCCGCCCACCAATGCGCGCCGGACGGCGCGGAGAGGACCAGACGATGAGCGACGATCCCCTGTTCACCCGACTCTGCGAGGAGTACGGCTGCGAGTACCCGATCGTCTCCTTCGCCCACACCCGCGACGTGGCCGCCGCGGTCAGCAACGCCGGCGGCATCGGCATGCTCGGCGCCAGCACGCACACCATCGAGGAGATGCAGAACGACATCCGCTGGATCAAGGAGCAGGTGGGCGACAAGCCCTACGGCGTCGACATCACCATCCCCTCCTCCTACGTGCGCGGCAACCTCGAGGAGCTCGAGACGCAGATCCCGCAGCAGCACCGCGACTTCATGGACGCGCTGATGCGGGACAACAACATCCCGGAGCCGACCACGCCCGGCCCGTGGGGCGCGCAGCGCCTGCAAGGCCTGGCGGACATGCGCCGCAAGCTGGAGATCATGATGGAGGAGAAGATCCCGATCTTCGCCTCCGGCCTCGGCAGCCCCGCCTTCATCCTCGACGAGATGCATGACGCCGGCGTGAAGGTCTGGGGCCTGATCGGCATGGCGCGGCAGGCGCAGCGCGAGCTCGACGCCGGTCTGGACCTGCTGATCGCGCAGGGCCAGGACTCCGCCGGGCACACCGGGCGCATCGGCACCTTCTCGATCATCCCGGAGGTCGCCGAGCTGGCGAGGGCGCACGACACGCCGATCCTCGCCGCGGGCGGGATCACCACCGGCCAGCACATCGTCGCCGCGATCGTGCTCGGGGCGATCGGCGTCTGGACCGGCACGATGTGGCAGGCGACGCACGAGTCGGCGACGGAGATGTGGGCGAAGCAGAAGCTGCTCGACGCGAGCGCGCAGGACGCCTGGGTCAGCGAGGCGGACGACGGCAAGCGCAACCGCGCGGTGCGCAGCCGCTTCAAGGAGGCCTGGGAGCAGCCCGACGCCCCGCCCTACCTGCCGATGCCGCTGCAGGGCCTGCTGGTCGGCAAGATCAAGCAGGCCGCCGAGGATCACAAGCTTTACGACTGGATCAGCCCGCCCGCCGGGCAGGGCGTCGGCTTCGTGCGCGAGCTCAAGTCCGCGCGCCAGGTGGTGATGGACCTGATGGAGGAGGCCTACGACGCCGTCGACCGCCTCCAGCTCGGAGACGCCGTCAGCGCGTAGCGCTCGTCCCGCCCCCGCGCCGGGCACACCCTCGTGCCGCCCCTTCGCGTTGGATGCGCCGCATCCAGGGACACCCCTGGCACGCTCAACCTGATCTCGCCTGAGTAGCGCAGGCAGGCCGCCTCGACAGGGACGGCGTCAGCGTCTCTGGATCGGCATGCTGCTGGTGACCGTGGCAGCGCTTGAGGCGCTGGCGCTGGACCAGGTGAGCGAGCCTCTCAACGAGAGCCTGAACGAGATCTTCGCGTTCCTCCCGCGTGCGGCCGGAGCTGTGCTGCTGCTCGTGGCGGCGATCGTTGCGGCCAGGTTCCTGAGGGGGCTTGTGTCGCGCGCCCTGCTGCTTGCGGGCGTCGACCGGCGGCTTGGGGAGCAGGCCGGCGGAGAGCCGGAGGTCAGCGTCTCCACCGCAGTGAGCGAAGCGAGCTTCTGGCTGATGCTGCTGCTCTTTCTGCCCGCCATTCTCGGCGTGCTCGCCATCGAGGGGCTGACCGACCCCGTCGGCAGCATGGTCGACCGCGTGCTCGTGTTCGCGCCCAACCTGGTGGCGGCGGGGGTCATCCTGGGGGTGGGCGTGCTCGCGGCGCGGGTTCTGAGGCGCATCGTTGCCAACCTCGCCCGCTCCGTCGGCGCGGACGGCGTCGGCGAGCGCGTCGGCCTGACCGGTGACAACGGCACGCAGCGACTGTCCGAGTTGCCTGGACTCGTGGTGTACGCGCTGATCCTGATCCCCGTGATCGTCTCGGCGCTGAACGCGCTGCAAATCGACGCCGTGGCGGAGCCGACGAGCAACATGCTCGACCGCATGCTCACGGCCGTTCCGAGCGTTCTCGCGGCGGGTGCGATCATCGCGCTCGCGTACGTTGCCGGGCGCATCGTCGCCGACCTCGTGACGGGCTTGCTCGCCGGGGCCGGGTTCAATGCCCTGCCCGAGCGCCTCGGGTTGCGGAGCCCGGACGCCACCGGCATGACGCCGTCGCGGATGGTGGGTTCGCTCGTGTTCGCGGCGATCGTGATCGCAGCCGGCATGGAGGCGGTCAACGCGCTCGGCTTCGACCGGCTGTCCGATCTCGCCGGCCAGTTCGTGGTCTTCGGCGGCCAGATCCTGTTCGGGCTGGCGGTCGTCGCGGTTGGCCTCTTCATCGCGAACGCCGCCGCCAACGCCGTGGCTGCGAGCGCGGTCGGCCAGGCACGCACGATCGCGGCGATCACGCGGATCGTCATCATCGCCTTCGCGGTCGCGCTCGGGTTGCAGGAGATGGGGATTGCCAACGAGATCGTGATGCTCGCTTTCGGCATCCCCCTGGGCGCGCTGGCGCTCGCCGCCGCCGTCGCCGTCGGCGTGGGCGGCAGGGATCTCGCTGCCCAGGAACTCACGGCGATGCGGGATGCGCTCCGCGGGGACTCCGCAGCACAGCAGTAGGCAGAGCGAGCCGCGCTCGCCTCGGAAGCAGGAGCGGACGCCGGGCACGCGCGTGCGGCCTGGCGTTCGTGTGTCCTGGACCAGGTTGGGCGCTCGACTGCCGGGCTGGACTTCCCTGATGCGCGCCGCGAGCAGCCCGTAGCATCAGCGGCGTGGCGTAGCCGGGCTGTCCCACCGGAGTGGCGAGGCGTTGGTCAGGTCCCGGGAATCGGTCTCCTCGATCCGGATCATCGGGACCACCTCGCGCTGCACGCGCCGGCCGCCCCGGCACGCTGCCCCTTCGCGTAGGATGCGCCGCATCCGAATCATCGACGTGAAGGAGGTGCAGTCGTGCCAGAGGCCCCGTCGCAGGAAGAGGTGCTCTCGTACTTCGATACGCTCAGCAACTGGGGGCGCTGGGGCGACGACGACACCCTCGGCACGCTCAACCTGATCACGCCCGAGAAGCGCAAGCAGGCCGCCTCGCTGGTCGAGGACGGCGTCAGCATCTCCTGCTCGCGGCTGGTCCCCTGGGGCGGACCCCAGCTCGGTGGCGGCAACCCGACGATCGACATGGCGCAGAGCGGCGAGCGCTACGCCCTCGGCGACAACCCGGAAGACCCGGCGATGCCCGGCGTCGAGCCGCTGCAGTGGGCCGGCGAGCGCCTCAGCTTCGCCTTCCACGGCAGCATCTTCACCCACATCGACGGCCTCGCCCACGTCTTCTTTGACGGCCAGATGTACAACGGCCGCTCGTCCGGCCTCGTCAAGACCTCGGAGGGCGCGCTCGTACAGACCTCCGAGGTGATGCGCGACGGCATCATGACCCGCGGCGTGCTGCTCGACGTCGCCCGCGCGCGTGGCATGGACCCACTGCCGATGGCCCCCGGCGTCTACCCCGAGGACCTCGAGGCGGCCGAGCAGGCGCAGGGTGTGCGCGTGCAGGAGGGCGACGTGGTGCTGCTGCGCACCGGCTACGGCGCGCAGCACGAGGCGGCGATCATGGCGGGCACGGAGCCGCCGCACGAGCACTCCGGCTACCACGCGGCGGCGCTGCCGTGGCTGCACGAGCGCGGCGCCGCGGTGATCGGCTCCGACGTGACCACGGACACGCGCTTCCTCGACCCTAACTACAAGCGCACGCGCATGCCCGTCCACCAGGTCGCCCTCGTGGCGATGGGCCTGCGCCTGATCGACAACGCGCATCTCGAACGCCTCGCGGCGGCCTGCGAGGAGCGCGGGCGCTGGGAGTTCTGCTTCACGCTCAACCCGCTGCGCTTCGCGCGCGGCACCGGCTCCCCGGCGAACCCGATCGCCACGTTCTGAGGCGGCTGCGCGCTGCGCGGGCCGACCGGAGCGCCGCTGTGGCTACGAACTACGCTCGTCGGCGGACGTGTCAGTTCGCAGGAGACTGTTGGGATCAATCTCGATCGCGCCCGGCCGAAGCGGGCGCCCGATCGAAACTCGCCATCCAGCGTATGCGAGATCGACTAGCACCGTGCCCGTCCAGGGTTCCTCAATGGAAGGGTTCACCATGTCCGGTGGGCCGCCGATGAGGCGACGTGCCGCACGGAGCGCATCGATGCGGTCGTGAAGAAGCAGTATCTCGATTTGGTGTTCGGGGGGTAGCGCGTTGTTTCGCTGCCACGTGCGAAAGATGTGCTCAGCCAGAGGCGGAGAGCATGCAAACCACTCGCCCTGTCGGCGATCGGATGCGAACTCACTATGCCGCCGCGCCTCAAGCTGGGGCGATCCCGGCTCGAGCGCGTGGATGATGAGGTCGGCGGACGTCCCAGTCCGTAGATCCGATAGACGCTTCATCGCGTGGTGTGATTGGCCGATCTTCACCCGCAGGCCGCTGTACGGGTGGCTTCCTTCTGGCGGTCCAGGCCAGCCGTCAGGTATCGCCAAGATGTAGTAGATGCTCTCGACGGTACCGCTGGCGACGTTCGTGTACCAATGTAACCACGCGCTGGCAGCTTCCAGCGCGCCCACACTGGTCTCGTAGAGGTCCGTTTCGTAGACGAGGCCACTATCTAGCTGTAGTTCCCACGTAGGTTGTTGCAGGTGAGGGGCTCCGCCTGCTGCTGTGTGTGTGAAACGAACGCACCAGTAGCAGGAGAGGAGCCTCTCGTGGCACATCCTAACGCGCGTCTGACTCCGGCCACCCGGCTGGAGCTGGTTCTGGAGGTCGAGGCCGGCTGGTCGCAGGCGGAGGTTGCGCGGCGCTTCCGGGTTTCTCGTGCGACGGTCGCCAAGTGGTGGCGCCGCTACCGGGAGGAGGGTGCGGCTGGTCTCCGCGACCGCAGCTCCGCTCCGCGTTCCAACCCGCGCCGCACCGCAGCCGCGCTCGAGCAGCGCATCTGCGCCGTGCGCCGCGGCCAGGGGTTCGGGCCGCACCGCATTGCCTGGGCGCTCGGGATCGCCCGCTCCACCGCCTACGCCGTGCTCAGGCGCTTCGGTCTCAACCGCCTCGACCGTCTGCACCGCGTCACCCGCGCGGTGGTCCGCTACGAGCACTCCGCCCCCGGCGACCTGCTGCATATCGACGTGAAGAAGCTGGGCCGCATCCCCGAGGGCGGCGGACACCGCGTGCGCGGGCGCTCCGCCGCGACCCCGCGCACGCGCGGCCTCGACTACCTGCACGTCGCCGTGGACGACCACAGCCGCTACGCCTACGTCGCCGCGCTGCCCGACGAGCGCGGCGCGAGCTGCGCCGCCTTCCTCGAGCAGGCGCTCGCCGCCTTCGGCCGCCGCGGCGTGCGCGTGCGCGGCGTGCTCACGGACAACGCGAAGGTCTACACCGTCTCCGGCGACTTCCGCCGCGCGGCCGCCGCCGCTGGCGTGGAACTGCGGCACACCCGGCCCTACCGCCCGCAGACCAACGGCAAGGCCGAGCGCTTCACCCAGATCCTGCAGAACGAGTGGGCCTACGCCTGCCCCTACCGCTCCAACGCCGAGCGGCTGCACCAACTCCCGCGCTGGCTCTACCGCTACAATGCTCGCCGGCCACACGGCGGTATCGGCGGGGCTGTCCCCGCCTCACGCCTGTAAACAACGTTCGTGGGAACTACAGCTAGCTGAAGCCGTGCAACGACCCCACCATCTCGCTGCTCGACCGACTCTACTGCTGCCACGCTGCAAGCTTACTAGCGCCTGGAGCAGCCGGGTAGGGGGAAGAGCCGTCGCGGTTGACTCAGCATCCACTGCTCATCCGCCATCACCCCAATCGATCCAGTCTAGGGCTTCAGTCGAGAAGCCTTGGTGCCAGACACGCGTCTTCTCGTCAAGCGGGAACGGCAGGGCGCTCGTGGCCTCGCTTCTCGACTCGGCCTTCGTGATCAATTGAATCGGTACGCGCCGATGCCCTCGTTCCGTGATATCCCCTCCACGCTGATGGCCGACCATGAGAGTGCCTAGTGCTTCATAGGCGTAGCCGTCATACTGCGGCATCGAGTATCCGACGATGACCATCGCAGTCAGGTCCCCGATCCCGAAGAGACCTTCCCAAAGGTCAGCGACTGAGTCGTTTCCAAGGATCTTGTCATACGCTGGCGGCAGATTGAAGGGAACCGCGAACGACTGGCGTTCGACCCTTATCGGGTAGTGATCGGCGTGATTCAGGACCCGGAATACGCGTCCGAGGATGTGGCTGCCATATGATCCTGTCGCGCCTCTGGCCAAGCTCTCACTTTGTACCGCAGGCGATGAACCAAAGATCGGATCGTCATCTGGAACTTTGAAGCCATCATTAGACCAGGAACGCCGAGCTTGATCATGGTACTGGCGATCATACCAATCCACAGAACCATGCAGCTTAAGTACGTCAACGTACTCGTAACCAGTCTTAGGTAAGTCTCGACTGAGCCACCATTCCGGGGTTAGCGTGTACGGCTTCCCAATCTCGTCCAACGCTTGCTCCAAGAGAGTGTCGTAATTGAAGGTGATTACTGTATCGTGCGGACGTAGTCTACTAGCGAACTCACGATACAAGAGTGGAGTTGGCGCACGCGTTGCGCTAATGAGTATTCTTTGGATTGCTTCTCGCGATTCAACTATTGAGTCACTGCCATGCCCATAGGTATGGCTGGAACTTGACAGTCGAAGGTGGTGCTGGCGGTGACTGTATGCGAGTATCCGTTCGAGGTCGCAGCTCTCACCGGGGTATAGGCGAGTCCAGTCCTCAATGTCGCGCTCGAGAGGACCGTCCCAGCCGAACCGGCGAAACTTGCGTCGCACAGCCTCTCGCGTGAGCTGCAGAAGTTTGTCCCCAAGCGGCAGGTTAGCAGGTGCTGAGAAGCCAGCTCCGAGTACGAACAGACGAAAGTGCGGCCAATCCACGTTCTGGTACTACCTGCCCGCAGCCACGCCGAACGCCCTCAGCCGCTGTAGGTCCACCCCGTATACAACGAGGTCAGCGGCTCGGCGCTGACGAGGACTTCGCCGTCGAGGACGCGGGCGATGACGAGGACGTGGTCGCCGGCCTCGACGAACTGCTCCGCCTCGCACTCCAGCCAGGCGAGGGCGTCCTCCAGCACCGGGCAGCCGGAGTCGCGCAGCCAGTGCTCGACGCCGGCGAGCTTGTGGTGGCGCTGCGCCGCCGCTTCGTCGCTGCGGCCCTTGATCTTCGAGGCGTCGTAGGGCTGCAGGAACTGGCGGGCGAGCTCCATGCTGTCCGGCTCCTCGGTCAGCAGGTTGACCGTGAAGACGCCGTTGGCGCGGATGCGCGCGAGGCTGCGCGAGTCGTCCTCGAAGGCGACGGCGACGAGCCGCGGCTCGAACGAGACCTGCATCACCCAGTCCGCGATCATCCCGTTCGGCTCGCCGTCCTCGACGGATCCGACGATGTAGATGCCGTACGGGAACTCGTGCATCACCTGCTCGACGGGGTCGAAATCGAGCTTGCCGGGTATGTCCGGGAGGGAGGGTGGGGGTTGCGCGCTCATCGCCGCTCCTGCCGTTCGTGTCCACGATAGCGCCGGCGCGGCGCACGCGCGCGGCGCTACGCGCGGAACGCCGTGGGCGCGCCGCCGGGGCGGCGGCGTTCGAGCTCCAGCACGAACTCCTGGAACCAGCGACCCGCCGTGGTGAGGTCGACGGTCGCGCGCAGCACCGCCGCGCGGCGCGAGCGCTCGTCCCGGGGCATGCGCAGCGCGCGCACGAGCGCCTCGTGGATCGAGTCGATATCGGTCGCGCGCACGGGCAGCGCGCCGGTCAGTTGCGAGGCCGCGCCGCAGGTGTCGGAGAGCACGAGCACGCCGGGATGCTCGGCGGAGTGCACCGCGGCGAACTCCTTGGCGACGAGGTTCATGCCGTCGGCGAGCGAGGTGACGACGCAGATGTCGGCGGCCTCGAGGCCGGCGGCGACCTCGTCGGGCGGGTGCGAGGTGAGATCCAGCTCGACGGGGTGCGGCTCGCCGAAGCGCGCGTTGATACGCTCGGCCACCTCGATCACCGCGGCGCGCTCGGCCTGGTACTCCGGCACGTTGCCGCGCGAGGGCGCGGCCCACTGCACGAAGCGCGCCTCGTGCCGCCAGCGTTCGTCCCGCAGCAGCAGCCGCTCGAACGCCTCAAGGCGCTGGCGGATGCCCTTCGTGTAGTCGAGCCGGTCGACGCCGAAGAGGATCTGGCGCTCGTCACCCTCGCGCGCGAGGGGATTCGCGCCATGGGAGGCGGCGAATTGGCGGAAGCGCTGCGGGTCGATCCCGACGGGGTGGGCGGAGACGTGCTCGCCGTGCGCGGCGGGCAGCAGGGTGCGCAGCTGATCGCGATCGCGCGGTGTCTGCGTGCCGATCAGCTCGTAGGCAGTGAACGAGGCGGCGAGATCCTCGTGGTTCGGGATCGCCTCCCAGTGCTCGCGGGGCGGGACCGGCACGTGGTGGAAGTAGCCGAGCGGGCCGCGCCAGCCGAGCCGCTGCAGCTCCTGGCCGAGCGGGATCAGCTGGTAGTCGTGCACCCAGATCAGGTCGTCGGCGCCGAGCAGCGGGACCAGCGCCAGCGCGAAGCGGCGGTTCGCCGTGCGGTACGTCGAGTACTCGAGATGGAGGCTCGTCGCCTGGTCGGCGAGGCCGTGCAGGCGAGGCCAGAGCGTGCGGTTGCAGAAGCCCTCGTAGTAGTCGGCGATCTCCTGCTCCGGCAGGTCGATGGTGACGTAGTCGATGTCGCTCGTGACGGTGCGCTGCGGCGGCGTGTCCGGGTCGCCGGCCTCGCCGCTCCAGCCGAACCAGAGGCCGCCGACGGCGGCGAGCGGCGGCAGCAGCGCGGAGACGAGGCCGCCCACAGGCCAGGGCGCGCCCTCGGCGGGCGGGGGCGGCACCCGGTTCGAGGCGATGATCACGCGCCGCCGGCCGTTCATCGCTGGCTCGCCGCCTCGCTCGCGCGCTCCAGCCACTCGCCGAGCAGCGCCGCCACCGCCGAGGGCGCGATGACGTGCGCGGCCGCGCTCTCGCGCGGGCGCGCGGCGACGAGCACGCCGAGGCCGCGGCCCTGGAGCGCGCGGAAGGCGTCCTCGTCCGTCTCGTCGTCGCCGAGGTAGGCGACGAGCGCGCCGCGCGGCAGCTCCGCGAGCAGATCGCGCATCACGTCGCCCTTGCTGCGGCCCGGGCAGCGCAGCTCGATGCCGCCATCGAAGCGCCGCAGGTCCAGGCCGTGCTCCGAGGCGAGGGCGCGCCAGCGCGGCTCGACGCGTGCGATCAGCGCCTCGCCCTCGGTTGCCTCGAGGCCGCGCACGTGCAGCGCGAGGCTCGCGGACTTGCGCTCCAGCCGCTCCTCGGCCAGCTCGCCGGCGAGACGCCGCCACTCGGCTGCGAGCAGGGCCGCGTGCTGCGGCAGGGGCGCGTGGTCGGCGCGGCGTCCGTCCGGCAGGCGCCGCTCCCAGCCGTGCACGCCGAACAGCTCCGGGAGGGGATCGAGGTCGATCAGCGCCTCGAGCGCGGCGATCGGCCGCCCGGAGACGATCGCCACGCGGGTGCCCTCGCAGGCCGCGAGCGCGGCGAGGAGATCGCGCAGCGCGGCGGGCATGAGCGCCTCGGAGCGCTCGCTGCGGAAGAGGGCGAGCGTGCCGTCGTAGTCGAGGGCGAGCAGGCTGGGGCCGGAGGCGACGGCGCGCAGTGCGGAGCGGAGCGCGGGGTGCAGGGTCGAGGGGTCCGTGGACGGGAGTGCGCTGTCGGATGAGGTGGCAGTCATCGTGTCCAGGAGCCTCCACCACGAGCGACCGTAGCAGCCCGCGCGCGCGGGCGGCAACGTGCGCGGTGTTGTTGCGCGCCGTGTTGTTGAACGTAAGGGGCATCGCCGGTGATCTGCGCACGGGCGCATGTCGCACCGGCGGCGAGACCGCGGGGACGGCCTGCCCGGGAAGTGGGGCGTCTCCAGCATGGTCGAGCCGCACGAGGTAGCAGTCCCGGCGCGCTCGTTCGGCCTGCTCGAGGACGTGATCGGCGCGGAGGCGGTCGCGGCCGCGCGTGATCGCGCGGCGGCGCTGCGCGAGCGCCTCGCGGGCCGCACCGTGTGGAACATCAACTCCACGGCCACCGGCGGCGGAGTCGCCGAGATGCTGCCCTCGCTGATCGGCTACGCACGCGACCTCGGCGTGGAGACGCGCTGGCTGGTGATCGAGGGCATCGCGCCGTTCTTCGGCCTCACCAAGCGGCTGCACCACGCCCTGCACGGAGCCGCCGGCGACGGCAGCCCGCTCGGCGACGCCGAACGCGCCGTCTACGAGCAGGTCGCCGAGGAGAACGCGGCGGGCGTGCTCGCGCGCGTCGGCCCGCGCGACATCGTGATCCTGCACGACCCGCAGACCGCCGGGCTCGCCCCGCACCTCGCGCGCGCCGGGATCCCCTCGATCTGGCGCTGCCACATCGGCAGCGACGCGGCGAACGAGGAAGTCGAGCGCGGCTGGGCCTTCCTCGCGCCGTACCTCGAGCCGGTCGACGCCTTCGTCTTCACGCGGCAGGCCTACGTCCCCGCGCTGGCGGCGGGGCGCGCGGTGATGCTGATCCCGCCCTCGCTCGACCCGCTGACGGCGAAGAACGAGGACCTCGACGCCGAGACGGTGCGCGCCGTGCTCGCGTACACCGGGATGATCGCCGGCGGGTCCGGGACTGGTCAGCCCGGCGGCGGGCCGGTCAGCTTCACCGGCCAGGACGGATCGCCTCGGCGCGTTGAGCGGCGCGCCGAGGTGGTGCGCTCCGGCCCGCCTCCACCCGCGGACGTGCCGCTCGCGGTCCAGGTCTCGCGCTGGGATCCGCTCAAGGATCCGCTGGGCGTGATGCACGGCTTCGCCGCTATCGCCGCCGACACGCCCGCGCAGTTGGTGCTGGCCGGACCGGACACCAGCGGCGTCGCCGACGATCCGGAGGCCGCGCACGTCCTCGAGGAGACTATCGCTGTCTGGCGCGGGCTGCCCGAGGCGGTGCGCGACCGCATCCACCTCGTCTCGCTGCCGACCGATGACGTGGAGGAGAACGCGGTCATGGTCAACGCGCTGCAGCGTCACGCCGCGGTAGTCGTGCAGAAGAGCCTGCAGGAGGGCTTCGGGCTGACCGTCACCGAGGCGATGTGGAAGGGCCGCCCCGTGCTCGCCAGCGCCGTCGGCGGCATCCAGGACCAGATCGAGGACGGGCGCGACGGCGCACTGCTCGCCGACCCGTCCGACCTCGCGGCCTACGGCGCGCGGCTGCGCGAGCTGCTGGCGCAGCCCGAGCGTGCCGAGGCGCTCGGCCGCCAGGCCCGCGAGACGGTGCGGGAGCGCTTCCTCAGCGTCCGCCACCTCGGCCAGTACGCGGAGCTGATCGAGCGCCTCGAGGCGTAGACGCCTCGAAGGCGGCGCCGCCCAGCGCCTCGGCGCGGCCTTCGAGGCGGGCGCGCTTCTTGCCTGTGGGGGGCTGTGCCCCCCCACCCCCAATCCCGGAGGAGCGAGCGCTGCGCGCCGCTCCGGCCCGCCCACCCGCCCCGGAATTTCTTTCTGTGGGGGGCTTTGCCCCCCACGCCCCCGTTGGGACGCTGTCGGGGATCGCCCCTCCCCCTGACCCGCTCGCGGGAGAGAGGGGACGGCTCCGGGAGAGAGGGCAATGGCGATTACGGCTTCCCGGCCGCTACGAAGTAGCCCGCCGTGGCGCCGGAGCGCGACGACGGGCGGATATACGAGCTTCGTTGGCGACTGCTCCCGGCGAGCGGCGCCGGTTCGCTCAGGCGCCGCGCTCCGCGAGCGGGACGTAGCTGCGCTGCTCCTCGCCGATGTAGATCTGGCGCGGCCGGCCGAGCTTGGCCCTCGGGTCCGCGTGGTGCTCGCGCCAGTGGGCGATCCAGCCGGGCATCCGCCCGAGGGCGAAGAACGGCGTGAAGCCGTTCACGGGAATCCCCAGCGACTCGTAGATGATGCCGCTGTAGAAGTCGACGTTCGGGTAGAGCTGCCGCGCGACGAAATAGTCGTCGCTCAGCGCCTGCTCCTCGAGCTCCAGGGCGATCTCGAGCAGGCGCGTTTCGCCGAGTTCCTCCATCACCTTGTGCGCGTGCGCCTTCAGGATCTTGGCGCGCGGGTCGAAGTTCTTGTAGACGCGGTGGCCGAAGCCCATCAGGCGCGTGGTGTCGTTGCTGTCCTTCGCCTTCTGCAGGAAGATCTTGGCGCTGCCCTCGTTCTCGGCGATGTCGTGCAGCATCTCGATCACGGCCTGGTTGGCGCCGCCGTGGAGCGGCCCCCAGAGCGCCATGATCGCCGCCGAGGCGGAGGCGTAGATGTTCGCCCGCGAGCTGCCCACCATCCGCATCGTGCTCGTCGAGCAGTTCTGCTCGTGGTCGGCGTGCAGGATCAGCAGTGTCTCCACGGCGCGCGTGAAGGTGTCGTTGACCTCGTACTCCTCGGTCGGCAGGCCGAACATCATGTAGAGCATGTTTTCGGCGTAGCTGAGGTCGTTGCGCGGGTAGTTGAAGGGGTGCCCCATCGCGTACTTGAAGGCGACCGCGCAGATCGTCGGCAGCTTCGCGATCAGCCGGTAGGTCGAGATCTCCACCTGCTCCGGGTCGAGCGGGTCCAGCGAGTCCGCGTGGAACGTCGAGAGCGCGCCGACCACCGCCGCGGTTACGGCCATCGGGTGCGCCGCCAGCGGGAACGCCCGGTACATGTGCCGGATGTCCTCGTGCAGCAGCGTGTGGTAGGTGATCTGCTCCTCGAAGCCGGCGAGTTGATCCGCCGTCGGCAGGTCGCCGTAGAGGAGCAGGTACGTGGTTTCGAGGAAGCTGCTGTGCTCCGCCAGCTCCTCGATCGGGTAGCCGCGATAGCGCAGGATGCCTTCCTCGCCGTCGATGAACGTGATCCGGCTGAGCGTGCTGCCGGTGTTCGCGTATCCGGGGTCCAGCGTGATCAGGCCCGTATCGCTGCGCAGGTTGCTCACGTCGATCGCGCGCTCGCCCTCGCTGCCCTCGACGATCGGGAGCTCCCAGGTCCGCCCGTCGATGGTCAGCGTTGCCACGTCCGAGGTTACGGGCGCCACCAATGTCGTCATGCTTCACCCCAATCTTCCGCATGGCCGCCGAGCGCACGATGCGGGCCCGAAGGCCCGCGGCGCTCGCGGCCAGAATCCACCGCCGACAGTGTAGACAATCCGGATGATCGCCGCGTGATCGCCGCGTGATCGCCGCTACGCGCCGTCCTGCCAGCTGCGGATCGCGTCCGCCGCGCGCAGCTCCACGCCCGCGCGCCGCTCCTGCAGGATGATCGAGGCGCTCGAGTCGAGCGCGCCGAGGCCGGCGTCGACCGCCTCGGCGACCTCCGCCTCCGCGACCGCGCCGAGCCCGACCGGCACGCCGAATTCCTCGGCCAGCTCGAGCGCGAGCCGCAGGTCCTTGAGCGAGAGGTCGAGCGCGAAGCCGACGTTGTCGTAGGCGCCCTGATAGACGATGTTCGGCACGGTGCGGTGGATCAGGTTGCCCTGCCCGAACGAGCCGTTCTGCACCGCGCGCAGCAGCGCCTCCGGGTCCACCCCTGCCTTCACGCCGAGCGTCAGCGCCTCGCCGACGATCACGCGCGCGCTGATCGTGATCAGGTTGTGCACCAGCTTCGCGATTGCCCCCGCGCCCGACGGCCCGATGTAGGAGACCTTGTCGCCGATCAAGTCGAGCACCGGCTTGGCGCGCTCGTACGCTGCCTCGTCGCCGCCGGCCATCACGGCCAGCGTCGCCGCCTCGGCGCCCTTCGAGCCACCGCTCACCGGCGCGTCGAGGACCGCGACGCCCTCGCCCGCGAACTCCTCGTGGACGCGCCGCATCAGCGTCGGCGAGTTCGTCGAGAGATCGACGTAGACCGTGTCCGGCGAGGCGCCCGCCAGCACGCCGCCCTCGCCCAGCGCCACCTGCTCGACCTCGGCCGGGCCGGGCAGCGAGGTGAAGACGATCTCGCGGTCCTCGCTCGCCCCGCGCGGCGTGGCGGCCCAGCGCGCGCCCGCGGCGAGGTGCCGCTCGGCGGCCTCGCGGCGGATGTCGTGCACCACCACGTCGTGGCCGCCGGCGATCACGTTCATCGCCATGTGCCCGCCCATGTTCCCGAGGCCAATGAACCCGATGCGCATCGTCCCGCTCCTTGCCAGGCGCGCCTATCCGGCGCGCTCACGCTCCTCGTCCTCGTGCACGAACGCGACGACGTTGCCGTCCGGGTCGTAGACCTGTGCGTACATCCCGCCGTGCGTCGCCGCCTTCAGCGGTGAGTGGAACTCCATCCCGGCGGCCTCGCAGCGCGCGACGACCTCCTCCAGGTTGGAGAGCAGGATCGTGAAGTAGCGCAGCCCGGTCTGCGTGCGCGCGCCCCGAGGCGTGCGCGAGGCCGGCGTCTGCGGCGGCACGACGAGCTTGATCACGCTCTCCCCGCAGGCGAGGCGATGCATGTAGCCGCCCGGCCCCGTGGTCTGGCGGTTGAGGTATGCGAGGCCCAGCGTGTCGCGGTAGAAGCGCAGCATCGCGTCCTCGTCCGCCACGACGATCCCCAGATCTATCGCGGCCCTCGTCAGCTCGATGGCCATCGACGCCCCCTCGCTTGCCTTCGGGGCGATGATAGGCGGGGCGAGCGGGCGGATCGATCCGGCCCGCGCGCGGCAAGCGTGTCCGGCGAGGCGAGGGAGCGGGCGATGCAGCAGTTCGAGGGCAGGGTCGCGGTGGTCACCGGCGCGGGCGGCAAGGTCGGCCTCTCGCTTTCGAGGCGCTTCGCACGCGCGGGCATGCGCGTCGTGCTTGCCGACGTCAATGCGGACGACCTCGCCACCTCGCAGGCGCAACTCACGGACGAGGGCATCGCCGCCGACCGTCTGCTCACCGTCGAGACGGACGTCACGAGCTCGGACAGCGTGCAGCGGCTGGCGGACGCGGCGGTCGACGCCTTCGGTGGCGTCCACCTCGTCTGCAACAACGCGGGCGTGAACCCGCAGGACCTCTCGATCTGGGAGGCGACCGAGGAGGACTGGCGCTGGGCGCTGGGCGTGAACCTCTGGGGCGCGATCCACGGCACGAGGATCTTCATCCCGCTGATGCTCGCCCAGGGCGAGGAAGGGCACCTCGTGAACACGGCCTCGGCGGCCGGCCTCGGCGCGCGGCCCGGCATGGGCAGCTACGTGGTCAGCAAGACCGGCATCGTCGCGCTCACCGAGGTGCTCTACCACGAGCTGCAGCGCCTCGACGCGAAGGTCGGCTGCTCCGTGCTCTGCCCCGGCCGCATCCGCGGCGGCGGCACGCGCAACCGCCGACCCGACCAGTTCCGCACCCCCGGCGACGAGGCGCAGGCCGTGCGCGACCGCGAGCTCTACGAGCGCGCCCTCGCCCGCCAGGCGGAGACCGGCGGCCCCGGCTACATCCCGCCCGACGATGTCGCCGGCCTGGTCTTCGAGGGCGTCCGCGAGGGCCGCTTCTACATCTTCACGCACCCGGAGGCGACGGCGCAGCGCGTGCGCGAGCGCACGGACGCGCTCGCCGCCCTCGACCCGCCCGCCCTCGCCGGCTCGATCTTCTGAGGCGTAGTGCGGGCAACCCACAGGACGTCCGATTGCAAGGGTATGGTTCGTCCAGTTGCAATGTTGGACATCGTCTGATTGCAACCTCACGGCGCGTCCGATCGCAACACTTAGGTGGCTGGCTGCGCTGTTGCAGTTGCACGATCGCCCGGGCCTGAGCGTGAGGCGTGCGTCCTGTATCGGCGCTCGATCTCCCGAGGCTGGCAGCCGGGGCTGACTTGCGGCGGGACGCAGTCCGGGGCGCTCAGGGCGTCTCCCAGAGCCGGCGGACGGGCACGGCGTGCAGGCCCTCGCCGAAGCTGACGCTGGCCTCGCCGTCGTAGAGCACCACGCCCGAGGCGAAACGCTGACCGCACACCCCCTTGAGCTTGCGCAGTCCCCGGAAGTCCGCCGAGGTGACCGTTGCGGCCGCCTTCACCTCGACCCCGGCGACGAGGCCGCCGGACTCCATGACGATGTCGACCTCGACCTGATCCTTGTCGCGGTAGTGGAAGAACTCGACCGGACCGGGATACCAGCTGGCCTGCCGGCGCAACTCCTGGAAGACGAACGTCTCGAGGAGCTGTCCGAGCAGCGGACGGTCCGCACGGAGTGCCGGCACGGACGCGCCCAGCAGCGCACAGGCCAGCCCCGTGTCACCGATGTGGAGCTTGGGAGTCTTGATGAGACGCTTGCCCCGGTTGCTGTGCCACGGCGGCAACCGCTCCAGCAGGTACACGCGCTCCAGCAACGTGATGTAGCTGCCGATCGTCGGGCGGCTCAACTGGAATCGCGACGCCAGGCGGCTCAGGTTGAACAGCCGCGCGGTTTGCGTCGCGGCGAGGGCGAGCAGCCTCGGCAGCGCGTCGAGGCCGGCGATGCGGGCCATGTCGGCGATGTCGCGCTGCACCTGGGCCTCGATGTAGTTCCGGTACCAGTTCGCGCGCCGCCGTCCGGCGGGGCGGGCGAGGGCGGGCGGGTAGCCTCCCGCGACGATGGCCTCGGCCAGATCCGCCCCCAGCCGCGCGGACTCCCGGTGCGGGAACCCGTCCCCGAACAGCGCTTCAATGAAGCCGGCGGCGGCAGGGGATCCCGCCTGCAACTCCCGCTGGGCGAGGGGATGCAGCCGGATCGTCTCGAGGCGTCCGGCCAGGGAGTCCGCGATCGTCGGCACCGCCAGCACCTTCGTCGAGCCGGTGAGCACGAAGCGGCCCGGGGTGCGCCGCCGATCGACTTCCAGCTTCAGGGCGGTGAAGAGCCCCGGCACGCGTTGCACCTCGTCGAGGACGACGCGCTCCGGGAGGTCGGCGACGAAGCCCAGCGGATCGGCTTCGGCGCCGGCGCGGATGACGTCGTTGTCGAAGTTGAGGTAGGTGTACCCGCGGCCGGCGGTCTGGCCCGCCGTGGCGCCGTCAGGAAGGAACCCGGGCGCGCACACCATCTGCGCGAACGTGGTCTTCCCGCACTGCCGTGGGCCCTCGATCAGGACGACGGGGGAATCCTCAAGCGCCTCGGCGAACCGCGGTTCGATGAGGCGCGGGTGGAGCTCGTTGCGCGGCATCGTCCAATTGTAAACTTCGAGTCCGTCCAATTGCAATGTTCAGGTTCGTACATGTGAAAGTCAACGGGGCGTCCAATTGCAAACTCATGACACGTCCCATTGCAACATCCGGGTGATCACCCGCACCGTCAGGGCTTCCCGACTCAGACCCTCGACCCGCCCGCCCTCGCCGGCTCGATCTTCTGAGGCGGGCGACCGCCGGGCGCGCGGGTGGCACTCCGCACCCCCTCGCGTATCATCCCCCCGCACCCGGACGAGCGCGGGGGACCGGAGGATCGCGTGCTCCAGACCAGCCTCTTCTACCTGCCCACCGTCGGCTCCCGCGAGGAGATCGAGCAGGGCATGGCCGGGGTGCGCGACGACCTCTACCAGAACATGCTCAAGGAACTCACCGAACAGGCGCAGCTCGCCGACCGCCTCGGCTACGACTCGATCTCCTTCACCGAGCACCACTTCCACATCGAAGGCTTCGAGCTCTCCACCAACCCCGTCCTGCTCGACCTCTACATCGCGATGCAGACCGAGCGCATCCGCGTCGGCCAGCTCGGCATCGTGCTGCCTGCCCAGAACCCGATCCGCGTCGCCGAGGACATCGCGATGCTCGATCACATGAGCGGCGGGCGCGCCATCGCCGGCTTCGCGCGCGGCTACCAGCGCCGCTGGGTGGACGTGATGGCGCAGCAGATGCACGGCATCCACGGCGCGCTCCCCCAGCAGCACGACGAGATCGACGCCGCCAACCGCCAGGCCTTCGAGGAGCACTTCAACATCGTCCGCCGCTGCTGGACCGAGGAGATGATCGACGCCAACAGCAGCTACTGGACCATCCCCACCGAGGGCACCCCGTGGACCCTCGAGGCCACCCGGCTCTGGGGCAAGGGCGTCGACGAGGACGGCATGCTGCGCCAGATCGGCGTCGTCCCGAAGCCGCTGCAGAAGCCGCACCCGCCGATCTTCCAGCCCTTCGCCTCCAGCGAGGGCACCGTCCGCTGGTGCGCGCGCGAGGGCATCACCGCCGTCGTCACCGCGATGCACCCGGTCAACCAGCGCAAGCTGCTCGAGGCCTACCAGGACGAGGCGAAGGCCGCCGGCCGCGAACTCGAGCCCGGCGAGGGCATCGGGCTGCTGCGCGACGTCGTCGTCGCCGACACGGACGAGGAGGCGTTCGAGCTGTGGCGCCGCGGCGCCGGCTTCGCGCACAGCGCGTGGTTCTCGCCCTTCGGCTTCGGCGTCGGGCGCAACCGGCCCGGCACCGAGGAGCCGATGGATCCGCAGGAGATGATGGAGCACGGGATGCTGCTCGTCGGCTCCGTCGACAGCGTGACGAGGCAGCTCGAGGCGATGCTCTCGCACGATCCGGTGCGCTGGCTCTTCGCGTGGCAGTTCAACGGCCTGATCCCGCACGCCAAGCTGATGCGCTCGCTCGAGCTCTTCGCCACGAAGGTGCTGCCGCGCGTCAACGGCGGCAAGTAGCCGGCGAGCGCCCTCTCCCCGAGGGGGAGGGCGGGGGTGAGGGCTGAAGGAGGAGGAGACCATGTCCGATGTCGTGCTGTACGAGGTGGAGGAGCGGATCGCGACGGTCACGCTCAACCGGCCCGAGCGCCTCAACGCGATCAACCCCGAACTCGACGAGGCGCTGATCGCGGCGCTGCTGCGCGCCGAGGCGGACCCGGACGTGCGCTGCGCGATCGTGCAGGGCGCCGGCCGCGCCTTCTGCGCCGGCGCCGACACCAAGCGCGACGAGTCCTCCGGCCAGCCCCGCAACTTCACCCCGATCGAGGACCGCGACCGCCTCGAGGCGCAGTACCGCCGCTGGATGCAGATCTGGGACCTCAAGATCCCGGTGATCGCCAAGGTGCACGGCTACTGCCTTGGCCGCGGCACGCAGCTGGCCGTGATCTGCGACATCACCTACGTCGCCGAGGACACGATCATCGGCGCGCCGCAGTTGCCGCTCGGTGCGGGCTGGAACTCGGTCTTCTGGGCGTGGCACCTCGGCCCGAAGAAGGCGAAGGAGATCTTCCTGCCCGTCGGCGACACGATCACGGGCGCGGAGGCGGCGGAGCTGGGCATCTTCAACGCGGCCGTGCCCGCGGACCAGCTGGACGCATACGTGCTCGACTACGCGCGCAAGCTGGCGCGCGTGCCGAAGGAGTTGCTGGGCCTGGAGAAGCTGGCGATCAACAAGACGCAGGACATCCAGGGCTTCCGCGAGGCGATCGCCGTCGGCTTCGAGATCGACGTCATCGGCCACCTCTCGGAGGCCGTCGTCGACGTCAACCGCCGCATCCGCGAGGACGGCCTGCGCCCCACCATCGAGGCCTGGCAAGCCGGCGAGTTCTAGGCTCGGCGCGCTGTGGGCGGCGGCGTTCCTAGGCGGTCGCCTCCCGCTCGCCGTCCTCGACGCCGATTAGTTCGGCGATCTCCATCAACTGTTCACGGGCGTCCGTGTCTTCCTTGAGCGACGAGGGAATCACCGCGGCCAGTGAACTGAACCCACTCTCTGGGACCCCCCGTCGAGCGTCCTCGTCCTTGAGCGCAGCGGCGAGCCACGATAGCCCTGCGCGGTTCTCGCGCACGACGAGGTCGGGCAGCACACGGTTGCGGACCTCGGAGCGGGGGAAGATGTCGGGGGCGCGGAGGGTTCCACCAGCTAGACTGAAGAAGGCCGCGGGCAGTCGGCCCCTTACCCGTGCAGCAGCCGTAACTACACCTTCTGCGTAAGCCTCGCGAAACTTGGGAGCGATCGAGGGCAGTACCGTGCCCTCCCACCGCGCAGCGACCGGCTCTCGAACCTCCATCCCATCTGCAACTTGCTCAATGAACCACGCAAGCGCCAGCGCGAAGGTGCCTCCGATGCTCGCCCCGTTGTCGACTTCGCGAACGGCACCGAGTAGATCCACCCAGCCGTCCGAGTCGGCCAGTGCTGTTTCCCATTCTCCAAGTGCAAGCTGTGCCAGAGATGAGACGATCCAGTTGACCAGCCGGGCTGCGGCTTCACGGTCGGGGTGAGCTCGAATCACGTGCGCATACATGCCCATTCGATCCGGAGCGAGTGCTCCGGACGCGAGTTCGTCCAAGAACTCTGGACGTCTTACGACCGCGCCGATGAACTCCCCAAGTTCCCGCTCATCGGACGTGCTGGCCTGCAGGATGTGAGGCCACAATACCCCCAAGAGACTTCCGGTTATGGCTGCCCTGAACCGCTCGGATTCCCAGAGCTTTGTGACGAGGGCGCTAGCCAGCACACTGCCCTCGGAGTCTTCGGAAATTGCGGCTAGGAGATTGAATTGTCCCCGCCGCTCGAACACCCTGGCGAGCGGTCCGATGGCGCGGTGCTCCGGATCGTGAATGAGCTGGGTGACAAGCGCATCCCCCTCGGCCATCCATTGCTGATCACGCCGCCGCGTCCAAAGCTGATCGGGCGGCGACTGCCGGAATACTTCATACACCCACTCCCCTAGCGCGGCTTCTTCATCCTCGCTGGCGGCAAGGGCGACGTACTCGAGCGCAACCCCTTCACTGGCCAGGGCGGCGCGCTCCTCCGACGAAGCCGCTCCCCCCAGCCTGACGATTTGGAGCAGAGTGAGCGCATGACGAGCGTCGACCTCAAAGTTCTGGCTGCGACTTTGCGAGGCCGCGCGGGATCTCAACTGTTCCGCCGCAGCAGAGACGAACGGATCCCAGTCGAGATCGGCCTCGACCTCGCGGAGTACGTTGAGGGCGCGCCAAGCACTGTTGGGCTCATCCCCGATGCGCCCCACGATCACTTGGTCGAGTGCCGCTCTATCCGTTGGCTCGATCGCGAGTCTAGGCGCGAGTGTGCGCATGCCCGAGAGGGCGCCGAAGCGCGCGAGTACGTTGCAGACGGCTTCAGGGCTGCCGGATGCCCGCAATCTCAGCCAATCGAATTGGGTCAGGAGTGCATGCGTGCCTTCGGCCCATGGCGCCTCCTGTTCGGGCTGGATCGTGGCTGCCGTTGCGTTCGCGGCGATGCGAGCTCCGGAAGCTTCGTCGACCAGCGTGAGAAGCCCCGACAGATCCTTGGCCGAGTCTTCGTCGAGCGCTGGCCAGTCTTGGAAGAAGAGCCCTCGTTCGGCGACTAGCGACCGGACTTCGGACCATTCGGCGTCCGGACGCCTTCCCTCCGGGATGTCGAGCAGCCGACGGGCTGCGGTGAACAGCTCCGGACGGAGCGACGATGGCCAGAACGGAAGCTCAAAGAGCGCTTCCCAGAATCCGGGCAGGTCCAATAGTTCGATCAGCTCGTCGGGCGTCCCGCGCGTCAGCGCTCGTTCGATCAGGGGGCCGAGCAACAACTGCCGGGCATGGTCTGGGTCCGTGTTGAACGCGAGCGCTGCCAAGTGGCCCTCGACGCCGTCCATCAGCAGTCCTGCCAGCCTTCGGTCTGGAAGTGAGCCTGCCCGGAGGCGTTGAGCCACCGCGGCGCCTGAGACGTTGAGGGAGGCATGGTAGGCCAGACTGGCAAAGGGCAAGGCGTGCTGCCACCGTCGGTGGAGTGCCCCGATCCGATTGACGTACTGCTTGAGCTCGCGAGGGGTTGGTGCCCGGCCCTCCTCGGCCAGCTTGTGCGCGTAGAGGCGGTACGCCGCATAGAAGTCGGCCTCGTGGTTTGGTAGCGCGTGCTGCAGGTTCGACTCCAGATACTCGCGCCAGTCGGTGATGAGTGGCAGCGGGACCTCGAACCGCAGCTGGATGCTCTTCTCAATGAACGACTCCGCGAGTGGGCGGGGCTGCCTGTCTGCCAAGGAGTCGCTGTCCGAATCATCTCCTGAACGGTCAGGGTCCGAGCCGTTCCAAAGGCGCTTGATTCCGGTTGGGTCGTATGGCAGGAGCACCCAGAGCGCGTCGAGCCAGTGCACCCGGGCATCCTGCGAGTGATGCAAGAACGTCTGCAGTGTCGCCCAGATCGATCGAGCGTCCTCCGGCGCCACGCGGTCCAGGTTGTCCACCACGAGGATTAGCCGTCGCCGAGAGTCGGCGCCGAGGGCGTCTCTCATCAAGTCCCTAAACGTCGCCTCGAACTCAATGGAGGTCGGATCAGGCGTCTCGATCGTCTCGCGGTTGGATTCGGTGACCGACTGGACCGAGAACAAGGACACCCACGTGCCGCCCGAGCCCCCCAGTCGACCGCTCAGTGACAGTCCGCCGACAACCACGAACACAACGGCCAGGAGGCTGAAGATCGTTCCCCCTGCGCGAACCATGCCTGCAGACATAGGGTCGGCGGTCAGTCCCGCGCTGAGTAGCGCGGTGGCCAACGGCAGCAAGATCGCGAATACCGCTGTAGCCACACCGGCGACGATCGCTGGCTTCTCAAGCTTCGCCACTGGCCGGGTGGTCTCGACGCGACGCCGCTTGGCCAATTCCTCGCGCCGGTTCGTCCAAGTCTCTTCGTCGACCCAGGACTTCGCTGTCAGGCTGCGGATGAGTTCCTCGAGGAAAGAGCGCCGCAGCGGATCTCCCTCGTGCGCCCAGGTGTCGAATACGACCATGTGAGAGTCCGGGCTGGCCATGCGGTCGCCCAGAAGCTTCACCACCGTCGACTTTCCCGAGCCCCAGCCGCCCTCGAGTCCGATCGTGCGGCCACCCGGCTCGGTAGCGATCACGTCCCGTATGGCATCGACGATCGGCTCGTGCGAGCCGAAGACATCCTCGGCGGCGGGCGCGTCGTCGATGGTCCAAGTCGGGCAGCGGTCAGCCATCACGCCGGCCTCCCGGTGATCGGTGAACGCCGGAAGCAGGCGAGCGCCAAGGCGGTGGATCTCAACGTATGTGTCTTGTCGGCCCCCACTCGCACCCCACCGCACAACCTTGCGCCTGCGCTCGGCCCTTCCCACGATGGAAGGGGCGAGGAGGTGCGTGATGCGGGTGGCGATGACCGGGAGCACGGGACTGATCGGGAGCGCGCTTGCGGCGCGGCTCGAGGCCGGCGGGCACGAGGTGGCGCGCATCCGGCGCGGCGGCGAGGACGAACCCGGCGCCGACTGGGATCCGGCGGGCGGCTGGATCCGCGGCGGTGCCTTCGCCGGGCACGACGCGGTCGTGAACCTCAGCGGCGCGAACATCGGCGGCGCACGCTGGTCCGGCGCGCGCCGCGCCGAGCTGCGCAGCAGCCGCATCGACCTCACGCGCGCGCTCGTCGAGCACCTCGGCTCACTCGCCGAGGGCGACCGGCCGGCCGCGCTCGTCAACCAGTCGGCCGTCGGCTTCTACGGCGACCGCGGGGACGCGGAGCTGAGCGAGGACGCCGGGCGCGGGATGGGCTTTCTCGCGGACCTCGTGACGGACTGGGAGGCGGAGGCGCAGCGCGCCGAGGAGCACGGCATCCGCACGGTGCGCCATCGCTCGGCGATCGTGCTCTCGAAGCAGGGGCCGCCGCTCTCGCGGATGCTGCTGCCGTTCCGGCTCGGCCTCGGCGGCACGCTCGGCAACGGCCGCTGGTGGATGGCGTGGATCACCCTCGAGGACCAGTTGCGCTCGCTGGAGCACGCGATCACGTCGGACGTGAGCGGGGCGGTCAACGCCGCCGCGCCGGGCGCGACGACGAACGCCGAGTTCACGAAGGCGCTGGGCCGCGCGCTGCGCCGCCCGACGCTGTTCCCGCTCCCGGGCTTCGCCTACAAGCTCGCCTTCGGCCAGGACCCCGCCGAGCTCTTCGCGAGCCAGCGGATCGTGCCGCAGGCGCTCGCCGGCTCCGGCTTCGAGTTCAGCCACCCGCAGATCGACGGCGCCCTCGAGGCGGTGCTCGCCGCCTGACGGGCGGCGCGAGGCGCGCGGAGGGCGCGGAGGGCGCGCCATGGGCCTCCACCGCTTCGAGACGCGTCAGCTGGCGCCGATCGGCCTCGACGAGGCGTGGGCGTTCTTCTCGGACCCGCGCAGTCTCGCGCTGATCACGCCGCCGGAGCTGGCCTTCGAGGTCGCCTCGCCGCTCCCGGAGCGGATGCATCCGGGGCTGATCATCCTGCACCGCGTGCGCCCGCTGTTCGGGCTGCCGCTGACGTGGGTGACGGAGATCACGCAGCTCGTGGAGGGCGAGCTGTTCGTCGACGAGCAGCGCTTCGGGCCGTACCGCTTCTGGCGCCACCAGCACCACTTCCGCGCGGTCGAGGGCGGCGTCGAGATCGGCGACATCGTGCACTACGCGGCGCCGCTGGGGCCGCTCGGCGATGTGCTGAACGCGCTGCTGGTCGCCGATCGCGTGCGCGCGATCTTCGAGTACCGGCGGGAGGTCGTCGAGCGCCGTTTCGGCCGCGTCGGTGCGCCCTCTGCGCCCTCGCCGGCTGTGGGCGAGGGCGGGGCGGGGTAGGCTGCCGACAGTCTGTATGCTTGTCGTTATTAACGCAGCGCGTTACTATCGGGTCCGGTGAGGCGGTTCAAGGACAGGGACGCCGAGCGGCTCTTCTTCGATCGGCCAGTCCGCCGCCTGCCTGCCGACGTGCGGCGGCGGGCGCGGATGAGGTTGCAGCGGGTGGTTGCTGCAACCTCGCTGTCCGATCTCCGGGTGCCGCCGTCGCATCGCCTCGAGCGCTTGCGCGGGGACCGGCGTGGCCAGTACAGCATCCGCATCAACGACCAGTGGCGCGTGTGCTTCGTCTGGGTCGAGAGCAACGCGATGGAGATCGAGATCGTCGACTACCACTGAGGAGAGAGCCGTGACTGCCCTAGCTGAGCCGATTCACCCTGGTGAGCACCTGGCGGAGATGCTGGACGAGCTCGGTGTCAGCCAGTACCGCCTCGCGAAGACGGTCGGGGTTCCCGCCGTGCGCATCAACGACATCGTCCACTGCCGCAGGTCGATCACGGCGGACACGGCGCTGAGGCTCGGACGGGCCCTGCGGATGACGCCCGAGTTCTGGCTGAACCTGCAGCGGATGTACGACCTCGATCTCGCCCGGCGCGAGGTCGACGTCAGCGACATCGAGCCGCTGTTCGACGCGCCCGACCTGGCCGACAGCGAGGGCGGGGAAGGCCCCTCACCCTAGCCCTCTCCCACACGGGGAGAGGGGATCGGACACGTCTCCAGCGTTCGATCCCCGGGGGGCGTGGGGGCGCAGCCTCCACAGAAAGAAAATCCGAGGGCGGGTGGGTGGGCGAGAGCGGCCCTGCGAGGTATCCCTCGCGTCCACGACACGACTGTGCGCGTGCTCGTCCGGGATGGGGGAGTGGGGGGCAGTTTGGCTCAGGACGCGAGGATACCTCGCAGGGCCCCCCACAGGAGAGACGCGGTCGCCTCGGATCTGCCGTCGCGCCCCGTCGCGGGTCGGGCGCCCCCCTCACCCGCTTTCCACAGGGTGAGGGGACCCACCTGCTAGACGGGGAAGTCCGCCAGGCCCTCGCTGGGCGCGCCGACGAGGATCGCCATGTTGCCCGGCGGGTGCTGGTTCTCGTACATCAGCTGGTGGCTCTCGCCGACATCGCCGAAGGCGAAGACGCGTGAGAGTGCGGGGTCGATGCGGCCCTGCACGACGTAGTCGTTGAACTCCGCGCACTGCTCGACGTTGGCGAAGTGCGAGCCCTGGAAGCGCTTCTGGCGCATCCACAGGTAGCGCAGGTCCACGTCCGCGTTGTAGCCGGAGGTGCCGGCGCAAATCACGACCATCCCGCCATTGTCGACGAGGAAGATCGAGGTCGGGATCGTCGCCTCGCCCGGGTGGTCGAAGACGATCGTCGGGCTGCGCCGCTCGCCGAGGGCGTCCCAGAAGGCGCGCCCGAACTGGCGCGCGCCGCCGGCCCACTCGCCGAACGCCTCGGCGTCGTCGATGTCGGGGAGGCGGCCCCAGTGGTCGAAGTCGCGGCGGTTGATCACGCCCTTCGCTCCCAGCTGCAGGCAGAACTCGTACTTCGACTCGTCGGAAACGACGGCGATTGGGATGCCGCCGAACTCGCGCACGATCTGGATCGCCATGCAGCCGAGGCCGCCCGCGCCGCCCCAGACCAGCACGGGGTCGCCTTCGTTGACGACGTTGGGCGGCCAGCCGCGCAGCATCCGCCACGCGGTCGCGCCGACGAGCATGTAGGCGGCGGCGGACTCCCAGCTGAGGTGCGCGGGCTTGGGGTGGCACTGGTAGCGATCGACGAGCGTGTACTGGGCGAAGGAGCCCCAGTTTTCCTCGTAGCCCCAGATCTTGTTGGTGCTCGACATCATCGGGTCGCCGCCGGCCTGGATGTCGGCGGCGTCCTCGTCCCACATCCCGCAGGAGAGCACGACGTGGTCGCCGACCTTGACGTTCGTGACCTCGTCGCCGACCGCCCAGACGACGCCCGAGGCATCGGACCCGCCGATGTGGAAGTCCTCCTCGGCGCCCTGGCGGCGGCGCGCGTCGATCACGTTGACGGGCGCGCCGAGGGCGGCCCAGACGTTGTTGTAGTTCGTGCCTGCCGCCATCACGTAGACCAGCACCTGGCGCGGGCCGGGCTCCGGCACGTCCACCTGCTCGATCTCGAAGGCGTCGCGCGGCTGTCCGAAGCGCGACTCGCGGATCAGGCTGGCGTGCATCTTCGCCGGAACCTCGCCCAGTGGCGGCGCCTCGCCGACGTTCGTGATCTCCGTCGCCATCTGTTGCACGCTTCCCTTCGTACGGTCGCTGCGAGGGCGCCCCGACCCTCGCCGGGCCGCAAGCCCGCGTATCCTACCGAGCAGCGCGGGTCACCGCGAGCCGCGCGCACGGGAGGAGCCTCCGGCTGCCTGAGTCCACCCCTCCTTCGGACGGCGAGTTCTCCGCCGCGCCCCCGCCGCGCATCCGGCCGCTGGCCGTGGGCCTGCTGCTGCACGAGGACCGCCTGCTCTTCGCCGAGGGCCACGACAGCGTCAAGGGCGAGACCTTCTACCGCGGCCTCGGCGGCGAGATCGAGTTCGGCGAGGCCGGCGCCGAGGCGCTCGTGCGCGAGTTCCGGGAGGAGCTCGGCCGCGCCATCGAGGTCAAGGCGCAGCTCGGGGCGATCGAGAACCGCTTCACCCTCCAGGGCGAGCCGGGACACGAGCTGATCCTCGAGTTCCTCGTGGAGTTCGCGCCGGGCGAGGCGCCGGACGACTTCGAGCCGCTGACCGCGGACGAGGGCGGGTACCCGTTCACCGCGAGGTGGCTGCCGCTCGCCGAGGTGCTGGCCGGCGCCTGGCGTGTCTACCCGGAGGGTGTCCCCGAGCGTGTGGCGGGCTGGCTCAACGCCAGCTTCAGAGAGCCATAGGTCGGACTCGCCCTCGGGGCGAGCTGCGCGCCTACGTCCCGTCGAGGGCGTCCACGGCGTCGGCGATGTGCGCGGCGAGGCGCTCGATCTCGTCCTCGTCCTCGATGCGGCGTCCGTTGGCGCGGCGCACGTAGAAGGCGTCGACGATCTCGTGGCCGAGGGTGTTGACCTTCGCCATGTGGATGTCCAGCGCGAGTTCGTGGAGCACGCTGGTGATGGCGTAGAGCAGGCCGAGGCGGTCGGCTGCGCGAACCTCGACGATCGAGTAGTTCGCGGAGCCCGTGTTGTCGACGGTCACGCTGGTGGGGATCGCCGCGGCCGGCTGCTCACGGTAGGCCTCGCGGGTCTCGGCGAGGCGCTGCTCGATCGGGAACTCGCCGGCGATCGCGCGCGGCACGGCCTCGATGATGCGATCCCAGCGCCGTGCGTCGATCTGCCGGCCGCGCGCGTCGCCGAGGTGCATCACGTCGACGGCGATGCCGTCGTCGCGCGTGAAGGCGGTGCCGCCGAGCACGTTGACGTTGTGCACGGTGAGCGTGCCCGCCACGGCCTGCAGGATGCCGGGCTGGTCCGCCGTGACGATCGTCAGCCGGTCGATGGCGCCGATCCGATCGTGGTGCAGCATCGGCGTGAGCGGACGCATCTCGCCGGCCCCGCGCGAGGCCAGCACCCCGTGGGCGATCAGCTCGATGTGACGCCCGATAGCCAGCGGCTCCATCGAGAGCAGGTAGTTGAGGGGCATCTGATCGAGGTGCCTCTCCACGGCCTGCGGGGCGACCCAGCCGCTGAGCCCCTGGATCACTGCCCGTCGCCGCCGCGCCACGGCGGTGTGCAGCGAGATGTCGGACAGCGCCTCGCGCACGCGCGTGTAGAGCGAGCGCATGAGCTGCGCCTTCCAGGCGTTCCAGATGTCCGATCCGCAGGCCTTGGCGTCGGCGACGGAGACGAGGTAGAGCAGGTTCAGCGTGCGCACGTCGCCGACCTGCTCGGCGAGATCGCGGATCACGCGTTCGTCGGAGATGTCGCGACTGGTCGCCACCGTCGGTAGCAGCAGGTGGTGCCGGACGGTGGCGGAGAGGAGGCCCGCGACCTCGTCGTCGAGGCCGGCCCGCGCGGCGAAGCGCTCGGCGATCACCGCGCCCGTCTCGCTGTGCGGGCCCTCGTGGCCCTTGCCGATGTCGTGCAGCAGCGCGGCGATCTGCAGATCGCGCGGATCCTCGAGTTCCCCGGCCGGTTCCGCGATGCCGGGCTCGTCGTCTTCCAGCAGCCACATCGCCTCGCTGACGGTGCGCCAGCTGTGCACGTCGACGGGGTGGGCGTGGAACGGGGCGACATGCGGCTGGTTGCGCAGCACCTCCCACTCGGGGAGCAGGCGCTCCAGCCACTCGTTGGGCGGCAGCGGATCGAGCGTTCCGCCCGGGCCCCCCTCGCGGAGCGACGCCAGCAGCCGATCGAGGTCGCCGCGGCTGTCCTCGGCGTGCGGGTCGTCCGCGTGCCTGCCGTCCCCGTCCGCGGGGCGCCGCCAGGGCAGCCAGCCGCGCCAGCTCCGGCGGCTCGAGGAGGCCGAGGCGCTCAGCGCCTCCGTGGTGGTGGCGTCCACGGTGCGCATCGCCGCGCTGACGCGGCGGCCCCACTCCGTGCGGTCGACGCCGAGGCGCTCGGTCACCTCGTCGAGGAGGTCACGCCGCAGCCGATCGTTGGCGCGGTCCTCGAGCGAGTGCAGCGCGTTGCGCGTCGCCAGCAGCACCTCGCGCGCGTCCGCGAGGTCGAGTGCGAGTGCGGGCGGGTCACGGTCCTGGGCGATCGCCTCGGCGGCGGCGAGCCAGAGCGAGGTCTGCAGCGAGCGCAGTCCGCCGCGGCTGGTCTTCAGGTCGGGCTCCTGCAGTTGCCACGGTTCGCGCGCCTGCCGCGCCTCATGGACCTCGGCCAGTTCCTGGCGCATCCAGTCCCGCCCGCGCCGCACGGTCTTGCGCCAGCCGCTGCGGAAGCGCTCGAACAGCGCCTCGTCGCCGGCGACGAGGCGCGCGTCGAGCAGCGCGGTGAAGGTCTGCATGTTTTCGCGGGCCGCGGTCCCCACCTGGCGCAGCGTGCGCACGGAGTGGCCGATCTGCAGGCCGCTGTCCCAGAGCGGGTAGAGCACCGCCTCGGTGACCGCCCGCTCCGGCTGGCGCTCGAAGAGCAGCATCACGTCTACGTCGGAGTGGCGGCACTGCTCGCGGCGGCCCGTGCTGCCCACGGTGACGATCGCGACGCCCGAGGGCGGGAGGGCCACGGCGAGCGTGCGCAGGCTCTCGTCCAGCGCATCGCTCAGCTCGTGGCAAAGCGCCAGGCCGCTCGTGCCCGGGGGACGAGCAAAGGCGCGCCCGGCCACCGCCGAGCGCGCCTCCAGGAATGGCTGCATGGCCGGAACCTGAACCATTCCGTCGTCTCTCCCCGTATGGGCGGGGCGGGAGTTCCCTAGAGGGCGTCCTCCCCCCGCTCGCCCGTGCGGATGCGTACCACATTCTCCACCGACAGCACGGCAATCTTGCCGTCGCCGATGGAACCGGTGCGCGCGGTCTCCTCGATAGTGGAGATCACGGTCGGCGTCAGCGCGTCGTCGACCAGCACCTCGATCCGCACCTTGGGGACGAAGTCGACTTCGTACTCGGCCCCGCGGTAGGTCTCGGTGTGGCCGGCCTGGCGGCCGAAGCCCTGGATGTTGCTGGCGGAGAGTCCCCCGACGCCCGCAGCCTTGAGGGCGTCGCGGATCTCGTCCAGCTTGAACGGGTTGATGTAGGCGATGACCAGTTTCATCTTCGGCTACTCCGTCAGCACGTAACCCTGCTCTTCATGCAGGGCTACATCAAGGCCGCGGCGCTCCTCGTCCTCGGAGACGCGCAGGCCCATCGTCCGGTCGATGATAACCGCGATCACGTACGTCGCGACGAACGAGAACACGAGCGCGATCACGATGGACACTGCCTGATTCAGCAGTTGCCCGGGGTTGCCGAAGAACAATCCGTCCCTGCCGCCGATCGCCGCTTCCGCGAACAGCCCGAGCAGCAGCGCACCGACGATGCCGCCCACCATGTGGACGGCGACCACGTCGAGCGAGTCGTCGAAGCCGTAGCGGAACTTGATCTGCAGCGCGAGGAAGCAGATCACGCCCGCCGCCACGCCGATCACCAGCGCCCACAGCGGACTGACGAAGCCCGCCGCCGGCGTGATCGCCACCAGTCCGGCAACCGCACCCGAGGCGAACCCGAGCGTGGTCGGGCGGCCGTGCTTGAACTGCTCGGCCAGCGCCCAGGTGAGGGCCGCGACGCCCGCCGCGATCTGCGTCGTCAGGAAGGCGTTCCCGGCGGCGCCGTTGGCGAAGAACGCCGAGCCGGCGTTGAAGCCGAACCAGCCGAACCAGAGCATGCCGGCGCCCAGCACCGTGAACGGCAGCGCGTGCGGACGTATCACGTCGCGCCGCCAGCCGAGCCGCGGACCGAGCACCATGACCAGCGCCAGCGCCGCGACACCGGCGTTGATGTGCACCACCAGCCCGCCGGCGAAATCGATCGCATTGACGCCCGGGATGCTCGTCGCGTCGCCCACTGCGCTCAGGAAGCCGCCGCCCCAGACCCAGTGCGCCATCGGCGCGTAGACGACGATCGACCAGATCGCGATGAACACGACCCAGGCGCTGAACTTCATCCGCTCCGCCACCGCACCCGAGATCAGCGCGGGCGTGATGATCGCGAACATCAGCTGGAATAGCAGGTGCACTGTGTCGGGGAAGGTGTTCCCCTGCACATCGTTGCCCAGTCCGAGCTCTGTCCCCACGCCCAGTTCACCGAGCGCGAAGAGCTTGAGGTCTCCGATCAGCCCCAGGCCCCCCCAGTCCCCGCTGAACGCCAGCGAGTAACCGATCACGATCCAGGTGACCGTGACGACGCCCATGGCCACGTAGTTCTTCATCAGCATCGCGAGGACGTTGCGTCCACGCACCATGCCTCCGTAGAAGAACGCGAGCCCCGGTGTCATGAATAGCACGAGCGCGCTGCTCATGAGCAGCCAGGCGGTATCGCCTGTATCCATACTCTGCTCCCCCTCTCTCCGCCCTCTGGCGGATGTGAGCAGGATGCGTCTGTAGTGTTTCGCCTGATTTACGCCTTTGTTTCGATTGCGTTGCGCGGGCATATCTCGCGAGATATTCGTGCGGCCATCGCCCTCGGCCCCTACAATCGCCCCCAACCGCGGCGAACTCCGCGGCCCCGGGCGGGAGAGCGACGATCAGCGACGGGACGGCTGTCACCCCTGCCTCGGGCGCGGACGAGGCCCCGCACGCCCTCGCTGCCGCGCGTCCCTTCCTCAAGTGGGCCGGCGGCAAGACCCAGATCCTCGACCAGCTCGTCGCGCGCGCTCCCGCGCGCATCGATACCTACTACGAGCCCTTCCTCGGCGGCGGCGCGCTCTTCTTCCGCCTCGCCTCGGACCCGGAGCGGCGGCCGCGCCGCGCCGTGCTCAACGACCTCAACCGCGAGCTGATCGCCGCCTTCCGCGCCGTACGCGACGACGCCGGGGCGCTGATCGAGCGGCTCGGCGAGCTGGAGCGAGCGTACCTCGACCTCGACGGCGCGGAGCGCGAGGACTGCTACTACGGCCTGCGGGAGGAGTACCGCGAGCTCGTCGCCGACGGCGGCGCGAGCGACATCGAGGTCGCGTCGCGGCTGATCTTCCTCAACAAGACCTGCTTCAACGGCCTCTTCTACTCCAGGTTGCAGTGTTGTGGGGTAGAATGTGTGTCCTATGATCCAGCACGCATACGATTGGATGTTCTTCGAGTCTGGTGCCCCGGAGGCGCCGGGCGTGGCTTTGTCTCCGCTGCTTCGTGAGTGGGGGGACCTCGAAGAACGCGAGAGCGCCCTGAGAATTAGGCCCGGCATGCCGTTCCTGCTGCGGCCGGACTTCTCGCCCGATCTGGATGTCCTGGAGTACTTCGCGAGCTCCCGCGTCCGCAAGCTCGCTCCTCTATCGCGTTCCTCGTACGCCCGAAGCCTCCGAGGCCTGCTGTCCTACCTGGAGTCACAGGGAATCGACTGGCGAGCAATGAGAGCGACCCACCTGTTCGACTACGAGCACTGGCGCCGGCGTGACGAGAAGAACTCTGATCGACGAATCAGCGGAGCCACGTTCGCGCGTGAGCTCGCCGCATTCCAGCACTTCTTCAGGTGGGCGTCTGAACAGGGGGTCACTGCGCTCCACCCGGACGCACTGAGTGGCATTCGTCCCACCAATGCTAGCTCGCAGGACATAAAGTGGCTGACGGCGGAAACCTACGAGCTATGGCGCAATCTGGGGTTGCGCGGCTACGGCGCGGACGGCTTGCCTGACCCGTCGTTCCGAGGTCGCAACAAGACCCGCAATGCGGCGTACGCAGAATTGCTGTGGCGAAGCGGCTTGCGATTGAGAGAGGCTGGGACCTTGCTTCTGCAGGAAGTGCCCTCGCGCCCCCAACCCGGAAGGTATTTCGCGGCAAGCCGCGTTGGCGCGGCGGTCGCGAAGGGCCGTGGGCGAAAGTTCTGGATCGAGCGCGCAGGGATTGCCGCGATCGAGGGCTATACGCGCACGACGCGGGCGGCCAGCGTGGCGCGGGCGCAAGCGAAGCGCCGCTACAACAATCTGACGGGCCTCATGATCATCGAGCGCATCACAAAACGGGGGCACGTCTTCTATCGCGACGAGAACGGCGGTGAAGGAACCGTGTCGCTGGACAATCTTGAGGCGGACGCCCGTCGCCGAGTCTTCGTGGAGGGGCGGCGCGGGCTGGAGCCCGCGATGCTGTGGCTGACTGAGTCCGGCATGCCGATGAAGTACAACAGCTGGCAGATGGTGTTCCACGAGGCGGACCAGCACTGTGCGCGACGCGGGGTACCAGAGATCTTCTGTTATCCCCATATGCTGCGGCACTCCTTCGCGCTCCGGCACCTGGTCATCAGTCTTTACCTCCTGGATCACCGGTTCAACATCACGCCGGAGCAACGCGAGTACTACAGGCGACAGTTCGGGGATGGATACGCGTTTGTGCAGAGCTTGCTCGGGCATTTGAGCAGCGAGACAACGCGGGAGATTTACCTGGAGCCAGCAAAGCACGCGCTGGTGGATCTCTTCGTACTGGGCGAGGTGAAGATCAGGTCGCCCCAGGAGTTGATGGACATTATCGTTGAGGGCTCCTCGCAAGTTCTGGGAGTGCCCGCGTGAGCCGCCGGAGGAAGCGCGCCAAGGTCGTAATGCCGCCGTCCGGGTATTCCCGGCCTGCCGCACTGAGCCCCGACGGACTCACGCTCGGCCCACTCGTCAACGAAGACGGCGAGGTGATCGGGCGGCAGGACTTTCGCGCTACGCACTCTCCCAAGGGCCTGCTACTTCCCCTCGTGGATTCACTGGCGAGGGCTGTGAGCCCTGACGGGCGCTGGCGGAGCCCGAAGTCGGTGGTCAGCGGCGCCTGGGTTGTGCGGCGGATTGCCGAAGAGATACCGGAACAACATCCCGAAGTCCAGTCGATCGGCGATGTCACACCCGATGTCTATCTGGATTGGGTCCGCGCGGGCGAGGCCCGGGAGGAGTGGCCGACCAGAATCTACGGAGCGCGCGTGGTGTTGGGGGGTGCGCAGGGCCTGCCAGCCGACACTCTACGAGTTGTCAGGACTAGGCAAGCGCATGCGCCGGAACAAGCTGCGGAACGCGCCTACGCGATTCGAGACTTCGTACTCATCCGACGCGCAGCGAGACGTAGGGTGGCTGCTCTGGAATCCCGTCTCAGAGCCAATCGAGAAGCACTTGCCCTGTACCAGGCGGGTGAGGAGCCGCTCGATGCTCCGCGTGTAAAGATGAGAGGCAGGCTCTGGAGCATCGGGGAGATCCTCGATCACTTGAATCGTACGGTTCGGATGCCGGTGGCGTGGCATGGGGCTTCGGCCAAGAAGCGCGAGTTCTTGGGCGAAGCTCTCCACCTCCCACGCGGTCGGCACTTGTACTATCAGGCTCTATTCCCGTCGCGAGCCGACATATACGCCGTCATGCTCCGGCTTGCGTGTGCGCGCGGCCTGAATGCTTCATCCATGGCCAGGCTTCGACTCAGCGACATCCACCGCGCAGGGCTCGACAGGGTCGGCCAACCCGTCTACGCGGTGCGATTGGTCAAGCCGCGTAGTGGCCCCCGCGCGCGTTACCGGAGCGTGACCTTCCACGGCAGCGCGGCCAGGATCCTGGAACAAGCCATCTTCGTCACCCAGGGAGTGCGTGATGTACTCGCTGCCCAGGGGTATCCGACGGACCAGTTGCTTGTCACGGGATCGGGCCACCGGACGCGCCACCCATCGCGTGTGCTCTCCACGGATGTGTTGACGACCCATGAGCTGTCGGAGGAGTGGCGCAAGAAGGAGGTCGTTCGTCGTAAGGACGGCTCGCCCGTCGAGGTCAGGCTCCGCCGCATCCGAAAGACCTACCAGGTACTCATGCGCCAATCGGCGCAGAACACGCAGGAAGTCCACGAGCGCGACTATGTGCGACATGACCCCCGCACGCACGAGTTGGCTCTACGTGAGGTAGAGCAGGCCCAGGAAGAAATGCTTGCCGATGCGCGAACGGTTGCAGGACTGAAGCTTAATGCGGACGACCTTGCGACCGCACGCGTGAGCCCGGAATCCGTTGCCCGTAACGTGGGCCTCCGTCCGGACCAAGTCCGCGATGTCGTCGAGGGGCGTCTCGATACGTATGGGGGCACGGCGTGCAGGGACATCTTCCACAGTCCCCACCCTCAGGACGAGGGTGGGATCTGCACTAGCCCGCCAGTGGATTGTGCGGGCTGCCCGAACTCGATTTCCACTCCCGAGCACCTGCCGGCGCAGCTGGCCATGCTTCGGGTATTCGAGGCGCGTGCGGCAGCCGTGCACGGCACCAGGTGGGAAGGAGAGTTCGACGTGTATGTCCTTCGTTACCGGCACCTCGCCGGCGGTGCGACTGCTGCCGAGCTGAAACAGGCCGAAACCATGATCACTGCTGACCACATTGCGCATGCCGAGCGAGTGGCTCGCGGAGACTTCGAGGTGTGACGATGCAGACTCATGCAGCCTCAAAGCCGGAATCCGCAGTCATCGACGTGAGTCCCGAGATGATGGTGCTGGAGAACCCCGGCGAGTGGCGCGAAGTCTCGCCCGAGCGGCGTTCCCGTTTCGGCGACAATGTCTGGCACATCCCGCCCCACACCCGCGAGCTGGCGGGGGAGCACCTCACGATTCACTGGACGAGGTTCCCCGAGGCGTTCCGTGTCCCTCTCAAGCGATTGGCGTTCGCTCAGCTCCAGCGGCCGACGCCGGAGGGGATGTTCCACCGTTCCTCGCCGGCACGGACCATCCTTCATCCTGAGACTGTGATTGCGATGCTGAGCCGCGTGTCGACCTTTGCGGGATGGCTTGAGGAACGGCGCATCGACAGCTTCAGCGATGTAGATGAAGCGCTCCTGTATGACTACCTTGAGCACGTGAGGTCTCAGCCGGGCACCAAGGACCCTGAGCGGTACCTGCTGCTATGGGCGCTCAGCAGGATGTGGCTGCACGGCGCGTACCTGCCCGAGGCCGACCGGCTCTCCCAGCCGCCCTGGGAAGCTCCGGAGGGTCCGCGCCTCAGAGATCTCCTCGGCCTGCAGACTCTGACCGGCGAAAACAAGATTGAGCCCATCGCCCCCGACACTATCGGTATGTGCTTCAAGTGGTGGGAGTGGCTGATATTGGAGGCCAGCCAGGACATCGAACGCGCGCTCGCCAAGCGCGACGCCCTGCTCGCCGGATTCCGCGAGAACATCGAGGGCGGTGATAGGGAGCGGTGGCGAAGGTACTTGGACGGTCTCCGCACGGAAGGCGGGGCTCTGCCTGGCCGGCTCCTTGGAGGGCGGGTCGTCATCGCCCGAAAGTACGTTGCAGCGCAGGCCGGCGTGGGCGGGAAGATCATCACCCCTCCATACGGCGTTCCAATTGAACTCGGTGTACCGCTGGGCATCGAGATCACGGGGCAGATGGCCGGTCGACCATGGACGGACGACATCGATTTCTACGATGTCGACAACCTTGTACGAAATCTCGCGACGGCGTGCCTGCTCACCATCGCGTATATCACAGGCATGCGCGGCAAGGAGGCGCGGGCTCTGGAGCGTGGGTGCTGCCACCGTGTCGATCGGGGTAAGGACCTCCCACCGGGCTATGAGGTCTGGGGGCGGAAATTCAAGGTGGTTGGCCGGGATGGGAACTGGATTCCTGGAGGGCAGGAACGCGACAGGCCCTGGCCCGGGATCGTGCCAGTGCCTCAGGCCATCGCTCTCATGGGGAGATTGCACGGATCAGGGCTACTGTTCCCGAAGACGGTATTCACCAAGAGGGTGTCTCGTGGCATGGCGCCGAGCGATGAAGTTGCCGTGTCGAAGAATGAGATCAACTACGCAACCGCGCGGCTCATTGACTGGTGCAATGCGACGGCGGATCGGATGGGGTTGCCTGAGGCCGCCATCCCCGAGGACCCTCTGGGGAATGTCACGGTTGTGCGCCTGCGCCGGACGATGGCGTGGTTCGTGTACCACCAGCCGTTCGGGCGCCTCTCGCTGGGCACGCACTTCGAGCACGTGGGCCTCCACGTGACGGACGGGTACGGAACGCAGATCTTCACTGGCCAAAGGACTCCGTACCACATGGAGGAGGCTTCCGCGATTGCCGAACGCTTTGCCGCTGCAGCGGAACTCCTGGAAGCCGGCGAAAAGGTCAGCGGCCCGGCGGCGGAGCGCTATCTCGATGCCTTCACCGCGCTCGGGCAATTTGAGGGAATTCGTATGGAGCGCGAAGAACTCGCAGCACTGTTCGCCGAGCAAGAGGGCGTAGCCATCTACGGCAATCGCCATCTACACCTCACGTGCCTCTATGACGCCACCACGGCCCTGTGCAACCCCGATCTGGTTGGCCCTGCGTCAACGCCAAGTCTGAGCCACTGTAAGCGGCAGTGTTCGAACGTCGTCTACACCGACTCGGATATCTCCGAGATGCGCAAAGAGATCGAGCTGCTGCGAGCGGAGGCGGAAGCGCCGGGGACATCGCTGCCAAAAGTGGTGCGCTGCCGCCAGCGTGCCGCGCTCCTAGAGGGGATCGTCGCCGCCCACGAACGGGACCGCGTCGGTTTGGACAGGAGAGTGCAGTGACAGACAGTGACCGTGAGCGCCGCACGATTCGAGACGCCATGGATCGGCTGCTGGCGGGCAAGCCGATCCGCTCCAACGGTAAGCTGACGGTGTCGGCGCTTGCGGACGAGGCTGGGATGAAGCGCTGGCGGCTCACGCACAAGCATCCCGACCTGCAGGATGAGTTTCGCGCCAGGGTCCTCGCCCAAGGCTCGACACCCGAGACGCTTCGCGACCTACAGGAGAAGAATGCTCAGCTGCGCGAGCGGCACGAACGGGACCGCGAGGCTCTGAAGCAGGCTACTGCTGATCTGAAGCGCATGGCGTGCGTGGTGCAGGTGCTCGCTCGGGAGAGCGCGCAGCTCGAGAAGCGGGTGAGCGGGGGCGCTCCGAACGTGAGCTCGATTCATCGCCACCGCGGAAGGGCGTGATCCGTGCTGCTCAGCGCCGGTGTCCGGTACCTCGCACCCCATTCAGAACCGGGACACGGGGCCGATGCGGCGACCGACGGCCGTGGGTTTCGTGTGCCGCTACACTGGGCATGCCGGGGTGTGAGATGCGGGAAGCTGGCAGCATGAGCAACCTTGCGGGCGGAGCGCAGATGCCAGGCGAAGCGGCGGTCGAGCCCCCCGGTCGGGAGCAGGCCGCACCATTCTTGAAGTGGGCCGGTGGTAAGCGAACCCTGGTGCCGGACATTGCGAGGCTGCTGCCGCAAACGTTCAACGACTACTGGGAGCCGTTCGTTGGTGGCGGGGCGGTGTTCTTCGCGCTCGGAGGTCGCTCCCGCGAGGCGCATTTGTCCGACGTGAACCTCGATCTCATGATCACGTACAAGGTCATCCAGAAGGACACGGAGCCTCTCATCGAGCGCTTGGAACGCCACGCGGAGATGCACTCGCGTGCTCACTACTATGCAGTGCGGGACCAGCACGACGAACAAGACCCCGTGGCGATCGCTGCGCGGTTCATCTACCTCAATAGAACTGCTTATAACGGTTTATTCAGGGTCAACAAGTCAGGTAAGTTCAATGTCCCCATGGGCAGTTACGACGACCCCAGAATCTGCGATGCCGAAAACCTGCGCTCGGCTTCGATTGCACTTGGGGAAGCTACGTTGCTTGCAGGATCGTTCGCCAATCGTTCCATCGCTCCCCGAGCAGGCGATGTCGTGTACTGTGACCCGCCGTACGATGGAACATTCACAGCATATACGGGCAGCGGATTCGGCAGCGAAGAGCAGGTAGCCCTCCGTGATAGAGCGACGGTTTGGGCAGATGCCGGGGCGCACGTGATACTGTCGAACAACGACACGCCATTCATCCGGGCCCTCTACAAGGCATGGACGCTCCGGGAGGTACAAGTAGCACGCAACATCAACTCCAATGGTGCTGGGCGTAGCAAGGTCAGCGAACTCCTGATCGTCAGCGCATGAGCCGGCAAGCGGCATCGGAACATGGGTCAGGACAGATTCTTCGGGACCGCGTCGCCGAAGTGATTGAGGGGCGTGACTACCTCCTCGTGCCGCAAGTGAGGTTCCGAGCGGCCCGCGAGCTCGGGCAGCCGATCTATTCGAGGCAGTTCGAGGCCGGACAGGATCTCTACGAGAAGCCGCGCCGCGTAGATTTCCTTCTGTATCACCCGGGCCTACACGGCGATTGCCTGGCAATCCAGTGTAGGTGGCAGGCGGTGTCGGGTAGCGTCGAGGAGAAGTTCCCGTTCGAGGTCCAGTCGGTGAGGCGGAACGGGGTCGACACGGTCATCGTGCTCGATGGTGGCGGCTACACCGAGCGGGCGAAGAACTGGCTGAGTAGTCAGGTGTCGACGAGCGGACTCATCGCCGTGTTGGACCTGTCGGAGTTCACTCGGTACGCGGAGTCCGGCGGAATCTAGGTTGCGGAAGCGACGACGACCGCCAGCTGACGAGCCAGGTCGTCGAGATGTTGCGATTGTCGACGAGCAGCGGCGGCCGGTAGTAGTGCGGCGGGTTACGTGAAACACTAGGGGTACAGCGAGTGGGAGGACACATGTCAGCAGGCTTCGTCGACATCTGCGACCTGCTGTGCGCGCGGCACCCTGACCCGCGGGAGCACGGGCGGCAGTTCGATCCCGCTCATCCAGCGGGTGCCAAGCGCCGATCGCTCGGTCTGTGCGCGCTTCGCCACGCGATGACGGGAGCCGCCGCCGCATGACCGTGACGCCAGACTCGACGGTGGACGCTCGGGACGCCGTCGCAGGCGAGCCGATCAACTCGATCACGCACCCGATTATCAACTCTCCCTACGAACAGCCCTCGCGCTACTGGAAGCTCGACCACGAGCACCGCGCAACATCCGAGCAGGTGGCTGGCCGCCGGCCAAGCGCCAACCTGCCAGCCGTGCCGACGCAGCGGCTTGGCGAGCAGCTCCCACTGATCCAGAACCAGCTCGTGAACGAGATCCGCGACGCCGTCGGGAGCTGGCGCGACGGAGGGTACGAGGGCGCGACAGTGAATACGAGGCGACTGTTGGCCCACTGGACCAACCCGCTCGCGATGCGCCGTCTGTTCTTTGCGCAGGTCGAGGCGCTGGAGACGCTGATCTGGCTGACCGAGGTCGCGCCAGGCAGCAGCGGTCGCCCGAAGAGCGACCTGCTGGCCCGTGCCGAGCAGATCAGCCGGGACTTCAACGACAACCTCCTCCGGATGGCCGTCAAGATGGCTACCGGCACAGGGAAGACCGCCACCATGGGAATGGTGATCGCCTGGCACGCGGTCAATGCCGCGAGTGGCAGACGCAACGGCCGGCACGCCGGGCGCTACCACACCCAGTTCCTGGCCATCACCCCGGGTCTCACGGTGCGCGAGCGGTTGGGCGTTCTCGACCCCACGAAGGCGAACAACGTTTATGCGGAGCTCGATCTCGTGCCGGCCGACCTGCGGAAACATCTGGGCCGGGTGCAGGTGCGGCAGGTCAACTTCCAGGCGTTCCAGCGCCGGGACATACTCGGGCAGCATGTGACCGGCGACACCCGCAGGCTACTCCGCCAGTCCGCTGAACGCGTCCTCGAGAGCCCGCGGGCGATGCTGGTGCGGGTGCTGCGGGGGATGCGGGCACTCGCGGGTGACGGCAAGATCGTCGTGCTCAACGACGAGGCGCATCACTGCTACCTGCCGGGCTCGGAGCGCGGCGGCGGTGCAGAGCCACTGGCCGCAGTTGCGAAGAAGCAGCAGGACGAGCCCGCGGCACTCTGGTTCAACGCCTTGCGCAGCCTGCGGACCGCGGAGTTGCTGGCCGAGCCCGTCTACGACTTCTCGGCGACGCCGATGTTCATCAGCACCGCGGCGCGCAAGGACGCCGAGATGTTCCCCTGGTGCGTTTCCGACTTCAGCCTGCTCGACGCGATCGAGTCGGGACTGGTCAAGATTCCGCGCGTTCCGGTCGAAGATGATAGCGACGCCGAGTCGCCCGTCTGGCGGCGCCTGTTCCAGAACACCAACCCGAAGAAGCTCCAACGAGGCGGATTGCACGGCGCGATCAGCTCGGGCCTCGAGGCGCTCTACCGCAACTACGAGTCAATCTACGAGCAGTGGTGTGGAGAGAGCGCCGAGCGGCCGATGCCCACACCGCCCGTATTCATCGTCGTCGCAGGCGATATCGTCAACGCCGAGGCGTTGCACGACTACATCGCGGGCTACACGGAAGAGGATGGCGACGGACATCCGGTCTACCACCGCGGCGCCTGCTCGCTCTTCTCGAACGTGACGCCCGATCGGTCCGGCTGGGAGCCGTCGATCAGAACACTGCTCGTGCACTCGCAGCTTGAGCAAGAAACGGAGATCGGTAGGGGCACCAGACTGGGCCGGGCGATCTCCGCACAGGCGTCGCTCCTGCGGGAGATGGGCGGCATCGGCCCGGGCATGGATGACCAGTCGGTCGTACGCGAGGCGCTCAACACGGTCGGGAAGGCGGGCAAGCTCGGCGAGCAGATACGCTGCGTCGTGTCGGTTTCGATGTTGACCGAGGGCTGGGATGCGAAGTGCACGCACATCCTCGGGTACCGGGCGTTCTCGACGCAGCTGCTCTGCGAGCAGGTCGTGGGCCGCGCGCTCCGGCGATCGAGCTACGACGTTGGCGACGACGGGCTGTTGCCGCCCGAGTTCGCCGAGGTGCTTGGGGTACCGTTCGACTTCCTTCCTCCCGCCTCGAGGGACGTCGCACCGAACCCTGAACCGCGGCAGAGCTACGAGATCAAAACCCTGACCGGGCGACAGGATCGTCGTATCGACTTCCCGCTCATCGCGTCCTACCGGTTCGCCGAGGGCTCGGGCAGCCGCCGCCTCGACCCGGGTCGCGTGGCGCCCTTCAAGCTCGCAGGCACGCCCACGATGGCAGTGATGGTGGGTGTGGCCGGAACGGAGGAGATCGTCGCCAGCGCCCCGGACGATGCCCGCCGGCAACAGGTGGAGGCGGAAATCGCGTCCGCCCTGGTACAGGCCTGGGAGCGCGAGCTGCTTGAAGGCGGCGAGAGTGCCCGGCGGGTGTTCCTGTTCCGGAACGCGATCGCGGATGTGCGCCAGTGGCTCGAACTACCCCAGGTGCGCGCTGCGGCAGAAGGTGGCGCTGCCTGGCGGCGGTTGCTCTCGAGCGAGGCCAGACAGAAGGCAGTCGACGCTATGGTCGACGCCTGCGTGCCGTCCGAGGGAATGAAGGATGGAATAGTCGGAGTCTACGAGCACCCGCGACTTCGCTCCACGCACGGCATTACGTACCAGACAAGCCTCAGCGATCACTACCCGTACTCTCTGGACGCTCAAACCGAATGCTCCGAAATCAACATCGCCGCCTGCCACTCCGGCCCCGAGGCCGAGATCGCAAGGCTGCTCGACGCGCATCGCGCTGTGACGGCATGGGCACGCAACTACGGGCTGGGCTGGACCGTGCCCTACCTGCATGACGGTGCCTGGCGGCGCTACGAACCGGATTTCGTGGCGCGGCTCTTCGGAGGACGGGACACGGGCGACGCGGTCTACCTGATGATCGAAGGTAAGAGGGAACCCGACGACAAGTCGGCCGCGAAGCGGGAGTACGTAGAGCGTTACTGGATCCCGGCGGTGCGCAACGACCCCAATCTGACGCCCTCGCTTCGTCGCTGGGCATTCACGCAGATTCCGGAGTCATACGAGGCCTACGAGGCTGATTCCCGACTGCTGGCGGTCGACCTGAACGCCGCGATCCACAGAGCGCGCCAACTACTGCCGGCCGCCAAAGGAGTTCGCTAGCCATGCCATCACGAGGAAGCAAGAAGCCACAGCAGCCGACCGAGAGCTACACGTTCGCGTCGGCGTCGCGCAAGAACCTGCCGACCGAGCAGACCGAACCGTTGATGGGGCCGGACGATAAGCGACCGCTGGCGTTCACGCCTGAGCTCCGGGAGTTCGACGAGCAGCCGCGGCTGGCCTGGGCGCGCGGGGCGCAGAGCGCGGGCGACGGGCGCATCAAGCCGTACGAAGCGCACCCGCTCTATGCGCGCGAGAAGATCGAGCCGCACCTGTTCGTCAAGCAACTACAGGCCAGCGGTGACGATCTCCAGGGCAGCATGTTCGAGGCGTTCAACGGGCTCCCTGAGGGGAGCGCCCTCGATTGGTACCGCCACGACGGCAACTGGCAGAACCGCGTGATCCATGGTGAGAGCGCACGGGTGATGGCTTCGCTTGCCGGGCGGGAGGGACTCGCCGGCCAGGTGCAGATGATCTACTTCGACCCGCCCTACGGAATGAGCTACAAGTCGAATTTCCAGGTCGCGGTAGACGACCGCGGCACAGCAGAGAATCGCAAGGGGTTACCGTCGGACCCGCAGACGATAGCGGCGTTCCGGGACACCTACGAGCATGGCATCCACTCGTACCTGGACGGGATGTACGAACGCCTGGCGCTGTGCCGGGAATTGCTGGCGGAAACCGGCTCGATCTTCGTACAGATCGGCGACGAGAACGTGCTGCGGATGGGCTTGCTGCTCGACGAGGTGTTCGGCGCCGAGCACCGAGTCGCGCTGATTCCGTATGCCACCAGTGGAAGCACGTCGGCCAACACCCTGCCGAGCGTAGCCGACTTCCTGCTGTGGTATGCGAGAGACAAGGGGCAGCTGAAATACCGCCAGCTGTACGAGCCGCTTGATCGCGCTGGCAAGCTCGAGTACATGAGCTCGTACGCAATGGTAGAAGAGGCGGGCGGAACCACCCGGACTCTCACTCCCGCGGAGCGGGATGATCCTGACGCCCACCTTCCGGACGGCGCCCGGCTGTACCGGCGCATGCCGCTCACATCGCTGGGAACGTCAACAACCGGGCGTTCCGAGCCTTATCACTGGGACGGGCAGGACTGGCCATGCCCGCAAGGCAGGCAATGGAGCGTGTCCAAGGACGGCATGGACCGGTTGGCCGCACTGGGCCGACTGGACGTTGCCGGTCCGACCTCGCTACTGAGCTGGAAGCGTTACGAGGAGGAAGTGCCGGGACGACAGGTTCACAATCTCTGGCACCAGCAGATGTCCACGTCGGACAAGCGCTACGTGGTGCAGACAGCCAACAGCGTGATCGAGCGCTGCCTGCTGATGTCCACCGACCCGGGCGACCTCGTGCTCGACCCCACGTGCGGCGGCGGCACGACCTCCCTCAACGCCGAGCGCTGGGGTCGCCGCTGGATCACGATCGACACGTCGCCAGTGGCAACCGCGATCGCGCGGCAGCGCATCGCCACAGCAACCTTCCCCTACTACACGCTCACGGACTCCCTCGAGGGAGCGGCCGCAGACGCCGAGCTATCGGGGCGGGGCAAGGAAGAGGCGCCCTCGGCCGAGTACGGGAACGACCCCGCCGCTGGCTTCGTGTACCAGCGTGTTCCGTCCGTCAGCGCAGCGACGCTCGCCTACAACGAGAACCCACCAGCGACCATGCTTGTCGACCAGCCGCACGTCACACGGGGCGTCGTGCGCGTTGCTTCGCCGTTCACCGTCGAGAGTGAAACGCCGTGGTCCTACCTCCCGTTCGATGACCTCGACGATGCTGCAGACCTCACAAACGACAAGGTCGGCCAAGCCACGCCTGCGGCCGATGGTGAGTACGCGGCCGCCGTGCTCGCGCACATCTGCGAGTCGCCAATCCGCGGCGGGCGCGCGGGCAGCGACATTCACGTCTCCGAAGTCGAGCCGTGGCCCGGAGCAAGCAGGCTTGTCTCGCACCGGGCGACCTATGCCGCAGGCGCTGCGGCCGCTGAGAATTCTGCGGCTCTGATGATTGCGTCTCCGGAGGTCATCGCCACCCGTGCGATTCTCGCGACGGCCGCGGCGGATGTCGCAAGGATCGATGGCGGCACGGACGATCTACTGCTGCTTGCCGTCGCGTACGAATTCGCCCCCGACTGCGACGACCGCTACGGCCGCGTAGACGTGGTGAAGATCAGGCCGCATCGCGACCTGCAGATCGGCGACCTCAAGCCCGAGGCCCGACATCAGGCATTCGTCATGGTCGGCCAACCGGAGATCGCCGTGCACGACGAGAGTCCCGACCCTGCGACCGGCGCGCCGCGGATCTCGGTCGAGGTGCTCGGTTACGACTCGTACAACCCCGCAACCGGCGCAGTCGAAGCGGCCGCAGGCGCGGCGAAGATATCCTGCTTCATGTTGGACACGGACCACGACTCGATGAACTTTTACGCGCGGCGCATGCACTTCCCGGGCGCGGACGGCGATCGGCAGATCAAGGCGCTGAAGCGAACGCTGAGGCGCTCGCTGGACGGCGACGAATGGGATGCAGCCCTCTCTAGCCGCTCGGCACCGTTTGCGCGTCCCACCCGCGGGTGTCAACAGCGTTCGGATAGTGATCCAGATCAGCGCTCGGATGGTGATCCACCTCCGGCGCCACGATCCCTGCTGACGTTCTTGGTGCTGAGTCCTTCGTTGATCAGGTCAGGTCTGCGTTCTGTGACGGGTCCGGTAGGACTGGCCGCGCGTGGTCAGGATCTGGGCGTGGTGCCCGAGGCGGTCGAGCAGCGCCGTGGTGAGCTTCTCGTCGCCGAAGACGCGTACCCACTCGTTGAAGGCGAGGTTGGTGGTGACGATCGTCGAGCGACGCTCGTAGCGGTCGGCGAGGAGGTTGAACAGCAGCTCGCCGCCGGTGCGCTCGAAGGGCACGAAGCCGAGTTCGTCGACGATCAGCAGCGCGACCCGCAGGTAGCGCTGATGCAGCCTGGAGAGCGTGAGCTCGTCGCGCGCCTCGACCAGCTCGCGCACGAGGTCGGCCGCGCGCACGAAGGCGACGCGGTGGCGACGGCGGGCGGCCTCCACGCCGAGCGCGATCGCGAGGTGCGTCTTGCCGGTGCCGATCGGCCCGGCGATCACGACGTCCTCGGCGCGCTCGATGTACGCGCAACTCGCGAGCTGGGCGAGCTGCGGCCGCTCGACGCCCTGCAGCGCGTCCCAGTCGAGTTGCTCGAGGGTCTTGAGGTCCGGGAACCGCGCCTGGCGCAGCAGGCGCGCTACCGCGCCGTCGCGGCGGGTCAGCACCTCGGCCTCGAGCAGCTGCACGAGGAACTCCTCGTAGTCCCAGCCGTCGTGCGTGGCCTGGCGCACCAGCGCGGGGTACTCGCGGCGGATCGTGGGCAGCTTGAGTTCGCGGCAGTGCGCCTCGAGCACGGCCGCGCGTGCAGCCCCGCTCACCGCGCCACCGCCCCCAGCAGGTGGTCGTAGACGGCCGCCGAGACGCTCTCGACCTCGTAGCCGCGCAGCGCCGGCGGCACAGCCACGGCGGCCGGCGGGCGCGCCTCGGCGAGCAGCCGCTGCACGGCGAGCTCGTCGAAGCGCTCCTGCTCAAGGACCTGCTCGAGGACGGCGCGCACGCGCTCCTCGCCGTGCTCGTCCACGGCCCGCAGCAGCCGCGCCAGGCTGCGCGCCCCCTCCTGCGGGCCCTGCTCGCCTTCCAGCAGCGCCCAGAGCCGCCCGTAGGGCTCGCCCAGCGCCGCGACCAGCTCCGGCGCCACCTGCCGCACCGCCTGCGGCTTGCGCGCCAGCTCGGCGAGGTAGTGACGGTAGTCCACGCGGCGCCCGCCGAAGCGCTGCCGGGGATGCACGACGTCCTCGCCACGGCAGCGCAGCGTCAACTCGTCGACGCCGATGTAGGCCGTCGCCACAAGCCCCGCCCAGCGGCTCGGCACCGAGTACCAGGCCCCCTCGACGCGCACCAGCGCGCTGCGGCTCACCGAGACCGGCTGCACCCGCCGCGGCTCGAACGCGACAGCGGGCTCGGGGCGCAGCAGCGGCCGCTCCTCGGCGAAGCGCTCCCAGACCCGCGGCGCGGCGTGGCGGTCGACCTCCCCCTGCAGCCAGTCCGAGAGCCCGGCCAGCGAGTCGCCGCGGGGGATCGGCGTGAGGTGCTGCAGCCGCACACCCCTGCCGCGCCCCTCGACCCCGCCCTTGTCATGGCCCTCGCCGGGCCGCGCGAAGCAGGGCTCGTACAGGTAGTGGCTGACCAGCGCCGTGAACCGCTCGGTGAGCCGGCGCCTGGGGAACTGCACCCGCTGCACCGCCGCTGCGAGGTTGTCGTAGATGATGCGCCGCGGCACCGCGCCGAAGTGGGCGAAGGCCCGCACGTGGCCGTCGAGGAAGGCGAGCTGGTCCTGGCGGTCGTAGAGCCGGACGAAGTCGCGGCCTGAGTACATCAGCCGCATCAGGAACTTCCAGGCCTTGCGGCGCTCGCCGCCCACTTCGACGGTGACCTCGAAGAAGTCGACCTGCGCCTCGTCGCCCGGGCGGTGCACCAGCGGCACATAGACCTCGGCGCGCTTCCGACGCCACTCGCGCAGGTAGGCGCGCACCAGCGTCTCCCCGACCCGGTAGCCCTCCTCGCGCAACTGGCGGTGCAGCCTCGTCGCCGTCAGCCGCTGCTTCGCCGTCGTCCGCCCCGACCACTCCTCGAGCAGTGCGTCGAGGCGCGGCTGCACCCGTTCGAGGACCGGCTTCCTGCGCGGCTCGCGCTCCACCCGCAGCGGCTCGGCCAGCGTCAGGTAGCGCCGCACGGTGTTGCGGCTGACGCCCAGCTCCCGGGCGACCGCTCGCTGGCTCTTGCCCTCGACCAGCACCTTGTGACGCAGCACGTGCACGTCTTGCACTCGGAGCATCCCTTCCTCCAGCCCTCCGCGGCCCCGCCGCCGGAGATGCTGGGACACGCCCCGAAATGGATCACCATCCGAGCGCTGATTGGATCACTATCCGAGCGCTGACTACAGCGGGGTCATCGCCGCGAAGATCATCACTGCGGATGGAGGCGAGATGACTGTCGTACGTGATGTTTCCGGGTAGCAGCGCCGTGGTGAGCTTCTCGTCGCCGAAGACGTGTACCCACTCGCTGAAGGCGAGGTTGGTAGTGACGATCGTCGAGCGCCGCTCGTAGCGGTCGGCTACGAGGTTGAAGAGCAGCAGTGCGGCCCGAGGTGCGCTCCACGCGGTAGCTGCACAGCGCCTCGGGTGCCGTCACCGGCGCCGGCTCCTGTGCCGCGGCCAGCGATCGCCGGAAGGCCAACTCGTCGAAGCGCCCGTCCTCGAGGACCCGCTCCACCACCTCGCGGCGCGAGACTGGCGAAGCTGGCCCGGTGACGGGAAGGGAAGCGCGGCGGGCGTAGCGCCCGTCGCGCTCCTCGCCGGGAAACATGAACCCACGCTGTTCGGCGGCGGGGCTTGTCGCCTGCATGTACCTTTGCCAGCCGCTCAAGACAGCGAGAAGTCGTCCGAGCACGCAGCCCGGCCGCCCGACAGCTCCCCCGCAACTGCTTCGCGCGGTGCGGCTGAACTCGGGCGCCGGGCTGCGCTTTCGGGCGCGAACAAACAGCAGTGGTACGGAGCGGGCCGCGCAACCGCGGCCGCCGGAGAGTACCATGCATGAAGGGAGGGGTGGAGATGGCCACCATCGTTAGCAGGGATCAGGCGCGGCGAGAGCGTCTCAAGGAGGGCGGCGTGGACGACGAGGCCGCCACCGCAATCGGGGACGTGTTCACATCCTTCAGCGATGAGCTCGCATCCTTCCGTGAAGATGTCTCGAGCGAGCTCTCGCGCCAGAGGGACGAGTTCGCTCGGCTGCTCAACATCCAAACAGGGCTCATTGGCCTGGGCTTGGCAGCCATCGGCATCTTCATCGGCGTGGTCGCAGTTTTCGGTTGAGGATAGGGCCCTCGCCGGTAGCGAACGCCGAGATCCCGCCAACCAACTAGGCCAACCGGCCGCATCCGTGGGGACGACAGGTGAGCCCGTCAAGGCGCGCGCGGGGCAGCAGAATTCGATGCGCGCATCGCGGCGGACTGGCTGCTCGATCTCACACAGAATTGGAAATGGGGCTACTCGACAAATGAGAGAGGTACAACAACGGAGAGTCTGTCCATGCACGCTAGAACCACTACATAACGACGGCAGGGCAACACACAGAAAATCGGGGCCACAACGGCCCCGATTTTCTGTGTGTTGCCCTGCCTCGCCTCCATTGGTGAGTCGCGTGGCGAGAATCGAACTCGCGGGCCGGTGCTTCCGAAAGCGTCCGGCCCAAGACCTCCTACACGCAACGCCCAGCGGTCAGGCTCAACGAGTATACCCGGCTCTCCTCGACCTTTCACCCCTGCGGATCGCATCAAAACAAATGTTACCCAAGTTCGGTCCCTGCATCGCAAGCCCTGTTACCCAGCATCGGGGTGCCGGGTAGCGCGCCGTGCGGCACAGCCGCTGTGACCGAATGGCGTGGCTGCAGGCGAGATCATGCGGCATACGGAGCGCAGGCGCAGTGATGAGCCTGGGTCATGGAGCCGGACCTGCGGCGAGTGGGTGCGGGGGTGGCGCGGCAGCAGCTGATCGGCGCGCTGTCCGGCAGCACCGCATAGAGGTGTCGGCCGCCCGCGACACGGCCGGAGTGGTACACGAGGTCCGCCTGCAGCGATCCCGGCGGTTCGCCGGCCCACTCGTTCCACCTCCGCACATCTATCTGCGACTCAAGCCCGTCGGGGGTCGAGCGACGGCGGCGGATGGGCGGATAGTGGCGCGGGTTCCGCGCGCGATGCTCATGGATCCTGCGGCCAATGGTGGCGGGGGACATCCGGATCAGATTGGCCTTCACCGTCGGGCTGAAGGAGCGCATGCCGAAGCGTTCGGCGTCCTCGATCAGGTACGGCATCTCTGTCGGGATCGTCGCGGTAGAACGCCAGCTTGTGGCGCATGGACAGCGCGAACGCCGCGGCAATGGTCGGCAAGAGCCGGTCCTTGATGCGGAGCGGCGGGTCGCGCCAGACCTGCCCGATCTCGGGGGCTGCCACCGTCCCGCGGGCACTGTGGGCCAGCAGGTCCTCGACGGCCGCCCGAGCCGGAGCGAGATGGTGCGGGTCGGCGCCACCGGGAGCGGCGAAACGCCAGCCGCCATCGCTACGCGCGTATAGCCCGGTCGCCTCCAGCAGGGATGGGAACAGGTGGCCCTGGGGGGAGCTGCCGCGATGAGTCCGGGCCGCCGTCACCTTGCTCGGGACGGAGCAGCCCTTTATCCACGATCCACGCCGGGTCGCTGTTTGCCACCGGCCCGGCGTAGTGGTTCGGGGCGCTCGCGCTGCGGAATGCGTGCGTCCAGAACCCGGCACAGGCGGCATCCGGCTCCGCCGGCGCCCACCACCGGCCGGCAACGGGCGGCGCCCTCGGGGTTGACGGGACAGAGCCCGCCCGATTAGTGTCCCGCGGTCCCACTTACGACCGAGGCCATGTCAAGCAGACGATCCGGAGGGGCCGTCATGCAGATGCGTCACGCTGCGTTCGGAATTGATGGGCAGCCAACTCCCTGCGAAGACGCTGTCCCCTCCATGGGGCCGGTTCCCGGCGATCCGGCGCCATGCGCCACGCTTCGCTCGTGAGTGTGGGCGGGCGCGCCGGCTGCGGACGCCGGGCAGCGCCTGCGAGAACCGGGCGATGGGGGCGTCTCCCGTCGCTGCTCGGCCACGACACAACCGTGATGCGCTGCCGCGGACTCGATAGCCGCCACGCTTGAGACACCATAGAGAAGGCGGTCCATCCGTCACTCCCGCCGGACCTGAGGGGGCGATCCCGCGAACCGATGCGGCGGATCGGCCTGCAGCGGGGGACGGCGGCTGTAGCCACGAGACACTCCTCCGCATCACGGCCAGGCGCGCGGAGGTGCTCCGTGAGATCGCGGATGGCTACACCGGGCGGGAGTCGGCGTTCCGGATCGGGATCACGTTCAGCGCCCAGCGAAGCCACGTCGAGGCGCTCAAGGGAATCACCGGCTGCTCGTCCTCGCGCGAACTCGGTCGCTGGTGGCGGAAGCATCGCGGGGCGTGGATCGCCGCCTTGTGCCTGCGGGCAGGCGTGACGGCAGCGATTGACGATCCGGCGGCGCCGTTCCCCGAGCGTCCCGCTCTGTGAGATCCGGGCGTTGCTGCACGAAGCGCCCCAGGGGCGGTCCCGCAGCTGTGCAAGAGGTCGAGTGCAGCGACACCGCCGCGGGCCCGTGAGCCGGGCCCCGACGATCGTCGGCATCTGCGAGGTGTAGGGGCGTCGCCAGCGTGCTCGGCAGCTCACGGATGCCGGGTTGGGGTGATTCATCCGTCCACGATGATGGTACCAACGGTCCTCTGGCATGCGATTGCTGCTGCGCGCACCGTATGTCGGTGCACAAGTTGTGCGGCACTGATACGCAGCGTGCTGAACCGCGCGCCGGCGGTTGAGAGGCGAGACGCCCATGTGGATGCGCTACGCGACCTTCGCGGCTCCTGTCCTGCTGGTCGCCGCGCTGGCGGCGGCGATCGTCCTCGCCTCGGCCGCCGGGCCGCAGCCCGCGTCCGCCGCCGTGATGGGGTCACGCGTGGCAAACCCGGCGCTGCCAGCCGACCCGCAGGCGACGCCCACGCAGCCCTGCGAGAACGGCACGGCGGTGGCAAGCCCCGCCGCCAACCCCGGCCTCGTCGCCGACTGCGCGCTGCTGCTCGCGGCGAAGGACACGCTGCGCGGCACGGAGACGCTCAACTGGAGCGCGGACAGGGCGATCACGAGCTGGGAGGGCATCAGCGTTGGCGGCTCGCCGCGCCGCGTCACGCGACTGTTCCTGGACAGGAACAGCAGCGCGAGGCTGTACGGTCGCAGGATCACGCTCACGGGCACGATTCCGGCGGCGCTGGGCGGTCTCTCGAAGCTGCAGGGCCTCACGCTCACCAGGCACGAGCTGACGGGCACGATTCCCGCGGAGCTGGGGAGCCTCTCGGAACTGACCGACCTCCAGCTGTACAGCAACGAGCTGACCGGCGGCATTCCACCCGAGCTGAGTAACCTCTCGAACCTGACGAGGCTCGCGCTGCGCACGAACCCACTTGGAGGCGAAATCCCGGTAGAGCTGGGCAAGCTGTCGAACCTGACCAGCCTGAGCCTCGAGAACACCCAGCTCACGGGAAGCATCCCGGCGTCACTGGGCGACCTGCAGGACCTCCAGACCCTGAAGCTCTACGGCAACAGGATGCTCACGGGCTGCATCCCCGAATCCCTGCGCGGGATCACCCTCAACGACCTCCGCCATCTGGACCTGGAGTACTGCACGACGACGACGACGTACGCGCTCACCACGTCGGTCGAGGGCAACGGGCGGATCAGCCCGCTGCCGGGCAGCTACAGCTACCTCGACGGCGCGAGCGTGACCGTGACGGCCACGCCGGACGGGAGCAACCGCATCGCCTCGTGGGGCGGCGACTGCAGCGGGACGGCCAGCACTTGCACCCTCACGATGGACGCGAACAGGACGGCGAGCATCACCTTCGAGCGCATCCCGCACACGCTGACGGTGACGGCGACGGGCGGCGGCAGCGTCACCCCCGGCACGTCGACGCAGTACGAGGGTGACGAGGTCACGCTGACGGCGAGCTGGAACGACGCGACGCACAGCTTCACGGGCTGGGGCGGCGACTGCAGCGGCACGGCCACGACCTGCGTGCTGACGATCGACGCCGCCAAGAGCGTGACGGCGACCTTTGCGGCGCTGCCCGCGGACCGCTGCGCGACCACGACCGCGGCCGACTGCATACGCGCCGTCTACCGCGGCGCGCCGGGCGACTACGCGCAGGTCGCCGACATCCCCGCCGCGCTGCTGCTCACGCCCGGCGCGGACGGCCGCTACCGCGTCGAGCGCGGCGAGCAGATGACCGTGGTCACTGCGGCGCCGCTGCCCACCGGCTGGACGCGCTTCTACCTGGAGATGAGCCCGCTGGAGTTCGGGACGCCGTCGCCGGTGAGCTTCTCGCAGCTGATCAAGCCGGTGGGGACGACGTACACGTTCACGCCCACGGAGGACGAGGACGGCGCGACGCTGATCACCTTTGACCTCAAGAGGGCGCGGCCCTTCATCCGCCCCCGGCCCGACGGCAAGCCGGAGATCGGCGCCGCCGTCGTGACGACGGAGTTCCAGGTCGTCTCGTGCGAGTCCGGGTTCGCGGTGGCGAACCCGAGCACAAACGCGGAACTGGTGGAGGACTGCGAGGCGCTGCTCGGGCTGCGCGACACGTTGGCAGGCGACGCCGCGCTCAACTGGACCGCCGGCACCGCCATGTCGGCGTGGACCGGCGTGACGGTGGGCGGCACGCCGCAGCGCGTGACGGGTCTGAGCCTCGCGAACAGCGGGCTGAGCGGCGAGCTCTCCGGCCTGCTGGGGGACCTCACGGGCCTCACCGAGCTGCGGCTGAACGGCAACTCGCTGACGGGCATGGTCCCCTCGAAGACGGCGCTGCTGACCGGCCTGACGCACGTCTACCTCGCGGGCAACGCGTTCACGGGCTGTGTGCCGCCCGAGCTTCGCGCGGTGACGAACAACGACATCGCCACGTCGGGCCTCGCCGATTGCGGGACGCCTGCCGAGATCGGAGCAGGGGAGCACACCCTGCAAGGTGGTACCTACACGTACACCGCCAGGATTCACGGCCTGCCGTCGGTGACATTCGATGTCCCGGCCGGCGTGCAGCTCGAGATCTCCCACCTGTCGATCGGCGCACCGACAGCGGAGCATCCGCAGTCAGTCATCGGATTGCACCTGCAGGACGCTGCCGGTACCTCCCGACTCTGCCTGGAGGTCCAGCAAGCCCTCGAGTGCGGGCGCCTGGTAGCGGACTCGGGCACGGCGACGGTGAGAGCAGCCGTCGGTACCCCGAACCTCGGCACGGCGTTTGATCGGATCGTCGCGTCAGTATGGACGACCGCGCCCTTGCCTGCTGACACCACACTGAAGCCACACGTGGCCCGCAACGTCATCATCGGTGAGTCGATCGTGGTTTGCTCCCCCTCCTCCCTCACCGGCGGCCCCCCACCCTCGATGCTCGCCGCCAGAGTCGCATACCCCAACGCCGCGCAGGCGGCGGCCACGGTATGGAATGAGGCGCTGCACCCTGATCCGCCGATGGGGCGCCCGGTGTACACCCGTCACCAAGCCGTATTCACGACTGCTGAAGTATGTACGCAACCGGGAACGGGACCCTCATCGGACAGGCTCGACTACGTGCGGCTGTACGGCGAAACCCCGGCAAAGGGATATGCCTGTGGCGCCTACACCCCAGGCGGCGACGATTGGGTGATCGGTTGCTTCACCACGCGCCATGTGAGCCAGGGTCCTTATTTCACCTTCTTTGACCATGCGGAAATTGTACTCGATGCCTCCAAGATGCCATCTGGGCATGACGCGCTTACGGTGCCCCTTAGCGACGGGTTCATCTCACTAAGGAACCTGATCGCCCACGAATTAGGCCACGTACTCGGTATGGACGATATCTTGAACCCTGTGACGTGCATGATTGATGATGGCGAGGAGATCTGCGTAGAGCCGTGCACGGGTGACATGCTATCCTGCCATCAAGCCAGTGGCGATCCCAATCTTACGGCTCGTGACCATGCTCTCTACAAGTCGATCTATGAGCCAAACCGCGTGACGCACGCAACCGGCCTGAATGTGCCGTATGCTGCCAGTCGGGATGCGGATGATGATGGGCAACTGGACACGATCCGCTTCACCTTCTCCGCGCTGAACACGATTGCAGAGAAGGCTATTGAGATACGGCAAGGAACGGTCGACGAGATTGTGCCTGGTGAATCGATCGCGTGGAGCGATTCAACTCTCCAGGACTACGGCGCCGATCAGGACGCGCTCGTCTACGACCACCCCGAAGACGCACCGGCTGAAACGTTACTGGTCTACGGGATCTTCGTGACGACGGACGCCTATCTCCTTGGGCAGGAAGAGGACGAAGACGGACAGCTGATCGGCTTCCCGCGAGCAGCATCTGTCGTGGTTGGTCGAAGTCCGCCCTTAGAGCTGCCCGGCTCGATCGCTACTAACCTGCTGAAGTTCCCGGTCATCACGAGCTTCAGCGCCGTGGGTAAGCAGGCGACGGGAAGCTTCACGTGGACCGCCGGCCAGGCCTACGAATTTCTCCGCTGGAACCTCGAGCGTGCGCCCGCGGAGCAGGGTGACTACGAACACGTTGTAGTGCCAATGGTTCAATCGGGGACGACAGTCACGTTCGGCCCCCTGGTGAATGGCTGGTACAGACTGAGCGGCCGATCGTGCCACTACAGCAGAGAAGCGGGCACGGGGATGGAGCTCGGTCAGCACCTGAACTGTGGCGGTTGGGGCCCCTTCTCCGACCCAGACATGCTCACCCCGCCGCCGTCGCCGCCTGCGCCGCCTGCGCCGTCGACCTACACCCTGAGCACGTCCGTGTCGCCTCCGGGGTGGGGTTCGATCAGCGTGAGTCCCTCCGGGCCCTACTCTTACAACGACCCTGTGACGCTGTCGGCCACCCCGACTTCCCCCGTCTACTATTTTGCGGGCTGGGGGGGCGACTGTAGCGGGCGCTCGTCTACCTGCGACCTTACGATGAACGGCAACAAGTCGGCGACGGCCACCTTCGATATAGACTGCGAGCCCATCACAGGCTGCGGCCGCCGCGTCAACGCCGACGAGTGGCAATCAGGGTTCACGTTCAAGGTCAACTCGAGCGGGAGCACCGCCAGCGGGGCGGGCGAGCGTACGGAGACGCCCCTCAGCGTGGACGTCACGATCGGGGACTCGGAGCCGCTCGAGGTGAGCGTGGTCGCTGGCGAAGCGGGGACGTGGCTGGTTCAGGTCCCGGCCAACGCCTCGTTCCTGACTGAAGGGACGCATGACCTCGTGGTCGAGTGGTACAGGGGCGAGGATCTCGTCGCCTCCGAGACGACCACGATCATCGTGGATCTGACCGCGCCGTCGGCCAGCTACACCGCGCCCACCTCGCTGAGCGTGGGGACGGCGGTCAGCATCTCGCCGTCGACGACGGACACGGACATCGCCTCCTACGCACTCAAGACCGGCTCCAGCCTGCCCTCGGGCCTCACGCTCGACAGTACGAGCGGCGTGGTCAGCGGCACGCCGGGCGCGGCGGCCGCGGCGCGGACGGTGACCATCGTGGTCACGGACGATGCCGGCAACACCCGGGACGTCACGCTCGCGCTGCCGGCGGTGGACGAGTAGCACCGTCACGGCTGCGGCTTGCTCCCCGCGGCGAGGGCGCGGCCCGGTCGGCTCGGGCCCGCCCTCGCGAAGACGGACAAGACTGAATGTCGCGATGGGGTATGTTGCGGTGCGGAGCGTGGCGGGGGCGGCGCAGTTGCTCGTCGGCGCTGGGGGCGCGGCTCCGTCCAGAGCATCGGCGCCGGCGAACTCGCCGCCGCCTGCGACAAGTCGCTCAGCCTCTCGAGCGCGCTGAGGGGCGGCTACTCCGCGACCGCATCGCCAACGCGGAGTTCCGGCCGGGATCGAAGCTGCTGGATCGGAGCGCGAGGCGCTGGGGGTCGACACGGGCGGCACGGCCCCGCTGTGTCGACAGAGCGCGATGACCGGAGCGCGCGAGCCGCTGCTCCCCATAACCCTGGTGCTACCCTTGATCCGAAATCCGAAGCGCGCGCGCAGCCGCCCGAACAGCGGCGGAGTTGACTGCTGGAAACCGAGGCCCTGGGCCGTTCGTACTGAAGAAGCACGGAGTTACGGCGGGCGGGGAGTCCCGCTACCCGCCGTCCGGAAGGACAGTCCACCTTGAAGCGAGCAGGGCATGCCCTTACGCGGATCGCCGTGGCCGTTGCCATCGCGTCGCTGGTGCTCGTTCAGGCATGCACTGGCAGCCCCGAGGATCAAGGGCCGCCCGCACCCCAGGCGACCGCGTCCCCGACCGCAACCGCAACCCCGACCCCGACCCGAACTCCCACCCCGGCTCCAACTCCGGCTCCGGAGTCGGCGGAGGTAGCCGCGGACCGCGCCGCCCTCGTGGCGTTCTACCACGCCACGGGCGGTAAGGACTGGTATCGGAGCGATCACTGGCTGACCGACCGACCGCTCGGCTTGTGGCGTGGTGTCACCGTTGACGACGACGGCCGAGTCACGCAGCTGGACTTGACCGCGCACCACTTGAGCGGGCCGATCCCGGCTGAGCTGGGCAGCCTCCCCAACCTGGAAGTGCTGAGCCTCCGCGCCAATCATCTGAGCGGGCCGATCCCGGCTGAGCTGGGCAGGCTCCCCAACCTGGAAGTGCTGGATCTCGCCGGCAATCAGTTGAGCGGGCCGATCCCGGCTGAGCTGGGCGGCCTCGCCCGCCTGCAAGAGCTTTACCTCGGCGGCAACCAACTGAGCGGGCCGATCCCGGCTGAGCTGGGCAGCCTCCCCAACCTGGAAGTGCTGGATCTCGGCGACAACCAGCTGAGCGGGCCGATCCCGGCTGAGCTGGGCAGCCTCCCCAGCCTGCAATCGCTGAATCTCTACTCCAACCAGCTGAGCGGGCCGATCCCGGCCGAGTTGGGCGACCTCGCCAAGCTCATAGGGCTGTGGCTCGGCGACAACCAGCTGAGCGGGCCGATCCCGTCCGAGTTGGACGGCCTCGCCAGCCTGGGAACTCTGGACCTCCGCGACAACCAGCTGAGCGGACCGATCCCGGCTGAGTTGGGCAGTCTCGCCTCTCTGGTGTATCTGAGTCTTGGCGGCAACCAGTTGAGCGGGCCGATCCCGGCTTGGCTGGGCGGCCTCACCAACCTGGTGTATCTGCGTCTCGGCGGCAACCAGTTGAGCGGGGCGATCCCGGCTGAGCTGGGGAACCTCCACGGCCTGTACCAGCTGCATCTCTACTCCAACCAGCTGAGCGGGCCGATCCCGGCTTGGCTGGGCGGCCTCACCGACCTGGAAGTGCTGCATCTCGGCGGCAACCAGTTGAGCGGGCTGATCCCGGCTGAGCTGGGGAGCCTCTCCCGCCTGCACCAGCTGCATCTCGGCAGCAACCGGTTGAGCGGGCCGATCCCGGCCGAGTTGGGCGACCTCGGCAGCGTGAAAGTGCTGAACCTCAGCGAGAACCAGTTGAGCGGGCCGATCCCGGCTGAACTGGGCGGCTTCACCCACCTTGAAGCGCTGAACCTCGGCGAGAACCAGTTGAGCGGGCCGATCCCGGCTGAGCTGGGCAGCCTCACCCGCCTTGAACGGCTGTTCCTCGCGGGCAATCGGTTCAGCGGCTGCATAGCTGCTGAACTGGGAGAGGTGTCATTGAGTGACCTTGCTGCGCTTGAGCTGCCGTTCTGTGAACCACCCGCGCCAGTGGAGGGCTCGCTAGCGCTGGACCGTGCGGCGCTGGTCACGCTCTACAACGCCACGGACGGCGCGAACTGGCAGACCAGCACGAATTGGCTGACCGACCGGCCGCTCGGCGAGTGGCATGGTGTCACCGTTGACGACGACGGCCGCGTTACGCAACTGGGATTAGACTCCAACCAGTTGAGCGGGCCGATCCCGGCCGAGTTGGGCGACCTCGCCAAGCTCGAATACCTCTGGCTGGTGAGGGACCGGTTGAGCGGGCCGATCCCGGCCGAGCTGGGCCGCCTACTTCGCCTGCGAGGGTTATGGCTCTTCGAGACCCAGCTGAGCGGGCCGATCCCGGCCGAGCTGGGCGGCCTCACCCGCCTGGGAGAGCTTGACCTCCACTCCAACCAGTTGAGCGGGCCGCTCCCCGCCGAGCTGGGCGGCCTCGCCAACCTGCAAGTGCTATGGCTCTTCGACAACCAGTTGAGCGGGCCGCTCCCCGCCGAGCTGGGCGGCCTCGCCAGCCTGAAAGTGCTGGACCTCCGCGACAACGTGTTGAGCGGGCCGATCCCGGCTGAGTTGGGCGGCCTCAGAGGCCTCAGAAGCCTCAGGGAGCTGCACCTCGACGGCAACGAGTTGAGCGGGCCAATCCCGGCTCGGCTGGGCGCCATATACGGCCTGCTGATTCTGGGGCTCGGCGGCAACCAGCTAAGCGGGCCGATCCCAGCTCAGTTGGGCAGCCTCTACCGCCTGCAAGCGCTGAACCTCAGCGGCAATCAGTTGAGCGGGCCGATCCCGGCTGAGCTGGGCGACCTCGCCCAGCTGCTCGAGCTTTACCTTCACTCCAACCAGTTGAGCGGGCCGATCCCGGCTGAGCTGGGCGGCCTCAGAGGCCTCTGGCAGCTGCACCTCCACTCCAACCAGTTGAGCGGGCCGATCCCGGCTGAGCTGGGCGGCCTCATCTACCTGCGAGAGCTGCTTCTCGGCGGCAACCAGTTGAGCGGGGCGATCCCGCCAGAGTTGGGTGGCCTCACCAATCTGGTAATACTGGATCTCGACGATAACCAATTGAGTGGGCCCATTCCGGCTGAACTGGGACGACTCAGAAACCTGCATACACTGCAGCTCTCGCGCAACAGGCTCAGCGGCTGCATCCCCAAGGGACTACAGGGAACATTGAACGACTTCGCGGACCTCCTCCTACCCTACTGCGTTTGAACAGCGCTTTGCCCGCACGAGGCGGACGCAATGGCCGGGAGCAACGGCCCATGTGTCCTCGTTCCACCACAGCTCCCGGGGTGAGTACCTGCCGCAGCCAGCGCAACAGCAGCGCCCGGGTGCGCTCCGCGAGCAGGTCTGCCAGCGACTGCTCGGACGCCATACCTCGTCGCGGCAGTCGAAGCGGCCCACGGATACACGGCGGGCGGGACTGCGCTCCGCGCATCCCAGGCTGAGAACGCTAAGCCGACTCGTCAACACTCATCGAGGCTCGCGAAAGCGTCACATCTGGGACGAGCAGCCAACTCGCCCAGACGCCAGCCGACCAGTCTTCGTCGTCGGTGCCGACAGGCCATCAACTTGAGCAATGGCACGGCCAGCGGGGCGGGCGAGCGTACGGAGACGCCCCTCAGCGTGGACGTCACGATCGGGGACTCGGAGCCGCTCGAGGTGAGCGTGGTCGCTGGCGAAGCGGGGACGTGGCTGGTTCAGGTCCCGGCCAACGCCTCGTTCCTGACTGAAGGGACGCATGACCTCGTGGTCGAGTGGTACAGGGGCGAGGATCTCGTCGCCTCCGAGACGACCACGATCATCGTGGATCTGACCGCGCCGTCGGCCAGCTACACCGCGCCCACCTCGCTGAGCGTGGGGACGGCGGTCAGCATCTCGCCGTCGACGACGGACACGGACATCGCCTCCTACGCACTCAAGACCGGCTCCAGCCTGCCCTCGGGCCTCACGCTCGACAGTACGAGCGGCGTGGTCAGCGGCACGCCGGGCGCGGCGGCCGCGGCGCGGACGGTGACCATCGTGGTCACGGACGATGCCGGCAACACCCGGGACGTCACGCTCGCGCTGCCGGCGGTGGACGAGTAGCACCGCCGGACAGCGCGCGGCTCAGTCGCTTGAGCATGACCGCCGCCGCATGAGTGATCGATTTCGTTGGGGAAGCAGCGGACGGGGGCCGAGGCGGGGTTCCTCGGCCGCGTCCGCCCTTCTGATCATGGGCGGCTGCGGGACCGGCCATGAGGGGCGACGATACAGTTCGCCACGTCAGCCCTGCGGAGGTTGGCGAGACACTCCAGAGCGTGGTTGAGGGCTAGTGTGCCCTTCCCGAGTAGCTGCGACAGGTGGCGGTCTTCTGAGACATCTGCCAGGCGGTACGAGCCGACGTTCGGACTCGAAGTGTGAGCTCGAGTTGATGGGGCGGTCCAACTCCCCCGGGATGACATCGTTCATGGTGCCACCAATCGGGTGTCGCACGGTGTTGGCGGCACTGCCGAGCCACTCGGGAAGAAGCATCCTCCTGCAGGCCGTGCGGGCGCTCGTCCGTTCACCGGCAGGCGCGCAGGGAGCGTGGGATAACGTTTTCGACGTTGTCTCGCACGCTCTCGGGAATGCAGCTGAGCTGGTTCCCCTTAAGCTCGAGCATGTTCAGCTCCGTGATGTTGCCCAACTCAGCTGGAATAGGCCCGCTCAACTTGTTGTTCGAGAGGTTCAGTTCCGTAAGGTTCGCAAGTTCGCCCAACTCGGGTGGGATCGGCCCGCTTAGCTCGTTGTCCGAGAGGTTCAGTTCCGTAAGCCCGAATCCACCGATCGAAGCTTGACGGGGCGGGAGGCCGGGCTGGCGGAGAGTTCGGCGGGCGTGCCGGCGTTCGCCGGGCGGCGCCGGGGGCGGGCCGGAGCGAGGAGCCGTCGCTCAGCGCCGCTCGGGGGCGCTGAGGGCGCGGGCGCGAGGGTGCGCGAGGCGTGCGCGGGCATGCTGGCGCGAGCCTCGGACCCGGGCCGGCGCTGTGAGCGGGCGTCAGGCGGGGAGCGGTATCGCCCGTAACCGCGCCAGGGCGGCTGCCCACTGGCCGGCCCACGGCCAGCGCTTTGGGAGGTGCAGCGTCCAGCGCCGGGCAGAATGGGTGAGCCGTCCCGCGAGAGCGAAGTAGCGCCGCCGGAGCGTCCTGGTCGTCACGATTCCCTCGCCGAGCCCCAGCCGCGCCGTCCAGCGGGCGAGGTTGTGCGCGATCACCTGCACCGCGAGCCACGCCGCGTTCGCGGTGAAGCGGCCCGAGGGGAGATGGTTCAGCCCGACGCCGTACTTGAGGTCACGGATCGCGTTCTCGACCTCGGCGTGGCGGCGATGGTCGGCCTCCAGCTCCAGCAGCTCCCCCGCGCGGTCGCTGATGAAGGCGTGGTAGCTGTAGCTGGTGAAGAGCGCGAGCTGGGAGCCGGGCGTCGGCTTCACGCGCCGCACGATAAGCCGCACCGGGGCTGCGTCCTCCCTGTGCCGGAACGGGGTGTAGGTCGTCTCGGCGACAGCGGCGCCGCCCTCGATCCAGTACGGGATCGGCGTCCAGTCCTCTTCCGCGATCGCCTCGATCAGCGTGCGCACGTTCGGCTGCTGGCGGATCGTGATTGAGAAGCGGACATCCAGCGCGCGGCAGGCGGCGACGACGGCGTGGTTGTAGAAGCCGCTGTCGGCGCGCATCGTCAACTGCCCGCTCGCCCCGGCGTCGCGCACCCGCGCCATCGTCTCACGCAGGAAGTGGGCGGCGCCGCGGGCGCTGTGCGCGCGGCCCTCGCGCAGCCGCGCCATCAGCACGTCACCCGTCCCGGCCGCCACCGCGAGCAGCGGGTGATAGCCGCGCGCGCCCGTGTAGCCGGGCTGGCGGGCGCCCTCCTTGGCCAGGCCGTAGGTCTCGCAGAGCGTCGAGTCGAGGTCGATCGTGAGCGGCGCGTCGCCCGGTCCCGCCCCGTCCGCCCAGGCGCGGGCGAGCAACTCGCGGCTGAGGCGGTCGAGCTGGCGGGCGTGGCCCCAGCGGAAGCTGCGCAGGAACGTGCCGAGGGTGGACGGCGCCTTCACGGTGCAGCCGAGCACGCGCCCGGCGCCGCCTGAGCGCAACGCATCGGCGTCATCGATGCAGTCGCCGCCCGCGAGCGCCGAGGCGACCAGGGTCAGCAGCTTGTCCCCGGCGTTCGCCCGCCCCGCTGCGTCACCGAGGTCGACGTGGGCGTCCGCCAGTTCACGGAAGCCGAGCCGGCGGGCGAGCGTGGCGGGGAGCAGCAGGCCCGCGTGGTCCACGAGGCGGTCGTCGTCGAAGGCGATGTCTATCCGGTCGGGGTCGCTCGTTGGTAGCATCGAATGGGTGCTCCCTGTGGCTGTGACGTGATTCGTGAAAACCCATTGTCCCAGCTACAGCGGAGCACCCAACCGCAGCCGCTCGCGCGCTCTCCTTCGGTGGATCAGGGGTAAGGTTCGCAAGTTCGCCCAACTCGGGTGGGATCGGCCCGCTTAGCTCGTTGTCCGAGAGGTTCAGTTCCGTAAGGTTCGCAAGTTCGCCCAACTCGGGTGGGATCGACCCGCTTAGATTGTTGGGCGAGAGGTCCAGATACTCAAGGTTCGTAAGGCGCCCCAACTCGGGTGGGATGGGGCCACTCAGATCGTTGCTCGAGAGGCTCAGTAACGTAAGGTTCGCAAGGCGACCCAACTCGGGTGGGATGGGGCCACTCAGCCGGTTCCAGTAGAGATGCAGCTCCTCCAGGCTTGTGAGACCACCCAGCTCGGGCGGGATCGGGCCGCTTAGGCGGTTGTCGTAGAACTGCAGCTCCTCCAACTGGATCAGGCCACCGAGCTCGGCCGGAATGGGGCCGCTCAACTGGTTACCCGACAGGGTTAGCTGTTTCAGATTGGTGAGCCCGCCCAGCTCAACAGGGAGCGGGCCGCTCAGCTGATTATCTCTCAGATCCAGCCTCTCCAGCTGGACCAGATCGCCCAGCTCCACCGGGATCGGGCCGCTCAGCTCGTTGTTCCACAGGACCAGTTCCCTCAATCTCACGAGCTTGCCGAGCTCTGGTGGAATTGGTCCGCTCAGATAGTTCACCATGCCGAAAGGATGCATGGGCTGTCCCAGATACAGCCGCTCGAGGCGGGTCAGTGCACCCAGCTCGGGCGGGAGCGGTCCTCGCATGTCGACCAGGAGCTCCAGATCAATCACGCGCCCGTTCTCGGTCGTAACTCCGTACCACTGGCCGACCGGCATGTCGGTCAGCCAGTTCGTGCTGTCGTGCCAGTCATCGCCGCCGGTGGCGTGGTAGAGCGCCTCGAGGGCGGCGCGGTCCGCGGCTACCTCTGGAGGCTCAGGCGTCGGCATCCTGGTCGGCCTCGGCGCTGTGCTCCTGATCGGCCTCGGCGCTGGGGTCCGAGCAGCGGTCGCCGTCGGGGTCGCGGTCGCCTCGCCCAGGCCGGCCTCGTCCCCGCCGCCCGTGCAGGCCGCGAGCGCCGCCCCGGCGAGCAGCAGCAGCGCCACCAGCAGGGCCGTCAGCGGTTTGTCCATGGTGCCCCGTTCGGTGCCACACGACGCCGGGCGTCGATGCCAAGCCGGTCCGCCACTTCCGGGCGGCTGCGTCGGCGACGGCCCCTGGCACTCCTCGATTGTGACGTGCTCACTGAACATACGCTGGCGGCTCACATTTGGTTCCCTTGCGGGTTCGGGGACTCGGACCCACTCGACGTGAGCCCGGTCGAGGGCGAAGCCGGGACGTGACTGGTGCAGGTCCCGGCCAACGCCCCGTTCCTGACCGAAGGATCGCATGACGTAGTGGTCGAGTGGCGCCGGGGCAAGGAGCTCGTCGCCTCCAGCACGACCACGATCATGGTGGATCTGACCGCGCCGTCGGTCAGCTACACCGCGCCCACGTCGCTGAGCGTGGGGACAGCCGTCAGCATCGCACCGACGACCACGGACGAGGACATCGCCTCCTACGCGCTCACGGCCGGCTCCAGCCTGCCCTCGGGCCTCGCGCTCGACGGCACGAGCGGCGTGGTCAGCGGCACGCCGAGCGCGGCTGCAACGGCGGGGGCGGTGACCATCGTGGTCACGGGCGCGAGGACCCGCCTTGTCGAGAAGAAGCGCACCGGACGCAACGTGACGCGGCGTTACGACGAGCCGCGCACGCCCTACAAGCGCCTGCTCGAATCCTGGCGCCTCGAGCGGAACGCGGAGCAGGCACTGAAGAGGCGCGTCGCCCAAACGAACCCGGCCGCCCTGCAACGTACGCGCGAGGAGCTGCGCGACCGCGTGTGGGGCATGAGGCGGCGCGGCGGGTAGCACCGTCCGCGGCAAGCGGAAAGCCCGTCGCTGCCTGCGGTTGCTCGCCCCCCGCAACGCAGGTCAGCGGCGGCGCCGCTACGAGCACGAGTCGGTCCAGACGCAGAGCGATCGGAGCGCCTGGTTGGGTAACCGATTTGTGATGCAACTATCCGGAGGGACGGTAACAGTCACTTCTGATGCATTGCACCCTACCCTGTGCGTCTCGGAACGACGAACTCATCGAAGAGATGCGTGGCCGGTGATCTCAGCCGTCGACACGAAGATGAAGAGGTCGAGAACCTCGCGGGGGGCGAAGTGGCCGCCGCAGGGCTCCTCCATCCAGGCCGCCCCGGCCGGCTCGATGTAGCACTGCACCGCCTGAGCGACAGCCCCGCGTCGCGGGCGATGCGGTGCAGGCTGGGTCCCGCCACGTCCAATCGCTCGGGAACGTCGTTCTGATGCACGCGGCATGATCTTGGTAACAGATCCAAAATGATGCGATCCGCCGATTTCGAATCCCGACAGTGGTACGGTTTGCTCCAAGACGGTTGGCCGCTGGCTCGTCGACCCGGTGGCGCGTCGCACCGCGTGCTCGACGAGTGAGAGTGGGCGCCGTTGCTCCAGGCACAGATCGAGGGTGAGGCGCTGCGTGCGATCTGGGACGAGCCGATGCTTGATCCCCGGGACGCTGCGCTGGCGCTCGGGGCCTAGCGGGAGAACCGCGAACGCGTGCGGCGCTACCGGGAGCGCTCATGGTTGCTCGGTCTGCCGTCGGGCCGCGGCTACTCCTACCCGGCCTTCCAGTTCGATGCAGACCGGCGCGATGTGGCGCCCGAGGTGCGAACGGTCAACGAGCAGCTCGATGCGGCCGGAGATCCGTGGGGCGTCGCCTCCTGGTGGGTCTCGCGCAATGATCGCCTCGGAGCGCGGCCCCGTGACCTGGTCGGGACTGCGCGCGGGCGATCTCGGCGTTGCGGCGAGCGCCCTGACACGGCCGCTCGGCTAGGGACGCGGGGTTGCCGCCGAGCTTCCCGCCGCTGCAGCGCATCAGAGGTAGGTGTTACCCAAGTCCGCCGCTTTGACGAACTCTGGGCTGCGGAGCCACACTCGACTCACTCAACACCCGGCGGATGCGTGTCAACCGGCGGAACTCAACCGGAAGGGGTCGCTCAGCGACCCCTTCCGTGCGATCCGGGGCCTCGTGTCGGCACAGGCCTCACGGCTATGCTATTCCCTGTGAGCTGCTCGACTTGCCGGAGCGAAGCCTGCTCCCTGGTGTGATTCTTCTGGGTGGCGGATCGGGGAGACGACCACGATGACGAGAACCTCCCCGCCGCGCCCCGACTATGGAGCCCACGTGCGTGCGTTCCGCTCCGAGTTTCCGGACGTAGTCGCGGAATTGCGCGAGTTGCTCGGTGCCAGGCTCTGCGCCGTTCTGGGGTCGGTACAGGACACACGCGTCGTTGAGCAGTGGGCGCAAGCCGCACGCGGCGGTTCAGCGGCGGCTGCGCGTGGCCCTCCAGGCGGCCGCGCCGATCGCGGAGGTGGACTCGGCCGCCGTAGCCCAGGCCTGGTTTCAGGGCCTGAACCCGCTGCTTGACGACCGTTCGCCGCTACTGCTGCTGAGCGACGGCGACCTCGACGAAGTGGAGCCTGCGGTGATCGGTGCGGCCCGGTCGTTCGTCGGCGACGGCTAAGCTGCGCCGCCGGATGCCGATCCCACGCGGTTCTGTCGGCAGTTACTGATGCAATACCGGTTACCAGAGCCCCTTCAAAGGCTTGGGACGAGCACGGGCAGATCACGGACGCCCGAAACACAGTCACTTGGATACCGGAAGGAGGAAAGCGATGACGCTTCTCAACTTGGGTCCAGATGATGAACTTCTACTCTCAGGCAGGCTGGTTCCGGCTGGCAGTGACGAGAACACGACGTTCGCGAGATCTCTGCGGCCCGGTGAAGAGGACTCCGGGGAGGCGGTACACGTCCCGGCCGGGAAGCGGTTGATGATCAGACCCGGGGACCTCTCGTTCAACTCGGATGAGATCGACGCGAGGAGTCCCAAGGGGCGTGGCGGGTACGCACCCGTGGCGGACACCCTTTGGACTTGGTACAGGGTAGTGGGCGCGAAGGATCAGAGCCTCCTGATGATGGTCTTGGCGGCGGCCAGGGGGTTGGATGCTACGCATGTCTTTTGGTCCACCACGATGGAGGCGCTGGAAGAGTCCGCTACTCTGGCGGGGATTGAGAGGAGATCGACCCTGTTTCGGGCGCTCGCAATGGCTGAAGTAACGGTGATCTCGCTGTCTCGGGGCGTGCAGATGCTCTATCGCTTGGAGGAGAGGTTTGACCTAGGCCTCCAGATACCGGAGGAGATCGTTGTCCATTTTCTTCCAACCCCACTTCGTGGACCAAGGCGTGTTGACCTACGCCGGGGAGGGCATGTTGTTCACCAAGGGAGTGCCCGTGGCCCTGGGCCATTGCAGAGAGGTGATCATGAGTGTCATTGATCTGCGGCCACGGGGTTGAGGTTCCCGCCTGACGCGCGTCGGCGGATAGTCATCGAGACCATCCCTCGACCCGGTTCGAGCTCGTCGACATCGAGGTTCCCGCGTTGCAACCCGAGACCGCCTAGGCCTCGCTCGGCCACCCCGGCCTGCTTGTTCGAGCGCCACACCGCTATGCGCGACAGCCGTGTGCCACCGGCGATGCCGCGCAGGCTCAGTCCCGCGACATCCAGTTGCTCGGTCGCGCCGTTCTGATGCATGCGCCGTGATCTCGGCAACAAATCCAATGCTGCGGCGCGCCGTCTCGCGGCGACGGGCGCGGTAGGATAAGGGGTGGTCACCGCGCGCACCGGGAGGGCCAGTTGATGAGCATCACCGTCAAGGCCACCCACACCAACGGCGTGCTTACGCCCTCGGAGCCCCTCGACATCGAGGAGGGCACGGAGGTGACACTGTCAATCGAGGACGCGCCAGGAGCGGGCCGCGGACTGGCCGCCATCGCGAAGCAAGTTAAGGAGCTCCACGAGTCCATGTCCCTGGAGGCGTGGGACGCCCTCCCAGCCGATCTCGCGATGAACAAGAAGCACTACCTCTACGGCCACCCCAAGGAAGGTGATGACGACACCGCGCGTGACCGCGCCCGGGTGTAACTCCCGAGACTGACAAATGGAATTCCGGATAGCCGACACGTTCACGGCGAGCCTCGCTCGGTTGACCTCGGACGAGCAGAAGACGGCGAAGACCACGGCCTTCGACCTGCAGCTCAACCCCGCGAACCCCGGCATCCAGCTCCATCGCATCGACCACAGCAAGGACAGGAACTTCTGGTCCGCGCGCATCAGCCGCGACCTGCGCCTGATCGTGCATCGCACCGACGCGAGCCTGATGCTCTGCTACGCCGACCACCACGACGCCGCTTACCGCTGGGCTGAGCGACGCGTTCTCGAGCGCCACCCGCGCACTGGCGCCGCCCAGCTCGTCGAGGTGCGCGAGACCGTCCGCGAGATCGAGGTGCCGCGCTACGTCCCGGCGGAGCAAGCCGTCGCGGAGGCCCCTCCGCCGGCGTTCGAGTCCAAACCGCGCCTTTTCGACCACGTCACGGACGATGCGCTGCTCGACTATGGCGTGCCTCCCGAATGGCTCGCCGACGCTCGCGCGGCCACCGAGGACACGCTCTTCGAGCTGGCTGAACACCTCCCCGGTGAGGCTGCCGAGGCGTTGCTGGAGCTGGCCACTGGGGGCACACCGACCCCGCCGGTCCAAGTCGCCGAGGACGCGGACCCCTTCGAACACCCGGACGCGCAGCGCCGGTTCCGGCTCATGGACAACGCCGCCGAGCTGGAGCGCGCCCTCGACTACCCTTGGGAGCAGTGGACAGTGTTCCTCCACCCCGCGCAGCGCTCCATCGTCGAGCGGGACTACAGCGGGCCGGTCCGTGTGGCCGGGTCTGCCGGCACGTGCAAGACCGTCGTCGCGTTGCACCGAGCGGTACACCTCGCGCGCTCGCATCCCGAAGCCCGCGTGCTGCTCACGACCTTCAGCGACACGCTCGCGGCCGCGCTCCGCGTGAAGCTCGGGCGACTACTGGGTGGCGACGACACGCGCGAGCGGATCACCGTGAACGCCATCGATCAGGTCGGCGTCGAGCTGTACGAGGCGGCGTTCGGCCCGGCGAGGCTGGTGGACGACCCGACGCTGCGAACGCTTCTCCGCGAGGCATCGGCGGCTGCCGAGGAGCATCGCTTCAGCGACCGCTTTCTCGAGACCGAGTGGCGCGACGTGGTCGACGCCTGGCAGCTCTCGACGTGGGAGTCATACCGCGACGTCGCCCGTCTCGGCCGCAAGACCCGCCTCGGCGAGAACCAGCGCACCCTGCTCTGGTCGATCTTCAAGCACGTCCGCTCGCAGCTCGCCGAGCGCGGCCTCCTGACTCTCGCCGGCGTGTTCGCCGCGGCGACCGGGCACGCGGTGGAGAGCGGCGAGTGCCCCTACGACTTCATCGTCGTCGACGAGAGCCAGGACATCGGCGTCCCGCAGCTTCGCTTCCTCGCCGCCCTGCGGGGCGAGGGCGAGAACGGCCTCTTCTTCGCCGGCGACCTCGGCCAGCGCATCTTCCAAACGCCGTTCTCGTGGCTGTCGCTCGGCGTCGACGTGCGCGGCCGGTCGAGCACGCTGCGCATCAACTACCGGACCTCGCACCAGATCCGCCGCCAGGCCGACCGCCTCCTCCCTTCCGAGATGAGCGACGTCGACGGCAACACGGACACTCGCCGCGGCACCGTCTCCGCCTTCAACGGCCCCGAGCCGACCGTCGCCGTCCTCGACACGGTCGAGGAGGAAGCTGTGACCATCGCCGAATGGATCGAGGCTCGGACGGGGGAGGGCGTCCCTTCGGAGGAGATCGGCGTCTTCGTGCGGTCAGAGGCAGAGCCGTCGAGCGGCCGCTCGAGGAAGGAGCTCACCACCGTGTCGAGCTCTGCGCAGATGCGCGAGACCTGGCTCCTGGAGATGCCCTCGCAGCCGAGCGAGCGCACGAGGTCGTCGACGCGGCGGGTCGAGACGCCCTCGACGTAGGCCTGCTGCACGACGGCGAGCAGGGCGCGCTCGGCGCGCCGGCGTGGCTCGAGCAGCGCCGGGAAGTAGCTGCCCTGGCGGAGCTTGGGGATCTGCAGGTCGATGCTGCCGGCTCGCGTGTCCCAGCGCCTCGGCCGGTAGCCGTTGCGTCGCGTGATGCGCTCCGCACTGCGCTCGCCGTAGGCGGCGCCGACGTGGGCCGAAACCTCAGCGTCCATCACCGCCTCGGCGAGCACCGCGACCGCTTCACGCAGGAAGTCGAGGTCGCCCCCCGCCGCCTGCTTGCGGAGCAATTCCAACAAGTCCACGCTCTCCCTGACCACCGTAGTCCTCCTTCACGTGATCACCTGTGTGAAGGATGGCGCGGTGGTCGCCTATGTCCACCTCTGTGACACCACTTCTTGGGACGCTACTGCCTGATCTCGGAGATTGGACACGTTAGACTCCGCACGAAGCGTCTTGGAGTCGCGCGCCAAAGAACTGGTTCGGAGGCAACCCTTGCCCCGTGACGAGAGACAACGAGTTGCGTACGAGTTCTTCTCGGCGAAGCTAGAAGCCAACGAGGCGTTCACGGTCCAAGACCTAATCACTGCTACGGGCTGGGCCAAGCGGAGCGTCACGACTTACCTCAGCAAGCAGTACCACGAGTTCATCGAGCGCCGGCCGGACGCGACCCTGCGAGTCAGACCGCGGTTCCGGCGGATCACCTGGGAGCAGTTCCGCGGGCTCTCAACTCAGAAGCGCCAGGTCTTTCAGGAGTACCACCGCAGGAGCTACGACGCGGTCGTCCAGTACGAGTTCTTGCTCCCGCTGACACGAGAGGACCAGCTTCGCGAATCGCTCGACTCGCTGTTCTTCGTGGACGCAATTCGCCAGCGCCTCGATGAAATCGACATAGACGAGTTGAGGAGCTGGGTCGGTCAGGAGCCCGACGAGAGCCCGGAGAAGTACCTCCAGAGGCTGACGGACCAAGTTGGAAAGACCTTCTTCGGATACTCCGTAAGCCACGTCAACGGCCGATTTCGTGACAAGGAACTGTTGACTCGTGAGGATGCCGCGCGGCTCGTCGCCGCGCGCGACGCTTACATCATCGACGAGACGACTGCGAGCGTCCGCTTCATCGTGCCCATCGCTTCGACCAGGCGTCGGCACGAGGGCACCTTCACGGACCCGGGGGGCGACGTGCCGCACGCACAAGTTGAGAACGGCGCAGCCGAGGAAGTGAGACTGATTCGGCGGCTCTTCTTTGGGCTCTTCGTGGAGGCGGTAGTTTCATCCATTCAAGGTGAGGCCGAAATCTGGCTGATAGAGAGAGGTTCGTGTGGTGAGCGATTGTTCGTCTGGGAGAGGCTAACTCCCTAGTTGAGCGAGACAGCATTCCGTGGGGTAGGCAGTGCACACGGCGGTGGCCGCAAACGCAGCATCGGGCAACGCGCTGCTGCGATCCGCTCCGCGCAACCGCTCTCCGCCGCCGACCAGCAGTGGGCGCTGTCCTCGGTGCGGGCGAGCCCCGGCTGCCGCGAGTTTGCGACCCGGTGCTGCGCCCGGGCGACAGCCATCACCAGGAGCCGCATGCACTCGGCAACGGCCTTGTCGGTTACCTGCACGGCTGCCTGAGGGCGCGTGTTCTCTACGACGAGACCTCCCGCCTGGGAGCATCCGTCGCGGCGACGAGCGCCTCGTTGCTTGATCCCTTGCGCGCAATGGGATGTCTGTGGCGGCACCTCCTCGCCTGAAGGGTTCGCGCGCACAGGTGGAGGCGGCAGCGTCACCGTCGTCATGGAGCGCCTCCCGACCAGAGCTACCGCCAATGCGCGACCGCGAAGGAAGTGGACGCCAGGATCTTGGGAGCAGTACCCGGGGGGGGTAGCAGGGAAGGATCTCAGGTGGTACATTAAGAGGTGCCAAAGCAACACGCTGAAACCCTAAGTAGTAGGCCTCTACCGCGTCAACCGCAGCGGCGAGTTCAACGTCCCGCACGGGCGCTACGCCCGCCCGCGCATCCTCGATGCCCCAGCGCTGGAGGCCGCCTCGGCGGCGCTCGCCGGCGTCGAGCTGCGTAGCGTGGACTTCGAGGAGGCGTGCGAGGGCGCGGGCCCGGGCGACTTCGTCTACTTCGACCCGCCATTCCAGCCGCTGTCGCGGACATCGAGCTTCACCGCGTACACGGAGGGTGGCTTCGGCCACGAGGACCAACTGCGGCTCAAGTGGTGCATCGACGGGCTGCGCGAGCGTGGCGCGCCGGCGCTGCTCTCCAACTCGCCGCACCAGTGGGTGATCGGCCTCTACGAAGGCAGCCGCTACGAGATCGCGCACACCCCCGCCCGCCGTGCGATCAACGCGCGAGGCAACGGCCGCGGCCCGATCGACGAACTCGCGATCACCAGCTACGAGCCGCCGTCGAGCGCGAAGTAGAGCCGGAGCCACATCTCCAGGTCTTCGAGTTCCATTGCCTTCCCGCTGGCCAGCAGGAATGACCGCATGTTCGTGGTGAACCCGGGCCCCGAGAAGCACACGATGCCCTCAATCGGCCAGGCGCCGATGTCCTCGATCGTGGCAGGAACTATCTGCTCGGCCGGCCCTCGACCGTTGCCACTTGCACTCGATGCCGAGCGAGCGTCGCCAGATGTTCCGTCGGCAGGTCGTACAAGAACGCCACAAAGATGCTCCAACGACTCGCAGACATCTACTCGTCCCACCCGAGCAACTCGAAATCGAGCCGGAAGGTGGTGGATCGAGTTATGGTTTCAAAGCTCTCGGCCAATTTGCGACCTCTCCACTCTCGGTACTTCACTCTGCAGTACGTGGCTGAAATGGTGTTGGTGCCATCGACCAAGAGAGCTACGTTGCTGTTTGAGTTTATGTTGAATCTGCGACTGTATGAATACGGGTTTACGTTCGGCTGGGTTTGTGTGACCTCTGTGTCATTGAGCTTCCATGTGACTTCTGCGTCGTCCTCGCAGTCGTTGCGCTCCGATGCATACGGTTTGCGGTACCCTTGTTCAGGAATAATCTGTAGTGGTAAGTTCATCTCCAAATGCGAGGGCACGCCATACCAGTACCTCAGTGCCCCCTCATCTAGTGTGTAGCCATCTTCGCACTCAATTACTAACGATCTGTAGGGATTATCTTTGGAGCAAATGTCATTAGGATCGGTTGCATCACCCATTGCCTCTTGAAGAGTTGGCGATAGGTAGAACCACTGACTACCTTTGGACGCAAAATGACTATGAAGCACAATGGCTTTTACATTATCTAGAGAAACAGATAATGTATTATTAGTCATATCATAAGCACCCTCGAACGCTTCTTTTATTCGATCTGGTTTCCGCCGACTCCAAACATACTTATTCTGAATTCCCGAACTAGGACGTGTGTTGTGCCATATATTCATACTGGAGTAATCCAAAGGGATAGTAATTCGATTGTCGCTATTGGGCGTAGCCGTGACAGTAGGCACCTCTGTAAGCGATACCAGTGGCACCTCTACCTGGACAGGCGTAGCGACTTTCCAACGGCCGTCGCGCTGAGCGGGCCCGAAGAATCGCCTTGCTCCATACAGTCGCTCGCTCCAGCTCCCATCGGGCAAGCGATGCTGTATCGCAAACTCGATGCGGTCGCCTTCAACGCTCCGGGCCGTTACCCGAACATCGACCGTCCGAGTGTCTACCGATTCGACTACTCCGGTACCTATTGCTATTGCGATAATCCCCAGTGTTAAACCGAACCCTATTGCTCTCATGGATTTTCGGACGCGTCTATGCATACGTCTCCTTCCTGGGCAGAACTAGGCCGAGAGGACGTGTGGTACGCCTCGCGGCACAGGCAGGGTGTGCTCTGGCGAGAGCATGGAAGCCCCACCTTGGATGCGCCGGTGGAATGCTCGCTCGAGCTTTATCAGCGTATCACCAGGTAGTGTACTCTGTGGGGTGTGCGCCCCCGCTGCTCCTCGAAATGAGCAGGGGTTGGTTTCGCGAGCCATGCTCCCATGGCCGCACTCCCGTGCAGTCTCCCCACGGCAGCTCCGAGGTGACCTCATGGCCTGGTACGACATCCTCGACACCGAACTCGGCCCGATCTTCGTCGGCGGCTCCGGCGAGGGCGTACATCGCATCAACTTCCTCACCACGCAGCGCGCGCTGCCCGACGAGGTGGACAGCCTCGAGGCCGACAGCGGCGAGCGCGCGGAGTGCGACCCGGACGCCGCACGCCCGGCCATCGAGGCGCTCGCCGCGTGGTTCGCCAACGCGGAGCGCGAGCCCGATCTGCCGCTCGCGCCGCGTGGCACGGACTTCCAGCAGCGCGTCTGGGAGCGACTGCGGGCCATCCCGCCCGGCTCGACGGCCTCGTACGGTGAGGTCGCGGGCGATGTCGGCCGTCCCGGCGGGGCGCGCGCCGTCGGCGGCGCGGTGGGCCGCAACCCGCTCTCGATCGTCGTGCCCTGCCATCGTGTCGTCGCCGCCGACGGCTCGCTCGGCGGCTACGCCTCCGGCCTCGACCGCAAGCGCTGGCTGCTCGCGCACGAGGGCGTCGAGGGCTACGCGGAGGCGCTCGCCGGGTAGCCGCCCTCGGAGACGCGCTTTCCTTCACGTGGGGGCTGCGCCCCCTTCCCCGACCTGCCCCCTCTCTCCCTTGAGGGAGAGGGTTGGGGTGAGGGGGATTCCGGGCACCGCAGCGCCCTCCGATCCCCTCCCCCCTGGCGGGAGAGGGTTAGGGTGAGGGGGCCTCCGGAGGCCGATCGCGTGTCGCCTGCGGGGGGCTGCGCCCCCCACACCCCCATCCCGGACGAGCACGCTGCGCGGCTCTGGCCCACCCACCCGCCCTCGGATTTCTCTTCTGTGGGGGCTGCGCCCCCACGCCCCCACCCGGATCGGCAGCGGGAACACAGCCCCGAGGGCCCACCCTCCGATCCCCTCTCCCCTGGCGGGAGAGGGTTAGGGTGAGGGGGATTCTGGAGGTGACTCGCGGAGTTCCAGTGCGATCGCCTCGAGCACGGGGGTCAGACGCAGCAGCACATCGTCGTTCCAGAATCTCGGGACCCTGTAGCCACGCGACTCCAGCTACCGTGTTCGCCGATCATCGCCTACCCTCGCTGGCCGCGCCGCCGCGCGGCGCCCCCTCACCCCCGCCCTCTCCCGCGAGGGGAGAGGGAGCCGGAGCGCCCCGGGGAGTTACGCAACGGTCTCCTGAGGGAGAGGGTTGGGGTGAGGGGGAAGACTCCCTCTCTCCTCGGGGATACCGGCTGGGCCGAGGGGTGACGGTTGTCCTCCGCTGCAGCACCGGCGGCGCTTTGCCGGAGGGGGCTGCGCCCCCTACCTTCCCCCGCCCGGTCCGGGATAGGGCGCGCCAAGCTCAGCGCGAGGCGGTGCGCCCGTCGCCGAGGTGGTCGAGCAGCTCCGGCAGCCGGGTGATCTCGATGTCCGGGCGCACGTCGTGGGTGGGGACCAGCGGGTTCGTGCGTTGCGCGGTGCGCAGCCCCGCGCGCTGCGCGCCGAAGATGTCGTCCCACGGCCGATCGCCCACGAACAGCGCCCTCGAGGGGTCGCTGACGCCGACGGCGGCGAGCGCCGCGCCGAAGGCGCTCGGGTGCGGCTTCATGTAGTCCAGCTCGCAGGTGTAGAGCCGCGCGTCCAGCAGCCCATCCAGACCGTCGCGGCGCAGGAAGCGCTCGTGGAAGTGACGCGGCCAGTGCGTGTTGGAGAGCATCGCCGTGCGCAGCCCGCGCGCGCGCAGCGCCTCCAGCGTCGGCGCCGCCTCGGCGTCGTGCTCGATGTGCGGCGCCCAGGCGTCCAGGTAGGCCTCGGCGGCGGCGTCGAGCGCCGAGGGCGGCACGTCCGCGCCGAGCCGCCGCTGCGCCTCGGCGACGATGCCGGCGAGCGTGCCGCCGTGCGGATGCTCGTGCTCCGTGCGCTCCCAGAAGTCGCTCTCGGCCGCGCCGAGCAGCTCCGTGAGCTCCGCCGCGTCCCGGTCGACGTGCGGCGCGAGCGCCTCGGCGGCGGGGCCCCACAGCGACTTCGTGCTCACCGACGTCGCCCACGTGGAGAGCGTCCCGCCCCAGTCGAAGATCACCGCTTCGATGCCGGCGTCGCGCAGCGTCACGGACAGCTCCTCGATCGCGGTCGGGCGACCCGCGCAGCATCGCATGTATCGTGACACTGCGTTCGCGGTCACCGTTGTCCCTTCGCTCCTGCATTCCCCTTCCCTTCGCTCCGGCTCCCCCTTCCCGTCATTCCGGCGAAAGCCGGAATCCAGGTACGCCAGCACACCGCGCCGCATCCGAGCCCGGCATGACACGAAGCACTCAACGCCGTAGCTCGTGCCCTATCCTGCGAGCAGGGACCGCGGTGCGGGCGGATGACACATGGGGGCACGGCGTGACGGACGGGTGGCAGTGAGCAGGAAGCGCCTGGCCGCGAGGATCCCATGCGTTTACATCCTCGCCAGCAAGCGCAACGGCACGCTCTACATAGGAGTCACGTCCGACCTCGTTCGTCGCGTATGGGAGCACAGGAACGACCTCGTGGCCGGCTTCTCGCAGCGTTATCGGACGCATCTGTTGGTCTGGTTCGAGCGCCACGAGACGATGGAGAGCGCCATTGTCCGCGAGAGGCGGCTGAAGGAGTGGAAGCGCGCCTGGAAGCTGGAATTGATTGAAGAGGAGAACCCGGTCTGGCGGGACCTGTATCGGGAGATCCTGTAGGGCTGCGACGCATCTCCGCCGACAGCGCCCGCCGATGACCCGGCTGGATTCCGGCTTTCGCCGGAATGACGGAGGCCGGAGGAATGACGGAGGCCGGATGCGGGAGGAGAGCGTAGGTGGCGCCGCCCTCGTCCGCTACACTGGACGGCGCCAGCGCGAGGGGCGAGGGATGAGCGACGGCGCGGCGATCCGCTTCGAGGGCCTCGTCAAGACGTACGGCGACGTGCGCGCGCTCGACGGCATCGACCTGACCGTGCCGCGCGGCGAGGTCTTCGGTTTCCTCGGCCCCAACGGCGCCGGCAAGACCACCGCGATCCGCATCCTCATGGACCTGATCCGCCCGACCGCCGGCCGTGCCGAGGTGCTCGGCTTCGACGCCCAGCGCGACTCGCTCGAGGTGCGCCGCCGCTGCGGCTACCTCCCCGGCGACCTCGAGCTCTACGAGTCGCTGAGCGTCAACGCCTGCCTCGACCTCGTGGCTGCGCTGCGTGGCGACGTCGACCCCCGGTACCGCGAGGAGCTGGTCGAGCGGCTGCGGCTCGATCCCGGCCGGCGCATCGGGGCGCTCTCGCGCGGCAACCGCCAGAAGGTTGGCCTGACGATCGCGCTCATGGCGAAGCCGGAGCTGGTGGTCCTCGACGAGCCGACGAACGGCCTCGATCCACTCGTCCAGGACGAGATCGAGGCGATTCTGCGCGAGGTCGTCGCCGACGGGCGCAGCGTCTTCTTCTCCTCGCACGTGCTCGCCGAGGTCGAGCAGATCGCCCGCCGCGTGGCGATGCTGCGCAACGGCCGCATCGTCGCCGTCAGCGATCTCGCGGAGCAGCGCCGCCTCGCGCCACGCCGCGTCACCGTGGCGTTCGCGGAGCCGCCGCCCGCCTCGGCGTTTGCGGAACTGAACGGCGTGCGCCTCGTCTCGCTCGAGGGCTGCGACGCCGTGTTCGAGACGCACGACGAGATGGATGCGCTGATCCGGGCGCTTGCGACGCAGCGCGTGCACACCCTCGAGACGCACGAGATCACACTGGAGGAGCTGTTCCTCTCCTACTACGAGGAGCCCGCGCATGCCTGACCCGACGATCGTGCGCAAGACGTTGCACGATCTGCGCTGGCGTGTCGTCGGCTGGGGGCTCGGCCTCGGCGCGCTGGCCGCGCTGCTGGTCTTGCTCTTCCCGGTCATCGGCGCGCAGTTCGAGGGCGTCGAGGTGGAGAACTTCGGCTTCGGCGACATCGATGACTTCTCGAACCCGCGCCAGTTCCTGCAGGTCGAGTTCTTCACCTGGTCGCCGGTGCTGATGACGGTCTTCTCGATCATGGTCGGCGGCGCCCTGCTGGCGGGCGAGGAAGGCGCGGGCACGCTCGAAGTGCTGCTCTCGCAGCCGCTCGCGCGGCGCGGGCTGTTCCTCGGCAAGCTGGCCGGCGCCGCTGTCGCCGTGATCGCGATCCTGCTGCTCGCCGGGCTCGGCTTCCTGACCACGGCGCCGTTCGTGGACCTCGAGGGCGAGGTGACGGCGTGGGAGCTGGCGATCGCGCCGTTCGTGCTGCTGCCCTTCGCGTGGTTCGCGATCACGGCGACGATGCTCGTGGCCACGCTGACACCGACGCGCGGGCGGGCTACCGGGCTGATGACCCTCGGCGCCGCCGTGAGCTACGTACTGAACATCGTCGCCGGTCTCGTCGAGTCACTGTCCTGGCTGCGCTTCCTCAGCCCCTACCAGTACTCCGACGCGCAGCGCGTGCTGACCGAGGGCGCCCACTGGCCGAACCAGGCCGTGCTGCTCGTCGCCGCGCTGGCCTGCGCGGCGCTCGCCCTCGCGGCCTTCGAGCGCCGCGAGATCGGCGTCGGACGCTCGCCGCTCGCGGCGCTGCTGGGCCGCGAGCAGGGCGCCGAGGGCGAAGCGGAGGCCTCGCCGGAGCCGCACCTCGCGCGCTAGGCGCGGTCACGGTCGACGACTCTCCCGCCTCGCCCGCTATCGAGGCACGCGACGGTTGAAGCCGCCCGCAGGCGCGACGACGCCTCCGTGGGAGCTCACAGGCACTCACTAATCAGTCATGACAAGGCGCAGGTATTAGGCTTGACTGGTATGAAGCAGTAGGCTACACATGTTCCTAGAGTTCGTGTCAGCGTGTACATGAGCAATCGCAAGACTGATGGGGGTGAGGTGTGCAGACTACGACGGAAGTCCTGTCGGGACGAAGGCGCCGCGCCGCGTGGGGGGTCCTCACCGCGTGCCTGGTCGCCGCTGGCTTCGCGCTCCTCGCCGCGGGCTGCGGAGGCGATGAGGACCAACTGACGGTCTACTCCGGCCGCAGCGAGGAGCTGATCGGCCCCGTGCTCCAGCGGTTCGAGGACGAGACCGGCATCGAGGTCGCCGTCCGCTACGGCAGCACCGCCCAGCTCGCGGCGCTGCTGATCGAGGAAGGCGATCAGTCGCCCGCCGACGTCTACATCGCGCAGGACGCGGGCGCCCTCGGTGCGGTGCAGGCGGCCGGGCTGTTCGCCGCGCTCGACAGCGATCTGCTCGAGCGGGTCGCGCCGAGCTACCGCTCGCGCGAGGGCCTGTGGGTCGGCCTCTCCGGCCGCGTGCGGGTCGTCGTCTACAACACGGGCGCGGTCGACCCCTCGGAGCTGCCGGATTCGATCCTCGACTTCACGGACCCGCAGTGGAAGGGGCGCATCGGCTGGGCCCCGACGAACGGCTCGTTCCAGGCCTGGGTCACGGCGCTGCGCCTCGGCGTGGGCGAGCAGGCGGCGCTCGCCTGGCTGCAGGGCGTCAGGGCGAACGACCCGGTCGAGTACCCGAGTAACAGCGCGATCGTCGAGGCCGTCGGGCGTGGCGAGGTCGATGTCGGCTTCGTCAACCACTACTACCTGCACCGCTTCCTGGCCGAGGAGGGCGAAGGCTTTGGCGCGCGCAACTACTACACCGCGCCGGGCGACATCGGGACGCTGGTCAACGTCGCGGGCGCCGGGGTGCTGGGGACCTCGGACTCCGCGGACGCGGCGCGGCAGCTGATCGACTTCCTGCTCAGCGAAGGCGCGCAGCGCCACTTCGCCGAGGCGAACGCGGAGTACCCGCTGATCGAGGGCGTTCCCGCGAGCGCGGATCTCCCGAGCATCGCGGCACTCGAGCCGCCCGCGATCGATCTGAGCGGCCTCGAGGATCTGCACGGCACGCTGGTGCTGCTGCGGTCGGCGGGCATCCTGCCGTAGAGGGGGCGGTCGGGGACGGCTGCCTGCGCTGGACGCACATCGGGCCTCGTTACGAGGCCCGATTTTAGCTGTGTGCCCGGGGTTCGCCGGGATTGGTCCCTGTGCCGGCTGCGAGCCGTGGGCGGGGCGCTGTGGCTGCCCGCCGCGGAGTGGGACCTCCCGGCCTAGTGCGAACCTGCTCTGCCCAAGGGTCTGCTCCTTACGGCTTACGCGCGCTCGGCGCTTCTGAGGAGAGTTCCGACCCAATCCGTCAACGGGTCTCCCTTCCTCCGTCCCTGTCTCCAGAACATCATGCGACTCTGCGTACGCCCTTGCAACATTGTGAACGTGCGCGCATTCACAAGCTCCCGGCGGGCCGGCGGAGGATCGCGCGCGCCCCGCTGAGCGCCGATCGAAGGTCGCGGCGCTGGCGCACGAGGATCACGATCGCGAGTGCGAGGTAGACGATCGCGATCGCGGTCCGCACCTCGGAGATCGGGATCACGAACTGCACGGCGAAGAGGCCGAGCAGCGCGCCCGCCTCGTAGCGGTTGAGGCTGAGGTTGACGAGGACGGCGACGGCGAACAGCGACTGCGCCGCCGTGAGGAAGACCTCCTCCTGCTGACGCCCGTCGAGCGGCAGCCCGCCCAGCGTCTCGCCGGAGATCGAGAACGCGATCGGCAGGCCGCCGAGCAGCAGCGTCCACTGGTTCACCTTCGAGGAGAGCAGCGCCGCCATCCCCATCACCGCGCGGCCGTGGAAGGCGAGGATGCCCGCGACGAGGAACTCCGGGGCCTCGGAGGCGAACGGCGCGAGCCACTGCACGAGCAGGAACTCGTCGATGCCGAGCTGCGTGCCGCTGTGGATCAGCCCCTCGGCGAACGGCTCCGCCGCGGCCAGGATCGCCGTGGCCGCGAAGACGAAGATGCAGGCGTTGAGCGCCCGGCGCTGCGTCTTTGGCAGATGGCCGATCCAGTGCGCGGGGCCGACGAGCTCGTGTTCCTCGCCCTCGGTGCGGGCCACGCCGTAGACGTAGACGGCGAAGATCGCGAACAGCACCACGCTGTCGATCAGGCTGATCGAGCCCTTGAACGGCAGCGTGAACGAGTAGAGCGTCGCCGCGCCGAGCGCGACCACGTCGAGGGCGTTCGAGCGGTGCAGCCGCAACACGCGCCCTCGCGTGCGCAGCCAGAAGATGAGGAACACCGCCGACCAGCCGACACCGATCAACAGCCGGTTCGCCCCCGTCATGTTCGCGACGGCGTAGGGCGCGAACTCCGGATCCTGGCCCGCCTTCCAGGCGAAGGCGAGATCGATCGCGTACTCCGGCAGCACCGCGATGAAGGCGATGAAGGCGACGGCGAGGCCCTGCGAGATATCGACCTCGGCGGCCTCGGCGGCCCAGCTCAGCAGGAAGGCCGCCGCCACGATCCCGAGGCCGAACAGCAGCGTGTCGCTGACCGTGCCGAGGTGCGTGCCGCTGAGGCGCAGCGCGATCGCGGGCAGGCAGATCGCCGCCATGATGCCCATGAGGATGACCGCGCTGCGCATATCGCCTCCTGACGGATTGCGCGTCTCCGGACGCAGCGTGCCGCCCGATGGTACCGGGGCGTATCGTTACGGCGGATCGCGTGGGCGCGAGGGGAGGCCGGGATGCTGCGAGTGGGCGAGGCGGCGCCGGAGTTCACGCTGCTCGATCTGGGCGGCGACGAGTGGCGGCTGAGCGACCAGCCGGAGGAAACCCTGGTCCTCAGCTGGATCCGCGGCGAGTGGTGAGGCGTCTGCAACCGCTACCTGCAGGGCCTGCGGGAACGACTCGATGACTTCGCCGGGCAGGGCGCGCGCTGGGTGCTGATCGCCGACGATGCGCCGGAACGGCTGGCCGAGTTGCAGACGCGGCACGGCCTGGAGGGCGTCACCTTCCTCCACGACCCCGGTGGTGAGGTCGGCGCGCACTACGGCGTGATGCACACGCCCGAGCCGGCGAGCGGGCACGGCGGCCACACGGAGCCGGCGGTGCTGGTGCTGCGGCCGAACCGCACGGTCGTCGCCGCCTCCTACACGATCGGCTCGACGGGCCGCATGCCGCTGGAGGACGCACTGCGCGCCGCCCGCCGCATCGCCGACGAGGAGTAACGGGCGGGCGGGAAGATGGAAGGAGCGCGCTACCCGCGCAGCGGGGCGCGCTCGAGGGCGTCGCGGGCCTCGCTCATGAGGTCGGCCAGCACCTGCTCGACGCTGCGCAGCTCCGAGATCAGCCCGACGCCCTGACCGGCCGCGACCGTCTGGAAGTCCCTGACCTCCCAGTCGTCGATCGCCTGATGGATCTTCGCGACCAGCATCCCCTGCAGCGGCATCTTCAGCGGGTCCGGCGCACCCGGCGCGGACCAGGCATCGGTCCACTTGGAGCGCAGCATCGAGGCGCGCTTGCCGGTCGAGGCGCGGCTCTGCACGGAGTCCTCGGTCTGCGCGTCGATGAGGCGCTGCTTGACGTGCGGCGGCACGTCGGACTGATGCGTGCTCTGCCAGATCGTGCCGCACCAGACGCCCGCCGCGCCGAGCGCGAGCGCCGCCGCGATGTGCTCGCCGCTGGTCACGCCGCCCGCGGCGAGGATTGGCGTGTCGTACTCGCGCGCCATCCTCGTCACCGCTGGGACCAGCGAGAACGTGCCGATGCGCCCGCTGTGGCCGCCGGAGTCGCCGCCCTGCGCGACCAGCAGATCGACGCCCGCCTCGAGTTCGCGCCGCGCCTGGCGCGGCATCCCGATCAGCCCCCACACCTTCGTCCCCACCTCGTGCCCGCGTTCGAGCACGACGGCGGGGCTGCCGAGGCCGGAGGCGAAGATCGGCACGCGCTCCTCGAAGATCACGTCCAGCTGGCGGCGGACACGCTGCAGCAGGTCCGCCCCGAGTACGGCCTTGACCGGGCTCGTCGGGTCGGGGATCTCGTTGTCGCGCTGGAGGCGGTCCACGAAGTCGCGATGTTCCTCGGGGATCATCGCCTCGAGGTCCTCGGGGTTGCCCTCCTCGAACGAGGCGGGGAGCAGCGTGTCGATGCCGAAGGGGCGGTCGCCGACCTGGTCGCGGATCCAGCGGATCTGCTCGCGCGCGTCCTCCGGTTCGAGCGGGCTGATGCCGAGCACGCCGATCGCGCCGGCGTTGCTGGCGGCCGCGACGACCTCCTTCGTGAGTGCGAAGGCGACGATCGGGATCTCGCAGCCGTACTCCTCACAGAGCCGGGTGCGCAGCGGGTCGGGCGTCTGGTCTGTCATCGCGTCGCGTCCTCGAGGCCTTCTAGCGGCCCTGCCAGACCGCGGTGCGCTTCTCCGCGAAGGCGGTCGGGCCTTCCTTCGAGTCCTCGGAGCTGAAGACCTTTTCGGCGATCCACTGGTAGAGCCGGAAGCTGTTGGACAGGTCGGCCGAGGACCAGTGCTGGATCTGCGCCTTCGTCGCCGCCACGGAGAGCGGCGCGTTGCTCGCGATCATCTGCGCCAGCTCGATCGCGCGAGGGATCAGCCGGTCCGGCTCGACCACCTCGGTCACGATGCCCCACTGCAGCGCTTGCTCAGGATCGACGCGATCGGCGGTGAGCAGCAGCTGGCTGGCGCCGGAGAGGCCGATCAGCCTCGGCAGCAGGTGCAACCCCGGACCGGGGATGATGCCGCGCTTCGCCTCGTAGAGACCGACGTAGGCCTCGCTGGACATAATGCGGATGTCGCAGCCGAGCGCCGTTTCGAGGCCGCCGCCGACGGCGAGGCCGTTGATCGCCGCGATGAACGGCTTGGGATTGGAGCCGTAGGCGTGCGGCATGATCTGGCCGTTGAAGGCCGTCCCGGCCGCGCTCTGGCCCGCGGCGACGCGCTCCGCCGCCTCCTTGAGGTCCATGCCGGCGCTGAACGCACGCCCCGCCCCGGTCACGATCCCGACGCGCATCTCGTTGTCGGAGGTGAAGTCGTTCAGCGCCTCGGTCTGCTCGGCGCGCAGATTGCCGCCGAGCGCGTTGAGCCGCTCCGGGCGGTTCATCGTGAAGATCGCGTAGTGGTCGAACTTTTCGTACAGCAGGTCTGGCATCGCACGCCCCCTTGCGCCGTTGTCACGTTGCCGCGGGATTGTACCCGCTACGGGCGGAGTTCGCGGGATCGCGGCCGCGCACGCCTCGCGGCTGCGGGCTATCATCGCCGCGCGAAGGTGCCGGGGAGTGCGGAGGAAGCGATGGAGCAGCTCGCGGGGCGGGTCGCCGTGATCACCGGCGCGGCGCGCGGCGTCGGCCGTGCGCTGGCGCTCGAATGCGCGCGCGAGGGCATGCGCCTCGCCCTCGCGGACCTCGACGGGGCGCTCATGGAGCAGGTCGCCGGGGAGGCGCGGGCGCTCGGCGCCGAGGCGTTCGCGATGGCGGTCGACGTCTCCGAGCGCGACGAGGTCGAGGCGCTCGCCGATCGCGCCTACGCCGGGTACGGCGAGGCGAACCTGCTGATGAACCACGCCGGCGTCTCCGTGCGCGGTACCACCGTCGACGCCACCGAGGTGGACTGGGAGTGGACGCTCGCGGTGAACGTGCGGGGCGTGCTGAACGGCGTCCGCACCTTCGTCCCGCGCATGCGCGAGCAGGACGGCCCCGCGCACATCGTCAACACAGCGTCGATGTCCGGGCTGGTGGCGCGGGCGAACGAGCACGGCGTCTACACCGCCTCGAAGCACGCGCTGGTCGGCCTCACGAACGTGCTGCGCGACGAGCTGGAGCCGGAGGGCATCGCCGTCTCCTGCTGGTGCCCGAGCGGGATGGCGACGAACCAGACGAACTCCAACGAGTACCGCCCGGAGAAGTTCGGCGGCTACTACGAGTTCCCCGTGCCCCACACGGGGAAGCTGCCCAACCCGATGCCGCCCGAGGAGGTCGCCCCGCGCGTGCTGGCCGGGGTGCGCGCGAACCGGCGCTACATCATCACCCACCCGCACCGGCTCTCCGACGTGACGGAGTACTACGACCGGATGTGGGCGGACTACGAGGCCGCTGCCCGCATCGCCGACGAGATCGAAGCCGCCGGCCAGGGGGGACAGGCCTGATGACGCTGACGCTCGAGGACCGCGAGGCGATTCGCGATCTCTTCGCGCGCCAGAACCTCGCCTACGACCGCCGCGAGGCGGAGCGCACGGCGGCGATGTTCACCGAGGACGGCGTGCTGGAGCTGATGGGGAGCGATCTCACCTTCCGCGGCCGCGAGGCGATCCGGGGCTACATGGCGCGGCTGCTGGAGGTGACCGGCGACGACTACCGCCACTGGACGAACAGCCTCGCCATCGAGCCCGTCGAGGGCGCGCCGGACGAGGCGCGCGTCGAGTGCTACATCGCCGCCTTCGGGATGGGGGACGGCAGCCTGCGGCTGGCCGGGCGCTACTTCGACCACCTGCGCAAGGTCGATGGCGAGTGGCTGTTCGCCCACCGCCGCTACGAGCGCGAGTTCAACCGCGGCACACACAGCGACGCCGCCTCGAGGCTGCGCGAGTAGCCTCGTCCCCCGGTCCGGTTGCGCGTGGCGAGATGCGCGGCGGCGCCAGCCGTATTGCGTATCGATGCTATGCTCCCGCCGTCTGGCACACGGTTTGAGTTGCGAAAGGAAGCCAATGGCGAACACGACAAACGTGGGAGACGTGAGCGTCGAGTACCCGGCCGAAGGCGTCGGCATGGTGGTGATCAACAACCCGCCGATGAACATGTGGTACCTCGGCCTTGCCAAGAAGATGGCCGACGGCATGGACGAGGTGCGCGAGTCCGGCGCGAAGGTGCTGATCCTCGCCTCCGACACGCCCGGCTACTTCCTGGCGCACATGTCCCTGCAGGACAGCATCGACATCGCCGAGGGGCGCGACCCGACCGGCGACTTCGGCGGGATGGCCCGCTGTGGCGCCGAGCTGCGGCTTGGCCCGATGGTCTCGATCGCCGTCAACAACGGCCAGTGCTGGGGCGGCGGCTGCGAGCTCTTCTCGACCGCCAACCTGCGCGTCGCCGGTGAGTCCGCCACGTTCGGCCAGCCGGAGGTGATCATGGGCTCGATGGCCGCCGGCGCCGGCACCTCGCGCATCCCGCGTGTGATCGGCGAGGCGCGCGCGATGGAGCTGCTGCTCGACGGCCGCCCGATCACGGCGCGCAAGGCGCTGCACTGGGGCTTCGTGAACCGCGTCTTCCCGGACGAGACGCTCCGCGAAGAGGCGATCAAGTGGGGGGCGCTGATCGCTTCCCGCCCCGCCTACACGCTGCAGGCGATCAAGCGGTCGATCGGCAAGGGCCTCGACCTCGCCTCCCACAAGGAGGCCTTCGCCAACGAGTACCAGGTCAACACGGACATGATCGCCCCGCACGAGGCGGAGAACATGGTCCTCCGCAAGGGGATCCAGGCCCGCTACGACGCGGGCGGAGACTCCTGGGACGCCTGGGAGATCGAGCGCGAGGTCGTCGACTGGGACGACTAGCCTCGCCACCAGGCCGGGCCTGCGAGCAGGCCTCGCTACGAGCGTAGACGTTGCGGCCCGCCATGACGGCGGGCCGCAACTGTGTTTGGAGCAAGCCGATGCCGCGTACCCCGATCACGATCGATAGCTCAGGCGTCAGCCTCGAGGGCGTCCTCGAGTTGCCCGATGGCGCGGCAGCCGGGTCGCCCTGTGCGGCGGTCGTCATCTGCCACCCGCACCCGCTCTACGGCGGCTCGATGGACAACAACGTGGTGGCGGCCGTCTCGGCCGGGCTGCGCGAGCGCGGCATCGGCGCGCTGCTGTTCAACTTCCGCGGCGTGGGCCGCAGCGGCGGCGCGCCTGGCGACCAGGGCGAGGCGCTGCTGGACGCACGCGCAGCCCTCGCCTTCGCGGCGGGCCTCGATGCGATCGACGAGGCGCGAATCGGCCTCGCCGGCTACTCGTTCGGGAGCGCGGTCGCGGCGACCGCCGCTGCGTCCTCGATCCCCGCGCTCGCGCTGATCGCGCTCCCGCTCTCGATGGCGGACGCGGCCCGTGACGCCCTCGCGGCCTACGCCAACCCGCTGCTCATGCTCTCCGGCTCCGCCGACGGCGGCAGTGGCGAGGAGGGCCTGCGCGCGCTGGCGGACAGCACGGGCGGTCCCGCCAGCGTCGAGATCGTGCCCGGCGCCGATCACTTCTGGTGGGGCCACGAGCAGGCCATCACCCGCAGCGCCGGCGAGTTCTTCGCCGACGCGCTCGAGGGTTAGCCCGGCGGGCAACCCTCTCTTTCAAGCAGCGAGCTGCTCCAAGGGCAATCGCGCGTCTCCTGTGGGGGGCAGGCCCCCCACACCCCTATCCCGGACGAGCGCGCTGCGCGCGGCTCGGCCCACCCACCCGCCCTCTTTCTTTCTTGATGTGGGGGGCGCAGCCCCCCACGCCCCCCGGGGTGGGACGCCCGGGGTGGGACTATCGCGGGCGGATGTCTCCCATCGCAGGCTGCGCCCCCACGCCCCCGCCAGCACCGTCGAGGGCGCAACCAGCCCTCGCGGGCGGTCCGACCCCCTCATCACCGCCCTCCCGCGGGGAGGCGGAGCCGAAGCGGGCGCTCCTCGGCGAGCGCCGAAGCGGCGGGGGGCGTGGGGGGCAAAGCCCCCCACAGAGAAAGAAATCCAGGGTGGGTGGGTGGGCCCGAGCGGCCCGCCGGGGTATCCCCGCGTCAAGGGCCAACTGGCGCTCGCTCGTCCGGGATGGAGGTGTGGGGGGCGCAGCCCTTCACGAAGGCCGCGCGCCTGTCTCGAGACCTGCGAGGTGGGCGGCGCACTCTTCCCCCGCCCGCTCACCGCGATGGACAGGCCGCCTGGCAGATGGCTACCCGCCCGCCGCCTCCGCGCGCCGCGCGATCGCGCGCGGGAGGCCGTCGAAGATGCGCCGATGCACCGGCCAGAGTGCGTACCAGTAGAGCAGCCCGAGCACGCCCGCCGGGTGGAAGTGCGCCTGCAGCACGACCGCCGACCCGCTCTCGCGCGGCTCGGCCGAGAGCTTGAGGATCGCAGAGCCCGGCAGTTTCATCTCCGCCACGAGCGTCAGCCGCCGCCCCGGTTCGACAGCGGCGACGCGCCAGAAGTCGAGCGGATCTCCCGCCCGCACCTCGCCCGGGTGACGCCGCCCTCGGCGCATGCCCACGCCGCCAACGAGGCGGTCGAGCAGGCCGCGCATCCGCCAGAGCAGGGTCGCGTAGTACCAGCCGCGCTCGCCGCCGATCGCGGCGATCTGCGCCCACACCGCCTCCGGCGGTGCACTGCTCTGCGCCTCGGAGCGCGCGGATTTGCCGTAGTAAGAGATGTCGTGCCGTTGCTGGCGGAAGCGGAAGGCGCCCTCGGTCCAGCGGATCGGCACCGCCGCGTTCGTCTCTGCCTCGAGGGCGGCGCGCACCGCCTGCTCGTAGCTGCCCGGCTCGTGCGCGATCAGGTCGCGCAGCTCGTCGGGGTGCCCGGAGACGAGGTCGTGCTTGAGGCCGTCGATGAGTGGCCTCGCCACGCTCGCCGGGACCGACGTCACGAGGTCCAGCCACCACGAGGAGAGGCGAGGGCTGAGCACCGGCACGGGGACGATCCACAACGGTTTGCCGACCACCGCCGCGAACTGTCGCAGGAGCTGCTCGTAGGTCAGCGCCTCGGGCCCGACGGCGTCGTAGGTGCGGCCCGCCGTGTCCTCGTGCTCCGGCAGGCTGACGAGGACCTCCAGCAGGTCGTCGAGCGCGATCGGCTGGCTGCGGGAGCGCACCCAGCGAGGCGTGACCATGACCGGCAGGTGGTAGACGAGATCCCGGATCACCTCGAAGGCGGCTGAGCCGGGGCCGACGACGATGCCGGCGCGCAGCTCGGTGACGGGGATGTCGCCCGCGCGCAGGTGTTCCCCGGTCTCGCGCCGCGAGCGGAGGTGCGGCGAGGCCGCCTGTGCAGGCTGCAGCCCGCCGAGGTAGATGATGCGGCGCACGCCCGCCCGCTCGGCGGCGCTGCGGAAGCGGTACGCGGCCTCACGGTCGCGGGAGGCGAAGTCGCGCCCCGCCGCCATCGAGTGCACGAGGTAGTAGGCGACCTCGATGCCCTCGAGCGCGCGCGCCAGCGAGTCCGCGTCGAGCGCATTCGCCTCGACGATCTCGACGCCGTCCCAGCCACGCGCCTCCAGCGTGTCGCGCCGCCGCGAGGACGCGCGCACGCGGTGCCCGCGCGCCACCAACCGCGGCACGAGGTACGTGCCGATGTACCCGCTCGCACCGAGGACGAGTACGGACTGCGGCAACGCGCCTACGCCGCCCAGGACGCCTCGTCGGCGCCGGGGAGCGGGGGTGGGCGCGTCCAGCGCGGCGGGGTTTCGGAGAGCACGCCCGCGGGGAGCAGGTAGTCGAGCTCGCCCCACTCGCTCGACATACGGGCGGTGAGGTCGCCGATGTCCTCGACGCCGGGATCGCGCGCCGCCTGCTCGTCGGCGCGGCCGAGCGCGTCGAACCAGCGGCCCGTTTGCGCGAGCGAGACGCGGATCTCATAGCTGCCGCCCTCGCGTGCGCGGCGCGCCAGCGCCGTCATCACCGCCGCCGCCGCGAGGTAGCCGACCGAGTGATCGAGGGCCTGCGCGGGCAGCGGCCGCACCTCCTGCCCGGCACGCAGGCCGCCCTCGAGGGCGATGCCGGAGGCCGTCTGCACGAGGCTGTCGTAGCCGCGGCGTGTCGACCACGGGCCGGCCTCCGACCAGGCCGAGAGCGAGAGGTAGACGATGCCGGGCCGCCACTCGCGCACGGCGTCGAAGCCGTAGCCGCGTCCGGCGATCGTACCGGGGCGGTAGCCCTGCACCACGACGCCGGCCCCGGAGGCCAGCTCGCGCAGCCGCTGCTGCCCCTCCGCCTCCCGCAGATCGAGGAAGGCGAAGCGCTTGCCGAAGCTGGTGTCGGCGGCGAGCCGCCGCGAGAGCGGGAGGTGTCCCGCTCCGACGCGCAGCACCTCGGCGCCGTAGGAGGCGAGCGTGCGGCCGCAGAGCGGCCCCGCGATCACGCGCGTCAGGTCCAGCACGCGCACGCCGCTGAGCGGCATCTCGTCCTCGGAGGCGTCCGCCTCGGGCAGTGGTTCGGGCGGGGAGCCGTCGTCGTGGCGCGTGATTGTGAGCAGCGGCAGGGTCGCCAGCGCCTGGCCCTGCGGGTGCGCGTGCCACTCGTCGCGGCTGCGCAGCATGAAGGCGCAGGAGCTCGCCGCGAGCACCGCCTCCTCGAGGTCGGGGGCGGCCCAGCCCGCGCATGCGCGTGCGATGTCGTCGCGGTGCTCCTCGGCCCCGAGGACGGCGAGCGTGCGTGCGCGGAAGTGCGGGAAGTTGCAGTGCAGGTGGATGTAGCGCCCGTCGTTGGTGGGGTAGTAGCCGGAGACGTCGTGCCACTGCTCGCCGACGGGGGCGCCGCCGGAGCGCAGCAGGCGCTCGCTGCGGTAGGCGATGGAGGCGTGGCGCGCGTCGATCTCGGCCTGCTGCCAGCGCCCCGTGCGCTCGCGCCAGACGCGCGCCGCCGCCAGCGCCGAGGCGCCGACCATCGCCGCCGCCGCCGTGTCGAGGCCGAACGACGTGGCGTACATAGGCTGCTCGTTGAAGAGGCGCACGTGCTCAAGGTCGCCCAGGTCACCGCCGAGCGCGCTCCAGACTCCCGCCAACGCCTCGCTGCGCGATGTGACCACGATCTCCGCCTCTCTCGCTGTCCGAGGCTACCCGCCGTCCCCGTCGTCCTGCCAGCGGAGCACCGGGCGGCGCGCGGCCGTTGCCTCGTCGAGGCGGCGGATCGGCGCGGTCCACGGTGCGCCGTGGAGCGTCTCCGGGTCCTCGGCGGACTCCTCGGCGATTGCGATCATCGCCGCGGCGAACGCCTCGATCGCCTCGGGCGGCTCGGTCTCGGTCGGCTCGATCATCAGCGCCTCTTCGACGATCAGCGGGAAGTAGACCGTCGGCGGGTGGAAGCCGTGGTCGATCAGCCGCTTCGCGATGTCGTAGGTGCGCACGCCGTGCTCGCGGCGCTGACGCGAGCCGGAGAAGACCACCTCGTGCAGCACCGGGCGGTCGTACGGCAGGTCGTAGTGGCCGTGCAGCAGCGCGCGCAGGTAGTTGGCGTTGAGCACGGCCTGCCCGGAGACGGCGCGCAGACCATCGAGGCCGAGCGCGCGCATGTACGCGTAGGCGCGGATCAGCACGCCGACGTTGCCGTGGAACTGCTGAAGCCGGCCGATGCTGCGCTGCGGCGCGGCGAGGCGCACGAGGCCGTCCTCGCACTCCTCGAGCACGGGCGTGGGCAGGTACGGCGCGAGTTCCTCGCTGCAGCAGACGGGCCCTGCGCCGGGTCCGCCGCCGCCGTGCGGCGTGCTGAAGCTCTTGTGCAGGTTGAGGTGCACGACGTCGAAGCCGAGGTCGCCGTAGCGCACGCGGCCCATGATCGCGTTGAGGTTGGCGCCGTCGCCGTAGAGGTAGGCGCCGGCCTCGTGGATCAGCTGCGCGACCTCCTCGATGCCCTGTTCCCACAGGCCGAGCGTGTTCGGCGCGGTGACCATGACCGCCGCCACGGTCTCGTCGAGCTCGCTCTCGATCGTCGCGCGGTCCAGCGAACCGTCGGCGGCCGTCGGGATCTGCGTGACCGTGAAGCCCGCCATCGCGGCGGTCGCCGGGTTCGTGCCGTGCGCCGAGTCCGGGACGAGGATGCGGCGCCGCGTTTCGAGCTCGCCGCGATCCTCGAGGGCGCGCGTGATCATCAGCACGCCGGCCAGCTCGCCCTGCGCTCCGGCGGCGGGGGCGAGGCTGACTGCCGGCAGGCCGGTGATCTCGGCCAAGCCGCGCCGCAGCTCAAGCAGGATGCGCAGCGTGCCCTGCGCATCCTCCGGCGGAGACTGTGGGTGCGCGGTCGCGAACCCCGGCAGCGAGGCCACGAGGTCGTCGACCTTCGGGTTGTACTTCATCGTGCAGGAGCCGAGCGGGTACGTGCCGGAGTCGATGCCGTAGTTCCGCGCGGAGAGCGCGGTGTAGTAGCGCACGAGTCCGCCCTGGCTCAGCTCCGGCAGCCGCACCGAGTCGCGCAGCAGGTGGGCGTCCGGGAGCGGCGTCTCCTCCCCGTCCCACGAGGGCACGTCGACGGCCCGGCGGCCGGGCGTGCCGCGGTCGAAGCTCAGGCGCGCGCCGAAGTCCTCGCTGCGGGGCTCGTGCGCACTCATGCGTCGCCGCCGATCTGCGCGAGCGCCTCGACCAGCGCGTCGACGTGTGCGTCGGGAGTCGCCTCGGTCACGGCGAAGAGCAGCGCGTCGCGCGCCTCGGGCTCCGCTCGCGCCGAGACGTCAAGGCCCGCGCCGATGCCGCGCGCTGCGAGCCGCTCGGCGAGCGTGGCGGCGGGCACGGGGCCGCGCACGAGGAACTCCTGGAACCACGGGCCGCGCTCGGGCGTCTCGTAGCCGGGCAGCGCCGCGATCCGCGCGGCGGCGTCGTGCGCGCGCTGGTAGCACAGCTCGGCGGCCTCGCGCAGGCCGCGCGGGCCGAGCGCCTGCACGGTCACGGTGAAGGCGAGCGCGATCAGCGACTGCGCCGTCGAGATGTTCGAGGTCGCGCGCTCGCGCCGGATGAACTGCTCGCGCGCCTGCAGGGTCAGCACGTAGCCCGTGCGCGGCTCGCCGCCGGGCGGGCCTTCCAGCTCCTTCGTGCGGCCGACGATGCGGCCGGGCATCTGTCGCAGGTACGGCGTGCGCGCGGCGAACAGCCCGAGCGAGGGCCCACCGAAGGCCGGCGTGCCCGCCAGATCGCGCCCCTCGCCGGTGACGATGTCCGCACCCGCGTCGCCCGGCGCGCGCAGCAGGCCCAGCGCGAACGGGTCGGCGACCGTGACGAACAGCGCTCCGGCGGCGTGCGCCGCCTCGGCGAGCGGTTCGAGGTCCGCGATCGCGCCGAGGAAGTCGGGCTGCTGTGCCACGAGGCAGGCGTGCTCCTCGGTCGTCGCGTCCGCCGAGGTGACGAGGTCGACGCGCAGGCCCGGGCCGCGGGCGTAGGTGCGCACCACCTCGGTGGTGCCGGGGTGGATCGGTTCGAGCAGCGCGACGGCGCTGCGGCGCGTGGCGCGCGCGGCGAGGAGGCAGGCCTCGGCGGTCGCGCTGGCCACGTCGTAGAGGCCGGTGTTGGAGACGTCCATGCCGGTCAGTTCGCAGACGACCGACTGGTACTCGAAGGCCGTTTGCAGCGTGCCTTGGCTGATCTCCGGCTGGTACGGCGTGTAGGCCGTGACGAACTCGGAGCGCGCGGTCAGGTGACCGGCGATCGAGGGAATCGAGCGGCGGTACGCGCCCGCGCCGAGGAAGTTCGGCCGCGACGGATCGGCATTGAGGGTCGCGCGCTCCTCCAGCAGCGCGATCAGCTCCGGCTCGGTGAGCGCCGGCGGCAGATCGATCGCCGGATCGCGCATCGCCGCTGGCAGGTCGGCAAAGAGCGCGTCGAGGTCCGCGACGCCGACGCGCTCGAGCATCCGCGCGCGATCAGCCTCGGTGGCCGGGATGTAGGGGTGAGGCGACCCGGCGAACGACGAAGACGCCAACGTCAGCTCGCCGGAAGCTGCGCGGTGTACGCGTCGGCGTCGAGCAAGCCGTCGAGTTCGGAATCGTCGGCGATGCGCAGGCGGATCAGCCAGCCGTCCTCGTAGGGCGAGTCGTTGACCAGCTCCGGCTGCTCTTCGAGCTCGCCGTTGGCGGCGAGCACCTCGCCGCTGATCGGGGCGTAGAGGTCGGAGACGGTCTTGACCGACTCGATCTCGCCGAAGCGATCACCGGCGCTGAGCTCGTCTCCCGCGGCGGGGAGATCGAGGTAGACCACGTCGCCGAGCTGGTCCTGGGCGAAGTCCGTGATGCCGATCACGGCCTCGTCCGGGCTCGCCTCGCTACGGCGCAGCCACTCGTGGTCGCTCGTGTAGAGCAGGTCGTCTGGAGTCGTCGTCATGACTGCCTCGGCTTCCGGTAGAACGGGCGGCGCACGACCTCGACGGGGAGCGCGCGCCCGCGCACATCGACCGAGAGATTCACGCCGGGACGCGCTAGCTGGACGGGAAGGTAGGCCATGCCGATGCCGAGGCGCAAGCTGGGGCTGAAGGCCCCGCTGGTGAGCCTCGCGACCGGTGCTTCCTCGTCCGGGTCGTGCACCGCGTAGCCGGATCGCAGCACCCCGCGCTCTTGCGCCACGAGGTGCGCGAGCCGCCGCGTGCGAGGCCGCGCCTTCGCCTCCGCCAGCGCCTCGCGGCCCGTGAACGGCGCCTCGTCATCGAGGCTCACGGCGAAGCCGAGCCCGGCCTCGAAGGGGTGCGTGGTCTCGTCGATGTCGTTGCCGTGCAGCGGCAGCGCCGCCTCCAGGCGCAGCGTGTCGCGCGCGCCGAGGCCGGCGGGCGTCGCGCCGCCCTCGGTCAGCGCATCCCACAGCGCCGCGGCCTGCTCCGCGCCGACGATGCACTCGCCGCCGTCCTCGCCGGTGTAGCCGGTGCGGGCGACGAGCACGGGGGTACCCTGCCAGTCCAGCTCGGCGCAGTCGCGCTGCTCGAGCGCGGCGAAGCCCTCGCCGAGCACGCTGCTGAGCAGCGCGACGGCGTGCGGGCCCTGCACGGCCAGCATCACGGTCTCGGGCGTGACCTCGGAGGCGGCGTCCCCGGCCACGGCTTGCAGGCGCTCGAAGTCCGCGTCGGCGTTGGCGGCGTTGTGGATGACGAGCCAGCGCTCGCCCGGCAGGTGGTAGATGAAGACGTCGTCCTCGATGCCTCCGGCCTCGTTGCAGTAGAGCGAGTAGTGCGCCTTGCTGACCGGCAGCGTGGTCACATCGAAGGTGGTCACGGAGCGCAGCAGCGAGGCCGCCTGCGGCCCCTCCACCCAGGCGCGCGCGAGGTGCGAAACGTCGAAGACGCCGACGCGCTCGCGCACGGCCTCGTGCTCTCCGACGATGCCCCCGTACTGGAGCGGCATCTCCCAGCCGGCGAAGGGTGCGAAGCGTGCGCCGAGCGCCTCATGCCGCTCGCGCAGTACGAGCTCCGTAAGCCCGCTTCCGCCGCCGGATCCGCCTGCTCCCGCCATACATCGAATGTATCGCCGGGCTGCCTAGCGGGCTACCTGTGGATGCGCCCGCGCGTGCACCAGGTGCATCGCGCAGCAAGCTGGTCGTCGTGGTGGCCAGCGAGGATGTGCGCGAGAGGTGCGTCTACTAGGATCGTGGGCGATCAGCGTCGCCGAGGGGCCGACTGGTCTGGTAGAGGCGGTTGATGCATGAATCGGGACGAGTACGAGAAGTGCCTTGAAGGCTTCGATCAACTCGTGTCGATGGCAAGGATGTACAGCGCAGTCCTTGAGACCTTCATCCAGGATGACGAGGAAACAGAGGGTGTCTTGAACACCTACCGTGGGTTCTTTGCCCCTGTCAAGGCGGCGTTGCACAACGGGATGCTCCTCGAAGCTGCCAAGGCACTCGACAAGAACTCGCAAGCGGCAAGCCTCCAGAACCTGTTGAAGGCTGTGGGGGAAGCACCTGAATTCGCCCCCGGTTTCGATGCCTCCGGCGTGGACCAGTGGCTTGTCGAACGGGAAGAGGTCATCCGCGGCTTGCGGGTTCTGCGCAACAAGCGTCTGGCGCACTTTGATGTCCCTGCTGAACTGCCCGGCGGGACTACGTACGGGGACTTCACGGATCTGCTGGAAGACCTCAACAAGTACTCGACCGACCTCCAGCTCGCGTTCCGCGGCCACGCTGCCACCATGGATCTGGCTGCGAAGGAGGTACGACAGGACACTGAGGCGTTGCGACGGGCGCTGGTCAAGGTCCGCCGCGAGGAGCACCGTCGTTGGGATGAGTATCTGAGCGCGCTCGATCAGTGAGCGCAAGCCAGCTGTCGCACCCCGGCACCCTCCGCAGCGTGGATGTCGTCGAGGTAGCGGGCGGCGAAGGCGGCGATCAGCCGGCGGCCTCGCCAGGGCGGGGCTCCGCGCCGGACGGGGCGCTAGATGTAGTGGAGCTGCTTCGCGGCGGCGGTCAGCTCGTCGCGGAACCGGGGGTGGGCGAGGCCGATCAGCGCCTGCGCGCGCTCACGCGTGGTCTTGCCCTTGAGTTGCGCCAGCCCGTACTCGGAAGCCAGCCAGTGCACCTCGTTGCGCGGCGTCGTGACCGCTGCGCCGGGCGTGAGCGTCGGCACGATGCGCGAAACCTCCCCGCCCCTCGCCGTCGAGTAGAACGCGATGATCGACTTGCCCCCGCGCGAGTCAAACGCGCCGCGAGCGTAGTCGTGCTGACCGCCCGTCCCGCTGAACTGCGTCGCCCCCATCGACTCCGAGCAGCACTGGCCCGTGAGGTCGACCTCGATCGTGGAGTTGACGGAGATCATGTTGTCGTTGCGCGCGATGTTCGGCGGGAAGTTGGTGTAGGAGACGGGATGCGCCTCAATGCCCGGGTTGTCGTCGAGGAACTCGTACATGCGCCGCGAGCCCGCGGCGAAGGCGTACAGCGCCTTGCCGCGGTGGAAGGTCTTCCGCGAACCGTCCACGACGCCGCTCTCGATCAGGTCCACCATCGCGTCGACGAACATCTCCGTGTGGATGCCGAGGTTGCGATGTCCTGTCAGCACCCTGGCGAGGGCGTTCGGCACGCCGCCGATGCCGAGCTGGATGGTCGCGCCGTCCGGCGTGATCCCGGCAATCAGCTGACCGATCGCCTCGTCCTCGGGCCGCTCGGGGGCGACGGGCAGCTCGGGAAGCGGCGCGTCGTGCTCGACGATCGCGTCGAGCTCGGAGACGTGGACCCACGAATCGCCATGCACGCGCGGCATCTGCTCGTTGACCTCCGCCAGCACGATGTCGGCCGCCTCGATCGCCGCCTTGTTGGTGTCCACGTTCGTGCCGAGGCTCATGTAGCCGTGCCGGTCCACGCGGGAGACGCAGATCATCGCGACGGCGATGTCCATGAACTCCGTGAACAGCCGCGGGACCTGATGGAAGTAGTTCGGGTTGTAGTGCGCCGCGCCGGAGCCCACGAGATCGCGATCGAAGGCGTTGACGAACAGCGATTCCCACTGGATGACGTCGCGCACATCGGGCGCGAGGATCGACTCGGAAGCCGCGCGCATCGGCAGCAGGCTGGACATGCGCAGGCTCGAGAATCCTCCCGCTCGTGCGCGATCCGCCACCGCCCGCACAAGCGCGGGCGGCTCCCCGGCCGCGTTGCCCTTGACGACCAGGCTGCCGTCGGGGATGAGCGCGACCGCTTCGGCGGGCGTGCGCAGCTTGTTGCGGTACGTCTCGACGGGGTTCGCCACCGCTCGCCCCCTTCCTCGCGCCGGCCGCGCGGGCCGACCATCCGGGAGTGCGATGATACCAGCGCCGCGCCGACGCCAGACGCAGCCGGCTCCCCAAGCCTCGGGGCGCTACGGGCCGGACGGCACGACCCGGAACTCGATGCGATGTCCGCACGCCTCGACGTACTCGATCAGCGTCTCCAGCCGCGGCGAGTGTTCCGCCGACTCGAGGCGCGATACGACGGCCTGGCTGCGGCCCATGCGTCTGGCGAGTTCGCCCTGATTAAGCCCGGCCCGCTTGCGCGCGCCGATCAGAGCGCCGATCAACTCGAAGCGCGGCCCCAGCCGGTCGTACTCGGCCTGCAGTTCGGGATCGCCCGCCCGCATCCCGCTCAGGTGCGCGAGCGCGTCCGTCCGCCGTCGCGTCTTCATGCCGTCCTCCTATTGATTCCAATGAACAAACAAGGGAACAGTAAGTCAGAAAGTGGGGCGCGAGTCAGGTTCGGCGGCTGGCGCCCCGCAGCCTCCCTCAGGACGCGGCGAGACGATTGAGCGCCCGCGCCGTCTCTCTCACATCCAGCTTCTGCGTGCGCTTGCGCCAGGCGTGCAGCAGCACGATCGTTTCGCCGTCCGGCGCCGTGTGCACGAGGGCGATCTTAGCAGACTTGCTAACTTCTGTCCCGATCACCATGGCGGCGTGTCGCCTTGTTGGTGACCGCCGCCCGCCTGCGCGTTCCGCCGCGCCCCCCGCCCCCCGGCGCCCCCCGGCCCCCGGAAAACCCCGTCAGGCGGCGTGGAGGTCGTCGAGGTAGCGGGCGGCGAAGGCGGCGATCAGCTCGGCGGCCTCGCCGGGGCGGGCCTCGACACCGATGCGGCCGTGCTGCACGCCGAGCGCGGCGGCTTCGAGGGCGGCGCGCGCGGTCTCTTCCTCGCTGCCGGCGGCGAGGCGGGGGAGGCCGCCGAGGCCGAAGGTGAGGGCGTCCGGGTCGCGCCCGGCCTGCTCGGCGGCGCGGCGGACGGCGGCGGCGTCCTCGCGGTAGGTCGGGAGGCGGTAGATGCCGGCGAACCAGCCGTCGGCCATGCGGCCGGCGCGGCGGAACGAGGCCTCGCTCGCGCCGCCCAGCCAGACCGGGATCAGCGTCTCCGGGGCGGGGCGCGAGATCCAGCCGTCGACCTCGTAGAACTCGCCGTGGTGGTCCACCGGCTCGCCGCTCCAGAGGGCGCGCATCAGCGCGACCTGCTCCTCGACGCGCGCGCCGCGGCGCGGCCAGGGCGCCGACAGCACCTCGAACTCCTCGCGGGCCCAGCCGACGCCGGCGGCGAGGTAGACGCGCCCCGGCCCGGCGAGCCGGTCGAGCGAGGCGAGGATCTTGGCGTGCAGTACGGGCTGCCGCATCGGCAGCACGAGCACCGCCGTGCCGAGGCGGATGCGCGAGGTGACCGAGGCGGCGAAGGCGAGCAGCGTGAGCGGCTCGAGCAGGTCGCGGTCCGCGCGGTAGCGGGCGGGCAGCGCCCCGCCGGGCCGGTCCGGGTGCGTCGAAACGTACTCGCGAGGCATCACCACGTGATCGGCCACCGAGAGGGCGTCGTAGCCGCCCTCCTCGGCGGCCTGGGCGACCTCGATCACGTGTTCACGCCTCGCGTGCGCGCCGATCTGCGGCAGCCCGAGGGCGATCTCCACGGCGGCGGCCTACGCGGCGCGCGGGCGCCTGCCGGCGGGGCCAGCGCTACCTGACGCCGACCTCGTCCTTGATGAAGGCGGCGTCCGCGAGGTCCGGCTCCGGCTGGTAGAGGATCTCCTTCGCGTACTCGGGCGTGGGGTTCTCCTTGTCGTAGGGCTCCGTCTCCGGGTCGACGCCCGGCTCCGGCATCACGACGGCGCCGCGCTCGCGTGAGGGCAGCGAGACGAGGGCGTGACCCCACGAGGCGCGCCACTTCTGGCTGTCGTAGACCATCACGATCTTGACGAGGTTCTCGTCGCCGTGCTGGAACTTCTCGGTGACCTCGCCGTGGATCCAGCAGACGTCGCCGTAGGCCACGGGGCGCCGGCCGAGCATCGAGAGCTCGCGCAGGAAGGCGTCGTCGCCCATCCAGTTGGTGACCATCGTGGTGCCGTAGCCGCTGCGCGGCTGGAGCACGTCGAACATGTCCGGGAAGCCCGCGAAGCGCGCGAACTGCTGGTCGTAGTGGGTGCGCTCCGGCACGTCGGGCGTCATCGTGTCCGGGTCCGGCACGTTGGCGCCGGGGTGGCGCTTGAAATAGTTGTACATGTTGCTGTTGGACATCATGAAGGGCGCGCCCGTGCCCATGTAGTACGAGATGATCTCGCGTCCGACGTAGGGCATCGTGATGTAGGGGCCGACCTTGTCGCCGACCTCGACGTCCTCGTAGTAGCGCGGCTCGGCGCCGCGAATCTCGATCTTGTCGTAGGCCTCCCAGAGATCCTGCAGCTCCTCCTCGGTGTAGACGTGGCGGCGCCAGTCGCGGTGCGGGCCGACGGTGTCGCGGCGGCCGCGGGCCGCGTCGCGCTCCCAGCGCTTCACGAGGCCCCAGTTGTTGGCGATCATCGTGCCGTCGTCCTCGTCCACCCAGGCGTGGCGGCGCACGACGTCCAGCATGCGGCCGGCGAAGCGGCTGGGCGCGAGGTAGTGGTCCCACATGCAGCTCTTCATCTGGATGCGCGTCCCGATCGTCACCGGCTTGTAGAACGTCCAGAACAGCGAGGCGTGCGTGGCGTGCACGCCGGGGAAGCCGCCCCCGCCGTGTCCGGCGCGCCGGCCGAACGAGTCGAGGAACAGCGGGTGTGCGACCAGGCCGCCCCAGCGCGTGTTCTCGGCGTACTCGTCGTCCTGGAAGAGCGGGTTGGCGTTGCCGATGCCGAGCGCGTAGTGCTCGAAGGCGTCGCGGGTGCAGTCGCGCCACCACGGCACATCGGGTCGCCAGGAGGCGAAGCGCTGGGAGATGCGCTCCATCTCCTCGTCGGTGATCTTGCCCCAGGTGCTCGGTCGTTCTCGTTGCTCAGTGGTCACGTGTCGCTCCTTCGTCGCTGTGGCCGAAGCCCGGTGTCGTTCCGGCGTTCCGGCAGGGGCCACTATAATGCCGTCTACGGTATCGCGGGGCGCAGTCGCGAGGCACGAGGGGCGGACATGGCGAACCAGACGGGCAAGCGCTACTACTGCGAGCGCTGCGGCTCCGAGTTCATCGTCACCACCGGCGGCAGCGGCGAGATGTCCTGCTGCGATCAGCCCGTGACCAGACGCTAGCGCCCGTGGTCAACGATCTCGGCCATCGCTACCGCTGCGAGGAGTGCGCCACCGTGGTGCTCTGCATCCGGCGCGGCGAGGGCGAAATCCGCTGCTGCGCCACACAGATGGTGCTGCTCGCGCCTCGCGAGCTGCCCTCGGCCGACTAGCCCGACTGGAAGCGATGCGCACGCTCGACATCTTCTTCGACGTGGACTACACGATCCTCGGCCTCGACGGATCGCTGCGCCCGTGGACGCGCGAGGTCTTCGAGCGGCTGGTCGGGGACGGTCACCGGCTGCATGTCTGGTCCGGCGTCGGCGACCGCTCGGCGGTGCTGCGCGAGCACGGGCTCGAGCACCTGGTGGAGGCCTGCTACCACAAGCCGCTGACGGATCACGAGGCGGCACTGGAGCGGCTCGGCGTCCCGCTCACGCCGGACTTCGTGATCGACGACTCGCCGGAGATACCGGCGGTTTTCGGCGGCGCGCTGGTGGCGGCCTACACCGCGGGCACGCCGAGCGACTACTTCCCCCGCGAGCGCGACGAGGAGCTGCTGCGCGCCTGCGAGGCGGCGCGGGAGTTCGCCGCAACGGGTGCCTCGGCGGACCCGCGCTACTGCGCGAAGGGCAGCCGCGTGCGGAGGTAGCGGTAGTTCCCACAGGCGTTGTCTTCAGGCGCGCGGCGGGTCGCTGCCCAGGGTGATCACGGGCCCTCCGCGCGGAGGAGCACGCCGTCGCGCCACCACTCGCAAGAGCCGTCCGCCCGCTCGATGGCCGGGCCGTCATCCCGGTGGCGCACGCCGTCTCGCCGCCACTCGCGGTGGCCGGATGCTGACTCGATGGCGGGTCCGCCGTCTCGGTGGACTACCCCGTCGCGGTACCAGAGGCGATGGCCCGCAGCCCGCTCGATGGCCGGGCCGTCGTCGCGGTGGTGCTTACCGTCGAGGTACCACTCGCGATCGCCGCCCGCCGACTCGATGGCTGGGCCATCCTCGCGGTGATGGTTGCCACTGCGGTACCACTCACGGGATCCGTCTGCCCGCTTGATGGCCGGGCCGTCGTCCCGGTGATGCTTGCCGTCGCGCCACCAAGCGCGATACCCGTCCGCCGTCTCGATGGCCGGGCCGTCGTCGCGGTGGAACATATCGTCGCGATACCAGGCGCGATAGCCGTCCGGTCTTTCAACAGCCGGGCCGTCGTCGCGGTGCAGCATGCCGTCGCGGTACCACTCGCGGGATCCGTCTGCCTGCTCGATAGCCGGGCCGTCTTCCCGGTGATGCTTGCCGTCGCGCCACCAAGCGCGATACCCGTCCGCCGTCTCGATGGCCGGGCCGTCGTCGCGGTGGAACATATCGTCGCGATACCAGGCGCGATAGCCGTCCGGGCTTTCAACAGCCGGGCCGTCGTCGCGGTGCAGCATGCCGTCGCGGTACCACTCCCGGCGGCCGTCCAGCCGCTCGTAGGGGCCCGTCCACTTCGCCTCGCGCAATGCTTGGCTCTCGGCGGCGTAGCGCCGAAGGCGAGCGCGGTGGCGCCAAGGGAACAGGAGTGCGAATGCCAGCGTGAGTAATGGCCACAGCGCGCAGCCTGAGGGGCGCGGGTGCATCCGTTCATCTCCATCCATCGTCGAGCCCCTCGCGTCGCGAGCATACGCGCCCCGCTGACGCTCGCCGATGCCGGCTTCGCAGCGCGCCCGCGAGCGATCACGGGCCGCCCCTGTGGAGGCGTTTGCCGTCTCGCCCGGACTCGCGGGGCGGTCATGGCGTGGCCCCGGCGGCGAGCGCGCCCGCCGCGAGCCGCGGGCTCACCGACGCCTCCCCGGCGGCGCAAGCCGCCCCATAGTAGGACGCCGCGGCCCCCGTTCGCGGCTCCCGCTCCCCGATGCCGCGCCCAAGGTGGTACAACAGGCACCTACCCTGCGGATCGCGAGCGCGAGGGGGCGAGCATGGCGGGAAACGGGACGACCGAAGGCGGCGACAACGGCACCGACAGTGCCGCCGCGCCCGGACTGCTGACGGGCCTGCAGGTGCTCGACTTCAGCCAGTTCGCGTTCGGCCCGGTGGCCACGCGGCTGCTGGCCGACCTCGGGGCCGACGTGATCAAGGTGGAGCCGCTCGAGGGCGACTTCTCGCGGCTCACCGCGGAGCCGTTCGTCGACAGCATCACCTTTATCTGCACCAACCTGAACAAGCGCAGCTTCTCCGTGAACCTCAAGGACGAACGCGGCCTCGAGGCGGTGAAGCGGCTCTGCGAGCGCGCCGACGTGCTGGTCGAGAACTTCCGGCCGGGCACGATGGACCGCATGGGCCTCGGCTATGAGGCGCTTTCGAAGATCAACCCGGGGCTGGTCTACGGCTCGTTCTCGATGTTCGGGGAGAGCGGCCCGCTCTCGCACCGTCGCGGCGGCGACATGTGGGCGCAGGCCTTCGCCGGCTTCGTGACGAGCCAGACGGACCCCGATGGCGATCAGTCGCCGTGGGTGAATGGACATAACGTCATCGATTACGGCGGCGGCGCCGTCAACGCCTACTCGCTGATGGCCGCGCTCTGGCATCGCGAGCGCACGGGCCGCGGGCAGAAGGTGACGAACAACCTCGTCAACACCGCCGTGCTGATGCAGTGGCCGGCGATCGCGCACTACCTCTCCGAGGGCATCGAGTTCCGCAAGGAGGGCCGCGGCGGGGTGCGCTCGCGCTTCCCCTACGCCGCCTACCCGGCCAGCGACGGCTACGTGCTGACGATCTTCGGGCAGGACGACACGGAGTGGCGCATCGTCTGCGAGATCCTCGAGATCGAGCACGTGCTCGAGGACCCCCGCTACGACACGGTCGAGAAGCGCAACGCCGCCCGCCTCGAGCTCTACCCGGTGCTCGACGAGGCGTTCTCGAAGCAGACCCGCCAGGAGTGGCAGGATCGCTTCCGCGCGCGCCAGCTGCGCTGCGACCCCTGCCTCGACTACGAGGAGTTCACCGAGCACGGGCAGTTCCTCGAGAACTCGCTGGCGGTGACGGTGGACGACCCGCGCGACGGCGAGCTGGTGATGCCGGCGAGCCCCGTGCGCTTCAGCGAATTCCCGCCGCCCAAGACGGCGCGCCACTCGCCGATCCTCGGCGAGCACACGGAGGAGGTGCTCGCCGATCTGGGCTACGGCGAGGCGGAAATCGAGACGCTCTCCGAGGAGGGCGCGGTCGGCGTGCCGTTGCCGGACATGTTCACGGCTCAGCGGCAGCTGGTGGGCAAGGACGCGCGCCAGCGCGGCGTCTTCAAGAGCACGAAGCTGGAGCGCGAACAGCAGCAAGGGGCCTCCTCCTGACCGCTCCAGCCGACGACGGAGCGCCCGCCGGGGGCTTGCTGGAAGGCGTCACGGTCGTCGAGTACGGCCGCCTCTTCGCCGCGCCCTACACGGGCAAGCTGCTCGCCGACCTCGGCGCCGAGGTAATCAAGGTCGAGGATCCCGCCGACGGCGATCCGGCCCGCGCGGTCCCGCCCTACGCGGGGGACGTGAAGGACCGCGAGCGCAGCCTCGCGTTCATGCACTTCAACACCAACAAGCTCGGCGTCAGCCTCGACATCGAATCGGAGCAGGGCCACGAGCTGCTGCTGGAGCTGCTGGCCGACGCGGACGTCTTCATCGAGGATCTGCCGCCGGCCGAGGTGGAGCGGCTGGAGCTGGACTACGCGAGCCTCGAGCAGCGCTTCCCGCAGCTGATCGTCGCCGCGATCACCCCCTTCGGCTCGACCGGGCCGCAGCGCGACTACCGCGCCGAGGATCTCAACCTCTACATGTACGGCGGCGACGGCTTCACCAACCCCGGCGCGCTCGCCTACGACACCCACCCGGACCGGGAGCCGGTGAAGCTGCCCTACGCCGCCGGCGAGGCGATCTCCGGCACAAGCGCCGCACTCGCGATCGCGGCGGCGCTGTTCGTGCAGCCGATGGTCGGCGGCCAGTTCATCGATCTCTCGAGGCAGGAGGCGCACGTCTCGGTGATGCACCGCTTCCAGATGCGCAGCTACCTGACGGGCGGGATCTACGAGACGCGGCCGACCAACAAGCACGCCTACGGCGACTGCGTGCCCTGCCTCGACGGCTACATCGTGGTCTACGCCGCGCAGAACCATCACTGGACGATGCTCGTCGAACTGATGGGCGAGCCGCAGTGGGCGCTCGACCCGGAGTTCGAGACGCAGGCAGGCCGCGCCGCCCGCGGCGACGAGATCCAGCGCGGCATGGAGGAGTGGGCGAAGGACATCACCGGCGAGGAGATCTACCGCGCTGCCCAGCGCCTCGGCGCGCCGATCGGGCGCTTCCTCAACATCGACGACGTCTCGGCCTCGGAGCACGAGCGGGCGCGCGGCTTCTTCGTCGAGGGTGACCACCCGGTCGCCGGCGCGGCGGAGTACCCGCTGCAGTTCTTCCGCGCGACCGAAGATCCGCCGCAGTTGCACCGCCCCGCCCCGCTGCTGGGCGAGCACAACCGGGAGCTGATCTGCGGCCGCCTCGGCCGCACGGCAGGGCAGCTCGACGCGCTGCGGCAGGCCGGCGTGGTGTAGCGAGGTGCGGCGATGACGAATAGCGACACGAGCACTGCGAGCAAGGCAGCTCCGAGACGGCCCCTTGAGGGCGTGCGCATCGTCGACTTCACGCACGTGCTGGTCGGCGGCTACTGCTCGCTGATGTGGTCCTCGCTGGGCGCGGAGTGCATCAAGATCGAGAGCAGCGCACGGCGCGACCCGGTGCGCACGCGCTCCGGTCAAGGCGCGGCGCGGGATCGCACCCAGGGGCAGATGTCGGCGCGCCGGGCGCGCGGCGGCCTCGACGAGTTCGGGCTCAACAAGCGCAGCATCACGCTCAACCTCAAGGAGCCACGCGCCGTCGAACTGGCGAAGCGCCTCGTCGCCGTCAGCGACCTGGTCGGCGAGAACTTCCGGCCGGGCGTGATCGAGCGCATGGGCCTCGGCTACGAGGTGCTGAGCGAGATCAATCCGGAGCTGGTCTATATCTCGATGTCGGCGGGCGGCGGCTACGGGCCGGACCGCCAGGACGCCGGCTACGCCTCCGTGTTCGCGGCGATGAGCGGCTTCAGCTCGATGTGGGGCTACGAGGACGGGCCGCCGGTGCTGTTCCGGCTGCCCTCCGACATGTGCGCCGGCGCGATGGGCGCCTTCGTCTCGATCGCGGGTCTGCTGCGCGCGCGGCGCACGGGCCGCGGCCAGCACATCGACCTCGCGAACCGCGAGACGCTCGCCTCCTACCTCGGCGACGCGTTCCTCGACTACTCCTACAACGGCCGCGTGCCGGCGCGCCGCGGCAACCGCCATCCGGCCTGGGCGCCGCACGGCGTCTACCCGAGCGCAGGCGAGCACGAGGGCGGGCGCTGGATCACCATCGCCGTCACCTCGGACGAGGAGTGGCGCGCGCTGGCCGGGGCGATGGGCGATCCCGCGTGGGCGAGCGATTCGCGCTACGACAGCGCCGAGGGCCGTCTCGCGGACCAGGACGAGCTGGACCGGCGCATCGGCGAGTGGACGGCGCCGCAGGACTGCTTCGAGCTGATGGAGCGCCTGCAGGCCGTCGGCGTGCCCGCCACGCCGGTCGGCTACCCGGAGGACATCGCGTCCAGCCCGCAGCTCGAGGCGCGGGGGTCCTGGCGCGAGGTCCCGCTGCCGCACGACGGCGGCACGACGCGCTGGTTCTCGCCTCCGTGGCGCTTCTCGAAGACGCCGACCGATCGCATCGACCCGGCGCCGGAGATGGGCGAGGCCAACCGCTACGTCTTCTGCGAGCTGCTCGGCATGGACGAGGACGAGGTCGAGGAGCTCAGCGCCGAGGGCGTGATCGCGTAGCGGCCGCCTCGAGGGCGTCGCCGCGCGGGCGCATCAGGCGGCCTGCGGGATGCGGGAAGCACGCCGAGTTGCTACCGTGGACGCTGCAGGGCGGGGGCCCGCGCACAAGCCCGTGACAGCGCCCCGGCTTCGCCCTGTGAGTCGCGCCTGGACGAGGGACGAGAGCGATGACGACGACTGCGAGCGACCAGACCGCAAGCACGCCGAGCGGGAACGGAGCGGCCTCGAGCGGGTCGCAGTCCGAGGGGCCGTTCGATGAGCTGATGAGCTTCGCGCAGGAGCGCGGCTACAAGCTCGACTGGCTGAAGAAGGCCGAGATCTGGGGCTCTGGCGCGGACTCCGACCTGAGCCGCGGCGGGCTGCTGCTGCAGAATCTGGCAGGCAGCGATCCGGACGCGGTTCCCGAGGAGAGCGACAACCGCACCGGCCGTCCGCGCGGCACGCTGCCGCGGGAGGCCGTGGCTCGCGTCGGCTACTACAGCGTGCGGACGAAGTCCGACATCTGGCTGCGGAACGCGGCGGAGCTGTACGAGGAGGCCGTGCAGCGCCAGTGGTCGTCGGCGGTAGACATCCCATGGCACACGCTGGAGGAGCTGCCGGACGACATCGAGGCGGCCGAGTGCAAGCTGGCGACGTTCCTGACCGAGGTCGAGTTCGTTGCCGGTGACGTCCCCGGGCGCTGGATCTCGGAGATCAGTCCCGACTACTACGAGCCCCGGATGTTCCTGATCTCGCAGGTCGTTGACGAGGCGCGGCACCTCGACGTCTTCCGCAAGCGCGCGCTCGCCAACGGGGGCGGGCTGATGGAGCGCAACCCCCGACCAGGCTCGGACGTGTTCCTCGGCACCATTGACAGCGCACGCGACTTCACGGAGATGTCGGCGAAGCTGCACATCTCCGGTGAGGGCTCCGTGCTGACGATCTTCCGCATGGGCGAGCGCATGGCCTACAACGACGCCGAGAAGGCGATCTACCGCCTGGCGGCCTCGGACGAGGCGCGCCACGTGGCCTTCGGCGTGATGCACCTCCAGTACCTCAGCCAGACGATGCCCGAGCGCCGCGAGGAAATCCACTCGTACCTCGACGAGGCGGAGCAGGGGCTGATTACCGGGACGAACCAGAACCCGGCGGCCGGCGCCAACCCCTCGCACGCGGCGCTCGCCATCCTGCTCGGTGGCGGCAAGGACAAGATCGAGGAAGGTCAGCAGCTCGCGCTCGCGATGCGGCAGCGGCAGGTCAGGGAGTACGTCCAGCGCGTCACCGTTGCAGGCTTCGGCGAGCGCTTCGAGAACGGCCGCGGCGCGGGTGAGATGCTGCGGGCGTACGCGAGCGCGTAGCCGGCAGCCCAGCGCATGACGACCACCCCGCGACAGGACGACCCGGCGCCCGAACTCACGGGAGCATTCAGGGACTTCAGCTGGATGAAGCGCTCCCGGCAGTGGGGCACGCGCGCGCCCATCGGCCCCGGCGGCCTGACGATCGACGCGATCAACATCGGGATCTACGGCGACATCCCGGAGGTCTGGGACGAGCCAACGCGGATGCCGCGAGGCGCTTACCCGGTGCGCGGCGCGGTTCCGCTCCAGCCGGCCTACATCACGAAGAAGTCGCAGCAGTGGGCGGAGCATGCGGGCGAGCTCTACGAGGAGGCGATCTCACGTCGCTGGTCGACGGCCACCGACGTGCCGTGGGAGACCGCGCGCGACCTCCCGGAGGACGTCGAGCTGGCGATGTGCCAGGTGGCGACCGAGCTGAGCCAGATCGGCTCGATCGAGGCCGAGGTCGTCTCGTCGTGGCTGCAGCTGCTGAGCTACGGCTACCACGAGGTGAAGCTCTTCCTTGCGCGGCAGGTGTTCGACTCCGGGCGCCAGTTCGAGGGCTGGCGCAAACGCGCGCTGCTCAACGGCCACGGGCTCGGCCTCGAGAGCCCGGGCTGGGCGAACCGCATGCTGCTGGAGAGCCGCCTCGGGTGGACGCCGACCTGCCTCGCCCTGCACGTGCTGCGCGGGACGTTCACGCTGACGCTGCTGCGCTATCTCGCGGCGCTGGGGCCAAGCGAGGCCGATCGCGTGCTCGCGGCTCGGATGGTGGCCGACAAGGCGCGCCACATCGCCTACGGGATGGAGCACGCACGTTATGCGCTGAGCTGCGAGCCGGATTCCCAGGGCTGGTGGAACCGGGCCCTCGGCGGAGCCGAGAGAGCGCTTGCGAAGGACGGGGCAGACCACGTGTTGTGGGAGGCGCTGGCGATCGTGTTCGGCGGCGGCGTGCGCGGCATGGACGCCGGGATGGAGACCGTGGATCAGCTCCGGCGCGGCTGGGTGCGAGCCTACATGGCGCGCATGGCCTGGATCGGCGTCGACCGTGAGGGGTTGTTACCGTCGAGGCTGCGCGCGTCCCTTGAGGATGCCCCCGCAGCCGCCGACAACCGGTTGGCGCCGGACTAGCCGTGCCGATCTACGTCTACCAGTGCGACGCCTGCGCGTCCCGCTTCGAGGCGCTGGTGCGCGGCGACCGCGAGCCCTCGGCCTGCAGCGAGTGCGGCTCGACGGATATCGAGCGGATGATTGCGCCGTTCGCGATCACGCGCCGCGAAGTCGACCAGATTCGCGACCTCGATCCAAAGTACAAGCAGATCGTCGACGATCTGATCGCGTCCACGCCGGACGCGGAGCCGATGCGGCACCTCGAGCGACTGACCTCGTTCGACTCCGTCGACGATCCCGGCGAACCGATCGAGTTCTAGCGCGACAGCGAAGTGGCAGGAGTGGCGTAGTGGCGGTGTTGAGCTTTCCCTCGGTGGAGTGGCTGCAGGCGCTTGCGGACCTGGCGAACGAGGACGAGGACTTCCGCAAGATCGGCCGCCTCGACGCCGTCGTCGGGCTCCGCGTCGGTGACTCGGGCTACCGCCTCACCTTCGAGGTGCTGACCTGCAGCGACGTGCGCGAGGCGAGCGAGACCGAGCTGCGCGAGGCCGACTTCGTGATCGACATGCCGCCGGAGATGTGGCGGGAGATGATCGAAGACATCCAGGCGAACGGTCGCGCGACGGGCGACCACACGCTCAACTCGCTCGACCTCAGCATGGAGGAGCCGATCCACCGCAACGAGCGGGGCGACGGCTACCGCGCGGACAAGTTCTTCCGCTACAACCCCAGCCTGCAGCGCTTCTTCGACAACGTCGCCCGCCTCGACGCCTGACGGCGGCGGCAACGCGCGAACGCGAGCAACACGAGAGTCTGACGCAAGGAAGGCGAGGGCAACGCATGGGGAAGATCGTGGAAGTGACGCCGTTCAAGGTGGGCCTTGAGGTCGAGAACATCACGGGCCGCGCCCGCACTCGCCGCGGCGGCATGGTGATCGTGCGGATCCGCACGGACGACGGCATGGAAGGCTTCGGCGAGGGGAGCCTCCCGCACAAGGCGCGGGCCGTCGCCGGCGCCGTCGAGGACTTCGCGGAGTACCTCGTCGGGCAGGACGCCAGCCTGATCGAGCGCCACTGGCAGGTGCTCTACCGCAACAGCTTCCAGCGCGGCGGCGTGATCCTGATGACCGCTCAGAGCGCCATCGATCACGCGCTGTGGGACATCGCCGGGAAGCGCCTGGGCGTCCCGGTCTGGTCGATGATGGGCGGCGCGGTGCGCGACCGCATCCTGCTCTACACCCACCCCGGCGGCCGGGACCACGCCGAGCGGGTCGAGCGCTCGCTGGCCCGTGTCGAGGAGGGCTACCGCGCCCTCAAGCTGACGATCGCCCCGTCGCCGGAGCCAATCCGCGACACACCGCTGGTGAGGGACACCTACGAGATGGTCGCCGCCGTCCGCGAGGCGGTCGGCGACGATGTCAAGCTGATGCTGGACTGCCACGGGAAGCTCTCGCCGACCGTGGCGATCGAGCTCGGGCACGCGCTCGAGCCGCTGGATCTGCTGTTCCTCGAGGAGCCGGTGCCGCCGCGCAACGTCGAGGCGATGCTGCTGGTCCGGAACGCGGTATCGGTACCCCTCGCGACCGGCGAGCGGATGTACAACCGCTGGGACTTCCGCACCACGATCGAGTCGCAGGCCGTCTCCGTGTTGCAGCCGGACCTCGGCCACGCGGGCGGCATCTCGGAGACGCGCCGCATCGCGGCGGCGGCGGAGACCTACTTCATGGGCGTCGCACCGCACAACCCGCGAGGGCCGGGCGTAACGATGGCGAGCCTGCACTTCGCTGCCTGCACGCCCAACTTCCTTATCCAGGAGTCGGCGATCCCTCCCGGGAGCAGCGAACTCTGGGACGCGATGCTGGTCGAGCCACTGACGGTCAGCGACGGCTACGTCGACCTGCCGCGTGCGCCCGGCCTCGGCATCACGTTCGACGAGTCGCTGCTGGAGCGCTTGCCCTTCGAGGGCAGCGACACGGCTCACCCGTCGCTCGCCGACGGCAGCGTCGGCGACTGGTAGGAGGCGCCCTCGACGGCGCCTGTGCGGCGCTACAGTGGGGGGTTCCCGCGTCGGTTTGACTGTCCCGCAGGCCGCGCGTATCAACAAGCCGGACCATCAACCAGCGTTCGGATCAAGGAGGAGCGATGTCGCGCATCGTCGAAGTGCGGCCGTTCATGGTCAATTTCGAAGAGGGCCTCGGCGCGGACCCGGCTCGCTACGGCGGCCGCGGCAACATGATGATCGTGCGGATCCGCACGGACGACGGCATCGAGGGCTTCGGTGAGGGCACCCTCCCGCACAAGACGCGGGCCGTCGCCGGGGCCGTCGAGGACTTCGCCGAGTACCTCGTCGGGCAGGACGACAGCCTGATCGAGCGCCACTGGCAGGTGCTCTACCGCAACAGCTTCCAGCGCGGAGGCGTGATCCTGATGACCGCCCAGAGCGCGATCGACCAGGCGCTCTGGGACATCGCCGGGAAGCGCTTCGGCGTGCCGGTCTGGCGCCTCATGGGCGGCGCGGTGCGCGATCGCATCCTGCTCTACACCCACCCCGGCGGCAGCAGTCGCGATGAGATCGTCGATCGCACGCACCAGCGCGTCGAGGAAGGCTACCGCGCGTTCAAGCTCGGCATCCCCGGCACCCCGGAGTGGATCAGCGACCGGCGCACCGTCGAGGCGACGTACGAGAACATCGCGGCCGTGCGCGACGCCGTCGGCGACGACATGAAGATCATGGTCGACGCGCACGGCAAGCAGACGCCCACGGTGGCGATCGAGATCGCCAACGCCCTCGAGCCGCTGGACCTGCTCTTCTTCGAGGAGCCGGTGCCGCCGCGCAACGTCGATGCGATGCTGCTGGTGACGGCGGCGACGAACGTGCCGCTCGCCACGGGCGAGCGGATGTACAACCGCTGGGACTTCCGCACGACGATCGAGTCGCAGGCCGTCTCCGTGCTGCAGCCGGACCTCGGCCACGCGGGCGGCATCTCGGAGACGCGGCGCATCGCGGCGGCGGCGGAGACCTACTTCATGGGCATCGCACCGCACAACCCTCGAGGGCCGGGGGTCACGCTGGCGAGCCTGCACATCGCGGCCTGCACGCCCAACTTCATCATCCAGGAAAGCTCGATCCCGATCGGCGGCGACGCGCTGTGGGACGAGATGCTGGTCGAGCCGCTCGTCGTCAAGGACGGCTACGTCGACCTGCCGCAGGCGCCGGGCATCGGCATCAAGTTCGATGAGTCGATAGCCGAGCGCTACCCGTTCCAGGGCCGCGACACGGCCCACCCGGTGCTCGCCGACGGCAGCGTCGGCGACTGGTAGGAGGCACTGCGATGCTGGGACCCGATGCGAGCGTGATGGTGTTCGGCGCGCACGCCGCCGACTACTGCTTCCGTGCCGGCGGCACGGTGATCCGCTATCTCCAGGCTGGCGCGCGCGTGAAGGTCGTGAGCGCCACCTTCGGCGAGCGCGGCGAGTCCGCGCCCCGCTGGAAGGAGCCGGGCGCGACCGTCGAATCCGTGAAGGCGATCCGCCGCTCCGAGGCGGAGGCGGCCGCGAGGACGCTGGGCGTGGAGATCGAGTTCCTCGATCTGGACGACAACCCGCTGGTGATCGACCAGGAGCGGATGCAGCTCTACGTCGACCAGCTCCGCGACTTCCGGCCGGACATCATCCTCACGCACTGGACCTACGAGCCGACGAACCGCGATCACCAGACCGTCGCGGAGACGGTGATCCGCGCGACCGGACTGGCGCGGGCGCAGGCGACGATGGCGGGCGAGTCGCTGCCGCGGGCGAAGCTCTTCCACTTCGAGCCGGATATCCTCAGCCAGCCGATCCTCGGCTACACGCCGGACACCTACATCGACATCGGCCCGGTCGTCGAGCAGAAGTACGAGGCGCTGCGCTGTTTCGAGGAGTCGCAGCCCGGGCTGCTCGATCGCTGGCCGCCGCACACGGAGGCGCGCGGCGTCGAGGCCTCCGGCATCGGCGGGCTGCCGGGCTGCACGCACGCCGAGTCGTTCCGGCGCTTCCAGCCGTACGCGGGCGACTACTTCGTCTGATCGCCGCCGCCCGTAGCGCCCGAGGGCGCTACGGCAGTGCGTCGAGGCGCAGCTCGTACCAGCCGTCCCAGGCCGCGCCTGGCTCCAGCACGATCAGGCCGGGGTCCGGGACGCCCTCGGTCATGAGGTTGAAGGCGTTGGGCATGCACGTGTGCGGCTCGAACGAGACGACCGGCGCGTCCGGCGGCGTGTAGAAGACGACCGCGCGCATCCCCTCGCTGGCGTCGAGCGTGGCCTCGAGGCCGTTCGCGCGGTCGGTGAGGCGGCCGCGCATCGGGCCCGGATCCTCACCGGCTTCGTCACGCACGATGAACTTGTGGTTGCGGGCCGGGCCTGCCGCCGTGTTCGCGTTCGGCGGCAGCGCCGAGAGCGGGAGCGCGCGGCGCGGCCACTCGTCCGCCGCGACGGGCGTGACCTCCGCCGGCGGCGTCGAGGTGCTGACCCAGCGTTCCGTCGCCGCGAGGGCGACCTCGCAGGCCTCGACGCTGCCCTCGGGGCCGAGCGGCGTGTGCAGGTAGGGGTGGAAGCCGAGGCCGAACGGCATCGGCTCGTCGGCCTCGTTCTCGATGCGCACTTCGACGCGCAGCCGGCCGCCGCGCAGCACGATGCGCAGCGTGCAGGCGAAGGCCCACGGCCACGCGGTGGCGGGGATGCCGTCCTCGCGGCTCGCGAGGCGCGTCGTCACCCACGCGCCATGCTCGCGGTCCGCGCCCGAGTCGACGACGCGCCAGGCGCGCCAGCGCACGGCGCCGTGCATCGCGTTCCCGGCCTGCGGGTCCGCCGGCAGATCGATGCGGCGTCCGCGGAACTCGAAGGCGTCGCCGCTGACGCGGCCGGGGTAGGGGAAGAGCATCCCCGCGCCCCAGCGCGTCGGCAGCCTCGCGAGCGTTTCGAGGGTCGGCGGACCGGCGATCACCTCGACCGCGTCGCGCGCCGGATCGCCGCCGGGTCGCGTGGCGAAGCGCGCCACGTTGCTGCCCCGCGAGGGCACGACGTGCGCGATCGATCCGCTCGCCGGCTCGTGCAGCCGCACGACCGCGTGGTCCTCGATGGTGACGGTGTCGACGGAGGGGGCGGTGGGGGCGGTCATGGCGTTGTCGGTCCGCCTACGCCAGCTCGGTGCGCCAGCTGTGCTGCGGGCGGTAGCCGAGCATGCGCTTCGCCTTCGCGCAGCTGATCGGACCCTCGGTCCCTGTGAGGGCGGCGCAGGCCGCCTCGCTGCCGGGGAAGCGGCGCGGGAAGGCGGTGGCCAGCGGCTCGCGGCTCATCGCGTCGTCGGCGGTGATGAAGAAGCGGTCGTGCTCGATTTCCGTGTCCTCGAGGGCGGCCCGCACGGCGCGGGCGAAGTCGCGCGCGTCGACGTAGGCGAAGATGCCCCCGCCGTTGTCGAGCATGCGAGGCACGCGCTCGGCGTAGTCCTCGGGGCCGATCACCGTGGTCGGCCGCAGCACGATGGTGCGGATGCCGGTGCGGCGCGTCGCCGCCTCGAGGATCTCCTCGCCGAGCCACTTGGAGAGGCCGTACGCGTCCTGGGGGCGCAGCGGGTGCTCCTCGTCCATCGGCATGTAGTCCGGGACCATCTCGCGGAAGCGGAAGGCGAAGCCGAGCGCGGAGCCGCTGCTGCTGTAGATCACCTTGCGCGCGTCCTGCCGGATCGCCGCCTCGACGACGTTGAAGGTGCTGGTCATGTTGTTGGCGAAGACATCCTCCGGCTCGCGCCCGATCGGCGAGGGAATGGCCGCGAGGTGCACGATCGCCTCGGCGCCCTCGGCCACGCGCGCGACGGCCTCGGCGTCGGTCAGGTCGGCCTGCTCGTAGCGCACGCCGGGGCGCACGGCGTCCGGAGGCGGCGTGTCCTCGAGGCCCGCGACGACGACCTCGTGGTCGCTGCGCAGCTCCTCGACGACCCAGCGCCCGAGGCGGCCGCTGCCGCCGGTGACGAGCAGCTTCATCGTGCGCTCATCGGTCGAAGTGGAAGCAGATCTTGCCGCTCGCGGCGTCGTCGGCGAGCTGGAAGCCGCGTGCGCCCTCCTCGATGCTGAGGTCCTCGCTGACCACGGCGTCGAAGTCGATCTGCTTGCGGCGGACGAAGTCGGTGAGCGTGTCCCACTGACTCATCGGGTAGATGGTGGAGCCGAAGACGGTGATCTCCCAGCGGGTGATCTCGTTGAGCGAGGTCTGGAAGATCGGATTGCCGAGCCCGACCAGCGCGGCGGTGCCCATCGGGCGCACGATCCGGCAGATCGCCTCGTGCGCGGGCGTCGCACCCGAGGTCTCGACGAGCTTGTCCGCGCCGTCCGGCCAGAGCGCCTTGACCGCCGCGCCGATCTCGCCGGCCGTCGGGTCGAGCGTGGCGGCCGCGCCGAGCTCCGAGGCGAGGCGGCGGCGGCTCTCGACGGGGTCGATGCCGATCACCTTGGCGCCCATCGCGATCGCGAACTGCGTGGCCAGCAGGCCGACGGGGCCGAGGCCGGAGACGGCGATGCGGTCGAGGCCGCCGGCGCCGAGGCGCACGAGCGGGGCGAAGGCGGTACCGCCCTGGCAGGCGAGGATGCTGCCATCGCGGTAGCTGACGTCGTCCGGCAGCGGCATGGTCGCGCTCGCATCGGCAGTCATCAGCTCAGCGTCGGAGCCGCCGGCAGCGAAGCCGTAGCCCGGCCGGATGTTGGCGCAGACGTGGTTGTTGCCGGTGATGCAGTAGCGGCAGGCGCCGCAGGTGCGGCGGAAGTAGACGACGGCACGGTCGCCCGGCGACCAGCCCTCGACGCCCTCGCCGACGGCGGCCACGACGCCGCAGCCCTCGTGGCCGGGCGTGACGGCGTTGTCGATGAAGGCCTGCCTGGGGCTGCGGTAGATGTGCAGGTCGCTGCCGCAGATCGCGGAGGCCTGCATCTCGATCAGCAGCTCGCCCGGCCCCGGTTCCGGGTCCGGCTTGTCGACGACCTCGATGGCTCGTTCCCCGACGATGCTCAGTGCGCGCACGGCGGCTCCTTCCGGCGTTCGTTGCTGTGTTGTGGTCGCGTTCCGCCCGCGGTCAGGAGGTGCGGATGCGCGGGTCGATGAAGACGTAGGAGATGTCGATCATGATGTTCACGGCGATGAAGGAGACGCCGTAGAGGAAGACCAGGCTCTGGATCAGCGGCCAGTCGCTGGACTGCACGGCAGTCACGAGCGAGAGGCCGATGCCCGGCACCGAGAAGGCCTGCTCGACGGCGACCGCGCCGCCGATCAGGCCGCCGAGCGCGAGTCCGGAGATCGTCACGACGGGAATGATCGAGTTACGCACGACGTGGCCCATAAGCACCTGGCGCTCCGTCAGCCCCTTCGCGCGTGCGGTGCGCACGTACTCGCTCGACAGCACGTCGAGCACGGAGGAGCGCGTCACGCGCGCGAAGACCGCGCCGATGTTCACGCCCATGACGGCGGCAGGGCCGAGCGTCATCTGCAAATTGGTGACCGGGTCGACCCAGAGGTGCGCGTAGATGGGCGGCGGCCGCCAGGCCAGCCAGATCACCGAGAAGATGATCAGCAGCAGCCCCATCAGGAACGCCGGCATGGCGAGCAGGAGCACGGCGAAGAACCGCGAGACGTAGTCGCCCACCGAGTTCTGTCTGACCGCGCCGTAGACACCGAGCGGGAGGCCCATCAGCCAGCCGATGGTGATCGCCATCACGCCGATCTGGAGGCTGACCGGGCCGCGGTTGCGGATGATCTCGATCACCGGCGTGGAGGCGACGAACGAGACGCCGAGGTCGCCGCGCGCCAGCCCGCCCATCCAGGTCAGGTACTGGATGTGCAGCGGGCGGTCGATGCCGAGCACCTCGCGCAGCCGCTCCTTCTGCGCCGCGGTGAAGACGGCTCCCCCGGCCTCGTCCTCGATGTTGGTCGGGTCGCCGGGGATGATGCGGATCGAGGCGAAGATGACGAGCGAGATCCCGATCAGCGTCGGGATCCCAAGCAGCAGCCTGCGGGCGATGTACTTAGACACCGTTTACCGCAGGCTGCCGTCGGTCGTCAGCTCGCCTGACCCGGGCTTGAGGCTACTTGTCCAGCCACAAGAGGTCCCAGGTGCCCTCCTCGGTGAAGCCGCGGACGTCCTCGTAGTGGCCCCTCAGATCGTTCGAGTACATCGCGTTGTGCTTGGTGAACGCGACCACGTAGAACGGCGGGTTCTCGTCGAGGATGTTCATCGCATCCGCGTACATGCCCAGCTTCGTCTCGATGTCGATCTCCTCGTCGATGGCGTCGATCAGGGAGTCCATCTCGGGGTTGTCGTACATCCCGAAGTTGCGGTAGCCGCCGGAGCGGATCGCGTCCTTCCAGGCCGTGACGAACTCGCTGATCACCGGTGCGCGGAAGTGCACCGTCAGCACGATGTCGAAGCCATCGGGACCGCTGTTCTCAAGCTCCTCGGTGCGGCCGGAGCCGGCACGCGGGTCGACGAGGGTGTCGATGTTGAGCTTGGACTTGAGCTCGGCCTGCATGCCCGGCGCGAGGATCTCCGAGTGCGCCTGGTTGGTGTTGGTGACGATCAGCCCGGCGTTGAAGCCGTCGGGGAAGCCGGCCGCCGAGAGCAGCTGCTTGGCTTCGGTGATCGCCTCCTCGTCCTCGCCGCGGTAGCCCTTGATCTGCTGGAGCTGGTCGAACGGTGTCGCCGAAGCCGTCGAGTCCGAGACCCAGCGCGAGCCGGCGAGGCTCATCGACTCCGAGTAGACCTCGATCAGGCCCGGGCGGTTCGGCGCGAGGAAGATCGCGCGCCGCACGCGCTCGTCGTTGAACGGCGCCTTCTGGTTGTTGAGGTAGAACGTCAGCGAGGCGCCGGTACCGTCGTGCTGCGACACGCCCGCGCGGTCCTTGAAGGAATCGCGGTCCTCGTAGAAGTCCTTCGGCACGATGTTCGCATAGTGCGCCTGACCGCCGAGGATGAAGTTCGCGCGGTCCGCCCACTGCACGGTGTGCAGCATGGTCAGCTCGTCGATGTACGGCAGCTCGGGGTTCCAGTAGTTCGGGTTCTTCGTGAAGCGGGTCAGCTCCTCGGCCCGGTGCTCCTGGAAGATGAACGGGCCGGTGCCGGGCGCCGGGGCGGCCGACATGTCGACCGGCAGCACCTTGATGTGCTGCTCCGAGAACACGCCCACCTGGGGCCCGGCGATCATCTGCAGGAAGTAGCCGCGCGGCGTCTTCAACCCGACGCGTACGGTCGACTCGTCCACCGCGGTCGCGCTGCCCACGTAGCTGAGCGCGCCCGCGTAACGGCTGGGCAGGCCGATGTCACCCGAGGCGAACTCGCCGAGCGCCATGTGGCGGCGCAGCGACATCGCGACGTCTTCGGAGGTCATCGCCCTGCCGTCGTGGAACTGCACGCCGTCGCGCGTGGTGAAGGTGTAGAGCAGGCCGTCCGGCGAGATCTCCCAGGTGGTCGCCAGCGCCGGAATGACCGACTTCAGCCCGTCCTGCGGGTTCAGCCGTACGACACTGTCGTAGGCCTGCGACATGATGCCGCGGTGCCCGCCGTTGTAGAGGTCGAGGTTGCCGAGGCGGCCCCAGAACGAAGTGACGACCGAGCCGCCGCGCTTCGGGTCGCCGTCTGCGGCCAGCATGCCGGCGTCGGCCTCCACAGGCGGCGCCGTCGGAGCCGGGGTCGCGGTCACGCGCACCGCCGCTCCCCTCGGAGTCGCGGTAGCGGTCGGCTCGGCGGCCGGGGCAGCGGTCGGCGCGGCGGTCGCCGCGGCAGTCGCCGCCGCGGGCGCCGGGGCCGGCGCAGGCGCCTCGTCGTCGTCGCCGCCGCAGCCGATCAGCGCCGCGGCGGCGAGGCCGGCGCCTCCGATGAGGCCCCCTCGCAGGATGTTCCGGCGGCTGACCGGCGTCTCCCAGAAGCGCCCGTTCTTGTGCTCGTCTGTCACTCTTGAAGCCCCCTCCCGCGTGGCTGACCCACTGCGGCTCATACCCGTTTCGGGTTCGCTACCTTACTGTACGCTGCTCGTAACGCAGCAGATTACCCATGCCTGTCCGCAAGCGTCTACCTTGCCGCTGCCCTGGCGCCGACGACCGCTGCGGGCCGCAAGGCGCCTCCCGCCACTTCAGACCGTGATCTCCTCGCGCTGCTCGACGCGCGACTCGTCGATCGCCATCCCCACGCCGGGCGTTTCGGGCAGCAGCAGGTGGCCGTGCTCCCGGCGGATCGGGTCGGCGAGGAAGAACTCGTGGATCTGGTTCCACTTGATCAGATCCTCGGCCAGCGGGCAGACGTTCGGCGGCTGCGAGGCCTGCAGTTGCATGTTCGCCGAGACGGAGTGCCCGTGCGGAATCACGGGCAGATCGGCCACGGAGGCGATCGTGCAGATCTTGGTCAACTCGGAGAGGCCGCCGGCCCAGTAGGTGTCAGGCTGCAGCACGTCGGCCGCGCCCGCCTCGATCAGCAGTTGGATGCCCCAGCGCGTGTACTCGTGCTCGCCGGTCGAGATCGGCACGGGCGAGCGCCGGCGGATGGCGGCGTGGCTCGCGATCCGGTCCGGCAGCACGGGCTCCTCGATCCAGCGCACGCGGTACTGCTCCACGCGCTTCGCCATCGCCACGGCGTAATCGGGGTTCCAGCTCATCCAGGCGTCGAACATGATCTCGGAGTCGTCGCCCGCCGCCTCGCGTACGGTGCGCACCAGGCGCTCGTTCTCCTCCATACCGGGCCGGCCGTCGGCGGGGCCGCGCTTGAAGAACCACTTCTGCGCCGTGTACCCGGCCTCGGCGAACTCGCGGGCGCGCTGCGCCACCAGCTCCGGCTCGACCGAGAATCCGAGGGTGCTCGCGTAGGCGGGGATCGACTCGCGCGTGGGGCCGCCCATCAGCCGGTAGGCCGGCTGGCCGAGCGCCACGCCTTTGAGGTCCCAGAGCGCGCAGTCGATGGCGCTGATCGCCATCATCGTGCTGCCCTTGCGGCCGTGGACGGCGCTGCGGTGCATCAGGTCCCAGATGCGCTCCGTGGCCATCGGGTCCTCGTCGCGGAGCAGCCCGCCGAAGGTCTGGAGGATCGTCTGCGCCATCTGGCTGCCGACCGGACCGGCGCGCCCGACGGCGCCGTCGTCCGACTCGATCTCGATGAAGGCGCCGTCGACCACGTACTGGCCCTCGGCCTTGCGGGGCAGCACGCGCGGGCCGCCCTGGCGGTACGGCTCGTAGATGTCGGTGGGGCGGACCAGCCGGTCCTCCCAGAACTCGCCGGGGTGCTCCATCGTGCCGGTCAGCTGGAACGCGCGGACGTCGACGATCTTCGAGGGCGTCACACGCAGACCTCTTCGGCGAGCTGGATGGTGGCGGCGGGGAAGACGGCGACGCTCGCGGAGTCGCCGTGCTTGTCGCGCAGCCAGCGCTCCGTCTCGGCCCACTCGTGGGTGAGCACGATGCGCTCGCGCGCGCCGGGCGGGAGTCCGTTGAGGTGCAGGCCGGGCATGAAGTAGACGAGGTCCGGCTCACCCTCGAAGCTGCGTCCGCCGCCGCCGCCGTAGAAGGCCATCCCGCGCCCGTAGAGCGAGTGGAAGCCGGCGCCCTCGACGGTGGAGCCGGCGAGGATGATGGTGCCGCCGGGACGCACGATCGGCTCCGCGGCGGTCAGCACCGGGTGGAAGCCGCGGCCGGTCTGCTGGTACTCGGCGTCCTTCGGGTAGGCGGAGAGCACGCACACGTCGACGCCTCGCGGCAGCTTCGTTGCGTAGGTGCGGCGGGCGATCTCGACCCCGGCGCGGTGCGCCTCGACGAGGTCGCCGACGACGAGCCCGGCGATGCCGCGGCGGATGTTGGGGATCACGTTGACGATGCAGTCCACCCCCGCCAGCCGCGCCGCCTCCTCGGCGTCGAGGCGCGACTCGCTGGCGGTCTCCACCAGCCCCGTCTTCGGGCCGTCCGGCCCGTGCCAGGCGGCGGCGGTGTCGATGTGCGCGACGCCCGGCAGCACGAGCTTGGCGCCGCCCGAGAAGCCGGTCTTGTTGTGCGGCAGGATGCTGCCGACGAGGATGCGCACCTCGGCGGCGAGGAACTCGCTGTTGAGGCTCACCGGCGTGCCCCGGCTGGTCGTGCCGACGGACTCGCAGTTGGCCCAGGAGAAGTGCGAGCGGAGCTCGTAGCGGCTCGCGACGTCCTCGCCAACCTTGCGGACGAAGTCCTCGCGCGTCATCTGGCGGTGATTGGCGACGCCTCCGAGGATCAGGATCGAACTCGCCTCGATGCCCGCGGCGAGCAGCTCCTCGATCACGCGTGGGACCAGCCGCTCGGCGGGGGTCGGGCGGGTGAGGTCGTCGACGACGATGCAGGCGCTGCGCTTGCCGCGCGCCAGCTCGCGGATGGGGGCGCTGCCGATCGGGGAGTCGAAGGCGGCGGCGATGCCCTCCTCGCCGATGTCATCGCCGCCGGCGGGCTCGTGCACGTTCACGTCCCAGCCGGCCGGGAAGGTCAGTTCGAAGTCGCTGTCGCCGTAGAAGGAGCCCCAGCGGATCAGCGCGGTGCGGGCGTCCACGGGTGCGGTAGTGGTCACTACTGATTCTCCTCCCTGCGCTCGGCGGCCCGCGGGTCGGCGAAGTCGCGAATCGCGTCACCGAGCAGGTTCATCGAGAGCACGGTCACCACGATTCCTATGCCGGGGAAGACGAACATCCACCACAGCGGCCGGAAGATGTGCGAGGTCTCCGCGCCCAGCATGTTCCCCCAGGTCGGAGTCGGCGGACGTACGCCGACGCCGAGGAAGGAGAGCGCCGCTTCGGCGAAGACGGCGAAGCCCAGGTTGATGCTGGCGATCACGAGGAAGAGGCTGAGTGTCTGTGGCGCGACGTGCCGCGCGGCCACGCGCAGCGGCGTGCTGCCGATCACGCGCGCGGCCTCGACGTACGGCTCCTCCTTGATCGAGAGCACCCGCGATCGCACGACACGGGCGGAGTCGGGAACCCGCGTGACGGCGATGGCGATGATGATGCTGTCCAGGCCCTTGCCGATCGCAACGCCCAGCATCAGTGCGAGGATCAGCGCCGGGAACGCGAGCAGCACCTCCAGCACGCGCTGACTGAACAGGTCGAAGCGACCCCCCGCGTAGGCGCTCGCGATCCCGATCGTGAAGCCGAGGCCATCGCCGATAGCCACGGCGACGACCGCGATGAACAGGGTTGAGCGTGCGCCGTAGAGCACGCGCGTGAAGACGTCACGACCGAGGCGGTCCGTGCCCATCCAGTGCTCACTGCCCGGGGCGACCTTGAGCGCCGTGAAATCCGCGCCCACCGGGTCGAAGGGGGCGATCCAGGGCGAGAGCACCGCGGCGAGGACGATCGCGATCAGTACGACGAGCGCGCCCGCGCCGACGGGGTAGTGGACGACGAAGCGCGTCAGGCTGGCGACGATGCCGTGCTTCGGCTCAGGCCCCGCCTCTGCGAGAAGTTGCACTCCCGCGCCCGACATACACGTTCCTCGCCGCTGGCCGCACGCGCAGCCGCGGGAGTGTATCAACCTCCGCGCCAATGCGCGCCAGCGTGCGCGTCGCTGGTTCCCGGGGCGCGGAGCTCAGGACGCCTCGCCGAACAGCGCGCGGCGGACGTTCTCTGCCGTGACCAGCGAGACGCGGCGGTTCGACTCCGCCGTGATGCCGGCGATGTGTGGTGTCAGCAGCAGATTCGGCGTCTCCTCGAAGCGCGCGCCGGCCTCGGCCCCGAGCGGCTCGTCCTCGAAGACGTCGAGCGCGGCACCGCCGAGGCGTCCGGCGCGCAGCGCCGCGACCAGCGCCTCCTCGTCGACGATCCCGCCTCGCGAGGTGTTGATCAGCAGGGCGTGGGCAGGCATCAGCGCGAGCGCCTCGCCGTCGATCAGCCCGCGCGTCGAGTCCGTGAGCGGGACGTGGATGCTCACCGCATCGCTCGCGCGCAGCAGCTCCGGAACCGCCTCGACGCGCTCGGCCGTCGCCCATGCGGTGTCGTCCGGCGGGAGGTAGGGGTCGACTGCGGCGACCTGCATCCCGAGGGCGCTCGCGCGCTCGGCGACCGCCCGCGCGACCGCGCCAAGGCCGATCAGCCCGAGCCGCGATCCGGCCAGCTCGCGTCCGCCGAGTTCCTGGCGGGGCCACTCGCCGGCCGCGACGCGCGAGGTTGCGCCGTAGGCGGGGCGGCGCAGCAGCAGCATCGCCGTCAGCACGTACTCGGCGACCGAGACCGCGTTGGCGCCCGTGGCGGGGAAGACCGCGATGCCGCGCTCGGCGCAGGCGTCGAGGTCGATGTTGTCGAGGCCCACGCCGAGCCGCCCGACGACCTCGAGGGCGGGCGCGGCGTCGAGCAGCTCGCGGTCGACGCGGGTGACGTTGCGCACGATCAGTGCACGCGCCGCGGCCACCGCCGCCAGCAGATCGTCGCGCGCCTGCGCGAGGCCGGGCTCGTAGCGCAGGGAGCAGTCCCGGCCGGCGCAATCGCGCCGCAAGCCCTCGACGGCTTCCTCGTCCATGAACTCGCTGATTAGTATGTGGCGGGCGGCTGCGCTCACAGCGCGGGGCATCCCTTCGCATCGGACGTTGCCAGTGGCGCAGCGTAGCGCACTGCCGCACCGTGGTCGCCGCATGGAGGTGGATACGTGACGAAGCTGCCGGCATCCACGCTGACGCACCTGGAGTGCTCGATCTGCGGCGCCCGCCACGAGTGCGACGAGCTGCAGACGATCTGCCGCCAGTGCGGGCGTGCGCTGTTCGCCCGCTACGACCTCGACGCCGCGAAACAGACGCTGACCCGCGAAGGGCTCGGCGGGCGCGTGGCGTCGATGTGGCGCTACGCCGAGGTGATGCCGGCGAGCGAGCTGGCCGGCTCCGTCTCCCTCGGCGAGGGCATGACCCCGCTGCTCGCCGCGCCGCGGCTGGGCGCGGACCTCGGATGCAGCGACCTGCTGGTGAAGGACGAGGGCGGCAACCCGACGGGATCGTTCAAGGCGCGCGGCATGGCCGCCGCGGTGGCGATGGCGAAGCGGCTGGGCGTGACCGACATCGGCACGCCGACCGCGGGCAACGCCGGCTCCGCCGCCGCCGCTTACGCCGCGCACAGCGGCATCACCGCCCACGTCGCGATGCCGGCCGACACGCCGGCGGCCATCATTCAGGAAGTCATGAACCTCGGCGCCGACCTCCAGCTCGTCGACGGGCTGATCAACGACGCCGGACGGCTGATCGCCGAGGGCTGCCGCGAGCATGGCTGGTTCGAGATGTCCACGCTCAAGGAGCCCTACCGCGCCGAGGGCAAGAAGACGATGGGCTACGAGCTGTGGGAGCAACTCGACGGCGGGTTGCCGGATGTCGTGCTCTACCCGACCGGCGGCGGGACGGGGCTGATCGGGATGTGGAAGGCATTCGCCGAGCTGGAGCAGATGGGTCTGATCGGCAGCGAGCGGCCTCGCATGTACGTGGTGCAATCCGATGGTTGCGCGCCAATCGTGCGGGCCTGGAGCAGCGGCGCGGAGCGCGCCGAGCCGTGGCAGGGCGCCGCCACGGTCGCGCCCGGCATCCGCGTGCCCGCCCCCTTCGCCGACGACCTGATCCTGCAAACCCTGCGCGAGAGCGGCGGCTCGGCGGTCGCGGTCCCCGACGAGGCGATCGTGCCCGCGATGCGCCGCCTCGGCCGCACCGAGGGCATCGACGCCTGCCCCGAAGGCGCGGCCACGCTCATCGGGCTCGAGCTGCTGATGGCGGACGGGACGGTCCGCCCCGACGAGCGGATCGTGCTGTTCAACACGGGCACGGGTCTCAAGCACCCCGAACTGCGTCCGGAGGTTTGATGCGCTACTTCATCACCGGCGGCACCGGCTTCATCGGCGCCTATCTCGTTCGCGACCTGCTGCAGGCCGGGCATGAGGTCACGATCTTCGAGCTGGCGCCGCAGCCCGAGTTCCTCGACGAGATCGTCGGCGACGCCGGCGAGGCGAGCCTCGTCCGCGGCGACGTGACGGACATGCCGGCGCTGCTGCACGCGATGCGGGACGCCGGGGCGGAGCGCGTGGTGCACCTCGCCTCGCTGCTCACGGACTCGAGCGAGGAGAACCCGCTGCGCGCCGTGCGCGTGAATATCGAGGGCACCATCCACGCCTTCGAGGCCGCCCTCGCGGTCGGCGCGCAGAAGGTGGTGTGGGCCTCCTCGATCGCCGCCTTCGGGCGCGGCCCGGACGAGCTGGGCGGCACGGTGTACAACGACGACTACCACGCGCCGGTCAATCTTTACGGGGCCGGCAAGGCCTTCCTCGAGCGGGTCACCGCGACGTACCGCCGCGACCGGGGGCTGGACGTGGTGGGTCTGCGCTTCACGATCGTGTACGGCTACGGCAAGTCCTTCACCGTGCAGCGCGGCAGCGCCGTCACGCACCTGGAGGAACTGATCGACAAGCCTGCGCTGGGCCAGCCCGGGCTTGTCACCAACGGCAACGACGTGCAGGACTTCTCATACGTCGAGGACTGCGCGCGCTCGATCGTGCTCGCCGCCGACGCGGTCGACACGCCCTCGCTGGCGCTCACGGTGACGGGCGACGACGTGCGCGTTGGCGACGTGGCCGACGTGGTGTGCGAGCTGCTGCCGAACGCGCAGATCGAGGTGCGCAACGACACCCTGCCGCGCATCCGCGCGGGCTACGACCGCGAGGGAACCGCACGCGAGATCGGGTTCCGCCCGGCCTGGACGCTGCGCGAGGGCCTCGCGAGCACGATCGGCAAGCTGCGCGCCAAGCACGGGCTGCCGCCCGTCTGAGACCCGTCCTCGGCGCCGGCGCTAGCCCGGCTCGCTGCCGAGGATCACGCTGCTGACCGGCTGCACCATCGGCCCCGAGGTGACCATCGAGACCTCGACGTCCGGGACCTGGCGGGTCGAGTGGCCGCGGATCTGGCGGACCGCCTCGATGTTCAGTTCCAGGCCGTGCATGTAGCACTCCGCGAGGTTGCCGCCGCTGGTGTTGAGCGGGAGCTTGCCGCCCGGTGCGGTGAAGTTCTCCAGCGTGAAGAACTCGTTCACCTCGTCCGGCGCGCAGAAGCCGTGCTCGACAATGCTGACCATGACGCAGCCGGTGAAGTTCTCGTAGCTCTGCAGCACGTCGACGTCCTCGGGGCCGACGCCGGCCTGCGCGTAGAGGTGCGGGGCCAGCGTCTTGAAGTTGGCCGTCGCGTAGTCGGGCGCGTTGTGCGCGCTGGCCGCCTGGCGGTGCCCCGATCCCTGCGCGGCGCCGAGGACGTAGACGGGCTTCTGGCGCAGATCGCGCGCCCGCTCGGCCGGCACGAGGATCATCGCGGCGGCGCCGTCGTTCTCCTGGCAGCAGTCGTAGAGGTGGAACGGCTCGACGATCCAGCGCGAGGCGTCGTAGGTTTCTTCGCTGAGCGGCCGCCCGTGCATCACCGCCCGCGGGTTGTGCTGCGCGTGCTGGTAGCTGGCGAGGGAGACGGCGCGCAGCGCTTCCTGGCGCACGCCGTGCTCGTGCATGAAGCGGCGCACGCGCATCGCGTACTGCTGCGCGGGCGAGAGCACGCCGTAGGGCTGCGTGAGCGCGTTCGGCCCCTCGGCCTGGGGTCCGCCGCGCGCCTGACCGAAGCGCCCGTACTGGCCCTGCGCGAGCGAGCGGTAGACGACGACGACATCGGCGTAGCCGGCGGCGATCGCGGCCGCGCCGTTGGCGACCGCGCCCGATCCGCCGCCGCCGCCGCCGCCCCACACGAGGTTGCTGAGCCGGTGCTCCGGCAGCCCCAGCGCCGTGGCGATGCGGTCCGGCATGCTGCGCTCGGTGGCGTAGGAGGCGAAGCCGTCGATCTCGGAGACCTCGATGCCGGCATCGTCGGCGGCGTCGATGATCGCGTCGAGGCACATCTTGAACTCGGACTCCTCGGCGCGTCCTTGCCGGTAGTAGGTGGTCTCGGCGACGCCTGCGACGGCGACTTTGCCGCGGATCGAGCGCTCGTGTTGTGCGGCCATCGCCGGGCTCCGTTCACGCGTTGGGTGTGGACGGAGTATGTATAGCATGCGCCCCGCGAAATCCCCGGAACGCTCCCGCGCGCCGGAGCGCAGGATATGGTAGGTAGTGCCGAACGGATGGAGGCGCTGGAACGATGAGCGAAGAATCGGAAACCCTGGTCACCGAGGAGATGATCGCCGCCGAGGGCGTATGGGGTGAAACGACCCGCTCGTACCCGGTGACCGAGTCCGACATACGCAAGTGGGCGATCGCGACCTACTGGCCGGAGAAGCCGCCTCCCCTCTACTGGGACGAGGAGTACGCCCGCAACAGCCGCTGGGGCGGAATCATCGCGCCTCGCGACTTCAATCCCTTCGCCTGGCCGATCGACCGCCCGCCGGGGCGCGGATCGGCGGGTGCGCAGCCGGGGCAGACGCCGAAGAAGGGCGAGAACGTCCTCAACGGCGGACAGGCCGATACCTGGTTCAAGCCGATCCGGCCCGGCGACGTGCTCACCGCGCGCAGCCGGCTCTCGCACTGGGAGGAACGAACCGGCCGGCTCGGGCTGACACTCTACTCCTACACCGAGATCGAGTGGCGCAACAAGCACGACGAACTGGTGCGACGCCGCATCTCGACCGGCATCCGCTACTAGTCGCCTGCGACCCGGAGGGAACCAAACCATGGCCCACAACGTCTACTACGAAGATGTCGAGATCGGACAGGAGATCCCGGCGTTCGAGCGCAAGACCGACTTCATGAACTGGAACCGCTACGCCGCCGTGAACGATGAGTTCGTGTTCGTCCACATGGACGACGAGGTCGGCAAGGCGGCCGGGCAGGGAGCCGCCTTCGGGATGGGCAACCTGCGCTGGGCGTACGTGATCAACGCGCTCCAGGACTGGATCGGCGACGAGGCGGAGATACGCGAGCTCTCGATGCAGTTCCGCGCGATCAACCACAAGCACGACTTGCTGAGCGCGCGCGGCTTCGTTAGCGCGAAGAGCGTCGAGGATGGCGAGCACCTCGTCACCCTCGACATCAACGTGGTCAATCAGGACGGAGCGGCGACCGCGCCGGGCACGGCCGTCGTCGTGCTCCCCTCGCGCGAGGGGTAGGCGCGGCTGAACCCGCTGCGCGTGGGGCTCGCGCCCCGGAAAGGCGCGGATGTCCGCCGGCGACGGTCCCGGCGGGCCTGGGGGGTAGCGGCGCGTGAGTCTTACCGGAGGCGCAGCCTACCAAGACGGACAGGGACGAACGCGCTGCCGCCGCTGCGACAAGCTCGTCTACGCCGGCGAGGAGGAAGCGCAAGGCGCCGCCGACGCTGCTCGCGAGCAGGGTGTCCTGCTGCGCGCCTACCGGGAGCCCGCCTGCGGCTACTGGCACCTGACCTCGCGGGCCGATCTGCCGTTGCAGGCCAGGCAGGAGGAGCGCGAACGGCAGAGGGCGGGGGGCAGGCAGGTCAGCACCTGGCAACAGGTCGTCATCGCGCTCGTCGTGGTGGTGGTTGTCGCGGTGGCCGTGTCGGCCTTCGTATTCAACAGGCTGGGCGGCTCTGACCCGGAGGCCATCCCGGTAGCCGCCACGGCTCCGGCGAGCACCCCCCTCGCCACCACGACTGCAAGTCCGACTCCCACGCCGAGCGCAAGTCCGACCGCCACCGCGACCGCGAGCCCGGCGCCCACGGCGACCCCCAGTCCGACGCCTCAACCGCCGCCCAAGCCGATCGTCGTCCGAACGATCGGCGACAGCGGCGGCACCGGCGTGGCGCTGCGCGACGACTGCGACGACGACGCCCGATTCTCCGCGCGGGGTAAGGGCTGGCCCGACAACACGCGGCTCGAACTGATCGAGACAGGCAGCGACCGCTGCGAGGGCTGGCTGCACGTCGAGTCCGGCGGGGTCGCCTCGTGGGTGCGCGAGGAGTACGTGGTCGCACGGGTGATATCGAGCGCGTGGACCGTCGGCGACACGGGCGGCGTGGGTGTGGCGCGGCGCGGCGACTGCGTGGCGGCGGCCCGCATCTCCCTGCCGGGGCAAGGCTGGGATGATGACACGGAGGTGCGGCTGCTCGAAGTGGGCGCGGGGCGCTGCGTCGGGTGGCTGCGAGTGGAGTCCGACGGCGCCGAGTCATGGGTGCGCGAGCGCTACCTGATCGCAGTCGTCGAGGAGACCCCGCGGGAGGCCTGGACCATCGGCAACACCGGCGGCGGCGGCGTGGCGCTGCGCAACGACTGCGCCGACTCCGCCCGCTCCTCCGAGATCTGGGCCGACGATACGAGGGTTGAACTGATCGAGGTCGGCGAGGGCCGCTGCGCGGGCTGGCTGCACGTGCAGTCCGGCGGCGTGACCTCGTGGGTGCGCGAGGACTTCCTGATCGCGGAGGAGTAGGGAGCGAGGGGCGGCGCTCAGTCCGCGGGCGCGGGGCTCGGCCGCTTCGACGAGGGCTCCTCGGCGGGAATCTCCTCAATGTCATCGAGGGCGGCCTCGATCGGGTCGCCGTCACCCTGGCTCGTGCCGTGGGCCGGGAGATCGAAGGCTTCGGCGTAGCGGTAGTAGAGCTCCAGCGAGTCGCCGTACTTGCGGTGTCCCGCGGTGTGCTTCGCGCAGGCCAGCAGCAGGCGATGGCGTTCGGGTGAACTCGTGCGCGCGTAGTCCTCGAGGAAGCACATGCCGAGTTCCTGGTTGTGCGGGTCGTTGCCGTGCTTCGCGGCGCTCATCGCCAGCGAGGCGAGCAACGGGCCGCGCTCGTAACCGCCGTCGAGGTAGGCCTGCACCCAGCTGGCGGCCTCGTCCGGTTCGAGCCGATCCGTCGCCGCCTCCAGCTGCCGCAGCACCTGGTCGCGCGAGAGCCGGTCGGAGCCGGCCGGAGCGCGCAGCATCGGCCGGCCGTTGCCGGGCGTGTTGCGCAGCTTCATCGCGGCCTGGTTGACGAAGGAGCCGGCCACGAAGAGCAGCTTCGTGCGGTGGCGGTGCGTGAAGCGCCCGTAGAACCAGGCGAGCGTGTTCGTGTACTCGTAGCAGTGTTGGGGCATCCCGAAGTTCTCGGGCTCCCCGGCCTCGAGGACCACCTGCGCCGCGGCGATCTGGATCGTGTCGAGAATCTTCTTCGGCGAGCGTCCTGACTGGAGCAGGCCGGTGATCGCGTGGATGTACGAGGGGTCCGGCTCGCGCAGTACGGCGCGCAGCAGCCCCTCGCGCTCCGCGATCGAGAGGTCGCCCTCCTGCCTGAACAGCTCGGCGTCGCGCGAGGACTCCGGCGTGGCCGCCAGCGTCGAGATCGGCGGGTTGTCGTCCAGCTCGGTCATCATCACGCGGCAGGCCATCTCGTAGTTGGCGTAGTAGTGCGGACCGACGGCGAGGTCGGGCGCGCCCGCGTAGATGATCGGATCCGCGCGATCCCAGCCGACGGCGTCGGCGAGTTCGACCGTGGCACGGGCGCGGAAGGACTTGTGGCCGGTGGTGTAGCTGGTCACGTAGAGCATGCGGTCCTGGATGTCGATCAGGCCGGCGAACACGAACTGGGCAAGCACGCGCTCGCGGTTCGCCGGGTTCCGCAGCATCCCCCTGAGCAGGCTGTAGGCCTCAGCGGGCCGGTTCCGCATGACGAGCGTGAGCCACTCGTTGAGCTGCGCGTCGAGGTTGCCGATCGCTTCCGGGTGCTCCAGTGCGGGCGTGTCCGGGTTGTGGACCACCGGCGCCGGCGGCACGGGGTAGCGCTCGGCGTCGTAGCGGCTGCGCCCGTAGTGCCCCGGCGCCTTGCCGAGCAGCTGGTTCCAGGCGTCGAGGCCCGTCGGCACGTACCACATCGTCTGGGCGATCGGCAGGAAGCGGTGCTTGTCCGAGAGGACGGCGGGCATGCGCATCGCGAGGCGGCCGCTGAGCAGGCAGTGGTCGTTGTTGACGAAGCGCACGAAGCCGTCGTCGAGGCGCTGGTGGAACGGCGCCTGCGTGTAGGGGCCGTGGATGCGCACCGTCTCCAGCAGCATCTCCTCCAGCGGGCGGCCGGCCCGGATCAGGGCGTAGAGGACATCGGACGCGGCTTCCTGGTCGCGCGAGACGATGCCCTCCTCGAGGGCGGCGTACATCGCGGCGGTCCTGGCGTCCGGCCGGTCGTAGGAGGCAGTCGTCATATCCGGCTCCCTGCCGGGGAGTATAGCGCGAGCCGCTCGCACCGGCACGAGCGGCGGCGATTCAGTTCGCGGCACTGGGGGAGGGGGCTACGGGCCGGCGGAATGGGCGCGCGCAGCGACACGGCGATGGCCGGCGATCCGCTGGGCGAGCTCGGGGAAGGCGGGGTCGATCTCGTAGCGGTAGTCGTCCCAATAGCCGTCGCGGTCCGGGTCGAAGCGGCGGGGCGGGTCGTCGCTCGCGAGGGCGAGCCGCTTCATACGCCGCTCGATCGCCGTTCGCCGGGAGACGGCTTCGTCCGCGGGGATGGGCGGGAGGATCACGACGCTCATCGACTGGTTGGCGCGGAGGGTGGGGGAGAACGGGTGCTCCCAGACGCGGTGTCCGCCGCTGATCACGATCGGGAGGAGCGGCCGTCCGAGGCGGCGCGCGAGGTTGAACGCGCCCGGCTGGAACGCGATCTCGATGCCGAGCACGGAGCCCTGGGGGAAGAAGAGCACGCTGTCGCCTGCCTCGATGGCTGCGCGCGCGCCGCGCTGGACGGCGCGGGCGGCAGGGATGGGCCGCTCGGGGCGGATCAGCAGGTGCCGCCCGCGCCTGAGCTGCCCGCCGAGCAGCGGGAAGGTGGCGAGCTCGTCGCGGGCGACGGCGCTGAGCGAGAGCGGGAGATGCAGGAGCGCGAGGCCGTCGGCGAAGCCCTCGTGGAGGGAGGCGACGACGTAGCGCTCGTCCGGGTCGACGTGTTCGAGGCCGCTGATGCCGATGCGCAGACCGATCAGGCGGGCGGCGAGCCGGGCCCACCAGCGCTCGGCGGCCCGGCAGGCCGCCCGGCCGCGGATGCGCGCGGGGCCCCGGTCCGGCAGCGCTGCGGCGAGGCGGAGGACGAGCTGCGCGGGACCGAGGAGGACGAGGGCGGCAGCCCAGGCCCGGAGCCATTCGCGGGTGGAGCCGACGGCGAGATAGCCGCCGAGCAGGGTGCGTGGAGCCTGCTCGGCTGTGGGCGCAGCGGCTGCGGGCGCAGGGGCTCCGGGCGCCGTGGAGTCGGGACGGTCAGGCGTCATCGGCGCCGGCGGGCATGGCCGGGGCCGCGCGCGCGAGGGCGCGGCGCAGCTCTACTTCGTCGGGGACGACGCCCTGAGTGGTGATCTTGCCGTTGATCGTCACGACGGGCGGGTGCCAGCCGCCGCGGCGCAGCGCGTCGAAGAGGTGGTTGAACCAGGGCTTGATGCGCACTTCGACGTCGGGGAGGTCGGAGGCCACGCGCTGGACGAGGCGCACGGTGAGGTCGCACTCCTTGCAAATCGCGTGAGGCACGTTGAAGAAGAGCTGGCGGCCGGTCATCGGGTAGACGGTCACCACGGTCGCGGTCGGAGCGGCGCTCGATACGTCAGTCATGCGATCGAGAGTACCGGAGCGGTCGGCGGCGTGGCGCGCCGCCGGCCGCTCCCGCCCCTCACTCGGCGGAGGTGGCGTCCTCCTCGGGCGGCTCGGCGGCCTCGGGCGGCGCCCCGTTGCCCGGCGCTGCGTCGGTCGTCGCGATGCGCGGCAGGTTCTTGAGCGTGCTGAGGATGTCGATGCCGGTGAGGCTCTCGACGAGGTCCGGGAGCTGCGATATGACCTGCGTCACATCGCCGGTCAGCTTGCTGGCGCCGATCGAGCCGTCGCCGCTGATCATGACGATGCGGTCCGTCTGCGCGAGCGGCTGCGCGACGGCCGCAGCGACCTCGGGCAGCGATTCGAGCAGCGTGTCGATCATGGCCGCCTGGCCGTACTGCTTCCAGGCCTCGGCCTTGGTCTGCATGGCGTCGGCTTCGGCGAAGCCCCGGGCGCGGATCGCGTCGGCCTCGGCCTCGCCGCGGGCGCGAATCGCGTCGGCCTCGCCGTTGCCGCGCAGGGTCAGCGACTCTGCTGAGGCCTCGGCCTCGGCCACGACCTTGGCCTTCTCGCCGGTGGCGACAGTCTCCAGGCGGTAGCGCTCGGCCTCGGCGGGGCGCTTCACGCCTGCCTCCAACTCGCGCTCACGGCGCGCGATTTCCTGCTGCTCGATCTCGATCTGCTTGGTGCGCTCGATGACCTCGACCTGGAGCTCCTGCTCGCGGATCTCCTGCTGGGTTACTGCCTCCTGCAGGGCGTACGCAAGCTCCGCCTCGGCCCGGCGGGCGTTCGTCTCCTGCTCGAAGATGGCCTTCTGAACGGCGAAGTCGCGCTCAGCTTCGGCGATGAGGGTGTCCGCCTCGAACCTGGCCTGCTCCTGGTCACGGTTCGCCTGCGCCTGCACGATCGTGGCGTCGCGCTGCGCCTCGGCGCGCCGGATCGCCGCGTCGCGGGAGGCCTCGGCCTCGCCGATCTCGGCGTCGCGCGTGACCTCCGCCGTCCGCTTGCGGCCGAGCGCGTCGAGGTAGCCTTGCTCATCGCGGATGTCGCGGATCGTGAAGCTGACGATTTCGAGGCCCATGTTCGCCATGTGCGGCCCGGCCACCTCGGACACGCTTTCGGCGAACGATTCGCGGTCCTGGTAGATGTCCTCGACGGTCATCGTCCCGAGGATCGCGCGCTGCGCTCCCTCGAGCGTCTGCAGGGCGACTTGAGCGATCTCGGCCTCGCGCTTTCCGATGAACTGTTGTGCAGCCGTGCGGATCGCTTCCTCGGCCCGGGCCACCTTGACCTGCGCCACCCCGTCCACGGTGACGGCGACGCCCTCTTTGGTGTAGACCTTCGCCGTCTCCACGGGCAGGGTCATGACCTCGAGCGAGATGCTCTGCGCCTTGAAGAAGATCGGGATGACGACGACCCGGCCACCGACCGTCACTTTCGGTACGGAGCCGCCTCCCGATCGGATCACGGCCTCGTTGGGCCCTGCCACCTTGATGATTAGAGCCATGCGTGCTTCTCCTCACGTTGCCGGTCACCGTCCAGTGCCCGGCTACTTGTCTCCTCGTTTGAACGTCCGCCGGATTCGGCCTGCCGCCGCCGAGAGCAGCATCCACCTTCTTGAGCCGGACTCCGGGAACGTGTCCGACACCTTGATCACTCCTCCACTGTAGACGCTTACGACGCGGACCTGTGCCCCGGCGTCGATGCGGGTTCCTTCCTCGGTCACCGCGGACCACTCCCGGTCGCCGATGCGGACCGTCCCGAACGGCGCCAGATCGGAGAGCGTGACGCCTCGCGCGTTCACGAGCGCCGTGGCGGACGCGGTGACGTAGGCGTCTGCCGACCCACCCTCTCTCGCGAGGGCGAAGAGGCTGAGCACCACCGCGACGAGCGTCACCGACATCGCGCCGATCAACCAGCGGCTCACCTCGACTGCCGGCTGGGGGATGTCGGATGCTTCAAGGAACCCGCCGAAGATCAGGAAGGAGCCCACGAGGAACGCAGCGACGCCGCCCGCACCGAACGCGCCGATGCCGGGCGCCTGCAGCTCGAAGTAGAACAAGCCCATCGCGAACAGGATCAGGCCGACGCCAACCCAGCTGACCGGAAGCTGCCCGAGCGCGACGAAGGCGAGCAGCAGCGCGAGCACACCGACGACGCCAGGGCCAAACACCCCGGGGCTGAAGAACTCGGCCAACAGCGCCAGACTTCCGATCGAGAGCAACAGATAGGCGATGTTCGGGTCGGCGATCGTCTCGAGGAAGCGCTCAAGCATCGTCTTTCTGATCTCACGGACGGGCGCCCCTGCCGTGCTCACGACGACGGTCCCGGCCGCGGTCTCCGCCGTGCGCCCGTCGAGTTGGTTCAGCAGGTCCCCCATGTCCGTGGCGATCAGGTCGACGATCCCGAGTTCGACGGCCTCGCTCGCCGAGTAGGCCAGTGCGTAGGTGACGGTGTCCTCCAGCGCGCTGGCGTTGCGCCCTCGTTGTTCCGCGATCCCTCTGATGAACGCCCGCGTGTCCTCGTCCACCTTTCGCGCCAGCGTGGGGGGCAGATCCTCGCCCGAGCCGCTCACGGGCGACGCGGCGCCGATGTTGGTGGCCGGGGCCATGGCCGCGAAGTTGGCGGCCGCCGTGACGAACGTTCCGGCCGATGCCGCCTGCGCGCCGGCAGGCGAGACGTAGACGGCAAGGGGCGTCCGGGAACCGAGGATCGACTCGACCATGTCGCGCATGGAGTCGATGCGCCCTCCGGGCGTATCGAGCTGGACCACCACGAGCGACGCGCCATCGTCGGCCGCCTTGTCGATCGCCCTCGAGAGATAGCGGGCGCTGATCGCGTCGATCACGCTGTCGAGCTTCACGACGGCAACGTGACCGCTCTGGGCGCTTGCGGGACCAGCCCGGTTGGCGAGCAGCAGCAAGCCGAGCCCGAGCGCCAGGAGCGTCAGGCCGATAGCGCGCCGTGCCCTCGTCGTCATGTGCTCACGCCTTTCCCGCGGCCGGGACGGCCGTGAACCGTGAGCCACGGACCGGCCGGGCAGGTGGAGCGGGAGATGGGATTCGAACCCACGGCCCTCTGCTTGGGAAGCAGATGCTCTACCCCTGAGCTACTCCCGCGTCGCTGCTCCGGCAGAGGCCCATTGAAGCCCCGCGCGCCCTCGCTCGTCAACGCGCGCGCTCCAGCGAGCGGAGCCCGGCTGCCGCCGCCATCGGCTACCATCGCGCGCAGCGAGCACCCGGCGGGCGGGCGCGGCGAGCGGAGGTGGGCGATGAAGTTCGGCGCGTATCTGATCAACCCGCCGAATCTGCCCTACGCCGCCGCCGGCCGCTCGACCGAAGAGATCGGCGGCGAGGCCGCCAGCGTGACGACGCCCGGCTACCTGCGCGACTGCGCCCGCTACGCCGAGGAGCTGGGCTTCGACTCGATCTGGTTCCCGGACCACGTCGTGATCCCCGCCTCCTACGGCTCGCGCTACCCGTACCAGGAGTACGAGGGCGGCGAATACCGCCGCTACCCCTTCGACGAGACCGCGTTCCCGGAGCCGATGACCGCACTCGCCTACGTGGCCGGCGCCACCGACCGCATCAAGCTGCGCACCGGCGTGCTGATCCTGCCGGAGCGCAACCCGGTGCTCTTCGCCAAGGAGCTCGGCACCCTCGACGCGCTCTCCGGCGGCCGGCTCGAGCTGGGCATCGGCATCGGCTGGCTGCGCGAGGAGTTCGAGGCGCTCGGCATCTCCTGGCCGAACCGCGGACGGCGCTGCGACGAGTACATCGAGGCGATGCGCGAGATCTGGAACAACGAGGTCGCCAGCTACGACGGCGAGTTCGTCTCGTTCAGCGAGATCCGCTGCGACCCCAAGCCCGTGCAGCCAGGCGGCGTGCCGCTGATCGTCGGCGGCCACACGGAGGCGGCGGCCCGCCGCGCCGGGCGCTACGGCGACGGCTACCTGCCGCTCGGCTACCACAACGCCAGCGACGGCTTCGAGTTCATGGACGCGATGCGCGAGGCCGCCGAGCAGGCCGGCCGCGACCCCGACGCGATCGAACTCTCGGCCGGCGGCGCACCCGACCCGGACTACCTCGAACAGCTCGCCGAGGCGGGCATCGATCACGTCTTCATCCAGGCCTACCAGCCGACGATCGAGGCGGTGAAGGACGGCCTGCAGCAGATCGCCGAGGACATCATCCCGAAGTTCCGCTAGCGGAGTTCCCCGCGCCACGACTGTGGTGGCGTGGGCGTCGTGGAAGTGTCACCAACTGGAAGGGAACGCGCGTGACGGATGTCGCGGCCATGGACCATCGCGAGCGCTGGCAAGCCTGGCGCGAACAGACGCCCGCCATGGGCGAGTACGCCTACATGAACTCCGGCTTCGCCGGTCCGGAGCGCCGCGCGGTGCACGAGGCGATCCGGCGGCGTCTCGACCTCGAGCTGGTGCACGGCTCGACGACGCGCCGCGCGCTGGACGACCGCTACGATCTGGCGCTGCGCTACCGCGAGATCATGGGGCGGGTGCTCGGCGGCGCCTCGCCGGACGAGATCGCGATCACCGGCAACACCTCCGAGGGCATCAACATCGTCGTCAACGGCCTCGACGTGGAGTCCGGTGACTGCCTCGTGACGACCGGCGTCGAGCACGGCTCGGGCATCGTGCCCGCCTACTACCAGCGCCAGCGCAGCGGCTGCGAGCTGGTGATCGTGCCGATCGACGCGCAGGACTCGCTCGGGACGGCGATGGAGTCCTTCGTCAGCGCGCTCGACGCTGCGCAGGGCAGCCTCAAGCTCGTCATCCTCTCGGAGATCTCGTACTCGACCGGGCAGCTGCTGCCGCTCAAGGCGATGGTCGAGGAGACGCACCGGCGCGGTGGTCACATGCTGGTCGACGGCGCGCAGACCGCCGGGCACATCCCGATCGACGTGCGCGAGAGCGGCGTCGACTTCTACGCGATTCCCTCGCACAAGTGGCTGTGCGGGCCGGACGGGTTCGGCGCGCTCTACGTGCGCGAGGACCTGATCCCGCTGGTTTCGCCCTCCAAGGTGTCGGGGCGAGCGGCGGCGGAGTACGACCTCGAGGGCGGCTTCGAGCCCGAGCGCGAGAAGATCACGAAGTACGAGCTGACGACCACGGCGACGGCGCTGATCGCGGGCACGATCGAGGCCGCCGAGTGGTACCTCGACTCAGGGCCCGAGGCGGTCTTCGAGCGGACGCGAGCCCTCAACCGCTACGCGGAGCAGCGCTTCGAGCGCATCGAGGGCGTGGGCGTGGTCAGCCCGCGCCACGACGCGACGCGCACGGGGCTGTTCTGCTTCAGCGTGGACGGCCTCGAGGCGGGCCAGGTGAACGCCTTCCTGCAGCACGAGGCGAAGGTCGTGTCCCGCTCGGTCGCGCAGTTCGAGAGCGTGCGGCTCTCGCTGCACGCCTTCAACAACGAGGCCGACATCGACCTGACCGCGGAGACGGTCGAGCGCGCGATCCGCGAGGGCATCCCCGACGACATCGAGCCCGCGATCCCGCCGCAGCTCCTCGCGGGAGGCGCGCCGTAGCGCCGGCGCTCCAGCCAGTGGCGCCTAGCTGTAGTTCCCACGAAGGTTGTTGCAGGTGAGGGGCTCCGCCTGCTGCTGTGTGTGTGTGTGACGAACGCACCAGTAGCAGGAGAGGAGCCTCTCGTGGCACATCCTAACGCGCGTCTGACTCCGGCCACCCGGCTGGAGCTGGTTCTGGAGGTCGAGGCCGGCTGGTCGCAGGCGGAGGTTGCGCGGCGCTTCCGGGTTTCTCGTGCGACGGTCGCCAAGTGGTGGCGCCGCTACCGGGAGGAGGGTGCGGCTGGTCTCCGCGACCGCAGCTCCGCTCCGCGTTCCAACCCGCGCCGCACCGCAGCCGCGCTCGAGCAGCGCATCTGCGCCGTGCGCCGCGGCCAGGGGTTCGGGCCGCACCGCATTGCCTGGGCGCTCGGGATCGCCCGCTCCACCGCCTACGCCGTGCTCAGGCGCTTCGGTCTCAACCGCCTCGACCGTCTGCACCGCGTCACCCGCGCGGTGGTCCGCTACGAGCACTCCGCCCCCGGCGACCTGCTGCATATCGACGTGAAGAAGCTGGGCCGCATCCCCGAGGGCGGCGGACACCGCGTGCGCGGGCGCTCCGCCGCGACCCCGCGCACGCGCGGCCTCGACTACCTGCACGTCGCCGTGGACGACCACAGCCGCTACGCCTACGTCGCCGCGCTGCCCGACGAGCGCGGCGCGAGCTGCGCCGCCTTCCTCGAGCAGGCGCTCGCCGCCTTCGGCCGCCGCGGCGTGCGCGTGCGCGGCGTGCTCACGGACAACGCGAAGGTCTACACCGTCTCCGGCGACTTCCGCCGCGCGGCCGCCGCCGCTGGCGTGGAACTGCGGCACACCCGGCCCTACCGCCCGCAGACCAACGGCAAGGCCGAGCGCTTCACCCAGATCCTGCAGAACGAGTGGGCCTACGCCTGCCCCTACCGCTCCAACGCCGAGCGGCTGCACCAGCTCCCGCGCTGGCTCTACCGCTACAATGCTCGCCGGCCACACGGCGGTATCGGCGGGGCTGTCCCCGCCTCACGCTTGTAAACAACGTTCGTGGGAAGAACACCTAGGGATGGTCTGAACAGGTGGCGTGTCGGGCGCGGTGCGTATCGATCAGCGTGCCGAGCCGCGCTGTAGGGGCCCGATACCGCGGTCCAGGGGTGGTCTCGCCTCCATGTCGCTCCGCAATCGCCCGCAGGAGCGATTCCGGACGCACGGCTCCCGCGATCACGCGAGCTGAGGCGCCGCTCGCAACAGGTTCGCGAAGCCGAGCAGCAGCGCGAGACGCTGGCGGTTCTTCTCAAGACCCCGGTAGCGCACCTTCGCGTACCCGAAGTGCCGCTTCACGTAGAGAAACGGATGCTCAGCCTTCGCACGCACCGAGGCCTTCCGCCGCTCCGCCTGCGCCTCAGCGCCCCCCGGCGCCAGCCGCCGCCTGAGACCCGGGCGCAGCGCCACCTGCCAACTCACCCCCGAACCCGCGTGCTCCGGGCGTTTCTCCGCTCCCTGGTAGCCGGCATCGCCCCACACCGCGCTCTCACCGCCGTGCAACAGGCGATGCGCCTCGGTCACGTCGGAGACGTTCGCCGCCGTCGTGTGCACGCTGTGCACCAGCCCCGTCCGCGCATCCGTGCCGCTGTGCAGCTTCATCCCGAAGTACCACTGCCGGCCCTTTCTGGTCTGATGCATCTCGGGGTCGCGCGCACGCTCCCGGTTCTTCGTCGATGACGGCGCGCTGATGATCGTGGAGTCCACGATCGTGCCCTCGCGCACCTGCAGACCGCGCGCTGCGAGGTGCGCGTTGATCGTCGCGAACAGCGCCATTCCCAGCTGATGACGCTCCAGCAGGTGGCGGAAATGGAGGATCGTCGTCTCATCGGGAATCGGCTCGGAGAGGCTGAGACCGGCGAACTCGAGCATCGAACGGGAGTCGTAGAGTTCCTGCTCCATGCCGGGGTCGCTGAGATTGAACCAGAGCTGCAGGCAGTGGATGCGCAGCATCACGCGCAGCGCGTAGGGGCGGCGTCCGCGGCCGCGCTTCGGGTAGACGGGCGCGATGCGCTGCTCCAGCTCAGCCCAGGGGACGAGCCTGTCCATGCGCTCGAGGAACGTCTGCCGCCTCGTCTTGACCTTCTTGTGCTCGTACTCGACACTGCCGAACGAACGCTGCTGCATGGGGCGCCCCTCTCCGGGTCCACGCCCCATGATCGCATCCGCTCACTCGCTCAGGCGAGTTGTTCAGATCATCCCTAGAGGTCCGGCCCGAAACCCCTTTCTGTGGAGAGCGATTGTAACGGAGGGTCCGGCGCGGTCGGCTCAGGAGCGATCACTGCTGCAGGCGGGGACTGGGATGGGAATGGCGCCCAACGGCGGGATGTGGGTGAAGACAGCGGAACAGGCGGTCGTGGTGACCCCGATCGCACCGCTCAGCGCGTGTGGGCGGCGACCAGGGTCAGGTTGGCCACCGTGGCTTCCATGGAGAGCTGGAAGAGCGTCTTGGCGCGGCCAAAGTAGCGCGCCTGACGGAGGCCGAGCTGGACCAGCCGGGCCAGCCGGTGCTCGACGACCTGACGCCGCCGGCGGTACTCAGCGAAGGCGTCGCTCTCCTGGACGGCACGGGCCTGCTGCAGCAGCGCTTCCTGCGGATGCAGGCTCACCGTCCGGCCCTTGCCCGCTCCCGCCGCGACACACTGTGAGCGCAGCGGGCATCCGCCGCAGACCGCCGCGTCGAAGTGGAAGACCGCAAGCGGGTGGATGCGGCCAGCCCGGTCGGTGCGGGTTCCTGCGCTGCGCACCGTGCGGGTGACGTTCCCCGCCGGGCAGGTGCAGGCGCCGGTCTCCAGGTCGATGGTGAAGTCCTGCTTGGGGAAGCGGGCAGTGTTGGGGCGGCCCGGCACCCTGGCGATCAGCGTACGCCCGGCGTCGGCGAAGGCCTGCCGCGTACTGCCATCCCCATAGGCGGCATCGCCGATGGTCTCGTCGACCTCGCTCTGGGTGTTCGCTTCACTCTGCTCGACCAGTTCCAGGGCATCCATGTTGTCCGGAGCATTGCCGGGTAGTACGGCGACGGCGGTGATGAGCTGGGAGTCGGTGTCCACCACCACCCCTGCCTTGTGCCCATCGAAGCGCTTGCTGCTGCTCTTGTGACCGTGACGCATCTCCGGGTCGTGGACCGAGACGATCCGGTCGCGGCTCACCCCATCCTTCAGGGCCGGTCCCTCATCCGTGCGCTCCACGTCCTGTAGCAGCAGCTGCCCCAGCAGTTGTGCGGCCGCCACGAGCTGCTGACGCTCAGCGCTGTCCGGGGCGAATCGTTCGTGCGCCTGCCGTGCCGATTCCAGCAACCGGTCCGCATCGGAGACGACCGTGCCCAGGAACGCTCGCCGCGCCGTGGCGTCCTCCCAGTCGATGTCGGCCTCGCCCTTGAGGCTGGCGCCGAGATATCGGTCGTAGCCCTGCTCGACGGCGGCTGCCCCCGCTGCGGTCCCAGCCACCGCTGCCAGCGCTCGCAGCAGCCCGACGATGCCGTCCGCGAGGAGGTTGTAGGTGTCCTTCACCGCGCCGCGGCCGAGGATGTTGGTGGTGTCCAGCGCCACCCGCATCCGATGCCCCCGCAGGTACCCGGACTCCCGCGCGAATTGCAGGCTGCGCCGGAAGATCTCCCCCACCCGCTCGTGCAGAATCAGCTGTGCGCGGAACATCTGCAGTGTGCTCTTGGCGAATGGTCTGGAGTCGATCTCGATACCCAGCGCCACCTTCCAGCGGACATCGAAGTCCGCCCGCGCCTTGGTCTCGGCGTCACTGGTGCGGTCGTAGGCCTGGAGCAGGAGCGCGGTGGCGAGCAGGCTGGGCGGGACGCTGCCTCGCCCGTTGTCGGGGCAGTAGAGGTCGGCGAACTCTTCGTCCCGGAACAGCTGGCCGCGCAGCGAGGCGAGGAGGCCGTAGAAGCTATCGGCGCCCACATGCTCGATGTAGAGTCGGTCCGCTTCCCACAGACCTCGTTGATCGGACCGTGTGGTGAGCATGGGCCCCTCCGCTACCTCGGAGGGCCATTATATCGTGTAGGCATGTGACCTGATCTGGATCAGATCCGCATGACGCCGCTGCTACACTTTCCGGCCGGACTTCTAGGGCCGCACGCCTCGGCGCCGCTTCGGCCCGCCGGACAGCTCGTGAGGGAGCACGCGGTAGGCGTGCTCCACGAAGCGCTCGAGGTGGGCAGGGTAGTGCGTTGGTGGAGGGGGCGTAGGTGTCGAGCCGTCCCGGCTAGTGGACCGTCGGCAAGTCGGCGGGGTCGGCGGGGAGGCGGATCTCGATGCCGGTCACGTCGGCGCCGTCGACCTCGATCACGATCGCGGAGTCGCGCTCAGCGGTGAAGCCGCCCTCGCCGTACCAGCCGATGTGGCGCCACAAGCCATCCTCCATTGTGTAGATCCGGAGAGTGAACGTGCCGTTCTGGTGGCCGACGCTGAACGTACCGTCGGGGGAGTTCCCTGCGAACTTGCTGTTGTCGGTCGATCCGCCCCACAACCACAGGCCGATTCTCGCCGCTGGTTCTCCGCCGGGGCCGAGTACGGTGCCGCGGACGGCCGGGATTCGGGCCTCCGGGAGGTCGGCTGGGTCGGCCGGGAGGCGGATCTGGATGTCGACGACATCGCCGTCTTCGACTTCGAGAGCTGTCGCTTGCCCGACATCGGTCGTGAAGCCGCCGTCGCGGCCGTACCAGCCGACGTGACGCCAAGCGCCGTTGGCCTCTCTCGCATAGACCCTGATCTTACCCACGTGAGGGAGCACCTTGGAGTCGAACGTGCCGTCCTGGCGTGTTTGGGCGAACCAGAGGGTGTTGGTTCCCCGGTTGCCTCCCCCTACGCCGACGCCCTGAAGCGGTCCGCTCCCGGGGCCGCGCACGATACCCCGCGCTTGCCCGATGGGAAGGTGCGAAACCAGTTCATTGTGGTGCTTGTCGAAGGCCTCGTGGAATTCGCCCACGGTCATGCCGAAGGCGGACGCGAAGGCACCCTCCCAGGTTGCGTGTTCCTTGAGCAGCCGCCAGTAGTCGGTGAGCGATCGTTCGCCGGCGCGTTCGGTGAGCCACTCCGCGGCGAGTGCTCCAAGAGGATAGCCATAGCGACGGTTGTCGTCCGATCCGGCGTCTTCCAGATCCCGGAGCCGACCGCCGTAGTTCGCCCCACGGACGACCGCCTCGTCCCGGTACACGGGGTACCCGCCGTCGTAGACCTTCGACGCGTAAACGGCCTGCCCTTCTCGTATCCAGACCGGAGTCTCCTTGGCGTCCTGGTTGGACAGGTCTCCTTGCAGAATATGGAGGTACTCGTGCGCCAGAAGAACAGAGTTGACACGACTAGTGTTCACGGAAGGGTCGGCAATCAACATCACGCGGGTGCTGTCGGGGGCTGGGAGAACCACGCCTCCTCGTCTGAATCCTTCCGGGTTGCCTCCCCGCAGCTCGGTAAAGACGGCGTGCATCGCGTCTAGGTCTGCACCAACGTAGAAGCCGAACTCTGGCACCTGTGCCGCATAGCGATCGGCGTAGTGGGCCACCACGTCTCCCATCGCCTCGCGGTAGGCGGCCCGGACCTCGGGCGGTACCTGGCCCACGAACACGATTTCGGGGTACAGCGGGATTGGCGTCGGTGTCGGCGTCGGCCTGGGCGTGGGGCTTGGCCTTGGAGTGGCGGTGGGCGTTGGTGAGGGCGAGGGTGTCGGCGTCGGCGAGGGTGTGGGCGACGGGGTCGGCGAGGGTGTCGGCGAGGGCGTCGGTGTCGGCGTCGGCGAGGGCGAGGGTGTCGGCGTCGGCGAGGGTGTGGGCGACGGGGTCGGCGAGGGTGTCGGCGAGGGCGTCGGTGTCGGCGTCGGCGAGGGCGTCGGTGTCGGCGTCGGCGAGGGTGTCGGTGTCGGTGTCGGGGTCGGCGAGGGCGTCGGCGTCGATGTCGCGACGGATGTCGCCACGCTGGGAGTCGGCGCAGGTTCCGCATCCCCGCCGCTGGTGCACCCCGCGAGGAGCAGGGTGAGAATGGCGAGCGCGACGATCGGGCGAACCACGCGGATCATCACGGCCGAGCTTACACGGCGCAGGTAGCGGCGACTGTCGCGGCTACGGCCGCACGCCGCGGCGCCGCTTCGGCCCGCCGGACAGCTCGTGCGGGAGCACGCGGTAGGCGTGCTCCACGAAGCGCTCGAGGTGTGAGCGCGTCTCGCGCGGGTCGATGATCTCCTCGACGCCGAAGGCCTCGGCGGTGCGGAAGATGTTGCTCATCCGCGCGAACTCGTCCTCCAGCTCCTGGCGGCGCGCGTCCGGGTCCGGGGACGCCTCGATCTCGCGACGGTAGGCGGCCTCGACGCCGCCCTCGATGGGCAGGCTGCCCCATTCGCCGCTCGGCCAGGCGATGCGGTAGCGCAGGCGTGAGTCGCCGGGGACCATGCCGCCCATGCCGTAGCACTTGCGCACGATGATCGTGAGCGCGGGCACCGTCGCCTGCATGCCCGCCCAGGCGGCGCGGATGCCGCGCTTCAGCGTGGCAGCGCGCTCGGCGTCGGGGCCGATCGCGAAGCCCGGCGCATCGACGAAGAAGACGAGCGGGATGTGGAAGTAGTCGCACATGTCGATGAAGTGCGTCTGCTTCTCCGCCCCGTCGCCGTCGAGCGCCCCGCCGTAGGCGAGCGGGTTGTTCGCGATGACGCCGACGGGGTGCCCGTTGATGCGGGCGAGGGCGGTGATCAGACTCAGCCCGTAGTGCGGCTTGATCTCGAAGATCGAGCCCTCGTCGAGCGTCGAGCGCAGCACCGTGTGCATCGAGTACGGCCGTCGCCGGTCGCGCGGCACGATGTCGGCGAGGGGCTCCGGGTCGGGGGGCGCGTCGTTGAACTCGGCCACGGGCGGGAGCTCGTAGATGTTGGAGGGCATGTAGGAGAGGAAGGCGCGGACCTGGCGGAAGGCGTCCTCCTCGTCGGCGGCCTCGTTGTCGATGCAGCCGGACTGGCGGACGTGAATGTGCGCGCCGCCGAGCTCGAACGGGGTGACCTCCTGGCCCATCGTGCGCCGCACGACGGGCGGCCCGGCCGCGAAGACGGCCGACGTCTCCTTCGTCATCACGCTCCAGTGGACGAGTTGCGAGCGTCCGGCCGGCCCGCCCGCGGCGTAGCCGAGCACGGCGCCGACGACGGGCACGTACAGCATCGCCTCGACGGCGGGCTGGAACTGGTAATTGCCGGCGAAGAGGGGCGGCGCGCCGTCGGAGGCGATGCTCTGGACGTTGCCGCCGCCGCCCTCGATCAGCAGGACGAGCGGGATCAGGTACTCGCGCGCGACATCCTCGGGGAAGCCGCCGGTATCGCCGCCCTTGTCGCGCTGCTTGAACTGCTTCGCGGAGCCGCCGCGAATGGTGAAGTCCTCGCCGCCGATGGCGACGTGCCGCCCGTCGATCTTGCCGAGGCCCATGACGTACGGCGCAGGCGTGAACCCGGTGAGGCTCCCGTCCTCGTACTCGCCCGCGCCGGCCAGCACGCCGACCTCGTGGAAGGAGTCGGCGTCGAGCAACCGGTCGAGGCGCTCGCGGATGGTGTACTGGCCGCGGTCGTGCTGCCGCTCGATGCGGTCCGGCTCGCCGCCGGCGCGCGCCAGCTCGATGCGTTCTCGGAGTTCGTCGAGCCTGTCCTGCCAGACCATCGCGCTACTCCTCCGCGCCCCCGGGCCCTCGTGCGCCTCGGCGCCGCTGCGAGGGTAGCGCGTTGGGGAAAGGGGTGTCGGCTACCGGACGGTTGGCAGGTCTGCAGGGTCGGCGGGGAGGCGGATCTCGATGCCCGTGACGTCGGCGCCGTCGACCTCGATCACGGTTGCCTGATCGCGATCGGCCGTGAAACCGCCCTCGCCGTACCAGCCGATGTGACGCCACACTCCAACCTCCAGAGTGTAGATCCGGAGGGTGAACGTGCCGCGGCCGTAGACGATGTCGAACGTCCCGTCGGCGGAAACCCCCACGAACTCCGTATTGCCGGTCACCTCATCCCGGAGCCACAGGACGATTCCCTCGACGGGTGCTCCGTCCGGGCCGTGCACGGTACCCTCGATCCGCCCCGGGAGCCGGATCTCGATGCCGCTGACGCCGGTGCCGTCGACCTCGATCGCGGCGGCCTGCGCTTCGTCGGGCGTGAAGCCGCCCTCGCCGTAGTACCCGAGAAGGTGCCAGGCCTCGTCCTTCCTGGTGTAGACCCTGAGCGTGAACGTACCGTCGCCGGAGAGAACGTCGAACGTGCCGTCGGAGGAGACCCCTACGAACTTGGCGTCGTCGGTCGCATCATCCCAGAGCCAGAGAGAAATCCCCTCGGCTGGTTGTCCGTCCGAAGCGAGTACCGTGCCCTGGATCGGGCCCGGGAGCCGGATCTCGATCCCGCCGACATCGGCGCCGTCAACCTCGATCGAGGTGGCCCGCGCCTCGTAGGGCGTGAAGCCGCCCTCGCCGTAGTACCCCAGAAGGTCCCAGGCCTCGTCCTTCCAGGTATAGATCCTGAGGACGAACGTGCCGTTCTGGTGGGCAATGTCGAACGTGCCGTCGGCGGAAACCCTCCCAAGCTTGCTGTTGTCGGTCGACCCAACCCACACCCACACGCCAAGCCCATCGAGGGGTTCTCCGTCGGGACCGAGCACGGTGCCCTGGACCCGTGGAGGCTCGACGGCTGTGAGGTCTGCCGGGTCTTCCGGGAGTCGGATCTGGATCTCGATCACGTCGCCGTCGTCGACCTCGATGACGGTCGCCTGACTGCGGTCCGTCACGAAGCCGCCTTCGCCGTACCAGCCGAGATGGAGCCAGTGTCCGGCCTGCTGGACGTATACTTTGGCCTCGATCGATCCAGCGAGCACGCGGAGATTGAAGGTGCCGTCCCGGCCGGTCTCGACGGAGGATGCACTGTAAGAGCCGGTGCCCTGCCCCAGGATGAGAACGCCCTGCAACGGCTCCCCCCCGGCCCGAGCACGGTGCCCTCTACCCGTCCGACCGGGAGTTCCGAGAGCGTATCGCCAAGGTGCTCCTCGAACGCCTCGTAGAACTCGTCAGGCGCAATCTTGAAGGCGGATGCAAAGGCATCCTCCCAAGTCCTACTCCGACGAAGCAGTTCCCAGTAGCGAAGATGTGAATTCGCTCCAGCGTGCTGGGCGAGCCATTCGCTTGCGAATGCGCCCGCGGGATACCCGCATGCCACTTCAGAGTAGGTAATTTCGAAGCTCTCGAAATCGCGCAACTCACCCTGGCAATTTGAGCTGTAGATGGTGGCTGTCGGGCGATAGCTCTCCCAGCGTTCGCTGTAGAGCCAGGACTGATACTCGGCACCCCCTTCGACGAGCCAGCGCGGGGTTGGGAGCGGGGAATTGTCGGATAGTACTTGTTGCAGCAGATGAAAGTACTCGTGGGCCAGGAGTCTGGCGTCTTGGGACCTGGCACCGTAGGTCCCAGCGACCAATAGCGCCCACGTCCCTCTGACATTCCAGATCGTACCCCGGATGTCGAGTCTGTCGGCGCCACTCACCCCAAGCTTCCGGAGCACGTCCCGGATGGCTCCTATATCAGCACCGATGTACACGGCGAATTTGGGGGTCTCCACTCCGTACCCTTCGGAGTAGAAAGCCACCACGTCTTCCATCGAAGCGCGGTAGTCGGCCTGGGTGGTCGAAGCCACATCACCAACAAACACGATGTCCGGGTACAGCTGGATCGGCGCTGGAGTCGGCGTCGGCCTCGGAGTCGGCGTGGGCCTCGGCTTTGGCGTGGCGGCGGTAACGGGAGTGGGCGTTGCGTCAGGGACAGGCACCCCTGCGGCGGTGTCCGAGGACATGGCGGGAGGGAGTTGCAGGGGGTGATCCGGGAGCCGTATCTCGACCTGGGTGGCGAACGCGCTGTCCAGGCGAAACACGGTCGCGCGCTCGCGCTGAGTCGTGAAGCCGCCCGGACTATCTTCGCTGTACCACCCGACGTACGCCTCGGTCTCGGGTACGTAGACGATGAGGGTGAACGCTCCGTCGCCGTGGATGAGGGAAAACCGGCCGTCCCATCCCGTCGTGGTGAACTTGCTGCTCTCCGGCGATCCTCCCCAGAGCCACACGCCTATCCCTCCGAGTCGCGCTCCGTTGGGCCAGCGCATTTCGCCCTCGATGAGCCGGGACTGTGGAGCAGCACGCGTCGGTGTCGGCGCGGCGGTCGGCGTCGGCGTGGCGGTCGGCGTTGGTGTGGCGGTCGGTGTCGGCGTAGCGGTCGGCGTCGGCGTGGCGGTCGGCGTAGCGGTCGGCGTCGGCGTGGCGGTCGGCGCGGGCGAGGGCGTTGCTGCCGGCGTGGCGGCGCTGCGGGCCGGCTCCGCATCCCCGCCGCCGCCCTCGCAGCCCGCGAGGACCAGTCCGAGGACCACCAGGGTTGCGATCAGGCGCGCGAACTTCATCATCCCACCGCTCGCAGCCCACAGCGCGCGGGCGAGTGCTCCCGTCGCCGCCGCCTACGGCCGCACGCCGGGGCGCGACTTCGGGCCGTCGGCCAGCTCGTGCGGGAGCACGCGGTAGGCCATCTCCACGAAGCGCTCGAGGTGGGTGCGCGTCTCGCGCGGATCGATGATCTCCTCGACGCCGAAGGCCTCGGCGGTGCGGAAGATGTTGCTCATCCTCGCGAACTCCTCCTCGAGCTCGAGGCGGCGCGCGTCCGGGTCGGGGGAGGCCTCGATCTCACGGCGGTAGGCGGCCTCGACGCCGCCCTCGATGGGGAGGATGCCCCAGTCCGCGCTCGGCCAGGCGATCTTGTAGCGCAGCCGCGAGTCGCCGGGGACCATGCCGCCCATGCCGTAGCACTTGCGCACGACGATCGTGAGCGCGGGCACCGTCGCCTGCATGCCTGCCCAGGCGGCGCGGATGCCGCGCTTCAGCGTCGCCGCGCGCTCCGCCTCGGGGCCGATCGCGAAGCCGGGCACGTCGACGAAGAAGACGAGCGGGATGTGGAAGTAGTCGCACATGTCGATGAAGTGCGCCTGCTTCTCCGCCCCGTCGCCGTCGAGGGCGCCCCCGTAGGCGAGAGGGTTGTTCGCGATCACGCCGACGGGGTGCCCGTTGATGCGCGCGAGCGCGGTGATCAGGCTCAGGCCGTAGTGCGGCTTGATCTCGAAGATCGAGCCCTCGTCGAGCGTCGAGCGCAGCACGCGGTGCATGGAGTAGGGGCGGCGGCGGTCGCGCGGGACGATGTCGCCGAGGCCCTCGGGGTCGGGCGGGGCGTCGTTGAACTCGGCGACGGGCGGGAGCTCATAGACGTTCGAGGGCATGTAGGAGAGGAAGGCCTTGATCTGCTCGAAGGCGTCCTCCTCGTCGGCAGCCTCGTTGTCGATGCAGCCGGACTGGCGAACGTGGATCTGCGGCCCGCCGAGCTCGCGAGGGGTGAGATCCTGGCCCATCGCGCGGCGCACAACGGGCGGCCCCGCGGCGAAGACGGCGGAGGTCTCCTTCGTCATCACGCTCCAGTGCACGAGCTGCGAGCGCCCGGCGGGCCCGCCCGCGGCGTAACCGAGTACCGCGCCGACGACCGGGACGTACATCATCGCCTCGACGGCGGGCATGAACTGGTGGTTGCCGGCGAAGAGCGGAGGCGCGCCCTCGGAGGCGATGCGCTGCACGTTGCCGCCGCCACCCTCGATGAGCAGGACGAGCGGGATCAGGTACTCGCGTGCGAGTTCCTCGGGGAAGCCGCCGACGTCGCCGCCCTTGACGCGCTGGGAGAAGTGCTTGGCGGAGCCGCCGCGGATCGTGAAGTCCTCGCCGCCGATCGCGACGTGCCGCCCGTCGATCTTGCCGAGGCCCATGACATAAGGCGCGGGGGTGAAGTCGGCGAGGCGTCCGTCCTCGTAGAGCCCGGCGCCGGCGAGGGCGCCGACCTCGTGGAACGAGCCGTCGTCGAGCAGGATGTCGAGGCGTTCGCGGATCGTGTACTGGCCGCGGTCGTGCTGGCGTGCGATGCGGTCCGGCTCGCCGCCGGCGTGCGCCAGCTCGGTGCGTTCCCTGATCTCGTCGAGCCTGTCCTGCCAGACCATCGCGCTACTCCTCCGCGTCCGTGCGCCCTCGTGCGCCCTCGGGGGCCGCTGCGAGGGTAGCGCGTCGGGGGGGCGTGGGGTGGCGGCAGCGCCTGGCGGGGCTAGGAAAAGATGGTTGGCAGGTCGACGAAGTCGACGGGGAGGCGGATCTCGATGCCTGCGACATCGGCGCCGTCCACCTCGATCACAGTCGCCTGCTCGCGGTCAGTCGTAAAGCCGTCCTCGCCGCCGTACCAGCCGATCTGATGTATGACTCCGTCTCTCAGGATGTAGACCCTGATGGTGAAGGTGCCATTTTGGTGGTCAATGTCGAACGTACCGTTGGCGGAGATCCGTGAGAACTTGCTGTCCTCGGTCGAGCTACCCCACACCCACACGCGGATTCCCTCGGGTGGCTCTCCGTTCGGACCCAGGACCGTGCCCTGGACTCTCGGAATCCGGACCTCAGGCAGGTCTGCTGCGGCGGCGGGGAGGCGGATCTCGATGCCAGTGACGTCGGCGCCGTCCAATTCGATCACGGTCGCGTCACCGCGGTCGGTCGCGAAGCCGCCCTCGCCGTACCAGCCGACGTGGCGCCAGGATCCGCCTTCCTTCACGTGGGTCTCGATTCTGTGTGTGCCGCCCTGCAGATACAGTTCGAATGTGCCGTCCCGCGGCGTCTCCACGAACCATGGTTCGCCGATTCCCTCGCCTCCCACCCGCACGCCAATACCCTCGACCGCCGTGCCCTCCGGCCCGCTCACGACACCCGCGATGCGCCCAACGGTGCTGTCCGAGAGCAACGCTGCGCGATGTTCCTCGAATGCCTCGTGGAAGTCGTCAACGGTGATCCCGAAGGTGGATGCGAAGGCGTCCTCCCAGGTTGTGTGTTCGCTGAGCGCCCGCCAGTAGTCGGCGTACGTACTCGTGCCTGATTGGTCGATGAGCCATTCGGTTGCGAGGGCCCCCAGGCCGTAGACCGATCTCCGTTGGTCTGCCCAGTTTGCGACGCCCTCAAGATCACGCAACGTACCGCTGTAGTTTGCACTCCGGACGACCGCCAATTCCTGGTACCGATCGTACAATCCCACGTGGACGAACGATTCGTAGACAGCTCCGCCCTCGACCATCCAAACTGGGGTCCCCCGGTAGTCACTGTCGGACCACTCAAACTGAATCACGTGGAAGTACTCGTGCGCAATGAGGAGACTGTTTACCGAGCCTTCTCTCACATAGTCGCCGTATATGAACATGACACGTGTGCCTTGGAGCGTCGTGACTCTGCCCGCTGATCTGAAGGTTTCGGGACTGCTTCCCCCAAGCTCTCCCCACGCTGCGCGGACGGCTTCCAGATCCGCCCCCATGTACACGCCGAACTCAGGCGCTTCCACTCCGTACCGTTCGGCGTAGTACGCCACTACGTCGTCCATGGCAGCGTGGTACGCGGCTTGGCGATCAGGCGGCACTTCGCCCACGAACACGATCTCCGGATACAGAGGGATCGGCGGCGGAGTTGGCGTGGGCGTTGCGGTCGGTGTCGGCGAGGGCGTCGGCGTGGGCGTTGGGGTCGGTGTCGGCGAGGGCGTCGGCGTGGACGTTGGGGTCGGTGTCGGCGAGGGCGTCGGCGTCGGCGTGGTGGTCGGTGTTGGTGATGGCGTTGCCGTCGGCGAAGGCGAAGCTGTCGGTGTCGGTGTGGCGGTCGGCGCAGGCGTAGCGGGCGGCGTCGTCACGGGCGTGGCGACGTTAGGCGTGCGTGTCGGCTCCCCATCCCCATCCCCGCCGCCCATGCAGCCCGCGAGGATCAGGCCGAGGACCGCGAGCGCTACAACCCGGCGCACGGCGTTCATCACCCCGAACAGCCTACATGCTGCGGATGGGCGGGGGTGGCCGCCGCGCGTAGCCGCGAGGACCCGCTACCCCCTCGGCAGCGCGAGGCCGCGGGTGGCGATGATGTTGCGCTGGATCTCGCTTGTGCCGCCGCCGATTGTCGAGGAGACCGCCTGCAGGTAGCGCTGCGCCGCCGCGCCGTGCTGGCCCTCCTCGCGGTGCTCGTCCCAGAGGTTGCCGTAGAGCCCGAGCAGCGACATGTGCAGCTGCGCGATGCGCTGCGCCATCTCCGAGTTGAATAGCTTCGCGACCGAGGCCTCCATGTTCGGGACCAGCCCCTGCGCCTGCATCGTCATGATGCGGAACGAGAACAGCATCCCCACCTCCGCGTCGACCGCTCGGTCGGCGAAGTTCGCGCGCAGCATCGGCCGCTCTGCGATGCGCGTCTGCTCCTCCGGCAGTTCGTTGGCGACGTCGACGATGCGGCTCACCTGGCGGCTGGCGCCGATCGAGTTGCCGATCCCCGAGCGCTCGAAGTCGAGCAGGGTGGCGGCGGCGTACCAGCCGCGGTTCTCCTCGCCGATCATGTTGGCGGCGGGGATGCGCACGTCCTCGAAGAAGACCTCGTTGAAGCTGTGACGGTCCGCCATGTTGACCAGCGGGCGCACGCTGATGCCCGGCAGGTCCATGTGCATCCAGAAGAAGGAGATGCCGCGGTGCTTCGGCGCGTCCGGGTCCGTGCGCGCGATGAAGTACATGCCGTCCGCCTTGTGGGCGCGGCTGGTCCAGATCTTCTGCCCACTGATCACGAAGTCGTCGCCCTCGCGCTTCGCGCGCGTCTGCAGCGAGGCGAGGTCGGAGCCGGCGCCCGGTTCGGACCAGCCCTGGCACCACTCGAACTCGTCCGCGAGGATCTTCGGCAGGTGCTGCTGCTTCTGCTCCTCGCTGCCGGTCAGGATCAGCGTCGGGCCGAACATCATGACGGCGATGCCGAGCAGCCCGGAGACGGTGCCGATGCGCTCGGCCAGCTCCTGGTTGAGGATGAACTGCTCCGTGACGCTGAGGCCGAGGCCGCCGTACTCCACGGGCCAGTGCGGTCCCAGCCAGCCGCGTTCGGCGAGCGCCTTGCGCCAGCGCTGGCTCGCGTGCTCCGAGGCGTCGGAGCCGGCGGGCTCCATCAGCGGGTCTTCGCCGGGGCGTTCGGCGATCGCCGCGGTGTCCTCGATGAAGTCGCGCACCCTGGCGCGGAACGCCGCCTGATCGGGAGTGTCCGTGAAATCGACCATCGTGCGCCTCCTGCTGCATTCGCGAGGATAGCCCCGCCCGCGGCTACGCGGGGCGCGGCCCGGCGGGAGGTCACGCAGCACCGCCGGTGCGGTAAGGTGCGCGTCTGAGGGAGGCGTGAGATGGCCCAACCCGCGCGAATGACCTTTGGCGTCTTCATGGCGCCGTTCCACCCCATCAACGAGAACCCGACGCTCGCCTTCGAGCGCGACCTCGAGCTGCTCGAGTGGCTCGACGCGCTCGGCTACGACGAGGCGTTCATCGGCGAGCACCACAGCGCGGGCTGGGAGACGATCGCCAGCCCCGAGGTGTTCATCGCCGCCGCCGCGCAGCGCACGCGCTACATCCGCTTCGGCACCGGCGTCGTGAGCATCCCCTACCACCACCCGTTCATGGTCGCCGACCGCATGGTGCTGCTCGACCACCTGACGAGGGGTCGCGTGATCCTCGGCGTCGGGCCGGGGGCGCTCGCCACCGACGCCTACATGATGGGCGTCGACCCGGCGCGGCAGCGCGAGATGATGGACGAGGGCCTGGGGGTCATCAAGCGGCTCTTCACGGAGACCGAGCCCTTCTCGGTGAAGAGCGACTGGTTCGAGCTGAACGACGGGATGCTCCAGATCCGGCCGTACCAGCAGCCCTCGATTCCGCTCGTCGTCGCCTCCGTGCAGACGCCGGCGGGTGTGACCACGGCCGGCAAGCACGGCGCGGGGGTGCTCTCGCTGAGCACGCCGCGCGGGATGGTGCGCGAGACCTCGCTGGCCGAGCTGTGGTCGATCGCCGAGGACACCGCTGCCGAGTACGGCAACGAGATGCGCCGCGAGGAGTGGCGGCTCTCGATCCCCTTGCACCTCGCCGAGAGCCGCGCCGAGGCGATGGAGGATGTGCGCCAGGGCCACGTGCGCGTGACCCGCGAGTACTTCGAGAAAACGCTCGGCCACGCCGCGCCCAGCGTCGCCGACGACTGCCTGCTGGAGTACGTGATGGAACACCACGGCGTGATCGTCGGCACGCCCGACGACGCGATCGCGGCGATCGACCGGCTGCAGGAGATCAGCGGCGGCTTCGGCGGCCTGCTCGTGCGCGTCGAGGACTGGGCGCCGCGCGAGAAGCTGCTGCGCAGCTACGAACTGCTGGCCCGCTACGTGATGCCGCACTTCCAGGGCACGGTCGCCGCGCTGCAGCGCTCCAACACCTGGGCGCGCGACAACCGCGAGCCGATTCACGAGAACCGCGTGCTAGGCGTCCGCACCGCGACCGAGGCCTACTACGGGAGCAACTCCTCGGGCGACGGCTCCTAGCCCGGCAGCGAGCCGCGCCGCGATCGCACCCGGGTTCGTGACGCCCTCGGAGCACGCATTGCTCCGCCCCCCGTGCTGCGCCAGAATGCCGGGGCGCGTGTGGCCGCCGGGCCGAGCGCGCGCCCGAGGACCGATCAGACGACAGGCGGGGCGATGAGCGAGACCTGGTACATCGACGACGAGAGCCAGTACGTGAAGGTGATCAAGGACGGGCCCGTCGCGCAGGTCGTCCTCAACCGCCCGGAGCGGCTCAATTGCTGGCTCACCGGCCAGGAACTGGAGATCGCGAGCGCGTTCGAGGAGCTCAACGGCAAGCAGCACGAGGACGTCAAGGTCGTCATCTTCCGCGGCGAGGGCCGTAGCTTCTCCAGCGGCTACGACGTGACCGAGCTGGGCACGCAGTACTGGGAGGACGGCGAGGATACCCGCAGCCGCCCCTCGCAGCGGCGTCGCCTGCACGTCGACGCCGAGGGCCGCAACGTGCTGCGCGCCGTCTTCCAGTCGAGGAAGGCGGTGATCGGCGAACTCAAGGGCTACGTGCTGGGCGGCGCGTTCGAGTTCGTGCTCGGCTGCGACATCCTGATCGCCGCCGAGGGCACGGTGATCGGCAGCCCGCCCGCGCGCATGGTCGCGGCGGCGGGCATGAGCAGCGCCTTCAGCATCCTCCGCCTCGGCCCCGCGCTCTACTCGGAGATGATGCTGCTCGGCCGCTTCATCAGCGCCGAGGAGGGCTACGAGCGCGGCCTCATCAACCGCGTCGTCCCACTCGAGGACCTCGAGGACACGACGCAGGCGGCGGCGGACCTCGCCAGCCTGATCCCCGCCGACGGCATCGCCATCCACAAGCTCCAGTCGCGGCTCGCCTACAACACGCTCGGCTTCGAGTCGACGCTGGCCGCCTCGAACATGTCGCACACGCTGCAGGTGCAGCAGCGGCTCGGCGAGAACGACTGGAACCTCTTCACCGAGCGCCGCGACCACGGCGCGAAGGAAGCCTACCGGCGGCGCGACCAGCGCTTCCGTGACGCCGTCGAGCGCTTCAACCCGCGCGGTCCGATCATCTAGCCAGCCGGACGCCGCAGCGAGGCGTCGCGAGCAGCGTCCTGCGGGATTGGAGCGCATCGAGGTGAGCGACGATGTGAACGGTCGGGCGGTCGGCGAGGCGCGCGGCCAGAACACCCGGCTCTCGGACGTCGTCGCGGTCGAGCTCGGCGAGGGCCTCGCCGCCGCCTACTGCGGGCGCTGGCTGCGCCTCCACGGCGCGACCGTGATCAAGATCGAGGACGCGACCACGGGCGGCGACCGGCTGCGGCGCGAGGATCTGACGCCGGACGGCTGGCGCCGCTCGAACCGCCGCTCGATGTTCGCCGCGCTTCACGCCGGCAAGGAGAGCGTCTCGCTCGACTACGGCAGTGACGAGGGCCAGTCCGAGCTGCACGACCAGCTCTTCCGCGCGAACGTCGTCATCTCCAGCTTTACGCGCGACGAGCTGCTGGAGCGCGGGCTGAGCGAGGCGCTATTCGACCTGCCCGGCGATCGCGTCGCCGTCTCCTGCACGCCGTTCGGCCTCGACGGCCCCTACGCCGACCACCGGGCGACCGACGAGGTGCTGCTCGCCTACGGCGGATCGATGAGCACGCTGGGCCAGTCGAAGGGGCCGCCGCGCCACGTCCGCGTGCCGATGGCGGACTTCGTCGGAGGCGTCTTCGGCTTCCATTCGGCGCTGCTCGGGCTGCTCAATCCGGCCGCGGGCAAGGTCTTCGACGTCTCGGTCGCCGATTGCCTCGCGGCCAACCTCGAGCGGGTGACGATGTTCTTCTCGCACCTCGGGCTGATCCACCTGCGCGGCCACGGCATGCACCGCCACTTCGCCGGGCACCCCGGCGGGCTCTACCCCTGCAAGGACGGCTACGTGATGGTCGCGATGGCCGGCTCGCCGATCCAGATGATGGCGCTGCTGGTCGAACAGCCCGAACTCGAGGAGCACCCGCTCTTCCAGGACCGCCTCGAACGACACCGCCGCCCCGACGAGTTCGACGAACTGATCATGCCCTGGTTCCTCGCCCACGACGCCGAGGAGATCGTGACGAAGGCGCACGAGCTGCGGATGCCCTTCGGCTATGTGCTGCGGCCCTCGGAGTTGCTGACGGACACGCAGCTCGCCCACCGCGGGAGTCTCGTCGAAGTGGCCGTGCCGGGCCTCGACGAGCCGGTGCGCATGCCGGGCCTGCCCTACCGCTACCGCGAGTTCGACGCCGAGGGCGTCACCCTCGAGCCGCTGGAGACGCCCTCATGACAGACGACCCGCTGAGGGGCGAGCCGATCTACCAGCCGCTCGCGGGCGTGCGCGTGCTCGACCTCACGGGGCAGTACGCGGGCTCGCAGATCACGCGCATCCTCGCGGACCTCGGGGCCGAGGTGAACAAGGTCGAGGCCGCCCGCCACATCGACATGGTCTCGCGCGGCCTCGTGCCGACGGACAACCTGCCGACGAACCACTGGTGGACGCGCGCGGCCTACTGGGCGGAGCGCAACATCAACAAGCGCGGCATCACCATCGATCTCACCCAGGACGAGGGCAAGGAGGTCTTCTACGACCTGCTCGACGTCTCCGACATCCTCGCCGAGAACTACACGCCGAGGGTGATGCGCCACTTCGGCTTCGAGTACGAGCAGCTGAAGGCGCGCAAGCCGGGGCTGATTCACGTCTCGCTCTCCGGCTACGGCCAGGAGGGCCCGCTCGCCAACGCGCCCGCGAACGCCTTCGGCATGCTCGCCGCGGCCGGCCTCGCCTACGCGATGGGCGAGCCGGGCCCGGAGCCCTACCTGCCGACGACCTCGCTCGCCGACATGTACGCCGGCATCAGCACGGTCGGTTCCATCCTCGTGGCGCTGCGCCGCGTGCGCCTGACGGGCGAGGGCGAGCGCATCGACATGGCGGGCCGCGAGGGCGGGATGCCGATGGCCGCCAGCTTCGTGCTCGGCTCGCAGCTCCCGCCGGAGCAGCCGGGCGAGCGCGTCTACTCGACCGTGATCCTCGCCTGCGCGGGCGAGGAGGAGTGGCTGGTCGTCTGCTATCGCGACGCCGACGAGTGGGCGCAACTCTGCGGCGTGCTCGGCATCGCCGATCCGCCGGACCCGCCCGCCGACCCGGACGACCCGCCCGCAGAGGTCGTGCGCGCCGCCGCCGCCGCCGACCGGCACGAGGCTGCCGCTGCGCTCCAGGCGGCGGGCGTCGCCGCCGCGCCGGTGCAGGACGGGCGCGACATCCTGCTCGATCCGCACTTCGAGGAGCGCGACGTCTACGCCGTCTGCCGCCACAGCGACCCGGAGATCGGCGCCCGCCCCTACGGCCGCGCCTTCCCCGTGCGCGTGCTCGGCGCGCGCGGCGCGGAGCTGCGCGACGCGCCGCGCGACCTCGGGCGCGACAACCGCGAGGTCTTCGGCGAGGTCCTCGGCTACTCCGGGGAGCGCATCGACGCGCTCTACGAGGCGGGCATCGCGCGGAGCAGCCGAGCACGCGCTTCGGCCGCGCCTGGGCGACGCCGATCGACACCGAGGCGATGATCCACGACGGCGGCGCGCTGCCCGCGCCCGACTACCTCGAGGTACTCAGCGAGCGCTTCGGCGAGCGCATCGGCCCGACGCGCTGGCCGGAGGAAGGGACGTAGCGGCGATGCCCTTCGCCGAGTCGCCCGGCGCGCGCCTCCACTGGGAGCGGCACTGGGCGCCGGGCACGGACGCCGACGGACGCCCCGCGCTCGTCTTCTCGACTGCGCAGGCGGTGAAGGCCTCGCTGTTCGGCGAGTTCTTCTCGCTGCTCGCCGGGCACTTCCGCCTCGTCAGCTACGACCAGCGCGGCGTCGGCGAGAGCGAGGCCGTCTCCGACAGCTGCACGATGGAGGACGCGGCCGACGACCTGCACGCGGTGATCGAGGCGGCGTTCGGGGACGAGCCGGTGATCTCGATCGGCCACGCCTCGGGGGCGTGGGTCGCCTTCGTGCACGCGATCCGGCAGCCGGAGGCGGTGCGAGCGCTGGTGCTGTGCAGCCTCGCTGGCTTCTTCGCGCCGCCGCCCGGCCTGCTGCAGGCGGGCCTCGCGATCAACGCCAAGCGCGTCGAGTACGAGGAGTACAAGGCGCAGCTCGGCCCGCTCTACACCGGCATGAACTACCCCGACACGCCCGAGGGCGACGCCTTCCTGCGCGAGTACTACGCCGCCAGCCGCGAGCGCCGCGGCCCCAGCTGGCACGGCTTCGCGATGCGTGACGTGGATCGCATGCGCTACTGGGCGAAGTGGACGCAGCCCACGCTGCTGCTCTACGGCACCCACGACCGCCTCGGCGTTCCGGAGCACGGCTACGAGCTGCTGCGCGTGCTCCCCGATTCCGAACTCCACTGGTTCTACCCGGCGGGCCACTTCCTCCCGCGCGAGCAGGCGTCCCCGACCGCCGAGCGCATCGTCGACTGGGCAAGCCGCCTCGAGGCCTGACGGGACTCCGCTCCGACGCCAGCGGCGCCGCATGCGGGGGCGAGCGCGTGTCTGCTGTGGGGGGCTGTTTCGATCGGGACGCGAGGATACCTCGCAGGGCCCCCCACGCCCGCATCCCGGACGAGCGCGCTGCGCGCGACTCGACCCACCCGCCCGCCCTCGGATGTTCTTTCTGTGGGGGCTTCGCCCCCACGCCCCCGCCGGATCAGCGCACGCGGCGTGGCCTTCGCGGGCGCACGGAACTCCCGATGGCGCCCGGCTCCCTCGCCCCGAGGGAGAGGGTTGGGGTGAGGGCGCGCCGCCGCCCCGACGCCAGCGGCGCCGCATGCGAGGGCGAGCGCGTGTCTGCTGTGGGGGGCTGTTTCGATCGGGACGCGAGGATACCTCGCAGGGCCCCCACGCCCCCATCCCGGAGGAGCGTGCGCACGGTCGTGTCGTGGACGCGAGGGACACCTCGCAGGGCCGCTCGGCCCACCCACCCGCCCTCGGATGTTCTTTCTGTGGGGGCTTCGCCCCCACGCCCCCCTGGATCAGCGCACGCGGCGTGGCCTTCGCGGGCGCACGGAACTCCCGATGGCGCCCGGCTCCCTCGCCCCGAGGGAGAGGGTTTGGGGTGAGGGCGCGCCGCGGAGTCGGGCGCCTCGGGTGTGAGTTTGGCCGCCTGCGTGCACGTATGCGGGAGCAGGGTCCGCAGGCTTCCGCGCGGGGGTGCGGGGGCGCAGCCCCTCCACAGAGAAGAGAATCCGGGGCGGGTGGGTGGGGCGCAGCCCCCGCAGAGAAAGAGCTCCGAGGCGGGCGGGTGGGAGCCGCGCGTTAGCGCGTGCTCGTCCGGGGCCCGCAGCGGCAGGCATCCGAGGGCGCGCGAGCCCCCACCTGCGTAGCTTCCACGCGGGGGCGTGGGGGCGCAGCCCCCACAGAGATAATTCCGAGGGCGGGTGGGTGGGGAGCGGCGCGCAGCGCGCGCTCATCCGACGTCCACGCGGTCACCCAGGCCGCGAGGGCGTGCGAGCCCTCGCGGGGGCGGTCCTAGCGCTGGCCGAGTCCGAGCCCGCCGAGGATCGAGCCTTCGCCCTGAGCGTTGCCGCCGGCCCTCGGCGCGTTCTCCAGGATGCGGTTCGCCAGCCGCGAGAAGGGCATTGACTGCAGCCAGACCCGCCCGTGCCCGGAGAGGCTCGCGAGGAACAGCCCCTCACCGCCGAAGAACTGCGACTTGAGGTTGCCGGCCCGCTCGATCTGGTAATCGATCCCCGGCTCCATCGCGACCAGGCAGCCCGTGTCGACGAGCAGCTTGTCGCCCTCGAGGCGCTTCTCGACCACCGTGCCGCCGACGGAGAGGAACGCCATGCCGTCCCCCTGCAGGCGCTGCAGGATGAAGCCCTCGCCGCCGAACAGCCCGACGCCGAGGTTGCGGCGGAAGGCGATGTCGATCTTCGTGCCGAGCGCGGCGCAGAGGAAGGCGTCCTTCTGGGCGATGATCTCGCCGCCCATGTCGTCGAGATCGATCGGCACGATCTTGCCGGGGAACTCGGCGGAAAACGCCACCAGCTGCTTGCCGCGGCCCGTGTTCGTGAAGTGCGTGATGAAGAGCGACTCGCCCGCCAGGGCGCGTTTGCCGGCGTCCTTGAGCTTGCCGAACAGCCCCTTCTCCGGCTCCGCGCCGTCCCCCATCTTCGTCTCGAACGTGATCCCGGATTCGAGGAACATCATCGCCCCGGCCTCGCCGATCACCGTCTCGCCGGGGTCCAGCTCCACCTCGACGAACTGCAGATCGTCGCCGTGGATCCGGTAGTCGACCTCGTGACTGCGCTGCGCCATCGTCGTGGTCCTTTCCTGCTCGCCTCTACCCCACAGATCCATTGTCGCTCAGGGCGACCTGCCGTGCGCGGCTCCCGAGGCCCGCCGCGCGCCACTGAGCGGCATCGCGCGTACCATCGCGCGATGCGCATCGCCGTCCTCTCCGACACCCACATGCCGAGCACGATCCGCGACCCCGGCAAGCTGGGCGGCACGCTCGAGGAGCACCTCGCCGCCGTGGACCTGATCCTTCACGGCGGCGACGTCACGGAGCCGTTGGTGCTGGACTGGTGCGAGCAATTCGCGCCCGTACGCTGCTCGCTCGGCGCGCACGACCACTTCGAGGACGAGCGCTGCGCGCCCGTCCAGTACGTCGAGCACGCGGGCTGGCGGATCGGCATGGTCCACGACGTGGAGGCGATCCCGCGCGGCATCGACACCCCTCGCGAGCTCGCGCGAGCGATCTACGGCAACGCCGCCCTCGACGTGCTGATCGCCGGCGACTCACACTACGAGCGGCTCGAGTACCGCGACGGCGTGCTGCTGCTCGACCCCGCCAGCCCGAGCTTCCCGCACCACCGCACGACGCGCCTCGGCGCGATCGCGCTGCTCGAGCTGGAGCCGGACCTGCTGCGCGCCTCGATCGTCCCGATCGGCGAGACCGAGGGCGCGCCGAACCCCTGCACCGCCGCCTCCGTCGCCATCGAGCGCGGCCGGCTCGTCGAGGCATCGCTGGCGGGCGAACCCGTCGACACGATCGCCTGGCGCCCGGCCGGCGCGCCGCCGCTGCGCGTGTAGCCGCCGCTGGAGCCGCCCGCAACACCGCCGCTTGCTATCCTCGCGGCGCGGGCGAGGAGGCCTGATGCGCGCTGAAATCGTTTCCATCGGAACCGAGATCCTGCTCGGCGAGATCGTCGACACCAACGCGGCCTACATCGCCTCGCAACTCCCGGAGTTCGGCATCGACCTGCTGCACGTCTCGCAGGTCGGCGACAACCCCGCGCGGCTGCGCGAGGTGCTGGCCCGCGCCTGGGAGCGCTCGGACCTGACGATCGCCAGCGGCGGCCTCGGCCCCACTGAGGACGACGTGACCCGCGAGGCCGTCGCCGCCGTCCTCGGCGAGGAGGTCCATGTCGACGACGAGCAGCGCGCGCTGCTCGAACAGCGCTTCGGCCAGCGCGGACCGGGGCTCGTCGAGCGCAACATGAAGCAGGCCTGGCTGATCCCCTCGGCGCGGGCGATCCCAAACCCGCGGGGCACCGCGCCGGGCTGGTGGGTCGAGCGCGACGGCCACGTGATCGTGCTGATGCCCGGCCCGCCGCAGGAGATGACCTACATGTGGGAGCAGGAGGTGGCACCCGGCCTCGAGCGGCTCGCCGACGCGATCCTCGTCTCGCACACGCTGAAGACCGCCGGCCTCGGCGAGTCGACCGTGGACCAGATGCTCGCCGACCTGCTGGACAGCGCGAACCCCTCGATCGGCATCTACGCGCGCCGCGACGGCGTGCACGTGCGGCTCAGCGCAAAGGCCGCGACGCGCGAGGAGGCGTGGCGGCTGATCGACCCGCTCGGCGATCGCGTGCGCGGCATCCTCGGGCGCTTCATCTGGGGCGAGGATGAGGACACGCTGGCGGCGGGCGTCGGGCGGCTGCTGCGCGACCGCGGGCTGACGCTGGCCGTGATGGAGTCGGCGACGGGCGGGGCGATCGCGAGCGCGATCACGGACGTGGCGGGGTCCTCGGACTACTTCCGCGGCAGCCTGGTCACCTACGCCACCGAGGCGAAGATCGCGCACGGCGTGCCGGCCGAGGTGCCGGCGATGCACGGCGTGATCTCGCGCGAGACCGCGGAGGCGATGGCGGCAGCGGCGCGCAAGCAACTCGGCGCCGACCTCGGCCTCGGCCTCACCGGCATCGCGGGCGGCGACGAGATCGAGGGCCAGCCGCCGGGCACGATGCACATCGCGCTGACGGACGGCGAGCGCGTGGAGTACGAGACGTACTCCTACTACCAGGGCCGCGACGCCGCCAAGCGCCGCGCCACCACGGTCGCGCTGGACCTCGTGCGGCGCTGGCTGCTGGCGGTGTGAGGGGCGGGGCTACGCTGCGTCGCTGCTGAGCGCGTCGAGCCGGGCGGCCAGCTCGTCCCAGCCGATGTCACCTTCGCGGTACTCGCAGTCCCACAGCTCGAGACTGCCGAGCAGATCGGCGACCTCGGGCGGCGGTCGCACAGCCTCGGACCAGTCTACCGAGGCGAGGAAGTCGGGCAGGCGATAATCGCCTGGGCCGTCGGCGAGCGTTTCGCGGACGGCCTGGAGCACGTCAATGTGAGTCGGCGGCTGGGTTGTCAGGGGGATCGTCATCGAAGTCGTGCCGTTCGCCGCACTCGACGCGCTATGGGCCACCAACGAGGTCGAGCACAAGCGCGTTTCCAGATTGCTCCTTGAGGATATCGTACACCGGGCGGCTGCCCGGAATCCGCGCTGGATCGGCGGCGAGGCGAGAATCATCAAGCTGATCACGGCGAACGGCCAGCACATTGGGACCGTTCACGAGGTCGTGACGGCTGGCGGAGACGTGGTACACAGCCACCCAAAGGACTACACACGACGTGACTGCTCGCGCGTCCGTTCCGACTGACCCGCTCCCCCTCCCCCTCGGCGACAACGCGGCCTACGCGCTGCGGCTCGCCGAGGGCGGCGTGCTGCTCGTCGATGCGGGGCCGGACATACCCGGCGGCGAGGGCGAGACGGGCGCCGAGGGCGGGACGTGGGGGGAGGCCGTCGAGCTGCTGGCGGCGGACGGGCTCGCGCCCGGGGATGTGCGGGCGGTGCTGATCACGCACTGGCACCTCGACCACTCCGGGCTGGCCTGGCGCTGGGGCGCCGAGGGCGCGCGCATCCTCGCCGGCGCGGCCGATGTCGAGGCGATCACGACCGGGCAGGCGTGGAACGACGCTCGCATCGAGGCGCGGCTGCGCACGCTGATCGAGCACGGCTGTCCGCCCGAGCTCGCGGCGCGCTTCGGGCAACCGACGCGGCGCAGGCCCCCCGCCTACCGCTGGCGCGCCTGCCCTCGCGAGGCCGTCGAGGTGGTCGCCGACGGCGCGGAGTTCGCCCTCGAGGGCGGCGCGCGGCTGCGTGTCGTCGCCGCGCCGGGGCACACGCCCGGCAACCTCGTCGCCTTCGTCGCGGCGACGGGCGACCTCTACTCCGGCGACACGCTGCTGCCGCACACGACGCCGACGCCGGGGCTGCACTTCCCGTCCACTTCTTTGGACAGTGCCGCCGGTGGCGCGCCGGGCGAGCGCTGGCCCTCGCTGCCGCCGTTCGTGGCGTCGGTCGAGCGGCTGCGCGGGCTGGGCGTGCGGCGCGTGCTGCCGGGGCACGGCGCGCCGGTCGAGGGGGAGGAGGCGGAGCGGCTGTTCGTGCGCTTCGAGCGGCATCACGAGCGCCGCCAGGCGCGGGTGCGCGCGCTGCTCGCGGCGCGGCCGGACAGCGCGTTCGGCCTCGTGCGGCGGCTCTTCCCGCACCTCCCCGACTCGCGCCTCGCGCAGGCCCTGACGGAGCTGATCGGCCAGCTCGACGTCCTCGTCGCCCGCGGCGACGCGATCGCCGAGCCGCGCGACGGCGTGCTGTTGCACCGCCTCGCGCCGTAGCGCCTCGAGGGCCGCGCGCGCGTTACTCCTCCAGCCGCACGCCGTCGGAGTGCCAGCGCAGGTACTCCGCGCTCGCCCAGCCCTCGAGGCCGTCGTCGGTGCGGAGGTGGAACCACGGGTCGTAGGTCCACGCGCCCGAGACGTACCAGTCGGTCTCCGCGACCGTGCCGTTGGGGAGGCAGGCGAGGACCGGCGCGTCGAGCGAGTGATCCTCGCGGAGGTGCAGGCACGTATCTACGACGACCTCGACCCGCAGGGGGTCCTCGAACGGTGGCAGCTCGATCACTGGGCTGAACGATGGCGGCTCAGAGCGGTACAACCCGTGCTGTACGTGGAAGAACGTGGTCCGGACACGAAGGGCGCCGGTTGCACCCCAGTCGGCAAGCTGTCGATCGCCAGGGTCTTCTTACCAGTCGTCGCCAGAGTCATTTGACCACCCTGGGCAGCCGGTACGCGGCTTGATATCAGTGCCTGTCTGTGTCGTCAATCACCTCCTTGCGGCCGCTCGAGCAGGGCGCGGTGCGGCGAGAGTCGCTGGCGGTAGCTCTCGCCCTCGATCACGATCTGGTAGCTGGCGTTGGCGAGCCGGTCGAGGGCGCTGTTGCCGAGGATCGGGTCGTCGAAGAGGCCGAGCCACTCCTCGACGGCGCGGTTGGAGGTGATGACGAAGCTGGAGCTGCGGTGGCGGCCGATGACCAGCTCGTAGAGGTCGATCGACTGCTGTGCGCTGAGCCGGTGGAGCCCGAGGTCGTCGAGGATCAGCAGGTCGGGGGCGAGGAAGGCGCGGAACGTCTTCTCGGTGGAGTGGTCGGCCCGGGCCTGCGCCAGCTCGCGGAAGTACTGGTCGGCAGTCACGAAGCGGACGCTGTGCCCGGAGCGGACGGCGGCGTAGCCGAGCGCCTGGGCGAGGAAGCTCTTGCCGACGCCGACGGGGCCGACGAGCAGGACGTGCTCGCGGCGGTCGAGGAAGCGCAGCGAGCAGGCGGCGTCGAGCAGCCTGCGGTCGAGGCGGACCTGTGCCGACCAGTCGAAGTCCTCGAGCCTGCAGAGCTGCTCGAAGCCGGCCTGGCGGAGGCGCAGTTCCAGCCGCCCGTGGTCGCGGCGGCTCACCTCGTCGGCGAGGACGATCTGCAGGAAGTCGGCGTAGTCGAGCCCGTCGCGCCTCGCGAGAGCGATGCGCTCGGGCAGGGTGTCGAGCATCGGGCCCAGCTTGAGGCGCTTGAGCAGCGGTCGGAGTTCGGCGGTCGTGGCGGTCATCGTGACGCTCCTGTCGTGGTCTGCGTGGCGGTCAGTGCGAAGACGGCGCCGGGGCGGGCGAAGCGGCCCGGCGGCGGGGGCCCGGGCGGCTGCTGCGGGGTGGTCTCCTGCTCGAGGGCCTCGACGAGGATGCGCTCGAGCCGGCGCACGTCGATCAGCTCGACCTCGAGCGCCCGCAGGCAGGCGGCATCGAGGCGGGCGGGGGAGTAGCGCTCCGCGAGCCGCAGCAGCTTGTGGCCCTGCCGGAGCTTCGCCCAGGGCAGGGGTCCCTCGAAGAGCCGCTCGGCGTAGCTGCCCACGGCCTCGCCCAGCTCGGCCGCGCGCCGCTGGATCTGCTCGGGCGCACGCCGCGTGTAGGGGCTGAGCTCTGCCGGGTAGTCGTTCGGGTCGGTGGCCCGGCCGCCGCGCTGCTGGCGCGGATGGACCTTGAGCAGCGCGCCGCGGTGGTAGATGCGCACCAGCTTCGCGCCGAGTTGCACCTCCACCTTCTGCCCCGGCGGGCAGAGCTCCGACGGCACCGAATAGAGTGCGTACTGGCAGGCGACGTGGTGGTCTGCGTGGACCGTCGCCGTACGCCAGTCGGGCAGCTCGTACGGTTCCCCGTCCCACGGGGCGAGCAGCGGGCGCTCCTCCTCCTGGAAGACCTCGAGCGGGCGCCTGCGGGTCGTGCCGTGGATGCGCTGCCCCGCCACCTCCAGGCACCAGCGCCGGGCGACGGAGCGCATCTCGGCGAGGTCCCGGAACTGGGCACCCTTGAAGAAGCGCTCGCGCACGTACGGGACGCTGCGCTCGACGCGCGGCTTGTCGCGGGGCCGGCGCACGCGTGCGGGGTCGCTGATGAAGCCGCGGTGGCGGGCGTACTCCAGGAAGCCCCGCGTGAAGCGCGGGTGCAGCGCGTCGGCCCCGGCCACGGCGGCCGGGAAGTTATCGATGACGAGGTAGCGGGGCACGCCCCCGAAACAGGCCCAGGCCGCCTCCAGGCCCTCGATCACCGCCCCCAGCTGCTGGCTGGTGGTGGGCCAGACGAAGCAGTGCCGCGAGTAGCGCCAGACCACGATCAGCGCCCACACCGTGCGCCGGCGGCCGCTCTCGGGATCCGTGACCAGGCCGAGCCGGCCGAAGTCCATCTCGGCGACCTCGCCCGGCGGCCCGTCCTCCATGCGCACGGTCACAGGCTGCCGCTGGCGCCAGCCGCGGCGCCGGATGAAGCGCCGCAGCGAGCTGTACGAGACCTCGCAGCCGCGCTCGGCCAGCAGCTCCTGGACCCGCGTCACCTGCAGGCGCTCGGCCGTCAGCCAGCCCTCGATCTGCTCCGCCCACGGCGCCAGCAGCTGCTCGCTCGGCGCCTCCGCCTGCCGCGGCCCGGTCCGGCTCAGCGTCGCCAGGCGGGCGAGCTGCTCCTCACTCGGCTCGGGACCGCCGGGCTCAAGCCCGGCCGCCTCCGCCGCCTCGATGTAGCGCCGCACCGTCGGCCGCGACACTCCCGTGCCGCCAGCGATCCGGCGCTGGCTGAGTCCCGCCTGCCAGCGGCGGATGACTTCCCTGATCTCCACGCAATGCACCTCCCGGTAGGCCATCGCTGCTCCCTTCCCTGGGGATGCAGACGATGCTGGCCGTACCGGCGGCCCGGGTGGTCAATAGACCCTGGCGAAGTGGTCAAAAGACCCTGGCGATCTCGCCGTTTGGTGGTAAATAGATCCTGGCGATTCACACGAGCTCATCCAGGATGAGGAACGCCTCGTAGGAGGGATCGGGGATGGGTGCGCTGGGACCTCCGAGCGAAAAGGACGCGGTTACCGCGCCCGCCTGGTTGAGGACCTGTAGAGGGTAGTAGGAGAAGAAGCGATCGGGATCGTCCGGAGCGGGCCGGCCTGGAGCCCGCTCCCACGCTCCATCGAGCGTCACGACGTACTGACCGCGGTGCGTGCGTACGACGACTCCCGAACCATCCGCGAGCCATACAGCGGTGGGCTCCCGTTCGGACCATGGTAGGTACACACCCAGGACACGCATGATCTCCTCCCCGGTCGCCGCGTTGAACACCCTCGCGACGGGAGTTCCAGAGGAGGTCGCGGTGGCGAGCAGGCGCCCGTCCGGGGAGATCCGGTGCAGGGAGTGGAGGGGAGACAAGAAGGTACCGAGGCTGCCGGGCGCGTAGCACCCTCGGGGAATCGTATGGTCGGACAGGAGCGTGCCCCTGAGGTCGTAGCGAACCACGCGACATGTCGCATCGCCGGTATCGGCGATGAATGCAACGAGGTCGTCCAGGAGTTCGATTCGATAGGGAAGGTCCCCCGACTTGTACCTGCGCGTCTTCCACGGAAGCACCCACGAGTGGACCTCGGGGTTGGCCTCGTCCTCGAGGTTCACGAGGTGGAAGCGGTCGCCCGGCTCGCACCCGACGCACTCGCGGACGAGGATGTAGCCGCCGTTGGGGCTGGTAAAGCGCTCGCCGGGCGGGAGCGTGAACCGCGCCACGGGCTGCATCCCGGCATCCATCGCCACGAAGGCCCCGGAACTCGCGAGGCGGAAGCGGTTGCTCGGCGAGACGGCGATGTCGTCGCTGGCCCGGCGGGCTGTTCCACGCTCCTCCTCGGACAGTGCGGCGAGCGACCGTACCCATCCCTCGACCTCGCCCGACCCCACGTCGAGCAGGAACAGTCCGGGGTCCCACGGCACCTCCTCGCCCGCGGCGTAGCGGGCGTGCGTGAGGCCCGCCGCCGCGAGCGCCTCGGCCGTGTCGACCTCGCGGATGCCCAGGTCCTCGGCGGTGATCAGCGGCGCCGGCGTCGCGGTCGGCGTGGGTGAGGGCGTCGCGGTCGGCGTGGGTGAGGGCGCCGCGACCGGTGTGGGCGAGGCTGTTGGCGTGGGCAGCGGCGTCGCGGTGGGAGTTGGCGAGGGCGTCTGGGGCGGCGTCGGCGAGGGGGTTGGCCTCGCCGTTGGCGAGGCGGTTGGCGAGGGCGTGCCGGCCGCCGCCGGCGAGGGCGTCGCCGTCGCGGGCGCCGGCGGGCGCTCCTCCGGCTCGCCGGTGCACGCCGTCAGGCCAGCCGACAGCAACAGCGCGAGACCGGCCGCGAGCAGGACCGACATCGAGCGCCGCGCATGGCGTACAAGCATCGCGATCCCCTCCCCGGCTCCTTCGAGGTTAACGACAGTTCGGCCGCGATGGTTCCGAGGACGGCGGCGGCGGTGCGGCGCGCTACTCTTCCAGCCGCACGCCGTCGGAGTGCCAGCGCAGGTACTCGGCGCTCGCCCAGCCCTCGAGGCCATCGTCCGTGCGGAGGTGCATCCAGGGGGACTGGAAGTCATCTCTCTCAACGACGGCGCCGTTCGGGAGGCAGGCGAGGATCGGCGCGTCCAGCGAGGGCTCCTCGCGGAGGTTCAGGCACGTGTCCACGACGACCTCGACGAGTGGCCGGTCGTCAAACGGCGGATGCTCGATTGCAGCGTCCGCCGGTAGGGCCCAGCGACCGCCACCGGATTCATAGTAGATGCCCGTCGTCACGCGGAGCGCGGTGCTCGCACCGCCCCACTTCACCAAGGTGTCGCGGATCCCGCGGATCTCCCGAGCAGGCGGACCAAACTCCAGGGCCGCCAGCAGCCGCCCCGCGCGGTTCCTGACGGTAGTGTCCTGCGCAAACACGTTTGGATCGCCGGGCGCGGGAACTCCCGGAGCGGACTCCCAGCGACCCTCGTTCGTCACGAGCCGTTCGCCGCGCGACGTGCGCACCACGATCCCGGAGCTGTCGGCGAGCCATGCATCCGCGAGCGTTCCACGCTCTCCAGGTTCGCCAGCGCCCCGGACGCGAAGACGCTCCTCGCCCGTGGTCGTGTCAAAGATGGAAGTCGTCCGGATCTGCCCGAGACCCGAATCTCCATCGAGCGCACCCCCTCGCCCGATCGCCACGAAGCGCCCGTCCGGCGAGATGCCGATGAACGGATCGGGGGCCTGCCAGCAGGGGTACTCGTGGTCGCTGGGAGCCTCTCCGTGCGCACTGTACCGCGCAATGCGGCACGTGCCGGAATCGATCGCGTTGATCACGGCGAGGCCACCCTCGAACGGAACAACCCAAGCCGAGTAGAAGGCTTTTCGTGTGTTCCACCTCACCCAGTCCAGCGGCCAGGTGGTGGAAGGGGTCAGCGCCTCCGTCCGGGCCTGCCCCAGGTCAACGAGGTAGACCCGGTCGTCATCGTGTGCCATGAGGTAGCGCCCCTCCGAGTCCGGCCAGAGGTAAGGGTGTCCTCCTGTGAACCTGATCTGCGCCACCGGCTCCAGGTCGCCATCCACCACCACGTATCCCTGCTGGGCGCTGGATCGAAGGACGAGCCGCTCGTCGGAGCCTGATCCCCACCCAACCAGATCGTTCGGGTATGACGACTGCACAACTACCCGCGCTCCCACGTACGTGCGGCCTGTCATCCGGTCGTGGAGGGCGCCGCCCGGAAGTAGCAGGAAACGGTTGCCCGGCGAGAGGCTGAGGTGGACGCTTACGGTTCCGACTGCCGTTCCTTCCTCATCGACCGAATCGCCCTCAGAGACGACCCATCCCTCGACCGCGCCCGTCGCCACGTCGAGGAGGAACAGACCTGCTTCCCACGGCACCTCCTCGCCCGCCGCGTAGCGCACGTGTGTGAGGCCCGCCGCCGCGAGCGCCTCGGCCGTGTCGACCTCGCGGATGCCGAGGTCCTCGGCGGTGATCAGCGGGGCAGGCGTCGCCGTCGCCGTCGGGGTGGGTGTGGGCGGAGGCGTCGGTGAGGGCGAAGGCGTAGCAGTGGGAGTTGTCGAGGGCGTCTGCGTGGCTGAGGGCGTCGCGGTTGGTGTGGGCGTCGGCGTGCGCGCGGGCACCGTCGGAGTGGGAGAGGGCGCGGGCGATGGCGTCGGCGCCGCGGTCGGCGTTGGCGAGGGCGTCGCGGCAGGCGTCGGCGAGGGCGTCGCGGTGGAAGTTGGCGAGGGCGTCTCGGTCGCCGCCGGCGAGGGCGCCGCCGTCGCGGGCGCCGGCGGGCGCTCCTCCGGCTCGCCGGTGCACGCCGTCAGGCCGGCCGACAGCAACAGCGCAAGGCCGGCCGCGAGCAGGACCGACAGCGAGCGCCGCGCACGGCGTACAAGCATCGCGATCCCCTCCCCGGCTCCTTCGAGGTTAACGACAGTTCGGCCGCGATGGTTCCGAGGACGGCGGCGGCGGTGCGGCGCGCTACTCCTCCAGCCGCACGCCGTCAGAGTGCCAGCGCAGGTAGTCCGCGCTCGCCCAGCCCTCGAGGCCGTCGTCGGTGCGGAGGTGCATCCATCCGTTCGGCCAGTTCCATGAGTAGTAGTCGTCCGTTTCGGCGACCGCCCCGTTTGGGAGACATGCGAGGATCGACGCGTCGAGCGCGCGCTCTTCGCGGAGGTTCAGGCACGTATCGACGACGACCTCGACGAGCAGGCGGTCGTCGAACGGAGGCCGCTCGATCACCGGCGCGAGTGGCAGCGGCGGATACACGTCCAGACCTTCCTGAGAGTGGAAGAAGGTCGTCCGCACGCGCAGAGTGCCGCCGGTGGCGCCCCAGTCGGCGCGTTCCTCCCGGACGAGGAAAGCCTCGTACCCAGGATCGGGGATGGGTGCGCTGGGATCTCTGAAGGAGATGGATGCGAGCACGTCCCCCGCCCGGTTCGTGACCTGCGGAGGGTAGAGGGAGAAGAAGCGGCCGGGGTCGTCCCGGGAAGGCCACCCGGACGCCTGCTCCCAGGCCCCTTCGATCGTGGCGATCCGCGGACCGCGGCGCGTGTCTACCATGATCCCGGAACTGTCGGCGAGCCACACGCCGGACGCGTCACCGTAGATCCCGAACTCGGCGAGCCCGAACGAATAGACGCTCTTCACGCGCAGGATCTCCTCGCCTGTCGCTGCGTCGAAGATCGACGAGATCCTATCGTCGGCAAACACGGTCGATGTCGCAGCAGCGAGCATGCGCCCGTCTGGAGAAGTCCGAGGCAGGAGGCCTACCCACCCGCCAGGCGAGGGACTCAGGCATGGGATCGTGCTGTCAGACAGGAGCGTCCCGCTCAGGTCATAGCGACCGACGCGGCAGGTTGAGTCGCCAGCATCGGCGACGAATGCAACGAGATCGTCCAGGAGATCGGTGCGGTAGGGGATGTCTCCCGAGTCCCGGTACCGGACCGTCTTCCATGGAAGCACCCACGAGTGGACCTCGGGGTTGGCCTCGTCATCGAGGTTTACGAGGTGGAAGCGGTCGCCCGGCTCGCACTCGACGCACTCGCGGACGAGGATGTAGCCGCCGTTGGGGCTGGTGAGGCGCTCTCCGGGTGGGAGCGTGAACCGCGCCACGGGCTGCATCCCGGCATCCATCGCCACGAAGGCCCCGGAACTCGCGAGGCGGAAGAGCAGACGCTCGTCGGGCCCGGTTCCCCACCATCGATCGAACTCGATCCTGCCTCGGTCCCACACGTAGGTGCGCCCGGTTTGCCGGTCGTGCAGGGTTCCTTGGCCTGCCCAGCTCACGAAGCGGTTGCTCGGCGAGACGGCGATGTCGTCGCTGACGTTCCACGCTGTTCCACGCTCCTCCTCGGGCAGGCCGGCGAGTGAGCGTACCCACCCCTCGACAACTCCCGACTCCACTTCGAGCAGGAACAGTCCGGGGTCCCACGGCACCTCCTCGCCCTCCGCGTAGCGCACGTGCGTGAGGCCCGCCGCCGCAAGCGCCTCGGCCGTATCGACCTCGCGGATGCCGAGGTCCTCGGCGGTGATCAGCGGAGCAGGCGTCGGGGTTGCGGTCGCCGTCGGGGTGGGTGTGGGCGGAGGCGTCGGTGAGGGCGAAGGCGCAGCGGTGGGCGAGGGCGAGGGCGTCGCGGTCGGTGCCGGCGAGGGCGTCGTGGTGGGCGTGGGGGTAGGCGTCGCCGTCGGTGTGGGCAACGGCGTCGCACTGGAAGTTGGCGCGGGCGTCTCGGTCGGCGTCGGCGAGGGTGCCGCCGTCGCGGGCGTCGGTGGAGTGTCGCCCGGCTCGCTGGTGCAGGCCGTCAGCGAGAGCGCAAGGGCGGCCGCGAGCAGGAGCAGCGGCGAACGCCGAGCGCAGCGCACGAGCATGTTGGCCCCTCCCGGCGGTCCCTACGAGGTTAACGACGCGTCCGGCGTGATGGTTCCGAGGGACGACGGCAGCTGGGCGAAGCGCGGCTACTCGGTGGCGAGGACGCGGTAGAGGGAGGTGAGGCGGCGGGGGAGGGACTCGATGTCGGCGACGACCTCGTAGCCGATGTCGTCGCACATGTCCTTCAGGTAGTCGTGGCCTTCCTTGTCGACGGTGATCAGGAAGGGCGTGATGCCGACCTGCTTGGCCTCGCTGAGCGCCCGGTGCGTGTCGTGCACCGCGTACTCCTTCTCCGTGCGGTCGCGCCCGTAGCCGTGATCCTGCGGGCGGCCGTCGGAGACGAGGATCAGCAGCTTCACCTTCGCGTCGTAGGCGTCGAGCTTGCTGATCGTGTGGCGGATCGCCGGCCCCATGCGCGTCGATCGGATCGGCTGGATCTTGTCGATGCGCCGCCGCGTGCGGTCGCCGAAGGTGTCCTGCAGATCCTTGATCACGTGGAACTCGACGTTGTCGCGGCCGTAGCCGGAGAAGCCGTAAATGCCGTACGCGTCGCCGATCGCCTCGAGCGCCTCGACGATCAGCACCAGCGACTCGCGCTCGAGGTCGATGATCCGCTTCGGCGGCTCGGCGGTGAAGCGCGCGCGGCGCTCGGCGAGCCACTGGAAGTACTTCCGCGGGTCGTCGTCGAAGTCGTCGTCCGAGGGCTGGTAGCTCGTCTGCGGCTTGTCGATCTCCTCGTCGGTCGAGGCCGACATGTCGAGCAGGAAGGCGACCGCCACGTCGCGCTCCACCTTGTTGCGCCGCCAGTAGACGCGCCCGATGGGCCCGACGCCGGCGCGCTTGTCGATGATGAAGGAGATCGCCTCGTCGAGATCGACGTCCTCGCCGTCCTCGAGGCGCTTGATGCGGCGGAAGTGCTCCGGGCGCAGCAGCTCGAACTGGCGGCGCGTCTCGGAGACGAGGCCGTGGTGGCGGCGCAGGGTCTCCTCGTAGTAGTCGAGCTCGCCCTCGTCGCCGCGGCGCTCGCCGACGCGGCACCAGCGAGGGCGGTAGTCGCCGGCGCGGAAGTCCCACTCGTCGTAGTAGGTCCACGAGATCTCGATCGGCAGCTCCTCCATCGCGTCGCCCTCGCCGGAGGAGTCGCCGGCGTCGGCGCCGTCCGGCGCCTGGCCGGGCGGGCCCTGCTTCGCGTCCAGCGCCTCGCGTTCGAGGTTGGTGAGGAACATGCCCATCGAGGACGCGAGATCGCCCTCGGCGATGTCGGAGATCGTGATCTCGACGGACTTCTCGAGCAGCGCCTGGAGCTGCTCCTGGGTGAGCGGCGCGCCGGCCGGATCGGACCCGTCGCGCTGCTCCTGGAGCCGCATCATCAGCTGCACCAGCTCCGGCTTGAAGTCGCCGCGGAATTCCGGCTGCGGCGGCGTCTCGAAGGAGACCTCCTCGCCGGACGGGACCTCGGCGCCGGGGCCGCCGGAGACGTCCGGGCTGATCTCGATCGTCTCCTCGCCGAGGGCTTCCCAGTCGATCTCGTCGTAGGCGCCCTGGAGGTTCGGGATGCGCTCGGCGATCGCGTAGATCGCCGCCGCGGCCTCGGCCGAGTCCTGCACCGTCGCGCCCGGCTCGTTCGCCGAGGCGAGATGGCCGAGGCCCTCGTGCAGCAGCGGCATCAGATCCGCGGGATAGCGGATGGTCTGTGGCTGCCCGAGCGAGGCGCGCAACAGGTTTTCGAGGTAGGCGGCGCGCAGGCCCATCCCGGACGGGCTGCTGCGGTTCTCCGCCTCGTGCGCCTGCATGCGCTGGAGCGAGGGGCGGATGCCGCCGTACTCGCGGGCGGTGTAGGCGTCGACGCGCGCGTCCTCGACGATCGTGAACAGGCCCGCGATCAGCGTGCGGTCCGGGAAGATGTCGAAGTAGCGCTCCATCGGCGTAGTTGGGGCGGCGACGGCGCCGTCCGCGCCCGCGCCGGTGGCGTGCGCCGCCTCGCGCTCCTCCATGGTGGATGCGAGGTAGGCGCCCGCCGCGCCGAACTCGAAGCGGAACGAGCCGAACTCGATGCGGCCGGTCTGGTGCGTGGTGAAGACCTTGTAGCTCGCGAAGTTCTCGGTCTGGGCGGGGAACGTGCCGACGTAGGGCGGCAGGTAGATCGCGTTGCCCTCGGTGGTCGCGACGGACTCCTGCACCCAGCCGATGCCGGCGTCGACCAGCTCTTCGGTGGAGCGGATGGCGATCTGCTCGCCGGTCAGCGCCTTCGAGTAGAGGCGCAGCGTGTTGCTCACGTCGCGCAACTCGACGCGCGCGGAGAGGTTGCCGAGCATCTCCTCGGCGCGCGCCGACTCGAGGCGGAAGTAGGCCTCGGCGCCATCGACGTTACCCTGCTCGAAGAGCAGGTCCCAGCCGGTCTGCAGCCAGCGCTCCAGCTGGTCGGCGGTGAGGCGGGTGAGCACGTGCGGCGAGGAGCGCAGGAACGCCATCGCGGCGGCGGGGCTGCCGCCGGCGAGCCGCGCGGACAGCTCGAGCAGCGTGCCGTGGTAGGTGGGCTGCACCTCCGCGAGCGCCTCGGCGGCCTCGACGAAGAGCGGGTAGCCCTGGCGGCCGGTCTGGCCGGCGACGTCGGCGGCGAGGCGCAGGAAGGCGCCGCGCTCGTCCTGCGCGACCGGCGCCAGCAGCCCCGGTCCGCGCTCGAAGTAGAGCCGCGTGTCCGCCCACGAGGCCTTCGCGACCGCTCCGGCGAACTCCAGGAAGGGCCGCCGGTCCTGCGGCGCGAGATCCCCGAACAGCTCGCCGGAGCGCTCCAGGCAGGACGCGGCCAGCTGGTACGAACGCTCCGAGAGCCGATCGACGATGTCGACAAGGTCGCGCACGGCGTCCAGCGGCAGCGCGTGCAGCAGCGCCGGGCTCTGCTCGAAGAAGGTCGCGGCGAGCGCGACGGACTTCCAGTTGCCTCGCGCGAGCCGCCGCCCGAGGGCGGACCAGGGCCGCACCTGCTCGCCGGGGCGGCCCACCCACTCGCCCATGATCCCGAGGTCCTTGTCGTCGGCGCCTTGCAGCGGCTGCAGCACCTCCGGCGTCGCGCGCAGGAAGGCGGCGGCGATCATCGAGGACTGTTCGGACAGCTCGCGCGCGACGGCGGCCCAGTCCAGCAGCTCCTCGAAGTTGAAGGCGGGCAGCAGCCGGGGGCTGGCGCGGAAGTACTCGGCGGCCGCCTCCCAGGAGCGCAGCGAGTGGCGTGACAGCGCGACGCCGGCGCTCGCCCACTCGTCGAGCTGCTCCTCGCTCAGCCGCCCCTCGAGGGCGCGCGCGCCGCTGGCGAGGTCGTCGGCCAGGGTGGGGCCGAAACCGCGCAGTTCGGCGTCATAGCGGGCGGTGATGTCGGCGGCGGCGCTCACGGGAGCCTCAGACCCGTCCCGGGCGCAGCGGGTCGTCGAAGAGGTCGAAGGTGACCTCGCCGCTCTGCGTATCGAGGACCGCGTAGGAGGCGCGGAAGCCGTTGCTGGGGTTGCGCGGTTGCCCCGTGGAACCGGGGTTGATCACGAGCGTGCTGTTCACGCGGTGGATCAGTTCGTAGTGGGTGTGGCCGTACACGACATAATCTGAGCCCAGCTCACCGAACTCCTTGATGCGCGAGCTGTCCGAGTAGATGTACTCGTAGGGTGGCTCGTCCGGGCAGGCGTGGAACATCGTGAACTTCTTGCCGCCGATCACCGTGTCGATGCGCCGCGGCTGCCCGGAGAGCCACTTCAGCAGCTCCGGGTCGGTGGTGTGGTGCGCGCGCACGCGGTCGCCGAGCGGGCCGAGCACGACGTCCTCGTGGTTGCCGAGGACGATACGCGCCCCGATCTCGCGCAGGCGGCCGATCACGTCGTTGGAGAAGCGGAACTGGAAGATCGCGTCGCCCGCGCAGAGCAACTCGTCGACGCTGCCCATGCGCTCGATGGCGATGTCCAGCGCCTCGATGTTGCAGTGGATGTCGGAGACGATCCCGAGGCGCACCGGCTGCTTCCCTATTCCGGGAAGATCGAGGTCACGACCTCTTCGATGGAGCGCTGAACCTCGTACTCGTCGGTGAGCCCCCAGACCACCGCCGTCTGGCAGGCGCGCCGGGCGTGGATGCCGCGGCTGATCAGCCGGCCGGCGTAGACGAGCAGGCGGGTCGAGACGCCCTCGGCGAGGCCGTGTTCCTTGAGGTTGCGGACCTTCTCGCCGAGCTTCGCCAGCTCCATAGCGTCCTCGGCGCTGCAGAGCGACTCCTGGCGGATGATCTCCGCCTCCTTGTCGCGTGGCGGGTAGCTGAACTCGATGGCGACGAAGCGCTGCCGGGTGGAGTGCTTGAGGTCCTTGAGCGCGGACTGGTAGCCGGGGTTGTAGGAGAGCACCAGCAGGAAGCCCTCGGCCGCCTCCAGCAGCTCGCCGCGCTTGTCCAGCGGCAGCAGCCGCCGGTAGTCGGTGAGCGGGTGGATGAGGACGGTCGTGTCCTTGCGCGCCTCGACGATCTCGTCGAGGTAGCAGATTGCCCCCGCCTTCACGGCGCGCGTGATCGGCCCGTCGATCCAGACCGTCTCGTCGCCCTCCAGCAGGTAGCGCCCGATGAGGTCGGAAGCGCTGAGGTCCTCGTGGCAGGCGACGGTGATCAGCGGCACGCCCCGCGCCTCGTCGCCGAGGTGCTGGTGCAGCCGCCAGGACATGTACTCGACGAAGCGCGTCTTGCCGCAGCCGGTCGGGCCCTTGAGCAGGACCGGGATCTGCTCCTCGTAGGCGATCTCGAAGAGCTCCACCTCGTCGGCGACGGGCAGGTAGAAGGGTTCGTGGGTGAGCCGGAACTCCTGGACCTCGATCTGCTTGAAGTCGCGGTCGCGGGGGCGTGCCTCGGTGGTTGTCATCGGGCGCGTCCGCCCTCGGACACTGCGGCGGCCTCTTCGGCGGCGAGCGCTTCGGCCTCGCGCCGGGCCTGGGCGCGGGCGCGTCCCTCCGCCTGCTTGACGCGGCGGTGGAGGCGCAGCCATTCCTGCTCGATCTGCTGGCGGAACTGCCTCTGGTTGCCGGAGTTGTCGATGTAGACCTTGGCGTGCCGGCGCCGCTCCCTGTTCGTGAGTTGCGAGTCGAGGCGCGCCTGGGCCTGCTCCGGGTTCAGCCCGTTGCGATCCTTGAGCCGCCTGATCGCGGCTTGCGGCTCCGTGGCGATGACCCAGACCTCGTCGCAGAGGTCCTGCCAGCCCGCCTCGATCATCACCGCCGCCTCGAGCACGATGACCGTCTCCGGATCGCGCTCGCGCAGCTCGCTGATCTCCTCGGCGGCGATGCGCCGGATCTCAGGCCAGACGATGTCCGTGAGGCGATCCATCTTCTCCGGCGCGCCGAAGACCTTGCCGCCGAGGATGCGGCGGTCGATCTCGCCGTCCGCGCCGACGATGTCGTGGCCGAACTCGTTGACCACGGCGTGGAAGCCGGGCGAGTCCGGCTCGTAGACGCGGTGCCCGTAGCGGTCGGCGTCCAGCACGATCACGCCCAGCTCCTTGAGTTGGGCAGCAGCAGTTGATTTGCCGGAGGCAATCCCTCCGGTCAGTCCAAGAACGCGCATCGATCCTCCAGAAGCGCGTATCGCCGGCTGGCAGTTGCGCTGGAATCCGGTTGCAGGTCGTCAGGTTGCCGGTCGATTGTAGGTACCGGCCAGAGGGCGCGCAAGAAACGAGCCCCGAGGACGCCCCCGACCGTCAATCCAGGTTGTTGACCGCCTCGATCAGCGGCGGCAGCACATCCTTGTAGTCGCCCACGATGCCGTAGCGGGCTGCCTTGAAGATGTTGGCCTCCCGATCCTTGTTGATGGCGATGATCGTCTTCGACCCGCTGCAGCCGGCCATGTGCTGGCTGGCGCCGGAGATCGCGATCGCGATGTAGAGATCGGGCGTCACGACCTTGCCCGTCAGCCCCACCTGCTGGCTCGGCGGGTACCAGCCGAGGTCGCACGCGGCCCGCGAGGAGCCGACCGCCGCCTTGTCCAGGCCGATCGCCTGGGCCAGCTCCTCGACCAGCTCGAAGCCCTCGGGTGCGCCGAGCCCGCGTCCGCCGGAGACGACGACGGGGGCGTCCTGGATCTGCAGCCCCTCGGCGACGGCCTCCTCGTGGCCGAGGATCTCGCTGCGGCTCTCGCCCGCCCCGCCGAGCTCCACCACCTCGCCGCTCGCCCCCTCGCGCGGCGGGTCGAGCGGCTCCTGCGACTTCGCGCGCACGGTCGCGATGGCCGGCGAGGTCGCGAAGGCGTAGGTCGCCTGGGCGTTGCCGCCGTAGCAGGAGCGCGTCGCCCGGAACGCGCCGCCGCTGTCCTCGATGCCCACGCAGTCCATCGCGACGGCGGTGTCGCGGCGGAACGCGAGCCGCGGTCCGAGGTCGCGCCCGACGATCGACTGGGCGATCAGGATCACGTCTGGAGCGGACTGGTCGATCGCGGCCTCGGCGGCGGCGACCCACTGGTCGGAGCGGAAGTCGTCGTAGGTGGCGTCGCCGCTCACGAAGGCGCGGTCGGCGCCGGCGGCGAAGGCCGCGCCGCTCTGCTCGCCCGCGCCGCTGCCGAGCAGCGTCACGGAGACCTGCCCGCCGTCAACGAGGCGGCTCGCGCCGCCGACCAGTTCCGCGGTGGTGCTGGACAGCGCGCCGCCTTCGAGTTCGCCGATCACGAGGATGTTTCTGGCCATTGTTGCTGCCTCCCGCCCGGCCTGCCTGGACCTCCGGGGTCGCAGGACCGGCTACAGAACCTTTACGGACCGCCTGCCGCGGCCTACAGAAGCTTCGCTTCGCGGAGCGTCGTGGCGAGCTGCTGCGCCTGCTCCGCGGGGGTCTCGCCATCCATGATCTCGACGTCGCCGCCGAGCTCGGGGATGAACAGCCGCTCCAGCTTGAGCCGTGCGCCGGCGTCGCCGACGGTCGAGGGGTCGAGCCCCAGCTCCTCGGCGCTCCAGCGGTTCACGGTCTTCCTCGCGGCGCGCATGATCTGCTGCAGCTTCGGGTAGCGCGGGTCGCCGATCTCGTTGGAGATCGTGACCACCGCCGGCAGCGGCATCGCCACCCTCTCGAAGCCGTCCGGGAGCACGCGCTGGACGTGCATCTTGCCGTCCTCGATCTGCACGTCCTTGGCGATGATCGCCGAGGGCCAGCCGAGCAGCTCGGCCAGGCCGAGGCCGACCTGCCCCATGTCCCAGTCCGCGGCCTGGCGTCCGCAGAAGACGGCGTCGACATCGCCGAGCTTCTCGATCGCCGCCGCCAGCGTGCGCGCGGTCGTGTAGGAGTCGCCGCCCTGGAGGACGTCGTCCTCGAGCAGGATGCCCTCGTCGGCGCCCATCGCGAGCACCTGCTTGATGGCGGCCTGCGCGCTCTCCTTGCCGAGCGAGATGACGGTGATCTTGCCCTCGCCGGCCGTCTCGACGATGCGCAGGGCCGCCTCGGCGGCCATGCCGTCGAACTGGCTCAGCACCGGCGAGATGCCGGGCGCCGGGATGACCTCGTTGTTCGCCTCATCGATGCGGAACGCCGACGGCGGCGTCTCCGGGTCCGGGATCTGCTTTGCGCAGACGACGAAATGCATGGATACCCCCTCAACAGCGGGCTTGTCCGGCGCTCGGCCGCGCCCGCGCAATCCTCAGACTACTACTCCCCCGCCTGGCGGGTCGCGGCGGGCTCCTCCGGCGGGGTTGCCGCCCCGTTCCCGGACGAGCCGTTGCCGTTCGCCCCGTTGTCGCCGAGCACGGAGCGCTCGATCAGTTCGGCGATGTCGAAGGGGCGAATCCGCCCCTCTTCCTCGGGCTGGATGGCGGGCACGCCGTCCTCGAACATCTGGATGCAGAACGGGCAGTTGGAGACCACCTCCGAGGCGCCCGTGCCCACGGCTTCCTCGGTGCGTACGTGGTTGACGCGGCGTTCGCCGACTTCTTCCAGCCACATGTTGCCGCCGCCCGCGCCGCAGCACAGGCCCTTGCTGCGGCTGCGCCGCATCTCCGTGAGCTCCACGCCCGGCAGCAGTTCGATGATCTGGCGCGGCGCGTCGTAGACGCCGTTCATCCGCCCCAGGTAGCAGGAGTCGTGGTAGGTGACGCTCGAGTCGAGCGAGTGCTTCGGCTGCAGCGAGCCGTCGCTGAGGGCGCGCTCGAGGAACTCCGTGTGGTGGAGCACCTCGAAGTGGCCGTCGAATTGCGGGTACTCGTTCTTGAACGTATTGAAGCAGTGCGGGCAGTTGGTGATCACGCGCTGCACGTTCTTCGCCTTGAACGTCTCGACGAGCTGCTCGGCGAGGATCTGGTAGAGGTACTCGTTGCCGAGGCGCCGCGCCGGGTCGCCGTTGCAGGTCTCCTCCTGCCCCAGCACGCCGAAGCTGCTCCCGGACTCGCGCAGCAGCCGGAAGACCGCCTGCGTGACCGGCAGGTTGCGCTCGACGAGCGCCCCCGAGCAGCCGACCCAGTAGAGGTAGTCCTGCGAGCCGTCGAAGACCGGCACCTCGCCGAGTCCTTCCATCCAGGACTCGCGGGTGAGGTTCGTGCCGCGCCAGGGGTGGCCACGCTGCTCCATGTTCTCGAGGACGACCTGGGCGGTGGCCGGCACGCGCGCCTCGTCCATCACCAGGTAGCGGCGCATGTCCACGATGGTCGGCACGTGCTCGATCATCACCGGGCACTCCTGCACGCAGGCGCCACAGGTGCGGCAGGCCCAGAGCGTCTCGTCGCGGATCACCTCGCCGACCATCTCCAGCTGCGCGACGGCGCGCACGTCGCCGCCCGCGTGGCCGCGCCGCTGGACCTCCGGCCCGACGTCCGCGAGGTGCGCCTTGAGGTCCTGGATCAGGTGCATCGGCGAGAGCGGCTGGCCGGCGATGTCGGCGGGGCAGACCTCGGTGCAGCGTCCGCAGCGCACGCAGGCGTCGAGTTCGAAGAGCTGCTTCCAGGTGAAGTCCTGGATCTGGCCGACGCCGAAGACCTCCTGCTCCTCGATGTTCTCGATCTTGGAGAGGCGGCCGGGGGCGTCGGTGCGCAGCAGGAAGGCGTTGACGGGCGCGAAGATCATGTGGTCGAGCCGCGTGAAGACCAGCATCCCGAGCCAGGCGAAGGCGAGCACGACGTGGCTCCACCACATCCAGGTGTGCCCCGCCAGCGTCTGCACCTGCGTCAGATCGAGGATGCCGAGCGCCTCGGCGATGACGTAGGAGACGAAGGACCAGCGCGCCCAGTCCGGATGCGCATCCAGCTGTGTGCCGTCCTCCAGCACGAAGCCGTTCAGCTCGGTGACGCTGATCCGCAGCGCCTCGACCATGAAGCCGGAGACGAGGATCAGGCCGAGGCCCCAGATGATCGCGTGGTCCTCGATGCGCTCGTCCCAGCGGATGCGGTGGAAGTCGTCGAAGTAGCGGCGGTAGAGCGCCATGCCCACGCCGATCAGCCCGATCAGGCCGAAGAGGTCGCCGTAGAAGGAGAAGAACAGGTAGTAGCCGCCGTGCAGGAAGCTGAGCGGCGTGTCGTCGTCGATCGCGACCTGCGCGGTGACCGCCGTAAGCACGATGATCGAGGAGAAGATGCAGAGGTGCATGATCCCGGCGTAGCGGTCGCGCCGCACCTTCTCCTGGCCGAGGCCCAGGCGCAGCGCGTTGCGCGTCGCGCATCGGGATCTCGCGCAGCAGTCCGGGGGTGGGCTTTCCGACCGTCCAGAGCGTGGCGTGGCGGACGAAGCCGTAGACCAGCAACCCGACCAGCCCGGAGAGCAGGATGTAGATGATCCAGGGCTGCTGGACGTTGAAGAAGACCTCGCGGCTCGCGTTCGTGCGCTCCAGCTCGATGGCCGAGATCAGGCCGAGGCCGCTGAGGCCCACGGCCGGCGCCCACCAGGCGCCGGTGAGCCGGATCGGGCGGGGCTTCCCGCGGCGCCCGGCAGGACGGACAGGCGCGGCCGGATCCCGCTCTGAGACGCTCATGCCAGTCCTTCCAGAGTCCGGCGCGACCCTATCACCGCTTGCCGCTGTGGGCTCCCCCCGGCAGCGCGGCCCTCGTGCGGCCGCCCGACGGCTTCCCTCAGGAGGTTGCCGCCGTGGTCGCCCCCCAGCGATCGCGGATGTCGTTCTTGAGCAGCTTGCCCATGTGGTTCCGCGGCAGCGGCTCCTCCACCCACTGGTAGAGCGCCGGCGCCTTGTAGGAGGCGATCCGCGACTTCACGTAGCCCGTCAGATCCTCGTCGGAAGGGCGGTCACCGCCCTCGGTGCAGACGATCACGGCCTTCACGATCTCGCTCCACTCGACGTCGGGGACGCCGATCACGGCTGCCTCGGCGATCTCCGGGTGCTCCTCGAGGATGCCCTCGACCTCGCCGGGCGAGATGTTCTCGCCGCCGCGGATGATCAGATCCTTCAGCCGCCCGGTGATGAACAGGTAGTCGTCCGGGTCCAGGTAGCCGACGTCGCCGGTGTGCAGCCAGCCGCCGGCGATCGCGGAGGCGGTCTCCTCCGCGCGCTTCTGGTACTCGCGCATGATGCGGTCGCCGCTGATGCAGATCTCGCCCTCTTCGCCCTTCGGCTGCGGCTCGCCGTTCGGCTTGAGGATGCCGATCTTGATGTCCGGCATCGGCCGCCCGACGGAGCGCAGGCGCTTGAGCTTCAGCTCGTTCTCCTCCGGCGTCCCGTCCAGCCGGTGGTCGTCCGGCCCCAGGTAACTCATCGTCGAGGTCGACTCGGTCTGTCCGTAGGCATTCATCAGCCCGCACTCGAAGGTGTCGACCGCCTGCCGCACCACCTCATACGGCATCGGGGCCGCGCCGTAGGTGATGAGCTGCAGCGAGGAGAGGTCGTACTGGTCGAAGTCGTCGACCTCCATCACGCGCTTGAGCATCGTCGGGACGACGAAGGCGTGGGTGACGCGCTCGCGCTCGATGGTGTCGAGCCAGGCGGCGGGGTCGAACTGCGGCAGGATCGAGAGTTTGCGGCCGGCCCAGAGCGAGCCGAGCATCGTCGTCGCGCCCGCGACGTGGAAGAACGGCACGGAGACGAGCGTCACGTCCTGATCGGCCGTTGGGTCCACCGGGTTCTGCGTGTTCACCACGTAGGCGGTGAGGGTCTTGTGGGTGAGCACCACGCCCTTCGGCAGGGCGGTGGTGCCGGAGGTGTAGATCACCATCGCCGGGTCGTTGTCATCGACGGCGGCGAAGAACGGCTCGTCGGCGCCGCTGGCCAGCAACTGGTCGTAGGTCTCGTGCCCGCTCGCCTCGAAGCCGAGCGTGTAGACGTGCTCGACCTTGGGGAGCTGGTTGCGGATCTCCTGGAGGAGCGGCCAGTAGCGTTCGGAGCAGAAGAAGACGTTCACATCGGAGACGTCGGCCATGTACTGGAGCTCTTCCGTCTTGGCCCGGAAGTTGAGCGGGACGAAGGTGGCGCCGACGCTGGCCGTCGCGTAGTAGAGCTCGATGAACTCGTTGGCGTTGACCGACATGATGCCGACGTTCTGGCCCTTGCCGACGCCGATCGCGCTGAGCGCGTGCGCGAGGCGGTTCACCCGCGACTGCAGCTCGGCGTAGGTCACGCTCGAGTCCAGGTCGGACACGGCGACGCGGTCCGGCACCATGCTGCCGGCGATCATCAGGATGTCTGCGGTATTCATCGCTCGGATTCCCCCTCTGCGCTGTGGGCGCGTGCGGCGCGTCCCTGCGCGCCGCGGTCTGGCCGCGCCCTAGTCTACGTCCGCCGGCTCGCTTGCGAGTTCCAGCTTCCCATCCTCGCCCCGCTCCAGCGGGAGGCGGCGGAGATCGAGGCCGTCATCGCCCAGTCCCCGGCCGCTGATGTCATACATCGCCCCGCTGCAGATGTCGAAGAAGCGTCCGTACCCGTCCGCTCCCGCGAGGTCCGGGCGGAACGCCACCCGGCACTCGCCACCCGGCGGATTATGCGGATCGACATCGGAAAGCGCGATCACCTCGCCGTCCGGCAGCCGCACCACGAACAGCCCGTCCGTGCTGCGATACACAACCGACGCGACAGGATAGTCGTCCGCGTAGCCAAGATCGATCCCGCCCCCGAGGCCGAACGTCCCGTACGCCAGCCCGATCGCCGCGCCCACGACGAACAGGGCGAGGGCGACGACGCAGCCCGGCCGCACCCCGGTCGGCTCCGTGCCGTGCTCGCCCCAGGTCCGCGGCACATTCCCGGGCCTCGCTTCCATGGCGCGCCCTCTCGCCGCTCAGGGCGCCTCGGTGGCGTTCGGGTTCGCGCGGCCGATCACCTCGACCTCGATCAGCGGGCGGTCCTGCGCGTCGACGGGCTGCGGGCGCGTGATGCGGAAGGTGCGCATCGGCGAGGCCGTGCCGGCGATCGCCTCTCCGCCCAGCGCCCACGCGCCGGTGGAGCAGGGGTCGGTGTAGACGCCGTTGCGGCCGAGCGGATTGCGCGAGGCGCCTCGCGGGTCGTCCGGGTGCAGCTCGATCGTGCAGCCGGTGCCGCGCGCGACCGCATCGAGGGCGCGCATCATCCTGCGCTGGCCGTCGTCGTCGATCGCGATCACGAAGATGCGCACGTCCGGGAACCAGGCGGGTTCGCCGACCTCGAATTGCTCGGCCGGCCCGGCGTCGAAGAAGAACACCTGCGGCTGCGGGTTCACCACGAAGCGGCCCCAGAGGATCGCGGCGACCCCGAGGACGACGATCGCGAGCAGCGCGATCATCCCGAACGGCCGGCCGGGCGGCCGCGCCTCCGCCTGCGGCTCCTGGCTCATGCGGCCGAGACCGCCGCCGCCAGCCGCCGTTCGAGTGCGAGTCCGTCCTCGAGCGATCGGTCGAGGCCGTCGCGCACGGCGCGCTTGGCCGCCCGCAACGCGGCGGGATCGCGCTCGGCGAGCGCCTGCGCCCACTCGCGCGCGGTCGCATCGAGCTGCTCGCGCGGCACGACGCGCTGGACGAAGCCGAGGTCGTAGGCCTCGCGGGCGCTGATCGGCTCGCCGCTGGTGGCCATGCGCAGCGCCTCGCTGGAGGCGATGTGGCGGGGCACGGTCTGCGTGCCGCCGGCGGAGGGGATGTAGCCGAGCGTGACCTCCGGGATCGCGAAGCGGGCGTCCTCGGAGGCGACGCGCAGGTCGCAGTAGAGCGAGAGTTCGAGGCCGGCGCCGTAGGCGAAGCCGTGGATCGCCGCGATCAGCGGCAGGTCGAGGCTCGCCATCAGGCCCCAGAGGTCGCGGCGCACGCGCGCGTCGCGCGCCTCGACGTAGGAGGGGGCGGTGCCGAACTCGCTGATGTCGGCGCCCGCGCTGAAGGCGTGATCGCCGGCGCCGCGGAAGACGGCGGCGCGCACGGAGGGATCGTCGCGCAGCAGTTCGAGCTGCATCCACAGCTCGTCGCGCAGCTCCAGGTGGATCGCGTTCAGCCGCTCCGGGCGGTTGAGCGTGAGCCAGACGATGTCGCCCTCGCGCTCGGCGACGACGAAGGGCCCGCTCACGAGGCGGCCTCGCCCGATGCGTTCACAGGCTCGCCCACGCCGGTCCGCCGCTGCTCAGGCCCAGTCTGGCTTGACGATGCCGGTCCGCAGGTTGCTGTCGTGGGTGCGCTGCAGCTCGCGGTTGACCTTCTCCGTGAGCAGCTTCATCTCCGGGGAGGTCGCCGTCACGATCTGGTTGCTCCAGCGCCTCAGCGTCGCGGCGTCCTTGCGGCTCAGCCCCGCCTCGCCGATCCCGTCGAGGATCGCCTCGGTCATGACCAGGACCTCGTCGATCGAGAGTTCGACCTTCATGCTCGTGTCCGCTCCCCCACGGTGCCGCGGGTCATTCGCCCGCTCTTGACGTAGCGCCGGTGCGTCGCTTCCTCGATGTGGCCCATGAGCGCATCGTTGAAGTCGTCCGTGAAGTCCTCGAGGCCGGAGCGCCCGGGCACCCGCTCGGTGCGCCACTCACGGATCGCATCCTTGCCCTCCTCGCTCAGATCGACCCCGTCGAGCACCTGCGCGGTGACCAGCGAGATCACCGTCGCCACCTCGTTCGGGTTGAGGATGATGTTCATCGTCCGTCCGTTCCCATCGCGTTTGCCGCGCAGCGGGGCCGGTCCCCGATGCGCCCTCTCGTCCGGTGGTAGCCGGCGGAGATCCACCGGCGCAGCCGTTTACTCTACCGCGAGTCCGGGCGTCGGTCGCGCCCGCCGCTCGCTCAGCGCCCTTCGAACTGCGGGTCGCGCCGCTCCACGAAGGCGCGCACGCCCTCGGCTCGGTCCGCCGTCGTCTGGAGCAGCACGGTCAGTTCGAGTTCGAGGCGCAGCCCCTGATCGAGCGGCAGGTCCGTGCCGCGGCGGATCGCCTCCTTCGCGAAGCGCGTCGCCAGCGGGCCGCGCGAGGCGATGGTGCGCGCGATCTCGCCGGCGGCCTCAAGTTCTCCGCCGTTCGCCACCACCGACGAGACGAGGCCGATGCGCCGCGCCTCGGCGGCGTCGATCTGCTCGCCGGTGAGCAGCAGACGCAGCGCCTGGGCGCGGCCGACGGCGCGCGGCAGCCGCTGCGTGCCGCCGCCGTGCGGGATGCGCCCGGCGCCGGTCTCCGGCAGCGCGAAGCTCGCGCCCTCGGCGGCGACGCGGATGTCGCAGGCGAGCGCCAGTTCGAGGCCCGCCGAGTGCGCGCGCCCGCCGATCGCGGCGACGACGGGTTGCGGCAGCGCAGCCAGCGCATCGAAGGCCGCGCCCGCGGGCGCGATCAGCCCCGCGACGCCCTCGGAGGCGGCGAGCGCGTCGGCGCTCCAGCCCGCGCCGAAGTCCGCCCCGGCGCTCGTCACGACGACGGCGCTGATCTGCGGGTGCCGCGCCTCGAGTTCCTCGGCCGCATGCGCGATCGCGTCCAGCAGCGCGCGGTCGTAGCCGGCCTCGGGCGGGTCGATGGTCAGCGTGGCGACGGAGCCTTCGAAGGTCAGGGCGGTTAGCGGCATGACACCTCGGGAGCGGGCAGCGGCCGGGCGGCGGCCGCCGGGCCCTGCGCCAAGTGATCGTACGGACGCCCGCGCAAGCGCGTCAACGCGCCCATGGCGGTCTGTTCAGTAACGGGGTCTGACCTCGATAAAGCCGGCCGCCGTGAAGTCACCGTCGAATGCCAGTGCTTCCGTGATGCGTTCTCGACGCATGATCTCGAAGCTCGTGGCGTCGACGTAGGAGTAGGGGCGCTCGTCGTGGCGGCGCAGCCACTCCCAGGCTCGCTCGTTGATTGCCTCGTCCACGGTGGCGACTGACACTCGTCGCGCGCGCTCGATCATGGTAACGAAGCGGACTGCCGCAGCATGACCCACCCACCGTCGCAGTAGGGTCCACGTCTCGCCGAGGACGAGGTTGGATGTCCGTACAGGACCGCGGTCCTCCCGCCACAGGGCCGTCGCTTCGGCGTAGCGCTTGTCGCGGGGGTGATGCAGACCGATCCAGAAGGATGTGTCGACGAACCTCACGCGTCGAGCCCGTAGACGATAGCGTCGATGTCATCAACGGGGTCGACGCCGACGATGGAACCGATGATCTCCTCGATGGGATCTTCGATATCGGCGAAGTACGCGGTAAGGGCGTTCCGCACCGCGTCGCGGACCAGAGCCGACCGAGAGGTACCCAGCCGTGCGGCTTCGGCCGTCAGGGCGTCATCAACGTCCTCATCCACATAGAGCTGTATACGTCGCATAAGAGTAGTATACACACTTCCCTCCCCGCTGGACGCCTCTCTGCTCTGCTCGATACCGCGCCGCGCCCGGCGACACGCTGGACGCCGCATCGCGCGGCTGCGATCCTCGGCGGCGAGGAGGAAACCGCCCATGGACCTCGAACTGGCAGGGCGCTCCGTGATCGTGACCGGCGCCAGCCGCGGCATCGGCCTCTCGATCGCCGAGGCGTTCGCCGCCGAGGGCGCACGGCTCACGATCTGCGCGCGCGGCGCCGAGGGCCTCGACGCTGCCTGCGAGGTTCTGCGAGCCGCGGGCGCCGAGGCGCAGGGCGTCGCCGCCGACGTGACCACGGACGCGGACTGCGCGCGCGTCGTCGCGGCCGCCGTCGCCGCCTACGGGGGCGTCGACGCGCTGGTCAACAACGCCGGCGGCTCGATCCGCGAGGGCGACGTCGAGGGGCGGATGCGCGCCTCGCTGGACGCGAACCTGCTCTCCGCGCGGCTGATGTCGGAGCAGGCGCGCCCGCACCTCGCCGCCGCGGGCGGAGCGATCGTCAACATCTCCTCCATCTTCGGGCGCGAGAGCGGCGGCGGGGTCGAGTACAACGCCTCCAAGGCCGCGCAGATCGCGATGTCCAAGGCGCTCGCGCGCGAGTGGATCGGCGAGGGCATCCGCGTCAACAGCGTCGCGCCCGGCTCGATCGCCTTCGAGGGCGGCTCCTGGGGCCGCCGCCTCGTCGACGACCCGGAGGGCATGCGGGTCTTCGTCGAGCAGGAGATTCCCGGCGGGCGCTTCGGGCGTCCCGAGGAGGTGGCGGCGCTGGTCGTCTTCCTCGCCTCGCCGCGGGCCTCGTGGGTCGTGGGGGCGACGCTCACCGTTGACGGCGGGCAGTCGCGCTCCAATATCTAGCGGCGGACAGCACAGGAAGGCGCGCGATGCGATTCTCACGATCCGATCTGCCGGGGCTCGCGATCGCCGTGCTGGCGGGTCCGCTGCTGATGGTGCTCTTCCTCGCCGCGACCGAGACCTGGGGGCACCGGGGCACGCCGCTGCTCGGCTTCATGGGGTCGAACCTCGGCATCGCGGTCGGCGTGGCGGCGGTGTTCTCGCGCTTCATCCTCAAGTGGGACGTGCCGCTCGGCTCGGTCCTCGCGATCATCGCCGTCGTGGGGGCGGTGAAGTGGCTGCAGGTCAGCGGCAACGACGGCACGAAGCTGGCCACGGGCGTGAAGTGGGCCGGCGTGATCGCCTTCGTCGTGCTCAACGTCGCCGTGCTCTGGCAGCTCGTGAACAACGGTGTCGTGCCGCTGCTCGACCGCTTCGACGCGTGGCGCGCGCGCCAGGCCGCCGAGCGCTGACCCCCCTCGCGCGCATGCCCCGCCCGTGAGCAACGCGCCACCCGACGACGAAGCCGCCGAGGCGCGCGCCCGCGCCGTGACCACGGCGCTGGTCGCCGCCTGGATGGGCGAGCGCTACTACCGCACCTTCCGGCCCGCCGAGGACGCCGCAAGCGCCTTCGACACGCTGTTCGCGCAGCGCGATCGCCGCATCGGCGTCAGTTGCGGGCTGCTCTGGGAGGGCGGTGGACCGCCCGGCGCATCCGAACTCGAGGAGCTGCTCAAGGACGACCTCGAGGGCGACGAGGGCGGCTACGTGGTCTGGGCGCCGCCCGGAGGCGAGCTGCCCCTGGCGGAGCCGCGGCAGTCGGCGCTGCGGCTGGCGCTCGCGCGCGGCCTCGGCGGCCTCGAGCCGGGCGAGCGCCGCGAGGTACGGCTGCCGGTGACGCTGCCGCTGGCGAAGGTGGACGCCGAGGGCGCCTACATGTCCGTGAGCGGGCCGCTCGCGAGCGAGTGGACGACGCTGTCCGAGGGCATCGGCGGCGCATTCCACCTCGATGGCCGCTCGCTGCGGCGGCTGCCCGAGGAGCGCGCCGAGCTGGAGATCGTGCTGACGCAGATCCGCGACCGCGCCGCGCTGCTGGAGCAGGGCGAGGTCACGCCGGTGGAGGCGCACGACTACTGGCTCGTCTCGCGCCTCCCGGCGGACGAACCCCGCGGCGTGACCGTGTTCGGCGCGCCGCCGCAGTTCGACGCCGGCGACGGCGCCTGGGTGCGCCGCAGCCTGCGCGCCGCACTGGGTCGCGCCATCGCGCAGCGCGACGCCGCCACGGCCGCCGGCGAGGCCGTCGAGATGACCGTGCTCGCCCTCGGCGGCGCGCTCGCGCACATCGGCGAGGAGATGGCGACGGCGGCGCTGCGCGGGATGAGCCCGGCCACGTACGGCGGTGTCGACCTCGTGGCGCTGGTCGCGGATGGGCAGGTGCGGCAGCTGCTGCAGCCGCGCTCGCTGCCCTGGGCGGACGCGCCGCCCCCGCGCTGAGCCGCGCTACACGCGGACGACGAGCGTGCCCGAGAGCTTGTCGTGCCAGGCCTGGCCGCGGCCCGCGGCGAACGGGCGCTCCGCGTCCGCGTCCCAGGCCGCCCAGGCGTAGCTGAACCCGAAGCTGAGCGGCACCAGCAGCGAGGCGGCGGTGCGGGCGAAGCCTCGCATCACACCCGGCGCGCCGCCCTGCTCGTTGACGACCCGCACGCCGAGCATCTGCTTGCCCGGCGTGAAGCCCACGCTGTTCCAGATCCAGAAGTAGACGAGCGGCGCCACCAGCGAGAGCAGCCCGACGGCCTCGAGGATGCTGGCCTCGCGAGTGCCGGGCGCGGGTTCGTCCTCCACGCCCGCCACGGCCAGTGCGACGCTCGCCAGCACGAGGACGATGCTCCAGACCAGCGCCTGGTCGATCACGAAGCAGGCGAGCCGCCGCCGCAGCGTGCATGGCCTGGACGGCAGCAGCACGCTGAGTTCGCTCGGCGCGTCGGGGACGGCGCGGCTGACGGCGTCGCCGCGCCAGCTTGGGCCGGGTCGCCCAATCGCGCCCGAGGCCGCCATCGTCTCGCCGCTGGCCGCGTCGGTGCTCACGAGGTTGCGCCGTCGCCGTCGCGCGGCTGGAGCCGCGCGAGCAGTTGCTGCGGCGCTGCCTCGTCGAGCCACTCGACGGCGACGCCGCTCTCCGCCCACTCCGCCGCCAGCCCCTCGCACAGCCCCACGACGGCTGCGCGGGCGGCGCGCAGCGGCGCGTCGGCGGCCTCCGCCGGCTCGGGCGGCAGCACCGCGGCGATCAGCCCGGAGCGGCGCGCGATCATCGAGGGCCCGACGGCGCGCGCCAGCACGAACGCGGGCGTCGCGCCGGCCTCGATCGCGGCGCTCCAGTCGCCGGGCGCGGCGTCCGGGCCGGGCGCGTGCGGGGCCTCGAAGGCGAGGCTGACGAGCAGGTCGATCGGCGCGAGTTCCTGCTCCAGTTGCGCGAACGCCTCGCTGACCGCGTCGAGGTCGGTGAGGTCCAGCCGCAGCGCTCGCCCCTCGCGCCCGTAGGTCCAGCACTCGTTGAGGATCGAGTTCGCCGTCACCTCCTCGGCGAGGTCGTCGTGGCGCGTCGTCACGGAGACGTCGGCGCCCGCCGCGGCGAGCCCGGTGGCGAGGGCGCGACCCAGGCCCTCGGCGGCCCCGGCGACGAGGGCGTGCCGTCCGGCGAGTTCGCTCCCGCTCACGACGCGCCGCTCCCGCTGGCCGCCGGCGCGGCGAGGGCCTCGGCGTCGAGGGCGGAAAAGACGCGCCCGTGGATCGCCGCGGGGGGCGCTGAGGCGACGGCGCAGGCGAGCCGGGCCAGCGCCTCGGCCTCGGCGGCGTCGGCCGCGGCCAGCGCCTCGCGCAGATCGTCGATCGAGGCGTCCGCGCCGTCGGGGAGGCTCACCCCGCGCAGCAGCCCGGCGGCGGCGTGCTCGTCGCCCGGATGCTCCAGCGCCAGCGAGCGCAGCAGCCCGAGCGCGGCGGCGCTGGCCATCGACGACGCAACGGCGCCCGCCGCCGCGCGCTCGCCGAGCGCGTGCGTGACGAGGATGAAGACGCGCTCGCCCTCGCCCTGACGCCGGAACTCGTCGAAGGCCGTGCGCGCGGCGAAGGCGTGCGCGTAGCCGTTGAGCGTCATCGTCTGCGCGAGCTGCGCGTCCGAGGTCTGCGCGAGCGACGCGAGGAACGCCTCGTCCGGCGCGCTCACCACGAGGTCGAGGCCGCCCAGTTCCTTCGAGATCTGCCGCGTCGTGACCTGCACGTTGCGTCCCAGCGTCACGTCCATCGCGTAGGTCATCGCCTGGCGGCCGCGATCGCGCAGCTCACGCTGCAGCCTGCGGGCGATCAGGACGCCCTCGTCCGGGCGCAGCACCGCCAGCGCCACGTCCGCGCCCGCCTCGCCGAGCGCGCGCGCGATCGCCGTGCCGGTCGTGGTCTCCGCGCCGATCACCAGCGCCCGGCGGCCCAGCAGGCCGTCCGCGCCGGGCGTCGCGAGGGCATCGAGGTCGCTCACGGTCTGCCCGCCTTTCAGCGGTCGCGCGCCCCGATGGTAGCCCGCGGCGCTACAGCACGCCCGCCTGGACCGCAGCGAGCACGGCGACGCCGGCGGCGAGCCGGTACCAGACGAAGACGGAGAGGCTGTGATGGCGGACGAACGCGAGCAGCCAGCGGATCACCGCCAGCCCCATCAGCGCAGCGATCAGCGCCCCGAACAGCAGCGGACCCCAGGCGACCTGCTCGCTGCCGAGGAGCGCCTCGCCGAGCAGCACGACCCCCGCGCCGACCACCACCGGCGCGGAGAGCAGGAAGGAGAAGCGCGCCGCCGCCTCGCGCCGCAGCCCGAGCCCGCGCCCGGCCGCGATCGTCGCGCCGGAGCGCGAGACGCCCGGCACCAGCGCCGCCGCCTGCGCGACGCCGATCAGCAGCGCGCCCCTCGGACCGAGGTCGCGCAGGCGGCTCGTCCGCGCCGCGCGGTCGAGCACCCAGATCACCAGCCCGACGGCGATCAACATGACGCCGACCAGCACCGGCTCGCGCAGTCCGTCCTCGAGGGCCAGCTGGATGGCCGCGCCGGCGCAGACGGCGGGCACGGTGGCGAGGGCGATCAGCAGCGCGAGCCGCGAGCGCGGACGCCAGCTCCCGACGCGCCCTCCGTGCGCGCGCAGATCGCGCTGCATGCTCGCGGCGAACAGCACCCAGTCGCGGCGGAAGTAGAGCAGCACCGCCGCGGTCGTGCCGAGGTGCAGCCCGACGTCGAAGGTGAGGTCGTTGAGTTCGTCGCCGAACAGTTCGGCGGCCACGACGAGGTGGCCCGAGGAGGAGATCGGCAGGAACTCGGTCAGCGCCTGCACGAGACCGAGCAGCGCCGCGCGCAGGTAGTCAGCCACCAGTTCGTCCATCGGTCGAGGCTAGCAGCCTGCCGAACAACGGGGCGGACGGCCACGCCGCCTGCCGCCGCTCCCGTCTGTCCCCTCATCCCGAGGTAGAGGGCGAGGGGGAGGGGCGCTCCGAGGCCGCCCGCGCGTCTCCTGCGGGGGGCTGCGCCCCCCACACCCCCATCCCGGACGAGCCTGCGCTGCGCGCGGCTCTGGCCCACCCACCCGCCCTCGGATGTTCTTTCTGTGGGGGCTGCGCCCCCACGCCCCCGCCCGGAGCGCCCGCCGGACGCCGCGAGACCGTCCGGCTCCCTCTCCCTGGGGTGAGGGGCACGCCGGACCCCCGAGAGGCAAGGAGCCTTCGAGGGCAGGCGCGCGCCTGCTGTGGGGGGCTCAGCCCCCCACACCCCCATCCCGGAGGAGCGTGCGCTGCGCGCCGCTCGGCCCACCCACCCGCCCTCGGATTTTCTTTCTGTGGGGGCTGCGCCCCCACGCCCCCGCCCGGATCGGCCGCCGGACGCGGCGAGACCGTCCGGCTCCCTCTCCCTGGGGTGAGGGGCACGCCGGACCCACGGGAAGGCGGTGAGGGGACTGCCAGGCCCGCCCCGCGTATTAGGATGGAGACATGCCGCGCACGATCCGCCTCGCCTACGGCCGCACGGGCCTTGATGTCGAGTTCCCGGACGGGGCCGAGGTGATTGCGCCGCACGCGCAGCCGCCACTCGCCGATCCGCCCGCCGCCGTCCGCCAGGCGCTGCGCGAGCCGACCGCGGGGCCGCCGCTCGCCGCCCTCGCCGCGCCCGGCCAGCGCGTCGCGATCGTGACCTCGGACCTCACGAGGCCTGTGCCCAACGCGCTGCTGCTGGACGCGCTGCTCGAGTCGCTGCACGCCAGCGGCGTCGCCGAGGAGGACGTGCTGATCATCAACGGCACGGGCATGCACCGCGGCAACACGCCCGAGGAACTGATCGAGATGTACGGCGAGGAGATCGTGCGCCGTTACCGCGTGGTCAACCACGACTCGCGTGAGACCTCGGCGTTGCGCCAGATCGCGACCGACCCGCGGGGCGAGCCGGTGCTGATCCGGTGTGATTACCTCGACGCCGACCTGCGCATCGTCACCGGGTTCATCGAGCCGCACCTGTTCGCGGGCTACTCCGGCGGCGGCAAGGGCGTGATGCCGGGCATCGCCGGGCGCGAGACGGTGATGTCGAATCACTCCGCCTCGATGGTCGGCCATCCCAGCGCGACCTTCGGGATCAGCGAGGGCAACCCGATCTTCGAGGAGATGCGCCGCTTTGGCCTCCTCGCGGGGCCCTGCTTCCTGCTGAACGTGACGATGGACGCCGAGCAGCGCGTGACCGGCGTCTTCGCCGGCGAACTGGTCGCCGCGCACGACGCGGGCATCGAGGCCTGCCGGCGACAGGCGATCGTCGAGATCGACGAGCCGTACGACATCGTGGTGACGACGAACGGCGGCTATCCCGCCGATCTCGATCTCTACCAGGCGGTGAAGGGCATCGCCGTCGCCGCGCGTGCGCTGCGGCCCGGCGGCCACCTCGTGCTCGCCGCCGAGTGCATCGAGGGCGTCGGCCACGGCGAGTACGGCACGCTGCTCGCGAAGTACGGCAGCCTGCTCGATCTGCTCGAGGCGATGCGCGGCGGCGGCTGGACGACGGTCGAGGATCAGTGGCAGGCGCAGCTGCAGGCGCTCGCGCAGGAGCGCGGCACGGTCTGGCTCTACTCCTCCCTCGACGAGCCCGGGACGCGCGCGACGCACCTGCGCTACTGCGCCGACGTGGGCGCGACGGTCGCGCAACTCGCCTCGGAGATCGAGGCGCGCGAGGGCCGCCCGGCGAGCGTCGGCGTGCTGCCCTACGGCCAGCAGGCGGCGCCCGTCGTGCGCGAGCCGGCGCTGGCGTGACCTCGGCTGCCGCCCCGGCGGAGGTGCGCCGGGCGCGCGAGGCGGACATCGCGACGGTCGGGCGGATCCTCGCCGCGGCCTTCGACGACGACCCGGTGCTCAACTGGGTGGTCCGCCAGGACGAGCGGCGCAAAGAGGCACTGGAGACGCTGCTGCGCGGGGGCGCGGATCGCGCCGTGCGTGAGCACGGGGAGTGCTACCTGCTCGACGACGCCAGCGGCGCGGCCGTGTGGCGACCGCCCGGCCTCGAGACGTACCCGCCCGGCGATCGCTCGCGACTGGCCGAGGAAATCTGCGGCACGCCCGAGCGGCAGCGGCGCTTCGCGCAGTTCGTTGAGGTGATGGGGGCGCAGCACCCCGCCGAGCCGCCGCATTTCTACCTCGGGACGATCGGCGTGCTGCCGTCGGTGCAGCGAGGCGGCCTCGGCTCCGTGCTGATCCGCGTGGTCCTCGAGCGCTGCGACCGCGAGGGGATTCCCGCTGCCCTCATCAACACGAAGGAGCGCAATCTCGCCCTCTACGGGCGGCACGGCTTCGCCGTCGTCGCCCGCGTGGAGCTGCCGGACGACGGCCCCCCGGTCTGGCCGATGTGGCGCGAGCCGCAGTCGGAGGGGTCAGCAGGCCCCTCGGCCTGACCCGCCGCCTTCTGTGGCGCCGGGCCGCGCGCAAGCATCAGGGCGCTGGGGCCGCACGCAGCTGCTCGCCGCCCGCCGGTCAGGAACCCGCGAGCGCCCCTCTGGAGTAACGATGCACGACGCTTGCGCTCAGGTCGCGCAAGAGCTGACCGCACTCCATGACCAACGCGGCCCCCCGAGACACGATCCCCCGTGCACCGCATCGTTGCGCACGCTCGCGACCAGCTACGTGGTATCCGGGGATGTTCGAAGGCTGTCGATGCCGCGAGCCTAGCGGAGGGGCAGGGGCGCTCGACGGCACCCCCGACGGGAGTCAGCGAGAGAGACCGGAACTGCGCCGACTCCGCCTGCCTTTCCGATCATGCGCTGGGGTGCTGTGGTGGACCACTCCCCTCGTCGAGGAGGTTCGTCGCCGCTCCGCGAGGAGACCTACAAACTCACCGAGCTTGGGGTGATCGCGGAGTTGACGTCTGATGCGCGCGGTTTGTCGACGCGCTCAGCGAAACGCTCGCGGCTCATCCATACCTCCGCGCCCTCCTCCTGGCGCTCGCTCGATTCAGTGCCCGGCCACGAGGGCGATGTGGAGCGCACTCGTGGCTGGGCGGCATGGGCCGCTGAACGAATCGGGGACGAGACATCGCCAGACGCCGTCGAGAAGGAGATCGCCGCCCGTGATGGATCGCCGCTTTGGGCACCCGCGCAGAGCGCCCGAGCAACAAGGCTCGCCGAAGCCACGAATGACGCCCTTACGGTCGCGGCATTCGGCCTGTGGCCTCCGACTCGACGCGACGACGATCAAGACGCTCCTACGCGGAACTCCTTCTTTACGATCAGTCTCGCTACGTCCCTGCCCATCCCGACGCGAACGTGATGGCTGGCAGCCGACTTGAAGTTCGGGCCGGACGGTGACCTCGTTCCGGCCCGGCGCGGCATCGGGTGACCGTGTGTCGCGGGCCTTCCCGAGCGCCTACCGGGAGCGCCGTCAGGTCCAGCTCCTCTCTGGCCGAGCCTTACCTCCCAATCCACCAGCTGCGCGCCCAAGTCGCTCACGAGTGCGGAGTGACGCGTGTTCTGTGTGACCTGGTGCGCGAGACTGGCCGATGGGGACTACCCCGAGCTTGATGTCGAAGTGCTTCTGCACATCGGCACGACAGCCCTACCGAGTTCGGAGCCGGCATTTCGACACCACGGACGCCGGCGGCTAGAGGCAACGATGAGAAGCGGAAAGGGGAATCTATGAGCACGTCGTCAGCACATCGAAGAGACCTGGGGATTGGACGGCACTCCGCGATCTCGGGCCGAGGGGGGGACCCATATAGCTCGGAGGTGTTCCCTGAGGAAGAGGCCGATTTCTTCGAGAAGACGGTCCGCGGGGCCCTCCAGGGCAGCCGCCAGATCGGCTTTCTCTGGAGCAAAGGGCCGGGGGGCGACACTGGCTACGGCAAGACAGCCCGATGCGAGAGTCGGTCCGCAAGATAAACACTGACTTCGGGAAGCAGGTCGAGGCCGCGACGGGCATGCGCGAGAACCGACTTATCCCTATCGCGGCGGGCTTCTCGGAGCTGAACACAATGAACCGGACGGGTCTCTACCCGGTGCTGTTCAACGCAGTAATCGGAATGGCGACGGACGCGAAGGCGCCGTTGCTCCGTGCCCGAGAGCTGATCTGCACAGCGATCGGTGACGACGCGCCAGAGAAGGTGCGGGCGAAGCTGGCCGAAACGCGGCTGGCGATCGCGCCCACGTCCCCGGCGTTGCGCCCTGACCTGCTCCAAGTCTTCGCGGAGACACCAGACGAGGTACCGAGCTTCCTCGGCAGGGTCTCCACCGCGAGCCAGATCCGCAATGGGTTGCAGTACCTGGACTTCGCCATGATCGCGTTCGCCGCCGCGGGCGTGCGCAAGGTCTTCCTGATGGTTGACCAGCTTGAGGATCTTGCGACGGTCGCTCGCGGGCAAGGCGGCAACGCGAGATCGGGCGAATCCGCGACCTGGGAGACTGAGCCCTACGCGTCGATGCTCCACATGACCTTCACATTTCACGCGACGGCGGCTCGCGAGCTCGAGACCTTTTGGGAACAGCACCGACTGCCTAGCTTCGAGGACACGCCCAGCAATCAAGCCGCAGTCGTCGTGCTGCGTGGAATGCGCGACGACGACCAGGTCGAGGCGTTGCTGCTCGCCTGGCTCGACGCCTGCCGCATTGATACATCGACGGCTGGAGAGATGGTTCCGTTCCAGCGCGATGCCCTTACCGTCCTGCGCCTGGTCTCAGAGGGTCGCCCCGGAATCGCTCAACCGCGCGAATGAGCTCGGCGGGGGCGGAGGCGCAGAAGGGACTCATCGACGACGCGAGCGGGGCGCCGGTCACAACACAGCGTCGCCACTGTCGCGGAGGATGAGCCGGCGAGTAACGTGATCGACTTGCTGGCCTAAGTCGGATGCCGCTCGTAGCCTGGCACGCCAACGGCCGAACCCTCGCAGCGTTGGCCATGGAGCCTTCCTGCTTGCGCGCTATTGCAGGGCCACTCGCCGGCGAGTGGCCGAGCATGGGAGCGAGCGGCCTCGCAGCTCTTATGGCGGCCAGGCTTCACAAGGCGGCAGCACGCCGGAGTCCTCGGGCTGTTCGGTCGAGGCTCACAATCCGGGGCCGGCCATGAGATCGACGGAGCGGGTCAGGGACCTGAGATCGGGGCATGGATCGAGAGCAAGGCCCGCACCACGCTCAACAAGTCTGACGTCGCCGTGTTCCATCTCAAGTGCTTTGACCTCTACCGGGCAGCCGCCTCCGAGTATCCCGAGCAGACCGCTCAGGCGAAGTGGTGGCCACTGCTCGTTTCGTCGGAGCCGACTGGCGAGGCTGCCGTCGCATCTGCTGCGACTTGGGTGTGGTGGTGTGTGATCCACAACGCTTACCCTTGTCGGCACTGTTGTTCGCGGCCTCGCGGCCAAACGCTGATGACTACCTCTCTGAGACCCATCTCGGCGAGTTGGTTCGTCTCGCGGAAGCCGCATGCGCCCCAATGCAGGAGCGTTGGCGCCTGGATGCAGACCGCAGGGTGGTCAGCATGCGGCTCGACAACATGGACTCGACCGAGATCGCGGATCTGCTCTTCTTGCAGGATGAGCTGACCGAGGACTTCCTCGACGCTTTCGAAGTACACGCGCCCGGAGTGCTCGATCGCCGAGCTCTCGCTTTGGTCGAGCGCTACGAAGCAGCGCCCCGCTAGCCGAGCTCCTCGATCAGCTCCCACTTGTAGCCGCCCTCGACCTCGCGGATGCGGCCGAGGGAGAGGATCGGGAAGTGGCCGCTGGTCACGATCGCGTCCTTCTCGACCGCCAGCCGCGCGATCTTGCCGCGAGTGCGGGTCGACTCCGCCGGATCGAGGTCGACCTGCGGGATCCAGTCGTGGTGCTCGAGGTGGATCGGGTGGTGCGCGGCGTCGCCGAGCATCAGCAGGTTCGTACCCTGCGAGGCGGCCAGCACCGTGCAGTGGCCGGGCGTATGGCCCGGCGCGGGGATCATCGTCAGCGCCTCGCCGACGGCGTACTCGCCCTCGGTGGTCACGACGCGGCCGGCTGCGATGACCGGATTGATGCGGCGGCGCACATTCTCCGCCATCGGGTTGTCGTCGGAGGCGCTGCTGGTCCAGTAGTTCACTTCGTTTTGGTGCACGTAGAAGGTGGCGTTGGGGAACATCAGCCGGTCGTCCTCGTTGTCGTGGATGTTCCAACCGACGTGGTCGCCATGCAGGTGGGTGTGGATCACGCGGTCGATCTCCTCGAGCTGCACGCCGAGGTCGGTGATGCGCTGGGGCAGCTCGCCACCCCCGGGGATGCCCATCGCGAGAGCGGGCACGCCGTAGCCGGTGTCGATCAGCGTGAGGTGGCCGTCACCGCGGATCAGGAACGAGCCGAAGTTGAAGGGTACGGGGTCCTCGGGGTCCGTGATGCCGATCGCGCTGGTCCAGGCCGCCGGGTCGACATCGTGGAAGAAGCCGCCGAGGGCGCGATCCGGCGCGCCGTCGCTGAGCGCCGCGATCTCGAGTCCGCCGATGGTGAAACTCTCGCTGAGCCTGGGCATCGCCGTTCCTCCTTCTGGTCTCGTGTGCGCCTCGCTGCGCGTTCGCGCGCCCGCTCCGCTGCGGGCGTCCGGCGGCGAGCATAGCGCGCCCGACACTGCCCGGCCCCGTGCGGCGGTTGCCGCCCGATTCGTGCGGCCCATATCATCGGGCTGAGCATCACGATTGATCACCCCCGCCCGGCACAGCACTGGAGCCGGCACCGGGCGGCGGCTGGAGCAGACGATGGCGATACCGATGGCGTACCTGCGCGGCGAGTTCATGCCGCTGGAGGACGCGAAGATCGGCGTCATGACCCACGCCTTCAACTACGGCACCGCCGTGTTCGAGGGCATCCGCGGCAACTGGAACGACGACAGCGGCGAGCTCTACCTCTTCCGCGTGCGCGACCACGTCGAGCGGCTGCGCCAGAGCGCGAAGATCATGCGCCTGGAGCTGCGCGCCAGCGACGACGAACTGGTCGACCAGATCCACGAGCTGGCCGCACGCAGCGGCTTCCGCGAGGACGTCTACATCCGCCCCCTCGTCTACAAGTCGTCCGAGATGCTCGGCGTCCGCATGCACAACCTCCAGGACGACTACCTGCTCTTCCTCGCTCCCTTCGGCGCGTACCTCGACCCCGAGGCCGGGTGCGCGCTGCATGACCTCGTCGTGGCGCCGTGTCGACGACACCTCGATTCCGGCGCGCGCGAAGGTGACCGGGCTCTACGTCAACAACGCGATGGCGAAGACGGAGGCGGAACTCTCCGGCTTCGACGAGGCGATCCTGCTCAACCAGGACGGCCACGTCTCCGAGGGCTCCGGCGAGAACATCGCGATCCTGCGCCGCGGCGTGATCATCACGCCGCCGCCGCAGGACAACATCCTCGAGGGCATCACGCTCGAGACCGCGCTCCAGATCGCGCGCGAGGAGCTCGGCCTGGAGGTGCAGCAGCGCACGATCGACCGCTCCGAGCTCTACATCGCCGACGAGGTGTTCATGACGGGCACCGCCGCGCACCTCATCCCCGTCGTCGAGGTGGACCGCGTGCCGGTGGGCGACGGGCGGCCCGGGCCGGTGGCGACGGAGCTGCAGAACCGCTACTTCCAGGCGATCACGGGCCGCCTCCCGCAGTACGCCGAGTGGCTGACGCCCGTCTACTCCGGCGCCGCCGTCGGAGCATGACGGCAGCGGCGGGCCGCTGAGAGCGGCGCCGGGACGGCGCGGTACGGTCGATGCAGTTCAGCCCGCCCAGAGAACTCGGTGTTCGCGTCGGCGGGCTGATCACGTTCTGGGCGCTCGCCGTCGCATTGCTGCTGCTCACGCTCGGAGTGGTCACGGAACTGGGGTTCGCGGGCTGGCTCGCCTACAGCGGGTCGCTGGCGGCGGCGGCGATCGCGCTGCTGTTCGGCTACTGGACGTGGTCGCTGGCGACGCTCTCCTACCACCTGGACCGCAACGCATTGCTGATCCGCTGGGGACACAGCCAGCAGGTGATCCCGCTCGGGTCGATCGAGCGGCTGGTGCCGGCGTCCGCCGTCGGGCTGCCGTCGGTGCGAGGTGTCGGGTGGTGGGGCAGCCAGATCGGGCATGCCGAGATCGCGCCGCTCGGTCCCGTGCTCTGCTACGCCACGGATCGCTCGCGCGGGGAGCTGGTGTACGTGGTGACGCCGCAGCGGACCTACGCGATCACGGTCGCCGATCCGCACGAGTTCGCGAGGCAGGTGCTGATCCGGCAGGAGCTCGGCCCGACGGCCCAGCTAGCGCATCAGGCGCGCAGGACCGGCCCGCAGGCGCTGCTCACCGACGACCGCCTCGGGCTCGCGCTCGCCGGCCTCGCGATCGCCGGCGGCGTGCTGGTCTGGCTGCAGATCGCGCTCCGTCACGCCTCCGTACCCGTCACCATGCCGCTGCATCTCGCGGCCAGCGATGCGGCGGCGGACTTCCTCACGCTCGCGGCGCTGCTGGAGATGGGACGCAGCGCGAGCGCGATCCTGGTGATTGGACTGGTCGTCGCGTTGCTGGTGCACGGCCGTGATCGCGTGGCCGGACGTCTCATCCTCGCGGCGGCGGCCGTCGTGCAGGCGATCTTCCTCGCCGCGACGGCGATCGCCGTCGGCTGAGCGCGGCGTCACTCGCTTCGATGTGCGAGCCTGACCGCAACGGCGACCCGGAGTAGCATCCGCCCGTGGATGTCGAGGCGATCGTCGTCGGGGCCGGACCGGCCGGCAGCACCGCTGCGCGGGAGCTGGCCGCGCGCGGCGTCGATGTGCTGCTGCTCGATCGCGCGCGCTTCCCCCGCGACAAGCCCTGTGGCGGCGGCGTCACCGTCCGCTGCGACGCGCTGCTCCCCTTCTCGCTCGACCCGGTCGTCGAGGACGTCATCCAGGGCGCCATCATCCAGATGCGTCACGGCCGCCAGGTCGTCCTCCGCCACGACAAGCCGCTGACCTACATCACGCAGCGCAGCCGCCTCGATCACTTCCTCGTCGAGCGCGCGCAGGAGGCCGGCGCGGAGTTCCGCGACGGCCAACGCGTGCGGCAGGTGACGCGCCTCGGCGACGGCAGCTACGAGGTCGCCGTCGGCAACGGCGCGGCGCCGGAGCTGCATCGCGCCCGCGTCGTGATCGGCGCGGACGGGGCGAACGGCGTCGTCGGCTCCTCGCTCGGCTACGAGCACGCCGAGGAGAGCGGCGTCGGCCTGGAGGGCAACCTGCCTTGCCCGGACGGGCCGCCGGAGTGGTTGCGCGGCAACGTCGTGCTGCAGCTCGGCGCCATGACCGGCGGGTACGGCTGGCTGTTCCCGAAGGAGGACCACGTCAACGTCGGGGTCGGCTGCTGGAAGGCCACGGGGGGCGAGTTGCGCCCGCAACTGCACGCGCTCTGCCGCAGCTACGGCATCGATCCGGATCGCCTCGAATCGCTGCGCGGGCATCACCTGCCGATGCGGCGCCACGGCAGCGTGCTCGCGGCCGGAGGATCGGCGCTGATCGGCGACGCGGCGGGTCTGATCGACCCGCTCTCCGGCGAGGGCATCCTGGCCGCGATCACCTCGGGCGTCGCCGTCGCGCCCGCGGCGCACCGCTACCTGCGAGGCGAGCGCGATTCGATGCGCGACTACCAGGCGGCGATGGAGCGCGACGTGCTCCCCGAGATCGCCATCTCCAAGGGGCTGATGGAGGTCTTCTACCTCTACCCGCCGCCGTTCATCTGGGCGCTGCAGCGCTCGGGCCGGATCTGGAACCACTGCGCGCGGCTGATCCGCGGCGACGAGCGCTACGCCGACGTAGTGCGCACGGGCGGCCCGTTCGCGCACATCGTGCACCCGCTCGGCGCCCTCGCCCGCGCGATCACGCGGAGGCGGTACGGGCGGCCGTAGGCAGGGCGCCCTCGCTACTCCGGACGCGCGTCAGCGGATCGTGAACCAGTAGGGCTCGGACCAACCGGTCCAGCCCGCTGCCTGCTGCTCGCCGATGCGGATGTTGTGCTGGCCATCCCTGAGGGCGATCAGGTTGAGGTCTTCCCACGCGACTGCGCTTCCGCCATCGACGCTGAAGCGCACGTTCGCCTGGTCAACAGTGCCGCGCGGCCACAGCCAATGGCGACCGTCCCGCGTGACTCTCGTCGCGTGGCAGTCCTCCCGTGTGGCCCCTTCGCCGGGGTAGTCGCAGAAGGCAAGGATTTCCAGCGGTGCGGCGCCGGTGATCGTGAACCAGTACGGCTCCGACCATCCCGTCCCTCCGGCGGGCTGCTGCTCGCTTAGCCGGATCTGGTGTCGCCCGCCTGTGAGATTGCGAAGCGTGAAGTCCTCCCGCGCGACCGCCGCGCCTCCGTCGATGCTGTAGCGGACGTTGTCGGAGTTCACCATGCCCCGTCTCCAGATGGACGGATCCCTCTCGGCGAGAATGCCGCTGGCCCCGGCGGCGCGGCAGTCGTCGCTTGACCCATGGTCGTTCCGGTTGCAGATCGCGCTGATCTCTAACGGCGCGGCGCCGGTGATGGTGAACGCGTAAGGCTCGGACCAGCCCGTCCACCCCGCAGCCTGCTGCTCGCTCACGTGGATCGTGTGGAAGCCGGCCGCGAAGTTGCGCAGGTTCAGGTCCGCTCTTGCTAGTGCCGCTCCCCCGTCGATGCTGTAGAGGATGTTGGCCCACTCAGCGACACCGAGCGTCCATATCACCGGCGAGTCCTCGGCGAGGATGCCGCCCGAGCCCGCAGCGAAGCAGTCGTCGCTCGTGGAGTAGTCGGCCCAGTCGCCATTGCAGATGGCCCGGATTTCCATTGGCGCGGCGCCGGTGATTGTGAACGTGTACGGTGCCGACCAGCCCGTCCAGCCGCCCGCCCGCCGCTCATTGATCTGCAAGGTGTGTCGTCCGCGCCCGAGATCGCGCAGGCTCAGATAGTCGCGCCCTTCCAATTCGTCGATGCTGTAGTAGAGGTTGTCCCACTCCTCCACACCACGAGCCCAAATCCCCGGATCGCTGGTATCGAGGCCGCTAGCTGCCGCGGCTTGGCAATCGTCGGAGTTGTCCCAGTTTCCGCTGCAGAGCGCGGTGATCTCCAGCGCCGTTGCGAGGGGTGCGGCTGCGGAGGGCACGCGTCTGGCGTAGTGCGTGGAGGATCTGAGGCTGGGAAGTTGGCCCGCGACCGTCTCTGCGGCCACGCCAAAATTGATGCCCTCGACCGGGCGACCGGACGGCGCAGCGTCGTACCCGAATGTAACGACGCCGATCACGGCTCCGCAGTCATCGACGATCGGCCCGCCGCTGTTGCCGGGATTCATCGCTGCGTCCGACTGGACCACGACGCCGTCGGCGGGCCCGCCGTGTACGGAGAACGGGGCGTGTTTCGATACGAGCCCTCCGGTGACGGACGGAGTGTCGGAGACGTAGACCGGGAACCCAACCACCGACAGGCTTGACGCGACCGTCGGCCTTGTGCCAACGAACCTCAACGGGCTCACCGATGTGGGTGGCTGCGCACGGAGCAGTGCAAGGTCGTAGCCAGGCAGGCTGCCCGCGACGATGGCAGTCAGCCATGTGTCGCCGTGGACCAGCGAGACGCGGTCCACGGTCTCCACCACGTGGTGGTTCGTGATCCACTCGCCGTCCCCGATGTAGAAGGCGGTACCGTAGCTGGCTGCGGTCTGCACTTGGAAGGTCGCGGCCGTCACGCGAGCCACGTTGTCGGCGAGGACGCAAGCAGCAGTGGGCGTCGCCGCCAACATGCTGTCCGAGGGCACCTCGACCGTCAGCGGCGAGCTGGACAGCCATCGCCCGACCCTCGTGTCCGCTGGGAAGAACCGTCCCCGTGGCAGCCGCCGCTCGCCCCAGTCCCCGTCCGCTTCGCGCTCCTGGAGCGCGAACTCCATGCGCCCGTCGGCGAGGAGTTGAGCCGCGACCCGTACTTCGAGGTCGGGGGCGGGTGTCGCCGTGGACATGCTGTCCGGCTGCAGCGCGACCGTCAGCGGCGAGCTGCCGAGCCAGCGGCCGACCCTCGTGTCCGCCGGGAAGAACCGTCCCCGTGGCAGCCGCCGTTCGGCCCACTCCCCGTTCGCCTGGCGCTCCTGGAGCGCGAACTCCGTGTTCCCGTTGGCGAGGCGCTGTGCGGCGACGCGCACCTCGAGCTCGCCGTCCGCGCCGTGGGCGGCCGGTGCAGCGGCGAGCGCCAGGGCGAGCAGGACCGCTGCTGCCGACGCAAGCGCTGCCCAGCGCGTCCTGCCGCTCATCTCATCGGGTCCGTTCTTCCACCGGCTGCCCCCGGCGGTCTACGGACGCCCGAGGAATCGGACGCCCGGCTTCGAGGGCGGCGCTCATCCAGCCGTGCATGGCGTCGCGCACGGAGGCGAGCGCCTCCGCCTCGCTGTCGCCGTCCGAGAGGCAGCCGGGCAGTTCCTCGACTGTCGCGAACCAGTAGGCGCCGTTGCCGTCATCGCGCTGCTGAAGCCGGATCTGGTATGGACGGTCGAGCCGGTCTTCGGTGTTCATCGACGCACCTTCGCCGTCCCTGTTGTTTCGAGGGTGCGGATTGTTGCACGCGCGGGCGCTATGGTTTGGGGCCCGACCGCTCGTCTCGCGCCCTCGCCGCGCTGTTGACGGTGTGCGCGGGACGCGCGGATACTGTCCAACTGATGAGGGCAACACTCCCCAGACCGCAGCTGCCCCGATGGCGCGCGACCGGTTCCGCACCGGCGCGCCTGCTTGTCCTCCTGCTCGTACTGCGCTAGGCGGCGCCGCCACAGAGGTAGCGCCGCCAATCAGCCCGCGTGCCGGGCTGCCGCCCCTTCACAACAACCACACACGGCCAGCGCGAATCGCACGAAGCGGAAGAGACGGAACCCACGATGAGAATGAGCGGCGCCGATATCGTCCTCGAGAGTCTGAAGCGCGTGGGCATCGACACCGTATTCGGCTACCCCGGCGGGGTCGTCCTCCCGCTCTACGACCGCTGGCCCTCCCACCCCGAGGTGCGCCACATCCTGGTGCGCCACGAGCAGGGCGGCGGCCACGCCGCCGACGGCTACGCCCGCGCGGCGGGACGCCTCGGCTGCGCGCTCGCGACCTCCGGGCCGGGCGCGACGAACCTGGTCACGGCGGTCCAGAACGCGATGATGGACTCGGTGCCGACGCTGTTCGTGACGGGCAACGTCGCGCGCAACATGATCGGGCGGGACGGCTTCCAGGAGGCCGACGCGACCGGCATCCTGATGCCGTGCGTCAAGCACAACTACCTGGTGATGCATGCCGAGAACCTCGCGCACACCTTCGCCGAGGCGGCCTACCTGGCCACCACCGGCCGCCCCGGTCCCGTGCACATCGACATCCCCAAGGACGTGTTCATCGACGAGGCGGAGTTCGTCTGGCCGGAGGAGGTCTCCGTCCGCGGCTACAACCCCCCCGGCGCCGCGGACGAGGGCGACATCGCCCGCGCGGCCGAGCTGATCGACGCCGCCGAGCGGCCGCTGATCATCGCCGGGCACGGCGTGATCCTCGGCGAGGCCTGCGAGGAGCTGCGCCAGTTCGCCGAGCACAGCGGTGTCCCGGTACTCAACACGCTGCTCGGCCTCGGCAGCATCCCGCGCACGCACGTGCTGTCCTACGGGATGATGGGCATGCACGGCTCCTACGAGGCGAACATGGCCGCCTCCAACGCCGACCTCGTGATCGGCATCGGCAACCGCATGGACGACCGCGCGATCGGGCGCTTCAACGACTTCAACCAACACGCGAAGCTGATCCATGTCGACATCGACGCCGGCGAGCACGGCAAGAACCTGCCGACCGAGGTCCCGATCCTCGGGCACGTCAAGGACGTGCTGCCGCAGCTCCGCGACGCGACGCGGCAGCGCTCGCACCTCGACTGGATCCGCTGGATCGACGAGGTGCGCGAGAACCACTCGCACTCGATGGCGATTCCGAGCGGGCCGCAGATGACCTCGCAGGGCGTGATCAAGCGGATCTCCGAGCAATGCGACGACGACACGGTGATCGTGACCGGCGTCGGCCAGCACCAGATGTGGGCCGCGCAGCACATACGCTTCAGCTACCCGAACCAGCTGATCACCTCGGGCGGCCTCGGCACGATGGGCTTCGAGGTGCCGGCGGCGATGGGCGCGCAGGTCGCGAAGCCGGACTCGCTCGTCTGGTCGATCTGCGGCGACGGCGGCTTCCAGATGACGCTGCAGGAGCTGGCCACGATGGTCGACGAGCACCTGCCGGTGAAGATGGCGATCATCAACAACGGCTACCTCGGCATGGTCCGTCAGTGGCAGGAGCTGTTCTACGCGGACAACTACGTCTCCGTCGCGATCAGCCAGCCGGACTTCGTGAAGCTCGCCGAGGCGTACGGCATCAAGGCGCTGCGCGTCACCGACGCCGACCGCGTCGACGGCGCCATCGAGGAGGCCAACGCGCACGACGGCCCGGTCGTCGTCGACTTCCAGGTCGAGGCGGAGGGCAACGTCTGGCCGATGGTCCCCGCCGGCTCGGCGCTCTCCGAGACGGTCGAGGCGCCCAAGCCCGCAACCCCGAGCGAGGTGGCCCGATGAGCGAGTTGCGGAAACACACCCTCGTCGCGCTCGTCGAGGACCGCCCCGGCGTCCTCAATCGCGTCGCCTCGCTGTTCCGGCGGCGCGGCTTCAACATCGACTCGCTCGCCGTCGGCACCACCGAGGAGCCGGGCATCTCGCGCATGACGATCGTCGTCGCCAGCGAGAACGGCATCGTCGACCAGGTCGAGAAGCAGCTCGCGAAGCTGATCGACGTGATCGAGGTCGCCGACCTCACCGGCGAGGACACCGTGATCCGCGAGCTGGCGCTGGTCAAGGTGGCGTGCACCACGGAGCAGCGCCGCGAGATCCTCGATCTGGTCGATATCTTCCGGGCGCGGGCCGTGGATGTCGCGCCGGGCAGCCTGATCATCCAGATCGTGGCGGAGGAGCGGCAGTTCAACTCGCTGATCGAGAACCTCGAGCCGTACGGGATCCTGGAGCTGACCCGTACGGGCCGGATCGCGATGCTGCGCGGCGAGCGCACCACCGCCATGCACGATCCGGAGTCCGAGGAGTTGCAGCGCTTCCGCCACAGCTCCGGACGCCGTCCAGAGGGCGAACTGCCGTACGTCAGCGACTAGCGGCCCGCACTGCGGGCGACGCCGCACACCTGGGCCAACCGGGGGCGCGGCGCGGAGAGGACGAGACGTGGCCAGGATCTTCTACGACGAGGACGCAGACCTCGGGCTCTTGCGGGACCGGCGCATCGGCGTCATCGGGTACGGCTCGCAGGGCCACGCCCACGCACTGAACCTGCAGGACTCCGGCCTCACGGTCTCCGTCGGCCTCTACCCCGGCTCGCCCTCGTGGGCGAAGGCGCAGGCCGCCGGCCTCGCGGTCGGGAGCGTCTCCGACGTGGCGCGCGACTCGGACGTGCTGATGATGCTCGTTCCGGACCAGGTGCAGCGCCAGGTCTACGAGGACCACATCGCCCCGCACATGGTCGAGGGCAAGACGCTGATGTTCGCGCACGGCTTCAACGTGCACTTCAACCAGATCGATGCCCCGGCCGACGTCGACGTCTCGATGATCGCGCCGAAGGGCCCGGGCCACCTCGTGCGCCGCGAGTACGAGGCCGGGCTCGGCGTGCCGGCGCTGGTCGCCATCCACCAGGACGCGAGCGAGTCCGCGCTGCAGCTCGCCCTCGCCTACGGCAAGGGCATCGGCAGCTCGCGCGCCGGCATCCTGCAGACGACGTTCCTCGAGGAGACGGAGACAGACCTGTTCGGCGAGCAGGTGATCCTCTGCGGCGGGCTGACCTCGCTGATCAAGGCCGCCTACGAGACGCTCGTCGAGGCCGGCTACCAGCCCGAGTCCGCCTACTTCGAGACCTTCCACGAGGTGAAGCTGATCGTCGACCTGCTCTACGAGGGCGGCATGGAGTACATGCGCTACTCGATCAGCGACACCGCCGAGTACGGCGACTACACGCGCGGCCCGCGCGTGATCGACGCGAGCGTCAAGGACCGGATGCGCGCGATCCTCGGCGAGATCCGCAGCGGCGAGTTCGCGAGCGAGTGGATCAGCGAGAACCAGGCCGGCCGCGCGCGCTTCCTCGCGCTGCGCCGCCAGAACGCAGCACACCCGATCGAGGAGGTCGGCAAGGAAATGCGGGCGATGATGAAGTGGCTGGGGGAACCGAACCGGTGACACCGCACGTACTCATCGGCTGCCTCGCACCGGACGGCCTCGCGCTTTTCCGGCCCTCCGCCGCCTGAGCGGTCGGGAGGGCCACCTGAGAGCGGGGCGGGACGGCTCGAACGCCCCACCGCCGAACCAACGGAACGGACGGCACGGGTGAGGACAGTGACTGAGCGATGAGCGACAAGGTCTATATCTTCGACACCACGCTCCGTGACGGCGAGCAATCCGCCGGCGTGGGCTTCACGATGGAAGACAAGCTCGAGGTGGCGCGACAGCTCGCCCGCCTCAATGTCGACATCATCGAGGCGGGCTTCCCCTTCTCCTCCCCCGGTGACTTCGAGGCCGTCTCGCTGATCGCGCGCGAGGTGCGCGGCCCGATGATCGCGGGCCTCGCGCGGGCGCACCCGGACGACGTGGACTCGTGCTGGAACGCGATCTCGCAGGCTGAGACGCCGCGCATCCACGTCTTCATCTCGGCCAGCGAGATTCACATGGCGCACCAGCTGCGCAAGAACCGCGAGGACGTGATGGAGATGGCGCGCGCCGCCGTCTCCCGCGCCGCCGGCTACTGCCCGGACGTCGAGTTCTCGCCGATGGACGCGACGCGCTCGGACCCCGAATTCGTCTACCAGTTGCTGGAGGCGGCGATCGAGGAGGGCGCGACCACGGTCAACATCCCGGACACGGTCGGCTACGCGCTGCCGCAGGAGTTCGGCGCCCTGGTCGCCTCGGTCGCCGAGCACGTGCGCAACATCGACAAGGCGCGCATCTCCGTGCACTGCCACAACGACCTCGGACTTGCGACGGCGAACTCGCTGGCGGGCGTGCTCAACGGCGCGCGCCAGGTGGAGGGTGCGATCAACGGCATCGGCGAGCGCGCGGGCAACACCTCCCTCGAGGAGGTGATCATGGCGATCAAGACTCGCGCCGACTACTCGGGCCTGCACACGGACGTGCGCACGCCCGAGCTGCACCAGGCGAGCCGCATCGTCGAGCGTGTTTCCGGTATGGCGGTGCAGTCCAACAAGGCCGTGGTGGGGAAGAACGCGTTCCGCCACTCCTCCGGCATCCACCAGGACGGCGTGCTCAAGCTGCGCGAGACCTACGAGATCATGGACCCGGCCGACATCGGCATCCCCTCGGGGGACTCGATCGTGCTGACCAAGCTCTCCGGCCGCCACGGCCTGCGCTCGCGCATCGCCGACCTCGGAGTGGAGCTCGACGACGAGGCGCTGGCCCGCGTCTACGACGCGTTCAAGGACGTGGCGGACCGCAAGAACGAGGTGGACGACCGCGACCTGCAGGCGATCCTCTCGGAGCAGACCTCGGTGCAGGTCCAGGAGCAGTGGCAGCTGGACCTCGTGCAGGTCTCGACGGGCGATCACATGGCGCCGACGGCGACGGTGCGGCTCGTGGACCCCGAGGGCGAGCTGCGGCAGGACGCCGCCATCGGGACGGGCCCGGTGGACGCGATCTACCAGGCGATCAACCGCGTGATGAGCGTCGAGAACGAGCTCACCGAGTTCAGCGTGAAGTCCGTCACCGAGGGTATCGACGCCGTGGGTGAGGTCACGATTCGCATCGAGGCCGGGGGGCGCACCTACAGCGGGCGCGCCGCCGACACGGTCCTGGTCGCCTCGGCGCGCGCCTACATGCACGCGCTGAACCGCTACCTCAACACGACCTCGCCGCAGCCGGCCGCCGCGGCCGCGCCGTAAGGGCGGGGACGCGCGCGGTCAGTCCAGCGGCGGGATGCGGCCGGGCGGCTCGCCGCGCTGCACGCTACAGTTCGGCCTGGCGCAGTACCCCATTCGATGACCAGCGCCGCAGCGTGTGGCGGCAGCCGTCCGCGCAGCATCGCCGGGTGGTCGATCGCCACCGACGCGTCGCCGCCGTGGCGCGCGTGGAAGTGGGGAGGGCCGTGCTCGCGCGCGTACATGGCGATCGATGCCGTGGAAGCGGCAGAGTTCAGGCACCGGCCTCCAGCGCTCGCAGGCCCGGCATCACCTCCTCGGCGGGCTTGCCGGTGAGCTCGAGGTAGAGCGCGTCCGCGCACAGCTCGAGCTCCTCGCTCCAGGCGACCGAGCCGTGCGGGGTGAGGTGGACCGACTCGAAGAACGTGCGATCACTCCACGCGGCGAATACGCCTTGGAGGGCAACGTCTGAGAGATCGATCTCGCCCTCCGCGCCGTCCTCGAAGCGCAGCCAGATGCGCCAGCCCTCGCGGGGCTCGACGACGACAGGGGGGATCATCGCGTCCATGCGTGGCTCCTTCGGCATGCGCGCTGCGCGCTGCCGGTGGTCCGAGACGAGCGGGCCGAGCCTGGTCGGCCCCGTCAGCGTTTCAGGGAGCGAACCCGCCCGCTCCCATTCTCGCCCGCCTGCTGCGGCAGTCAAGCGTCGGCATCGTACAATAGGCGGCGCTGCACGAGACGGGAGCACCGATGACGACACCGCGCACGCTCTCCGAGAAGATCTGGGAGCGCACGTCATCGAGAGCCCGCTGGCCGACGCCGCGCGCCGCGAGGCGCTCGGCGCGGAGGCGGACGCCGGCGCCCCGGCGGACCTGCTCTACATCGACCTGCACCTCGTGCACGAGGTGACCTCGCCGCAGGCGTTCGAGGGGCTGCGGCTCAGCGGACGCCAGGTGCGCCGTCCGGATCTCACGCTCGCCACCGTCGACCACAACGTGCCGACGATCGGGCGGGATCAGCCGAACCCGGACCCGCTCTCCGCGACGCAGATCCAGGTGATGTCCGATAACTGCCGCGAGTTCGGGCTGCCGCTCTACGGCATCTTCGACGCGCGCCAGGGCATCGTCCACGTGATCGGGCCGGAGCAGGGCGTGACCCAGCCGGGCCTGACCATCGTCTGCGGCGACAGCCACACCTCGACACACGGCGCCTTCGGCGCGCTCGCCTTCGGCATCGGCACCTCCGAGGTCGAGCACGTGCTGGCGACGCAGACGCTGCGCCAGTCGCGCCCGAGGACGATGTCGGTGGAGGTCAGCGGCGCGCTCGGCCCCGGCGTCACCGCGAAGGACGTGATCCTCGCGATCATCAACGAGATTGGCGTCGACGGCGGCGTCGGCTACGTCATCGAGTACCGCGGCGAGGTGATCCGCAGCCTCTCGATGGAAGGCCGCATGACGGTCTGCAACATGTCGATCGAGGCGGGCGCGCGCGCCGGCCTCGTCGCCCCGGACGAGACCACCTTCGAATACGTCAAGGGTCGCCCGCAGGCGCCCCAGGGCGAGGACTGGGAACAGGCCGTCGAGCAGTGGCGTGCGCTGCCCACCGACGAGGGCGCGCGCTTCGACCGCGAGGTCGTGCTCGACGGGGCCGCGATCGAGCCCTTCGTCACCTGGGGCACGAACCCCGGGCAGAGCGTCGCCATCGGCGACGTGGTGCCCGACCCCCAGAGCTTCAGCGAACCCGCCCGCCGCGAGGCGGCGACGCGCGCGCTGGAGTACATGGACCTCGAGGCCGGGACGCCGATCCGCGAGATCGCAATCGACCGCGTCTTCCTCGGCTCCTGCACGAACGCGCGCATCGACGACCTGCGCGCCGCGGCGAGCATCATCGAGGGCAAGCAGGTCGCCTCCAGCGTGCAGGCGATGGTGGTGCCGGGCTCCGGCCTCGTGAAGGCGCAGGCGGAGCGTGAGGGCCTCGACGCGATCTTCACGGCGGCGGGCTTCGAGTGGCGCGACGCCGGCTGCTCGATGTGCCTCGGCATGAACCCGGACATCCTGCTGCCGGGCGAGCGCTGCGCCTCGACATCCAACCGCAACTTCGAGGGCCGGCAGGGGCCGGGCGGACGCACCCACCTGGTGAGCCCGCCGATGGCGGCGGCGGCGGCGATCGCCGGCCGCTTCGTCGATGTGAGGGAGCTGGCCTGATGGACCCCGTCAGCCGCGTCGCCGGGAACGCGATCCCGCTCAACCGCGCGAACGTCGACACCGACCAGATCATCCCCGCCAGGTACCTCAAGCGCATCGAGCGCACGGGCTACGGCCCGTTCGCCTTCGAGGCGTGGCGAGCCGATCCCGACTTCGTGCTCAACGACCCCGCCTACGAGGGCGCGCCGATCCTGATCGCGCAGCAGAACCTCGGCTCCGGCTCCAGCCGCGAGCACGCGGTGTGGGCGATCCAGGGCCTCGGCGTGAGCGCGCTGATCGCGCCCACCTTCGCCGACATCTTCAAGAACAACTGCTTCCAGGGCGGCGTGCTCACCGTCGAGCTGGCGCAGCAGGATGTCGACTGGCTGATGGCGCGTGCCGAGGAGACCCCGGCCGCCGAGATCGAGGTGGACCTCGAGACACAGACGGTGCGCGCCGGCCCCGGCTGGGAGCGCACGTTCGAGATCGACGCCTTCCGCAAGTACCGCCTCCTGCGCGGCCTCGACGACATCGCGATGACGCTCGAGTACGAGGCCGACGTGGAGCGGTTCGAGCAGGCGCGCTCGCCGCTGCTGCCCACGGTGACGGCGGACTGACCACGCCCGACCTCGCCGCCGTCCTCGCTCGGTCCGTGCCCGGCGCCGACCCGGCGAGCGCGCGCGTCATCGGCGAGGGTTGGGGCGCGACGGCGTACCGCCTCGCCGACCGCACCGTGCGCGTGCTCAAGCCACAGGCGTACGCCTGGGGCATCGACCCGGGCTACGCGCGCGAACCCGCGCTGCTTGCCCTGCTCGCCGACCGTGGTATCCGCGCGCCCGCCAACGCCGAGGCCGTGCACGGCGCCGGCGGACGGCTCGCGGCCATCGCGTACGACTACATCGAGGGCGTCACCGTCGGCGCCCTCGGCCGATCGGCGCGGGGGACGCTCGCCCGCGACGTCGGCGCCGCGCTCACTGCCCTCCACGCCACTCCAGTGGCGGAAGCGAGCGCGCTCGGCGTGCCCGAGCTCGACCTCGGCGAGGAGATCTACCGTCCGATGGTCGAGGCGTGCCTGCCGCACCTCGGACCGCGCGGCCGGGGATGGCTCGAATGCCGCTTCGCGTCGTTCATCGAGGGCGGCGGATCGAGCGCCGCCCCGCGCGTGCTCGTGCATGCCGACCTCGCCTGCGCGCACATCCTCGCCAGCGCGGACGGCTGCCTCGCCGGGGTCATCGACTGGGGCGACGCACTCATCGCCGACCCGGCGTACGACCTCGCCGCGCTGCTCGCCGAGTGCCCGCGCGGCTTCGCCGAGCGCGTGATCGACGCCTACGAGGGGCCTGCGAGCCGCGATCCCGACAGCCGCCGGCGCGCCGCGTTCTACGTCGATGCGCTGCCGATCTGGCAGGTGCACTTCGGCGGGGACATCGACGGCGGGTCGCCGCGCCGCGTGGGCGTGCGCCGCATCGCCGCGCGGGCGGCTGCCGCGGCGCGGGCGGCTCGCGCGGCGCGCGGGCGATAGACGTAAGCGCACCCCGCGCTACACTCCGCCCGCGCACAAGGGAGGCGGCGTGGCTGCGTTCGACATCCTCGTACTGGCGGGCGACGGCATCGGGCCGGAGGTAACCGCCGAGGGCGTGCGCGCCCTCGAAGCCATCGGCGCGCGCTTCGGCCACGACTTCCGCACGAGCGACGAACTCGTCGGCGGCGCCTGCATCGACGCCCACGGCATCGCGATCCTCCCCGAGACGATCGAGGCCGCCGAGCGCGCCGACGCGGTGCTCTGGGGCGCCGTCGGCGGCCCGAAGTGGGACGACCCGCGCGCCAGCGTGCGCCCGGAGCAGGGGCTGCTGGCGCTGCGCTCCTCGCTCGGCCTCTGGGCGAACCTGCGCCCGGTCACCGTCGATCCCGCGCTGATCGACAGCTCGACGCTCAAGCCGGAGGTGCTGAGGGGCGTCGACATCGTCGTGATCCGCGAACTGACGAGCGGCATCTACTTCGGCAAGCCGCAGGAACGCCGCACGATCGACGGCCGCCGCGCCGCGGTCGACTCGATGACCTACAACGAGGACGAGATCGCCCGCGTCGCGCACCTCGGCTTCCGGCTGGCGCGCGAGCGGCGGGGCCACGTCACGAGCGTGGACAAGGCGAACATCCTCGAGACCTCCCGGCTCTGGCGCGAGGTCGTCGAGGAGGTCCGGCCCGAGTACCCCGACGTCGAACTGCAGCACCTGCTCGTCGACGCGGCGGCGATGCACCTGATCCGCCGCCCCGCGGACTTCGACGTGGTGATCACCAGCAACCTCTTCGGCGACATCCTCACGGACGAGGCCTCGATGCTCGCGGGATCGCTGGGCATGCTGCCCTCGGCCTCGCTCGGGGAGCTGCGCGAGGACGGCCGTGGGCGCGGGCTCTACGAGCCGATCCACGGCAGCGCGCCGGACATCGCCGGCCAGGGCGTCGCCAACCCGCTGGCGATGTTCCTCTGCGTTGCGATGCTGCTGAGGCACTCGTGCGGCCTCGAGACGGAGGCGCAGGCGCTGGAGGCAGCGGTCGCCGCCGCCATCGGCGACGGCCTGCGCACCGCCGACATCGCCGGCGCGGGCGAGGCTGCGCTCAGCACGCGCGAGATGGCCGAGGCCGTGCTTGAGCGGCTGGCGGGGTCAGTGGAGGGTTGACGGTCATGGGCAGCGGCTGGCGGGGTCAGTGGAGGGTTGACGGTCATGGGCAGCGCCCGGCAGTCCGGGACGCGCCACGCGGGCACTACGGCGGCCGATTCGGCAGGATGTCCCGGACGCGCTTTGCTTGACAAGGTTTCGGACGGCGCGCATGCTTGTGATGAAGACGCGGGAAGCTGAACTGGCTGCCGGATGGCGAGGCATTCCCCTCGGGGATAGGCCCCCGCGCAGATGAACGCCCTCGCACTATGCGGGGGCGTTTGCTTGCCGTCACTGCCACCGCTGTACGGTCCCGCGCCTCTCAATGTCCGCGAAGTAGTCGTCGCCCCACTTCTTGCCAGTGAGCTGGCGCATGACGATGCCGGCTACATAGTCGGCGAGTTGCAACAGTCTCTGCGAGTGCGAACGCGCCGTCGTGAGGCGCTTCAGTGCGCCGGGTCCGCGGACCGCGACGACATCATCCCGCAGCCGGCGTTGCCGTTCTCGCTGGGACCGTCTATCACCTATGGAGTCGAGCAAGACGGTTGCATCGGACCATCCGTCCGATGCGGCCCTGAGGGCCATTCCGCACGCCCACTCGTACAACGATGCCGGGATCTCATGATCGCGTGGCCACGACCTCTGTTTGTCCAGGACGACGGCGTGGAACGTGAACCGGGACGGTCTCACCGCATTGAGGAACCTCCACCGTGTCTGGTGTGAGTCTTTCGAGAACCTGAACTCCTGCTGCCTGCGGCCCAGTTGCTCCGCGAGGGCAGCGATCGCCTGTTCGCATCGCGTGGCCTCATCGTGATCTTCGAACATCACGATCGCGAGCACAAAGAACCGACTCGATCCTTGAGCGATGCTCCGCCCGGGGTCGCCGGACTCGTCGATGAAGACCAGCATGAGCGTGTCACAATACCGCACTGCGCACATTCGGGCTCATGCCTTGCCATCGAGGCGTCCTCCGCCCCCTCGTCTGGCCCATCCTGCCCCCGCCGCCTACAATGACCGTATGACGCATGCTGTGACTGCACGCAGGAAGGCGAGGCGCGCCGTCCGGCCATCGAGGCCGGCGGCGGCGATCATCGCGCGCGGCTAGCGCATCCCAACCACACTCCACGGCGCTCACGGGCCTGCGAGACCGCTTCCGCACGCCCGGCGACCAATGAGCGCGCCAGCACAGGACGGCGAGACACCATGAGCAGCAGCCCGGGCGCGCCGCAGGGCGTTCGCCTCTACGACACCACCCTCCGCGACGGACTCGGCATGGAGGGGCTCTCCCTCTCCGTCGAGGACAAGATCGCGATCGCCCGGCGCCTCGACGAGATCGGCGTCGACTACGTCGAGGGCGGCTACCCCGGCTCCAATCCGAAGGACGCCGAGTTCTTCGCGCGCATGCGCGAGACCCCGCTGCAGAATGCGAAGCTCGTGGCCTTCGGCTCGACTCGGCGCGCGGGTGGCGACGCGGCGAGCGACGCCGCGCTGCTCGCCGTGCTGGAGAGCGAGACGCCCGCCGTTACGCTCGTCGGCAAGTCGTCCGCCGCGCAGGTCCGCGAGGTGCTCGAGACCACCGAGGAGGAGAACCTGGCGATGATCGCCGACTCCGTGCGCCTGCTCGCCGAGCAGGGCCGCGAGGTGATCTTCGACGCCGAGCACTTCTTCGACGGCTACGCCGACGATCCGCGCTACGCGATCGCCACCCTGCGCGCGGCCGCCGGCGCCGGCGCAAGCACCATCGCGCTCTGCGACACCAACGGCGGCTCGCTGCCCGGCGCGATTGTCGAGGGCGTCGGCGAGGCGCTGCGCGCGGTCGACTGCGCGATCGGCATTCACGTCCACAACGACGCCGACCTCGCGGTCGCGAACACGCTGCTCGCCGTGCAGGCGGGCGCGACGCAGGTGCAGGCCTGCCTGAACGGCTGGGGCGAGCGCTGCGGCAACGCGAACATCATCTCGGTGATCGCGAATCTCAAGCTCAAGCTCGGCTTCGACGTCGTCAGCGAGGAGCAACTCGCGAAGCTGACCGAACTCTCGCACTTCGCCTCGGAGCTGGCGAACCTGGCGCCGAACGCGCAGCAGCCGTACGTCGGGACCAGCGCGTTCGCGCACAAGGCCGGGCTGCACGTCGCGGCGATCACGAAGTCCGCGGGGTCCTACACACACGTCGACCCCGGCTCGGTCGGCAACATCGAGCGCGTGCTCGTCTCCGAGCTGTCGGGGCGGCGCAACATCGTCGCCAAGCTGGCCGAGGACAGCGTCGACATCCCGCTCACCGACGATCAGGCGCGGGCGCTCGCGGAGCAGGTGAAGGAGCAGGAGGCGAAGGGCTTCCAGTACGAGTCCGCCGAGGCCTCGTTCGAGCTGCTGGTGCGCCGTGCGGTCGGCGGCTACCGCCCCCCCTTCGCCCTCGAGGACTTCCTCGTCGTCGAACGCCGCCATCACCAGCGCGGCGAGGGCGAGAACGAGATGCTCGCCGAGGCGATGGTGAAGGTGCGTGTCGGCCAGACGCTGAGCCAGACTGCCGCCGACGGCAACGGCCCGGTCTCGGCCCTCGATGCGGCCGTGCGGCGCGCGCTGCTGGAGTCGTTCCCGGATCTGGAGCGCGTGCACCTGGTGGACTACAAGGTGCGGATCATCAACTCCGACGGCGGCGCCGACGCCGCCGTGCGCGTGCTGATCGAATCGACCGACGGCGTACGCCTCTGGCGCACCGTCGGCGCCTCCACGGACGTGGTCGAGGCGTCATGGCTCGCGCTGCAAGACGCGTACGAGTACTGGCTGCTGCACCACAGCCGGGCGGGGGTGGCCGGCTAGCGGTGCACGGACGCCAGAACCCCACCGGCCTGGTTGGGGCCGGTGAGAGGGTCAGGTCCTGGGACCTGGGAGTGCTGCCCTGGCGAGGCGGCCTAGAGCCGCAGCTTGCCGTGGGACGGCTGGCGGCGGCGCTGCTTGCCGGCGGCCAGTCGCTCTTCTTCGAGCAGCTCCTGAGGATCGGCAACCTCGGTCTCGTGGACGTGGCCGCAAGCGATGCAGCTTGCGAACTTCCCGTACCAGTCGTCCTCGGTGATCATCAGGCCGCTGCAACGCGGGCACTGCTTGGGAGGCGCAGTCGTGATCATTGTCCAGCCCCTGCCTCGGCCCGTCACTGCCCCTTTAGTCAGTGCGGGCGCGTACCGGAATTCCTCCGGCCGAGACTGGATCGCCTTGCCTCCGGGGTTAGCTGACGGGTTCGGATCGATCCAGCTGACCCGCCCTCGCAAGGAGCTTGCTCCATGCTGAGGGTTCACCCCAAGTGATGGTTCCCCCGGTCCCCGCATCCGCGGGAATTCGGCAGGGCACATGGCGGCTGAGGGCCAATGCGCCCCGTCCCAAACCATTTGTAGTGGCTTGTGACGCCGGGATCATACGGCCGCCGACTCATTTGTCAAGCATTTCACAATCGAAACGGGAAGATCCGCCGAAAATAGTGCGATTTCGCACAAGCGAAGCCCGTCCGGGCCCGCTCATAGCCGTCCGTGCGGCCCACGCGGCATACTGCGCCCGACCGCGGACGCTCCGGCGGCGTCCGCCCCGGAGAGCGTATGCCGCCTCACACGGATGCCTCGCCCGCCGCCGACATCGCCGCAGCCACGGCGGCGATCGCGCCCCCCGACGCCGAAGCCACCGCCCGGGCCCGCGCTCGCCAGGACCGGCTCACGAAGCCGCCGGGCTCGCTCGGACGCCTCGAAGATCTTGCCGTGCGCATCGCGGGGATGCGCGGTTGCGCGCGCCCGCGGCTGGCGCAGCGGCTCGTCGTGGTGGCGGCCGCGGACCACGGTGTCGCGGCCCGCGGTGTTTCCGCCTATCCGCCCGAGGTGACGGCGCAGATGGTCGCGAACTTCCTCGCGGGCGGCGCGGCGATCAACGTGCTCGCCGACCACGCCGGTGCGCGCGTGCGCGTGGTCGACGCCGGGGTGCTGCGCGCCACCGGAGGCGGCGCGCCCGGGATCGATCAGCCCGGCCGCCCGGCGCTCGTGCGCCTCGATCTGCCGCGCGGGAGCGGCGACATCACGGAGGGCCCGGCGATGAGCCGCGAGACCGCGGAGCGCGCGATCGCCGCCGGCATCGCGCTGATCGAGGAGGAGCGGCAGGGGCAGGGGCTCGACATCGTCGGCTGCGGCGAGATGGGCATCGGCAACAGCACCGCCGCCGCCGCGCTGATCGCCGCGGCGAGCGGGCGGCCCGCCGAGGCCGTCACCGGGCGAGGCAGCGGCGTCGATGGCCCGGCCTTGCGCGCGAAGATCGCCGCCGTCGAGGCCGCGCTCGCCGCGAACCGCCCCGATCCCGGAGACGGCGTCGCGCTGCTCGCGGCCCTCGGAGGCCACGAGATCGGCGTGCTGGCCGGCGTCTACCTCGGCGCGGCGGCGGCGCGGATTCCGGCGGTGATGGACGGCCTGATCTCCGGCGCGGCCGCGCTGGTCGCTACGGCGATCGCTCCCGGCGTGCGAGACTACGTCGTCGCCTCGCACCGCTCGCCCGAGCCGGGGCACGCGGCGGTGCTGGAGGCGCTCGAGGCCGAGCCGCTGCTCGATCTGCGGATGCGGCTCGGCGAGGGCAGCGGCGCCGCGCTCGGCATCTCGCTCTGCGTCGCCGCGTGCCGCGTGCTCGACGAGATGGCGACGTTCGGCGAGGCCGGAGTCTCGGACGCGCGGCCGGAGTGAGTCAGGAGGTACGGATGGGCGCTCTCGCGGAACTGCGCGCACAACTCGCGTCGGCACTGATCGCCCTCGAGTTCATCACCCCGCTGCGGCTGCGCAGCGTGCGCACCTGGGACGACCGCAGCTTCGGGCGGGCGCTGGGCTGGTACCCGGCGATAGGCCTGTTGATCGGGCTGCTGATGCTCGTGATCGACCGTGTGCTCGGCCAGGTGCTGCCGACTGGCGTCGTCTCCGCGGTGCTGATCGCCTTCCTCGCGGTGATCAGCGCCGGCCTGCACCTCGACGGCGTGGCCGATACGGCGGACGGAATGGCGCTGCAGGGCGACCGCGCGCAACGCCTCGGCGTGATGAGCGCGGGCAACGTCGGGCCGGCCGGAGTGATGGCGCTGGTGATCGTGCTGATCGTGCAGTGGTCCGCGCTTGCCGCCCTCGATGGCGATCTGCGCTCGGCCGGGCTGGTGCTTGCTCCGGCGCTCGCGCGCTGGTCGGTCGCGCCGATCGCGGTGCTGTTCCTGCCGGCGCGCCCGCGCGGGCTGGGCTTCGCGCTGCGGCAGGGCGCCTGGCCGCTGGCGGCGCCGCTCTCCGCCGCGATCGCCTTCGGCGCCTCCGCCGCGCTGTTCGGCGCGGCCGGACTGGTGCTGCCCCTGGTGGCCTTCGGCGGCGCGCTGATCCTCTCCGCCGCCGCCGCGAGGATGATCGACGGCGTGACCGGCGACACCCACGGCGCCGCGATCGAGATCGCGCAGGCGACGACGCTGATCGCGCTCGTGGCTGCCTCGTCCGAGGGCTGGCTCAGCCCGATCCTCATCCAGTGAGCCGGTAGTGAGCTGGCCGCGCCGCTCAGCCGTCCGACCCGGGTAGCGCCTCCGTGGGTGAGATCTGGTTCGTGACCGGGGGCGCGCGCTCCGGCAAGAGCCGCTTCGCGGAGCGGCTCGCACGGGAGACCGGCCGGCCGCTCGTCTACCTCGTCACCATGATCGCGAGCGACGACGAGCTGGTCGCGCGGATCGCGGCCCACCGCCGCGATCGCCCGGCGGAAGCCCGCACGATCGAGGCGCCTCGCGATCCCGTGGGCGCGCTCGCCGCAGCGGACGGCGCGGCCTGTGTGCTGCTGGACTGCCTTTCGCTGTGGGTGAGCAACCGCCTGCTCGAGCTCGGCGAGGCGCCGTCCCTCGACGCCGTCGCGGACCTCGATCGCGAGCTGGAGGGCGAGGCGGAGCGGCTGATCGCGAGCGCTGCCGCGCGCGAGGGCGAGACGATCGTGGTCACGAACGAGGTCGGCGGGGGTCTCGTGCCCGAGTACCCGCTCGGACGCCACTACCGGGATCTGCTGGGCCGGGTGAACCTGCGCGTGGCTGCCTCCGCGGATCGCGCCTGGCTGCTCGTCGCGGGCCGTCCGCTGCCGCTGCCGCCCGCGCCCTGAGGCTGCCGCAAGGCGTCAGGCAGGCCAGGCCCGCAGCACGGCCTCCACCACGATCGACTCTCCGTCGCGCACCACCGTCAGCGTGACCTGATCGCCGACCTCGTGGCTGTCGATGATGCGTGCGAGCTCCTGGACGTCCTGCACCTCGACGCCGCCGATGGCGGTGATCACGTCGCCGCCACGGTCGAGGCCGGAGCCGTCAGGATCGGAGGCGGCGGTCAGGCCGGCGCGATCCGCGGCGCTGTTCGGCACGACGTGGGTGATGTAGACGCCGCGCTCGACCTCGACGCCCGCGTCCTCAGCCGTGAGGGCGTTCAGCGCGATGCCGGCGATGCCGAGCTGCGGGTGCTCGATCTCCTCGCCCGCGATCATCCGGGGGATGAAGCGCTGCGCCGTGTTCGAGGGCACCGCGTAGCCGACGCCCACGAAGACGCGCTGGCCGTAGGGATTCTCCAGCGCCGTGTTGATGCCGACCACCTCGCCGCTCGCGTTGAAGAGCGGCCCGCCCGAGTTGCCGGGGTTGACCGCCGCGTCCGTCTGCAGCACGCCGCGGATCGAGTGACCGCCGGGCTCGCCGTCGGACTCGCGTCCGAGGCCGCTGATGATGCCTGAGGTCACGGTGAAGCCGAGTCCGAACGGGTTGCCAATAGCGAAGACCGGCTCGCCGACGCGCACCGCACCGGAGTCTCCGAACACGGCCGGGGTCAGCGAATCGGCGGGCAAGCTGGCGCGAATCACCGCGAGGTCGTTTCCGGGATCCATGCCGATCACGTCGGCGGTCGCCGTCGTCCCATCACGCAACTCGACGACGAGCCGCGTTGCTCCCACCACCACATGCCGGTTCGTGAGGATGTGTCCGTTGCGGTCGATCACGATGCCGCTCCCGGTGCCTGTCCTGTCGACGCGGATCTGCACGATCGACGGCATGACCCGCTCGACGAGGTCCGGCAGGTCGGGCAGCGCGGCAGTCTGCTCCGTGGCTGGCTCGCTGGTCGCGGCCGCCTCGACGGTCGCGGCGGCCTGCGCGGTGGCGGTCGGTTCGGTGGTCGCCGCGGTAGCGGTCGCGGTCGGGGCCGGCGTTGAGGACGGGGCTGCAGCAGCCGTTGGCCGCGGCGCCGTCGCAGTGGCGACGGCGGCCCGGGGCGCGGCGTCCTCGCTATCGCCTCCGACGTTCACCGCCAGCACGCCGCCGAGCGTCATCGAGGCAACGATGAGGACGCCCATGGCGATGGCGTTGATCCAGTTGCTTCTCCGCATCGCGCGCACCTCCGTGCTTGCCGGGGCGGACAGCGGCTGCGAATCGTGGCGCGCCGCAGCTATACGTTACGGCCACGCACCATAACCGGAGCGTTGAGCGTCGCTGGTGTCAGGCGTCCGCGTCCGGGCTCCAGACCGAGCGGTCCTCGATGCCCTGGGCGCGGTAGCGCTGCGCGTTCTCGTGGTAGCTCATCGGGCCCTCGGACTCGCGCCGCAGCCGCTCGATGCGATCGGGCGCGGCCTGCCGCACCTTGCCCGGCACGCCGAGCACGAGCGAGTACCGAGGCGTCTCCATCCTCGGGGGGACCAGCGCGCCCGCGCCGACGATCGAGTTCGCCCCGATCACCACGCCGGGCATCACGGTGGCGTTGTTGCCGATCAGCACCTCGTCCCCGATCTCCCGCCCGTGCACGACGACGGCGTGCCCGATCGTGACGTCGTCGCCGATCGTCAGCGCCTCGTCGCAGTGGATGACGACGTTGTCCTGCACGTTCACGTCGGCGCCGATGCGGATCGGCGCGTAGTCGCCCCGGATCACCGCGCCCGGCCAGACCGAGCTGCGCTCGCCGATCACGACGTCGCCGATGATCGTCGCGCCGGGCGCGATCCAGGCGCTCTCGGCGATCTGCGGGGTCTTGCCCCCGAAGGGGATGATCACGGCCGCCCGCCGGTGTAGAGCGCGTAGCCGCCTCCCGGCGGCAGCGAGGAGTCCAGCTCGGTGAGGAGGCCGGCGATCAGCGCCGTCGAGGCGCGGCCCAGCAGCAGCCCGCGCAGCCCCTTGCGGGGGCGTACCAGCCGCACGCGCCGCGGCGTCTGCGCCTGCTCCGCCGCCCAGTCGATCACGTCGTCGAGGTCGCCCGTGGCGTCGATCAGCTGGCGCTCGATCGCGTCGGCGGCGGCGAAGACCTCGCCGGTCGCGAGCTCGCGCACGTGCTCGTTGTCGAGCCCGCGATCGCTCGCGACGCCCTCGACGAAGAGGTTGTAGAGCGAATCGAGCAGGCGCTGTTCCTTCTCGCGCTCCTCCTCGGTGGGCTCACGGAAGGGGGAGTGCATGTCCTTGAGCCGGCCGGACTTGCCGACGTGCATCTGCACGCCGAGGCGGTCAAGCGCCTCGTGGACGATCGGGCGGTACGAGATCACGCCGATCGCGCCGACGATCGCCGAGGGCAGGGCGACGATGCGCTCGCAGGAGGCGGCGATCATGTAGCCGCCGGACGCGCCGATCCCGCCGATGAAGGCGGCGGTGGGCTTCTCCTCGCGCAGCCGCCGCACGGCGCGCGCGATCATCTCCGAGCCCACCGCCGTGCCGCCGGGCGAGTCGATGTTCAGCACGACGGCGCGCACCGATTGGTCCTCGCGCAGGCGTGCGAGCAGGCGCGCGAACTCCATCGGGCGCACCGCCGGGCCGATCATTCCCTGCAGGTCCACGACGGCGACAGACGTGGGCCGTATCCGGTCCAGCCATTGCACCACTACGACCTCCCACCGCACGCGGAGTGTACGACAAGCACCCCGTTGCGCCCTCGCCGGCGTCGGCCCCGAGGATGACAGGCGACGGCGCGCACGCTAGGGTTATCGTCGCTGCTCTCTCGCGGGAAACCGATCGTCAGCGCCATCGGGGGTGTTGTGCGTCGTCGTCGGCTGTGGTTTCTGGCACTCATGGTAGTCGCCTTCGCGGCGATTGGCTGCGAACAGGCGGCCGATCTGATTCCGGGCGAGGAACCAACACCGGTCACCATTGCTCCAGTCGCCACCCCTGCCGTGGCGACGGCCACGGCCACGCCCGCCGCCCCGGCCGCGCCTACCCCCACACCCGTGCGCAAGCCGCTGCTCACCCCCGCCGAGTTGCGGCCCGTGGCCGACGAGGACGTCGATGCCTCCGAGGCCACCGTCGCGTCGAGTGACGACGCGGACGTCGTCGTCGAGGGCGACGAGCCGGATCCGGACGAGTTCCGCGCCGAACTGGCACGCAGCGTCGTCCAGGTCATGGTCACCGATCCGGCGCGCAACCCGGCTGTCATGCGCGACGGCAGCGGCGTCGTCATCGATGTCGCTCACGGCCTGATCCTCACGAGCGCCCACATCGTCGACCCGTTCGACGACGACGGCGCTCGGCGCTACCAGCACATCGCCATCGCCGTCAGCCCGGTTCCGGGCAAGGAGCCGGTTGTGACCTACAGCGCCGTTCTGGCGGCGCTGGACCCGGGCGCGGAGCTGGCGGTCCTGCGCGTCGTCGGGCTGCTTGACGACGTGAGCAGCCCGCCCGCTGCCGCATCGAGCAGCGCTGGCGCGGACGATGTCGGCGATACGGGCGGCGCGATCCTCGTGCTGCCGTCCGCCGCGATCGGCGACTCGAGCGTACTGATGAGCGGCGACTCGCTGCTGATCCTCGGGCATCCCGGACTGGACCCCTCCGGCGCCGTGACGCCGCAGGCCGTCGAGGTCAGCGAGGCGACGCTGACGGGCTCGCGCGGTGACTCGGTCCTCAGTGATCGCGCCTGGCTGAAGACCGACGCCTGGCTGCCGCACGGCTATGCCGGCGCCCCGGTCTTCAATAGCGCGGGCGAGCTTGTCGGCATCGCCGCACAGACCAGCTACACCTCCGCCGCGCCCGTTGCGCACGTGCGGCCGCTGGCGCTTGCCGCGCCGATCATCGAGGAGGCGCGCCGGGCAGGCCCTGGCGCGGCCTACCTTGCGCCGCTCTCCCATCCCGGCGGCGTGCCGGGCACCTCGCTGGCGAATCCCGGCGACGGCATCGTGGTCAGCCAGCCGCAGTTCGCCGCCGAGGTGATCGAGGAGGGCGGCGAGCGCAATCTCTTCGACTACGGCCGGGTCTTCTCCTGGCGGACGCGGGAGCTGGAGTACGAGTTCGTGGCGCAAGGCGTGCCGAGCGGCGCGATCGTGCAGGAGATCTGGTACTACTACAGCGCCTTCCAGGATCACCTGTCCTCGACCTACCAGTGGACGTCCGGCCCCTTCGCCGTCGTCTCGGACCGGCTTTCCTCGCCGAACCCCGCCGGGATCCCGGACGGCGTCTGGACCCTCGAGGTCTGGGTAGACGGCCACCTGCGCGCCTCGGGCCGCGCCTTCGTCGGCGTGCAGTCGCCATCGCCGTCGGTTGGCGAGCTGCGCTTCGGCTCGACGCTGAGCCGTGTGGAGCCCGGCAAGGCCGAGCCGCCTAGGGTCGGGGCGCCGCAGTTGCTCGCGTTCTTCGACTACCAGGGCGCTTCGACGGTTGATCGCCTGCGCTGGCGCATCCTGCGCGACGGCGAGTTGGCCTACGAGTCTCCCGACGTGCCCTGGCGCGGCGGCGACAGCGGTACCTGGTGGGTTGCCCTGCCCTTCGAGGATGGCCTCCTCGCGGGCCGCTGGGACTTCGAGATCTGGTTCGACGACGTCAAGCTCGCCGGCGACGGCCTCAGGCTGCGATAGCGAGCCAACACACCCGCCCGGCCGCGCCGCGTTCCGATCAGGCCTCGCCGAGGAGGCTGCGAAGCTGCGCGAGCGTGATATTGGCGCCACTCAGAACCAGCACCACCCGGCGGCCGCGCAGGCGATCGCGCGCCTGGAGCGCGGCCGCCAGCGGCGCGGCTCCCGCCGGCTCCACGAGCAGGTGTGCCTGTTCGAGCAGTTCGACGACGGCCGCGCCGATCGCCTCGTCCTCGACGAGCAGGAAGTCGTCGAGGCGGTCGCGCAGGATCGCCTGCGTGACCTCGAAGCCGGTGGCCGTCGCCACGCCCTCGGCCATCGTCGCGTCCGGGCGCTCGACGATGCGGCCCTCGCGCCAGGAGTCGTGGCCCGCGGGCGCCTGCGCCGATTGCACCGCCCAGACCTTGCAGGCGGCGCCGAGACCCTCGCGCGTCAGCACCCAGCCGCAGGCGCCGGAGCCCGCCCCGAGCGGGACGATCACCAGTTCCGTGTCCGGCTGCTGCCCGCCGTGCGGGTCGAGCACCTCGAGCGCGGCGGTCGCCACGCCCGGCAGCAGCAGCGGCTCGTCCACCGCCACGTAGCGCATCGCGCGTTCGGCGGCGAACTCGCGGGCGGCGGCGTTGGCCTCGCCGAAGCGCGCGCCCTGCTCGCGCACCTCCGCGCCGAGGCGCTTCATCGAGGCGATCTTGTCGGGGTTCGCCCCCTCCGGGACGAAGACGACGGCGCGCAGCCCGTGCAGCCCGGCGGCATAGGCGATCGATTGCCCGTGGTTGCCGGTGGACGCCGTCACGAGGCCTGTATGCCGCTGCTCGGCGGATAGCTGGCCCGCCAAGAAGACGCCGCCGCGGATCTTGAACGCGCCGATCGGGTTGGCGAACTCCAGCTTCAGTGAGACGTGCGCATCGAGACGTTCGGAGAGCGCGGGCGAGTAGACCAGGGGCGTCGGCAGCGGCAGCAGCCCCGCGAGCGCCGAGGCGGCGCGCCGGATCTCCTTGATGCCCGGCGGCGGCGCCTCGGCGCTCGCGTTCCGTCACTGCCGGGTCACCGCAGCGTGCCGTCGTCGTTGTAGATCGCGTCCACGAAGGAGCCGTCGAACACCTCGGACACATCGACCGGGCCCTCGAAGGAGGGGTCGAACTCGAGCAGCACGGTCTGCAGCGCCTCCCACTGATCGAGCGTGGCGCGGCCCATGCCGTTGGCGCGCCGGGCGTTGCCGAGGTCCGTCTCCAGCAGGAACCGCTGGTGCGCGGGGTCCGCGCCCTCGGCGTGGGTGAGCACGATCTCGATCGCCTCGTCGACGTTCGCCGCGGCGTAGTTGGCGCCGCGCATCGCGGCGCGCACGAACGCCTGCACGAGGTCGGGATCGTCGGCGATCGTCCGCTCGTGCGTGAGGATGGTCAGCCCGAGCGTGGCGACGCCGTAGTCGGTCGGGTCGAAGACGTTAATCTCGGCGCCGGTGTTGCGGATGCGGTTGGGCTCGTTGCTGAGGAAGACGGGGAAGACATCGACGCCGCCCGCGATGAAGACGCGCTCGTCGAAGCCGACGGCGATCAGATCCACGTCGTCCGCCTCAAGGTTCACGGCGGCGAGCAAGGCGAGCAGTTCGGCGGGCACGACGCCGCCCTTGAAGCCGACGCTGCGTCCGGCGAAGTCGGCGGGGGTGTCGATGCCGGAGTCGGCGTGCGCGACGAAGCCCTGGTCGCCGCGCTGCCCGAAGAGCGCGACCGCGCGGACGGGCGTCTCGGCTGCCCGCCGCCGCATCAGCTGCGCGGCGGTGCCCGTCGTGAAGTGGACGTCACCGGCGAGCAGCAGTTGCAGGTGCTCCCCCTGCGTCGAGTGCTGGATCGTGACGGCGAGGCCCTCGTCCTCGAAGTAGCCCTTTGCGGCGGCGACGTAGACGGCCGTGAAGGGGAGCGTCGCCTGCGGCCGGAAGCCGGCCATGAAGGTGATCTCGCGCAACTCGCCGTCGCCGTCGTCGCCGTCGCAGGCCGCGCCGAGCAGAGCCGCGAGCCCCAGCAGCGCGAGCAGCGCCGCCGCCGCGATCCGCCTCGGTGCCGCCGTCGCTGTCGCCGTCGCTGTCGCCGTCGCTGCACTCATACGTCCTGGCCTCCCGTGGCCAGTGTGGAGGATGGCGGGCTCACGGTCCCGCCGAGGAGTCGTGCCAGAACAGCAGCCGCCGCTCGAGCAGGGCGAGCGCGGCGGTGAGCGCCACGCCGATCACGGCGAGCACGACGATCGCGCCGAACAGCGTCGGCGTGTCGAAGTCCCCGTGCGCGATCACGATCAGCTGCCCCACCCCCGAGTCCGCCCGGATCCACTCGGCGATCACCGCCCCGATCAGCGCCAGCGGGATCGAGATCCTCAGCCCGGCGAAGAGGTACGGCAGCGAGGAGGGCAGCCGCAGCCGCCACAGCACCTGCCAGCGCGAGGCGCCGAGCGCGCAGAAGAAGTCATGCGTGGCCGCATCGATCGATCGCAGCCCGGTGATCGTGTTGACGAGCATCGGGAAGAAGGTGATCAGCGCGGCGACGATGAACTTCGGCCAGACGCCGAATCCGAACCAGATCACGATCAGCGGCGCGACGGCGACGACCGGCGTCACCTTCACGAGGATCGCCAGCGGGTAGACCGCACGCTCGATCACCCGTGAGTGCGCCATCAGCACGCCGAGCAGGAAGGCGCTGCCCGCGCCCAGCAGCAGCCCGCCGAGCGCGTGCTGCGCGGAGACGCTGCCCGCCTCGATGAAGCGCGAGGGGTCCTCGCTGAGCGTGGCGAGCACGCGCGACGGCGCGGGCGCGAGGTAGATCGGCACGTCGCGGACGCGGATCCAGAGCTCCCAGACCAGCACCAGCAGGATCGCGGCGACCAGCGGCGGCGCGCCCGTGAGCAGCAGATCGCGCCGCGTGGGCAACGCCCAGCCCCGCTCCGCGGGCGGCTGCGCGACGTAGAGCGTCGCGTCCAGCAGATCGGCCTGATCGCCGGAGGCCTCGCGCGGCGGAGGTAGCCGCCGCAGCGAGACCGCGCCCCCGCTCCCGCCGGCGGCGGCCTCGCCGGGGATGCCGTCCAGCAGGTCCGCCAGCCCGGCCAGGTCCCGAGGCGCCGTCGCGGAGCTCATCAGGCGCCGCCCTCGAGCGCGGCGCGGATGCGCGCGACATGCGCCGCGAACTGCGGCGTCTCCTCGACGGCCTCGGAGCCCTCGGCGCGTGGGCGAGGCAACTCGATCGGCACGTTGGCGACGACGCGGCCCGGCCCGGGGCTCATCACGACCACGCGGTCGGAGAGCAGCACCGCCTCGCGGATCGAGTGCGTCACGAACAGCACGGAGATGCGCTCACGCTCCCAGATCCGCAGCAGCTCGCGCCGCAGTTCCTCGCGCGAGAGTTCGTCGAGCGCGCCGAACGGCTCGTCCATCAGCAGCAGCCGCGGCTCGTGCGCCAGCGCCCGCGCGAGGGCGACCCGCTGCCGCATCCCGCCCGAGAGCTCGCGCGGGTGGAAGTCCGCGAACGCGCGGATCCCGACGCGCGCCAGCTGCGACAGCACGTCGGCGCGCGAGGCCCGGCCGCCGGCCAGCTCGTGCGTCAGCGCGACGTTGCCGGCCGCCGTGCGCCAGGGCAGCAGCCCCGGCTCCTGCGTGACCAGCCCGACGGCGGGCGTGCCGCGCCGCCGCGCCGGATCCTCGCCGAGCACTTGCGCCGACCCGCTCGAGGGCGTGAGCAGCCCCGCCGCGATCCGCAGCAGCGTGGTCTTCCCGCAGCCGCTCGGCCCGACCAGCGAGACGAATTCGCCCTCACCAGCCTCGATCGTCACGTTCTCGAGCGAGCGCAGCTCCGGCGCGCCGCGCCGTCCGGGGTAGCGATGCGAGATCGCGCGCAACTCGACCGCCGCCACCGCCGTTCCCGCCGCGCGCGATGCCGTCGCGCTCTCGCTCATCGTCGTTGCTCCCCGCGTTGTGCCCGCGGTCCGCGCGTTGCGGTTGCTGCCCGCTGCCGCCCGCCGGTAGGCTTCGCGCGGCTTATTGTAGGGACAAGCGGCGGGGGCGCGCCGGGCCGCCGCGTCTCCCGGCACTGGAATCGAGGACTGCCGATGTCTCGCACCATCGCCCTGATCGGCGGCACCGGGCCGGAGGGCCGCGGTCTCGCCCTGCGCTTCGCCCTCGCCGGCCGCGACGTCGTGATCGGCAGCCGCGACGCCGCCCGCGGCGAGAGCATCGCCGCCGAGCTGCGCGAGAGCCTTGAGGGCCGCGAGGGGATCGGCGAGCTGCGCGGCGCGGCGAACGCGGACGCCGTCGCGCAGGCGGAGATCGTGGTCGTGACCGTGCCCTACGAGGGCCACCACGCGACGCTCAGCGACCTCGCCGGAGCGCTCGCGGGCAAGATCGTCGTCGACGCCGTGGTACCGGTGCGCTTCGAGCGCGGACCGCGCCCGGTCGAGGTCGCCGCCGGCTCCGCCACCGAGGAGGCGGCCGAGCTGTTGCCCGATTCGCGCGTCACCGGCGCCTTTCACAACCTCTCCGCCGAGATCCTGCTCGACCCCGACGAGCCCGTGCATGCCGACGTGCTCGTCACCGGCGGCGACGAGGAGACGAAACGCACGGTCTGCGCCCTCGCCGAGGAGATCGAGGGCGTGCGCGCCGTCGACGCCGGCCCGCTGCGCTACTCGCGCTTCGTCGAGGGCCTGACGATCCTGCTGATCGGCATCAACATGCGCCACCGCGCCCGCACGCACGTGCAGGTCTCCGGCCTGCCCTCGTGACCAGCGAACCAGCCGGAGAGCGCCCCGCGTACCCGGACGTGCGCGTGATCGGCGTCGCCGGGATGCCGCTGGTGCAGAACGGCGACGACATCGCCGCGCTCGCGATCGAGGCCGCCGCCGCCCAGGGCACGCCGCTCCTCGATGGCGACGCGATCGTCGTGGCGCAGCGCATCGTCTCCAAGGCCGAGGGCCGCGTCCTGCCGCTCGACGAGTTCGAGCCCTCGCCCTTCGCACGGGAGTGGTCCGAGGCCTGGGACAAGGATCCGCGCCAGACCGAGGCGGTGCTGCGCGAGTCCGTGCGCATCGTCCGCCAGATGAAGGGCGTGCTGATCACGGAGACGCGCCACGGCTTCGTCTGCGCCAACAGCGGCGTCGACGCCTCGAACGTCGGTGGCGCGGATCTGATCTCGCTGCTGCCGGTGGACCCGGACGCCTCGGCGCGTGCCTTCCGCGACGCCGTCCGCGAGCGGCTCGGCATCGAGGTCGCGGTGATCGTCAGCGACACCTTCGGGCGCGCCTGGCGGACCGGCCAGACGAACATCGCGATCGGCCTCGCCGGATTGCGCCCGCTGCGCCCGCTGGAGGGTCAGCCGGACCTCGACGGCCGCATCATGCGCGTCAGCACGCCCTGCCCCGCCGACGAGATTGCCGGCGCCGCCGGTCTCTCGATGCCGAAGAGCGAGGGCGTCCCGGTCGTGATCGTGCGCGGCTACCGCTACGAGCGCGGCGAGGGATCGGCCCGCGAGATCGTCCGTGCAGGCGGCGACGACCTCTTCCCCTGACCCCGCTCCGCGCTTGCGCTGGCGGGCGCGCCGCCGGGCTCGTAGCATCGGCGCGCACGCCGACGGCTCCCCCGGCGAGGACGCCGCGACCGATGACCGACGATCAGCAGGCCGAGCCCGCGCACGAGGAAGGCGAGCAGCCGGGACGGCTGCGCTCGCCGCTGCTCGACGACGGCCAACCCGCGTTCCACTGGTGGCTGCTGCTGCCCGGCCTCGCGCTCGCTGTGATCTGGGCGCTCTATCGCGGCGTCACCGCCGAGGTAGGCGGGGGCGGCGAGTTCGTTGCGCAGCTGCTCTGGCCTGGGCCGGCGATCCTCGTGGTGACCAGCATCGCCGCCTGGCTCGGCTGGCGCCTGGACCTCGACTAGGCGCGGGACGCGAGACGATGCTGCATCTCTACCTCGGATCGACGCAGGCCAACCGCGACTCGGACGACTTCCGCATGCGCGAGGCCTACCGCGCCCTGCGCGCCCGGCTCGACACGGACGGGATGCTCGAGCTCAACACCGCGGAGTTGCCCGTCCGCGGGCTCACGCCGGAGGCGCTGGTCGGCCAGGTATCGACCGTGCCCTTCCTCGCCAACGCCCGCATGATCGTGGTCGAGGGCCTGATCGTCTCGCTCGGCGGGGGACGCGGTGTCGCCGACGCCTGGCAGCCGCTGCTCGACGCGCTGCCGACCCTCCCGGAGAGCAACCACCTCGTGCTGCTCGAGCCGGCCCCCACGCGCGATGCGCGCACGGCGCTCGGCCGCTCGCCGCTGCTGCGCGCGCTGCGCGGCCTCGACGGCGCCGACGTGCAGCAGTTCGAGGCGCTGCGCCTCTACGGGCGCGGGCCGGGCGGCAACGAGGTCGCCGCGTGGCTGATGGAGCGCGCGCAGCGGCGCGGCGCGGCGCTCGAGCGGGCCGCCGCCGAGCGCCTCAGCGAGCTGCTCGGCGCGGACCTCTGGGCGCTCAGCAGCGAGCTCGACAAGCTCGCCCGGCACGCCGGGGACCGCGCGGTCGCCGTCTCCGACGTGGAGCTGCTCACCACCGCCGCGCGCGACGAGGACGTCTTTGCGCTCGTCGACGACGCCGTCGAGGGCCGGACGGCGAGCGCGCTGCTGCGGCTGCGCCGCCTGATCGACGGCGGCGCCGAGCATCCCGGTCGCCTCCAGGGGCTGATCGCGCGCCAGCTGCGCAACCTGATCCGCGCCGGCGAACTGATCGAGCAGGGCGCGAGCCGCGAGGAGATCGGCCGCGCCACAGGCGTGACGCATCCCTACCCGCTCGGCCGCCTCGTGACCCAGGCGGAGACGATCGGCCGTCCCGCCGCCGAGCGGGCGCTGCGCGCGGTGGAGGCTGCGGACCATGCGGTCAAGACGGGTCGCTACACGGACGTGCTCGCCCTCGAACTGCTGCTCACCAGCCTCCCGCGCTCCGCCCGCTCCCCGCGGCGCGGCGCGGCACGGGCGCGATAGGCCTCGCAGCGGCCCGCGAGAGGCGGCCTAGGAGAGGCGGAACGAGGAGAGGACGCGGCCCTGCACCTGGACGTTGTCCGGCGAGGTGTAGATTGGGTCCATCGCCGAGTTCATCGGCTGCAGGCGAACGCGTTCGCCCTCGTGGAAGAACTTCTTGAGCGTCGTCTCGTTCTCGTCACGCAGCCAGACCGCCACCATCTCGCCGTCGTCGCAGCTCGGCGTCGGCTCGAGGATCACGATGTCCCCGTCGTCGATCAGCGCGTCGATCATCGAGGTGCCCTGCACGCGCAGCGCGAAGGCGTTGGCGCGCCCGCGCGTCTGCGCCTCGGTCACGGCGACCTCCTCGTAGCCGGGGGGCAGCGTGTCCGGCGGCATCGGGATCGGCGAGCCGGCGGCGATCGCGCCGATCAGCGGGACGGTCAGCGAGCCGCGCCGCCGGCCGCTGCCGTCGAGCAGCTCGATCGCGCGTGAGACCTCGCGGTCGCGCCGGATGTAGCCGCGTTCCTCGAGGCGCTTGAGGTTGTAGTCCACGACCGAGGTGGAGGAGATCGAGCAGCCCTGCTGGATGTCGCGGATCGAGGGCGGGTAGTCCTTCTCGAGCAGGAAGGCGCGCAGAAACTCGAGGATGCGCTGTTGCTTGTCGGAGAGTCCGGAGCGGCGGTCGCGCGCCGCCTCCTGGTCCGCCTGCATCTTCGCCATCGCCGTCACCTCGCTCCCGCCCGGCTCTCGCCGGCCCTCACCCGCCGCAGCGCACCCCCGTATCGCTGCGCAGCCGGGTACATATGTTCGCAACAAACGTATCCCGTCTCCCGGCCCGCCGTCAAGCGCGCACCGGCACTGTCCCGCTCCCGAGGGAAGTCGCGCGTTGGCGCCGCGTCCGGGTGAGCAGGGTCGGCGGGCGGCTACGCGGGCGGCTACGCGGGCGGCTTGGGCGCGGCGTCGGCCTCGCCGCTGTCCGCCTCGGCGGCGGCATCCGTGTCGGGCCCGGCGCCGGCGCGGGTGTCGGCGTCCTTGCGCTGCAGCTCGCGCTCGAAGGCGTCGACGGCGGGGCGGAGCGGCGCCGGGGTCACGCGCCGGGCGGCCGTGCGGGCGACGGCGCCGGCCGCGCCCTTCAGCTCGGACTCGTGATCGCGGGCGAACTGCGCGGCGTCCGAGGCGACCCGCGAGACCTGCGGCTTCAGCGCCTCGGCGGCGATCTCACCGGTCTGCCGGGCCTCGCGCGCCAGGCGCTCGGCCTCCGGCTTCGCGCGCTCGGCGGCCTCGCGCACGCGATCGAGGGCGTCCTTCGCGGCCCGCTCGGCGGCCGGCCGCCGCCGCTCCGCCTCGGCGCGCGCGCCGGCCGCGCCCTCCTGCATCAGACGTTGCGCCTGCCCGGCCAGCTCCCGCACGTGCGGGGCGGCGTCCGCTGCCGCCGCCTGCGCGCGGCGCTTGAGCTGATCGGCGAGGCCGCCCGCGCCGAGCGCCGAGCCGCGCCCGCGCAGGCCGCGCTTCTTCCCGCCCCCGGGGGCGTCGCTGCCTGGCTTGTCGGCGCCGGACTCGTCCGGCTGATCGGCGGCCGTCACGAGCCGCCTCCGAGGCGCGCCCGCGCCTCGCGGATCGCGTAGGCGACCATGCCCGCGGTGGGCAGGCGCCCCCAGCCCTCGGGGGTGCTGTAGTAGCGCTCGCCGTGGGTGGTCTCCGGCGGCTCGCGCTCGCCGTACTCGATGTCCAGCCCCTCGACGCGGATCGTCGGCGAGCCGAGGCAGCGCAGCGCGCGCGCCTCGTCGTCCGAGGCGACCTCGATCGTCTCGACCGCGGCGTCCTCGAGCCCGGCGGCGGCCGCCGCCTCGCCGATCACGGCGAGGGCTTCCTCGGCGATGGCGTCCCCGCGGGCGATGTAGAGATCGATGCGCATGTTCACTCCCTGCACCGCCTAGCCTACGGGCCGCCCTCGCCGCGCGCACGCCGCCAGGCCCGCCGGGCTCGTCAGCCGGCGACCTCATCGATCGCTTCGAGGGCCTTGCGCACGTACACCGGCAGCAGCGGCCGCCGGTAGGCACGACGAGCGCGAGGGAATCGCGGCGCGCGCATCCTGACGCAAACGGCGGTCCGGAGTGCCAGTGCGGACACTGGAACTCAGCCGGGCTCTGACTCATCCACCGCCACCCCCGCCGCGCGCACGCCTCCACGCCTCGATGATTGCCGGGTCGTGGGGGATTGGTGTAGGGGAGGTCCGGCAGCTCGTCCGGCGGGAAGAAGCCGACCTCCATCGCCTCCGGGCCGGGGCTGGGCGTGCCGCCGCTGATGCGCCCGGCGTAGGCGATGAATACCACCGGGTCGCCGGCGCTGCTGTAGACGCCGAGCAAGCGCTCGATCTCGACCTCGACCGAGGCCTCCTCGAGCACCTCGCGCCGCGCCGCCTCCTCCACCGCCTCGCCGCGGTCGACGAAGCCCGAGGGGAAGCACCAGCGTCCGTACATCGGATCATGGTTGCGGCGCACGAGCAGGATCGCACCCTCGTGCTCGATCACCACGCCGGTGGCGAGCTTGGGGTTCTCCCAGCGCACGAAGTCGCAGCGCGGGCAGGCCGGCGGGCGGCGGCCCCCGGCCTCCTCCCCGGCGCCGGCTTCGAGGGCCGTCCCGCAGTTCGGGCAGTAGCCGGGCCCCTCGACCGATTCGTGGCCGTGGCCGTGGTCCTCCGTCACCGGGCGGCCGTCACCAGAGGTCCGTCACCGGAACATCCCCACGCGGCGGAAGCGCTCGAGGTAGCGGCCGTCCTCCTCGCGCCAGCGCTCGCGCACCAGCTCGATAAAGTCCTCGCGCCCGCCGAACTGGCTGAGGTGCGCCATCAGCCCCGCGATCTTCGTCTCGAACACGCCGGAGATGTCGACGTCGACGGTCGGCTCGTTCGCCCCCCAGAGGTAGAGCTCGCGCACCTTGTGGGTGGGCAGCCCGCCCTCGATCTGCTCGGGGAAGTTGAGGCGGTCGCGGGCGGTGGGGTAGACGGCGTCGACGGCGGCGAGGCCGCTGAGGCGGTGGTCGTTGTGGTTCACGAAGGAGTTGTTGATGATCACCGGCTCCGGATCGTGCGTGTAGACGGCGAACGGCTGGAACGCGCGGATCTCGCGCGTGATCGCGCCCAGCAGCTCGCGCGAGTAGACGAGTTCCCCGTCCGTGAAGCCGAGGAAGCCGACCGAGCCGACGCCGAGGATGCGCGCCGCCTCGCGCTGCTCGCGTTCGCGCGCGGCGACGAGGCTCTCGGGCGTGAAGGCGGGATCATCCGACCCCTTCGAGCCGTCCGTGACGACGAGGTAGCGGACCTCCCAGCCGGCATCGGCGAGCAGCGCCGCCGTGCCGCCGGCGCCGAAGTCGGCGTCGTCCGGGTGCGCGGCGATGACGAGTGCGCGGCGCAGTTCGCCCTCGTCCGGGTCCGGTTCGCCCGGCGGCTGGCCGCCGAAGAGGTCTTCCAGGCTCGCGCTCATCGCTGCTCCAGTCCGGGCTCGGTGTGTGGTGTAGCGACCGTCATCGTAGCGCGCGTCACGCTCGGCGGGCGGCTACACGCGCATCCCGCGCGCGCTGGAGGCCTGCCGGTGGCGCGCGCCGTTCACCACGAGCGAGGCGAGCGCGAAGAAGACAATCGAGATCGAGACCACTCCCACCATGATCGTGAGCGCCAGCCGGTACGAGCCGGTCGCGTCGAACATCGCGCCGGCGACGATCGGGCCGAGCGCCGTCCCGGGGAAGGCCAGCATCATCATCGCGCCCGTGATGGTCCCGAACTGCCGCGTGCCGAAGGTGCGGTTGATCAGGATCGGCTCCAGCATCGGCACGAACGCGCCGCCCAGTCCCCACATCAGGACGAAGACGGCCAGGCCCGCCGGGGCCGTCGAGATCACCACCGTCAAGAGCGCCGCAACCTGGGTGATCGCGACCACGATCGCGAGCAGGAAGGTGCGGCGGATGCGGCCCAGCAGCAGCCCGAACGGCAGCCGCGAGAACCCGCGCACGGAGGCGCCGATCGCGACCACGAGCGCCGCCTGCTGAACCCCGCTCGTCTGGAAGAAGTCCAGTTGCAGCGTGGAGAACGTCGCCGGCGCGATGAAGAAGGTCATGAATGCGCCGGCGAGCAGCCAGAACGCCGGCGAGCGCAGCGCCTCGCCGACGGTGAAGCCGGCAGTCTCAGGGGTGGTGGCTCGCGCCTCGAGCTCCGTCATCCCTTCCACCCGCAGCCCGAGGTTGGCGGGCCGATCGTGGATCAGCAGCAGCGCGAGCAGTCCGTTGAAGAGCAGGATCAGCAGCGCGGTGGTCACCATCACCGCCGACCAGTCCCAGCGCTCCTCGATCATCGAGAGCGGCAGCACCCCGACGCCGGCGACGCCGAAGCCGATCGTGAGCAAGCCGAGCGCCATCTGGCGGCGGCGCTGGAACCAGCGCGTCACCAGCCAGCTGTAGGGCACCGGGAAGAGCATCGTGCGCGCGATGCTCACGACGCCCCAACCGACGCCGACCTGCCACAGCGATTCTGCCCGGGAGGTCACGAGCATCGCCACGCACGCGATTACGGACCCGGTGAGGATCACCTCGCGAGCGCCGCGCGTGTCCATCCAGCGCCCGGCCAGCGGCCCGGCGACCGCGGAGACCAACGACCCCAGCATGAACGCGAGCACCACCGGGGTGCGCTGCGCCTCGCCGCCGGTTCCAAACTCCTCGGCGAGCGCCGGGATGTAGATCGTGATCGCCCAGAACGTCGAGGCCGCCGCCATGATCGAGCAGAGGATCCCGAGCAGCAGGATCACCCACCCGTAGTAGACAGGACTGCGGAGGGCGAGTTCCCGTCTCAGGGGACGGTCTCGCGAGTCGGCGCGGCAGTCCCAGCCGAACCGTCCGCCACCTCCTCCGGCGCGGCGTCCGCGCCCAGCTCGCGCGCCTCCACGGCCGCGATGCGCAGGTCGTCCATCTCCACGACGGCGAAGCGGTAGCCGCCGAACTCCACGGTGTCGCCGACCTGCGGGATCTCGCGCAGCTGCTCCAGCAGCAGCCCCGCCACGGTCTTGTAGGGGCCGGGCTCCACCTCGATGGAGAGCAGCTCGCCGAGGGCGTCGACGCTCTCCGCGGCGTCGATGCGCACGATGCCGCCGGGGCGGCGCACGGCGATCTCCGAGGGCGCCTCGAACTCGTCCTGCAGCTCGCCGACGATCTCCTCGAGCACGTTCTCGAGCGTGACGATGCCGTCCGTCCCGCCGTACTCGTCGACGGCGATGGCGAACTGCGTGCGCCGCACGCGCATCAGGCGCAGCAGCTCCTGCACGCTCATCTGCGCCGGCACCATCAGCGGCTCCCGGGTCAGCGAGTCGAGCGAGGCGTCGCCCTCGACCAGCAGCAGGTCGCGCGCGTGCAGCACGCCGGTCACGTCGTCGAGGTCGTCGCGGTAGACGGGATAGCGCGAGTGGCGGTGCTCCTTGGCGAAGGCCGTCGCCTCGGCGACGGGCGTGTCGGCGGGGATCGCGATCACCTCGGGGCGTGGGGTCATCACGCTCTCGACGCTGAGGCTGGAGAAGCGGATCACGCGCTGCAGCATGAACTCCTGCTGCGCGTTCAGCTCGCCCGCGTCGCGGCTCGCGCGCACGACGAGCCGCAGCTCCTCGGCGCCGAGATGCTCGTCGGATTCGGCGCTGCGGTCGACGCCGAGCAGCGCGGAGACCGCCCAGCCGCTCTCGTTGAGCACCCAGATCGCGGGCCGGAAGACGGCGCGGAAGAGCCGCAGCGGGCCGGTGACGAGCAGTGCGACTCGCTCCGGGTACTGCAGCGCGACGCCCTTCGGCGCGAGCTCGCCGGCGACGACGTGCAGCGCGGTGATCACGACGAAGGCGATGACCACGGCGGCGGCGTGCGCGCCGATCGCGCCGAAGGCGGGGTCGAGCAGGCCGGCGAGCGCGGGCTCGCCGATCCAGCCGAGCGCGAGGCTGGCGAGGGTGATGCCGAACTGGCAGGCGGCGATGTAGCTGTCGAGGTTGCGGATGCCGTCGTCGACGTTGCGCGCGCCGGGTGTCCCCTCGGCGAGGAGCTGCTGGACGCGCGTGCTCCGCACGGTGACGAGCGCGAACTCGGCCGAGACGAAGAAGCCGTTGAGCAATACGAGGAAGAGGACGGCGAGCAGGCCGCCGCCAATTTCGAGCACAGCGCCCTCCCAGGCCGCAGGCTACGGAGCGTACTACAGGATCGAGGGTACCGAGAGGTGCAGTGGGTCTCGCTGCGGCTTGGGTGGTCCCGGGCTTGGTTATAGTCTTGTCGCCGGCGCGTCTGGCACTCGTCGAGGTTCGACTCTTGACACGCGAGGCCCGAGTGTGCTTCCTTGCGTGGAGAAGTTCATGTCAGTACGCCCGTTCTGGTAAACCGCTCGATCACTTGGGGAATATCCATGTCGGATCCGCGCATTCGAGAGGCCGTAGTCGAGGCGTTGCGGCGGAGTGGGGGGGCCTTGCGGACAAGCGAATTAATCGATTGTCTACCAGAGTTCAACCCTGACAACGACCCGACGGGCGACTTGATCAAGGCGGCGATCTGGGATCTCGCTGAGATGCGCGAGGTCCGTTGGGACCCAGAAGGACGTATAGCCCTCGTGGCTGAAGTGGCGCGTGCCTGACGACTACGACCCACGCCTAGCCCGTCTCAATGACGAGGTAGAGGACCAGCGGACCGGAACCCAGCGTGACCGCGACCGTGTGCTCTACGCTTCAGCCTTTGCGCGACTCGGCGGGGTAACGCAGGTAGTCTCCTCCGAGGAGGGGCACCCCTACCACAACCGGCTGACCCACTCCCTCAAGGTCGCCCAGATCGCGCGGCGGGTCGCTGAGCACCTCACCCGGACGCAGGAGTCGGAAGCACATCGCGCAGGCGTGGATCCCGACGCCTGCGAAGCAGCGGCTCTCGCCCACGATCTTGGCCACCCACCGTTCGGCCACATAGCAGAGAAGCACCTCGACGCGTTGGTGCGGGACGAGCACGAAGGGGATGTCCGAGGGGACCCGGACGGCTTTGAAGGGAATGCTCAGACCTTTCGCGTCGTCGTTCGTTTAGCCCAGCGCAGGGATGAGTTCGATGGCCTGAATCTCACTCGCGCCACGCTCGACGCCATCCTCAAGTATCCGTGGCTCCGTGCTTCCCCGGACGACCTTCCCAGGTACGCTAAGTACGGCGCTTACCGGTCGGAGAGCGATGTTCTGGAGTGGGTACGGCAACGTCACGATGCCGGTGACGAGAGCCGCTGCGCGAATGCCGACATCATGAACTGGGCGGACGACGTTGCTTACGCAGTCCATGACGTCGAGGATTTCTACAGGGCCGGGCTCCTGCCTCTCGATCGCTTGTACTGGAGCGAGAATGAGCGGCGCGCCCTCCTCGACTGGCTCCATGGCCGATGGACCGGGCTACAGGAGCGGGAAGGCCGTACGTCGCCCATTCCTCTCGACAACTGGAATCTTGCCGCCAGGACTGCGGAGCGCCTGTTCACTGACCTCCAGTTCCACCGCCTAACCAAGCCCTACGCCGGGGAGCGCGCCCAACGAAAGATCCTGCGACGAGCAACCGCGTTCTTCATTGGACGGTACTTCAGTGCTGTCCGCCTCATTGAGATGGATGGGGTGTGGCGCCTCGGCTTCCCCGATGGCGACCAAGCCCGCCACGAGGTCGAGTTCATGAAAGAGATGGTCTGGTACTACGTGATCGACCGGCCAGCTCTTCGGACGCAGCAGCACGGTCAACAACGGATCATCAGCGACCTCTTCACGACCTACAAAGACGCAGTCGCTGCGGGGGACTTGGCGGTGCTCCCTGTGAGCATGCGCGAGGCTGTTGCCGATGGCGTACCCGTGGCGCGCGCGGCAGCCGACGCGGTCGCGTCGCTCACGGAACGGCAAGCGGTGGTTCTCTGGCGAAAGCTGACTGGGACCGCGCAAGGGACGCTTCTCGACTATCCCGTCAGCTAGTCTCGGGAGGCGCTGTCGACTGTCGTGCAAGCCTGACCCCGCCCCTACTCCCGCCCCAACGTCAGCCCCAACACCCCGGCGAGCTCGACGAGCGTGGGGATGGCGGTCTGGCCGTGGAGGGCGCCGGCATCGAGGTCGCGGGCGATGGTGAGCAGGATGTCGATGGCGCGCGGGGTGTCGAAGTCGTCGTCCATGGCGTCCATGAATTCGTTGCGCAGCGGCTGCACGCGCAGCTGGTCCGGCGGGCCGCCGGGGCCTGTCGCGGCTCGGCGCAGCAGCGCCGCTTGCTCCTCGCGGCGCTCGAGGTCTGCGCCGTGCCAGGGGTGCTCCTCGCGGTAGTGCGTGCCCAGCAGCGCGAGCCGGATCGCGTCCGAAGTGTGCCCGGCGTCGAGCAGCGCGCTCACCTTCACGAGGTTGCCGAGCGACTTCGACATCTTCACGCCGTCCAGCGTGAGCGTGCCGATGTGCATCCAGCAGCCGACGAACGGCGCGGCGCCCGTCGCGTGCTCCGATTGCACGATCTCGGACTCGTGGTGTGGGTAGACCAGATCGCGCCCGCCCCCGTGGATGTCGATCCGGTCGCCGAGCGTGGCGCGCGCCATCGCCGAGCACTCGATGTGCCAGCCGGGGCGGCCTCGGCCCCAGGGCGCGTCGAAGGCCGCGCCCGGGTAGTCCGAGGGCTGCCAGAGCAGGAAGTCGAGCGGATCGCGCTTCAGCTCCTCCGGCTCCTCGGGCATCGTGTCGGTGCGCGGGGCGTTGCGCAGCTCGTCCGCGCTCATCCCGGCGAGCGCGCCGAAGGCGGGCGCGGTGCGCGCCTCGAAGAAGACGTGGCCGTCGACGGCGTAGGCGTGCCCGCCCTCCAGCAGCAGCACGATCAGCTCGATGATCTCCGGGATGTTCTCCGAGACGCGCGGGTAGGCGTCCGGGCGCGCCACGTTGAGCGCGCCCATGTCCTCGACGAACTGCGTGTGCTGCTGCTCGGTCAGCTCGGCGATGGAGACGCCGCGCTCGCGCGAGACCCGCACCATGTCGTCGTCGACATCGGTGATGTTCTGGATGTGGCGCACCTCGAAGGACTGGAACTCGAGGTAGCGCCGCACCACGTCGAAGACGACGTAGGTGAGCGCGTGCCCGAGGTGCCCGGCGTCGTAGGGCGTGATCCCGCACACGTACATGCGGACGCGGCGATCCTCGATCGGTGTGAAGGGCTCCGCGCGGCGCGAGAGCGTGTGGTGGATCTCGAGCAGCAGTGGCTCCTCGTCGTGCGGGTCGGGATCGCGCGGGCTTGCGCCGCCGTGTGATCCCCTGCGATCTCGCCGCGGCGGCCCGCCAGCAGCGCCGCGCATCGTAGCATGGCGCTGTCGCTATCGAGGCCGCAGACGGGCGGCGCAGGCGGAGGAGGACGCAGTGCTGCTCGCACGGGCACGGGTTCGGGGCAGGGTGGTGCACGGCATCGTCGAGGATGGCGCGCTGCAGCTGATCCGCGGCGGCCTCTTCGGCCGGCGCGAGCGCAGCGGCGAGCGCGTGCCGCTTGAGGAGGCGCACCTGCTCGCGCCGACGCAGCCGACGAAGGTGCTGGCGATCGGCCTCAACTACCGCAGCCACCTCGCCTCGGGCGCTGCGACGGCGGCGGGCGCACGGCCCGCGCCGGCGCAGCCGGAGCCGTTCATCAAGACCCCGAGCTCCGTGATCGGCCCCGGCGAGGCGATCGTGCTGCCTCCCGGCGCGGGTCGCGTCGACGAGGAGGGCGAGGTCGTCGCCGTGATCGGCCGCCGCGGACGTAACATCCCGGAGGAGCGCGTCGAGGACTACATCCTCGGCTACACCTGCGGCAACGATGTCTCCGCGCGCCACTGGCAGCGCGACGACCTCCAGTGGTGGCGCGCCAAGTCCGCCGACACCTTCACCGCCGCCGGACCGTGGATCGCCACCGACCTCGATCCCGAGGCGATCCCGATCGCCGTGCGCGTCAACGGCGAGGAGGTGCAGCGGGCGACGACGGCCGACCTGATCCACTCGATCCGCCGCTGCATCGCGCACATCTCGAGCGCGATGACGCTGGAGCGCGGCGATCTGATCTTCACCGGCACGCCCGGCGAGACGCATCAGCTCGCCGCGGGCGACCTCGTATCCGTCGAGGTCGGCGGCGTCGGGGTGCTGCGCAACCCGGTGGTGGAGGGCTGAGCGCCCGCGCGGACTGATCGGCCGGGGAGGGGGCGCGATGACCGACGGCCGCCGCACGCTGCGCCTCGCCCTGCTGCAACTGCCCGCGTTCGAGCTGGCCGATCACGAGGCGGCCTGGGCGGAGCTGCTGCGCCGCATCGACGAGGCGGTGGCCGGCTCGTCCGCCGGAGCGCCTGACCTGATCGTGCTGCCCGAGGCGAGCTACCCCGCCTACTACCTGCACTCCCGCGAGGCCTACGACGCCGCCGGCGTGCTCGCCGACGAGGAGGTCGAGCGCGCCATCGGCGAGCGCGCCGCGCGCCACGGCTGCGCGATCGCCGTCGGCCTCGTGCAGCGAGGCGGCGACGCCGCGCCGGACGATGGGCGGCTGGTGAACACGGCCGTGCTGTTCGGGCGCGACGGCCGCGTGGCCGCGCGCCAGCCCAAGCGCTTCCTCTGGCACTTCGATCGCCACTGGTTCGCGCCCGGCGAGGCGGGCGCGCCGATCGCCCTCGAGGCGGCCGGGTCCGGCGGGTCCGGGGCGGCGGAGGTCGGGCTCTTCATCTGCTCCGACGGGCGCATGCCGGAGATCACGCGCGAGCTCGCGCTGGGTGGCGCGGACCTGCTCGTCGACTGCACCGCCTGGGTCTCCTCGGGCCGTGATCCCGCGGCGCTCTCCAATCCGCAGGTCGACTACATGCTGGCGGCGCGCGCGATCGAGAACGGCGCCTGGATCGCCGCCGCCGACAAGGTAGGCGTCGAGGCGGGAAGCATCGTCTACGCCGGCCGCAGCGGCGTCGTCGACCCGCTCGGGCGCTGGCGCGTGCAGGCGCCCAGCGACCGCCCCGGCGTCGTGCACACGGTGATCGACCTCGACGAGGCGACCGGTCCGCCGGTCGCCCCGCGCATCGAGCTGTACGGCGCGGCGGCGATCCCGGGCGACTCGCTGACGGAGGACGAGGCAGACGCTGGCCCCGGCGGGGACGAGGAGATCGTGCGTGTCGCCGCCGCGGCCGTGGAGGTCTCGCCCTCCGCCGTCGCGCTCATGGAGCGGGTGCGCGACCTCGTCACGACGCTTGCGACGCAGGGCGCGGACCTTGTCGTGCTGCCCGATCTCGCACGGGCGGACGCGCACGCGCTTGGCGAGGGGGAGCTGCTGCCGCTGCTGCGCGCGCTCTCCGCCGACGCCGGCCTGATGCTCGCCGTCGGACTTGCCGAGCGTGCGGGCGAGGCGACGTACAAGCGGCTCTCGCTGCTGGACCGCGGCGAGTTGCTCGCGTCCTGCCGTCAGGCGCACCTCGATGACGCCGAGCGCGCCGCCGGCTACAGCCCCGGCGACGAGCCGCCGCCGCTGGTGGAGACGCGCCTCGGGCGGATCGGTCTGCTGCTCGCCGGCGACGCCCTCGCGCCGGAGCCCGCGCGCGGCCTGCGGCTGCAAGGTGCCGAGCTGCTGCTGTGGTGCGCGCAGCCGCTGCCCGGCCTCGCGCCCGAGGCGCTGCGCGCCCTCGCGCGGACGCGTGCGGCGGAGAACCGCCTCTGGCTCGCGGCCTCTGCCGGTCCCGAGGAAGCCGGCGGGGCATACGTGGTCGACCCCTCGGGGGCCGTCGCCGCGGAGGCGCTGGCCGGGCAGTCGCTCGCCGTCGCGGCGGACGTGCATCGCGGGCTGGCCCGCTGGCGCCGTGTCGCGCCGGACACGGATCCGATTGCCGAGCACCGGCCGGCGGACTACCTCACGCGCAGCGACGCCTGAGCGGGACAGGCCGCGCCGCAGCACCCGGCGACTCAGCCGTGCCTGAGTCTACCTCCTGGGACGTTTGGCGCAGTGGGCGCAGATCAGGTCGGGCCCCCCGGCAGATGGCAGGAGCAGTTCCGGCCGCCCGCCCGGCATCTGTGCTGCGGTGAAAAGCGCGCGGGCGCGGAAGATCCGGTCCACGGTGGACCCGATTGAGCGGTCGCGGATGTCCGGGGGCCGTACGTGCTTCTGGCAGAACAGCAGCCGGCAGCGCGAGCATCCGCGGCCCATCGGCTCGGAGCATCCCTCGATGGCGCACTCGTTTCGCCTGTTCGATCCTGCGACGCGGGCGCGCCACTCCGTTTGCTGGCGCAGATTCGCCAGTTTCTCGCGACAGCGCCTGCCCGCGCAGACGTGCGTGTAGTCCTCGCCGCGCTCGCCGTGTGTGTGGCAGAAGGGGCGAGTGCAGTAGACGCATTCGCTCACGGCCTCGCGGCCGCAGCCCCGTCGCAGAAAGCTCGAGCCAAACTTGCAGGACCGTGCCCTCGCCGCCACGTCAGTCCCAGATCTTGCGGCGCTCGGAGCAGTGGATGCAGACCAGGGCGAGCACCTTGGCGGCGGGCTGGACCGAGTGGTCGCCGATCTCGCGATCGCGCACATGCTCCCGGCAGAACAGCAGCCGGCAGCGCGAGCACTGATGGCGCATCCGCTCCGCGCAGTCCTCCGTCGCACACACACTCACGCGGTTCGATCCGGAGACGCGCCCGCGCCACTGCGAGTGCGCGCGCAGGTCCAGCAGTTTCTTGCGACAGCGCTTGCGCGCGCAGACGTCCGTGTAGTCCTCGCCGCGCTCGCCGTGCTCCGCGCAGAAGGGGCGGGCGCAGTACACGCAGTCGCTGACGGCCTCGCGGTAGCAGCCGCGGCGCATGAATCCCGATCCGAATCTGCAGGACTGTGCGCTCACGGCGACGCCGCCGATTCCCGGCGCTGCGCCCTCGGGCGACGCGTCCGGACCCCGAGGGCGGGACCGGCGCGCATTCTCGCACACGCCCCGGCCGGGCCGCGCGCCGCCGCGTCAGCTCGGTGCGCTGCCCGCGCGCTGGAGCTGGAGCAGGATCTCGGTGTAGCTCTCGTCCTCCTCGAAGGTGTCGAACGAGACCGTGCCTTGCAACGAGCCGTCTTCCGAGGCGAATTCGAGGACCGTGGCGAACCCGACCGCCTGGTCGCTGGTGATCTCCCAGCCCTGCGCCTCGAGGCGTTCGCGGTAGAGCTCGGTGGCCTCGAACGACGAGCCGGGCGTGAGCACGGTCAACTGGTACCCCGTGACGCCGGGCTGGCTGCTCCAGAACAGCTCGACCACGAGCTGATCGCCCTCCAGCAGGAACGCGGCGGGGAATCCGTCGGGCACCGGCCGTCCGTGCTCCGGCGTCTCGAACGGCGGCTCGTCCACCGGGATCGCGGGCGCGGCCTGGATCAGGTAGATGACCGTCGTGCCGGGGGCGGGCTCGGTTGCATCAGCCGCATCGCCCGCATCGCCCGCATCGCCCTCGCTGGCGGCCGTTGCGGCAGCGTCCTGCGTGAGTGGCAGGATCCACACGAAGCCGGTGATGTCGGCGCTGATCGTGTTCTGGAACTGGAAGAAGCCCAGGTCCCTGCTCGAACGCCCGCCCGTCACCTGCCACGGCGACTGATCGAGCTGCTCGCTGACGAGTCCCTCCACCTCGATCTGGAGGCCGGGCGCGTCGTAGACAATGAAGAAGGCGAGTTCGCCGTTGATCCGCCTGGTCAACACCGACCCGAGGAGCAGGCCGTCGGGATGCACGGGCAGCGCGACCGGCATGTCGATGAACAGGTCGTCGGCGGTGGCGGCGGGATCCTCGGAAGCGGCGAGGCCGGCGGCGAAGCGCGCGAAGGCGTCGCCGCGGTCCTGCTCCCAGAGCGCGGCGAACTCAGCGGCGCTCATGCCCGCGACTTCGGCGAACGACGCCAGCCGGTCGTCGCCGGACTCGACGGCGCTCCCGATCGCCGAGATCGTCGTGGGGTTCAGCGCCAGTTGCAGCCCGGGGACGATGCCGGCCGATCGCGACTCGACGATGGTGCCGAGCGGCTCGCCGACGGTCATCAGCCGCGCGGCGACGGCGGCCCCGGCCTCCGCCGCGGCGTCGGCCTCGGTCGTGTCGGGGGGCTCATCGCCGCCGCTGCAGGCCGTGATCGAGGCGGTGAGCAGGAGGGCGAGCACGGCTGCGCCGACAGCGAGCGCTGGTCGCATCAGGAGTCCTGTCCATGCGAGCGGAACGCCTGTCGCCGCAAGCCGGGCAATACAGTGAATGGGGTGGGTGAGGGGATTTGAACCCCCGATCTCCAGGGCCACAACCTGGCGCCTTTGACCGCTAGGCGACACCCACCACGTGGAGCCGCGGCCCTGAGGCCGCTCCCATCGAGTGTATCAGCGCGCCGCCCTCACCGGCGAGGACGCAGGGCGGGAGTCCGAGGCCGCGCCGCGGTGGCTACTGCGGGGCGATGGCCCGGTATTTTCCGCGGAAAAAGAGCAGCGGGTCCGCGTCGGGGCGGACGATCTCGCAGCTGGCGACCTCGCCGACGAAGATCTTGTGATCGCCGCCGTCGAGGATGCTGTGTGTGCGGCAGTCCAGCCAGGCGAGGGAGCCCTCGATCAGGGGCGATCCGAGGTCGCTCATGCGGTAGGCCGTGTCGCCCATCGGGTTGTCGGGCGGAGTCGTGCCGGCGAAGAAGTTGGAGACGCCCTCCTGGTCCTCGGCGAGGATGTTGATGGCGAAGTTGCCCGCCTGGTCGATCACCGGGTACGAGGTGGCCCTCAGGTCGACGCAGACGAGGAACAGCGTCGGCTCCAGCGAGAGCGCGGAGATCGCGTTCGCGGTGAGCCCTCGCGGGCCCTCGTCGCCGACCATCGTCACCACCGACACGCCGGTTGCGAAGTTGCCGCAGACGTCGCGGTACATGCGGGTGTCGATGCCGGAAGAACTGGTGGTCATGCTCGTATCCTCTCAAGCGCCTCGCCGCTGAGGCTCACGGGTCGCGCTGCTACACTGAGAGATACCGGACCACGCTGCGGAGCGCCACCCCGGCAGGCGCGGCCCGACCTTCCTGGACGCCCTCTCCGAATCGAGGCCGAGATGTCGCCGAACCCCGCATTGCAATGTCCGCGAGACGGCGCCGAGCTGATCGTCGAGCACCTGCATGGCATCGAGGTCGACCACTGCGCGACGTGCAACGGACGCTGGCTCGACCACCACGAGCTCGACGAACTGGAAGCGACGAAGGCCGGCGAGGACGTACGCCGCGGCACGATCCGCTACGCCGAGCGCGACTCCGAGTTGTCCTGCCCCGTCTGCGGCGAGACGATGTCCGCCTTCAACTACCGCGCCTACGACCTCGAGATCGACACCTGCCGCGACGAGCACGGCTTCTGGCTCGACGCCGGCGAGGAAGGCCGCGTGCGCGACATCATCGATGAGCGCGTGCGCGGCCTGAAGCGCTCCGCCTCCGCCGAGGCGGCGTGGGGGAACTTCCTCGATGGCCTCGGAGGGCGCGGCGGGGGAGGAGCCTGGGGCTCCGTGCGCCGCTTCTTCGGCGGCGGACGCCGCTAACGCGTCCTGCCCGGCTGCGCGGCGAGGCGTAGCCCGCTACGTACAATCAGCGCATGAAGCCGCCCGCATGACCACCGAAACCACCGATCGCGCCCCCGCCTTCGACCCCGTCGCGGCGCTGGCGCGGCACATCGAGGCCGGGGACCAGCTCCGCGCGCTCACGCTCGCCCACGAGCTGCACCCCGCGCAGCTGGCCGTCGCATTCGCAGGCATCGATCGCGAGGTCAGCGAGCTGCTGGTGCAGCGCCTGGCGCCGCGCGAACTCGGCGCCGCGCTCGCCTACCTCGAGCCGCACTACCGCGAGGACCTGCTCGTCGGCCTCGCGCCGGAGCGCATCGCGCAGGTGATGGAGGTCGTCGCCGACGACGTGGCGACGGACATCGTCCAGGACCTGCCGGAGGAGATCGGCAGCGAGGTGCTGGCCGCCCTCTCCGAGCGGCAGCAGCACGCGATCAGCCACCTCATGGTCCACGACGAGGACAGCGCCGGCGGGCGCATGACGGGCCAGCGCATCGCGATGTCGCCCGGCCGCCTCGCCAGCGAGGTGATCGACGATCTGCGCTCGATTCGTCCGGACACGACGCAGCCCTTCTACATCTACGTCACCGACGACGACGGCCGCCTCCTGGGCGTCGTCAACCTGCGCTCGCTGCTGATCGCGCCGCCCCAGACGCCGATCGCCGAACTCGCCCTCAGCGACGTGGTGTCCGTGAATGCCTCCACCGACCAGGAGGAGGCCGCGCGCCTGCTCAAGCGCTACAAGCTGCTCTCCCTGCCCGTCGTCGACGACGACGGGCACCTGCTCGGCGCGCTCACCGCAGACGACCTGATCGACGTGCTGGAGGACGAGGCGACCGAGGACATGTTCCGGCAGGTCGGTGTCCACGAGGACGAGGATCTGCGCTCGATCGTCCGCTCGGTGCGGTTCCGGCTGCCGTGGTTGCTGGTGAACCTCGTGACGGTGCTGCTTGCCGGGTTCGTGGTCTCGCTGTTCGAGAGCACGGTCGCCCGCGTCGCGGTGCTTGCCGCCTTCCTCCCGGTGGTCGCCGGACAGGGCGGCAACGCAGGCATCCAGACGCTCACCGTCGTGATTCGGTCGCTCGCCGTCGGCCGCCTGCGCGGACGCGACCTCTGGCGCGTCGTGCTGCACGAGGCGGCGACGGGGCTGCTCAACGGCCTGGTGATCGGCGTCGCGGTCGGGCTGGTCGCGTGGCTCTGGCAGGGCAACGCGGCGCTCGGCCTGATCGTCGGCCTCGCGCTCGCCGCCAACATGCTCGTTGGCGTCATCGCCGGGGTGCTGATCCCGATGGGCCTGCAGCGCTTCCGCTCCGACCCCGCGCTCTCGGCGGGCATCTGGCTCACGACGGCCACGGACGTGCTCGGGTTCGCCGTCTTCCTGGCCGCCGCCGCGCTCTTCGTGAGCGCGATCGACTGAGGCGGTTGCTCAGACCTCGCGGTAGCGGAAGCAACTCGCGGCGTGGTCGTTCACGAGGCCGGCGGCCTGCATGTAGGCGTAGCAGATCGTCGGGCCCACGAAGTTGAACCCGCGAGCGCGCAGATCGCGGCTCAGCGCCCTCGACTGCTCCGTCTCGGCGGGAATGTCCGCGAGCGACTCGAGGGCGTTGCGCCCCGGCGCACCGCCGACGAACCCCCACACGTACTCGTCGAACGAGCCGTGCTGCGCCTGCACATCGAGGAAGGCGGCGGCGTTGCGCACGGCAGAGGCGATCTTCGCCCGGTTGCGGATGATCCCGGCGTCCTGACGCAGGCGCTCGCGATCCTCGTCCCCGAAGCGAGCCACCACCCCGGGATCAAAGCCGGCGAAGGCGGCGCGGTAGCCCTCGCGCCGCACGAGCACCGTGCGCCAGCTCAGCCCGGCCTGTGCGCCCTCGAGGATCAGGAACTCGAAGTGGGTGCGGTCGTCGTGGACGGGCACGCCCCACTCGCGGTCGTGGTAGTCGCGCATCAGCGGATCGTCGCCCGCCGCCCACTCGCAGCGGGTGCGGCCGTCACTCACGCGTCGTGCCGCCTACTCGCCGCCTGCCTCGGCGACTAGCGGCGCGGGCTCGTAGCTGCCGTCGCCGCGGGCCGCCTCGAGGGCGGCGAGCAGCCGCGCCAGCGTCGCGTAGCCGACCTCGCGTCCCCACGTCACGGGGCCGCGCGGGTAGTTCGTCGCGTGCCGCATCGCGGCGTCGATGTCCTCGCCGCTGGCCGCCCCGTCGCCGAGGGCGCGCGCGGCCTCGTTCATGACCGAGCCGAGCATGCGCGCGAAGGCGTAGCGCTCCTCCGCGCTCGCCTGCGCGATCTCCTTCGGCTCGCACAGCGCCGCCGCCTCCACGAAGGCGTCGACGGCCGCCGCGAGGTCCGGCGACAGCGCCAGCGGCGAGGCCTCGACAGTCACGTTCGCGGTCGCCGGGTCGCTGCTGTAGTCGTAGACGCCGCTGCCCGTCTTGCGGCCGAGATCGCCGCGTTCGGCGAGTTCGGCCTGCACGCGGGGGGGCTCGAAGCGCGCGGGCCGGCCGGAGCGCTCCCAGACGGAGATCGTCACCGCGTGGTTGACCTCCTGCCCGACGAGGTCGGCGACCTGCATCGGTCCCATGCGGAACTGCCCCAGCTTGCGCATCGCGCCGTCGATCACGTCGGGTCCCGCGACGCCCTCGTCGAGCATCCGGAAGGCCTCGACGTAGGAGCTGCGGGCGACGCGGTTGACGATGAAGCCCGGCGCGTCAGCGGTCCGCGCGGGGACCTTGCCCCAGGCGGCCGCCGTCTCCGCCACCAGCTCGGCGGCGGCCTCGCTCGCCGCCTCGGGGGCGACGACCTCCACGAGCGCCATCACCGGCGCGGGGTTGAAGAAGTGCATCCCGACCACGCGCGAGGGGTTGCGCAGCGGGCTCGCGATCTCGCCCACCGAGAGCGACGAGGTGTTCGTCGCCAGCACCGCGTCCGGCGGCGCGGCCGCGTCGAGCTGCCGGAACAGCTCCTGCTTCACGCCGAGGTCCTCGACGACCGCCTCGACGACCAGCTCGACGCCCTCGAGGTCGTCGAGGGAGCCCTCGATGAGGCGTCCGAGGACGGCGGCGTGCTCCTCTTCGGACATCGCGCCGCGGTCGACCTGGCGCTGGAGCCGCGCGCCCACGGACTCGCGGGCGCGCTCGACCGCGCCGGGCTGGGTATCGATCAGCCGTACGGTGCAGCCGTGCGTGACCGCCACCTGGGCGATGCCGGCGCCCATCGTGCCCGCGCCGAGGATTGCGACCTGTTCGACCGCCATCGTGCTAGCAGCGCTCGATCACGGCCGCCATGCCCTGGCCGCCGCCGATGCACATCGTCTCGAGGCCGATCTCGGCGTCGCCGCGCTCCATCTCGTGCAGCAGCGTCGCCATGATCCGCACGCCGGTCGCGCCCACGGGGTGGCCGATCGAGATACCGGAGCCGTTGACGTTCACCCGGTCCCAGTCGGAGTCGCTCAGGCCCCACTCGCGCGTGACGCCCAGCACCTGGGCCGCGAACGCCTCGTTGAGCTCGATCAGGTCGATGTCGCCGAAGTCCATGCCGAGCTGGGCGAAGGTCTTCTGCGCGGCCGGAACGGGACCCAGGCCCATCAGCTTCGGCGCCACGCCCGCGACGGACCAGCCGCGCAGCTTGCCCATCGCCTTCAGTCCCAGCTCGGCGGCCCGCTCGGGCGTCGTCACGATGCAGACCGCGGCGGCGTCGTTCTGGCCGCTCGCGTTGCCTGCCGTGACGGTCGACTCCGGGTCGTCCGCGGCGTAGACCGCGCGCAGCCGCCCCAGCGTTTCCAGCGAGGTGTCGCGCCTCGGATGCTCGTCCGTGTCGACGATCACCGGGTCGCCGCGGCGCTGCGGAACGGCCACCGGCACGATCTCGGCCGCGAAGCGGCCCTCGTCCTGCGCGGCGACGGCGCGCTGGTGCGAGCGCAGCGCGAGGGCGTCCTGCTCCTCGCGCGGGATGCCGTACTCGCGGCGCACGTTCTCGGCGGTCTCGATCATGCCGCCGGGCACCGGGTGGTGGATGCTGCCCGCGGTTATGCGCGCCCTCGCAAGGCGGTCGTGCAGCTCGATGCTGCCGTTGTTGGGGCCCCAGCGTGGGGCGCTCGAGTAGAACTCGACGGTGCTCATGCTCTCCGCGCCGCCCGCGAGGACGATGTCCGCGACGCCGGTCTGGACCTGCATCGCGGCGTAGCAGATCGCCTGCAGGCCGGAGCCGCAGCGGCGGTCGATCTGCAGCCCCGGCGTCTCGACGGGCAGCCCGGCGTGCAGCGCCGCGACGCGGCCGACCGCGGGCGCCTCGCCGCTCGGGTAGCACTGCCCGAAGACCACGTCGTCGATCTCGGTCGGATCGAGTTCGGTGCGCTCGAGCAGCGCCTCGATCACGGTCGCCGCCAGCGCCGTCACGTTGATATCGCGGAAGACGCCGCCGTAGCGCCCCACGGGGGTGCGCAGCGGGTTACAGATCACGGCCTCGCGCATACGCCTGCTCCTCTACCGGCCCGGGCGTGCGGACTTCCTCGCCGCGCCGCCGCCGCCATGGTAGCGGGCAACGGGCGAACGAGGGCCGACAGCCCCGGGCTGCGCTCTCAACTCGCGGAGATCTGCTCCGCGTGCTCCTGCAGGTGCATGAAGACCAGGCTCATGCCGCGCTCGCCGTTCATCCCCGGGCGCAGCTCGCTTTCCAGGTGCTCAGCCGTCACCTCCGCCCAGGCGGCGTCCGAGTGCGTGCTCGAAGCGGCGAACGCCTCGAGCGCCTCGGCGGCGCTGGCGAGCGACGGGTCGGTGCGCTCGATGCTCGCCTCCCCGCTGGCGGTAAGGCTCACGGCCCAGTCGGCGAACGTGTAGTCCACGCCGATCGCGTGCTCCGCGGTCTGGCGGCGCGTCCACTCGTCGCCCTCGGGCTGTTCCTCCCAGCCCCCGGCCGCGCCCTCGAGGGCGGCCCGGAAGGCCGCTCGCGTCTCCGCGATCTGTTCCCGCAGTTCGTCCGCTGTCGCCATCGGTCACCCCCTCGCGCGCGGCGCGCTGTCGCCGTGCGAGCACAGTGTAGCGGCTAGCGCGAGGGCGTCCGGCGCGCGGCTAGCGCGAGGGCGCCCAACGGAAGCGGCGCGCGGCCACGACGGCGCCCGCCAGACCCCAGGCGGCGATCACCGCGAGGTTGCCGAGGCGGAAGCCCGAGCCCTGCTCGAACGGGTTGAACGCCGCCTGGAGCGCGATCGAGAGATGCTTGACGGGGAAGAGGTCGCCGGCCAGGCCGAGCCAGGCCGGCGCGTTCTCGCGCAGGGGGATGAAGACGTCCGAGATGAAGAGCAGCGGCAGGATGATCGCGTTCACGACGGCCGGGGCGGCCTCGGCGTTGGGGATGAACGCCGTCGTGGCGAGCCCGAGCGCCGCGAACGCGGCCGCGCCCACCACGAGCGAGACGAGGAACGCGGGCATCGTGTTGGTCGGCACGTCGACGCTGTAGAAGACCAGCCCGAACGCGGTCACGACGATCACGAGCAGGATCGCGATCAGCGTCATGAAGAGCACCTTCGCGCCGAGGTACGCGCCGCGCGGCAGCGGCGTGCCGGCGATGCGCTGCAGCTGCCCCTGGTCGCGCGCGAACGAGATGGACATCGCGAGGCCGGTGTAGCAGGCGTTGATCACGCTGAACGCGGCGATCGTGGGGATGTAGAACGTCGAGGCGCTGGTCCGGCCGCCCTCGATGTCGATCGGCTCGGCGCCGAAGATCACGTTGAAGATCACGAGGAAGATCAGTGGGAAGAAGAAGGTGAAGAAAGCCGCGGCCGGGTTGCGCGTGAACGCCAGCCGCTCGTAGCGGAGCTGGCGGATCAGCAGGCGCGCGGTCGTCATGCCTGCCCCTCCGCAGCGGCGCCGGCGCCGGACGTGAGATCGAGGTACACGTCCTCCAGCGTGGCGCGCTCCACGCGCAGATCGGCGAGCTCAATCCCGGCGCGCAGCGCCCGCCCTGTCAGCTCGTGCAGCAACTCGGTCGGCGACTCCGCCCGCAGCTCGAAGCGCCCGTGGCCGTCATCGCGTGCGCCCTCGATGCCCTCGAGGATGCCCGAGTGGCCGTCGGGCAGGCGGAAGGAGACGCTGGCCGAGGCGCGGCGGGCCATGAGCTCGGCGGGCGATCCTTCGGCGACGATCGCGCCGCTGACGATCACCCCGACGCGATCGGCCAGGTGCTCGGCCTCGTCCATGTAGTGGGTCGTGAGCAGCACGGTCGCGCCCGACGAGCGCAGGTTGCGAACCATGTCCCAGGCCTGCCGCCGCGCCGCCGGGTCGAAGCCCGTCGTCGGCTCGTCCAGGAACAGCAGCTCCGGGTCGCCGGCGAGGGCGATCGCGACATCAAGGCGGCGCTGCTGTCCGCCGGAGAGCCTGCGCACACGCTGGCCGCGCTGCTCGCTCAGCCCGACGGTCTCGATGATCTCGTCCAGCGGGCGGGGGTGCGGGTAGTAGCCGCGGTATTGCTCGATCGCTTCCGCGACGCGGAGGTATGGCTCGACGCCGGTCGTCTGCAGCACGATGCCGATCCGCTCCCGGAGCGCGCGATCGCGGCGCGCCGGATCGTGGCCGAGCACGCTGACCTCGCCGCCGTCGCGCTCGCGGTGCCCCTCGAGGATCTCGACGGCCGTCGTCTTGCCCGCGCCGTTGGGGCCGAGCAGCGCGTAGACCTCGCCGCGCGCGATCTCGAGGTCGAGGCCGCGCACCGCCTGCACCGCGCCGTAGGACTTGCGCAGCCCGCGCACCGTGATCGCCAGGTCGCTCGCCATGCGCCGAGTGTAGCCACGGGCTGCGCTACGGGCTGGCGCGGGCCGGGTGCCGGACGTGAGGCCTCGGCACGGGATCCTCGGGGCAGGCGGCGAGCCGCAGCGCGAGCGTCGCGAGGGCGATCGCGGCGCGGCTGCGTGCTGCGGGCATACGCGCCCTCCGTCCTGCCTCGCTACTGCAGCGGCAGCGGCGGCTGCCACCACGCGGGACGCTCGCTGACCTCGATGCGCTCGACCCATTTCACCCAGTGGTAGCCGCGCCGCTCCGGCGCGATCAGCCGCACGGGGAAGCCGTGCCCGGCGCTCAGCCGTGCGCCGCCGACGTGCGTCGCCAGCAGCAGCCCCTCCGCCTCGCCGAGGCCGAAGCGCCGCCGGTAGCCCGTTGCCGAGATCGCCTCGACGCTCTGCGCCTCGGCGTCGACGCCCGCCCGCGCGAGCAGCGCCGAGAGCGGCACGCCGCTCCAGTCCTGCCGTGTGTACCAGCCGCCGGTGCAGTCCAGCGTCGCCCTCAGCGTGTGCTGTGGGAGCGCGGCCAGTTCGCGGTAGCCGAGCGCGTACGGCTTGGCGACGGCGCCGCGCAGCTCCAGCCGCCAGGCGTCGGCGGCGATCAGCTGGCGCGTGTCACCGAGCCAGTTGGTGACCGGGTGCGCGTTGCCCTCGAAGCTCGCCTCCTCGCGCGAGCCGGTGAAGCGCCGCTGCGGCCCGGACAGCGTCGAGGCCGCGGCGACGCCGCGCCAGAGCACGAAGCCGCCCGCGCCGACGGCCAGCAGGCGCAGCAGCGCGCGGCGGCTCGTGAAGTCGGTGTGCCGCACCCGCGGCCAGCGCAGCGCGGCGTGGAGCGCGAACGGCGGCACGAGCGCGAAGGCGAGGACCGCGTGCAACACCAGCGGACGCATCTCGCCGTAGAAGGGGACCGGCAGGCTGCCTCGTCCGATCGCCGCCCACCAGATGCCCGTGCCGAGCGTGCCGAGGAACAGCACCCCGAGCGCGCCCGGCGCGATCGACCACGGCCCGGCGCCGCGCCGCGCGAACGAGCGCATCACGATGCGCCACTTCCAGAGCAGCAGCGCGACCAGCGAGAGCCCGCCGATGCCGTGCAGCCAGAACACCCAGCGCCCCTCGGGGCGGCCGACGAGGAAGCTGCCCAGCCCGGACGCCAGCTCCAGCAGCAGCAGGGCGAGGATCACGAGGTTCACAGCGCGCGAACTCACCGGCCGCCTCCCGTCGCGCTCGGCGCGAGCCTACACCCGCCGAGCCGCCCCCCGCCGTCCGTGGTAGCGTGCGGCGCGCCTGTGCGGAGACGCGGCCGGGAGGTTCGAACGATGAAGGTTCTCGTGATGGGCGGCACCCGCTTCAACGGGCTCGCCCTCGTTCACGAACTGGCGCGCCACGGCCACGCGGTCACGATCTTCAACCGCGGCCGGACCGAGGCGGAGATCCCCCTCGGCGTGCGCAGGCTGCTCGGCGACCGCACGGACCACGCCGGCATGGCGGAGGTCTTCGGCGACGAGGAGTTCGACTGCATCTACGACATCTCCGCCTACACGCCCGACGACGTGCGCGGGATGATCGAGATCTTCCGCGGCCGCACCGGTCACTACGTCTTCGCCAGCTCGACCGTGATCTACGCCGCCAGCAGCGTGCTCCCGATCACGGAGGACTTCCCCGTCGACCGCTCCGCGAAGCAGGGCCAGTACGGCCTCGACAAGCTCGAGTGCGAGGCGATGCTGCTGGACGAGCACCGCAACAACGGCTTCCCCGCGACGATCGTGCCGTTCTCGATGGTGTTCGGGCCGAACAACATCATCCCGGAGCGCGAGCAGCGCATGTTCAGCCGCCTGCTCAGCGGCCGCCCGGTGCTGATTCCGGGCAACGGCTCGACCCTCAGCCAGATCGGCCACGTCGACGACGAGGCGCGCGCGCTGCGGATGCTGATGCAGCGGCCGATCACCTACGGCAAGCGCTACAACCTCACCGGCCGCGACTCCTGGACCGACGAGGGCTACGTCGACACCTTCGCAGCCATCACCGGCGGCGAGCCGCGCAAGGTCTTCATCCCCTCGGACGTCATGGACCAGCTCTACGACGACGAGCTGGTGCTGGACGTCAAGGACGTGGCGAGCTACCGCAACATCCGCACGGCGAGCACGAGCACCCCCGAGGCGCACATCAACCTGCGCTTCCTGCAGCAGGTCATGCAGCGCCTCGCGCCGTACATCCACCGCTGGAACCAGAGCGCGGTCTTCAGCATCGATCGGCTGCGCCGCGACGTCGGCTTCGAACCGGACTACACCTTCGCCGCGGCGGTCGAGCACACCTACGAGTGGTACCGCCGCGAGGGCCTCCACGAGACCCGCGAGTTCGACTTCCGCTGGGAGGACGCGCTCCTCGCCCACCTCGGCGAGGGGTAGCGGCTACTATTGGCTCACGCTGCGGACGGTCGGCCGCCGGGCTAGTCGGTTGCGACTTCTAACCGTGCGACGTGCTCCTGAACCTTACCGTCCAAAGTTCCGAGGTCCAGATCTCCTGCCTCAAGCTGAAGGCGTATCTCAGTTAGCACGGCCTCTCTGGCACCCTCGTCCGGATCCTTCATCGTGCACAGACGCTGAGCGATCTCAGAAAGAAGTCCATTTCGGAGTTTCGCTAGGTCGAGGTCGCCACGCCCGATGGCGTCAATGAGAAGGTCGCCGACATCCCGCCGCCGAATTCGGTCGATGTCCTCTCGGCGCTCGTGGAGGTGATCGGCGAGTTTGGCTACAGCGCGTACTGAGAGATTCAGGAGATCGCAATGCCGATGGTTTGCTGGAGCGTATGGTGTGCTGGCGGCTGCTCTCTCCCACTGGATGGCCAGACTCTCGATGTCTTCGAGGGCGACCACGGCGAAGTCGATGTGGGACAGGTTGTCCCGGGTGCTCGCGATTGCTATCGCTACTTCCGCTCTCGCGTCATCGATCATCCACCAGGAGAGCTTGTTGCTAGTGGTAGCCAAGTCCCGAGTTAGCGCGTCCGCGCCAGGTCCGAGGGTGCCCTCTGGTGCCCCCCGGAGCCAACGTGCACTCCGGACGTTGCGCGCAAGCAGCATCAGGAGGCACGGCCAACGGACTCTTGGAGCATCGCCTCGAGAGTTCCCCGAATCGAGCGCACACTCTCACGGTGCGCTGCCTCCCGGATTGCTGGTTCGGATGCCGGATCTCCGAGAGCATCGAGACCCAGTACAGCTGCGTCGCGCACACCCGCATCGGGATGCCTGAGCGCCTCTTCGAGGAGGGTGCGGCGGGCAACCCTTGTAGCCTCGTGGTCCACCCGGCCCAGCTGGATCAGGATTTCACAGAATTCGTCTGGGTGCATTCTTGCGAGAAGGCGCCAGTGCTTCCTGATGGCTCCCATCGCTGAAGTGCCGAGTGCTCTAACCAGATCGCTGATACCCAACGAGAACGGAGTATCCATGCCGTCCTCGAACTGCTGTTCTCGGCCTTCATCCAGCAGACGCCTCAGGCGGGATTCTGCAGCTGATGTATCTTCTTCATGAGTGTCGGAGGTCAGGGCACCAGTCGGCCTAGAAGCAGCAGCTACAGATGTGTTCTCCTCAGTAACGGTTGCGTAGTAGCAATGATGAGCAGCCAGCGCTGATCTCAGGGAGGCTGATCTCAGTGAGGCTGATCCCAGGGAGGCTGACCAGATACTGACGTCAGCATCGCCAAAACCAGACTCCCCCCTACTGTTTGGGAGTGTCGTCAGGTAACCCATTAGTGTGCGCACGAACTCGCTAAAGTCGTTAGAAGTGGCCGAAATGAAGAATCGTTCAGCGCCATCGTATAGCGCTATTCTGGTCGCGGAGACGCGTTCTAGCTCTTGGGACCAAGTCGATATCTGTTGCGAGCCGTCCTCCGCTTGCCAAAACATGACGGAACTAGCAGGGCGATGAAAAACCCCTGATCCTGAGCCGCAGGGTCTCACTGGCCATTCGGTGGGCTGGCGTAGAGCCCAGAAACATTGGGTTTTTTGATGTCGCGGCCAGCGCGATTTCAGCCCAAAACCGCTGCGGCGGACTTTTTCATCACCCTGCTAGAGGTGGCACTCTCTGTGGTCATGCGACATCGCCCCGCTCAGCGATTTCGATTGACAGTTTGATGAGCTCTGCCAGCGCTGGCACAAGCTCATCACTAGGAATCGGGTGATCGGGCTCTGGTATCGTATTCGTATCGAACTCCAACCGCACTGCGCTGCGCCCCGAGCGATCTTCGAAGGCAGATCCAGGCACTGTCACCAAGAACGACCGGAGTGAGATGACTGACCATGTCGATATTCTGTTGACGCCCTGGAATGCGCCTGAGAGCACTTGAGAACTCCGTCGCCTATTGATCCTGTACACAAGGTCTCGTGAGTTCTCCGGGTCGATTTCTAGAGCTGGGAGGAAATCCGACAGCCGGTTGTACGCACTCGTGGCATCATCGTTAGGGAGATGAAGGATCCCACCGAACGCGAGCCTTAGCGTAGACGGGCCTGCTCGAAACCACTCCTCGAACTTGGCTCGGAAGACTTCGGAGACTGCGGGAAGATCACCTATCGACTCGAAGTTGAGGGGATCACTGGGTGGGAGCGGGCTCCGCAAATGCCAGTCGGCGCGTGCTGGCTGCACGTGCAACTCCAGCGTCGCTGTCTCAAGATCAGGCCACTCGACTTGCCCTAGCCACCGGAACTCCCCTTCGCGAGGACGTTGGGTCACGTCTGATGGTTCTTCGCCTACAGCGTCGGCCCACCAGCTGAGATTGGCGGTGTCGCTCGTAGGCTCCGCCAAGAAGCTAGGGATGATCTGAACAACTCGCCTGAGCGAGTGAGCGGATGCGATCATGGGGCGCGGACCCGGAGAGGGGCGCCCCATGCAGCAGCGTTCGTTCGGCAGCGTCGAGTACGAGCACAAGAAGGTCAAGACGAGGCGGCAGACGTTCCTCGAGCGCATGGACAGGCTCGTCCCCTGGGCTGAGCTGGAGCAGCGCATCGCGCCCGTCTACCCGAAGCGCGGCCGCGGACGCCGCCCCTACGCGCTGCGCGTGATGCTGCGCATCCACTGCCTGCAGCTCTGGTTCAATCTCAGCGACCCCGGCATGGAGCAGGAACTCTACGACTCCCGTTCGATGCTCGAGTTCGCCGGTCTCAGCCTCTCCGAGCCGATTCCCGATGAGACGACGATCCTCCATTTCCGCCACCTGCTGGAGCGTCATCAGCTGGGAATGGCGCTGTTCGCGACGATCAACGCGCACCTCGCAGCGCGCGGTCTGCAGGTGCGCGAGTGCACGATCGTGGACTCCACGATCATCAGCGCGCCGTCATCGACGAAGAACCGGGAGCGTGCGCGCGACCCCGAGATGCATCAGACCAGAAAGGGCCGGCAGTGGTACTTCGGGATGAAGCTGCACAGCGGCACGGATGCGCGGACGGGGCTGGTGCACAGCGTGCACACGACGGCGGCGAACGTCTCCGACGTGACCGAGGCGCATCGCCTGTTGCACGGCGGTGAGAGCGCGGTGTGGGGCGATGCCGGCTACCAGGGAGCGGAGAAACGCCCGGAGCACGCGGGTTCGGGGGTGAGTTGGCAGGTGGCGCTGCGCCCGGGTCTCAGGCGGCGGCTGGCGCCGGGGGGCGCTGAGGCGCAGGCGGAGCGGCGGAAGGCCTCGGTGCGTGCGAAGGCTGAGCATCCGTTTCTCTACGTGAAGCGGCACTTCGGGTACGCGAAGGTGCGCTACCGGGGTCTTGAGAAGAACCGCCAGCGTCTCGCGCTGCTGCTCGGCTTCGCGAACCTGTTGCGAGCGGCGCCTCAGCTCGCGTGATCGCGGGAGCCGTGCGTCCGGAATCGCTCCTGCGGGCGATTGCGGAGCGACATGGAGGCGAGACCACCCCTGGACCGCGGTATCGGGCCCCTACAGCGCGGCTCGGCACGCTGATCGATACGCACCGCGCCCGACACGCGAGTTGTTCAGACCATCCTCAGTGACCCGGAGGGACTCGACGAGCCAGTCAGGGAACACTGGCACCTACCCAACGCTTCGGACGCCTGTCGAACGCCGAAGAATCCTACAACACCAGTTTGCCACATGCTCGTTGACCCTCACTGGCGTCTCGCGACAAAGAGCAACAGCCGCAGAGCCCCGCCGCACTCAGCGCAGCTTCCACTCCGGATCGCGGCGCTCGACGAAGGCGCGCGAGCCCTCGCGGACGTCGTCGGTGGTCGGGTTGGCGGCGGAGATGGCGCGGGCGTTCGCGATGCCGCCGGCGAGGCCGTGATCGAGGCTCTCCCAGACCGCCTGCTTCGCCAGCCGCACGGCGTGCGGCGCGTTCCGCATCACCACGCGCGCGAGGCGTTCCGCCGCCTCGTGCAGCTCGCCGGGCGGCGTCAGCTCGCCGACGAAGCCGACCTCGAACGCGCGCTGCGCCGTCAGCCGCCCGTGCCGCCCGAGGAAGAGCAGGCGCAGCGCCTCGTGCAGTGGCATCGCCCGCGCCAGCTCCGCCGCGCCCAGGGCGGGCACGAGCCCGACGCTGGTGCGCGCATCGCTGAAGTACGCGTCCTCCGAGGCGATCAGCAGGTCGCAGTCGGCGACGATCTGCATGCCGACGCCCGTGCAGACGCCGTTGACCGCGCCGATCACCGGCTTCGTCACGCCGTTCGCCCGAGGCGAGACGCGCACCTCGGCGCGGTGTTGCGATTCCTCGCCGTCGGCGGCGCGCGCGAAGCCCGCGGCGCGCTCCTTCACGTCCATGCCCGCGCAGAAGGCGAACGCGCCCGCGCCCGTGATGATGGCGACGCGCGCCCCCTCGTCCGCCTCGAAGCGCCGCCACGCCTCGGGCAGGTCGACGGTCATGTTCTGCCTCGTGAGCGCGTTCCGCCGCTCCGGGCGGTTGAGGGTGATCCAGGCGATCCGCGCGCGCAGCTCATAGCCGATCTCGTGCTCGCTCATCGCCACGCTCCCCGCTACTCGATGACGCCGGCCGCGCGCAGCGAGGCGATGGCGGCGGGCGTCACGCCCGCGGCCGCCAGCACGTCGTCGCTGTCCGCGCCGAGGACCGGCGCGGGCCCCTGCACCCGCGTTGGCGTGTTGCTCATGTCCACCACGGGCCCCATCACCTGCTGCGGTCCGGTCAGCGGGTGTTCGAGGTGCGCCATGAACCCCGCCGCCTGCACCTGCGGGTCGTCCGAGAGTTCCTCGGGCGCCTGGATCGGCGCGATCGGCACGCCCGCGGCGCTGAACTCCTCGAGCAGCTCCGCCGTGGTGCGCGCCGCGAGGTAGGCGGCGATCAGCTCCTCGCGGCGATCGTTGAACGCCTCGTTGGCGGGGTCGTTCACGTCGAAGTCGGGATCGTCGCTGCGGTCGCCCTCGATGCCGACCATGCGCCGCACGGTGTCGCGTATGCGCGGGGTGATCGCGCCGAGCTGCACGACGCCATCGCTCGAAGCGAAGGCGCGCGAGAAGCCTCGCCAGGCCGTCTCGGAGCGGCGCGAGTTCCGTCGCGCCTCCAGGACGCCGGCGTACGGCTTGCCGTCGCCGCGCGCCGCGCGGATGCGCTCCACCATCGGGTCGCGGAAGGTCGCGTCCTCGACGGGCTCGCGCATCACCTGCGTCGGCTGGATGGAGAGCGCCGCCTGCAGCAGCGCCGCGTCGATGCGCTGGCCCTCGCCCGTGCGCTCGCGGTGATAGAGGGCGGAGACGATGCCGACCGCCGCGGCGAGGCCTGCCCCGTGGTCCGCCACCACCGAGCAGGAGACCGTCTGTGGCACGCCGTCCGCGGACACCTTGCCGTCGCCGACGGTGAGTCCGGAGTAGGCACAGATCACCGGGTCGTTCGCGCCGAGGTCGCTCATCGGCCCGGTCATGCCCCAGCCCGTGATCTGGCAGTAGATCAGGTCCGGCCGCGCTTCCCGCAGCGTCTCGTAGTCAATGCCGAGGCGCTCGGCGATGTTGGCGCGGAAGTTGTTCGTCACCACGTCGAAGCTGCGCACGAGCTGGCGAATCACCTCGCGCCCCTGCGGCTGGCCGATGTCGACGACGATGCTGCGCTTGCCGCGGTTGAGCGACTGGAAGCGCTTGCCCTCGTGCGGGACGACCGCGCCCCAGTTGCGGTGGAAGTCGCCGCCCGGCCGCTCCACCTTCACCACCTCGGCGCCGAGGTCGGAGAGGATGCAGCCGAGGTACGGCCCGGCCACGATCTGCGAGAACTCCAGCACGCGGATTCCCGTCAGTGCTCCTGCGTCCATCGGCATCCTCCCCACAGCGCGGGTCGCGTCGGGCGCGGCCCCTGCGCATTCTGCCAAACCGCGGTGCGTGCGTCGGGGTGCGGCTACCCGAGCCGCTGCGAGCGCAGGGCGCGGTCAAACGCAGGCTTTGTGCGCACCGCGAGCACCAGGCCCAGGGCCGCGAGCGCCACTGCGAGGGCGTAGGCGAAGCGCCAGCCATCGATGAAGGAGCTCGCCGCGCCCGGCGTTCCGGCGATCTCGCTGAGCGGAATGTCGAACCCGCCGGCCGCCATCACGGCGGCGACGACGCCGGCAGCCATCGCCTGGCCGGTGACGTTGCCGGCGTTCCTGGTGAGGTTGGTCAGCGCGCCGACGACGCCCAGGCGCGAGGAGTGGACGGAACCCATGATCGCGCTGTTATTGGGCACGTTCCACATTCCCATCCCGAGACCGGACCCGAGCAGCAGCAATGCCACGGCGACGATCGGCGTGCTGCCGTCGAAGAGCGCCATCGGAAGCGTCACAAGCAGCAAGACGGCGAAGCCCGCGACCGCGAACGGCCGGGTGCCGAACCGGTCCGAGAGCCGTCCCGAGCCCTGTGCGGCAATGCCCATGCCGAGCGAGGTGAGGAAGATCAGACCCCCGGCGGCGGCCTCCTCCATGCCTCGCAGGCTGATCAGGTAGATCGGGATCAGGAAGCGCGAGACCGTCATCGACATGAAGCCGAAGAGGCGGGCGAGCACGGCCATGCTGAACACGGCGTTGTTGAAGAGCCGCAGCTCCAGCATCGGCGCCCGGGTGCTGAGCTCGCGGCGAGTGAACCCCGCGAACAGCAGCACGACGGCCGCGAGGCTGGCGAGCATCGGCGGCGACGTCCAGCCGAAGCCCAGCGGGTTGTTGATCGTCAGCACCAGCAGCGCGATCGCCGCGGCCGAGAGCACGGCGCCGGCGTAGTCGAACGGCGCATCCCCTCGCTTCGGCTGGTTGAGGCGCGCGTCGTCGAGGATCAGGTAGCCCCAGACGAGCGCGATGCTCGCCGGGATCAGTATGAGCAAGAACAGCGCCTCCCAGGGCAGCCACTGGAGCACGAGGCCGCCGACGATCGGTCCGGACGCGCCGCCGATCGAGACCGCCGTCGTCTGCGCGCCGATCGCCCTGCCGCGCTCCCTGGGCGGAAACACCGAGACCACCATCGCGGTCCCGACCGACTGCCCCATCGAGTTACCCGTCGCCATCACGACCCTCGCGAGGATCAGCGCACCGAACGTCGGCGCGAACACGATGGCGATCGCGCCGCCGCAGTACACGAGGATCCCCAGCAGGTGGATGCGCTTCCGGCCGACGATGTCGGCGAGCCGCCCCATTGGCATCATCAGCGCGCTGATCGTCAGCGCCTGCGCGATCACCACCCAGGAGACCTCGCGCAGCGTGACCCCGAAGTCGTCGGCGATCGAGGAGAGGGCGACGAACACCATCGACATGCTCATCACCTGCGTGAAGAAGGAGATCGCGATCGCGCTGAAGGCCCACCATTTGTAGTTGTCGCCGCCGCCGGCGCCGGGCACGCCCGCCCGTGCCGATGCGATGCGGCGGCTGCCGGGAATGCTCAACGCCGGTCCGTCACTCTCGCGAGCCGCGCGATCGGCGGGCGGTCTCGCCGCACTGCCCGCCACGCCGGTTCGGCGGAGTTTATGCCCTCGCGAGCCGCGGGGCGCGCGCTCCCGCCGGCACGAGGCCGCGGCGGGCGCCGGGCATCGGGCGGCTGGGCGGCGCGTCGGGTGGCGGGAGTGCGTGGGAGTCGAACCCACCCGGGACTACCACGTAGCCCCACAACGGTGTTGAAGACCGCGGGCGCCACCGGACACCATCCACTCCCACGCTGATTCTGCGAGCGCGGCGCGGCTCTCCGCAAGGCGTGGGCACGCTCCGGCGCCCCGCTCGGGTTGAGTAGTGTCCTATAATGTATGGATATTGCCGGGGGATACGGCGAGGAGGTACCCAAATGGCGTTCGTGCTTGCATCGATTCTGAACCGCCGATGGGCGTTCGCCTTACTCGCGGCCGTGGCGGCGCTTGCGCTGCTCCTGTCCGCCTGTGGCGATGACGACGAGGAGGAGGACGAGCACGGCGGGATGGCCATGGCGACCGGGACGGCCGAGATGGCCATGGCGACCGGGACGGCCGAGATGGCCATGGCGACCGGGACGGCCGAGATGGCCATGGCGACCGGGACGGCCGAGATGGCCATGGCGACCGGCGAGCACGGCGAGCACGACGACACCATGCCGGGCGTTGTCCATCCGAAGCCCGCGGGAGCGACCGAAGTCCGCGTCACCCTCGCCGAGTGGACGCTCGAGCTGTCTGTCAGCAGCGTCGCGGCGGGCGACATCTACTTCCTCGTCGACAACCTGGGGCCGGAACACCCGCACGAGTTCGTCATCATCCGTTCGGACCTCGCGGCGGACGCTCTGCCGACCATTCATGACGGCTCCGTGCCCGAGGACGCCGTCGAGCTCGTCGGCGAGATCGAGGAGTTCGCGTCCGCGAGTTCGGCGTCCATGGTGTTCAACCTGACGGCGGGCAAGTACGTGCTGATCTGCAACGTCGTCGAGACCGAAGGGGACCTGGAGAGCCACTACCGCGAGGGCATGAGGGCCGTGTTCGTCGTCGAGTAGCCGCGCCACGCCGCCGCGGAGCAGCCCACGCCTGCTGTGCGGCGGCGCGCTCAGCCCGCCGGCGTGCCGATGCCCTGCGACTCGTCGTAGAAGAAGAAGGCGTGCTGGCTCGCGCCGACGGTGCGCGGCAGTGCGCCCAGTCACCCGTGCGCGTTGGCCTCGCCTCCGGCGCGCGCGAGATCCGCGTCGCGCTCAGCGCCAACACGCACGCCGCCTGCGCGCGCGCGGCGAGGCCGTCGAGGCCGTCGCGCGGGTTACGGTGCCGTAGCGGGGGCGGGCGTCGGTGGCGGGAGTGCGTGGGAGTCGAACCCACCCGGGACTACCACGTAGCCCCACAACGGTGTTGAAGACCGCGGGCGCCACCGGACACCATCCACTCCCGCGCTGATTCTGCGAGCGGAGCGGAGCACTCCGCAAGGTATGGGGCACGCTCCGGCGCCCGCTCGGGTTGTGCAATGTCATATAATGTTTGGATATCACCGTAGAGATACGCGAGGGGGCACCCAAATGGCGTTCGTGCTGGAATCGATACTGAACCGCCGATGGGCGTTCGCCTTACTCGCGGCCGTGGCGGCGCTTGCGCTGCTGCTGTCCGCCTGTGGCGACGACGACGATGAGCCGGCGGCGACCGCGGCGCCGGCGGCGACTGCCGCGCCGGCCGAAGAGGCGTCCGAGGCCGAGGACGCCGTGGAGGGCGTCGTCGAACCGCAGCCCGCGGGGTCGACCGAGGTCCGCGTCTCCCTCTCCGAGTGGGCGGTCACGCCGTCCGTGAGCAGCGTTGCGGCGGGCGACATCTACTTCCTCGTCGACAACCTCGGACCGGCCGACGCGCACGAGTTCCTGGTGATCCGTTCGGACCTCGCGCTGGACGCGCTGCCGGTCGACGAGCGCGGCTTCGTGCCCGAGGACCAGATCGACCTGATCGGCGAGATCGAGCCGTTCACGCCGGCAAGCTCGGCGTCCATCGTGTTCAATCTGACGCCGGGCAGGTACATCCTGATCTGCAACATCGTCGAGCTCGAAGAGGGCGAGTGGGAGAGCCACTACCAGGAAGGCATGAGAGTCGAGTTTATCGTCGAATAGCCGCGCCACGCCGCCGCGGAGCAGCCCACGCCTGCTGTGCGGCGGCGCGCTCAGCCCGCCGGCGTGCCGATGCCCTCGGACGCGTCGTAGAAGAAGAAGGCGTACTGGCTCGCGCCGATCAGCTCGTCCTCGCCGTCCGGCGGGTGGCGGTAGAACGAGGTCAGCAGCGTCAGGAAGTGGCCCTCGCCGAGGCGCGTGCGCTTGCGTGAGGTGCAGTTCGCGACCTCGGAGCGCGTGTAGAGCCAGTCGCCCGGCCGCAGCGGCGCGCCGTAGTCCTGGCGCACGCGCTGCGCCGCGTAGCGCGTCGTCTCCGGCGGACGCCAGTCGCCCGCGAGCAGCGTCGTGATCAGCCGGTTGCCGAGGCGCCGCCCGCCGGCCATCTCGCGCGAGGGCGGCCACGGCTTCACGCTCGGCTCGTCGGGGTCGGCCAGCTCGAACGGCTCGCCGAAGTGGCTCGGGCGGCCCATCATCCAGGTGAACAGCGAGGGGAACGGCGCGATCATGCCGCCGTGGCGGCTCGCGCGCGCGTACTCGCTGTCGTGGTAGAGCGGGTTGGCGTCCTCGGCCATGTCCGCCCAGTACATGATCTGCGCCTCGCTGACCGGGTAGCCGCCCCAGAGCGGCTCCGTCTGCTGGCCGATCCACGACTTCGCGAAGTCCGGCAGCTCCGGGTCGAGTTCCACCGAGGGCTTCGTGAAGCCCGCGCGCACCCGTACGCCGCCGTCACTCGAGGGCATCGCGAGGTCCGCACCCGCGCGCGCAACGTAGCCGTCCTGCGTGCGCGCGGCGATCGTGAGCTCGACGCGAGGCTCGCCGTCTTCCTCGAAGCGGCGGGTGACCTCGCCTTCGACAGTGACGGTGTCGCCGGGGTGGATGAAGCCGGTCATGTGCAGCCAGGTGCTGCGGAAGTCGCTGTCGGGGCCGAGCCAGTCCGTGGCGAAGCGCGCGAACAGGCCCTGATGCCACATTGTGTTCATCCAGCTGTCGCGGTTGCCGCTGGTGCGCTGCGCGTAGTCCGTGTAGTGGTGCACCGGGTTGAAGTCGCGCATCCCGACCACCGCGAGGATGCCCGTGCGGAAGGTAATCGGCAGCTCAAGATCGGGCACGCGATCGCCCTCGCTCACGTCCTCCCACAGCCTCGATCCACCCGCCTCGGACATTGGCGACGCTCCCTCCGGCACACGCCCGGCGTGACGCGGCGATGATAGCGCGCCCGCGAGTAACGCCCCGCGCCGCTATGATCGCGGCGAAGGGACGCCGCATGCCCCTGCCCGACCTGCACCCGGTCGTCGAGCGCGCGCGCGAGCTCGCGCCGCTCGTGCGCGCCGCCTCTGACGAGATCGAGGAGACGCGCCGCGTCCCGGACGAGTTGGACGCCCAACTGGAGGCAGCCGGGCTCTACCAGCTCTACCTGCCGGCGGCCTACGGCGGCCCCGAGGCCGACCCGCTGTCCGCCGCCCGCGCCATCGAGGAGATCTCGAAGGGCGACGGCTCGACGGGCTGGGTCTGCATGATCGGCTCGGTGCTCAGCCGCCGCTTCGCCTGGATGGACGCGGACGCGGTGCGCGCGATGCAGGCGGAGTCCGTGTCGCTGCGCGCGGCCGGCTCCAACCGCGCCCTCGGCCGCGCGCAAATCGAGGGCGACGGCTACCGCGTCAACGGGCGTTGGGACTTCCAGAGCGGCATCGAGCACTCCAGCTGGATGTTCGGCACCTGCGTGCTGATGGATGGCGAGGAGCCGCTGCGCGACGAGCAGGGCGCCACCCGCACGCGCGCCGTCGCCGTCCCCGTGCGCAGCGGCGAGATCATCGACACCTGGCACGTCGTCGGGCTGCGCGGCACGGGCAGCTTCGACTTCGAGCTGGACAACGTGTACGTGCCCGCGGAACGCTCCGTCTCGCGCCTCGATCCGCCCGTGGTCGAGAGCCCGCTTTACCGCGCGCGCTTCTTCGGCGTCTGGAGCCACGCCGTGCACGCTGGCTGCACGCTCGGCATCGCCCGAGGCGCAATCGACGAGTTGCGGGACCTCGCCTCGGGGCGGCGCTCCACCGGATCGAGCACGCTGTTGCGCGACCGCGCGCGTGTGCAATACAAGGTCGGGGAGGCCGAGGCGATCGTGCGCTCGGCGCGCGCCTACCTCTTCGAGGCGATCCGCGAGGCCTGGGAGGCCTCGTCCGCGCGTGCGCCCGACCCCTCGGTCGAGATCGCGAACATGCGGCTGGCGATCACGCACGCGGGCCACGAGGCGGCGCGCGCCGTCGATCTCGCCTTCGAGGCGGCGGGAACGAACGCCGCCCACACCGCGAATCGCCTCGAGCGCTACTTCCGCGACGCGCACGTCGCCGTGCAGCACGCCGCGACCCAGCCCCACAACTACGAGGGCGCGGGCCGCGTCTTCCTCGGTCTGCCGGCGGGCATCCCCGGCTGGTAGCTCGCGCGCGGGGCTGGTGGAGCGCCTCGCGGCATTCCTCTGCGGAGACCTGAGCCTGACCCGGCGTCGGGAACCGCGCGCTCGGCGGCGGCGTTAACTTCGGAGAACCACGGGAGGGGAACGCGATGCTCGCGCGTCTCGTGCTGCCTGCGCTCGTCGCTGCCCTCGCGCTGCTGCTGGCGGCTGCCGCGGGGTGCACCGGCGCCGGCGAGCCGGCGGGGACGGCCACGCCGACGAGTACCACCGCGCCGAGCGCGGCGGCGACGCCAGCCGCGACCGACACGCCGACAGTGACTGCCACGTCGACGGCCACACCGACGCCGACACCCACACTGACAGCGATACCCACACCGTGTGGCTCCGCTATTCCGCCTGGTGCCACCGAGTACCGGAAAGTCCCGTCTTATATGGGACTTTTGGGATCAGCGCCGCCCGCCGTGCCACGGCGTCACGTCCAATACCACCCAAGATGGCCCCAACTTGGCCCCAACTTGGCCCCAATTTGCGGAACCATCCATGACCGGGCCGTTCAGGCGCACCGTGCCCCTGCGCCGCGTTCGCGCTCATCGCACTGGTGGAGCACAGCCGCGCCCCCCTCCGGCTCATCCTGATGCTGTAAGTGAGCCGGGGAATCATGATCGGAAGTGGCCCCACTCCCGGCCGAATCCGTGAAGAGGCCGCGTCGCGTGTGGGAGGCTCCCACGAAGCGGTGAGTCAGGTGATGCAGCCCTGGCCGAGGAGGCGCTCGACCTCCCTGAGCTTGCGCACGATCTGCTCCGGCGTGTGCCTGGGTCTCTTCACCGTGATGTCCCCTCCCGCCCACAGCTTCGCGGGCCCAGGGACTCTCATCAACGGTGGCCTCGTCTCAAGGGGTCAGGTCAGTCTCATCTCAGGGGGTCAGGCCAGGCCGACCGTGGCGGCGGCCTCCAGCTCGGAGCCGGCGAGCCGCCTGAGCCGGGGGACGCGCGCCTCGACGATGCGGCGCCCGCGCCCGTGCTACTCCTCGGTGAGCACGAAGTACCGCCCGGCTGGCCTGGCGGGATCCGGTCGATAGACGTACATCCGCCCAGGGGCCAGCGCCTCTTCGTAGAGCACTTCCTCGCGGCCACCGGCGGTAACGGCCAGCGCGTAGTTGTCCGCTCCCGGCAGATAGAATTTCGCGACGCCCCTGCGATTGGTCTGCGATCGGTTCAAACCCGCGACGATCACCTCTGCTCCGGGAACGGGATTGCCGCCGCCGTCGAGCACGAGCAGTCTCGCGGCCTGACGTGGGAAGAGGTGAACCGCAAGAAACTGTTGTAGCCGCCCGGCACGACCGGGCACGGTCCCCTCCGGCATATTGTCCAGGACGTCCTTCTCGTAGCCGACCTGCTTCGGGGTGGCCCAATCAGGGCCGTACTTGAAGCGGAGGTAATCCTCGGGCGGACTTGGGACGAGATACTTCTCGCCGATGAAGTCGACCTCGGCTAACTCGGTGAAGAGGCCGACGGGAAACGGCACTCCCGGGTAGTGTGCGATCGTCCCCTTCACGACTCGGTAGCACTGCCAATCTATCCTGATGCGGTACTTCATGATCTTCACGGAGGTGTAGAGGCCGGCGTGGAGCACCTCGACGTAACAGCCGTGCGCCCGGAGCGTCTCTACGGTGGGCTCGATTAGGTCCTCAGTGAAACCGTGCAGCCCTATGATCGATCCGAGGTCGAGGTCGTCGTCCCATGCGATCAGCGCGTGATCGCGCACCGCGCCCAGGCAGGTGCCCTGGCGGAGGAAGAAGACCACGCCGTGCTGTTCGAAGACCGCTCTTACCTCGCGCAGCAGTCGCTCGGCGGCCCCGAGGTCCATCGGCGGGATCGTTCGCTCAAGGTGCTCCATGAGAGCGGCGTTCTCAGCGTCGCTCTCTGCGTTGGCTAATGTCGTAGCCTCGTCGTCCGGCAGTGATTCGGTCATCGGCGCCTACAGCAGTGCCGCGAGCGCTTCGACGAGGATGCGATTCTCCGCCGGAGTGCGCGACGCGATGCGCAAGTATCGGTTCGCGTCGGGCATGCTCTTTCCAGAGCAATCCTTGATCAGGATGTTGTGCTCGACGTAGAGGCGGCGTGCGAAGTCGGGGCCCGTGGCGGTGGGATCCGTCATCCGGCCGAGCACGAAGTTCGCGTCCGGCTCGACGCAGTCGAGCCCTGGAAGTGCGGACAGGTCGGTGTACAACTCCCGGCAGGTCGTGCGGGTCAACTCGCAGCTCTCCGCGAACTCCCCGCGGTACCTGCCGACGACGCGCAGGAACTCCTCGGCCAGCGCGTTGACGTTCCAGATCGGCAGGGACCGGCGCACTCTCGTGACGAACGCGCGGTCCGCGCTGAGGAGGTAGCCGAGACGGAGGCCGGCGATCCCGAACACTTTGCTCATGCTCTTGATCACCACGAGGTTGGGATATGCCGCAACGTCGCCTTCAACGCTTCCGCTGCCGCCTGCGCGCGAGAACTCGATGAACGACTCATCGACGACGAGGCGGCAGTCGTGAGATTCGAGCAGGCGCGCGAGGTGCAAGACGTCCTCACGTGAGATGGACACGGCAGTCGGGTTATTTGGCGTGACGACGACGGCGGTATCGGACTTCCAACGAATTGCGGACTCGGCGAATGCATCGACATCCAGCTCGAACGTCTCCTGCTCAAGCGGGAAGCGGTTCAGCCCCGCGGCATCGACCACCTCCTCGTACTCGTTGAACGACGGCGTCGGGATCGTCAGACGCCGTACGAACTGATCGCCGAGGATCTTGATCAGCTCCGCAGCGCCGTTGGCCACTGCGAGATTATCGGGGTCCGCGCCCGTCCAGTCGGAGACCAGACGCGCCAACTCCTCTTGAGCGACCGGGTAGTTCGTGATGAGGTCGCGGAGGTCAGCGCGAAACCCCTCCAGCATCTCCAGCGGTGGGAAGTGCATATTATATAAGTAGGAGTGGTCGGTGAATCCGTATCGCCAGTACGCGCCGTGCAGCTTCTGAATACGGTCGAACTGCGCGCTGCGGTCGAGGAACAGAAATCGTGCAGCTTCCAGATCACGCTGGTCATCGATCTCATACCAACGGCTCGCAGAAACATCAACCGCCGCGAGATCAGTGAGCGATCCATCGGCCACGCAGTCGCGCAAGATCGTCTCGTAATACCGATCGACATGGCCAGCGTCGATTGCCAGGCAGAGACGGGGGACGAGTGTCTCGCGCAGCAGGTTCTCGCGCAGCACGTAGATATTGACAGTCTTGAATGAGTCGGCAAAGTGGAACTGACGGTCCTGATCGGCGCCGAGAACGAAGCTCGTCACGCGCTTCTCGCGATCGCACCGAACCACTGTGCCGGATAGCGCTCGGTGGTAGGGCACCACGGCAGCGCTGCTGCCGGACTCCTCGAGCAGCGCCGTGATCACCGTTCTCTCAAACGCCACGTCCCCCTCGATCAGCAGGACATCTTGATCGAGGTAGTCGCGAGCGTGCCAGAGGGAGCGAATGTTGTTGGTCGTCTCATAGTCGGACGCCGTGACGTAGTGGATGTCGATGCCGGCGAAGCGAGAGCCAATGGCGCTGCGGACCACGTCGCCCTTGTAGCCAATCACCAGGACCGCCTCAGTCGTTCCCTGCGCGGCAAGCTCCCTGAGCGTGCGCTGGAGAAGCGGCTCACCTCCGACCGTGACCATGCACTTGGGGAGAGCCTCCGTCAGCGGTTTCAAGCGGACCCCGACGCCCGCAGCAAGGACCACCGCACGGCGGATGCCCGACCGGGGAGTGCTGGAGATCTCGCTATGTATCGGGCTTATCAATGGAGCCGCCACCGTATCGCTGCTACTCTTTGACGCCCGCTGCAGTCTCTGCAGGACGCTGAGTCCCGGAACCCCGGCCGACCCGCGCCGGGGACGTGAAATAGTCGCGCAGTCGGTCGATGCCTTCCTCGTAGCGGTCATTGCAGAAGGCGAGGCGGAGGTCGTGCGGCAGGCCAAAATCGGTTCCCGGCACGACGGCAACGTGGACGCTCTGCAGGATGTCGCGAGCCAGCTCCTTCGATGACGCGAACCCCCGGCCGGCGTTCCATTCTTCGCACCGGAGGATGGCGTAGAACCCGCCCTCGGCCGCGATCGGGTGACATCCGGTACCCGCGAGTCGTTCCGTCGTGTACTCCGCTCTGGCTCGATAAGTGCGCGTGAGCTCCCGGAGGCTCTGGTCGTCCTCGAGCGCGGCGATCATTCCGTACTGGTAGCACGGGTCTGTACACAACAACGTGTGTTGCTGGATGACACGCAGGTTTACCTGCAGCTCCTCCGGGAGGATCGCGAAGCCGACCCGCTTCGTGTACATACGGTAGCCTTTGGAGAATCCGTTCGTGACGATTGTCGTGTTCGCATGTTCTGGAAGCAGCGCCAGTGGGGAGTGGAAGTCGTCATAGAACATCGTGTTGTTGTAGATCTCGTCGTTCAGAACATATGCGTGGCCACCGACGATCTCGTACATCTCTCGAATCTCTTCCGGTGTCACGATGTTCCCCACGGGATTGCCGGGTGAGTTGATCACGACGAGCGATGTACGTTCTGGCGAGAAATTCTGACGAAACGAGTCCATGTCGACTCGTTTGGTATTGATGTCAATGTCGTAGAATTTGACGGTAGCTCCGGCCAGCGTGGCACAGTATAGATACAGGGCGTAATACGGGCGCGGAATCATGATCTCGTATTCCGGCCCGGACAGTAGTTGGAAGATGTTGCGGAAAATCGGTGATGTGCCGGTATTGACGATCACTTGCGCGGCCGAGACGCTCGCTCCGTGTCGTCGACTGTAGAAGTTCGCGATCGCCTCGCGAAGCTCCGGTAGGCCCTCCGGGTAGACGCGGCGAACGAAGTCGGGATCGTGAAGCTTGGCGACCATCCGATCCAGAACGATGGCAGGAATCGGAAGCTCGGGTACGCCGATCGTGAGCTTGAGGACATCCGCTCCCTGTTGCGTCAACTCGTCTGCGAGTTCGTCAAGGACAAACATCTGAAACTCGAGATCTCGCGGCATGAAATCTCTTATTGTACGCGGCAGCTGGGGCCTCCCTGTCTCGTGGTGCTCTTGACGACGCTGCGTGGCATGCCGCGCAGCGTCGTCAACTGATCCCGCCACGCGGCGGGAGCGACGTCGCACACCTCACCAGGTTGATTGCGGATCACATGGTGACCGCACACCGTTTACGTGGATAGCGGTCGTGATGATAGCGGAATCGGGAGGTCAGTGCCTCGCCGGCTCAGATCGGCTCCCACGTGCGAGCTTCGATGCTCGCCGTTCGGGCGGCCCCTCACTCCGCGTACGGGAAGCGAGAACCCGAGATTCCCCATCCGCACGCAACCGGCAGCGCGCCATCCCCGAACGGGCGTTCCTGATTCCATCCCAGGTGTTGTCTCGTTCCCGCCCGCTTCCCGTTCTGGGGGTAGGGTTCCTGGACCCCTGCCCCCACCCGCCAGCCAGCGAGTGTCGGGGACCGTGTGATGTCGCTCCCTCCCTCTGACACTGGTGGTCTGCACCGGATAGGCCACAGCCGGGCGGCTTCCCCAGACCCTATGGAGCGCCTCGTTCCAGTTCACTGATGCGGTTCTGCGTTTGGAGGCAGAGCCGGATCAGGAGGGGATGAGGTATGCAGAAGCAGACGACGTACGTGGGGATGGACGTGCACGCGCGCACGATCCGGGTGACGGTGCTCCGGCCGAATGAGGCGCAGCGCGAGGAGTGGGGCTTGCGAACGAGCCGCGGTCGGTGGTCAGCCTCGCCAGACGGCTCCTGCGCGACGCACGGGGCCCCGTCGTCGCGTGCTGCGAGGCGGGTCCCACGGGCTTCGCCCTGATGCGCCAGCTCCGGGCGTCGGGGCTCTCCTCGCCCCGTGGCACGATCTCCGAGCGCGCGCCCCCGGCCCCGTCCTGTTGCTCGGCAACGAGCGAACCCTGCAGCCGAACGGTGAGAGTCCGGTCGCCGTCATGCCATGTGTAGACCGGACCGTCATCCGGCTCGAGCTCGCTTGCGGCCCCTCCCCGCCCAACGTCGTCCTCTTCCGCGGACGTCTGGAAGGACCCGCCGGCTGCGTCGGAGCGCCTGGATGCGGAGGGCGACCCTCCCGTGCCAACGGGCGGCATCGCCGTCGGGCTTCCGGTCTCCGTCGGTGGTGGCGTTTGGGACACCGATGGCTCGGGGCTCGCCACGGCCTCCTCGATGGGTGTCGCAGCCTGCGGCGAGGCTGTCGCTGGTGATGGCGTGGCGGTCTGCTGCACCGTTGGAGTGGCCATGGGCGTGCCTTGATCACTGGCTTGCGCGGTCGGCGTCGCGGCTTCCGTTGGGCCAGCGGGCGTGGGCCTCGGCGAAGCGGTTTCCCTCGGACGAGCGGGGGTTGGCGCGGCCTGAGTACCGGGAGGTCGTGGCGGGGTCGCTGGTTCGCGGTGCCCCCCAGGCGAACTGGAGGACGTGGGCGCTGGGCTGGCGGTCGCCGAGCCGCCGTCGCCACCGGAAGCGGGGGAGATGGCGGGCGTTGGCGAGGGGCCGGGAGCCGCCCCGTCCGCGCATCCGTGCCGCTGTGCAGCTTCATCCCCGAAGTACCACTGCCGGCCCTTTCTGGTCTGAGGGGCCGGGAGCCGCCACACGCCGAGAGAGTCAGCGCGCCGGGTGCCAGTAGCAAGAGGGCTACGGAAGCGGTGAGGAGGCGAAGGGATACCACGAGTAAGGGGGTCTCCCTCTCGGCTCGACGATGTATCGCGTCAGGCGCTAAAGGTTATCTATCAGAACTGTTGGGTGGACAGAAAGTCCCCGGCGTCGCCCTGCTCCGGTGCCCTTCATCCAAGTCGCCGTCGCTGGGCGGCTGGAGCGCGTTTCGCTGTCGCTCTCCGCGTGGGCACACGCTGGAGACCCAAAGCATTGCTGCCAGGTGGCAAGAGGGGCGGCCAAGGCGGAGCGGCGCTCGACCCTCCCGAGGTGGCGGGCGGGCGCGATGCTGCTGGTGCTCAACTACGTCCTGCGGGTCTCGGGCAGGATCGCCCGTGACCGACGCGACCTCGTGCTCGAGAACAATCGCGCTCCGCCAGGGCGACGTCCTGGCCGGCGGCTTTCAGGAGTTGGTCGATGCGAGCAACATCGAGAGCCGTCGGGAAGTGAACTCTCACTCGCTCCGGCCTACGGCCGCGAGCCAGTGCATCATGGCCGGAGTTGACCCGCTGACCGTCCTCACGGCGGCTCGGGCACGCCTCCGCGTCGCTCACGATGGACATCTACGGACACATGTTGACCGGGCAACAGGGGCCTGCGGCCGAGGCGCTCGTGCGCTCGGCGCGCGCCTACCTCTTCGAGGCGATCCGCGAGGCCTGGGAGGCCTCGTCCGCGCGGGCGCCCGACCCCTCGGTCGAGATCGCGAACATGCGGCTGGCGATCACGCACGCGGGCCACGAGGCGGCGCGCGCCGTCGATCTCGCCTTCGAGGCGGCGGGAACGAACGCCGCCCACACCGCGAATCGCCTCGAGCGCTACTTCCGCGACGCGCACGTCGCGGTGCAGCACGCCGCGACCCAGCCCCACAACTACGAGGGCGCGGGCCGCGTCTTCCTCGGCCTGCCGGCGGGCATCCCCGGCTGGTAGGTCGCGCGCGGCGGGCCGCGATCGCTGGGTCCGCCTCGACTCCCTTGGAGTGATAGCATCCAGATCCATCAAGAACCCGAGCGGAGCGGTACATGCCCCTTCCTGTTGCTGAGCGCGGCTACCCTCATCCGGAGTTGCTGGCCGAGACCGATTGGCTCGCCAGTCGTCTGTCCGATCCGACGGTTCGCGTCGTCGATGCTCGTTCTGACGAGGACTACGCTGGCGTCCACATTCCCGGTGCTGTCCACATCAGCGGCTTCGCGCTCGGCGGGATACGCCCTGAGCCCGAGATGCCAGAGCCCGAGGCCTTTGCTCACCTGGTCGGCGCGCTTGGAATCGACGAGCGCACACCGGTCGTGGTCTACGACGGCGGGGAGCGGTCCCAAATGGCGGGGATGACCGCCTGGACGTTCCTCTACTACGGCCATCCCGATATCCGTTACCTCGATGGTGGGTTGGCGAAGTGGACAGGCGAGGGGCGGCCGCTCTCCAGCGACGCCCCGGCACACGAGCCGCGGACGTTCGCATCTCGCCCGGTGGAGGGCGTCTACTGCCGCCTGGATCAGGCGAAGGCCGCCGTCGATGACTACGGCGTCGTCTTCTGGGACGTGCGCAGCCTCGGCGAGTTCGATGGGACGACGGCGGGGTGGAATCCTCCGCCCCGGCTCGGGCACCTGCCGGGGGCCATCCATTTGGAATACACCGAGCTTTTTGATGCCGGCAACGGGACCTTGAAGCCTGCCGCCGAGCTCTCCACCCTCCTGGGGGCGAAGGGGATCACACCGGAGGCCGCGGTCGTTACCTACTGAGGGGGCGGTGCGCGCGCGGGTCTTGCTGCGCTCGTCCTGAAGATCCTGGGCTACGACAGGGCATCGAGCTACGCCGGGTCCTTCAACGAATGGGCCAGTCAGCCCGACACCGCCGTGGATCGCTGACGAGCCCCGGCCGACCTCCGCGCTCGTGACCGCTACGACCTCCACACCAGTGGCTTCTTCGCCCCACCGGGCACCGACCCGGCATCGCCCAATCGCGCACCGCAACCTTCGGCTATCTACATGGGCTTCTTTATCCCGTGGCACATCACCTTTGGCGTCCCGGCGGGCATCGAGTTGGAACTGAGCTGGGACGACGACACCAGGGACGGGATACGCCTCGCGGATGTGGCAACAGGCTCCTGGCTCTGCCTGAGCGTCGAGCGAGCCGAGGAATGCGGACGCTCGGTCACGCCCGGTGCTGAGTATCTCGAGCCGCTGTTCGACTGGATCGCGGAATCGCTGCAGCGCGGCACCGCGCGATACGAACCGTGGAGTCACATCGCGAGACCATCACCCTGAGCCCCGCGTCCGGTGGGGCGGGCGGCTGCTATCCTCCCCTTCTGGCGTCCGCTGCGGGCGGCGCCGCGCGGCGAGGGGGCCACGTGGTCGGAGACGTAGCAGCCGGGGATCGCGCGGCCGCGACGCGGGCGGAGGCGATCCGCGCCCTCGCCGGCGCGGCGGAGGCGATCCGCGAGAACGTCGCGCAGGTCATCGTCGGCGCGGAGGAGCCGCTCCAGTTGCTGCTGGTCGCGCTGCTCGCGCGCGGGCACGTGCTGATCGAGGACGTGCCGGGCACCGGCAAGACGATGGCGGCGCGCGCCTTCGCGCGCTCGATCGGCGCGGACTTCCACCGCATCCAGTGCACGCCGGACCTGATGCCCTCGGACATCGTGGGCGTCCACTACTACTCGCAGAAGAGCGGCGACTTCGAGTTCCGCGAGGGGCCGATCATGGCCCCGGTCCTGCTCGTCGACGAGGTCAACCGCGCCACGCCCCGCACGCAGTCCGCGCTGCTGGAGGCAATGGAGGAGCGCACCGTCACCGTCGAGGGCGAGACGCGCCGGCTGCCGGACCCGTTCCTGGTGCTGGCGACGCAGAACCCGATTGAGCTCGAAGGCACCTTCCCGCTGCCGGAGGCGCAGCTGGACCGCTTCCTGCTGCGGCTGCGCATGGGCTACCCCGGTGAGTCGGACGAGGTCGCCATCCTGCGCCGCTTCGAGGGCGAATCGCCGCTCGACCGACTCGAGCCGGTGATCGCGGCGAGCGAGCTGACGGCGCTCTCCGCCTCGCTGCCGCACGTGCACGTCGACGACGATGTGGCGCGCTACCTGGTGCAGGTGGTGCGCGCGACGCGCGAGCACGCGGCGTTCGACCTCGGCGGCAGCCCGCGCGCCTCGCTCGCGCTGTTCCGCGCGCTGCGCGCCCTGGCCGCGATCGAGGGGCGCGACTACGTGCGCCCGGACGACGTGAAGCGGCTCGCGCCCGCGGTGCTCTCGCACCGCCTCGTGCTCAGCTCGCAGACGCACTTGCGAGGGCGCACGGCGGACGATCTGATCGCCGAGATCCTGCACGAGCAGCCCGTGCCCGTCGTCGACGGCCGCCCCGCCGCCGCCGGCCGCTAGGCGAACGGGCGCCGGGCCGTGCGCTCGCTGCTCACCGAGGCCTGGATCGGCGGCTGCATCGCGCTCGTCTTCGCCGGCATGCTGACCGGCTCCGCGCCGCTGTTCGGCCTCGGCGCGCTGGTGCTGGCCGCGGGCGGAGCGGCGCGGCTCTGGGCGCGTCTCTCCCTCGAACACGTCGAGTACCGCCGCGAGCTGTCGGAGCGCCGCGCCTTCACCGGCGAGGAGATCGGCCTGCGGCTGCACCTCGCCAACCGCAAGCTGCTGCCCGTCCCCTGGATCGAGCTGCGCGAGCGCCTGCCCGAGGCCGTCCCGCTGACCGACGGTCACACGACGCCGTCCGGGCAGCACGGCGCGGTCTACCTGTCTCGCACCACCTCGCTGCGCTCCGGGGACCGCCTCGAATGGCCGCTCACGATGCGCGCGTCGCGTCGCGGCTATCACCGCTTCGGCCCGGCGCGGCTCTCCTCCGGGGATCTCTTCGGGCTGTTCGAGCGCGAGAAGGACGCGGGAGGCCTGGACACGCTCGTCGTCTATCCGCGCACGTACCCGCTCCCGGACATTGGCCTCGGCAGCGACCGCCCGTTCGGCGAACGGCGTGGAGGCCGCCGCATCTTCCCGGACCCGATCCGCGTGATCGGCGTGCGCGACTACGTCCCCGGCGACCCGCTGAAGCAGGTCGACTGGAAGGCGACGGCGCGCGCGGGGCGGCTGCAGTCCCGGCTCTACGAGCCGTCGCGCGCGCAGGCGGTGGTCGTCGCCCTCGACGTGATGACGCTGGCGCACACCTGGGAAGGCACGGATCCGGTGCTGCTCGAGCGCGGGGTCACGGTCGCCGCCTCGATCGCGCAAGCCGCCTTCGAGGGGCGCGCCGCGATTGGCCTGCTGACGAACGGCGCGCTGCCGGAAGCGGACCGCCCGATCCGGCTCGGCGCGGGCCGCCGGCCGGATCAACTCGCGCGCGTGCTCGAGGCGCTCGCGGGCGCGAATCCGTTCGCGCTGGCGCCGCTGGCTGCCGAGTTGGAGCGCCGCGGCGAGGCGCTGCCGATCGGCGCGAGTGTCGTAGTCGTCGCGGCGCTGATGACGGACCAACTGGTCGCCTCGTTGCAGCGGCTGCGCCGCGAGCGCCATGAGGTGCGCGTCGTGAAGACCTCGACCGCGCCGTGGGACGTGCAGCTCGGCTCCATCCCCGTGACCGAGATCGCGCCGTACATGGAGCGGCTCGAGGCGGAGGCGGAAGCGGCGGCCGAGGCCGCCCTCGGGCCGCCGCGGGCGCGATCGATACTGGAGCACACGACGGCGCGGCGAGAGGGACCGGCGCGATGAGCTGGCGCGGGCCGCTGGCGGCGTTCTTCTTCCTCGCGGCGGAGGCGCTGCTCTGGTTCGTCGTGCTGCGCTCGTTCGCGACGACGCTGGAGCGCAACGCTCTCCGCGACGCAGCCCGCGAGATCGCGCTCGGCATTGGCAACGGTGACTTCCTGCAGCCCGATCGCGCGCGCGACGCGCTGCTGATCGCCGAGCGGGCCGGCGAGAGCGCGGTCGGCGGCCCCCCGCTGCTGCTGATCGTGGCGGTCGCGGTGGGGGCGTACACGCTGATGCGCGTACTGGCGGGGAGCACATTGCCGGTCTCCTCGCGCGCCGCCGCCGGGTTGCTGGTCTCGATCGTCGCGCTCGGTGTGGTGCTGCAGTTGGCGCTCGCGGACGCCCCGCCGTGGGGGGGTGCGCCGTGGAACGACGGCATCCTCGCCGACCTCCGAGGGCAGGGTGGGAGCACGTTCACGGGGGTCGTCGATGCGGCGGGGTTCGTCGCCGATCCGGATCCCGATCGCGTCCGCGGGGCGTCGAGGGCGGCGACGATCGGCGGCATCGTCCTGCTCTGGCTGCGCTTCCTCTTCGCCGGGCGCAGCCCGGTCAACTTCGATCGCAGCCTGCGCAGCTTCGGGGTGGGATTCGTGATCGCCGTCGTCGTCGCATTCATCGCGGCGGCGTCGGACGCGGACGTCGCCGGCTGGCTGGTGCTGCCCTACTTCCTGCTCGGCTCGCTCTCGCTCGCGACCGCGCACGCGGCCCGCGCGCCCGAGGATCCGACCGCGGCGCGACGCGATGCGCCCTGGGTGATCTCCGTGCTCGGCACCGTCGGCGCGCTGAGCGCCGTCATGGCGCTCTTCATCCTGCTCGCGCTGTTCGAGGTGCAGCGCGTGCTGGAGCCAATCGGCACGGGGCTGGTCGCCGTGCTGGCATGGGTGATTGTCATCGTGGTTACCCCGATCTTCTGGGTGGTCGAGTGGCTGATCGGCCTCGTCGCCAGCAACGCGGAGCTTCCAGACGTGGGCGCCGAGATCGGACAGGCCCTCACCGAGCCGGATGAGGATGAAGATGCTCGCATCAAGATTCCGAGCTGGACCGGGAGCGTCCTGCGCGCCCTCGCCGTCGCCGGCGCGATCTGGATCGCCTACCGAGTCTCCCGCTGGCTCTTCTCCCGCTCCGAGCGGACGACGACCGAGGAGTACACCGAGATCCGCGAGGGCGAGAGCGGCGGCGGGCTGGCCTCGATGCTGCGCTCGCTGATCCCGCAGCCGCGCTGGCGGCGCCCGGAAGATGCGGGTTGGCTGGCCCGTAACCGCGCCTACCGGCTGTTCGGCCGGATGCTCGTGGCCGCCCGCGAGCGGGGCGTGGAGCGCCGGCCGGGGCAGACGGCGCTCGAGTTCGGCACCGCAGCCGGCCGCCGCCTCGATGCGCCGCTCTTCGGCGGGATCGCCCACGCCTTCGACAGCGTGCGCTACGGCCGCCGCGAACCCACGCCCGGCCGCCTCGACGACCTCGAGCGCGAGTTCGCGGCCTGGGAGCTGGCGAACCCGCTAGACGAGGACGAGGCCGAGGACGACGAGGAATCCGAGGCGTAGCGGCGCCGCAGCGCTTGCTGCTTGCCTGCGCGGGCCGCCGCCGCCTACTCTCGAAGCGTGGTAGGCCGCCTTGCGGATCATCCATCCAGCGCTCCCCTGAGCGTCCCTGCGTCCGTCGGAATCTTCGACTCCGGCGTCGGCGGCCTCTCGGTCGTCGCCGCGCTCCACCTCCTGCGACCCGGGCTGCCGCTGCGCTACGTCGCCGACACCGCCCGCTTCCCCTACGGCGAGCGCACGCCCGAGGAGATCGCCGAACGCTCGCTCGCCATCGGCGGCCAGCTGATCGAGGCCGGGGCGCGGCTGCTCGTCGTCGCCTGCAACACCGCCTCCTCGGCCGCGCTCGAGGTGCTGCGGGAGCGCCTCGACGTGCCGGTGGTAGGCATGGAGCCGCCGCTCAAGCCCGCCGTCGAGCGCAGCCGCAGCGGCCGCGTCGCACTGCTCGTCACGCCGGCGACCGCCACGGGGGCGCGCCTGGCGCGGCTGCACGACAGCCATGCGGGCGGCAGCCGCGTGCTCACGATTCCCATGCCCGGCCTGGCCGACCTCGTCGAGTGCGGCGAGATCGGCGGCCCGCGAGTCGAGGCGCTGCTTGACAGCGCCCTCGCCGGGCTGCCCGCCGACGGTGTCGATGAGGTGGCGCTGGGCTGCACGCATTACGGCTTCCTGCGGCCGGCGCTGCGCGCGCTGCTCGGCGAGGGCGTCGAGCTGATCGACGCGGCGGAGCCGGTGGCACGGCGTGTGCTGCAGCAGCTCGGCGAGCACGCGATCGCGATCGCGGAGGAAAGGGAAGCAGCCGTGCCCTGCACCGTGAGTGGCGACCCGGACGCCTTCGAGGCCGCCGTCGCGCGGCTGCGCGCCTCCGGCGTCGCGTTGCCGCCGTTGCGCGTCTCGCGGGCGGTGGCGGCATGACGGCGCGCGCGAGCTTCCGCGAGAAGTACGAGACCGCCGCCGCGGCGAACGACTCGCTGCTCTGCGTCGGCCTTGATCCCGACCCCTCGCGTCTCCCCCAGGGCGTCGACATCGACGCCTGGCTGCGCGAGGTGATCGAGGCGACCTCGGACCTGGTCTGCTGCTACAAGCCGAACGCCGCCTTCTTCGAGGCGCGCGGCCCCCACGGCCAGGAGGCGCTGTGGGCGCTGATCGACGGCATCCCTGACGAGATCCCCGTGCTGCTCGACGCCAAGCGCGGCGATGTCGGGAATTCGGCGGAGTTCTACGCGCGGGCCGTCTTCGATGTGCTCGGTGCGGACGCCGTGACGGTCAACCCCTATCTCGGGGGCGACGCCGTCGAGCCGTTCCTCGCCCACGAGGATCGCCATACGTTCGTGCTCTGCCGCACCTCGAACGCGGGGGCCGGCGAGTTGCAGGACCGCGCCCTCGCGACGAGCGGGGGCGGTGGAGGCCAGCCGCTCTACCTGGCGGTTGCCGAGCGCGCGAACGCCTGGAACACGCGCGGCAACGTCGGCCTCGTCGTCGGCGCGACGTACCCGGAGGAGGCGCGCGCGATCCGCGAGCTGTGCCCGGATCTGCTGTTCCTGATGCCCGGCGTCGGTGCGCAGGCGGGCGAGCTGGACGCCGCGGTGCACGCCGCGCTGGACGCCCGCGGCGGCGGGATCATCGTCAACGCCTCGCGCAGCGTGCTCTACCCCCAGGCGGGCAGCGTTGCGGCGGCGCGCGCCGAAGCCCAGCGGCTGCGCGACGCGATCCGCGAGGCCGTCCGCACGGCGGATGGCGGCGGGCGCGCGGGCTAGCGAGGTGGTCCTCGATCTGCGCGTCGGCGACGTGCTGCGATTGAGGCGCAAGCACCCCTGTGGGAGCTTCGACTGGGACGTGGTGCGCGTCGGGGCGGACATCGGGCTGCGCTGCCGCGAGTGCGGCCGGCGCGTGCTGATGGACCGCCCGACGCTGCGCCGCCGCGCGTCGGAGCTGCTGGAGCGCGGTCCCGCGCTCGATCCGGCCATCGAGGCGGCCCTCGAAGGTGGCATTCCACCCGCTACGGGCGACGCGGAGTAGACTGGCCGCAGCGCGTCGCGGATTTCGTTGACGCCTCACGAAAGTGGTATCTAGACTCGATTTGTCCGCGAGGACGTGGGGCATCGCGTCATGATCGAGATGACCATCGAGAGCATTCGCGTCAGTCTCCGCAACTACCAGCGGGTCGTGATCCTGCGCGAGAAGGGATCGGACCGCTATCTGCCGATCTGGATCGGCGCCGCCGAGGCCGACGCGATCGCGGTCCGCCTGCAGAACCACTCCGTCGCCCGCCCGCTGACGCACGATCTGCTCAGCAACGTCATCGCCGAGTTCGGCGGCGCCGTGAAGCACGTCGTCGTCAACGACCTCGAGAACGACACCTTCTACGCGAAAATCACCGTCGAGCACCAGGGCGGCACGGTCGAGATCGACTCGCGCCCCTCGGACGCGATCGCGCTCGCCGTCCGCGCCGCGGCGCCGATCTACGCCGAGGAGTCCGTGCTGGACCGCGCCGGGGTGCTGCTCAGCGCCGAGGGCGAGGTGGTGGTCGGCGACAACCGCGCCTCCTCCGTGACGGAGGAGGAACTGGAGAAACTCTCGGCCTTCAGCGACTTTATCGGGGAGCTCGATCTCGACGATCTCGGCGAGGGAGAGACGAAAAGCGAGTGAGTCCGGCGGGGTGCGAGGGCCATTCGTGCGGCTTCTCACAATCGGTTGATCGCGTGATCGGCCCGTGCTAGGCTCCCGACGGCCTCGGCCCGGACGGGGTGCTCCGGTCTGGAGTTCGCCCGCCCTGGGGCTGGTCGGCATCGGCTCGTATCTGGCCGTGTCGATCGCGGGGATGGCCATCGTCGGGAATCTGCTCGATCGTCGCTTCGACACGGATCCGTTGCTGACGCTCGTGTTTCTGGTGTTGGGCCTGCTCGTGGGCTTTCTTGGTGCGTATCGCCAGTTGCGGCGGCTGCTCCAGAGCACCGCCGAAGGGGACGGGCGGAAGGGTCGCTAGATGCGAGGCTGGCTGATAGCCGCCGCTCTGGTCGCGCTGATCGTCGGCGGCTTCATCTTCATCAAGCCGCCCACGCCCGCGATCATCCTCGCGCCCGAGCACGTCCTCGACATCGGCCCGCTCGAGGTCACGAACACGATGTTCACCTCCTGGGTCGTCGTCGTCTTCCTTGTCGCCGCCGCCCTCTACGCGAGCCGCTCGATGGCGCTAGTGCCCTCCGGACTGAGTGGGGCGATCGAGGCGCTGGTCGGCGGCTTCTACGAGTTCACGGAGAACATCGTTGGCGAGGCAAGTGCGCGGCGCTTCTTCCCCGTGATCGCCACGATCTTCTTCTACGTGCTGATCTCCAACTACTTCGGGCTGCTGCCCATGAACTTCGTCGTCGGGCGCACCGAGCCGGGCCACGGCGAGGTGCAGGCTGTCTTCGAGCAGACCAGCGTCGCCGGCGTGGACATCGCCTACATCCCGCTGCAGGCGGAGACGATCGACACCGGCGAGGAGCACGCCCTCGAGCCCAGCGAGGAGGGCGACGCCTTCTCCGGGCTGCTCGCGCCGCTGTTCCGCTCCGTGATGACGGACGTGAACGCGCCGCTCGCGCTGGCGCTGATGTCCTTCATCTTCGTCGAGTACTGGGGGCTGTCCACCCTCGGAGTGGGCTATCTGAAGAAGTTCTTCGCCTTCGGCAATTTGCTGCGAGGCAAACCGATGGGGGTGATCGACGTCTTCGTCGGGTTGCTGGAGCTGATCTCGGAGCTGATCCGGATGGTCTCGTTCACCTTCCGATTGTTCGGCAACGTGTTCGCGGGCGAGGTGCTGCTGCTGATGATGAGCTTCCTCGTGCCGCTGGTACTGATTAACGTCTTCTACGGCCTGGAGCTGTTCGTGGGACTGATCCAGGCGTTCGTGTTCGCGATGCTCACGCTCGTCTTCGCCCAGACCGCGACCGCCCACCACGGCGACGCGCACGAGGAGCACGGGGGCGCGCATGAATAAGAGCAGGGGAGCAAGAGCTCGGGCCGGGGCGGCCGGAGCAGGTGGGACGCGATCCGTCCTGGTAGGGAGTACGCCGCAATGACAGAGGGAGCGATGGTGCGATCGCTGAGGCCGTACGTGCGCCGGGCGGCGCTCGCCGCCGGCCTCGGCATCCTGGCGTGGCTGGCGATGGCCGGCGTGGCCGGTGCGCAGGAGGCGGGCGACAACGTGTTCACCGCCGACGCGAACAAGTTCCTCGCCGCCGGTCTCGCGATGGGTCTCGGCGCCTTCGGCCCCGGGATCGGCATCGGCTATCTCGGCGGCAAGGCGATGGAGGCGCTCGGGCGCAATCCCGAGGCGGCCGGCCCGATCCAGACGAACATGATCCTCGCGATCGCGTTCGCCGAGGCGATCGGCATCTACGCCCTCGTCGTGGCCATCCTGATTGGCTTCGTCTTCTAGGCGGGCCGGGGCAAGCGGGGCGAGCATGATCCACCGACTACGCAGCCGGACTGGGAGCGCGCGGCGGCGCGGCCTGCGGCTGGGCGCCGTGGCAGCCGGGCTGCTGCTGGCAGCGGCGCCGGCCACGGCGTTCGCCGCCGAGGAGGGACCCTCGGGCATCGCCGCCCTCGGGTTCAGCCTGCCCGCGCTCGTCACCAACCTGATCAACTTCACGATCCTGCTGATCGTGCTCCGGGTCTTCCTCTACAAGCCGGTGCTGCGCCTGCTCGATGAGCGCAGGCGACGCATCCAGGAGGGGCTGGACCTGGCCGCCCAGGCGGCCTCGCAGGCATCCGCCAGCGAGCAGGAAGCGCGGGAGGCGCGCGAGCAGGCCCAGCGCGAGGCGCGCGAGTTCGTGCAGCAGGCGCAGCAGGGAGCTGCCCAGCTGCGCGAACAGCTCGAGGAACGCGCCCGCGCCGACGCCGAGCAGATCGTCACGCGCGCCCGCGAGGAAGTGCGCATCGAGCGCGATCAGGCGATCGAGCAACTGCGACGCGAGTTCGCCGACCTCACGATCACCGCCGCCGAGCGCGTCATGCGCCAGTCGCTTGACCGCGCGGCGCACCAGCGGCTGATCGACGAGGTGCTCGTCAACAGCGACTTCGGCGACCAGAACTAGGCGAGCGAGGGGCAGCGCATGGCCCAGGCAGCAGGCGCGCGAGATGTCGCAGGACGTCGCTACGCGCTCGCGATCATGCAGTTCGTCGCCGCGGACCCGGACAGCGCCGCTGCCTGGGAAGACGCGGTCGACGGCCTCGAGGCGCTGACCGAGCGCGCGGTCTACGTGACCGCGCTGCAGGGCGACGGCATGACGGACGAGGGTTTCCAGGAGACCGTTCGCCGTGTCGTGCCGGAGATCGGGCAGCTGCAGCTCAACCTGTTGCGGCTGCTGCGGCGCAAGAGCCGGCTCGCGCTCGGCCCCTCGATCGCCTCGTACGTGCGGGAGCTGCTGGACGAACGGCGCGGCATCGCCCGCGCTCAGGTCCGCACCGCCGTCGAGATCGACGAGGAGCGGCGGCAGTGGTTCGCCTCTCAACTCGGCGCGCTCACCGGAATGCAGGTAGAGGTCGAGGCAGAAGTCGATCCGGATCTGATCGGCGGGGCCGTCGTGCGCATCGGCGACCGCCTGATTGACGGCTCGGCGCGCTCGCGCTTGCGCGCGCTGCGCGCACAACTGGCGTAGGAACCGGCCTGGCAGCGGGTTCGGCCCGCTGCACGGCCACGGAGGAGACGCGATGGTTCGGGCAGAAGAGATCGCCGCGATCCTCAAGGATCAGATTGAAAACTTCGACGCGGACGTCACCGAGGCGAACGTCGGCACGGTCGTCGAGGCGAGCGATGGCATCGCGCGCATCCACGGCCTCGGCCAGTGCCTCGCCTCGGAACTGGTGGAGTTCAGCACCGGCACTCGCGGCCTCGCGCTGAACCTCGAGGAGGAGACGGTCGGGGCGATCATTCTCGGCGACTACACGGACATCAAGGAAGGCGACGAGGTCCGCACCACCGGGCTCGTCGCCTCCGTGCCCGTCGGCGAGGAGCTGATCGGACGCGTCGTCAACGCGCTCGGCGACCCGATCGACGAGCGCGGTCCGCTGGCCACGAGCCAGCGCCTCCCTGTCGAGCGGATCGCGCCCGACGTGGTCGCGCGCGAGTCGGTCAGCGAGCCGGTGCAGACGGGCATCAAGGCGATCGACGCGATGATCCCAATCGGCCGCGGGCAGCGCGAACTGATCATCGGCGACCGCTCGATCGGCAAGAGCGCGATCGCGATCGACGCGATCATCAACCAGCGCGGCGGCGACCTGATCTGCATCTACGTCGCGGTCGGCCAGAAGGACTCGAAGGTCGCGCAGACCGTCGCCACGCTGGAGCAGCACGGCGCGATGGAGCACACGATCGTCGTCTCCGCCTCGGCGGCGGAGTCCGCGGCGTTGCAGTACCTCGCGCCGTACGCGGGCTGCGCGATGGGCGAGTACTTCATGGAGCAGGGCAAGGACGTGCTGATCGTCTACGACGATCTGACCAAGCACGCCTGGGCCTACCGCCAGATCTCGCTGCTGCTGAAGCGCCCGCCCGGCCGCGAGGCCTACCCGGGCGACGTCTTCTACCTGCACTCGCGGCTGCTGGAGCGCGCGGCGCGCCTCGACGAGGCGCACGGCGGCGGCTCGCTGACCGCGCTGCCGATCATCGAGACGCAGGCCGGCGACGTCTCCGCCTACATCCCGACCAACGTGATCTCGATCACGGACGGCCAGATCTTCCTCGAGAACGACCTCTTCAACGCCGGGCAGCGGCCCGCCGTGAACCCCGGCATCTCCGTCTCGAGGGTCGGCGGGGCCGCGCAGCGGCGCGCGATGCGCTCCGTGGCCGGCACGCTGCGGCTGGACCTCTCGCAGTTCCGTGAACTGCAGGCGTTCGCCCAGTTCGGCACGGAGGACCTCGACCCGGCGACGCGCCGCCAGCTGCAGCGCGGCCAGCGCCTGACCGAGGTGCTGAAGCAGCCGCAGTACGAGCCGCTTTCGCTGGGACAGCAGGTCGCGATCCTCTATGCCGGCGCGAACGGCTACCTCGACGACGTGCCGGTCGAGAAGGTCGCCGACTTCGAGCGCGCGCTGCACGAGCAGTTCCAGGCGACGGCCGCGGGCGTGCTCGAGACGATCGAGCGCACCGGCGAGGTGGACGGCGACACCGAGGAGCAGTTGAAGGCCGCGATCGAGCAGTTCAAGGGCTCGGTCGCTTACTAGAGCGAAACGCAGCCGCCCCCTCGGGGGCGCGGAACGGGGAACAGCGCTAGATGCCAGGCGCCGGTCAGGTCCGGGCAATCCGCGGGCGGATCAAATCCGTCGAGAACACCGCCAAGGTCACCAAGGCGATGGAGCTCGTCGCGGCCTCCAAGATGCGCCGCGCTCAGGACCGCGCGCTCGCCGCGCGCCCCTACTCGGAGCGCATGCGTGCCGTGCTGGCCCGCCTCGCGGCCTCGCCCCAGGCGCGCGGCGGTGGCGACGGCGATTCGCTGCACCCGCTGCTCGATCAGCGCGACGTGAAGCACTTCGCGTTCATCCACATCACGGCCAACCGCGGGCTCGCCGGCGGCCTCAACGCGAACATGAACCGCGCCGGCGCCAATCTCGCCCTCGAGCGCCAGCCGCACGTCGAGCGCGTCTCGGTGATCCCGGTGGGGCGCAAGGGGCGCGACTTCTTCCGCCGCGCGGGCTTCCCCCAGATCGCGGAGTTCACCGACCTCGGCGACTACCCCTCGATGGGCGACACGCTGCCGATCTCGCGCATCGTCACGCAGGACTACATCAGCGGCGAGATCGATCAGGTGTACGTCGGCTTCCAGCAGTTCATCAACACTGCCGTACAGCGGCCGGTGGTGCGCCAACTGCTGCCGATCGAGCCTCCGCCCGAGGACTCGGAGTCGATGGGCGGCGGCGCGGACTTCATCTTCGAGCCTTCGCCGCAGGCGCTGCTGGAGACGCTGCTGCCGCGCTACGTGGAGATGCAGGTCTTCGAGGCGATCCTCGAGTCTGCGGCGTCCGAGCAGTCGGCGCGCATGGTCGCGATGCACGCGGCCACGGATGCGGCGAACGACATGGTCGCAGACCTCACGCTGACCTACAACAAGGCACGACAGGAGCTGATCACCAGCGAGCTGCTCGACATCGTCGGCGGCACCGCGGCGATCGAGGCCTAACGAGCGAGGCAGAGCGAGCCGCGCGCAGGCGCGCCGGCGCGGGAACAAGGCGGACAGCATGAGCACTGGACTCGTACGGCAGGTCATCGGCACGGTCGTCGACGTGGAGTTCCCCGACGGCGATCTGCCGGAGATTTACAACGCCGTCAACATCTCGATGGGTGCGAACGGCGAGACGCGCACGCTCGTCACCGAGGTGCAGCAGCACCTCGGCAACAACTGGGTGCGCTGCCTCGCGCTCGACTCCACGGACGGTCTCCAGCGCGGCGCGAGCGCCGAGGACACCGGCGGGCCGATCACCGTGCCCGTCGGGCCGGCCACCCTCGGGCGCATCTTCAACGTGCTCGGCGAGCCGCTCGACCCCGGCGAGGCGATCCCGGCGGACACCGTGCGCCGCCCGATTCACCGCGCGCCGCCCGCCTACGCCGAGCAGGAGACCGAGGCGCAGATGCTGGAGACCGGCATCAAGGTGATCGACCTGATCGCGCCGCTTGCGCGCGGCGGCAAGGTCGGCCTCTTCGGCGGCGCGGGTGTCGGCAAGACCGTCGTCAACACGGAGCTGATCCGCAACCTTGCCACGGAGCACGGCGGCCTCTCCGTCTTCGCCGGCGTGGGCGAGCGCTCGCGTGAGGGCAACGACCTCTGGCACGAGATGGAGGAGTCCGGCGTCCTCGACAAGACGGCGCTGGTCTTCGGCCAGATGAACGAGCCGCCCGGCGTGCGGCTCCGCATCGGCCTCACCGGCCTCACGATGGCGGAGTACTTCCGCGACGACGAGGGCCGCGACGTGCTGCTCTTCATCGACAACATCTACCGCTACACGCTGGCCGGCATGGAGGTCTCGGCGCTGCTCGGCCGCATGCCCTCGGCGGTCGGCTACCAGCCGACGCTCGCCACGGAGATCGGCGAGCTCGAGGAGCGCATCACCTCGACGAAGCAGGGATCGATCACCTCCTTCCAGGCGATCTACGTGCCCGCCGACGACTACACGGACCCCGGCGTCTCGACGACGTTCGGCCACCTCGACGCGGTCGTGGCGCTGGAGCGGGCGCTGGCGGAGCAGGGGCTCTACCCGGCGATGGACCCGCTGACCTCGAACAGCCGCATGCTCGACCCGAACGTGGTCGGGCAGGAGCACTACGACGCGGCGTCCGGCGTGCTGCGCATGCTGCAGCGCTACAAGGACCTGCAGGACATCATCGCCATCCTCGGCATCGAGGAGCTGACGGAGGAGGACAAGCAGGCGGTGGCGCGCGCGCGCCGCATCCAGCGCTTCCTCACGCAGCCCTTCTTCGTCGCCGAGCAGTTCACCGGCCGCGGGGGCCGCTACGTCCCCGTCGCCGAGACCGTGCGCGGCTTCACCGAGATCCTCGAGGGCAAGCACGACGAGCTGCCGGAGAACGCGTTCTACATGGTCGGCACCATCGACGAGGCGATCGAGAACGCCCGCGAGATGACCGAGGAGGACTAACGCTTGGCCCCGCTCAGGCTCTCAATCGTCACGGCGGAACAGCCGATCCTCGATCGGGACGACGTGCAGCGCGTGATCGTGCCCACCACCGAGGGCCAGATCACGGTGCTGCCGAGCCACGCCGCGCTGATGGCCAGCCTCGAGATCGGCGAGTTGGTGGCGGTCGGCAGCGACGGCCCCGAGGAGATCGTCGTGCACGGCGGCTTCATCCAGGTGCTGCGCGACGAGGTCACCGTCCTCGCCGACGCCGCCGAGCGCGTCGACGAGATCGACGAGGCGCGGGCCGAGCAGGCCCGCGATCGCGCCCAGGCGCGCCTTGAGGGCAGCGTCGCCGCGGACGAGGTGGTCGATCTCGCGCGAGCGCGCCTGTCCCTGCTGCGCGCGGAGACGCGCATCCGCATCCGCCGCCGCCGGCGCGGCACAGGAGTACCCGCCGCTCAGCGCTGACCGGGACTGCCCGAGGACACCGTCCGACAGGTGCAGAGCTTCGGTGTCTGTCGCCCTCGTGCGTCTCGGACGAGCACGCGCTGCGCGCGGCTCCCGACCCACCCACCCGCCCCCGGATTTCTTTCTCTGTGGGGGGCTATGCCCCCCAACCCCCCCGCTCGCCAGTCTCCCAACCCCTTGCGCCCTCGGTGCTTGCGTGGCTCCCCTGCGCGCGGGGGTCCGGGCCTCGTCACGGGCGCCCTTGATCTGCGCGCGTGTCGGTGCACCACGATCCGGCGCCCCGAGGCGCCCTCGATACCCGCGTGCATGCAGCGGCGGCGCGGGTCCGGCGCTGATCCGGCGGGGTGTGGGGGCGCAGCCCCCGCATCAAGAAACAGTCCGGGGTGGGTGGGTGGGGAGCCGCGTGCAGCGCGTGCTCGTCCGGCGCACGCGAGGGCTCCGGGCCTCGTCCCGGGTGCCCTTGCCCGGATGCGTGTCGGTGCACCACGATCCGGCGCCCCGGGGCGCACTCCGATACCCGCGCGGGTCCGGCGCTGATCCGGCGGGGTGTGGGGCGCAGCCCCCACATCAAGAAACAGTCCGGGCGGGTGGGTGGGGAGCAGCGCGCAGCGCGTGCTCGTCCGACGCACGTGCGGGCACGCGAGCTGCGAGGGCAAGCGAGCGCCGGGAAGAAGGGGCCGGGAAGAAGGGGCCGAAGAGAAGCAGTCCGCAGTTGCGCCGGAGCAAGAGGAGGGGCGGATGTACGAACCGGTGCCTTTGCCCGGGACTACAGCTCGGGCGTGGCGGCTTCGTGGAGGTCCCGGATCCGTTCTTCGTAGCACAACATCGCGAGCTCGCCAGAACGTGTCCGCACGATCATCTGTCGATCGCCAGGGTCTTCTTACCAGTCGTCGCCAGAGTCATTTGACCACCCTGGGCAGCCGGTACGCGGCTTGATATCAGTGCCTGTCTGTGTCGTCAATCACCTCCTTGCGGCCGCTCGAGCAGGGCGCGGTGCGGCGAGAGTCGCTGGCGGTAGCTCTCGCCCTCGATCACGATCTGGTAGCTGGCGTTGGCGAGCCGGTCGAGGGCGCTGTTGCCGAGGATCGGGTCGTCGAAGAGGCCGAGCCACTCCTCGACGGCGCGGTTGGAGGTGATGACGAAGCTGGAGCTGCGGTGGCGGCCGATGACCAGCTCGTAGAGGTCGATCGACTGCTGTGCGCTGAGCCGGTGGAGCCCGAGGTCGTCGAGGATCAGCAGGTCGGGGGCGAGGAAGGCGCGGAACGTCTTCTCGGTGGAGTGGTCGGCCCGGGCCTGCGCCAGCTCGCGGAAGTACTGGTCGGCAGTCACGAAGCGGACGCTGTGCCCGGAGCGGACGGCGGCGTAGCCGAGCGCCTGGGCGAGGAAGCTCTTGCCGACGCCGACGGGGCCGACGAGCAGGACGTGCTCGCGGCGGTCGAGGAAGCGCAGCGAGCAGGCGGCGTCGAGCAGCCTGCGGTCGAGGCGGACCTGTGCCGACCAGTCGAAGTCCTCGAGCCTGCAGAGCTGCTCGAAGCCGGCCTGGCGGAGGCGCAGTTCCAGCCGCCCGTGGTCGCGGCGGCTCACCTCGCCGGCGAGGACGATCTGCAGGAAGTCGGCGTAGTCGAGCCCGTCGCGCCTCGCGAGAGCGATGCGCTCGGGCAGGGTGTCGAGCATCGGGCCCAGCTTGAGGCGCTTGAGCAGCGGTCGGAGTTCGGCGGTCGTGGCGGTCATCGTGACGCTCCTGTCGTGGTCTGCGTGGCGGTCAGTGCGAAGACGGCGCCGGGGCGGGCGAAGCGGCCCGGCGGCGGGGGCCCGGGCGGCTGCTGCGGGGTGGTCTCCTGCTCGAGGGCCTCGACGAGGATGCGCTCGAGCCGGCGCACGTCGATCAGCTCGACCTCGAGCGCCCGCAGGCAGGCGGCATCGAGGCGGGCGGGGGAGTAGCGCTCCGCGAGCCGCAGCAGCTTGTGGCCCTGCCGGAGCTTCGCCCAGGGCAGGGGTCCCTCGAAGAGCCGCTCGGCGTAGCTGCCCACGGCCTCGCCCAGCTCGGCCGCGCGCCGCTGGATCTGCTCGGGCGCACGCCGCGTGTAGGGGCTGAGCTCTGCCGGGTAGTCGTTCGGGTCGGTGGCCCGGCCGCCGCGCTGCTGGCGCGGATGGACCTTGAGCAGCGCGCCGCGGTGGTAGATGCGCACCAGCTTCGCGCCGAGTTGCACCTCCACCTTCTGCCCCGGCGGGCAGAGCTCCGACGGCACCGAATAGAGTGCGTACTGGCAGGCGACGTGGTGGTCTGCGTGGACCGTCGCCGTACGCCAGTCGGGCAGCTCGTACGGTTCCCCGTCCCACGGGGCGAGCAGCGGGCGCTCCTCCTCCTGGAAGACCTCGAGCGGGCGCCTGCGGGTCGTGCCGTGGATGCGCTGCCCCGCCACCTCCAGGCACCAGCGCCGGGCGACGGAGCGCATCTCGGCGAGGTCCCGGAACTGGGCACCCTTGAAGAAGCGCTCGCGCACGTACGGGACGCTGCGCTCGACGCGCGGCTTGTCGCGGGGCCGGCGCACGCGTGCGGGGTCGCTGATGAAGCCGCGGTGGCGGGCGTACTCCAGGAAGCCCCGCGTGAAGCGCGGGTGCAGCGCGTCGGCCCCGGCCACGGCGGCCGGGAAGTTATCGATGACGAGGTAGCGGGGCACGCCCCCGAAACAGGCCCAGGCCGCCTCCAGGCCCTCGATCACCGCCCCCAGCTGCTGGCTGGTGGTGGGCCAGACGAAGCAGTGCCGCGAGTAGCGCCAGACCACGATCAGCGCCCACACCGTGCGCCGGCGGCCGCTCTCGGGATCCGTGACCAGGCCGAGCCGGCCGAAGTCCATCTCGGCGACCTCGCCCGGCGGCCCGTCCTCCATGCGCACGGTCACAGGCTGCCGCTGGCGCCAGCCGCGGCGCCGGATGAAGCGCCGCAGCGAGCTGTACGAGACCTCGCAGCCGCGCTCGGCCAGCAGCTCCTGGACCCGCGTCACCTGCAGGCGCTCGGCCGTCAGCCAGCCCTCGATCTGCTCCGCCCACGGCGCCAGCAGCTGCTCGCTCGGCGCCTCCGCCTGCCGCGGCCCGGTCCGGCTCAGCGTCGCCAGGCGGGCGAGCTGCTCCTCACTCGGCTCGGGACCGCCGGGCTCAAGCCCGGCCGCCTCCGCCGCCTCGATGTAGCGCCGCACCGTCGGCCGCGACACTCCCGTGCCGCCAGCGATCCGGCGCTGGCTGAGTCCCGCCTGCCAGCGGCGGATGACTTCCCTGATCTCCACGCAATGCACCTCCCGGTAGGCCATCGCTGCTCCCTTCCCTGGGGATGCAGACGATGCTGGCCGTACCGGCGGCCCGGGTGGTCAATAGACCCTGGCGAAGTGGTCAAAAGACCCTGGCGATCTCGCCGTTTGGTGGTAAATAGATCCTGGCGATTCACATCATCGTGCCGTCCCGGCTTCTGCACCGCTCGCAAGACATCCGGTGCGCTCTCATCGCTACATCCACAGCCGCATCGCGGCCAGGATGATGCCTGTCGCGGCGAACATGCCGGCGAACAACTGGAACTTCAGCCGTTCGATGTCAGCCTTCGTGGCGAGGTGCTCGTAGGCGCCTTCGATGCGCGCCGCACGCTCGCCGAGGCTGTCGGATGTTGCGCTCACGATCCATCCGTCCTTCGCAGTATCAACCTAGCACATCGGTGTCACGGATGAGCGCTCCGGCCCACCTCACCTCGCGGGGTGGCCGCGATGCGTCGTATCCTTGGTGTTGGCGGGGGCCGGAGGCCCCATGGGCGAGCAACTGATCATTCACGGCGGGCGGGCGCTGCGAGGCCGCCTCCCCGCGTCCGGCTCCAAGAACGCCGCGCTCTACGCGCTGGCCGCGCCGCTGCTCACCTCCGATCCCGTCACCCTGCACAACGTCCCCGAGATCGCCGACATCGAGGGCATGGGCCGCGTGCTGCGCGCCCTCGGCGTGCGCTTCGAGGTCGATGGCGGCGACGTCTCGATCGACGCCTCCGGGGTCACGGAGACCTTCGCGCCGCCCGATCTGGCGATCGCGCTGCGCGCCTCGTTCCTGGTGATGGGGCCGCTGCTCGCCCGCTTCGGCGAGGCAGCCTGCCCGCCGCCGGGCGGCGACGTGATCGGCGTGCGCCCGCTGGACGTGCACCTCGCGGGCTTCCGCGCGCTGGGGGCGGACGTGCGCCGCGAGGGCCAGCACTTCGTCGCGCGGGGCCGCCTCCGCGGCACGCGCATCTTCCTCGACTACCCGAGCGTGCTCGGCACGGTGAACGTGCTCTTCGCCGCGGCGCTCGCCGAGGGCGAGACGGTGATCGTCAACGCCGCCGCGGAGCCGGAGGTCGCGATGGCCGCCGCGATGCTGGTCGCGATGGGCGCGCGCATCAGCGGGCATGGCTCCAACATGATCACCGTCGAGGGCGTCGAACGCCTGCACGGCGTCGACTTCACGATCATCCCCGATCGCATCGAGAGCGGCACGTACCTGCTCGCGGGCGTCGCCACCGGCGGTGACGTCACCATCGAGGGCGCGCGGGCGGACCATCTCGACTCGCTGCTGACGAAGCTCTCCGAGGCCGGAGCCGGCGTCGAGGTCGCCTCGGACTATGTGCGCGCGCACCACAGCCCGGACGCCGGGCCGCTGCGCGCGGTGCAGCTCCAGGCGGTGCCCTACCCCGGCTTCCCGACCGACCTCCACGCCCCGATGGCCGCCGCGCTCACCCAGGCCGAGGGCGTCTCGACGATCCATGAGCGCGTGTTCGAGAACCGCCTGCTCTACCTCGGCGAACTGCGCGCGATGGGCGCGCGCATGACCGCCGGAGGGCAATCCGTGATCATCGAGGGTCCGACGCCGCTCGTGGGCAGCACGGTGCGGGCGCTCGACGTGCGGGCGGCGGCGGCGGTCGTGATCGGCGGACTGTGCGCCAGCGACGAGACGATCGTGCGCGACCTCGTGCACCTCGATCGCGGCTACCCGCGCATCGAGGAGCGGCTGACCGCGCTAGGCGCGACGGTGTTCAGGCGCTAAGGTCGAAGGCAGGGGGCGTCGCGCCTCGGTCGTGAGAGGCGCAGGCGTCGGCGAATGTTCACAAAGCGACTCGGCATCGATCTGGGCACGGCGCAGGTCCTCGTTTCCGAGCGGGGGCGCGGGATCGTGCTGGAAGAGCCGGCCGTGGTCGCGCTCACGGAGCGCGAGAACGCGGTCGCCGCCGTCGGCCGCGAGGCGTTCGAGATGATCGGCCGGCATCCCGGCACGATCCGCGTGATCCGGCCCATGCGCGACGGCGCGATCGCGGACTATCTGATCACCGAGGCGCTGCTGCGCTACCTCATCGGCGAGGTGATGGGCCGCTTCCGCGTCGTCCGCCCGGAGGTGATGGTCTCCACGCCGTTCGGCGTGACCCGCGTGGAGCAGCGCGCCGTCCGCGACGCCGCCGAGGCAGCCGGCGGCCGGCGCCCGGCGCACCTCATCCCGGAGCCGCTCGCCGCCGCGATCGGCGCCGAGATCCCCGTCGGCTCGCCTCGCGGGCACATGCTGCTCAACATCGGCGGCGGTCGCGCCGAGGCGGCCGTGATCTCGATGTTCGGGATCGTCGCCGCCGAGTCGATCCGCGTGGCCGGGGACCGCCTCAACGAGGCGGTCGCGCTCTACGTCCGGCGGCGACATAACCTCGTAGTCGGCGAGCGCACCGCCGAGGAGCTGAAGATCGCCATCGGCTCGGCGATCCCGCTGGAGGTGGACGAGACCGCCGCGGTGCGTGGCCGCGACCAGATCACGGGCCTGCCGCGCACCGTCACGGTGCGCGCCTCCGAGGTGACGCAGGCGATCCAGGAGCACCTCGACAGCATCGTGCAGACAGTGCGATCGGTGCTGGAGCGCACGCCGCCGGAGCTGGCCTCGGACGTGATCGATCACGGCGTGGTGCTGACCGGCGGCGGCGCGCGTCTGCGCCACCTGGACGCGCTGCTGATGCACGAGGTCGGCGTGCCGGTGCACGTCGCCGACGAGCCGGACCGCTGCGTCGCCCGCGGGGCCGGCGCGGCGTTCGACTACCTCGATGTGATCGCGCGCAGCATCCCCACCGAGGAGGAGTCCCTGATCGCCGATACGCCGTAGGCGGGCGGCGCTCAGTCCTCGATGTCCGCGTAGACGCGGAATCCGTAGTCGTTGTAGCGGCGGTCGGGCGGCAGCGACGAACGCGCGGCGCTGCGCGTGACCTTGACCCGATGCCGCCAGGATCCGCCCCGCGAGGCGCGGCGTTCGCCCTCGGCGGGACCGCGCGGGTTATCGAGGTCGGCGGCGTCGTAGTCGGCGGCGTACCAGTCGCTGCACCACTCGTGCACGTTCTCGGCCATGTGGTAGAGGCCGAAGCCGTTCGGCGGCGACGATCCGACGGGCTGCGGGCGGTCCATCCCCGCCGATCCGAGGGCGAACGGTCCCTCGTCCCACGGCGCGTTACCCCAGGGGAACGCGACGCCCTCGACGCCGCCGCGGGCGGCGTACTCGCGCTCCGCCTCGCTGGGCAGGCGGCAGTGGCGTCCGAGGAGGCCGCCCAGCCACTCGCAGTAGGCGACGGCGTCGAACCACGAGACGCCCACCACCGGGCAGCCGGGCGCGTTGAAGCGCGGCTCCTCCCAGAAGCGCGGCGCCTCGTGCCCGCTCGCCTCGAGGAAGGCGGCGTACTCGGCGTTCGTGACCGGCGCCGGGGCGACGGCGAACGGATCGAGGCGCACGTCGCGCAGCGGCTGCTCGTCCGGACGCGCGGGCGAGCCCATGCGGAATGTGCCGCCGGGCAGCTCGACGAAGGCGGTCGAGTGGGGGTCCGCTCCCGGCAGGCGGGCGGGTCCGGGGTCGTTCGCGGGAGCCTCGAGGCTGGTCACGGAGAGATGCTAGCAGTGCCGTCCGGCAGCCGCTTCGCTGGACGCTAGTGCACGATTGTGCAAGCCTTCCCAAACGTGAGCGGATATGTCGCGGATACGTACATAGCTTTCTGACGCGGAGAGCGCCTTGCCGTTACCGACCGACATCCCCGAGGTCGTGATCGAACGACTCCCCATCTACTACCGCTGGCTCGCGCGTATGGAGGAGGAGGGCCGCTCCACGGTCTCGTCGCAGGAACTGGGTGACGCGCTCGGCGTCACGCCGGCGCAGATTCGCAAGGATCTCGCCTACTTCGGGCGCTTCGGCAAACAGGGCAGCGGGTACTCGGTGCTGCGGCTCGTCGAGGAGTTGCGCCTGATCCTCGGGCTTAACCGCCGCTGGCGGATGGTGCTGGTCGGCGTGGGCCGCCTCGGACGCGCGATCGCCTCGTACCAGGGCTTCGGGCCCGACGGCTTCGACCTCGTCGGCGTCTACGATGCCAGCCCCGAGGAGATCGGCGGCGAGGTCGGCGGGATCGTCGTGCGCGATGTGCGTGAGCTGGAGCGTTTGCTCGGCGAGGAGCCCGCGGACATCGGCATCGTCGCCGTGCCCGCCGCGGCCGCGCAGGAGGTGATCGACGCCCTCGTGCGCGCGGGCGTGCGCTCGATCCTCAACTACGCGCCGATCACGGTGCAGGTGCCGCGCGGCGTGCGCATCCGCCGCATCGATCCACTGCTCTCGCTGCAGAGCATGACCTACCACCTCAGCCTCGAGGAGAACCCGGCGGGCGAGCCCGAGCGGATCCCCGCCCGCGCCTCGGTCTAGCGAGAGCGCCCGAGGACGAGGCGCAGCAGCAGACTGCCGGCCGCCAGGCCGAGCAGCGCACCGGCCATGTCGGCGATCCAGTCCTCAAGTGACGGTTCGCGCCCGTTGACCCAGCCCTGGGCGAATTCGTCGAGGGCGGCGAAGATCCAGAGCACGAGCACGACCATGAGCAGCACCCGCAGCGGCGATCGCGCCGCCGCGCGGCTGGTCGCGTAGCGCAGCGCCACCGGCACGCCGAGCAGCGCGAAGAGCAGCACGTGCCAGGCCGCGCAAGGTATCCCGAGCGGGCAGCCGGGGAGGCCGCTCCCGAGCGGCGCCAGGGTGGCGATGAGGATCAGCGCCGCGGCGAGCAGTACGCCGAGCGACGCCCACGCGCTCAGCACGTCGCGCGTCACGGCGTGCGCCTTTCGCCGCGCGCGGCGCGTCGGGCTGGCGTCTCAGGGGCCGGGCGGTCGTACAATCGCGGCATCCCCGGAGGATAGGGCAGGGCGACGCCGTGCGGCAGCGAGCCTGGACAATCGAGGCGTGGACGCCTCCACGGGGCGAGGACGCGCCGGAGCACGCCGCGATGGCGCTGCGCCACCTGCCGGGGCTGGCCTGGCTCGACTCGGCGCTCTCGCACCCGCAGCGCGGGCGCTGGTCGATCCTCGCCGCGCGGCCGCGCTGGACGCTGAGCGCCCGCGGCCGCTGTATCCGTCGCGCCTCGGCGGATGGCGTCGAGGAGTTCGAGGGCGATCCGATCGCCCTCGCGGCGCAGGCGATCGAGGCCGCTCAGCGCGAGTGGGAAGCCGCCGGCTGTACTGCGCGCGGGATGGCCCCGCTGCCGTTCGCCGGAGGGGCGATCGGCTACCTCGGATTCGAGCTGGCGAGGCACATCGAGCGCCTGCCCGCGAGCACCGTCGACGATGTCGGCGCGCCCGACCTCGCGCTCGGCTGGTACGACGCCGCGCTCATCTGGGACGGGATCGAGCAGCGCGGCTGGCTCTGCGGCGCGCCCGAGGCCGTCGCCGCGCTGCGCGAGCAACTCGCGGGCATTGAGGGCGCCGACACGCCGGCGGAATGCCCCGCGGGGCCGGGCCGGCCCGTGCGCCTCGAGCCGAACATGGAGCACGGCGAGTACCTCGAACGCGCCGAGGCGGCGCGGCGCTACATCGCCGCCGGCGACATCTACCAGGTCAACCTCTCGCAGCGCTTCTGCGCGCCGCTCCCGATTCCCGGCTTCGAGGCGTACCGGCGGCTGCGGCGCGCCAGCCCCGCGCCCTTCGCCGCCTACCTCGACGCGTCCGGGTACGCGGGGGGTGAGGCCGACGGAGGCGTCGAGGTGCTGTCGTCGTCGCCGGAGCGGCTGCTGCTGCTCGACGGCGACAGGCTGGAGACGCGGCCGATCAAGGGCACGCGTCCGCGCGGCCGCAGCGCCGCCGAGGACGCCCGCCTGGCCGCCGAGCTGCGCGCGAGCGCCAAGGACGCCGCCGAGCACGTGATGATCGTCGATCTCGAACGCAACGACCTCGGACGGATCGCGGAGACGGGCAGCGTGGCCGTGCCGCAGTTCGCGCAGCTCGAGTCCTACTCGCACGTGCATCACCTGACCTCGTCGGTGACGGCGCGCAGGCGGCGCGGCGTGGGCCTCGATGCGACGCTGCGCGCGATGCTGCCGGGCGGCTCGATCAGTGGCGCGCCGAAGATCCGTGCGCTCGAGATCATCGACGAGCTGGAGCCGACGGTGCGCGGGGTCTACACGGGCGCGATCGGCTACTTCTCCGCGCACGGTCGCTGCGATCTTAACGTGGCGATCCGCACGATCACCGTCGCCCGCGGGCGCGCCTACGCGCACGCCGGCGGCGCGATCGTGCATGACTCCGTCGTCGAGGCCGAGTACCTCGAGACGCTGGACAAGGCGCGCGGGATGGCGCGGGCGCTCGGCGCCCTCCTGCCGGACGAGGCGCCGCCTGCTGATCCGACGCCCGATCGGCGGGCCCCCGCGGCTGCTGCAGCGGGCGTCGGCTGAGCGTGTCCGGCTACGTCTGGCTGAACGGCGAGCTGCTGCCGCGGTCCGAGGCGCGGGTGCCCATCGACGATCGGGGCTTCCTCTACGGCGCGGCCTGCTTCGAGACGCTGCGCGCCCATGGCGGCGCTGTCTTCAGGCTGGACCGCCACTTCGATCGCCTCGAGGCCGGCCTGCGCGCGATGGGCGTAGAAGCGCCGCCGCGCGCCGCGCTGCAGGCGGCGATCGCCGAGACACTGGAGGCGAACGCCCTGCCCGAGGCGCGCATCCGCCTGACGGTCAGCGCCGGCACCGGAGGCGCGCGCCCCGGCCTCGAGCCCGCGGACGCGCCGCTCGTGCTGGTCACGGTGCAGCCGGTCCCGGAGGCACCTGCGCCGGCGCACGCCCTCGTCGCTCGCGGCCCGCGTATCACGGCGGACCGCCCGCTGCCGTTCGCCAAGACGGCGAACTACCTGGGCCCGCTGCTCGCCCTCGAGGAGGCACGGCGCGCCGGGCTGGACCAGGCGCTGCTGCTCGACCTCAACGGCGAGGTCGTCGAGGCCTCGACCGCGAACGTCTTCGCGCTGCTCGGCGGGGAGGGCAGCGAGCGGGTGCTCGTCACGCCGCCGCTGGAGGCCGGGGCGCTGCCCGGCGTCACGCGCGAAGCGGTGCTCGAGTGCGCGCGCGGGCTCGGCATCGAGGCGGCGGAGCGGCGGCTCCCGCTCGGGCGCCTGCTGGCCGCGAGCGAGGCGCTGCTCACCAACAGCATCGTGGGCGTGCAGCCCCTCGCCGAGGTCCGCGACGGCGACCGCAGCTACCACTTCGAGGCGCCTGGCCCAGTGACGCGCGCGCTGATCGAGGCGTATCGCGAGGCAGTGGCGCGCGAACGCGGCGGTGATCCGCCGCCTCGAGCGGACGCCTGAGCCGGTTCCGCCCCCGGCGGCTCGCCGCGCGGAGTATCCTCGCGGCAACCGGAGCACGAGGGGAGACCGCCAATGACGACGCCGCGCGACGCAATGGGTGAGATAGCGCCGCGCCTGCGCGCCATCACAGATGACCTGGTGTTCGGAGAGATCTGGGAGCGGCCGGAACTCTCGAAGCGCGATCGCAGCCTGATCACGGTCTCGGTGCTGGTGGCGCTGTACCGCACCGGACAGCTGCCCGGGCACTTCCGGCGCGCCCTCGACAACGGCGTCACCAAGGAGGAGATCGGCGAGCTGCTGACGCATGTCGCCTTCTACGCCGGCTGGCCGACCGTCGCCCAGGCAGTCCGCATCGCTCAGGAGGCGTTCGACGAGGAGTAGCAGGAGCCGGACGCGCTACGCTGCACGCGCGGGGCGAACCCGCGCAGGAGGGGGGCAGCCATGCCCGCGCTCGACGGCATGAGAGTGCTGGACATGACCCAGTACGAGGCGGGTACATCCTGCACGCAGGCACTCGCCTGGCTGGGGGCCGACATCGTGAAGATCGAACGGCCCGGCCTCGGCGATCCCGGCCGGGGGGTGTCGCGCGGCATCGATCCGCGCCCCTACTTCCTCAACTGGAACTCGAACAAGCGCAGCATCGCGCTGGACCTCAGCCAGCCCGAGGGGCGCGAGTTGTTCCTGCGGCTGGTGCCGCGTTTCGACATCTTCGTCGAGAACTACGGGCCGGGCGTGATGGAGAAGCTGGACATCGACTACCCGGCGCTGCGGGAGCTGCATCCGAGGCTGATCTACGCGCGCATCAAGGGCTTCGGCCTCGAGGGTCCCTACGCCCACTACAAGTCCTACGACATGGTCGCCCAGGCGATGGGCGGCGCCTTCTCCGTCACCGGGTTCGAGGACGGACCACCGATCCGTCCCGGCCTCACCATCGGCGACGCCGGGACGGGCGTGCAGATGGCGCTCGCGATCACGGCCGCCTTCGTCCAGCTGCAGCGCAGCGGCGAGGGCCAGTTCATCGAGCTCTCGATGCAGGAGGCGATGACCTACTACATGCGCACGGTGATCGCGAACGGATCGCAGTGGGGCTCCGCGCCCGCGCCGCGCCGTGGCAACCGCAGCGGCCCCGGCACGGACCTCTACCCCTGCAAGCCGTTCGGACCCAACGACTACGTCTACGTGATGGTCGTCACCTCGCGACAGTGGGACACGCTCTGCGCTGCGATGGACCGCACCGACATGCTCACCGACCCGCGCTTCGACACCGAGCAGGCGCGACTGGACCACGCCGAGGAGCTGCGCGAGGAAATCACGACGTGGACCAGCCAGCACACGAAGCACGAGGCGATGCGCATCCTCGGCGATGGGGACGTGCCGGCCGGCGCGACCCTCGACACCTTCGAGCTGCATGAGGATCCGCACCTGGTGTCGCGCGGATTCGTGCAGGAGGCGGAGCATCCGCAGGCGGGCACGCTGCGCTTCATGGGCTGGCCGCCGCGGATGTCGGAGAGCAAGGTCCCGATCGTCACCGCGCCGCTGCTCGGCGAGCACACCGTCGAGGTGCTGGGCGAGGAGCTGGGCCTCGGCGCTGCCGACCTCGCGCCGCTGCTCGAGGGCGGCGTGATCGCGCAGTCGGACGGTCCGCCGCGCGCGCCCGCGGGAGAGGCTCAGGAGGAGGCGCGCAGCGCCGCGGCCAGCCGCTCGCGGTAGTCCTCGTCGATGCGCAGCAGCGAGCCCTGCTCCAGGTAGGCCTCAAGGTCCATCGTCCGCGTCGCGCGCATCGCGTCCGAGCCGAGCACGCTGAGGTCCGGGGCAGTGATTCCGGCGTCGAACAAGCGCTGCCGCTCGTCGCGCGACAGGCCCGCCTCGGTCAGTACGTCCTCGGTGTGTTCGTCGACGATCGGGGCCCGGCCGGGAGGCGGGTAGGGCTCGCCGTCGAAGAGCGCGGGGACGTAGCGCTGGAGCGGCGTCTCGCCGAAGTCCGGCATCTCGACCGGGCTGAAGAAGCGCCGCGCGGCCAGGTGCTCGTTCGTGAAGACCTCGTCGGCGTGAAGTACCGCGCCCGCGGGCACGCCCGCCGCCTGCAGCGTCTCCATCGCCTCGACGTTGGTCCGGCCGATCGTCCACTCGCTCAGGACCGCGTCGATCGCGTCGTGTGAGGCGTCACGGCCGGCGTCGTCGCGGAAGCGCTCGTCGCGCGCGAGATCGGGGCGGCCGATCGCCTCGCACAGCGCCTCCCACTCGCCGCCGCCGCGCGCGCTGATCGCCACCCAGGCGTCGTCGCCCTGGCAGCGGTAGGCGCCGCGCACCATGCCGGGGCGGCGGTTGCCGGCCGGGGCGTGCTCGCGGCCGTTGAGCAGCGCATCCATGAGCTGCGGCCCGGTGAGCTGGATCATCACCTCCTGCATCGCGGTATCGACGTGCTGACCGCGGCCGGTCTGCTCGCGCGCGAGCAGCGCCGTCAGCACCCCGGCGGCGGCGTGCATCCCGGAGAGCGCGTCGCCGAGGGTGTTGCCCGCGAGGATTGGCGGCTCGCCCTCGTAACCGGTGACGGCGGAGATGCCGGAGGCCGGCTCGATCGTCTGCCCGAGCGCCGGGTCGTTGCCGCGCGGTCCGTACTGCCCGTAACCGCACACCGAGACCATGACGAGCCGCGGATGGCGCTCCTTCAGCGAGGCGTAGTCGAGCGAGTAGCGGCGCAGCACCGGAGGCGTGAAGTTCTCGATCAACACATCCGCCTCGGCGAGCAGGCGGTGCAGCACCGCTTTGCCTTCGTCCGTGGCGTAGTCGAGCGTGAGCGCGCGCTTGCCCGCGTTCCGCGCGAGGAAGTAGACCGAGCGGTTCCAGTAAGCGCCGCTTGAGTCGTTGCCGGCGAGGAAGCCGCTTCGCAGCGTCCCGGGCAGGTGCGGACGCTCGACTTTGACCACGTCCGCGCCGAGGTCGGCGAGCGTGCGGCCAATGTGCGGCCCCGCCCAGACGCGGGAGAGATCGATCACGCGCAGGCCGGCGAGGGCGCCCGCGCGCCCTCGCGGCGCCTCGCGCGCGTCCCGCGGCGCCGGCCACGGCTCGGCGTCGTGCTCGCCGAGGGCCGGCGGGGCCCCGGAGCGCATCGGAGTCTCCGTCAGGCGGAAGGGCGGGCCCAGCGTGCGCTCTCCTCCGGGTGGCGGATCGAAGAAGCCCCGCACCTCCAGGTGCTCGTCTTCGAGCAATTGCGTCGCGCGCATCACATGGCCGAACGGCAGCCGCAGCTCGCGGGCGCGCTCCAGCACCTCGTCCGCGGTGTGTTGGTCGAGCCAGGGCCGGATGAGCGCCTCGAAATCGCGCCAGCGGAGCACGCGCTCCCGCATCTCGGCGAGTATCGGCGCCTCGGAGAGCTCGGGTCGCCCGATCAGCGCGGCGAGCCCGGGACCGGCGTTGGCCTGCACGACGAAGGCGACCGCTCCGTCCTTGCAGGGCAGCACGTCCATCGGATACGCGATCAGCACCCGCGAGTAGTAGCGGCGGCGGATCGCGCCCGTCCCCGCGTACACCGCCAGCGTGTGGTCGTCCGCCAGCGCGAGCGCCTCGAGCGAGGAGACGTCGACGAAGCGCCGCCCGCCCTCGAACAGCGCCGCCATCGCGGCGATGTAGCCGTTGACCCCCGCGAAGTAGTCGGCGAGCTCGACGCCCATGCTGAGTGGCTCGCGGTCGGGGTTGCCGGTGACGTAGGAGAAGCCGGACAGCGCCTCGATGATCTGGCTGTCCGCGCGGTACGAGGCGTACGGCCCGGTCGCGCCGAAGGGGCTGACCGAGACGTAGGTCACGCCCGGGAAGCGCCTCGCGAATTCGGCGGGATCGTCGAGCGGGAGTGTGCTGTCCGCCTGGTGCGAGCTGAGCAGCAGGTCGCAGTCCGCGACGAGCGCCTCGACGTTGGCTGCGCCCTCGGGTCCGGCTGCGTCGGCGGCCACGCTCCGTTTGCCGCCGTTGAGCACGCGGTGCATGCCGCCGTCGTCGACGCCGAAGCGGTCGCCGGGGAAGGGGCCTTGCAGGCGGATCTCGTCGCCCTCGGGAGGCTCGACGCGCAGCACGTCCGCGCCGGCCTGCGCGAGCAGCTGGCCGCAGTAGGCGACGGCCAGCCCCGCCGCGATCTCGACGATGCGCAGGCCCGCCAGCGGGCCGGGAGCTTCAGACATCGGATCGCCTCCACGGGCCGGGCGCCTCGCCGGTGGCGCCGCGAGCGCGCCGAGCATGGCACAGACCGCCGCCCCGCAGCGACCCGGCGCCGCAGTGGGCCGAACACGGGGCTCGAGCGCTGGCGTCAGCGCCGCAATCCGCTACCATCGGCGCGCCGCCGTCGGGCGGCTGACTGGGCGCTGCGCGAAGGGGGACGAAGCGATGGAGATCCGCGAGGACTGGCTCGCGCTGGTGCAGGAAGAGATCGTCGAGCCGGAGCGGCCGATCGTCGATCCGCATCACCACTTCTTCTTCAACAGCGAGCACGGCTTCGAGGACTACCTGCTGGAGCACTACTGGGCGGACACGGACACCCACAACGTGGAGCAGACCGTCTTCATCGAGTGCGGGGCGATGTTCCGCGAGGACGGCCCCGAGGACCTCAAGCCCGTCGGCCAGACGGAGTGGGTGGCCGGCCTCGCCGCCGAGGCGGAGCAGGCCCCCGCCGGCAAGGCGCGGGTGCGCGCCATCGTCGGCACCGCCGACCTCATGCTCGGCTCGGGCGTGCGCCGCTGCCTGGAGGCGCAGATGGAGGCGAGCTCGCTGTTCCGGGGCATCCGCTACATCGTCGCCTGGGACGAGAGCGACACCGTCCCGAGCATGCCCGCCCTGAGCAACGCCGAGGCGTACCGCGACCCGCGCTTCCGCGAGGGCTTCGCGGAGCTGGCCTCGCTGGGGCTGATGTTCGACGGCTGGCACTACCACCCGCAGACGCCATACCTGGCGGAACTCGCCCGCGACTTCCCGGACACGAAGATCGTGCTCGACCACCTCGGGACGCCGCTCAACACCGGCCCCTACGCCAGTCAGGCCGATGAGATCTTCGAGGTCTGGAAGCAGGGCATCTCGGAGATCGCTTCCCTGCCGAACACGTACATCAAGCTCGGCGGAATGCTGATGCCGTGGAACGGGTTCGGCTGGGATGAGCGCGAGCGGCCGGGGACCTCGGACGAGCTGGTGGCGCTGCAGGGCCGCTACTACCTGCACGCGATCGAGGCGTTCGGGCCCGATCGCGCCATGTTCGAGAGCAACTTCCCGGCGGACAAGCCCTCTGTCTCGTACCACGTGGTCTGGAACGCGTTCAAGAAGATGGTGGCGGACTTCTCCGAATCCGAGAAGGACCGCCTGTTCCGCGGCACCGCGATGGAGGTCTACGGCCTCGAGCCGATGGAATAGGCGGTGGTGTAGGGGCGCGGGCCGCCCTCGCGGCGCTCAGTCGGCGGCGGTCATCGCCAGCACGCCGCGCGCCGCCGCGACGAGTAGCGTCGCGGTGGCGACGAGTACGATCACGCCCGCCATCCAGTAGACGGAGACGATGCCGAGCAGCGTCGCGACGACGCCGAGGATCACCGCGCCGGTCAGCCCGCCGATGTCCCACGCGAGCTGCAGCACCGCCGCCGCGCGCCCCTTCTCGTTGACCGGCACGCGGTCGACGGCGAGCGAGAGCAGCCCGGTGTGCGAGGCTCCGAGGCCGAGGCCGGTGCAGGCGGCGGCGAACCAGAGCATCAGGGGCGACTGTGCGACGGCGACGAGCCACATCCCCGCGCAGGTCAGGAGCAGCCCGGGCACCGTCACCGGTACGCGTCCCAGCCGGTCCGAGAGCCGCCCGGCGAGGGGACGGCTCACGATCGCGCCCGCGCCCGAGACCAGGAAGAACAGGCCGACGTTGCCGAGTCCGCGATCGGCGCCGTGCAGCGGCAGGAAGGCCGAGGACGCGACGAACGAGAACGTGACCGAGAGGAAGATCAGCATCGGAAAGATGGCGCGGCGCGGGATCAGCCCGGAACCGAGCTCGGAGCGCGCCTTGCTCACCGGCTCGCGGATCGGCTGGACCACGAGCAACGTCACCAGCGAGGTGCCGGCGGCGACGAGGAAGACGGCATCGAAGCCCCACAGCGCGGCGATCGTGACGCCGAGGGCGGGCGTCACCATCTGCGCGAAGCCCGTTGCCATCCCGAAGTAGCCCAGGCCCTCGCCGCGTCGCAGGGGCGGGGCCAGCTCGGCGGCCAGCGAGGCCGCCGCGGTCGGGAACAGCGCCATGCCGACACCCTGCGCGATCCGCAGCAGGAACAGCGAGATGATGTCCTCGGAGAACACCATCAGCGCAGTCGCCGCGGCCATCGTCAGCAGCCCGATCAGCTGCAGGCGCTTGCGGTGCCCCCGGTCGCTCCAGCGCCCCACGAAGGGCCGCAGCAGCATCGGCACGAACCCGAAGCCGCCGACGATCAGCCCGATCTGCCACTTCGACCCGCCGATCGAGTCGACGTAGTCGGGCAGTACGGAGACGAGGTAGAAGAAGCTGCCGAAGAAGCCGATGGTGCCGAACGCGTTCAGCGTGAAGGCGGGCGTCCAGAGCGGGGGCTTCGCTGGAGGATCGTTCGCTGGCGGATCGAGGGCGACGCCTGTGTCCGTGCTCCGTGCGCCATCGTTCGTCATCGGGGTGGCGCACCTCTCGCCCGCGCTCGCGGGGGCGGGCGCCGAGAGCATGATAGCCCTGAGGCACGGCAAGCTCCCTCCAGCGGTCGTATCCTGTGCGCGATGCCGGAACTGCGAGGTCTGCGATGGGTCGCCGCTACACCCGCCTGACGCACCCGCTCGTCCGCGAGGGCGGCGAACTGCGCCGCGCCTCCTGGGACGAGGCCCTCGATCGCGCCGCCGAGGGCATCCGACGGGCCACCGCGGCGCACGGACCCGAGTCGTTCGGTCTGTTCAGCTGCTCCAAGGGCACCAACGAGCTGAACTACGCCGCGCAGAAGTTCGCCCGCGCCGTGATCGGCAGCAACAACATCGACAGCTGCAATCGCACCTGACACGCGCCCAGCGTCGCCGGTCTGGCGATGGTGTTCGGGGTCGGGGGAGGCACCAGCTCCTACCAGGAGGTCGAGGACGCCGAGCTGATCGTGCTCTGGGGCTCGAACGCTCGCGAGACGCATCCGATCTTCTTCCACCACGTGCTCACCGGCATCCGCAACGGCGCTCGGCTGGTCGTCATCGATCCGCGCCGCACGACCACATCGGAGTGGGCGGACCTCTGGCTCGGCCCCGACATCGGCTCCGACATCGCGCTCGCGAACGCCGTCGGGCGCGAGATCATCGCCGCCGGCCTCGCGCACCGCGCCTTCGTCGAGCGGGCGACCGCGCACTTCGAGGCCTACCGCGAGTCCGTCGAGCCGTACACGCTGGAGCGCGCCGCGGAGATCTCGGGCGTGCCCGCCGAGGCGATCCGCGAGCTGGCGCACGCCTACGGGAGCGCCGGGAGCGCGCAGCTCTGCTGGACGCTCGGCATCACCGAGCACCACAACGCGACCGACCACGTGCTGGCGCTGATCAACCTCGCGCTGCTGACCGGCCACGTCGGCCGCTACGGCTCCGGCCTCAACCCGCTGCGAGGCCAGAACAACGTGCAGGGCGGCGGCGACATGGGCGCGGTGCCGAACAGGCTGCCCGGCTTCCAGGACGTCGAGGACGCCGAGGCGCGCGCGCGCTTCGAGGCCGCGTGGGACACCGCGCTGCCGCCTCGCAACGGCTGGCACCTCACGCAGATGTTCGAGGCGATGGAGCGCGGCGAGCTGCGCACGCTCTACGTGATCGGCGAGAATCCCGCGCAGTCCGAGGCCGACGTGCAGCGCGCGCGGCGGCTCATCGAGGGCCTCGATCACCTCGTGGTGCAGGACATCGTGCTCACGAAGACCGCGGAGATGGCCGACGTGGTGCTCCCGGCCGCCGCCGCCTGGGCGGAGACCGAGGGCACCGTGACCAACAGCGAGCGCCGCGTGCAGCGCGTGCGCAAGGCGCTCGACCCGCCCGGCGAGGCGCGCGACGACCTCGACGTCGTCTTCGCCCTCGCCGAACGCCTCGGCGCGGACTGGGGCTCCCCGGACGCCGAGCAGGTGTGGGACGAACTGCGCGGCCTCTCGCCCCTCCACGGCGGGATGAGCTACGCGCGCATCGAGGCGCTGGGCGGCATCCAGTGGCCCTGCGCCGACGAGCAGGATCCCGGATCGCCGTTCCTCCACGAGCGGCTCTGGCGCGACCCTCTCGAGGGCCCTCGCGTCCCCTTCCATCCCGTCGAGCACGTCCCGCCGGTCGACGAACTGACCGAGGAGTACCCGATCCGGCTGACCACGGGCCGCCGCCTCGACTCCTACAACACGGGTGTGCAGACGAGCGACTACGGATCGCCGCTGCGGCGCGCCGAGACGCTCGACATCTCGCCCGAGGACGGCGCGCGCCTCGGCGTGGCGGACGGTGAGCGCGTGCGCGTCTGCTCGCGCCGCGGCGAGCTGGACGCGCCCGTCCGCTACGCGGCGGAGCTGCGGCCGGGGCTTGCCTTCATGACGCTGCACTTCCCGGACGATGTTGACACCAACCGCCTCACGATCGAGGCCTGGGATCCGAAGTCCGGCACCTCCGAGTTCAAGGCCTCGGCGATCCGGATCGAGAAGATCGGCTAGCGCCGTGGAAGTCCACCGCATGTCCGCCTCCGCCTCGCCTGCGGAGCGCGCCGCCGTCGATGCGCTGCTCGGCCCGCCGCCGGCCGCGGACGGCGACGGTGGCCCCGGGCGCAGCGAACGAGGCCGCCCGCAGCGGGCCCGCGAGGAGCGCCAGCTGCTGCTGCCCGCGTTGCACGCCGTGCAGGACGCGATCGGCTGGATCAGCGCGGGCGCGCTCGGCTACGTCTGCGAGCGGCTCCGCGTGCCGCCGGCCGAGGCCTACGGCGTCGCCGAGTCGTACGCGCTGCTCTCCACCCGCGAGCGCCCGCCGCGCGTGGCGCACCTCTGCGACGACATCGTCTGCCGCAACACCGGTGCGGGCGCGCTCGCCGAGGAGGTCGAGCGTGCCCTCGAAGGCGACGAGGGCGCGACGTGGGAGCCGAGTCCGTGTCTCGGTGTCTGCGAGCGCGCGCCGGCGGCGCTGCTACAGATCGCGGGCGGCGAGGATCGCGTGCTCGCCCCGGCGAGCGCGCCTGCCGTGCTCGGCGGGCTGCGAGGCGAGACGGCGGCCGACGCGAGCGACGGCGCCGACGCGGGCGGCTCGGCGCCGCAGACCGCCGAGCCGCGCGCGGACGGGCTGCGGCTGCTGCGTCGCGCGGGCCTCGTGGACCCGGCGAGCCTCGACGACTACCGCGCGCACGGCGGCTACGAGGCGCTCCGAGTCGCGCTTGAGCGCGGGCCGCAGTGGGTGATCGACGAGCTGATCGCCTCGAGGCTGCTCGGTCGCGGCGGCGCGGCGTTCCCGGCGGGCCGCAAGTGGGCCGACGTGGCGAGCGCCGAGGCGCGGCCTCGCTACGTCGTCTGCAACGCCGACGAGTCCGAGCCGGGCACGTTCAAGGATCGCGTGCTGATGGAGCACGACCCGTTCGCGCTGATCGAGGCGATGACGATCGCCGGCGTGAGCACCGGCGCGGAGCGCGGCTACCTCTACATCCGCCGCGAGTATCCACTGGCGACCGCGCGCCTCGAGGCGGCGATCGCGCAGGCCGCGGCGCAGGGCCTGCTCGGCGACGACGTGCTGGGCTCCGGCCTGCGCTTCGCGATCGAGATCCGGCGCGGCGCGGGCGCCTACATCTGTGGCGAGGAGACCGCGCTCTTCAACTCGATCGAGGGCTACCGCGCCGAGCCGCGCAGCAAGCCGCCCTACCCGACGCAGGCCGGCCTGTTCGGCAAGCCGACGCTCGTCAACAACGTCGAGACGCTCGCCAACGTCCCCGCGATCGTCCTCGAGGGCGGCGCGGCCTTCGCGGCCACGGGAACCGAGGACTCGACGGGCACCAAGCTGTTCTGCCTCGCGGGCAGCGTCGCCCGCCCCGGCGTCTACGAGGCGCCGTTCGGCGCAACCGTGCGCGAGCTGATCGCCCTCGCGGGCGGCGTGATCGGTGGCGGCGAGCCCGCGGCGGTGCTGCTGGGCGGGGCGGCGGGCTCGTTCGTGACGGCTGCGCAGCTCGACTTGCCGCTGACCTTCGAGGACGCGCGGAGCGCGGGCGTCTCGCTCGGCTCGGGCGCGGTGACGATCTTCGGCGAGTCCGCGGACCTCGCCGACGCGACGCGGCGCATTGCCGCCTTCTTCCGCGACGAATCGTGCGGCCAGTGCGTGCCCTGCCGCATCGGCACGGTGCGCCAGGAGGAAGCGCTGCACCGCCTCGCGAACGCGAACGGGGACGCTGCCGCCGAACTCGCTATCCTCGACGATGTCGCGAGGGTGATGACCGACGCCTCGATCTGCGGGCTCGGCCAGACGGCGGGCATCGCGGTCCAGTCCGCGATCGCGCTCGGCCTGCTCGAAGGGGACGGAAGCACACGATGACGACCGAGCCGCAGCCACTGGTCGAGCTGACCGTCGACGGGACGCCCGTCTGGGTGCCCGAGGGCGCAAGCGTCCTCGACGCCTGCCGCGCCACCGGCGCCGACCCGCCCACCCTGTGCTACCTCGACGGCCTCACGCCGGCCAACGCCTGCCGCGCCTGCGTCGTCGAGCTCGACGGCTCGCGCGCCCTCGTCGCCTCCTGCTCGCGGCCGGCCGAGGACGGCATGGCGGTCGCGACGGCCTCGGAGCGGGTGCGGCACAGCCGGCGGCTCGTGCTCGAACTGCTCGCCTCGGCCGTCGACCTCTCGACGGCGGAGCCGCAGCTGCGGCGCTGGCTCGAGGAGTACGGCACGCAGCCGGAGCGCTACGGCGCGCCCGCCCCGGCGGGCGACGGCGAGGCTGAGCGGCCGCGGCCGGGGCATCACGCGCCGCCCGACGGCGATCACGCGGCGACACAGGCGCAGCCCGTGAAGATCGACAACGACCTCTACGTGCGCGACCTCTCGAAGTGCATCCTCTGCTACCGCTGCGTCGAGGCCTGCGGCGCCGACGCCCAGCACACCTTCGCGATCGCCGTCAGCGGGCGCGGCTTCGACGCCACGATCGCGACGGAGTTCGACGCGTCGCTGCCGGACTCGGCCTGCGTCTTCTGCGGCAACTGCATCGCCGTCTGCCCCACCGGAGCGCTGATGTTCAAGAGCGAGCACGAGCTGCGCGCGGCGGGCGAGTGGGACGAGCAGCGCCAGACCATCACGACCACGGTCTGCCCGTTCTGCGGGGTCGGCTGCAACCTCGAGCTGCACGTGCAGGACAACGAGATCGTGAAGGTCACCTCGCCCGCCGACCACTCCGTGACGGGCGGCCATCTCTGCATCAAGGGCCGCTTCGGCTTCCAGCACGTGCAGGCCCGCGACGAAGGCGAGGCGTGAGGTGAGCGAGACGAGCGAGGGCGGTGGCGTCCCCACCCCGGACTACGCGCTGCTCGACCGCGCGGGCGCGTCGCAGTGGATGTTCTTCCCGCGCCCGGACCCGGGCCCGCCCCCACCCGGCGCCAGCGACCATGAGATCGAGGTCGCGCCCGGCATCAACATCTCCGCCCGCCTCTACAGCGGTTCGGAGGACGATGCTCCGAGGCCGCTGGTGCTCTACTTCCACGGCAACGGCGAGGTGGTGAGCGACCACGACGGGATCGACCGCTTCTACCGCGAGATCGGCCTCGATCTCTTCGTCGCCGAGTTCCGCGGCTACGGCAAGAGCGGCGGCCGGCCCTCGATGGCCGCGCTCGTCGGCGACGCGCTGCCCGCCCTGGAGTACGCGGTGGCGCTGCAGGCCGAGCGCGGCGGCGGGCCGCTGTTCGTGATGGGCCGCAGCATGGGCACCCAGCCCGCGCTCGAGGTGGCCGCGCGCGCCGGCGATCGCGTGCGCGGGCTGATCATCGAGAGTGGAGCGGCGAGCGCGCGCCGCTCGATCGCGCGCTTCGGCCTCGAAGAGGATCCTGGCGCCGCCGCGTTCATTGAGGCGCACGAGGCGAAGGTCCGCTCGATCCGCATCCCCTCGCTGCAGATCCACGGCGCGGCGGACGACCTCGCCCCGATCGAGTTGGCGGCGGAGCTCTACAACCAGCTCGAAAACGACCGCCGCGAGTTCGTCGCGATCGAGGGCGCCGGCCACAACGACATCCTCTGGATCGGCCGCCAGGAGTACTTCGCCGCGATCAGTGCATTCGTGGATTCGGTCCTGTAGCCGATTCGGCGCGGCCCTGACCGGTCAGGGGGCTGCCTCCTCGGGCCCAACGATCTCGGCGCGGTAGGCCTCGAAGCTCTCGTAGAAGTCGTCGACCGCGATGCCGAACGCGCCCTCGAACGCTTCCTGCCAGCTCTCCGACGAGGACAGCCGCCGGTAGTAGCCGGCCAGCGCCTCGACGCCGGAGCGCGCGGCAAGCCGGTCGGCGGCCAGGAAGCCGAGTAAGTAGTGGATGCGCTCCGCGTCGTCAGCGACCGTTTCGAAGCTGCGCAGCGCGGGAACCTCCCCGTCGAGCAGGAGCGCCGCCGCTTTCTGGCGCCGTCTGCCGTCGAGACCCTCGCTCGCGGTCAGGCCTTGATCGATGACCGCGCGGTGCAGCGCCTCCCCGTAGACGGCGACGCCCTCGGTCAGCCAGGCCGGTCCCCAGGCTGCTCCGGCAGCAAGCTGGTACTGGAGGACGTGAACGTACTCGTGAGCGAGGACGAGCGCGGGATCCTTGCAACCGATGATCTGGAAGATGACGTTGTGGTCCTGGTCCCCGCAGAGGTCGGGGTTCCAACGTCCACGAACCGCGACGTAGTCGGGCGCGACTGCCGCAAGGTCCGAGCCGACGTACACCGTGAAGTCCGACGCCTCGACGCCGAACTGGGCCCCGAGGAGCTCCCGAGTCGCCTCGAGAGAGACGCGTAGCTCTTCCTGCACGTCCTCCGCGATGTCCCCGACGAACATGAACACCGGCTCGTTGAGATCGTCGGCGAGGTGAGGCAGGAGCGGGGTCCGCTCGTACCGGGAGGCCTCGAAGGTGGCGTGGAAGTCCCCCGCAGTGACGCCGAACGCGCCCTCGAACGAGTGGCGCCAGCCCGTGCTGGAGGGGAGCAGGCGGAAGTAGTCGAGGATCGCCTCGTCCCCGGCGCGTTCGGCGAGTAACTCGGTCGCGAGGAATCCGAGGGCGATCGTCTCCGGCCGCCCCGCCGCATCCCGGCCGGCCCGCGTCTCCATACTGCTCAGCGGCAGCGTGGTCCTTCGAGCGGGGGCGATCTGCGCGGCCCGCAGCTGTGTGTACGTCTCGCTGCCGGTCTCCGCCTGGTACAGCGCGTTCGCGTACTCGCGAGTGCCGAGGAGGAGCCACTGCGGGCCGCGCCTGCTGTAGCCGTCATCCGCGGGCGGTAGTTCAGCCAACGGCGCGACCGTGTCGCGCAGGAGCTCGATGTACGCCCGCCCCACGATCGCGCCGAACGGTTCCTCGCACGACGCGGCATAGGCGATCCCGGACCCGGACCAGTAGTGGCACAGCCCTGCATCGGGAGCCTGGCCGTACCGCCTCTCGTAGGCGGCGTGCATTGTGTCCACCTCGGCGTGGATGTGCGCCGTGATTTCGATGCCTTCGAGGTCCTCGAAGCGCTCGGCCAGCCGGGCGGTCGCGTCGCGGAACTGCGCGCCGATGGCGGCGGCCGCGGCGCCGCCCACGTCCCCCACGAACACCATCGGCGGAGCGCCTTCGCCCTGCTGCCACCAGCGAACCGGCGAGGAGAGGAGACCCAGAGGCCGTCCCCGGGGCCGAGCGCGTCCAGCACAGCGGCGGCGCCCGCCGCGCCCCGCACGTACGTCTCGTAGCGCTGCGTCTGGGCGTTCCAGCGATGTGCCGCGGTGAAGGCAGCGCCGAATCCGGCGAGGGCGTCCCGGAGGCTGCCCGGACCGCCGGACCAGGCGGCGAGATTGAGGCCCTGGCGCAGCTGGAGCAGCACGCCCGCAGCCTCGGCGGGTCGCGTCCACATGACCGGCTCGTCTGCGCCGATCCGCAGCCACAGGCCCATGCCGGGCGATAGCAGCTTCAGGGTGCCCGTGGGCGAGCCATGACCGCGCAGTGCCCGCACGTAGCGGCCGGCCTGCGTGTCGCGCGCCGACACCTGCAAGAGTGCCGGGATCTCCTCGAACAGGTCCGCGACCGGAGTGTCCGGGCCGATCCAGCCGACCAGGTTCCAGCCGGGATGCAGCTCGGTTGTGATCGTCGCGGCGTCATCCGCCGCCGGCCCCGGCGGCGACTCCGCCGCCGCGTTCGCGGCGCCGAGCGCGAGCGCGATGGCCAGCGCGGCGAGCGATGGAGAGCCGAGGCGTGGGGGCATCGGCTCAGTGGGCGATGCCCTCGGCGGTGAGTTGCGCCAGCTCCTCCGCGCCCACGCCGAGCAGCTCGCCGTAGACGTACTCGTTGTCCGCGCCGAGCGTCGGGGCGGCCTCGAGGGCGATGCGCGCGCCGTTGACGAGCCAGGGCAGGGCGAGCACTTCGATGTGGCCCAGGCGCGCGTGGTCGACGCTGCTCCACGCGCCGCGCGCGCGGACGTGGCGATCCTCGTACAGGTCGCGCGCGGTCGCGCTCGCCGCCGCCGCGACGCCGAGGCCCTGCAGCTCCTCGATCAGCTCGTCGCGATCGCGGTTGCGCGTCCAGTCGGCGATGGCGTCGTCGATGGCGGACTCCTGCGCCTTGCGCGCGCGGGCGTCCCAGCGCGGGTCGAGCCGCCAGTCACCGAGGTGCTCGGCGAGTCGCGCCCACTGCTCGTCCGTCTCGACGGCGAGCGCGAGCCATGCCTGTTCGCCCTCGATCGGCAGGCACTCGTAGACGTTGTGGGGTGCGTGCTGCGCGTGGCGGTTGCCGAGCGGTTCGGCGACGCAGCCGCGCAACTGCCACTCCAGCAGCTGGTCGCCAACCAGCGCGGCGCCGGCCTCCTGGGCGGCGACGTCGACGAAGATCGCGCTGTCGCTGTGGTCGCGCGCGCGCAGGCCGGCCAGCGTCGCCATCGCGACGGCGGTCCCGACGCGCTGGTCGAGCGGTCCGCGGTACTCGGCGGGGACGCTGCGGTCGTAGCCGCTCAGGCCGGACAGCCCCGAGGTGGCGCCGAAAACGGCGGCGTAGCCGCTCATGTGCCCGTCCGGCGCCGTTGCGCCGTTGGCCGAGAGCGAGACCATGACGAGCCGCGGGTTGACCTCGATCAGGCGGTCGAAACCGAGGCCGAGGCGCTCGACCGTGCCGGGCCGGAAGCCCTCGATCACCACGTCGGCGTCGGCGACGAGCTGCCGCAGGAAGTCGCGCCCGCGCTCCTGCGAGATGTCCATCGCGACGCTGCGCTTGCCCATGTTGTCTTCGTTGAAGCGGTAGCCCATGTCGATCCAGTCGTCGGTCTTGAGGTCGGCAAGCGAGACGGACTGGTGGCGGCGCGACTTACGGAAGGGGTCGGTCCGGCGGTGGCTCTCGATCTTCAGGATCTCCGCTCCGAAGGAGGCGAGGATCATGTTCGCGTAGGGCCCCGCCTGGTACCACGTCAGGTCCAGCACGCGCGTGCCGCTCAGCCAGTCGATCGGTCGCGGCGGATCGGCCTCCGTTCGAGTGGGAGGCGGCGGGCTGGCTGCGGGCGCGGCGGGCAGGTCGCGCAGCGCCTCCTCGTTGTGCTGCCCCACCGAGGGCGTCGCGGCCGGCTCGGTACCGCTCGCGGGGCCGGGCCGCCAGGCGGGGCCGCGCGCCTCGCGCACGATGTACGGCTGGGCGGGGACTTCGGCGGTCGTGCCGTCCGCCAGGGCGACGCTCTGGAGAAACTCGCGGCTGCGCAGCTGTTCGCAGGTCAGCAGATCGCCCATCAGGCGCACCGGCCCGCCGGGGACGTCGAACGTGCGCAGCGCGTCGAAGATCTCGGCGCGGGTGCGTTCGTGCAGCCAGGGCGCAAAGAGCTGGTTCAGTTCCTCGCTGTGGGCGAGTCGATCGTCCGCGGTCTCGCCGAGCTGAGTCGCCCACGGCGGGTCGCCCACGGCGGCGACGAGGCTTTCCCACATGTGCTGCTGCGCCGGGAGCACCTCGGACCAGCCGTCCTTGCACTCGACCAGGCCGAGCACGGAGACCTCGCGCAGTGCACGGGTGTCCAGGTAGCGGTCGTTGGGCCACTTCACGATGTCCTGGCGGCAGAGCGACATCGCCGCCTCCTGCCACGACAGGTCGATCACCGCGGGCTCGCGCTCGGCCTCGGGCCAGCCGGTGAGCCAGCCGAGCATCCCGACCGCCGCGGCGGACCCGGCGTCGAGCTCGGCGATGCTGGCGGGCACGCGCAACGGTGGCCCGTCGGGGTAGCGCTCGTAGCCGATGCCGCCGTGGAAGAAGTAGGCCTCGCCGCCGGCGTGGTGCGCCGTCAGGTGCGTCGCCGCCCACTCCGCGTGCGGGCCGAAGCGCCCGAAGGGGGTGATCGAGACCGCCAGCCCGCAGCGTCCGCCTCCCGGCAGCGCATCGAAGTCGATGCCCAGTTCCTGCCAGTGCGAGCCGCGATGCGAGTCGATCAGCACGTCGCAGTCGGCGATCAGCCGCCGCAGCGTCTCCTGCCCCTCGTCGCTCGTGTCGTCGAGCGTGACGCTGCGCTTGCCCGCGCTGGTGTAGGCGAACAGCGCCGAGCTGTCGCCGCCGGGCGGCGTGTAGCCCTCGCGGCGCAGCTCGCCGCCGCCGGGCGGTTCGATCTTCGTGACGGTCGCGCCGAGGTCGGCGAGCATGCGGGCGGCGTAGGCGGAGGCCGCGCTCTCGCCGTACTCGAGCACGCGCAGGCCCTCGAGCAGCGCGGGGGCGGGGACGAGCGCGTCGCCGGGCTGACCGTTGCGTTGCTCGCTCACCGCAGCACCCCGGCCTCGTCGAGCGCCTCGATCTCTTCGTCGCTCATGTCGAGCAGCTCGCGCAGCACCTCGGCGCTGTGCTGGCCGAGCATCGGTGCGGGTTCGCGCACGTAGCCGGGGGTCTCGCTGAGCCGGATCGCCTGTCCGTAGACGGGCTCGCGGCCGAGCACGGGGTTCTCCACCCAGGTGAAGCCCTCGCGCGCCAGCAGGTGGTCGTCGAAGAGCCGATCGCTGACGGCGAGACAGGGCGCGGCGATCACGCCGTTGCTCTGCAGCAGCTCGGCCGTCTCGTCGCGGTCGCGCGAGGCGGTCCAGGCGCTCACGTGCTCGTTCAGCTCATCGCGCGCGGCGAGGCGGCCCTCGGCGCTGCTGAAGCGCTCGTCGCTCGCCCAGTCCGGGAGCCCCATCGCCTCGACGATGCCGGCCCAGTCCGCGTCGTCGTGGACCTCGATCACGAGCCAGTGGTCGTCGCCGGCGCAGGGGAAGACGCCGGCGGGTGCACCGGGAATTTCGCCGCCGCCGAGCGGGCCGGCGACGCGGTCGTTCAGCTCGCAGTCGAGCAGCGGCGTCGCGAGCGCCGCGACCATCGCCTCCCACATCGAGACGTCGATGTAGGAGCCCTCGCTGGTGAGGCGGCGCCGTTCGAGGGCGCTCAGCGCGAGCAGCGCGGAGTGCAGCCCGACGTTGGGGTCGGCGTATGCGTGGCCCATGCCGAGCGGCGCCTCGCCCGCGTAGCCGACGAGGCTGTCGAGGCCGGTGATGCCGCCGACGGTGGGGCCGTAGGCGCGCAGCCGGGCGTCGATCCCGTCCTGGCCGGCGAGCGTCTGCGAGATCATGATGATGTCCGGCCGCAGCTTGCGCAGCTCCTCGTAGCCGAAGCCGAGCCGGGGCAGCGCCCCGGGCCGCCAGTTCTCGATCAGGATGTCCGCGTGCGGGACGATGCGGCGCAGCACCTCGCGGCCCTCTTCGGTCTTGAGGTTGAGCGCGAGGCTGCGCTTGTTGCGCGCGGTGTTGTGGAAGAGCGGGTTCTGGTTCGGGTCGTATTCCGTGCCGATGATCGGCCGCCCCCGCCGCGCGATGTCGAGATTCGAGCGCGACTCGATCTTGACCACGTCCGCCCCGAAGTCGGACAGCACCTGCCCGCAGATCGAGCCCGCCCAGACCATGCCGAGGTCCAGCACGCGGACGCCCGCGAGGATGTCGAGCGTGGCGCGGCGCTCGCCGTCAGATGACGTCATCGCCTCGCAGCCTTTCGATCTCCGCGTCGTCGAGGCCGAGCAGCGCGCCGTAGACCTCGCCGTTGTGCTCACCGAGGCGCGGCGCGCGCAGCGGCACGGCTCCGGTTGGGTCGGTCTTGGGCGGGCCGTCGTCCGCGGCGTTGCGCCAGCGGAAGGGGGAGCCGGCGGCGGTGAACTGCTCGCCGTTGGGGTGCGTGATGTTGCGGAAGAGGCCGAGGTGCAGCAGCTGCTCCTCCTCCAGCACCTCGTGCATCTCGCGCACGGGCGAGAACGGCAGTTGCCGCTCGCGCGCCTGCTCGAACAGCTCGTTCTTGGTGTGCTGCAGCAGGTAGCTCTCGATGTACGTATCGAGCAGGTCGGCGTACTTGTCGCCGTTGACGATGCGGTCCTGGTACCTCGGATCGTCGCCCCAGGCGGGGTTGCCCATCATGTCGAGCAGGCCGCGCCACTCCTTCTGCGACATCGCGTGGATGCGGAAGAAGCCATCCTTGCAACGCAGCATCGCGTTCGGGTAGAGGCCGCCCTGGCTGCGCCGCCCGTGGCGCTGGAACTGGCGGCTGTCGAACACCCAGTGCGTGGCCGCCAGCCCCGTGTGCACCGAGGACAGCACGTCCGCGATCGAGATGTCCGCGACCTGCCCGCGGCCGGGCTGTCCGCCCCGTCCGAGCACGGTCAGCAGCGTGGCGATCGCGACCGCGAGCCCGCCCTGCGTCAGCGCGAGGTCCTTCGGCGGCGGGATCGGCGCGCGGTCATGCTCGCCGAAGTAGAGCGTGAGCCCGCCATAGGCGCTGACGACCGCTGGGCTGCCGCGCCAGTGGGCGCGCGGCCCGACCAGGCCGAACGGCGTGATCGAGACCACGCTCAGCGGACGCTCGCCCTCGGCGTGCTCCTCGCAGAGCGCGAGCAGTTCCTCGTGGCTCGCGCCGAAGCGCTCGTCGACGATCAGCACGTCCGTCTCCGCGAGCAGACGCGCGAGCAGGTCGCGCCCGTCCGGCTGCGTCCAGTCGAGCGTGATCGAGCGCTTGCCGCGGTTGAAGTAGGTGTAGAGGCCGCTCGCCTCGAGGTCGGGTTCGTCGTCCCGGAAGGGGCCGGCCTGCCTCGAGGCGTCGCCCGTGCCGGGCCGCTCCACCTTGGTGACCGCCGCGCCGAGGTCGTGCAGCAGGCGCCCGGCGAAGGGGCCCGGCACGTCCTCCGCGATCTCGAGGATGCGCAGGTGCGAGAGCGGTCCCGCGACCGACGGCTGCAACGCCGCGTGCGCTTCGGTCACCGGCGGCCCCTCCGGCTACTCGTCCGGGACGCCGACGTGCTTGTAGTCGTGCGCCTGCGGGCTCGGCTCGACGGGGGGAAGGCCGAGCGGCTCGAGCACCGTCTCCGCCCCCCACGTCGGGTATTGCGGCTGGCCGCTCGCGGGCAGCTTCGGCATCCCGCCCTCGCGCGAGGGCAGCACGACGATCGCCTGGCCCGGCGCGGTGATCTCGCCGATCTGGTTCGTCGCCCAGAAGTCGCAGACGATCTGGTGCTCGCCATCCTCGACGCGCTTGTCGATGACGCGCCCCTGGTAGGTCTGGAGGTCGCCGATGATGCCGAACCTGCGGATCTGGACCCACAGGCGCTTCAGCCAGGCGTCGTCGCCCATCCAGTTGGTCATGAAGCTGCCGCTCCAGGCGATGCGCTGCGCGCCGTAGTCGTAGGCGGCGGGCACGCCCACCTCGCGGGCGAAGTCGTCGTCCCAGTGCACGCGCTCGACGATGTCCCAGACGCGCTGCGGGTCTCTGGCGTACGCGCCGAAGTGGCGCTGGCGGAACTCGTAGTCGGAGCGGCCGGTGCGCGCATAGGGACCGCCCGCGCCGGTCTCCCAGGAGACGGCGTCGGTGACGCGGAAGGGCCCGCGCACCAGCTCGCCCATCTCGTCGCCGACGTTCACGTCCTCCCAGTAGCGCGGCTCGGCGCCGCGAGGCGCCTCGGCGGCGTAGGCCTCGTCGATGCGGGCCAGCTCCTCATCGGACCAGACGGTCGGAGCGCGGAAGACGCTCTTGCGCTGGGCGGCGGTGTTGCGCTCGGTGCGGAAGCGCCAGTGCACGGCCTTGCAGACGACCTCGTGGTTCTGGTTGCGGTAGAGCGTCTCCATGTGCTGGAGGATCTGGCGGCCCGCGAACTGGCCCTGCTTCACGGAGAAGCCGGCCTCGTACTGCACGCGGTAGACGCGGTCGCCCTCGAGCATCGGCTGGTACCACTCCCAGTCGTGCCCGGAGTACATGCCGTGGATGCCCGGGAGGCCGCCTCCGCGCCCCGACTCGCGCTCGGCGGCGGTCAGGTCGCGCCCCTCCTGGATGCCGGTCCCGAGCAGGATGCAGGGCGGCGCGACGACCGTGCCCCAACTGCTGCCGCGGGCGTAGTCCTCGTTCGTGTAGAGGGGGTTGGTGTCGCCGGCGCCAAGCGAGAAGCCGCGCACGGCGTCGGCGTTGATCTGCGTGTACTTCTGGCGGTCGCCGCGCATCGCGGGAATGCCCCGCCGCGCGCGCAGTCCCGTCAGGCCCTCGTCGGTGATCTTGGGGAACTGCCGTTCCTGGGTAGTCGTCATTGCTGCTGGGATCCCCTTTCGGCGAGCGCGCGCCCGCGCGCCCCGGATGGTTATACCACCTGACCGCGCTGGTCGCGGGCGGCGGGCGCTGAGAGCGCGGCGGGGACAGGCGGCCGCTAGTCCGGGAAGGTGATCGCGGGCTTGATCTCTTCCCAGCTCTGCATCCCGGCCATCGCCTCGTTGATGCGCTCGAGCGGGTAGTGGTTGGAGATCATCTCCATCCAGTCGAAGCGGTCGCGGTGGCGGCGCACGAACTGCAGCGCGCGATGGTAGTGCTGCACCGCCGCCGAGGAGGTGCCGATGATGCGCGCGTGCTTGCGCACGATGTCCGAGGGCGCGAACGGGAACGTCTCCCCGTGCAGCTGGCCAATCACCAGGTAGCGGCCGCCGCGCCGCAGCATCGCGAAGCCCTCGGGGAAGGCGCTCTTCGCGCCGGAGACCTCGATCACCACGTCCGCGCCGAGGCCGTCCGTCAACTCCATCACCTGCGCGTGACGCTCGGCGGGGTCGGGGATGTCGTCGATGTCGAGCGTGTGCGCCGCGCCCCACTTGCGGGCGAGCTCCAGGCGGCGGGCCGGGCCGCCGATGATGATCGGGTCGGGCGGCCCGCTCGTCACCACCCTCGTGAGCGCGAAGAGGCCAAGCGGCCCGGAGCCCTGGATCACCACGCGATGGCGGTCGTCCAGCTCGCCGACGCGGTCGAGGCCATGGATCACCGTGCGCAGCGCGCAGGAGACGGCGGCGGCGACCTCGTCCGGCACGTCGTCCGGCACGCGCACGCAGCCCGAGGTGGGGAAGACGTAGCCGTACTCCGCGAAGCCGCCGGTGAGGTACGGGAACTCGTCGGTCGAGCCGTGCCAGCGGCGGCGGTTGAGGCAGAGCGTGCGCTCGTGCTCCACGGTGCAGTTGAGGCAGCTCCCGCAGAAGCCGTGCGTCCAGACGATGCGATCGCCCTCGCGCAGGGGCGTGCCGATCGAGTCGTGCGTGCGGCCCTCGCTGCGTGCGATGCGCCCCGTCATCTCGTGCCCGAGGATGCTCGGGAACTCGTCCTCGGCGAAGGAGGACGAGCCCTCCCAGGCGTGCACGTCGGTTGCGCAGATCGAGGCCATCGACATCTTCACGAGCATCCCGCCGGGCTCGAGTTCCTGCGGCACGCGCACGTCGATCAGCTCCATCGGCTTGCCCGGGCCGACCATCGCGGCGGCCTTGCACGTCTCGGGGATTGCTGCCATCAGGCGCTCGCTTCCTTTGTGGCCGCCGCGGGGTTGTAGCCGCGGTCGTGGCCGATCTCGGTGTCTACGATCATCTTGCTGATTCGCCAGCCCTCCTCGAGGCGCACGAATGTGAAGGTGTAGGTGCCCTCGTGCACGTGGCGCTCGAAGCCCTCGTCGCTTGAGACGCTGCGCACGAGCGTGAAGTAGGAGGTCAGCCAGCCCTCGTTAGCGTCGTCCGAGAGCCGGATCAGCGGCGCGGCGAACATGTGCCGGATCGTCGTCCTGCGCCCGCGCCTGTAGCGCGAGGCCTCGCCGAGCGTGCGCCCGTCCTTCGTCGGCAGGACCGGGTTGCGATAGAGCTCGCGCAGCGTGTCCTTGCCCTGCACGCGCTCCTTGAGCGTCCCCGCGAGCACGCGTTCCACGTCGTCGGTGTACAGCGCGAGCACGCCCTCCGTGTCGCGCGCGTCCGAGAAGTGGCCGTAGCGCATCATCAGGTCGTGGATCGCTTCCCTGGCCTCGAGGCGCGCGATCCGCTCCTCGAGCGTCGCGGGCTCGCGCTCGACCATGCGGATCACGTCGTCGCGGCCGATGTCAGACTCGCTCGCCATGCGGCTCCATCCTGCGGCTAGCGGTTCACGCCGCCGTCGACGTTGAGTGTCTGCCCGGTGATGAACGAGGCCTGATCGGACGCGAGGTAGGTGATCGCGTCCGCCAGCTCCTCGGGCAGGCCCACCTTCTTGAGCGGGTTGAACTGCGCGAAGCCCTCGATCTCCTCGGGCGTGCGGTTGCGGCGCATCAGCGGCGTCAGCACCGGTCCGGGCGCGACGCAGTTCACGCGGATCTGCTGGTCGGCGTGATCGAGGGCCATGCCCTTGGTCAGCGCGATCACCCCGCCCTTGGCGGCGACGTAGCCGGGATTGAGCGCCTGCCCGGAGACGCCCGAGCCGGACGAGACGTTGACGATCGCGCCGCCGCCCGCCTCGGCGATGTGCGGCACCGCGTACTTCGACATCAGGAAGACGCTGGTGAGATTCACCTCCAGCAGCTCACGCCACTCCTCCTCGGGCAGATCGACGACGCTGAACTGCGGCAGGCTCCCGCCCACCACGTTGGCGAGGATGTCGAGCCGCCCGAAGGCCGTAACGGTCTCGGCGACGATCCGCTCCGCGTCGGCGGCGACGGTCACGTCGCCCTCGATGACGATCGCGGCGCCGCCCTGCTCCCCGATCGCCGCGAGGGTCTCGCGCGCGGCGTCCGCGTCGATGTCGGCGATGGCGACCTGGGCGCCGTCTGCGGCGAAGCGCAGGCAGACCGCCTGCGCGATGCCGGAGCCGCCGCCGGTGACCAGCGCCGCCTTGCCTTCGAACCGAGCAGTCATCGCACCCTCCGAGCCGCGAGCGGCAGTATAGCCGGGCGCCCGCGGCCGCAGCCCCGGCGCGCGCGTACGCGCTATGGTGGCGTGCGCTGTGAGGGGGCGAACAATGGGCTACGTCATGGACGGGATCCGCATGGACGGCCGCGTCGCGGTGGTGACCGGCGCCGGCGAGGGCATCGGCCGCGCGATCGCCATCGGCATGGCCGATGCGGGCGCGAGCGTCGTCATCGGCGAGATCAACGAGGAGACCGGGGCGCGCACCGCCGCCGAGATCGTCGAGGCGGGCGGCCAGGCGCACTTCATCCCGACCGACGTGCGCCAGGGGGACTCGATCCGCGCCCTCGTTGCGGGCGCGCGCGAGCAGTTCGGCCGCATCGACGCGATGTTCAACAACGCCGGCGGCAACTTCCAACTCCCCGCCCTCGATATCTCCGAGGGCGGCTTCGAGGCGATCCTGCGCATGAACCTCAAGGCGGCGTTCATCGGCAGCCAGGCCGCCGCGCTGGCGATGATCGAGGAGGGCCACGGCGGCAGCATCGTCAGCACCTCCTCCAATGCCGCCTTCAAGTCGACCGGCATCGGGATTGCCGCCTACACGGCGGCGAAGGCGGGGATCCTCGGCCTCACGCGGGAGCTGGCGGCGGAGTGGGCGCCGCACGGCATCCGCGTCAACGCGATCGCGCCCGGAGGCGTCGACAGCGCGGGCCGCACAAAGAACATGGACCCGGACCGCGAAAACGAGCGCGAGTCCGGCTACGGCCTGCTCAAGCGCCTCGCCCCGCCGGAGCAGTTCGGCGCGGGCGCCGTCTTCCTCGCCTCGGACCTCGCGAGCCACATCACCGGCCACACGCTCTCGATCGACGGCGGCGCCAGCATCTCCTGACGCAGGCGCTGCCGCCGGTCCCCTCGCCCGCGGGAGGGTGTGAGTGAGGGGACCGGGTGAGGGGCTTCCCGGCTACTCCAGCTCCGCGTGTGCGAAGAGCACCGAGAACGCCCTGCAATAGATCACGGCCGCGCGGAACGTCGAGGGGTCGACGCCGTCGGGGACCTCGTAGTTCACGTTGCCGCGGGTGGCCTTGATCTCGCTCAGCTCGATCGCGCCGTCGACGTGCACGTCGCCGCCGGGATCGGGCGTGAGGTAGATGAAGAGATCCGGCCCGTTGCGCACCTCGTAGTCCTGGAAGCGCAGCACTACCGAGCCGTCGGGGCCGGTCACGAGCAGCACGAGGCCGCTCCCCGTGTGGAAGGAGTCGGCTCCCATCAGCTCGCCCATCGAGATCAGCGAGCCCTGCCCGGAGGCGGTCGTCGGCGCCTCGGTCGCGGCCGTCGTGGCTGCTCCGCTCGTCGCCGTCGGCGAGGCCGCGGCGGGCGATGCGGTCGAGGCGGGGGCCTCGGTCGCGGCCGGCGTGGCGACCGCCACGCTGCCGCCCGCCGTGGCGGCCGGTGTCGGCATCCCGGCGACCACGAAGCTGAGGCTCTCGTCGAGCCGCGTCCCCTCGTCCCAGAGCGGCGAGGCGAGCCAGTAGCTCACGAGCCCCGCGACGACGAGCACGACTACCGCGACCACAGCGCCCGCTGCCCAGCGCAGCGGGTAGCGAGCCGGTCCGGCCTCGACGAGCAGCAGGCGAGGCGTTCGCCCCGCGACGGCTGCGACGACGCTGAGCACGAACAGCCCGATCGCCAGGCTCAGCAACACGTGGATGAGCAGGAACCCGACGCCAACGGCGATCGCGGCGACGACGACCCCGGCGACGGTCACGCCTCGCCAGAGCGCCGCGCCCGCGACGATCGTGGCCAGCGCCGCGCCGACGCCGAGCACGAGGCGCAGCGTGCCGCCCTCCATGGGAAGCACACGCGCCGGACCCTCGCGCAGGAAGTCGGTGATGGGTTGTGAGACGAGCACGATCAGGCTCGCCGCCAGCCCCGCGAGTATCGCGAGGATCAGTAGCAGCCGCCGCAGCGACTGCGCACGCTCCGAGGTCAACAGTGTCTGCTCGGTCATGGTCCGCAGCCCTTCTCCAGACGCCTGTTTCGCCTCCCGATCGATCGTAGCACCGCGGGACTGTGAGGGCGCGTGCAGGGTGGGCGCACGGCCTCGATCCGCGTACTGTTCGAGGCGCCCGCGGACCTGTCTCGCCGCGGGGATCGGGGAGGACGAATCGTGCAAACACGCAACCTGGCGATCCTGCACCGCCGCGCGGATGTGAGTCCCGAGGAGTTCCAGCGCTACTGGCTGGAGACGCACTCCGGCTTCGTCGTGCGCGTGCCCTCGGTCTATCGCTTCGGCACGAACCTCGTGCTGGAGTCGCACGTCGAGGGCCTGCAGCCGGACGCGATGGGTGAGCTGTGGTGGCGCACGCCCGAGGACTCCGAGATCGGCTTCTCCATCCCCGAGGGGCAGCGTGCGCTGCAGAGCGGCCACAACATCATCGACCAGCCGCGCAACACCGGCATGGTGCTCGAGCGGCTCGACGAGTTCCTGCCCGAGGGCGCGTCCGAGCCCGGGCCGACCGTGCGCAGCATGTCGATCCTGCACCGCCGCGCGGACGTGAGCGCCGAGGAGTTCGAGCGCTACTGGCGCGACGAGCACGCCCCGCACGTGCTGGAGCTGCCCGGCGTGCTCAAGTTCGCCACGAACCGCGTGCGCTCCTGCAGGTTCGAGGGCCTCGATCCCGACTACCTCGGCGAGACCTGGTGGGAGGACGAGGCGGCATGGGCTGCCCGCTTCGACCAGCCCGAGTACGCGGCGCTGATGGCCAGCGGCGCGGCGATCATCGACCAGTCTCGCAACGCCTCGATCGCACTGCGCGAGCTGGCGACGTTCTACCCGCCCGACGAGGCCTGAGCCGGAGGTCCGTGAGGGCGGCGCGGGGTATCATCGCGCGGCCGGGGGGTGCTCCCCGGCGGACGGCGAAGGGGCGGCGCGTGGAGTGGGCTGATACGCCGCAGCAGGCCGCGTTCCGCGCCGCCGTGCGCGAGCTCGTCGAGGAGGCGCTGCCGGAGCACTATCGCGCGGCCGCCCGCGGCGGATCCGGCGGCTCCGGCGAGGAGTGGCAGATCGACCGCATCTCCGAGGATCCCGTGGTTCGCGACGCCGCCTGGAGCTGGGCGCGAGCGCTCGCCGATCGCGGCTGGATCGCTCCCGCCTGGCCCGTCGAGTACGGCGGCGGCGGGATGACCTCGGTCGAGCAGTTCATCCTCAACCACGAGCTGGCGAAGGCGGAGGCGCCGCAGGTCGGCGGGCAGGGCATCTCCCAGATCGGCCCCGCGATCATCATCCACGGCACCGAGGAACTGAAGGCCGAGCACATCTCGAAGACGCTCTCCGGCGAGCGCGCCTGGTGCCAGGGCTTCTCCGAACCCGGCGCCGGCTCCGACCTCGCCTCGTTGCAGACGAGGGCGGTCCGCGACGGCGACGAGTACACCGTGAACGGGCAGAAGATCTGGACCTCGCGCGCGCACGCCGCGGACCACATCGCGCTGCTCGTGCGCACGGACCCCGACGCCGCGAAGCACCGCGGCATCAGCTTCCTGCTGGTGGACATGGCGACGCCCGGCATCACGATCCGCCCGCTGATCAACATGGCGAACGAGCACGGCTTCAACGAGGTCTTCTTCGAGGACGTGCACGTCCCCGCCGGCAACCTCGTCGGCGAGGAGAACCGCGGCTGGTACGTGAGCGTCACGCTGCTCGACTTCGAGCGCTCGCGCATCCGCCAGACCGTGGACGCACAGCGCTCGATCGAGCGCCTCGTCGCCTTCATCGAGTCCCCCGAGGGCGCGGCGAAGTCGCGCGTGGACGAGTCCGCGACGATCCGCCACGAGATCGCCGACCGGGCGATCGAGGTGGAGGTCGTCTTCAACCTCGCCTTCCGCGTCGTCTCCATGCAGGGCGCGGGCCTCGTGCCCAACTACGAGGCCTCGATGCTGCAGATGTCCGTCTTCGAGACGATCCAGCGGACGGCGCGCACGGCCGCGAAAGCGCTGGGGCTGTATGGGCAGCTCTGGGGCGGGGACGACGGTGCCTACTCACCGCTGGACGGCGAGCCCGCGAAGGACTACGTGCGCTCCGTCTCGCGCACGATCGCCGGCGGAAGCAGCGAGATTCAGCGCAACATCATCGCCACGCGCGGCCTTGGCCTGCCTCGCGGCTAGCGCGCGGCGCGTGTCGATGAGCAGGGGGCGATAGTCATGGCTTACGAAGCGCAGTACGTCCGCTACGAGGTCGGCGGCCACGTCGCCGTCATCACGATGAACCGGCCGGAGCGCCTCAACGCCTTTGGCCAGGTGATGGGCGACGAGCTCGGCGGCGCCTGGATGGAGGCGATGGACGACGAGCGGGTGCGCACGATCGTGCTCACCGGCGAGGGTCGCGTGTTCAGCGCGGGCCGCGACATCAAGGAGCAGGCCGAGCACGGCATACGCGGCAACCGGCTGGCCGACTCGCGGGCGAAGGTGCTCGGCTTCCAGCTGGTGCCGGACACGGCAAAGCCGATCATCGCCGCCGTACGCGGCGGCGCCTGGGGCGCGGGCCTGTACATGGTCTGCGGCTCGGACATCTCCGTCCTCGCCGACGACGCCACGATCGCCTTCTCGTCCGTGCCGACGGGCGTGCTCGGGTCGGCGCTGGTGCCGCTGATGAACGGGCTGTCGTGGCTCCCGGGCTGCGAGATGATGCTGCGCGGCCACCGCTTCTCCGCGCAGCGCGCCTACGAGGTCGGCCTCGCCAACCACGTAGTGCCCTCGGACGAGGTGCTGCCGGTTGCGATGGAGATCGCGCACGAGATCGCCGCGCTGCCGCCCGTGCACGTGCAGGTGACGAAGCGCCAGCTGATGATGGCGCGCCCGCGCCCGACCGCGTTCCAGATCACGATCGACTATCCCCAGGCGCAGCACTCGCTGTTCAGCCTCGATGACACCACCGAGGCGGCGGCCGCGTTCACGGAGAAGCGCAGGCCCGTCTTCACGGGCCGCTAGCGAGACCGGGCAGCTTCTCCCGCGGGGAGGCCGGGTGAGACATCCCGGGGTGCTCAGGCGTTAAGCAGCCCTTCGAAGGCCAGCGCGCGTTTCCTGTCGGTGGCTGCGCCCCCACCCCCATCCCGGACGAGCGCGCTGCGCGCGGCTCGGCCCACCCACCCGCCCAATTCCATTTCTCTGTGTGGGGCTTAGCCCCCCACGCCCCCCTCGGCTCTGACGCCAGCTGCGTGGCCTGCGAGAGCGCACCCTCGCAGGTTTGTCGTCCGGCGGGCGTCGGACCCCCTCACCCCAGCCCTCTCCCGCGAGGGGAGAGGGAGCCGGACCGTCCTCGTGGCGGCCGGGCGGGCGATCCGGGTGGGGGCGTGGGGGCGCAGCCCCCACAGAAAGAAAATCCGAGGGCGGGTGGGTGGGCCAGAGCCGCGCAGCGCGCTCGTCCGGGATGGGGGTGTGGGGGGCGCAGCCCCCCGCAGGCGACACGCGCTCCCCGTCGCCGTAGGCGCGCCCTCGGTTACACTTCGCCGCGACGGCGAAACGGAGGCAGAAATGCTCACCAGGTTCGACACCCTCTACACCGGGCACGTGGACCTCGACAACGTCGGCTACGCCGGCACGGCGGTGATGGATCGCGACTTCCCGAACGAGGTGCTGGCCACCGCGCTGGACAAGGCGGAGGCGATCGCGAAGGCGGTCGACAGCCTCGGCTACGACACGTTCTGGACGGCGGAGCACCACTTCCAGCGCGAGGGCTACGAGTGCCTGCCCAACCTGCTCATGCTCTACGTGCACCTCGCCCACGTCACCGAGCGCATCAAGTTCGGCTGCGGCTTCAACATCACCCCGATGTGGCACCCGCTGCGTCTCGCCGAGGACTTCGCGACCGCGGACATCCTGACCGGCGGGCGCGTCATCTTCGGCGTCGGGCGCGGCTACCACACGCGCGAGGTCGAGACCTTCGGCTCGCCGCTGCTGGACCAGGACGCGAACCGCGAGCTGTTCGAGGAGCAGGTGGAGATCATCCTCAAGTCGCTGCGTGAGCACCGCTTCTCGCACCACGGCAAGTACTACGACCTGCCTCCGCGGCCGGCCGTCGACTACCGCGGCGACCCGCTCGAGGATCTCACAGTGGTGCCGCGGCCCACGCACGACTTCGAGTGCTGGCAGCCGATTCAGGGGGGCTCGGAGCGCGGGCTCGATTTCATGGTCAAGCACGGCATCAAGGGCATGACCGGCGGAGGCGTCGCGGCGAGCGGCATCATGCGCCCGATCCTCGAGGCCTGGCAGGCGGCCCAGGCGCGAGCCGGCAACGAAACCGTACTCGGCGAGGACCTCAGCGTTGGCTTCCACTTCTACATCGCGGACAGCCGCGAGGAGGCGATCCGCGTGCTGGGGCCGTACCACGAAGAGAACATCAAGATGTTCGGGCCGCTGCGCCTGCTGCGCTCGCTCAACGACGAGCAGATCGAGAACCTCAAGAGCGCGCAGACCGCGAGCGCCGACTCGACGCTGCCAAAGCTCGAGACCGCCGTCGCCAGCGGGAGCGTGCTTGCCGGCACGCCGGAGCAGATCATCGAGCGGCTGAAGGAGCTGGAGGAGGAGTACCCCGGCCTCGAGCGGATCTGCATCGGCCACCCCTCCGGCGTGACGCAGGAAGTGATCATCGAGCAGTTCCAGCGCTTCGCCGAGGACGTGATGCCGGCCTTCGCCGGCCGCGCGGAGATGGTCGGCGCCACGGTCTGAAGGCCGCGGTAGACGCGCGAGGCCGCTGACGCTTTCCTGCCCTCGAGGCCTGTGCGTCTGCGCGGACGCCGGACGAGCGTGCGCTGCGCGCCGCTCCCCACCCACCCGCCCCGGACTGTTTCTTGATGTGGTGGGCTGCGCCCCCACGCCCCCGCGTTGCAACCCCTGAGCGCACCGCGCTCTTGATGCACGCTCATCCGGCGCATGGCCTGACCACGGCTCGGCAGCGCGAGGGCGCTGACGCTCTCCTGCCCTCGAGGCTTGCGTGCCTGCGCGGACGCCGGACGAGCGTGCGCGGCGCGCCGCTCCCCACCCACCCGCCCCCGGATGTCTTTCTCTGTGGGGGGCGCAGCCCCCCACGCCCCCGCGCTGCAATCCGTAGTCACTTGCGCCGCCGATGCTTCTCTGCATCGCGCCTGACTCGTACGCCTCGGTCCGCCGCGATCCGGTGCACCCAGAGCGCCTGCGAGGTCCCCGTGCGCCCGGTGTCGCGCGGTAACGCGGCTCTGGCTCCGAAGCGTAGAGTGGCGCGGCAACCTCTCAGCCGACTGCGCCATTGCTGCGTGTGCTCGTCCGACGCACGCGCGGGCGGCGGACGGCGAGGCGTGTAGGGGGCGTGGGGCTGCGCCCCGGTGCGGCGGCCTTTCAGCCCATTGCACCTCTGATGCCGTGCGCAATCCGGCGAACAGACGGCTCCGATTCCGATCCGACGGGGGCGTGGGGGCGCAGCCCCCACATCAAGAAACACTCCGGGTGGGTGGGTGGGGAGCCGCGCGCAGCGCGCGCTCATCCGACGCTCAGGCGAGCTTCGGAGGGGGTGTGTGAGGGCGTGGGGCTCCACGCCCGGGAATCGCTCAGCCCATCGCGCCCTTCATGCCCGCTCGTCCGGCGCAGAGGCGGGTCCGACTCCAATCCGGCGGGGGCCGTGGGGGCGCAGCCCCCACAGCAAGAAACAGTCCGGGCGGGTGGGTGGGGAGCGGCGCGGAGCGCGCGCTCGTCCGACGCCCGCGCAGGCACGCAAGCCTCGGAGTGCTCGTAGTCCGCATGCGCGTCGACGCGCGCTGCTCCGGCATCCCCGAGGCACCCCCGACACTCGCGTGCGCCTGCGCATCGGTACGGACGGCGTGGGTCCGCCGGGGCGGCCCGCGCGCCGAGCCGACGGCGCTACAGGCGGCGCGGCTCGGTCGTGGGAGGGTCCGATGCCGATCCGGCGGGGGCGTGGAGGCGAAGCCCCCACAGCAAGAAACAGTCCGGGCGGGTGGGTGGGGAGCGGCGCGCAGCGCGTGCTCATCCGACGCCCGTGCGAGCTGCGGACGCCGAGGCGCCGAAGCGTCAGCTCTGCACGCCGGGCAGCAGGAAGCCGTGCGTGGTGGAGTGGTGCGGCAGCGGGCCGCGGCCCGCGGGCGTCACCTTCATGCCCGCCTCCCAGCTCGGGTAGGCCGGCTGGCCGCGCGCGGGGACGCGCACCTCGCCATGCTCGCGTGAGGGCAGCAGCACGATCGCCTGGCCGGGCGCCGTCACCTCTCCGCGCTGGTTCTCCGCCCAGATGTCGCAGATCACCTGCGCCTCGCCGTCCTCGATCTGCTTCGCGATCACCTCGCCGCGGTACCACTGCACGTCGGCCTCGATGTTGAAGCGGCGCACCTGCACCCAGAGCCGCTTGAGGAAGGCGGAATCGCCCATCCAGCTGGTGACCAGCGTGCTCGCCCAGGCGATGCGCTGGGGGCCGTAGTCGTAGAGCCCCGGCACGCCCACCTCGCGAGCGAACTCGCTCTCCCAGTGGACGCGCTCCGGGATATCCGGGATGCCGTAGCGGTTCCTGGAGTAGGCGCGCGGGTGCCGCCGGCGGTAGTCGAAGTCCACCTTGCCGCTGCGCGCGAAGACGCCGCCCCAGCCGATGTCCCAGGCGACCGCGTCCGTCGCGCGGTAGGGCCCGCGCACGATGCCGTCGAGGGCGTCGCCGACCTGCACGTCCTCCCAGTAGCGCGGCTCCGCGCCGCGCGGACGCTCGCTCGCGTACGCCTCGTCGATGCGCTCGAGCTCCTCGCTGCTGTACTCGTGCGGCTCCCAGTCGTACTTCCCGCGCTCGCGCGCGCCGTCGCGCTCGGTGCGCATGGACCACTCGACCTCCTTCGCCAGCACCTCGCCGTGCTGGTTGCGGAAGAGGTTCTCGGTGAGGGCCAGCACCTGGCGGCCGGCGAAGACGCCGGACTTCTCCTGCGCGTCGGAGAGGTAGCCGACGCGGTAGATCTCGTCGCCCTCGCGCAGCGGCTGGTACCACTCCCAGTCCGCGCCGGAGAACATGCCGTGCACGCCGGGCAGGCCGCCGCCGCGACCTTCCTCGCGTTCCTGCGCGGACAGCGGGCGGCCCTCGACGATGCCGGCGTTGAAGAGGATCGTGGGCGGTGCGACGACCGCGCCCCAGTGCGAGGCGCGCGCGTAGGCGGCGTCCTGGAAAAGCGGGTTGGCATCGCCGCTGCCGGTGGCGTAGATGTGCGCCGAGTCCTGGTTGATCAGCGTGAACAGCCCGCGCCGCGCGCCGTAGCGCCGCGCCTCGTTGGGAATGCCGATGCGGCTGCGCATCGCCGCCAGCCCCTCTTCCGTAATCGTTCCGTGCTCTTGCGCTGTCGAGGTCATCGCGCACCCCCTCCGAAGTCTTTGCGAAGCCGAGGGTATACCGGCAGCGGCGAGTTGGCAGCCGTCGGGCCCTCGAGGGCGTCCGGGCGCGGCGTGCCCGGGAAAAGCCGAGGCGCCGCAGGATCCCTGCGGCGCCTCGGACCGGGTAGCTGCTGTAGCGACGCGAGTGCGCCGCTACAAGGACTGGCTAGGAGTCGATCGGCGAGTCCTCGCGGTTGCCGTACTCGACCCAGGAGCCGTCGTACACCTTCACGTCCTCGTAGCCCAACAGGTCTTGCAGCACGAACCAGGTGTGCGTGGCGCGCACAGCCGTCTGGCAGAGCGTGTAGATGGTGCCGCCGGCGACAACCCCTTCGCCGTCGTAGAGCTCACGCAACTGGTCGGCGGGCAGGAAGCGCCCGTTCTCATCAATCGCGCGGTTCCACTCGACGTTCACGGACTCCGGGATGTGGCCACCCCGGTCGGCGCGCACGTCGCGCCCGGTGTACTCCTCGGGCGAGCGCGCGTCACAGACCAGCACGCTGGGATCCTCGATCGAGGCGATGATCTCTTCCCAGCCGGCGATCAGCTTCTCGTTCGGCGCGGAGTCGAAGGAGTAGTCGCTGGCGGAGACGGTCGGCGTCTCTGTGCTGATCTCGTGGCCCTCGGACTCCCAGAGCCGGAAGTCGCCGTCGAGGAGCCGGACGTCCGCGTGCCCGTAGACAGCGAGCACCCAGAGGCCGCGCGAGGCCGAGACTGATCCGCGCCCGTCGTAGAGGACGATCGTCGTGTCGGGTGTCGCGCCGATGGCTCCGAGCGCGGTGGCCACGTCCGCGGCGGGCGGGATCACGCCGGGCACGCCGTCGATCTCGACCTGGAACGCAGTGCGTGGGATCTGCACCGCGCCCGGGATGTGTCCGGCTACGTAGTCATCGTTGCCGCGCCGGTCGATCAGCAGGACCGAGTCGTTGTCGAGGTTGTTCTCGATCCACTCGGTCGTCACGAGGCGCGACGTGTTGTGGTAGCCGCGATCGTCGAGGCCGGTTACCTGCGCCACCTCGTCGTCGCCGCCGCAAGCGGCGATCAGGGCCGCCCCGGCCAGCGCCACCAGGGCCAGCAGTCCGGTCGTACGGCCGAACAGCCTCGCTCCCCGCTTCGTCCGGGTCTCTCGTTTCATTGTCGTCCTTCTCTCATCCCGTGGGTCGGACATCGCCGCCCGATCGACTCGCTTCGTGTACCTGCTATGCCCCGGCCGCCGCCTCGGCGTTGAAGATGTGGATCTCCCATTCGCCGGGGCGTCGTTCACTGATCTCGCAGCCGTAGCCGCGCTTCATAGCCTCGGGCGGGATCGTGGAGAGCGCGGGCGGGTGGTCGGTCCACACCCGCAGCTCCGGCACGCCGGGCTGGACGTCGTCCAGCTCCCGGTTGGTGCGCAGCATGGGGTACGGACAGATCTCGCCCCGCACGTCCAGCACGGGCGCTTCCTTCTGGTCGGTCATGGAGTCCCCTCCTTGTTCCCTGGTTCAGTGGCCGCCGCCGGGCGGTCGCCCGGCGTCAGACTCATCTCGCGCACGCCGTCCGAGGGCGGCTCGACGCGACAGCGCACACCTCGCTCCGCCGCCGCCGGCAGCACGTACGTGGCGACGACGTCGAGGTCCGAGATGATGCGCAGCGCCGCGCCCCCGGCGGCTCGCTCGACGGCGGCGTGCGCGCTCTGCATCTGCTCGGCGGGCGGGCGGCCGCGCAGGTCCAGCACCTCGGGAGCCTCGGCGCTCATGGGAACCGCCGGATGAACGAGGTGCCCGCGAAGGCGCCGATCGCGAGGGCGATGACGTAGATCCAGCCGTTGAGCGCGAGCGAGGGGATCGCGGAGAAGAAGGCGCCGAGCGTACAGCCGAGCCCGAGGCCGGCGCCGTAGCCCATCACGATGCCGCCGCCGAGCGACTGCACGTAGCGCCGCGGGCCACGCGGCACGCGCAGCCGGAACTCGCGGGCCAGCAGCGAGGCCGTGAACGCGCCGGCGATGATGCCCGTGTTGAGCATGAACGCGTCGCTGAACCACGAGCCCTCGACGGCGCGCTGCACGCAGCCGGGAAGGTCGCTGATGCCGTCCAGCTCGCCCACGCCCGCGCCAACGCCGGCGGCGAGGTCCGAGGACCAGCGCGAAAGCTCCCCGACGACGCCGAGCGGGCGGTAGCGGATGAACAGCAGAATGTTGACCGCAGCCAGTGCGATGCCGCCGATCAGCGGTGTCCACTCGCGCCGGAAGACGGTCCGGGCCATCGAGGCGAGGACGCCGTCCGACTCCGCTTGCGCCGGGGTGGCGCTGCTGATCGGAATCGTCACCGCCATCGCGGCGTAGGGCCCGCGCCGCTCCCACCATCTGATGGCGATGAGCGCGAGGGCGAGCAGCGCCATGGTCAGCACGATCGCGCCGGTGTAGGAGAGGTCGGTTGGCAGCCACGAAGTGCGATCGCCGCTGATCTGGTGCTCCCACCACCAGTTCCAGGTGCGGTTGAGGGCGTAGAGCCCCAGCAGCACGCCGCCGATCGCGACCCAGGAGCCGAGGTAGCCCTCGCCCATGCGGTAGAGCGAGCCGCTGACGCAGCCGCCGGAGAGCACCATGCCGAAGCCGAACAGCAAGCCGCCGGCCACGGTGGCGATCCCGAGCGGCAGGATGTGCGCGTCCGAGGGCAGCACGCCGTTGCCGGGGTTGGGGACGACGGTGGCCATGATCATCGCGAACCCGACCGTGGCCACGGCGAGGCCGGCGATGATGCCGCGCAGCATCCGGCCCTGCCTCATCAGGAACAGATCGCGGAATCCGGCAACGAAGCAGAAGCGGCTCCGCTGGCAGATCGCACCGAAGGCGACGCCGGACATCCAGAACACCGGCCAACTCGCGTCTCCACGGAGGGCGAGCACGTAGATGACGGCAAGGGCGCCCAGCGCCGCCACGCCGCCCAGCTTCGAGCGATCGACCGTTCCGACAGTTGCCGAGAGAGCGCTCACAGGAGAATGTTTACATAGTTGGGTTACTTACGCAACATTACGCGCCGCATACACGACGCGCCAGGGGCGCAGAGGCTGGCGTCGCACCACCCGAGCGATCGTCCGCGAGTGCGTGACCCGTGACGGCCGATCGCTGCTACCATCGGCTCGCCGCGGAGCGGGCCGGGGGACCGGCCGGCGGTGACAGCACGAGGAGCGACGATGCCAAAGCAATCTCCCGTACCGGAAGAACTCGACCAGCCCTTCTGGGACGCCTGCAACGATGACCGGCTGGTGATCCAGAACTGCACGGCGTGCGACAGGCTGCAACATCCCCCGGAGCCCGAGTGTTTCGCATGCGGATCCGCCGGCGCCCTCGAGTGGCGCGAGGTGAGCGGACGCGGGCGGATCCACAGCTACGGCGTGGTCTACGACGGCACCGTCGCGCTGCGCATACCGGATCAGCCGTTCAACCTCGCCGTCATCGAACTGGACGAGGACCCGACCATCACGGTGGTGTCCAATCTGCCCGGCATTCCGCTCGACGAAGTCCCGATCGGGGCGGCCGTGACGGTGTTCTTCGAGGAAACCGAGGCGACCGGTCAGAAGATCCCCGAGTGGCAGCTGGCGGAATAGCATCCTGCCCGGAGCAGCGAGACCCCGGCCGAAAGGAATGAACGATGGCTCAACCTAACCGTCTTGGCAGCAACGCCCCCGAATCGATCTTCCGCAGTGAAGAGGGACTCGGCGTCTGGGAGCACAAAGGCAAGGTCGCCGCGGTCGGGATCGGCCACTCGCCGACGGCCCGGCGCTGGGACGGGACCGCCGAGAACACGATCGGCGCCTGGAGCCTGATGGCGCTTCGCAAGGCGATCGACGACGCCGGCGTCCCGCCGGAGGAGATCGACGGTCTCGTCTTCCTGCCGACGACCACCACGGGCGCGCACTGGCCCGCGGACCGGCCGATCCCGATGGACGTGGTCAACGCCCACGAGACGACCGACGATCCGCTCGACGGCATCGCCAAGCTGACCGACACGTGGCTGCTCAAGAACATGCCGGAGTTGACGAACATCAAGTTTGTCATGGCCGGGATGGACTGCATGTCGAACGCGCTCGCGATCGCCGCGCAGGCCGTGGGCGACGGGATGACGAGCACCTGCCTGGTGCTGAAGGCCTGGCACAACCTCGAGGGCCGCTACAGCCACGGCGGCGCCAACGCCGAGGAGACGATCTCGGGGAACCGGAAGTGGGGGAACCCCTGGGGCTCCGCGAACTCATGGGGCACGGCCCAGCAGTTCCAGCGCTACCTCTGGAAGTACGGCAAGACCAAGGACATGATGGCCCCGTTCATGGTGAACTCCAGGCGCAACGGCCTGCTGTTCCCGGAGGGCTACTGGGCCCAGCACCGCCCCGAGGAACTGACCATCGAGGACTACCTCGAAGCGCGCTGGATCGCCAAGCCCGCCAACCTCTACGACAACGACATCCCGATCCACACCGCGGCGGCGTACCTGCTGACCACGGCCGAGCGCGCCCGCGACATGAAGCAGAAGCCGGCCTACATCCTCAACCACGCCTCCGACCGCACGATCCAGCGCGGGCTGACCCTCCCCCTCGAGGAGGCGCAGCAGGCGTGCGCCAGTACCGGGCGCAAGCTGCTCGAAGGCGCCGGGATCAGCGCGAGCGATCTCACCTTCGAGAACATGTACGACGGGTTCAGCCTGTTCCACGTCTTCCACATGGAGGGCCTCGGCTTCGGCGGGGTGAAGGAGGGCGAGGGCCTCGACTTCTTCCAGGAGGACATCAGCATCGAGGGCCCCCATCCCGTCTCGCCCAGTGGCGGCAACGTCGGCAGCGGGCGCACCCGCTTCTGGATGCACACGGACTCGATCCAGCAGATCCAGGGGCGGGCCGGCGCGAGGCAGATCACCAAGCCGGCCGAGATCGGCGTCTCGGGCGGCCCGCTGCAGCTCTACCACGCCGACTTCGTCGTCTGGGGCGCGAGTCCCGACTAGGCCGTCCGGCCGAGGGACTGCGAGGCGTCATGGCCGAGCTGCTGATCAGCTTCGATATCGACGGCACGCTCGAGACCGGCGATCCGCCGGGACCGATCACGTTCGAGATGGTGCGGCGCGCGCGGGAGCGCGGCTGCGTGATCGGCAGCTGCTCGGACCGCTCCCGGACCTCGCAGCGGAAGATCTGGAACGCGGCGGAGATCGAGGTGGACTTCGTCTCGCTGAAGCACCGGCTCGACGACGTGCGGGAGCAGTTCGAGGCGGACCGCTACCTGCACATCGGCGATCGGGAGCTTGATCGCCAGCACGCGCTGCAAGCGGGGTTCGAGTTCCTCTGGGAGCACGAGGCCGACTCCGAGCCGTGGCTTGGCTGGCTCGGTGAGGCGGCCAGCTAAGGCCGACTGCCGAACCCCTCAGTGGCCCGTCGCCGCGAGGTAGCCGCGGTGGAACCGGCGCTCGTCGTCGTGGTCCGGCTGCCAGCCCTCGAACAGCGCTGAGCCATCGAGCGTGCGGACCGGCCGCCCCAGCTCGTGCAGCAGCGGCAGGCTGTGCGCCACGCGGCTGGTCAGCACCGCCGGGTCGCCCGCGCAGAGCGCCAGCGCCGCCTCGACGAAGGGCTCCATCGGCTCCGTGCCCTCCGGCGGCACGCCGACCGAGATCGAGAGCGGCGTCGCGATCGCGCCGGTCGGCGCGAGGCTGTTGACGGCGATGCCGTCCTCGTAGAGCTCCATCGCCGCGCCCGTGCAGACGCGGTCGAGGAACGCCTTCGTCCCGCCGTAGATGCTCGCGCCGCCCATCGGGCTGGCCGCGCCGCCGTTGACGGGACTCGGGCGGGGTGACGCCTGCTGCGAGGAGACGAAGAGGATCCAGCCTTCGCCGCGCTCGCGCATGCCGGGGATGACGGCCCTCGCCAGATCCCAGCCACCCCAGACGTTGACCTGCACGCCGCGCAGGAACCACTCGGCCGTGGTCTCGGCGAAGGGGATGTGCCAGTCCATGCGGAACTCGCGCGGCGCGGCGGCGCTGTGCACCAGGATGTCCGGCGAGCGCCCGAAGGCGGCCTCGACCGCCTCGACGACGCTGCGCTTGTCCGCCTCGAAGTCGCCGATGTCGGCGCGCACGGCGATCGCCTCGCCACCGATGTCCGAGATTCGGGCGAGGCCCTCCTCGAGCGTGCCGGAGAGGTCCGTGCGGCGCGTCTCCTCGTCACGGCCGAGCAGGGCGACGCGTGCGCCTTCGGCGGCCATGCGCAGCGCGATCGCCTGCCCGATGCCGCGGCTCGCTCCCGTGATCAGGGCGATGCGCCCATCCAGTTCCTGAGTCACTGCCGCGCTCCTCTCGTCGCTGCCGCTCTCGAACTGCCGGCTACCTCGCCGGCACCGCCGGGCGCGCCGTCGTGTGCGTGACGCCGCCGTCGGAGAGCAGGCTGTGCCCGGTCACGTAGGCGGAGAGCCGCGAGGCGAAGAAGACCGCCAGGCCGCCCGTCTCCAGCGGGTCGCCGAGGCGCGCGAGTGGCGGCGCCTTCGCGGCGGCCTCGCGGAACGCGACCGTCGCCGGGTCCGTGTTCGCCGCCGCCCGCTCGGTCAGGTGCGTGCCGGGCACGATGCAGTTCACGCGGATGCCGTGCGGCGCGAGTTCCATCGCCAGCGTCTTCGTCATGTGGATCACGCCGGCCTTGGCCGCGCCGTAGGCGACGATGTTCGGCGCGCCGACGATCCCGCTCGAGGAGGCGATCGTCACGATCCTGCCCGGCGTGCCGCGCTCCACCATGCTCCTCGCCTCCGCCTGGCAGCAGAGGAATGAGCTCGTCAGGTTCTGCTCGACGATGTCGTGCCAGAGCTCGGTCGTGTAGTCGAGGAACGGCTGGAGCCCCGTCGGGTTGCCGACGTTGTTGACCGCCACGTCGAGGCCGCCGAGGCGGGCCACGACATCCTCGACCATCGCGGCGACCTGCTCCGGGTCGCGCACGTTCGCGACGACCACCTCGGCCTGGCGGCCGAGCGCCTCGATCTCCCGTGCCGTGGCAGTGGCGGTCTCCTCGTCGAGGTCCGCGATCGCGATGTGGCAGCCGGCGCGGGCGAGCTGGATCGCGCAACCCTTGCCGATGCCGCGCGCGCCTCCGGTGACCAGCGCCACCTCGTCGACGAGTCCGAGCTGTTCGGGGTCCATCTCAAACGCCATGCCGCACCTCCCGCCGCCACTGTAGCGCGTGCGCATGGGCGCCCGTGGTGGCCATCCCGATACCGGCGCTCGCAGACTGTCCTGGACTCCGAGCGCGCGGCCCGCGCACTCGGAGCCGTCCGCGCGGTAACGTAGGCCCGCGAGGAAATGAGGCCGACTCACGATGCCGAACAGCACACCCACCATCGACTGCCAGGTTCACGCCTACGAGCGCAGCACCCCGGAGAGCCCCTGGAACTCCGTGCTGACGGGGCCCGACGAGGTCACCGGCGACGACATGGTCAGGGCGATGGACGCGGTAGGCGTCGACGGCGCCCTGCTGATCTCGCCCTACCGCATCTACGGCTACGACGCGAGCTATGCGCTGACGGTCCATGCCAAACACCCGGACCGCTTCGGCCTGATCAAGCCGTTCGATCCCAAATCGGAGACGGTTGCGGCGGAAGTCGAGGAGTGGACTGCCCGGCCCGGCGTGGTCGGCGCCCGGCTTGTGCTCAGATACGAGGAGATTGCGGCCGATGATCCCGGTCTCGATCAAGTGATGGAGGCGGGGGCGGCAGCGGGTGTTCCGGTCAACGTGCTGTGCACCGGCAAGCTGCCGATGTTTCACGAAGTTGCGCGCCGGCATCCGAACACGCAGCTGGTGATCGATCACGTGGGCCTGGCACAGCCGCATGAACCGCCGCCACCCGCCGAACCGTGGGCCGACATCGACAACGTGCTGTCGCTGGCCCAGTTCGAGCATGTGGCGATCAAGATCTCCGGGGCGTGCACGTTGTCGCAGGAGCCATTCCCGTACGCGGACATCTGGGAACCGCTCGGCCGGCTGTTCGAAGCGTTCGGGTTCGATCGATGTATGTGGGGCACGGACTGGACGCGGGCGGTAAACCTGCTCACGTACGAGCAAGGCGTGGAGGCGTTCCGGGTGACCGACCAGCTCTCGGATGGGGAACGCGCGGCGCTGATGGGCGGCACCCTGGAGCGCATATACGGTTGGTCCCCGGGCACGGCAGCAGCAGCCAGCTGAGAGCGCCACATCACGGTTGGTAGACCTACGGGGACTGTACGGCGAACTTTCTGCTGGGCGGTTTCGATTTGAGCGGTGGTAAAGCGACGCTAGGCTTGGACACATGGGCCTCCAGTCTGTCAGGGCTAGAGGCTAGTCCGTCGCAAGAAGGAAGACCGACCCGTTGCGTCATCCTCGACCCCGCCAGACCGGTGAGGATCCGGGGAACTACCTCGGGGCTCTGACTCTGTGTGACACGAATTGCTCCCCGCCGCCAAGAGACGGGGAAAGTCCACCATCAAAGCGCAGCCAGTCTTGGTCAGACGAGAAGACGTCGGTCGGCGCGAAACCGAACACCGGTATGTTCACCTCGCCCTTGGGTAGCTTGATCGACTTGTTCTGGGCCAGTTTCCGGTACAGATACAGGGCGGCCTCGATCACTATTGCGTGACTGTATCTCACACCACAGACCTTGATGTGGCCCAGGATGTGGATCTGGGCATCCTTAACGACCCTGAATCTAGCTTTGTCCTCGGCTCCCTCTACCAACATCAGCCGCTGCAGGGGTGGGGAGTGGGCCCCCTCCGTGTTGACCGTTACCCTCATGACATCCTTCAGGGTAATCCCCCGGCTGTCGAACAGCACCAGTTGCTGTCCGAGCCAACGATCACAGCTGAGTCCCGGACTCGGCTCCGATCCAAAGAGCCCCTCCGACGTTATGTTCCACGGGGCTTCCGGGGTGGGCTGGCTGAGCCAGTCCGCCATTCCGGGCAATGGCCACTCGATGGCAATGCTCAGCCCTTGGTGGCCCATGGGGATGACATATGTAACCTCCGGCTCGCCAGTCTCCTCGTCTAGTTTCGTAGCTTGCAAGTAGCCGCCAGAGATTTCGGCTGGAACAAGCGTCAAGGTCCTCCGGTCGTCAGGAATCCTCCGGATTCTGTCGAAGCCCAGTCCCGCCGTTCGACAAGTCTCGTCATCCAACAAGCGTGGGCTCCGGTCATCACCGAGCACCATCTTCCTCAGGAATATGGAGCAATGCCGCGCGAGGGACGCTACCGCATCACTGAACAGACTCGGCGGCTGGGCGACGAATCCGTCGATTACGAGTCGGAGGTCGACCATCGCCTCGCCGATTCTCTCTGCCCTGTCCCGGTGGCCCACGGAAACCGGGCTCCCTGTCGCCTTGACAAACCGAGGAGTGGGCTCCGAATCGGTCATTTCTTCACGGTCGGTCATAGGTCCTCCCCGTCAAAGCCGCGAACGCTGCGGAGGCTTGAGAGTGATCCGAGTGTCGCCGGACAGTCGCGAGGATGGAAGGGCTCGCGCTGCCGCGTCGGAGCCCGAGTCAGTTCGCAGTACAGTCCCTGTTATCCGGAAACTGGTAGGCCTAGAAGTCCGGCCGGAAAGTGTAGCAGCGGCGTCATGCGGATCTGATCCAGATCAGGTCACATGCCTACACGATATAATGGCCCTCCGAGGTAGCGGAGGGGCCCATGCTCACCACACGGTCCGATCAACGAGGTCTGTGGGAAGCGGACCGACTCTACATCGAGCATGTGGGCGCCGATAGCTTCTACGGCCTCCTCGCCTCGCTGCGCGGCCAGCTGTTCCGGGACGAAGAGTTCGCCGACCTCTACTGCCCCGACAACGGGCGAGGCAGCGTCCCGCCCAGCCTGCTCGCCACCGCGCTCCTGCTCCAGGCCTACGACCGCACCAGTGACGCCGAGACCAAGGCGCGGGCGGACTTCGATGTCCGCTGGAAGGTGGCGCTGGGTATCGAGATCGACTCCAGACCATTCGCCAAGAGCACACTGCAGATGTTCCGCGCACAGCTGATTCTGCACGAGCGGGTGGGGGAGATCTTCCGGCGCAGCCTGCAATTCGCGCGGGAGTCCGGGTACCTGCGGGGGCATCGGATGCGGGTGGCGCTGGACACCACCAACATCCTCGGCCGCGGCGCGGTGAAGGACACCTACAACCTCCTCGCGGACGGCATCGTCGGGCTGCTGCGAGCGCTGGCAGCGGTGGCTGGGACCGCAGCGGGGGCAGCCGCCGTCGAGCAGGGCTACGACCGATATCTCGGCGCCAGCCTCAAGGGCGAGGCCGACATCGACTGGGAGGACGCCACGGCGCGGCGAGCGTTCCTGGGCACGGTCGTCTCCGATGCGGACCGGTTGCTGGAATCGGCACGGCAGGCGCACGAACGATTCGCCCCGGACAGCGCTGAGCGTCAGCAGCTCGTGGCGGCCGCACAACTGCTGGGGCAGCTGCTGCTACAGGACGTGGAGCGCACGGATGAGGGACCGGCCCTGAAGGATGGGGTGAGCCGCGACCGGATCGTCTCGGTCCACGACCCGGAGATGCGTCACGGTCACAAGAGCAGCAGCAAGCGCTTCGATGGGCACAAGGCAGGGGTGGTGGTGGACACCGACTCCCAGCTCATCACCGCCGTCGCCGTACTACCCGGCAATGCTCCGGACAACATGGATGCCCTGGAACTGGTCGAGCAGAGTGAAGCGAACACCCAGAGCGAGGTCGACGAGACCATCGGCGATGCCGCCTATGGGGATGGCAGTACGCGGCAGGCCTTCGCCGACGCCGGGCGTACGCTGATCGCCAGGGTGCCGGGCCGCCCCAACACTGCCCGCTTCCCCAAGCAGGACTTCACCATCGACCTGGAGACCGGCGCCTGCACCTGCCCGGCGGGGAACGTCACCCGCACGGTGCGCAGCGCAGGAACCCGCACCGACCGGGCTGGCCGCATCCACCCGCTTGCGGTCTTCCACTTCGACGCGGCGGTCTGCGGCGGATGCCCGCTGCGCTCACAGTGTGTCGCGGCGGGAGCGGGCAAGGGCCGGACGGTGAGCCTGCATCCGCAGGAAGCGCTGCTGCAGCAGGCCCGTGCCGTCCAGGAGAGCGACGCCTTCGCTGAGTACCGCCGGCGGCGTCAGGTCGTCGAGCACCGGCTGGCCCGGCTGGTCCAGCTCGGCCTCCGTCAGGCGCGCTACTTTGGCCGCGCCAAGACGCTCTTCCAGCTCTCCATGGAAGCCACGGTGGCCAACCTGACCCTGGTCGCCGCCCACACGCGCTGAGCGGTGCGATCGGGGTCACCACGACCGCCTGTTCCGCTGTCTTCACCCACATCCCGCCGTTGGGCGCCATTCCCATCCCAGTCCCCGCCTGCAGCAGTGATCGCTCCTGAGCCGACCGCGCCGGACCCTCCGTTACAATCGCTCTCCACAGAAAGGGGTTTCGGGCCGGACCTCTAGGGAGACTGTACTACGAACCTTCGAGTTGGCCGTGGAGTTGTAGCCGCCGGGCTCGTCATGTAGCGCCGACGCCCGGCGGCTGGACTTCGTCAGCGGGCTCGCAGGCGCCACTCAGGGCACGCCCACCCGTAACGACTACCTTGCGCGCCCACCCGCAACGACCCCGCGGGTCGCCTTCGTGCCACTACGCGAACATCGGCATGACTGTTCAACTGTGCGTAACGGGGGTGCTGGACTGCGCTTCCGCTGCTTCTTCACCCTGACCCCATAAGAGGCGATCCCGGTTAAGCCAGCCGGGTCATCCACTACGCGATCCCGACCCGCACCCGCAGCCCGCGCTGGCAGCGGCCATGCCGAGCCCGATCAGCAGGTTCGACTTGCGGGTGCCGCTGTCGCCGAGCAGCACGACCGGCCCGCCCGAGGCGATCCACTCGCAGCGCTCCAGTGTGGCTAGCATCGTCGGGGTCGTGCTCTCACTCTGAGGCCCGAGCTGGCGCCCGCCGACACCCCGCGGCCGACGCGCCGGGTTCGAGTCCCAGCGCGTACCCCTAGCGAGACCGTGTTACGAACTTTCGAGCTGGCCGTGGCGCTGTAAGGCCGGGCCCATTGTCTTGTTGGGGTGGCTTCCTCCCTTTATACCTTCAACTCGGCGAGGGCTGTCGTGCTTGCTCTCGGTCATTGGATGCCACGCCAACACCCGCCACCATCGAAGCGAGGCTACGTCAGGAGGCCTTCGGCCAGGTCGGCCACGGAATAGCCAAGGAGTTCGGCTCGCGTTGCCTCATCCGCCCAATTGACGCGGGAGCCCCTGGAGTCGGGGACCACGGCAAATACCTCGGAAACCCGATCCGCCACTGCGTGGACGTGACTGATGACTCCTCCCATCCTTCCATTGGCGGTTGCACCTTCTAGCGTGCGAAAGGGGCTGTGCACCGTTCTACGTCGCGATGGCGTTCTGAGGGGCGAACCAGCCCGCGATTGCGAGTAGCGACTCAAGGCCAGTCAGACTCGGCGCGAGGCAGTTCGAATCCCCTTGGGTGGGCCTGACTTGACGGTAGGCAGTACCACCTTCGACCTGCGATTCAGCTTATAGCCCTGGGCTCTATCACGACGCGCCCACCGTTCTCCACTTCCACATACAGGCTGTGACTCTCGAGTAGCCGCATGCCGACGAGCGGTGTGGTGTCCGCGGCGTCTGCTTCTACGTATCTCGTCCGGCCATCCCAGAGGACGGCTACGCCGAAGGAAGGAAAGGTGATCTCACTGCCATCCGCCAGGGTCGCCCGGCTGGTTCCCCGGAAGTCCAATCCCAACTCCGTCGCCAACGCGGGCGTCACGGTCAGGAATCCGGTGAAACCGGTGTCGATTACCGCCTCAATGTCCCGTGTCTGTCCTGTCGGCCCGTGGAGGGCAAGGGTCAGCACCGCCTCGTGGGCGGCGTTCACCACGCCCTCGATCACTCGGCGCTCCGCAGAGGACGACCGCCGAAGTGATGCAGCGCACGATGCCCGACCCGGAGTAGCCAGACATCAACAGCATCCGGCCGTTGCGTACGGAGACCGTCCGTCGCGGCAATCACGTTGTCACCGATGGCCCAACTGCCGCTGTCCACATCAATGGCGACGACCGCTCCGTGATGGTCGGCTTCGACGTTCTGCCGAATGTCGCGTTCGTAGATCTCATCCCCGAGGCGGGCGGTCTCCTCGGCTGTGCGGCGGGTCACCATCTCGGTCTCCTCCGATACGGGGTCACCCCTAGAAGATAGCGCCGACCGCAATCCGATCCAACCGCAGACCCCGGCGACAGGCTGCAGCCACTCGGCGGCGGGGGCCGGCCGCCACCCGCACCCAAGCGCTCTCGCACCGGCGCACGAACATAGGCATGGCGACACGCTCGTGCGAAAGAGGGTGCGCTTGGTTTCACGTCGCGCTCTCGTTCTGAGCGCCCAGTGGATCCCACTGAGCGGATCGAACCGAGCAATGCCATTGCCCTGATTTCTCCAATGACCCGAACCGGGCAACGGCCGTGGCCACGGAACCGACGAAACCCGCCTATTCCCTAAATTGTTCGATCAGAGCGACTGCGCTTGCGGGATCTGCGTCCCACTCAAGCGAAACGAGCAGCGCGGCATCGAGCGTTCCAAACTCGAAGGATCCATCTCCCAGCACCCCCTCGATCATGCCCTCCGCGAACGTGCCCGCTCTAACTTCGCCGTCCCACTCACCTTCAATCCGCGGATCGATTTTCAAGAGCCAGTCCACGATCTCAGAGACCACAGCGTCCTGGCCCAAGCTCTGAATCGCCGCGATCGCTCCGGTGAAGTCACCCTGAGCCTGCTCCAGCACTCGGGCAGCCTGTTCATCGAGGCCGTCCTCTCGGCCGAGGACCGAGAGCGCGGACCGAACCTGCAATGCAGAGTGAGCGGCGACGACTTCTGTGGTCAGCCGTTCCTCCAGTGGATGCGGTAGCGAATGCTCGAACTCGCTGAAGTCGGTCACCGGCCAGAGTTGGGATATCAGCCGCTGCGCGCACGGCCGAACGGTCCTGCCGCCGAGGACGGGCACCAGCCAAGGCGATTCGCCCGGAGTCCGGATAGCTTCCAACCTCGGTACGAGCTCCTCCACCGCAGCTGGCCAGTCCGTCAGGGATTCGACAGCGACGGTGACGGCAAAGTTCGGAGACTCACCTCGCGCCCGATCTCCGGCAGACCAGAACACCTCGGCACGCAAGCCTGTCGATTTGAGATCGGCTGCTACTGTCTTCTGGCGTTCGCGAAGCCTCCTGCGGGTCCGTCTTAGCGATCGGTCGGCGGCGCGCGCTAGGGCGCCCTCGGCGGTACCGCTCCGGGCAACGTTCACGATCGTACGGTTGGAGTCTGGATCCGCGGATAGCTCGGTGAGTACAGCGTCGATCTCGGACAGCGCCTCAGCGAGGTCGTCAAGAGCGCGCGGAGCGCCATCGAGCCCAAGTAGCCTCCACGGTTGCTCTCTCACCGCTGGGACGCGCTTACCCAGCATTGTCTCGTTGATGTATACCGAGAGCGCCAAGTACTCAGCGGGGTGGGCGAGTCGCGGCAGCACGCTGGAGCAGACATCGGTGATCACGGACGAGAGAGCGTCGACCAACTCAGCCTGGTCCGCATCCGAGAACGGGCTCGCTCCAAGCCGAGGGGGGAGATCACGGCCCTTCGCGTTCAGAGCACTGCAGCGCTCCAACAACTCTGTTGCCTTGTCAGACGGGCCGCGCGATCGGACGAACATATTGCCGAAGTCGCGAACGAGGTGTGCGGCCTCGGCGAGCAACCCACTGGCCTCATTGAGTCGTTCTGTTTCGCTGGCGCCGAACAAGGTCTGAGCGAGGACGATTCGATCCCGGTTCCAGCCGACGGCGCCCGGGTGATGGTCATAGCGGCGCCGTAGCCCCGACGAGGCGTACTCGTGGCCGTCAACTTCCAGGACGCGCCCGCCCGGCAGCACTGGCTTGACGTCGACCTTTTCGATGTCCGGCAGAGCTCGTAGCAGTTGCTGTCCGATCTCCACAGCCCGCTCGCGTGCGTCGCCCTGTTCGGACTCGGAGACGTACAGGAACTTCGCAATTCCGACGAGTTCACCGTCGACCGAACCAATATCCAACTCGCGGATCCATGGGTCGCTGTTGCGGAACCGATCGAACACGGCTGCACTCCCGCCGATGGCATCCACGAATGCCCTGGCCAAGCCGAGCGACACATCGCGCGCCGCCGAGACGCAGTCACCCAGTGCCTGCACGGAGCAGCTTCTTAGGGTATCGACGAGGGTGGTGCCCGGTTCCAGCGAAGCGAGCAGCGGCTCCCAATCAACAGAGGTACCGCGAAGGGCTCTGAGCAGGCGCTGACACGCGTCCGGGCTCGTCGCAGCAGCGAGTGCTGGGCCGATGCTGCCGAGGCCCGCCGTGCTGAGAAGAGCGTCTCTCGTCTCGCTCTGCTCTGGAAGAGCTGCGATCTCCTCAACCGCGTTCCGGAGCTCATCGGGGAAGATGTCGGAGAGTTCGATACGGGCAATCCCGAACTGCAAGACGAGGGGCCGGTGCGCAAGAGGGATGTCGCGACGATCCGCGACTTCTGCCCAAGCCGAGGCCTGTCTGTAGAAGTCGAGCAACTCAAGAGCGCGAAGGGATGCCCCGAGGCGCTCCACGTCACCGTGGATGAGACCTTCTAGCGCCTCGAGCAGCGGTGCTTCAAGCCCCGGTACCTCCCTGAGAATCTCATAGACGAAGCGAGACAGGGCAGGACCGCGCAGCATCGCCACAACCGATACAGCCGTCTCCTCCAGCCGGGGAGGCGGCGTCTTGTGGATCACGTCCACGATCCCTCGTGAGCGAATCTGATGGACGCCCGTGAGCACTCCGTCGCGCTCGACAAGGAGATGCTCGTCCTTCAGTCGCTCGAGAGCGGTACGTAGTTCTGTGCGTCCCGAGTCGAGGGCAGATTCCAGTGCCTCGATCGGTACCGTCGCAGACCAGCGATCGGCGGCCGCGACGCGGGCGAGGATGCTGAGCTCGAGGGCACGATCCTGGCGAACGCGATCAGCAATCTGATCGGCAAGGATCCTTTCGAGCCGACTCCCATGGGTGAGCAGATGTGTGAACTCGAGCGTGAGCCCGTGCGACTGCTCAAAGGCTTCTCGCCAATGGGGGGCCGCCGTTGCGCCGCGGCGGGTCAGGCCGGCATGAATGGTTGAGGCCGCCTTCTCGTCCAGCGATACCTTCACGACCCTGCAGTCCACGAGGTCGCCGAGGGAGAACAAGTCCTCGCTCCGAGCCGTACCCACCAGGAGGGCACCTGGAACTGCAGCAACTGACTGCCGAAGGCGCGACCACTCTTCCAGGTCACCACGGCCGGCTGCGTCGACCAGGAGGCCCACCGGCGTCTTGGGCGAGGCGCCGTACGCGTGGAGCAAGCGCACCAGATGGGGCAAATCAGCGTCGGATGCGCGATGGACACGGAACCACAGAACGCCTGGGCACGCGAACGGTAACGTCCACAGCACGGCCGACTTGCCTACCCCGGATGGACCGGCCAGAAGCACGGCCTGGCTCATCTCCAGGCCGGCCAGCACATCTGAAAGCAGGTCCGGTCGTGGGACGACGAGACCGGCGCCAACATGCCCTGGCTGTGTGGAGACGCCTTCGTAGTAGGCGTCTCCGGATTCTCTGGGCTCCTTGTCGACCAAGCCGCAGATGCCCTGCGTGAGGGCGTGCTCAATCGACTCAAGATCGATGAGTTCAGCGGTCTTGTTGATCTCATCGACCACACAAGTCCGGTCAAGACCGGTTCGGCTTTCGAAGGTGGCTGCGGCGTTCGCGTCGACCGCATCTGCGACCATCGAGCGGAGACCGACCGCGATCCTCCGAAGGGCTGCTGGCGGCAAGGTGACGACACGCCCGACGTGGCGATCGGTCTCTGCGGTCAGGTCGTCCCAGGAACAGACAATTGCCGTGGTGCCGACCTTGAGATTCTCAAGAGTAGTCGAGGCCTGCCCCTGGGATACAAGGCGCGCGGCGAGCGCGTCTCCAAGGCCATGGACCTCTCCGACTATCTGAGCGATCGGGATCTCGGTCAAGGTGCGGTCCGGACCACTCTCGAGACCTGCCAAGCCCTGCTCAAGGACGATCACAAGGCGTCGCTCGGTGCCGAACCGAGCCGAATGCTTGATCCATGCGCCTACGATGTGGTTGGCGGCCACGCCGACCGGGAACGGACCCAGGCGGCCCTGACGGGATTTGACCTCGATCTGAAGCGGGTCCGTTGCCTCAATTTGCAAGTCGTCGAACCCCTCGGGTGTGAGGCGATCGGCGGCAAGATCCCCGGACGCCAGCCGGGATACCAACCAAGCGCCGACTGCGTCCTGAAAATGAAACCCGCGACCTGCGCGTGATCCAGCCCGGGAGTCTCGCCAAGCATCTACGAACCAGGATTCGTCTTCGTCGAGCGAGTCTGGTTCGGGCTGAGGCACTCCAGTGACGGGTGCGGCGGCTACAGGCTTTCGGGAAGAGGGCGGCCTCTTCGGCGCAGCCCGGTTTTTCTTTCGTCGTCGCTTGCCAGTTCTGGCCATGTATTCCGTGCCGACGTGCTCGCGCTCGCTTCTCAGAGCAACATGTGTTCGCGGTGGCGTGCATCCCTGAGGCGCTCGGCTTACGGTAGCACTTGCAGCGTACTCGACGAGCTCGGCTGACCTCAACGGTCAGTGGCATACGATGCACGCTGACGAGTCGGAGTGCCCACCAGTCGCTATGGTACGAGTCGGCTGGATGATGGCGACGCTCGCGCCACCGGACGCACATTGCGTCGGCGACTTGGTCTTGAGAGTCAGAGGGCTGAAGGGACGCGATTGAAGATGCATACCGGCGATGCAGACCCCACTGGTCTGCTCGCGATGCAATCAGGCTCAAGGTAACGGTGAGCGAAACATGAACTGGGATTGGTCGCAACTCGTCGACGTCCGGATTGCTGATGGTCAGGTGGTGGCCTCGGTCGGGCCCGTAGTATGGATTCTGGGGCTGGCCGCCCTGGCTACCTGGCTGATCTGGCATCGACCCTGGCAATTCCTCTATCGCAGGTGGCGGGTCTTCGAGATCCGGCCGACCTTCTTCGGCACCACGTGGCGAATCGAGCGAGACCGCGAGACGGCGAAGCTTGCGCACGAAGCCTATGTGGAACTCATTACGAGAAAGGCAGCACTGGAATTCGAAGAAGGCAACGACGTGCTGACGGAAATCTATGATTCGTGGTACGCGCTGTTTGGGGAGATTCGAAGGCTGGCACGCCAGCTTGACGCTGATGACATTGCCGGGAACGCCGACCTCCAGCGGCTCCACGACCTTCTTATCGCTGTCCTCAATGAGGGCCTTCGCCCGCACCTGACCCGTTGGCAAGCCAGGTTCCGGCGCTGGTACACCGCGGAGGCCGATGGACTCCCTGGGGCAAGTCCGCAAGAAATCCAGCGTGCCTATCCGAACTACGACGAGCTAGTGGCGAGTCTTCGGGAGGCGAATCAGCTCTTGATCGGACTCGCCGGCGAACTGAAGAAGCTGGCCCATGGGGAGGACGGCGCGTGACCTCCACCGCCGAACGCATCGCACTTGGCGGCGCGAGGGCAGGGGCCGATACTAGGTCGAAGGAATTGGGAGGTCGGGGTGCCTGACGAAGTCCGTAACGTCTTCATGAGCCACATCCACGAGGATGACGATGCGCTCCCCCAGCTCAAGGGCCTCGCCAGCAAGAGCGGGCTCGTGGTGCGCGATGGCTCGATCAACGCCGACAAGCCCAATCGGGCCACAAGCGATGACTACATCAAGTCGCAGATCCTTGCACCCCGGATCCAATGGGCCTCGGTTCTCGTAACCCTCGTGTCCCCGGAGACGCGCACAAGTTCGTGGGTGGACTGGGAGATTGAATACGCCCACAAGCTCGGCAAGCGGATCGTCGGCGTGTGGGTACGCGGCGCGCGTGACGCAGACCTTCCCGATGCCCTCGACAAGTACGCCGATGCGGTTGTCGGCTGGAACAGCGAGAAGGTCGTTGACGCGATCACGGGTGCGAGCAACGACTGGTTGACGCCGGCCGGCGTACCGAGGTCGGGGCGAGAGATCAAGCGGTATAGCTGCTGACGGCCAACCGGTGAAGCTCTTCTCGTACGTGGTTGCCCGGGACTTCGGATTCGCCCCCAACCCGTTCTACGGCTTCTGCACGCTGTGCACCTGCAAGCCCGTCATCCGTCGGGTTGCCTCCGTAGGGGACTGGATCATTGGCACTGGGTCGAGGACACGCGGTAGACAGAATCAATTTGTCTTTGTCATGCGTGTGACTGAGACACTCACTCTTGATGAGTATTGGTCTGATCCTCGATTTGCGAACAAAAAGCCCAATCTGAATGGGAGTAAGAAACAGGCATTCGGTGACAACATCTACCACCGGGACGCTAACGGAGAGTGGATTCAGGAGGACTCGCACCATAGCTACCAAGATGGTACCCCGAACCCGAGGAACATAGTCAACGATACGCAGACAGATGGTGCCCTGATCAGCGACGACTACATCTACTTCGGAGGTGGGGGGCCAGAGCTTCCTTCCAGATTCACTCATGCCGGCAACGACATGCGAGCTCAACGCGGTCACAGGAGTAACTTCCCATCCTGGTTTGTCAGTGATGTCGTCAGTTGGATTCGAAGCCTCGAAGATTTCGGATACGTTGATGAACCACTCGACTGGGCTCGGACACCGTGACGACTCCCTCGTCGCCCTCCCTGCTCACGGTCTACTTCGTTTGGCATCCCCTCTCGACCGCCGGGCATGAACTCGCCATTCAAATGTTCCACGAGCTATCTGCGAATCCCGATTCGCCAGCGGAACGCGGGCTAGGCATCCCCGTCCGCTTTAGAACAACCGGTGACGACGGGGAGCGTACCGAGCCCGATCCCCTTCGGCGCCTCGGCGCACACGGCTGTGTTCATCTTGGCCGATGCGCACTTGTCCGGTGAGTGGGAGTGGCGCGCATACGCCGACCAAGTCGCGGACGCCGCGCACGAGGGCGATCTCGTCGTGCCTGTCGCACTCACGGCGCCGGATCGCCTGCCGAGGAGGTTGCAGGATCTCCAGGCGATCCGGCTCGATCAGACGGACGACAATCTGCGCCCCCTAACGTTGCGCCAGCGCGTCGTTCACGACTTATGCCGTTTGCTGGAACCTGAGGCGGGCAAGGTCCGGGTGTTCATCAGCTACGCGAGGGCGGACGGTGGCGAGCTCGCAAGGCGCGTGCGCCGCTATCTCAGGGAAGAGGCGTTGGTGGACGACTTCTTCGACGAGGCAGACATCCCGGATGGGAACAGCTTCGCCGAGTTCGTGCACAGTTCCGTCGAGGCAGCCCCGATTCTGGTTGCGGTTCAGACCGACGCCTACTCGTCGCGCGAGTGGTGTCGACTCGAGGTGCTCGACGCCAAGAGGCTATCCGTTCCTATCGTCGTCCTCACGGCGACCGAGCGGGGTGAGGCCCGATCGTTCCCCTACATGGGGAACGTCCCGGCCATCCGCTGGACCGGTGGTGATTGCCTGCCGCAGCTTGTCAGCGCCCTGCTTCGTGAAGTGCTGCGCGCGCGCTACTTCCCCCTTCGGGCCAAGCGGATCTGTGCGCTGCAAGGGCTGCCTGCGTACGAGACCTTTGTCCACCCTCCGGAACTCTTGACTGCGCTCCTCTACCGGGAGAGGGTTGCCGACGCCGACGGCCACGAGCCACGCTACCTCTACCCCGATCCGCCGCTGGGTACCGAAGAACTTGCCCTCCTGCAGCTTCTGGATCCAGATAACACCCCCCTCACTCCAACAGTGCTGAGTTCGCTATGAGTCCGGCGGGAGAGCCAGTCCGCGACCAGCTACTCGTCGGGATCTCCGTTTCGGAACCCGCGGACAGCGAACTCATCGGTCGCGGTCTGTCGCAGTTGCACGTTCGGCATGCCTTTGTGGAAATAGCGCGCCACCTGCTGGCTGCGGGCCACGCGCTTGCCTACGGCGGTGACCTTCGGCAGCAAGGCTATACCGAGGCCATGCTGGACCTTGTGCGAACCTATAGTCGCCGCGATCAGCCTGGGCCCGAGCGAATCCTCGTGTACTCGGCTTGGCCGATCTGGCTCTCGCTCGATGCGGACGAACGCGCGGCGGTGGCTAGTATCGCTACGCTCGTGCAGGTCGATCCACCACCTGGGGCGCCGGAGCAACTACCTTCAGCGACGGACCGGCCGCCGGCCGACCGGCTCTGGGCCGCACTCGCGCTTACGGAGATGCGTAGGCGGATGAATCGCGACATCGGCGCCCGAGTGCTGGTCGGCGGCAGACTATCCGGCCAGGCAGGCCTGCTCCCCGGCGTCGTGGAGGAAGCCGCACTCTCCGTCGAAGACGCTCTCCCGCTCTTCGTAATCGGTGGCTTCGGTGGAGCGGCCTCCCTAGTCGGTGCCGCCTTACGCGGCGATCCCACACCTGAATTGTCGCTGGACTACCAGCAGAACAACACGGCCGGCTACACCGACCTCTGGGAGGAGGCGGGACTCCGTCGGGCCCGGCCGGATTTCGGCGAATTACGGGAGAGGCTGGCTCAGTCCGGACAAGCCGACCGCAACGGGCTGTCATCTGAGCAGAACGACAGGCTCTTGGCGACCAGCGACATTGACGAGATCGTCGCTCTCCTGCTCCGGGGCCTGAGAGCCATGTGAGAGACTAGGCGCGCAAGATCACACCAACTCGAACAGGCCACGACCCAGGTCACAACGGATAGAACCACCCCTGCGGTCACGAATGGCGCGCCAGACCTCATAGCCTCGCAGAATTGTTCGCTCCCACTCCCCAGTGGTCCGCACCCCGACTTCAAGGCCCGATGTCAGTTCGCCAATCGTCCGCAGCAGCTCGTAGTCAACGTGGCGCAGGCCTTCAAGATAGTTGTGTCGCCGCGCATAATCGAATACGAATGCGACGATCCCTTCATCCGTCACGATCGCACGACCCCCGTCCTCAACATTGTCAACTTCAGCGTCACTCTTGCGCTTTCGGCCCATTAGCTTCCTCATCACGGGAGACCACCCAAGTAGGGTCATGTGGGCGAGGTGGAACACATCGTGGAACTTGTACCCATCATCTTCGTAGCTGTTGTCGTCAAGTGGATCTCCGACGCTGGCCCCGTCGATCGTGAGTATCGCCTTGCACGAAGGGTCTTCCGGATTCTCGCGTATCGTGGCAATGAACTCTCGGGGTAGTCTCTCTGACTCCGGAAAGCCGTCGTCGAAAAACCAGCTCCCGTTGCGCTCGGCTGTTAGCCACCGTCCCCGCGTCTTCTCCAGATTCGTCACTGCAATCTCGTCAAGGTCGATGTCGAGCTTGGTTGCAAGATTGGCCACGTACCACAGAATATCGCCGAGCTCCTCGCGGATATGGTCTCGGAAGAACATGTGGCCGCTACCATCCCGTAGCCACTTCTTGTACTCCGTTTGAAGCGAAGCAGCTTCGCCGACGATGCCGAGAAGCGGCACAACAAGGCCATCGCCCCCGCGTTGAGGCAGACGATCGGTGGCCTGAGCCTTGGCCTGATACTCATTGAATTCCACTTGTTGCGCCCCCGGATCGGTCGGTTGACAATTCGCGCATGCCCAGCCGCACCAACCTACTTCGCACCTTCGTAAGTGACCTTGCCGCGTCGCGTCAGATTCCAGGGTTCCAGAATCCGTACCATGCTTCACACGCCGCCCATAACCTCTTCCGGTTCCTCAGCCTACATGATCCTTCGTCAGAGGCTCCCCTCCTTGTCGGGGAGGCACCAGGATATCGAGGGGCCGCCCTGTCCGGGGTCCCGCTTACTTCGCTCTCGGTCCTTCTGGAGTGGCGTGACGATCCGTGGGGCGCCTTCGGGCACAAGGGGTACAGAGCGCCGGCTACCACCAAGCCCCCCTATCAGCGAGAAGCAACTGCGACGATGGTGTGGCGTGTACTCAGGGAAGAGCTCTCTTCTGAACCGCTCCCACTTACATGGAATGCAGTGCCGTTCCACCCGCTTGGCCCTTCCCCCGACTCGAACCGGCCGGTCCGACAGCGCGAGGTGGGGGTCGGGGCTCAGTGGATCGAGCGACTTCTCGGTCTGTTTCCGCAATCGAGGCCCTTGGCGGTTGGCCGCACAGCTTCAACGGCGTTGGGTTCCATCGGCGTCGAGCACGCGCCGATCCGGCACCCCTCGCGCGGGGGCCTCAAGGACTTCCGAACAGGCATCGCAGCTCACCGTCACGCCATGAGAGGACGGGGATAGATGACGAACCTGCCTTTGTGGGAGTGTTGACACACCGCCCTGCGCATCCATGAGGGGAAGGGAGCGAGGTGGCCCATTTGGCTCGCCCCAGCCGTGCTGCGCAGGTAGACCTCGACGGCTGCCGCCGGCGAGTCCGGCGTAAGCCGGGCCGTGGAAGTGCTCGATGAACCAGTCCGTGCTCTTCGAGCCGAAGGCTTCATCGGGGTGCCAGAGCACGTAGGTCTCGAGGATCGGAGGCGCAGGCATGGGCCTCGTCTCCTAATCGCAGGTTCTGCTGTTCCTCATGAGGTCGCTCGTCGAGCCGGTAGCCGGCTCCATTGCGTCGCGACGGACGACGGCCTCATCGACCCAGCGAGCGATAGTGTCGTCACTGGGCGCCGCAGCGTAGAAGCGGGCGTAACCGGTCTCGGTGTCGCCCTCGTCGCTGATGTTCAGGGCGAGCCGCGGGGGGAGCGTGGCCCACCCCTGGTCTTGGGCGGAGGGCAACTGCACACCGATCAGACCCCCCCTTGGGCTGTTGGTGAAGTTGCGGAGAGTGGCGGCGATTTCCCAGTCGACGTAGCGGCGAGCCCAGGTGCAATTGCCGATCAGGACGACGGTGCAGGAGGTGCCGGCGATCTTGTCCTCCCGGATGCGGCGCATCACGTAGTCGCTGTCTCCGCTGTCGATGCGTTCAGCGTACTCGTCACCGAGCTCGTCAAGTCCAAGGGTGCGGATCTCGTTGAAGTAGCCACCAAAACGCCGGCACCAGATGTTAGCCTCGAGCTCATCGGCCTGATGGAACGATACGAATATGTTGCGCACGTTGACCTCCTACAGCGTGCTGCGCTCGGACACACCAATCTCGCGGAGGTCCTGCAACCACAGAGATCGCGTCGTCGGGGTCGCCGCCCAGCTCGGCACCGTGCTTTGGAAGACCACACCGACCTTCGGACACAGGCTTCGATGCCGGTCAGGATCAGCCCTGATCGCGGAAGTGAACAGCACCCAGTAGTGGGGTGTGAGGCTCTCATCCTGGGCCACGGCGGCGAAGCGAGTGCCGAGGACCAAGGCCTCAGGCGACCCAGCGCCCTCCCAGCCGGGTAAGTCTGTGGAGAACTCCAGCTCGGCCACATCGGAGTGGGCCGACCAGTTGATGCGGGCTTCGATCTCATAAACCCGATGGCCATTGCGCTCGAGGTAGAGCCCGACCGCGTCAAGCCACCGCTCCTGGACGCCGTGGCACACCTTGTCCGTGCTGGACCTATCGATGCCCCCCTCAAGGAAGAGGACGGACACCTGATCGACGACTGCGCGAGCACGGGTGTAGGCGTGGGTGTACGTGTAGGTGCTCAAGGCTTGTCCTTCCCTAGAAGTCCGGCCGGAAAGTGTAGCAGCGGCGTCATGCGGATCTGATCCAGATCAGGTCACATGCCTACACGATATAATGGCCCTCCGAGGTAGCGGAGGGGCCCATGCTCACCACACGGTCCGATCAACGAGGTCTGTGGGAAGCGGACCGACTCTACATCGAGCATGTGGGCGCCGATAGCTTCTACGGCCTCCTCGCCTCGCTGCGCGGCCAGCTGTTCCGGGACGAAGAGTTCGCCGACCTCTACTGCCCCGACAACGGGCGAGGCAGCGTCCCGCCCAGCCTGCTCGCCACCGCGCTCCTGCTCCAGGCCTACGACCGCACCAGTGACGCCGAGACCAAGGCGCGGGCGGACTTCGATGTCCGCTGGAAGGTGGCGCTGGGTATCGAGATCGACTCCAGACCATTCGCCAAGAGCACACTGCAGATGTTCCGCGCACAGCTGATTCTGCACGAGCGGGTGGGGGAGATCTTCCGGCGCAGCCTGCAATTCGCGCGGGAGTCCGGGTACCTGCGGGGGCATCGGATGCGGGTGGCGCTGGACACCACCAACATCCTCGGCCGCGGCGCGGTGAAGGACACCTACAACCTCCTCGCGGACGGCATCGTCGGGCTGCTGCGAGCGCTGGCAGCGGTGGCTGGGACCGCAGCGGGGGCAGCCGCCGTCGAGCAGGGCTACGACCGATATCTCGGCGCCAGCCTCAAGGGCGAGGCCGACATCGACTGGGAGGACGCCACGGCGCGGCGAGCGTTCCTGGGCACGGTCGTCTCCGATGCGGACCGGTTGCTGGAATCGGCACGGCAGGCGCACGAACGATTCGCCCCGGACAGCGCTGAGCGTCAGCAGCTCGTGGCGGCCGCACAACTGCTGGGGCAGCTGCTGCTACAGGACGTGGAGCGCACGGATGAGGGACCGGCCCTGAAGGATGGGGTGAGCCGCGACCGGATCGTCTCGGTCCACGACCCGGAGATGCGTCACGGTCACAAGAGCAGCAGCAAGCGCTTCGATGGGCACAAGGCAGGGGTGGTGGTGGACACCGACTCCCAGCTCATCACCGCCGTCGCCGTACTACCCGGCAATGCTCCGGACAACATGGATGCCCTGGAACTGGTCGAGCAGAGTGAAGCGAACACCCAGAGCGAGGTCGACGAGACCATCGGCGATGCCGCCTATGGGGATGGCAGTACGCGGCAGGCCTTCGCCGACGCCGGGCGTACGCTGATCGCCAGGGTGCCGGGCCGCCCCAACACTGCCCGCTTCCCCAAGCAGGACTTCACCATCGACCTGGAGACCGGCGCCTGCACCTGCCCGGCGGGGAACGTCACCCGCACGGTGCGCAGCGCAGGAACCCGCACCGACCGGGCTGGCCGCATCCACCCGCTTGCGGTCTTCCACTTCGACGCGGCGGTCTGCGGCGGATGCCCGCTGCGCTCACAGTGTGTCGCGGCGGGAGCGGGCAAGGGCCGGACGGTGAGCCTGCATCCGCAGGAAGCGCTGCTGCAGCAGGCCCGTGCCGTCCAGGAGAGCGACGCCTTCGCTGAGTACCGCCGGCGGCGTCAGGTCGTCGAGCACCGGCTGGCCCGGCTGGTCCAGCTCGGCCTCCGTCAGGCGCGCTACTTTGGCCGCGCCAAGACGCTCTTCCAGCTCTCCATGGAAGCCACGGTGGCCAACCTGACCCTGGTCGCCGCCCACACGCGCTGAGCGGTGCGATCGGGGTCACCACGACCGCCTGTTCCGCTGTCTTCACCCACATCCCGCCGTTGGGCGCCATTCCCATCCCAGTCCCCGCCTGCAGCAGTGATCGCTCCTGAGCCGACCGCGCCGGACCCTCCGTTACAATCGCTCTCCACAGAAAGGGGTTTCGGGCCGGACCTCTAGCAGGGTGCTGAAAAAGGGGCGGTCGTCTGGCAGGATAGGACTGGCGGCGGGGGCATAGCCTGGAGGCTGCCCCATGCGAGGCGATGCTGAGCGTCAGACCAACATGTTGCTGGCGGTGACGCCGGACTCCTTCATCCCGGACGACCACCCGATCCGCCGCATCAAGCCGATCGTCGATTCCGCGCTGCAGCGGCTCTCGCCGCTGTTCGGCACGATGTACGCAACGAGCGGGCGGCCCTCGATCCCGCCCGAGCACTTGCTCAAGGCGAGTCTGCTGATCGCGCTCTACTCGATCCGCAGCGAGCGCCAGTTCTGCGAGCGGCTGCGCTACGACCTGCTGTTCAAGTGGTTCCTCGACCTCAACATCTCAGACGAGCCGTTCGACGCCTCGACCTTCTCCAAGAACCGCGAGCGCCTGCTCGCTGCCGATGTCGCGCACGCCTTCTTCGCCGAGGTGGTGGCCGAGGCGAAGCGGCGCCGGCTGCTCTCGGCCGAGCACTTCACGGTGGACGGGACGCTGCTGGAGGCCTGGGCCTCACTCAAGAGCTACCGCCCGCGCGACGAGCAGGAGCCACCCCCGGGCGGGCGCAACCCGGATGTCGACTTCCGGGGGCGGCGGCGCAGCCGCGACACGCATAGTTCGGGCACCGACCCGGAGGCGCGACTGTACACGAAGGGGTCGGGGCAGACGGCGAAACTGAGCTACATGGGCCACCTGCTCACCGAGAACCGTCACGGTCTGGTGCTGGACGTGGAGCTGACCGAGGCGAACGGTTACGTCGAGCGCGAGGCGGCGCTCACGATGCTGGAGCGCAGCGTGAGCGGCTGCGGGACGCTGGGCGCCGACCGCGGCTACGACACGCGCGACTTCGTGGCGGCGCTGCGCGGGCGCGGCGTGACGCCGCACGTGGCGCAGCACGAGCGCCGCCGCCGCAGCGCCGTGGATGGGCGCACCACGCGGCATCGTGGCTACCGGCAGAGTCAGAAGCGACGCAAGATCGTGGAGCAGGTCTTCGGCTGGATGAAGACCGTGGGCGGCGGGCGCAAGCTGCGTTTCGTGGGCCGCGAGCGCAACCGCTGCTGGCTGGAGCTCACCGCCGCCGCCTACAACCTCGTGCGCATGGCCACGCTCGAGACCGCCGCGGCGTAGGCGCAGTGCGCCCTCCGCCCCGCCAGGGAGCCCTCAGAGGCCCCCGGGGGCAGGTCAGGAGGCCACGATCACGAAGCCGGAGGCGGCTTCAAGCCGCCCGATGCCACTCGCCGCCGCCGCAAGGCGCTTCTTCAGCAGCCTGCTAGTCCAGGATCCCCAGCCGCATCGCGGTGACGACCGCATCCAGCTTGGTCGTCGCGTTGAGCTTGTGCCGGAAGTGGCGGATGTGATTGCGCACCGTGTGCGGGCTGATGCCGAGTTCGGTGGCGATGCGAGGAGTTGCCCGGCCCAGGGAGACGAGGCGCAGCACCTCCAACTCCCGCGGGCTCAGCGTGTGGGCGCTGGCCGGAGCTGACGGCGCGGCCGGATGGTCCGTCACGATGTCGGCGCCCAGCCGGGATAACTCATCCTTTACCGAGTCGGCGACGTGGTCGGAGCGTTCCGCTTCGGGACTGTCGTCGAAGAGGTGAACCAGCAGGGGAGCGTCGTCAATCATGCCGGCGACCACCATCGGCGTGAGTGAGACCATCTTGCGCTCACCGGAGGCGCAGAGCACCTGCAAGTCGATGGCGGTGGGTATCGTGCCGGCTCGCAGGCAGCGGATGGACGGGCACCCCTCCTGGCACTCAGGGGTAAGGCCTCCGGGAACCAGCCCGGACACCACCTCGAAGCAGTGGCGGCCGATGACCTGATCGGGCGTGTAGCCCAGAATCCGCTCCGCGCCCGGGTTCCAGAACATGATGGTCTGGTCGATGGACATGGCGTAGGCGCCGATGTCGGCGGTAGCCAGAAGTGCGAGGATCTTGTCTGAGATCAAGCTGCTCACCTCACCTGGGTGATTGGCTCCGGTATACCGCGGGGGCGCGTGACGGGAGGCCCGACTTGCGCCAGCGCAGTTGCCGCCCCTCTATCTTGCCTGTATGACTGACAGGAATCCATACCACATATGTGTCACCCGGTCACTCGCCGGGTGCAATTCGGGCCGGTCGGCCAGTTCGCCGGGCGGCCTTAGCCCGAATCCACCGATCGAAGCTTGACGGGGCGGGCTGCCGGGCTGGCGGAGAGTTCGGCGGGCGTGCCGACGTTCGCCGGGCGGTGCCGGGGGCGGGCCGGAGCGAGGAGCCGTCGCTCAGCGCCCCCGAGCGGCGCTGAGGGCGCGGGCGCGAGGGTGCGCGAGGCGTGCGCGGGCATGCTGGCGCGAGCCTCGGAGCCGGGCCGGCGCTGTGAGCGGGCGTCAGGCCGGGAGCGGAAGCGCCCGTAACCGCGCCAGGGCGGCTGCCCACTGGCCAGCCCAGGGCCAGCGCTTCGGGAGGTGCAGCGTCCAGCGCCGGGCAGAATGGGTGAGCCGTCCGGCGAGAGCGAAGTAGCGCCGCCTGAGCGTCCTGGTCGTCACGATCCCCTCGCCGAGCCCCAGGCGCGCCGTCCAGCGGGCGAGGTTGTGCGCGATCACCTGCACCGCGAGCCACGCCGCGTTCGCGGCGAAGCGGCCCGAGGGGAGATGGTTCAGCCCGACGCCGTACTTGAGGTCGCGGATCGCGTTCTCGACCTCGGCGTGGCGGCGATGGCCGGCCTCCAGCTCCAGCAGCGCGCCCGCGCGGTCGGTGATGAAGGCGTGGTAGACCGTATGGAGTGACCGGCTCCGAGTCCGCAAACTCGCGGGTTACAGACGCGAGGGCTGCAGAGCCGCATGCGAAAGGAGCCGGTCAGGAAGATGACTACCACATATGCAGGGATGGATGCACACGCGCGGGCGATCCACGTGGCGGTGCTGGCGCCGGGGGCCGAGCGGCCCGAGGAGTGGCAGCTGGCGAACGAGCCGAAGGCGGTGAAGCGGCTCGCGCAGCGCCTGCGGCGCATGGCGCCGGGGCCGGTCGTGGCCTGCTACGAGGCGGGGCCGGGGGGCTTCGCGCTGCAGCGCCAGCTCGAGGCCGAGGGCATCGAATGCCAGGTGATCGCGCCGGCGCTCATCCCCAGGCGGCCCGGCGACCGCGTCAAGACCGACCGCCGCGACGCCAGGAAGCTGGCCGAGCTGCTGCGCGCGGACCTGCTCACGGCGGTGCATCCCCCGACCATCGACCAGGAGGCGGTGCGCGACCTCTGCCGGGCGCGCGAGGACGCCGTGACCGACCGCACGCGGGCGCGCCACCGCCTGGCGAAGCTGCTGCTGCGGCGCGGCATCGCCTACGACGGCCGGAACTGGACGCTGCGGCACCGCCGCTGGCTGCTGACGCTGCGCTTCGAACACCCGGCCGCGCAGGCCACCTTCGACGACTACCTGCGCGCGCTCGAGGGCGTGGAGGAGCGGCTGCGCACGCTGGAGCAGGAACTGGCCGCGTGTGCCGCCAGCGACGACTACCGCGAGGCGGTGGGGCTGCTGCGCTGCTTCCGCGGGGTCGACACGGTGACGGCGATGACGGTGCTGGCCGAGCTCGGCGACGTCACGCGCTTCGGCAGCGCCCGGCAGTTGATGTCCTACCTCGGGCTCACGCCGAGCGAGTACAGCAGCGGCGCCCGTCAGCGGCGGGGACCGATCACGAAGACAGGGAACAGCCACGTGCGCCGCATCCTGGTGGAGAGCGCCTGGCACTACCGCCACCCGCCGCGGGTGGGGGCAGCGCTGCGCAAGCGCAGGGAGGGCCAGCCGGGCTGGGCCGTGGTGTTGGCCGACCGGGCGCAGACCCGGCTCTATCGCCGCCACCGGCGGCTGGCCGCTCACGGCAAGCCATCGGTCGTGGCGAACGTGGCCGTCGCCCGTGAACTCGCGGGTTACCTGTGGGCGGTGCTGAACATCGGCGCCCGGGAGCAGGCGGCGGCCTGACAGCACGCGCGCGGTCCGCGGCGAAGGCGGAGCTGGCGATACGCCGCTCCGGAGCAGGAGGGGGTGGATGAGCGAGGGCAGGCTCAGGAGGACGCGCGGTACAGCTATGCGGCAGCGGCGCCCGGCGCCGTCAACCCGCGACCGTAGACGGCGACCCCTCCCGGCGAAGCACGGTCATGCGGCAAGGCCCCAGGCAACCCGCGAATATCAGAGTGACACGTCGTCGAAGCAGCGCCCTCGTTCGTCCATCTCCCCCCGTTCCGGAGCCGGATCGCCACGACCACCGCCGGTGCTGCTTGACAACCGGTCACTCCATATCAGCTGTAGCTGGTGAAGAGCGCGAGCTGGGAGCCGGGCGCCGGCTTGACGCGCCGCACGATAAGCCGCACCGGGGCGGCGTCCTCCCTGTGCCGGAACGGGGTGTAGGTCGTCTCGGCGACAGCGGCGCCGTCGTCCAGCCAGTACGGGATCGGCGTCCAGTCCTCTTCCGCGATCGCCTCGATCAGCGTGCGCACGCTCGGCTGCTGGCGGATCGTGACCGAGAAGCGGACGTCGAGCGCGCGGCAGGCGGCGACGACGGCGTGGGTGTAGAAGCCGCTGTCGGCGCGCATCGTCAGCTGCCCGCTCGCTCCGGCAGCGCGCACCCGGCCCACCGTCTCACGCAGGAAGTGGGCGGCGCCGCGGCCGCTGTGCGCGCGGCCCTCGCGCAGCCGCGCCATCAGCACCTCACCGCTGCCGGCTGCCACCGCGAGCAGCGGGTGATAGCCGCGCGCGCCCGTGTAGCCGGGCTGGCGGGCGCCCTCCTTGGCGAGGCCGTAGGTCTCGCAGAGCGTCGAGTCGAGGTCGATCGTGAGCGGCGCGTCGCCCGGTCCCGCCCCGGCCGCCCAGCCGCGGGCGAGCAACTCGCGGCTGAGGCGGTCGAGCTGGCGGGCGTGGCCCCAGCGGAAGCTGCGCAGGAACGTGCCGAGGGTGGACGGCGCCTTCACGGTGCAGCCGAGCACGCGCCCGGCGCCGCCTGAGCGCAACGCATCGGCGTCGTCGATGCAGTCACCGCCCGCGAGCGCCGAGGCGACCAGGGTCAGCAGCTTGTCGCCGGCGTTCGCGCGCCCCGCCGCGTCACCGAGGTCGACGTGGGCGTCCGCCAGTTCACGGAAGCCGAGCCGGCGGGCGAGCGTGGCGGGGAGCAGCAGGCCCGCGTGGTCCACGAGGCGGTCGTCGTCGAAGGCGCTGTCTATCCGGTCGGGGTCGCTCGTTGCTAGCATCGAATGGGTGCTCCCTGTGGCTGTGACGTGATTCGTGAAAACCCATTGTCCCAGCTACAGCGGAGCACCCAACCGCAGCCGCTCGCGCGCTCTTCTCCGGTGGATTCGGGCTTAGCGGACCGGAACGCCCTCGGAGCGGCCGGCACGCTACCCTCCCCGCACTCTCGCCTTGATCCGCGCGATGGATTCGGCGAAGCGCGCGATCTCCCGCACCAGCGCGCCCTCGCCGAGCGTCGCGACGACCGCGCAGTCGACCACTTCGGTGCCGTCGTACACGAACCTGGTGCGCCCGCCGAACTCGCGCCAGAAGAGCTCCTTGCCGACGCCCGCCCTGCCGCCGCCGATGTTGCCGCGATGCAGCAGCACGAGCGGGCCGTCGCCGTCGCGACCGAAGATGCCGCCGACGCGCGCATTCGTCCCCTCGAGCGGCGGGTTCACCTCGACGGTGACGGAGAGGCTGCTCGTGGTCTCGGGATTCTCGAGTCCGAACGCGTTCCAGTGGCGAGTGCCGGTCCCGTCCGGGCCGAGGACCGAATCGACGGTGTCGATGTAGCCCCAGACGCCGACCGAGGGATGCCACGCGACATCGGCGGTCGTGCCCCCGCCCCGGAAGCCGATGCCACGAGTGAGGACCGTGGCCCGTGCATGGAACTCCGCCCGGAGCGCGTTCTGCGCGGCCTCAATGTTCGCGGCGGACGTGAGCGCCCTGATCATCGCGTGTCTCCGTTCCGAGACTGCGGCGAGCCTCCGTGATCGCCGGATTGCTTGAGGTCATCCCCCGCCCGCGACCATACTCGCGAGGGGCTTCAGGTTACCGCTCCGCGACGGCACGTCGCGAGCGTTCCCGGAGACTCCCGCTGACGGCCTCGTGGAGGCGCGCTGGCTGTGACCGGGGGTGAAGGATGATTGGCCAAGGCCAGTCGAGCATCGCCGAGTTCGAGGAGAGGCTGCGCTCGCTCGGGCCCGCCGATGTGCGCTTGTTGCTGTACCGATCCGCCGAAGGACACTCCTTGGGCACGGCCGTCGTCAACGCAGGTCCGGATATCGCTGCGGGAGTTGACGAGACATACGACTACGGCGAGGTCGTCTTTGTCAGGGCCGTCCTTGACGGCAACCGCCTGGCTGACTGGCTCACGGTAGGGAGCGGCGAGGTCAACCGCCTGACCTTCGCCGTGCCCGAACCCGCCACGAACTGCTCGTGGATTCGCTGGGAGAGCCGCACACCTGCGTACCGTAGGCCTCCCTTCACCACCCCACACACCGCTTACGAGATTCCCTCGCGCGACTCGAACGAACCGCACTTGTCGCACACTCTGCTCGTCGGGGCAGGGCTGCCGTTCTTCCCGGACATCAACGTCGCCGCCGCGTCCGTACTCCTCGACATCCACGCGCTTCCCGGTGCCTGGACCAGACCGCGCGAGCTGATGCTCGTCCGGATCGCCCACCTCGATGCCTACTTCGAAAAGGTCCGCGTGTCGTCCACCTCCATCGTCGCCTCAGTGCGCGGCGAGAATCTTGGTGACGTGCATCTCCAGGTGTCCTCGGCCGGCTTCCAACACGAAGAGCGCGTCGATAGGCCGGGGGACGTGACTGTGCGGGTCAGTGGCGCCGACAGCACCTACACCTGGGTGGCGCTCACGCGCGGGCGAGAGTGCCTCGACCTCCGCACGATCAGCAATCTCTGGCTTGATTCGCGCGAGCAGCGCGGCGTCGTGCACGAGCCTGAGGATCTCAATGAGAGGCTCGACTTGATGCGACGTGGCGGTGAGAACGAAACGGTGGAGTTCAAGGAGCAGATCCCCGTGAGTGGGGAGCGCATCGCAAGAACCGTCGCCGCGTTCGCGAACGGTGAGGGCGGCACGATCATCGTCGGGATCAAGGATGACACGGGCGACGTTGCTGGCGTGGCGGATCCCGCCGGGTGCCGAGACAGCCTCGTTGACACCGTCCGCAACAAGGTCCGCCCTTCCCCGAGATACGACCTCCAGACCTGCACTCTCGAGGGATGCCCCGTCGTCGCGATGCATGTGGAGCCGGGAGATGACCGCCCGTACGGAGTGACGGGAAATGGTGGACCGCGATACTACGTGCGCCGCGGAGCGACCAACCGGGTCGCGGAGTCCGAAGAGCTACGGGCGATCGTCCAGCCCCGTCAGTCCGACAGCCAGGAACCGCTCTTTCGGTTTGAGTAGCCGGTTGATCGCGACGGGACGCGACCAAGCCCATCCGACGTACGGCTGCCCCACCCGGCACGCTACCCTCCCCCCGATGACGGGAGGAGATAACCCATGACCGACACGCAGCAGACCCGCGAGCAGACGCTGGAGGGCAAGACGGCGCTCGTCACCGGCGGCGCGTCCGGCATCGGTGCGGCCACGGTCGAGGAGCTGGCGCGCCGCGGCGCGCGCGTGGCGGTGCTGGACCGCGACGGCGAGGGCGCCGCACGCAGCGCCGCAGCCGCCGAGGCGCTCTCCGGCGAGGCGCTGGCGCTGCCCTACGACCTCGCCGACGGCGCCGGCATCCCCCGCGCCGTGCGCCAGGTGCTGGACGCCTTCGGGCGCATCGACATCCTCGTCAACTGCGCCGGGATCAGCGCGCGCGGGGGACTGCTCGATCTGACGGAGGACGATTGGGACCGCGTCCACGCCGTCAACCTCAAGGCGCCGATGCTGCTGATGCAGGAGGTCGCGCGGCACATGATCGAGCGCGCCGAGGGCGGACGGATCGTCAACGTCAGCTCCAGCTCGGCGTTCCGGGCGCGCTCGCACGTCGCCTACGCCAGTTCGAAGGCGGCGATCGTCCAGCTCAGCCGCAGCGCCGCCGCCGAACTCGCCCCGTACGGCATCAACGTCAACGCGGTCGCGCCGGGGCTGACCCGCACCGGCATGACAGGCGACCGGGACATCGACGCGGACGCGCGCTCGGGGCATCTGTCGAATCTCTTCGGGCGCGCCGCCGAGCCTCCGGACGTCGCCGCGGCGATCGTCTTCCTCTGCCTGCCGGAGAGCCGCCAGATCACGGCACAGACGATTCACACCTCGGCGGGCCTCGTCGTCTGAGGGCTACGCGGCGGGCGGCCGTCACGGCTGCCTCGCGGCGCGGTACCATCCGCGAGCCAGCGCGCACAGGGCAGCAGGGGGTGAAACATGGCAGACCGAGGCACCGACATCGCGAGCCGGCTGGACGAGATGCACCTGGAGGCCTACCAGGGGATGGAGGTGCGCGAGCTCGACATCGGCGACGTCGCCGGCTCCGTCGAATCGCTGCGCGCCAGCGCCGAGCTGCGGGAACGCCAGCCCCTGCCCGACGGCGTCACGACCGAGGACCGCTTCGCCCCCGGCCCCGAGGGGGCGCCGGACGTGATGGTGCGACTCTACCGCCCGGAGGGAGTCGCCCCCGGCGGACCGGCCTTCTACTGGATTCACGGCGGCGGGATGGTCCTCGGCAACGTCGACAACAGCGACGGCTTCTGCGGGCAGCAGGCCGTGGACCTCGGCGTCCTCGTCGCCTCGGTCGAGTACCGGCTCGCGCCCGAGCACCCGTACCCCGCACCGCTCGAGGACTGCTACGCGGGCCTGCGCTGGCTCGCCTCCTCCACCGACGAACTGGGGATCGACCCGGCGCGGATCGCCATCGGCGGCGGAAGCGCGGGCGGCGGGCTCGCCGCCGGGCTCGCGCTGCTCGTGCGCGACCGCGGTGAGATCGACGTCTGCTTCCAGCTGCTCGTCTACCCGATGATCGACGACCGCAACATCACCAACAGCAGCCACGCCATCACCGACCTGCGGCTCTGGAACCGCCAGAAGAACATCGTGGGCTGGAGCGCCTACCTCGCGGGCAACAACGGCGGCGACGACGTCTCGCCCTACGCGGCTCCGGCGCGGGCCACCAACCTGGAGGGGTTGCCACCGGCCTACATCAACGTCGGTGAGCTCGACCTCTTCATGGACGAAGACGTCACCTACGCGCAGGCACTGCTCGCCGCGGGCGTGCACACGGAGCTGCACGTCTACCCCATCGCCTTTCACGGATCATCGAACAGCGTCCCTGATTCGCCGATCTCGCAGCGCTGGACCGCGGACCAGCAGGACGCCCTGCGCCGCGGGCTGTTCGGCGAGGGGTAGGCGCTGGCGCGACTACGGCAGTTCCGCAGGCGTCAGCGAGAACTCCTCGAGCATCTGCGGGGTCGTCACGATCCGGCCGCTGATCATCGACGGCTCCGTGAGCGCCAGCCGCAGGCACGCCTCGGCGACATGCTCGACGGGCGTGACGCGGTGGCGGTTCTGATCGTTGATGATCCCGAAGTACTCGACGCCCGGGGTGGCGATCAGCCCCGGCTGGATCGCGTTGACGGCGATCGCCGGCTGCTCGGCGGCGAAGCCGGTGCTGAAGCGCTCCAGCGCCGCCTTGCACATCCCGTAGATCGTGCTGCCCCTGACCTCCGTGCCCAGCTCCGGGTGCAGCGCGGCGCCGGATGACATGTTCACGATCGCGCCCCGCTCCCGCTCGCGCATGCCGGGTGCTACCAGCTGCGAGAGGTGCACGGCGGCGTGCACCTGGATCTCGAACATCACCCGCTCCTGCTCGGCAGGGAACTCATCGGTGGGGTTGTACCAGGTCACCGCGCCGTTGTTGACGAGGATGTCGACGGGACCGAGCTCCGCCTCCGCCGTCTCGATCAGGCGCTCGCGGTCCTCGGCGGATATGAGGTTGCAGGGCACCCCGAGCGCCTCGCCGCCCGCGGCCTCGATGCGCGCGGCGACGCCGTTGAGGCTGCCGGAGAGCAGCCGGTGGTCGCCCTCGTTCACGGTCCGCGCGGCGAGCGCGACGCGCGCGCCCTCCATCGCGTAGCGCACCGCGATCGCCTCGCCGATGCCGCGCGAGGCCCCGGTGACCACCGCGACCCGCCCCTCCAGCTGTCCGCCCTCCGCCATTTCCGCTCCTCCTCGCTCCGTTGCTCCGCCCGCTCCGGGCCTCGATGCCGGACAGCGGCGGCTCCATCCCGATATGCTGTCGCAGGTCTCGCCCGCGATGCGGGCCTGACGTTACGACACCCGTAACCAAGCCACGAGGGGAATACGAGGGGAATCCGCACATGTCGCTCGAGAACAAGGTCGCACTCGTCGCCGGCGCCAGTCGCGGCATCGGTGCGGATGTCGCGAAGTACCTCGCCCGCGCGGGCGCGAAGGTCGCCGTCGCGGCACGCACCGTCGAAGTCACCGACCCGCGCCTGCCCGGCACGATCCACTCGGTCAGCGAGGCGATCGCCGCCGAGGGCGGGACCGCGCTGCCCGTGGTGATGAACCTGCGCGACGCCGGGAGCATCACCGACGCGGTAGATCAGGTGATCGCCGAGTGGGGCCGCATCGACATCCTCGTCAACAACGCCGCGATCTTCATCCCGGGCGGGATCGTGGACGCGCGCGAGCGCCACATCGAGCTGAGCATCGCGATCAACCTCGTCGGCCCGATCGTCTCGATGCGCGCCGTGGCGCCGCACATGCAGGCGGCGGGCGGCGGGCACATCATCAACGTCTCCTCGCGCGGCTCGACCTTCCCGGGCGTCGGCCCCTACACCGAGGATCAGATCGCCCGCGTCGGCGACCTGCTCTACGGGCCGGAGAAGTCCGGCCTGGAGCACTTCTCGCAGCGCCAGGCGATGGCGCTGCAGGCCGACAACATCGCCGTCAACGTGCTCTCGCCCAACGGCCGCGTGAAGACGCCGGGCAACCTCTTCTTCGAGAACGACCCGGAGAACCCGGACCTCGACTTCGAGACCGCCGATGCGATGGGCAAGGCGACGGTCTGGATCTGCGAGCAGGACGCGAGCAGCTACACCGGCAACATCGTCTACGACGAGGATCTCGTGGGGGAGCACAACCTCTAGCGTCCGCCGCGTGGCCCGGTTCGGCCTGCGGCGAGCCTGCTGTCCGGCGCTCGCCGCGCTGCTGCTGCTGCTTGCCGCCTGCGGCGGGTCGTCGCCGGGCGAGGATCGCGAGGCCTCGGCGACGCCGGTGGCGGCAGCCTCGCCGGAGGCGACACTACCCGCTCCTGCGACGGCGACAGCCACGCCCACCCCTCGCGCCGCCTCGCCGACGCCGACGGCGTCGCCTCCGTCGACGCCCAGTCCGGCGCCCACCGGGGAGCCGATCACGCTCACCGTCGCCGCCGTCGGGGATCTGATGTTCGCGCGAGACATCGTGACGCTGATGGAGCAGTTCGGCCCCGCCTACCCCTTCGAACGGGTCGCCGCGCTGCTGGCCGGGAGCGACCTGCTGATCGGCAATCTCGAGGGCACGTTCACGGAGCGTGGGGAGCGGCTCGACAAGTACTACACCTTCCGCGCGCCGCCGGTGCTCGCCGAGACGCTGATCGCCGCCGGCTTCGACGCCGTCTCGCTGGCGAACAATCACGCGCTCGACTTTGGAACCGAGGGGCTGCTCGACACGCTCGACGCGCTGGACACGCTCGGCGTCGCGCACTTCGGCGCCGGCCTCGATCGCGGCGAGGCGGAGGCGCCGCTGATCCTGCACGCGAACGGCGCGTTTGTCGCCTTGCTCGGCTTCAGCGGGGTAGGGGCTTCGATCTTCGCGGAGGGGAACCAGCCCGGCGTCGCCCGCGCCGAGCGTGAGGCGGTGGCCTCCTCGGTCGCCTCGATCGCGCCCGCGGTGGACTTCGTGATCGTGGTCTTCCACTTCGGGACCGAATACGACGCCGTGCCGACCGAGCAGCAGCGCGCGCTGGCCGCCGCCGCGGCCGATGCGGGCGCCTCGCTGGTGATCGGCCATCACGCCCACACGCTGCAGCCGTGGGAGCGTCGCGGGAACACGCTGATCCTCTACGGCCTCGGCAACTTCGTCTTCGACCTGGACCGCGAGGACCTCGCGACGCTCGGCGAAGGGCCCTTCGCGACGACCGTCGCGATCGTCGAGCTGAGCAGCGCCGCGCCCCCGAGCCTGCGCTTCCGGCCGGCGTACATCGACCCGGACGAGAACCGCCCGCGCCCCGCCACCGCCGCGGAGCGCGCACGCATCCTCGAGGCGCTGTCGGAACTCGGCGAGGACTGACCGGCCCGGCGGACACGCGGCGGGGGCGTGTTACGCTGCGGCCACGCCCCGTTCGCGCGAGGCGATGGACGCGCAGCGTCGCTCGCGAGGCGCTGCGCGCGGGGCCGGGGAGGCCGTTTGAGCGACGAGCCCGCCACAGGCGCCGGCGAGGCGACGGAACCCCTGGCGCTGCGGCAGGCGGTGCGAACAGGCACCTGGGCCTCCCTCAAGATCAAGGACTTCCGTTACCTCTGGCTTGGGCAAGCCGGCCACGCCGCCGGCATCTGGATGGAGCAGGCGGCGCGGCCCTTCCTCATCCTCGACGTCACGGGAGGTTCGGCCCTTCACCTCGGCGGTGTGCTAGCGGTGCGCACGGTCCCGCAGTTCGTCCTGGGCATGTGGGCGGGCGTCATCGCCGACTCCTTCGATCGCCGGCAGGTGCTGCTGATCGGCAAGGTAGCGACGCTGCTGCTCAACATCGCATTCGTCGCGATCCTCGCGGCCGGCATCCTCGAGCTCTGGCACCTCTACGCGTACGGCGTGGTTCGCGGCACGCTGATGGCGTTCGATCAGCCGGCCCGGATGGGCCTCGTGCCCTCCGTCGTGCCCCGCACGCACGTCACCAACGCCGTCGCGCTGATGAGCGCGACGCAGAACACGATGCGCATCTTCGGAGCCGCGAGCGGCGGCATTCTTTATGCGGTGTTCGGCGCGACCGGGGCCTTCGCGCTGATCGCCGCGGTCTACGTGCTGCCGGTCGCGGCCACGTACCTGATGCGGGCCACGCCGGTGCCGAGCGCCGTGACCCGCAGCGCGAGCGGCCTCACCAGCGGGCTTGTCGAGGGCATGCGCTACTGCTTCTCGCACGCCGTGATCCGCGGCGTGCTGCTGCTCTCGATGATCTACTTCATGTTCGGGATGTCGTTCCTCCAGGTCTTCTCGCCGCTCTTCGCCGAGAAGGTCTTCAATTTCGGGAGCGTCGGCTTCGCGGGCATGACCGCGCTGATGGGAGTGACCGCGCTGCTCGCCTCGCTGCTGATCGCCAACCGGCAGCCGGATCGCCTCGGAGCGATCCTGCCGATAATCACCGCCGTCTTCGGCGTGGTACTGGTCATCTTCTCGCTGACCAGCTACATCCCCGGACCGACCGGCTTCGTGATCCCGTTTCTGATGCTGGCGCTGCTCGGCGCGCTACAGACCAGCTACATGGCGCTCTCGCGCTCGGCGCTGCTCCAGACGGCGCCGGCGGAGATGCGCGGCCGCGTCTTCGGCGTGCTGACGCTCGATCGCGCCTTCATGACCGCGGGCGCGGCGAGCGCCGGGTTCCTCTCGGACGTGATCGGCGTGCAGCCCGCGCAGATCGCCTTCGGCATCGTCTGCGCCATCGGCGGCCTCCTGATCTTCACCGTCGCGAGCGAGTTCCGGCACACGCGTGTCGGCGCGCACTACGACGTCCCCGCGAGCAGCGCGGGTCAGCGCCGCGGCGCCGGCGCCAGCGGAGTCGCCTCCGAGGGCTGATCCGCGCGCCCGGCGGTGCACGCTACTCTCCCACGCTGGTACCCTCCGCCGAGGAGGACGCCATGCCGCGCTACCTGATCGTCGCGGACCAGACCGCCACCAGCCTCGAACTCGTATCGACGGCTACAGAGCTATCGAAGGAGCACCCGGGCTCCACGTTCGCGCTGCTGCTGCCAGCGCTGCTGCCCTCCCACGTGCGGGGCGGCCCCTTCGACGCCGTCACGCGCGGCCGCGCCGAGCAGGCGCGCGGCATGCTGGAGCGGGCGGACATCACCGTGGAGCGCACCACCATCGGCGACGCCGCCCCGCTGCTCGCGATCGAGGACGAGCTCGACGAGCACCCCGGCGCCTACGACGAACTGCTGCTCTGCACGCTGCCCGCCAGCATCTCCCGCTGGCTGCGCCTCGACCTGCTCGAGCAGGCGCGGCGGCGCTTCGAGCTGCCGATCCGGCACATCGAGGCGCAGCTGCCGAGCCGCCTTGAGTTCCGCCGCGCCACGCTGCGCGACCACGAGCGCATCCAGGCGCTGTGGGACGAGTCACGCCTCGAAACCGTCGACGAAGACGAGTGGGACACGCTGATCACCAGCCCGGGCGCGATCGCGCTCGTCGCCGAGGAGGAAGGCGCGATGGTCGGCGCGATCGTCGCTACCGTCGACGGCTGGCGGGCGTACGTCTACCACGTCGCCGTCGTCCCGGCGCGCCGCCGCCGCGGCGTCGCGCAGGCGCTCTTCGCCGAGGCCCACGCGCACCTCGCGCGGGCCGGCAACCGGATCATCTACGTGATGGTCAACGAGGAGAACGACGCCGGCATGGCGCTGCTGCGTTCCCTCGGCTACCGCGCCCAGGGCGACATCGTGATGGTCCACCAGCTCGAGGCCTGAGCCCGCAGCTTAGCCCTGATCCACCGAAGAGGAGCGCGCGAGCGGCTGCGGTTGGGTGCTCCGCTGTAGCTGGGACAATGGGTTTTCACGAATCACGTCACAGCCACAGGGAGCACCCATTCGATGCTAGCAACGAGCGACCCCGACCGGATAGACATCGCCTTCGACGACGACCGCCTCGTGGACCACGCGGGCCTGCTGCTCCCCGCCACGCTCGCCCGCCGGCTCGGCTTCCGTGAACTGGCGGACGCCCACGTCGACCTCGGTGATGCGCCGGGGCGCGCGAACGCCGGCGACAAGCTGCTGACCCTGGTCGCCTCGGCGCTCGCGGGCGGCGACTGCATCGACGACGCCGATGCCATGCGCGCCGGCGGCGCCGGGCGCGTGCTCGGCTGCACCGTGAAGGCGCCGTCCACCCTCGGGACCTTCCTGCGCAGCTTCAGCTGGGGCCACGTCCGCCAGCTCGACCGCGTCAGCCGCGAGTTGCTCGCCCGCAGCTGGGCGGCCGGAGCGGTACCCGGCGCGGCGCCGTTCACGATCGACCTCGACTCGACGCTCTGCGAGAGCTACGGCCTGGCCAGGGAGGGCGCCCGCCAGCCCGGCTACAGCGGCGCGCGCGGCTATCACCCGCTGCTCGCGGTGGCGGCCGGCTCAGGCGACGTGCTGATGGCGCGGCTGCGCGAGGGCCGCGCGCACAGCGGCCGCGGTGCCGCCCACTTCCTGCGTGAGACGGTGGCGCGGGTGCGCGACGCCGGAGCGAGCGGGCAGTTGACGATGCGCGCCGACAGCGGCTTCTACACCCACGCCGTCGTCGTCGCCTGCCGCGCGCTCGACGTCCGCTTCTCGGTCACGATCCGCCAGCAGCCGAGCGTGCGCACGCTGATCGAGGCGATAGCGGAAGAGGACTGGACACCGATCCCGTACTGGCTGGACGACGGCGCCGCTGTCGCCGAGACGACGTACACCCCGTTCCGGCACAGGGAGGACGCCGCCCCGGTGCGGCTTATCGTGCGGCGCGTCAAGCCGGCGCCCGGCTCCCAGCTCGCGCTCTTCACCAGCTACAGCTGATATGGAGTGACCGGTTGTCAAGCAGCACCGGCGGTGGTCGTGGCGATCCGGCTCCGGAACGGGGGGAGATGGACGAACGAGGGCGCTGCTTCGACGACGTGTCACTCTGATATTCGCGGGTTGCCTGGGGCCTTGCCGCATGACCGTGCTTCGCCGGGAGGGGTCGCCGTCTACGGTCGCGGGTTGACGGCGCCGGGCGCCGCTGCCGCATAGCTGTACCGCGCGTCCTCCTGAGCCTGCCCTCGCTCATCCACCCCCTCCTGCTCCGGAGCGGCGTATCGCCAGCTCCGCCTTCGCCGCGGACCGCGCGCGTGCTGTCAGGCCGCCGCCTGCTCCCGGGCGCCGATGTTCAGCACCGCCCACAGGTAACCCGCGAGTTCACGGGCGACGGCCACGTTCGCCACGACCGATGGCTTGCCGTGAGCGGCCAGCCGCCGGTGGCGGCGATAGAGCCGGGTCTGCGCCCGGTCGGCCAACACCACGGCCCAGCCCGGCTGGCCCTCCCTGCGCTTGCGCAGCGCTGCCCCCACCCGCGGCGGGTGGCGGTAGTGCCAGGCGCTCTCCACCAGGATGCGGCGCACGTGGCTGTTCCCTGTCTTCGTGATCGGTCCCCGCCGCTGACGGGCGCCGCTGCTGTACTCGCTCGGCGTGAGCCCGAGGTAGGACATCAACTGCCGGGCGCTGCCGAAGCGCGTGACGTCGCCGAGCTCGGCCAGCACCGTCATCGCCGTCACCGTGTCGACCCCGCGGAAGCAGCGCAGCAGCCCCACCGCCTCGCGGTAGTCGTCGCTGGCGGCACACGCGGCCAGTTCCTGCTCCAGCGTGCGCAGCCGCTCCTCCACGCCCTCGAGCGCGCGCAGGTAGTCGTCGAAGGTGGCCTGCGCGGCCGGGTGTTCGAAGCGCAGCGTCAGCAGCCAGCGGCGGTGCCGCAGCGTCCAGTTCCGGCCGTCGTAGGCGATGCCGCGCCGCAGCAGCAGCTTCGCCAGGCGGTGGCGCGCCCGGGTGCGGTCGGTCACGGCGTCCTCGCGCGCCCGGCAGAGGTCGCGCACCGCCTCCTGGTCGATGGTCGGGGGATGCACCGCCGTGAGCAGGTCCGCGCGCAGCAGCTCGGCCAGCTTCCTGGCGTCGCGGCGGTCGGTCTTGACGCGGTCGCCGGGCCGCCTGGGGATGAGCGCCGGCGCGATCACCTGGCATTCGATGCCCTCGGCCTCGAGCTGGCGCTGCAGCGCGAAGCCCCCCGGCCCCGCCTCGTAGCAGGCCACGACCGGCCCCGGCGCCATGCGCCGCAGGCGCTGCGCGAGCCGCTTCACCGCCTTCGGCTCGTTCGCCAGCTGCCACTCCTCGGGCCGCTCGGCCCCCGGCGCCAGCACCGCCACGTGGATCGCCCGCGCGTGTGCATCCATCCCTGCATATGTGGTAGTCATCTTCCTGACCGGCTCCTTTCGCATGCGGCTCTGCAGCCCTCGCGTCTGTAACCCGCGAGTTTGCGGACTCGGAGCCGGTCACTCCATACGGTCTACCACGCCTTCATCACCGACCGCGCGGGCGCGCTGCTGGAGCTGGAGGCCGGCCATCGCCGCCACGCCGAGGTCGAGAACGCGATCCGCGACCTCAAGTACGGCGTCGGGCTGAACCATCTCCCCTCGGGCCGCTTCGCCGCGAACGCGGCGTGGCTCGCGGTGCAGGTGATCGCGCACAACCTCGCCCGCTGGACGGCGCGCCTGGGGCTCGGCGAGGGGATCGTGACGACCAGGACGCTCAGGCGGCGCTACTTCGCTCTCGCCGGACGGCTCACCCATTCTGCCCGGCGCTGGACGCTGCACCTCCCGAAGCGCTGGCCCTGGGCCGGCCAGTGGGCAGCCGCGCTCGCGCGACTACGGGCGCTACCGCTCCCGGCCTGACGCCCGCTCACAGCGCCGGCCCCGGGTCCGAGGCTCGCGCCAGCATGCCCGCGCACGCCTCGCGCACCCTCGCGCCCGCGCCCTCAGCGCCCCCGAGCGGCGCTGAGCGAGGGCTCCTCGCTCCGGCCCGCCCCCGGCACCGCCCGGCGAACGCCGGCGCACCCGCCGAACTCTCCGCCAGCCCGGCAGCCCGCCCCGTCAAGCTTCGATCGGTGGATTCGGGCTAAGGTGGCGGCGAGAGAGCGGATTGGAAGGGAGGCAGGCGTGCTGCTGGCAGGAAAGAACGCGGTGGTGACGGGCTCGACGCGCGGGCTGGGGCGCGCCTACCTCGTGGGACTCGCCGAGGCGGGCGCGAACGTGGTGGTCAACGGGCGCAACCCGGACCAGTGCGAGGCGCTCGCGCAGGAGATCAACGCCGGCCCCGGCGGGAACGCCGTGACCTTCGCCGAAAGCATCGCCAGCTGGGATGCGGGCGAGCGCATCGTCGAGACCTGCATCGAGGCCTTCGGGAGCATCGACATCCTCGTCAACAACGCGGGGATCGTGCGCGACCGCATGATCTTCAACATGACCGAGGAGGAGTACGACGAGGTGCTGGCGACGAACCTGAAGGGCCACTTCGCCTGCACGCGCTTCGCCTCGCGCCACATGCGGGCGCAGGGGAGCGGCCGCATCATCAACATGACCGCCGACAGCGGCCTCAGCGGCTACACGGGCAACTCCAACTACTCGGCGACGAAGGGCGCGATCGCGACGATCACGCGCGGCTGGGCGCTGGAGCTGATCAAGTACGGCATCACCGTCAACGCGATCTCGCCCTCGGCGGCGACGGAGATGACCGCGACCATCCCCAGCAACATTGACGACATAAAAGGCTCGCGAGGCCTGACGCACGGCGGCCGCGCCGCGACGCGCACCGGCCAGCCCGAGGAGTGCGCCCCGATCGTGGTCTACCTCGCCAGCGACGAGGCGCAGGAGATCACGGGGCAGATCTTCGGCATGGGCGCGGACCGCCTTTCGCTCTACTCGCACCCGGACCCGAAGATCCGCATCTTCCACGAGGGTGGCTGGACGGTTGACCTCGTGCGCGAGCGCGTCCCGGCGCTGATCGTCCCCGCCCTCGAGTCGATCGAGCTGCGGATCTAGGGCGGCGAGGGCAGGCGGGCAGGGGCAGCCCCTCCGGAGGGCGGGGACTACCCCGCTGCCTCGGCAGGCAGGCGCTTCGGCGGCGGCTCGCGTGAGGCGAGGATCGCGAGGGCGCCGGTGAGGTAGGCGGCGACAAACGCCGCGAACACGCCCTCGTACGAACCGACCGCGTCGAAGTAGAGCCCGCCGAGGATCGGGCCCAGCGCACCGAAGACGATCGTGAACGGCGCCCCGACGCCTCGCACGGCCCCGATGTGCACGCGCCCGAAGTACTTCGCCCAGATGAACTCGCTCAGCGGCACCGTGCCGCCGAACCCGAAGCCCCAGCAGCAGAACCCGACGAACATCAGCGGCAGCGCGCCCAGCTGCGCCGCGACGAGCATGATCACCACGCCCGTTGCAGAGATCGACAGCGCGGTTGCCCCGAGGTAGCGGACGTGCACCCGCTGCAGGAAGTACCCCCACACGAACTTCGAGCTGAGGTTCGCGCCGCCGTTGACCGCGATCGCCAGCGCGGCCTCGGTGCGCGTGAAGCCGTGGTCCGTCATGAACGGAATGGCGTGCACGAGAACCGCCGACAGCGCCATGATGTTCAGCCCGTAGCCGACGATGAGGAGCCAGATGGCGAGCGTGCGCAACGCCTCGCCGCGCGTGTAGGAGTTCGCGGCGTCGCGCGCCTGCGCCTCGGCCGCGAGGCCGTCGCTGCCCTCGGTCGCGCCGGGCTCGAGGCCGTCCGGCAGCAGCCCGTAGTCCTCGGGCTGGCGGCGCATCAGGAGCGCGACCGGGACGACGAGCGCGAACACGACGACCGCGAGGATCGCGTAGGCGTCGCGCCACCCGGCCGAGTCGACGATGCGCGTCATCGTCAGCGGCATGATCAGCCCCGCGAACGAGATGCCCGAGGAGCCGAGGGCGATCGCCCACCCGCGCCGCACGACGAACCACTTCGAGAGCGTCGCGTTCACGACCAGCGGCCCGACCATCGAGAAGCCGGCGCCGCCGGCGATCATCGAAAGCGCGACGAACTGCCACAGCTCCTCGACGCGTGACATGGCGAGGAACGAGACCGCATAGATGCAGGCGCCGGAGAGCATCAGCGGCCGCGCACCGTAGCGGTCGACGAACGGGCCGAGCACGAAGCCCGCGACGCCGCCGAACAGGAAGGCGGAGGAGCCGCCGAGGGTGTACTCGGCTGCGCTCCAGCCGAGGTCCTCGGTCATCGGGCGGAGGAAGACGCCGGCGATGCCGCCGCCGGCGCCCATCGCCGCGAACTGCGCGACGACGGCCCCCACGACGATCCACCAGCCCCAGAAGACGCCGCGACGCCTCCCGGCGGGCAGCGGCGATGATCGCGGCTCGTCGTCGTCCACGGGGGCCGCGGGCTCGCGACTCATGTTGGGAGCATAGCGCCCGCGCCGCATCGCCCGGCAGCCGTAGCCAGGGCGGTGGGCCGGCTGTTCCCAGGGTGCCTCAGCGAACTGGAGCTAGGCCGAGACCTCCCGCAGCGCCACGACCGGTATCTCCCGGTCGGTCTGCGACTCGTACGTCGCGTAGCGGTTCGCCGCGGTCTTGAAGCGCTCGAAGCGGGGATGCCGGTCCTCCCCGGCCGCGGGCTCGGCTCGCATCGAGCGCCTGCCCGCGCGCGTCTGCACCTCGACCGCGGGGTTGGCGACGAGATTGTGGTACCGGCCCGGATTGTTCGGCTCCGCCCCGTTCGAGGCGGCGACCAGCAGCGCGCCGTCCTCTTCGAGGTAGAGCAGCGGCGCCGTGCGCTGCTTCCCCGAGCGCCGCCCCGAGGTCGTCAGCAGCAGCACGGGCAACTCGAAGCGGCCCATCACCCGTCCCCCGGTCAGCCGGTAGACAAAGACGTGGAACGGAACGAACAAGCGTAGGAAGAACTTCATGCCTGTCTCCTGCCCGAGCGCGGGCCTAGCGATTGAACTTGTCGTCGCGCCAGGAGAGGGCGGCCCTGAGGCCCTGCTCGCGCCCGATCCTGGAGAACTCGAGGGCGGCGTCGGTCTTGTGCGCGATCGCATCCGTCTCGCGCGCCGCCTCCTGCAGCATGGTGCGGCCCATCAACTCGATCGCCTTGTTGACGATCCCCTTGTTCGCGGCGAGCAGGTCGTGGGGGATCATCGCGACCCGCGAGGCGAGTTCGTGGACCTCGTCGGCGAGCCGCTCCGCGGGGACCGCGCTCAGCACGAGCCCGATCCGCTCGGCGGTCGCGCCGTCGATGAAGTCGCCGGTGAGCAGCATCCGCTTCGCCCACTGCGGGCCGACCATGTAGGTCCACATGTGGGTCGGTGGGGCGCCCTGCGCGCGGACGGGCGGGAAGCCGATCTGCGTGTCCTCGGCGGCGACGATCATGTCGCAGTGCATCGCGAGGTCCGTGCCGCCGGCGACGCAGTAGCCGTGGATCTGCGCGATCACGGGCTTGCTGAGTTCCCAGATCTGCGCGAACCGCCGGGTCGTCCCTCGCAGGTTGTTGAGGTCGGCGCGGATCGGCGTCTCGCCGCCGGGCGTGCGGCCTCGCGGGGTGATGTCGAAGCCGGAGCAGAACGCCGGACCCGCGCCGCGGATCACGATGCAGCCCGCCTCGTCGTCCTGCTCCGCCGCCGTGAGGGCGTCGATCAGTTCGTTCTGCAGCTCGAGACTGAGCGCGTTGCGCCGCTCTGGTCGGTTGAGCGTGACGTAGCGGACGCGATCGCGCGTCTCGGTGAGTATCGTCGCGTAGGCCATCCTGCCCCTCCAGTCATCTTCGCCGTGCGCCGCGATGATACAGGCGAGCGGGGCCGTGACCGCCGCACGCGTCGCGGGGGGGGGCTCTACCGGATCGACATGCGCCTCACGAGGCGGGCCCGGTAGCCTGAGGGCCTACCAGCCGGGAGCCCCTGGTAAGAGCCGTGGGCTCGACATTCCTAGCGTCTGCTGTTCCACAGCGCGCGCACGAACTCACGTGCGCCTTCGAGCTCGGGATTTGTCGCGAGTTGCCGCTCCTCGATGACCCGCTGCACCCAGTCTGGGCCTTTCCGACCGATCGATCTACAGAAGCCCTCCATCTCGCCGACCGGTACGATCCAAAGGCCCGTTGATTCACAAAGCCTCCGCAAGTCCCGGAATTGCCGCGTCGCTTGACCCTTGGGGATGGCAGACGCACCAGACTGCTTGACGGCATCCCAAGGGGATGCACTGCGAAAAATCTTGTCAATCACCGAGCGCAACTCCCTCTCGGGGTTGCTGCTCGGCAACTCTTTGTCGAGCATCTCCCGGATGTGGGCCTTAATCTGATCTAGACTGAGCGCTGGCTTGCTGCCGGCGACGGACGTTCGAACCCTCTGAGCCACCGGCTGGATCGTAGCCCAATCGCTCCCGAGGGCTTCGACAATCCCTTTCATTGTGCCTTCGTGTCTGACTATGTCGAGGTCAGCAATTACATCCACCCGGACGTCCAAGGCCGTAAGTGTCGCCGCGAGAGTGGCCATTCGGTCCTTACCGTTTGCGTGAACAAACAGAACATCGGGCTGGCCCTCGCCGTGAACGTCATCAAGGTCGAGGATGGAGCTATAGAACATACAGTCGCTGTCAGCCTCGCAGATGATCACCCTCTCGTGGAATACGCCAGACATGACCGACGAATAGTTCATCAGCGGGTCGCTGCTGATCTTCCTCACGAGATCCTTGTCGAGTTCCTTGACGCGGTTCACGTCACCATCCCGTTGGATCCGGATGAGTCGAAGTCGATCCGGGGCAACGTTGACTAAGCCTTGGAGGACGTCAGGGCTGTGGGTGGCAACAAATAGTTGCGACCGAGATGGTTTTTCGGTGGCAATGAGTTCTCCGAGCAGCCGGGCTTGTGGCGGGTGTAGGAATGCCTCGGGCTCGTCGAGGAGAAGGACTGAAGCCGTGGTCGGTGCCAAGAGGTGCAAGATGACGCTGGCAAAGCTTCGCATGCCGTCCCCCTGCTCGGCGAGAGGGGTAGTCACGGAACGAACTCGGTCTCGGTAAGTCTTTGACAGGCGGTCTTCTTCGTGTTGTGCGTCCGGATAGGGCCGCGTCCCGACAAGCAGCGGAACCGTCCTCCCAATACGGTCGACGACTATGTCGACATGAAACGCTCTGCGGAAGTGTTCGCTGAGTGTCATTTCCAGTTCGTCGTCATCAATTAGCATATGAATCGGGTGCTCTAGTTGGTCTTCGCTAGGATTCATCGCGGGTGCTGGGTTACTGCCGGTGATGCGGTTCTCGGTTGGCATGTTGAGACAGAAAAGCGGCTTAACGCGATAGAACTGATTAGGCCACCAGCTACTCACTTCACCTCTGTTCTGCACCGACGTGCCCCATCGGTAGCCGGAATAGGAGAAAGTGCCCATCTCGCTCTTGACACGGGTGTGCTTGCTGACAAAGTGCTCGAACTCGTCGGGCGTGCCAACGGTCCGCACTTCATAGTCTTGTAGGACTGTCAGGCTGCGTTGGCGATCAAACGCACTATCGAGCTCACGCAGCGCCGCACTCTTTCCGGCGTTGTTCGGCCCGACTAGGACCACGATATCCGTAGGGTCGAGATCGATCGTGGTTCCGTCGGAGAAGGTCATGCTCTGGAAAGTCACCGATGGAAGTCCAGCTTCCGCACTCACGTCTGAATTCTCAGCTGTTCTCATCGTGTTGCCGTTCTAGCGTCCGGCACCTCGCCGCCGGAGCCTCGTGTGCCGCAAGTCGCGAGGCGGCCGGTCACCAAGACTATAGAACAGCCGTACGACAAGGTACACCTAGCGCGACCCTGCTCCGTAATGGCTCGCTCCGTACTGGACAGCGTGATGGACAGCTTGTCCTGTAATCCCGGAAATCGTATGGGGAGGTTGGCTGGGGACCGAGGATTCGAACCCCGACCTACTGATCCAGAGTCAGCTGTCCTACCATTAGACGAGTCCCCAGCGGACCTCTCCACCCTAGCAAAGCCTTGGCCAGCGGTCACGATCCCTCGAGGGCGCGCGTGCGCCTCGAGGCTGCGGGTCAGGGGGGGTACGCGGCGCGCAGGGCGGCCTCGGCGGCGGCGAGGCGCTCGAGGGAGGGGGCGGGGCCGACGATCTCCATCGTCTCGAAGAGCGGCGGGGTGATGCGCTTCCCGGTGACGGCGACGCGGCAGAGCATGAACAGGTCGCCGGCGCGGACGCCAAGCTCCTCGGCGAGCGCGCGTAGTGCGGCCTCGAGGGTGTCGGTGCGCCAGTCGCCGCGCAGCGGTTCGAGCGCCGCCGCGGCGGCGGCCAGCGCGGGGGCGGCCTGCTCCGGCTCCCTGCGGAACGAGCGCCCGAGGAACTCGCCCGGCTCGGCGACGGGGACGTCCTCGGCGAAGAAGAAGTCGGTCAGGCCGGCCACCTCGGAGAGCAGCTTCACGCGCTCGCGGATCAGCGGGGTGAACTGCGCGACCAGCTCGCGGTCGGCCGGCCGCGCGACCGAGGCCGGGAGATCGCGGTCGAGGCGCTCGGCGAAACGCCCGGCGAGGTCGGCCTCGGGCAGCTGGCGCATGTAGACGCCGTTCATCCACTCGAGCTTCTCGCTGTTGAAGGCGGCGGGCGCGGGGTTGAGGTCGGCGAGGTCGAAGGCGGCGGACATCTCTTCGCCCGAGAGGATCTCCGTCTTGTCGTCGAGCGCCCAGCCCATGATCGCGAGGAAGTTGAGCAGCGCCTCGGGCAGGTAGCCCTGGTCGGCGTAGTCCAGCACCGACTGCGCGCCGTGCCGCTTGGACAGCTTGCCCCCGTCCGGGCCGAGGATCACGGGCGTGTGCACGTAGATCGGCGGCTCATGGCCGAGCGCCTCGAAGATCCGCACGTGGCGCGGCGTCGAGGGGATCCACTCGTCGCCGCGCGTGACGTGCGTGATCGCCATCGCGTGGTCGTCGACGGCGTGGGCGAGGTGGTAGGTGGGGAAGCCGTCCGACTTGAGGAGCACGAGGTCGTCAAGCAGGCGGTTCTCGTAGCGGATCTCGCCGCGGATCAGGTCGCTGAAGACGGTGACGCCCTCGCGCGGCATGCGGAAGCGGATCACGTGCGGCTCGCCGCCGCCGGCGCGCTCCGCGGCCCGCGCGGCGTCGAGGTCGCGGCAGGCGCCCTCGTAGCCCTGCGGGCGGCCGGCCGCGCGCTGGCGCTCGCGCATCGCCCGCAGGTCGTCGGGCGTGCAGAAGCAGCGGTAGGCGTGGCCGTCGCGGAGCAGCGCCTCGCTGGCGGCGTGGTAGCGGTCGAGGCGCTGCGACTGCACGTAGGGGCCGTAGTCGCCCCCGGCGCCGGGCCCCTCGTCCCACTGGAGGCCGAGCCAGCGCAGCGAGTCCTCGATGCGTTCGACGGAGCCCTCGACGGCGCGCGACTGGTCGGTGTCCTCGATGCGCAGGATGAATGCGCCGCCGTGGCGGCGGGCGTGCAGCCAGGTCCAGATCGCCGTGCGGATGTTGCCGACGTGCGGGTCGCCGGTGGGGCTGGGCGCGTAGCGGACGCGGACGCTCATTGCGCGCCTCCCCCGTTGGACGCCGCCAGCGGCTGCGCCTCGACGCCGTGGTCGGCGCGCAGCGCCTCGATGGCGTCGCTGATGTCCTGCGGGAGCGGCGCCTCGAACTCGCGCCACTCCCCGCTCGATGGCAGGCAAAGCCCGAGCCGCCGTGCGTGCAGCGCCTGGCGCGCGATGCGGGGCGAGGGCCGGCCGTAGACGCCGTCGCTGAGGATCGGGTGGCCGGCCGCCTGCAGATGGACGCGGATCTGGTGCGTGCGGCCGGTGTGGATGCGGACTTCGAGCAAGGCGGCCTCCTCGCCGTACTGCTCCAGCACACGGTATTCGCTGAACGCGGGATCGCCGCGCTCGACCACGGCGCGGCGCGTCGGGTGCGTGGGGTCGGGGCCGAGCGGCGCGTCGATGTGGCCGCGACGCGGCTCGACGACGCCCTCGGCGATCGCGAGGTAGATCTTGAGCGTCTCGCGCGCCTTCCACTGCGCGCGCAGCGCGTCGCGGGCGGCGGCGGAGCGGGCGAAGGCGATCACCCCGGAGGTATCGCGGTCGAGCCGGTGCACGAGGCCGGAGCGCGTCCCGCCGATCTCCTGCACCTCGGGGTAGCGGGTGCGCACGGCGTGTATCAGCGTGACCGCCGGCCGGCCCTGCACGGGATGCACCAGCAGCCCCGGCTGCTTGTCGATGATCAGCGTGTGCTCGTCCGCGAACAGCACCTCGAGCGGCACGTCGAGCGCCATCGCGTCGAGGTCCGGCTGCGCGGGCAGCCGGATCGAGACCTCGGTCCCGGACGCGACCTCGCGGCCGGGGCGGGTCCGCGGCTCACCGCCGATCTCGACGCCGCCGTCCGCGATCAGCCGCTGCGCCTGGCTGCGCGAGAGGTGCACGAGCTGTTCGGCGACGAGCCGGTCGAGCCGGTCCGTGCGCGGGGCGACGAAGCGCTCCTGCTGCATCAGCCGCTCCGCGTTCGGTTGTCCGGGCGGACCAGGGTGAGCACGGCAAGCGCGAACACGCCGATCACGATCGAGGAGTCGGCGATGTTGAAGGCGGGATAGTGCGTGGGATCGATGAAGTCCGTCACCGTGCCTCGGAAGAGCCGATCGATCAGGTTGCCGACCGCGCCCCCGAGCACCAGCGCGAGCGCCGTCTCGTAGAGCCGGTCGCCGGGCGGGGCGGCGCGCAGGAAGATCACCACGATCACGGCGCCGAGGATCGAGCTGGCGATCAGGAACGGGCCGCCCCCCTGCAGGATGCCGAACGCGGCCCCGGAGTTCTCGACGTGCGAGATGCGGATCAGCTCGAAGCCCTCGGGCCAGGTCTCCCCTTCGCTCAGCCAGGCGCGCACGATCAGCTTCGTGAGCTGGTCCAGGATCACGACCGCCGCGGCGATGCCGGCGAAGCGCCGGATCTGCCCGTGCATCGCGCCCGGACGCGCGGCGTCCTCGTCCGATCCGGTTGCGGCGACGGCTTGCCCCATGCCTCCATCCTATCGAAGGGCGCCGTTGCGGTCCGATGCCCCTCGCCTGTGAGCGCGCATCGGCTACGATGGCTACGAGCGTGGCGCGCGAGCGCACACGCCCCCGACGAGACGTCATGGTGAGGAGCAAGCCGTCGTGACGACAAGCAATCTGCCCGGCCGCAAGCCGGTGCGCCCGCCCGAGGACCGCCTCCCGCCGGGACAGCGGCTGACCGACGGCTGGCCCGTGCTGACCTACGGCTCCACGCCGCGCATCGACCTCGCGAGCTGGGAGTTCCGCATCTTCGGCCTCGTCGAGGAGGAAGTGCGCGTCAACTGGGACGAGTTCAACGCGCTGCCTCAGGCGGAGGACACCTCGGACATCCATTGCGTGACCACCTGGAGCCGCTACGACAACCACTGGCGCGGCGTGCGCTTCACCGACGTGATGGCCCTCGCCAGGGTGCTGCCCGAGGCGAAAGAGGTCATGTTCCACTCGTACGGCGGCTACACGACGAACGTGCCGCTCGACGAGCTGCTGCACGAAGGGGTGCTGCTCGCGCACACGCACGACGGCAACCCGATCGAGCGCGATCACGGCGGGCCGGTGCGCGGCGTGATCCCGCAACTCTACTTCTGGAAGAGCGCGAAGTGGGTGCGCGGCATCGAGTTCCTGCCCGAGGTGCGTCCCGGCTTCTGGGAGATGTACGGCTACCACATCACCGGCGACCCGTGGAAGGAGCAGCGCTACTCCTACCAGTAGGCCGCGGGCCGAGCGCGCCAGCGCGCATCGCGTCGGCGGCTTGCCCCTGCCGCCCCACGCCGCTCCCGACAACGACGGCTCGGCTAGCGAGACCAGCGCGCGCGGCGCTGAGAGCCGCTCGGCGGCGACGAGATCGACGAGCACCCGCTCCTTCTGGTACAGCCAGTCGTCCGGACGGGCGACGCCTGGCGCCCGTAGCTCGCCCACCCTCGAGGCCGAAACCCTCTGGCCGCGGGTGCACCCGCCGGGGTTGCCAGGGCGGTCCGCAGGTAGGTCGCGCGCAGCCGCAGGGAGCCCTTGGAGAGCGCGTCCCCCGACGCATCACACCTATGGTCCGTGCTACGATGCCAAGGTCTATGACAACGACTCCGGCGACCACTCCCGTCGTCCAAGCCACCGGCCTGTGGAAGCGGTTCGGCGACCGGATAGCCGTACAGGATGTCTCCCTGTCCGTGCGGCCCGGCGAGATCATCGGACTGGTTGGCCCGAACGGCGCCGGCAAGACCACTACCATCCGCATGCTCCTCGACATCATCCGGCCGGACGCTGGGGATGTGGCGATATTCGGCGCCGCCGTGACCCCTGACGCCCGTGAACGTATCGGCTACCTCCCGGAAGAACGCGGCCTCTACCGCAATCTCCGGGTCATCCCGAACCTTCTCTATCTGGCCGAACTCAGAGGTGTCTCCCGGGAACCGGCTCTACGCCGTGCCAACGAACTCCTCGAACGTCTCGGGTTCGAGGAGCACCGGGACAAGAAGGTCCGCGAACTCAGCCGGGGACTCGGCCAACTCGTGCAGTTCGCGGCGACGCTCATCCATGATCCCGCATTCGTCGTACTCGATGAACCGTTCAGCGGGCTGGACCCGATCAACGTGCGACTCATGAAGGACATCGTCGCTGAGCTGCGCGCCGCAGGCGTCGCCATCATGTTCTCAACCCATCAGATGACGGACGTCGAGGAACTGTGCGACCGCATCCTGATGGTCGACGACGGCCGCCTCGTGCTCGAAGGCCTTCTCACCGAGATCAAGCGCCGCTTCGCTGGTAGCGAGGTCTTTGTCGCGAGCGACCGGGCGTCGGAGGCGATTGACGGAGTGCTCGGGTCCCGGCGGGAGGGTTCCGGATACGTGCTCAAACTTGCAAGCGGCCACCCCCCGGAGGCGGTGCTGCGGACACTGCTCGACCGCGGCGCGAAGATTGACCGGTACGAGTTTGCAACGCCGAGCCTGGAGGAGATCTTCCTTCGAGTCGTCGAGGACCGTCATGCGTAAGACATGGCTCGTCGCGCGACACGAGTTCTCCGTCACCGTCGGCCGACTCGCCTACCGCATCTTCGTCGCTTCAATCCCCGTCCTGGCAATACTCGGCCTCGTCGGCGTCGCCGTCCTTCAGACAGTGAGATCTGACGACACGTCCGAAGCGGACACTTCTTCCGCTACTCCTCCTGAAACGGTAACCGTCGGCTACATCGACCTCACAACTGGCGAGGATGGCCAGCCGCTCTTCACCCGGTTTCGGAGGCAGGGCAGCACGGCCTTCACACCGTACCCCGACCGGGAGGCGGCCACAGGCGATCTTCTTGAAGGACGGATCGAGCGGCTCTTCGTGTTTCCCGCAGACTACCTGGAGACGGGGACGGTGGTGGAGGTTCGGGAGGAGCGCTCCGGGCTGTTCGACGCTGGCCGACGGGATGGCGCCCTACGCCGATTCGTTGTGGAGAACCTGACATTCGGACAGGTCGACTCGGAGCGGATCGAGCGCATCATCACGCCCTATCGACTCGTGATTGATGAAGTGACCGAGTCTGGTGCGCCCGCCGATGAGGACTCTGACGTGGGCGACAGCCTGCTCTTCGTCGCTGTGAGCTTATTGTTCCTGGTGTCGGCGTTCACCGCGTCTGGCTACCTGTTGCAAGGTCTGTCCGAGGAGAAGGAGAACCGCATCATGGAGGTGTTGCTCTCCTCGATCGAGCCGGAGCATCTGATGCTCGGAAAGCTCATCGGGCTGGGAGCCGTGAGCCTCTTGCAGGTGGCGGTCTGGGCCGCATCCGGCGTCGGTTTCCTACTTGCACTCGGCCGCATGATCGAGGTGCCCCTTGAGCTGACGCATGTACCTTCGGCCGGGTGGCTCTTTGTTGCGTTCGCCTACTTCCTCCTTGGTTACGCTCTCATTGGCACGTTGCTGGCTGCCATCGGGGCGGTCACCACCAACCAACGGCAGGCGGGGAACATCACCGCGTTCGTGGTGATGCCTGCTATCGCTCCGATGTGGTTCCTGCCCGCCCTGCTGGATGACCCCGACGGGACGCTTGCGAGGGCGCTCAGCTTCGTCCCGATTACTGCCCCAATGGCGAGCCTCATGCGGCTGAGTCTCGGTGGCATGGACGGCTTGGAGGTCTTCGTTAGTCTCGCTGTCCTCTCCCTCAGCGTGGCGATCGTCGTTTGGCTCACGGCCCGCCTCTTCCGGGCTTACTTGCTGGCGTACGGCCAGTCACCCAGGATGGGCGACCTGCTCCGGACGCTGCGCGGCGGCTAGGCTGCCCTATCTCCAGGATCCGGCGACACATCCGTCTGCGTGTCGGGACCATTCGAGCGGCTGGTGTGGGCGCGGTCTGAGTTGTAGTGGCGCAGGTGGCGTTCGACATCGCGAAGGAGCCCGATCCGACTGGGGATCAAGTGGAGCGCGATGGCGGCGCCTGCCGCATCTCCCGAGATCAGGACAGGCTAGACGAAGACCCGCGTGCCCGGCTGGCGCACGTTGCCGGTCCGGCGCGCCTCCGCGGCGACTGCCTCGGAGACCTTGCGCGCGACCGCCTCGTTGAAGACCGAGGGCAGGATGTAGTCCTCGTTGATCTGGTCGTCGGGGATCACCTCGGCGATGGCGTGGGCGGCGACGAGCTTCATCTCCTCGGTGATGCGCTTCGCGCCGGCGTCGAAGGCGCCGCGGAAGAGCCCGGGGAAGCAGAGCACGTTGTTGACCTGGTTCGGGTAGTCGGAGCGGCCGGTGGCGATCACGCGGGCCTTGCCCTGGATCAGCTCCGGCATGATCTCCGGCTCCGGGTTGGAGAGCGCCAGCACGATCGCATCGTCGGCCATGCTGCCGACCTGTTCCGGCGAGAGCATGCGCGGCCCCGACAGCCCGAGGAACATGTCCGCCCCGCGCATCGCCTGTGTCAGGTCGCCGCTGAAGCCGTCCGGGTTGGTGTGCTCGGCGAACCACTCCTTCGCCGGGTTGAGGTTCTCGCGGCCGGGGTAGACGGCCCCGGTGCGGTCGAAGCCGATGATGTCGCGCACGCCGTAGTTGAGCATGATCCGCGCGCAAGCGATGCCCGAGGCGCCGACGCCGAGCACGACGAGCTTCAGGTCCTCGGGCTTCTTGCCGACGATCTTGAGGCTGTTAATCAGCGCCGCGAGGACGACGACGGCGGTGCCGTGCTGGTCGTCGTGGAAGACGGGAATGTCCAGCTTCTCCACGAGGCGCTCTTCGATGTCGAAGCAGCGCGGCGCGGAGATGTCCTCAAGCAGGATGCCGCCGAAGCCCGGCGCGATCGCCTCGACGATGTCGACGATGCGGTCGGGATCCTTGGTGTCGAGGCAGAGCGGCCAGGCGTCGATCGCGCCGAAGCTCTTGAAGAGCATGCACTTGCCCTCCATGACCGGCATCGCCGCCTCCGGGCCGATGTCGCCGAGGCCGAGCACCGCGGTGCCGTCGGTGACGACGGCGACGGTGTTGCGGCGCGCGGTCAGCGCCCACACCGAGTCCGGCTCGTCGTGAACCATCATCGAGACGCGGGCGACGCCGGGCGTGTAGACATGGGAGAGTTCGGCGTTGGTGCGGATGTGCACCTTGTTCGCGATCTCGATCTTGCCGCCACGATGCAGCTGGAAGGTGCGGTCCGAGGCGCGCTGCACCTCCACGCCGTCGAGGGCGTCAACCCGGTCCACGACCTCGCGGGCGTGCACGGCGTCGCGGCAGAAGACCCGCAACTCCCGGACCATGTAGTCGCGGCCCGCCTCGTAGATGTCGACGGCCCCGATGTCGGCGCCGCACTCGCCGATCGCGGTGGCGAGCATGCCGAGCCTGCCGGGCGAATTCGCGATCCTGACGAGCAGCAAGAGCTGATAGGCCGACACGGGGCTCTCGTACTCATCGACAATGCGGGATTGCGGGAGGAACGATTCGGATGTCATACGATTGCTCCTGACTTAGAGCCCCGAATGGTGCGGCACGCGGCGCGTGCGCGCCAGTGCCGCCGTGCGGACTCTGTCCGCGAATGCGGGAGATTTCGGGCGCTGTCGCGCCGTCGAACCGGCCTCGCGGTCTGCGGCGGCGACTGCGCCCGGTCCTTGGTATGCTCGATCGGCGCTCGCCCCCATCGTCTAGGGGACCAGGACGCCACCCTTTCAAGGTGGAAACAGGGGTTCGAACCCCCTTGGGGGCACCAATGTTCACAAGGGCTTTTCGCCGCCCTCGTTCGTTCAGCCGGCCCAAGTGGGGCCATTCCGGGGCCATTCCGGGGCCAATCACCCGATCAAGTGGTCGAGCGCCTCGGCCGCAGGCCCCTGTTGCCCGGTCAGCATGTGTCCGTAGACATCCCTCGTGAAGGATGCGGAGGCGTGCCCCGAGGCGCCGCGAAACCGTCAGCAGGTCGACGCCGGCCACGATCCACTGGCTCCCGGCCGTGTGCCGCAGCGAGTGACAGTCAACTGTGCGGGGCACCTCGATCTTGCTCCCAGAGCTGTCCCGCGCCAGCAACAACAGCCCGCGCGGCATCTGGTCCGGCGGCGAGGTGATGTACGTCGCTGACGAGAGCGACGACAGGGTCTACACGTACAACATGCCCGACGCGATCAACGCCCGCCTCGCCACGCTCTCGCTGAGCGACGTGGACTTCGGTGAGTTCTCCTCCGGGCTCCCGGAGCGCGAGGGCGTCGCACGCGAGGGCGCTACCGAGACGGGAGCATCGGGGCCGGCGTCGCCGGGCCGGATCGCCTCGAGCGCGGCCAGCGCCTCTGTCCCGATGTAGACGACCGCGCCTCTGCCCTCCTGGTCGCCCTTCGCGCGGCGGATGGTGAGCCGCCCCGAGCCGTCGTCGGCACGCTCGAGGTCGGCCCAGGTGAGCGCGGCCGCCTCCGAACGGCGGAGCAGTGCGTCGCGCATCGTCCGGCAGAGCGCCAGCTCCGTGCGCCCGCGCGCCGTGGGCGGGGTACTCGTCGTGATGGCGGCCGGGGCCGTCTCGGTGCGCGGCCTGGCCTGCCGTTGTGCACGGCCGGAGGACTCCCGCCTGAGCCCGGCGGCGGTGCGGGCGACGGCGCTGATCGGCACCGACGAGTTGACGCTGCGCTGCCGCGGCGAGGAGGTCGTACACCCCCGGCAGCCCTTCGGCGGCCGCCGGGTGGACTACCGGCACTACCTCGCCGAACTGGCGCGCAAGCCGCAGGCGGTGCGGCAGGTGGCGCCGGAGCTGGTCGCGGCGCTGGGCGAGCCCTTCGGGCCGCTCTGGGCGCGGCTGGAGCGCGAGCAGGGCGCCCAGGAGGGGGCGCGCACCCTCGCGCGGCTGCTGCGGGCCGTGGACGAGCACGGCGAGCGGCGGGTGCGCGAGGTGTTAGAGCAGACACTCGCCAGCGGAACCTTCGACGAACTGGCCGTGCAGCGTCTGCTCGCCTCGGCCCAGCCGGCGGCGGCGGTGACGGTGCCGGAGACGCTGCGCGGCTACGAGGTCGAGAGCGTCTCGGCGGCCGTCTACGACCGCCTGCTCGCGGCGGCGGCGCCGTGAACAACGCGGCTCGCGCGGCCGTGCTCGAGGCGCACTGCCGCGAGCTGAAGCTGCCCTCGGTGCGACGCCTCTACCCCGACGCGCTCCACGCGGTAGCCGCGCAGCGCCTCGGGCACCGCCACCTCGCGGCGCTCCCGGGCCCCGGCCAGCGAGCGACGGAAGGCCAGCTCGTCGGAGCGCCCGCCGTCGCCGAGGCATGCCTCGAGCGCCTCGCGCACGCGCTCCTCGCCGTGCTCCGCCGGCGCCCGCAACAGCCGAGTCCCTCGGCGAGCGCGAAGGTTCGCAAGGCCTGACGGTACAGTACGTCGTCGGGGGTCATGGCGGAGATCCTTCCTGTGCTTGGACACACAGCAGGATGTACCGCCTGGCCCCTATCTCAGAAGGCCGGCACCTGTCGCCTCTACTCGGGAATAGGACAGACTAGCGCAGCCCTTGCGTTTGGCTGCATCTCTGACGCGCCGGCGCCATCCGCCACCGAGGCGCCGACGCCCTCCGTCAGCGCGGCGCCAACCCCCGCGGCGACCCCGGACAGCGCCGACCGGGCGACCGCTCAGCCGACCGCCGCGGCGACCCCGGTACGCGCCGACGGAGGGGCCATCCAGCCAACCCCCGCGGCGACCCCGGCGAGCGCCGACCGGGGGACCCCCAGCCAACCCCCTCAGCGACTCCGGCGAGCGCCGGCGGAGGCACTGCAACGCCGACGGCCACCCCAACGCAGGCGGCCGTCCGTGCTCCCGAGCCGGACCGGGCCGCGCTCGTCGTGCTCTACGAGACCACGGGCGGCCAGGGCTGGGTTGCGGCCAACGTCCGTCCTCGCAACTGGCTGTCCGACAGGCCGATCGGCGAATGGCCGGGAGTCACGACGGACGCCGCCGGTCGCGTCACCGACCTGTTCCTCGCGTTCTCCCTCTTGCACGGGGAGATCCCCGCCGAGTTGGGCAGCCTCACCCATCTGAAGAGCTTGGAACTCGGCGCAAACGCGTTGAGAGGGACGCTCCCCGCCGAGTTGGCGAGCCTCACCAACCTGGAGTCTCTCGGCCTCAGCAATAACCAGCTGAGGGGACCACTCCCGGCCTGGATCGGAGGACTCACCGCACTGCGATCCCTGGACCTCGTGGTGAACGAGTTGAGCGGGCCGATTCCCGCCGAGTTGGGCAGCCTCGCCAAGCTGGAGTTCCTGGACCTCCGGGCGAACCAGTTGAGCGGGCCGCTCCCCACCGAGTTGGGCAGCCTCACCAATCTGAAGGCGCTGAGGCTCGGCGAAAACAAGCTGAGCGGGCCTATCCCGGCGTGGATCGGGGGCTTCACGACCCTGCGATTCCTGGACCTCGCGGAGAACCGGTTCAGCGGACCGATTCCCGCCGAGTTGGGCACCCTCGCCAACCTCCAGGCGCTGTGGCTGGGCGGGAACGAGTTGACGGGTTGCATACCGGACGGCTTGCGTGACGTGGCGATGACGGACCTGGATACGCTGGGCCTGCCGTTCTGCGAGCCGTAGCCGGGGCGCCGTGATGGGATCGCCACGCGCGACAGATACCGCCAGCCCACGCAGGTCGAGAGCGACCTGCGCCCGTCCGCCAGCCGTGCCTGCCCGTCTGCGGAGGCGCGACGCTAGCTGACGCTGCTGCAGCCGTGGCCCGCCCGCTCCCCGAGGTCGCCTCAAGCGAGGAGGTGCCTGACGGTACGCCCTACCGCAAATCGTCGCTCCCGGCGCATGACGCAGAACAGGCGCAAGCCAGCCTCTCGTCCCCGGTTGCTTGCGTTATCCGCCAAGCACACAGCTGGCCGCCCGAACCCCTCCGGACGGGGGCGCTCGGGCTGCCAGCTGTGTCTTTGGATCATCCAAAGCGAAGCGACAGAGAAGACACGAAGGAGAACTGTACCGCGATACGCATTCCGTGCGGGCCACCGCACATACCGACAAATGTATCGAGTACCATGCGCTGGAGAATGAACGATGGCAGCAATCACTAGGGAACAGAAAATCCGCGAACACTACGCAGAGGCGGGATTCAGTGCCGAGCAGGCGCTGGCCCTGGCCGACGGCGCCACCGCGACTCGCGACTGGCATCGCGAGGACATGGACAACCTGGCGCAAAGGATCGAGAACCACCTCAACGGTCTGCGTTGGTGGATGATAACCATGTCGTTCGTGACCACAGTGTTCATTGGCGTGTCCGTCACGTCACTTGGGATAGCCATCACCTCACGCGATGGTGGCAACGCTAACCCGGTGATCGCGAACTACTACGCCGCGCCCGCGCCAGTCGCTACGGCACAGGTGGCCCCTCCCTCCAACTAAAACCGCTCCACAGCTACCAGACCCCCGAGCCCCGGCACGCTGACGCCTCGCGTTGTCGCGGGGATCCCCTCGCCTGCCGGCGGCCGGACGGCCGCTAACCCGTTCCGTGCGGGAGCTTTGCGCCCTGCGCGGGATAGGCAGCCACCGATGTTCGCCCTCTGGAGGAGCGCAGCCGCCCCGAGCCCTCCGCCGAGGGGAGCTCACGCGTGGTGGAATCGCCAGGCCGCACCCTCGAGGAAGATGCCGTCGCTGTCGCGAGCGCCGGGTCGCTCGACGAGCACCTGGCCTCGATGGCGGCGGCGAACTGCTGGAGGTCGGTCATGGGAACGCTCGCGTCGTAGCCGCGCTGCGGGTCCCAGCCATAGTTGCCTCCGGCGGTGACGAGGTTGACTTCGTCGCCCACGGAGGGACCGTGCTGCACCGCCGACAGCTGCTCCCTGCCGAGAGCGACGAGGTCTTCGAGGCACACCCTTTCGCGCGCATCAGCCGCACGCGGCCGCACGGTCGTGGCCGAAGGCTACGCGCGAAGGGAGCAGTGGGTCAGCGACGACGGCCAGCGCCGCTCACGCTGGCGCCTGATTCCCACCACACGGGTGCAGTTCATTGGCAAGCGCGAGCACTGGGAGCAGCGGGCGGCAGAACAGCACAGCGAGGACGCGGAGGCTGCCTGAGCGACAACACTCGGGCGCGGGAAGGATTAGCATGGTTGCGGAACTCGATGCGCTGAGGACCGAGATGAACGAACGCACGGAGGAACTGCGCAGGGAAAGCCAAGCGCAGCACGCTGCCGTGATGGAACGCTTCGACGGTCTCGCGGCCTCTTACGAGGAACGCTTCGACAGCCTCGACACGACGATCGCGGAAGTCAAGACAACCACCGAGGAGCTCAAAGAAGAGGTCCGCCACCTGGGCCTGCGATTCGGACAGCTCGATCTTCGCATCGGACAGATCAACAGCTGGAAGATGGGGCTTGTCGCCGGCGGCGTCAGCGGCATCACGATCCTGGCCGCAGTGGCAATCGCTGCCACTGTGCGGATCCTGATCGTCGCCAACGGCGGGTAGCGCGAGCGCTTCCAGCCACCCTCAGCAACGAAACAAGCCAGACGACAGTGCCGCCGCTTGCGGCGGCGTGCGAACGAAGGACGACACAATGCTCAACAAAGTCATGATCATCGGCAACCTCGGCGCCGACCCGGAGATGCGCTACCCGGCGAACGGCAGCGCGGTCACGAGTTTCAATGTGGCTACCAACCCCTCGTACACGAACAGCGCCGACGGCGGAACATGTCCCCGCGGGGCTGCGCCAGCAGGAGTGGCGATCCCCAGCCGCGGCAGCTGCTCGTACAGGCCGCGCGCTACATCTCGGTCCCCTCGGGCCCGATCCCAATCTGCGCCGCTGGGGTGAACGCTACGCGGGAACGGGGGCGGACAACGCGAAGAAGCGTGCCGCTGACCACGCCGCTCGTGCCGTCGAGCGTGAGGCCCGGGGGCAGGCTAGAAGCGGCCTTGAGTGCATAGGAGGCGATGTCCGTGTCCGTCGTCGCCGGCGAGCTGCTGACCGCCGTCCCCACCGTCAGCGACATGCACTGGCGGGCCAATCGACATCAGCCCCTGTCCGGGAAGCAGTATTCCCTCCCAGGGATCGAAGGCCGGGTAGGCGGCCGCAACCGGGACGCCGTCGGCGGCGACGTCAAGTTCGGCGGCCGCGCCGTCGGTAACGCAGAAGACTGAGCGGGTCGTGGCAACCACGCCGCCGTGGTGCCCGCGGCAACGTAGCCAGCGGAGCCGCCAGGACCCGCAGTCAGCTGGCAGGTGCTAGCGCCGCAGCGCGCGCATGAAGAGTGCTTGCACGCGCTCGAGTTCCTCGTCGGTCATGCACTCCCAGATATCGGGTGCGACGCCCAGGCGGATCACCTCATCGAGGCCTGGCCTGTAGAGGGACCTGGTTTTCTACGCGAGGCAGGCACGCGTCTCAGCGGTGAGCTCAGCGCTCTGCCTCCTGGCGAGGCTGATAGTCACCGCGACCAAGCCTTCAGGCGTGATGCAGCTGTTCGCGGCCCCCAGGTGCCAGGGGGCCGCGTTGGGCCGGTCGGCGAGGAGCGTCTCGTACCCACTGGCGCTGAGGGTATCGCGGATGCAGGCGCGGTCGCGTTCGGGCAGTGCGCCGATCAGGTCGTGCTCGGTGGTCGTGAAGCGGTCGAGCTCCGTATAGAAGGGGTTCCTGATGACGTCTCCGAAGCCTCCCAGGCAGTCATAGAACCGCCACAGGTACGAACCCGTGGCGCCGCCGCCCTGCGTCTCGCTGGTTGGCGCGCCCAGCAGAGCCCTGATCGCGTCCGGGCGTTCAAGTCCTGCCTCTGTCGCGCCATGCCCGCGCTGAGATCGCGATCGTTGGGGGCTGCGGCAGGCCGGCCCGAACCTCCTCCAGGGCCTCGCCGGGGCAGCGATCCGAGGTACTCGGCGACGGTCTCGGCCCCGGCCGGCATCGGCGGGTAGCCGCGGCTGCGGGCCCAGGCCTCCCAGGCGCGCCAGGCGACCTGGTAGCTGCGCCGGGTGTTTGGGGCTGCGGCTTGCCACGATCGCGCGGCCGATCGCCTCCTTCGCCTGCTCGGAGAGTTCGGCGGCGGGGACCAGGGCCCGCTCGGCGCCTGCGGGCGAGATCAGGCCCTCGGCCGACACGCGGTAAGTATCATTATCGCGCGTTGTGGAGGGCCCCGCCAAAGGCCCGCAACCGGGGGTGCTCAACACCCTGCCCGAGCGCATCGCCCTCGTCCGGCGCGAGGGGCTCGACTACGCCGACTTCCTGCAGATCGTCCTCGCCGGCGAGGTGAGCCAGCGCGACCACGGGCGCCTGGAGCTGCGCCTGCGCCAGGCTGGCTTCGAGCAGCTCTGCCGGCTCGAGGACTTCGACTGGTCGGCACAGGTCCGCCGCGACCGTCGGCTCCTCGACGCCGCCTGCTCGCTGCAGTTTCTCGACCGCCGCGAGCACGTCCTGCTCGTGGGCCGGTCGGCGTCGGGAAGAGCTTCCTCGCCCAGGCGCTCAGCGTCCGCTTCGTGGCCGCCGACCAGTACTTCCGCGAGATGGCGCAGGCCCGGGTCGACCACTCCACCGAGAAAGACGTTCCGCGGCTTCCTCGCCCCGAGCTGCTGATCCTCGGCGACCTCGGGACACGCCCGCGCTCAACGAAGGCCGGGACTCCAGCCCGGCGACACCGGCGAGGTCGGCAAGCGCCTTGGCGTCGTCGGGCGTCGTAAGGGGGTCAGCGGATGTGGCAGCGAGCCTCCGAACCCACACGGGGCGTTACCCCCAACGGTGTTTGAGTTCCCCTGGAGCCCTCCCACCCCGAGCCCGCCGTTCCCGCATCGCGTTGCCACGTAAGGGAATTCAGCTCGGGCTCGTCGTGGCCGACGACGTCCCGAGAGCTGCGGCAGCGGCCAACATGGCCACACAATGGCCACAACGTCGGCGCAGGAATCACCGCCGCCTGCCAGCCGGAGATGTAGATTCTGCTACCACGGCATGAACATCGGCATGAAGCTGCGGTCGTGCGAAAAAGGGTGCGCCAGATTGTATCTGCCGCTCTCGTTCTGAGGGTGACCGAGCTTCCCGCTGAGAGGGCGCGAACTCCAGGCCACTCGTGGGACGATCCGCGGTGAGACCCGCGCAATACGCCCGTGAAGTCCCAGAGGGGGGAGAGGCGACTGCGCCTTTAGGTGGACGGGTTGTTGTATATGCAGGTAGTTCTTGATAAGTACCGACATAGCACGCATACTCTGTTCATGGTTCCCGTGACGACAAACACCATTCTCGACCTGGTGCGCGAGGCGGGCGTGATCCGGCCGCGAGACCTGGAGGCCGCAGGGATCCCTGGGAGCTATCTCTCGCGGCTGGCCCATAGTGGGGAACTGGATCGGGTGGGGCGAGGCCTCTACACCCTAGCTGGCGCCGCGCCGAGCGAACACCGCTCGCTCGCCGAAGTTGCGAAGCGAGTCCCAAGAGGCGTGATCTGCCTCCTTTCGGCGCTGCGCTTCCACGAGCTCACCACGCAGACGCCATTCGAGGTATGGCTCGCCATCGGGCAGAAGGACCGCACGCCACGGCCGAACGGTACGCGCCTGCGGATCGTGCGAGTCTCGGGAGAGGCGCGCGATGCGGGCGTCGAAACGCATGTCATCGAGGGCGTTCCCGTCCGCATCTACGGCGCAGCGAAGACCGTGGCGGACTGCTTCAAGTTCAGGAACAAGGTCGGCACCGACATCGCTGTCGATGCTCTGCGCGATTGTCTCGAACAGCGCCGCTGCACTCCCGACGAACTCTTCGAGTACGCGCGCGCTTGCCGCGTCTCGCGTGTGATGCGGCCGTACATGGAGGCGCTCGCGTGAGTCCCGAGCGTCCACGGAACCTCGCCGCCTCGGTCCGCCAGCGTCTGCTCAACCGCGCCCGCGAGCGCGGTGAGGACTTCAACTACCTCCTAACCCGCTACGCGAACGAGCGCCTGCTGTTCCGCCTGGCGGAGTCGGGCCACCGCGACCAGTTCGTGCTCAAGGGCGCGACCCTGTTCGAGCTCTGGCACGAAGCCGTGCATCGCGCAACGCGAGACGTGGACCTGCTCGGCTTCGGTGAGCCGGCTGTGGAGCGAATGCAAGCGGTCTTCCGGGAACTGTGCACTGTGGATGTGGAGCCGGACGGCCTTCGCTTCCTCGAGCGGTCGGTGCGGGCGGAGCCCATCCGCGATGGTCAGGCATACGGCGGCGTCCGGGTTCGATTGGGCGCCGACCTCGACGGAGCCCGGATCGCGCTCCAGGTTGACATCGGCTTTGGGGATGTTGTGACTCCCGGCGTCGTCGAGGCCGAATTCCCGACACTCCTCGACTTTCCCGCTCCGCGACTGAGGACGTACCCGCGGGAGACGGTCGTGGCAGAGAAGTTCGAGGCGGTCGTGCGCCTGGGCATCGCCAACACCCGGATGAAGGACTTCTACGATCTCTGGGCGGTGGCGACGACGTTCGCATTCGACGGGGAGTCGCTGGCGGCTGCGTTGGCGGCCACCTTCGACAATCGGGGAACTGCGTTGCCAATCGAGCCGCCGCTCGCGCTGCGCCCGGAGTTCACCGACGACACCGAGAAACAGGCGCAATGGTCGGCCTTCTTGCGCCGCGTCGAGGTCTCTCCTGCCATGAGCCTCGATGCCGTTACCGAGGTGCTCAGGCGATTCCTGCTGCCACCTGCCTCCGCGGCTGCCCGCGGGGAACCCTTCGACCAAGAGTGGCCGGCAGGGGGGAAATGGCGGTCCAATTGAGAAGCGTCGGGGCCGGAGTGCTCGGTACTTCGGCGCCGGAGCGCATCGAGGCATTCACGGCATTCGAGCGGGGTCTCGCAAGCCCGGAGGGCGATACGGCCATCGCGGGTCCCTCGCACCCCGTGCCTCAGCAGCTCCCCGGGGGGCGTACCGCGCCCTCTACGCCAGTTCGACCCGCTTCGGCGCACTGCTCGAGACGGCTCCGGATGAGAACGTGGTTCGTCCAGCGCTCGCCCCCACGGTCTCTCCTCAATGTCGTCGAGCTTCCCGACACTTGCTGGCTTCAGGGTTTGCTACGCTTGGAAGGCGGTTCCATCCCCGAGGGCGGGGCTGTGGCGTTGCCGGGAGGACTACGCGGAGTCGCGCGACAGTCAGCACGCGCGTGATGGTCGCCGATCGATCGTAGTCAGGACACGGGGAGCCGTCGACGTTGGAAGCACTGCTAGCAACAGCAATAAGTGTGGTGTTCGCTCGTCCTATAGGTTGGCTATGGGATCGACTGTTATCCCGAGGACACATTCGGATCGACGTAGCAGAAGAACGAGGACCTACGAATCGGGAGTACGGCTTCACAGAGAAGGGCATCAAAGTAACAGTACTGAACAAAGGCGATGCGAGCGTCGAGATTCAGGATGTCCGGCTGATGTTCGCAAGGGGGTACGGGTTCTCTGTATTGACCGAGGCACCGCCGGCTCGATCTCACCCAGAACTCCCGGCGACATTGAACGCCGGTGCGGCAGAAGCGTGGTATTTTCCGGCAGAGAAACTGGCCTCCGGGATCCAAGGCCTAGCAGCAGAATCTCCCACCAGCCAGCAATTGGTAAAGCTCCGCCCCCGGGTCACCAGTGCTACCGGCAAAACCTACAAGGGACGTGCATTCCGATTCTCGGCAGACATCCACTCCCACTGGCCGTAGCCGAGATCAGAGAACCTTCGAACGGAACCCAGCGTCCCGGTCGCCGTGGAGGCGCGGCGACACTCTGCATGCTCCGTCCCTATCGTTCATGGGCGCACCCGTCCGGGACCGGGCCCTCTTCGCAAGTCCACTGACCGGACCCCCTTCACGAGACCACCACCGCCGCAGCGCCGTGGACGGGCGTACCACGCGGCATCGCGGCTACAGGCAGAGCCAGAAGCGACGCAAGATCGTGGAGCAGGTCTTCGGCTGGATGAAGACCCTGGGCGGCGGGCGCAAGCTGCGCTTCGTGGGCCGCGAGCGCAACTGCGGCTGGCTGGAGCTCACCGCCGCCGCCTACAACCTCGTACGCATGGCCGCGCTCGAGACCGCTGCGACGTAGGCGCAGTGCGCCCTCCGGCCGGTCCGGGGGCCCCCAAAGGCGCCCGGGGCAGGCCAGGAAGCCACGATCACGAAGCCGGAGGCGGCTCAGGCCGCCTCTCGCCACTCCGAGACTCCAGAAGACGCTTCTTCAGCAGCCTGCTGGGCCGCGTCCGGTCCTGGCGAGAAGGTGGGAATGACAACTCCATTTGGCCCCACCGTGATGATCAGTTCTGGCCCCACCACCCCGTGGTCACGATCAGCTTGCCTGGGCACCTCCCCTCGCGGACGTGGTGACCCGCAGGCGATAGGATTCGCTGCCGGTCTCGATGATGTGGGCATGGAACGTGAGCCGGTCGACGACCGCGGCGGCGAGGCGGGGGTCGGCGAAGGTCTGACCCCACTCCGAGAACGGGGCGTTGGAGGCGACCGCCACCGACGCGCGCTCCTCACGCTCGGTGAGGACCTGGAAGAGCAGCTCGGCGCCGCGCGGGTCGAGGTGGACGTAGCCGAACTCGTCGAGGCAGAGCAGATCGAGCCGGCCGTAGCGGGCGACCACGCGCGAGAGCGTGCGCTCGTCGGCGGCTTCGGCCAGCTCGTTCACGAGCGCGGCCGCCGTCGTGTAGCGCACCCGCAGCCCGCGCTGGCAGGCGGCCATGCCGAGCCCGATCAGCAGGTGCGACTTGCCGGTGCCGCTGTCGCCGAGCAGCACGACGGGCTGGCCCGAGGCGATCCACTCGCCGCGCTCCAGCGTGGCGAGCATGGTCGGGTCGACCGTGGGCGCCGCCGCCAGGTCGAAGTCGGCGAGCAGCTTGAGCCGTGGGAAGCGCGCCTCGTGGATGCGGCGTTCACGGCGGCGCGCCTCGCGGTCGTCGAGCTCGGCCTGGAGCACCTCGGCGAGGTAGACGAGATGGGTGAGCCGGTCGCGCAGCGCGGCCTCGGCGAGCGCGGCGGCCTGCTGGCGCACGGTGGGGAGGTGCAGCGCCCGGCTGGTCGCCTCGACCGTCAGCGCCGCCGCCTGCTCGGTCACGGGCGCGCTCATCGGGCGCTCCCGGCGAGCAGTGCGTCGTAGCCGGCCAAGGCTGGGGCAGGGCGGTCGAAGCGCCTCAGCGCCGGCCGCTCCACGACCGCGACCTCGCGGCGGCCGGCGGCGATGCGGCGCGCCTCGATGGCGACCAGCGCGGGGTCGACCGAGCCGAGGCGCTCCATCGCCTCGAGCGCGGCATGCACCGAGGCGGCGGGCAGGTGGCGATGCAGCAGCAGCACCTCGATGAGCGCCCGCGTCCCGTCGCGGTCACCGAGACGGCGGCGTGCGCGCTGCCAGAAGCGTTCGTGCGCAGCGGTGAAGCTCCCCGAGACGCGCGCTTGCTCGAGCGCGATCGAGCCGGGCAGGGCGCCGGGCTTGCGGGACAGCACCTCAAGGTAGTGGTCGAGCACGAGGATCTCGGCCCCCTTGTGCGCGCTGCGCTCGTGGCGGGCGAGCACCCGGCCCCCGAGGAGGGCGGTCACGGTCCCGCCGCCCAGGCGCACGTCCACCGTGCGGCCCGCGCAGGCCGCAGGTACCGAGTAGCGCGAGCCACGCACGGCGATGCGCGCCTTGCGGTCGGCCTTCGCTTGCAGCGCGACCGTGGGGTCGAAGGCTTCGGCGGGGAGGGGCCGCAGCGCAGGCCGTTCTGCCTCCGCCATCTGGCCGACGGTGGCGAGCCGGCCGGCGATGTGGCGGGCGTCGTCTGCGCGGTCTGCCGCCTCCAGCAACGCGTTCAGCTCGGCCAGGCTCTGCACGTGCGGGACCGGCACGAGGTGGCGACGGCGGAAGCGGCCGACCTCGCCCTCCACGCCACCCTTCTCGTGGGCGCCCCCGATCCCGGGCTCGCAGAAGAACGCGTCGAAGTCGTAGTGCGAGCGCAGCGCGGCGAAGCGGTCGCTCTCGATGCGGTCACGTCCGGCGAGCACGCGCACCACGGCCGCCTTGAGGTTGTCGTAGCGGACCCGCCGCGGCACCCCGCCGAGGCGGCGGAGGGCGATCGCGTGGCCCTCGAGGAACGCCTCCTGGCCCTCGCCCGGGAAGCAGACGTGGACCGCCCGTCCCGAGTGCGAGAGCCGCATGACGAACATCGACAGCTCGGTCAGCACGCCGTCGAGCCAGACGCTGACCCCGCCGAAGTCGACCTCCGCTTCCTCGCCCGGCGGATGCAGCTGGGGGATCGTCACGACCACGCTCCCGGACTCGAGCTCGCGGCGCACGCGGCCGACGTAGGCGCGCACCGTCGACTCGGCGACGCTCGCGCCGCGCTCGTCCACGAGGCGCTGCCAGACCCGCCTCGCCGTGTGGCGCTGCTTGCGGGGCGCGCTCAGGTCGGCGACCAGCCACTCGCGGATCGTCGCGCGGTGCGGACCGAGTCGCGGCGCCGCCTTCGCTACCGGCTTGCGCGGCGGCGGCAGCGCCGACTTCAGCGCCTGCCGCACCGTGCGCCGGTGCACGCGGTGGCGGCGCGCCAGCTCGCGTAGCGACGAGCCGCTCTCACGGCTGTCTCTCCGGATATGCTCGAACAGCTCCACCTTCGACAACTCCTTTTCCTTCGCTGCGGGGAAGTCACGTTCACCCGAGCGTAGGCACTGGATCGGTCGGAGGTGGGGCCACTTTCGATCATCATTTCGGCCTCAGGTGGGGCCACTTCAGAGTGTCATACCCATCGGCGCGCGCCTGGCGCGGCAGCAGCCGCAGGCCGTGCTGGGACTGCACCTCAACTTCCCCGCCGGGCTCGTGCCGGCCCCGCCGGATGCGGAGCCCTCCGAGGAAGAGGCCGAGTGGCGTGCGCAGATGGCGGAGTGGCGCGACCTCGAGGGCGCCTACGGTCACATCCAGGGCACGAAACCGCAGACGCTCGCCTATTCGCTCAACGACTCGCCGGTGGGTCTGCTCGCCTGGATCCTCGAGAAGTTCCGGGCCTGGAGCGAGCCGGGCGAGCTGTGGGAGATCTTCGACCGCGGCGCGGTGCTGGCGAACGTCACGCTCTACTGGCTGACCGGCACGGCGCTGTCCGCGGCGCGCACCTACTACGAGAGCCGCCGCGAATCGCCGCCGTTCCGCCCGTCGTCCGTCCCGCCCCTCCCGATGGCGTTCGCGCGCTTCCTCGGCGAGCCGTGGACGGCGCCCCGCGCGGCCGTCGAGCGCTCGTACCGCCTCGTGCGCTGGAGCGAGCCGCCGCGCGGCGGGCACTTCGCGGCGATGGAGCAGCCGGAGCTGTTCGCCGCCGACGTGGCCGCGTTCTTCGGCCAGGTCGCCGCCCGCGAGGATGGCGCCGCGGAGGCGTAGCACCAGCGAGGCTCAGCCGGACGGTTGCCGTCCGCGGAGTCCGCTCCCTACACTGATCGGCGCGCCCTCGTAGCTCAGTGGATAGAGCACCGGCCTCCGGAGCCGGGAGCGCAGGTTCGAGTCCTGCCGGGGGTACCAACCAGACATAACGGTCGCGCGCATGCCAACCTGGGCGCAGCTCCCGCCCGGCGGCCCGCGCCGCCGCCTCGGCATCCGCTACTGCAGTGCTAGCATCGCGGACGACCGCACTGAGAGCAGCGCGGACATGGCTTGGAGGCCATGATGCGCGTCGCTGTCGTTCACAACCGGCGGAACCCCGATGGGCCCGGCGTGATCAACGTCTTCGGGCCGCAGAACCGCGAAACCTACAATCCCCGCACCGTCCAACGCCCAGTACTGGATCGAACGGCTCGCTCCGCGCGCGGAGGCGATCATCGACCTGTCTCTGGATCGCCTGGTTGACCTGAAGATCCTGGAACACCACGAGGGCGACTTCTGGACGCTGGCTCCTACTGCCTGGCAGATGGAGTTGTTCGACCGCTCCGGAGAAGGCTCCGCAGTCGAATTCGTCAAGACGCGCATCAGCAAGGTGATCTTCAACAACGAGATTCCCGACCCGCGTGATGTCATCATTATCGCCCTCATCAATACGTGCGATGTCTTCCGCTTCATGTTCCAGCTCGATGACGAGTCAGAGGAGCGCATCGAGCTCGTCTGCAGGTTGGACTTGATCGGCCGCGCCATCGCCGAGGCGGTCGCACAGAACATGTCCGGACCGTTGCTTCGACGTTCCGCCCTGACCAAGCATATTCCGACGGTCCCGCTGCCTAAGCTTGTGCTCCATCGAAATCTTCGCGATGGCAACCTTCCCGCGCTCTTTGCGGATCTCGCTGGGAAGTATGGCCCGGTCTTTCAGATTAAGCCGCCGTTTGCGAAGCCAATCATCATTCTGGCCGGGCCGGACACGAATCACTGGGCGCATCGGCACGGGCGCATGTACCTGAGAGCCAGGGACTATCTGCAGGACTTCGAGAAAGTCTACGGCGCGTCAGGGATTCTACCCTGCGTTGGATGGCGCCGATCATTTCCGGTTCCGCAAGGCGATGACGCCGGCGTATTCGCGCGCGAGACTCGAAGGGCAACTGGAGGATCTCTATCACCACACCCGGTCGCAGATGGCGACCTGGAAGGTTGGAGACGTGCTCCCCGCGTTGAGCATGTGTGGCAATTGATCAACGCAGAGATCTCACCGCTGGCGATCAGCGTTGATTCGCAGGACATCATCGACGACCTGATCAAGTACAAGACACGGGCGCTCAGCACTCACGTCCTGCATGTCATGCCCAAGTTCATGCTGAAAACCCCGGGAATGAGGCGCCGGGCGAAGACCATCGAAGTACTGCTGGACCGCGTCCAGAGTGTCCACACGCCCGCCCAGCGGGCCGGCTGCCCTCGCGATCTCGCGGATGACCTGCTCAGCCTGCACGCGAGCGATCCGCAGTTCCTCCCGGAGTCGAATCTCCGCTTCGCGCTCTCGGCGCCGCTGATTGCCAGCGTCTACCTCGGCGACGCGCTGGGCTTCGCGCTCTACGCCATGGCGTCACAGCCCGATCTCTACGCCAGAATCCGGAGTGAGGCCGACGCCCTGTTTGACGGCGGCGATCCGGCTCGTGAGGACTTCACCGAGTCCACGATCGACGTCACTCGCTGCTTCATCATGGAATCCATGCGGATGTACCCGATCGTCCCGATGTCGGTGCGGAACGTGATGAATGGGTGCGTGGTTGAGGACTACGAGATTCCGGAGGGGTCACGGGTCTTCATCGCCCAGGTAGCCGCGCATTACATGGACGACGTCTTCCCCGACTCCAGGACATTCGATATCGACCGCTATCTGCCTCCGCGCAACGAACATCTCAGTCCCGGATACGCCCCGTTCGGGCTGGGCACGCACACGTGTCTCGGCAACAGGTGCGTGGAGTTGCAACTGGCCGTCAACCTGCTGCTGCTGGCGCACTACTTCACGATCGAGGTGTCACCCGCGAACTACAAGATCAAGATCGATCCGTTCCCGTCGCTGTCTCCGAAGAAGCTGAAGTTCGTCATTTCCGAGCGGAGGCGCGAGTTCCCCGCCTGACGCGCCACGAGGCCGGCCACGCCAGCGAGGTCGCCGGCCTGTAGCGTCGCTCCCCTGCTTGCCGTCTACGGCGAGCCCTGCGCCTGCTCGTGGCGCTGGTGCACGGCCTCGATCGCCAGGTCGAGTTCATCCGCCATGCGCTTCACCATCGAGCGCAGCCGCATGTTCTAGTACGCGCCCCAGACCGTCATCGCCGGCGGCACCAACACGACGGAGACGATCAGCGAGTACAGGATCGTGATCGCCGCCGTGATGCCGAACTGCTGGGACGCAGCCACCGGCGAGGCGACCAGTACTCCGAGCCCGAGCGCCGTCGTCAGCGCGGAGCCCAGGAGCGCCGAACCGGTGGTCGCGAGCGTGCGGATCGCCGCTTGCTCCGGGTCGCGCAGGCGGGAGAACTCCTCGCGGTAGCGATGGATCACGTGGATCGTGTAGTCCACCCCGATCCCGATCGAGAGCGCCGTGATGATCGAGGTGACCAGTGTGTAGGGGATGCCCAGCAGCGCCATCGTGCCCAGCACGGAGATGAGGACGAGCACGATCGGCCCCACCGCGATGAACGCCAGCGCCGGCTGGCGCACCGTCACCCAGAAGAAGATGGCGAGGACGCCGAGGGCCGCCGCGACGGTGGTGCTGATCGCCTGTGTCTGTGAGCCCGTGATCGCGTCCGTGACCGTGATCGAGATGATGCTCAACGAAGTCGCCGTGACAGCATCGTCGTCGCCGGACCAGAGCTCGTCGATCTGCTCCTGGATCAGCTTGGTTGCCGCGGGATCGTGCGAGTACGCCGGGAACTGGAGCAGCATTGCGTCGCTGCCCGCCGGATCGTTGACCAGACTGTGCGCAACGGCGGGATCCCTTGCCTCGAGCTTGTCGAGGAACTCCTGCATCAGCTCCGGATCGAGTTCCAACCCCGCAGACGCCTCCCGGAAGAGCGCTGCGAGCTCCGGGTCGTACTTGTCGCCGGGCTCCCCGCTGTCCTCGGTCCAGTCGCGCACGAGCAGGCCGTAGGACACCTGGATCGGTCCCGCTGCCGCCTGCGGGCGACGCTGTTCGTCCTCGAAGGCGGTCGTGAGATCGTGCAGGTTCAGAAGCGTGCGGGTTTCCGTGGCCTCGGCCTTCACGAGTACGCTGGCGATCTCCGTTGAGCCGCCAACGGCTGTGTCAAGGGTCTCCAGATCCTCCAGCACGCTCCCGCCGCTGGGCAGGATGTCGCGGATACTGAAACCCGACTCGAGCCCCGTGGCCGCGAACCCGAGCCCAATGGTCACTGCGAGCACGGCGACGAAGTAGGGCGCCGGCCTGCGCGTGACCGACCTCCCCAGCACCTCCGCCACACGCCGGGCCGATCAGCCCCAGCCCGTTCGGCCCGAGCCAGCCCTCCGCCCCGATGATCCAGATCAGCGAAAGGAACAGCCCCGTCAGCGTGAGCAGCAGATCCGAGAGCGTGCGCAGGAAGACCAGGAGCAGCGCCGCGATCAGCAGCAGCGCCAGTCCTATCAGGGGCGCCATTCCTTCCTCCGTGGCCTTCCGGTACTCATCCTCGACCACCACGGGCGACACGCTGCTCACCCGCAGCGGGCCTTCATCCCCGGCCGCCAGCTGGTTGATCCGCCGTTCAGCGTCCTGAACGCTCTCGTCGCCCGTGTCCCGCAGGCGGATGGTGGCGATCGCGACCTGCGTGCCGTCCGTATCGGTTCCGGTCATTGCCGCGAGCGCCCCCTCGATCTCCGGGGCGGCGCTCCGGGCGGAGTCGATGTCCGCCTGCGTGACCGATTCGAAGCTGTCCACTCCTAGCACGGCCTTGAGCAGCAATGTGGGCGCCACGAACGCGTCGCCGGGCGCCCGTAGCTCCGCCACGCGCGGGTCGCTGACGATGCCATCGATCAGGGCGTCCATCTGGGAGAGCCCGTCGGGTGTAAGTGTCTCCCCGCGGAAGATCAGTGTGGCGACAATGACGTCGCCGGAGTCCCCGAAGAGGTCATCGATCTCAGTTATGGCGTCGGCGACGGCGTTCCCCGGGGGGAGGAACGCCAGGGCTGCGCCTTCCACCACCGGCGCGCGCCGCCCCGCCCCCGCGGCCAGCACCACGTAATGATGACGAGGACGCCGAGCGTGAGGTACGGACGGACCGTGACCAGCCAGCTCAACCTGGGGAGTATCTGGTTCATGGCGCGCCATTCTAGCCGAGGAAGCCCCCGAGGAAGCGCCCGAGGAGGCGCCCGCCGGCGCGAGCGGCGCCGCCGGCATGACTTGCTGCCCCCTGACCCTCCCGGCCTGTGAATCGCCAGGATCTATTTACCACCAAACGGCGAGATCGCCAGGGTCTTTTGACCACTTCGCCAGGGTCTATTGACCACCCGGGCCGCCGGTACGGCCAGCATCGTCTGCATCCCCAGGGAAGGGAGCAGCGATGGCCTACCGGGAGGTGCATTGCGTGGAGATCAGGGAAGTCATCCGCCGCTGGCAGGCGGGACTCAGCCAGCGCCGGATCGCTGGCGGCACGGGAGTGTCGCGGCCGACGGTGCGGCGCTACATCGAGGCGGCGGAGGCGGCCGGGCTTGAGCCCGGCGGTCCCGAGCCGAGTGAGGAGCAGCTCGCCCGCCTGGCGACGCTGAGCCGGACCGGGCCGCGGCAGGCGGAGGCGCCGAGCGAGCAGCTGCTGGCGCCGTGGGCGGAGCAGATCGAGGGCTGGCTGACGGCCGAGCGCCTGCAGGTGACGCGGGTCCAGGAGCTGCTGGCCGAGCGCGGCTGCGAGGTCTCGTACAGCTCGCTGCGGCGCTTCATCCGGCGCCGCGGCTGGCGCCAGCGGCAGCCTGTGACCGTGCGCATGGAGGACGGGCCGCCGGGCGAGGTCGCCGAGATGGACTTCGGCCGGCTCGGCCTGGTCACGGATCCCGAGAGCGGCCGCCGGCGCACGGTGTGGGCGCTGATCGTGGTCTGGCGCTACTCGCGGCACTGCTTCGTCTGGCCCACCACCAGCCAGCAGCTGGGGGCGGTGATCGAGGGCCTGGAGGCGGCCTGGGCCTGTTTCGGGGGCGTGCCCCGCTACCTCGTCATCGATAACTTCCCGGCCGCCGTGGCCGGGGCCGACGCGCTGCACCCGCGCTTCACGCGGGGCTTCCTGGAGTACGCCCGCCACCGCGGCTTCATCAGCGACCCCGCACGCGTGCGCCGGCCCCGCGACAAGCCGCGCGTCGAGCGCAGCGTCCCGTACGTGCGCGAGCGCTTCTTCAAGGGTGCCCAGTTCCGGGACCTCGCCGAGATGCGCTCCGTCGCCCGGCGCTGGTGCCTGGAGGTGGCGGGGCAGCGCATCCACGGCACGACCCGCAGGCGCCCGCTCGAGGTCTTCCAGGAGGAGGAGCGCCCGCTGCTCGCCCCGTGGGACGGGGAACCGTACGAGCTGCCCGACTGGCGTACGGCGACGGTCCACGCAGACCACCACGTCGCCTGCCAGTACGCACTCTATTCGGTGCCGTCGGAGCTCTGCCCGCCGGGGCAGAAGGTGGAGGTGCAACTCGGCGCGAAGCTGGTGCGCATCTACCACCGCGGCGCGCTGCTCAAGGTCCATCCGCGCCAGCAGCGCGGCGGCCGGGCCACCGACCCGAACGACTACCCGGCAGAGCTCAGCCCCTACACGCGGCGTGCGCCCGAGCAGATCCAGCGGCGCGCGGCCGAGCTGGGCGAGGCCGTGGGCAGCTACGCCGAGCGGCTCTTCGAGGGACCCCTGCCCTGGGCGAAGCTCCGGCAGGGCCACAAGCTGCTGCGGCTCGCGGAGCGCTACTCCCCCGCCCGCCTCGATGCCGCCTGCCTGCGGGCGCTCGAGGTCGAGCTGATCGACGTGCGCCGGCTCGAGCGCATCCTCGTCGAGGCCCTCGAGCAGGAGACCACCCCGCAGCAGCCGCCCGGGCCCCCGCCGCCGGGCCGCTTCGCCCGCCCCGGCGCCGTCTTCGCACTGACCGCCACGCAGACCACGACAGGAGCGTCACGATGACCGCCACGACCGCCGAACTCCGACCGCTGCTCAAGCGCCTCAAGCTGGGCCCGATGCTCGACACCCTGCCCGAGCGCATCGCTCTCGCGAGGCGCGACGGGCTCGACTACGCCGACTTCCTGCAGATCGTCCTCGCCGGCGAGGTGAGCCGCCGCGACCACGGGCGGCTGGAACTGCGCCTCCGCCAGGCCGGCTTCGAGCAGCTCTGCAGGCTCGAGGACTTCGACTGGTCGGCACAGGTCCGCCTCGACCGCAGGCTGCTCGACGCCGCCTGCTCGCTGCGCTTCCTCGACCGCCGCGAGCACGTCCTGCTCGTCGGCCCCGTCGGCGTCGGCAAGAGCTTCCTCGCCCAGGCGCTCGGCTACGCCGCCGTCCGCTCCGGGCACAGCGTCCGCTTCGTGACTGCCGACCAGTACTTCCGCGAGCTGGCGCAGGCCCGGGCCGACCACTCCACCGAGAAGACGTTCCGCGCCTTCCTCGCCCCCGACCTGCTGATCCTCGACGACCTCGGGCTCCACCGGCTCAGCGCACAGCAGTCGATCGACCTCTACGAGCTGGTCATCGGCCGCCACCGCAGCTCCAGCTTCGTCATCACCTCCAACCGCGCCGTCGAGGAGTGGCTCGGCCTCTTCGACGACCCGATCCTCGGCAACAGCGCCCTCGACCGGCTCGCCAACGCCAGCTACCAGATCGTGATCGAGGGCGAGAGCTACCGCCAGCGACTCTCGCCGCACCGCGCCCTGCTCGAGCGGCCGCAAGGAGGTGATTGACGACACAGACAGGCACTGATATCAAGCCGCGTACCGGCTGCCCAGGGTGGTCAAATGACTCTGGCGACGACTGGTAAGAAGACCCTGGCGATCGACACGGCCCGTGCCGTCATCGATCCTGCCTCGCCAGCGCCTGTGCAACCGGGGGAACGGGACGGCTGCCCGGCGGCCAGCCGGACCGTGGCGACGGGAGTGGGACTCGAGGCAGTCGCTCGCCTCGGCGCTCCCGTCGTGTTGAGGTGCGCCGACACACCAGCTGGTGCTGAGCTTCAAGACATTCTTCTTCCTGGCGTACTAGCCTGTCCTACCTCGCAAATGTTTGTTGTAACCTGATGGATCAAGTAAGATTTTCGTTGGCCCCGACATTCGGACTCGCGCTCCATCCATCGCACCGTTGGCGCGCTGTTCCTGGTGCTGGCCAAGGCTGAGCGATGCCTGCCCTGTGGGGGACGACGCAGGCTGCTGGTGGAGAGAACACATGGTGCAGCGGAACGCCGAAGATCACGAGCTCGTCGAGCGGTTTGTGGATGCTTCAGAGTACCTGAATCGTCAGATCCAAAGCGACCGTCTGGATGCGTGGACGGGCCTTGAGATGACCATCCCTCAGGTCAAGACATTGGTGCTGCTGGAGAACATCGGCCCCATGCGTATGGGATCGATCTCCCATCACCTGGGCAGCACCCTCTCAGCCACCACGGGCATCGTGGACAGGCTGGTCGAAAAGGAAATGGTCGAGCGCGTCTCGGACCCGAGCGACCGGAGAGTCGTGATCTGCGAATTGACCCCTCGCGGAACAGCGGCCGTCGAACAGTTCTGGCGCATCGGGCGGGAGCGGATCCTGCCAGTCGTCGAACTCCTGGGCCCGGAACAACTGGCCATCGCGGTGCAGGGGCTGGAGACGATCCGCGAGGCGGAGCAGGAGGTCCAGAGGCGGTCCGGCTCGGCGCAATCTATCGACTAGCCTGCTCGGGGCCCCGACTCCGCGCCGGGCGACACATCCGGCCTGCCACCACGATCAGATCCTGACCTTGCCGACTGCCCGCTCCGGGCGCGGGCGAGGCCGTGCGCGAGGTGAAACAGCATCAGGTGCGCACGATGTGGACCTGATCGGCCGGGACACGTCGCAGGCGATCCGTGACGTCGAGGCCTCCATCACCGATTCGATGGAGGAGCGCAGGTAGACGGCGCCTCTACCCTCCCGAGACTTCGTAGTAGAGTCATCCGAGGACGCCAGCGCACCCACGGCGACGGCAGACGACGGCCGCCGGCGGGGCCACACGAGGCAGAAGCGCGGGCTGAGAACCCGAGGCACGAGGCTGGGAGACGCGCGTGAGCAACGATCGCCGCAGGGAGCGACGCCGTCAGCGCCAACGCGCGCGCCGCAGCCAGTCGCGAGGCTACGACCCCGCCGGTCCGGTAGAGTTCCCCGGCGTCTTCGGCTGGCTGCAACGCCGCCAGCGCATGCTGTTCGCCGTCGGCATCATCGTGCTCGTCGCCAGCCTCGGCGGAGTGTTCATCACCCAGTTCGGGGGTACGTCGCCAGACGCGACGCCGGCGCCAGCGCCGACCGAAGCGCCGGCGGAGGCGGCCGCCGCGGTATCCGAGGCGGAGGCGCCATCCGAACCAACGCCCGAACCGACCCCGACGCCCGACGCTGACGGGGTGCTCCGCACGTACAGCGCGCCGCCGGCGATGGAGATCGATCCGTCCAACCGCTACGAGGCGCTGATCCGCACGGAGCGAGGAGACATACGCATCGAGTTACTGCCGGAGGAGGCGCCCGGCTACGTCAACAACTTCGTCTTCCTCGCGCGCAACCGCTTCTTCGACGGTCTCACCTTCCACCGCGTGATTCCGGGCTTCGTCGCCCAGGGCGGCGACCCGACAGGCGGGGGCGCGGGCGGGCCCGGCTACGACATCGAGGAAGAGACAAACGACCTGCCGTTCGACGCCGGCGTGATCTCGATGGCCAAGTCCAGCACGGTGAGCGGCTCGCAGTTCTTCATCACGCTGGCCCCCACCCCGCATCTGGAGCCGGACTTCACGGTCTTCGGCCGTGTGATCGAGGGCCTCGACGTCGCGCGCTCGCTGACGGCGCGCGACCCGGCTCCCGGCGCGCCGCCCGCCGATCGCATCCTCAGCGTCGAGATCACGGAGACGCCGGGCGGAGGCGAGTAGCGTGGCGAGCCGCTACGAGGCGCCATCCCCGATGGGGCTGGCCGAGGACGACTCCTGCCGGGCGCTGCTCGAAACCGGGCGGGGCGCGATCACGATCCGGCTGCGTCCCGATCTCGCGCCGCAATCCGTGAACTCCTTCGTCTTCCTCGCCCGCGAGGGCTTCTACGACGGCACCACCTTCCATCGCGTGATCCCGGGGTTCATCGCGCAGGGCGGCGACCCGACGGGGCGCGGCCACGGCGGTCCCGGCTACCGCCTCCCCGACGAGTTCTCCGCCGAGCCGTTCGAGGCAGGCGCGGTGGGGCTGGCCAACTCCGGGCCGGACAGCAACGGCTCCCAATTCTTCATCACGCTCGACGACGCGCTGCATCTCAACGGCCGCTTCACGTTCCTCGGCAGCGTCGAGGAGGGCCTCGAGGCGGCGCGCGCGCTCGCGTCGCGTGACCCCGCCGGCGACCGCGAACTGCCGCCGGGCGATGTGTTGCACTCGGTGCAGATTGTCGAGTCGCCTCGAAGCGAGGCGGGCGAGGACAGCTAGCTGCGCACGCGGCAGGGCAGGGTGGAACAGCGCCGAACGCCGGGCGCGGCGAGGCCGCTGCGCGGGGGCTGAGGTGGGCGCGCGAGGGTGGGGTGTCTGGCGACCCCGATCGGATTCGAACCGACGATCTCCACCGTGACAGGGTGGCGTGTTGGACCGCTACACTACGGGGCCGCTCGCCGATCGATGGTAGATGCGCGCGCCGAGCAGGGTCAATCGCCCGGACGGTGCAGCGAGGGCCAGCGTGGGCCTCGGAGGCAGCCATCCCGTACTGTGAGCGCCACGCCGATGTCGAGACCGAACTGCGCTGCGGACGCTGCGAGGTCGAGATCTGCCCGCGCTGCATGATCCACGCGCCGGGTGGCATCCGCTGCCCGGACTGCGCCCGGATGCGCCGCCTGCCGATGTACGAACTGGAGCCGGCGCACTACCTGCGGGCGGGCATCGTCGCGCTGCTCGGCGCGGCGGTGGTCGGCGTGGCCTCGGCGCTGCTGCTGCCGCCGAGGCCGGGAGGCGGCCTGCTGCTGTTCGCGATCGCGCTGCTCGGCGGCGTGGGCGCGGCGACCCTCCTCGCGCGCGCGTTCGACCTGGTGACGAATCGCAAGCGGGGGCGTGCGCTGCAACTGCTGGCGGCGGGCGCGATCGTCGCGGCGGCGCTGCTGCGGCTGCTCCTCGCCGGTGAGCTTGACCTGATCACGCGGGACGCGAGCGGCATCATCTTCGTCGTGATCGGCACGATCGTCGCCTGGAACCGCCTCGCGTAGCGAACGCGCCCGGTAGGCTGTCCTATTCCCGGCGCCGGGCCCGGCTAGCGGAGCCGGTCGATGAGCACGAGCAGCACCAGCAGGCTGCCGCACACCCCGCTGATCATCGCGATACGCCGCAGCTCGGAGGCGATGAACGGTGCGTCGCGCTCGACCAGCCGCCGCGGGCGCTCGCTGGAAGCCGCCCTCGCGGTGGATGCGCGGAGGCCCCCTGTTTCGAGGACCGGCGGGCCGGGCGGCGGCGGAGCCGGTGGCGGGTTGCGCCGCGGTCGGGTGCGCTGCCTGCGTGAGCGACGGGACATGATGCCTCCGGATGCCTCTCCGCGAGTGTAGCGGCGAGCCGCTCCTGCGGGCTATCCCGGCGCCGGCTCGGGGACGCGGCAGCCGTGCTCGCGGGCTGCCTCGAGGAACGCGTCGGTGACGGCGTCGGGGAGCGGGATGTCGCCGGGCGGACGTTCGTCCTCGCGGTCGATGCCGTGGTAGTCCGAGCCGCCGAGGGCGAACAGGCCCAGCCGCTCCGCCAGCGCAGCCAGCCCGGCGACGAGATCCGGCTCGTAGCCCTGGTAGTAAGCCTCGAGGCCGAACGCGCCCGCAGCCGCCAGCTCCGCGGCGACGCGCGGGTAGTCGTCCGTGAACGAGGGATGGGCGAAGACGGCGAGGCCGCCCGACTCGCCGATCATCGCGATCGCCTCGGCGGGGGCGAGCTTGGCGCGCTCCGCGTAGGCGGGGCCGTTGCGCCCGATGAAGCGCTCGAAGGCCTCGTCGAACGTCTCGATGTGCCCGGCTTCGAGCAGCGCGTGCGCGATGTGCGGCCGCCCGACCGATGCCTCGCCCGCGAGCTCCTGCACCCGCGACCACTCGATCGGGGCGCCGAGCCTCTCGAGGGCGTCGATGATGCGCTGCGCACGGTCGATGCGGCCCTGGCGGAACTGGTGGAGCTGCTCGCGCAGTTCCCGGCGCTCGCGGTCGATGAAGTAGCCGAGGATGTGCACCTCGGTGCCCGGTACGTCGCAGGACAGCTCGACGCCGGGCACGAGCGTGAAGCCGGGATGGCGGGCGGCGGCGGCCTCCGCCTCGGCGAGGCCGTCGAGGGTGTCGTGGTCGGTCAGTGCCATCACGCGCACACCGCGGCTCGCGGCGAGGTCCACGAGCTCGCCAGGCGAGCGGAGGCCGTCGGAACACGTCGAGTGCGTGTGGAAGTCGCCGCGGCTCACGAGGCCGCCCGCCGCAGGCGCGGCACGGTCGCTGACGTCACCACAGCGGGAGCACGCGATCGACGCGCTCGATGCTGGTCGCCAGGCCGCTGTCGCTGTCGATGTCGATCAGTACGGAGTTGAAGACGCCGTCCTCGCCGGATGCGACCGGCAGGCGCGTCGGCATGCCGGTCAGGAAGCGGCTGATCACCGACTCGATGTCGTCGCCGATGACCGAGTCGCGCACCCCGACCATGCCGAGGTCGCCGACGGCCGCCGTGCCGGCCGCCAGCAGACGCGCGTCCGCCGTCGGCACGTGAGTGTGCGTCCCGACGACCGCGGCGACCCGCCCGTCGAGGTACCAGGCGAGCGCCTGCTGCTCGCTCGACGCCTCGGCGTGGAAGTCGACGACGACGCTGCTGCCGGGCTCGATGCCGTCGAGCAACTGGTCGGCGGCGCGGAACGGGTCGTCGACGACGGCGGGCATGAAGACGCGGCCCATCAGGTTGATCACGGTCAGCCCGTCGATGCTGCAGATGCCGCGGCCGGGCACCTCGGGCGGGTAGTTGGCCGGCCGCAGCACGGGCCAGTCGCGGTTGAGGGCGGGCACGAACTCGCGCACGTCGAAGATGTGGTTGCCCGAGGTGATCACGTCGACGCCGGCGGCGAAGAGCTCGTTGGCGGTGCGCTCGGTCAGTCCTCGCCCGCGCGCCGCGTTCTCGCCGTTGGCGATCACGCGGTCGATGGCGAGCGAGTCGCGCAGCCCCGGCAGCGCGGAGCCGACGATCTCACGGCCAGGCCGGCCGACGATGTCGCCGACCATGAGGACGCGCACGGGTTAGCGCGCGACCGCGCTGGCGCGCGTCTCCCGGACGACCGTGACCTTGATCTGGCCGGGGTACTGCAGGGTCTCCTCGACCTTGCGCGAGACGTCGCGCGCGAGCCGCGTCGCTCCGAGGTCGTCGACCTCCTCGGGACGCACGAGCACGCGGATCTCGCGGCCCGCCTGGATGGCGAAGGACTGCTCGACGCCGTCGAAGGAGTTGGCGACCGCCTCGAGGGCCTCGAGGCGCTTGACGTATTGCTCGATCGAGTCGCGGCGCGCACCGGGGCGGCTGCCCGAGATCGCGTCGGCGATGATCACGATCAGCGCCTCGGTCGTGTCGGGCGCGATCTCCTCGTGGTGGGCGGCGATGCAGTGCACGATCTCGTCGCCGACGCCGAAGCGGCGGGCGATCTCCGCGCCGAGCGCGGCGTGCGTGCCCTCCATCTCGCGGTCCACGGCCTTGCCGAGGTCGTGCAGCAGCCCGCCGAGGCGCACCGTCTCCACGTCCGCGCCGATCTCGTGCGCGAGCGCGACCGCCAGCCACGATGTCTCGACACAGTGGCGCAACTGGTTCTGGCCGTAGGAGTAGCGGAAGCGCAGCTTGCCGAGCGTCTTCGCGACCTCCGGGTGGAGCGCCGCCACGTCGGCATCGACGAGCGCCTGCTCGCCGGCCTCGGTCACCATGCGGTCGACCTCGCTGCGGGCCTTCTCGACGGCGTCCTCGATGCGGCTCGGCTGGATGCGCCCGTCCTGCACGAGGCGCGCGAGCGCGACGCGGGCGATCTCGCGCCGCACGGGATCGAAGCCGACGACGGTGACGACCTCCGGAGTGTCGTCAATCAGCAGGTCGCAGCCGGTTGCGGCCTCGAAGGCGCGGATGTTGCGGCCCTCGCGCCCGATGATGCGGCCCTTCAGTTCGTCGGAGGGGATCGGCACGACTGAGACCGTCGCCTCCGAGGTGATCTCGGAGGTCATGCGCTGCATCACGGTGGCGAGGATCTTGCGGCCCCGCGTATCGGCCTCGGACTTGGTGGCGGCCTCCATCGCGCGCACCCGCCGCGCGGACTCGTCTCGCAGCTCAGTGTCGAGGCTGTCGAGCAGCAGATCGCGCGCCTCCTCGGCGCTCAGTCCCGCGATCCGCTCAAGCTCGCTGCGGAAGACGGACTCCTGCTCGCGCACTCGCTCCTCTTCCACATGCAGGCGCGCCTGAGCGGCTTCGAGTTCCTGCTCGCGGCGGTCCAGACCGTCGGCGCGGTCGCGGACGGACTGCTCGCCGCGCTCGAGGCCCTCGGCGCGGCGTTCCAGCGACTCCTCGCGCTGCTCGAGGCGGCGCTCGACGCGGGCGGCCTCGCGCCGCTCCTCGCGCAGTTCCTCGTCGGCCTCCTCGCGGTAGCGGAGGCCGGCCTGCTGCGCCTCGAGCAGCAGTTCGCGGCTGCGGTTCTCCGCCTGCTCGCGGATGCGGTCGGCGGCCTGCTCGGCGCGGCGGCGCACGTCGCGGGCTCCGAGGCCGAGGATGGCGTAGGCGACGGCGAAGCCGATCACGAGAGCGGCCACGCCCACGAGGGCGCTGAGTACGAGTGAATCCATGGGACGGCCTCGATTCGAGACCCGCGCCTCCGCCGAAGCGGGTCGCGAGACATAAGTCGGCATCTGCGGCGTGGCGGCATCGCTGAGGGGCCAGTGAGCGCCCGCGCCGTCGATGCGCACAGTCTATCACCGCGCATGGTGGCGCGCCCTCACGCTGAGCGAGCGCTACGGCGTGGCGGGGGCGGCTTCGTGTGTGCTGGCGGCCTGCATGCTGGCTCGGGCGCGCTGGATCGTCCCGGGGTCGAAGCCACGGCGCGCGAGCGCGGCGACGAGCCTGCGCGAGCGCTTGCGGGCGCCGCCCGCGTCTTCGGCGCCGGTGGGGGAGAGGCGCCGCAGCGCGATCCTGGCCGCGGCGAGGGCGGCTTGATCGTCGTCGTGCTCGTCGGTGGCGGCGACGGCGATCTCGTCGGAGACGCCGTGCGAACGCAGTTCGCGTTGCAGCATCCGCGCGCTGCGCAGCAGTGATCGAGGGCGCTCGACGTAGGCGTCGGCCCAGGCGCGGTCATCGACATATCCGAGGGCGCGCAGCCGCCTCAGGGCGCTCGCCGTCGCGGCGGCGGTGAAGCGCGCCTCGAGGCGCTCGCGGAGATCGTGCTCAGTGCGGGCGCTGCGGCTGAGCAGCCGCAGCCCGTGCTGCACGGCCTTGCGCGGATCGTCGCCGAGCGCCGCGTCGCGATTGCGGGCGGCGCGGCGGCGAGCCGGCGGTCGTGCGGTTCCAGCCGCGTTAGGCATCGATCGGCAGTTCGGCGAGGGCGGGGGCGGGGGCGCTTGCCGGAGCCGGAGCGGGTGGAGGCGCCTCGATGACGGCCCCGGCGCCGGGCAGGCCGGCGGCGGCGCGCACGTTCGCCTCGAGCTCGTTGGCGATCTCCGGGTGCTCGCGCAGGTACGCCTTCGCGTTCTCGCGCCCCTGGCCGAGGCGCTGTTCGCCGAGCGAGTAGTAGGAGCCGAGCTTCTTCACGATCTCGTACTCGACCGAGAGATCGAGGAGGTCGCCGGAGCGGCTGATGCCGTGCTCCTCGGGGGTGAACATGATGTCGAACTCGGCCTGGCGGAACGGCGGCGCGGTCTTGTTCTTCACGACCTTGCAGCGCACGCGGTTGCCGATGATCACGGTGCCCTGCCTGAGCGACTCGATGCGGCGGATGTCGATCCGCACGGAGGAGTAGAACTTGAGCGCGCGCCCGCCGGGGGTGGTCTCCGGGTTGCCGAAGACGACGCCGATCTTCTCGCGCAGCTGGTTGATGAAGACCAGCGCCGTGTTCGAGCGCGCCACCGCGGAAGTGAGCTTGCGCAGCGCCTGCGACATCAGCCGCGCCTGCAGGCCCGGCAGCGAGTCCCCCATGTCGCCCTCGATCTCCGCCCGCGGCACGAGCGCGGCGACGGAGTCGACGACGACCACGTCGACGGCGCTCGAGCGGATCAGCGCCTCGCAGATCTCGAGCGCTTGCTCGCCGGTGTCGGGCTGGGAGATCAGCAGCTCGTCGACGTTGATGCCGCAGGCGGCCGCGTACTCGGGCTCGAGGACGTGCTCGACGTCGATGTAGGCGGTGATGCCGCCCGCGCGCTGGCTCTCCGCGATGATGTGCTGGGCGAGGGTGGACTTGCCGGCCGACTCCGGCCCGAAGATCTCCGTCACGCGCCCTCGCGGCACCCCGCCGATGCCGAGCGCGATGTCGAGCGAGAGGGCGCCGGTGGACACGGCGGAGACGTTGAGCACGGCCCGGTCATCCCCGAGGCGCATGATCGCGCCCTTGCCGAAGTCCTTCGTGATCTGCTCCAGCGCGCGGTCCAGGTCCTCGCGGCGCCGCTGCTCCGGATTGTTCTGCTTGCTGGAGCTCTTGTCGGCCTGCCTGCTGGTCTGCCTGCTGCCCATTGAGCGATCCTTCCGCGTACGCTGTATCACTATCGTGACACGGTTGCCGGTACGCGGGGAGAATAGAACGCAGGTTCTATACCGTCAAGCGCCCTCGCACGCAGCTTCTCCGCCCGCCCCACGGTCGGGCGAGGGCAACCGGCATCGCACGCAGCGTAGCGCTTCGGAGTGGCCCGAGTGGAGACCGCCCGGCTCTCGATACGACTCACGCCTCGCGCCAGCCGCGACGCGATCGCGGGCTTCGAGGGCGAGACGCTGCGCGTGCGCGTCACCGCGCCGCCCGTCGAGGGCCGCGCGAATCGCGCGCTCGTGCGCCTGCTGGCGAAGCGCCTGAGCCTCCCTCGCGGCGCGGTGCGCGTGGTGGCGGGGCAGGCCTCGCGCAACAAGGTCGTCGCCGTCGACGGCCTCGGCGCTGCGGAGCTGCGGCTCCGCCTCAGGGGTGTCTGAGGTGGCCCGACGGGGTTACGGATAGCGCTGATAGCCTGGCAGCAGGGTGCCATCCGGGACCAGGAGCTGCTGGACCAGGACTATGACGAAGACGGCCACGATCGGTGTGACGTCGAACAGCATGTTCTGCGGGATCACTCGTCGTAGTGGGTTGAGGATCGGGTCCGCGATCCAACGCAGCGCTCGCAGCAACGGAGGATTCTCGTGCTCGTGGTTGGTCAGTAGCCATCCGAGGAACACGCGCGCGAGGATCGCGAGCCACCACACGGTCAGCAATACGTCCACGATCCCCAGCAGCACGCCCAACCTGAGGCCGCCCATTCGCCAGCCGCGCTGACCTGCAGGCCCCATGCTACATGTCGTGGAGGCGCACGCGAGGGCCCGAGGCGCGGTGACGGAGGACGATCGAGGGGCCGGCCCGGCTACACGCTCGAGACGAGCACCTGCTGGATGACGATGATGATCAGGATCGCGACCATCGGCGTGATGTCGAAGAGGCCCACGCGCGGCACCACGCGGCGCAGCGGCCCGAGCACCGGCTCCGTGAGCGCGTCGAGCGCCTTCACGATCGGGCCGTTCTGATCGATCGGGAACCAACTCACGATCGCGCGGGCGAAGATCGCGAACCACAGTAGATTGAGTAGCGTGCTCAGGAGCGCGACGATCGTGGTCATTCCGTTTCCCCCAGATCCAGCGCCCTCGTGAAGGCCGCCTCGATCGCATCGTCCACTGCTGCGCGCATACCGGCGGCCTCCAGCTCGGAGAGCGCGGCCGCCGTCGTCCCACCCGGCGAGGTCACGGCGTTGCGCAGGGCCGCGACGTGTTCGCCGGTCGCGATCGCGTAGCGAGCGGCCCCGGCGACGGTAGCCAGCACCAGCTCGGTTGCGTCCGGCCGCTTCATCCCGAGGCGCACCGCCGATTCCACCATCGCCTCGATCAGCAGGTAGACGTAGGCCGGGCCGGAGCCGTGCAGCGCCGTTGCGAGGTCCACCGCCTCGTCGTCGGCCACCTCGACGACGGCGGTCGCGACGCCGCTCAGCACCTCGCGGACGCGGGCGAGTTGTTTGTCGCTGAGCTCGGGGGCGGCGAGGTAGACGACGGCGCCCTCGCCGATGGCGGCGGGCAGGTTCGGCATCACCCGCACGGAGGCGCGGTGCCCGCTGTGGCGCTGCACCTCGGCGAGCGGCATGCCCGCCGCAATCGAGACGAGCACGGCGCCCGGGGGAATCGCGCCGGCGAGGCTGCGCGCCGTCGCGGCCAGGTCGTCCGGCTTGACGGCGAGCAGCACGAGGTCCGCCCCGATGCAGGCGCTCTCCGGGTCGTCGGTGACGCGCACGCCGTGCTCGGCGAGGGCGGTGCGGCGCTCGGCGATCAGCTCGGCGACGGCGATTCCGGACGGCTTGGCGACGCCGGCGCGCAGGATGCCGCGCAGGAACGCCTCGCCCATGAAGCCGCCGCCGATGATCCCGATTCGCACGCTGCTTCCTCCGCCGCTACGAGCGTCGCGCTCCGAAGAGCACGCGCCCGAGCCGCACCACGGTTGCTCCTTCTTCGACGGCGACGACGTAGTCGTCGGTCATGCCCATCGAAAGGCCCTCGAGCCCGTGCGCGAGGGCCAGTTCGCGCAGCTGCCGGAAGACGTGCCGCACCTGCTCCGGGTCGTCCACGAACGGCGCGACCGTCATCAGGCCGGCGACCGCGATGTGGCGGCGGCTCGCCGCCTCCCGCAGCAGTTCCGGAAGCTGCTCCGGGGTGACTCCGTCCTTCGATGCCTCGCCAGCGACGTTGACTTCAAGGTAGCAGGGTAGCGGTCCGCGCGCGGAAGCGCCGCTATCGGCTTCGAGGCGTTCGGCGCGCCGCTTGATCTCGTCGGCCAGTCGCACCGAGCCGAGCGAGTGCAGCGCGGCAATGTGGGGCAGCACGCCGCGGACCTTGTTGCGCTGCAGCCGCCCGATGAAGTGCCAGCGCGGCGCGAGACCGCGCGCCTCGGCCGCCTCGGCCTTCGGCAGCAACTCCTGCGCGCGGTTTTCCCCGAGGTCGGCCAGCCCTGCCGCCAGCGCCTCCTCGACCAGCGCCGGCGGATGCGTCTTAGTCACGCCGACGATCGTCACCTCGGCGGGGTCGCGCCCGGCGCGCTCGCAGGCCGCCTCGACGTTGGCGCGCACGGCGGCGAGGCTCGATGCGATGGAGGTGGCGGTCGCAGTCATGCGGCAAGGCTACGCCCCCCGGGAGGCCAGCCGCCAGACACACGCCCGAAACGCAAATGTAATCGCACCGCCATATGACCGTTACCGCCTCGTCATCCGGGCCCGCGAGACTGCACTGCGAGGCGACCACGGTCACTCCCGTCGGGGCCGGACGGCCTGGGGGAGCGCACCGCCGCAGCGCCGATTCCCGCTGAGACGGCCGAGTGCTACCGGGGCCGCCGCCTGCGGCGGCTATTGGCGACGGGGGCTTTGAGAGGGCATTGGCCGTCGTGGGCTAAGAGGTGCGCGTGGCTGCTGTTCTGGTAGACGCTCCCTCGGGGGTTGCTGATCAGCGCCGGGTTGCCGAAGTCGGCATGCAGTCGTTGATCACCGGAGCAAAGGAGCCTCGCTCCCGAGACCCGCGCGAGCGCGATGACGTGCTGGTCATTCGACTTGCAGAGGCCACCGTTGGTGATCGAGGCGGTCTCAGTCTCGACCTTCCCCGGATCGTCATCTTCGATGTCTCTGGCGCTCGTTGTCCGAATCCATTGCTGGATTGCGCGCCTGGCGTTCTCGGACTCGTAGAGCTCCTTCCGCAACCGACCTCCGACGACGAGCAGGCCCTTCCTGTCGTCGATCCACTTCCAGAGCGGCTGCAGTTCGGGAGCGACGGGGGTTCCGAAGAAGCGGTCCCGCATGTTGTTGTCGACGATCGCACACACGATTAGTCGATGCCGAAAAACCGGCGCTGCTCCTCGAGGAAGAAGCTCCGGTAGCCGTCCGGCACATCGACCACGCGGCCAGAGGCGTCAACCTCGATCGGGTGAATCTTCACGCCCTGCTGACCTTGCTCGAAGTAAAGGATCATCACGTCTCGCGCCCTGATTGCCTCGTCGCGCACATCCATGAGCACCCGGTCGAGGAGGTAGTCGCTGTGCGTCTCGACAACCAGCCGGTTGCGCCTGCTCGCAGCCAACTGGCCGAAGAACGACCCCATCGCGGCCTGGGCGCGCGGGTGGAGGTGCACCTCGGGTTGCTGGATCAGCAGCGTTGAGTCGCGTTCTGCGGATACGCAATCGGCGATGATCGGGATCGCCTGACTGACGCCGTAGCCTACATCGACAAGGTTACGTGCTCGTCCGCCTCCCGGGTGCTTTACCTCTATCTGGAACGGATCACTACCCGGCCGACCTAGCTTGCGCACACCGAGACTTGAGTAGAGTCCGCTGTCTTCGCCGAACACGTTGAGGAGTTCCTGAAACCGCGACGGAGAGCCGCGGCCAAGCAGCCGCTCGAGCATTACGGGAATGTGGCTCCCTTCCGGGTCGCGAATCTCTTTGGCGGGCTCGTATGTGCGCTGTGGGCTCGACCGGATGGGGGCGAAGGCGTACGGGCGGCGTTCCGGCCTAGACACTGTCAGGTTCGTGAGCACATTGAGGTGCTCAAGGTCCTCGTCTGTCAACCTGTTGTTGTCGTCTGATCGTGCCTCGTGGCGCACTCTCCTAAGGACGAAGCCGATATCCTCTGAGACGCGGGCCCACCTGGGCCACGAACCCTCGGCTCGCTCGAAGAGAACCCTGCCGCCCACCGTGAACGAGATCACCGGCTCGTTGTGCTCGGATGTCCGAACTACCAATTCGTGCTCCCCGGATGAGATCTTGAGCTCCGAGATCGCTGGTTGGGAGCTAACGGAAGTGAGTCGCGCCTCGGTGCGCACCCTCGTCCTGCCGCGCGAGGGCGCCTCGGTCGGCATCTCTCGCGGAACCCTGCGGAGTTGCCGCCGGTCCAGAGTGAACTGCTGTCCGACCACGAAGCTCTTCGCCCGTCCCGCCCTCCCCCCGCGGTAGTTCGCGATCTGGTCGTAGCTGCCGAGCTTGAATGGCTCCTCGTTAAACTCGGGCGCGGATCCGGACCGCAGATCCTCGGCTGCGCGAACGGCGGCGAGGAACGAGGTCTTGCCTGTGCTGTTCTCTCCTACCAAGAGCGTGAGCGGGCGGATCGGCACCTCGTTCCGGCCGGCGAAGCAGCGGAAATTCTCGAGGATCAGCGTGTCCATGGTCAGCAGACCCCGCAGAGCTTGCAGCCCACCTCGGGCGGGGGGCAGGGGATGGTGCGGCGCACGCGCTCGTGCTTGTCCATCTCGCGCAGCAGGAAGCGCTCCGTCATGCCGACGTCGACGACGTGCCAGGGCGGGGCCTCGCCCGCCCACGGGCGCGCCTCGTCCAGGCCGTGCTCGCGGATCGCGCGCTTGTAACTCCCCAGCGAGGCGTCCGGCATCTCCGCCAGCATCCCGGCGAGCCGGCCGTCCGCGCGCGAGAGCACGTCGTCGATGCGCGCGGTCTGCGGTGAGTCGCTGCGCAACTCGATGCCCGAGGCGAGGTGCTGCTTGAGGATGCCCTGGCGGGCCTTGATCACCGCGGGCGGCATCTGCGTCTCGTACTGGTAGGCCGTCCACGGCTTCGGCACCAGCGGGCTCACCGAGAGCACCAGGCGCGTGCCGTGGCCCGCCGCGTCGAGACGCTCCTTGATGCGGTTCCCCAGCGCCGCGAGGGCATGGACGTCGTCCTCCTCCTCGCCGGGCAGGCCGATCATGAAGTAGAGCTTGAAGCGCGTCAGCCCGGCCTCGCCGACGAGGGTGGCCCCGCGCAGGACCTGCTCCTCGCTCACGCCCTTGTTGATCGCCTCGCGCATGCGCTCCGAGCCGGCCTCGGGCGCGACGGTGACCGTCTTCGTGCCGCCGGCGGCGAGCACGCGCAGCACCTCCGGCCGCAGGTTGTCGACGCGCAGCGAGGAGATCGAGACGCGCCCGCCCAGCTCAGCCGCGCCGGTCACCAGCTCCGGCAGCTGCGGGTGGTCGGCGACCGCCGCGCCGAGCAGCCCGACGCGCTCGCTGTGCTCCAGCGAGTGCTCGACGACGCCGAGCAGGTCTTCGAGCGGGCGGTAGCGCGGCGGGCGGAAGACGTAGCCGGCGATGCAGAAGCGGCAGCCGCGGCCGCAGCCGCGCGCGCACTCGATGAGCGTCATGTTGGAGAGCTCGGTGTCGTCCGTGAGGATCGTCGAGTAGGCCTCGGTGGCGCCGATGTCCTGGACCCACTGGCGCTCAACGGGGCCGAGCGGCGGGCGCTCCGGGACGTAGACGCCGGGGAGCGCGGCCAGTTCGTCGAGCAGCTCGTCGCGTCCGCCGTAGAGGCCGTCCTCGAAGGCCCCGGCGAGCGAGGGGACGATCTCCTCGCCCTCGCCGATGATGGCCGCATCGAGGAAGGGCGCGACGCCGGCGGGGTTGGTGAGCATGCAGGCCCCGCCGGCGATCACGAGCGGGTGCCGCCCGTCGCGCTGCGAGGCCCAGAGCGGGATGTTGGCGCTCTTCAGCGCCTGCACCATGTGGAAGTAGTCGTACTCGTAGGAGAGCGTGAAGGCGATCACCGCGAAGTCGCCGAGCGGGCGCTGCGACTCCATCGAGACGATCGGGGGCGGGCGCTCCGGGGCGCGCTTGCCGCGCTCGGGCGGGTCCACGAACGCGCGCTCGCAGACGAAGTCCGGGTAGGCGTTGAACAGCGAGTAGACCGTCTGCAGGCCGAGGTTGGACATGCCGATGTAGTAGGAGTTGGGGTAGACGAGGGCGATCGGGATGCGTCCGCCCCAGTCCTTTTGCACGTAGCCGCGTTCGCGGCTCAGGCGCTGGCGGGCGATGACGCGTGGATCCGGCATGTCAAGAGTCTAGCGCACGCCGCCTCTTGGCGAACCGCCGCCGCCTCAGGGCGAAAAGTCGTCGAGGTCGTCGAAGTCGCGATCGCCGCGACGATCGCGCCTCGCGATCCAGACCAGCGCGCCGGCGACGGGGATGAGCGGCAGCAGGGCGAGTAGCGGATGCGTCGTGAAGAGCACGAAGCAGAGGATCAGGAGCACCAGGACGGCGGCCACGGCGGCCAGCGGCGGGATCAGCACGGTGAAGGCGATGCGCGTCAGCATCAGCGTCTCGCGGCAGCCGCCCGGCTCCGGTCCCGAACGTTGTTCGTACATGCCGACAGGATAGGCGCTCGGCGGCTTATGGCAGCGCGAGGGCTCAGGCGACGGTTCTGGTCAGCCAGCGCTCTCCTCGCCGCGGGCGGCGCGCCGCTCGGCGTAGACCATGATGCCGAACGAGGGCAGGAAGGCCGCGAAGGCCACGAGCGCGGCGACGACGAAGCCGCCGAGCAGCAGCAGCAGTCCGATCGCCAGCGCCAGCGACATGCCCAGGATCGAGCCGATGCGCACGACGAGCACGTAGGGCGGGAGCGTTTCCTGCATGGCGTTCGCCGGTCCTCCACGGTGCGGGCCCGCGCGACGCCGGTCGCGGCGGGCGCTGGTGTTGGTCGGGGTGCGCAGATTTGAACTGCGGACCTCTGCGTCCCAAACGCAGCGCTCTACCTGGCTGAGCTACACCCCGAGACCGCACCCCGAAGGGTGCGATCCGACGCTACGGCGGGCAGCGCGGACACGTCAACGCCTCGCAGCGTCCGCGCCCGGAGTCCTCACCCCCGCCCTCTCGCGAGGGGAGAGAGTGTGCTGCCTCGTCGCTAGCGCTGGAACTCGCGCCAGCCGAGGCGCCAGAGCGTCATCGCCACGAGGAGCCCGAAGATCATCCCGCCCGCTAGTGCGGCCTCGCCGCTGCTGTCGTCGACGATCCGGTATAGCAGGCGCATCGCGGCCCAGCCCCACGCCGCACCGGCGAACGCCCCCGAGACCAGCCACAGGGCGCCGCCCAGAACGCCATCGACACTGCGCATTGCCGTCTCCTCGTCTCAGTCCCGGCGGCGCGCGGCCCCGACGATCTCGTCGAGACGCTCGACGCCTTCAGCCTCGCACCAGGCGCGCAGTTCGTCGAGCACGCGCCACGGGGCGGCCGGGTCGGTGAATGTGGCCGTGCCGACTTGCACGGCGACCGCGCCTGCCATGAGGAACTCGACAGCATCGCGGCCGCTGACGACCCCGCCCGAGGCGATGATCGGGAGGCTGGTGACGGACGCGGCCATGTAGACGCTGCGTAGCGCGATCGGCTTGATCGCCGGCCCGGAGAGCCCGCCGAAGATGGTCGCGATCGCGGGGCGGCGGCGCTCGATGTCGATGGCCGTCGCCGGCACGGTGTTGATCAGGGAGAGGGCGTCGGCGCCGGCCTCCTCGCAGACCTCGGCGAAGGGCCGGATGTCGGTCACGCTGGGGGTGAGCTTGACGGCGAAGGGGAGCGTGGTGCTGCGGCGCACCTCGGCGACCACCTCGGCCGTCAGGTCGCAGTCCTGCCCGAACTCCATCCCGCCGACCTCGACGTTGGGGCAGGAGACGTTGACCTCGAGGCCGGCGACGCCGGGTACGCCCTCGAGGCGCGCGGCGAGCAGGCCGAACTCGCGGACGCTGTCGCCCATGATGTTGACGAGGACGGGTGTGTCCCAGCGCGCCCAGGCGGGGGCGAGGTCGCGGATCAGCGCGCCCACGCCGACGTTCTGGAAGCCGATCGAGTTGATCATCCCGGCGGGCGTCTCGACGGTGCGCGGCTGCGGGTTGCCGCGGCGCGGCCGCAGCGTCGTCCCCTTCGAGATCACGCCGCCGAGCGCGTCGATGTCGAAGCGGCGCGCGAACTCGATGCCGTTCGAGAGGGTGCCGGAGGCCGTGAGCACGGGGTTCTGGAGCAGCAGCTCCTGCTTGCCGCCGCGGCCGATGGTGAGGCTGAGGTCCATGCGCCGCCTCGCTCCGGGTGCGCTCATGATAACCGGCCGGCGCCCGCACCGGAGGCGGACAAGGAAACGGCGTCCCCGGATTGCCGGAGGCGCCGCCTCTCGTCGTCCCTGCGTCGGGGGGTCAGCCGCGCACGATCTCGTCGGAGAGCAGGGAGGTGTCCGGCCGGGGGAGGTTCCGGAGCCCGCTGATGGGAGACGTGCTCAAGGTGTTCGTGTGCTCCCACATCACGTTCTCGGTAGCGTTCGCGAAGTTCCGCGTCAGCCCGCAGCGCTTGCAGACGCCGGCGCTTTCGCGCCCGCTCGGGGACTCGATCACCCAGTGGTGCACGCAGCCCATGCGCGTCGCCACGGCGGTCTGTGCTTCGTTCCCGGTCTGTGCTGCCGTAACCATCGTTCCTCTGCCTTCCCGTGGCGCCGGATTGGTCCCCCCAACGTTCGCCCGACGCCTGACTACCCCGTACTCCGTGGTCGCTCCGTGCAAGCGGCGCACCAGAGACATAACCCTAGGGCTTGACTCCTCTGGTGTCAACCTTAAGTGCACTAAAATGCTGGAAAACTCCGATAAAGACCTCCTGTCGCTTCCGCGCCGCCCCGGCATCGCCGGTAGCGCGGCCAGAATCACGCCTCAAGCCGCTGCCCCAGTGGGAGCGGGCGGCTATACTGAGACCTGAGGCCCCAACGCCGGGGCGTCCAACCCCGTGGGGAGGCGTGACGCGATCACGGGAACAGTCCACGACGGTGTCTCCCGCATCCCGCTACCTTCCCTGCTGGCGCGTCCATCCCGGATGGCGCAGATTCCGTACCTATCTATGAAACGCTCGCGGCGGCCTCTTGGTTCCCATCAGCTTGGAGTAACTTCGAGGAATCTTCCCGCTTACGGGTCGGTCCGCGAGCATTTCGCAACGTAAGGACATGATGTGACCACTCCCGAGGCCGTGCTCGCCGCCCTGTCCGAGGTCCGCGATCCCGAACTGCATCGCGACATCGTGTCGCTCAACATGGTGCGCGACCTGGCCGTCGAGGGCGCCACCGCGTCCTTCCGGCTGGTGCTGACCACCCCCGCCTGCCCGCTGCGCGAGCAGATCGACGTCGATGTGCGCGCCGCCCTCGACGCCGTCCCCGGCATCGACGAGGTGGAGATCGAGTGGGACGCGGAGGTGCGCGGGCAGGCGAGCCGCGAGGGCGGCCCGGAGCCGGTCACCGGCGTGAAGAACCTGATCGCCGTCGCCTCCAACAAGGGCGGCGTCGGCAAGTCCACGGTCGCGACGAACCTCGCGGTCGCCCTCGCACAGCTCGGGGCGGCGGTTGGCATCGTCGACGCCGACATCACCGGGCCGAACATTCCCACGATGCTCGGCATCGAGCAGGGCAGTATGGCCGAGGGCCAGCAGGGGATGCACACCATTGAGGCGCACGGCGTGCGGGCCGTCTCGATCGGGTTCGTACTGCCCAAGGGCACGCCCGTGGTCTGGCGCGGGCCGATGATTGGCTCAGGCGTGCGGCAGCTGATCCATGATGTCGACTGGGGCGAGCTGGACTACCTGATTGTCGATCTGCCGCCCGGCACCTCGGACGCCTCGATGTCGCTGGCGCAGCAGGCGCCGGTGGCGGGCGTCGTGATCGTCTCGACGCCGCAGCAGGTGGCGGTCGAGGATGCAACGAAGGCGATCGGGATGTTCGACAGGCTCGGCGTCCCGATCTTCGGAATCGTGGAGAACATGACATCGGAGATATTCGGCCGCGGCGGGGCGCGCGCTGCGGCGGACGAGTTGGGTGTCGAGTTCCTCGGCGAACTGCCGCTCGCGGCGGCGGTGCGCAAGGCCGGCGACGAGGGCGTCCCGCTGGTCGTCGCCGCTCCCGAGTCCATGGAGGCGCGGGCCTTCGTGGAGCTCGCGGAGCAGGTCGCGGCCCGCTGCTCGGTGTTGCAGTACGCGGGCGATGCGGGGGTGGCGGCATGACCGTCGATCGCCCGGACACCCCGGCCTCGGGCGAGGGGACACGTCGCCGCGGGACGCGCGGAGGCCGCGGGCGCCAGCGCGCCGCGGACGCTCCCGAGGGCGGCGAGACGCTCAACGATCCGCGCATCGCCGGCCGTCGCCCGGCCCGCCCCGCGAAGCCCGAGGCGGAGGCGGAGTCCGCGCCTGCTGCGGAGGCCGCGGCCGAGCCGAAGGCCAAGGCCGCGCCGAAGCGCAAGCCGAGAGCCAGGGCCGCCTCGCGCGAGACGGACGCGGAGCAGGAAGCCGAGGTGACGACCGAGGCAGAGGCCGAACCGAAGGCGCGCGCGCCCCGGCGTCGCCGTGCCGCCGCAGCCAAGGACGAGGCGGCGCCCGAACCCGCGAAGGCGGAAGCCGAGGCGAAGCCGCCCGCGCGCCGGCGAGCGAGCACGCGCAAGACGAGCGCGACGAGCACAACCGACGCCCCGGAAGCCTCCGCCCTCGCCGAGGAGATGCGCGCGCTGCGCGAGACGCTCGCCACGCAATCGCAGGCGCTGGACGCCCTGCGCGAGATGCAGGAGCGCTCGATCCGCCGGCTGCGCCTCGGCGTCTTCGTCGACGTGCCGAACCTGATCTACGGGGCCGAGCGCGGCGAGGGCGCCCCGGAAGGCGCGATCGTGCACATGGGCAAGCTGCTCGCCTACCTCAGCGACGGCCGCGAGCTGATCCGCGCGACAGCCTACTCACCGGTCTCGGACGACCCCGGGGAGCCGGTGGAGCGCCAGCGCTTCGTCGAGCCGTTCGTGCGCCACGACTACCGCATCGTGACGAAGCCGATGAAGCGCTTCGCCGACGGCTCGGTCAAGGGCAACTTCGACGTCGAGATGGCGCTCGACATGGTGACGATGGCGGACCGCCTCGACGTGGTCTCGATCGTCTCCGGCGACGCCGACTTCGCACGAGCGGTCGAGCTGCTGCAGAGCCAGGGCGTACGTGTCGAGGTGATCGCCTTCAGCGGCAGCACCTCGATCGAGATGCGCGCCCTCGCCGACCAGTACATCGACGTCGCGACGATCCTGGACCGCGTGGGGGCGTAGGCGGCGTCAGTCGGTTAGTCGCCGGCGTAGTCGGCGAGAGCGACGATGGCACTCCCGTGCGCGGTAGGGGCCACGCGGCGCACGAACTTCATGTCGGCGGTCACCAGGCGCGCGCCGAGCCGATGAGCAAGCGCGAGGTACATGCAGTCGTACGCCGCATGATCCAGTTCAATGGCGATGCGCACTGCGTCGGCAAAGATCTGCTCGTCGTTCGCCCAGTGGAGGGGTAGTCCCTGAACAGAGTCTGCGAGGACGCCCGCTGCTGCGGGCTCGATCTCGCCTCGGCCTACCTTCTGCCAAAGGACATTGGCGACCTCCGCTGCCATGACGCGTGGTGCGTGCAGTTCGGACTCGTCCTGCAGCAAGCGTGCGGCTTCCCGCCCTTGTACTTCATCCACCAGCCATTTGACGGCGATGTTGGCGTCCACCACCACTTGCGTCATATGGCGTGCCCGCGGTCGTACCCGCGGTCGCGCGCTTCCCGGATCAACTCCTCGGCAGGAGTGTGCCGTCTGCCGGTGGTCAGGGCGCGCAGTTTCGTCGAATAGTCGAGAAACGCCTGCTTCCTTGCCTGATAGTCATCCTCGGCGACGACGCGTTCGAGGATGTCCCGCAGCTCGGCTTCCAGCGAGCGGTCGTTTGCAGCCGCGCGCTCCTTGAGCCGCTGGACGACGGCATCATCCAGGCGTCGTACGTTCACCGTCGCCATGTCTCGGCTCCCAGTGTGTGCTATCACGATGATAGCACGAAGCGCGGCGCACGCGCCCCGAGCCGCGCTACTCCTCGTCCTCGCCCTCGTCCGGGCGTCGGGGCGGGGTCTCGCCGGGGTAGCTGACGGAGCGCGGGCCGCTGCTGCCGCGGCCGACGAGGGCCTCGTTCGTGGCGAGGGCGGCGATGAAGGCGCCGCCCATCAGCCCCGCCCCCGCGCCGAAGAGCCAGCCGAGCAGCGCCGGCTCCGTCCCCGACAGGACGCCGCCGATCAGCGCGCCGGCGACGAGGCCGCCGAGGACGAGCGCGGCGAGCGCGATCTTCCCGAGCATCAGCCGGCGCGCATCAGTAGAGGTCTCGCAGATCGAACATCGGGCCGTCCGTGCAGCAGAGCCGGACGCCGCCGCGCCTGGGGAAGACGGCGCAGCCGTAGCAGATGCCCATCCCGCAGGCCATCGTCTCCTCCAGCAGGGCCTGCACCGGCTTGCGCAGTCCGGAGCGCGTGAGCACGCCGAACATTGCCTCGAACATCGGATTGGGCCCGCAGGCGAAGGCCTGATCGGCCCAGGGCAGCAGCCGCTCGAAGGGCGCGGTCACGAGGCCGCGCTCGCCCAGCGATCCGTCCTCCGTGGCGACGACGACCTCGACGGCCTCGGGCAGCAGCCGCGGCGGGAAGATGCCCGCCTCGCCGGCCGCTCCGAGGACGAGCGTCACCTCGCGGCCCTGCGCGACCAGCTCGTCGGCGAGCCAGACGAGCGGCGCGCAGCCGATCCCGCCGCCGACGAGCAGCATATGATCGACGCGCTCGCGCGGCTCGTAGCCGCGTCCGAGCGGCCCGACGACGCGGACGGCGTCGCCCGGCGCGCGGCTCGCGAGCCAGTCCGTGCCGCGCCCGACGACGTCGAAAAGCAGGGCGAACTCCGGCCCGTGCCGGCCCTCGCGCAGGCGGTGGAACGAGCAGGCACGGCCGAGCAACGGTCGTCGTACTCGCCGATGTAAGCCATCACGAACTGGCCGGGTGAGGCGTTGTGGAACGCCTCCGGCATCGTCAGCCAGAGCACGTGCGACTCGCCGTAGAGGCGGGCGGACTCGGTGACCTCGACGACTGCGCTTCTCATGCGGGCAGGCCCGTCGCGTGGTAGAGCAGGCCGCCCGCGCCGCAGACGGCCAGCCAGGCGTACGAGGGCAGCAGCGAGCGCAGCAGCACGACGCCGCTTGCGATGAGCACGACCGCGCTCAGCGGGTTGGCGTCGAGGCTCGCCAGCAGCACCACGGCGGCCCCGGCGATCGCGCCGAAGACCGCGGCGGCGACGCCATCGAGGAAGGCGCGCAGCGACTCGGACGCGGAGAGCCGGTCGAGCAGGCGCCCCAGGGAGATCGCGAAGACGAAGGCAGGCGCGAAGATCGCGACCGTCGCGATCAGTGCGCCCCACCAGCCGCCCGCGGCGTAGCCGACGAAGGTCGCGGTGGTGACGATCGGCCCGGGCGTCGCCTGGCCGATCGCGATCGCGTCGAGGAACTGCGACTCCGTGAGCCAGCCGCGCGCGACGGCGTCCGGCTCCAGCAGCGGGATGATCACGTAGCCGCCGCCGAACAGCAGCGCCCCGGCCTTCAGGTGGACGAGCGCGATCGGCACGGCCTCGGGCAGCGTGACGGCGAGCGCGGGCAGCGCCAGCGGGAGCAGCGGCGCGGGCAGGGCGACCAGCGCGCGCTGGAGCCGGCGACGTGGTCCGTGCTCGCTCGCGAGCAGCGCGACCACGCCCGCGCCGAGCAGCGCGATCACCTCCCAGCGCGGTGCGAGCAGCGCGACGGCGAAGGCGGCGGCCGCGAGGGCCATCGCGAGCGGGTTGCGCGCGGCGGGGCCGCGCAGCCGCCAGGCGGCGAGCGCGACGAGCACGACGACAGCCGGGCGGATGCCCGCGAACAGGTCGTCGGCGCGCGGCGTCGTGCCCCACTCGAAGTAGGCCCAGGCGAGCACGGCGACGGCGAGCGCGGCGGGCAGGATGAAGGCGCTCCCCGAGGCGATCGCTCCCGGTACGCCGCGGCGGCGGTAGCCGAGGTGGATTGCCATCTCCGTGGAGTTGGGACCGGGCACGAGGTTCGTGGCGGCGAGGGCGCGCGCGAACGTATCGCGGTCGAGCCAGCGCCGGCGCTGCACGAACTCGTCTTCCATCATCGCCACGTGCGCCGCCGGGCCGCCGAAGGCGGTGGCGCCGAGGCGCCCGAACTGCCCGAGCAGCCCCGCGAGCGAGCTGCGCCCGGACGCCGCGCCGCTCATGCCGGCGCGCTCCCGGACGACGCTGCGGCGGAGGGCTCGACGCCCGGCAGCCCGTCGATGGCGGCGTCGAGCAGCGCGCGGACCGCGAACAGGTCGCGGCAGACGGCGGTCGCGCCCGCCTCGCGTAGCTGCTGCTCGCTGCGTATCACCGTGACGCCGACGCGGACCGCGACCCCGGCCGCGAGGGCGGCCTGCATGTCTTCCTCGGTGTCGCCGATGTACGCGGCGCGCGCGCCCTCGACCCCGAGCTCGGCGAGGGCGTGGAGCAGCGGCTCCGGTTCGGGCTTCATGATGCCGGTCGTGTCGCGCCCGACGATGGGGCCGAAGTGACCCGCCCAGCCGAGGTTCGCGATCAGCGTGCGCGCGCCAGCCTCGAGCTTCGAGGTGACGATGCCGAGCGGCAGCCTGGGCGCGAGATCATCGAGCAGCTCGCCCGCGCCGGGCAGCGGCGGCGTGCCGAGCATGTGGCGCTCGTAGTAGTTCGGCAGGTAGAGGCTGTAGAGGCGCGCGGCCTCCGCCTCGTCGACACCCACGGCGCGCCGGATCACCGATTGCATGTCGGGCCCGAAGTGCGGCATCAGCTCCTCGGGGCTCGTGCGGTGGCCCTGCTCGCCGAGCGTCTCTGCGAGCGCCACGGCGATCGAGGTCATCGAGTCGGCGAGCGTGCCATCGAGGTCGAAGAGCACGGCGTCGAGCCGTCCCGGCTGCACTGCCGGCGTCACCCTCTGCGGCCGTCCCGGTAGTCCGCGATCGGGCGGACGCTGTAGGAGCCCGGCGAGGAGAGCCCCTGGATCGAGGCGCGCGCGGTGTCGAGCGAGGTGAAGCAGGGGATGCGCATCTCGGTGGCGCTGCGGCGGATGTGGAAGCCGTCGCGCAGGTGCGAGGGGCGGCCGCCCTCGAGCGTGTTGATGACCGCGCCGACGGAGCCGTCGTTGATCACATCGACGACGTTGGGGCGGCCCTTGGAGAGCAGCTTCGTGACGAACGTGACCGGGAGGCCGAGCTCGCGGATCAGGGCGGCGGTGCCCTCGGTGGCGAAGAGCTCGCAGCCGGCCTTGTGCAGTGCGTGGATCAGCGGCTCGGACTCGGCCTTGGTGCGGTCGGCCAGCGAGAGCAGGAAGGGCGTGCCGGGCGCGACCGCGAGGTCGGCCGCCATCGCGGCCTTGCGCATCGCCGCGTCGAGGTCGTGGTCGATGCCCATCACCTCGCCGGTGGACTTCATCTCCGGGCCGAGGAAGGTGTCCACGCCGATGAGCTTGGACATCGAGAAGACGGGCGCCTTGACGGCGACGAGCGCGCGGTCCGGGACGAGGCCGGACTCGTAGCCCTGCTCGGCCAGCGAGTGGCCGAGCATGACGTTGACGGCGAGCGGCACGAGCGGGATGCCCGTGACCTTCGAGATGAACGGCACCGTGCGCGAGGAGCGCGGGTTCACCTCGATCACGAAGACGCCGGGGCCCTGCGGGTCGGCCTCGGGCGCGACGACGTACTGCACGTTCATCAGCCCCCGCACGCCGAGGGCGAGGGCCATGCGCGTGGTGTAGTCCACGATCGCCTCGCGCTGCTCGGGGGAGAGATTCTGAGGCGGATACACCGCCATCGAGTCGCCGGAGTGCACGCCGGCGCGCTCGATGTGCTCCATGATCCCCGGGATCAGCACCGCCTCGCCGTCGCAGACGGCGTCCACCTCGACCTCGAGGCCTTCGAGGTATTTGTCGACCAGGATCGGGCCGGAGCGCTCCTCGAGCGCGGCCTCGAAGTAGCGCGCGAGCTCGCTCTCATCCTGCACCACCTCCATCGCGCGCCCGCCGAGGACGTACGAGGGGCGGACGAGCACCGGATAGCCGATCGTCGCGGCGGTCGGTACGGCCTCCTCGAGCGTCCGGACAGCGACGCCGGGCGGCTGCGGGATGCCGAGCCCGGAGACCAGCGCCTCGAAGCGCCCTCGATCCTCCGCGAGGTCGATCGCGTCCGCGGAGGAGCCGGCGATCGGCAGCGCGGCGAGCTGCAGATCGCGCGCGAGGTTGACGGCGGTCTGGCCGCCGAACTGGACGATCGAGGGCGGCGCCTCGCCGCCGCCCGCCTCGTTCTCCAGCAGGTCGCGCACGGCCTCCTCGTCGAGCGGCTCGAAGTAGAGCCGGTCGGAGGTGTCGAAGTCCGTGGAGACGGTCTCCGGGTTGGAGTTGGCGAGGATCGACTGCACGCCGGCGGCCTGCAGCGCGTGGGCGGCCTGGACGGAGCAGTAGTCGAACTCGATGCCCTGGCCGATGCGGATCGGGCCGGAGCCGATCACGAGCATGCGCTCGCGGCCCGGCTCGGGCACGGCGTCGTTCTCCTCCTCGTAGGTGGAGTAGAAGTAGGGCGTGACGGCGTCGAACTCGGCGGCGCAGGTGTCGACCATCTTGTAGACAGGCCGCAGACCCCACTCCTCACGCAGCGCGCGCACCTGGTCCGGCAGGCGGTCGGCGAGCGTGCCGATCACGGCGTCGCTGAAGCCGAGGCGCTTCGCCTGGCGCAGCAGTGGCGGCGTCAGCTCCTCGGAGAGCAGCCGCCGCTCCATCGCGACGATGCGGGCGAGGCGCTCGAGGAACCACGGGTCGACGCCGGAGTCGCGAGCGATCGCGAGCGGGTCCGCGTCGCGGCGCAGCGCGGCCAGCAGCAGCCAGAGGCGGTCGTCGGTGGCGGTGCCCGGTCCGGGCGGATCGGCGCCCCAGTCGCGGTGCTCCCAGAGGATCGAGCGGCCGCCCATCTCCAGCGAGCGGACGGCCTTCTGCAGGGCGGCCTCGAAGGTGCGGTCGATCGCCATCACCTCGCCGGTGGCCTTCATCTGCGTGCCGAGGCGGCGGTCGCCGAAGGCGAACTTGTCGAACGGCCAGCGCGGGATCTTCACGACGCAGTAGTCGAGCGCCGGCTCGAAGGCTGCGGTGGTGCGGCCCGTCACCGAGTTCGTGATCTCGTCCAGGCGCTTGCCCGCCGCGATCTTCGCGGCGACGCGCGCGATCGGATAGCCCGTCGCCTTCGAGGCCAGCGCCGAGGAACGCGAGACGCGCGGGTTCACCTCGATCACGTGGTACTCGGGCGCCGTCGCCGTTTCCGCGCCCGGCCAGGGCGTCACGTCCGGGCGCGGCGCGAGCGCGAACTGCACGTTGCAGCCGCCCTCGATGCCGAGCGAGCGGATGATCTTCAGCGCGCTGCTGCGCAGCATCTGGTAGTCGCGGTCGGAGAGCGTCTGCGAGGGCGCGACGACGATCGAGTCGCCGGTGTGCACGCCCATCGGGTCGAGGTTCTCCATGTTGCAGATCATGACGCAGGTGTCCGCGCCGTCGCGCATCACCTCGTACTCGATCTCCTTCCAGCCGAGCAGCGAGCGCTCGACGAGCACCTGCGTGATCGGCGAGGCGGCGAGCCCGCTGCGCACGATCCGCTCGTACTCCTGCTCGCTGTGCGCGATGCCGCCGCCCGTGCCGCCGAGCGTGTAGGCGGGCCGCACGACGAGCGGGAGGCCGATGCGATCGCGCGCGGCGACGGCGGTGCTCCAGTCCTCGACGATCTCCGACTCCGGCGAGGGCTCGCCGATCCGGCGCAGCAGCGAGCGGAACTGCTCGCGGTCCTCGGCGAGGCGGATCGACTCCAGCGGCGTGCCCAGCAGGCGCACGTCGTAGCGCTCGAGCACGCCGGCCTCGGCCAGCTCGACGGCGAGGTTGAGCCCGGTCTGGCCGCCGAGCGTGGGGAGCAGCCCGTCCGGGCGCTCCGCCTCGATGATGCGTTCGAGCACCTCGACGGTGAGCGGCTCGATGTAGACGATGTCGGCGACGTCCTCGTCGGTCATGATCGTCGCGGGGTTGGAGTTGGCGAGGACGGAGGTGATGCCCTCCTCGCGCATCGCCTTGCAGGCCTGCGTGCCGGCGTAGTCGAACTCGGCGGCCTGGCCGATCACGATCGGACCGCTGCCGATGATCAGCACCTTGCGCGGCTTCTCCGGCGCGCCGGACGGCGCTCCCGCGTGCGCGGGGGCGTTGGAGTCGTTCGCGGGACTCAGTTGTGGTAGCCCTTCCGGTGGTCCTTGCCGAAGAGGATGATCTCGGCGACGACGTCGGGGTCGGGGAAGTGGATGTCCGGGTCCGGCGCGATGCGGCCCATCTTGATGTGGCTCACGGGATACTCGCCCAACTCGGCATCGAGGTGCGGGGAAATCGCCTCGATCACCCGCGCGCGGTCGCCCTTGCCGGTGAAGTAGGCGAAGGGGATCTCCGGGACGAAGGGGTCGGCGTCGCCGGTCTGGATGCCTGCCTCCCTGAGCACCTGGTAGACCTTCGGCACGCCCTGCGCCACCAGGCGGCGCACCTCGCGGAAGACGAGGCCGTCGTCGACGCCTAGGTAGAGCGCGTCCACCCCTGCCGAGACGCCGCCGACGCGGATGCTGAACGGCTCGAGGCGGTGCAGCCGCGGCGCGGCGTTCACGTAGAACGTCTCCACCTGTGACCAGTAGATGTCGGCGGCGCGCAGGAACCCGACCTGCAGGCAGCTGAGGTGCAGGAAGCTGGCCGGAGGCAGCTCGACCTCCTCGAGGCCCTCGAGCGCGTCGAAGAGCGGCTGGATGCGCTCGGCGAGGTCCGGGTAGTCGCGGCCGACCGGCTGGAAGAAGCTGATCGCCGGACGCCAGTCGAACGACTCCTCGGCCCACAGCTCCCAGTGGCTGGTCAGCGGGCCGTCGCCCGAGCTGAACGCCTCCCAGTCGCGCTCGCGCTTGCGCGCGTAGTGGCTGGTGTCCGGGGTCGGTGTGTCCTGCTCGCTCACGATGACTCCTCCGCTGGCAGCACGAAGTGCGCGCCCGGGTTGGCGAGCGGCACGAGCGCGCCGATCGACGACAGATATGAGAGCGCCGGCTCGTTGTCCTCGGGCAGGCGGGCGCGGATCGCCTGGTAGCCGCGCTCGCGGGTGAACGCCAGCGCCTCCTCGGCGAGCACGGTCGCGTAGCCCTTGCGGCGCTCCGCGGCGCGGACCCAGGCGCCCAGCGAGCAGTCCTCGGACGCGCCCTCGAGCGGCTCGACGACCGCGAAGGCGAGCAGCCGCCCGGCGTCCTCGACGACGAAGACGGCGGCCCCGCCCTCGTCGTCGCCGAGCCAGGCGTCGCGCACCTCGGCGGTGCTGAGCGCGCGGTCGAAGGCGACGGGCTGAGGCTCCTCGATCAGCTCCGCGATGATCGCGGCGATCTGGGCTGCGTCGCCGGCGGCCGCGCGGCGGCACAGTGGCTGCCCCGGTTGTGGCTGCGAGGCGGTCATCGGCGGCTCCCCTCGTCGCGCACGGTCTCGAGGAAGCGGTCGAACAGGAACTCGGTGTCGTGCGGTCCCGGCGAGGCTTCCGAGTGGTACTGGATCGTGAACAGTGGCAGCTCGCGGTGGCGCAGGCCCTCGACCGTGCCGTCGTTGAGGTGCACCTGCGACACCTCGACGGCGGCCTCGAGCCCGTCGCCATCGACGGCGTAGCCGTGGTTCTGCGAGGTGATGTAGACGCGCCCGGTGGCCTCGTCGCGCACCGGGTGGTTCGCGCCACGGTGCCCGAACTTCAGCTTGTAGGTGGACGCCCCGAAGAGGCGGCCAAGCACCTGGTGCCCGAGGCAGATCCCCATCAGCGGCGTGCGACCGGCGAGGCCTCGCGAGGCCTCGACGACGTGGTCGAGCAGCATCGGGTCGCCGGGTCCGGGGGAGAGCAGCACGCCGTCCGGGCCGTGCGCCAGGATGTCCTCGCTGCTGGAGGTGCTGGGCACGGCGGTGACGCGGCAGCCGCGGCGGCGCAGGTGCCGCATGATGTTGCGCTTCACGCCGAGGTCGACGACGACGATGTGCGGGCCGGGTTCGTCGCCGTTGCTCGCACCCTCGCCGAACTCGTAGGGGACCGGGGTGGAGACCGCGGCGACATAATCCTCCGTGCCGTATAGCGGTTCGCTGCGCAGGCGCGTCAGCGCCTCCTGCGGTGACTCGTCGCGCGTGATCGTGCCCATGACCACGCCGTGCGAGCGCAGATGGCGCGTGAGCGCGCGTGTGTCGATGCCGGCGATGGCCGGGACGCCCGCCGCGGCGAGGTAGTCATCGAGGCGGCCGCAGCTCTGCCAGTGCGAGGGCAGGTCGGTCAGCTCGCGCACGACGAAGCCGCGCACCTGGACGCGCTCGCTCTCGTCGTCGCTGGCGTTGACGCCGTAGTTGCCCTGCAGCGGGTAGGTCATCGTCAGGATCTGGCCGCCGTAGGAGGGGTCCGTGAGCGCCTCCTGGTAGCCGGTCATCGAGGTGTTGAACACCACCTCGCCCGTCGAGACGACAGGCGCGCCGAAGCCCTCGCCCTCGAAGACGCGGCCGTCCGCGAGCACGAGGCGGGCGGGGGGGCGCGCTGCCGGGCCGTCGCTCACAGGGCGACCCCCTCCAGCGCATGCACGACGCGACCGCCGTAGATGGTCGCCAGCACGCGCCCGCGCAGCACGCGCCCGGCGATCGGCGTGTTCCGGCCCATCGACGCGAAGTCCTCTGGCGTCACGGTCCAGGCGGCGTCGGGGTCGAGGATGGCGACGTCTCCGACGGCGCCCGGCGAGAGCGTGCCGAGACCCTCGAGGCCGGGGCGGCGGTCCAGCCCCCAGGCGCGGACGGGCCCGGCCGTGAGCCGCTCGATCAGCGTGGACAGCTCGATGCGGCCGTCGTGGACCAGGCTCATCGACAGCCCGAAGGCGGTCTCCAGGCCGCTGATGCCGGGTGCGGCGAGGTCGAACTCGATCTCCTTGTCGGAGACGGCGTGCGGGGCGTGGTCGGTCGCGATCGCGTCGATCACGCCGTCGCGGAGCGCCTCGGCGCAGGCGGCGATGTCGCTGTGCGCGCGCAGCGGCGGGTTCACCTTGGCGTTGGAGTGGTAGCCGATGCTGCGGTAGCCGTTCGCGTCGCCGTTGGCTGCGGGGTGCGAATCCGACGATGCGAAGCCGACCTCCTCGTGCGTCAGCGTGAGGTGGTGCGGGGTCACCTCGGCGGTGATGTGCACGCCGCGCTCGCGTGCGGCGCGGATCAGCGCGACCGAGCCGGCGGTGGAGACGTGGGCGATGTGCAGGTGCGCCCCGGCCAGGTCCGCGAGGGCGATATCGCGCGCGACGAACGTCTCCTCGGCGCTGGCGGGGCGTCCTCGCAGGCCGAGCCGGGTGGCGACCCAGCCCTCGTGCATCTGCCCCTCGTGAACGAGCGTCGGGTCTTCACAGTGCTGCGAGATCGGCAGCCCGAAGGCTCCCGCGTACTCCAGCGCGTGGCGCATCAGCCGCGCGTCGGCGACGGCGTCGCCGTCGTCGGAGAGCGCGACGACGCCGGCCTGCGCCAGCTCGCCGGCGGGCGCGAGTTCCTTGCCGGCGCGCTCGCGCGTGATGCAGCCCAGCGGCAGCACGCGCACGGCGGCGTGCTCCTCTGCCTGGCGCAGCACGGACTCGACGGCGGCGCGGCGGTCCAGCGGCGGGTCCGTGTTCGGCATCGCGCAGACGGTGGTGAAGCCACCGCGCGCGGCGGCGGCCGTGCCGCTGGTGATCGTCTCCTTGTACTCGAAGCCCGGCTCGCGCAGGTGCACGTGCAGATCCACGAAGCCGGGCGTCACCACCAGCCCCGTCGCGTCGATGCGGTCCGCCTCGATCACGGCGTCGCCCTCGTTCGGCCCGACGCGGGCGACCCGCCCGTCGACGATCACCACGTCGGCGATCCCGTCGCGACCGAGGGCGGGGTCGATCACGCGTCCGTTGTAGATGGCGAGCGTGCTCATGAGGCGGCCTCCCCGGCGCTCGCCGCGGCGTCGCGGCCCAGCGCGAGCAGGTAGAGCAGCGCCATGCGCACGGCGACGCCGTTCGTGACCTGCTCCTCGATCATCGAGCGTCCGCCGCCGGCGACCTCGCGGGCGATCTCGATGCCCTCGTTCTTGGGGCCGGGATGCATCAGCAGGTGGTCGGGGTGCGCACGCGCGAGGCGCTTCGCCGTGACCTGGTAGTGCAGCGCGTACTCGCGCAGCGAGGGCAGGAGCCCGCCCTGCTGGCGCTCGCTCTGCAGGCGCAGCGCCATCACCACGTGCGCGCCCTCGATCGCGCGCTCGATGTCCGTTTCGACCTCGACGAAGGGGAGCGCGGACTCGGCGTGCTCCGGGCGGTCGCCGGGCCGGAGGCCGTGAGGCAGCAGCGTGGGCGGCCCGCACACGACCACCTCGGCGCCCATCGCCGTCAGGCCCCAGAGGTCCGAGCGGGCGACGCGCGAGTGCGCGATGTCGCCGACCATCGCGACGCGAAGCCCTCGCAGGTCTCCGAAGTGGCGGCGCATCGTGTAGAGGTCCAGCAGCGCCTGGGTCGGGTGCGCGTGCGCGCCGTCGCCGGCGTTGACGATCGCGGCGTCCGTGTGCCGCGCGGCGAGGTAGGGCGCGCCCGCCGAGGCGTGGCGCATCACCAGGATGCCGGCGCCCATCGCGCGCAGCGTCCGCACCGTGTCGATCAGCGATTCGCCCTTCTGCACGGAGGAGGTGCTGGCGCTCACGGAGAGCACGTCCGCGCCCAGCACCTTGCCGGCCAGCTCGAAGGAGGCGCGCGTACGCGTCGAGGGCTCGTAGAACAGGTTGACGATGGTGTGCCCTCGCAGCGCGGGCACCCGCGCGATGCGCCGCTCCAGCACCTCGGCCATCTGGCGAGCGAGCTCGATCACCGTCTCGATCTCGTCGGCCCCGAAGTCGTCGAGGTCCAGCACGTGGCTGTGACGCCACGGTCCGGGCGTGGGCGCGGTCGCGAGCGGCTCGCCGCTCCCGGGGAGCAGGGGCGCGGCGCTCGCCGCGCCGGCAGTCTCTTGCGTTTCGGTGGTCACGGCCTATCCCTTCCGGGGATGACGACGACGGCGTCGCGGCCGTCGACCTCGTCGAGCAGCACCTGCACCTGATCGCCGTGCGCGGTGGGGATGTTCTTGCCGACCACGTCGGCGCGAATCGGCAGCTCGCGGTGGCCGCGGTCGATCAGCACCGCGAGGCTTACGCGGTGCGGGCGTCCGAAGTCGTTGAGCGCATCGAGGGCGGCGCGCACGGTGCGGCCGGTGAAGAGCACGTCGTCGACGAGGACGACGTTGCGGCCCTCGATGTCCGGCAGCTCGCTGCTGCGCGGCACGCTGCGCAGCCCGCGCGAGGCGAGATCGTCGCGGTGCAGCGTGATGTCGAGCCTGCCGAGGGGCGGCGGCGCCCCCTCGAAGCCGCCGATCAGGGCGGCGAGGCGCTCGGCGAGGACGGCGCCGCGGCTCTGGATGCCGACGAGCACGAGCTGCTCGACTCCGCCGTTGCGTTCGACGATCTCGTGCGCGAGCCGCCGCGTGGTGCGCCCGATGCCGTCGGCATCGAGCAGCGGCCCGCCGCCGTGGGTGGCCGTCGTGTCCTCGCTGCGCGCGCGTTCGAACTGCTCAGCCACGGAGGCGCCTCCGCGATGGGGTGGGGAGCTGCTGGTGGGCAAAAAAAGCCCCTCCTCGGATTGGGGAGGGGAAACGGTGGTGGGACGCGGCGCGTCCCGATACGGCAAACGTCAGAGCATTCATCTGCTCCGTCCTTCCCGGCCTCGCGGGACCGGCTTAAAAGAGCGCCTGCGATTGCTGCCGCGCATCGTACCACCTGACGCCGCCAGCGCCCAATCGGCCACGAGGAGGGCCGCGAGGGGGCGGCGGGACGCTACAGCGGCGGGATCGGCTGCAGCTCGTAGTCCGTGTCGCCCCAGCAGACGACCTCGCCCTCGAGGGTGATGGCGCAGGTGCGGTCCGAGCCCGCGCTGATGGAGGTGTAGCGGCCCGGCGGGGCGATCTGCGGATCGTACCGGCTGCGGTAGTACGTGGACGTGGTCCAACAGACCGCCTCGCCCTCGCCGGTGAGCGCGCACACGTGAGCTTGACCCACCGCCACCGCGACATAGCGGCCCGCGGGCACTTCCTCTTCGGGGCCGCGCTCCCCCCAGCACTGGACTTCACCCCCGCCTGTGAGCACACATGCGTTGGCGATCGAATAGCCGACGCTCACGCTGATTGCCTCGTGGGGGCCGGGCGGGGGGGTCCCCTGGATGACGCCTCGGCGGTCCCAACAGATCGCATCCCCTTCGTCGGTGATTGCGCAGGTGAGATCCGTGCCGACGCTGATCGCCGAGAGATGGGCGCCGGGGAGCGTGGGTGCGACGCCCCATCCCCAGCAGTTCGCCTCGCCGTCGTCATTGAGGACGCAGCCGGAGCCGCCATCGACGCTCACCGCTCGCTGCGGGCCGGAAGGCGGGTCAGATGGCGGGTCTTTCCCCCAACAGACGGCCTCGCCCGACTCGGTGAGCGCGCAGGTCTCGAGGTAACCCGCGTCGATCGCCGTGTAGCGCCCCGGCGGCACGTCCGCCTGTCCGAAGTTGTTCCATCCCCAGCATGCTGCCTCGCCCGTGTCGGTCAACGCGCAGGTGTGGAACGCGCCGTCGCTGACGGCGACATAGCGCCCGGGCGGTGGGTCGGGAGGCGCGAGCTTGTTGCCGACGGCTTCCCAGCAGACCGCCTCACCAGCATCGGTGAGGGCGCACGCGTGGCGGTAGCCGACACCGATCGCGACGTAGCGGCCGGGCGCGGGATCGGGCGGAGTCATCAGGGTCAGCGCGCCAGAGTGGTAGTGCGACACCGCGTCGGTTCGGCAGACCGCGCGACCGTCGGTTGTGATGGCGCAGACGTGCTCAGAGCTTGCGCTCACGGCCGTGTATCGAGCGTCAGGGTCGATCTCCGCCAACGCGGTGGCCTTCGGCAGATCCTCGAACGGGGTCGGAGCTTCGCCAAACCCGGCCCAGGCCTCCACCCAACACTCCGCTTCGCCGGCTGTGGTCACCGCACAGAGGCCACGGCCCGCAGCGCTTACCACCGAGGCGTACGGTCCCTCGAATAGCAGTGCGGGGTGATCCGCGAGGCGCCGCGCGCGCACTCCCTCGGCGCGGAGGGCCTCCCAGCCCCAGCACACGACCTCGCCGTCTTCGGTCAGCGCGCAACTGTTCGACGGATGGCCGCCCTCACCCCCACGGTGTCCCACGCTGATCGCGGCATAGCGTCCCGGCGGGGCGTTCGCTTGCCCGTACAGGTTGCCGCCCCAGCAGACCGCCTCACCATCCTCGGTCAGTGCGCAGGCGTGCACGCCGCTGGTGCTCACCGCCTTGTAGCGCGCCGGCGGTGGCTGCTCGCCTATGTCCCGCCCCCAGCACGCGATCTCGCCTTCCTCGGTGAGCGCGCACGTACGCACGACCCCCGCGCTGATCGCCGAGTAGCGACCCGGCGGAGCCTCGGCCTGCCCGTGCGCGTTGCCACCCCAGCACGTCGCCTCGCCGTTCTCGGTCAGCGCGCAGGCGTGATCGTTGCCGACGCCGATCGAGGTGTAGCGGCCCGGTTGTGGATCGGGGAAGGGCACCGGCGTTGGCATCGGTTCGGGCGTTGACGACGGGGTAGCGGTTGGCGCAGGCGTGGGCGAGGCGGTGGGTGTCGGGGTGGCGGTCGGCGCGGGCGTGGGCGTGGCGATAGGCGTCGGAGCGGCGGTCGGCGCGGGCGTGGGCGTGGCGATAGGCGTCGGAGTGGCTGTTGGTGCGGGCGTCGGCGTGGCGATAGGCGTCGCAGTGGCTGTCGGCGTGGGCGGCGGCGGGGCGGTAGGTGTCGGGGTGGCGGTCGGCGCGGGCGTCGCGGTGGGCGCCCGGGTGGCGATCGGCGTCGGAGTGGCAGTCTGCGCGGGCGTGGGCGTGGCCCGCGGCGACGGCGGGTCGTCCGATGCGCCGGTGCATGCGACGAGGACGCTCGCCGCCGTCAGCGCGGCGGCGAGCAGAAGCGGAGCAGTGAACGAGTTGCGGCCGCTCCGCATCGGCGTGCCCGTCCCTCCCGGTGGCGGCTATACGCCGCCGCCGCTGGGCTGCCGCTCGCCCTCCAGCCGCACGCTGTCCGATGCCCAGCGCAAGTAGTCGGCGCTGGCCCAGCCCTCGAGGCCGTCGGCGGTGCGCACGTGCATCCACGCATCGTAGTAGTCGGTGTGGTAGTCGTCCGTGTCAGCGATGGCGCCGTTGGGGAGGCACGCCAGGACCGCCGCGTTGAGTGACGGAGCCTGGCGCAGGTTGAGGCACGTGTCGACGACCACCTCGACCTGCAGCCGGTCCTCGAACGGCGGCGACTCGATCACGGGGGCGAGAGGCGGCGGGCCACGATAGTAGTCCTCGCCGCACCCGCAACGGCCAGGCGGGAAGACCGACACCCGGACGCGCAGCTCGTCGCGCGTGCCGCTCCACGAGCCGGAGATGCTGGGGTACCCGAAGAAGGGAGTGCTGGTCTCGGCGAAGTGCAGCGAGGCGAGCGTTTCCCCCTCTTGGTCCCGAACGGTGACCCTTCTCTCGCTGTGGTCTATCCCGAACTTCGGTTGCGTCCGTGTGGGGGCCGGTTTGGCGCTCGCAGGAGCCGGTTTGGCGCTCGCGCTCACTGGCCGCGGCGCCTCGCTCGCCCACTGTCCGTCGAGGGTCACGAACCGCGTGCCCCGACTGGTGCTCATGGAAACGCCGGAGCTGTCGGGAAGCCACCAGCCGGGGCCCTCAACGCCCTTGACGCGGTAGACCTCGCCGCCGGTCGTCGTATCGAGGATCGAGACGGCCAGGGCGATTGGGCGGCCCGAGGGGTCGTCTGCGGCGGCCGTTGCCGTAACCGCCGTCATCCAGCGGCCGTCCGGGGAGATGCGGCAGTCACGCTGGCCGAACAGCGGTACGACCGGGACTGAGACATCGAGCAGCGTGGTCCCGTCCCAGCCGTAGTGCACGACGCGGCAGGAGTCGGGGCCCGCGATCGCCAGCTCAATGCTCGAACCGAGGGAGCCCAGCCGGTACAGCCCCTCGCTCCAGGCCTTCGCGTCCCCCGGAAGCACCTGCGTTGCGGTCGGCTCGAAGGTCCCGACGGCCTCCTCGCCGAGATCGAAGAAGTGCAGGTAGGGGCGCAATCCTCGGTCACGCTCCTGGCCGCGCACCACGAGGGAGCGGTATTCGAAGTTGAGCCACTGGAGCTGGCCCTCCTGCCCGTCGGGAATCGCGAACTGTGCGACCGGTTGCAGCGTGCCGTCCGTGATGACGAAGAGGTCGCCTGCTTCGTCCGGCAGCCGAAAGAGCAGCCGCCGGTCGTCCAGTGATCCCCAGCGTCGCAACGGAGGCGCGTCCCATTCGAGGGTTCGCCCGGTCACGCGGTCGTGCTGGAATCGATCGAAGGAGAGGAAGCGGTTCCCCGGCGAGAGACTCACTTCGGCAGATATGAAGCCATCCATCGCGCCTTCCGCTTCGGCTGCCTCGGCGGATACCAGCACCCACCCCTCCACCGCGCCCGTCTGCACGTCCAGCAGGTAGAGCCCGACTTCCTGGGGGACGACCTCCCCCGCCGCGCATCGCACGTACCGAAGACCAGCAGCCGCGAGCGCCTCGGCGGTATCGACCTCGCGAATACCGAGGTCTTCCCGGCTGACCAACCCGGTCCCCGTTGCCGCCGCGGCGGGGCTGGATGTGGCTGCCTCGGGGGGAGCGGCTGGTGGGCAGGGCGTCGGAGCGGTCGTCGGCGTGGGGGCGGGGGTGGCAGTGGGTGCCGGAGTGGATGTCGGCACGGGTGAGGGTGTGGCGGCGGGCGGCGGAGTAGCTGTCGGTGCAGGCGCGGGCGAGGCCGTGGGCGACGGAGTAGCTGTCGGTGCAGGCGCGGGCGAGGCCGTGGGCGTCGGAGTGGCAGTGGGCGCGGGCGCGGGCGCGGGCGCGGGCGTGGCGGTGGGCGCAGGCGTGGCCGGCGGCGCGGGCGTGGCGGTGGGCGCAGGCGTGGCTGTCGGCGCAGGCGTGGCCGGCGGCGCGGGCGTGGCGGTGGGCGTCGCGGTGGCTGTCGGCGCAGGCGTGGCTGGCGGCGGTGGCTGGTTGTCCGCTGCGCCGCTGCATGCAACGAGGACGCCCGACGTCAGCGCGGCCGCGAGGAGGAGGGGGAGTAGGAACGAACTGAGGATGATCCGCATCGGGCTGCCCCCATCCCCCGCTGCGATGCGGGTGCGATGGGTGCTTAACGTCGCCGGCGGCCGGATGGTTCCGAGCGGGCAGACTCGACTCATGCGCCGTCGCGAGGGAGGTCCGAAGAACGTCCTTTGGTGGGGGCCGGAAGGGGGGCTGCCGGCCTACTCCTCGTCGCTGCGCTGTTCGCGCAGGAAGCGCTCCAGTTCGTCGACCATGTCCTGGGCGTCGGGGAGGCTGGCGCCGCCGTCCGGGGCGTCCTCGGTCTCGTCGGCCTCTTCCTGCTCCTCGAGCTGCTCCTCGATGCGGCGCGCGTACTCGGCCATCTCCGGGTTCTTCGCGATCTCGGCTCCGACCTGTGCGTCGAAGCGGGCGGCGAAGACCTCCAGGTCGTGCAGGCTGAGGTCCAGCGCGAGGCTGGCGTTGAGCTGCTCGAGCAGGGCGAGCGCGCCCTTGGGGTTCGGCGAGGCATTCACGTAGTGCGGCACGTTCGCCCACATCGAGGCCGTGCGGTAGCCGGCGTCGCGGAGGTGGTTGTTGAGCACGCCGACGATGCCGGTGGGGCCCTGGTAGCCGGTCGCGCGCGGAGGCTCGAGGCCGAGCTGCTCGCGCAGGTCGGCGTCCTCGGAGCTGCCGGAGACGCGGATCGGACGCGTGTGGCTCGCCTCCGCGAGCAGCGCGCCGAGCGTGATCACGGTCTTGACGCCGAGCGCTTCGCAGCACTCCATGATGGTGTCGGAGTACTCCTTCCAGGAGAGATGCGGCTCCACGCCTTCGAGCAGCACGAGGTCATGCGCATCGCCCTCGCGGCGCCGCGACGAGAAGTTGTTCTGCGGCCACTCGAGGACGCGCTCGCCGTTCTCGAGCTTCACCTTGGGGCGGGCCTGCGTGAAGTCGTAGAAGTGCTCGGGGTCGATGCGTGCGACGGCCTTGGCGCGCCAGCGGCGGAGCATGAAGCGGATCGCGCCGGTCGCGGACTCACCGGCGTCGTTCCACCCGGACCAGGCCGCGATCAGAATCGGCCGGTCGAGTTCCTGGCGTTCTTCGAAGACAAGATGTGCCACGAGCGCAGGATAGTGCCTCGCCGTCCGGCCGCACAGTCCCGCCGTGCGCGGTCCCGGGTGCCGGCCCGGCTATTGACACCGCGCCCGGCCCTTCGCTACGAACTGACGAGCCGCCGCTGCGGTCATGGTGCAGAGGAGTGAATCCGATGAGCGAAGACTGGACACAGGACTGGCAGCCCACGGTCGATGTCGTTGGGCAGGATTTCTCCGGCGGCATCGAATCGACCGCCATCGACGAGATCGAGCGCGCCACGATCCGCCGCTACTGCGAGCCGCTCGAGTTCTCGTGCCCGCTGCACTACGACGAGGAGGCCGCGAAGGCGCACGGCTACGCCGGCATCCTGGCGCCGCACAGCGGCGTCTCCTCCACCTGGATCGATGTCGGCCTCTGGCGGCCCGGCCAGGGCACGCGCTACCCGGTGCCACACCCGCACGTCGACATCCCGCGCGTGCGCGGGCCGGTGATGCCGGAGCCGCCGGAGCCGACGACGACGGCCGGCTTCGCCACGGACATCGAGATCGAGTACCACGAGCCGCCGGTCGTCGGCGATCGCCTCACGGTGAAGGGGCGCGAGCTGGTCTCCTGCCTGCCGCGCGAGACGCGCGTGGGCCGGGGCGCGTTCATGATCTGGCAGCGCCAGGTCGTCAACCAGCGGGGCGAGCTGGTGGCCCTGCTGCGCAACGGCGGCTACCGCTACGTCGCCTTCGACACGCCTCGGCCGTCCGCCTCGGCGCCTCCGCCCGCGGAGGACGACGCCGCCGAGGCCGAGGAGGAGGATCTGCTGGCGATCCGCAACGTCCAGGTCGGTGAGGCGAGCCCCGTCGACTGGTCCGAGCAGCGCTACTTCGAGGACGTGCAGGAGGGCGATCCGGTACCGCCGGTCACGATCAACGTCACGATCGCGCGCCTCGTCGTCGAGGCCGGGGCGAACCGCGACTTCAACCAGATCCACCACAACAGCCCGGTCTCGATCGCGACGGGCGCGCCCGAGATGTACGCGAACAACGGATTCATCCAGGGCTGGTGGGAGCGCTGCGTGCGCGAGTATGTCGGGCTGGGGGGCCGCTTCAAGAAGACCGGCCCCTTCCGCATGAACATCTTCAACGTCGTCGGCGAGACCGTGACCACCCACGGCGAGGTCAAGCGCAAGTGGGTGGAGGATGGCGAGCACCTGGTCGAGCTGGAGATCCGCTCGGAGATGTCGCAGGGCGTCTCCGTCGGTCCCGGCCCGGTCGTCGTCAGCCTGCCCTCGCGCGCCGCGTCCTGAGGCCGGCGTGAGGATCGGCATTCTCAGCGATACGCACGTCCCCGAGGCGCCGCTGATCTTCCCGGAGATCATCGAGGCCCTCGAGGGCGTCGACCTGATCTTCCACGCCGGCGATCTGGTGGTCGCGCGGGTGCTCGACGAGCTTGAGCAGATCGCGCCCATCTACGCCGCCGAGGGCAACCACGACCCGCACTTGAAGGATGACCCGCGCATCGAAAAGGTGCACTTCCTGGAGCTCGAGGGCTTCTCGATCGCGCTGCTGCACATCTTCGAGCCGCTCAACTGGGAGCTGCAGCGCCTGCTCAAGCAGTACCTGGGCGGCGTGCGGCCGGACATCATCGTCTGCGGCGACACGCACTTCGAGCGGATTGACTGGCTGGAGGAGATCCTCGTCGTGAATCCAGGCAGCGCGACGCTGCCGCGCAACATGAGCCCGCGCCTCGGCCACGTCGCCTACCTGACGATCGAGGCGGGCAAGCCCCCGCAGGCGGAGATCGTGGACCTCGCCGCCGCCGACTGGCGTGAGCAAGTGCAGCGGATCGCCTCTCCCGCGTAGTGGCGCGGCCGCGACGGTATGCCTTTTTCGGCAGCGCTGGCAGGGTGGATCCTCGGGGTACCCGAGGCCATGTGGCGGGCCGCCGCCCGCCGATCTGACACGGATACGCGAGTCCCACGCGCCTCCGTGCAACGTGCCTCCGCGCACGGGGGATCGGATGCTTACCCGGCTCGGCGTCTGGTGCTTCAGCAATCCGCGCAAGACGCTCGCGTGTTGGGTCGCGCTGATCGTTGCGGTGGCCATCGCGATGCTGGCGGTGGGTTCGAGGTTCGACTCCCAGTTCGAGGCGCCCGCGTCCGATAGCCGCAACGGACGGGAGGTGCTCGAGGAGCACTTCGGCGATCTCGCCAGCCGCGCCAGCGGCGCGCTTGTCTTCCGCGCCGAGCCCGGTGTCGACGATCCCGAGATGCGCGCCGCGATCGAGCAGTTGATCGACAAGGTCGCGGCGATCGAGGGCGTGACCGTAGGCAGCCCGTACGCGCCGGAGGGGCTGCATCAGATCAGCGCCGACGGCCGCATCGCGTACGCCAACGTGAACTTCTCCCCGGATGTCGACTTCGGGTGGGCATCGGAGATCGGAGCCGAGATCGGCCGGCTTACGCCGGCTCAGCCCGGCCTGCAGGTGGAGATCGTCGGCGACGCGCCTGCCGCGTTCGATCCCCCCGAATCGGAGTTCATCGGCCTCGCCTTCGCCGTCGTCGTGCTGATTCTGGCGTTCGGCTCCGTGCTGGCGATGGGCCTGCCGATCGCGGTGGCGGGCGCTGGCGTCGGCGTCGGCACGGCGCTCACCTCGCTGCTCTCGAACCTGCTCGCGATTCCTGAGTTCGCGATGTCGATCGGCGCGATGATCGGGCTCGGCGTCGGCATCGATTACGCGCTGTTCATCGTCAACCGCTACCGGGACGGGATCCATACCGCTGGCGGCGGTGGATCGGAGTGGCCGCTCTCCCGGGCGATGGACACCGCGGGGCGCTCCGTCATCTTCGCCGGGACGACGGTGGTGATCTCGCTGCTTGGCATGATCCTGGGCGGGCTCTCCTTTGTGACCGGGCTGGCCATCAGCGCGACGCTGACGGTCGCCGCCACGATGATCGCCTCGGTGACGCTGCTTCCCGCGCTGATCGGGTTTGTACGCGAGCGCATCGAGGTCACGCGCTGGCGAGGACTGATCGCCGCCGGGTTGGGGGCGATGGCGCTGCTCGGCTTCCGGCCGCTGCTGCTGGGTGTGCCGCTGGCGCTGCTCGTGTTGCTGGCCGGGTCCGTGCTGCCGCCGCTGCGCGGGATTGTCCCACGCCGCCGTCCGCGGCCGCTGCAACGCACGCTCGCCTGGCGCTGGAGTCGGCTGGTCCAGGCGCATCCCTGGTGGGGCCTGGTCGTGGGCGTCGTGCTGCTGCTGGCGTTGGCCGTCCCCATCCCCTCGCTGCACCTCAGTTTCCCCGACGAAAGCAACAACCCCGAGGAGACGACGACGCGGCGCGCCTATGACCTGCTGGCCGAGGGCTTCGGGCCCGGCTTCAACGGGCCGCTGATCGTCACCGCCCGGCCCACCGTCGCCGAGGACCGCGCGGCGCTCGCACCGCTCGTCGCCGCGCTCGGAAACGCCGACGGTGTGGCGCTCGCGAACGGCCCGCTGCCAAGCGATCTCTCCGACCCCGCGAACGCTCCTGCCTACCTGATCGAGGTCGTCCCGGAGACGGCCCCGCAGGACGCGGCAACGTCCGACCTGGTGAGGAATCTGCGCGGCGAGGTCGTACCGTCCGCTGTCGCCGGCAGCACGCTCGACGTCAACGTCACTGGCACGGTGGCATCGAGTATCGACTTCACAACCTACCTGTCCTGGCGCACCCCACTGTTCGTGGGCGCCGTGCTCGCACTCTCGTTCGTGCTGCTGATGCTCGTCTTCCGCTCGATCCTCGTGCCGATCAAGGCCGTGATCATGAACCTGCTCTCGATCGCGGCCGCCTTCGGCGTCGTCGTGGCGATCTTCCAGTGGGGCTGGCTGGGCTCGCTGATCGGCATCGCCGGCGGGCCGATCGACCCGTTCATCCCGATCATGCTGTTCGCCATCGTCTTCGGGCTCTCGATGGACTACGAGGTGTTCCTGCTCTCGCGCGTGAGGGAGGCGTACTACCGCACCGGCAAGGCGATCGACTCCGTCGCCGACGGGCTCGCCTCGACGGCGCAACTGATCACCGCGGCCGCCGCGATCATGGTCGTCGTCTTCGGCAGCTTCGTGTTCGAGGACTTCCGCACGCTCAAGATGTTCGGCCTTGGCCTCGCGGTGGCGGTGGCGCTCGACGCGACGGTCGTGCGGATGCTGCTGGTCCCGTCGACGATGGCGCTGCTGGGCGAGCGCAACTGGTGGCTGCCGGGCTGGCTCGATCGCCTGCTGCCGCGGTTCATCCTCGAGGCGTAATCGCGCGCCTGCGCAATCGTCATCGAGCGCGCTCCTGCGCGGGCGCTCTCGCCCGTCAGGCGCGAGGCGCCCGGGTGTGCGCCTAGAAGTCCGGCCGGAAAGTGTAGCAGCGGCGTCATGCGGATCTGATCCAGATCAGGTCACATGCCTACACGATATAATGGCCCTCCGAGGTAGCGGAGGGGCCCATGCTCACCACACGGTCCGATCAACGAGGTCTGTGGGAAGCGGACCGACTCTACATCGAGCATGTGGGCGCCGATAGCTTCTACGGCCTCCTCGCCTCGCTGCGCGGCCAGCTGTTCCGGGACGAAGAGTTCGCCGACCTCTACTGCCCCGACAACGGGCGAGGCAGCGTCCCGCCCAGCCTGCTCGCCACCGCGCTCCTGCTCCAGGCCTACGACCGCACCAGTGACGCCGAGACCAAGGCGCGGGCGGACTTCGATGTCCGCTGGAAGGTGGCGCTGGGTATCGAGATCGACTCCAGACCATTCGCCAAGAGCACACTGCAGATGTTCCGCGCACAGCTGATTCTGCACGAGCGGGTGGGGGAGATCTTCCGGCGCAGCCTGCAATTCGCGCGGGAGTCCGGGTACCTGCGGGGGCATCGGATGCGGGTGGCGCTGGACACCACCAACATCCTCGGCCGCGGCGCGGTGAAGGACACCTACAACCTCCTCGCGGACGGCATCGTCGGGCTGCTGCGAGCGCTGGCAGCGGTGGCTGGGACCGCAGCGGGGGCAGCCGCCGTCGAGCAGGGCTACGACCGATATCTCGGCGCCAGCCTCAAGGGCGAGGCCGACATCGACTGGGAGGACGCCACGGCGCGGCGAGCGTTCCTGGGCACGGTCGTCTCCGATGCGGACCGGTTGCTGGAATCGGCACGGCAGGCGCACGAACGATTCGCCCCGGACAGCGCTGAGCGTCAGCAGCTCGTGGCGGCCGCACAACTGCTGGGGCAGCTGCTGCTACAGGACGTGGAGCGCACGGATGAGGGACCGGCCCTGAAGGATGGGGTGAGCCGCGACCGGATCGTCTCGGTCCACGACCCGGAGATGCGTCACGGTCACAAGAGCAGCAGCAAGCGCTTCGATGGGCACAAGGCAGGGGTGGTGGTGGACACCGACTCCCAGCTCATCACCGCCGTCGCCGTACTACCCGGCAATGCTCCGGACAACATGGATGCCCTGGAACTGGTCGAGCAGAGTGAAGCGAACACCCAGAGCGAGGTCGACGAGACCATCGGCGATGCCGCCTATGGGGATGGCAGTACGCGGCAGGCCTTCGCCGACGCCGGGCGTACGCTGATCGCCAGGGTGCCGGGCCGCCCCAACACTGCCCGCTTCCCCAAGCAGGACTTCACCATCGACCTGGAGACCGGCGCCTGCACCTGCCCGGCGGGGAACGTCACCCGCACGGTGCGCAGCGCAGGAACCCGCACCGACCGGGCTGGCCGCATCCACCCGCTTGCGGTCTTCCACTTCGACGCGGCGGTCTGCGGCGGATGCCCGCTGCGCTCACAGTGTGTCGCGGCGGGAGCGGGCAAGGGCCGGACGGTGAGCCTGCATCCGCAGGAAGCGCTGCTGCAGCAGGCCCGTGCCGTCCAGGAGAGCGACGCCTTCGCTGAGTACCGCCGGCGGCGTCAGGTCGTCGAGCACCGGCTGGCCCGGCTGGTCCAGCTCGGCCTCCGTCAGGCGCGCTACTTTGGCCGCGCCAAGACGCTCTTCCAGCTCTCCATGGAAGCCACGGTGGCCAACCTGACCCTGGTCGCCGCCCACACGCGCTGAGCGGTGCGATCGGGGTCACCACGACCGCCTGTTCCGCTGTCTTCACCCACATCCCGCCGTTGGGCGCCATTCCCATCCCAGTCCCCGCCTGCAGCAGTGATCGCTCCTGAGCCGACCGCGCCGGACCCTCCGTTACAATCGCTCTCCACAGAAAGGGGTTTCGGGCCGGACCTCTAGGAGTCCAAGTGTGACTGTGTAGCCAACGCCCGGTCGGCCCAGATCCGGACGGCGAGGTCGCTGATTGCCGCTGCCTCCAGCCGGTTGTTGGTCGCGTGCCGCACGAGGTCCTTATGGGCCCGGTTGCCCGGCCCGACCAGCGCCGGCAGGTCTTCCGCATAGAGTCGCACCTCGGCGTCGGCTGTTGCGGCGAGAACCTCGACCAGCAGGTCGGCGAAGAACGCCACCGGCGCGTCCGGCAGCTTCTCGAGCAGGATGGGGACCTCCTCATGGGCGAGGACGTCGGCGAGAATCGCAGAGACGATGTCACGCCGCTCCTCGGTCGTAGGCAGCCATAGGAAGGGGCGCATGCGCCCGGGTCGCCGGAGCGGCGGGTACACCTTCGATAGATCGTTACCGGTGATGACTATCGGCACGCGGCGCAGCCGCCGGCCGGGGGCCTCCGTCGGACTGTCGGCCAAGTGCATCAGCTGAGCCAGCACCTGTTGATGGTTGACCGTGGTGGTGCTGTGCTCCCACTCGCCGACAGTGGTGTCGAAGTCGTCGACAACGACGGCGGCGGGCGTGCCCTCATCCATCCGATGGCCCGCATTGATGTAGGTATCGAGGACGAGCTTTCCTGGGGTCCCCGCCCGGTCGCTCTCCAGGTCGGCCGCGTTGATCGACACGGGCAGCACGCCGCGGCGCGCGAGGTGGGCGCGGATCTGAAAGCTCTTCCCGTCGCCCGGTCGGCCAAAGACCCCGAGCACGAGTGGCCACTCGTCGAACCCGGCCAGGTTGAAGACGAGGTGCTGATCGACGGCGTGGGAGAATCGCGGCGGGATGTAGAGCCGTTCTGGCAACGCAAGCTCCGAGATCTAACGATGCAGTCGCAGATGAGAGGGCGCGGTTGGGGAGCTCAATGTAGCGACATCCAGCGTACTACATCGACGCGATAGTACATGGGGTGACGTACACCTCCGCCCACGTGTAGGCCGGGGCGACGTCGATGCGAGCGCGGACTCCGTTCCTCGATCCAGGCGTGCTGGCTGCCGTCGACCTGGAGCAGCATCCCCTGCGGGGCATCCGCTCACGCCGGACACGGTGCTCGGGGCCGGCCCAGGGCCGTGGAGGACCGGAGCAGGGCGGTCGAGCTCGGCCCGCGTCTCGCGGCCGCACACCACCGGGGCCACGCCTACCGCGATCTGGGCGACCTCGAGCGGGCAGTCCAGGACTCCGACAGCGCCATCGAGATCGAGGCCGGGGACCGCGGCCACTTCGTGCGCGCGCTGCAGCAGCGACTCACGCGCGGGCGGGGACTCGGCTTCCTCGATCCCGGCCGCTACTACGACGTCTACGACACGGCGACGCGCGAGGCCGTGATCCGGATCCAGCAGCAGGCCGACCTGGAGCCGACCGGCGTCGTCGACGGCGCGACCTGGGACGCCCTCGAGGCCGCCGGGCACCAACCCGAGCCCGTCGAGGAGCCGCCCGATCGAGTAGACCCGGCCCACCCGCCCGCGCACAACCGGGCGGGGGCGCCACTGGCCTACCTGACCTTCGACGACGGGCCTCATCCCATGTGGACGCCGCAGGTGCTCGATCTGCTCTCGAGCTACGACGTGACGGCGACCTTCTTCGTGCTGGGCTCCGCCGTCTCCCGGTTCCCGCAGATCATCGAGCGCATGGTCGACGCCGGACACGAGGCCGAGAACCACACCTTCGACCACATCTGGCTGAGCAAGGCGGACCGCGAGGACATCGTCTCTCAGGTAACGAGCACCGATGACGCCCTCCACGAGGTTGCCGGCTCGCGCGTCGACCCGATCGAGTGCCTGCGGCCCCCCGCACGCGGCGACGAGTGCAGGATGTCAGACGCGGAGCTCGTTGGGCTACGCGTCAGTTGTTCCCCGTGTCATCACCTTCGGTCCTCACCGGCGGAGGCGCGTCGCTCTTGACCACCAGTGGCGTGATGGTGGGGACACCACCGGAGAACAACTCACGGAAGGCGCTGGTCACGAAGTCCGGCGCTTCGAGGATGTAGGAGACGAAGGCGCCTTCGTGCAGGGCGTAGACAGCGGTGACGTGCTGGCCCTGCGCGCAGATAACCAGCTCCTCGACGCTGCCCCCCTCGTAGAGCACGAGGCTGAAGCCCTCCGCGATCTCGCCCAGCAGACAGTTGGGCCAGGACAGCGGCGCCCCGATGTCGCCCACCGGATCCTCGCTGGGCGGTCCGTCGCTCCCCGCGACCAGTGGCGTGAGAGCGGGTACGCCGTCGGCGTACAGCTCCCTGAACCCCGCATTGACGAAGTCCGGGGCTTCGAGGATGTAGGAGACGTAGAGGCCCTCGTGCAGGGCGTAGAGCGCGGTCACGTCCCGGCTCTGCGCGCAGGCGGTGAGCTCTTCGACGGTACCGCCCTCGTAGACGACGAGGCTGAAGCCGACGGCGATGTCGCCGCGCAGGCAGTGCGGCCACGGCTCGGGCTCGGGTTCCCCCAGGCGGACGCGGTAGACCCTCTTCCGGCTGCCGTCCCCGGAGGTCACTGTGATCGCGATCTCGGTGACCCCCTCCAGCGTCACCTGATGCCCCTCGGCGGCCTCGTCGGCGTCGGGCGGCTCGATGACGACGGTCGCGCCGGACTGCTGTGCCTGTACCTCGACCGCGGTCCGCGTCACCTCGTCGCTGAGGGTGCTCTCGTAGTCCGACAGGCTGCTGCCGAACTCGCCGATGTCGATGCCCTCTAGCGTGAGCGACGCCAGCCGCGCGTCGATGGCGTCGGGCATGTTGTAGCTGTAGACCTTGCCGTCGCTGGCGTCGGCGACGTACATGACCGCGCCGTCGGACCAGATGCCGCGGGGGCTGTTGTTGCTCGCCTGGCTCAGCTTGCTGAACTCCTCGTCGCGGACGCGCTCGAGTGTGCCGTCGCCCGGTTCCACGTCTTTGTCCGGTAGAACGGGCAGGCGGTAGGCGAAGAGGCGCCTGGGGCTTGAGCTGGGGTCGGAGACCCAGACAGTCACGCCGTCGGACCAGATGCCCCGGGGGTCGCCATTCGCTGAGTCGAGGGCGTATTCGCCGAGCAACTCGCCGCTCTTCAGGTCATAGGCGAAGAGGGCGTCCGCGCGGTCGTCGAGAACCCAGATGGTGCTGTCGTCGGACCAGATGCCGCGCGCGTTGCGGTTGCGTGCGGCGAGTGCGAGGTCACGCTCGGGGAAGCGCTCGCCAGTCGCGAGCTCGTGGGCGAAGAGACGGTTCCGGCCGCTGTCGGAGAGCCAGATGACCTGTCGGTCGGACCACACGCCTCGCGGCGCGCGGTTCGTCTCGGCGAGCTCAAACTCCCGCTCTTCGACGAGCTCTCCGCTCTCGAGGTCATAGGCGTGGATCGCGTCGTCGGCGCTGTCGCCGTTCTCGGCGATCCAGAGCGTCGTGCCGTCCGACCACATCCCGGTGGGCATGTCGTGGCCGGCGTCGAGTTCGTCGATGTCCTGCTTCACGGTCCATTCGAACTCGACATCGCTCGGACTGGGCCCCGATGGGCCGCCCCCGCCACCCCCACCGCCGCCACCGATGCCAGTGACGGGCAGGGTGGCGGGTGGTGGCGTTACCTCTGGGAGCTGGGTCGATGCATGCTCGAAGACCCAGGGCCGGGCCTGCTTGATTGCCAGGATATCGTCGCTGGTGATCTTGAATTCGATCTCCATCGCGAACGGCTCATCTGCAGCGGGGTTGTACAGCCTCGCGAAGTCGTTGTGAATCACATCGAGGTGCTGTCTCAACTGGCGCAACTGTGCACGGCTCATCAGGAGTTCTCCCGGTGCCACTTGGTTCGAGATGGAGAGAACAGCATATAACCCGCCCGACCGCAGCCGGAGTTCCTCGGGCACGGAGTGAGCCTCGGGATTGGTAACGAGGTCCTCGCCGACCTGCGTGTTGACGTAGTAGACCGAGTCTGCGGCATAGACGGGGTCGAAGGTGACGGCAACGCCGTTCGCCAACTCGTCCGTGAAATTGGGATGCACCAGCACCCCCATCGCCGCCGCCAGGTGATCGATGCGGTGAAACTCGCGCTCCGTAAACGCCCGGAGGGTCCACAGGCTGGCCCACACCTGCTTGAGGGACTTGTCGATGCCATCCTCCTCGGTCTCGTCCGGGTTCTGGGTCTTGGAGTCGTAGAGCCCCGCGCCGTTGAAACCGGGAAGGTCCTCGTTGTTGGTGCTCGAGCGGTAGCGCAGCGACTGCCCCTCGGGGAACGTTCCGTGCATGGCGGTCAGGGCATCGATGATCCACTGCGGGGACTCGGCGTCCCTGATGTCGTCCCGCAGGGCATCGAGCATGTCGTCCTGGACCTCGAAGTCGGCCTGAAACTCTTCGGCGGCAAGCATCTCGCTGATACGGCCGTAGAAGCCGTGGTGTTTCATAAACTCGTCGTAGAAGTAGAAGGGGATGGCAAAGCCGTCGGGCACCGTTCCGGCGGGGAAGCCCAGCGTCCCCAGGACCGCCAGGTTGGCCGCCTTGACGCCGAATGCTCTCCAGTCGTTGAAGCCGACATCACTCAGGGACGTGATCGTCGTGATGGAGAGGTCGCGTTCCGGAGTCTGGGCCCGGGAGGGACGGGAGGACTCATAATGGGCCTCGACCTCCTCCGGGGTGGCCGCGCGCAATTCCCAGCCTCTCTCGGTAACTCTGTAGCGGACGTAGCTGCCGACGAGTCCCGAGAGCTTGGCATTGTCGTGGGCGTTGCGAATGAAGGCGTTGGGGATGCTGTCCTGCACGGCACGCAGGTTGATGTGAGATAGCGGCGTCTGGGGCACGGTGGAGATGATGCCGGCCACGCGAGGCAGCTCGTTGGGGAGCGCCTCGTAGACGACGATGTCGCGGGGGTGGGGCCGGTCGTCCGGTTGCAGGGTTCGGAGTCGTCCGTATCCCTCGCCCGGGTTCAGTGCCAGAAAACCGGATGAGGGGGAGATGGCTTCGTCGAATACCAGGTGGATGCGGGATTCCCGGTACTGCGGCAACTCAGCCTGATACTGCGGAAGCCGATAATTGGGCAGGTGCAGGGCCAGGTCGTCCTGAAGCAGCGGCATGCTGGCGGCGAGCAGGGTGTAGGTGCGCGCTTCAACGCCGAAGGAGGGGACTATCTCCTGCCAGTAGTAGTACGACCCCTGGCTGCCATCGGGGGCCAGCAGTCTTGGTCTGTACGCCACGAAGCCCCTCATGACGTCGTCCCCTTCGAGACCCACTGCGTCCATAAAGGGTTGGTGTCGTAGATACTGCTTGGTGTTCTGGAAGTAGACCCGAGGTTGGTCAGTGTCCATCCCGAGCAGGAGGAACTTCACATATACGGCTTCATCGTTGGGGTCGAAGTAGTCGGTAGAGCCAAGGGATTGGAATGTCTCCCTATCGGGCACGGCCACGGCGCCGTGTGCGATTTCCAGCGAGTGGGCCGGGTTGACCGGGCTCATGCCCGTTGGATCACCGAGTTCGGTGATGTCATCGATGCAGTCGCCGTCAACGTCGGCGGGGTCGGCGACCAGGTACTTCTCCACCCGGTAGCGCGCGGGAGGCAATGCCTCCACGTTCTCGGACAGCGTGGTCGTCCCCGCTTCTCCTAAGGTCACCGCCACCGGCATCTCCACCACGGCGCCATCCTTGTCGTGTGTCACAAAGAGCACGAAGTAGTCTGCCGTCGTCGACGTGACCACGATCGGCACGGACGTCACCCCCACCTCCGTCGGCATCGGGGCGGAGGCCTCGGGGATGCTGACCTCCGCCGTGTTGGACTCCTCGCTGGCCACGCCGCTCCGCATTGCCTTGACTCGGTACGCGTAGGTCTCGCCGTCTTCGACGGTTGAGTCGGTGTGCGCGGTGCCTGTGGACATCGTGTCCGCCTTCAGGATGGTTGGCTCGCTCCCGCCCTTGCCGCGTAGCAACTGGTAGCCGCTGACGGTCCCGGCGTCCTCAGCCGGCGCGTCCCAGGTGAGGGCGACATGGCAGCCGAGTGCCTCGGCAGTGAGGTTGGATGGGGCCCCGGCCGCTTGATCGCCCTGGGCGTGGGCGATGGCGGGAACTGCGAGCAGCGCGATCAGGGCCGCGAAGGCCCACACCCGGAGATCACCCATACGAGCGCGCATTCCCGGGAAGGTTGTGGGGACGGCCCAACATCGTTTCGCTCCTCGCCGTCTTGAGGGTGGGCGCCGCCAGCAGCGCCCGCCGCACCATGCGCCGGTGCACGCGGTGGCGGCGCGCCAGTTCACGGATCGACACGCCATCCTCTCGTCGGTCTCGTCGGACATGCTCGAACAGCTCCACCCTCGACAACTCCTCGTCCTTCGCTCGGGGATCTGACGTTCATCCGAGGGTAGCCACTGGATCCGTCGGGGGTGGAGCCATTTCTGATCATCACTCCGGCCCCAGGTGGGGCCAGTTCAGACTGTCACACCGATGTTCTGAGCCGACTAGCACGCAGAGAGCGGATGCAGGCGATCTCGCAGGCTCAGTTCCCGTCCTCGTAGGCACTAGGCGACTCATCGATCTTGGCGACGAGCGGCGTCAACGGAGGCACGTCCTCACCGAAAAGCTCCGTGAACTGCTGGTTCGCGAACTCCGGCGCGCCGGAGATGTAGGATACCCACTCCCCGTCCGCGAGGGCATACAAGGCCGTGACGCTGCGGCTCCGTGCGCAGGCCACCAGATCCTCGACGCTGCCCCCCTCGTAGACGACGAGACTGAAGCCCTCCACAATCTCGCCCCGCAGGCACTCGGGCCAGGACGCCCACACAGCGCCGCCGGGGACCGGGTCGTCGCCGGGCGGCCCGTCGCTCCCGGCCACCAGGGGTGCAACGGCGGGTACGCCGTTGGGGTACAGCTCCCTGAACCGCTCATTGACGAAGTCCGGCGCTCCGAGGATGTAGGACACGTAGGCACCCTCGTGCAGGGTGTAGAGGGCCACGACGTTCCGGCTCCGCGCACATGCCCCGAGCTCCTCGACGGTGCCCCCCTCGTAGACGACGAGGCTGAAGCCAATGGCGACACCGCCCAACAGGCAGTGCGGCCACGGCTCCGCCGTTGCTTCCTGCTCCGCCTCGGCAAAGCGCACCCGGTACGTCTCTTTGCGGCTGCCGTCGGCCGAGGTGACGGTGACGGTGATCTCGTCGAGGTCCTGGAGGGCCACCTGGTGGCCGTCGGCCTCCACATCAGCGTCCGACGGGTCGATGGTGACATCCGTGCGGGGCTGCAGCGCCTCCGCCGTGACAGTGGTTTCCGTCGCACCCTCGTCCGGGGTTCCCTCGTAGTCGGTGCGGTTGCGGTCGAACTCCCCGATGTCGACGCCATCGAGGGTGAGTGAGGAGAGCCGCGCGTTGATGGCGTCGGGCATGTTGTAGCTGTAGACCTTGTCGTCGCTCTGATCGGCCACGTACATCACGTCGCCGTCGGACCAGATGCCGCGTGGGCTGTTGTTGCTCGCCTTCGAGAGCTCCGTGAAGTCCTCATCCCGCACTCGCTCGAGGTCCGCCTCGGCGGGCGCGCCCTCCGCTTCGATCATCGGCAGCCGGTAGGCGAGGAGATCCTTCTCCCCGTGGTCCGACACCCAGATCGTGACGCCGTCGGACCAGATGCCATGGGGGTCGCCGTTGCGGCGGTCGAGGGCGTATTCGCCGAGCAACTCGCCGCTCTTCAGGTCATAGGCGAAGAGGGTGTCCGCGCGGCCGTCGAGTACCCAGATGATCCCGTCGCGGGACCAGATGCCGCGCGCGTCGGCGTTGTCCTCGTGGAGCACGATGTCGCGGTCTTCGAGCCGCTGGCCGCTGGTGAGGTCGTGGGCAAAGAGCTTCTCCTGGCCGCTATCGGAGACCCAGATGACCGTGCGGTCAGACCAGACGCCTCGCGGGGCGCGGTTACGCTCGTCCAGATCGAACTCGCGCTCGGGGAGGCGCTCGCCGGTTTCGAGGTCGTAGGCGTAGACGGCGTCGGCGGGGCCGTCGGGGTTGTGGGCCAGCCAGAGGGTGGCGCCATCGGACCACATGCCGGTGGGCATTTCATGGCCCGCGGCGAGGTCGTCGATGTCGTGCGTCACGGTCCACTCGAAGTCGACATCGCTCGGGCTGGGCCCCGACGGGCCGCCGCCGCCGCCCCCGCCTCCTCCGATGGTGGCGCGAGGCGGTGTCGCTACCAGTCCCTGGGTGGACAAGGGGTCGTAAAAGACCCAGGGGCGGGCTTGCTTGATCGCGAGAGCGTTTTCGCTCGTGACCTTGAACTCAATTTCTATCGCGAACTGGTCACCGGCTTTGGCGCCGTACAGTGTCGCGAACTTGTCGTGGATGGCCCCGAGGTGTCTCCGCAACTGACCCAGTTGCGCGTCGCTCACGAGGAGTTGCCCCTGTAGCGCCTGGTTGGAGGTCGCGAGGATGGTGTAGACAGCCGGCTGGCCTTCGCGGAGGAGGATCTCCTCCGGCGTCGAGTGCGCCTCGGGATTCGTCACCAGGTCCTCGCCAACCTGCGTGTTCACGTAGTAGCTCCCCTCATGGCCATAGATGGGGTCGAAGCTGACGGCGACGCCGTTGGCCAGTTCGTTCGAGTAGTTGGGATGCACCAGCACCCCCATCGCCGCTGCCAGGTGATCGATGCGGTGAAACTCCCGCTCCGTGAAGGCGCGGAAGGTCCACAAGCTTGCGAGCACCTGCTTGAACGACTTGTCGATGCCGTCCTCTTCTGTCTCGTGGGGGTGCTGGGTCTTGGAGTCGTAGAGCCCTGCGCCGTTGAAGCCCGGGAGGTCCTCATTGTTGGTGCTTGAGCGGTAGCGCAGAGAGGTTCCCGTGGGGAAGCTGGCGTGCATGGTGGTCAGTGCGGTGATGATCCACTGTGGGGTCTCGGCATCCTTGATGGCGTCTCGGAGGTTGTCAAGCCGGTCATCCTGGACCTGGAAGTCCGTCTGGAAGTCGCTGTCCGCCAGCATGGTGGCGATCCGGACGTAGAGCTTGTTGTGCTTCATGAACTCGTCGTAGAAATAGAACGGGATGGCGAATCCGTCGGGAACGGTCCCTTCAGGAAGGCCAAGCGTCCGCAACACCGCTACGTTCGCCGCCTTGACGCCGAAGGCAGTCCAATCCTCGAAGCCGATATCGCCGAGGGCCGTGATCGCTGTGACCGAGAGGTCGCGGTGCGGGGTCTGCGTCGCAGGAGGGCGGACGGCAGCGTAGTGGGCATCGACCTCCTCGCGGGTGGCGGCGCGAATCGCATATTCCTCCTCGCCGACCGCGTAGTGGACGTAGCTTCCGAGCAGCGACACGAACTCGCTGTCTTCTGCGGCGCTGCGGATGAAGGCATTGGGAACGCCGTCCTGCACGGCCCGCAGGTTGATGTGCGACAGCGGGGTCTGAGGCACGGTGCTGACGATGCCGGCGACGCGCGGCAAGTCGTTGGGCAACGCCTCGTAGATGACGATGTCCCGAGGGTTGGGACGATCGCCCGGCTCCAGGGCACGCAGCAAACCGTACGCCTCGCCCTCGTTCAACCCGAGGAACGTGATCCCGGGGTGGAGGTCATCGTCGAACAGAAGGGGGATGCGAGATGCCCTGTAGGACGGCAGGTCAGACTGGATCGTCGGCAGCACCGTATTGGGCAGGTGCAGGGACAATTGTCCCTCGAGCATGGGCATATTGGCTGCGAGCACAGTGTTCACGCGATCAATGAGGCTGAAGGAGTGGTGGGAGGTCAGACCCTCTCGCACGTAAAAGTAGAAAACTCCGAGGCTGCCATCGGGAGCGATGAGGTCCGGGGCATGGATGATCCCGCCTCGGGGCGGTAGGCGACCCACGTCGACTCCCACGAAACAGATGTGCAATTGACAATAGTTGGTGTCTATGAAGTAGACACTCGGTCGGTCGGTGTCCAGGTCGCCCAGAAAAAACTTGACCTCCTGCAGGGTAGCCAGGGTGTCGAACGTGTCTCGATCCGGAATGATCACGGCGCCCTCGGTGAGAAAAACGTCCGTAGCCGCGTTCACTGGGCTCATGGTCGGTGGGTTGCCGAGTTCGGTGATGTCGTCAATACAGTCGCCGTCGACATCGGCCGGATTCGTGACTGCGTACTTCTCAACCCTGTAGCGCTCGACCGGCAGCGCAGCAACATTCTCGGCCAGAGTGGTGGTGCCGGCCTCACCCACCTTTACCAGCACCGGCAGCTCCAGGGATTCGTCACCTGAGCCGTGGCGCACGTAGAGCACGAAGTAGTCAGCGGTGGTGGAGTCCGCCACGATCGGGACTGCGCTCACCTCCACCGTGACCGGCGTCGGGGGGTCGGACCCTCCTGCACACGCGGTGTCGCGAGAGCCGTCTCCTCCCTGGGCATGGCCCACGCCGGCGGTGGCCGTCAGTGCAGCAGAGAAGACCGCCAGGCCAAGCAGCAGGAACCCGGCGGCACGGCGTATCAGCGGCATCGCCGCGGTCTTGCGCTGTTCGGGCTTCCGCGGCATACCGATTTGGTCACTCCACTCTTGCCGACGGTCCAGGTGACGTGCTCGGTGGCGTCGATCTCTCCCGTGATGTCGGGTGGGGGCCGCGGCCTCGGCGGACAGGGGAGCGCTGGCAAGCGGGGTCAACAAGGCAACGGCTGCGAGAAACGCGACCGACCGCAACGCGACGCCTTGCGGGGTCAACCGCGGGAAGCGCGCCGTGACCCACGTCCGGCTTGGTCGCCGGTTGGTTCGGCGGGCGATGAGTCATCCTGCCAAGACAGTGTATCCGCGGAGTTGTCCGTCGCTCTTGACGACCAGTGGCGTGACTGCGGGGACGCCTTCGGCGTACAACTCGCTGAACGACTGGTTCACGAACGCCGGCGCGCCGAGGATGTAGGAGACGTAGGCGCCGTCGTGCAGGGCGTAGAGGGCGGTGACGCCCATACCACCTGCACAGGCCTCGAGGTCCTCGACGCTGCCGCCCTCGTAGAGCACGAGGCTGAAGCCTTCGACCACTTCGCCGTGCAGGCACTCGGGCCAGGACTGCGCCACGCCGCCGCCTGAAGCGGGGTCCGCCGAGGCCGGCCCGCCGCTCCCCGCGACCAGTGGGGTGAAGGCCGGGAGGCCGTCGCCGTACAGCTCAACGAACGACCGGTTCACGAACGCCGGCGCTTCGACGATGTACGAGACGTAGGCGCCGTCGTGCAACGCATAGAGGGCCACGAGCGAGCGGCTCTGCGCGCAGGCGACCAGTTCCTCGACGCTGCCGCCCTCGTAGACGACGAGACTGAAGCCGGTCGCGACGTCACCGAGCAGGCAGTGCGGCCACGGCTCAGGGGCCGGGTCGTCAAGGTGCACGCGGTAGACCTTCTTCCGGCTGCCGTCGGCCGAGGTGACGGTGACCGTGACCTCGCTGATGTCCTGGAGGGCGACCTGGTGGCCGTCGGTATCCACGTCGGCATCGGGTGGGTCGACGACCACATCCGTGCGTCGCTGCATCGCCTCCGCCGTCACGACGCTCTCGCTCACGCCCTCGGCGATGAGGCCCTCGTAGTCGGTGCGGTTGGGGTCGAACTCGCCGATCTCGACGCCGCTGAGGGAGAGCGTGGCCAGGCGCGCGTCGATGGCGTCGGGCATGTTGTAGCTGTAGACCTTGTCGTCGCTCGCATCGACCACGTACATCACGTCACCGTCGGACCAGATGCCGCGCGGGCTGTTATTGCTGGCCCTGGAGAGGTGGGTGAACTCCTCGTCGTTGACGCGCTCCAGTGGCTGGGGCGACTCGTCCCCGGCCTGGGCGGCCGTGACCGTGCCCGCCTGGGCTAGGGAGGGGGAGGGCAGGCGGTAGGCGAAGAGGCGCTTCGCCCTATCGTCGGAGACCCAGATGGTGACGCCATCGGACGAGACATCGCGTGGATCGGTGTTGGCACTGTGCAGGCTGTAGTGGGCAAGCAGGCGGCCACTGGCCAGGTCGTAGGCGAAGAGGGCATTGGCGCGGTCGTCGAGCACCCAGAGGACCACGCCGTCGGACCAGATGCCGCGGGCATCACGATTGGCTTCGTCCAGCTCGATCTCACGGCCCTCAAGGCGCTCGCCGCTGGTGAGGTCGTAGACGAAGACGCGGTCGCGGCCGCTATCGGAGACCCAGACGGTCTCGCCGTCGGACCAGATGCCGCGCGGGGCGCGGTTGCTCTCGTCGAGCGCGAACTCGCTGGCCTCGACCCGCTCGCCGGTGATGAGGCTGTAGGCGTAGACCTCATCGTCAGCGCCGGAGCCGTTATCGACGATCCAGAAGGTGACGCCGTCGGACCAGGAGCCGGTGGGCTTTTCGTGGCCTGAGTCCAGCGTCTCGATGTCGTGCTTCACCGTCCACTCGAAGTCGACGGTGCTGGGCGAGGGGCCGCCGCCGCCGCCACCGCCGCCTACGAAGATGCCCGTGCCGCCGATGACGCTACTCGGGGGCGGAGTGTTCGATCCCCGACAGGTGGTGCCCGTGGAGCGGCCGTCGTCCTGATCCGGGGCGGAATCGGTAACGAATGTGACGCAACGGACTGCATCCCTGTCGGCGAACGTGCTGCCGTAGGACGCTTCGACATCGTACGTCTCGCCGGGAAGGAGCTCGGAGATGTCGAAAGTTGTGCCGGCCTCTCCCACCGCCACGCTCTGGCTAGGCGGCTGCAGCGTGGCGCCGCCCCGGCGGCGGTAGCGAAGGTACACATGGTCCCCGTTAGGCGCCGCCACGGTGACAGAGATGGTGGCTTCGGTTGCCGTGAGCGGGTCCTTGTTCGGGTCCTCCACGGCAACCGCGGTCACGGCCGGCGGAAGCGTGGTGAGGTCGGCGGACTGCACGCCTCCGGAGTCGAAGTCGCCCTTGATGGTGGCCTGGACGTGGTGCTCCGTGCCGGAGGCCAGCCCTGTCAGGTCGAAGGTCACGCTCGCTCCCGTGGTCGGTCTGGAGGGTGGGTCCGGATCGGTCCAGGAAGCCTCGCCGTCCGCCTGGTAGCGGAGGAGGACGGTCTGCTCGGTCGTTCCGTCGCTGTTGGCGATCAAAACTCTGGCGGTCGCCGAGGTCTGGGTCACATTCTCAAACTCGACGCGAGAGACGACTGGGGCCGTCCCGAGGGTCGAGAAGGTTCTCGCCACGGTCTTGTCCTGCGGGAAGCTGTCGTCCAGCGATGCCTCGATGTCGTAGTCCGTCCCGGCAGTGAGCTGGAGTGGAAACTCCACCTCCGTTCCCGACGTGAGCATTGGTTCCGGGCCCTTCCACGCGTTCTCGGTGATGGGCTTGTACCGCAGGTAGACGTCTTCTTCCGACTCACTGGGGTTGTCGATCGAGACCGTCACGGTGGCGCCGTCCACCCTGGGGTCAACGCCGATGCCGGTGACGACGTGCTCGTCGTTCGCGTTGATAGTGAGCGTCACGGAGGTTGTGGCGGGATCGAGCGTGATCGCCCCGTCCGTCTGGGAGGGGCCGGCCGTTACGCCCGCCATCGAGACCGTCAACGTCTCGGGCTCTTCCTCCTCGGTGTCTTCCGTAATCGGGACGGTGGCCGACACCGTCGCGCGATAGGCGTAGGTGGCGGTGTTCGGGTCGTCATCGACATCGACCCTTGCCAGGGCAGGGAAGGTGAGGAGCTGCTCCAGGGCCGGAATGGCCGTGTAGTCGAAGCCGTCCACAGCCGTGCCGTCCGCGGTGCTGACGAGGATAGAGCCGGCGGCCTTGTGCGGCTCGTGCTCGGCCTCAGTCGTGACCGTGACCACCACGGTCGCGGTGCCCCCCTCGTCGACGGGGTTGGGCGACACGGTGAGCACAGCCTCGGCCTGCGGGAAGTCGTCGTCGAGCACCGTGTGCGAGGCCGAAGCGGCCACCTCGTCGAGCGTGACGGTGTAGCCCGTGCCGGTCTCGAGGGTCGCGGTCACCTCCGCGTGGTCCTCCCACTCGTCGTCGCCCTCGGTCATCACCGTGAGAGCAGCTTCCTGAGCGCCCCGCGCGATCTGGACGGCCTGGAACCCAAGGCTCGCAGTCGCCACCATCGGACCGGAGACGCTCACGTTGACGGTCACCCCGGCGGCGTCCTCGACGGGACCGTCGAGCTCCACGGTGAAGGCGACCTCCCCGCCCTCGGCCACCTCTAGGCCGGGGTCCGCCACGGTGATGCTTGCCGCCGGGTCCTGGCGGGTGATCGTAAGGGTGTACGTCGTGTCCGTGCTCTCGTCCGCCGAGGTGACCTTGATCTTGACGACCACACCGGTGCCCACGGTCGGGAGGTCGACCTGGAAGCCATCGCTCGGGTTGTTGTTCGCATCTTCGAGTTCGGTGGTTCCATCGGCCTGGAAGAACGCGTGTGACGCCAGTTCGTCCCTCCGCTCCGGCGCGACCGTGACACGGGAGCGAGGGAAGGGAACGTCCACGGCGTGGTCGAGCGTATCCGCAGCAAGGTCCGCGGAGAACGTTCCGGCGGTCACCTCCAGGTTCTGGAGTTCGGCATTGTCCCCGAGGTCACTGGCGGCGAACGTCAGGGTCAGCGAGGTCGGAGCTTGCAGCGTGACGTTCTGGTCCGCACTCACGTCCGCCATTGCGACGCTGAACGTCTCGGCCCCCTCGGGCGCCCCATCGTTCGCGGTTGCGACTACCACTTGCTTGGTGGCCCGATAGCGCTGGTCGCCGCCCCCGATTTCCTCGAAGTCGTCGCGCTCGAAGGTGAGTTTCCCATCCGCGGTCGTGATGGCCGTGTAGTCCGAGCCGGCCTGCGCCGTGCCGTCCGCCGTGCTCAGCCGGATGGCGCCACCGTCTTCGTGGGGCTCCTGTGCCTCCTCGGTCGTGATCGTGACCGTGACCGTAACGTCGTCTCCCTCGTCGACCATGCCGTCGGGCGGATCGATGGAGAGCACGGCGTTGGCAACCGGGAAGTCGTCGTCCACCACGACTTTCGTAGCTGTCGCGGGGCCGGAGATGGTGTACGCGCCCGACTGGATCTGGGCGCTCACGGTCGAGTCCTGCTCCCACACGTCGTCGGGCTGGGTCGGCAGGCTCAGTTCGAAGGAGTCCGTGTTCGCCTGGATGATGTAGGTCTCGTTGGTGACCTGGAGCGCCTCGTCCACCATGGTGCCCGACTCCCCAACGGTAAGCTGCAAGGGCGTCGTCTCCAGCACCCTGCCGTTGCGCGTGATGGTGAAGACAACCGGCTCACTCTCAGCGACCTTGCCTTCCTCGAGATCGCCGTCGGCGACGCTGATCGTGAGCACCGGCTGCTGCCGCGTGAAGGTGAACGTGTACAAACGCACCCCACCGTCCTCCGCCGTCACCTTCACCTGGACCTCCCTCGCGGCGCCCACTGCGAGGTCCACCTCGATGACCCCTGCGGTGCTGGTGTCGTCATCGAGTGGCAGGTCCTGGTTGTCGAGCACCTCCACCGACAGGACGTCGCTGCTCGTCGGCTCGGCCAGGAGGATGATGCGCGGGTGGCCAAAGGGCACATCCACCGTGTAGGTGGTGATGCCGGGCACGAATCCCGGGGTGAAGGTGGCATCGACATCCTCCCCGCCGGCGGTGAGCACCAGGCGGTCGAGCGAGTTGTCGCTCGAAAGGTCGCTCCTGCTGATGACGACCTCGGTGGGGGAGGTGGCCAACGTGATCGCACTGTCCGTCCTGGCGACGCCGGTCGTCACGGCCGCCATCGAGACAGTGAACCGCTCGTCCTGTTCCTTCTCGTTGTCGTTCAGGATCGGGATGTTCACAGACCCGCTGGCCCGGTAGTGGATGTCCGCAGGGTCGCTGTCGTCCCTGATGAACGCCTCCTCAAGGAGAATGAGGACACCCTCGCTCTGGGTCAGGGCCGTGTAGTCCTGGCCTGCGTGCGCGCTGCCGTCCGCCGTGCCGAGCTGGATTCGGCCGCTGCTCTTGTGGGGCTGTTGGTCCTCGTCGGTCCTGATAGTCAGGGTCGCCACGACGACTCTGTCCGTTTCCTCGCTGACTGGACTGGGCGAGACTGTGAGAACCGCCTGAGCCGACGGGAATTCATCGTCGTGGACGAAATGGGCAGCTTCTCCCTTCCCCTCTTCGATGATGAGGTCCTCCTGCTTCAGGATCGTGAGGGTCACCGTTGAGTGACCCTCCCACCTATCATCGTCGAAGGTCGCCACGGCGATCTGGTGTTCGGTCTCGCCCCCTTCGAACGTAAGTATCAAGCCAATTTCGGCCTCCACCAGTACCAGGTCGGCCGGAATGTTCGGGTCTGCCGGAGTCTCTCCGATCATCACGGTCACGGTTGTCGGCTCGGACACCGTCCCGTTGCGCCTGACTACGAAGAACACTGGCGCGCCCTCGAACGACTTCACGTCCTCCCCCAGGAGCTCGACACTGAGCACCGGCTTGTTGCGCGTGACGGTGATGATGTAGGTCGTCTCGGTCCCGTCCTGCGCCGTCACCCGCACCTTGAAGGTGGTGTCCCCCACAGACAGTGCGACCTGGAAGCCGGGCTCGGTGCTCGCGTCGCCGAGCGCCATCTCGTCCTCCGCTATGCCGTCGTCGTAGAACTCGTAGCTGGCGTTCGCCTGGTCATCCCGCGTGGGGGTGACTGTGATCCGCTCGACGCCGAAGTCGACCGTGGCGCCGTACATCTCGTGTTCCCGCGTGAAGGGGCGGGAGAGCGGCACGTCGACCGTTCCGGCGGTCAGCGTGAGGCTGCTCAGCGTGCTCACGCCCGACTGGTCGCTGGCGCTGATGGTGACGCTGACGGACCTTGTGCCGGGGTCCAGCGTGATCGCGGCGTTCGTCTCCTTTTCGCCCGCGGGCACCTTCGCCATGGAGACGGTGAATGTCTCGTCGCCCTCGGCCGTCGTATCGTGCAGGGTGGTGATGGTCACGCTTTCGCTGGCGCGGTAGCGCATCACGCCGTTGCCGATGTCCTGGTGCGTAAAGACGAACTCGAGCTCGCCCACCGGCCCCGAGATCGCCGTGTAGTCCTGGCCCGCGAGCGCCGTGCCGTTGGCCGTGCTGAGCTGGATGGCGCCGCTGCCCGTGTGCGGCTCCTCCTCATCGTTCGTGGTGATGGTCACCGTGACAGTGGCGGTGGCCTCCTCTTCTACGCGGGGGACCCCGTCCACGAGCGGTTCCACGCTGAGCACGGCAGTGGCAGCGGGGAAGTCGTCGTCCTCCCCCGTTGCGGAGGCCGACCCCGCGCCCGACATGATCGTGTAGGGGGAGGTGGTGCTGGATTCGATGGTCGCGGTGACCTGCGCGTGCTCCTCCCAGATGAGGTCATCGACCAGGGGGATCGCCAGGGTCGCCTCGGTCTCGCCCCCAGGGATCGTGACGTCATGCGTCTTCTGATTCGTCCCCGCCACCAGGTCGCCGCCTTCCTCGACCACCGCAACCTCGACCGTGAGCGTGTCCGCTGCGGCTTCCGGGCGGGACACGACGAACTCCATGTTCATGCCCTCGGCAACCGCGCTGGCGGGTCCGGTGATCGAGACGGCCGGCTTCTCCCGGGTGACGGTGATGGCGAAGTCCCGCGATGTCCCGCTCTCCGCCGTCACCCGCACCACGATCGTGTTCGAACCGGGGACGAGGGCGACCTGGTGGCCGTCGTTCTCATCGTCGTCCGCATCGGGGATCGGCTTGGCGTCGCTGCCGCTGCCGTCAAGGATCTGGACCGCCGCTCCCTCGTGGTTTTTCGTGGCCGTGAGCGTGAACTGTGTCAGCGTGTACGCGACCGATGCCGTGAAGGGGTTGGTGTTCTGCACCGTTGTGGAAAATTCGGGACCGAGCGTGACGCCGCTCAGCGAGAGCGCGCTGAGCGTGTTGTCGGTGCTCAGGACGCGCTGTTCCACCTGGCCGAGGGCCGCAGTCGCGCTCTTGCCCGCGCCCAGGGCATCCTCGTACGACACGGTGACGCGCAGGTATTTGTCGACGTCGCCGTCGGCCGGCCTGTAGGTGGCCGAGGTGGCGCCGGTGATGGCCGTCCAGACGCTGTTGTCGTCGGAGCGTTCCCAGGTCCAGCTCTGCGCGATGACGCCCCCATCCGGATCGGAAAGCGATGCCCTCATCAGCGCTCCCACAAGAGCTGACGACGGGACCACGCTCACCTCGCCGGGCTCTTCGAGGTTCTGGATGGCGACCTCCACCTCGATGTTGGTGACCACGTGCGGGTCTGGACCAGTGTCGGTAGCCACGACGGTCAGCGCGTAGCTGGGCTTCCTCTCGAAGTCGTAGTCCCCGCCCGACCTGGTCGAGAGCTGGCCGGTCCCCGCGTTGATCGCGAAGGAGGCGGCATCGGCCCCAGCAACGCTGTAGGTGACCGTGCCGCCGCCCGCCGGGGGCGCCACCGGCGAGCTAACGGCCGGACCCAAGGCCCGGACCACGGCGGTGTTCTCGTCCAACTGGCGCACGGTGCTGACGGCGTGCAGGCCGAAGTGCAGCGATGCAATCCGCCGGGTGGTGAACCTGCCCACGCCGCGCAGGCTGTGGATCGGCTCATCCGTCTCTGTGCCCGGGCTGCCAAAGCTGAAGTCGTTGCCCGCCTCCGTGCCGGCGTCCCAGGGGAAGAGGTCCACATCGTGCGAACGCAGCCAGCGGCCCTGGTCGTCGAGCAGCAGCAGGCCCGATACGCCCACGAACCAGTCGTGGCTGGGCGCGATCATCGTGGTCAGCGTGACCCGCGGGAACGCCGAGGTCAGCTCCACCCCGGCCAGGTCGGCGGTCGGGGTGGGCCCGCTACCGGGACTCCGCGAGATGACGCCGAGGGCGGTCATCTCGCCGATCGCGGCGTTCACCTCGTTCGTCAGCGAGCCGGTGTTCCCGATCTCCGCCATCGCTTCGATGCCGGGGCTCGCCGTCCCGCCGCTCTCGAGGAAGGTGACGCCCGCGTCGTGGACCCCGCCGATGAGCGTCGAGAAGTGGGCGGTGCCGGGAAGGCTGCCTGGTGTGACCGCCGTCGTCCAGCGGCCCCGGAAGCGGATGTCGTAGGTCACCGTCGTGGCGTACGGCGCCTGCGGGTCGCTCGCCGCCGGCGTGAGCGACAGGTCCTCCTCGGTGCGGGTGACCGTGATCGTGTAGGTCTTGGTGACGGCCCGGTTCTGCGCGGCGACACGCACGTTGATGACGTTCTCGCCCACGACGAGGTCCACCTGGTGGCCGTCGACGCCATCGTTCGCGTCGTCGGCGTGACGCCCCCGGAAGGTGACTTCGGCGTTCTCGTCGGTCGCGCTGGCCTCGACGGTGATCTGCTTAATGGTGTAGCCGACGGCCGCGGTGTAGGCCGTCTGGTTCTGCCTGGTCGGGTCGAACGCCGGGGTCATGTAGCCGACGCGGTCACCTTCCAGGGTCAGGGCGAGGGCGCTCAGGGTGGCGTCCTCGCCGTCGCTTGCGCCGATGGTGACGGTTACGTGGGTGGCGGGCACGTTGAGCGCCGCATGCGTGCCGGTGCGGCGCGCGAGGCGGATGCGGAAGTCCTCACTCCCCTCCCGCAGGGCGTCGTCTGTGATCGCGATCGTGCGCGTCGTCGTGGCCACCCACTTCTGCAGACTCGCGTCGCCCGTGAACTGGTTGAAGCTGATGGTCTCGTCCAGCGCTGCAAAGTCCGTGGCGGTGGCGCTGCCTGCTTCCGTGTAGAGCCGGAACGGCCCGGTGCCGCCGTTCGGCTCTTCGTCCCTGAGCGTAGTGACGGTCACCGTCACCGTGATCGGTGAGTCGCCCTCGTCCACCTCGCTGCTCGAGACCGCGATGGCGACCGTCGCACCCGCCAGGTCATCGTCCTGGACGGTCTTCGAGGCGCTGGCCAGCGTGGCGTGCGGCTCGTACCCGTCGTCGGCGACGACCGTCGCCGTGACGGTGGAGGGCGCTTCCCACTCCTCGTCGCCCGCGGTCCGCACGGTCAGGGTCGCGGACGTCGCGTTCGCGGGGATCGTGACGGTCCTTGCCGTGGTCTTGTCGGTGCTGGACAGCATGGCCCCGTTCTCGCTCAGCTGGACGCTCACGGTTAGGGGCTGGGCGGTAGCCTGGCTGCGGGTGACGGTGAACCCCACCTCGCCGTCTTCGATCACTTCCGCACTGGGGTTTGCCACTCTGATGCTGACGCGCGGGCCGCGCGTCACCGTGACCTCGTAGAGCTTGAAGTAGCGCGTGTCCTCCGCCGTCACCGCCACGGCTATGACGTTCTCGCCCTCCACCAGGTTCACCTGGTGGCCGAAGTTCTGGTCGTCGTCCCGGTTCCTCGGGTACGAGATCGTGGCCGTCGTGTCTTCGCGGGTGGGCGTGATGGTGATCTGCGTGACCGAGTAGGCCACCGAGGCCGTGTATCTGGTTGTGTGCGTGGCGCCCGGATCGTTCGGGTCTCGTGGCGTGAAGGGTGGGTCCAGTGTGCCCCGGCTCAGCGTGAGTCCGGCCAGGTAGGCGTTTTCGGAAGCGTCCGATTGGTCGCTGGCGGGGATGGTGATGACGCCGGGGCTGTCCGGCGTGATGTTCCCATCCCCCGGACTCGTGGTGTCCACGTCTCCCACCGCTTCCAGGATGATGCTGAATGTCTCCTCGCCCTCCTCAACGTTTTCTTCAACAATCACGAGGTTCCGGGCGGTTGGGCCTTCAGCTTCCCAGCGCCAAACCGTTGCAGGGCCGGAGTCGATGTCGACCCGGGTGAAGTCGTTCGCTGCGACTTCCAGGATCAGGGGTTCGTAGGTGGTGTAGTCCGTGCCCGCCGTCGCCGAGCCGGTCTCGAACCGCAGTGCGAACTGGCCTGTGCTCTTGTGGGGCTGCTCATCGTCCGCGGTCCGGAACCGGTAGGTGAGGGTCTCGCTGGTGCCCTCCGCCGCCGGGTTGACGATTCCTTCGATGGTGAGGGTGGCCACGGGGAAGTCGTCGTCGAGCACGCTCCTGGCGGCGCTGTTCCTGGTGGCGCTCACGAGGTAGCCGTCTCCAGCGACCAACGTCGCCGTCACCAAACCGTGCTCTTCCCAGGTGGTGTCGTTCTGCAAGGTGGGAACGCTGACCGTCGCCGAGGCGGCGCCTCCGGCGATGGTGACATCCCTGGACCCCTTGTCCGCGCTCCCCACGAAGCTGCTCGGACCCCTGTTGACGTCCCGTTCCCGGACGAACACGGTCACGGTCAGCGGCTCGGTGGTGGCGATGTCTCGCATCACCGTGAATTCAAGCGTGGCGCCCTCCGCGACCGCTTCCGAGCCCGTGCTGGCGATGCTGACTTCGGGAAGGTCGCTGGCCCGGATCGTGACCGCCACGGAGCCCCCGCTCGGGAGCAGGTCCCCTACCCCCGGGTGCGTTCCGCCGGCGCCCGTGACCTCCTCGATCATCACGGTGAAGCGTTCCTCACGCTCCGGCTCCGTGTCCGGCGTGATAAAGACAGACCGCGTCTCCGTAGCCGTGTAGTACACGTCACCGTTGTCGTCTTCCTCCGTGAAGGACACGAAGGTGATCCGCTCGTCGAGCGCGGCAAAGTCGTTCGCGTCCGCCGTGTCCGTCGCCGTGAACATCCGGATTGGCCCGCTGCCTCCGTGCGGGAGCTGGCCGGGGTTCCGGGTTCGCAACGTCAGCGTCGCCGTGACGCTGCTGCCCTCGTCCTGTGTGGTGGGCGAAACGGCGAGCGTGACGGTTGATGCCGGCAGGTCGTCGTCCTGCACCGCCACGGAGGCGCTGCCCGCATTCGTGCTGATGCTGTAGTCCGTGCCGTCGGCCACGGCGACGGTCACGTTTGAGTGCTCCTCCCAATCCGTGTCGGGCTCTGTCGGCAGGCTGAAGGTGGCGGCGGACGTGTTCGCCACAATCGTGACCGCCCGGGTCTCGACGGCGGGGGTCTGGGGATCGTCCTCCAGGCTGTCGTCGACGACCTCACCATCCTCGGTCACGGCCAGGTGGACGGTCAGGTCCGTCAGCGTGGCCTGGGGGAGACTGACGGTGAAGTCGACGTTGCTGGCCTCCACGAACGTTCCCGAGGGCGCGCGGACGGAGACCTCGGGGAAGTCACTGGAGCGGATCGTGACCGTCGCCGGCGACCCTGCGGGGACGAGCTTGTCGTGGTTGGCGGAGGTCGAATCGACGCTCAACTCGACGGTGAAGGCCTCGGCCTGCTCCACATCCAGTTCGTTCGTGGTCCGGATCGTGAACTCCCTGGACGCCTGCCAGCGGAGGTCCGTGACGGTGTCGTCGGGGTTCGTGTCGAGGTCCACTTCCGCGAAGGTGCTAAAGCTGAAGGACGTCTCCGCGAGCGCCCCGTAGTCGCCCGGCGCGACCGCGCCGCCGTCCCGCGAGCGAACGCTGAGCACGCCGCTGGCCGCGTGCGGCTCCTCATGCCTCTGGGTCGTGACGGTCACCGTAACCGTCACGCTGTCCCCCTCGTTGACCGTGTTGGGTGAGAGAGAGAGGACGGCGTCGCTGAGGGGGAAGTCGTCGTCGTGCACGAGTACGGAGGCGCTCCCCCGCTCGGCGCTGACGGTGTAGAAGGCGTTCGCGTTGATGGCGACCGTGACCTGCGAGTGGTTCTCCCAGTCCATGTCGCCCCGGGTGACCACCGTCAGGGTCGCCGAGGTCCCGCTGGCCGGGATGGTGACCACCCTCGCAGCGCTGCCGGTCACCATGTCCCCATCCTCGCTCACCGTCAGGCGCACGACGAGGGCTTCCGCCGGGGCCCCGGGGCGGGACACGGTGAAGTTGACGAGGTCGCCCTCCGTGAACGTGCCCGTGGGGGCGGTGATGCGGACCTCCGGGAGGTCGCTCTCGCGCGTGATGGTGAGGACGTAGGTCTGCATCGTTTCCCCGTCCTCGGCCGTCACGCGCACTCGGAATCGGTTCGGCCCCGGGGTCAGGTCCACATCGAAGACCTCCGTCGTGCCGGGCTCGCCGTCGGTGAGGGGGTTGTCGCCGTCCGCCGGGAGGAAGTGGACGGTGGCGTTTTCGCTGTCGGTGGCGGTAGCGGCAATCGCCACGCGCTCCACCGTGCCGGCGACGCCGGCCGTGTAGCGGTTCTCGGTGGAGGTGGGGAACGGGGGCGCCAGCGTTCCCTCGCTCAGGGAGAGGGTGGCAAGGGTGGCCACGGTGGAGCGGTTGCGCGTGATGGTGGCGGTGTAGGTCTCCGTCGTGTTCCCGTCTTCCGCCGTCACCCGCACGGTGAAAACGTTCTCGCCCAGGTCGAGCGCCGCCTGGAATCCGTTCGCGTCGTTTCCGTCCTCGTCCATGAGCTCGAGCCTCCCGCGCAGGAACGCCACCGTCGCGCCTCCGTCCGTGGGGGTGGCCACGAGTGTTACCTGGGCCACGTTGCGCGCGACGGCGCCCGTGTACGACGCATCGACCGCCGTGGGGAACGCGGGGCTGAGGGTGGCCGGGGCCGCGCTCAGCGCGCTCAGCGTGGCGTCCGTGGAGGCAGCCTCGCTGGGGGCGATCCTGACGTCCCTGGCGCCGCCGCTGCTGACCAGCAGGTCTGGTGCTGTCTGATCAGTCTTGGCGAGGCGGACCTCGAATACTTCTTCGTCTTCGGCGATTCCATCCCTGGGGATCGGGATGGCCTTCGTCCAGGTCGCCACGAACGTGCGGCCGTTTGCGCTCCGGGCAAAATCGCCTGCCGCCAGCATGAATCGCTCGTCGATCGCGGGGAAGTCCTGGCCGATCGTGGCAGCGTTGAAACGGGGTAGCTCGCGCGTGGAGAACCGGAGCGGGCCGGTGCTCCCGTGGGGCTGGTCCCTATCGAAGGTCTCCACGGTGACCGTCACCGTCACTTCTTCGCCCTCCTGCACGGTGCCCGCCGAGACGCTCACCGAGGCAGAGGCGATCGGGAAGTCGTCGTCCAGCAAGGTCTGGCTGGCGGTGTTCGCGGTCTGGCTGATGTCGTACCGACCCTCGTCATCCGACAGGATGCTCAGTGTGAACGTTGGGTGGGCCCTCCAAGTGGCGTCGCCAGCGCCGGTGACGCTCACGATCACCGATTGCTGATCCGCGAGGATTGTCGCGTTAGCACGCTGCTCAGAGGGACTGGTGATCTGGTATTCGACCGTCAGCGGTTCCGGCGCCGGCGCGTCGCGGGAGATGGTGAACCGGAGGGTGTATTCCTCCCCAACGTCGCCCTCGGTGAGCGGATTCTCCGCGTCGACCTCCGGAGCGCTCACGCTGACCACCGGTTTCGGCCGCGTGATGTCCACGGTGTAGGTCTTGAGCGTGCCGTCCTGCGCCGTCACGAGGACCTCCACCGTGTTCTCCCCCACGGCCAGGTCGACCTGGTGGCCACTCGTGTTGTTGTCGGCGTCCGGAAGGTCATCACTCCCCTTGCGGATCGCGACGTTGGCCGTGTCGTCGCGGCGCTCCCATGCGACGGTGACGCGAGCGGTGCCGTACGCCACGGCGGCGGCGTAGTCGTCGCGGTCGGCATGGAAGGCTCGATTGAAGTCGCCCTCGGTCCCGGGCAGATCCTGGCCGCTCGCGTCTTGCAGGGCGAGGCTGTTCAGCCTCGCCTCCCGCGAGGGAGTGGAGCGCGTCACGGTGACCGTGTAGTCCTCGTGGGAGAGTTCGTTCTCCGCGATCACGCGCACCGTGAGGACGGTGACAAGGTCGCTGAGGCTGACCTGGTGGCCAGGCGTGTTCGCGTCGCGATCGGTGAGGGAGTCGTTGCCTCTCCGGTACTCGACCTCGGCTGCGGGGTCGGTCGGGGTGGCGGTGAAGGTGATGGGGTTCCGGTCGTAGTCGAGGTCGACCGTGTACTCGTCCGTGCCGGTCATGAATTCCGGGGCGAGTTCGCCGGGGCTTACCGACAGCGCGCTCAGGGTGGTGACGCTGCCGCCGCTCGTGGTCGGCTTGCCCTTCCCGGACTCCAGGATGCGTGAGTGGGGCAGCCAGGGGCCGTCGCCGGAGCCGTTGACCGCGCGCACCTGCACGTAGTACTCGTGGACAGGGCTGATCTGCGTGATCGTGTAGGCGAGGTCCCCGCCACCGCTGACCCAGATGTCCTCGATCACCGTCCAGTTGGAGTCCGTATACAACTGCTCGGTGGTCGTCGGGACGTAGCGCAGGTCGTAAGCGGTCACGGTCGACGTGCCTACGTCCTGGGGGGCGCTCCAGCCGACCGCCAGGCTCCGATCGCCGGGGGTGACGGTGGTGGGGGCAAGGACGGGGGGCAGCCGCCCGAAGGTCAGGCTATAGGTCCGGGTGGTGACGCCGTCCTGGGCGGTCACCACCACGCTCACCGTGGCGGGGCTCGTGGCGAGGTCAAGTTGGGCGCCCGGCGTATCGGGATCCACGTCGGTCCCCACGACGAGGGAGGCGCCGATTTGCCGCGTGGTAAACGTGGCCGTCGGGCGTGTGGGGGTATTGGGCAGGGTGATGCTGTGCACAAGTGTTTGCGGGTCGAACCCGCTGATGCGCTGCCCCCCGACGAACACGTCGAGGAGGTCGGCGTTGTTCGAGACGGGCATGTGGAAGGAGTAGATGTTCTCGGTCTCGCTATCCATCACCCACATGGTCTCACCATCGGACCAGATGCCCCACGGACTGATCGCCGCGCCGCCGGGGGTCAGATGGGTGCGTCTGAACTCCTTGCTGGTCACGCGGTTCTTGGTAACCATGTCGTAGGCGTAAATGGTCGCGTCTAGCTCATCGGCTACCCACATGGTCTCGCCGTCGGACCAGATACCGACGGCCGCGCGGTTTCCTGCATCGTTCAGGTTTTCGAAGTGCTCGCCCGCGATCAGCTCGTTCCGCTGCGTGCCCGTCAGGCCAACCGCGCGGATGGAGGAGGTCGCAGGATTGTCGCGGTGCCCGACGGCCCACAGTATCTGGCCGTCCGTCCAGATGTCCCTCAATCCGGCAGGGGTGGCGCCGCTGAGGTCCCAACTGGTGTCTCGTTGCCAGGCGTTCTGGTTGTTGCGCGTGTACCCGCGCACCATTCCGGCCCGCCTGTCGGACACGAGGAGGACCCCAGCCAGCCCCGTGACGCCCAGGGGCTGGCTGCTCCCGGTGACAGCCAGGTCTTCGCCGGGGACGCGGGCCCCGGTCTGGAGGTCGAAGGCGTAGAGCTTCCTGTCGGTGCCGTTCAACGCCCAGATGGTCTCGCCGTCGGCCCAGAGGCCCCTGCCGAACCCCGCGTCGCCGGGGACCGCCCGGGTGAAGCCGTAGATGTCGTCCGAGGCCTTCCACTGGAACGTTCCTTCAAGGCCGCGGTTGATGGTGACGGTGTAGGTTCTCGTCGCCAAGCCGTTGGTTACGGTGAGGGCGAGATCGACGCCTGCGTCTGCGGTGAGGGCGACCTGGCAGCCTTCCGCCTTGCCGTCGTCATCGCGACCGCAGGCCACGGTGGCGGCGCCCGTGGCGGTGGGCGTGGCGACAACGGTGGCCGTGGCGACGGCGTTGGCGACGCCGACGGTGTAGGCGGTGATTTCTGGGTCGAAGTCGGTGACGGCCACACCGTTGACGGTAATGCCGGAGAGCGTGGTGACGGGATCCTGGGCGCTGGTGGCCGGGGGCCGGACGGCTGCCAGGGCCAGGGACAGCAGGGCGACGATGAACGCCGCCACGGCGAGACGCGTCCCTCCCCCCGCGCGAGAGGCAACGCTACGGGCCAAGCTCGTCCTCCTGAGCCTGCCTGCCACTCCAGGAGCTGGAAGGCCGCTCGCAGGCGGTCAAGCCCTCATCGACAGGCACCCTCCGCATGCAGAATGACCCGGCCACCTCCGGTTGCTCGCCTGAGATCCGGATTCGCACAGAAGGGACCGATGGGCGAACGAACTCCAGCACTATCAACGAGAGGCTGCCGAGGTGACGGCTGACGGATCGTCGCTCCTGGCGACCAGTGGCGTGACTGCGGGGACGCCTTCGGCGTACAACTCGCTGAACGACTGGTTCACGAACGCCGGCGCGCCGAAGATGTAGGAGACGTAGGCGCCGTCGTGCAGGGCGTAGAGGGCGGTGACGCCCATAGCACGTGCACAGGCCTCGAGGTCCTCGACGCTGCCGCCCTCGTAGAGCACGAGGCTGAAGCCTTCGACCACTTCGCCGTGCAGGCACTCGGGCCAGGACTGCGCCACGCCGCCGCCTGAAGCGGGGTCCGCCGAGGGTGGCCCGCCGCTCCCCGCGACCAGTGGGGTGAAGGCCGGGAGGCCGTCGCCGTACAGCTCAACGAACGACCGGTTCACGAACGCCGGCGCTTCAACGATGTACGAGACGTAGGCGCCGTCGTGCAACGCATAGAGGGCCACGAGCGAGCGGCTCTGCGCGCAGGCGACCAGTTCCTCGACGCTGCCGCCCTCGTAGACGACGAGACTGAAGCCGGTCGCGACATCACCGAGCAGGCAGTGCGGCCACGGCTCAGGGGCCGGGTCGTCAAGGTGCACGCGGTAGGTCTCTTTGCGGCTGCCGTCGGCCGAGGTGACGGTGACCGTGACCTCGCTGATGTCCTGGAGGGCGACCTGGTGGCCGTTTGCGTCGTTGCCATCGGCATCGGGCGGGTCGATGACCACATCCGTGCGTCGCTGCATCGCCTCCGCCGTCACGACGCTCTCGCTCACGCCCTCGGCGATGAGGCCCTCGTAGTCGGTGCGTTTGGGGTCGAACTCGCCGATCTCGACGCCGCTGAGGGAGAGCGTGGCCAGGCGCGCGTCGATGGCGTCGGGCATGTTGTAGCTGTAGACGCGGCCGTCGCTCGCATCGACCACGTACATGAAGTCGCCGTCGGACCAGATGCCGCGCGGGCTGTTGTTGCTGGCCCGGCTCAGCTTGCTGAACTCCTCCTCGTTGACGCGCTCCAGTGGCTGGGGCGACTCGTCCCCGGCCTGGGCGGCCGTGACCGTGCCCGCCTGGGCTAGGGAGGGGGAGGGCAGGCGGTAGGCGAAGAGGCGCTTCGCCCTATCGTCGGAGACCCAGATGGTGACGCCATCGGACGAGACATCGCGTGGATCGGTGTTGGCACTGTGCAGGCTGTAGTGGGCAAGCAGGCGGCCACTGGCCAGGTCGTAGGCGAAGAGGGCATTGGCGCGGTCGTCGAGCACCCAGAGGACCACGCCGTCGGACCAGATGCCGCGGGCATCACGATTGGCTTCGTCCAGCTCGATCTCACGGCCCTCAAGGCGCTCGCCGCTGGTGAGGTCGTAGACGAAGACGCGATCGCGGCCGCTATCGGAGACCCAGACGGTCTCGCCGTCGGACCAGATGCCGCGCGGCGCGCGGTTGCTCTCGTCGAGCGCGAACTCGCGCTCCGGGACGCGCTCGCCGGTGATGAGGCTGTAGGCGTAGACCTCGTCGTCGGCGCCCGAGCCGTTATCGACGATCCAGAAGGTGACGCCGTCGGACGAGGAGCCGGTGGGCTCGTCGTGGCCTGAGTCCAGCGTCTCGATGTCGTGCTTCACGGTCCACTCGAAGTCGACGGTGCTGGGGCTGGGTCCCGACGGCCCACCACCGCCACCGCCTCCTCCACCAATGGGCGAGCCAATGCCACGATTGTTACTGGGCGGGCTCCCCGCGGTCATGAAGCTGCCCGATGCCGTCTGGGCGGCAGGGAAGGCGCTGTCGTACGACGCCTCAACCTGGTATCGCGTGCCCGCGATGAGGGCCGACAGTTCAAACGTAGCGCCCGAATCCCCTTCGGCCACGACGATGCCCTCGGGCAGCGGCGTCCAGTCCTCACCACCGGTGCGATAGCGCAGGAAGACTTCTGTGCCGTTCGGCGCCGTTACCGACACCGTGACCTGGGCCTCGTTCTCGGTGATCGATGCGTCGTCGGCCTCGACGCTGTTCACCCCGGGTGGAAGCGTGGTGAACGTGGCGCTCTGGACAGCGCCGGAGTCGAAGTCTGCCTCGATCGTCGCCTCGACTTCATAGTCGGTGCCGGATCTCAGCCCCGGGAGGTCAAAAACGACCCTCGGCGCCTGTGTGGTCTGCGTGGGCGGATCGGGCAGCGTCCAGCTAACCGTGCCGACCTCGCGGAAGCGCACGCTCACGACGTAGTCAACGCCCGTCTCGAGGTTGATCAGCAGGACTTCAGCCTGTGCCCCGGTCTGCGACACGTTGGCCGAACCGACCTGGGAGACAGCGGGTCCAGCGCCCAGTGTTGTGAAGGTGTCCCCTGCACCAAGCTCGGAAGGACCGTGTGCGGCAGCTACAAAGAGAGTTGCGTCATAGAGCTCGACACCGAGATCGCTCAAGCTGAACTGGTCCACGATGCCCGTGGTCTCGCGCTGACCGAACGCGCCTAACGGGATGTCCTGGGGTTGTGTACCGTCGAAGTAGTACCGGGTGAGATCCAGATAGAGGGTGATCAGGCGTTGGGTAGGATTCGACAGCCTGACCGTGATGTTCGCCCCGCCCGATGTTGGTTGCGCCACGACGTCCACCACTCGGTGCGCGTCGTTGGCCGCGATCGTGACCGGCGTCGATTCCCCGGATCCCAGGCTCAGGCGGCTGTCCGACTCCTGCGGCTCACCGTCCGGTATCAGCGCCATTGCGACCGTGAAGTCCTCGGCGTCTTCCTCTTCATTGTCGTGTGTGATCGGGATCGTGACCGTCTGGGTCGCCTGGTAGCGCTGGCTGCCGCCGGCGTCGACCGGCGCGAAGTCGCCCAGGTTGAAGCGGAGCAGTCCTTGCGATGCGGTCAGCGCGGAGTAGTCCGAGCCTGCCACGGCCGTGCCGTCCGACGTGCTGAGCTGGATGCCGCCCGCGCCCTCCCGCGGCGCTTCGTCGCGGTCGGTGGTGATCGTGACCTGGACCGAGATCTGCGACGTCCCGGTCCGCCTGCCGTCCGGCGTCGCCGGCGGCTCATCGACGGGGTTCGGGTTCACCGTGAGCACGGCGACCGCGTCGGGGAAGTCATCGTCCTGGACGGTCAGGGTCGCCGCCACCTCGGCCTCGACCTCAGACGGCCTGTAGTTCGTTCCTGGGACTATCGTCGCGGTGACCGGGGTGTGTTCCTCCCACAGATCATCGTCGACCGTGGGAACGATGAGCGTGGCCGAATCGTTGCCCATCGCCACGGTCACGGTTTTCTGCCCGGCGCTCTCCACCACATTCGCGCCGTCGACATCGACAAGCACATCGACGCCGGCCGCCACTTCGACCGGCCCGTCGAGCGACACCGTGTAGGTGATCTCGTCACCCTCGGGCTCTTCGGTCCCGCTGACGCTGATGCTGGCCACCGGCCGACGGCGCAAGATCGTGACCGTGTAGGTCCTGGTCGCCATCTCGTCCTGGGCCGTGACCTTGATCTTGACCACTTTGCCCTCGTTCTCGGGCAGGTCGACCTGGAAGCCGGCGCCGATATTGGCGTCGTCCAGCGTCATGTCGTCCGCATCCAGATACTGGATCGTCGCCGCGTCGCTTCTCGTGTTCGGCACGAGCGTGATCTGCGGGAACGAGAAGGGCACGGTGGCGCTGGAGTAGCTGATGGTGTCGGGGTGGAATTCCTCCCCCAGCGAACCCACGTTCTGCGACCCGGACATGAAGGCAATCGCGCCCAGAGCCGGGTCGTCGGCCAGGTCACTGCGGTCGATGTCGACGTAGGCGGCCCGCCGGTTCGGCAGCTCCTCCAGCGTCTCGTCGGCAATCGTGATGTTCGGGTCGGTCGTATAGAGGCTCAGGGGCCGCGTTCGAATTCTGACGGTGAACCGCTCTTCGTACTCGTCGTCACTGTCGTCGACAATGGAGATTTCCTCGTACGTGGTCGATTTGTAGACCCCGTCTTCCTCGCTGAAGGAGGACCTGGAGAAAAACAGCCGGCCAGTATCGCCACGGAACTCCTCATAGTCGACGCCGCCCGTAGCTGCGGTGTTCCTGCCCTCCCCATCCGGATCGGGTCCCTCCTGAGTGATCAGCCAGATCGAGCCGGCGTCTTCGTGTGGCATCTCGTTTCGACGCGTCTCGATCGTCACGCGCACCCCCACGATGCTGTTCTCCACCTCCGGGACCAGGCCCGTCAGGGGGGCGGTGTCGGAGGCGTTGCGCAGTTCGAGCGTTGCAATCGCTTCGGGGAAATCGTCGTCGATGAGCCTTCGCGACACGCTGGACTCGGAGTCGCTGACGGAGTATCCGCTGCCTGTCTCCAATTCCATGCTGAGACGGCTGTGCTCGTCCCAGTCGTCGTCGTCGATCGTGGGCACGGAGATCTCGATGGAGTCGGTGTCCGCCGCAATCGTGTAGCTCTTCGTTCCGACATCGGCAGCATCCGTCATCGTGTTGAACTCATCGACAATCGTCAGGCTGAAGTCCGTGCGCTCATCGGTGGTCCCGTTGCGTGTCACCGTGGCGACCACGGTGTCGCCCTCCTCGAGGTCGCTGCGGGCCGGTAAGGCGATCGACACGATCGGCAGTTGACGCGTGACCGTCAGCGTGTAGGTGCGTTCCGTGATCTCATCCTCCGCCACCACGCGCAGCTTGACGACGAGTGGGGTGTTGAGCGGGAGGTCGACCTGGAAGCCCGCGCTGGCACTGGCGTCAGCCAGAGCAGCATCGGCGCTGTCGAGATAGGTGAGTGTCGAGTTCGGCTCATTCCGCTGTGGGTTGATCGTGATCTGCGTGTCGCCGAAGGGGACCGCGGCTGTGTACTCCGTGGTCCCGGCGGAGAAGCCTGGCGACAGCGGGCCGCCGGCGCTCAGCGACAATGATTGCAGCGAGGCGTCGCTGGAACGGTCGCTTTGCGGGATCGTGACCGTGTGCGTTGTTGCGGTGCTGTCGAACGTGATCGCGCTGTCGGTCTGGCCCGAACCGCTCGTCACCCGGTTCATCGTGACCGTGAACACCTCGTCGCGCTCCTTGGCGCTGTCGTTCACGATCTTGATCTCGACTGTCTTGCTCAGCCGGTAGACGTTGCCGGCCGTGATGTGGGTGAATTCACTCCTCGGGAAGCTGAGCGTGGTCGAGCCGATGGTCCTGTAGTCGGAGCTCGAAGCGTCCTCGGTGGCGTCGTCGGCGTCGGTGCCCAGCGTCAACCGGATCGAGCCGCCGTTCTCGTGCGGCTCCTCGTTGCGGGCCGTGGTGACCGTGACCGTCGCCGTGACGGTGTCGCCTGCGTTCGGGCCGTCCATGTCGTTCTCGTTGGCCGTGGTCGTGGAGAGCGAGAGCGTCGCCGTGGCCTCGGGGAAGTCGTCGTCGAGGACCGACCTGATCGAACCAGAGGTATCGCCAATAGTGAAGTGGTCGCTCTCCGCTACGGAAATGACAACAGTAGCGTGTTCTTCCCAAGTGTCGTCGTTCGTGAGGGAGAACGGAGCTTGAACCGACCTGTGGGGTGGATTCAAGCTCAAGGTAGTGGGAGCATCCTCGACTGACTGGGCGATGGCGTCGCCTGTCGTTTCTGAGACTCGGAACCGTATGCGGATAGTTTCGGTTGCAGCCGCGGGCAAAGCCGCAAAGCCCACGATCATGAAGCTACTCTCCGTAAGCTGCGTACCTTGTAGAATGGTGCTGATTCGGAGCACAGGCAGTTCGCGGGTGATGACCAGCATGTAGTCCCTGGTTGTGGTCTCGTCCTCGGCGGTGACTCTGATCTTGATCGTGTTCTCGCCGTAACTGAGGTCGTACGCTCGGTTGCTGGTCGCGCTCGTGCTGGTGGCGAGCACGCTGTCATCGGCGGGGTCGAGCCACTCGGTCTGTCCGTTGGCGTCCGCTCTCGTGACTCTGACGGTGATCCGGGTGACGTTGAAAGGCACGCTGGCGGTGTAGTCGCCGCCCGCGCCCAGTTCCGGGCTGATCTCGGCGCTGGGATTCAACGTCAGACTGGACAGGTTCGCATCAGAGGCGTGGTCGCTGGGGCTGATCGTGATCGTGCGGGTGCTCGGACTGGTCAGCCTGATGTTGGGACTGGCGGGAGTGTCGCCTGAGGTGACCTTCGCCAAGACGACGTTGAACGTCTCGTCGTTGGGCTCGCGGAGATCGTCGTCCGTGGTCTGGATATCCCAGGTATTGGAATAGCGGTAGACCCACTGTTCTTCATCCGGGTCATCGTTAATGTCGGTTCGTAGGAAGGCTGTCCCTGCTACTGAGGTCACGACCTCTCCACCCGTAAAGTCGGTGAAATCTTCTGCGCCGGCGGTGCCGGTGGCGGTCGTGAGACGGAGTTCCCCTGTAGGACCATGCGGTATGGTGTCGCCGTTCGTGGTGATCGTGACCGTGACCCTTGCTGCGTCTCCCTCGTCGACCGGCGTTTCAACGGTGAGCGTTGCAGTCGCGGCGGGGAAGTCGTTGTCCAACACCGATGCGCTAGCGAGATCGCGGCCGGTTATGATGTCGTAGCCGCTGTCCGACTCGATCGTGACCGCAACGATGGCATTGGACTCGTAGGACTGATCGTCGACGGTTTGCAGCTCTAATGTGACCTGCGATTCGTCGGCCGGGATCGTGACGGAGGTGGGGGAACCGGCCTGGAGCACGGCGACCGACTCTCTCACGACGAAGCGGATAACAAGCGCATCGGCCGCCGCGACACTCCGCTCAAACAGGAACTCGATGGATGCTCCTTCAGTGTCCGCGGTGCTAAATGCCGACACGCCCACCGTAGGCTTGGCCCGGGTAACGACGATCGTGTAGGTCACCCTCGTGACGCGGTCTTCGGCGGTGACGCGGACCTTGATCGTGTTCTCGTTGACGGCGAGCGCCGCCTGGAAGCCCTCCGTCATGTCGTCGGCGTCGGTCAGCACTCTGTTGGATGAGTCGAGGTACTCGACCGCCTGGAAGTCCTGCAAGCCTGGCGTGATCGTGGTGACGGCGGTGGCGTAGCCGGCGCTGCCCGTGTAGCTGTGGGTGCCGCCGGCGAAGGTGTCGGCAATCGTGACGCCGCTCAGCGTTAAGCTGGTCAGCTCGGCGGTAATGTTCACGCTGCCCGTCGGCGTGCCCTGGACCGTGGCCGTCCAGTCGCCCGGGTACTCCGCGCCCACGGAGCGGACCTGGAGGTCGTAGGATCCAACCAGTCGCAGGTCCGGCGTCTCAAGGGAGGTGGTCGAGACGTATGCGGAAGTCTCGTCCCACTCGGAATTCCCGCCGCTGCTGGGCTTGTGCCGCAGGTCATAGCCGGTGGCAGTGGCGCCGTCGGTCGGCGCGGTCCACGAAGCCGCAAGCACGCGGTCGCGCGGGGTCGTAAGCATCACATCCGTCGGCAAGCCCGGCTTGATCGGTCCGTCCGAGCCGGTGCCCTCGAGCCTGACTCTGAATTGCCCTCCGCTCTCCGACCAGGACGCGCTAAGCGAGTGGTAACTCCGGTGCCCGTCCACGATGCTCCAGCCCACGGCGGCGGGACTGTCCGTCTCGCCGGCGGCGTCGACATAGTGCAGGCTGAAACTCCCACTCACCCGCTCGACGACGACCATGTACGTGGCGCCACCTTGCAAGACCGGGCCCGCCGAGTCGGTGAAGACGTTCTCGCCATTGCGCAGGCGCGTCGGCGCCGTGAGAGTCTGTACGAGCTCGTCCGGGTTCCCTGACGAGTTCTGGGTCCAGATCGAAACCGATGCGCTGTCCCCTGTAGTGATCTGTTGCAACTGAATGGCAACGCGCTTCACGACGTAGCCGCCGGCGCGGCTGCCGGTTCCGAACGCCTGGGCGATACGAGGATATAGGTCGCTGAGGCCGGTCAGCGTGATTGCTACCGACCTCTGGTCAAAGTTGCCGATCAACGGCAGCGACTCCAGGTTGGGTCGCGGCGTGGCGGCTAGCGCTGTGAACGAGGGCAGGTCGTTGCCGTCGACGTCTTGCACCACGCCGCTCGTGTCGTCGCCGGCTGGGTCGGTGTAGGCGATGCTGACCGTCGCGAGTTGAGCCGCGGGCGAGGTCAGGGTCAGCGTGATCGAGCGGTTGTCGCCTGAGGTGTGGCTAGCCGCCATCGGCGGCGCCGCCGCCGCCGAGCCAATCGTGACCGAGAAGCGAGAGGGCGTCGGAGTGACAGCGGTGTCGAGCGGCTCATCAAAGGTGATCGCAACAGTGGTCCCGTCGTCAGAGACAGAGGCCGACCAAGCCTCAGGCCCACCATCGGCGGCCTTGGGGAGGGGGTAGGAATATATGTTTCCAGGCGCATTGCTTTCGGCGACCCACATGACGCTGCCATCGGACCAGATACCGAATGGGACCCTGTTGTCGCGCGCAATCAGGCCGTCAAGGTCCAGCCCGGGACGTCGGCTGTTATCGAGGCCGTAGGCGTAGATTTTGTCGTCGTCGTCATCACTCACCCAGACGGTGTCACCGTCCGACCAGACGCCTTTCAGATCGCTGTTGCCGTACGCCGAGAGCCCGCTGACGTCGCGGCCCGGATTGCGGGAGCGTGACGGTAAGTCATAGGCTAGGACTGCATCTGAGTCATCGGACCCCACCAACAACAGGCTGTCATTGCACCAGACCCCGGAGTCGCCGAGCGGCAGATCAATGTCCTTGTCGGAGTCCCCGGACCGATCGGAGAACCGGTACGCCTTCAGGTCGTCATCGTTCCTGTCCAGGATCCACCACGTAGTCCCGTCGCTGCACAACCCCCGCGCACTACTGGGACCGGTGAAGTTCCGGCTCGCATCCACCGTCGCTGTCTCAAGGTCGTAAGCAAACACATTGGTTCCAATGGCGCCAAACGCCACCGCCCACATGACGCCATCTTGAGACCAGATTCCCAATACCCATGAGTCCGTGTCGATGTCGCGGTTGGGCGTGGCCGGACCTGCTTCGACATAGGTGCTGTCGCCGTCGTTGTTGGTGGCCAGCACCCGCACGTTGTAGGACTTGAACTCGCTGTTCGCGATCGAGATGGTCTCCGTCAGGGCTGCGAAGTCGCTGCGGGAGACCGTCGTCCACTCGGTCGCCGTCGACAGCTTGTACTGCACGGCATACGAGGTGGCGTTGGCGCTCGTGGGCGCCTCCCAAGTCACGGTCAGCGAGCGGTTGCCGGCCGTCACGGACACGTTCTGGGGGACGGAGGGAGCGGCGGCCTCGACCGGGAGGGCGGGGACGGCCAGCAGGGCCAGCAGAACCGCGGCCGCGAGGGCGGCGGCCCAGCGGCGGGAGAAGCGACGCCTGGCGCTAGCGGCCCGGAAGGGCGGGAGCGGAGCGGGCGCGGGGAAGGGTGGTACGGCGCTCACGGTTCAGGACACCGCCCAAGCGCCGCGACCCGGCAACTCGATGTTGTTGTTCACGGGGGGGGGGGCAAGTTGGATGCCACTGGTGGATGCCACTGGCACATCTCCTTCACCGTAACGTGCCCGTGTGACGCACGGGTGCGCGGCCATCCCCGGCGGGGCGATCCGGAATTCGCGAACTTGCTTCTCGTCCCGCGACAGCTATTCACGCGACAGTTAGTCTATCGCTGTAATGTAAGTTCAACGTAAGATTACGGGAGTCAAGTGGTGAGCTATTGTAAGTTTGGCTGAGAATCAGCATAATCGCGTGGCTGGACGGCGGCAGGGTGGGCCGGTCGAGCGGATGCGCCGCAGCCCATGGGGTGGTGGCCGATGCTCTCGGAGGGGTGTACAGCAATGGCGGATGCGGCCCAGCTTGCGGGAGAGATCGCGGCGCTACGGGAGCGGTTGTCTCGGCTGAGCGAGGCCAGCCTGCGCATCAATGAGAGCCTCGACCTCGACTCAGTCTTGCAGGAAGTCGTGGACTCCGCACGCGCACTGACCGAAGCGCACTACGGGGTGATTGCCCTCTTCGACCTTGAGGGTCAGGTGGAGCACTCCTTTACGTCCGGGCTCACTGCCGACGAGAGCACTCAACTCACTATGCTGCCAGCGGGCCCAGAGCTCTTCGCCCATCTCCGCGAGACGGTGGATCGGCTGCGGGTGCCCGACCTTTACGCCTATGCGAGGGAGCTGGGCCTCCCCGAGATCGCCCTGCCCATGCTGGTCAGCCCAACCCTGCCATTCCTCACGACGCCAATCGTTCACCACGGGCAGCGGCTCGGGGCGGTCTACCTTGCGGGCAGGGGCGAGGGACAAGTATTCAGCGCCGAAGACCAGGATGTGTTCGAGACGTTCGTCTCACAAGCGTCCATGGTCATCGCCAGTGCCCGCCGCTACGACGAACGGCGGGCGAGGCTGGACATGGAAACCCTCTTCGAAACCACGCCGGTGGCGGTGGCGGTCTTCGATGCAAGGGCGGGGAGGCCGGCGTCGATCAACCGGGAGATGGAGAGGCTCATGCGTGGCCTGTTGCCACCCGGTGAGGAGCTGGGGTACCTCCTGGGGGTGCTGTCGATCGAACGCGGCGACGGGGAGGTGCACCCGCTGGGCGGGGCCACCATGGTCGAGTGGATGACCAAGGGGGGCACGGTGCGGGCGGAGGAGGTCAAGCTCACGGTGCCGGATGGACGGAGCGTGAGCGCGCTCATGAACGCCACGCCGATCCGCCTCGAGACCGGCGAGGTCGACACCTACATCGTGACACTGCAGGACATGACCCCGCTGCAGGAGCTGGAGCGGCTGCGGGCCGAGTTCCTGGCCATGGTGAGCCACGAACTGCGCACGCCGCTGACCTCGGTCAAGGGAGCCATCACCACCCTGCTTGATCCATCCTCGGCATTGAACCCCGGCGAGCAGTTCCAGTTCCACCGGATCATCGACGCGCAGACGGAACGCATGCGCATACTGATCAGCGACCTCCTTGACGTGGCGCGCATCGAGACGGGGACGCTCTCCACCTCCCCCGAGCCGACCGACCTGGCCGTGCTCGTGGGCGAGGCCAGTGAGGCATTCCGCAGCAGCGGAGGCAAGCACCCCATCCAGCTCGACATCGCACCGGCCTTGCCCTGGGTCATGGCGGACCGGGCGCGACTGGTCCAGGTGCTGAGCAACCTGCTCTCCAACGCGGCCAGGAACTCGCACGAGTCGTCCCCGATCAGGGTGAAGGTCACCCGGGCGGATATCCACCTCACTGTCTCCGTCTCCGACGAGGGCAGGGGCATCCTCGCCGAGAACCTGCCGCACCTGTTTCGGAAGTTCTCCCGACTTGAGAGCGACGGACAGGGAGGCGACACCGGGCTTGGGCTGGCCATCTGTAAGGGCATCGTCGAGGGGCAGGGAGGCCGCATCTGGGCGGAGAGCGACGGTCCCGGCCTGGGCGCACGCTTCTCCTTTACCATTCCCACGGCCGAAGAACCCGTTACTGCCCCTTCCGCGGCGCTAGCCCGGTCCCTCGCGGCCGCCCCCGGACATCGGGCTGATCTGGAGCGCACCCGCATCCTGGCCGTGGACGACGACCCTGAGGCGCTCAGGTACGTGCGCGACACCCTCCTGAAGGCGGGCTACGAGCCGCTCGTGACCGGCGATCCGATGGAGGCTATGCGCCTGATGAAAGAGCAGCCGCAGCTCGTGCTGCTCGACCTCATGCTGCCGGGGATCGACGGGATAGAACTGATGGGAGAGATCCACAAGGCGCACGACCTCCCTGTCCTGTTCCTCTCGGCCTATGGCCTTGAAGAGGTCGTCGAGCGAGCGTTTGACGCTGGTGCCGCTGACTACATCGTCAAACCCTTCGCGCCCGTCGAGCTCACGGCGCGGATCAGGGCGGCCCTGCGCAGGCAGGCGCCGCCAGAGCCGCTCGGGAGCTACGTCGTGGGCGACCTGGAGATCGACTACGCCGAGCGCCGGGTGACGCTTGCGGGACGGCCTGTCCGGCTGACGTCAATCGAGTACCGGACGCTTGCCGAGCTGGCGACGAACGCCGGGAGGGTGGTGACCACCGGGAACCTGCTGAGGCGGGTGTGGGGCGTCGACGAGGATGCCGACGTGCGGCCGATACGCACGGTCATCAGCACCCTCCGGAGGAGGCTGGCCGATAGCGCCACCAGCCCGAGGTACATCTTCACCGAGCCCCGCGTGGGCTACCGCCTGGCGGTGCCGAATGCACCAGGGACCGGCCCCGAGGGCAAGTAGCAGGCGCAAGGAGGCGGGGAATGGTCCGACGGACGTCTGGCTCGTCTCTCTTCTCGCCTTCGCGACCGCGCCCGCCGGGCTCACCAGCGAGCGCGTCCTCACCGACGGGGCGTCCCCGCTCCCCCGGTGGGGCTGACCACCACCTCTATCGCCTGCGACGCGGTGACGCTGAGCTCGGACTGGTCATCGACGGCGGCGAAACTCAGGTGCGCGTCGTTTGCATCGTTGTCCCGGATATGGAGCCTTCGTTCAGTTTCAGCGCGTCGGCAGGGATGCTGATTCCGTTGGAGCAGCCGAGCGATCCGCGGATCTGGTCCCTGCGACCGTCGTCCGTACCCGCGCTGACCGCGACGCACTCGCCGCCTTGGAGGACTGCCGCCAGTTGACTGCCTGCACGCCGCTGACCAAGCGCCAGATCGAGGTGCTGAGACTCGTCGCCGAGGGGCGCACGACGCAGGAAATCGCCGCCGACCCCGGCGTGTCGATCCACACGGTCCGGAACCATGTGCGCCAAATCCGGTACAGGCTTCGCGCGGGGGACAAGCTGCGGGCAGCCCGTTCGTTTCGAGTGCGACACACCATTCGGCCTCCATGCGGCCGAGGTGGACCAGGTGTGCTGCGGCTTCCGAGCAATAGCAAAGGCCCGCATACATGGGGAGGCAAAGGGGAGGCCATCGCAGACCAGCGATGGCCTCCCTTTTCCGTGGTGGGTCAGTGTCCCGCACTGACTAATTCCCCTTCCCGCTCCTGCTCCAGCGCCCACTCGAACAGCGAGAGCGTCGGAGCTTCATCCCGACGCCTGGGCTTCGGTTCTGCCGGTTCCCCGGCCATGAATTCCGCCCACGAGCACAGCGTCCGCTGCGCCTCGCCGGCGTCGTCGCGACCGTCGTCCGTACCCGCGCCGACCGCGACAGCATCCGTTGCGACCGGCCCCGGCGCATGCCAGCCCTCGTCGACCAGCAGCGCCTCGGCGTCCACCGCGACCAGCAGCGCCTCGGCGTCCACCGCGACCAGCAGCGCCTCGGCGAAGACCGACTCCACGGTCCCGGTGTCCTCCTCGCCGCTGACGATCTTTCTCGCCAGGGCCAGCATCAGATCGTCGCCGTCGTCCCCGTAGGCGGCGAGGCCGTCCGCCGGCAGCTCACCCTCGACGGCGAGGGAGCTTGCAGCTTCTTCGCCACGAGCTGGAGGGGCGTCGGCCTTGGAGCGAGTTCCGGTAGGCCATGAAGACGACCTGCACCGGCTGGCTCTGCCCGATGCGCCACGAGCGCTGTGAGGCCTGCCGCATCGTGTAGACGGGGCAATCCGTCTCGTACGAGACCAGGGTCTGGAACTCCACGAGGTCGAGCCCCGTCTGTACCAGCCGCGGGTTGCAGACGAGCACGCCGACGCCCCCCTCGACGCGCTGCGCCACCCACGCCTCACGGCGCCCGGGCGGGACGGCGTCAGCCTTCATCACTGCGACCTTGAAGCGGTGGCGGAGGTGCCCTTGATACGCCTGAGGCTGTCGCGGCTCCCCGCACCCGCAGCGTAGTATGGGCTGGCTACGCGCGCGCAAGGGGATAGCCATGACAGCAAGCGTGAAGGCCAGGTACGCCAAGGGCGTGCTCACGCCACTGGAACCGCTCGACCTGGAAGAGGGCGAGGAGGTGACGCTGTCGATCGAGGGCGCGCCGCCGTCCGGCGGAGGGCTGGGCGCTATCGTGGAAGCGGTCAAGGAACTCCACAAGTCCATTCCTCCAGACGCATGGGACGTCTTGCCGACTGACCTCGCGATGAACAAGAAGCAGTATCTCTACGGCCATCCCAAGGAAGAGGACGACTGAATTTGGTCTTCGCCGACGCGGGCTACTGGATCGCGCTCTGGCACCCCAGGGATACACTGCACCGAAGCGCAGTGGCTGTAGCGGAGACCCTGGGATCGACCACGGTCGTGACGACGCAGCTCGTTCTGGTCGAGGCGCTCGATGCCATGGCCGGTATGGGCGAGTTCCGGCGACGATTCGCGGCCCAGATGGTCCAGAGGCTTGAAGATGAGCCGGATGTCGAGATCGTCCCACAGACGGACGCGCAGTTCCGGGCTGCGGTCGAGCGCTACGCGGCGCGGCCCGACCAGCGATGGAGCCTCACGGACTGCGCAAGCTTCCTCGTCATGGAGGAGCGGAACATCACCGAGGCGCTCGCCTACGACCGGGACTTCGAGCAGGCTGGCTTCACAGCCCTGCTCAGAGAGGGTACCCGCTAGGCTCCCGACTACCGGTCGGACGAGCACGAGCACTACGTCGATAATCTGGTGCTCACAACGCCTGAACGACTGGAGGCGCTTGATGAGCAGGAGCTCGCAGAACTCGCCCAAGACAGCGGGCTCTGGCTGGATGTGCCCAGCGGCACGGCTGCCACCGTGACCTGCCCTGGCTGGGCGAACAAGCAGCCGCCTCCAACGCGCTAGAATGCTCGAACGTGTCTGGTGGCTATCGGGTGCTGCTGCGCCCCGACACGCTGCGCAGGCAGCCGGCCCATGATCGCCGGACTGATCGACCTCTGGCGCGATCCGTGGTGTGCGGCGTCGATTGTTCCCGGGGGCCAGTACACGGCGCTAGGGTGAGGTAGGAGAATGCCAGCCAAGACTCCCAGGCGGCGGGTCTTCTTCAGCTTCCACTACGACGGCGACAACTGGCGCACATCGCAGGTGCGGAACATCGGGGCGCTCCAAGGCAGCGAGCCAGTCGACGCCAACGCCTGGGAGGAGGTCAAGCGCCGCGGCAAGCCAGCCATCCGGGAGTGGATCAACGCACGGATCGTCTGGGGTTCCTGCGTCGTCGTGTTGATCGGCAGGGAGACCGCCGACCGCGAGTGGGTCGGGTACGAGATCGAGAAGGCCTGGGCCGAAGGAAAGGGCTTGCTCGGCATCTACATCCACAACCTGAGGGACAGGGACGGGAAGCAGTCCCGCAAGGGCAGGAATCCGTTCGAGATCGACGTCGACGGTGTACGGCTCTCTGACCATGTGAAGGTCCACGATCCCCGAATGAAGGACAGCCAACGCGCCTACCGCCACATTGCCAAGAGCATCGACGGCTGGGTCGAGCAAGCCGTCAGGGACGCCGAAGGGCGCAGGAGGGCCCGTCGGGAGGCTGCGAGCCGGAGCTGGCTCTCGCGGCTCTTGGGGATACGATAGAGTCACCCTTGGGGATTCTGATGACTGAACCGCACTCCCCGAACGTTGTCCGGCACCTGGAGATGATCCAGGATGTGATCCGCCGCATGGCGGACAACTCGTTCGCGATCCGGCGCTGCCCCGCCGCATGCCAGCCCTCGTCGACCAGCAGCGCCTCGGCGTCCGCCGCGACCAGCTGCGCCTCGGCGAAGACCGACTCCACGGTCCCGGTGTCCTCCTCGCCGCTGACGATCTTTCTCGCCAGGGCCAGCATCAGATCATCGCCATCGTCCCCGTAGGCGGCGAGGCCGTCCGCCGGCAGCTCACCCTCGACGGCGAGGGAGCTTGCAGCTTCTTCGCCACGAGCTGGAGGGGCGTCGGCCTTGGAGCGAGTTCCGGTAGGCCATGAAGACGACCTGCACCGGCTGGCTCTGCCCGATGCGCCAGGACCTGCGCGAGGCCTGCCGCATCGTGTAGACGGGGCAAGCCGCTCAGAACCGGAGGACGCAGGCCTGTGGAGAGAAAGTCAGTTGGCTGTGGGCGGGCGGTCGCTCCTGGCGACCAGTGGCGTGACTGCGGGGACGCCTTCGGCGAACAACTCGCTGAACGCGCGGTTCACGAACGCCGGCGCGCCGAGGATGTAGGAGACGTAGGCGCCGTCGTGCAGGGCGTAGAGGGCGGTGACGCCCATACCACCTGCACAGGCCTCGAGGTCCTCGACGCTGCCGCCCTCGTAGAGCACGAGGCTGAAGCCTTCGACCACTTCGCCGTGCAGGCACTCGGGCCAGGACTGCGCCACGCCGCCGCCTGAAGCGGGGTCCGCCGAGGGTGGCCCGCCGCTCCCCGCGACCAGTGGGGTGAAGGCCGGGAGGCCGTCGCCGAACAGCTCGACGAACGACCGGTTCACGAACGCCGGCGCTTCAACGATGTACGAGACGTAGGCGCCGTCGTGCAACGCATAGAGGGCCACGAGCGAGCGGCTCTGCGCGCAGGCGACCAGTTCCTCGACGCTGCCGCCCTCGTAGACAACGAGACTGAAGCCGGTCGCGACGTCACCCAGCAGGCAGTGCGGCCACGGCTCTTCCGCGGCGCCTCCCAGTGCCACCCGGTAGACCTTCTTCCGGCTGCCGTCGGCCGAGGTCACGGTCACCGTGACCTCGCTGATGTCCTGGAGGGCGACCTGGTGGCCGTTTGTGTCATCGCCATCGGCGTCGGGTGGGTCGACGACCACGTCCGTGCGGCGCTGCATCGCCTCTGCCGCGACGGTGGTTTCCGTCGCGCCCGCGCCCGGCGTTGCCTCGTAGTCGATGCGATTGCGGTCGAACTCCCCGATGTCGATGCCATCGAGCGTGAGCGAGGCGAGCCGCGCATCGATGGCGTCGGGCATGTTGTACGTGTAGACCTTGACATCGCTCTCATCGGCGACGTACATCACGTCGCCGTCGGACCAGATGCCGCGCGGGCTGTTGTTGCTCGCCTTCGAGAGCTCGGTGAAGTCCTCATCCCGCACCCGCTCGAGGTCCGCCTCCACGGGCGCGCCTTCCGCTTCGATCATCGGGAGCCGGTAGGCGAGGAGGTCCTTCTCTCCGTGGTCCGACACCCAGATCGTGACTCCGTCGGACCAGAGGCCATGGGGGTCGCCGTTGGCGGAATGGAGGGCGTACTCACCGAGCAGGTCGCCGCTCCCCAGGTCGTAGACGAAGAGCGCGTCCGCGCGGCTGTCGAGCACCCACATGATCCCGTCGCCGGACCAGATGCCGCGGGCGTCGCTGTTGTCCTCGTGGAGCACGATGTCGTGGTCTTCGAGCCGCTCGCCGCCGGCGAGGTCATAGGCGAAGAGCGTGTCTTGGCCGCTATCGGAGACCCACATCGTCTCGCGGTCGGACCAGACGCCGCGGGGCGCGCGGTTGCGTTCATCGAGCTCAAACTCGCGGTCCTCGACCCGCTCGCCGCTCTCGAGGTCGTAGGCGTAGACGGCGTCGTCGGCGCCGTCGCCGTTGTGGGCCAGCCAGAGGGTGGCGCCGTCGGACGACATGCCGGTCGCCCTGTCGTGGCCCGCGGCGAGCTCATTGATGTCGTGCTTCACGGTCCACTCGAAGTCGGCCTGGCTCGGGGTGGGTCCGCTGGGGCCGCCGCCACCGCCGCCGCCCGAACCGATGGGGAAGCCGATGGGCACGGTGCCACGCGAGGGTGGGGAGCCGGCCGTCACGGTGATGGTCACCTCAACGCTGGCGGTGCCCCCGCTGCCGTCGTCGGCCTCGACCGTGACACTGTAAGTGTCCAAGTTGGCGACATCGAACGTAGTCCTCGGTCCCACCATGATCTGGCCCACCTCCCTCTCGATGCCGAACAGGGACGTGTCGCCGGCTGACAACCGGTACGTGAGGATGGCGTTATCCACGTCGCTGGCAACGACGGGCGCGCCGACCGCATCGTCAGCCACGGCCTCCTCCGAGACCGTGCGGGCGGCCGTGGCCGCGGGGAACGTGGGCGGGTCATTCAGGGGATTGATCTCAACCGTCACCGTCGCGTCGTGGCTGAGCCTGCCGTCAGACAGCGTGTAGGTGAAGACGTCCGACTCGTCGAAGTCGTCGTTGGGGGTGTAGGTGATGGTCTGGTCCGCCTCGACGCGTGCGCGACCGTTCCGTGGCGTCGCTCGCACCGTCACTCGCAGGTCGACGTTGGCGGTCTCCGGGTCGCTGTCGTTGGCGAGTACGTTGATGTTGACGGCCATGTCTTCATCCGTCGTCGCGCTGTCGTTCTCCGCCGCCGGCCTCTCGTTCACGTCGGTCACGTTGATGGTGACGTCGATGCTGTCGTCGGCGCCTTGGCCATCCACGGCGGTCACGATGGCGGAGTAGGACTCCGTGACCTCGCGGTTGAGGGGGCTGCGCACGGTGATCTGGCCCGTGGCCGGGTCGATCTCGAAGTCCGGGGCGCCGGAGAGGCTGTAGGTGAGCCGGGGGTGGTCCACATCCGTGGCCGCGACCTCCTCGCCGACGTCATCCCCCGTTCGGGCCGCTTCGGAGATGGAGCGCTCGGCCCGGGCCTGCCCGAACTCGGGCGCGTCGTTTACCGCGTTGATCGTGACGGAGACCGTCCCGTCGCTGGATAGACCACCCTGGTCCGTGGCCCTGTAGGTGAATACGTCGGCGCCGTTGTAATTTTCGTCGGGGGTGTAGGTGATCTCGCTCGTGACGTTGCTCACCGTGGCAAGGCCGTCGCGTGGCTGGCCACGAAGGGTTACGGTGAGGGTATCGCCGTCGTCGGGGTCGGAATCGTTGGCGAGGACGTCGATGACCACCGCCTCGTCCTCCTCAGTCGAGGCGCGGTCGTCCACCGCCTCCGGACGTTCATTCACGTCCTCGACTTCGATGGTCACTGTGATGCTGGCATCCTCCCCCGAGGGGTCGGTGGCCGTCACGGTGACGTCCTGCGAGGGAGCAGTCTCGTGGTTGAGGGTCGCGCTACTCGCGACTCGGATCTGGCCGGTTGTGCCGTCGATCGTGAACAGGTCGGAGCCGGTGAGAGTGTACGCCAGCCTGTCACCGTCGGCATCCGTGGCAACCACGGCCGCCCCCACGGTGGCTCGGGCGCTCGCGTCTTCGCAGACGGAGCGTGTGGTGGTGGCGCCGGCGAATTGCGGCTCCTCGTTGTTGTCCGCCGCCGCCTGGACCTTGTTGCGTGAGATCGCCGAGAGGCTCTTGTTGGGGCCGTGGCCGTCCGTGTAGGAGGCAGTAACTCGCAGGTAGAAGCCGACGTCGCCGTCCATCGGCGTATAGCTGCCTGCGGTCTGGCCGACGATCTCCGTCCAGCCGCCGCTACGGCTCGTCGAGCGCTCCCACTTCCACTCCGTCGTATTCACCCCGTCGGGGTCCTCAAGTGTCGCCGTCAACGCTGTGTCGACCTGAGGTTGCTCCGATGACAGAGTCATGGGCGTCATCTCGTCCACGTTCGTGACGCGGATCGCGAGGGTGTAGGTGCTGATCTCCTCACCGTCCGAGGCACGAATTGTGACGTTGTAGATGTTGTCCGCCCCGGCGTCCCGCGCATCCTCGTAGTCAGGGGTCGCGCGAAATCTGAGCGTACCGTTGCTGAAGGTGAAGTCGTCCCCGTCTGCTCCCTCGATCGCCTGCCAGACGACAGTGCCTTCCTCGGGGTCCATCGCAGTGAAGACAATCGCACCGGTACCGCTCTCGGCGTAGTCGAGGCTCCCGGGCACGGTGATGGCGCGCGGCGGTGTGATGACGGGCGGCTCGTTCACATCGGTAACGGTGACCACTACAGCGAGCGTCCCGAGCACGTTCTGGGTGCCGTCGGAGGCGCGCACCCTGACCTCGTAGGTGTTGTCGCGGCGGGCCTCGTAGTCTGGAACCCCCATGAAGCTCAGCTCGCCCATGATCTCATCGAACACGAAGAAACGGGCGTCGGATCCATCGAGACTCACCCACGAGGTGGTCTCCCCCTCCGGGTCGGTGACCGTGTAGGCGCCCACGAGGGCAGCGCTGTTCTCCTCGACAGTCACGTTCGCCTCCCCCATCACATCCGGGGGCTCATCCACATTCCCAATGGCGACGGTCACATCAAGGCTCCCCGTGTGGAGGCCATCGAAGGCGTTGAGCCTGACCTCGTACTGGCTCTTGTCCTCGTAGTTCGGGGAGGATCTGAAGGTGAGAACACCGTCATTGCTGAGGGTGAACGCGGTCGCATCCCCTCCCGAGAGGTCCGACCACGTCACCCCACCCCCCTCGGGGTCGCTTGCGGAGTACCTGCCAACCCGCCTGCTCGGGCTGCTGTTCTCCGGGAAGTCGGTGACGCTGGCCGGGCCGATGATGACGGGCGGCTCGTTCACGTTGGTGACGGTGACCACTACATCGAGCGTCCCGAGCACGTTCTGGGTGCCGTCGGAGGCGCGCACCGTGACCTCGTACGTGTTGTCCCTGGGGCGAGCCTCGAAGTCTGGAACCTCCTTGAATCTCAGAACGCCCGTGGTCTCATCGAACACGAAGTGACCTGCATCAGAGCCGGTGAGCCCCTCCCACGAGGTGGTCTCCCCCTCCGGGTCGGTGGCTATGTAGCGGCCCACAAGGGGAGCGCTATTCTCCTCGATGGTCACGTTCGCCTCCCCCGCCTCGTCCCTCACGTCGGGCGGCTCGTCCACGTTCATGACGGTTACGGCGACGGGAAAGAGCGCCATCTTGCCTGCGGCGGTCGCTACGACCGTGACCTCGTAGGTGTTGTCTCCATTCCGGTCGACGGGGATTTCATGGTTGGGGGACGGGAAGGTAAGCACGCCACGCGCGCTGATCCTCAGGTGGGCGGCGTCATCGCCCTGAAGGGACCAGGTCACGCGGTCGTCCTCTGGGTCTTTGGCGGTATACGCAGCAACCATCGGCCGTCCGCTCTCGGGGTAGTCGGTGACGCTGGCCGGACCGGTGACAACCGGCGGCTCGTCGACATTGTTCACGGTGACCACGACATCGAGCGTCCCGATCACGTTCTGGGTGCCGTCGGAGGCGCGCAACGTGACCTCGTACGTGTTGTCGTACGTGTTACCCCTGGGGCGAGCCTCGTAGTCTGGAACCCCCATGAATCTCGGATCGAAGCTCAGCTCGCCCGTGGTCTCGTCGAACACGAAGTGACCTGCATCAAGACCGGTGAGCCTCTCCCACGAGGTGGTCTCCTCCTCTGGGTCGGTGGCCGTGTAGGCGCCCACGTAGCGGGAACCGTTCTCATCGATGGCGGGAGCGGTATCCCCGTTCACATCCGGCGGCTCATCGAAATCGGTGACAGTCACCGTCACCGCGATCGTGTCGTCGATGTCGTCTGCGGCTTGGACGGCCTCACCGTCCCGGTCCTTCCCGTCGCTCACGACCACGGTGAGGTCGTGCGTTGGAAGATCTTCGTGATCGAGGGCCGCCGTGGTCCGTAGCCGCCCTGTGGTGGAGTTGATTTCGAAGGAATTGGAGCCCGCGCTCAGGGTGTAGGTGAGGGTGTCGCCCTCGTCATCCCGGGCGGCGATGGGAGCGCCGACGCCGCTCCCCACCGGGGCGTTCTCGAGCAGGCTTCGCGCGCCCGCCTCACTGCCGGGGAAGCGGGGGGCGCTGTTGAGGAATTCGGGCTCGCCCATGACCGTTGAAGACCAGGCGCTGTGCGCGCGATTGTTCCTCGCACGCACCTGCACGTCGTAGGGGGTCCCGTTCTCAAGGCCGCGTACGACAGCGCGCAGGTCGCCGCTTGCGGCCGTCCAGGCGTTCATCCTGGGCGTCCACCGTGCATCGCTCTTGTCCGGGGCGCTACTTTCGATGTACCGAATGTCGTAGGCGATCAGGGGGGGCGCGCCGATGTAGACGGGCTCTATCCACGACACGGCGAGGGCTCCATCTCGCGGCGCAACAGTGACGGACAGCGGAGCATCCGGCTCCAGCAGGCCCGTCGTTTGCATGATGGCATCGGACCACGCGCCGCGACCAGCCTTGTTCACGGCCGCCACTGCAACAAGGTACTCCGTGCTGGCGGGAAGGCCCGTCACCACGTGCGGGCGATCCTCGGGTGTCCCGACCGCGCTGACTATGGCCCAGCGGCCGTCGGACTGATCGGCGGCATTGGCGAGGATGTAGCGGAGGTCGTACGAGGTCACCGGCGAGGATCCGGGATAGTCCGGCAGCGACCAGGAAACGTTGAGGGCGCCCCCCAGTGTTTCTCCCGCAGTGAGGGTGGAAAGGCCCGGCCGCTGCCCATGGCCATAGGCCTTGAGCTTCCACGAGGTGAGGGTGCCCCCCAGTGTCGGCCGCACATCGCTGATGCGCAGGGTCCAGATTCCGGCCGCGTCCTCGCCCAGGTGCCTGGCCGAGCCAAAGCGGTGGTCGCCGTCGAGCGCGGCCGGGTAAACCTTCAGCGTAGGCGGCCCGGCAGAAACAGCGAGGACGGAAACCCTGCCGGAGGGGGCGACGATCTCGATCTTGAGGTCGCGAAAGGACTCGTGCTGCATCTCGACCTCGACCTCGATGAACTCGATGAATTCGACGCCCGGCTCCAGGTCGAGGGTTGCGGTGACGACCGAGGGCGAACCGTTCGTTGGAGCATCGGGGATGGCGAGGGCGAGGGCGCCGGACTCCGCCTCGACCTCGCGCATGGGCGGAAGAGGGGGCCAGTTCGCGGCGAGGGAGACGGCCGCGGCGGCATCGACCGCGCCAAACCCGTACTCGCGGTTGAAGAAGTAGCGCCCGGAGGAGGGGCCGTATTTCGAAGCTCCCTGCTGCCACCCCCCGTTGGAGGAGTCGTTCCTGCGCGCCGAGTTGGCCAGGATGAGCTTGACATCCCGCCAGGTCAGGGTGGTGTTCGCGGCGCGGACAAGTGCGGCGACACCGGAGACCATGGGCGTAGCCGCGGAGGTACCGGAGAACCGGAAGTCGTAGCGGCTCCCGTTCGTGGTCGTGAGGATTGTTGGCAGCCCGTAGGTGGTGTTGCTACCCGGAGCGCAGATCCAGAGGTTCACGCCCAACTCGGAGAAGGCGCTCCTTTTGTCGTCGTAACCGATCGCGCAAACGGTCGTGAGTGCATAGAAGTTCGAGGTGCCATCAAGGTTGGATTCGGATCCGAGGGCGTGTTGGTTACCGCCGGACTTCACATAGAAGATGCCATCGCCCCCGTTACCCGCCGTTACCCCCCTCGCGACGGCTGCTTCCCAGGATGCCGACGGGCGTCGCGGACTCCCGTCATGCTGGAGACCCCAGCTGTTGTTGGAGATGTCGGTGACATTGAGATCCCGGGTCATGGCGGCGGCGAGGTTCTGAGTGGAAATGGTGGTCTCCGCCCGCAGGTTGTAGGCATAGATGCTGGCTCTGGGCGCCACACCCCGTACCCCGACGGTGTTGTCGCGGGCCGCGATGATGCCCGCCACGGCGGTGCCGTGAGTCCTGAGCGGGTGGTACACATCATCCTCGCCGGTGAAGTCGTGGTTGCGGGAGGTCACTACGTTGGGCGCCAGATCCTCGTGGGTGTACTGCAGGCCGTCATCCACCAGCGCCACGTTCACGCCCGCACCCAGGTTCCCGCCGGCCCAGACCTCCTCGACCCCGATGTCCCCCATCGCCCCGCCCCCGAGCTGGCCCGTGTTTTTCAGGTGCCACTGGCACCTGTGCAGGGGGTCGTCGTAGTAGGCCGTCAGGCCGGTGCATAGGCTGTTGAAGTACCCGTATTCCTTGTCCCGGCGGGGGTGGATGAGGTAGGAGCCGGTTGCACCGGCTGAACCCCCCATCCGAATCTCGTACGTACCCGCCTCGAGACTTCCCCAGGCCCACGCGCTCATCTCCGGGGCGTCATCCTCAGCCCACTGCGCATGGGGAATGACGAACATGGAGACGTCGGTTCCCTGGTCGTCGACGATCGTTGGCGTGAGAGCAAGCGCCCCGCCGAAGGACAGGGCGTACAGGTTCAGGTAGGTAGTCTCGGCCGTGAGCGTGAGGGTGTAATAGTCGACATCACCCGCCGAGCCGATGCGCCCGGTCTCGGGAGTCCCGAGTTTCAGTGGCGCCGCTGTCGCGGACGTGGATCCGGGCTCGGTCGCAGTCCGCACATGGAGCGTATACGGCCCGGTATCAGCGGCCGCCGCACCCCTCACGGTGATGTAGTAGGTGCCTGGCTGAAGCTGTTGGCGGAACATGAACCCGGCTTCATTCCCCAAGAGGTGGCTGTCGCTGTTGGTTGCGAGTTCGTTGTCGGCGGTGTCCACGAGGCTACCGGTGGTGTCGACTCCGCCAACGGCCATGACCCAGATGTCCGTGACGGACGCCAGGACCAGCTTGTAGTAGTCCACATCGCCTTGCGGGCCCCCGGTAGGGCCGACGCGGCCGGGCGTGACCGAGCCGGGCGTAACGGTAGCCGCGGTGTCGATCGTGCTGCCCGGCAGGGTCACAGTCCGGGAGTGGAGGGTGTACGCACCGGTACTGCTCTCGTCGAAGCTGGTGACCCTGAGGTAATACGTTCCCGGGGTTAATGCGTGCTGGATGGAAAAGTTGCGCTGGCCGTGGTGGAGCTCACCATCATCGTTGAAGGCGATCACCATCCCACGCGAGTTGGCCAGCGCTCCCGCGGTGTCGAGGTCACCTGTGGTGTAGAGCCAGAGCTCGACATCCTGCGTGAGCGTGAACCTGAAGTAGTCGTGGTCGTCGGCCGGGTTGATGCGGCCGCGTACGGACGAGTCCGGAGCCAGCAGCGTGGCGCTCGACCCACCGACGTTGCGGTGATCGCGAGTCGTCCCAGTGCGTGGAGGAGACCAGTCTCCGTCGCCGTTGGCCGTTGTAGCGTGCACGCTGACGTCGTAGGAGGTGCCGTCGAGCAGGCCCTCCACCTCGTAGCGCAGACTGCCATCTCCCTCCTGCCAGATATTCGCCTCGAGGGTCCAGTTGGCGGGCGCCTTGTCGGGGGCGTCGCTCCTGACGTAGTGCAGGTGGTAGGCGGTTACTGGTGACCCGCCGGTGTCGGTGGGTTCTCGCCACGACACGGTGAGGGAGTTGGTGTCGGCGGTCACCCTGGTGATAGCCGGCGCTCCGGGCTGGCTCTGCGCGTGGCCGTGCCCCGGGCCAGCCACAAAGAGCGCGACAAGAATCAGAAGGAACGCCAGCCACCTCAATTGAGTGCGACTTCCATCCCCCAATTGGGGCTGGAGATCAACACGCCATCCTGTCCCGCCAGTTCGTTCGCCAGTACGAGGGACGGGAGTCCCGGCTCGGTCTCCAGGAAGAACGCGTTCTCGCCATAGTTCTGGCGTTGCGCGCTCTGCCTGTCGATCCCGTTCTCGAGGAAGAAGCCGCTTACGCGCTCCTCGTCCCAGGTCGGGTCAAGAAAGAGCAGTACACCACCGGGCAGCGTGAGCAGGTCACCAGACTGCGAGCGAAACACCGGCTGGGTGTCACTCTCCGCGTGCCAGGACTGCTTTTGGACAACGCTGGTGCGGCCGTCGTCCCTTGTAACGATGTCGTCCGCCCGGGTAACAGCGCTGGATTGCGCGACGAGATCCACCTGCAACCAGACGCGCCTCGTGCGGTCCCCATCCTCCCAGGTGTAGATCGGGCCCTGGGACGTGACGGCACGGGTCCGTGCGTCCGTCGAGCTGGCGGCGCTGGCGCCGCCGGTGGCGAGCGCACGCCCCCACCCGGAGGTCGAATCGCCCTGCCCCATGAGGGCCTGCGATCTGGTCGATTTCGGAGTCGTGGTGTTGGCAACCCGCGGTGTGACAGCGGGCAGGCCGTTGGTGAACAACTCTTTGACCTCGCGGCTCATGACATCCGGCCCCCTCAGGAGGTAGTCCGTTGCGGGCGTGCGCTTATGGGCGAGGATTCGTTGTTGGGGTTGTTGCGGGTCGTTCACCGCCCGGATCGTTTCGCCGTTCCCCGAAATGTCCCTGGGGTTGTAGGGCTCGTCGGAGTCGAACAGGAAGAACTCAAGGTGCGTGGGCCGGCTAGTGAAGGTAGCGGTGTGGGTGGCGGCCGAAGCGGGGAAGCTCTTGTCCGCCGAAGCCTGCACGTCGTACCGGGCGACAGCCGCTAACCCGTTCAGGTGCACCGCCACGCTCGTGTCGCCGGTGCCCGCGGTTGTGTGCGCCGCCCAGTTCCAGTTACCCGTTCCCGCCAGGGCGAAGCGCACGTACACCGTGCCAGGGCCTCCTACCGAGATCGTGGCCACGGCTTGCCGCGCCCCGGAGCTGGCCACGGTGAGTCCCGTCACCGGGTGCGCGGACGCCGCCCACGCCAGGCACGACCCGTCTCCGCCAAAGCCACTCAGGGGATCGCTGTCGACCGTTCCGGCCCCGGTGTCGCCTCCCTCGGCCTGGGCCTGCCACGGCAGCACCACCAGCGCGAGCACAGCCGCCGCCGCGAGCGCCGCCAGCAGCGGTATCCTGCCCCAGTGGAAATCGTTGGCGGAGCGGCCGGAACGCGGGGAGCGCGTATCCGCGCGGGGAACTGTACGGCAGCCCGATTTCGAGCCGTCGAGGTGTCCCAGATTGCCGAGCTGGAGGCAAGGCCAGCGCACGACGCCACTCCTTTCGGCAACCCACGGTTGCGACGAGGCAGCGGTCGCGAATCTACACTGGAGATGTGAGAGTAACGTGAGAAAATGGGGAATTTAATATAAGATAAAGTGTTTTTTGCGAATCCGAGGCGATCACTGGCCTTGCGTCGCGGCGCCTGGAACACAGCTCATCCCGTAAGGACATTCGTACGAACACACACCATCTATAGGTAGAAGCCGGCACAACGCGCATACGGCGCGTCACCGCACGAAATGGAGCAAGCAAAAGCCTGATGGTGGTCGCGGCGCTCTTCAGTTCGCGATGGCCACCTGGCTCCCGTTGCTGCGCCGGATCATCACGCCGGTCGTCTCCGGCACGGTGATCATGCTGATCGCGATTGTGGTGTTCCCCGTTGCCTTCGACAGGATGGAGGAGATTCCTGAGGGGGCGCCGCTGGTCGCGGCCCCGGTCATTGCGCTGGCAACGCTGCCGCCTTGCGGAGGACGACGGGGTCGGCCTGTGCGAGTCGCTGCGCTCGCGCCCGCTCACGGCGCGCTGGCGGCGGCTCCGCCTGGAGCGGTTCGACGCGGCGGGCGCGATCTACCGGCTCACGGCAACGATCGCGGACGCCGCCATCGTCTCACTGCTGTCCGCGCTTGGAGTCGGGATCGTGGAACGAGCCGGTTCTCTGGTACGGGTAGTCAAGGGATCTGTCTCGATCGTCGTACACGACCTGACGATGTCGCGGGCGGTCTCGCGCCTCGCCTCCGGCCGCGGGTGGGGTCATCGACCGTATCGGAGCGAGTTGATGCTTGAATACAAGGGCTACGTCGGTGAAGTCGTCTACGACGATGAGGCGGAGCTGCTCCACGTCCGCGTGGTAAACAGCGGCCCCTATCCGGTCGCCGACGCCGAAGCGACCGCTGTCGAGGGTCTCAAGCGGGAGTTCCGGTGTTCGATCAACGTGTACCTCGACGGATGCAGGGAACTCGGTATCGCCCCGGTCGCGCCCACGCCCGTCCTCGTCGAAACCCAGGCGGGCTGAATGCCCGCGCGAGCCCGGAGTGAGCACCTGGCGCACGAGCCGCCAGTGACTACGCGATCCTGACCCCCGATCCCGCCAGCGGCGCGGCTACTGGCCCATAGCCGGGAAGTCAGTTGGCTGCGGGCGGCCCCTCGCTCCTGACGATCAGTGGCGTGATGGGTGGAACGCCCTCGGCGAACAGCTCCGCGAAGGCGCTGTTCACGAACTCCGGCGCGCCGAGGATGTAGGACACATACGCACCGCCGTGCAGCGCGTAGACGGCCGCGACGCCGCGGCTCCCGGCGCAGGCATTGAGGTCCCCGACGCTGCCGCCCTTGTACAGGACCAGGCTGAAGCCCTCGACGATCTCGCCGCGCAGGCACTCCGGTCCGGGCAGTGACACGGCGCCGGCCGGCACGGGGTCCTCGCTGGGTGGCCCGTTGCTCCCGGCGACCAGTGGTGTGAAAGCGGGTACGCCGTCGCGGTACAGCTCCCTGAACCCCTCATTGACGAAGTCCGGCGCTCCGAGGATGTAGGAGACATAGACACCCTCGTGCAGCGCGTAGAGCGCGACCACGTGCCGGCTCTCTGCGCAGGAGGCCAGTTCGTTGAGCGCGCCACCCTCGTAGACGACGAGGGTGAAGCCGACGGCAATGTCGCCGCGCAGGCAGTGCGGCCAGGGCTCTTCGGCGGCGCCTCCCAGTGCTACCCGGTAGGTCTTTTCGCGGCTGCCATCCGCCGAGGTCACCGTCACCGTGATCTCCGCGCCGTCATCGAGAACCGCCTGGTGTCCCTCCGTCTCATCGTTGGCATCGTGGGGCTGGATGGAGACGCCCGCGCCTGGCTGCACCGGCTGCGCCTCGACCGTCGTCTCCGTCACGCCGCCTGCGGCGACCCCCTCGTACTCGGTTCTGCTCGCTGAGAACTCCCCGATGTCCACATCGCTGACGGTGAGCGAGGCGAGGCGGGCGTCGATCGCGTCGGGCATGTTGTAGCTGTAGACCTTGACATCGCTCTCGTCGGCGACGTACATCACGTCGCCGTCGGACCAGATGCCGCGCGGGCTGTTGTTGCTGGCGCCGCTCAGTTCCTTGAAGTCCTCGTCACGGACGCGTTCGAGGTCCGCCTCGGGGGGCGCGCCCTCCGCTTTGATCATCGGCAGCCGGTAGGAGAGGAGGTCCTTCTCGCCGTGGTCCGACACCCAGACGGTCACGCCGTCGGACCAGATGCCATGGGGGTCGCCGTTGCGGCGGTCGAGGGCGAAGCGGTCGACGTACTCGCCGCTCGCGAGTTCGTAGGCGAAGAGGGTGTCCGCGCGGCCGTCGAGTACCCAGATGATCCCGTCGCGGGACCAGATGCCGCGCGCGTCGGCGTTGTCCTCGTGGAGCACGATGTCTCGGTCTTCGAGCCGCTGGCCGCTGGTGAGGTCGTGGGCGAAGAGCTTCTCCTGGCCGCTATCGGAGACCCACATCGTCTCGCGGTCGGACCAGACGCCGCGGGGCGCGCGGTTGCGTTCATCAAGTTCAAACTCGCGGTCCTCGACCCGTTCGCCGGTCTCGATGTCGTAGGCGTAGACGGCGTCGTCGGCGCCGTCGCCGTTGTGGGCGAGCCAGAGCGTCGTGCCGTCCGACCACATCCCGGTGGGCATGTCGTGGCCGGCGTCGAGCTCGTCGATGTCGTGCTTCACGGTCCACTCGAACTCGACGTTGCTCGGGCTCGGGCCCGACGGACCGCCACCACCGCCGCCACCACCGCCGCCACCGCCGCCGAAGCTGATGGCCGTGGTCGTGGGCGCCGTGCCGAAGACCCACGGCCGCGCCTGCTTGATCGCCAGGATGTTATCGACGGTGATCTTGAACTCGATCTCGATGGCGAACGGTCGATTGGATGCGGGGCCGTACAGCTTCGCGAACCGCTCGTGGATCACGGTGAGGTGCTCCGCCAGCTGTTTCATCTGCGCGTCGCTCATCAGCAGGGTGCCCGCCGCTACCTGGTTCGACGTCGCCAGGATCTCGTAGTAGTCGCCGCTCTGGTGCAGGAGGATCTCCTCCGGCTCCGAGTTCGCGTCGGGGTTCGTCACCAGGTCCTCGCCGAGCTGCGTGTTGAGGTAGTAGTAGCTGTTCAGGCCGTTGATCGGGTCGAAGCTTGCGGCGACGCCGTTGGCCCGTTCGTCGGAGTAGTTGGGGTGCACCAGCACACCCATCGCGGTGGCCAGATGGTCGATTCGATGAAACTCACGCTCGATAAAAGCGCGGAAGTTCCAGAGGCCGGCGAAGACCTGCTTCATGGATTTGTCGATACCCTCATTCTCGGTCTCACTCTGCTTCTGTGTGTTGGAGTCGTACAGCCCTGCGCCGCTGAAACCCGGCAGATCCTCGTTGTTGGTGCTGGAGCGGTAGCGCAGCGATCGCCCCGCCGGGAGGACCTTGGCGTGCATGGCGGTCAGCGCGTCGACCATCCATTGCGGACTCTCGGCGTCCTCGATCACTTCCCGGAGGTCATCCAGCATCTCGTCCTGGATCTCGAAGTCCGCCTGGAATCTGGGATGAATCAGGATCGCCTTGACGGCGTCAATCAGCTTCGTGCCGGCAGGCAGCGTGAATTGGTCCTCCGCGGGGCCCCGGCCTTTACCGAACACCTTCTCCTCGCGCAGGACGGCGTTCTTCATGAACTCGTCGTAGAAGTAGAACGGGATGGCGAACCCCTCGGGCACGGTGCCCGAGGGAAAGCCCAGCGTCCCCAGCACGGCCACATTGGCCGCCTTGACCCCGAACGCGCGCCAGTCGTCGAAGCCGACATCGCTGAGCGGGGTGATCTCCGTGACCGAGAGGTCGCGTTCGGGGAACTGCGCGCGGGCGGGCCGGGACGCGGCGTGGTGCGCATTCACCTCTGCCAGCGTCGCCGCCCGCAGCTTGTAGCCGTCCGCTGTCACCTGGTAGCGCACGTAGCTGTCGATCAGCGCGTCGATCGCATCCTTCCCGAGCGCGTCCTTGATGTACGCGTTGGGCACGCTGTCCTGCACCGCGCGCAGGTTGACATGGGAGAGCGGCGTTTGCGGCACCGTGGTGATGATCCCGCCGACCCGCGGCAGTTCGTTGGGCAGCGACTCGTAGATCACGATGTTGAGCGGACTGGGACGCTCGCCCGGGCCCATCACACGCAGCAGGCCGAAGCCGACCTCGGAGTTGAGGGCCAGGAAGTCCGTGCCGGGGTAGATGTCTTCGTTGAAGAGGAGCGGGATGCGCGATGCCCTGAGCGTATCCAGGTCGTCCTGGTAGCGCGGCAGCCGGTGGTTTGGGATGTACATCGGCAAGTTGTCACCCAGCAGCGGCATCGCGGCGGTGAGCATCGCATGGGCACGGTCCAGGAGGTTGAACGTGTACCGTCCGTCGTAGCGATTCAACCAGAAGTAGTAGACGCCTTGCGTACCGTCGGCCGCGACCAGGTCGGGGTCGTAGACGATCTCGCCGAGGATGGCCCAGGGCAGGTCCGGATCCGTATGGCCGATCGCGTCCAGGAACAAGACGACCGGATGTCGCAGGTGGGTCGTCGAGTTGATGAAGTAGAGCAGCGGGTGGTCGGTGTCCATGTCGAGCAGTGCGAACTTCACATACTCGTAGTCAGCGTCCGGCTCGGTGTAGGAGAGCTCCTCGAATGCGTCGCCATCGGGAATCGCCACCGCGCCGTCATTCCGTGAGATCGCGGGCGCCGGGTTCAGCGGGCTCATTACTATTGCCTCGAGCTCGGTCAGGTCGTCGAGGCAGTCGCCGTCGATGTCGGCCGGGTCGGTGATGTCGTACTGCTCCACCCGGTAACGCGTGTAGGGCAGGGCTTCCACGTTCTCGCCGAGCGTGGTCGCGCCGGCCTTCCCCAACGTCACCGCGACCGGCGTCAGCACCTCAGCGCCGTCCCGCATGTGCGTCACGTAGAGCACGAAATAGACATCGGTCGTCGACGCGACAACGATGGGCACCGAAGTCACCGCGACCACCGTCGGCGTCGGCCCCACTTCCAAACACGGGTCATCTAGCGCGAAGGTCGAGCCCTCGCCCGACGGCGACCAGCGGCTCTCGCCCTCATTGTTGGTGGCGCGCACCTGCACGTCGTAGCTGGTGCCGGGGTCGAGTCTGTCGATCGTCGCCACCATGCCAGTGCCCGCGTGCGGCCAGTCAGCCCATGCGCCGCCCTTGCTGTAGCGCAACTCGTAGCCGCTGAGATCAGGCCGACCGGTCATGCTGGGAGCGATCCACGACACATCCAGGCTGTCCGTCACGCCGCGCGTCGGCGACACCGACGGCGCGGCAGGCCGGGGCGGCGGCTCGTCCACATCGGTGATGTCGATTGTGACCGTCGCGCTTGGCTCGCCGCCGCGGGAGTCGTCGGCGGTCACCGTCAGGTCAAAGCTGTTCGTGCTGGCCTCGTGGTCGTAGGTGACGCCCGGCGCCGTGCTGATCTGCCCGCTGGCGGAGTCGATCGTGAACGACCCGGCGTCAGTGCCTCCCAGCGAATACCAGAGCGTGTCATCGTCTGCGTCGGTCGCGGTCACCGCCGCGCCTACGGCGACGCCGGCTCCGCTGTTCTCCTCCAGGAGGCGCGTGAGCCTCGGCGGATCGAACACCGGTACGGCGTTGGGCTCGTCGTTGTCGGTGATCGTCACGGTCAGCGATGCTGGCGACAGCGTCAGGGTCGAGGTCGACGATGCCGCGATCGTCACAGTCTCGTCGTCGTCGTCGATCCGGTCGTCGACCGGCGTCAGCGCGAAGCTGGCCGTCCCCGACACCGCCCTCGCCGCGATCGTGAGCGTCGCCGTCGCCGATCCGACCGTGTAGTCGTCGCTCTCGGTCGCCGTGCCTGCCGCCAGCGTGAGCGACACCACCGTGTCGGTGGTCAGCCCCGCGCCGTCAAGCGTCCCCTTCACCGTCAGCGTCGCCGCGCCTGCGCCTTCGCCCACCGCGGATGGCGACACCTCGAGCACGATTCTTGTGGCCGCCCGCTCGTCGTCAACGACGGTGATGAGCTGTTGCGTGCCGATCGTCGCGCCGTCCAGCGCCGCCGTGACGAGAATGGTCTCGTCAACATCCAGGGCGCTGTCGTCCAGCGCGCTGACCGTCGTCGACACCGAACTCTGGCCTGCGGCGAGGGTCAGCGTCTCGGCGGCCACCGTGTAGTCCGTGCCCTTGGTCGCGCTGCCCCCGAAGTCGAGGTTGATCGTCTTCTCACTGGCGAACGTCACGCCGCCGTTGCTGACAGACACCGTTGACGATGATGCGGCCGCTTCGGTAATCGACGCCGGAGTCGCCGACAGTACCCAGTTCGGTTCGTCGTCATTGGTGATCGTCACCGTGGTCGTTGCCGGGCTGCCCGCGGTCACCGCCTCGGGCAGCGTGCCGAATGCCACGGTGACATCCTCGTCAGCCTCGACGAGATCGTCATCTTTGGCGCTGAAGCTGAACGTCGCCGACATCGCGCCGGGCGCGATGGTCACGCTCGTTGGCACGCCCGAGTAGTCGTCGCCGCTGACGCCGCTGCCTTCCGTAACGTTCAGCGGGACCACTACTTGGCCCGAAAGCGCCTGGTCGAGGCTGACCGTCACCATCACCGACTCGTCCTCGCCGACGTCGTACGACGACGATCCGAAACTGACCGGCGCCGGCGCCTCACGTGTCACGGTCAGCGTGTAGGTCCGGGTCGTGACGCCGTCCCCGGCGGTCACCTTGACCTTGATCGTCGTGTCGCCCACGTCGAGGTTCACCTGCTGCCCGTCGGTCAGGCTATCGGCGTCGGCCAGGGGCATGTCGGCGGCGTCCAGGAACTCGACCGTGGCGTTGGCCGCATCGACCGCCGTGGCGGTCACCGTGATCGTGGAAGCTGAATGCGCCACCGACACCGCATAGGATGTCGTCACCCGGTGGAAGCTGGGTGACCATGTGGGGGTCGATGTCCCGGCGCTGACGCTGAGCGCGCTCAGGTCGGGGTTGCCGGGCATGTTGTAGGCGTAGATCTTCCTGGCGATACGGTCCGCCACCCACATGGTCGTGCCGTCGGACCAGATGCCGCTGGGGTAGGTGTTCCCGGCCGCCAGGTCGTCAAAGTCCCTGACCGAGTCCGGCTGCCCAGTGTCCAACACGTAGGCGAAGAGCTTTGCCGGGTTCTCGGACGCCACCCACATGGTCGTGCCGTCGGACCAGATGTCAGCGGACCAACGCAGCATGGGGATGATGTCCTTGTCGGGGTCCCGATTCCGGCCAACCTGCTCGTAGGCGTAGAGCCTGTCATTCACGGGGTCCGCGATCCACATGGTCGTGCCGTTGGACCAGATGCCATAGGTCCACTCGATCCCACTATCCGCCAGGTCGATGAAGTCCTTGTCTTCGTCCCACTGCTTGGTGGTCCGCGCGTAGGCGTAGAGCCGCTTGTCGCCGAAGTCTGCCACCCACATGGTCGTGCCGTTGGACCAGATGCCCCGGGGGTGGGTGTTCCCGGCATGCGCCAGGCTGATGATGTCCTCGTCGGATTTCCGCTGCCTGCTGGCCAGCGTGTAGGCGAAGACCTTGTTCTCCACATCGTCCCCCACCCACAGGGTCGGGCCGTCCGACCATATGCCCCTGGGGGAGGTGTTCCCGGCTGCCTTCATGGTGTCGAAGTCGTCCTCGGCCTTCCAGCCGAAGGGGGCGTCCGACCCCCGGTTGACGCTGACGGTGTAGTCCCTGGTGTTGCCGCCGTCCCGGTCGGTGACGGTCACGGTCACGACGTTTGAGCCCACGCTCAGATCCACCTGGTGTCCGTCGGTCCCGCTGTTGGCGTCCGTGCCGCTGTAGGTAACTGTGGCGTCGGCGTCGAGGGCGACGCCGGCAACGGTCACCTGTGTCACCGTGTTGGCCACGCCGAACTGGTAAGACGTGGTCTCGGCGTCGAACCCCGCCACGCTCTCGCCGCCCACGCTCAGGGCGCTCAGGTCGGTGCTGGGCGGTTCGCGGGTCACGGTCAACATGTAGGTCCGGGTCACGACGCCGTCATCGGCCGTCACCTTGACCTTGATCGCATTGCCGCCCACGACGAGGTTCACCTGCTGCCCGTCGGTCACGCCATCGGCGTCGGCCAGGGGCATGTCGTTGGCGTCCAGGAACTCAACCGTGGCGTTGGCCGCATCGACCGACGTGGCGGTCACCGTGATCGTGGGCACCGAATCCTCCACCGACACCGCATAGGATGTCGTCACCCGGTGGAAGTTGGGGGTCAAAGTCCCGGCGCTGAGGCTGAGCGCGCTCAGGTCGGGGTTGCCTGGCATGTTGTAGGCGTGGATCTTCCCGGCGATACGGTCCGCCACCCACATGGTCGCGCCGTCGGACCAGATGCCGCTGGGGTAGGTGTTCCCGGCCGCCAGGTCGTCGAAGTCCCTGACCGAGTCCCGCTGCCCAGTGTCCAACGCGTAGGCGAAGAGCTTTTCGCTGGTCTCGTCCGACACCCACATGGTCGTGCCGTCGGACCAGATGTCAGCGGACCGAACGTTCCCGTCCCCCTGCGCGGGGATGATGTCCTTGTCGGCGTCCCGCTGCCGGGTGGTCCACACGTAGGCGAAGATCCTGTCCGCCACGGGGTCCGCGATCCACATGATCGTGTCGTCAGACCAGATGCCCCAGGGCCACCTGGGCCCAGTGTTCGCCAGGTTGAGGAATTCTTTGTCTTCATCCCGCTCCTTGGTGGCCCGCGCGTAGGCGAAGATCTGATCGAAGTTGTAGTCCGCCACCCACAAGGTCGTGCCGTCGGACCAGATGCCCCTGATGCTGCGGTTGATGGCATCCCTCAATTTGTTGAAGTCCTGGTCGGAATTCCGCTGCCTGGTGGCCAGCGTGTAGGCGAAGAGCTTTTCCGGCAGCGCATCGTCCCCCACCCACATGGTCGTGCCGTCCGACCAGATGCCCCTGGCTTCGACGTTCCCGGCTGCCTTCATGGTGTCGAAGTCGTCCTCGGCCTTCCAGCCGAAGGGGGCGTCCGACCCTCGGTTGACGCTGACGGTGTAGTCCCTCGTGGTGACGCCGTCACTGGCGGTGACGGTCACGGTCACGACGTTTGAGCCCACGCTCAGATCCACCTGGTGTCCGTCGGTCCCGCCGTCGGCGTCGGCGCCGCTGTAGGCCACCGTGGCGTCGGCGTCGGCGCCGATGCCCGCAACCGTCACCCGCGACACCGTGTTGGCCACGCCGAACTGGTAGGACGTAGTCTCGGCGTCGAACCCCGCCACGCTCTCGCCGCCCACGCTCAGAGCGCTCAGGTTGGCATCGGTCGATTCGGCCCTGGGGAGAGCCTGCCTCACGCCGTTCCCCGCCTCGGTCTCCGCGACGCTGGGAGCCGCAGGCGTGTCGGCCCGGGCGTAGTTCGACTGCCCGCTGGTTCCGTGCTGGTTCACCGCCTTGACCCGGTAGACGTAGCCCCGCTCCGGCGCCACGCCGTCGTCGCGGTAGCTGGTGGCGTGCGAGCCGGTGTTCGAGTCGATCGTCACGAACTGGCCGGGGGCGTGGACGGCCAGGTTGCGCCGCAACACCTCGTAGTGGGTGATGGAGGAATCGCCGGGGTCGTCCCAACTCAGTTCGACGGCGTCGTGGCTGACGCTGGTCACCGTCAGGCCCGTGGGTCTGGCGGGGACGGAGCCGTCCTGCGCCGCCGCGGACGGGCCGCCGAAGCGGGGGGCCAGGGTCAGGCCACAGAGGGCAACGCCCAGCAGAGCGATCGCGAGGAGGGCCAGCCGGAGCGCTGCGCGGGGCTCACCGCTCATCGTGAATCCCTTCGTCTGGAGCCACCAGGCCAGCGGCGGCGACGCACGCCCAAGCCTCACGTTGGTGGTGGGGTAGCCCTTGCCGTCGTCACCCCGGACGGGACCAACTAACCTCCCCATTCTATTTAGCGTGTGTAAGCTGGCCGTTAGTTTTCGGCGAATTTCGGCCAATCAGTGTGATTTTGTGTAAGGGCATCGCATGGTGAGTTCTTGTAAGATTGAGCCGAGACCGGCATGCTCGCGTCGGCTGACCACCACCTCCATCGTGCACGACGCGGTGACACTGAGCTGGGACGATTCGGGAGACGGCTCTGTCACCCATTACCAGGTCTTGCGGCTGGACCGGGACAGCGATTCCCTCGGCGTCTTCGCCGTGATCGTGTTCCCGGCGTGCAGGAGACGTGGACGCGCGGGGGGGGCTGAACGCACAAGGGCCCGCATACAGATGGACAGGCGGAGAGGCCATCGCAATCTGCGATGGCCTCTCCTGTGTGTCCTTGCGGTCTAGCGTCTCGCGCCGACCAATGCACCCTCCTGTTCCGCGCTCAGCGCCCACTCGAAGAGGGAGAGCGTGGGGGCTTCCCGCTTGCGACCCCGCTGTGGCTTGACCGGCTCTTCGGCCAGGAACTCGGCCCAGGAGAACAGCGACTGCTGCGGCTCCGAGGCTTCGTCGCGGTCCGCTCCGCCGGGAGCATGGCCGTTGCCGGTGACCGCGGCTGCGGCGCCGCCGCTACCCGCGACCAGCTCCACGCCCGCCCCGATGCCGCCCGTGCCGTGACCGTTGCCGTTGGCGTGGACCTCCACGACCTCCGGCTCGACCTCGACCGCCTTCCAGCCGTCGTCCACGAGCAGCGCCGCGGCTTCGGCCGCGACCTGCTGGGCCTCGGCGAAGACCGATTCGACCGAGCCGGCGTCCTCCTCGCCCGCGACGATCTTCCTCGCCAGCGCGAGCATGAGGTCGTCGCCGTCGTCCCCGTAGGCGGCGAGGCCGTCCGCGGGCAGCTCCCCCTCGACGGCGAGGGAGCTTTGCAGCTTCTTCGCCACCAGCTGGAGGGCGTCCGCCTGGAGCGTTCCCCGGTAGGCCATGAAGACGACCTGGACGGGCTCGGACTGGCCGATGCGCCAGGACCTGCGTGACGCCTGCCGCATCGTGTAGACGCTGTAATCCGTCTCGAACCAGCAGATCGTGGGGAAGTCCACGAGGTCGAGCCCGGTCTGCACCAGCCGCGGGTGGCAGACGAGCACGTCCACGCCCTCCTCGACACGCTGCGCCACCCACGCCTCGCGGCGCTCCGGCGGCACGGCGTCGGCCTTCATCACCGCGACCCTGAAGCCGTGGCGGCCGAGGAACTCCTCCATCCGCCCGGTGATGTCGCGCGTGCCCGTGTGCGTGGCATAGACCAGCACCCGGCGGCCCTGCAGCCGCTCGGCGGCGACGAGGTCGAGCAGCGCCCGCTCCTTCGGGTAGAGCTGCTCACCGGGAAGCGGCGGGAGCTGCACGAGTAGCTCCTCGGTCTCCGGGTCGAAGACCGTCTCGCCGCGCGTGCAGCCGTCGGGGTAGGCGAGCAGCGTCTGCAGGTAGGTGGCGAGCAGCCGCCGCGAGCCCTTCGAGAGCGCATCCGCGAGGGCGGCACGCAGGGTCTCGTAGAGCGCGTCGTAGCCCGTCCGCTGCGAGAGGCCCCCAGCGTCCGCCTCCGTGTCCATCGAGGAGAGCAGCACGCGCTCCTCGTAGGGCGGGAGCCCGGAGGCCACGTCGGCCAGCCTGAGGAACACCGAGTTGCCGATCAGGTGGAAGAGCGCGGCGGGGGCGAGCCCCGGGCGCTCCCGCACCACCTTGCGGTAGTGCTTGCGGCGGCTGGTGCGCCCGTCCTCGAGCGAGTCGCCGTCGTCGCGGCCCACGGTGTGCTCGACGAAGCCGTAGCGCTCGATCCAGCGGCTCTCCTCCGCCCGCCCGAACTCCCCCCGGATCTCCGGGCTGAACCGGTAGAGCAGGTGGAAGAGCGTCGAGGAGTAGCCGCCCATGAGCGTGCCCGAGAGGCTGAGCGACTTGCCGCAAGCGTCGGCGAGGACGCCGGCGGCGATGCCCTGGGCCGAGCCGCGCCCCTTGTACTCGTGCACCTCGTCGCCGACAAGCAGGTCGAAGAAGCCCTTCATACGGTGCTTCACGTAGTCGGCGAGCGGGTAGCGCTTCGGCCCCGAGCGGTCGGCCTGCCAGAGGGCGGAGCCGCACTCGCCGCAGCTGCGCTTGCGGCGGGCGAGGTCGCGCCCGAGCAGCGGCACGCCGTCCTTGTCCACGACCTGCGCGTGGCAGGCCGGGCAGCACGGCACCCGGAACGGCTCCCCGGTCTCCTCGTCGCGGATCAGCCGACCGCGCGTCGTCGCCCAGCGCTCCACCACGGCGGGCTGCCAGCGGTAGGAGAGCTTGGCGCGCTCGCGCGACATGATCGCGAAGAGCGGGCCGGCGCCTGCCGAGAGCCGCAGGCGTTCGAGGTCGGTGATCGAGGTGACGATCACGGCGCGGACGCCGGGCACCGTCTCCTCGACCTCGCGCTTCCACTTGCGCGTGAGGTGCGGCGGGCAGAGCACGAGCACGCGCTCGAAGCCCGCCATGTGCGCCGCCGAGGCGGCGATGAAGGTCTTGCCGGTGCCCATCTCGCCGACGACGGTCGTGCCGCGCTGCGCCTCGAGGGAGAGCGCCGCGCCGCGGATGGCGTCGGCCTGCGCCCCCAGCGGGGAGCGCAGCAGCTGCGGGAGCGGCCGGTCCTGCTCGGAGGGCCGGTAGCGTGGTGGATAGGACTCCACCACCCGCCGGGCGATGGCGTCGCGGTACGTATCGATGAATCCTGCGAGGTCCATGGTGTGCTTCCTTTCGTCCTGTGGGGTTTCGGGGCCGCATGAAGCGGCTCATTGCGTAGCGAGGCCCCGTCCCACGCGGGTGGTGAGACGGGGCCTCGTGTTGCGGCCCGGGAGGCGGGCCGTCAGGCGGCGATGTCGGTGATCTCGCCGAGGTCCAGGTCGAGGGCGACGACGGTGGTGCGCAGCCGCTCCCGGTGCACCTCCTTCTCCGGGGTCGTTTCGACCAGCACCATCTCCTTTGAGGTGCGGCCCTTGACGAGGATGCGACGGCCGTCCGCCTCGAGCTGGAGGTTGTCGAGGAAGCCGGCCGCCACCAGCATCGCGAGGTGGCCGCGCCGCAGCGGCATCAGCGGCCTCGTGAGCTGGTCCTGCGCGGGCCAGAGCGCGTCGGTCACCGTGACGCTGACCCAGAGGCCGGAGCGCCGCGCCTCAGCCGCCGCGGCCACGGGGTCGACCGTGCGCGTGCCGAACAGCACCTCCCCGCCCGCCGACGCCCGCGCGTTGTAGACGGGGTAGCGCTGCCGGGTGAGCTCCGCGACGTTGCCCTCGACCCACTCCTGCAGCCGCAGCGCCGCGCGGGGGTCGTGCTGCACCTCGGCCTTGCGCGTGCCGGTGAGCACGACCTGGTCGAAGGCCTCCCGTTCGGGATCCGGGAAGGCCCAGCAGCGCAGGTTGCGGTAGTGCGAGGCGAGGTAGTTGGCGGAGACCGCCAGCCGCCGCCTCGGCACCACGAACACGAGCAGGCCGTCCTCGGCCAGGTAGCGCGTGCAGTGCCGCAGGAAGGCGTGCTCGACCCGCTGCTCCTCACCCGAGTCCCAGTCATAGGGGGGATTCAGGAACAGCAGCCCGAAGGCCCCGTTGGCGATCGCGGTCTGGAAGAGGTCGGCCCCGAGCACGTGGTCGAGGCGCTCCTCCGCCTCCCGCGCGCGCTCGGCGTGCAGTTCCACACCGAAGGTTTCCACCGAGGCGCCGTCGGGACGCTCGATGCCTGCCGCGAGCCGCGCCAGCGCCTCCCCGGCCCCGCAGCAGGGGTCGAGGATGCGCAGCGTCGTCTCGCCTCGGGCTGTGCTGCGAGCCTGCATCAGGCTCGCGATCATGTCGGTGACGCGTGGCGGCGTGGGGTAGAAGCCCCCCTTTGCCTGGGCTGCCAGTCTCATCTCGTGTCTCCTTCCTTGTCCTGGGTTGTCGATGGCTGCGCGGGCTCCTCCCGCAGCAGCGTCAGCGTTCCCGACGCCACCGCCACGGAGAGGTCCGCGCGCAGCGCTTCGGCGTCGGGTTGGCAGCGGTAGCCGGCGATGCCGGCCGACTGCAAGGGAAGAATCTCGCGCCGCGCCAGCCCCCGCCGCCACAGCCACTCCGCCCAGGAGCGGTGCAGCGGCAGCGGGCTGCGGCGGTCGAGGAAGCGCTGGTGCAGGCCGGGCGCCTCCTCCTCGCCGGGGGCGAGCAGCAGGAACCCTTCCCGCTCGAAGGCGTACTCGGCCATGCGCGTGTAGACGAGCGCGTGCCAGCCGCCCGAGACGGGCAGGCGGGCGATCTTCGTCGTCCACGTGCCCACCGTCTCGTGGGGGATGGCGCAGCTGTGGAAGCCGCCCGAGAGGGCCATCCCGTCCGTGCCGGCCAGCAGGTGGGCGGCGTCGGGCGGCTGCTTGAGGAGGGCGGCCCAGATCGCCTTGACGGCGCTCTGGGAGCCGACCATCGAGAGGAACCAGAGTCCCTCGGAATCGGGGTCGCGGGCGAAGGCGTCGGCGGTGGCCGAGAAGCCTCCGGCGCTGACCGTGTAGAGCTCCCGCGGATCGGGAACGGCGTGAGCCGCAAGCATGAGCTGTCTCCTTGTCCATGTGTGCTGAGTGGTTGCGTGCTGCGCGAGACGGATGCCTCGCGTGAAGGCCGGACGGCGGGAGCCGTCCGGTCGGGCAGGGTCAGAGCCGCCGGGCGAGCGGTGCGCCGCCGTTGAGGGCGACGAGCGCTTGCCGGATCGGGTCGGGCAGGCTCTGCCAGGGCGGCAGCGCGTAGCCGTCGAACTCGGCGATGCACACCCACTCGCCGGGTGCGACTTCCTCCTCGATCGCCTCGATCGCGTAGTTGTGCAGACCCCAGACCTGCCTGGGGCAGCGGTAGGGCCCGGCCGCCTCGATGGCGTGGGCCACGTCGTCGGTGAAGTTGGGACCGTCGCCGTCCCCGAAGCCGGACTTCGCGAACGCCTCGGTGATCTCCCAGTCGATGATTCGTCTTGGCATCAGGGCTCTCTTTCTTCCGATCTCCTGGTGGTTTCGATGCGTCGCGGGAGCGGACGGCCCGTGCCGCCGCGCTCCCGCTGCTCGCCTCCGCTCACGCCGCCTCGGGCAGCGCGTTCGCAGCCGTCTCGGGGCTGCGCCCGAGCATGTGGTCGACCGCCCGCTGCGCCTGCCCGGCAGCGACCACCGCCAGGCGGCGGTCGTCCTCCAGCGCCTTCAGCCACGAGCCGATGTAGGCCGCGGACTGCTCGACGCGTGAGGGGTCGATGCCGGCCTCGCTCCCGAGGAAGGCCGCCGCGAACTCGGCCACCAGCTCCTCGCGGGAGTAGCGCTCCGAGCCGAAGCGGGCGGCCGTCTGGTAGCCCTCGCGGGCGAGGCGGCGCGGATGCCCGGTCGAGTGTGCGAGCTCGTGGAAGAGCGTCGCGTAGTAGCCGTGCACGTCCCCGAAGGCGGCGCGCGGCGGCAGGTGCACCTCGTCCCGCGCGGGGATGTAGTAGGCGCTGTCCGCGTCCCAGCGGAGCGCGGGGCCGTCTGCGTAGCCGCTGACGATCGCCTCCGCCCGCTCCAGCGGGTCGGGGCAGTCGCCGTCCTCCACCGCGGGCAGCTCGACGCCGTTGCACTGCGCGACGTTGAAGACGGTGAAGAGCCGCAGCAGCGGATAGCGTTCCGGCCGCTCCGGGTCGGCGGAGTCCTTGCGTTCGATCCACTTCCAGAGCACGACGCGCGTGCCGTGCTCGCCGCGGCGGACGTGTCCGCCCGCCGCCTCCGCCTGGCGGTAGGTGAGCCAGCGGGCATCGCCGAAGCCCTGCTCCAGCGCCGACATCGCCAGCACCAGCGTGTTGATGCCCCGGTAGCGGCGGCCTGAGCGGGCGTTGCGGTGCCCGCGTGCGTGCCACGGCGTACGCCACGGCACGGTGCCGCGCTCCAGCGCGGCGATGATACGGTCGGTGATCTCCTGGTAGGCGTCGCGCATGAACGGTCTCCTCTCGTATGCACTGGGTGGTTGACTGAGTGGTGCGCGGGGTGTGGCCCCGTGTGCGGGCCGGACGGCGGGAGCCGACCGGTCAGGGGAGGTGCGGGCCTAGAAGAGCCCGCGGTCCTTGAGGCTGACTGCCTCGCCCCCGCCGATGACGACGTGGTCGAGGAGGGTGATGCCGAGCAGCTCCGCCGCCTTCGCCAGTTCCCTCGTGACCTCGACGTCCTGGGGACTTGGCGAGGCGTCTCCCGAGGGGTGGTTGTGGGCGACGATGATGTTGGGGGCGGCCACCACCACCGCCGGGCGCAGCACCTCGGCCGGCCTGACGACGCTGGAGTACGCGTTCCCCTGGTAGATCACGCGCTGCCCGACGACGCGGTTGCGGCGGTCGAGCAGGAGCACGCGCACCTGCTCCTGGGCGAGCGCCCCCATCTCCGGCCCGAGCAGACGCTGCACGTCCTGCGGTGAACAGGTGGCGGGGGCGTCGGGGTCGCGCTCGGGCCGAAGCTCGACCTCGTAGCGCACGGCCAGCTCGCCCAGGACGTGCAGGTTGCGGCGCAGCGCCTCCAGCAGGGCGTCCGTTTGCTCGGCGGTCATGCCGCCACCTCCACGGGCAACTCCTGCCCCGCAGGGCAGATGCAGTCCTCGTGGTCCGGCGAGCCGGGCTCGTCGCAGCGGAGACAGTTGCCGCAGTTGCGGCAGGCCACCCGCTGGTGGGCGGCGTCGCGGGCGACCCGCCGGGCGACGGTGTCCTCCCAGCAACAGGGGCGCTCGCAGTTGTCGCCGTGGTCGTAGCCGGCCGCGGCGCCGTCCTGCTCGCAGGTGAGGCAGTACGTGCGCCCCGTTACGACCGGATAGCCGCAACCGGCGCAGTCCCCGCCGTACTCGCCGTGTGCTTGCAACTCGGCCTTCACCGTGCTGCGAACCAGGGGGTGGCCGTCGGGTCCGTCGGACTCGGCGACGTAGTGCCAGGCCCACTTCATGCCGAGGTCGGCCCAGTCCGCGGTGCGGTAGGACCAGCGGTCGCAGGTGCAGTGGCCGTTGAAGGGGTCGGGGCCCTCGAGCAGGGTCATGACCAGGTCGTGCCTGCTCACGACCGGCAGTTCGTGGTGATTGATGGTCCGTGACATGTCCAGGTGCTCCTTTGGGTGGTGGTCTCATTGATGGGGTGCGGCGAACCGCACCGGGCTGAACGAAAGCAGGGCCGCCCCCGTGAGGGAGCGGCCCCGTGTGCGCCCGCGTGGCGAGCGGCGTCTGTGTGCCGGTGGTTGGCTAGAAGGGCTGGTCGTCCGTGGTGGCGGCGGCGGCGGTCTCCCGCTCGCCGGTGCCGTTCGAGCGCCCGTTGCCGCCGTTGCCGTTGGAGTCGAGGAAGATGACCTCCTGCGCGTGCACCTCGGTGCGGTGGCGGCGCTGGCCGTCCTCGGTCTCGTAGCTGTTCTGGGCGAGCGAGCCCGCGACGAAGATGCGGTTGCCCTTCTTCACGTACTCGGCGACCGCCTCGGCCTGCTTGCCCCAGCACACGACCGAGTGCCAGTCGGTCTCGGTCTCGCCGTTCTGGCGGCGGCGGTCGGTCGCCATCCGCAGCTGGCAGATCGCGGTGCCGTTCTGGCTGTACTTCAGCTCGGGGTCGGTCCCGACCCGGCCCAGCAGTTCCACTCGATTGATCGTCCGTGACATGTTCAGGTTCTCCTTCTGGTGTTCTTGTCACCGTGGTGGTGCGGCAGGGCCGCACCTGGTCGATACGACAGCGAGGCCGCCCCCGTCTGGGAGCGGCCCCGTATGCGCCCGCGCGCGGCGGGCGTCGTCTGTGTGCCTGGTGGTTGGCTAGAAGGGCTGGTCGTCCGCGACCTCGGCGGCGGTCTCCCGCTCGCCGGTGCCGTTGGAGCGCCCGTTGCCGCCGTTGCCGTTGGAGTCGAGGAAGATGACCTCCTGCGCGTGCACCTCGGTGCGGTGGCGGCGCTGGCCGTCCTCGGTCTCGTAGCTGTTCTGGGCGAGCGAGCCCGCGACGAAGATGCGGTTGCCCTTCTTCACGTACTCGCCCACGGCCTCGGCCTGCTTGCCCCAGCACACGACCGAGTGCCAGTCGGCCTCGGTCTCCCCGTTCTGGCGGCGGCGGTCGGTCGCCAGCCGCAGCTGGCAGACGGCGGTGCCGTTCTGGCTGTACTTCAGTTCGGGGTCGGTCCCGACCCGGCCCAGCAGCTCGACGCGGTTGATCGTGCGTGACATTTCAGTCTCCTTCTTGGTGTTCTTGTCACCGTGGTGTGCGGGGAGCCCGCACTGGTCTGGATGCAGCGGGGCCGCCCCGAAGAGCGGCCCCGTTCGCGCTCCCGTACCGGGAGCGTCTCTTGAAGCGGATCCCGTGAACCGGGACTCGCGCGAGCGCGTCTCGATGTGCGCCCCCTTTCCTGCGGTTGCCGGCCCGTGGGCCGTGGTTCGCTGTGGTGGCGGGCCGCTCAGGCGGCCCTGGGCGTCTCGTCCTTGCCGTCCTCCTGAAGCTTGCGCGCGGCCGCCTCCACCAGCGGCGTGAGCGTGGCCGCTGGCAGCTCGTCGAGGTCACGGCCCGTGCGCGAGCGCACGGCCGCCCGCACCTTCGCCTCGGCGAAGCCCCGGCTGGAGCCGAGGCCGACGAGCGTGCGGCGCAGCGCGGGGGCGAGGTCGCTCGTCGCGCCGTCGCCGTAGAGGCCGTTGCCGAACTGGTCGCCGTAGCTCCGCAGGGCGCGCTTGAGCGCGTCCGTGACGGCCCCCTTCGAGGCCGTCTCGTGCCCCTCGACCGTCTCGTCGGCGACGGCCTGGAAGCCGGTGTCGGCGCGCGACGGCGAACCGGGCACGCTCACCCGCACGGTGGCGGAGTAGGCGCGCCAGGGCTTCGCCTCGCCCGTCTGCTGGTCGACGCTCTCGCCCTCGCGGAGGACGACCCCGCCGACGAGTTCGTAGCCCCAGCCGCCGTACCCGAAGATGCGGTTGGCCTGCTCGATGGCGGTGCGGCCCTCGAGGTAGGCGTAGCTTCTGTTGCCGCGCCCCTTGCGGTGCGAGACGAGGTCCTCGTCGAGGGACTCGCCCAGCTGCTGCGTGACGGCCGGTGGGAGGCTGTCCCACATGAGGTCACGCTCCGGGATCGCGGCCGACTCCGGGTGGGAGCCGTTGCGGCTCGGGGTGGCGGTGACTCCGTTGCTGGTTCCGTTCTGCATGGTGCTCTCCTTCGTGTGCTGTGCATTGCTGGCTTGACTGGGTGCGGGCCGCCCCGTGGGGGAGACCCGTGTGCGAGGTGCGAACCCCGTCGGCGTTGGGCATGAAGCCTCCTCTCGGTCTGCGTGATTGGTTGGCTGGTCGCGGGGCGGCGCCCCGCGTGTGGTGGGCGGGCGGCAAGCAGCCGCCCGGCCCGTGACGGGCCGGGTGGTCATCACCCGTCCGGGGATGGGTTGGCTAACGGGCGGCGCGGGCCGCCCCTTCGAGCAGGCGCAGGAAGACCCTGCGCCCGTGGGGGAGCGTGGCCAGCTCGGCTACGTCGCCGACCCCCGCGGGCAGGGTCACCACGGCGGCGTGGCCGTCGAGCAGAGCGGCGAGCCGCGCCGCCGCTTCGCGGCCGGCAGGGTCGTCGTCGAAGGCGAGGAAGACGCGCGGGCAGCCGCGCAGGGCGGCGGCCACGCGCTCCATCCCCTGCGTGCCCAGAGCGGCGCAGGAGGGCAGGCCCCACTGGCTCAGTACGAGCCAGTCGAAGACGCCCTCGGTGAGCACCACCCGCGGCGGTGCGGGGCCGAGCCGTGCCAGCCCAAGCACGGGCTTGGGGCCGGGCGGCGCCTGGAAGCGCGGCTTCCGCTCCGGGTCGACGGCCCGCCCCGCGAGCCAGCGCACGCGCCCGCCCGCGGTCTCGGGCACGACCACCGTGCCCGCGAAGCGCTCCGCGCCCCGCTCCATGAACAGCCCGCTCTCCCTGACCCGTGCGGCGGCGAAGCCGGCAGAGGCGAGCGCCTCCCGCAGCCCGCGCCCCGGTGCGTAACCGAGACCGAGCCGCAGCGCCGTCTCGAAGCCGATGCCCCGCGAGGCGAGGTACGTGCGCGCCTCGGGGCGGCGCTGGAGTTGACCGGCGTAGTAGCGAACCGCCGCCGTCAGCAGCGCCGGGTCCCGCGGGGGGAGCGCGCTGCTGACGGAGTGGCCGGGGGAGGCCCGTCTCGGGCCACCGGCCGCGCGAACGGCGGGGAGTCCGCCGGCGTCGAGCCGGCGGATCGCCTCGGGCAGGCTCAGGCCCTCGGCGCGCTGGAGGAAGTCCAGCACGTCGCCGCCCTCGCCGCAGCCGAAGCAGTACCAGCGCTCCGTGTCGGCGTAGACCGTGAAGCTGCCCTCGGCCTCCTCGTGGAAGGGGCAGACGCCCTGGCGGACGCGGCCCCTGCCACGAAGTTGCACGCCCGACGCCTCCACCACGTCACCCAGCGGGTGACGCGCCTTCAGCGCCGCGATGTCGGTCGGCGCGTTGGCTGTCGCGACCATCACGCGCTGTCCTTCGTGAAGGGCCGGAGGCCGCGCAGGCTGCGCCGCGAGACGACCCTGCCGGCCCGCCAGCGCATCCCCAGCACCGCCGCGACCTCGAGCGCGCCGCTGCCCCCGGGGATCAGCGCGGCGGCGCGTCCCATGCCCTGGCGGTAGAGCAGTCCGCCCTCGTCGCCGTAGCGGCGCGTCGCGATATCGAGCCACTCGGCGTAGACCCAGCGCGCCTCCCGCTCGCTCGCCTGCTTCGTGTCCGCGCCGGCGAGGAGCGCCAGCGCTGCGTCGAGGTCGCCCGCCTGCCGGAGCCGCCGCGCCTCGTGGACGCTGCGGGCGACGGTCTGCGCGGTCTCCGCTGTCTCTGCTGCCAGCGGGAACAGCGCGTCCATCATGCGGTCGACCAGTTCCTCGAGGCTGTGACCGGGCCGGTCTCCCGTTCCCGTCGCACCCGTGCTCATCGTTGCTGTTGCCATCGTCATGACTCGTTCCTCCTTCTGGTGTCGCCTGTGTCGTGTGCCCTCGCGGGCACGAAGCGGGGCCGTCTCCGGAGAGACGGCCCCATGGGTCGTGGTTGCCGTGGATGCCGGGCCCGTCGTCTAGCGGCGGTAGGCCCTCCTCGCCGGCCGGCGCGTGGCGAACCGCCGGACCAGCAGCGCCCCGAAGCCGAGGCCGGCCGCGTTCAGCACCGCGAGCTCCGCGCCGTGGCCGAGCAGCAGCGGCGCCGCCAGCAGCACTGCCAGCGCAGCCAGCCCGAGCCGCCGCACCGGCCAGCGCCTGCGCGGAGCGCGGGCCGAGGTCTCCTGCACGGGCTCGTAGGCCGTCCAGATGGGCAGCCCGATCACCCCTTCCAGGGCGGTGACGATGTGCCCGTTTGAGCAGCCGCCGGTGTGGCAGCGCACGTCGATGCCGTTGCCGTCGGGCCGCTGCCGGAACGCCAGCCCGTCCGACGCGCCGCCGTGGCAGATGGCGGTGCTCGTCCAGAACCAGCCCCGCTCGAAGCTCACCCGCTGCGGGATGGTGTTCGCGATCCGACCCGCGCTCGGGCCGATGTACTGCTGTGCCCTGGCGCGTAGCTCCATGGCGTCTCCCTGGTCTGCGTGCATTGCTGCGCTCCTTTCGTCGTCTGTCCGTTGTTGCTGGTGACCCGTGCCGGCATCCGTGGCGCGGGTCGTGACTGGGTTGACTGGCTACTGGACGCACTCCACCCACGGTCGGATGCCGGTGAGCGGGGGAACGGAGTGGATTGGCCGTGCTGATGTGGCACTACCGGCCTGCGAGTCACTCGCGGACCGGCGTGCATTCAGCTACGGCGGGCGTTGGAAACGGGCCGGCGCAGGACGCACCTCGCCCAGGGACTCCGAGCGGCCTGAGCGCGAATGCACCCGAACGCTGCGGCGGTATCCCTCGGGGGGCCGGCCATCGGGAGAGCTCGGCTCAAACCCTCTGGTCGATTCCCCTGGGCGGTCGTGCGGAGAGTTCGACTCGATCCGCTCGGCCATCCCGGGTCAGGGACGGACCCTCCAGGTTTCTGTGGCACGAAACGCTGGAAAAGCCTGAAACTCCTGGCAGTGTCGCCGAACGCCCGTGCGATTGGAAGGGGTTTGGGGGCTCTCAGCCAGAATCACTTGCTGCGATGTAGCTCCGATGTAGCAGCCACGAACGGCAGGCCTACCGCCACCACAACCCGAGAGTGAGCAGCCGCCGCAGCCAGCGCCGCGCCTCGCGCCGCCGCCGCTCCCCCCGGATGTCCGCCAGCTCCTGCCGGCGCCAGCCGAGGTAGCGCTCCCGCTCCGACGGGTGCAGCGGCTCCGTGTTCGGGGGCAGGGTCAGCTCGTGCTCGCCGATCATGGCGATCTCCAGCTCCATGACGCGCTCCCGGACCTTCGCCTGGTCGAGCTTCGTGCCCGCTCCGCGCCGGCCGTTCAACGCCCGCCACTCCTCGACGAGCGCCGTGCCCGCGCCGTAGGACTGCGCCTCACCCGGAGGTGGCTCCCGCATGACCACGCCCCGACCGCTGCTGTGGGCACGCTCCCCGTTCCCGCTTACGGTCGGCAGTGCGGTGTGTCCCGGCGCACGGGGCCGGTGCTCCTCCAGCCGCGCGACCCGGCCGGCCAGCGCCTCCACGGCCGCCACGCCCTCGTCCAGTCTGTGGGCCAGCTCGGTCCTCGCACTGGGGTTGGACGCCTCCGTCCCGTCCCCCTGCTGTTCCCCTGCCGCCAGGCGCTCCTCCAGGGCTTCGACCCGCCGCTCCAGCGCCTCGGCGCGCGCCCGCTGTCGGACCGCCTCCTCGCCACCCTCCGCCAGCAGCCGGCGCTCCAGCACGTCGCGCATGCGCGCCAGCAGCGTGCCCGACTCGATGGCCCGCACGAGCGTGCGGTAACTCACCCCCAGCGACTCCGCCGTCTTCATCCGTCCCGCGTCGCGCACCAGGTCTTCGAGCAGCGCGAGCAGCCGATCGTCCGCGGCGTCCCTGCCCGGTTCTCCCGACGGCTCTCGCGACGGCTGACTGCCGCGCACGGTGGGTTCCCCCCTCGCCTCCGGGGGTGTGGCGTGCTGGCCCTGTCCACCGGCGCCCGTTCCTTCGACTTGCATTTCTGCACCTTTCCGGCCTCGGACCTTGCGACCGCGCCTTACACCGAGATGCTCGCTCCGATGTGGCCGGCTGCGCCCGACACCCCGCTTTGCCCTTGTACTGCGGTACCTTCGACCGGACTTGCATTCCTGCAACCAACGTCGATCCCCTGTACACGCCCATCACATCACAATGGGCCGCAGAACTTGCATGCCCCGTGAGGGGGGCCTCCGCGCAGGCCCCTCCGCAAGGCACTCGCATCGGCTCCGCCGCCGGGGACCGCCGCAGCGGCGTCGATCCTGCTCATCGGCGGCGACAAGACCGGCAACGATCGCTTCCACGAGGACTACATGCCACGCGCCGACGACCTCTACGACGAGCACCTGGCCGCACTGCGGCGGGAGGGACTAGTCGAATGAGCGGACGCCATTCATTCCGCGAACTGACCAGGGACTTCACACCCGAGTGCCGCCGGCGCATCGAGTTCCATCGAGGGCGAGCTGCTCGCCGAGATGCCGCTGCACGAGCTGCGCCGGGCGCGGGCGCTCACCCAGCAGCAGCTCGCGGAGACGCTGCATGTGAGCCAGCCCGCCGTCGCCAAGCTGGAGCAGCGGACCGACATCTACGTCTCCGGCCTCCGCTCCTACATCGAAGCGGTCGGCGGGCAGCTCAGGATCGTGGCCGAGTTTCCCGAGGGCGAGGTCGCCATCAGCAACTTCTCGCAGGTGGGTGAAGACGACAACGCGTAGCCACGCGCTGTGGGCGGGAGCAAGGACCATGCCGGTAAGTGATGCGGTGATCGGGCAACGCGCCGAGCAGGCGGTATCGGACTACCTCGAGTATCACCGCGACGACGCGGCGGCGGAGCTGCACTTCTATCGCGCGATGCCGACCCTCCGCCACGCGATCAGGCGGGCGGCTCGTGCGCGCACCGCGGGCGGCGGGAAGCATCCGCACCAGTGGCGGATCGCCTGGGACGTGCTCCGCAGGTTCGGGACTCGCCTCGCGCGCGAGGAGCGGGCTCTGCAGGAAGCACAGTCCTTCGATGAACTCCATCGAGTCGTGCAGCGCATCGGCGAGCTGACTCATGGCATCGGCGAGCTCGCTGTCTACGACACGGCACTGCGCATCGGCGCGAAGCTCGAGCTCCCTCCGGCGCGGGTCTACCTGCACCGGGGCACTCGCGGTGGAGCCGGGGCGCTCGGGCTCGATCACCGGCGTCCGTCCATCGCCGTCTCCGCACCGCCCGGGCGTTCGCGCCACTCGACGCACACGAGATCGAAGACTGCCTCTGCATCTTCAAGAAGCTCCTCTCCGGCGAACGATCCCCCCGGGTCGCGAGTTGCCGATGCAGCGGCGGGGGCTGCGCGCGGCGGCCCGCGACCGTGGCAGCTCGCCGCTGACCCCCCCTGACCCGCCCGAGCGCCGTGCGGCCGGGGCTTCTCTCGGCCCCGTCCAGCACCTGACGACTCCCCGGGCCGCCTTCGTGGCCCCGCCGACTCCATCCCGGGGCCCACCCGGAGGCCCCCCTTAAAACCCATGAACAAACGTTCGACTCTCCTCCACACTCGGTGGCCGGTACTCGACCCATCGATGAGGAGGCCACGGCGTGCGACGGCGAACAGGAAACACAGGCGGTAGGACGAGGCGGCTGCGGACGCTGGCGGCGACGCTGCTGCTGGCGGCGCTCGTAGCGATTCCGTCCAGCGGCACGGCCCTCGCCCAGGAGGAGCCGCCCGCGGCGCCCGTCGTCCTCGTCAACGAGGATGACGACTTCATCGAGCGCAAGAAGGACGGGCGCTTCATCGCCCGCCCCATCTTCGACCAGGAACTGCCCGCCCTCTACTACGGCGTGCGCGACGGCGACACGGGCCGGTGGCTCACCTCGATGTTCGGCGTGCAGGGCGACGCGAAGGAGCGCCGCGACGGCTGGGAGTACTCCTTCGAGTACCCCTTCGAGGACGGGCAGACGGAGCTCGACCCCGAGCGCCCCTACCTGCTCGTGATCCTCGCGCGCAGCTGGGCGGAGGCGACCCCGCAACCCTTCTACGCCGTCATCCCGCCCCACCAGCCCGGCGGTCTCTGGAACAGGGTCCTGGGCGCGCTCGACCCCGAGCGCTGGGGCAAGGCCGTAGCGCGCTGGGCGATCGAGGGCGCGCACGGGACGCTCTGCGGCGTCGTCGAGCGCGCCTCGGGCGGCGACGCCGAGGCCTGCGAGGCGACCCCGTGAGCGACATCTTCACCGGCACCCCCGCAGGCCTCACCTACGACCACGAGATCGTGCGCCAGGCGTGGATGGCCGTCTGGGTCATCACCTCCGGGGCGCTCATCCTGATCATCGGCTGGATGGGGCTGAGCCTCATCATCGGCGACCACGTCGGCCGCGCGCAGGCTGGCTGGCGCGAGATGATCCCGCGCCTCGCGCTCGGGCTCGTGGCCGCCGCCGCCTCGCTCTGGTGGTGCGCCCTGGTCATCGACATGGCCGACGCCGTCTCCGGCTTCATCGCCGCCGAGCTGGGCGTGACCGCGGGCGACATGCTGCGGAGCACGCTCCGCACGCTGCTGACGGCGGTGGCGGCGGGGAGCGTGGGCATGGCCCTGCTGCTCGCGATGCTCTACCTCGTCTACGCCTTCTTCGTGCTCTACCTCGTGGTGCAGATGGTGCTGCGCCTGGCGCTGATCGACATCCTGCTGGCGCTCGCCCCGATCGCGCTCGGGCTCTGGATCCTCCCGCACACGGCGAACTGGGGCCGGCACTGGTTGCGGCTCTTCATGACGACCGTCTTCCAGCAGGCGATCCAGCTCGTGGCGCTGGCGCTCGGCATCGGCTTCCTCAGCGAGTACGCCGCCATCGGCGCGGGCGAGCCGATGCAGGACCTCGTCTGGAAGCTGCTGATGTCGCTCGCCTTCATCTACCTGGCGACGCGCGTGCCCTCGCTGCTCGGCAACACGGGCACCTTCGACTCCTGGCTCCACACCCTCTACTTCGGCATGTCGCTGCCCGGCTCGATGGTGCGCTCGGCGCGCTCGATCGGGCTGCTCGCCGGGGGCGCTGCGGGCGGCCCCGGCGGCGTGGCTGTGGGAGCGCTGGCCGCGAGTGGGGCTGCTGGCGGCATGGCCTCAGCGGCCACCTCCGGCGTGCGTTCGGCAGCGGAGATGGCCACGCCCTCCGCGGGCGGCGGCGGTGCGGGCGGCGGCTCTCCCAGGAGCAGCAGCGAGTAGCCACACACACAACGACAGGCAACGCCGCCGGCTGCGGTCGCGCGGACGGAGAGCGAAGGAGCGGAGCGATGTGCCGGTAGGAAACGAGACAGCGGAACCGAGAGACGAACCACACACACGCAAGGAGCGAAAGACAAGTGGAAGACCTGACTCAGACCATCTCCAACCTGGTGGGCATCCTGCTCGGAGTCGTCGGCGCGATCGGCGTCGGCTTCTTCATCTACGGGGCCTACCTCTACCTCACCGCCTCGGGCGCGCCCAACCAGATGGAGCGCGGCAAGAGCGCGATGATGACCGCTTTGGCAGGCATCGTGCTGGCGATGGTGGCCTTCGGCGTCGTCGAACTGGTGATGGACGCCGTCGTCAGTCCCGTCGTCGACATCGATGTCCCCGAGCCCGAGGGCTCGACCACAACCACGGATGACGGATAGGCCATGCAAGCACACGAGGTACCCACCCACGTGCAGGCCGAGGACCGCGTCCTGCTGTGGTTCACCTTTCCCCAGATCGTGGCGATGACGGCGGTCTCCGCCCTCGCCTACGGCGTCTACCGCTACGCCCCGCTCGGTCCTTCCGAGGTGCGCATGGCCCTGGCCGTGCTCTTCGGGCTGGCGGGGCTGGCGCTCGTGGCGGGCAGGATCGGGGGCAGGCGGTTGCCGCTGGTGGCAGCCGACCTGCTGCGGTTTGGGCTGGGGGCGCGGCGCTACGCCGGGCCTCCTGCCCAGCTGGCGCGCAGCGAGCCGCCCGCCCCGGTGCAGCCCGCCAGCGGCGGCCCCGGTCCGCTGCGGCTGCTGGCGAGCAAGCTGCGGCGCGTCCTGCGCAGGACGCGCGCCACCCGGCGGCGTAAAGAGGGCGAGCGCCGCAACGGGCGCCTGCCCTTCCGCCCGCACCGCCTCTTCGGCAAGCGCCGCAGGCCGGGCGGCGAGGAGGCCGATGCCGGGCGGCAGGCCACGAGGGAGCGCAGCGAGCGGCGTCTCGGCCGCTGGCGAGTACTCCCGGCCGTGGCGGCCATCGCCGTGGTGCTGGCGGCCCTTCCCGGCACGGCGGTACTGGCGCAGGACCCCGGCGAGGAGGAGGGCTGGAGCTTCGAGGAGATCGAGTTCCAACCCCCGCCGCTGGTGCCGGGACGGCGGCTCTTCATTGAGGAGCTGACCGTCACGGGCGAGCGCGCCGCGGTCTCGCTGCGGGCGGCCACGGACCTGCGGCTCACGGTGCGGGCCTACGGCGGCCCCGAGGGCCGTTCGGTCCGCTCCTTCGCCTCGGCTTCGCTGGAGTCCGGTGAGCGGGCGAGCTACGACCTGCCGCTGCACGGCCCCGTGCCCTCGCTCGTCTTCTCCTGGGAGGACGACCTGGGGCAGGCGGGGGCGATCAGCCTCGTCGGCGAGCGGCTTCCGTATCCGCTGCCCGCCGCCTCGGGGGAGCTGTGCTCCCTGCGGGTGGTGTCGCTGGGCTGGTCCCCGGGCGCCGTCGCGGGAACAGTCGCCTCGGAGTGCGTGAGCACGATCGAGGAACGGATATCCCTCCAGACGGTCGCCGGCCACGCCGACGTCACCACGACGGCTTTGCTGGAGGCCGAGGTGGTCTCCATCAGCGGGACGGTCACGGTCGCGTCCGGCGCGTCGGAAACGAGCGTCGCGTTCGTCTCCGGCGGCGAGACCCGCTTCCGGCTCCCCGTCGCGGCGGGCGAGGGCGTCCACGCCGTGACCATCGAGGCGGTGTTGGAGGCGTCGCTGCGCATCGCGCTGCCGCCGCTCGTGCAGCTCACGCACCGCCCGGCGCGCACCGAGCGGCTCACGGAGACGGCGGCCGTCACCATCCCCGCCTTCGGCGACACCGTGACCGAGACGGTGGTCATCCCCAACGAGGACGGCACCTTCACGGAGCACACCGTCTCCGCCGACTGTTACGTCTCCGAGTCGACCGTCCGCCAGGACGTCGTCTTCACCGTCGTCCACGAGGAGCGGATCGAGGCCGCCGTTGTGGCCCGGGCGCCGCTCGCGCGCAGCCGGCAGGAGACCCTGGCGCTCGCCACGAGCATCCGGGCCGACGACGCCTACGTGGCGCTCGCCGTGCCGGAGCCCGAGCCCGACCCGGACCCCGTCACGCAGACGCCCGCTACGGGCGGCGAACTGCGCGAGTGGTTCGAGCAGCTCGGCTGGGAGTGGTCCTGGTGAGGCGCGCTGCGACCGTCCTGCTGCTCGCCGGGGTCGCGCTGGTCACGACCGGCGCGGCCCCGGAGGAGGAGCGGGCCATGCTCGACGCCTTCGACGAGGCGCTCACGGCGATGGCCTACGCCGCCTCGGGCCTCTGTCTCTTCGCTCTCGTCTGGGCGGGCTTCCTGCTCATGGCCGACGGCGCAGAGGAGCGCGGCGGCGGGCGCGCGAAGAGCGCCGTCTTCCTGGCCGTGGCCGGGCTCGCCCTCGTGCTCTCGGCCAAGGGCGTGGCCGCGCTGCTGCGCTCAGGCGTCGGCCCCTTCCCCATCACCTAACAAAGACAAGGAGCACATCCGATGAAACCCCTGCTTGAACTCACGAAGCGCGCACCGCCCGCCGACGCACAGGAGCCGAAGCCGCCGCCGGGGCTGCCGCTCGCCTTCATGCTCTCGCACCTGGAGGAGGACGGCCCGGTGCGCCTCGATGGCGTCAAGCTCGGCGTCTGCGAGGTGCTCGGCCTCGAACTCGACGAGCCCAAACTGGGCGCCTTCGCCGGTGCCCTCAATGCCTGCGACTTCCCCATCCAGCTGCTTGTGCGCCAGCACCCACCCGGACTCGGGCAGCTGCAGAAGGACCTTGCGGAGGCGCAGCCGCACGGCCTGCCGCCACGGACGAAGGCGGCGGCGGAGTCGCTGCGCCGGCTGCTCGGCGAGCTGGAGCGCCGGGACGGCATCCTCGACCGCCGCTTCTACGCCGTCTGCGAGCACGAGCGCCTGGACGAGCTGCGCGGCCTGCTGCAGCGCGCCGGACTCTCTGTTCACCCGCTCGCCGGACGCCAGTTGCGCATGCTGCTGCTGGCCTCGGCCCTCGGCGGCTCGCCCCGTGAAATCGACGAGGAGACGTCGCTGGCGGTCGAGGTCAACCGCCGCGACATCCGTGTCGGCGACCGGCTCCTGCGCTCGCTCCACCTCGAGCGCTGGCCGCGCTCGCTCGCCCCCGGCTTCCTCCAGGCGCTGATGGCGGCGGGCGTGCCCATGGACCTCTCCCTCCACCTCGGGCCGATCCCGGCGGCGCAGGCGGCGCGCACGCTGGAGTGGCAGAAGGTGCGCTTCGAGTCGGCCCGCAGCCTCTCCTTCAAGCGCGGCAAGAGCCTCTCCTCCGAGGCCGAGATCGCCCTCGAGGACGTGAGCCGGCTGCGCGACGAGGTGCAACGCGGCAGGGAGCGCCTCTTCCACGCCTCGCTTTCGCTCACGCTGCACGCTGCCGACGAGGAGTCACTGAAAGAACTGACGCAGCGCGCGAAGGCCCACTTCGCTGCCACCCTCGGCAAACTCGACGCCCTCCCCTTCCGCCAGCGCGAGGGGCTGCTCTCGACGCTGCCCCTCGCCCTCAACGCGGTCGCCGTCTGGCGCACGCTCGACACCTCCTCGCTGGCGAGGCTGTACCCCTTCTCGCCGCCCGACCTCGACACGCGCGGGGGCGACCTGCGCGGCATCGACATGCGGGCGTCCTCGCCCGTCGTCTACGACCCCTGGGACGGCACCCACCTCAACGCCAACACCGCCGTGCTCGCGCGCTCGGGAAGCGGAAAGTCCTTCGCGACCAAGCTCGGCGTACTGCGCGGCATCTGCCGGGGCGTGACCGCCTACGTGATCGACCCCGAGGGCGAGTACGCCGACATGGCACGCGCGGCTGGCGGCCGTGTGCTCTCCCCGGGCGTCGCGGGCGAGGGCATGAACCCCTTCGTCATCGACTCGGGCGACCCCGAGGAGCTGCTGCTGCGCATCGGCAGCCTGCGCCGCCTCATCGAGGTGATGATCGGGGAGTCCCTCGGCGCCGAGCGCCGCGCCGCCCTCGACCACGCCCTCGCCGCCTACTACGCGCAGCCGCGCGAGCGCACGGGCTTCGGCGACTTCTTCGCCTACCTGCGCGACAGCGAGGAGGGCGACCCCAACCTCGCGAAGCTGCTGCGGCCCTTCGCCACCGGCAGCCTCCGCCATCTGCTCACCGACGAGGGTGACGACCTGCTCACGAACGAGGCGTTGGTGACGGTCTTCGACCTGCGGCTGCTTGAGCCGGAGCTGCGCCCCGCCGCCGCGATGGTCTGCACGGAGACGGTCTGGGCCGCCGCCGCGCGCGACCCCAAGCCGCGGCTGCTGGTGGTGGACGAGGTCTGGTCGATCATGCAGCACCCCGAGGGCGCGGCCTTCATGGTCTCGATGGCCAAGCGCGCCAGGAAGCACCGCCTCGGGCTGCAGTTCATCACCCAGGACGTGCAGGACCTCCTCTCCGAGGACCCCTCGCGCGCCATCACCGGCCACTCGGGGCGCGCCCTCCTCCAGAACGCCGCCTTCAAGCTGCTGCTCCAGCAGGACGCCGCCGCCATCCGCACGGTCGGCGACGCCTTCGACCTGCCCGAGGACCTGCAGCGCTGGCTGCTCTCCTGCCCGCGCGGCGACGGGCTGCTGCTCGCCAAGGGCAACCGCTTCCCGATCCGCATCGAGGCCACGCCCGAGGAGGCCGAGCTGATCGAGTGGCGACCCGGGTCGCACCGGGTGAGGGAGGACGCCGCCAACAACTGACGTGAGACGCGACCACCACGACCACGTACCTCACCCCGAAAGGAACACCCACCATGCGACTCAACCCCCTGCGCCTGCTCGGCGGGTCCGAGCCCACGCCCCCCGTGCTGCTTGCCGTCACGCCGCCTCGCAACGCGGAGCGCACCGTGCTCGGCGTCGAGAACCTGCTCGGCTCGATCGCCGTGCCCGAACCCTTCTCGCTCGAACTCGCGGGCGACGCCGACGGCGTCACCCTCATGGCGCGCTGCCGTGACGAGGAGGTGGTGCGCGGCCAGATCGCCGCCCACTACCCCCAGGCCCGCATCCGCCAGCTCGGGCCCGAGGAGGACCCGCTCGTCCTCGCGGAGGGCGAGCAGGCGTGGAGCATGGCGCTCCGCTCCAGCGGCCCCGAGTACGTGCCGCTGCGCGTCTTCCGCGACGACGACCTCCTCGATCCCGGATCCGACCCGCTGCTCGCCCTGTTCGGCGCGCTCTCCGCGCTGCGCCCCGGGGAGCGCATCGTGACGCGCCTGTTGCTGCGGTCGCTCGGTCCCGACTGGTCCCAGGCGCACCAGGTCAGGGCCCACGAGCGGCCCGTGCAGGAGCAGCGCGACAGCGCCTACACCAGCCAGATCCGCCACCACCGCACCGACGGCGTGGCCATGGCCGTGTTCGCCCTCGGCGGCCTCGCCGCCCTCAAGGGCTACCAGTGGTGGCAGGCGGGCGAGACCTGGAAGGCCGTCGCCCTCGGCACGGGCCTCGCCCTCGGACTGGCCGTGGGCGGCTGGGCCTGGGCGCGCTGGAAGCAGGCCCGCAACCGCGTCCACGACCCCCTCCTGATCAAGGAGAAGGTCTCGCGCATCGCCTTCGACGCGGAGCTGCAGGTCGTCGCCGTCCTGCCGGCGGGCGACCAGAGCCGCCGCGCGCGCGAGCTGCTCGGCTCGCTGGCCGCCGCCTACCGTCACTACGATCATCCCGCGGGCGCGCGCTTCCGCGTGGGCAAGGTGCGGCCCGGCCTCCCCAACCCCTCCGCCATGGAGCCGCCCGGGCCCGGCCTCCTCGGGAGCCGCAGCGTCCTCGGCGTGCGCGAGGTCGCCTGCCTCTGGCACCCGCCGGGCGCGAAGGACGAGACGCCGCTCGTGGCGCGCTCCGGCGCCCGCGTGCTGCTCCCCTCGGCCCGGGACGTGCGCGGCGGCGCGCTCGTCGGCCACACCACCACCGGCACGCCCCGCGAGATCCGCTTCCCCAGCGACCTGCTGGGCCGCCACCACCTCTACGTGGCGCGCACACGCATGGGCAAGTCCACGCTCATGCAGCACCTCGTCACCCACAAGCTGCGGGAGAAAGCGGCGGGACGTGACGGCGATGCGATCGTTGTGATCGACCCCCACGCCGACCTGGTGGCCGGCCTGCTCGAGCATGTGCCCGAGTCGCTCATCGGCCAGGTGCGCCTCGTCGACCTCGCCGACCGCCGCGGCGCGCCCGGCATCAACCTGCTCGACACGCGCGTCTTCAGCGACCGCGACCGCACCGCCGACTCGGTCGTGCGCGTCGCCCGCGGCCTCTGGGAGCAGTGGGGACCGCGTATGCAGTCGATCCTCGAACACACCGTGAAGACGCTGCACGAGGCCAACGAGCAGCTCGACGCCGACGAGCAGCACACCATCCTCGACGGGCTCAAGCTGCTCTCCGACGACAAGTACCGCAAGGGCGTCCTCGCGAACGTGAGCGACTCCTTCCTGCTGGAGTGGTGGGAGCGGGACTTCGGGGGCTGGCGTCGCGAGTACCGCTCCGAGGCGCTCGCGCCCGTGCAGACGCGGCTCTCCTACTACGCCTCCTCCAAGCGTGCGCGCGCCATCCTCGGCCAGCGCCGCTCCACCATCGACCTGCGCCGCACCATCCTCGACGGCGGCATCCTCCTCGTCTCCACCGCCCAGGGCACGGCCGGGCGCGATGTCGCCGCCCTCGTGGGCGCGTCCATCCTCAACCTTGTCGACGCCGTCATCCGCGAACAGGGCGACCTGCCCCCGGAGCAGCGCCGCGGGGCGCTCGTGGTGGTCGACGAGATGCAGTCCATGCCCGGCGTCGACTACGAGTCGATGCTCTCGGAGCTGGGGAAGTTTGGCGCGAGCTTCGTGCTCGCCACGCAGAGCCTCGACAAGCTCGAGGACCTCTCGCGCACGATGCGCACCACCCTCCTCGCCAACGTCGGCTGCCTCGCGATCTTCCAGGTGGCCGGCTCCGACGCGCGCCAGCTCGTCTGGGAGCTCGACCGCGACCGCATCTCCGAGGAGGACATCGTCTCCCTCCCCGTGCACCACTGCTACGTGCGCGCCACGGTCGGGTCAGAGCGCATGCCCGCCTTCTCGATGGAGGTGCTCAAACCGGAGCCGGGAGACCCGGACCGGGCCGCCCGCATCCGCGCCGGCGCCGCAGGCTACCTCACCCCCGCTGGCGAACTCGGCGCCGCTCAGCTGGAGTCGCGCAAGAAGGTGGAGCGATTCCACGAGGGCCTGCGGGCGCTCGACGAGGGGGTCGCGGCGACCGACGCTCCCGCGGCCGGCCCTCAGCACCGCTCGCGCGCTCCCGGGACGCGGCCGGGCGGCGGTGAGGCGGCCTCGTGAGCGCGCCTGCGGAGGCCACCGTGCTGCGGCGGCTGGCCGCCATGCCCTTCCTCGACCGCCTGGAGCTGGCCGCCGCTGCCGGTATCCCCGACCGCTCGGCCTACCACGCCGTCGCCGCCCTCGAGCGCCGCCGCCTCGCCGTCTCCCTGCCCCACGGCACGGACCTGCTGCGCAGCACCCGCCGCTACTCCCTCACAGCGGCCGGGCTGCGCCGCCTCGCCGCCATCGACGGCCTGCCGCTCGCTTCCCTGCTGCGCGACCGGCCCGTCTCCATGCAGTGGCGGCGCATCCTGCTGGAGCGCCTCGACGCCGTGGCGAGCGTCTACCGCCTCGCCGCGTCCATCGCCGCCCTGCGCGGCGCGATCGGCTTCCGCTGGTACCGTGCCCTCCCGCTGGACGCGGCCGTCATCCTCCCCGGCGGCCACACCCTCGCTGTCGTGCGCCAGGGATCGACCGCCGACCGCACGGGCTTCGCCAAGCGACTCTGGCGGCTGCGCGAGGGACCGCCGCCCGGAGGCGTGCTCCTGCTCGCGCCTGACGAGGTGCGCCTTCGCCACGCCCGCCGCCTCCTGGCCGGCGCGCCTTTCCCCGTCCTGCTCGCCCTGGAGCGCGATGCCGTCCGCGCCGGGCCGGACGACCGCGTCTGGCGTACGCCCTCCGTCCACGCCACCCTCGGGCTGCGAGACGCCCTCGCCTACGCGGGCCACGCCGGGGACCTCCCGGAGGAGCGTCCGGCCGCTCGCGCGACGCTTCCTCCCGACCTCGATGTCGACGCGGATGCGGCGGGCGCCCACACCCCTGCATGGCTGCTGCCCACCGTGCTCAGGCCCGCCGAGAAGCGCACCCTCGACCTCATCGGCGACTGGCCCTGGGTCGCGGCGCACGAACTCCAGGGTCTGCTGGGCGTCTCCCGGGTGCGGGTTGTGCAGCTCAGCGGCGGCCTCGAGGACCTCGGCCTCGCCACCCGCGTCCCCGCCGCGGGCGGACGCCTGGCCGTCACCGACCGGGGGCTCGCGGTCCTCGCCCGCCGCGACCGCACCGCCGTCGGGCTCGCCCGCGCGCGCTGGAGCGCCACGCCCCTCGCCGCCGGCGCCGCTGGCGACTGGCGTCGTGTTCGCGGCGGCCGCAGCCGTCAGCTCCTGCGAAACCTGGAACACACCGCTGCCGTCCATGGCTTCATCGCGGCGCTGGCGAGACAGGCCCGCGACCTCGGCTGGGAGGTCGTGCAACTCGACCCGCCACGGCGCGCGTCACGCTACTTCCGCCACGGAACTGGTCTGCGCTCCGTCCACCCCGACGCCTTCGGACTGCTGCACACGGGGAACACATCGTGGCCGTTCTTCCTGGAGTGGGAGCGGCGCGCAGTACGGCCCTCGACGATGGCGGCCCGGCTCGCGCCCTACCTGCGCTACTACGCCTCCCATCGCCCCACGGACGACCACGGCGCCCGCCCCGCCGTCCTCGTGGTCTTCGACGACGAACTCGCGGCGAACCACTTCCTGCGCGTGGCTCGCGAGGAAATGGAGCGCGGTGGGGTCGAGGTGCCGCTGCGGGTCTCCTACCGGAGTCTGGTGGAGCGAGAGGGTCCGGTGGGCCGGGCCTGGCGCACACCAGCCGAACCCACACAGCCGCACGGCAGGCTCGTCGGGGGCTAAGCACCCCATCCGGCGGAGCCGTACGGCGCGCGCGGTACGACCCAGAAGCCGCGCGACCCCGACTCGCGCAGGCCTAGCATGACCTCGTGCCGCGAGATTCTCGCTGTAGAAGTCGTCAACGCTTTTGATGATCGGGGGCTGGACCTAGCCGGAGGAGGTGTAGTCGGTATCGTCGTGCACTTGGCCATGGTCTTGGCGCGTGAGCCAGTGGCACCAGAGATTACGTCCCTCGATGCTCAGCCTTTGCCGGTAGTGCTCGGAGCGCCAGCCAGCGACCTCGACCAGCGCAGAACCTTCGGCGTCGAGCACTTCTTCGACGGCGGGGATCAGGTCAGTGTCGCCGGAGCAAACGATCGCCACGTCGTACTCACGCCTGTACGCGAGGAGCGCGATGTCGAGCGCCATTCTCACGTCGATCCCCTTCTCCTGTGGCCGCTGCCCACCCGCGTTGTCGGGCCAGCCGTAGGGGTATCTCAACGAACGCGCAAATACATAGCATCCGGCTCGCTCCCAGGCTTGGCACTGCCGGACGTTTGCTCGGTATGCAGCTGGCTGAAGGTAAGCATCGGGCCGCCCTGTATACAGTCTGACAGCGGCAAGCGACCGACCGGTGTCGCGAGAACAGAGCAGCGCACCCAAGGCATGCGGGCGAAACTGGCCGACCCTGTAGGGGTCGCTCGCATCGTCGAAGAATGCTCGCCGAGCACTACGATAGAAGTTCTGGGCGTCCACGAAGACGATGACCCGGCTCATCGATGCCTCCGTGGGCAAACAAAACCCCGCCAGCCCCCGGAGGAGCGGCGGGGAGGAATACGGAGAGTATCAGGCGACCACCACTCGAAGTCAATGTGCGGGAGTCGCCGCCGCCGCGCCTGGTCGGGGTGAGCGAGCCGACGTGCTGTCCCAACCCTCCGCCCTGACCGCATTCGCATGTCAGGACATGTTTCAGTATCGCTGGGACTGACGGTATCGTGACCTCGTGGCACGGCGGTCCGCGCTGATTGGGCCGCTTTCTACATCCTCCATGGGGAGGCCCTTCACGGCGTCGCGGAAGGCCTCCCTGCTCGCCGACGCTCGTCTTGCAATGATAGGCGATCTCGGCGAGGTTGCCGTGGTTGGGCATCATGCGGCCCGCCTCCCAGCACCAGACGGTGTGAGGGCGGACGCCGACGAGTTCGGCGAGTGCGAGCGTCCGCTGGCGGAAGCAGAACAGTTGGTCGTCAGGGGCCATGGCGGAACTCCCGTCTGTGCCTCTACACACAGCAGGATGTACCGCCTTGCCCCGATCTCAGAAGACCGCGATGCAGTTTGCCGAGAGGCCGCTCATCCAGCTGCGGTGAGTTTGCCCATCAGTTCGAACATCTTCCTCACCGCGCGCTGGGGCTGGTCATCCCGGAAGAGCACGTGCTTCGCTTCGAGTTCCTCCTGCGTGTGCCCCCACCAACTGATTGCCTGGTACGGGGTCTCCGAGAAGAGGAACGAATCGAGTCGGACGTCAGTACGACCGAGGCGGGTCTCGTGTTCCTTGACACGTTCGGCGAATCGGATCTTCCGATCTTCGTCGCCACGCGCGTGGATGAGCCCATGCGGATCGATGAATGCAAGGTGCTGGAGTGCCTCCGTGTTCACCCACAGGAGGAAGTCCGGGTAGAAACGGCCTTCCTCGAAGAAGCCGACGCCCTTGCTTCGACTCCGGTTCCTGAGGAGGTAGATGGACCAGGCTTCAAGATCGGATGCATGGTCCGTGCAGAACTGCCTCAACTCTTCAACGAATCGACGCTCGCCGGCGTTGAGCGCTGTCGGGCGGATCTCGACTCCACTGCCGGTCGCGGCGAGGACCGGGACGTACAAGTGGCGATCCCAGCTCAGGGCGGTGAACACGCCGCGATGATGGTCGCGGACATCCCCGGACTCGATCTCCTCGCGCAAACCCTGCAACTCGTCGACGAGTTCCGTGTCGCCGTGCGGGACGCGGACGGTGTACTCAGCAAGGAAGTTGCCGTCGTCGGGCTCCAGTCGCTCGTACTCGAGCTTCCCTGCCTCCCACTCGCCTTGGCAGAGCCGGTAGTAGCGTTCGCAGTACTTCTTGAGGAGCGCAACCGCGATTTCCTGCCAGACGCGCACGCGATCCCAGCCATCCGGATCGAGTTCAACCGGCGGGATGTAGAGGCGGTACCAGTCAGTCCGCTCGAGAAGGGACTGGGGCGCGTTCCTCGCGATCGCGATGTTGTGCCACGAGCGCTCGGCCTTGAAGCGCTCGAGTTCGAGCCACACCGCGCGGTAGTCGAGCAGGGCACGCTGCTCGGCGCCGAGCTTCCCATCATTCGGCTTCTCTGCCGACCCGCCGCCAGCCTCCCGACGAATACTCGTCCGCGATTGCAGGCGTGGGTACCAGTCGAGCGCAACGGGAGCGTCGAGGATGCCTTTCGGTACGTCGCCGTCGAGAACCGGCTTCGGTCCCTGCCCTTTGAAGTCCGCCTCGGTCGGTAGCTTGAGCGTAAGCAGCTCCACGCCATCGAAGGTGCCGCCGGGCTCCAGGTGGTTGATGACCCTGAGGACGATCTCCGCCATGTCCTCGTCGGCGGGGATCCCCTCCTCCTCCAGGTACTCCTTGAACTGCTGCATGTAGTTGGCACGCACGCCGAAGACGTTGAGGGCCTCCAGCTCGTCAAGTACGGCGTGGGGGTGTCGCCCGCCGTCGTCTCGCTGGACAAAACGGGAACGCTTCAGCGAGAAGCCGTAACCCTTGAGCCGAATGCCACGGCCGAAGAGCTGGATGATCTGCGAGCCTTCGTTCTTGCCGACGTTCATCAGGCCCATCGTGCTGACGCGCCAGCTGCTCCAGCCCTCGGTGAACTTCCTCGCGCCAATGAGCACGTTCACGGTCGAGTCGGGCTCGTCGAGCGCCTGGAAGAGCGAGCCGCCGAACTCACGTCCGCTTCCCGTGTCGATTCCCTGAGCCCCCGCCTGCTTGATGACGTTCGACGGCTTCCCGACGTTGACGACGCCGAATGGATCGTGGGTACCCACCCGAAGCTCTATCTCGCCCTCTGCGCCGCTGATCTGGTCGAGGTGGAGTGCCCCGCCACCTGGCGCGTTGAAGATGAGCCGGAGCGCCTCGTCGTACACGTCATCAGCGGACCGCTCCCGGAAGAGCGACGTGAAGCGGTTAGCGAAGACCTCCCGGTTCCGACTGTCCACGAGACCCGGGCTGCCGGCCTTCAATGCCGCGATCCGACCGACCGCCTTCGGGCGATCATGCAGAAACTCGTCGAGGAACGCCAGGACGCTGAGGATGTCGCTCAGCTCGTTGCCGGTCGTGCCCTTCGTGACACGAGCGCCGACGAAGACCCAGAGCGGCTTCTCGATGCCGTAAGGCGCGATCGCGCCCCTGTCGTGGTCGAACGCGCGGAGCTGCTGGAGGAAGGCGAGCAGGCATCCGGTGAGGTAGAGCTGCCGCTGCTCCTCATCTCGTTCCTCCTTGAGGTTGAGAATGCGATGCTCCTTGCCGTAGCCGTCGCGGTAGAAGTAGCGGTAGGAGTAGTCGAAGAGGATCGCCTTCGCATACTCGTCCATCAGAGGGGTGCGGGGCTTGATGGCCTGACCGAACGTGGCCGAGTACTCGAACGAGAAGCCGCGCTCGCAGAGCTGTGCCCGCCTCATCCTCCACTTGCCGATCTCGGAGGAGCTGCCGCGGTGCCCCTCGTCCACCAGGACGAGGTTGTTACCCTCAAACGCGTCGGTGGCAATGGTCTTCTGTCCTGAGTCCTCGGCGAGCTTGGTAACCTCGATGATCTCAACAGCGTGGCCGGAGAACAGCGTGCGCGTGTCCTTGTGGAACAGCGCCGCCTCAATGCCCGACTGCTCGAATTCCCGCAAGTGCTGCTGCGATAGCCCCTCGTTCGGCGTGAGCAGGATGATTCGGTTGAGATCGCGCCGGCGGCCGTGGTGCTCGAGGTAGTACAGGTACTGCTTGATGTTCACGTGCATCAAGAGCGTCTTGCCGGAGCCGGTCGCCATCCAGTAGGCCAGTTTGTTGAGGTCGTCGTCGCCGAACGGCTCCGCTCGGTCACCGGGGTTCTTGGCGCTGTTCCACTCTTCGAGAGAGCGATTCAGCGAGTCGCGCAGGGCGGCGCGGTCGCGGAAGTAGCGGTCTAGGTAGACCTCGGTGAATAGCAGAGCCAGATACTGAAAGTGCTTGAGGGTGTGACCGCGCCGTTCGCTTGGAGCAGTGATCTCGCGCCAGAACCGGACGATGCGCTCGTCGTACTCAAGCAGCTGGGCGTGCGAGAGGTGCTCCCGCTCGAAGCGAGCGGTCAGGTACCGATGGAAGTTCGTGATCCCGTCCTCGCCGACGCCCTCGGCGTCGGCGTGCTTCAGCAGGTCGAGAAGCCTGTCGAGCGAGTCGACCTCGAACAAGTGGAGCATCCAGTCAAGGACGACCAGGCGCTGGCGCAGCGGCGCGGGGCTTGAGCGCCGATGGCCTGCGATCCCTGAGCGGGCCAGTGTGGTCACGCCCGGTCAGCCGTTTCGAACATGAGGCTCAGGAACTCCTCCTCGATGAGGCGTACCTTCCAGGTCTCGTCGGGCCGGCGCGTGTTCTCAAGGTGGTTATCGCCGTTCACGTAGATGACGTCGAACTCCATGTCGCGCGGGTTGATGCGCTGGCTGAAGAGGAGGTCGTCCAACGCTTCGCTCGACATGTCGGCGACCCTGCGCCAGATGACGAGCGCCTTCTCGCCCGACGGTAGCGTGCCCTGCACCATCGTGACTCCGCGGATCACATCGACGTGCCTCACACGCAAGCCGGTCAGATAGTTGAAGGTCTCGACCAAGTCGACCGCCACCGGCCGTGTCTCCGCAGCGGTCCCCCGAGCAACGTCGAGCGTGTAGCTCCACGGGTCGTCGAATCGCTGGATGTCGAGTAGCGACGCGCTGCCGCGCGTCTCGACGTCGAGCCAGTAGCGGAGCATGTACTCCTCGCGCAGCCTGTCTTGGGCGTCGAGGAGGGCCTGCTGCTGCTCTGCACGGCGGACTTGGAGGTTGTTCAGCGTGTCCTCATACGACTCGAGCCGAATCACCTTGAACAATCCCCCACCAGACCAGGCGACATCCTGAGAAATACCGTATGGCTCCCCCCACAGCACCCGCTTCATTCGAGGCACAACGTAGTTGTCGAACTGAGACCCGGACTCTACGCCCAGCCAGCGACGTCCCAACTTGTGGGCAGCAGCGGTCGTCGTCCCCGAGCCCAAGAAGTAGTCGAGCACTACATCGCCCACTCGGGATGACGCCTTAATCATCCGCGCCAGTAGATTCTCGTTCTTCTGCGTCAAGCCTTGGTCGCCGACCTTCTCCTTCGAGAAGCTGATGATCTGTATTGAATTGAGAGAGTCCAAGTCGTTGGAGTTCCACGTGTCTTCGATTGGGTATCCCTGCCCCGTCGGTTCCGATCCATCGCGTCGGGTATAGCCCTCTGGGTAGGGGATGTACTCCTTCTGGAAGAAGGGGTTTGCTGTCGTTGCGTACTGATAGATCGTATCGTGATTGCGGATCCATTTGTTCGCGGCTGACTTATATCCAGATATCCATCCAATCCGCCAGATGATCTCCGTGATATACGTGAGGTGCTGGTCGAGCAACAGCCTGAGACGCTCTTTCTCATCGTAGTCAATATGGGCATAGAAAGTACCACTAGTGCTTAAGAGTGGAATCATCGCTTCAACGCGACCATCTATCATAGCAAGCCACGATGACCGCTGGTAGCCGTCCTTATACGCAAAGCCTTCAGCCCCGGTATTGAATGGCGGATCAATGTATGCACACTGGACGCAACCCCGATATCGTGCCTCCAGCAAGCTTAGCGCCTGGGCATTTTCACCAAACACAAGGACACCGTCTGTCGACTCCTCAAGATCATCAACGCTGGCGAGCCAGCGATCGCGGAAGTCGCGAGAGAATAGCGACGTGTCAACGACAAGATGTTGATTGGCGCGGAGGAAGGACGGATCTAGCCTGTCAGAATATCCTTTGCGTTCATCAATCGCAAACAGGCTTAGCCATTCTTCGCGCTGGCGATCGTTCGCCGCTATCTCCTCGTAGAGTTCCTCAGGCACGCGGTCGAGAGTCACGCACCAGTGCGTCTCGACCACGAACTTCTTCTTCAGCCAGAGCCGCTTCTGGAAGTCCTCGATCTGCGCGAGGAACTCGATGATCTTGTGCCCGACTCGCCGGACCGCCCGCAGCTTGTCGAGGTAGCGCTCCACGTCCGGCGCCGACTTCCCGTCTTGGTCGATGTCGTCGAGGTGCATCACCTCGTTCTTCACGTAGAAGTCGAGCTCGCGGCGGAGGAAGCCCTTGAGGTCCTTGTGGATAAAGTAGTCGAACTCGTTCTTCGCCGTGTACGTGTTCAGGTGCTTTCGAAGGACGCTGAGCGCCTCCTTCGCGCCCTCCAGCCGCACGTCCCGCCCGAGCCCAACCTGCCACACGGCGGCGGCTGGGTCATCGAGGATGCGCTCGACACTTTCGGCGTTGACCTCGTCCCGCTTGCGGCCGTGCAGGTCGGGCCGGTACTCGAAGCGAACGACCAACTCCCCATCCTGCTCGGCCACCGACTCGTCATCAGCGAGGATGAAGCGCCGGTCGTTGCCGTTCTGCGGTCGGTTGTTGTTGGTCTCAGTGCTCGCCTCGACAAGCTTGAAGTGGACGCGCCGGCCGTCCGCAAGCAAGAACGTGTAGTCACGGAAGTGCTCGGCAGTCTTCACGTAGTACTGGTCCGCGTTCGCCCAGTGGAGCTTCACTTCCTCGCCCTCGTACGGGATGGCGTATACGCCCTCCTTGTACCGGCGCAGCGAGATGAAGTCGCCTTCCTTGTAGTAGCGGCGGAAGAAGGTGACGAGGTGGCTGTACACCTCCTCCTCGGCTGCAGCGATGTCGGGCTCCGCTTCGTACTTCTCGCGCAGCTCGCGGACCTTCGGGGCGTCGTCTGGGTTCATGCCCAGTAGCCGGGCTCCCGCTTCCGCCTCCTTGATTCACGCTCGATTGCTGCACGCTCACCGGCAGCCACGTCACCCAGCGCCTCGCGCACTTGAAGCAGGAGATCGTCGTCGAGGAAGCGCCGGATTTCCTCGCGGCGCAGGTTCATGATCCGGTAGATGCCGAAGTCGAGGTCGGCCTGGTCAAACATGAAGAGTTCGGCCAGCAGCACCTTCAACCGGCGGAGGTTCTCCCCGCCCGGCTGGCCTCGCGCTTCGACCTCAGTTCCGACCATCGCACGCTCCTGAAGCGCGTCGGTGTGTGCCTCACCGGATGATAACCCGCTTCGGGCCGCTGCCGACAACGCGTTCCGACTGCCTTGCTGGGGCGGAGTCAGGCTACACGACGCGCCAGCGAATGGTGAACAGCTCTTCCTCGTTGGTCCGCTGCTTCATGCGCTGCTCAAGCTGGTCGATGAGCCGGTCACGACGCTCGAAGATCTCGTCCTTGACATCGAAGATGCGCTGGCGCTGCTCCGCTCACCATCTCTCGACCTCCTACGCTGCCCTCGCCACTCCAACCACTTACTCAGCGCCTCTAGTAGTAGAAGTGGTACACAGTCCAGGTGGCGTACTCTGGCCCACCACCGCCGGCCTGAGAGACACAACCGTGATCGTTGGCTGTCCTAGTCTCTGCTGCTTGTGCAGCTGTCTTCGTGTTGTGCGAACCCAGCGTCTCCCAAGTGTTCAGGGTAGGATGCGCCCTCTCCCAGAACTGCCGGCGGTCCTTCACATCCGTGGTAATCCCAACTCTGCAAGCCACTGGTGGATCCCCTCTCCCTCTACCCCCGCCAAGAGTGGACACTACGGTCTCTGGAGGGCCCTGCTTGGTGCTCCGCAGCGTGGTACTCCATGTCGGGCTGCCCATCCTAGTCGCCCGCCCGTCGATTAGGGACACCGTAGCCAGCGCCGCCTCTTTGGGCCAGCGCGCCTGCGACGTTGGCGGAGACACTCTCAAGAGATGTCACGGCCGGCCGCTCGCCCCACGAGCGAGCCCGGTGCTCACGCTCTGGAGCTTCGGGACTCCCACGCAGGGTGGCGACCTGCGCGGGTGGCATCCGCCTGGAATGGAGGTACGCCTCCCAGGCCGAGGGCCAGCCCGTTCGTCGCGGGAGTCCATCGCTCCACCCTCGAGGAACAGTGTCAGCGAGTTCCTGTGCCCGCCCGGAGATCGTCACCCTGCTCTCTTAGGGCACTGAGGTCGACTCCCTCGGGCAGGTCCCGCTCGGGACACATGAGGAGCCTGTCACGCAGACCCAATTCCTCGGCCAGCGTCAGCAGCAGGAAGAGATGCGCGCCGCTGGGGACGGTACCCCGCCGCCACTCCCGCACCCGGTAGGGCCGCACGCCGAGCAGGCGGGCCAGCGCCTTCACACTCAGCCGGGCCGCCGCGCGGAAGCGCTCCAGACGCTCGGGGAAGTCCTCCGGAAACGCTGACCCGACGGGCTGGCGAACGTTGCGCTTGACGCCCATGCGTCTAGACCTGCTCATCCAGCCGCTGGAGGCCCTCGGCGAATTCGGGGAACAGCACCTCCGGGCCACCGGGCACGTGTCGCGACAGTTGAATCAGCCCGTACAAGGCGCCTCCGCTCGGCACCACGCCCCTGCGCCAGGACTCGACGCGCCTGGGCTCCACGCCCAGACAGACCGCCAACTGTCGCGAGGACAGGCCGGAAATCTCTTTGAAGCGCTCCAGGCGCTCGGGGAAGTCCTTCGGGAAGCGCTCCCTGATGCTCGGCCTCTTTGTCGTGGGTTCCATGTCCTCTCACCTCCGTGATGTGTCCACGCCGAACCGCTCCGAGGTCGCGCGCTCGACGAAGTGACCGTCTAGGCCGCCCTCCCATGGAAGGCGGCGTCCGACCGCACCAGCAGCCGCTTGCCGCCGGGAATGCGGTCCGCCAGCAGGAAGAGCGCGTAGACCGAGTCTCCGCAGGGCTTGGTGCCGTGCCGCCAGCGCTGCAACTGGCGCGGGTCCGCGCCGATGCACGCCGCCAGCCCGTCCCAGGGGAGGCCGGTCGCCTCCTTGAACAGCTCCAGCCGCTGCGGGAAGTCCTCGGGCAGGGCGGTCGTGTCGAGGAGGAGCTCGGAGGGCGGCACGCTGCGCCTCATGCGACGGCCTCCAGGACGAAGAGGTCATCGAACTCGGGGATCTCCAACTCCTGCTGCAGCCTCGCCCGCACCCTCGCCGAGCCGCACCGCTCGCCGCTCATCAGCTGCGAGAGGTATCCCGAGCTGATGTCGACGCGGCGCGCCAGCTCGTTCTGCGTCATGTTGCGGCGGGTCAGCTCCCTCCACACCACCTCGCGCCTGAGCCCCGCCCGCACCGACGGCCGCCTGCGCCTCATGCCGCGCCGTCCTTCCGGCGCGGCTCCCGGTCCGGGATCTCGCGGTCGTTCTGCGCCGGAAGATGGCGCTCCGCCGTGGGGCCGTTCCCGTAGCGCTCGGGGTGGGCGAGGGCGTGGCGCGCGATGAGGCGGGCCAGTCTCCGCAGGCCCTCGAGGCGCATCCGCTCCTGATCGTCGGTCAGCTGCTGTTTCGTACTCACTCGTCTGTCTCACTGTTGAATCCCGGCCCGGCGCTTGGGGGTGGTGGGCACTTGCGCCGGGGTAGTACACTCCTTGATAAGAACAGGCGTTCTGTTCACGGGGAGAGTAGCAATCCGCAGGTGCTCCGGCAACGGTTTCGTGGCCTATTTCGGCACCCCACGACAAATTGCTTGCTCCGATGTCACAACGATGTAGCTGCGACGCCGCAGACGACAGAATTCACGCTAAGGTGAGCACGCAGTTGAGGAGAACCAACCCCATGCCAGACCAAACCGACCCCACGCCCGCCGCCCTCTACGCGCGCGTCTCCAGCGAGCGCCAGGACGTCGACCTCTCCGTCGCCGCACAACTCAGGGCGCTGCGCGACTACGCCGAGAAGAATGGCTACCTTGTCGCCCGCGAGTACGTCGACGAGGCCGAGAGTGGCCGCGTCGCGAACCGGCCGCAGTTCCGCAAGATGCTGGACGCCGCCAGCGCCGACGATGCGCCCTTCGAGGAGATCCTCGTCTGGAAGTTCTCGCGCTTCACGCGCAAGCGCGAGCACGCCGTCGCCTTCAAGTCCATGCTGCGCCGCCGCGGGGTCCGCGTCGTCTCCATCACCGAGCACGCCGACGATTCGCCCACCGGCAAGCTTATGGAGGCGATCATCGAGAGCGTCGACGAGTTCTACAGCGAGAACTTGGCGCAGGAGGTCATGCGGGGCATGCGCGAGGCCGCCTCGCGCGGCTTCTGGGTCTCTACGTACGCCCCCTACGGCTACAAGAAGGTCCATGTCCCCGACGGGGCGAAGGAACGACCGAAGCTGGAGCTCAACCCCCCGGCCGACTCCGTAGTGCGCCGCGCCTTCGACATGGCCCTCCAGGGCAAGAGCGCCTTGGACATCGTCAAGGCCCTCGACGGCGACGGCATCTCCAGCCCCAGCGGCAAGCGCTGGTTGAAGACGACCGTCCACCGCATCCTGACCAACGAGGCCTACACGGGCACCTTGATCTGGGGAATCAACGCCAAGGACGGCGCCCCACCAGTGCGCGTCGAGGATGCCTTCCCCGCCATCGTCTCCCTGGAAGAATTCCAGCGTGTAGCGCAGGTCATGCGCGCGAAGGCGCCCGCGCTGGTTCATCCCCGCCGCGCCTCAAGCCCCTATCTGCTGAGCGGGCTCGCCAAGTGCCAGGCGTGCCGCAAGGCCCTCACCGCCCATGAGGCCAAGAGCGGGAAGTACACCTACTACGTCTGCCAGTCCCTCCTGAAGCGAGGGCGGGACGCCTGCAAGACTCCGCGTCTCAACGCTGAGCGCTTCGAGCGGCTCATCATCGACCAGATCAGGGAGCACATCCTCACCGAGTCCAACATCCGCGATCTCGTGCGGCTCGTCGACGAGGAGATGGACGGGGTCGCCCACGAGGAGCGGGCGAAGCTCGAGAGCATCGAAGCGGAGCTGGCCGAGGTGCGCAGCCGCATGGACCGGCTCTGGCACGCCGTCGAGACCTCCGACCTGGAGATCAACGACATCCTCCCCCGCATCCGGCAGCACCAGGAGCGTCAGGAGCGCCTCGAAACAGCCGCTCAGGACGCGCGAACTGCGCTCTCGGATCGTCGTGCGGTCCTGGACAGCGCGGACACGATCGCGGCATTCGCCCAGGAGATGAGCGAGTTCCTGAGGACGAGTGAACTTACCGAGTCCAAGGCGTTCATCCGCTCGTTCGTGAAGCAGATCAGCGTGAGACCCGGAACAGCGGTGATCCGCTACACCATCCCCACGCCACCTGACAGCCCCATAGCTGGCCGGCGTGCCGCAGAAGTGGACCTCGCCAGCCCAGTTATTAGTACAGTACACGTTGGTAGGCCCGGGAGGGATCGAACCTCCGACCGATGGATTAAAAGTCCACTGCTCTACCGCTGAGCTACGGGCCCGATCGCATTGAACCCGCCGCCGCCGGGGCCTGTCCACCTGCTGCCGCGAGGCGCACAGCGCCAGACAGGCGTTGGAGGCGCGAAGCTTCCTCGCCACGCTGTCCGGGCTCAAGAGGTCGATGCGTGAAGGGACGGTGTGCGATGGCGGTGCTGGACGAGGGCGGGCAGCTCCCGCTGGGGAAGCCGGCGGGCAGCGTGCGCGCCTACCTCGCGATGGGGATCGTCGGCTCGTTCGCGGTCACCCATGCGGCGGCGGCCGGCTGGCTGCTGCAGATCGGACGCATCGAGGCGGCGATCGGGCTGCTCGGCGCGCTCGCGCTCGAGGCGGGGACCGTGACCGGGTTCTACTTCGGCAGCCGCGGCAGCCGGGCGGACACCGGGGGCGCGTGAGCGCCGACCGTGAGGGCCGTCACGACCCTGGCGTCGCGCCGTCCGTCGCCAGCCCGTGCGCGCGCAGCAGCGCCGCGTCGCCGAGGATCGCGGCAGCCGGCCCGTCGGCGACGATCCGGCCGGCGTCGAGCACCACGGCGCGCGTGGCGAGGTCACGGGCCAGTCCGAGGTCGTGCGTCGCGATCAGCTGCGTCTGCGGCAGGCCGCGCAGCAGCGCGATCAGATCGGCGCGGGCGGCAGGGGCGAGCGAGGCAGTGGGCTCGTCGAGCGCGAGGATCGCGGGCCGCATCGAGAGCACCGTGGCGATCGCGATGCGCTTCTTCTCGCCGAGGCTGAGACGGTGCGGGGTGCGCGCCTCGTAGCCGCTCATCCCCACCTCGGCGAGGGCGGCGCGCGACCGCCGCAGCACCTCGTCCGTGTCGAGCCCCTGGTGCAGCGGCCCGTAGGCGACGTCGTCGAGCACGGTCGGTGAAAAGAGCTGGTCGTCCGGGTTCGAGAAGAGCAGCCCGACCTGCGCGCGGATCGCGGCCAGGTTCGAGTCCTCCAGCCGCTGGCCGCGCACCTCGATCACTCCGTCGCCGCGCAGCAGCCCGTTGAGCTGCAGCAGCAGCGTCGACTTGCCCGCGCCGTTCGGTCCGAGCAGCGCGACCCGCTCCCCGCCGGCGACCTCGAGGTCGATGCTGTCGAGGCCGGGCGTGCCGTCGGGGTAGGCGTAGCGGACGCCGCGCAGCACGAGGTCGGGCGCGGCGGCGCGCTCCTCGGGCGTCACAGCCGCACCGCGATCTGCACGGCGTAGGCGTAGAGCACGAGCGCTGCCGCGACGGCGACGGGCCCGGCGCGCAGCGGCGGTGCGGCGAGGAAGCGTGGCTCGCCGTCGTAGCCTCGCGCGCGCATCGCCGCGTGCACGCGCTCGCTGCGCTCGAGCGAGCGCACGAACAGCGTGCCGACGAGGTGACCGGCGACTCGCGCCCGCCAGCGCAGTCCGCCGCCCGCGCGTTGGCCCTCGAGGGCGCCGCTGCGGCTGGTCCGCGCCTGCAGCATCCGCGACGCCTCGTCGCCGACGACGAACAGGTAGCGATACGCGAACTCGACGGTCGCGACGAGGATCTTCGGAACGCGCAGCGCCCGCAGGGCGCGCAGCAGCTGCGGCTGCGGTGTCGTCGCCGTCAGCACGACGGCGACCACCACCGAGAGCCACGACTTGCCGAGAATCGTGAGCACCGCCACGGCGCCCTCGTCGCTGATCGACCAGCCGAGCAGCGGCAGCGTCGCGATCGTCTCGCCGGGCCGGGTGAACAGCAGCGGCAGGGCGACGAGCAGGAACGGCGCGGCGATCAGCGAGCGCCGCAGCACGAGCGCGGGCGGCAGCTTCGCGGCGAAGACGATCGCGCCCGTGGCGAGCGCGAGCAGCGCGAGGGCGAGCGCGTCGCCCTCGCGGGTCAGCGTGACGGCGAAGACGCAGGCGAGCGTGGCGAGCAGCTTGAGCCGCGCGTCGGCGCGGTGCACGGCGCTGTCGCGCGCCTCGTAGCGCTCGATGAGCGCGTGGACGGCCACGCTGACGGATCCGCGGCCCGGCGGTCTACGACGGCCCGATCGAGGCCGCGTCCGCCGCGTCGCGCCGCCCGCGACGGGCCGAGCGCGCGCGCAGGGCCCAGCCGGCCAGCAGCGCGATGGCCGCGACCGCGAGCACCCCGGTCACGCCCGCGAGGATCGTCGAGAGCGTCTCGTCCTCGACGCCGGGGATGGCGTAGTCGGACAGCAGCCGGAGCGGCGAGCCCTGCGCCTGCTCGGCGAAGCCCTGCTCCTCGGCGACGCGCTCGAGGCCGTCCGGCTGGGCCGAGGCGTTCGGCGCGAGCGCGAAGACGACGAGCAGCGCCAGCGCGATCCCGCCGGCCAGCAGCGCGAGGTTGCGGTGACGCATCGCTACGCTCCCGCCCGCGCCGGCCTGGTGAGCAGGTCCGGCCTCGCCGCGCGCACGAGGGCGAGCGCGCCAAGCGTGATCAGGCCCTCGCCGACGCCGATCAGCGCGTGCACGCCGGTGAGCGCGGGCAGCGCCACGCCGAGGGCCGACGTCCCGGAGACGGCGAGCTGCAGCGCGGTCGCGACGGCAGCAGCCTCGACGGAGAGCCAGGCCGCGGCGAAGGCGGCGATGGCAGGCACGGCCGCGTGCAGGCGACCGAGCGGCGAGAGCCCTCGGTAGACGGCCCAGGCGACGAGCACGCTGATCACGCCGAGGTTGAGCGCGTTCACGCCGAGTGCGGCCAGTCCGCCGTCCTGGAAGAGCAGCGCCTGCAGCGCCACCACCGCAGTCATCACGGTGATCGCCGCCCACGGTCCCAGCAGGATCGCCGCGAGCGCCGCGCCCAGCAGGTGCCCGGAGGTGCCGCCCGCGACGGGGAAGTTGACCATCTGCGCCGCGAAGATGAAGGCGGCCGCGACGCCCATCAGCGGGACGGCGCGCTCATCGAGGTTGCGGTCCGCGCGGCGCGCCGCGAAGGCGATCAGGCCCGCGGCGGCGACCCAGCCGACGGCTGCGACGGGTGCGCTGACGAAGCCGTCCGGGATGTGCAGCGCGGGCTCCAGCGCGGCGGTGAGCGCGGCTGTCGCGTCGGCGCTAGCCATCGTCCGCCCCTCCCTGGTCGCCGGTCGCCGGGCCACAGTCCGCGCAGAGTCCGGGGATCGCCAGGTGGCGGATGTCGGCCTCGAAGCCGGCGCGCTCGCGGATCTCCGCCTCCGCGATCCGCAGCGAGGAGAGATCGACTTCCTCGGTGGTGCCGCAGTCGCGGCACTCCAGGTGGTGGTGCGTCGTGTCCGGGTCGTTCCACTCGAAGACGGAGATCCCGGAGGCGCCTCGCAGCTCCGAGGTGAGGTGAAGCCCCGTCGAGGTCTCGAGCGTGCGGTAGACGGTCGAGAGCGAGATATCGGCGTGGGGGTCGTCGTCGCGGACGCGCTCGAGGATCTGCTCGGCGCTCTGGTGGTCGCTGGCGTGGCGCAGCGCGCTGAGGATCTTGGCGCGCTGGATCGTCAGCCTGCGTCCCCGCTCGCGGACGGCCTGGGCGATCTCGGGCTCGCAGCTCATGGTCGCCTCCTGCGAATCTTCGCAGCAGCATCATAGCGCAGGAGGGAGGGCTTGCGATAAGGATCCGGTTGGAATCAGAGGGGGCTTTGCTCGCTAATGGTGGCGGTCGCGGCCGACCATTTGCTCCCGGAGCAAGCCAGCCACGAACTGCGGGACGCTCGCGCCTTGTCGGGCCGCCTCGGTACGGGCCCAGCGGGAGGACTCGCCGTCGAGGGTGACGGTGACGTGCACTTCGGCAGGGTCAATCTCGCCGCTGAGCACGGATTCGCGCGTCGCCTCGTCAGTGTGTCCATCAGTCATGAGCCTCACGGCTGACCGCGTTTGGGTGATCGTCCAGCCGTGCGCACCTGCTGCCTCAAGCACGCGAGCCTGCGTCTTCGCTGGCAGCGCGAGAGTCTCAAGAATGGTCGAATCCGGAAGCTCGGATGCCGCCGGATAGCGGGAGCGAATCGTGTCCAGGCGCAGAATTCTGGAGACCAGCGGCTGCGACACGCCTAGGCGCGCCGCGATGTCCTCTTGTGTCATCCGCGGGCTACGTCGGCGCAAGTCGCGAATCGCCTCGTTGCGCTCGGACGTCGACAGGGGGCTCATCGGGTGACTCTCCAATCGCTCTCCGCCACGGGTCAGTGTCACGGTCGCTTGAGTATACGTACCGAATGCCAGCGCTGGCGCGAATGCCGACCTCTCGTTCCCGCACCCGACTGCGCGGTCAACGGTGCGATCACGTACCATCGCGACCGCACACGTCGCAGCCGCACGGAAGGCGGGGATCCGGGCGCGCACCGGAACGCGCGATGCGCGCCGCTCAGCTCAGGGGAGGCTCCCGGCTGAAGGGGCTGATCACGGTGACGGCGTCAAAGCGTTGGCCCTCGTTGAGGTCCTCCGTCAGCAGGACGTACAGCCGCTCCGCAGGGCGGCGGCAACGATCAGGGCGTCCCAGTGCGAGAGCCGCCACGATACGCCCATCTCCAGGGCGTCCGGGATCAGGTTGGCATCGACACGCTGGGGGTTCCAGGCCATGAGCCGCGCTCACCGCTGGTGCAGTTCCTCGCGCGACGGATAGCCGCCAGACCCGGAGCTCAGATCCCCGGGCTGTGGTGCGAGGTAGGAGCGCCGAGCCCGCTCATAGTGATCGTCGCGATCCATCTGCTCCCTGAGCAGGTCCGCCACGAACCGCGAGACGCTGATGTCCTGCCGGGCCGCCTCGATCCGGGCCCAGTCAGCGGTCTTGTCGTCCAAAGTGATGGTTACGTTCCTCACGCGTTCAGTGTAGCCGCCGCCGACTGGCGAGAATCCGCCGCGTCAGTGCCCGCAGCGGGCTCACGACGTGGCCTCGCAAGAGCTGCCACGATCGCGAACTCGGCTGGCGGCGCGGGTGCATACTGGGGACGACCCGATCGGGTGTCATGGTGGTGTCCAGGCGCGAGGAGGCGCGACATGCCGTTGCGCAGAGGACTCGAACGCCGGGCGGCGGAGTGGGTGGACGCCGGGATCCTCTCGGCCGACCAACGGCAGGAAATACTCGAGTTCGAAGAGGCGGCCGCCGGCCGTAACCGTCGACACAGGCTGATCACGATCCTGGCGGTGCTCGGGGCCGCCCTCGTCTGCCTCGGGTTCCTGCTCGTGATCTCGCAGAACTGGGACCAGATCGGGAAACTGCCGAAGCTGATCGTGGGGATCGCGCTGCTGATCGCCTGCTCCGGCAGCGGGTACTGGCTACGCAACGGACCGCTCGGGCTCGTGCGCACCGGCGAGGCGGTGCTGCTCCTCGGCGCCGGCGTATTGCTCGGCAACCTCGCGCTGATCAGCCAGCAGTATCACTTCGCGTTCAATCCCGCGCCGCTGCTGTTGCCCGTGCTCGTCTCTGCGATCGCGTTCGCCCTCCTCTTCGCCTCGCGCAGCTTCGCCTTCGTCGCGGCGGCGCTGCTCGCGCTCTGGCTGATCATGGAGAGCCAGCGAGGCGGCTCCCCGCTCGAAGCCGAGGCCGAGACGATCCTGCTGCTGTTGGTCGGGGCCGGCGCGTGGCTGGTTGTCCTCGCCGGACTCCAGCGGGGCAGCGCGTACGCGCCGCTCGCGCTGCCTGTCGAACTCGTCGGTGGGATCCTGATCGCCGGCGCCGTCTATCTGCTGGGCTTCTACCGCCACTTCGAGATCGACACCCCCGTGCCCACCGTCCCCGCCGGCCTGCTCCTGCTCGCGCCGATGGCCCTCGTGGTTGCGGCGCTGCTTGCGACCAGCGTCCGGGCCGAGGCGCGCCTCGGCTGGCCGCCGGTCCCCGATTCGCTGCGCTCGCCGCTGCTGCTGGGTCAGCTGACGCTGCTGCTGCTGCTTCTCTGGACGCTCGTGGCGGCGCTCAGCCCACGGGGCCACGCCGAGGAGGCGTTCATCCTCACCACGCTCGGCTACTGGCTGGGGGCGTGCCTGCTGACCGGCTCGATCGTCTGGCTCGGGCTCGCGTTGCGGCGGGAGTCCTGGGTCAACGCCGCGCTCGTCTTTCTCGGCCTGTTCATCGTGTCGAGGTACTTCGATCTCTTCAGCGACTACGCGCAGACCGGGGCACTCTTCGCCGGCGCCGGTCTGCTTTGCCTCTCGCTCGCCTTCGTGCTCGAGCTGAGCCGGCGCCGGCTCAGCCGCGGCATGGATGCGCCGGCACGAGGCGCCCGGGTGGGTGGCTGAGATGCGCGCGCTGATCAGGCGGCGTCGGCTCGCGATCTTCGCGCTCATCGTCGGGCTTCAGGTGCTGCTGCTGCTCGGGGTCATCTTCAGCGAGGAGCGGCGCCAGGCGGGCGTCGAGATCGTGCTCGAGTCCCTGCCGATCGACCCGCGCGATCCGCTCCGCGGCGACTACGTGATCCTCGGCTACCGCGCCGAGCAACTGGATCACCTGCGCGGCGTCCGGCCGCGCGCCGGCCAGCAGGTCTACGTGACCTTCGAGGATCGGGGCCGCTACTGGGAGCCGATCGCGCTCAGCACGCGGAACCTGGACCCGGACGAGTGGGACCGGGGGCGGGTCGCGATCCGCGCTCGTGTCGTGGACGAGGCGCCGTTCCGCGTCGAGTATCCCGATCTGGGCGAGTACTTCGTGCCCCAGGGCACGGGGGTGCTCCCGCGGCCGCCGGACGTCCATATCGCGGTCTCCCGGGACGGCGTCGCGCGCATCAAGTACCTCGAGGTTGACGGGGAGCGCTGGCCGCGGAACTGACCGGGTGGGGCGGCGCTGCCATCTCGGGGCTCGTGCGGTCCGGCGGCTGCGCGGCCAAGGGCGTGATCACGTACCATCGCGACCGCAAGAGGAAAGCGGGGTTCCGATGGCCATGATCAACGGCGAAACGATTATCGCGCGCTCACTCAAGACGCAGGGTGTCGAGACCATCTTCGGCGTGGTCGGCATCCCGGTCAGCGGCATCGCCGCCGCCGCCCAGCGCGAGGGCATCCGCTACTACGGGATGCGCCACGAGATGCCCGCCACCTACGCCGGACAGGCCACCGGCTACCTCAACGGTCGCATCGGGGTCAGCCTCGTGGTCTCCGGGCCGGGGGCGCTCAACGCCGTCGGCGCGTTCGCCAACGCCTGGTCCAACCGCTGGCCGCTGCTGATGATCGGCGGCGCCTCGGACTCGACGCGCGCCGACATGGGCGACTTCCAGGAGGCCGAGCAGGTCGCCGCGATGTCCCCCTACGCCAAGTACGCGCGCCGCGCCGAGAGCACCGAGCGCCTCCCGCTCTACGTCGCCGAGGCCGTCCGCAAGGCGATCAACGGCACGCCCGGCCCCTCCTACCTCGACCTGCCGGGCAACCTGATCTTCAACGAGGTCGACGAAGACACCGTCGAGTGGGCTCCGCGTGTGCCGGACCCCCCGCGCCTGCGCGCCGACGACTCGGCCGTCGAGGCCGCGATCGCCGCCCTCAAGACCGCCGAACAGCCGCTGATCGTGATCGGCAAGGGCATCTCCTTCGGCCGCGCCGAGGCGGAGATGCGCCGCTTCGTCGAGCAGACCGGCATCCCCTACCTCGCGATGCCGATGGCGCGCGGCGTGCTGCCCGACGACCACCCGCAGTCGATCGCGGCGGCGCGCAGCTTCGTGCTGAAGAACACGGACCTCGTCTTCCTCGCCAGCGCGCGCCTCAACTGGATGCTGCACTTCGGCCAGCCGCCGCGCTGGCGCGAGGATGTGCGCGTCGTCCAGCTCGACTCGAACCCCGAGGAGATCGGCGTCAACGTGCCGACCGAGGTCGGCCTCGTCGGCGATGCGAAGGTGACGCTCGGCCAGCTGCTCGACGCCCTCGATGAGGAGCCCTGGCAGTTCCCGCAGGACTCCGAGTGGCTGCAGACCGTGCGCTCCGAGGCCCACAAGAATCAGGAACTGGTCAACGGCATGATCGGCGCCGGCCGCGACGGCGAGCCGTTCGGCTACTACACGGCGCTCGATCTGGTGAACAAGGCGGCCCCTCGCGACGCGATCTACGTCACCGAGGGCGAGGGCACGATGGCGATCGGGCGCACCCTGCTCGACAACCACGGAGCGCGCCAGCGTCTCGATGCCGGCAGCTTCGGCTCGATGGGCCTCGGCCACGGCTTCGCGATCGCGGCGCAGGTCGAGCACCCGAACCAGCGCGTGATCTGCGTGCAGGGCGACTCGGCGTTCGGCTTCGCCGGCATGGAGTGCGAGGTCGCCGTGCGCCACAACCTGCCGATCACCTGGGTGGTGATCAACAACAACGGCATCGGCGGAACCCCCCTCGAACACTTCGAGCGCGACGACCTGCCGCCCGGCGGGCTGAACCCGGGCACGCGCTACGACAAGGTGATGGAGGGCCTCGGCGGCGTCGGGTTCCACTGCGAGACGCCGGAGCAGATCGAGGCGGCGCTGGAGGAGGCGCTGAGCCTCGACGGCCCCTCGCTGATCCACATCCCGATCGACCCGCAGGCGAAGCGCAAGCCGCAGGAGTTCCGCTGGCTCGCCGCGCGCTAGCCCGACACGAAGCGAAAGGACGCCGACGATGACGAGCGATCCCCTGCACACCCGGCTCTGCGAGGAGTACGGCAGCGAGTACCCGATCGTCGCCTTCGCGCACACGCGCGACGTGATCGCCGCTGCCTCGAATGCCGGCGGGATCGGCGTCCTCGGCTGCAGCACGCACACGATCGAGGAGATGCGGGCCGACATCAAATGGATCAAGGAGCGCGTCGGCGATCGCCCCTACGGCGTCGACATCACGATCCCCTCGTCCTACGTGCGCGGCAACCAGGAGGAGCTGGAGGACCAGGTCCCGCAGGGCCACCGCGACTGGGTCGAGCAGCTGATGCGCGACAACGAGATCCCGGACCCGAAGGGACCGCCGCCCGAGGACGTGCGCCTGCGCGGCCTGCGCGACACGCGCACGAAGCTCGAGATCATGATGGAGGAGCGGATCCCGATCTTCGCCTCCGGCCTCGGGAGCCCCGCCTTCATCCTCGACGAGATGCACGAGGCCGGCGTGAAGGTCTGGGGCCTGATCGGCCTTGCGCGCCAAGCCAGGCGCGAGCTTGAGGCCGGGCTCGATCTGCTGATCGCGCAGGGGCAGGACTCGGCCGGCCACACGGGACGCATCGGCACCTTCTCGATCGTGCCCGAGGTCGTGGAGCTGGCGAGGGAGTTCGACACGCCGATCCTCGCCGCGGGCGGCGTGACCACGGGCCGCCACATCGTCGCCGCGATCACCCTCGGCGCCGTCGGCGTCTGGACGGGCACGATGTGGCAGGCGACGCACGAGTCGGCGACGGAGATGTGGGCGAAGCAGAAGCTGCTGAACGCGAACGCGCAGGACGCCTGGGTCTCGACGGCGGGCGACGGCAAGCGCTCACGCGGCGTGCGCAACCGCTACCTCGAGGCGTGGGAGTCGGCCGAGGCTCCTCGGCACCTGCCGATGCCGCTGCAGGGCCTGCTCAACAACAAGCTGCGCCAGGCGATCGACGAGCACGAGCTGCGCGACTGGCAGGGCGTCGCCGCCGGCCAGGGCGTCGGCTTCGTGCGCGAGATCAAGCCCGTCCGCCAGGTCATCCTCGACCTGGTCGAGGAGGCCTACGACGCGATCGAGGCGATGCAGCTCGGTCCGGGGTAGGGCTGCGGGCGCTCAGGGCGCGTCCGGCGGGTCCATCATCCAGCGTGCGACGCGCGGCTCGCCCTCGCTGCGCTGCCAGTCCTGCGAGTCCGGCGCGGCGGCGAGCAGGCGCTCGGAGCCGCGGATCTGGCGGCGCAGCCAGCGCAGGTCCCACATGTTCGTGCCCGCATCGGCCAGCAGCGCCTGGTGGGCGTCGCGGTAGACCTCGAGGGCGTCGCGCAGGCGCGGCTCACCCGCCAGCGCCATCTCCGCGAGGCGGATCGCGCCGCCCGCATCGCCGCCGTCGAGGAGCGCCCGCGCCCTCGCCGCCAGCGCGTCCGCTCCGACCAGGGCCGCGACCTCGGCGTTGACCGAGGAGGGCGCGTCCGCCAGCAGTTCGGCGGTCGAGTCGAAGTGGAACCAGCCGCCGTAGGCCTCGAAGATCCCGCGCACGCCCCACGAGACCTTGCCGTAGCGCTCGTCGACCTCGAGGCCCGCGGGCAGCCGGATCTCGCGCATCAGCTCGAAGGGGCTCTTGCCCGCGTTCATCCCGCGCAGCGTCTCCTCGAGCACGTAGGCGACGGCGTCGCGCAGCCGCGTCAGCTCGCGCGCGATGTGCTCGCGGCCGGTGATCGGGTCGAAGTGGCCGGTGATCAGCATCTCCGGCTGCAGATCGCGCAGCAGCTCGACGGTCTCGATGTAGGCGTCGGCGAAGCGGTACTTGTCGCCGCGGATGGTGTAGAGGTTCGGGAAGGTGGGGAAGAGCGGGCCGAGGATGTTGCCGCTGAACAGGATGTCGTGCTGCGGCAGGTGCACGCAGGCGTTGTCGATCGTCTCCCCGCCGGGCGCGGAATGCAGCTCGAAGCGCAGCCCGCCGAGCTCGAAGGAATAGTCCTGGTCGAAGGCGATGTCCGGGACGACAGGCTCGGGCGCGGTGACGCGCACGCCGCGGCCGAAGAAGACCTTGTTGCGCCAGTAGCGGTAGCCGGGGATGCGCCGGTCGTCCTCCTGGCCGCGCCGCAGGTTGCGCTGCGCAACCACCTGCACGCCGTCCTCGCGATACTCGCCGACGCCGCCGACGTGGTCGACGTGCCCCTGCGTGAGCAGGATGTAGCGCAGCGGCCCGTCGCTGACCGCGGCGAACTTGCGGTGGTGCACGGGAGCCTCGAAGTCCATCCCGGAGTTGATCAGCACGTCGCCGTCCTCGGTGGTGACGAGGTAGCTGTTGCTGGTGCCGGCCGACATGAAGATGAAGGGCGTGATCGGCACGGCCGGCCCCGGCTGCGCCGTCGTCGCGATCATCTCCATCGATCCCGGCCGCTGGTCAGCCATCGTCAGCCCTCCTCAGTCCGCCCGGCGGATCTGCATCGTGACCATCCCCCGAGCGACGAGTTCGCCGTCGTCGTCGCGCACCTCGACATCGAGGAACGCGACCTGCCGCCCGGCGCGCAGCACGCGTCCCTCGGCCGTGACCTCGCCTCCGGTCACCGCCGCGAGGTAGCTGACGTGCATGTCCGTGGTCGCGAGGCTGCGCCACGGCCGCTCGTCCTCGCCTCGCAGCGTGCGTGTCGCCGAGGCCGCTGCGGAGTCGATCAGCGTCGCGATCGCGCCGCCGTGCAGCACGCTCCGCTCGCCGAAGGTGCGCAGGTCCTCGCGCATTGACAGGCGCAGCCGCACCCAGCCGACCTTCGCGTCGTCGAGGCTGATGCCGAGCGTCTCCCAGAAGGGGACCGCGCCGACGAGATCGACGAGCCGCGGATCGATGTCTGCGTTGCCCGCCACGCCGGCGCCTACGGCCGGCCCGCGCCCGGCACGTCGACGCGCACGGTCTCGATGAAGCCGCGCGTGCGGCCCGGCACGATCTTGCGCGAGGGCCGGACCGAGGTCAGCAGGAACAGCGTCTGGCGATCCTCGCCGCCGAGCATGCAGGCGACGCCGAGCTTGCCCTCCGGCAGATCGATGCGATCGGCGATCTCTCCGCCCTCGCGGACGCGCAGGAACTGGTAGGTGTAGGGCGAGGCGATCCAGACCGCGTTCTCCGCGTCGAGGCAGATGCCGTCCGGCATCGCGTCGCCGACCTCGGCCCAGACGCGCTTGTTGGAGAGCCCGCCGCCGGCGTCGATGTCGAAGGCGGAGAGGCGGTTGGCGTAGGTCTCGGCGAAGATCAGCGTGCCGCCGTCCGGGGTGATCACCAGCCCGTTTGGCGACATCACCCCGTCGGCGGCGAGGTGCGTCGAGCCATCGGGGTCGACGCGGATGATCTCGGAGGTCTCCGGCGTGTTCGCGACGCCGGCCTCGCGGAAGTACTCGACGATGTGCGGGGCGAAGGGCCGCAGGTGGTCGGGCCGCGGAGTGTCGGGCGGGCCGCGGCGGCCGAGGCTGCTCACGTAGGCCCGCCCCGAGGCGTCCACGACCATGTCGTTGGGGTTCTCGGAGACGAGCCCGCTGAGGTCGGCGTACTCGCTGAGCGCGCCGTCCGCGATGCGCATCAGGCGCCGCCCGGTCATGTTGACGACGATCGCGCTGCCGTCGTCGAGGAAGCCGAGGCCGGAGGGGCGGAAGAAGCACTCCGCGACGACGTCCGGTTCGCCGTCGGGGGTGACGGTCATCACGCGGTGCTGGTGCATCTCGGAGAACCAGAGCCGCCCGTCGTGCCAGCGCGGCCCCTCGGGAAACAGCAGCCCGTCCAGCAGTACCGATGGCGCGTCCGCAGGCGACATCCCGACCTCCTCGTAGCGCCGTGTGTGCGGCGCCAGCACGCTACGGCGCTCGCCGCCGCGCCGTCAACGCGGCGCCCGCCCACTGATTTGCTCCGACGGGAACCGAATGTGAGCCGTCTGCGTATTGTCTGGTGAGGGCTGCCGTACTCGAGGAGCCCCGGGCGTTCTCGCCGACGCAGCCGCCCGGGTGTGGCGGGCGGGCCCGGCATCGACGTCGGCCGAGTGAGCGACCGGAACGGGAGGCAAGCATGTTCGCACGACTGACGGCCTTGCTGGCGGCGCTGCTGCTCGCTGTGCTGGCTCTGGTGGCCTGCACGGGCGGCGGGGATGAGGCCGGCCCGGGCGCGCCGACGGCGACCGTGACTCCGACCCCGACCGCGACCGCGACCCGGATCCCGACGCCGGAGCCAGCCGAGATTGCTGCGGACCGCGCCATCCTCGTTGCGCTCTACCACGCCACGGGCGGTGAGGACTGGCACGACAGCACGAACTGGTTGACCGACGCACGGCTCGGCTACTGGTACGGCGTCACGACCGACATCGACGGCCGCGTATCCGTGTTGAAGCTCGCGGTTGGACTGAGGGGGCCGATCCCGCCCGAGCTTGGCAACCTGACCCACCTCCGGCACCTCGATCTCGGAGGGTACCCGGCTCTTGACCATGGCCCGCAGACGATCAACAACCTGAGCGGGCCGATCCCCGCCGAGCTGGGCGATCTCAACGACCTGCAGGTCCTGGACCTCGCCTGGAACGATCTCAGTGGGCCGATTCCGGCTGAGCTCGGCAACCTCGTCAACCTGACGTACCTTAGTCTCAAGGGCAATGAGCTGAGCGGGCCGATCCCCGCCGAGTTGGGTAGCCTCGTCAACCTGACGAGCCTCAATCTCTGGGACAATGAACTGAGCGGGCCGATCCCCGCCGAGCTGGGCGGCCTCACCAACCTGGAAGCGCTGTCACTGTCCGGCAACGAGTGGAGCGGGTCGATCCCCGCCTGGCTGGGCAACCTCGTTAACTTGAGAGGGTTGGGACTGGCCCGCAGCAAGTTGAGCGGGTCGATCCCGGCCGAGTTGGGCAACCTCGTCAACCTGACAGGGCTGGATCTCTCGAAGAATGCACTGAGTGGGCCGATCCCCGCCGAGCTGGGCAACCTCGTCAACCTGACGCGCCTCAATCTCTGGGACAACGACCTGAGTGGGCCGATCCCCACCGAGTTGGGCAACCTCCGCAGCCTGGGTTGGCTGCATCTCTCCAATAACGAGTTGAGCGGGCCGATTCCGGCAGAGTTGGGCGGCCTCACCAGCCTGCGGGAGTTGCTGCTCGGAGAGAACCAGTTGAGCGGACCGATCCCCGAAGAACTGGGCAGCCTCGCCAGCCTGAGATCGCTCAGCCTCTACAGCAACCGGTTGAGCGGGCCGATCCCCGCCGAGTTGGGCGAACTCGCCACCCTCGTGGCGTTCAGCTTCCGCGGAAACGACTTGAGCGGCTGCATCCCCGCGGGGTTGCGACACGTACGAGCCAACGATTTCGACGAAATCGGCCTCCCCTACTGCAACTGAGCCCGCATCCGCTGAGCCCGCATCCGCGCGAGGCGACGACCCGCGCGCTACCGCCCGCGCGGCAGGCGGCATATATTGGCGCTCGCGGTGGGCGAGGGCCGGGGGCGACGCCGCGACACCATGATTTGCTGCCCCGGAACCCGAGGTACGAGGGGCGGCGTCTACGTGAACCACGAATTCAGCGAACTCCAGGAACTGCTCGGCCAGACCGCGCGCGACTTCTTCTCGCGCGACTTCCCGCTCGATCGCATGCGCGACGGCTACCGCGCCGACGAGGGCTACGACAGCGATCTCTGGCCCAACATCGTCGAGCTCGGCTGGAACTCCGCCCCCTTCCCCGAGGAGATGGGCGGCACCGGCGGCGGACTCTTCGACGCCGTGCTCCTGCTCGAGGAGATGGGCAAGGGCTACTCCGTCAGCCCCTACCCCCACTCCACCATCGCCGCCGGCCTCCCGCTCGTCGAGGCCGACGCGGACCTCGCGCAGGCGATCGCCGACGGCGAGGCCGTCGTCATCCCCGCGCTCACCGCGGACGACGGCACGACGCAGATGGCGACGCGGGGCGACGGCGACGCCGTCACGCTCAGCGACCGCCGGCTCGTCGTGCCGTGGGTGGGGCTCGCGACGCACCTGCTGGTCCCGCTCGCCGCCGCCGACGAGATGGCCGTCGTCGAGACGGGCGCGAGCGGCGTCAGCGCCGAGCGGATGCCCGCCTCCGGCGGCGAGCCGCTCTACGACGTGCGCTTCGACGGCGCCGAGGGCCGGGTCGTCTCGGCCGCGGGGCTGCAGACGAACGTCACGCTGCTCGGCGCGATCGCCAACTCCGTGCTGATGCTCGGCCTCTGCCAGCGCTCGCTGGAGCTGGCCGCGGAGTACTCGAAGACGCGTGTCGCCTTCGGCAAGCCGATTGGCGCCTTCCAGGCGATCTCGCACAAGTGCGCCAACATGTCGGTCGACATCGAGACCGGGCGCTACCTCTGCTACAAGGCCGCCTGGCTGCACTCCACGGGCCAGCCCTACGAGCTGGGCGCGCGCTACGCCAAGGCCTTCATGGGCGACGCCACCGCGCGCATCACCCGTGACGCGATCCAGGTGCACGGCGGCGTCGGCTTCATCGACGACCACTTCGTGCAGTTCCCGTACCGCCTCGGCACGGCGGCGGCCTGCACCTACGGCACCGCGCACGAACACCGCCGCGCCGTCGCCAGCGCGATCCTCGACTAGCCGCGCAGCGCAGGAACGCCGCAGGAACACCGGAGGATCGCCATGGACTTCGAATACACCGAGAGCGAAGAGCAGTTCCGCGCCGAGGTGCGCGAGTTCCTCGAGGGCGAGTGGCCGCCGGAGGTCCAGCGCGCCGGCCGCGCGGGCCCCGAGGAGGCCGAGCGCTTCCGCCACGCCGCCGCCGAGCGCGGCTGGTTCTCGCTGGGACTCCCGGAGGAGTACGGCGGCTTGCCCGCCTTCAGCCAGATGGAGCGCTACATCGTCAGCGACGAGGCGAGCCGCATCGGCGCGCCCCTCCCGCCTTACCTGGTCAGCATCATCGGGCCGCTGATCATCAAGTACGGCACCGACTGGATGAAGTACGAGGTGCTGCCGAAGATCCGCGCCGGCGAGATGGACTTCACGCTCGGCTTCACCGAGCCGGAGACGGGCTCGGACCTCGCCAACCTGACGACCCGCGCCTACCGTGATGGCGACGAGTACGTCATCAACGGCGCGAAGATGTACGGCAATCCGGGCCCCGACGACGTCATGTACCTCGCCGTGCGCACCGACCCCGACGCGCCGCTGCGCCAGGGCATCTCCGTGCTCTTCGTCGAGTACGGCCGCGAGGGCTTCACCTCCACGCAGATGCCGACCCTGACTGGCAGCAACGTCGGCGCCACCTTCTACGACAACGTGCGCGTCCCCGCCGACCACCTGCTCGGCGAGGAGAACAAGGGCTGGGACTACATCCGCGAGGCGCTCGACCTCGACCGCACGAGCGGCATCACCTACGGCCAGATGCCGATGCGCCTGGCGGAGCTGATCGAGTACGTCAAGGACTCATCGCTCGACGGCCGCCCGCTGATCGAGGATCCCTGGGTGCGCGATCGCATCGCGCAGTTCGTGATCGAGATCGAGGCGGGCGAGCTGCTGCAGGGGATCACCGCCTCCAAGATCGCGGCGGGCCTGAAGCTGCGGGCGGAGTCCTCGGTCGTCAAGATCTTCCTGACCGAGCTTGAGCGCCGCATCGGCGAGTTCGCGATGGAGGTCTCGGGCCCGCTCGCCTCGCTCACGCCAGAATCGGCGGAGGCGCCCTCGGGCGGCTGGTTCCACTACACGCAGCGCAACAACCCCGGCATCACGATCGCCGGCGGCAGCAACGAGATCCAGCGCAACATCATTGCGCTGCAGGGCCTCGGCCTGCCTCGCGACTAACCCGCGAGGGGCGGCGGCCGGAACGCGAAAGGACGCGACTCATGGACTTCACATGGAGCGAGGAGCAGGACCAGTTCCGTGCGCAGGTTCGCGAGTTCCTCGACGACGCCTGGCCGGCCGAGGTGCGCTCGGTGGGCCGCCGCAGCCGCCGCGCCCCGGAGTTGGCGGGCGCCGTCAAGCGCTTCAAGGAGATGGTCGCCGAGCGCGGCTGGTACTCCATCGGCTGGCCCGAGGAATACGGCGGCACGGGCGATCTCACCGCTGTCGAGCGTTTCATCCTCTCGGACGAGGCTTCGCGGATCGGGGCGCCGCTCTCGCTCTACAACGTCAACATCATGGGGCCGCTGATCATCAAGTACGGCTCGGACTGGATGAAGTCGGAGCTGCTCCCCAAGATCCGCGACGGCGAGATCGACTTCACGCTCGGCTTCACCGAGCCGGAGACCGGCTCGGACCTCGCCAACCTGCAGACGCGCGCCGTGCGCGACGGCGACGAGTACGTGATCAACGGCTCGAAGATGTACGGCAACCCCGCCCCCGGCGACATCATGTACCTCGCCGTTCGCACGGACCCGGACGCGCCGCTGCGCGACGGCATCTCGCTGCTCTTCGTCGAGCACGGCCGCGAGGGCTTCACCGTCGCCTCGATGCCCACGCTCGACGGCGGCGAGATCGGCGCCACCTTCTACGACGACGTGCGCGTCCCGGCCGACCACCTGCTGGGCATCGAGAACCGGGGCTGGGACTACGTCCGCGAGGCGCTCGACCTGGACCGCACCTCGGGCATCCCGTACGGCCACATGCGGCTCATGGTCGATCACCTGGTCGCCTACATCCGGGAGACGAGCGTCGACGGCCGGCCGCTCTCCGAGGATCCCTGGGTGCGCGACCGGATCGCGCAGCTGGCAATCGACATCGAGGCGGGGGAGGTGCTGCAGGGCATGACCTCCTCGAAGATCGCCGCGGGCATGAGGCTGCGCACCGAGTCGTCCGTGCTGAAGGTCTTCATGACCGAACTCGAGCGCCGCATGGGCGAGTTCGGCACGGAGATCGCGGGCCCGCTCGGTACCGTCGCCGCCACCTCACCGGACGCACCGATCGAGGGCCGCATCTGGTCGACACACAAGTCCAACGTCGCGATCACGATAGCGGGCGGCAGCAGTGAGATTCAGCGCAACATCATCGCCCTGCAGGGCCTCGGCCTGCCGCGCGACTAGCAGCGCCGTGCCTCCCGACCCGCAAGTCGCGCGAGCGTCGCTGCGGGCGACCGTCCCTCCGGCGCTGGCTGCCGTCCTGCTCGCCCTGCTGACTGCCCTCGCAGCCGCCTGCGGGTCCGGCGAGGGCGGCGCGCCGTCGTCGCTCGACTTCTCCGCGCGCGCCGTCGGCGAGGCCTTCGACCCGGATGCGCAGCCCGTCGTGCTCAACTCGGCGCTGGCCGTCGGCACGAACCGCCTCACCTTCGGCTTCTTCCGCTCGGACACCTCGCTGATCCTCGAGGTGAGCGGCAGCGTCCGGCTCTACCGCCTCGACGAGTCGCGGCAGGGCGCCTTCGTCGGCAGTTACGAGCTGCAACGCGCGGCGTTCAGCCAGCAGACCGACCACGAGCACTCCGACGGCTCCACGCATGTCCACGAGGACGAACTGGTCGCCGTCTTCCATGCCAACGTCGACTTCGACCGCACGGGCGACTGGGGCGCCGAGCTCGACGCCGAGATCGAGGGCGAGCGGCGCCGCGTCCGCGTGCAGCCGTTCAACGTGCTCGAGCGCACACCCGAACCGCAGGTCGGCGACGCGCTGCCGGAGAGCCCCCACCTCACGCTGCGCGACGGCGCCCACATCAGCGTCGTCAGCAGCATGGTCGAGCCGATCCCGGAGATGAACGAGCTGACCGTCGCCGAGGCCGTCGGCACCGGCAAGCCGGTGCTCGTGGCGATCGCCACGCCCGCGTACTGCCAGAGCCGCTTCTGCGGGCCGCTGATGGAGGCGGTCGTCGTCCCGCTCTGGGAGGAGTTCGGCGGCGAGGTGCAGTTCGTGCACGTCGAGCCCTACATCCTCGAGGAGGTGCGTGCGACCGGCCGCCTCGTGCCCATCCAGCTGCTGGAGGACTGGCAGCTCCAGACCGAGCCGTGGATCTTCATCGCAGCCCGCGGCGGCGCCGTCACGGCGAAGTTCGAGGGCGTCGCCTCGCTCGAGGAGGTACGCGCCGCGCTCGTCGCCGCCATCGCCGCCGAGTAGCCGCGCCGGCCGGCGCGCTGGCGCCGCGCGAGCGCGCGGTGGCAGACTCGGGGCGATGGACATCCTCGGCAGCACGCCCGACTACACAGCCCTCGAGTTCCCCGAGGCGCCCTCCGATCGGCCCTACGTGATCGTCAACATGATCGCGTCCGTCGATGGCAAGACCGTGATCGAGGGCAGTGAGCGCGGCCTCGGATCGGCGGCGGACCGCCAACTGCTGCGCGAGCTGCGCGTTCACGCAGACATCGTGCTCACCGGCGCGGGCACGCTGCGCGCCAGCGGCCACTCGCCGCGCCTCAACGACGACGCCCTCGAGGCCTTGCGCCTCAGCCGCGGCAAGCCGCGCCTGCCGATCGCCGCCACGCTCTCGCGCTCCGGCGACCTCCCGCTCGACAACCGCTTCTTCAGCGGCAGCGACTTCGAGGCCGTCGTCTACCTCGCGGACGGCGCGCCCGCCAAGCGCGCCGCGGCGCTGGCTGCCGCCGGCCGCCCCGTCCACCGCGTCCCCGCGGGCGACGAGGCGCCCTCGATGCTCGCGCACATGCGCGAGGCGCTGGGCTGCCGGCTGCTGCTGCTCGAGGGCGGTCCGACGCTCAACGGCGAGTTCTTCCGCCGCGACCTCGTCGACGAGCTGTTCCTGACCGTCGGCCCGCTCGTCGTCGGCGGCGATGGCGCGCCGAGCGCCGTCGAGACCCCCGGCCATCCCGCGACGCGCGAGGGCGTGCGGCGGCTCGAGCTGCTCTCCGCGCACCGCAACGCGGAGACGAGCGAGCTGTACCTGCGCTACCGCGTCGAGCGCTGACCCGGTCAGGCGCCCGCGACGGCCGCCTCGCAGGCGTCGACGGCGGACTTCGCGTCCTCGACGCGCTCGATCGGCGCCTCGTGGCCGTCGCCGTCGCGCAGCTCCCACGTGCCGAGGCCGATCACCGGCCGCTCGGAGATCAGCGCGAAGGCGATCTCGGAGAGCGTCCCGAACTTCCCGCTGATGGCGATCACCGCCTCGCCCGCGCGCGCGACGAGCACGTTGCGCGCGAACCCCAGGCCGGTCGGCAGCGGGATGTCGACGTACTCGTTGGCCTCGCCGAGGTCGTCGCCGGGCAGGATGCCGATCGTCAGTCCGCCGCTCTGCTTCGCGCCTCGGCAGACCTCGCGCATCACGCCGCCGCGTCCGCCGCAGATCAGCACATGGCCGCGCGCGCCGAGTTCGCGCCCGACCTCGAACGCCAGTCGCGAGGCCTCGCTGTCCGCCTGCTCTTTACCGATGACCGAGATGCGCATTGCCAGCCCCGCCTTCTTCGCGCGATCGCCACCGCGCGCAGGGTAGCCCGCGGCGCGCGGCGTGCGCCTGTACCATCCGGCCATGGCCGGCTACTGGGGAAGGCCGCTTCCGAAGAAACTCGGCATCAAGCCCGGCCAGCGGGTCGCGCTGCTGCGCGCACCCGAGGGCTTCGACGCCACGCTCGGCGAGCTGCCGGAGGGCGTCGCGCTGCGCCGCACGGCGCGCGGTCCGCTCGACGTCATCGTGAGCTTCACCGACAGCGAGCGTGATCTGCGCCGCAGGTTCGCGGCGCTCGCGCGCGCCCTCGACCCGGCCGGCGGCCTCTGGATCGCCTGGCCGAAGCGCGCCTCGGGCGTCCCGACCGACCTCGACGGCAACACCGTGCGCGAGGTCGGCCTCGCGGCGGGACTCGTCGACAACAAGGTCTGCGCGATCGACGAGACCTGGTCGGGCCTGCGCTTCGTCGTGCGGGTCGAGGACCGGCCTCGGGCGGCGCGACGCCGCTGACACTCCTCGGACCCGCCGCTTGTGACCAGGCGCACTTGCAGGCGACCGCAGGTCACTACACTCGTAGTGAAGGAGGTGCGCCATGATCATGCGAATCACATGGGGCAAGGTGCAGCCGGGCAAGTGGCCCGAGTACGCCGAGGCCTACCGCCAGACCATGGAGCCGATCAGCAGCGGCATCCAGGGGCTGCGCGGCCGCTGGCTCGCCCACGACCTCGACGAGGCGGACGCCGGCTTCGCCGTCAGCATCTGGGATTCGCAGGCCGACCTCGACGCCTACCGCAGCTCCGAGCTCTTCGAGCAGCAGGTGCAGGCTCCGCTCAGCGACTACTTCGTCGACGAGTTCCGCACCTACCACTGCGAAGTCGACGTCGTCGAAGACGTCGGGTAGGGCACCGTCCACCCATCATCCGCGTGGCCGGACGAGGGCGGCCTCGCCTCGCCGGCGAGTCGTAGCGTGCCCCGGCGGATCCCGCCTCAGGCGAGTGAGTGGCTACATTCCTAGAAGTGGTCGCGGATGTAGTAGGAGGCAACAACGACGCCGTTCTGGGCTACCTGTCGGGCGACGCTGAGCGCGCGGGCGCTATCCTCGTCCGCGCGCTCAGCCGCAAACAGCAGACGGGATTCCGCGGTTGCCGTGAGGTAGCTGGTCACCTTCTGCTCGGATAGCACGTCCGCCCGGGTTTCAAGCTTTTCCGCCACGAACGCAATGGATTCGGTGACTTCCCGCAGTAGTGCCGGGTCAACGGGGTGGTCCGCTTCCACCTCGACGGCGATCGCGGCGACCAGGTCTTCGATGTGCGTGATCTCGTCCTCGATCGTCCGCGCGGCGGCGATGTCCTGCTCACCTGGCGCCGCTCGAATGCGGTCGACGGTCGGTGGCAGCGCTGGCACCACCGCGTCTGGAGGGGCCTCCCTGACCGGTGTCAGCGGTGTCCCGCCTTGTGTATCTGCGGAGGCGTCAGGACCCACGAAGTGGTGGCGGATGTAGTACGAGGCGACAGACACCCCGTGTTGGGCCGCCTGCCGGGCGCCGCTGAGCGCAAGGGCGTCGTCCGAGCCCGCGCGGGCCGCTGCAAGCAACGTGCGCGCATGCGCGGTTGCGGTGAGGTAGCTGACCACCTGCTGCTTCGACACCACATCCGATCCGGCCTCAAGCTGCTCCGCCACGAACGCGATGGATTCGGTGATCTCCCGTAACAGTTCCGGATCTACGGATTCGTCGGCATCCCCCTCCCGAGCCATCACGGCGATCAGTTCGTCAATGCGCGTGATCTCGTCCTCGATCGTCCGCGCGGCGGCGATGTCCCCCTCACCTGGCGTCGCTCGAACGCGGTCGACGGTCGGTGGCAGCGCTGGCGCCACCGCGTCTGGAGGAGCCTCCCTGACCGGCGACAGCGGCGTCCCATCGTCCGTCTCTGTGGAGGCATCGGGTACCACAACCTGGAGACCGTCGTCACTCTCGACGGCCGGCTCCGCGACGGCGACGCTCCGCTGGTCCGGCGGACCCTCCTGGCCAACGATGAACGCGAGCACCAGCACCGCCGCCGCCGCGCCCGCGGCTGCCGCGACAAGGCCCCATGCGCCCGCCCTGATGTAGCTCCGGGCGTTTCGCTCATTCACCGGTGCCTCCTGCGCGGTGGGTCGGCTCGCCCGGAACACACACTACGCCTTAAGTCGCCGGGCGGATCCCGTGCGGGCGGCGCGAACGGCGCGAGCGGGGCGAAGCGGCTCAGGCGGCCCGCCGCGGCAGCAGCGAGTTCGCCATCACGGAGAGGGAGCTGAAGGCCATCGCGGCGGCGGCGACGATCGGGTTGAGGAAGCCGTGCTCGCCGAAGAGCGGCGTCAGCGCCGCGGGGACCGAGGCGCCCTCGAAGAGCAGGTAGCCGAGGCCCGCCGCCACCGGGATCAGCAGCACGTTGTAGGCGAACGCCCAGACCAGGTTCTGGCGCAGCGTGCGCATCGTCGAGCGGCTGAGCGCGATCGCGTCGGCGACGCCGCCGGGGTCGGCGCGCAGCAGTGCGACGCTCGCCGCGCCGATCGCCGCGTCGGCTCCGCCGCCGATCGCGATGCCCACATCCGCCTGCGCCAGCGCGGGCGCGTCGTTGATGCCGTCGCCGACCATCGCGACGACGCGGCCCTCGGCCTGCAGTGCGCGCACGGCCTCCGCCTTGTCCGCGGGCGACGCGCCCGCGACGACGCGCCCGATGCCGGCCTGCGCCGCGATCGCTTCGCCCGCCTCGATGCGGTCGCCGGTCAGCAGCGCGACCTCGAGGCGGAGCGCGTGCAGCCGCGCGACCGCCTCCGCGGCGTCCGCGCGCAGCCGGTCCGAGACGCCCACCACGCCCGCCGCCTCGCCGTCGATCGCGACGGCGATCGGCGTCTCGCCGCGCGCCGCTGCGGCCTCGAAGTCGCTCGCGAGCCCGTCGACGGCAGCGCCCCGCGAGGCCAGCAGCTCGAGGCTGCCGGCGACGACCGCGCGGCCCTCGAGGGTGGCGACGATGCCGCGGCCCGGCTCGGCCTCCAGCGCGTCCGGCTGGCCGAGGGCGAGCCCGCAACGGGCGGCCTCGCGCTCGATCGCGCCGGCCAGCGGGTGCTCCGAGCCGCGCTCGGCCGTCGCCAGCAGGCGCAGCAGCTCGTTCTCCTCGAAGCCGGGTGACGCGGCGATCGAGGCGACCTCGGGGTGCCCCTCGGTGAGCGTCCCGGTCTTGTCGAGCAGCACCGTGTCGACACGTCGCGCGAGTTCGAGGGCTGAGGCGTCGCGGATCAGCAGGCCCGCCCGCGCGCCGCGCCCGATGCCGACCATGATCGCCGTCGGCGTGGCGAGGCCGAGGGCGCAGGGGCAGGCGACGATCAGCACCGTGACCGCGTTGATCAGCGCGAACGTCAGCGCCGGCGCCGGGCCGAGCGCCCACCACAGCGCCAGCGTCAACAGGGCGACTGCGATCACCGCCGGCACGAAGACCGCGGCCACGCGATCGACCAGCGCCTGGATCGGCGCCTTCGATCCCTGCGCCTGCTCGACGAGCGCGATGATCCTCGCCAGCGCCGAGTCCGCGCCGAGGGCGGTCGCGCGCACGCGCAGCGCGCCGGTCGTGTTCTGCGTCGCGCCGTAGACCGGGTCGCCCTCGCGCTTCGCGACCGGCAGCGACTCGCCGGTCAGCATCGACTCGTCGACCGCCGAGGCGCCCGCGACGACCTCGCCGTCGACCGGCAGCTGCTCGCCGGGGCGCACGATGACGATGTCGCCCGGCTGCACGGCGGCGATCGGGATCTCGTACTCCTCGTCGCGCTCGAGCACGCGCGCGAGCCGGGGGCGCAGCTCGATCAGGCTGCGCAGCGCCTGCGCCGACTTCGCCTTCGCGCGCGCCTCCAGCAGCCGCCCGCCGAGGACGAGCGCCACGATCGCGGCGGCCGTGTCGAAGTAGACGTTCGGCTCGAGGCCGCGTGCGCCCTCGAACAGCCCCGGCGCGAAGGTCGCGAGCAGCGAGTAGCCGTAGGCCGCCGAGGTGCCGAGCGAGATCAGCGTGTCCATCGTCGCGAGGCCGTGGCGGGCCGCGCGCAGCGCCGCGGCGTGGATGCGCCACGCCGCCCAGAGCTGCACGGGGCTCGCGAGGGCGAAGAAGAGCGGATGCCAGACGCGCTCGGACACGTCCTCGAGGCCGGGCAGCCGCGTCCAGCCCATCGCCGAGACGAGCACGAGCGCCGCCACCCCGGCGAGCAGCGCGCGCCTGCGCAGCGCCGCCCCCTCGGCGCGGCGCTGCGCCTCGAAGGGGTCGCCGTCCGCCTCGCCCTCGTCGCGGTCTCCCGGCAGCCGCAGCTCGTAGCCGGAGCGCTCGACGGCCTCGCGCAGCGCGGCCAGCGGCGCGCCGCTTGTGGAGACCGTGGCCGCCTCGGTGGCGAGGTTCACGCTCGCGGACTCGACGCCGGGCACGGCGGCGAGCGCGCGTTCGACGCGCCGCACGCAGGAGGCGCAGGTCATTCCGCGGATCGGCAGGCGCAGTTCCTCGGTCGCGGCCGCGGCGGGCGACGGCTGCCGGGCCGTCATCGCCGCCGCTCCGCGCTCGCGCTTCGGGCCGGGGCCTGCCCGCCTGGCCCGGCCGCCGGAGGGAAGGCGTCAAGCATGAGCGTCAGGCACTTCACGCTGCCGCCCGCCTTGATGAACTCATCGGTGGGCGTCTCGATCGCCTCGTAGCCGCGCTCGGCGAGGGCGCGCGCCGTCTTCGGGCAGCCGCTGTTCAGCACCACCTGCTTGCCGACCACCAGCGCGTTGCAGGCGAAGCGCAGCGCCTCCCTGTGGTCGACCTCGATCAGGTCGTCGAAGTGCTCCGCGAGCCGGGCGCGCGCCTCGCGCCTGAACCCCGCCGGCTCGTACAGCGCCCGCCCGCCGCCCAGCGGCGCGAAGCAGGTATCGAGGTGGTAGAAACGCTGGTCGGCCAGCTCCAGCCGCACCAGCTCCTGCCCGAGCGCCTCCTCCAGGTGGTCGAGCGCGCGGAACTCCGTGCGAAAGCGGTAGCCGGCGAAGATGCGGCCGTCGCCCGCGAGCACGTCACCCTCGCCCTCCCAGTAGTGGGGGCGATGCACCGGCTCGATCCGGTAGCCGTGCGCGCGGAACCAGCGGATGAAGTGGTCCTCCTCCGGCTGCCGCTCGGGGAAGCGGAAGTTGGAGGGGATGAAGCGGTCGCCGGCCAGCACGCCGGCGTTCGCCGTGAAGATCATGTCCGGTGTCCCGGGCGCCTGCGATATCAGCTCGACGGTGACGCCGAGCGCCTCGATGCGCGCGCGCAGCAGCCGCCACTGCTCGAGCGCCCGGGGCCCGTCGATCCGGTTGGAGCGGCGCATCCAGGGATTGATCTCGTACTCAATCCGGTAGTGCAGCGGCTCGCACATCAGAATGCGCCGCGGCATCGCTGCTCCCTGCGGGTCGGTCGTCACGCCTCGGACCTCGCGCGCGCTACTTGTTCGCCAGCTCGTAGAGCTGCACGAGTTCCTCGATCACGCGGTGCTGCTCGCCGCCGCGCACGCCGTCGACGACGCAGTGGTGGAGGTGGCCGGAGAGCATGCGCGACTCCGCCTTCTCGATGGCGCGCCGCACCGCGTAGGTCTGCTTGAGCACGTCGACGCAGTAGGTGTCGTCCTCGATCATCCGGCGCACGCCGGCCAGGTGGCCCTCAAGGTACGCGAGCCGCTTGAGCACGTCTGCCTTGGTATCGGCGTCCATGGCTGCACCTCCGCCTTCACTATACCCCTACCCAGGGGGTAGGGGTCTGCCTGGAGCCGGTAGCGCCGGAAGAGCGTGGCCATGTCCCGGGGGCGCAGGGAGACTCAGTCGATCAAGCATTCACCGGCGAGGCGGTTGATCTCTCGGCTACGCGCCTCCTGATCGGCTGGCGGAACAAAGCCGTTGGTGACAAATCCGAGCGACAATCCGCTCTCCGGATCGCCCCAGGCGATCTGACCGCCGGCGCCACCATGCCCGAAGGCGCGTTCCGAGGCCGTCGGCGCAAACCCACGCTCAACCGGCTGAGCGCCTGCCACCACGACCGCCAGCGCGCGGTTGACCGGCACTCCGTCGGGCGCCCGGTGGTGATCGTTCGTCAGCACCCGCGTGGCGTACTCGATGGTCTCGGGCTTGAGCGGCGCTCGATCGCCGGACTCGGCCGGACTGACCAGCCGCTGGTAGAAGAGGGCGAGCTCGCCGGCGCCGGCGAAGCCGCCGGCCCCGGGGCAGCCCGCCCGCCGCTGCGATGGCAGGTTGAAGTGGAGCACGGTGTCGGGGTTGGTCTCGGTCCACCCGCCCTCCGGCATCACCGGTGGCTCGGTGTAGACGACATCGGCGGCGCGCCGCTGTTGCTCGTCCGGCAGGCCGACCCAGAGATCGGGCACGCCCATCGGCAGCAGCAGGCGCTGGCGAACGTAGTCCCTGAAGTCCTCGCCGGTGCGCTGACTGATGATCTCGGCGAGGGTCCAGTGGGCCGAGGTGGCGTGGTACTCGAAGCGGCTGTCCGGCTCCCAGGTGAGGCGCCAGTAGTCCATTCGCTCCTGCCGTTTGGCGCAGTCCTCCCAGAGGTCGGGATGCATCGGCGCGTAGGGGAAGCCCGCGGTGTGCGTGAGCACCTGGCGGACGGTGACCTTCTCGGTGCCGTTGGTCAGGAACTGGGGGATGATCGCCGAGACGCGCTCATCGATGTCCAACAGTCCGTCCTCGATCAACGCCCAGCCAGCGGCGCCGACGATCGCCTTGGTTGAGGAGTAGATGCAGTAGAGGGTGTCTGGTTCGGCCGGGCCGGAGCGGCCGCCCCGCGTCACCTCGCCGTAGCCGGCGACCGCAACGATCCGGCCGTGGCGGCCGACCGCCACCTGCGCGCTGGGAAGACCATCGGCAACCTGGCTGCGCACGTAGTCGCGCAGGCGCTGCAGCCCCTCAGGGTCGATCCCGATCTGCTCTGGGGACTCGGCGATGAACTCGGATGCAATCATGGTGCTGGCTGGCCTCTCCAGGTGGTTCCCCGGCCGAGCACGTCGCTGCACCCGAGGGCGCAGTGACAGGCCACGGGATCGCCGCGGCGGCTCGCTACTCGCCGCGCGAGGGCAGCACGACGACGGCGTGGCCGGGCGTGGTTCCCCGCCCGTCCTGGTTCATCACGTTGATCTCGAGGCGCACGAGGTGCTCGCCGTCCTCGACGGTCTTCCCGGTGATCGTGCCGGTGCAGGTCAGCGTGTCGTTCTTCTGGTTGATGGCGCGGAACTGCAAGGCCAGCTCGCGGACCTCCACCTCGTCGCCGGCCCAGTCGCGCAGCATGTTGATCAGGTAGGCGAAGCGCAGGTTGCCCATGCCGAAGGCGCCCTGCTCGTTGGCGCCGCGGCGTCCCGCGTCGTCGTCCATGTGGATGTAGACGAACTCGTCGTTGACCGCCGCGTAGCGGTTCCAGTGCATGAAGTCCGTCGTGCGCGACCAGTCCGGCACGCTGTCGCCGACCTCGACGTCCTCGAAGTACACGTGGTAGGCCACGCTTCACGCTCCCATCTCGATGCGCCGCGATGATAGCAGCGGGCGCCGCGCGCCAGCGGAGGGGCCGGCGCGCCGCCCGCCTATACTGCCCTCGCGAGCGCGGTCGAGCGCGCCGCGTGGAGGCTCCATGACACTGATTCACGCCGTCGCGCACCCCGGATCGAGCGAGGACGCAGACGGCGACGGGTTGCTGCCGACGCTGATCGCGCTGCACGGCTACGGGGCGAACGCGCAGGATCTGCTGGGGCTCAGCCCCTACCTCGCCGGCGGGCGGCTGCTGATGATCTGCCCCCAGGCCCCGCTGCAGATCGAGCCGAACTTCCATGGCTTCAACTGGCACGCCTTCAGCGGTCCCGACGGCCGCGGCTCCCCCGAGGTTGTCGAGGCCGCCAACACCATGGTCAGCGAGTTCGTCGACTTCGCCCTCGACGCGTACCCGGTGCGACGCGACCGCGTCGCGCTGCTCGGCTTCAGCCAGGGCGGCGGCATGGCCTACCGCGCCGGCTTCCACGAGCCGCAACGCTACGCCGGCCTCGCCGCGCTGAGCACGAGCCTGCCTGACGACGTCTTCGCCGAGGGCGAGGCTCCCGGCGAGGCCGTGCGCGCGCTGCCGCTGCTCGTCCAGCACGGTGCATCCGACGCCAGCATCGGCGTCGAGCGCGGACGAGCCTCCCGCGACCGCCTCGCGGCGCTCGGGCTGGAGCCCGACTATCGCGAGTACCCGATGGCTCACGAGGTGGGCGCGCACAGCGCGCGGGACCTCTCGCAGTGGCTGGAGCGGGTGCTGGGCCTCGGGAGTTGAGGGACGCCGCATGACAAACGCTATGGCGGATCGGCGCGGATCGCGCGCCAACGGGTGGCGCAATGTGCTAGCATCCGCGCGCTCGGGTACGAGGGATCCGGTTCGGCCGCTCGTTCGTACCGTCAACATCGCAAGCGGGGGAGCTGCAAGCGAAGGGGGAGTGGCATGGCAGAAGACAGCCACAACTGGTTCGAGGGACTGAACACCCGTCTGAGCCGCCGGACGGTGCTGCGAGGCGGTGTCATCGGCGGGGCCGGCCTCGCCGCAGCCGCGCTGATCGGCTGCGGCGACGACGACGAAGAGGCGCCCGTCGCGACGGCAGCGCCGACGGCGCCGCCGACCGCAACGCCGACCAGGACCCCTCCTCCGACCGCACCGGCCGAGGTCATCGGCGAGTTTCCACGGCGGAGCCAGTCCGAGATCGAGCAGGCAGTCGCGGACATGAACAAGCAGGCGGAGATTGACGGGTCGCCGTACCCCTACGCCTACCTCGACCCGCCCGGCGATCCGGTCGAGGGAGGCATCCTGAAGATCGGCGTCACCTTCAGCATCGGCAGTTGGGACATCAGCAAGTCGCAGGCCGGCGGGACCACCACCATCCCGACCGCTGCCTACAACCGCCTGCTCGGGCTCGATCACGGGCCCGGGGCCAGCAAGTTCAGGGTGGATCTGGAGCCGGAGCTCGCGACGACGTGGGAGAACACCCCGGACGGCCTGAACTATACGTTCAACCTCGCCGAGGGCGTGAAGTGGCAGAACGTCGTCCCCCTGAATGGGCGCGACTTCTCGTCGGAGGACGTGCTCTGGGCCTACACCCGCCAGAGCACCACGGGCATCAACACGGGGCCGTTCAACCTCGTGACCGAGATGACCACGCCGGACGCGCACACCTTCGGGATGTCGATCGAGCGGCCCAGCCCGGACTTCCTGGTCCCGTTCTCGCTGCGCTGGATGGGGGTCTACCCGCGGGAGCTCGAGAACGACCTCGACACGAGCGCGATCGGCACCGGTCCGCTGATCATTACGGAGGTCGAAGAGGGCAGCCACGTCAACATGGTGACGAACCCGGACTACTGGGAGAAGAACCGCTACGGCCGCAAGCCGTTCCTCGATGGCCTGGAGTGGCGGGTCATGCAGGACAAGCCGGCGCGCGTCGCCGCCCTGCGCACCGGCCAGATCGACTACGCCTATGGCTACCCCTCGACGCCGGCGGACGCGTTGGATCTCCTGGAGACCAACCCGGACTTCACGATCCTGGCCGACCCGATCCTGATCAACAGCGGCTCGTGGGGCTTCAACCAGACGCTCCCCAAGTTCGCCGACAAGCGGGTCCGTGCGGCCATCACGCAGGGCGTGAACCGCGCCCTGAACGTCCAGATCATCTACGACGGCATCGGCACCTACCTGCCGACCGCCGCGTGGCCGTTCGTCTTCGACCACACGCCGACGTTTGAGGCCGGGGAACTGGGCCCGTACTGGGAGTACAACCCGGACGACGCCATGAAGCTGCTGGCCGCGGCCGGGCAGGAGAACTTGCAGTTCAACCTGCTCACCACGGACCGCTACAACCGCCTCGGTGAGAACGATCTGATCCAGGAGCAACTCCGCGCGATCGGGGTCACGGTCGACTTCGATATAACGGACTACACGGAGTTCAACGCCCAGTGGGTACCGGGCGAGTACAAGGAGGCCGCCGACGGCTGGGCGACGTCGTCTCCCAGCGGGGACGGCTTCTACTACGACCAGGTCCACTCCCAGTCGTCCGGCAACCGCTGGTACATCGACAACGCGGACATCGATACCTGGGCCGAGGCCCAGCAGGTGGAGCTCGATCCGGAGGCGCGGAGGGAGCTGCACTCCAAGATCTGGTACAAGCTGGTCGACGAGGTCTACCGCCTGGAGAGCGTGCACTCGTTCTCGCTCTCGGCGTACGCGCCGCACATGCGGTTCGCGCGCTTCGACGGGCCGTACATCAGCTACCACTACTTCTACCGCTTCGGCGACACGTTCATGGACATGTGGCTCGCCAAGTAGAAGTAAGCGCCTGTGCGATCAGCGGAGGGCCGGCCCCGAGCGGGCCGGCCCCCTGCTTGTTCGTGCGGGAGGCCCGGGTCAATCTCGCGCGGGGTTTCGCGCGTAGTATCATCTTCGCCCATCGGCGCCCGGCTGAGCGGGCGAGTGGGGCGCACCCCCACCGAGCGGAGGTGGAGAGCCGGTGACTGGCTATCTCATCCGCCGCCTGATCGCGGCCGTCCCCACGCTCTTCGTCGTCTCCGTGCTGGTTGCGGGCCTGATCCGCCTCCAGCCCGGCGACGCGATCATGGCCCAACTCGAGGAAGGCGGCCTGCTGGACGAAGAGGATCTGATCCGGATCCGTGCGGAACTCGGCATCGACCGGCCGTTCCCGGTGCAGTACTGGGACTGGATCAACGGCGTCGTCGTGGGGGACTTCGGCAACTCGCTGGAGAACAACCGCGACGTCCTCACGCAGATCGGCAAGCGCTCCCGCGTCTCCATCCAGCTCGCGATCATGGCCATGAGCATCGCCATCGTGATCGCCATCCCACTCGGCGTGATCTCCTCCGTGAAGCAGGACAGTTGGGTGGACTACCTCTCCCGTCTCTTCTCCATCGGAGGGCTCTCTATCCCGGACTACTTCATCGCCACCATCCTGCTCTGGTTCCTGTCCGTGAAGGTTGGCTGGTTACCCGAAATTCGCTACTTCGTGCCCTGGGAAGATCCGGCGAAGAATCTCCAGCTTCTCATGTTCCCGGCACTGATCGTTGGCTACCGCCTGTCGGCGATCAGCGCCCGCATGACGCGCTCCACCATGCTCGAGGTGCTGCGCCAGGACTACATCCGGACCGCCCGCTCGAAAGGGCTCAACGAGCGCGTCGTGATCTTGCGCCACTCGCTTCGCAACGCCCTGATCCCGGTAGTGACGATCATGGGGAGCCAGTTCAGCTTCCTCCTCGGTGGCGTCGTGATCATCGAGATCGTCTTCTCCCTGCCCGGAGTTGGCACGCTCCTCCTCAACGCCGTTGACACCAGGGACTACCCCGTCGTGCAGGGCGTCGTCATCATGACGTCGATAGTCCACATCGCGGCGAACCTGTTCGTGGATCTCTCCTACGCCGTGATCGATCCGCGGATTCGTTACTCATAGCCCCGGAAGCGCAACAGGAGGGCGCGATGGCGACGACAACGACGGAGACCGGGGAGCTGAGGGAGTTCGCCACACCGGCGCGCCACCCCATCGTCGCCGCCTTGATGAGTATCATCGCGACGCCGGTCGGCGGCGTCTCGATCGCCATCATCCTGCTCCTCATCGTCGTCGGTTCTTCAACGCGCTTGTTCGAGATCTCGCCCTACGATCCGCGAGCGTTCTCGATCGACACCTACGCTCCACCCGGCTTCGGTGGTGTGCACTTCCTGGGCACGGACAACCTCGGGCGGGATATCCTCTCCCGCCTGATGCATGCCTCCTGGATCTCGCTCTACGCGGGCTTCCTCACGGTGTCGTTCGGCACGCTGGTCGGCTCCTTCCTCGGGATCACGACCGGCTTCATCGGCGGCTACTTCGATCTCACCCTGCAGCGCGTGGTCGACGCCATCCAGAGCGTCCCGGCGCTGATGATCACGATCGCAATCATCTCGGTGATTGGGCCGAGCACCACGAACGCGATCCTCGCGATCTCCGTCTTCATCGCCGCCAGTAACTCCCGCGTGGTCCGCGGCGCCGTGCTCTCGATCAAGGAGAACGTCTATATCGAAGCGGCGACCGCGACCGGAGCGTCTCCCATGCGCGTGATGTTCCGCCACGTCCTGCCGAATGTCGCCGCCCCGATGCTGATCCTGATCTCGGCCGGATTCGGCGCCGCCATCCTGATCGAGGGCGCGCTCAGCTTCCTCGGCCTCGCCACCCAGGCGCCCGACGTGTCGTGGGGCATCATGCTCAGGGACGGGCGGGACTTCATCGAGCGCGCACCCTGGCAGGCGCTGTTCGCCGGCTCCTCGATCGCGTTCACCGTGCTCAGCTTCAACCTCCTCGGCGACGTCGTCCGCGACGTGCTCGACCCGCGCCTGCGGGGCTCCCGCTAACTCAGCGGCCACGGCCCCTCGGCGCGACGGCGGCGATCATCCCCGCACCCGGCAGCGTGCCGCCCGCCTCCCCGATCCGCGCGGTCCAGTACCCGAAGCTGCCCGTGAGGGCCTCGAGGGCGTCGCGCTCGCCGGCGGCGGCGGCCGGGGAGGCGGCGATCAGCGCGCGCCCGACGTGCCGCGCCAGCTCGCCGGGGTGCGCCGTCGCGCGCACCTCGGCGAAGCCCGCGCGCTGCAGCGCCTCGCGCAGCCACGCCGTCGTCCAGCGCCGCAGCTCCACCACCGTGCTGCGCCGAGCGTGGGGCGCGAGGCGCTCCAGCAGCTCCACCCCGAGCGAGGACGCGACGGCCCCCGCCAGCAGCGTCTCGCCGTAGGCGCGCCGGCCGAGCGCGGCCGCCTCGAGCGCCTGCTGGTGCAGCAACGCCGCCTCGCCTTCGGCGGGGAGCTCGAGGGTGTAGCGACGCTCCAGCGGCGGATCCTGCAGCCTGCGCACGTACGTGTAGAGCCGGATCGGCTGCGAGGCGGCGTCGACGCCGTCCCAGAGCAGCACGCTCTCGACCTCGGGGGCGGGGAGCCGCCAGTTCTGGTAGGAGGCGCGCAGCGCCCCGCCGGGCCGTAGCACGCGCCGCAGCTCCGCGAAGACCGCCTCCGGCTGCGCTGCTTCCTCGAGCGATGACGCCGCCGTCACGAGCTCCAGCGAGCCGTCCGCGAGGGGCAGCGCCGCCGCGTCCGCCGTCGCGAAGCGCGCGTTCGCCAGGCCCAGCCGCGCGGCGTTGGCGCTGCACGCGCGCGTGCGCCGCGGCGACGGGTCGACGCCCAGCACCTCGGCGTCCGGGCGGGCGGCGGCCATCGGCAGCGCCGGCCAGCCGTCGCCGGGCCCGATATCGAGCAGGCGGGGGGCATGCGGCGGGCGGGCCGGAGGCGCGTGCGCGAGGTGCGCGAGGTAGTCGGCGATTCGCGCGGCGTCGGCCCAGTGGTCCTCGCGGCGAGGGTCGTAGGGCACGTCGACGAAGGGGAGTTGGCCGTCGCGCTGGCGCGGCATCCGCTCGTAGAGCGCGCGGGCGGAGTCGAGCGGCTCGGGCGGCGCGTTCGCCAGCAGCCAGCGCTCGACCGGTGAGGCGTGGACGGTAGGCGGCATCGGCGCTGCTCTCCGCCTCGACGGCCGCGGCGCGTGCGTCCGCCTAGAAGAGTCCGCCGGTGCGGATCGTGCGCTCGATCGCGTAGAGGATCAGCAACCCGGCGGTGATCGCGATCCACTTCCAGTGGAAGCGGCCGGGATCCTCGAGCAGGTTCATCGCAGGCGTCTCCATCTCCGCGGCGGCCGGCCGGGCTGAGCGTACGGCCTGCGCAAGCGGGCGTCACGCGCATCGAGGGCGGCGGGCCGCCCGCGGGCGCACGGCCGTCGGGGTCGGACACAGCCCCGGCGTTGCCGCCGCAGCAGTCTCCGTGCGGTACTGGTGTACGGGGGAGCGCGTTACGAGCAACGCTGGTACGCTCTCACGACGTTAGGTATGGCGAATATCGAGCCGTTGCCCGTACGATGTTCGTCGGGCAGGCTGGGCAGCACATCCAACGTGCGCGAGCAACTGACCGCGGGGGTGGCGATGACTGCGCGGCTGATCGCACTGCCGGTGCGCCGTGTGCCCCTGCTGGGCCACGGCTGGCCGCCGGCGGTGATCCTGCTGCCCGCCCTGCTGGTGGGCGCGCTCTGCGCCATCCCTCCCGTCTACCTGCTGGTGCGCGCGGGCCAGTCGCCCGAGGCCGCATGGGAGGCGATCACGGCGAGCTCGACGCTGGGCCTCGCGCTGCGCACGGCCGCCCTCGCCGCCGCAACGACCGCCCTCGCCGCCGCGATCGCGCTGCCGCTCGCCTGGCTGACGACGCGCACGGACCTGCCCGGCAGGCGCGCGCTGTCGATCCTCGCGGCGCTGCCGCTCGCCGTGCCCTCGTACATCGCCGCGATGCTGGCGGTCTCGGCATTCGGACCGCTCGGGCTGTTCCAGGACGCGCTCGAGCCGCTCGGCGTGGAGCGGTTGCCCTCGATCTACGGCTTCCCCGGCGCGCTGCTCGTGCTCGCGCTCTTCACCTACCCCTTTCTGCTGCTGACGCTGCGCCCGGCGCTGCTCGGCCTCGACCCGCGCCTCGAGGAGCTGTCGCGGGGCCTCGGCTACGGGCGCTGGACCACGTTCCGGCGGGTGGTGCTGCCGCAGCTCCGCCCCGCGCTGGCGGCCGGCGGACTGCTCGTCGCGCTCTACGCGATCTCCGACTTCGGCGCCGTCTCGCTGCTGCGCTACGACACGCTCACGCGAGCGCTGTTCGTGCGCTACGAGTCCGGGTTCGACTTCTCCGGCGCCTCGGCGCTGGCGCTCGTGCTGATCGGCATCGCCTTCACGCTGATCGCGCTCGAGCTGTGGGCGCGCGGCGAGCGCCGCTACCACAGCGCGCGAGGCGGCTCCCGTCCGGCTGCCGCCGCGCCGCTCGGCCGCTGGCGCTGGCCGGCGTTCGGGCTCGTCTCGGCGCTGCTGTCGCTCGCGCTCGCCCTGCCGCTCGCCCTGCTCGGCTACTGGCTGGTGCGCGGGCTGGCGGCCGGGGAGGCGCTGCACGGCGTCGGCGCCTCGATGCTGGACTCGCTGACTGCGTCCGGCCTCGCCGCGCTGGTCGCGGCCGCGGCGGCGCTGCCCGTCGCCGTGCTCTCGGCGCGCCATCGACGCTTCATCCTCACGCAGCCGATCGAGCTGCTGAGCCACAGCGGCTTCGCGCTGCCCGGGCTGGTGGTGGCGCTGGCGCTCGTCTTCGCGGCGTTGCATGGCGAAGCCCTTGCCGGCGTCTTGTTCGGTGGGCGGCTCTACCAGTCGCTGCTGCTGCTGGTCGCCGCCTACGCGCTGCTCTTCCTGCCACAGGCGCTGGGCGCCACGCGCGCCTCGCTGCTGCAGATCAGTCCCTCGATGGAAGAGGCGGCAAGCGGACTGGGCCGGCGGCCCTGGCAGGTGCTGGGCACGATCACGCTGCCGCTCGCCAGCCGCGGCATCGCCGTGGGGATGGCGCTCGTCTTCCTGACCACGATGAAGGAGCTTCCCGCCACGCTGATCCTCAGTCCGATCGGTTTCCAGCCGCTCGCGGCGCAGGTCTGGTCCGCCTCCAGCGAGGCGTTCTTCGCGCGCGCGGCTCTGCCCGCGCTGCTGCTGGTCCTGCTCTCGGCCCTCCCGCTCGCCGTGCTCACCCTGTGGCGTCGCGATGCCTGAGCGCACATCCGCCGCGGCGCACGGGACGCCCTCGCCACCCGCCCTGCGCGCGCGCGGCCTCGTCCGTCGCTTCGGCGATGTGCGGGCGCTCGACGGGCTGGATCTCGAGGTCGCCCCCGGCGAGCTCTGCGTCGTGCTCGGCGCAAGCGGCTCCGGCAAGACGACGGCACTGCGCCTGATCGCCGGCTTCGAGCGGCCGAACGAGGGCGTGATCGAGCTGTTCGGCGAGCGCGTGGCGGGCGAGGGCACGTTCGTGCCTCCGGAGCGGCGCGGCGTGGGCATGGTGTTCCAGGACTACGCGCTCTTCCCGCACCTCTCGGTGGCGGACAACGTCGCCTACGGCCTCCCGCGCCGAACCGACCGCGAGTCGCGCGTGCGCGAGGTGCTTGAGCTGACCGGCCTCGGCGGCCTCGGCGCGCGCGCGGTGCACGACCTGTCCGGCGGCGAGCAGCAGCGCACCGCGCTGGCGAGGGCGCTCGCGCCCCGGCCGCGGCTGCTGCTGCTCGACGAGCCGTTCTCCAACCTCGATCCCTCGCTGCGCGCGCGCGTGCGTGGCGAGCTGCGCGAGATCCTGCGCCGCGCGGGCACGACGACGATCCTGGTCACGCACGATCAGGAGGAGGCGCTCTCGATCGCCGACCATGTCGCCTTCCTCTGGGAGGGCCGCGTCGAGCAGTGCGGCACGCCGCAGCAGATCTACCTGGAGCCGGGCACGCTGCACGTCGCGGAGAGCATCGGCGACGCCATCGTGCTGCGGCTGCCCGCGGGGGGCGGCCTCGTGCGCACCCCGTTCGGCGATCTGCCCGCGCCGCCCGAGGCGAGCCGCTGCGCCGTCGTGATCCGCCCGGAGGACGTGCTGCTGCGCGAGCAGGGAACGCCCGCCGAGGTCTGCGGCCACGAGTTCTACGGCCACGACCAGATGTTGCACGTACGCCTGTCCGGCGGCGAGGAGCTGCGCGTGCGTGTCGGGCCCGGCGAGGAGTTCGCGCGCCTCGATCGCGTCGCGCTGCAGCTGCGCCGTCCGCCCGCCGTCTTCGCCGAGTCGCCCACGACGCGGTGAGCGCTTCGCTCTCGTAGCGGTCCCCCGAGCAGGGTCCGAGTCGCCCACGGCGACGCGGTGAGCGCTTCGCTCCCGTAGCGGTCCCCCGAGCAGGAGTCGCCCACGGCGACGCGGTGAGCGCTTCGCTCTCGTAGCGGTCCTCCGAGCAGGGTCCGAGTCGCCCACGGCGACGCGGCGAGCGCTTCGCTCCCGTAGCGGTCCCCCGAGCAGGAGTCGCCCACGGCGACGCGGTGAGCGCTTCGCTCTCGCAGCGGTCCCCCGAGCAGGGTCCGAGGCGGCTACGCGTCGCCGGACTCGCCCCTGAGCCTGGCGAGCAGCACCTTGCGCTGCACCTTGCCGTTGCGCGTGCGCGGGAGCTCGTCGATCAGGCGGTACTCGTGCGGCTGCTTGTATCCGGCGAGGCGCGTTTCGGCGTGGGCGCGCAGCGCGTCCTCCTCCAGCCGCACGCCGTCCTGCGGGACCACGCAGGCCGTGACCAGCGTCTTCGTCGGATCGATCGACACACCGACGACGGCGACCTCGGAGACGCCCGGGCAGGACTCGATCGCGGCCTCGATCTCTACGGGGGAGAGGCGGTAGCCGAACGACTTGATCACGTCGTCGGCGCGGCCGTGGAACCAGATGTAGCCGTCCTCGTCCATCGCCGCGAGGTCGCCGCCGGTGAACCATTCGCCGCGGTAGACCGTGGCCTCCTCGTCCGGCCGCCGCCAGTAGCCGAGCATCAGGCCGGGGTCCGTGCGGTGAACGGCGAGCAGCCCCACTTCGCCCGGCGGCAGCGGCTGCTCCGCGCCCGGCGCATCGCCGTCCTCGGGCAGGATCACGACGCGGCGGCCGGGCTGGGGCTGTCCCGGCGATCCAGGGCGCACCGGAGTCGCCGGCCCCGAGGAGATGTAGGTGCTGACCTCGGTCATGCCGAGCGCCTCGAACATCTCCGTGCCCGCCGCGGCGGCCCACTCCTCGGCGAGCTGCGGCAGCAGCGGCTCGCCGGCGCAGAGGCAGTGACGCAGCGAGGAGAGGTCTGCTTCCTCGGGCGCCCCGTACTTGAGCAGCTGGCGGTAGACGGTGGGGACGGCGGTGAAGACGTTGACGCCGTGCTCGGCGATCAGCCGCGACCAGACCGCGGGGTCCGGCGGACCGCCGTAGAGCATCGCGTGCCCGCCGACCGCCCAGACGTCCATCAGCCCGACGCCGAGGGTGTACGACCAGTTCAGCGTGCCGGCGTGCAGCGTCACGTCGCCTGGCTGGAAGCCCTCCCACGCGCCCCACATCAGCGCCCGCCCGTAGAGCGTGCGCTGCGCGTGCAGCACGCCCTTCGGCTCCGCCTGCGTCCCCGAGGTGTAGATCAGGAACGCCGGATCCTCGGCCTGCGTCTGCGGCAGCGAGGCGTCGCCGTCGAGGGAGTCGAGGTCGGCGGCGTCGATCTGGATGCCGTCGAAGCCCGGCAGCGGCAGATCGGCGGAGGTGACGGCGGCGCGCGGCTCGGCGTCAGCGCAGAGGAACTCGGCTTCGGCGGGGGTCAGTTGCGGCGAGGCGGGAATCGGCACAAGCCCGGCCGCGTTCGCGCCGAAGAAGGCGAACGCGTAGTCCGGCGAGTGCGGCGTGCGCACCAGCACGCGGTCGCCCGGCTCGAGGCCGCGCGCGCGCAGCCCGCGCCCGATGCGCGCGACGCGCTCCCAGGCCTCGGCGTAGGTCCAGCGCTCCGTGCGATCGCCGTAGAGGAAGCTGAACGCAGGCCGGTCGGCGAAGGCCGGATCGAGCGCGCGCTGCTCCAGGCAGGCGCGCGCGATATTGAGCGGCCCCTCGACGGGCGCGCGCGCGACGGCGCCAGGCGCGATCACTCCGGGCGCCCCGCGCATCCCGTGCGTCACGGCGCCTCCTCGACCAGCGCCGACATCGAGCCCTGCGAGGCGTCGATGCGCGGGTCCGCGCCGTAGCCGTGGATCTTGCGCTGGTTGCCCGTCACGTGCTCATGCCCCGCCGTCTCCACGATCACCTGCCCCTGCGTGTCCACCATGCGGGCGAGGGCGAACGCCTTCTCTCGCCCGTAGCCGAAGATATCGCCCAGCATCTCGATGACGTAGGCGTAGGTGTGGTAGTCGTCATCCAGCAGCACCAGGTGGTAGCGGGGCGCGAGTTGCTGCCCGGCATCGGCGTCCGGCGTCGTGATCTCCGTCGGAGTCGTGTGTGTGGTCGTCTCGGCGGCGGTCACGCGCCTATTGTGGGCCCTCCCCGCCTCGCGTCAACGGCGCGCGCCGCGGAACTCCTACGAGGCGTGCCAGGCGCGCTGGAAGTAGCCCCAGAAGTCGATCATCAGCACGCCCTGGCCGCCTTCGCTGACGGGCTGCGCCTCCCGTTGCGGCCACGGGTCGACGCCGACCTGCTGCATCATGTCGCGATGCATCTGCTCGCTGTACGGCGCCTTGACCTCGTAGATGCAGAGGTAGGGCAGCGGCGTCCCCTCGAGACGGCGCTCGAGGATGTAGCGCGTCGCGCTGCGGAAGGGCGGCGACTTGGCCACGTCGATCATGTGGTTCGTCGTGTACCAGTCGTCGAACGAGCCCGTGAAGCCGAGGTCCGTCGGGTGCGTGAAGACGATCATGGCGGCCTGGAAGGCGTCGTCGCTGGTCGGGTCGGGGCGGCCGAAGTCGATCATCTTGCGGTACGCGCCGGTGCTGATCACCGAGCGCCCGGCCGCCTCCGGCATCGCGGCCAGCGGGCCGAGGTCGTCGCCGGCGAGCTGGTAGGCGGCCCCGTAGACGGCGGCCGGACGCGGTCGGTCGGGAGTCGCCGTCGTCGCCGCGTCACGATCGAGGTGGAGCCAGAGCCTGTCCTCGTGCGCCTCTGTGAGCCCCTGCCTGATCCCACGCGCGATCGGGGTGGCGGGCACCTCTTGCTCGCGCAGCTCGAAGATGTTGGCCGCGGTCGCGGCGCCGCCATCCAGCAGCGGTCGCGCGCGATCCTCGAGGTAGCCGTCGAGGCTGGCGTCGCCGTCGACGGCGAAGAAGTCGAAGAGCAGCGAGGCGACGGTCTTGTCGTCGTAGTGCGCGGTCAGGATTTGCGTGTCCGCGGTGGTCGTCATCGCTCGTCTCCGTCCTCCGGGCGCGATCCGTGCTGCGCCCGCGTGCGTACTTTAGACGCCCTCGCCGGCCAGCACAGCATCACGCCACTCCCCGACGCGAGCGGGATCGAGGCGGGTGAGGCCGGGCAGGCGGTCGAAGTCGCTGTCCGCCGAGATGACGCGCTCGGCTCCGAGGCGCTCCATCACCGCCGCATGGACGAGGTCGCGGGCGCTGATGCCCGCATGACGATCTCCCAAGCGTGCCGCCAGGTGGACGTCTTGCTCGAGGACGGGTTCGATGCGGTCGTGCATGACCTCGGCGAAGCCCCGGAGCACCTCGCGCCCCAATGCCCATCGCCCGGACGCGAGGTAGCGGTGCAGCAACTCTTGCAGCACCTCGACATCAGTGACAAACGACTGCGGTTGCTCCGCGGCCATCCTCAGGACGCGAACGCACGGCTCCTTATTCGGATGCGGTCCGCCGGCGGCGTAGATGGGGATGTTGGCGTCAAGGAAGGCCGCCGGGCTCATGCGCCGCCTCCAACTCGCGAGAGAGCGTGGCGGCATCCGGCGGATCCTCCACCGCCAGCGCAGCCAGCCGCTCTACCGCCGCTCTGCGGCGCTCCTGCATGATGCCTTCGTACGCATCATCGATCAGGTAGCGCACGACCTCGGAGATGGGCTCGCCCCTCTCGGCAGCGAGTTCCTCGATCCGCCGTCGCCGCTCCGTATCGAGTCGTACATCCAGCCGCGCCATGATCGCTCCTTGTGCGGATCGTCTTGTACGGATGTACTTGTACGCAGTCTACTATCCGGCACGCTCGGCGCCTCGGTCAAGCCGCACCTGTGCGCGCGAGCGCACTCTACCCGACCGCGGCCTGCCCCCGCCGCGCAGAACGCCCGAGATTCAGCAGCATCTGGAAGTTGTCGCTGATGATGCCGGTCACGCCCCACTCGATGAGCTCGCGGGCGTCCTGGCGATCGTCGACGCCCCAGGCGAAGCACTCCGGCACATGCTCGCGCAGGTCCGCCACGCGCTTCGGGCTGAGATTGCGCCGATGCGCCCCCACCGCCGGCAGCCCGTCCCGGCGCGCGCTGGTGAGCGCCTGAGCGAGCACGCGCGCCGAGGCGCAGGAGTACACGGCGAGCACGTGAGGTAGCTCGCGGAATGGGGCGAGCAGCTCCCACTCCCGCGAGCTCACCAGATACGGCTCTCCCGGCCGCTGCTGCGCCATGATGTTCATCGTGGACCCGGGCAGACCGGGGTCGCTGCCCTTGAGATCGAGCAGCAGGCGCGTGCCGGGCTGGGCCGAATCGAGGACATCGGAAAGCTGCAGCCGGCCGGCCCGGCCGGGTCGCGGTGCCCAGCCGTCCCGCAGCACGGGCAGGAACCCGACCGACTTCGCGTGGCGGACATCCAGGCGTCCGCGGTGCAGCCAGACGTCGAGCTCAACAATGTCGACGCCCGCGCGCTCTGCCTCGATGAGCCGCTTGAGCGTGTTGCCGCCGCGGTGCGCGATGCGCAGCGGCCCGCCGAACGGGGGCCGCCGCTGACGCCTGCCCTCGGAGGTCGTCACCGGCCCGTCCCTCCGTCATCGCACCGCACGCCGGTGCGGAACGCAAAGAGGGAGCAGCCTGAGCCGCCCCCTCCCGAAGCGTTCTGGCGCTTCGCTGCCCGCTTGCGCTCCCTAGGGCGGGTAGCTGTGCGGGATCTGCCACGCCTCGTGCTCGTCCGGCTCGCCGGAGAGCTTCCACTGCGGCAGCGCCCAGCCGTCGCCGAGGTCCACGAAGGTGACCTCGACGCGCTTGCCGATGGCGACGTCCTCGCGCGGCGCGGGGTTGCCGTCGTCGCCCAGCAGGTTGCCGATCACGCGCAGCGCGCGGTGCTCGCCCAGCGCGCCGCGCTCCTCGTCCAGCTCGACGAGGATCACGGGGTAGGGGACGAAGTCCTTGAACGCCGGGTTAATCGGGTGCGGGACGATGTAGTAGGAGTAGATCGTGCCTTTGCCCGTGGCGGCAACCCAGGTCATGTCGCTGCCGCGGCACTCCGGGCACATCGTGCGCACGGGGTAGATCTTCGCGCCGCAGTCGTCGCACTGCTGCAGCGGGAGATGGCCCTTGCCGGCCTCCGTCAGGTACTCGCGATGCTGCGGGTCGTTCTCCGGGACGAAGACCCCCGCGCCGAGGTACTCAGCCATTGATGTTGCTCCTCTTCGCTGGTCGCTCGCCTAGACCTGGTTGGTCATGATCAGCGACGAGCCGGTCGGCGGCTGGGCCCAGCCGAGGTTCATCGTGATCTCCGGGTCGCGCACCTGGCGGCAGTTGCCCTCGCTGTAGTCGTAGCTGTGCGGGCCGTTGCAGTAGTCGTCGACCTCGCCGCGGAGCTGGCGCACGTTCTCGATGACCATGTTCATGCCGTGCGTGTAGCTCTCGCAGAGGTGGCCGCCCGAGGGGTTGTTCGGCCGCCGGCCGCCGAGCTCGATGGTGCCGTCGGAGACGTAGGTGCCGCCCTCGCCGATCGGGCAGAAGCCGTAGGCCTCGAGCTGCAGCAGTGTCGTGAAGGTGAAGGCGTCGTAGGAGCCGGTGATGTCCACGTCCTCCGGGCCGACGCCGGCGTTCGGGAACACCACGTCCTTCGTGTAGATGCCGCCGACCTGGTTGATCGGCCCGTGGCCCCAGTGGTAGTCCGGCGACCACTTGTGGGTGCGCCCGCCGGTCCCGAGGATCGCGACGTCCGGCCTCGGAAGGTCGCGCGCGCGCTCGATGTCGGTGATCACGATTGCCGTCGCGTTGTCCGTCTCCACGCAGCAGTCCAGCAGGTGGAACGGCTCCACGATGTAGCGCGAGTTGAGCACGTCGTCGACGGTCATGCGCTGCTTGTAGTAGGCCTTCGGGTTGTTCGAGGCGCCGATGCTGTGCGCCACCTTGACGTGCGCGAGCTGCTCCGGCGTGGTGCCGTACTCGTACATGTGGCGCACGAAGGTGAGCCCGAAGTTCTGGAGCGCGCTGGCGATGCCGTAGACGCGGCTCTGCATCGTGTGGTCGCCGTGGCGCGTCATGAACGGGGGCGGCCCGGCAGGCGCGCCCACGGGCGTGCCGCCGATGCGCATCTCCGTGAAGCCGTTCATCGTCCGGTAGACGACCATCGCGTCGCAGAGACCCGCCTCGAGCGCCCCGATCGCGAGGCCAACCAGTGTCTCCGAGGACGAGCCGCCGCCCCAGGTGTCGACCTGGTAGTCCATCCGCACGCCGAGGTCGGAGAAGATGATCTCCGAGCCGGCCGCGTCGCCGACCTGGTAGCAGGTGGTGCCCCAGCTGGTGGTGTTGTAGTCGAGGCCAGAGTCGTCGATCGCCTTCTTGACTGCCTCCACGCCCATCTGGCGCGTGGTGCGGCCGGAGTTGCGCGAGTACTCGGTCTCGCCAACGCCGACGACTGCGTACTTGCCTCGAAGCAGGCCATGACCTTTAGCCAAGCGGTGCCTTCCTTCCTTATGTGTTCGCCGCGCCGCACTTTACAGCACACGGCCGACGCTGGCGACGCGCCGCGCGGGCTGGACAAGCACCGCGCGGTCGCCTACCAATGCGCGCGGGAGGACGCATGCCCAATCGCTACGTGTTCTACGGCGCCGGCGGCATCGGCTGCGCGATCGGCGCGCGGCTCTTCGCCGCCGGCCGCGAGGTGGTCCTGATCGCGCGCGGCCCGCACCTCGAGGCGATCCGCGAGCGCGGGCTCACCATGAAGAGCCCGGTGGAGACGCTGCAACTCCACATTCCCGCCGTCGCCAGCCCCGGCGAGGTCGACCTCCGTGAGGACGACGTGGTCTTCCTCACGATGAAGACGCAGGACTGCGCGGAGGCCCTCGACGAGCTGCGCCTGGCCGGCGGCGCGGGCCTGCCCGTGGTCTGCACACAGAACGGCATCGAGAACGAGCGCATGGCGCTGCGCCGCTTCGAGCGCGTCTACGCCGTCGAGGTGCTGGTCGCCACCTCCTTCGTCGAGCCCGGCCTGGTGCTCAACTACGACGCCAACGGCGGCGGTACGCTGGTGCTCGGCCGCTACCCCGAGGGCGCCGACGACCTCGTGCGCACGATCGCCGCCGACCTCACGGCGAGCGGCTTCCGCGGCGAGGTCGAGGAGCAGGTGATGCGCTGGAAGTACCACAAGCTGATCCGCAACCTCGGCGCGGCCTTCGCCGCCGTGTTCGGCCCCGGCGCGGACACCGCCGCGCTGCGCGCGCACCTCGAGGCCGAGACTGAGGCCGTCTTCGAGGCCGCCGGCATCGACTACGCCTCGCGCGAGGAGTCCGCGGCCGCGGGGCGCGCGCCCGGCTTCGAGTGGGGTGAGATCCCCGGCCACGATGCGTTCACCAGTTCCGTCTGGCAGGGCATCCAGCGCGGTAACCGCAGCGTGGAGACGGACTACGTCAACGGCGAGATCGTGCTCCTCGGCGCGCTGCACGGCGTCCCCACGCCGTGGAACCGCGCCCTCCAGCAGGCAGCCAACCACTGCGTACGCAACGGCATCCCGCCCGGCACGATCGGCGTCGGCGACTTCACCGAGGACGTCGAGCAGGGCATCGCGGCCGGAGCGGCGAACGAAGGGATCACACGATGACGGACATCCAGGGCAGCGTGGCCGTGATCACCGGCGGAGGCAGCGGCGTCGGCCTCGCGATCGCGCTCGAATGCGCCCGCCAGGGCGCGCGCGGCGTCGTGATCGCCGACATCGAGTCCGGCCCCGCGGAGAGCGCCGCCGCCGAGGTGCGCGAGGCCGGGGCAGCCGCGATCGCCGTGCAGACCGACGTCAGCGACCGCGCGGCCGTCGAGGCCCTCGCGGCTCGCGCCTACGACGAGTTCGGCGAGGTCAACCTGCTCTTCAACAACGCGGGCGTGAGCAAGCGCAATCCGATCGCCGAGGCGCCCGACGAGGACTGGGACTGGGTGACCAGCGTCGACCTGATGGGGCCGATGTACGGCATCTACGCCTTCGTGCCGCGGATGCGCGAGCAGGATGGGCCGGCGCACATCGTCAACACCGCCTCCGTCTCCGGCCTCGTCGCGCGCCAGAACGTGAACGGCATCTACACCTCGATCAAGCACGGCCTCGTCGGCGTCAGCACCGTGCTGCACGACGAACTCGCCCCCGAGGGCATCGTGGTGTCCTGCTGGTGTCCCGGCGGGATGCTGACCAACATGTCGAACTCCGGCCGCAACCGGCAGGAGCGCTTCGGCGGCCCCTACCCCCAGCGGCCCCGGCCCGTCGCCCGCGAGCCGAACCCGATGACGGTGGATGATGTCGCGAAGCGCGTCCTCGCGGCCGTGCGCGAGAACCGGCTCTACATCTTCAGCCACCCGCACACCCGCCCCACCGTCGAGGCCTACTACCAGCAGATCCTCGACGACTTCGAGGCGGGCGAACGCATCGCCGCCGAGCTGGGCTAGCCCGCGCGCCCGTGTCGAGGCTCAGCGAGACCGTTCGCCTCGGCTCGCTCGAGGTCGCCGCGCTCAGCGACAGCGCGCCCGATGTCGCCGGCTTCGCTCGTCACTTCCCCGGCGTCGCCAGCGCCGACTGGATGCGAGAGGTCGGTATCACGGACCCGTCCGATCCGGTCCCGTTCAACCTCGGCAGCTTCCTGATCCGCGGCGACGGCCGCACCACGCTCGTCGACGCCGGCTACGGCGTCTTCGGGCGCACGCTCGGCACGCCGGGCTGCGGCGAGCTGCTGGAGCGAATCGCCGAGCTGGGCGTCGCCCTCGAGGACGTCGACGCCGTCGTGCAGACGCACCTCCACCCGGACCACGTCGGCTGGCTCGTCGACGAGGACCGCGACCGCGCCCTCACCTTCCCGAACGCCACGGTCTTCGTCTCACGGACCGAGCTCGACCACTGGCTCGGCCCGGAGGCGGACCCGCAGCGCCTCGAGTTCGTGCGCCGCTGCGTCCTGCCCGTGCACGAGGCCGCTCGCATCGAACCCGTCGACGGCGAGCGCGCGGTCTCTGCTTCGCCGACGGCCTCGCTCACGATGGTCCCGACGCCGGGCCACACGCCCGGCCACTGCTCGCTGCTGCTCTCGTCGGGCGGGGAGCGGCTGCTGATCACCGGCGACGTCGCCTACCACCCCGCCCACCTGGTGCGGCCGGAGTGGCCCACCTTCCTGGAGCACGACCCCGCCGAGGCCGAGCGCTCGCGCCGCAAGGTCGCCGAGCTGGCAATCGCGCAGGACGCCCTCGTCACGAGCGGCCACTTCGGCATCCCCACGCTCGGGCGGTTGCGGCGGGTGGAGACGGGCTACGCATGGGAGGCGGTCGCGACTCCCCGGCCGCACGCCTGAGCCGCGGCCACGATCACCTCGGTCGCCCTCGCGCGTTTCGGCTACCCTAGCCTTGGCAGGAGGATGTCCATGGAGTGGCAAGACAGCCCCGAGCAGGCCGCGTTCCGCAGCGAGGTGCGAGGCTTCATCGAACAACGCCTCCCCGAGCACTACCGCGCGCGCCCGCCCGGCGCGCCCGACGAGTGGGTCGCCGACCGCAAGGCGCCAGAGCCCGAGCGGCGTCACGCCGCCCGCGAGTGGGCGGACGCCCTCGGCGAGCGCGGCTGGGTCGCGCCGCACATCCCCACCGAGTACGGCGGGGGCGGCCTCTCCAAGTGGGAGCAGTTCATCTACAACCAGGAGATGGCCCGCGTCGGCGCGCCCGTCGTCGGCAGCTCGCACTCCGTCGAGATGCTCACGCCCACGCTCGTCGTCCACGGCACGGACGCGCAGAAGAGCGCGTACCTGCCGCGCATCCTCGGCGGCGAGATGGTGTGGTGCCAGGGCTACTCCGAGCCCGGCGCGGGGTCGGACCTCGCCTCGGTGCAGACGCGCGCCGTCCTCGATGGCGACGAGTACGTGGTCAACGGCCAGAAGATCTGGACCACCAACGGCCACCACGCGGACGCGATCTTCGCGATGGTGCGCACGGACCCGGACGCGCCCAAGCATCGCGGCATAAGCTTCCTGCTGATCGACGACATGACCATCGAGGGCGTCAGCGTCCGCCCGCTCGTCAACATGGCCTGGGAGCACGGCTTCAACGAGGTCTTCTTCGAGGACGTGCGCGTACCCGCCACTAACGTGGTGGGCGAGGTCAACCGCGGCTGGTACGTCTCCATGACGCTGCTCGACTTCGAGCGCTCCGGCGTGCGCCAGGCGACCAACGTGCGCCGCCAGTTCAACCAGCTGCTGGACGAGGTCCGCTCGCCGCGCGCGCCGGGCTCGGTGCGCCGTTCGCCCTCGATCCGCGCGGAGATCGCCGACCGCGCGATCGACACGGCGGTCTGCGAGAACTTCTCGCTGCGCGTGATCTCGATGCAGGCGGCGGGGCTGATCCCGAACTACGAGGCGTCGATGGGTAAGCTGCGCATCAGCGAGACGCTGCAGGCGATCTCGCGCACGGGCGTGCGCACCTTCGGGCTGTACTCGAACCTCTGGGACCCGGCGGACGAGCGCTCGCCGGCGCGCGCCGACTTCACCCAGCGCTACCTGACCACGATCCCGCACACGATCGGCGCCGGCACCTCCGAGATCCAGCGCAACATCATCGCCACGCGCGGCCTCGGCCTCCCGCGGGGCTAGGTTGGCGGTGGCTGGGTCTACCGGACGGCGCTGGCGATCTTTTCCGACAGCCACGCGTTGAGGCTCTTGCCCTCAGCCTTGGCACTTTCCGTTGCTGCGCGATGTATGTCGGGCGAGACCCTGAGCGGGATCCTCCCGCTGAAGGGTTTGTCTGGTTCCCGTCCCCGCTCGGCGCAGACCGTGAGGTACTCGTCGACGGAGGCGGCGAACTCCTCGCGAAGCCCCGAGATTGACTCCGCCTGGAACGTGATTACATCGCGTGTGCCGATCACTTCCCCGTGAAAGATGTCGACCTCGTCATCGAAGACAACAGCTGCCCGGTAGCCGCGGTACTCCATCATGATCGCTGTCCTCCCTGCCCGCCTGGCCGCACCCCGGCTTCCATCAAGAACCTTCTCATTGAGGAGACGGACGCCTTGCCCGCCTCCTTACGTGGGTGAGGTCGGTGAAAGATGGCCGTCACCCCATGCAACTCGATCGCCACTCGCGACCCCGCCCGCTCCTCGATGTCAGCTCCGCAGGCCCGCAGCAATGACTCGATGTCGTCCCAGCGGATTCCCGCTGGCGTGGGTTGCCGAAAGACAGAGGCCAGCGTTCTGCGGTGCCTGCGCCTCACGCTCGGATGATATCAGAATCAGACATCACTCTGCGAGTCCTCTCAACCAACCATTAGAACATCGCGATCGGGTTGACCGGGGAGGCGGTGCCCTGGTCCAGGCGCAGCGGCGCGAGGGTGAGCAGGAACTCCCAGCGACCCCGCTCCTCGCAGGCGGCGGCGAGGCGGCCGAGCTGCATGTTGTCGATCAGGTGCACGCCCATCGAGACGATCAGCACCTGGTGCATCGGCGTGTCCCAGCCCTCGATCTGGTGCGGCATCGCGTCCGTGATCCCGTCGCAGCCCATCACGGCCACGCCGCGCTCGCGAATCCACGGGGCGCACGTCACCGAGAGCCCGGCGATCCCGTCGATGCCCGACGTCCAGTAGCCGTGCTCCTCGCGGCGGGCGTCGCGTCCGATGCAGACGAGCAGGATGTCGCCCTCGGAGACGGTGACGCCCTGGCGCGCCTCGGCCGCTTCGAGGTCCTCGACGGTGATGCGCTCGCCGAGCTCGAGGTAGGGGACGCCGTGCAGGGCGGGGATGTCGAGCAGCACGCCGCGGCTGACGACGCCGTCCTTGCCGGCCATGATGCTGTTGCGCCGCGCGCCCACGCTGGTGACCTGGGTCTGGTCGAAGCCGTTGTACATCTTGCCGTCACGGAAGATGTGGCAGAGCGCGTCGAGGTGCGTGTTCGCGACGCCGTGCGGCGCGATCGAGAAGTAATCGCTCGAGCCCTGGAGGTTCTGCGGCCGCGTGATGTCGCCGGCGACGAGCATCGCGTGGCGCACGGGCGTGGGGTTGTCCGCGTGCGGCGTCTTCGCCAGCTCCAGGGCGCAGCTGATCGTGACGCCCTCCTGCACGAGGGCGGCCGCGGCGGCGCGCTTCCCGGCGGTGATCAGGTTGAGCGCGCCGCGCTCGTCCTCGGGGCCCCAGCGGCCCCAGTTGGAGACCTGGTCGAAGATCGCCTGCAGCTCGTCCGTGGTGGTGGTCTCGGTGGGGATGGTGATGCTGCGCCTCCTCGCGTCGCGGCTCCTTGTAGGCCGTCGTGCGGCCCGCTCGCGGGGCCGCACCGTGCGTCGTGGAGGCTAGCAGCGGGCCGCCGGGCTGACTACGGCGTCGGCGCCTCGCGCCTGCCTCGGACGGTGCGGCGGGCGGCGGCGCAGGTGGCGAGCAGCAGCAGGAGGAGCGCGAGTTGTGGAGCGACCCGCGCGCCCTCGGGTGGTGGCGGGAGCAGTCCGGCGTTGCCGGAGTCCGGGGGTTCTGGCGCGGCCTCGCAGAACGGTAACCCGAGCGAATCCAGGTCATTTCTTCGTGCGGACCGCAGACCCGGAGGTACGCATCCCGCCAACTCGTTACCGCCGAGGTGCAGCGACGTGAGCTCGGAAAGGCGGCCGAACTCGCGAGGAACCTCGCCGGTGAGCCGATTACGATCGAGTCTGAGGGTCTTCAGGTCTTTGAGGTTGCCAAGCTCCCGCGGTATTTCCCCGGTCAACCCGTTGCCCGCGAGGTACAGCCACGTGAGGTTGGAAGGGCTGCCGAGTTCGCGAGGTATTCGGCCTGACAGTTGGTTGTTCCATAGGTTCAGCACCTCCAGGTTGGCGAGATTACCCAGCTCGCGAGGTATCTCCCCGGCCAGGTGGTTTCGATCGAGTTTCAGCACTTCCAGCTTCTCGAGGCTGCCCAGCACACGGGGAATCTCTCCGGTCAGTCCGTTACCACCGAGGATCAGCCACTTCAGATTGGCGAGGCCACCAAGCTCGCGGGGTATCTCCCCGGTGAGGTCGTTCTCATCAAGGATCATCAGTTCCAGCTTCTCGAGGCTGCCCAGCACCGGGGGGATCTTTCCGGTCAGTCCGTTACCACCGAGGATCAGCCACTTCAGGTTGGCGAAGCCACCAAGCTCGCGAGGTATCTCCCCGGTGAGGTCGTTCTCATCAAGGATCATCAGTTCCAGCTTCTCGAGGCTGCCCAGCATTTGGGGAATCTCTCCGGTCAATCTGTTACCACCGAGGATCAGTACCTTCAGATTGGCGAGGCGACCGAGCTCGGGAGGTATCTCCCCAGTCAGCCGGTTGCCGGACACGGACAGCCGGTCCAGGTTGACGAGGTTTCCCAACTCATGAGGGATCGCCCCCGTCAAATCGGAGTTCTCAAAGCTCAGGTACTGCAGGCGTGTGAGATTGCCCAACTCTCGGGGTATCGGACCAGTCAGCCGGTCATGCCCCCCGAGGTACAGGCGCCCGAGCGAGGTGAGGCTGCCCAGTTCGGGCGGTAGTTCTCCAGCGAGCCCGTTGCCCTGCAGGAACAGCCGGGCGACCCGGCCGTCGCCCTCGGTGGTCACGCCGTACCACTCGCCGAGCGGCGCGTCGCTCAGCCAGTTCGTGCTGTTCTTCCAGTTGGGCCCGTCGGTCGCGTGGTAGAGCGCAATCAGCGCCTCGCGGTCTGAGGCGGCCGAGCCGCCCCCGGTCTGCGCGTGCGCCGCCCGGGAGCCGAGGCTCAGAGCGGCGAGGAGGATCGCGAGGAGCGCGGCGCTGCGCGCAGCCGAGCCGGCACGGTCGCGCCGTCGATCCATGCTCGCGTCCTCCCACTCCCAAGGATGGCCAGACTAGCGGATTCACTCAGTTCCGATTGCGCCTGGCTGGGGTGACGCGTTGGCCGGCGAGGACTCACTCTTTGGCGGGGGGCCGAGCCCCCGCCGGCTTCCGCGTCGCGGGAGGAGGGGCCGCGTACTGCCGCTCCCCATCCGTCGCGGCGGTTCGTCCACTCGGACGGACGGGCGCGACATAGATAAGACGCCGCGAATCCCGATTTGGTTCCCGGCGCGCGCCGAAGGCCGGATCGGCCCGTCGCGATGGTATACAGGACGGCGAGACACGGGCCGCCACGCGCGGCCGCCTCATCGCTGCGTGCGCGACGGGAGGGGACGATGAGCGAGACAGCCGAGGGCCCGCGAGGGCCGCTGCACGGGGTTCGGGTGCTCGAGTTCTCGCTGATCTTCTCCGCGCCGTACGCGGGGCTGCACCTCTCCGACCTCGGTGCGGACGTGGTCAAGGTGGAGCCGCCGGGCGGGGAGCCGTTCCGCAATCTATACGCCGTCGCTCCCGGCCACTCCAAGGTCTTCCAGTCGGTGAACCGCGGAAAGCGCAGCATCGAACTGGACCTGAAGCAGCCCGCGGGTCGCGAGGTGGTCTACCGGCTGCTGCCCGAGTTCGATGTGGTGCTGATCAACTACCGTCCGGGCGTCGCGAAGCGGCTCGGCGTCGACTACGAGACGCTGCGGGCGATCCGGCCGGACCTGATCTACGCCGAGATCAGCGGCTTCGATCCCGACGGGCCGTACGCGCACAAGCCCGCCTCGGACATGGTGGCGCAGGCATACGGCGGCAGCATCGCTCTCGCCGCGAAGGTCGACGAGGACGGCGCGCCGATCTGGCCGCCGCTGGTGATCGGGGACTTCCCGGCGGGGCTGGCGGCGACGATCGGGTTGACCTCGGCGCTCTACCACCGCGAGCGCACCGGCGAGGGGCAGCGCGTCTCGGTCTCCCTGCTGCGCTCGGTGCTGGCGATGTGCTGCCATCAGCTCAACGTCGAGCCCGTGCACGACGCCTACGGGCGCGACCTGATCCTCGCCGAGTTGCAGCGCGTGCGCGCCGCCGGCGGCGACTACCGCGACCTCGTGGCGGCGCGCGAGGGACCGCTGCGCACCGGCTCGCCGATGGGGATCTACTGGCGCGGCTACTCGGCCGCCGACGGCGGGTTGGTCATCGGCGCGCTCACCAAGGCGAACCGCGACGCGGTCCGCGGCGTGCTGGGCATCGACGACGACCCGACGGACGACGCCGGCTACGACGCGCTCGACCCGGCCAGCCGCACGCTCGTCGAGCAATTGCGCGCGCGGGTCGCCGGAATCCTGCGCCAGCGGCCGGTCGCGGACTGGGTCGCGCGCTTCGAGGCGGTGGGCGCCCCCGTCGCGCCGGTGGTGTTCCCGGAGGACCTGCCGGACCACGAGGAGGGCGGGCGACACTTCGTCGATCTGGAGCACGAGCTGACGGGGCCGCAGCGCTTCGTGGGTCCGATCGTCCAGCTGGAGCGCACGCCGACCTCGATCAAGGGTCCGGCGCCCCTGCCCGGCGACAGCAGCGACGAGGTGCTCGCCGAGCTCGGCGGCTACAGCCCCGGCGAGATCGCGGCACTGCGCGAGGCGGGCGCCGTCGGCTAGCGGCGCGGCGCTTCGAGGGCGTCGCGCACGCGCGGCAGCACCTCGCGCGCGACGAGGCCCATGTAGTCCGGCGGCGCCCCGGGCGCCTCGTGCGCGGGGTCGGGCACCGGGTGCAGCACGACGATCTCGAAGACGGGCAGCGCGCTCAGCAGCTCGGTCAGTTGCGCTGCGACCGCCTCGGCGTCGCCGTGGAGGCAGAAGGCCTCGGGAGCGGCTCGCGGGAGGAAGTCGAGCAGGCGGCCCGCGCCCTCAAGGTCCGGGGTGTGGTGGAAGTCCGGACTGACGCGGCGCTGCAACTCCTCGACGGGCGGGCCGTCCCAGCGCAGGCCGGGCGCCTCGAACAGCGTCGGCGAGTACTCGTAGTATCCGGCGGCCATCGATCGCCCGATGCGCAGCGCGCGCTCCGGGTCGTCGACGAGCACGGTGTGGAAGACCACCCCGAGGGCGACGCCGTCGGGGTCGCGTCCGGCCTCGATCGCGCCCGCGCGCACCGCCTCGATCGCGGCCTCGAGGTTCGCGGGCGAGGCGCCGACGCGGATGAAGACGCCGTCGGCGACGCGCCCGGCGGCGCGCAGCATGCGCGGGCCGCCCGCGGCGATCCAGACGGGCACGGGCCGGGCGTGCGGCAGCCGCGCCGGGTCGCGCGCGCCGGTCTCGACGGCCTCGCCGTGCAGCAGCGCGCGGGCGAGGCTTGTCGCCTCCTCCAGCTCGCGGACGCGCGCCGGGCGCAGTCCGGCGAGCCGCACGGCCGTGTCGCCGATGCCGAGCCCGAGCAGCGTGCGGCCCTCGGCGAGCTCGTCGACGGTGGCGATCGAGGAGGCGGTGACGCTGATGTGGCGGTTGACCGGGTTGGCGATCAGCGGGCCGATGCGGATGCGGCTGGTCGCGCGGGCGGCCTCGGCGAGCATCACGTAGGTATCGCGGCGTCGCAGCTGCGAGTCGGGGATGAAGCCGTAGTCCCAGCCGAGTTCCTCGGCGCGGCGCACGTCGGCGGCGAAGGCCGCGACGGAGCGGAAGTCGAAGCGGTTCAGGCCGAACGCGGGAGCAGGCATGCGGCGAGAGTGTGCGAGGGCGCGCGGTCGCGCAACAAAGTAGGGTTCATTCCTGAGCCTCGAGGTTGCCCTCGAAGGCGGCGATGATGTCCTCCGGCGTCTCGTCGAAGTCCGGGGCGATCCAGATCTTGCCCGCCAGGCGCCCCGGCTCCCGAGGTTCCCGCGGTTGCCGCGGCTCCCCGTAGGGCACCAGCCGGGCCATCGGCTTGCCAGCCTTGCCCAGCACGAGCTCTTCGCCGTTCGCCACCCGGTCGAGCAGCTTCGATAAGTGGGTCCTGGCTTCGGACACGTTGATCACCATGCCAATACTGTGCACCGGTTGGTCCGACCAGGCCAGACCAGTGAACTCAGGGGATGCTTGGCACGGGCCGAGGCTGTCCGAGGGCGCGCCGTCGCGCAAGCAGTCCGGACCGCGTCAGGCCCATAGACTGTGCATCGCCCGCGCTCCGCGGGCGCCGACGGGAGGGGTGGGATGCGGGAGTTTCGGGATCGAGTCGCCGTCGTCACGGGCGCGGGGCACGGCGTCGGGCGGGCGCTGGCCAACGAGTGCGCGAACGAGGGCATGCGCGTGGTCGTCGCAGACCTCGAGGGCGACCCCGCCGAGGCGGTCGCCGCCTCGATCCGCGATCGCGGCGGCCAGGCGATCGCCGTCGAGATCGATGTCGCGGAGCGCGCGCAGGTCGACGCCCTCGCCGACCGCACGTACGAGCAGTTCGGAGCGGCGCACCTGCTGTTCAACAACGCCGGCGTCTCGATGCACAAGAAGATCGAGGAGTCGGGCACCCTCGATTGGGAGTGGCTGCTGGAGGTGAATCTCTGGGGGCCGCTCAACGGGATCCACGCCTTCCTCCCGCGGATGCGCGCGCAGGGCGGCGAGGCGCACATCGTGAACACCGCCTCGATGAGCGGGCTGATCGCGCGCCGCAACCAGCGAGGCATCTACCAGGCGGTGAAGCATGGCGTGGTCGCGCTCACGATCGCGCTGCGCAACGAGCTGGAGGACGACGAGGGCGAGATCTCGGCCTCGGTGTTCTGTCCGGGCGGGATGCTGACGGACATCGAGGACGCCGGGCGGCACCGCCAGGAGCGCTTCGGCGGGCCGTTCACGCTCGGGCCGCACCCCGTGCCGCGCCAGCCGAACCCCGTCTACCCGGAGGACATCGCGCCGCGCGTGCTGGAGGCGATACGCGAGAACCAGCGTTACATCTTCAGCCACCCGCACACGCGCGCGGACCTGGAGGCGCACTACGCCGACATCCTCGAGGGCTTCGACGCGGCGGCGCGCATCGCCGAGCGGGTCGGGTAGGCGGCCGTGCGCTACGTCGTCTACGGAGCGGGCGCGACCGGCGGCGTGATGGGGGCGGCGCTCGCGCGGATCGGCCGCGAGGTCGTGCTGATCGCGCGCGGGCGTCACCTCGAGGCGATCCGCGAGCACGGGCTGACGCTGCGCACGCCGCTGGAGACCGTGCGCACGGAGCTGACGGCGGTCGAACGGCCCGCGGACATCGAGTTCCGCGACGGCGACGCGGTCCTGCTGACGGTGAAGACGCAGGACGCCTTCGACGCCCTCGACGAGCTGCGCGCGGCCGCGGGAGACGGCGTGCCCGTGATGTGCGCGCAGAACGGCGTGGCGACGGAGCGCGAGGCGTTGCGCCGCTTCCGCAACGTCTACGGCATGGTCGTGCGCTTCCCCGGCATGCTGCTCGAACCCGGCGTCGTTGCGAACTACGAGCCGCAGGGCGGCGGCGAGATCGAGCTCGGGCGCTGCCCCGAGGGCGTCGACGACGTCGCCGAGCAGCTCGCCGCCGACCTCAGCGCCTGCGGCTTCGACGGGCAGGCGGAGCCCGACGTGATGCGCTGGAAGCACGAGAAGCTGCTGATCAACGTCGGCTCCGCGCTGGCGGGCGTCTTCGGGCCGGGCGCGGACACGGCGGCCGTCCGCGAGCGGCTGGTGGCGGAGACGCGCGCGGTCCTCGTAGCCACGGGGATCGACCTGCCGACGCCGGAGGAGGCACTGCGGCTGAACCGCCAGCCGCGCTACGACTGGGCGCAGATCGAGGGCGCCCCGCCCTTCGCGAGCTCGCTCTGGCAGGGTATCCAGCGTGGCCTGCGATCGGCGGAGACGGACTACATCAACGGCGAGGTCGCGCTGCTCGGCGCGCAGCACGGCGTCGAGACGCCCTATAACCGCGCGCTCAACCTGCTCGCCAACCGCTGCGCCCGCGAGGGCATCGAGCCGGGGACCGTGACGACCGCGGACCTTGAGGCGCTGGTCGCCTCGTAGCGGCAGGCGCCCGCTGCGGCGTCCGCCCGCTCCCACCACCAGGGGAGAGGGCGCCGGACCGGCCTTGTATCGGACTAGTCTGACCAGATAGGCTGTGGTCATGCCGGGAATCACCTACTCGACGTACGAGGCAAAGGCGCGCTTCTCCGAGGTGCTGCGCCAGGTCCGCACGGGGACGACCGTCACCGTCACGTATCGGGGGGAGCCCGTCGCCGAGATCCGCCCGATCGAGCCCCGGCCCAGGACGATCGAGGAGCGGCTCGATGAACTTGAACGGCGCGGCGTGTTGGTCCGGTCCCGCGAACCCAGAGCACCGCTCCGACCAGTGGCGCACATCCCGGGCGCGCTTGAGCGGTTCCTAGCGGACCGCAACAGGTGAGCATCGCCTATGTCGATTCCTCCGTGCTGGTCGCTCTCGCGGTCGGTGAGCCGACGCGACCGATGCTGGAACGCCGGATGGGGGAATTCTCCACACTCCTATCGTCGAACCTGCTCGAAGCCGAACTCAGATCGTCCCTCAGCCGCGAGCGGCGCACCCTTGATCGCGCACTCCTCGCCGGCATCGAATGGGTGCTGCCGGACAGGCCTCTGACTCCCGAATTCGGGGCGGTGCTGGCTGCCGGCCCTCTGCGTGGCGCCGACCTCTGGCATGTCGCGACCGCGCTCTTCATTGCGCACGAGCCGGGCAGCATTGCCTTTCTCACGCTCGACCGGCGGCAACGAGCGGTCGCCGACGCCCTCGGCTTCCCGACCTGAGCCGCGCCGCGCGATCCCGCGAGCGTCCGCGCAAGGGCCCTCGCTCTCTCGCGGGCGCGCGCCCTCAACCACCCCGCGCGGCGGAGCGGCCGGCGAGGTAGCCGAAGGTGAGCGCGGGGCCGATCGTCCCGCCGCCGCCCCCGTAGCCGGGGCCGGTCGGCGCGGCGATCGTGTTGCCCGCGGCGTGGAGGCCCGCGATCGGCTCGCCACGGACATCCAGCACGCGGCCCTCGGCGTTCACGCGCAGCCCGCTGCTCGTGCCGAGCACGGCGACATGGACCTCGATCGCGTAGTACGGTGGCCGGCCGATCGGGCCGAGCGTGCGCGCGCGTCCCTCGCGCGTCGGGTCGCCGGTGGCGAGACCGTACGCCGACTCACCGCGCCCGAAGTCGGGGTCGACGCCGCGCCCGGAGTGCTCGTCGAAGCGGGCGACCGTCTCGCGCAGGCCCGCGGCGTCGATGCCGCAACGGGCGGCGAGGGCCTCGAGGCTGGGTGACGCCTCAAGCCAGGGCGGGTCCTCGGCGTCCGGCGCGGCGCTGAGCAGGCCGTAGGCGCGGCGGTAGGACTCGCCGAAGAGAAACCAGGCGGGGCGGTTCGGGTAGGTGAACGCGCCGGGGTCGAAGACGTGGAAGGCGCGCACGATGTCGTGGTAGTTGACCGCCTCGTTCACGAAGCGCCGCCCGAGGCGGTTCACGAGGATCGAGCCGGGCAGGGAGCGCGGGCCGGAGAGGAAGCGCAGCTCGCCCTGCGTGTCGTTGGCGTCCGCGCCCTCGCCCGTGAGGCGCACGGCCAGCGTCCACCACGCCTCGCCGAGGTTGGCGACGGCCGCGCCGCGCTCCATCGCCATGCGCAGCGCGTCGCCCTCGTTGAGGCCCTGCGGGCTGAGCAGCGCGTCGACCGGTCCGCGCAGCCACTCGCGGCGCAGCTCCGCGTCCCACTCGAAGCCGCCCGCGGCGAGCACGACGCCGCGCCGCGCCTCGATGCGCAGTGTCTCGCCGTCCTGCTCGGCCTCGAGGCCGGCGACGCCGCCCGCGGGGCGGGCGAGCAGGCGCAGCGCGCGCACTCCGCGCTCGATGCGCACGCCGTGCGCGAGGCAGCCCGCGATCAGTGCACCCGCGAGCGCGCGGCCGCCGACCCACTCGCCGCTGTCGAGCACGAGGCCGCCGCCGGACCAGCTCGCGCTGTAGGGCAGCGGCTCGCGCATCGCCTCGGCCAGGTCGCCGAGGGCGGACGGGTCGAAGGGCGCGGGGTCGAGCGAGCGGCCGTTGGCGGCGCCGCCGGGGAGGTCGGACTGGTAGTCGGGGAAGGGCAGCACGCCGCCTGCGGCGTTGCCGCGTCCGGCCGCGCTGAGGCGCAGCGGCGTCTCCGCCTCGAGGAAGCGCGCGGCCTCCGGGGCGGCGGCGACGAAGGCCTCGAGCAGTGCCGGGTCGGCGCGGCCGAGCGAGAGCGCGCGCAGGTAGGTGAGCGCCTGCGCGGGCGAGTCGGGCAGCTCCAGCTCGCGCATGTGGTCGTTGTTCGGCAGCCAGGCGACGCCGCCGGAGACGGCGGTGGTGCCGCCGAGGCGGTCCGAGCGTTCGAGCAGCAGCACCGAGCCGCCCTCGCCGAGCTCGACCGCGGCACTGACGGCGGCGCTGAGGCCGGCCGCGCCCGATCCGACAACGACGACGTCCGCGGACAGCTCGCTCGTCATGCGGCCATCGTACCCGCGAGCCGGGATACCATCCCCCGCACGATCACTCGGCGATCCGCGCGTAGCAGCGAGGGGGAGTCATGCAGCAGCCGTATCGCTACCCGGACCCGGATTCGAGGTCGGCGCGGATGTTCGCGCGTGCGCGCGGGGTGCTGGCGAACGGCTACAGCCGCGTCGTCGCCTCGGCGCCCGGCCCGGGGCCGTACGTGCTCTACGCGCGCTCGGCGCGGGGCGCGCGGGTGACGGACGCCGACGGGCAGGAGTTGATCGACTTCAACAACAACAACACGGCGCTGATCCACGGCCACGCGCACCCCGCGATCGTCGAGGCGGTCTCGAAGCAGATCGCCAGCGGCAGCGCCTACAGCTTCGGCAGCGAGGCCGAGCTGCGCCTCGCCGAACTGCTCCAGGAGCGCGTGCCGAGCTGCGAGCGCCTGCGCTTCTCCAACTCCGGCACGGAGGCGGTGATGATGGCGATCCGCACCGCCCGCGCCTACACCGGCCGCCCCAAGATCGCGAAGATCGAGGGTGCCTACCACGGCACCTACGACTACTCGGAGATCTCCTACTGGCCCGGCTCCGACGTCTGGGGCGAGCCGGATCCCGTGCCCGTGCCCAACGCCGTCGGCGTGCCGCAGACCGTGCTCGACGACACGATCGTGATCCCCTGGAACGACCCCGAGGCGGGCGAGCGCCTCCTTGAACCGCATGCCGAGCAGCTGGCGGCGGTGCTGCTGGACCCGGTCTCCGACGTGGCCGCGCTGGTCCCACCCACGCCCGAGTTCATCGCGATGCTGCGCGACTTCACGCGGCGGCACGGCATCGTCTTCATCGTCGACGAGGTGGTCTCGCTGCGGCTCGGCTACGGCGGCGCGCAGGGCGAGTTCGGCATCGAGCCGGACCTGACGACCTTCGCCAAGATCATCGGCGGCGGCTTCCCCGTCGGCGGGATGGGCGGCGGCGAGGAGATCATGCGCGTCTTCGAGGGCAGCTTCTTCGCCCCCGACCCGAACGACCGGCCGCGCATCTCGCACGGCGGCACCTTCAACGGCAACGTCACCTCGATGACCGCGGGGCTGGCGGCGATGGAGCTGCTGACGCCCGAGGTGTGCGACCGCCTCAACGCCCTCGGCGAGTACGCGCGCGAGGCGCTGCGCGGCGCGTTCGCCTCCACAGGCTATCCGGGCCAGGTCACGGGGATGGGCTCGTTCTTCCGGATGCACCTCACGACGCGCCCGATCCGCAACTACCGCGACTCCTGGTGGCGCGAGGACGAGCGCGCCTGGATCTTCCAGCTGCAGGGCCACCTGCTGCGCAACGGTGTGTTCACGCAGCCGCATATGGGCTGCCTCTCCACCGCGATGACGGAGGCCGACCTCGATCACCTCGCGGGCGCCGTCGAGAGCGGGCTGCGCGAGCTGCTCGCCGAGGGCAAGGCGCCGCAGGCGTAGCGGCGGCAGGCGTCAGGCGGGAGCGACCGGGGTGAGCAGACGCCGAGGATTGTCGACGAGCATGGTCTCGATCTGCGCCTCGCTCACGCCCTGCTCGCGCAGGGCGGGCAGCACCAGCTCGTGGATCGTGGTGAAGCTCCACTGCGGCTGGTCCGCGAGGCCGAGGCCGGGCGGAAGGGCGTCGTACGAGGTGGCGGCGTCGTGCGAGAGGAGCATGCTCGCCTCGAGGCCGCGCTCGCAGAGCGCCGCGACCACTTCGATGCGCTCGGCCAGCGGCAGCTGCACGTTGAGGCCGAAGCGGTCCATCCCGATGAAGCTGCCGCGCGCCGCGAGGCGTTCGAGGTAGCCGAGGTCCGTGGTGTCGCCGACGTGCCCGACCGCGACGCGCGCGAGGTCCACGCCCTCGTCGGCGAAGATCTCCTGCTGCCGCGCGCCGCTCTCGGTCAGCGCCTCGCTGTGCGTGATGATCGGGACGCCGGTGGCAAGCTGCGCGCGCGCGACGCAGCGCAGCAGGCGCTCGTTCTCCCCCGTCACTTCCTCGGCGCTGGCGACCTTGAGCGCCCCGGCGCGGATACTCGTACCACCGATGCCGCGCTCGATGTCGTCGACGAACAGTTCGACGATGCGCTCCTCGGGCGCGTGCAGCAGGAAGCGCGAGGGCCGCATGTGCACGCCCGTGGCGACGACGATCTGCATCTCGCTGCGCTCGCCGATCTGCTGCTGCATCGTGATGTCGCGCCCGAGGTCGATGGTCGTGAGGTCGACGAGCGTGCGCACGCCGAGGGCCGCCGCCCGCGAGAGCAGCGCGACGGCGTTCTCCACCTCGGCCGGCCGGTCGAAGGCCTGCGGCCAGTTCAGCTCGAGGCCGGGCGAGACCATCGCGAGGTGTTCGTGGAAGAGCGTGACGCCGAGATCCTCGGGTGCGACCTCGCCGGTCACGGTGGGAATCGCTGCCATCGGCATCCTCCGTCGCTTGCCCCTCGGGGCGGGCATCCGGCTGCAAGGTAGCGCCTTCGGCGGCGGCGAGCATGCCGCGGGCCCGGATGGGCTCGCCCGTGCTTGAGTGGATATTCCTCTTCGGGATCGGCTTCGCCGTCGGCGTCTACGCCGGGTCCGTGGGGGCGGGCGGCGGCTTCCTGTTCGCGCCGATCCTGCTGCTCCGCTATCCGGAGGCCCCGCCGGAGGAGATCACGACGGCGACGCTGGCGGCCGTCGCGGTCGCCAACGCGGCTGCGGCCGGCTACGCCTGGATGCACAGGCGCGTCGACCGCCCCGCTCTCGGGGGCGCTGGTCGCCGCGGCCCTGCCGGCCGCGCTCGTGGGGGCCGCCGCGACATCGCTGATGCCGCGCGAGGCATTCGCGCTCGCCTTCGGGCTGCTGCTCGCCTTCACCGGCGTCTACCTCGTCAGGCGGCCGGTCGCCCACTTCGTCGAGCCGCTGCGAGGGGGCTGGCAGCGTGAACTGCGCGATCGCGCCGGTGTGACGTTCCAGTACCGCGTGCCGGTCTGGCGCAGCCTGCTCGCGGCTGCCGGCGCCGCGGGAGTGAGCACGCTGGTTGGCCTCGGGGGGGGGCTGTTCTACACGCCACTGGCGGTGCGCGTGATGCGCGTCCCCCACGCGCTCGCGGTACCGACCGCGCAGGTGCTGATCACCGCCGTATCGGCAAGCGCTGTCGCGCTGCACCTGGTGGCGGGGCACACGGGTGAGCCGCTGAACGACATGCCACTGCTCACGGCCGGTGTGATCGCCTCCGTGCCGCTCGCGCGATGGCTGCACGACCGCCTCGGCGAGGGTCTGCTCACGCGCGCGCTCGCCGCCGGCATTTTCCTCGTCGGCGTGCAGACCGCGCTGCTGGCCTTCCTCTAGGGGTCGCTACGGCGGGGCTGCTCCAGATAGCTGAGCGCCGCGCGCGCCAGCAGTCCGGACCGCGTCTCGCCTTCCCGCGCGGCGGCCTCGTCGACGATGGCGAGCACGCGCTCCGGAGCGTGATGTTGACCCGCCGGGTCCTGCTGCTCAGCTTCGAGACATCGACGTCGGCGAGCGCCCAGATTCCTCCGCGGTAGTCCTCGTTCGCCCGGTGCGTCTCCAGCGGCTCCCGCGAGGGGATCGGTTCGCGATCCATGAGCAGCCCCTCGATGTGGCAGGCGATCGCCTCGTGAGCCGACACGATGGCGTCCTCAAGGCTGTCTCCGGCCGAGAAGCAGCCGGGCAGATCCGGCACGGTGACCCCGTACTCGCTCTCCGGATCCTTGTGCACCACGATCGGAAAGCGCATCAGCGTTCCCTCCACTCCCATCCGGCCTGACGGAAGATGCTGCGCAACGTGCCGCCGGGACCGCACACCGCGCTGCTGGCCTTCTGCTAGCGGTCGCTACGGCTGGCTCGCGCCGTACTCCTCGAGGATCACGCTCGACTCGAAGCCGGAGACGGCGCGGCGCAGGATCAGCAGGTCGTACTTCTTGCCGTCGCGATCGCGCACGTGCTCGTGCAGCACCGCCTCGTTCTCGAAGCCGAGGTTCTGGAAGACGGTGATCGCCGTGCGCTGGTCCGTGGTCATCTGGGCGACCATCTTCTCGACGCCCATCTCCGAGGCGATGCGGAACGCCTCGGTGGTCAGCAGCCGGCCCAGCCCCTGCCCGCGCATCGTGGCGGAGACCATCACCCGCAGCTCGGCGACGTGGCGCATCCACTCGATGCGGCTCCGATCGACGACGGCGTAGCCGACGACCGCGTCCTCGCGGAGCGCCAGCACCGTCGCCAGTTCTTCCGCCAGGACCATGGCGATCCAGTCGTCCACTTCCTCGGCTCGGGTGATGTCGCGGCGCAGGAACAGCAGGTCGTGCATCGGCAGCGACCGCGCGAAGGTGAGGATCGCATCGCGGTCGGCGGGCTCGGGCGGGCGCAGCAGCACCGTGCCCGAGCGCAGCGGCAGTTCGGCCGGGTAGCGGCTGTATGGCGTCGTCATGCTGAGGCGATCTCGCGCCTTGCGCGCGTCTCTGTCAAGACCCGGCGCGCCCGCGCTGGTGGCGCCGCGGCCTCCCCGCTATCGTGCCACCACGGCGGCACCGAGGCGGACGCGCCTCTGGCGCCGACCCGCGGGAGGGGCGATGACCGGGATCCTGATGTCCGCGACGTTCCTCGAACGCTACGGCGAGCAGCTCCGCCGCACGATGTCGGAGATAGACATCGAGGCCGAAGTGATTACGCTGCCGGCGGATCCGGACGCGCGGCTCAGCGACGAGGAGTGCGCGCGCATCGAGATCGCCAGCTACAGCCTCGACCTGATCGACAGCCCGCACGGGCGCAGCTTCTTCTCCTCGCTGTACCGCGCGCCGCGGCTGGACTGGATGCACGTGCGCAACGCCGGGGTGGATCACCCGGTGTTCGGGCGACTGCTGGAGCGCGGCGTCACGCTCACCAACTCGGCGGGCGCGGCGGCCGAGCCGATCGCGCAATCGACGATCGCCGGCCTGCTCGCCCTCGCGTGCGGCTTTCCCGCCTACGCCGACGCGCAGCGACGGCACGCCTGGGAGCAGGTCGAGGAGGACGCGCGCGCCGATCTGCTCTCCCAGACGCTCGTCGTCTTCGGCCTCGGCGAGATCGGGTCGGCGATCGCGCGCATCGCGCGGGCGATCGGCATGCACGTCGTCGGCGTGCGGCGCAGCCCCGCCCGCGAGGGCGATCCCGTCGACGAGCTGCACCACCCGGACGCGCTGCCCTCGCTGCTGCCGCGCGCCGACTGGCTCGCGATCGCCTGCCCGCTCACGCCGGAGACGCGAGGGCTGTTCGACGCAGAGGCGTTCGCGGCGATGCCGCGCGGGGCGCACGTGCTCAACATCGCCCGCGGTCCGGTCGTCGACGAGCAGGCGCTGATCGAGGCGCTGCGAACGGGACAGATCGGCGGCGCCTACCTCGATGTCTTCGAGGAGGAGCCGCTGCCGGAGGAGTCGCCGCTCTGGGACATGCCGCGGGTGATCGTCACGCCGCACAACTCCGGCGCCTCGCGCGGCAACGACCCGCGCTCCGCGGCGATCTTCCTCGAGAACCTCGGCCGCTGGTCGCGCGGCGAGCCGCTGCGTAATGTCGTCCGCGAGGCCGGTTCGTAACGTCGACGATGCGCCGCTCACATGTGGGCGGCCAGAAGGAGGAAGCAGCGATGGACAAGCCGTATCTGAGGATCTGGGACCAGCCCGGCAAGCGGGCGGAGCTGATGGCGCTCGTGCAGGACCTGGAGCGGCGAGGCTTCCCCGGGGTCTGGGCGCCGAGCCGCGGCGACAACGTCGCCCTCCTGCTCGCCATCCTCGATCGCACCGAGCGCATCACCGTCGGCACGGGCATCGCGCACATCTACCTGCGGCATCCGCAGCTGATGGGGCAGGCGGGCTCGCTGATCGAGGAGCTCCACCCGGGACGGCTGCTGCTCGGCCTCGGCGTCTCGCACGAGCCGATGCACAAGGCGTTGGGGCTGACCGTCGGGCGACCCCTCGCGGACATGCGCGAGTACGTCGCGGAGATGCGGGTGCACGCCGAGGGCACGGCGCTTCCGCGCCTGGTGCTCGCGACGCTGCGTCGCCGCATGACGGCGCTTTCCGGCGAGATCGCCGGCGGCGCGCTCTGGGCCAACGGCATCCGATCGCACATGGCGACCTCGCTCGCCGAGATTCCGTCCGACCGGCGCGAGGACTTCTTCGCCGGCACCTTCATCGTGACCGCGGTCGTCGATGACCGCGCGAGCGGGCTCGCCGCCGCGCGCGCCGCGCTGCAGGTGTACTTCGAGCTGCCGTACTACCAGAGCTACTTCGAGGAGGCCGGCTACCACGACGAGGTCGCGGCCGCGCGCGTCGCAATCGCGGCGGGTGACGAGGATGCGCTGTTCGCGGCGATCTCGGAGCGCTTCATCGCCGACACCTGCCTCGTCGGCACGGAGTCGGAGGTGCGAGACCAGGCGGAGGCCTGGGCCGAGGAGGGCGTCACGCTCGTGCTCTCGCCCGCGCTGGAGGATCGTCCCGCCGTCGAGCGGGCGCTCGCGGTGTTCGGGTAGCGCGGGTAGACAGCGATGGACAAGCCGCATCTCCGGGTCTGGGACCAGGCCGGCTCTCGTGCGGAGCAGATGGCGTTTGTGCAGGAGCTGGAGCGGCGCGGCTTTCCCGGCGTCTGGTCGCCGAGCCGCGGCGACAACGTCGCGTTCCTGCTCGCCGTCCTCGAGCGCACCGAGCGCATCACCGTCGCCACGGGCATCGCGCACATCTACCTGCGGCACCCGCATCTGATGGGGCAGGCGGGCTCGCTGATCGAGGAGCTGCACCCCGGACGGCTGCTGCTCGGGCTTGGCGTCTCGCATCAGCCGACGCACAAGGAGCTGGGGCTCAGCGTCGGCCGGCCGCTCGCGGACATGCGTGAGTACGTCGACGCGATGCGGGCGGACACGGAGGGGGCGGCCTTCCCGCGCCTGGTCCTCGCGACGTTGCGGCGGCGCATGACGGCGCTCGCCGCCGAGATCGCCGACGGCGCCCTCTGGGCCAACGGCGTCCGCTCGCACATGGCGACCTCGCTCGCCGCGATCCCGCCCGAGCGACGCGACGACTTCTTCGTCGGGACCTTTATCCCGACCGCGGTCGACGACAACCGCGCGGCCGCCCTGGCCGCGGTGCGCGACAAGCTGTTCCTCTACTTCTCGCGGCCCTACTACCAGGCGTACTTCGAGGAGGCTGGCTACCACGACGAGGTCGCCGCCGCCCGCGCCGCGATCGCGGCCGGCGACGAGGAGGCGCGGCTCGCGGCGATCTCCGAGCGCTTCATCGCCGACGCCTGCCTGGTCGGCACCGCCTCGGAGGTGCGGGAGCAGGCGGAGGCCTGGGACGCCGAGGGCGTTACGCTCGTGCTCGCGCCCGCGCCCGAAGATCGCGCCAGCGTCGAACGGGCGCTCGCCGTCTTCGACTAGTCCGGAGGGCCGCTCGCGCGGCCATTGCGTTCGTTCGGTTCGTTAACGTCCGGTCGCCTACGATGGGCTGGCGATGGCGCTGCCACCCCAGTTCGACGAGCCGGCGTTCGAGGGACTCCAGCGCATCGATCGCGCCCTCGATGCCGGCCAGGCGCACGTCTTCCGTGTGCTCTGGTTCTGGCTGCCGCCGGGGTCGGTAGCGAGGAACCCGCAGTTCCAGGCGCTGCTCGCCTCGCGCTTCCTCACCGACGTGGCGATCAACGCGCTGCTCTTCGGCGCGCTGATCTCGACGGCGCGCGGGGATGGTGGGGCGATCGAGGCGGCGCTGCTGGGCACGGCCTTCCTGCTGCCCAGCCTGCTGCTCGGGCTCTACGGCGGCGCCGTCGCCGACGCGCTCCCGAAGCGCGTCGCCCTCGCCGGCGCCTACGTGGGGATGGGCGTGCTCACGCTCGCCGTGGCCTTCGTGTTCGGCTCGGACTTCCGATCGCTGCTGGTCGTGATCTTCGTCGTGCGCATCCTCCACCAGTTCTCGCAGCCGTCCGAAGCGTCCACGCTGCCGCTCGTGGCGACGGCCGAGGAGCTGGCGGCGGCGAACTCGATGCTCGGTCTGATCTCCTCGGCCGCGGACCTGCTGGGCAAGGCCGTGCTGGCCCCGCTGATCGTGCGCGCCTACGGGGTGGACCCGGTGACGATCATCGCCGGGATGCTGTTCCTGCTCTCCGCCAGCCGCGTCTTCGACCTGCGCCCGCCGCCGCACCCGGGGCCCGTCGGGGAAGGCGAGGGGTCCGCGCCGGCCTCGACCATGGGGGTGGTGCGCTGGCTGCTCGCCGAGCGCCAGGTGATGTGGATGCTGGTGCTGGCGGCGCTGGCGAGCACGATCAACGTCGTGCTCGCGATGCTTGGCCCGCAGTACGTCAGCGAGGTGCTCGACGTCGACCCCGCGAACACGCTCTATGTCTTCGCGCCCGCGCCGATCGGCCTGCTCGCCGCCCTCGCCGCCGCGCCGCTGCTGATCCGCTGGGTCGGCGAGCGCCCGATCGCCGTGACCGGCTTCGTCCTCGTCTCCACGGCGGTGACGGCGCTCGGCCTCGTCGCCACGCTCACCGACCTGTTCGGCGGGCTGCTGTTCTTCGGCATCCCGGGCGTGGGGCCGCGGGTGGAGATGGCGGCGCTGCTCTCGATGTTCCTCGGGGCTGGGGTGACGCTGGCGGTCGTGGCCACGCAGACCTACATCAGCCGCGCGGTGCCGCTGCGCATCCAGGGGCGCGCCTTCGCGATGCTGGGTGTGCTCAAGGACGGCTTCGCGATCCCGCCGCTGATCATCATCGGCGCGCTCGCGAGCAGCGTCGGCGTGGACACGGTGCTCGCGGTCTCGCCGATCTTCCTGCTCGCGCTCGCGATCGGCATCGACCGCAGCGTCAGCCGCTTCGGACGTGGCCCGCGCCTGCCCGCGCCGGACGTGCCCCACTAAGGTTCGCCCGAGGGCGTTCCCGGCTGCTGGTGCGGCTACGGGTAGAGCGGCGTGCGTTCGAGGCCGGCGGTCTGATCGAGGCCGAACATCAGGTTGAGGTTTTGCAGCGCGTTCCCGCTCTGCCCCTTCAGCAGGTTGTCGATCGAGGAGATCACGACCACACGGCGCTCGTCCGGCGAGGTCACGAGCGAGATGTCGCAGTAGTTCGAGCCAGCCGTTTGCTTCAGCGAGGGCGGCGCGTCCAGCACGCGCACGAACGGCGCGCCCTCGTAGAACTCGCGGTAGCGCTCGAGCAGCGCATCGCGCGAGGCGCTGCGGCTCAGCGTCAGGTGCATCGTGCTGAGGATGCCGCGCGTCGTGCCCAGCAGGTGCGGGACGAAGTACACGCTCGCCGGGGCGCCCGCGAGGCCGCCCAGCGTCTGCTCCGCCTCGACCACGTGCTGATGGCTGAACACGCGGTAGGGGACGACGTTGTCGTTGAGGTGCGAGAAGTGCTGTGCGGCCGCCGGCTTCTTGCCCGCGCCCGACGACCCCGTGAGGCCGTCCACCACCACCGAGCCGCCCTCGACGAGCCCGCCGGCGAAGAGCGGCGCGAGGCCGAGCGTGATGCCGACGGCGAAGCAGCCGGGATTGCCGACGATCGGCGCCTCGGCCACGGCCTCGGCGTGCAGCTCCGGCACGCCGTAGCTCGCGCGCCCGAGCAGCGCTGCGGCCTCGTGCGCACTGTCGCCGATCGAGGGGTGCGCCGCCGCGTAGCGCGCGTAGGCCGCCTCGTCCGGGAAGCGGAAGTCGCCGGAGTAGTCGAGGAAGCGCACGCCCGCATCGGCGAGCGCCGCCGCGTAGCCCATCGAGACGCGGTCGGGCGTCGAGAAGACGACCACGTCGCAGGCGCCGCCGATGTCGGCCTCGTCCGGTGCCTGCACGACGAGGTCCGTGCGGCCCGCGAGGTGCGGGTAGATCTCGGCGATCGCCCGTCCGGCGTCGTCGCGCGCGATCAGCGCCGAGGGCTCGAACACGGGGTGCTGGAGCAGCAGTTCGAGGATGCCGAGGCCGCCGTAGCCGGTCGCCCCGACGATCTGCACGCGCATGACTGGCCTCCGTCGTTCCGATCCCGACCCTCGCAGGATATGCGGCAGGCGCGCCTGCCGGAAGGTTCGGTTGCCCGCGTCGCCACGCGGGAGCTCCTCCGGCCGTCCGGGGTGCGACGTATCATGCGCATCGCTCTGACCCGCCCCGCGGGGCGGCGAGGACTGTGCGAGGACCACGATCGATCGCGTCCGGATGATCGCCGTCGCGAGGACGGCGAGACTCGATACTCGGGCGGTCTGAGGTGACGCTGATGGCAACTCCGCTCGAGGGTCTCCGCGTGCTCGATCTCACGCGCAACGTCGCCGGGCCGTACGCGACGAAGCTCCTTGCCGACTACGGGGCCGACGTGCTCAAGCTCGAGCCGCCCGGCGGCGACCCGGCCCGCCGCTACGGGCCGTTCCCGGGCAACGTCGAAGACCCCGAGGCGTCCGGCCTGTTCCTTCACCTGAACACCAACAAGCGCTCCGCGACGATCGATCCGGCGACCGCCGACGGGGCGGCGACGATCCGCCGCCTCGCCACGGAGTGCGACATCGTGATCGAGGACCATGACGCGGGGCGCGCCTCGGCTTGGGGTTGGGGCTGGGACGAGCTCTCGCGCGACCGCGAGGACCTCGTGATGCTCTCGCTCACGCCCTTCGGCCAGGACGGGCCGTACCGCGACTACCTGGGTTCCGAGATCACCCTCCAGGCGATGGGCGGCCCGCTGCTGCTGACCGGGCACCGGAGCCGGGAACCGCTGAAGTTCGCCGGTCACGTGGCGCACTACTCGGCCGGAGCGGCGGCCGCGCTCGCGATCCTGCTCGCCCGCTACCGCGTCGAGGCGGGAGGCGCCGGCGACTATATCGACCTCGCGGTGTACGAGTGCCAGGCCGGGTTCCGCGACCGGCGCGTGGTCGACCTGACGGGCGCGGCCTACGCGGGCTACCCGATGCGACGCCGCTCCGGCGGCCAGCTCCCGGCGAGCGGCATCCGGCCTGCGATGGACGGCTACATCAACCTGCACGGCTTCGGCGCCCGGCTGCCGGGCTTCCTCGCCCTGATCGGGCGCGAGGATCTCGTCACCCGGGAAGAGCTGTTCCAGGCGGTCGCCTACGTACCCGACGAGCTCGTCGAGGAGCTTGAGGCGTCCTACGCGGAGTTCCTGCAGCGTACGCCGAAGCTCGAGGCGCTCCACCAGGCGCAGGAGCTTGGCATCCTCGGCGGAGCGCTGCTCACCGTCGGGGAGCTGCTGCACGATCCGCACGTCCGGGGTCGCGACGCCTGGGACACGATCGATCATCCGCGGACCGGGCCGCTCGAGTACCCGGGCCGGCCGTTCATCATGAACGCCTCGCCCCGGCGATCCCCGCGGCGCGCGCCGCTGCTGGGCGAGCACGAGGCGGCCCTCGCGGCGCCCTCGGCCTGGTCGGCTCAGCCTCTGCGCGAGGCGCCCCGATCGCCCCGCCGGGCGCGGCCGGCGGCGGACGGTGGCCTGCTGCGTCCACCCCTCGAGGGCGTGCGGGTGGCCGCCGCGACGGTGGTCTGGGCCGGCCCGCACAGCACGCAGCTGCTGGCGGAGTGGGGCGCCGAGGTGATCCGCGTCGAGCCGATCAACCGCATCCACCCGAACACTCGCGGCGCCGAGGTCGCCCTCACGAAGGAGCAGTGCGAGGAGCAGGTGCGCGCCGGCGCCAACCTGGCCGCGCTCTACGCCGACCTTGATCCGAAGGACGACCCCTGGAACCGCTTTGCTGCCTTCAACTCCCACGCCCGCAACAAGAAGTCGATGACCGCCGACCTCTCCGCTCCCGAGGGCCGCGAGGCGTTCCTGCGCCTGGTGGAGGTCAGCGACGTGGTGATCGAGAACAACTCACCCGGCGCGTTCGACCGCGCGCACCTCACCTGGGACGACCTGCGCGAGGTGAACCCGCGCCTCGTCATGGTGCGGATGCCGGCGTTCGGCCTGTCCGGGCCCTATCGCGACTACCGCTGCTTCGGCACCCACGCCGAGGCGATGGTCGGCCAGACGCTCCTCCGCCGCTACACCGACGGGGAGCCGCAGCTCTCCGGCGACGTGCTGAGCGCAGACGCGATGGCGGGGGTCCACGGCGCGGTCGCCGCAGTGATGGGACTGCGTCACCGCGAGCGCACCGGCGAGGGCCAGCTGATCGAGCTGCCCCTCGCGGAGGGGTTCATCCCGACGCTCGGCGAGTTCATCCTCGACTACGTGATGAACGGCTACGAGGCGACGGCGCAGGGGAACACCCACCGCTGGCACTCGCCTCACGGCGTCTACCCGACCAGCGGCGAGGACCAGTGGATCGCGATCGATGTCGCGACCGACGAGCAGTTCGCCTCGCTGTGCGCGGTCCTCGGCAGTCCCGGACTCGCCGCCGACCCCCGCTACGCGAGCGCGGCGGGCCGGCGGGAGCATCGCGCCGAGCTCGAGGCGAGCATCGGCGAGCTGACCGCCGCCCGCGACAAGGAAGCGCTGTTCCACGAGTTGCAGGCGGCCGGCGTCTGCGCTGCGCCGGTGCGCGACGCGCTGGAGATCCTCGCGGACCCACAGCTGAACGCGCGCAACTGGTTCCGCGAGATCCACATGCCGACGGTGGGCACGCACCGCTACCCCGGGTACCTCTTCAAGATGCGCAACACCTCGGACGAGGTGCGGCTCCCGCCGCCGCGGCTGGGCGAGCACAACGAGGAGGTGTACCTCGACCTGCTCGGCTACTCACGCGAGGAGTACGAAGCGTTCGTCGAACGCGGCCTCGTCGGCACGCGCTACCCGGACGAGATCCTGCCGGGCTGATGCGCGTGCTACGGTCGCGGGCGTGAGCGCGGAGCAGCCTGGCTGGCGTGAGTTCATTGCCCTCGATGACGCGGCGCTGCTGCGCCAGTGCGCCTTCGACCGCTTCCGTGCGAGCGGACCGGGCGGGCAGAAGCGCAACGTCACCGAATCCGCCGTGCGCCTGCGGCACCGCCCCTCCGGACTCAGCGCCGAGGCCAACGAATCGCGCTCGCAGCACGAGAACCGGGCGCGCGCGCTGCGCCGCCTCCGTCACGTGATCGCGCTGCAACTGCGCGCACCCGTGAGCCTCGAGGACTACACGCCCGCCCCCGAACTCGCCGCCGCGCGCACGAAGGATCGCAGACTCGTGCTGGGACGCCGCGACGCGCGCTACCGGGCGGCGCTGGCGTCGCTCTTCGATGTCCTCGCGGCTGCGCAGTGGCGGCCGAGCGAGGCGGCGCGGGCGCTCGGCGTCACGAACGCCTCGCTCACCCGCTTCCTCGCGGCCGACCGCGTCGCCTGGCGCGCCCTCAACGAGCGCCGCCGCGAGCACGGGATGTCGTCGCTGCGCGGGCGGTAGCGGCTAGCGGAGGTCGAACGCGCGGGACTCGATCGCGACGATCTTGCCGCCGCGGTACTCCCAGATCTCGACGAACCCCGTCACGAGGTCGCCCGTGGCGTTCCAGTCGAGCGGCGAGGCTGCGCCGTCGTAGTCGATCTCCTCGCCGTTGCGCACGGCCTCGAGGGCGGCCCGGACGCCCTCGGGCCCGGCGATCACGGTCCGGCCCGGCGGCTGGACGACGTTGCGCAGTTGGTCGCGGATCGCGGCGCTGTCGGTGGAGCCGGCCGCCTCGGCGGCGAGCGCGATGGCGATCACGGCGTCGTAGCCCTCGCGCACGTAGGCGCGCGCAGGCTGCTCGCCGAACTGCGCGACATAAGCCTGGTTCCACGCCGCCGTCGAGGGCTCGTCGGGGCCGCTGCCGGGTGCGGTGCCACGGGAACCGTCGAGGTGTGCGGGGCCGATCCTGGCGGCGAGGTCCTCGCTGCGTGTGGCGTCGGCGAAGACGAACTGCGTGAAGATCCCGTGCTCGATCGACTCGCGCAGGAAGACCTCCGCTTCGCCGGGGAAGGCGACCACCACCAGCAGATCGGCGCCGCCGCTCGCGGCCTGCTGCAGCTCGGCCAGGTACGAGGTCTGGCCCAGCGCCGAGTAGGACGCGGCCGAGACCGTGCCGCCGAAGTGCTGCGTGAACACCTCGGCCAGCCCCTGCCCGTAGGCGTCGTCGCGGTAGAGCAGGCCGACGTTGTCGAGCCCCTCCTCCCGCGCGAGCGCGGCGAGGATCACGCCCTTCGCCACGTCGGAGGGGGCGCTGCGGAACAGGAAGTCGTTGTCGTTCGAGGTGGACAGCGCCGGCGAGGAGGCGGACGGCGTGATCATCACGACGCCCGAGGGCCCGATCACGCTCTCCGTCACCGCGAGCGTCACGGTGCTGGAGATCGCGCCGACGATTGCCTGCACGCCCTCGATCTCCACGAGGCGGCGCGCCTCCTCGACGCCTTGCGTAGGGTTCACCTTGGTGTCGCCCGCGACGAGCACGACGTCGCGGCCGTTCACGCCGCCGGCCTCGTTGATGTGCTGGACCGCGAGCTCCACGCCGACGCTGATCACGTCTCCCAGCTCAGCGAGCGAGCCGGAGCGATCGGCGAGGTAGCCGATCCGCAGTTGCTCGCCCTCGTCCTCGCCGTCACCGCCGCACGAGGCGGCGATCACGGCGCCAGCGACGAGCAGCAGGAGGAGCAGTCCGGCGGTCAGCGCGCGCATGCGTCCAGCCTACGGCGATCTCGCGGGCCGCGCCTCACGGCTGGCCTGGAGGGTCGACGCGCCCGATCATCGGTGGCGATGGTAGACACGGTGCTGGTGGTGGCCGGACTGGTGGCGTTGGTCGGCGGCGCGTGGCTACTGGTCCACGAAGCCGCGCGGCTGGCGGTCCGCCTGGGACTGAGCCCAATCGTGGTCGGGCTGACGGTGGTGGCGTTCGGCACCTCGGCGCCGGAGTTAATCGTCGGGGCATCCGCCTCGGCGCGGGGCGCGGGCGAGCTGGCGGTCGGTGGCGTGCTCGGCTCGAACGTGGCCAACGTGGGACTGGTGCTCGGCATGGCGATCGTGATCCGGCCGCTCGCGGTGAGCTCGCGACTGTTCCGCTGGGAGCTACCTGCGCTCGTCGTGGCGACCGTGCTCGTGCTGCTGTTCGGATCGAGCGGCGCGATCGGGCGCATCGAGGGTGTGGCGCTCCTTGCATTGCTGGTCGTGTTCGTCGCCGGGTCGGCGCAGCTCGGGGCGGAGTCCGTGCAATCGCGTGCGGCGGACGTCAAGGGGCTCGACCCAACTGCGCGCGTACTCCGCGGCGTCGCGCTGCTGGTCGTGGCCTGTGCGGTGCTTGCGGCGGGGTCGGAGCTGCTGGTGCGTGGCGCGACCGGCCTGGCCGAGCGCCTCGAGATCAGCGAGGTCATGATCGGCGCGCTCGTCGTTGCCGTGGGGACGAGCCTGCCCGAACTGGCGACGACGGCCGTCGCGGCGCTGCGGCGCGCTGACGCGATCGCGGTGGGCAACGTGATCGGGTCGAACGTGTTCAACCTGTTCGGAGCGCTCGGCCTTGCGGCGGTGGTCGCCCCGCTGCCGGTCGACCGCGACTTGGCGATGCTGAAGGTCTCCGCGCTCGTGCTGAGCGCGGTGCTGCTGCTGGTGCTGGCGCAGCGTGACGAGGTCGGACGCGCGTGGGGCGCGGCGCTCCTCGCGCTCTACGCACTCTTTGTCGTGGTGCTGGCGGGAAGCGGCTGACCGGCGCGGGCGCGGAGCGGTCGCAGCCGTACCGGATCTACGGCTCACACCCGCTCGATCGTGGCGGTCGGCCGTGAGATTCGAGGCGGTCGGGGTATAGCTCGGCGCGTTCGCACGGAGGGCTGTTCCCTCAGGTAGAGGGGAGGCCGCCGCTCCCGTCGCGGCGGGCTCCTTCCTCAGCCCCGCCGACTGGCGACGGGGTCTTGGGGGCCTTGCTAGTGCTCCGGGGAGGTGTCCACCCTCTGGCCGGAGTCGGCGTAGACGGGACGGTGCGGGACGGGCGCGAGGGCTATCGCACAGAGCAGGAGGATCACGGCTGCGGAGGCCATGCACATCGTGGCCAGTCTGCTGAGCCGCCTTCCGAAGTTCCTGCTCCTCCCCCTCATCTCGCACCCTCCTGATACTCGGTCCGATAGCGAGTCCGTGTACATTATCCTCACTATTGTCGTGTATTTGCACGTTATTTGCTTCACAAGCGAATCGACTCATATCAGGGCGGCGGTGCCGATTGCCGGCCTCGGCGTTGCTCACGGATCCGGGTGTCGTGGGGCGGCCGTTGGTGGCTGCCCGGCCCTGCGCGGGCCGCGCCTCACACCCGCTCGATCGTGGCGGTCAGGCCGTGAGACTCGAGGCGGTCGCGGTACAGCTCGGCGCGTTCGAGGGGGCAGGCGATCACCTCGGCGCGGCCCCTGAGGTGCGCTTCCAGCATGATCGCGGTCGCGCCGCGCGCGTCGAGCTCCGGTACCGAGGCGAGGAGGGCGCGCACGACGTGGCCCATCTCGTTCACGTCGTCGTCGTGCAGGATCACGCGGTAGGGCGGGAGCGTCTCGTTGAGCGTTCGCTCGCGCTGCGTGGGATCGCGCGTGGGCACTGACGGCGTCGGCGGGGGTGGCGAGGTCATCGGGACGCGGTCGCGGTGCGCCGCTCAGTAGCGCCAGGTGATCGTGCGCTCCGGGCGCAACCGCAGGATCACCTCACCCTCGCGGGGCGCGTCCGGCAGCTCCTCCTCGGGCACGCCGCGCTGGCGCCGGCCCTCGCGCTCGATGGCGAGCCGCTCGGCGTCGTCGCGCACGATCTCGAGGTCGCCCTGCAGCAGCACGCCGCTCCAGTCCCCGGACGCCTTCGAGCCCGCGACCATCAGCGAGGCGCGCGGGTTCGCCTCGGCGTTGCGCACCTTGCGCGTGTGCGCCGGCGTGCCGACGTACACCACGCCGCCGATGCGGTAGTAGCCGAGGGCGACGCTGTGCGGGTACCCGTCCGCGTCAAGCGTGGTGATCACGGCCCACTCGCTGCGGCGGTCGAGGTACTCCGCGATCTCGGGGTCTTCGATGCCGGGGCTGTCGGTCATGTTGCGGTCCGTAGGTTGCTCGCGCGTGGACGCGCGCAATCTGTCACGTCGCGTCGGGCTCCGCTACTCCGCGGGAGTCGCGCTCACACCGTTGATCTCATCGATCACTGCGAGGAGGTCGCCTGAGCGGTAGAAGTTCACCGCCACCAGGTTCGGCGTCTGCCCGCGCTCCGCCGCGCAGTCGCGCAGCCGCGTCAGCAGCGCGTCCCGCGCGTTGAGCAGCTCCGCGTCCTCCGGCGTGGGCGCGATGTCCTCGATCCAGCGGTTGACGAGGAACAGCGGCGCGTCGGCGGCGCCGCGGTTGGGCTCGCAGCTGAGGTCGTCCACGGAGTGGAAGGAGAACGGCGTCTCCTGCGTCAGCTCGAAGCCGCGCTGCAGCCACGGGACGGGCGCGCGATCGGCGGCTTCCGTCATCACGATCAGCCGCTCGTTGCGCTCGACCAGCTCGCCGGGGGTCGGCCACGGCGCGGCGCGGCCGGGGTGCGCGTAGGCGTAGTGATCGAGGCCGGCGCCGGCGAACGGGGTGGCGATGTCCTCAGCCGGCTTCGTCCTGGATGAAGACGATCAGCACCTCGCCCGGGTTGGTGGCGAGGAAGCGGCGGATGTCGTCGAGCGCCTCGCGCAGCGGTGTTGCGCCCAGTTCGCAGAAGCCGTGGCAGAGGTAGAGCTCGCGATCCTCGAGCGGGCCGAGCCCCGCCGCGATGCGGTCGCGGGCATCGACCACCTCCGCGCCGTAGAGCTCGACCATCGCCTCGCGGTCCTTGCCGAGCAGCTCCGTGGCGACGCCGTTGAGCGAGGGGTATCCGAACCAGACATCGATCAGCAGCCCGCGGATGCCGAAGTCCAGCTGCTCGGCGATCCCCTCGCGGTGCGCGGCGAACAGCCAGCCCTCGGAGGCCGCCGACATCGAGTTGTGCGTGGCGGCGAACGCGACCTCGTTGAGCGGACGGCTGCACAGCGCGGCGTGGCCGTTGCAGACCGTCACCCGCTCGCCGTCGTCGCCGCCGAACAGGTCGAGGCCCGCGAGCAGCAGCGCGACGGCCACGGCGCCGCCCGCGATCAGCACGGCGAGCGCGGCAATGCGCACCCGCGGCGAGAGCTGCGGGCGCAACTCGGCGGAGGCGGCGGCCCGCGCGACATCGCCTGCGGTGGTGGCGCGCTCCTTCCAGAGCAGGCGCATCAACTCGATCAACCCGAGGTAGATGGCGGTGAGGCCGGCGAGCGCGACCACGACGGTCACGAAGTCGTCCGTGCGGAACAGCGCCAGCCAGCCCAGTACGACGGCGGCGATGGCGCGCACGAGCCGTCCGGCGTTCGACTGCGGTGCGGTCGCCAGTCGCCACGCCCGCATCAGCAGCTCGCCGACGTCGAGGCTGGCGAGTTGGGGGGCCGCGGCCAGCACCAGTCCGCCCGCGCCGAGTGCGATGTTCCACGCCCGCAGGTCGCCGAGGAACGCATCCCACACGCCCGCGGCCGCGGCGCCCCGGAGGCCGCCGCCCGCGAACTCCTCGAGCGCGGCCTTGCCGACGTCGAGCGTGAGGATCGTCAGCGCGGCGACGACCGCGACTGTGATCCCGATGCGCACGAGGGCGCGACGCCGCTCCCGCGCGACCGCCCACGAGGCCGCGAAGGCGGCGAGCGCGAGCAGCGGCAGGACCGCGGCGAGGACGCGGATCGTTCTGGCGATGGACAGCGTGGTGTCCACGTACTCGGAGTCCGCGAGCTCGATCACCGCGCTGTCGAGCGAGGGCAGCGATTCGGCGATCTCGGGACTGAAGCTCGCCAGCGTGACCTCGACGGCAATCGAGGCGTCGACGAGCTGCAGCACGATCGGCTCGTCCGAGAAGAGCGTGCGGTGCGTCTGGCGCAACGCCGTCTCGTAGAGCTGCTCGAACGCGCTGCTGCCGAGCACCGCCTGCACGGCTGCCTCGATCAGCGGTCGGCCGGCGATCAGACTGGGCTCGCCCTGCTCGATCAGATCCTCGACGAGGAAGTGCGACACGAACGCCTGCACGTCCTCGTCGTCGAGGGCGCGCACCGCCCGCTCGGTGAAGCCGTCGCTGTCGACGAGGGCGTCGGCGGCCCAGAGGGCGAACTGCGCGGCGAAGAGCAGCAGCGCCCCCGCGACGAGCAGCAGCCAGGAGGCGACCGGCCTCGGCGCGCGGCGTAGCAGCCGCAGCGCGCTGCCCACGCGGCTCACGATTGCCCCTGTCGCATCAGCCGCATTCGCTGCCTCGCTCGCCGCGTCGCGCCCGCGTGCGGCGTCGCCTCACGGCGCACGATACGCAGGACGTTGCCAACGAGGCACGCCATCGGTGCGGCGATGCGCCTGGCCGGCAGGTCGCGTGCGTATACGCGCTCTCGCGGCAACGGGTAGCATCGCGGCCAGGGACGATGCCGTGGACGTGTTGCTCGACGTTTCCGGTCTGGTCAAACGCTTCGGCGGCCACACTGCCGTCGATGGCGCGACGTTCGAGGTCGCCCGCGGCTCGATCACCGGCCTGATCGGGCCGAACGGCGCGGGCAAGACCACCTGCTTCAACTGCATCGCCGGGGCGCTCAAGCCCGACGACGGGCGCGTGCGCTTCGCCGGCGAGGAGATCACGGGCCTGCCGCCGTACCGCGTGTTCCGCCGCGGCCTGACACGCACCTTCCAGATCCCGCAGGAGCTGGGCGCGATGACCGTGCTCGAGAACCTGATGGTGGTTCCGGAGGAGCAGGCCGGCGAGCGCATCCAGGAGAGCTGGCTGCGCCCCTGGCGTGTCGCCGCGCAGGAGCGCGAGATCGCCGAGCGCGCGCACGAGGTGCTCGCCGAGGTGGACCTCGGCCACGAGGCGCAGAACCGCGCCGGCAACCTCTCGGGCGGCCAGCGCAAGCTGCTCGAGCTGGGGCGCGCGCTGATGTCCAGCCCCAGCCTGATCCTGCTCGACGAGCCGAGCGCCGGCGTGAACCCGACGCTGACGCTGCGGCTGATCGAGCGCATCCGCGCGCTGCGAGATCGCTTCGGGATCACCTTCCTCGTGATCGCGCACGACATGGACCTGGTGCTGCGCCTCAGCGAGCGGCTGATCGCGATGGCGGACGGCAAGGTGCTGACCGCCGGCGACCCGCAGGCGGTGCTGGAGAACGCCGAGGTGCAGTCCGCCTACCTCGGAGCCCACGCGCTGTGAGCGCGCTGCTCGAGGTCGACGCCGTCCGCGCCGGCTACGGCAGCGTGATGATCGTGCACGATATCTCGCTGCACATCGAGCGCGGCGAGCTGGTCACGATCATCGGGCCGAACGGCGCGGGCAAGTCGACGCTGCTGAAGGCGATCTTCGGACTGCTTCCCGTCAGCGAGGGAGCGGTGCGCCTCGAGGGCAGCGAGGTCACCGACGAGATGCCCTCGCGCATGGTGGGGCTGGGCGTCTCGTTCGTGCCGCAAACGGAGAACGTCTTCCCCTCGCTGACGATCCGCGAAAACCTCGAGATGGGAGGCTACCAGCGCCGCGACGGCGTCGACGCGCGCGTCGCCGAGGTGCTGCGGCTCTTCCCCGAACTCGCCGAGCGCCCGGGCGAGCGCGCCTCGCACCTCTCGGGCGGGCAGCGCCAGGCGCTCGCGATCGCGCGCGCGCTGATGCTCGATCCGAAGGTGCTGCTGCTCGACGAGCCGACCGCCGCGCTCTCGCCCGTGCGCCGCGGGGAGATCTTCGGCCGCCTGCAGGCGGTGCGCGAGGGCGGCGTGGCGCTGCTGATGGTCGAGCAGAACGCGCGCGAGGCGCTCGCGATCTCGGACCGCGCCTACCTCCTGGTCGACGGGCGCAACGCCCACGAGCAGCCGGGCCCGGAGATGCTCGCCAACCCCGAGGTGGGCCGCATGTTCCTCGGCCTCGACAGCGCCGAGGCGGGTAACGGCGCATGATCGAGATCGCGCAACTCGTGATCATCGGTATCATCGTTGGCTCGATCATCGGGCTCGGCGCGATGGGGCTGACGCTCGTCTACGGGGTCTTCAAGTTCGCGAACTTCGCGCACGCGGACCTGATGACGCTGGGGATGTACCTGGCGTTCTTCGTGTACGTGGACCTCGGGCTGAGCGTGGGGCACATCGGACCGTTCTCCTTCGGCTGGGGGATGATCGCCGCGGTGCTGTTCGCCTGGGCGGGGGTCGCGGCGGTCTCGGTCGGGGCGGATCGGTTCGTCTTCCGGCGGCTGCGGGCGCGCCAGACCGGCCTGCTCAACCTCGAGATCGCCGCGCTCGGCATCGCCATCGCGCTGCAGGCCGTGGTGCAGGCGATCTGGGGCTCCGCGCCGCTGCGCTACCACAACGAGATCAACGAGGCGTGGTCGTTCGCCGGCGGCCTCCGGCTCAAGGCGGACCAGCTGCTGATCGTCGTGCTCCTGCCGGCGCTCGCCGTCGCGCTCTACCTGCTGCTGCACCGCACCCGACTCGGCACGGCGATGCGGGCGACGGCGGACAACGCGCCGCTGGCCGAGGCGAGCGGCATCGACACGGAGCGGGTCCGCCTCGCGACCTGGGTGATCGCCGCCGCGCTGACCGCGGTGGCCGGCGTGATGTTCGCCCTGCAATCGCAGCTGCGCTTCGACGCCGGGTTCGAGTTCCTGCTGCTGCCGATGTTCGCCGCGGTCATCCTCGGCGGCATCGGGAATCCCTGGGGCGCGCTCGTCGGCGGGCTGATCGTCGGGATCTCGCAGGAGCTCTCGACGGAGTGGATCAACACCGGCTTCAAGCCGGCCGTGCCCTTCGTGCTGCTGATCGCGATGCTGATCGTGCGTCCGCGCGGGCTCTTCGGCTCGTCGATCGGGGGGTCCGCCTGATGCCTTCACTGGAGACGCTGGCGCCGTTCGTGGGCGAGTTGCCGCAGTTGGTCACGTTCAGCGGAGGCGTGAACTGGACGGTCGGCTTCCTCACGACGGCCGCGATCTTCGCGATCGTCGCGCTCGCCCTGAACGTGCAGTGGGGCTACACGGGCACGATCAACTTCGGCGTCGTCGGCTTCTTCGGCATCGGCGCCTACGTGAGCGCGCTGCTGACGCTCGATCCGCCCGGCCAGTTCGAGAACTACGTCGGCGGCCTTGAGCTGCCGGTGCCCGTCGGCTGGATCGGCGGGGCGCTGGCGGGGGGCGTGCTCGCGCTGCTGGTGGGGCTGCCGACGCTGCGCCTGCGCGACGACTTCCTCGCCATCGCCACCATCGGCATCGCCACGATCCTGCGCAGCATCGCCAACACGCAGGAAGGCCTCGCCAACCGCGCGCGCGGCCTCAACGGCATCCCCCGCCCCCTTGAGGGCATGTCGAGGGAGATCGGCATCGACTACGACTGGGTGCTGCTCGTGATGACGGGGCTGGTGCTGCTGCTGGTCTTCCTCGTCGTGCGCGGCGCGACGGCCTCGCCCTGGGGCCGCGTCCTGCGCGCCATCCGTGAGAACGAGGCGACCACCCAGTCGGTCGGCAAGATGACGACGAGCTACCGCATCCAGAGCTTCGTGCTCGGCGGCGCGCTGATGGGCCTCGCGGGCGCGATCTGGGCGCACCGCATCGGCACGATCGCGCCCGACTCCTTCGACAACCTCACGACGTTCCTCGTCTGGACGATGGTGATGGTCGGGGGCAGCGGCAACAACCGCGGCGTCATGCTCGGTGCGCTCGTGGTCGGCTTCGTCTGGTTCGGGCTGCCGCTGATCCAGGAGGAGCTGCCGGACTTCCTCGGCACGCGCGTCTTCATGTTGCGGCGGATCGCGATCGGTCTGCTGATAGTCGGCTTCATCCTCGCCCGGCCGCAGGGGCTGATCGCCGAGGAGGCGCGCGTCAGCCGCTTCGCGCCGCGAGGCGATGGCGGCGGCGGAGGTGGTGGAGACAGCGGCGGCTCCTGGCTCGGCGCGCTGCGGACGCGCCTCCGCAGACAGCCGGGCGGGGGCGCGGGGTAGCCGTCGACGCGTCGTTGGCCTCGGCCCTACTCGAGGCTGAAGGGCTGGATCTCGAGGGTGACGAGCTGGCCGTCGCGGTAGCCGTAGATCTCCATGAAGCCCGAGGTCACGTCGCCGGCCGCGTTCCAGTCGATCGGGGTCGCCGCGCCCTCGAAGTTGATGTCGTCGCCGTCCCGTACGGCTTCGAGCGCGGCTTTCACGCCGGCCGCATCGGCGACGTAGGCGGCGCCGGGAGGGCCGGCGATGCGCGCGAGTTCATCGCGGATCGCCGCGCCATCGGTCGAGCCCGCCGCCTCGGCGGCAAGGGCGATCGCGATCGTCGCGTCGTAGGCCTCGCGCACGAAGGGGAGCGAGGGCAGCCGGCCGTACTCCGCCATGTAGGCGGCGTCCCAGGCCTTGGTCGAGGCGTTATCGGGGTTGCTGCTCGGCGCCGTGCCCACGGTGCCCTCGAGGCGCTCCGCGCCGATCAGCTCGATCAGGTCCTCGCTCTTGTTGCCGTCGGTGAAGATGAAGCGCGCGAAGATCTCGTTCTCGATCGACTCGCGGACGAAGACCTCCGTCTCCGCGAAGCCCATCGCCACCAGCACCTCGGCGCCGCCGCTGGCGGCCTGCTGCAGCTCCGCCAGGTAGCTGGGCTGCCCGTCGGCCGCGTACGAGGCGAGGGTCGCCGTACCGCTGTAGTTCGCGCTGAAGACTCCGGAGAGGCCCTGGCCCCAGGCGTCGTCGCGGAAGATCACGCCGACGTTCGTGTGGCCTTCGCTCTCCACCAGCTGGGCGAGCACGACGCCCTGGATCGCGTCCGACCCGGTGGTGCGGAACAGATAGCCGTTATCGTCGGCGTCGGTGAGCGCCGGCGAGGTCGCCGAGGGGGAGATGTGCGGGATGCCGCCCGGCCCGGTGACGCTGTCCGCCACCGCGAGCGTCGCCGTGCTGGCGAGCGGTCCGACGATCGCGTGCACGCCCTCGATGTCGACGAGGCGGCGAGCCTCCTCGACGGACTGGGTCGGGTCCACGCGCGTGTCGCCGGTGACGTAGACGACGTCCTGGCCGTTGACGCCGCCGGCCTCGTTGATGTGCTTGATCGCCAACTGCACGCCGGTCTCGATGTCCGCGCCGTACTCGGCAAGCGGGCCGGAGAAGTCGGCGAGGTAGCCGATCTTCAGTTGCTCGCCGTCGTCGCCGCATGACGCGACGGCGAGACTCAGCGAGGCGACCAGCGCCAGCAGCAGCGCGAATCGCCCAGGCGCCCGTGGCCAGAATCCACTCATGGCTTCCTCCTCGTCTCGCCTGCCCGCCCCTGGCTTCGGGGCCTAGTTCAGGCTGAACGGCACCTCCCGCAGCGAGACGATCTCGCCGCCCTCGTACTGCCAGATCTCGATGAACCCCGTGGTCACGTCACCAACGTCGTTCCAGTCGAGCGTGGTGGCAGCACCTTCGTAGTTGATGTCGTCGCCGTCGCGCAGCGCTTCGAGGGCGTCCGCGATGCCCTCGGGGCCGGGGACGAAGACGTCGCCGCCGGGTGCGCCGATCCGCGCGAGCTGGTCGCGAATCGCTGCGCCGTCGGTCGAGCCCGCCGCCTCGGCGGCGAGAGCGATCGCGATCGTGGCGTCGTAGGCCTCGCGGACGAAGGGGAGCGTCGGCAGCTCGCCGTACTCGGCGATGTAGCCCGCGTTCCACGCCTCGGCCGAGGGCGTCTCCGGGCCGCTGCCCGGGGCGGTGCCCTTGGAGCCGTTCAGGTACTCGCCCCCGATCCCGTCGATCAGGTCCTGGCTCTTCGTACCGTCGACGAAGAGGAAGCCCGAGAAGATTTCGCTCTCGATCGCTTCGCGGATGAACACCAGCGCTTCGTCGGGGAAGCCGATGGCGACAAGCGTGTCGGCGCCGCCCTCGGCTGCTTGCTGTAGCTCGGCGAGGTAGGAGATCTGGCCATCGGCCGAATAGGCCACGGCGGTGGCCGTACCGCCGAACGCGGCGGCGAAGGCGTCGGAGAGGCCCTGGCCGTACGCGTCGTCGCGGAAGATTACGGCGACGTTGCTCAGGCCCTCGTCGGCCGCGAGCTGGGCGAGCACCACGCCCTGCGCCGCATCGGATGTCGTGCTGCGGAACAGGTAGCCGCTGTCTTCGGCCGACGACAGCGCAGGCGATGTCGCCGAGGGTGAGACCACGGGGATACCGGCGGCGCCGGCGACGCTCTCCGCTACGGCGAGCGTGACGGTGCTGGAGAGCGGCCCGACGATGGCGTGCACCCCCTCCACGTCGATGAGGCGGCGCGCTTCCTCGACGCCCTGCGTCGGATCGACGCGCGTGTCGCCGGTGACGAGGATCACGTCCTGACCGTTGACGCCGCCGGCCTCGTTGATGTGCTGGATCGCAAGATCGACGCCGGTCCGGATCACGGGCCCGAACTCGGCGAGCGGGCCGGAGAAGTCGGCGAGGAAGCCGATCTTCAGTTGCTCGCCCTCGTCGTCGCCGCACGACGCGGCGGCGAGACTGAGCGAGGCGATCAGCGCCACCAGCACCGCAAATCGCCCGGGTGCGCGGAGCCAGAATACTCTCACGACGTCTCCCTACATCTTGCCTGCCAATCCTGACTGTCTCCCATTATTACAAAATGTCGGGCGACTCAGTACTAACACTCATGTGTCATTGCCCCAGGACTCCCGTGCCAGGCAGGGTCCGCGACAGCTTCGCTGCCTCATCATCAACTCGAGAATGCGAGATCCATCCAGCGGTGCTCGATGCCCGCGTCGAGGAACAATCCGCCGCGCGCAAAGTAGCCGAGCCGCTCGTAGAACGGCCGCGCGTGCTCCTGCGCGGCGAGCGTGATGCCGCCATGGCCGCGCTGCCTCGCTTCCTCGTGCAGCGCCTCCATGATCTGCACGCCGTAGCGCCGCCCGCGCAGCTCGGCGAGGACCGCGACGCGGCCGATGTGCGGGTAGCCGTGCGGCGGCTCGCCCGCCTGGTCGAGCAGCAGCCGCGCCGTCGCCACGGGCCGCCCGTCGAGGCGGCCGAGCACGTGGACGACGCGCTCGTTCATGCCGGGCGCGGCGGGATCGGCGTCGTAGCCGTCGATCTCCTCGTCCTCGGGGACGCGCTGCTCCTCGATGAAGACCGCGCGCCGCACCTCGATCGCCTCGGCCAGCTGCTCCGCCGTCTCGATGGTGAGGATGCGGAAGCCGGGCGCGACGAGGCGCTCGAACTCCTCGGCGGACTGAAGCAGCAGCTGCGCATCGATTCCGTCCAGCCAGCGGCCGTGCTTGTAGCCGGTCTCGCGCTCGCGCCCCGCCTCCTCGAAGCCGAACGAGCGCACGAGGGCGCGACTGGCCTCGTTGCCCGCCTCGATCCATGCGACGAGCGAGTGCAGGTTGCGCGCTCGCGCCCGCTCGATCAGCGCCGCGAGCAGCCGGCGCCCGACGCCGAGGCGGTGGAAGGCGGGATCGACGTAGAACGTGACCTCGCGCGTGAAGCGGTAGCCGAACTTGCCCCGGTAGGGCGAGAGGTAGCCGAATCCGGTGACCGAGTGCGGCCCCACCGCGACGAGCACGACCTCGTCGCGCTGCTGCTCGAACCAGGCGCGCCGCTCCGCGTCGCTCCAGGGCCACTCGTCCCAGGTCGCGACGCCCTCGAGGATCTCGCGGTTGTAGATGCGCTGGATCGCCGGCAGGTCGTCGGCGCGCGCGTCACGGACCGTGACCTCAAGGGGGGCGACCTCGAGAGGGTCAGTCACGGCCGCCGTTCCCGCCCTGGGCCGTGCGGATGCGGTCGAGCAGCGCTTCGAGGTCGGCGTCCTCGGCGAGCGGGACGACGACGCTGCGGCGCGGGGACTCGACGGTGCGCGAGACATGCCCGTGCCCGGTCAGATCCTCGGCCAGCATCACCTCGCCGGCGCCGAGGCGGCGCCTCTCCCCGCTGCCGATCTCGACCTCGAGCGCGCCGCTGATGGTGACCACGAACTGCCGCCGAGAGGCGTTGTGCCAGCCCGGCTCGTGCTCCTCGGGCGCCTCGCGGAAATCGAGCGTGTCCACGGGGAAGGCCAGCGACAGCCCGCCCTCGATCGGGACATCGAGGTCCTCGAAGTGGGATTCGCCGTCGTCGCCGCTGTAGAGCCGTACGATCCGCATGGTTAGCCGTTCCATTCCGCGGGCTGCGCGCGCCGCAGTTCGGGGAGCAATTCGTCCGAGATCAGCCGCATGCTGGCGAGCGAGTCCGCCGCCGGCATCCCCGCCCAGTGCGTGCGGATGATCAGCTCCGTCACGCCGAGGTCCTCCCAGAGCGGGCGCAGCTGCTCGTAGCACTCCTCGGGCGAGCCGAGCACGAAGCGGTCCGACAGCAGCTCCTCGAACGGCGCGGCGAACTGCTCCTCGCCGGGCATCACGTCGTCCTGCCCCCAGAGCGCGTAGTCGGCGTACTTCCCGCCGAGGGCGGGACCGGCCAGCCGCAGCGCCGTCTCGCGGTCCGGCGCGCAGTAGACCTCGCGCATCGCGGGGAGCGCGGCCGGCGCGCCGCGGTCGGCGGCAGCGCGCTCCTCGCGGTAGAGCGCGAGCTGGCGTCGCACGGTTTCGAGGGTGGCGTGCGGGTTGATGAACCAGGCGTCGGCCAGGCGGGCGGCGCGGCGCACGGCGGCGTCGCTGTTGGCGGCGATCCAGATCGGGGGGTGCGGCTGCTGGATGGGGCGCAGGTTCATGCGCACGCCGTCCAGCTTCGCGACCTCGCTGTCGTGGCTGACGGACTCCTCCGTCCACAGCCGCTTCACCAGCGCGAGCGTCTCCTCGAAGCGCGCGACGCGCTGCCCGCGCGGCACGCGGAAGGCGTCGAACTCGACGTCGCGGTAGCCGAGGCCGATGCCGAAGACGAGGCGGCCACCGCTGATCACGTCGAGCGTGGCGACGGTCTCGGCGACGTAGACGGGGTTGTGCAGGTTGAGCAGCAGGATGCCGAGGCCGATCGTCATCTCGCCGGCCTCGGCCTGCATGCGGGCGAGGAAGGGCACGAGCTGGAGGCCCTGGTTGTCGCCCTCGTTGAGGTAGTGCTGGCCGCTGAACAGCGAGTCCCAGCCGGCGTCGCGCGCCAGCCTCACCATCGCCACCTGCTCCTGGAAGGCGGCGGCCATGTCCGTGTCGAGGTGCTGCTGGCTGGTCAGGAAGAGCCCGACGCGCATCATTCCTCCGCTCGCGCCACCGGCCGCCGGAGCGGCGCCGCGTGCAAACGCGAGGGCCGGCCTAGCTCATGCGCACGTGCTGCACGGCGACGCCCAGTCCCGAGGCCCGCGACAGCCGTCCGTCGGCGGTGAGCAGGGGCAGCGCGAGGGCGTCGGCGACGGCCACGTAGAAGGCATCATAGGCGCTGACGTTGTGGCGGTGCTGCCAGGCGGACCGCGTGAACTCCCGGTGCGGGAGACGCTCGACCGGCCACAGCGCCAGGTCGTCGATCGCCATCAGCGCACGCGCCTCCTCGAGGCGGCCGCGCAGCACCGCCCTGCGCAGCACGTGGACGATCTCCGCGTCCAGCAACTCGGGCGCGGCGAGCGCGGCGTCCTCGAGCATGCCGGCGACGGCCAGTCCGAGCGGGGTTTTCAGGAGGTACTCCACGGCGACGGAGGCGTCGACGACGTAGCCCGTCACCCGAGCTCCGTCTCGCGCTCCGCGCGCGCCTCGGCGAGCAGGTCCGCAGCGGAGACGCCGAGGTCGGTCGTGGGGCGCTGGGCCAGGTGGCGGCGCCACTCGGACCTCGCGAGTTCGCGCTCCAGGGCGGAGAGCACGGCTGCGCTGAGCGTGGTGTTCTGCTCACGCGCGTGGCGGCGCAGACGTTCGTGGAGTGAGTCGGGCACGTTCTTCACCTGTAGGTTCGCCATGGCATGACGTTAGCATGCTGTAAGCATGCCTGCAACCCCACCATGGCTTACGCGGAGGGCGCCGGGCCGTAGACCGTGAACCCGTCCGCCGTGTCCTCGAAGCGCGCGTCCGAAGGGTACGACAGCACCGCGCGCATCATCATCGCGTCGCCGGCCGAGCCGCCGACGCTCAGGATGACGGCGAAGAACGCCGCTTCGGCGATGAGGCTGTCCGAGGGCGCCACGGCGATGACCGCCATCAGCACCACGGTCAGTCCCAGCAGCGGCGCCAGCCCCACGACGAGATAGCCGCTGCGGCTGAGGTACGAGCCGGGAGCCGCCGCGTACAGGACCGGACCGAACTTCGTGTTGAGTTTCGCTCCGAACTTGGGGCGGGCGCCCAGCGCGAGGAAGGCAACGGCGTGCGCCAGCTCGTGCAGCACCAGACCCGCGACAAGGCCCAGCAGGATGCTGCCGAGATCGAGGCTGATCTCCGCGGCGCCGGACTTCAGTTGCTGGATAGCGAGCGCGATGTTCGCCGTGATTACCATCGCGACCAGGGAGAGCACGACGAGCACCGCGATGAGCCAGCGCGGGATCTGGGTGAGATCCCACCTGCCGACCTCCGCGTAGCCCGGGGGCAGGTTCGCCGTCACCTCGGCGCCCCCGTCCGCGGCGACGCCGGCCGGCTAGCCAGCCACCGCCGCTTGCGCGCCCTCGGCGACGGTCTCCGTGAGGTCGCCGACGCTGGCGACGCCATCGAGGTCGGCGCAGAGCGCGTAGAGGCGCTCGGTGGCCTCGGCGCTGATCACGCGCACGCAGCAGTCCTCGAACTTCGTGCGGAAGTCTTTCTCCGGGATTGGGGATCGGGACCCGCCGGTGCCGATCGCCTCCTCGACGCGCCAGTCGTGCGTCGCGCCGTCGCGCGTGGCGATCTCGACGCGCACGGCGAGGCGCTCGTCGGACTCGCGCGCCACGCCGGGCTCGATGCTGACGCCCGGCATCAGCGCCTGCACGGCGGCGTCCGTGGCCTGGCTGTCGTCGAAGTGGCTCAGCCGCAGCGCGCCGTCGTGCACGGCGCGGGCGACGCAGTACTGGATCGAGAACTTGCCCTCGAGGCCCGTGCGCACCGTGGGGCGGTCGATGTGCGGGATGCGGCTGGGGTGGGCGAGCACGCGCACGGAGGCCACGTCGCCCGCGGCGATGCCCTTCGCCGAGACCAGCTGGCGCACGGCATCGACGGCGGCGTGGGTGCTGCCGCAGCAGGGGTAGGGCTTGACGCCGACGCCCGGCTCGACCACGTCGAGGGGGTCCGCCCACTGCCCGAGCACGCGCGAGGCGTCGTAGGTGCCGGGGCCGTTGAAGACCTCGAAGAAGCCCATCTCGTGCTCGAAGGCAGCCTCCCCGGCCGTGAAGCCCTCGCGTGCGAGCAGCGCGGCGAAGGCGCCGTTGCGCGAGGCGTGCCCGACGTGCAGCGGCTTGGTCATCGTCCCGAAGTTGGCCTTGAGGCCGCTGGCGAACGAGGCGGCGATCGAGAGCGCCGTCGCCGTCTCCTCCTCGCTCAGCCGCAGCAGCTTCGCGGAGGCGGCGGCGGCGCCGAAGACGCCGAGCGTGGCGGTGGGGTGCCAGCCCTTGTCGTAGTGGTGGAAGTTGACGGCGAGGCCGATCTTGCACTCCACCTCGTAGCCCGCGACGTAGGCGAGCAGCAGCTCGCCGCCGCTCGCCCCGTAGGCCTCGCCGAGCGCGAGCAGCGCGGGCACGAGCGGCGCCGAGGGGTGCCCGCCGAGCGTGTCGTTCACGTCGTCGAAGTCGAGCGCGTGCGCGGCGACGCCGTTGACGAGCGCGGCGCTGAGCGGCCCCGTGCGGCGGCCGAGGCCGAGCAGCAGGCAGGGCCCGTCTTCCCGGTCCGCGCCGAGCGCGGCCATCGCCAGCCGCGGCGCGGCCTGGAGCGACCCGGCGATCGCGCAGGCGATCGTGTCGGCGATCCCGATCTGCGCCCAGCGCACCGCCTCGCCGTCGAGGTCCGTGCGTTCGAGCGCCAAGACGGCGGCTGCGAGGTCGCGTGCGAGGGTCATGGTGGGCCTCCGTCGGAGCGCGCCAGCGAGGCGCATGCGTGTGCGCGATTCTACGGCCTCGGCGCCGGGCCGGAGCCCGCGCCGCAGCCGGGCTAGAATCGCCGCCGGGGCCGGACGCGGCAGTCCACGAGGGGGGCGCGATGGCCGAGGGGCAGCGAGCAGGGCCGCTGGCGGGCACGCGCGTGCTCGAGTTCTCGCAGATCATCGCCGCGCCGCTCGCGGGGATGCTGCTCGCCGACATGGGCGCCGACGTCGTGAAGGTCGAGTCGCCCAACGGCGACCGCACCCGGCGCAGCGGCAGCATCGCGCCCGGCACGAGCAAGCGCTTCCAGTGGCTGAACCGCGGCAAGCGCAGCCTCGTGCTCGACCTCGAACGGCCCGAGGCGAGGGAGCTCGTCTACGAGCGGCTGCTGCCGCGCTTCGGCGTGGTGATCAACAACTTCCGGTTGAAGGTCGCGCGCTCGCTCGGCATCGACTACGAGACGATCGCCGCGCGGCGGGCGGACGTGATCTACGCCCGCATCACCGGCTTCGGCGCGAGCGGCCCGCTCGCCGACGACCCGGCGATCGACCTGATCGTGCAGGCCTACTCCGGAATGATGGCCGACGAGGGCCGCCTCGACGCCGAGGGCACCCCGATCGGCACGCAGTCGATGTGGGTCGCCGATCTGATCGCGGGGCTCTCGACCGCCCTCGGCGTGACGGCAGCGGTGCACCACCGCGAGCGCACGGGCGAAGGGCAGCTGGTGGACGCCTCGCTGCTGCGCGGGGCGATGGCGGCGATCGGCAGCTCGGTGATGCGCGAGCCCGTCTCGGACGCCGTCTTCTCCATGCCTGCCTGGGAGCGCGTGCGCTCGCTGATCGAGGGCGGCGCGAGCTTCCCCGAGGTCGCCGGCGCCTGGGGCGAGGGCAACCCGCTGCGCCAGCTCGGCGCGGTGCGGCGGCTCTACCAGTCCGTCTACATGGCCAGGGACGGCCCGCTCGTCCTCGGCGCGACCTCGCCCGGGCATCGCGAGGCGATCCGCGGCGTCCTCGGCACGCGCGACGAGGGCGGCGACGATCCGGACTTCGACCCGCTGGCCCCGGGCGTGATGGCGGAGATCGAGGAGCTGCGGCAGGAGCTGGCGGCGATCATCCGCGCCCGGCCCGTCGCCGAGTGGGTCGAGGCGTTCCGCGCCGCCGGCGCGCCGGTTGCGCCGATGCACTTCTCGCCGCAACTCGCCGACGATCCGCAGGCGGGCCCGCTCTTCACCGAGATCGACGATCCGATCACCGGCAGCCAGCACCAACTCGGCTCGGTCTTCGAGATGTCCGCCTCGCCGGTGCACGCCGCCGGCCCGGCGCCGCCGCTTGGCCGTCACGGCCACGAGGTGCTGCGCGAGGCCGGCCTCAGCGACGCGGAGATCGAGGCGCTGCGGTCGTGTGGTGCGGTGGGGTAGGCTATAATCGTCTGGTCAAAACGACAGGTCGGAAATAGATGATGCGAGAGATTCAAGCTACCGAAGCCAGAACGCACTTCGCTGAACTCCTCAGGAATGTCGAACACGGCGAGACCGTAGCCATCACACGCCATGGCAAGACCATCGCGCACATCGTCCCCGCCCACGCCCAGGCTCGATCTGATCGGGAGCAGGCAGTGGATCGCTTCCTGGAACGACGGGCTCGCTGGGCGCCCACCGGTATGACCCGTGAGGAGATCCTGGCCGCGCGCCATGAGGGACATCGCGTGTGAGCCGTCCCGTCCTGGATGCGTCGGTCGCGGCAGCCTGGCTCCTGGATGACGAGGTCGACCCGGGAGCCGTCGCCGCACTGGCGTGGCTCAGGCAAGAGGGAGCAATCGTGCCGCCACTCTGGCACTACGAAGTGCGCAACGCGTTGCTGGTGGCGGAGCGAAGGGGCCGTGTGACCGGGCACGAGGCAGCGGAGCGCCTGAACTCCCTCAAGGAACTACCCATCGCCACTGATCGGGATGCCGACCTTCAGGTGGCTTTCGACCTGGCGCGCGAACACGGCTTGTCCTTCTACGATGCTCTCTACCTGGAACTGGCCATGCGGAGCGAGGCCCCGCTCGCGACACTGGACGCTCAATTGGCGCGGGCAGCCGCTGCTGAGGGCCTGGAGGTCTCGTCCTCGTAGCCTCGTCCACTTGCTCGAGGCCGGTGTTCGGAGCGGGTCACGCACGTGAGAGGAACCGGGTATGAAAGTCGGGTTGCGGGTGCCGGCGTTCGGCTGGCGGGCGACGCGGGAGCATATCGAGGCGCACGCTCGCGCCGCCGAGGCGCACGGCTTCGACTCGCTCTGGGTCTCCGACCACGTGGTGATGCCGCGAGCGCACATCAGCCACCACGCCGCGCCCTTCAAGGTCGAGGAGGCCTTCCTCGAGCCACTCACGACGCTCGCCTTCCTCGCCGCCGTGACCGATCGCGTCGAGCTCGGCGTCTCCGTGCTGGTGGTGCCGATGCGGCAGCCGGTGCTGCACGCCAAGATCATGGCCAGCATCGACCACCTCGCCGGCGGCCGGCTGATCCTCGGCGCGGGGGTGGGCTGGGCGCGCGAGGAGTTCGAGGTGCTCTCGATGCCGTGGGACCGCCGCGGGCGGCGCACGGACGAGATGCTCGAACTCTACCGCGCCTTCTGGACCGGCGAGCCCGTCGACTTCGAGGGCGAGTTCTACCAGGTGGACGGCTGGACCTCGCGGCCGGTCCCGCCGCGTCGCCTGCCGATCTGGATGGGCGGAAACAGCCCGCGGCAGTTCCGCCGCGCCGCCCGCTGGGGCGACGGCTGGATCTCGCGCGGCGCGGAGGCGCCGCTGCTGCGCAAGCACATCGGAATGCTGCGCGACGCCGCCGAGGCCGAGGACCGCGATCCCGCCGAGCTGACCGTCGCGATCCACTCGCACGTCACGATCGGCGCCGACGGGATGGCGGACGCTGCCGAGCAGCTCGCGGTCCTGCGCGACGAGGGCGTGCAACACGCCCTCACGACCATCGACTTCCGCGAAACGGAGCGCGTTCCGGAGCTGATCGAGCGCTTCGGCCGCGACCACCTCGCGGAGCTGCAGCGCGACTGATCGCCGCCACCGTCGAGGAGCTGGAGTTCGACGCCCGCTCCGCCGCCGCCTAACTTGCGCCCGGGCGCCGCAGAAGCGCCTCCCGAGGGGGCGCGATGGGCATCGCAGTCGGCCTCGATGGCTGTCCCAGCGGCTGGATCGCCGCCGTCGTCCGCGACGGACGGCTGATCGCCCTCGAGTACGCCAAGTGCGCTCGCGCTGCCATCGAGGCGTACCCGGACGCCGAGGCGTTCGCCTTCGACATCCCGATCTGGCTCAGCGTGACCGGGGATCGCGAGGCCGACCGCGCGGCGCGCAAGTTCCTCCCCACCGGCCGCGCCCCGAGCGTGTTCAACGCGCCTCCACTGGCCGCGCTTGGCGCGACGAGTTACGAGGAGGCAAACGAAACTTCGAGGCTAGTGAGCGGCAAGGGCCTGTCCCGGCAGAGCTTCGCGCTGCTTGAAAAGATCCGGCAGGTAGCCGAGATCGCCGCCACCGACTCTCGTGTCTTCGAGGCGCACCCCGAGGTCTCGTTCGCCGCGCTCGCAGGCGGGCAGCCGTTGCCCTCGAAGAAGACGTGGGACGGGCTGATGCAGCGGCGCGCGCTGCTCTCCGCCGCCGGCCTCGCGATCCCCGACTTGGTAGACGAGGCGAGCCGGCGCGGAGCGGCGGACGACATCGTCGACGCCGTCGCCTGCGCCTGGACGGCGGCCCGCATCGCGCGCGGCGAGGCGCGCTCGCTGCCCGATCCGCCGCAGCGCATCGACGGGCGCGAGGTCGCGATCTGGTACTAGGCCGGCCTCGCTAGTAGGCGCCCTGCGTCTCGAACAGCCGCCGCGGGTTGCCGACGAGCATCTGCTCGAGGTCAGCCTCGCTGATCCCGCGATCGAGCATGGCGGGGGCGATCACGTCCGGGATGTAAGTCGAGGTCCAGTTCGGGTTGGCCTCGCGCAGCGCCTGCACCTGCGCCCAGTCGATGCAGCACATGCTGTCGTGCGCGAGCACGATGCGGTCCGCGTAGCCGTCCGCACAGAGCTCGGCGACCACCTCGATGCGGCCCTGCGAGTCGTGCCAGTCCGGGCTGCCCAGCTCGATCCCGAAGTTGTCGACGCCGATCGTGCTGCCGGCGTCCATCAGCTGCCGGTAGAAGTCCGGCGTCGGCTCGTTGCCCTGGTGCCCGATCACGGTGCGCGAGAGGTCCACACCCTCCTCGCGGAAGATGCGCTGCTGCTCCAGGCCAAACGCCTGCGGCATCGCGTGCGTCGTGATCGGCACGCCGGTCTGGCGGTGGGCGCGCGCCCCGGCGCGCAGCAGCGCCTCGTTGACCTCGTCGAGCGTCACGTGCGAGGCGAGCTTGATGATGCCCGCGCGCACCGAGGTCTCGCCGATGCCCTGCTCGATCTCGCGCACGAAGGCGTCCGCCATCTCGTCCGGGTCGCGACCCTGCCAGTAGAGCGGCACGTTCCAGTACATCCCGGTCGCCACGATGATGTTGACGCTCGTCGAGGCCTGCACCTGCTCGATCAGCGCGATGTCGCGGCCGAGGTTGGCCGGCGTGACGTCGACGACGGTGCCGACCCCGCGCTCGTCGAGCTGCGCGAAGCGCGTGGTCGCGGCCTCGAGGCAGCCGGCGAACTCGTCGAACTCGGGCCAGTGCGCGAAGACGTCGATCCCGCGGATCGCGATGTGCTCGTGCATGAAGGTGCGTCCGAGGTCGGAAGTGTCGACCGGGCCGCGGGCGGTGTTCACCGTGGGCATCGTGTGGCTCCTCTCGCGCGTTGCGCACTCGCTCGTGGCGCAGCATAGCGCGGGCGATCCGGCCCGGACGCCGGGCCGGACCTACAATGGAGGGCGGAGGGGTGCCCGAGTGGTTTAAGGGAGCGGTCTTGAACATCGTCGCAGCGCAAGTTGCCGTGGGTTCGAATCCCACCCCCTCCGCCAACCGCCCGCTCGCCGTTGAGGCGCGTCGTCGTCCTCGCCAGCCGCGGCGCGGTATGCTCCGCTAGACGCCGCGCGGGAGGCAGCGCGGCGGGGAGGACACGATGGCCGAGGGAGTCGAGACGCTGGTCACGCCGCAGATGCGCGAGGCGCTCGATGTCTGGAGCGAGCCTTCGTGGTCGCTGCCGATCGAGCGGTCGGACATCCGCCGCTGGGCGATCGCGACCTACTACCCGGAGCCGCCGCCGCCCCTGTTCTGGGACGAGGAGTACGCGAAGACGACGCGCTGGGGGGGCATCATCGCGCCGCCCGAGTTCAACCCCTTCGCCTGGCAGATCGATACGCCGAGGGCGCGGCGGTTCTGGGACGCGGACAACAACCTGCCGCGCCCGTCACTCCCGCCCGATCCGAACGTACCCGGCCAGCACGGCATGAACGGCGGCCAGGAGGACGTCTACGGCGTCCCGATGCGGCCCGGCGATACCATCGCGGAGACGTTCGCGCTGACCAGGTGGGACGAGCGCACCGGCCGCCTCGGCCTGACGCTCTTCACCTACACGAGCATCCGCTGGGAGAACCAGCACGGCGAGCTGGTGCGCATGCGCACCTCGATCAACATCCGCTACTAGCAACTGGTTCCCGGACGAGTTCGCGCTGCGCGCGGCTCCCCACCCACCCGCCCCCGGATTTCTTCTCTGTGGGAGCGTAGCCCCCACGCCCCCGCCGGATCGGAGCGCGCCCTGCCAGCGGCGGACCGGCGCCGCGGCTCGCCGCCGGCGGACGCCCTCGCGCTTCAGGGCTCGTCCCCTGCCCCGGCGCGTGGCCGCGACCCTTCGCGCGGCCTCCGCCGCAACACAGCGCGGCGCTGTTGTAGCATCGTCGCGGGCTCGCGCGCGGGCGCGAACCGGCGTTGGGAGGAGACCGGCTGATGGGAACGCCACCCACCCAGGACGAGGTGCTCGGCTACTTCGACTCCCTGAGTAACTGGGGACGCTGGGGGGATGACGACCTCCTCGGCACGCTCAACCTGATCACCCCGGAGAAGCGCACGCAGGCCGCCTCGCTGGTACGCGATGGCGTCAGCGTCTCCTGCTCGCGCCAGATTCCGTACCCCGGCCCGATGGCGATGGGCGCCGCCAACCCGCTGATCAACATGGTCCAGACCGGCGAGCGCTACGCCCTCGGCGACAACCCGGGGCACCCGCTCTTCCCCGGCGTCGAGATGCTCGAGTGGGCCGCCGAGCACGTCGCGTTCGTCTTCCACGGCATGGTCTTCACGCACATCGACGGGCTCGCGCACGTCTTCTACAAGGGCCAGATGTACAACGGCCGCTCCTCCGCGCTGGTCAAGGCCTCCGAGGGCGCCACCGTCCAGACATCGGACGTGATGCGCGACGGCATCATGAGCCGCGGCGTGCTGCTCGACGTCGCCCGCGTGAAGGGCGTCACCACGCTGGAACCCGGCGATCACGTCTTCCCCGAGGACCTCGAAGCCGCCGAGGAGGCGCAGGGCGTGCGTGTCGAGCCCGGCGACGTGCCGCTGCTGCGCACCGGCCATGGCGCGGCGATCGACGCGGCGGCGGCCTCGGGCGAAGAGCCGCCGCACGAGCACTCCGGATACAACGCGGGCTGCCTGCCCTGGATCCGTAAGCGGGACGTGGCGCTGCTCGGCTCGGACGTGATCCAGGACGCCACCCCGGCGGGCGACTTCCCGAAGACGATGCTGCCGGTGCACCAGGTCGCGCTGGTGGCGATGGGCCTGCGCCTGATCGATAACGGCCACCTCGAGCGACTCGCCGAGGCCTGTGCGGAGCGCAACCGCTGGGAGTTCTGCCTCACGCTCAACCCGCTTCGGCTCGCGCAGGGCACGGGATCGCCCGCGAACCCGATCGCGACGTTCTAGCAGGGGACAGTCGGTAGCGGCGGGAGGCGCCGTGTCGCCTGAAGCAGCAGCGCCCGACGGCGAGCCGTCGCCGATCTACGCGATCGCCAGCGACTACGTCGAGCGGCTCGCCGAGCTGCACCCTAACGCCGCCACCTCGATGGGCATCCCCGGCCACGAGGAGCGGCTGACCGACTTCTCGCCCGCCGGCCACGAGGCGCGCGCGGCGCTTGATCGCGAGACGCTGGGCGCGCTCGAGGGGGCGGAGCCGCAGGACGACCGCGACCGCATCGCCCGCGAGGCGATGTCGGAGCGGCTGCGCCTCACGCTCGAACTGGACGCCGCCGGCGAGCACTACCGCAGCCTCAACATCCTCGCGAGTCCGTTGCAGTCCACGCGGCGCGTCTTCGACCTGATGCCGCGCGCCACCGAGCAGGACTGGGCCCGCATCGCGCTGCGCATGGCGAAGGTGCCGGAGGCGCTCAGCCGCTACCGCGACACGCTCGATGAGGGCATCGTGCGCGAGCGCGTGGCGGCGCGACGACAGGTCGAGGCCTGCGCCACGCAGGCCGAGTTCTGGAGCGGCCACGGCGAGGGCGCGACGAGCTTCTTCCGTGGGCTCGCCGAGGAGTTCGGGAGTTCCGGCGTCGAGTCGCCGGGGCTGGCGACCGAGCTGCGCAACGCCGCGGGCGCGGCGAGCGGCGCCTGCGCCGCCTTCGGCCGCTACCTGCGCCGGCGCTACCTGCAGCTCGCGAGGCCGCGCGACGCCGTCGGGGCGGACCGCTACGCGCTCGGCTTGCGCGTCTACACCGGCGACGAACTGGACCTGCGGGAGACGTACGACTGGGGCTGGGACGAGCTGCGGCGCATCGAGGGCCGGATGGAGGAGGTCGCCGAGCGCATCCTGCCCGGCGAGGGCGTCGAGGCGGCGAAGGAGCTGCTGGAGACGGACCCGGAGCGCGCGATCGAGGGCGTCGACGCCTTCCAGCGCTGGATGCAGGAGCTGCAGGACTCGACGATCGCGGAGCTGGACGGGCGGCACTTCGAGATTCCCGAGCCGGTGCGCCGCATCGAGACGCTGATCGCGCCGCCCGGCGGCGCGCTGGCGATGTACTACACCGGTCCCTCGGAGGACTTCAGCCGGCCCGGCCGGACCTGGTACCCGACGGGCGGCAAGACGCGCTTCCCGCTCTGGGGCGAGGTCTCCATCGCCTACCACGAGGGCGTGCCCGGTCACCACCTGCAGATCGGGATGACGACCTGGCTGACGGACCTGCTCTCGCGCTGGCAACGCCTGCTGGGCGGCACGTCCGGCTACGTCGAGGGCTGGGGGCTGTACGCCGAGCAGTTGATGGGCGAACTCGGTTACCTCGACAACCCGGACTACGAGCTGGGGATGCTGCGCGCGCAGGCGCTGCGCTGCGTGCGCGTGGTCATCGACATCGGCATGCACCTCGAACTCTCGATCCCGGAGGGCGCCGCGGCGGGCGGCTTCCATCCGGGCGAGCGCTGGACCCCGGCGCTGGGGTTGGAGTTCCTGGAACAGCGCAGCCACTTCCCCGCCGACTTCGTCGCCAGCGAGGTCGACCGCTACCTCGGGCTGCCGGGACAGGCGATCAGCTACAAGGTGGGCGAGCACGCCTGGCTGGAGGCACGCGAGGCGGCGCGCCGCCGCCTCGGTGACGAGTTCGACCTCAAGGCGTTCCACGCGCGCGCCTTCGAGCTGGGGCCGATGGGCCTCGCGCTGATGCGCCGCGAACTCGGCGGCGGCTGACAGCGACCGGGCCGCGCCGCACACGCAGCGCGGAGCGGCGTATGATAGCCCCGCGAAGCGCCCGAGGGCGGCGAGATCCAAGAGGGAGACGAACGGCGCGCCGATGGCTGAACTCCTGTACGACAAGCACGATGTCCACGCGGTCTTCACGCTCAACCGCCCGGAGCGGCTGAACGCCCTCGGCGGCGGGGTCATGGATGCGCTCAGCGAGGCCGTCGAGGACTTCAACGCCGATCCGCAGATGCGCGTCGGGATCCTGACCGGGGCGGGGCGCGCGTTCTGCGCGGGCATGGACCTCAAAGAGGCCGCCGACCGCGCTGCCAGCGGGGACAACGTCACCGGCACCCGCCCGAACGGCAGCGTCCAGCAGATGGCCTTCTCGCGCAGCCCCAAGCCGTTCATCGCCGCGATCAACGGGCTCGCCATCGGCGGTGGCTGCGAGATCGCCCTCGACTGCGATATCCGCATCATGTCGAGCACGGCCTACGTGGGGCTATTCGAGCCGAAGCGCGGCATCATGGCCGGCTACGCGATGCACCACCTGCCGCGCATCGTCGGCTCCACCGCCGCCGCCTACATGCTGCTCACCGCCGACCCGATCGAGGCCCCGCAGGCGCTCGAGTGGGGCGTCGTGAGCGAGGTCGTCGAGCCGGAGCAGTTGATCCCGCGGGCCGTGGAGATCGCGCAGATGATCGCCGAGAACGCTCCGCTTTCCGTGCATGGCACCAAGGCGGAGATTCAGGCCTGGCGCATGGCCGACATCGACGACAACTACCGGCTGTACCAGTGGATCGACGCGATCGTCCTCGACTCCGAGGACGCGCGGGAGGGGCCGCAGGCCTTCGCCGAGAAGCGCGACCCCGTGTGGCAGGGGCGCTGAGGCGTCCGCGCCGCGGCGAAGCAGGAAGACAGGGAACACCGCAAGGCAGAACGGGAGGAACCTCATGCCTGACGCGCTATACGAGAAGCGGGACTTCTATGCGATCTTTACGCTCAACCGGCCCGAGCGGCTCAACGCCCTCGGCGGCCAGTTGCGCGCGGAGATGGCGGAGAACGTCGACGACTTCAACGCAGACCCCAACATGCGGGTCGGGATCCTGACCGGTTCGGGCCGCGCCTTCAGCGCCGGCATGGACCTGAAGGAAGCCGCCGACCGTGCCAACACTGGCGAGGGCGTCGCCGCCCGCCAGACCGGCCAGGTGCCGCGGCTGGTCTACTCCAGCAGCCCGAAGCCCTTCATCGCCGCGATCAACGGCCTCGCCGTGGGCGGCGGCCTGGAGCAGGCGCTGGACTGCGACATCCGGATCATGGCCTCGAACGCCTACGTCGGGCTGTTCGAGCCGCGGCGCGGCATCATCGCCGGCTACGCGATTCACCACCTGCCGAGGATCACGAACCTCTCGGCCGCGAACCACGTGCTGCTCGTCGGCGACCGTGTCGAGCCGGAGCAGGCGCTGCAGTTCGGCATCGTCTCGGAGGTCGTGGACCCGCCGGACCAGTTGATGCCTCGTGCGATTGAGCTGGCCGAGCAGATCGCCTCGAACGCGCCGCTCTCGGTGCAGGCGACGAAGGCGATGATCCAGGCCTGGCGGATGGCGAAGATCGACGACTCCTACCGCCTCGCTGCGTGGCTGTCGCTGCCGGTCGTCAACTCCGAGGACATCAAGGAGGGCGCGCGCGCCTTCGCGGAGAAGCGCGACCCGAACTGGCAGGGGCGATAACTCCCGGCCTCTTCACACCAGGCGTCCGGCCGCGCCAGCAAGGCGCGGCCGGCGCCTCGCGCGCCACTGGTCGTGCGGTCTTACACCGTTGGCCCGCCGGCGCGAGCCGAGTTGTCTTCGCCTTCCGGTCAGGTAGGACATGATCTGGCTGAGACGGACGGCCGCCGTCGTGCTCGGCCTACCCGTGTTGGCAGTGCTGCTCGGCGCCCTCATGCTGCTCAGGCTGAACGGCACCTTCCTCAACGCGGACTTCTACCCGGACCAACTCGAGAAGGCGGACATCTACCGCTTCGTCATGGTTGACGTCCTGACGTCGGCCCTCGACGAGGTCGGCGAGCGCGAGTCCGGCGATATCGGCGTCGACCTGCGCGAGAACCCGGTTGCCGCATCCGGGCTCTCGACGGCGCAGATTACGGAGGCGGTGCATCGCGCGCTTTCCCCCGAGGATCTGGAGGCGCTCGTCGCTCCCGCGGTGCGGGAGTTCGCCGGGTACGCCACGGGCGAGCGCGACGACTTCACCATCGACCTGCGCGCGGGGGAGACCGTGCGCAACGTGGTGCGCGAGTTGCAGGTGCTGATGCGCGACGCCGGCGCCTACGACCGGCTGCTCGAGCGGGAGCTCGAGCCGAGAATCCGCGAGGCGGCGGGGGACACGCTGGCCGCGGGCGCGGACGCCTCCGGCTGGATGCAGCGCCTGTTCGGGAGCGAAGAGGAAGCCAGCGGCAGACTTGCCGAGGTGATCATCGGCGTCGTGACTCCGGAGTGGTTCGGAGCCCAGGTTGAGCACGTCCTCGACGAACTGACTACGTACCTCACCGGCGAATCGGACAGCTTCGAGATCCGGGTTCACCTGACCGACGCGCAGGTCGACACCGCCGTCGATGAGCTCAAGTCGATTCTGCTCGACGCCGACCCCTCCGAGCTCGTCTACATGGATGTGCTCGACCCGGCCGTGGACGACAGCCTGGACGAGCTTGTCGAGCTGCCCTACGGCGTCGAGATCAGCCGCGACGAGGTCAAGGACCTGCTGCGCGAGGCCGCGCCTCGATCCTGGGTGGAGCAGCAGGCTGACCTGCTCATCGAGGACGTGAGCGCCTACGTGACGGGACGGTCCGAGGGGTTCTCGACCGCGATATCGCTGACCAGCAACAAGCAGGAAGCCGCGAGGCTCCTGACGGACCTGGCCGTCGCGAGAGTCGGCGAGACCGTGCGGGGCCTGTCCGCCTGCTCCACGGACGCCGACGTGAGCGCCGCCGCGGCTGCCGAGAGCGGCACGCTGCCGGACTGTCTTCCCCCGGGAGTCTCAGCGGACGACGTGGTGGGAGAGGCGCGCTCCGTCATCGAAGACTCGGTCGCGGAGCTGGTGCTGGCGCCCGTCCCGGACGCGGTCACATACACGGACTCGGACCTGCGGCTGGATCTGAGGGAGGACGGCGGTCCGGAGGCCCTCGATACCTTGCATGACGCCCGCCAGCTCTTCGCCGAGGGTTGGACCTACAGCGAGGCTGACCTCCGCGCCGACCTCTCATCGGATCCCGAGGTCCTGGATGACTTCGACCGGCTCCGCTCCTTCATGGCCAACGGCTACGTCCACACACCCGACGATCCCTCGGCCAGTGGGCTCGCCGAGGCGCTGGATGCGGTGCACGACGGGTCGGGCTCGGTTCGTCGAAGCGCCTGGGTCGCTTCGCTGATCCTGGTGGCCCTGCTCACCGCGATCGGCGCGCTCGGCGGGACGAGTTGGCCCGGGGGAGTGGCGTGGGCGTCGGCGGCCCTGCTCGTCTCCGCCAGCGTGGTCCTCTTGCTGTCATGGCCCGCCTACGAGGCCGCCTCGGGGGCTGTCTTCGAGCAGGTGCGCGAGGAGCTGACGACCCAGCCCGACGAGGACTTCGGGACCACGACCCTGCTGATCGCGAACAAATCGATCGACGTAGCGGAGGGCGTCTCGGACGACTTCAACGGAGGCGTCAGACGCTCCAGCCTCGTGCTGGCAGTCGCCGCGCTGGTCGCGCTCCTCGGGGCGGTGTTCTGGGAACGGATCGCCCCGGTCTTCGGGGATCCGCTGCAACGACAGGATCGCGGAGGGCTCTGAGGCGGCCGGCCTCCTGCGCCGCCGCCGCGGGCGGTTACTCCGCCTCTATGACGCCCCGGTCGCGGAGGTGCACGACGGCGCCGCGGACAGCATCGTCCGGCTCGCGCTGGTCGATTTCGAGTGTGCGCGCGGCCTCCGCGGGCAGGCGTTGGGCCAGCCAGGCGAAGTCCACGTCGCCGCTGCCCGGCGCCCGGTGGTCCCGCAAGCCAGCGACATCGTGGAGGTGGCTGCCCAGCACGCGATCGCCCAGCAGATCGAACCAGGCGCCGCGCTCCACCAGCCCCAGGCGGTGCAGCACCTCGGCGTGACCTACGTCGTGCCAGTACCCGGCCGTCTCCGGCGGGTACGGCGCGAGCAGCTCCGCGGCCTCCTCGGGCAGCGGGATCTGGTGGTAGTGCAACCGGCATTCGAGGCCGAGCGCGACGTCCTTCGGCGCGGCGTACTCCGCCAGCTCGCCGAGCGAGCGCCGCGCCTGCTCGAGGTACGGGGCCACACGCTGCGCGCGCTCGCGGCGCGCCTCGTCGATCGCCTGCTCCCACGCCTCGGTGGCCAGTTGCCGCCGCGGGTACATCTCGCGCAGGCGGCTTGCGGCGTTGAACGCCCGTTCGCCTACGGAGCCGAGGTGTACGACCACCGCGCGCGCGCCCGCCTCGGCCGCGACGTCGACCGATCGCCGCGTGTAGTGCACGGCCAGCGCGCGCTCCTCCTCGTCCGGGGAGGCGAGGTTGAGGCCGCGATTCCAGCCGCGCTCGCGATCGCGCTCCAGGGGCGCGGGTGCGTGGACCCCCGTCACGGGCAGCGTCGCGTGTCCGAGGATCGCGCCGATCTGTTCGGCGTCCATCGAGTGGTTGATCTCGATCGCCTCGTAGCCCAGCTCGGCGGCACGCTCCATGAAGGCGCCGAGGTCACGCTCGAAGCGTGGCTGCATCGCCCACATGGTGCTGAGAGCCAGCAGCGGCCGCTGCGAGGCGCGATCTGACCCTGGGGCGCTCACCGCGCCCCCTCGGCTACGGGGTCTTCGGGACTCACGCTGTCTCGCGCTCTTCGACTATTGACTCTAGTTCGCGCTGCAGGTGCTCCAGCACCTCGTCGTAGGGGAAGGAGCCGACCGTCTCCGTGCCGCGCTTGAGGTTCACGGCCACCGGGCCGCACCAGAGGCCGAGGTCGGCGTCGTCCGTCTCACCGGGCCCGTTCACACGGCAGCCCATCACCGCGATGGTGACGTCGTGCTGCTTCGCCCAGGCCGTCATCTTGCGCACGTCCTGCGCCAGCTCGATGAACGCCTCGTTCTCCACGCGCGAGCAGGACGGGCAGGAGATGATGTTGAGGCCGTCATCGAGCACCGTCGGCATCGAGCGGAAGCGCCCCGACTCGATGTCGGCGAGGATGCGCCGCCCGGCGTCGATCTCCGTGCCCTTGTCCTCGAACGGCAGGGTCAGCGAGACGCGCACCGTGTCGCCGATGCCTTCCGGCACCAGCTGCTCGAAGGCCAGCCGCGTCTTGATCTCGCCCTCGGGAAGCATCCCCGCCTCGGTGACGCCGAGGTGCAGCGGCACGTCCGGCCGCTCGGCCGCGAAGCGGCGGTTGCCCTCGACGACCTTGCGCCAGTCCGAGTCCTTCAGCGAGACGACGTAACGCTCGAACCCGAGGCCGTCGAGGATCTCGCAGTGCTCAAGCGCGCTGGCGACCATTGCCGCGACGTCGTCATCGCCGTGCGCCTCGATGTGCGCCGGGTCCACGGAGCCGCAGTTCACGCCGACGCGGATCGCGCAGTCGTTCGCCTCGGCGGTCTCGGCGATGAAGGCGACCTTGTCGCGCACGGGCTTCTCGCGCTCGTGGTGCCAGAGGTGGCCGGGGTTGTAGCGGATCTTGTTCACGTGCGGCGCGACGATCGTGGCGAGGCGGTAGTTCTCCTGTAGGTCCACGGAGAGCGTCGCCGAGGTGCGCGCGCGCACCTCGGCCAGCGCCTCCACGTCCTTGCGCGAGTCGACGGCGATGCGCACGAGGTCCGCGCCGGCTGCCTGGAGCAGCTCGACCTGGTTGACGGTGGCCTCAATGTTCTGGGTCTTCGTCGCGGCCATCGACTGCACGGCGATAGGCGCGCCGCCGCCGATGCTGATCGGCCCGACGGACACGCTGCGAGTGCGATTGCGAGCCATCAGCCAGCCTCCGTTGCGTCGATCGTTGGGGTATTCGCGCGGAGTGTCAACCGGAACTCATCGGGCTTCGAATGACGCTCGTGACAATAGTGACTTCCCGGTGATGACAATAGTGACTTCCCGGTGAAGGGCCCGCTAGCGGAACAGCGAGTCGCCGCTGGCGATCCGCGCGATGTCCGCGAAGGTGATCACAATCGCCAGCGCGATGAAGGCGATGAAGCCTACGAGGTGGACGAGCGCCTCTTTCTCCGGCGCGATCCGCCGCCCGCCTCGCAGCACCTCGATCAGCAGGAAGAAGACGCGCCCACCGTCGAGCATCGGCAGCGGCAGCAGGTTGAGCACGCCGAGGTTGATCGAGAGCAGCGCCGCGAGCATCAGCAGCGGCGTGACGCCGCCCTCGCGCGCGACCTCGCCGGTGGTCTGCGCGATGCCGACCGGGCCGGCGACCGCGGGGCTGCTGCCGCCCTTGATCCAGGAGACCAGCTCGTTGCGCGCGAGGATCATCGCGTCGAGCGTGGCCCGCGCGCCGGCCGGAATCGACTCCCACGGGGGTTGCGAGACCGTCTCCGTGAACGGCACGCAGCCGACGCCGCCGACGAAGGTGCACTGCGAGCGGATCGTGATCCCCGTCGGCCCCTGTCCGCTCGGAGGCGTCCAGCGCGGCTCGACGCGCAGCGTCTCGTACAGCTGGCCGCGCCGCACGACGACGTCGATCTCCTTGCCGAGGTTGAGCCGGATCAGCCGGCCGGCGGCGGCGACGTTCGTCGCCTCGCGCCCGCCGACCTCGTAGATCACATCGCCACTAAGGAAGCCGGCGGCCTCGGCCGGCGCGTCGGGCACGACGTGCTCGATCACGGCTCGGCCGATCGACTCCTCGTGGGGGATCGTGAAGGCGACGGCGAAGAGCAGGATCGGCAGCAGCAGGTTCACGACGGAGCCCGAGACCAGCACGATGAAGCGCTTCCAGCGCGCAGCGGCGGCCAGCGAGCGCGGGTGGTCCGGAAGCTCTTCGCCGAGCAGCCGCACGAAGCCGCCGAGGGGCGTCCAGTTCAGCGAGTACACGGTGTCGCCCCACTGCCGCCCCACGATCCGCGGCGGGAAGCCCACGCCGAACTCCAGCACATAGATGCCGAACAGCTTCGCCGTCGCGAAGTGCGCCAGCTCGTGCGCCACGACCAGCACGACGAGCATCCCGATGAACAGCAGCATCGAGCTGACGGCGTCGGGCGCGAACCACCAGGCGACGGCCAGCGCGACCGCGATCGCCAGCGCCGTGTTGAGGCGTCGAGGGATGCGCGGACGCGTCCGCGCCTGGCCCTCGCCGCCTGTCTGACCGCCCGTGCCGTCGCTCATGCCCGGCTCAGCGAATCCCGGCGGCCACGCGCTCGTTGACGAAGCGCTGGCCCCACGCCTCGGCGGCGATCAGCTGGTCGAGACCGGGGTCCGTGTCCGCCTCGTGCGCGTCGAGCGCCTGCATCAGCAGGCGGGCGATGTCCGTGAAGCGGCAGCGGCCGGCGAGGAAGTGCTCGACGGCGGACTCGTCGGCGCCGGAGAGCATGGCGGCCGAGGTGTCGCCGCGCCGTCCCGCCTCCAGCACCGTCGGCAGCGCCGGGAAGCGCTCCGTATCGACCTTGCTGAAGTTCAGCGTCCCGCGCGCGGCGAGGTCGAGCGGAGGGGCGGGCTGCTGCGGCGCGCGCTCCGGGTAGGTGAGCGCGCACTGGATCGGGAGGCGCATGTCCGGTTCGCCCAACTGCGCCTTTATGGAGCCGTCGGCGTAGGTCACCATCGAGTGCACGATGCTCTCGCGGTGCTGGAGGATGTCGACGCGGTCGATCGGGATGTCGAACAGCCAGCGCGCCTCGATCGCCTCGAGGCCCTTGTTGAAGAGCGTGGCGCTGTCGATTGTGACCTTCGGCCCCATCTCCCAGGTCGGGTGTTTCAGCGCCTGCTCCGGCGTGACGCGATCGAGCGCGTCCATGTCGTAGTCGCGGAAGGCGCCGCCGGAGGCGGTCAGCGTGAGCCGATCGACGGTCTCCATCGGCTCGCCCCAGAGGCACTGCCAGATCGCCGAGTGCTCCGAGTCGATCGGGCGCAGCTCCGCGCCGCGGTGCGCGTTCGCCTCGAGGGCGGCGCGCACCACGTGCCCGCCGACGACGAGCACCTCCTTGTTGGCGAGCGCGACGATCTTGCCGGCCTCGAGCGCGCGCAGCGTCGGCTCCAGTCCGAGGCGTCCCGCCGTGGCCACCACGACGATGTCGACGTCCGGCCGCACGGCCAGTTCGTCCAGCGACAGCCAGGCGTCGCGGCCGAAGTCCGAGGCGAGCCGATCCGCCTCGGGGCCGGGGCGGGCGCAGGCCGCACTGGGGCGGAACTCCTCGATCTGCTCGCGCAGCAGGGAGACGTTGCCGCCGGCGGCGAGCGCGGCGACGCGGAAGCGGTCGGGAAGGCCGCGCACCACGTCGAGCGTCTGCGTGCCGATCGAGCCGGTTGAGCCGAGGATCGCGAGGCCGATCGCGGTCATGCGGACCTCCTTGCGAGCCTCTCCCAAAGCCTCCGTGCGAGGTTGTGGGGCAGGCCCAGCGTTGCCGTTACAGCCACTGCAATATCCAGTATAGCAACGGTCCCGCGAGCAACTGCGAGTCCATGCGATCGAGCAGCCCGCCGTGCCCCGGCAGCAGCCCGGAGCTGTCCTTCACGCCGATGCGCCGCTTCAGCGCCGATTCCAGCAGGTCGCCCCCCTGCGCCGCGATCGGCAGCGTCAGCGCGATCGCGGCGATCAGCACCGCCTCGGCGTCGAGACCGAGCGCAATCGGCAGCGCGCCGCCGGCGGCTGCGCCGGCGAGGAAGCCGCCGATCGCGCCCTCGCGCGTCTTGCCAGGCGAGATGCGCGGCGCGAGCGGATGGCGACCGATCACCTTGCCGACGGCGTAGGCGCCGGTGTCGCCCGCGAAGCTGACGCCGAGCAGCACGATCAGCCAGCGCTGGCCCTCGGGCTCTCCGCGCAGCAGCAGCCAGTGCGCCCCGAGGATGCCGAGGTAGGCAACGGCGCCGAGCCACCACGCCTCGCGCCGGCGCCGCGGGCCGGGGCCGGGGCGGAGCAGGCCGTAGAGCGCGATCGCGGGCAGCGGCAGCAGCGTCCAGAGCGGGAAGCCGTCCGCGGCCTGCCGCATCCAGGCCGCCGCGAAGGCGGTCGCGGCGGCGGCGCCGAGCGGCTGCCAGACGGGCCGCGTCCCGGCCGCGGCGACGAACAGCTCGGCTGCGGCGGCGGCGAGCAGCAGCGAGACGGCGGCGGCGAAGACGGGCTCCGGCAGCGCGATCGTCAGCGCCAGCAATGGCAGCCCGATCGCCGCCACGAGCAGTCTGGTACGCAGCACGGCTCAGGCGTCCGGGTGCGTGTGCTCCGCCTGGCGCTCCGGGACCAGACCGAAGCGGCGGCGGCGGCGGCGGTACTCCCCCAGCGCCTCGTCCACGTCCTCTGGCCCGAAGTCCGGCCAGAGCGTGGAGGTGAAGTAGTACTCGCTGTAGGCCGTCTCCCAGACCAGGAAGTTGGAGAGCCTGCGCTCGCCGCCGGTGCGGATCAGCAGGTCCGGGTCCGGCAACTCCGCGGTCGTCAGGCGGCTCGCGATCGCCGCGGCGTCCACTTCGCCCGCGGCGACGCCGTCGGCGATCAGCCGCCGCACCGCCTCGACGATGTCGGAGCGTCCGCCGTAGTTGAAGGCGAGATTGACGGTGATGCGGTCGTTGGCGGCGGTGCGGGCGACCGCCTCCGCCACCTTCCGCTGCAGCGAGCGCGGCAGTGGCGAGAGGTCGCCGATGTGGCGCAGCCGGATGCCTGCCTCGTGGAGCGAGTCCAGCTCGCGGTCGATCACCCGGCCGGCGAGCCACATCAGGTAGTCGACCTCGTTGCGCGGGCGTCCCCAGTTCTCCGTGGAGAAGGCGAAGAGGGTGACCACGGGGACGCCGTGCTCGCCGAGGCGTTCGATCACCGCGCGGATGCGGTCGGCGCCGGCGCGGTGGCCCTGCTGGCGGCTCTGCCCGCGCTCGCGGGCCCAGCGTCCGTTGCCGTCCATGATGATCGCGACGTGGCGCGGCAGCGCCTCGCCCTGGGGGCTCGCGACGCCGCTCGGCGCGGGCTTAGCGACCATGCTCGATCGGAGGCCCGGCTGGCTTACGGACATGCGGCGTCACCCTGATCTGCGCTCCATGCCCCGCGCCCCGGCTCGCCCCTAGATCTCGAGGAGCTCCTGCTCCTTCTGCTGCCCGATCTCGTCGATCTGCTTCGTGTGCGCCCCGGTCAGCTCCTCGACGTCCGTCAGCGCGCGACGCTCCTCGTCCTCGGACAGCTCGCCCGCGCGCAGCGCCTTGCGCAGCTCGTCGATGGCGTGGCGGCGGATGTTGCGGACCGCGACCTTGCCTTCCTCGGAGCGCGCGCCGACCAGGCGCACCAGCGCGCGGCGGCGCTCCTCGGTGAGCGGCGGGATCGGCAGCCGGATGATGGAGCCGTCGTTGCTGGGCGTGATGCCGAGGTCGCTCGCCTGGATCGCCCGCATGATCGGCTGCAGCGCCGACTTGTCCCAGGGCTGCACGGTGACCAGCGTGGGATCGGGCGCGGCGAGCGTCGCGAGCTGGTTGAGCGGCATCGTCTGGTCGTAGTGCGAGACCTGCAGGCGCTCGACGATTGCGGTGTTGGCCCGGCCCGTCCGCACGGTCGCCAGCGTCTGGCGGCAGGACTCGACCGCCTTGTCCATGCGGTCGTCGGCGTCGAGCAGGACCTCGTCGACGTCCACCGCCGCCTCCTCCGGCCGGCGTCCGTGCGCCGGCCTGCGCTGTCCGCCTCGCTACTCCGCGGGCGGCCCTCCGCCGATCTCGTAACGGATGAAGCGAGTGATGCGGATGTTCTCGCCCGTCGCCGAGATCGTGTCCTCGACGAGTTGCTGAATCGTCTTGCCGGGCTCCTTGATGAACGGCTGCGTGAGCAGCGCGCGCTGCTCACGCTCGCCCTCGGGCACGTCCTCGGGGACACCGTCGGCGGTCAGGGCGTCCGGGTTCATCGCGGCGACCTGCAGCGCGACATCGTGAGCCAGATCGCGGAACTGCTCGGTGCGCGCTACGAAGTCGGTCTCGCTGTTCAGCTCGACGAGCACACCGATGCGCCCGCCGGCGTGGATGTAGGACTCGATCACGCCCTCGCCGGTCGCGCGGTCCGCGCGCTTCGCGGCAGCGGCGATGCCGTCCTCGCGCAGCAGCAAGCGGGCGCGATCGAAGTCGCCCTCCGCCTGATCGAGTGCGCGCTTGGCGTCCATCACGCCGGCGCCGGTCTCCTCGCGGAGCCGCTTCACATCCTGGACTGAGACCACGACCGCTCCCTCGTTGTGTTGCGCCTGTTGGGCTGCCTGCCGAGCCGGCAGGCGTCGTTCGTTACTGTTCCGCGCCGTCCGTCGCACTGTCTGCCGGCGGCGCAGCCGGGGCCGGAGCCTCGGCGGCAGGGGCCTCGGCTGCGGGGGCCTCGGCTGCGGGGGCCTCAGCAGCGGGTGCCGCTTCGGCGACGGGTGCGGCGACGGCGGGCGGGGCCTCGGCGACGGCGACGGCGGCCGCGGGCTCCGCTGCCGGCGGCATCATCGCCACCGAACCGGCGGCGGCCGCCTCCTGCTCCACCTCGCTGTAGGCGCGGCCTTCGAGGACCGCGTCGGCGATGCGTGCCGTCACCAGCTGGATGGCGCGGATCGCGTCGTCGTTGGCCGGCACGGGGAAGTCGATCAGCGTGGGATCGGCGTCCGTGTCGCACATCGCGACGATCGGGATCTTCGTGCGGTTCGCCTCGCGGACGGCGATCTCCTCGAGCTTCACGTCGATCACGAAGAGCATTCCGGGCGGCCGCTCCAGCGTGCTGATGCCGCCGAAGGCGCGTTGCATGCGGTTGAACTGCTTCTCCAGCCGCAGCCGCTCGCGCTTGGGCAGCGTCTCGTGCTCGCCGGAGGCGATCCGCACCTCGAGGTCGCGCAGGTACTCGATGCGGCGGGAGATGGTGGACCAGTTGGTGAGGGTGCCGCCGAGCCAGCGGTTGGTGACGTAGGGCATGCCGCAGCGGTCGGCCTCGGCGCGGATCACGGCGCGGGCCTGCTTCTTCGTGGCGACGAAGAGCACGGTCTGACCGGCTGAGACGGTCTCCCGCACCTGCTGCAGCGCCTGCTCGAAGCGCCGCACGGTCTGCGCGAGATCGAGGATGTGGATGCCGTGCCGCTCGGTGTAGATGAACGGCCGCATGCGCGGGTTCCAGCGCCGAGTCTGGTGTCCGAAGTGGACGCCGGCCTCCAGCATCTGCTTCATGGTTGAGGCTGCGCTCACGTCACTCCTTCGGCGCGTTCGCGCCTCGCACTGTGGCTGGCCGCGGCCTGCCGTACGCCTCTCGCGCTGCGTCTCCGGCCAGGGCCGACCGTGTCTGCGAGCCATCGAGTATAGCCACAGCCCCGGCGCAGGGGCCAGCGCAGCGCGGTCGACTGTGGTGGCCCGGGACGACCCCGGAGCGCGAAGGCCTGCGGGTGGTGGGAGACGCGTCGCTGGTCGAGACTATCCATGGACCGGGAGGGGATCATGGGCGAGGTGACGGAGAGCGGCGAGGAGATCGTCATCACCAGGAACGGCCGCCCGGCGCCGCGACCGGCGCCACACGGGAAGAAGCCGAACATGGCCTTCGGCCGCAACCGGGACAAGATCAGAATCCTCGGCGACATCGTCGCCCCGATGCCGGCGCATTGGTTCGGAGACGGTACCGACTGAGCTGGCTTCCGAAGGGCAGCCGAGGCGTTCGGGTTGTGGCGTAATAGGCCCTTGCGTACACTGACCGGCGCGCCGCGGGAGCGTTCTCCTGCGGCGTTGCTGCGCGACCATCCGACGGAGACTCCCCGATCGTGCCCACCTACGACTACCTTTGCGGCGGCGGCCACCGCTACGACAAGCGCGAGCCGTTCGGCTCACCCCCGGAGCAGCCGTGCGACGAGTGCGGGCAGACCGCCCGTCGCGTCATCCACGCGCCGCCCGTCGTCTTCAAGGGCTCCGGCTGGTACAAGACCGACAGCCGCCCCGCCTCCAAACGCAGCACTCCCGCCGGCAGCGAGGAGTCCGAGACGTCCGAGACGTCCGAGAAGTCCGAGAAGTCCCTCGCCGCCGAGGCGGCGACCGCTGAGCGCGAGTCCAAGCGCGAGTCCAACGCCGCGAAGAAGAAGGCTGAGTCCTCCTCGAAGAGCGGCTCCAGCGACAAGAGCAGCTAGGCGGCGCGAGGCTCCTCGTGCGAGCCGTCGTACAGCGCGTCGATCAGGCGCGCGTCTCCGTCGATGGCGTCGTCAGCGGCGAGATCGGGCGCGGCCTGCTCGTCTACGTCGGCGTCGCCGCGGACGATGGCCCGGCGCAGGCGCAGTGGCTCGCGAGGAAAGTCGCCGAGCTGCGCATCTTCCCCGGCGAGGCGCGCGGGATGGACCGCTCGCTGCTCGACTGCGGCGGCGCGGCGCTGATCGTCTCGCAGTTCACGCTGCTCGCGGACACGCGCAAGGGCCGCCGCCCCTCCTTCTTCGAGGCCGCGCCACCGGAGAGCGCCGAGCCCCTGGTGAGCGCCGTCTGCGAGGAGTTGCGCGCCCTCGGCGTCACGGTCGCCGAGGGCCGCTTCGGCGCGATGATGGCGGTCGAGAGCACGAACGACGGCCCGGTCACGATCACCCTCGACAGCGAGGCGTAGCGCGCCGAGGCGGCTCGCTACCCCGGCAGCAGCAGCGCCTCGCCGCGAGCAACCAGCTCCTGGAGTCGGTCGGCGGTGACGTAGGCGTCCGCGTCCCCGGAGCTGTCGAGGACGGCGCCGGGCAGTTCGCCCGCCTCGTGCGCCGCGCTGAGCTGCGCGTGGACCTCGCGGCTGCGCTCGGCCAGCGAGCCGGGGCGCCCGGCGTCGCGCGCGAGCGTCGTCTCCAGGTCTGGCAGCAGCGTCACGAAGTGCGCCGCCGCGCCGATACCTTCGAGCGCCTCGCGGTAGACGGCAGCCAGCTCCGGGTCGACCACGTCGCAGATCGCGACGGCGTAGCGCGTCGCGATCGCCTCGCGGGCGACGGCGCAGGCGGCGCGGGCCACGAGCCGCAGTTGCTCGGCGGCCTGCGCGTCGCCGTCCCAGGGGCGGCGGTAGCCGGCGCAGACCCAGCGCCGCAGCTCGTCCACCTCGATCAGCAGCATGCGGTCGAAGCGCTCGCAGGTCGCCCCCGCCACCGCGCTCTTGCCGGCCCCCGGTGGCCCCGAGAGGACGATCACCTGGTTCACGCCGGCTCGACCTCCAGCGAGATGTCGAGGGCAGGCGCGGAGTGCGTGAGCGCCCCCACGGAGATCAGGTCCACCCCGGCCGCCGCGATCTCGCGCACCGTGTCGAGGCTCACGCCGCCCGAGGCCTCGAGCAGCGCGCGCCCGCCGGCCGCCTCGACGGCCTCGCGCATCGCCTCGACCGGCATGTTGTCGAGCATCACGATGTCCGCGCCGGCCTCGATCGCGAGCAGCGCGGTCTTCACGTCGGGCGCCTCGACCTCGATGCGTTGGGTGTGCGGCGCGAGCTCGCGCGCCTCGCGCAGCAGTTGCGGCAGCGTGATCCCGCGCGCGGCGGCGGCGGCGAGGTGGTTGTCCTTGATCAGCACGCCGTCGGCGAGGGTGTCGCGGTGGTTGTGGCCGCCGCCCGTGCGCACTGCGTAGCGCTCCAGCGCGCGCAGCCCCGGCGTCGTCTTGCGCGTGTCCGTGATGCGCGCCGCACCGCCCTCGGCCGCGCGCTCGACGAAGGCGCGCGTGAGCGTCGCGATGCCGCTCAGCCGCTGCAGGAAGTTGAGCGCGACCCGCTCGCCGGAGAGCAGCGGCGCGAGCGGACCGGCGAGTGTGGCGGCGATCTGCCCGCACGAAACCGCGTCACCGTCGGCAGCCTGTGTCTCGACGGCGACGCCGTCCCCGAGCTGGCGGAAGACCTCGCGGACCGCGTCCAGCCCGCAGAGCACGCCGTCCTGCTTGATCAGCAGCGAGCCGCGCCCGGACTGGTCCGGCGGGACCGTCGCCTGCGTCGTCACGTCCTGCGAGGCGCGGTCCTCGGCCAGCGCGCGCGCGACGGCGTCCCGCAGCGTCGCGGCATCGGGCGGACGCAGCCCCTGCGGCGCCCCGCTCACGCCACGCCCTCCGCGCGCGGAGCGGGGACGAGCGCGGCGACGCCGTCGAGCACCGCCTCCGCGCCCGCCTGGCGTAGCGCCTCCTCGCTCGAGTCCCCGCCGCGCACGCCGCAGGCGGGCATCCCGGCGGCGCGGGCGGCCTCGATGTCGGCGACGTTGTCACCGGAGTAGACGGCCTCCCGCGGCTCGACGCCGAGCCGCTCGCAGGCAAGCAGCAGGCCCCCGGGCGCGGGCTTGGGCAGCCGCACGTCCTCGCGCCCGACGAGCACGCCGAACGCGGCCGCGATGCCCTCGCGTTCGAGGATCGCCCGCACGACCTCGCGCGAGTTCGAGCTGACGACGCCCGCGAGCAGGCCGGAGCCCTCGAGCGCCCGCAGCGCGTCGCGCACGCCGGGGAGCAGGCTCGTCGCGGCGATCCCCTCGCCCTCGTAGCGATCGAGGATCGCCGCCGCCCCGCGTTGCGCCGCCTCGAGGGCGGGTTCGGGCAGCGGAGCGGAGACCGCGATGCGCGCGTAGAGGCTGATCGCGCCGGGGCCGATCGCGTCGCGGGGGACGCCGCGCTCCTCGTACCACGACGCGAGTTCGCGCGCGGCGTCGTTCCAGCGCACGTGCGAGCCGAGGTCGGCGAGCGTGTGGTCGAAGTCGAAGAGCAGGGCCCGGACACCCGGGAACAGCAGCGCGGGCGCCGAGGTCACGTCTCTGCCTAGGCGAGCGCGCGGAACACGAGCCGCCGCCGCCATTCCGGCCGCTGCTCTGGGAAGTCCCGCCGGTAGTGCGCGCCGCGCGACTCCTCGCGCAGCAGCGCCGCCTCCGTGATCAGCCGCCCGCACGTCAGCATCGAGGACACCTCGTGCTCCTCGCGGGTACGCGGGTCGGGTAGCGCAGCCTCCCAGGCGGCGAGCCGCGCCGCGGCCGCGCGCAGGCTCGCGCCCTCGCGTTCGAGGCCGGCCTCGCTCCACATCAGCGCCTGCAGTTCGGCGCGCGAGGGCGCGCGATCGGCGGGCCGCGCCGCGCCGCCGGCGTCGAGCGTGTGCGCGTCGCCGCTGAGCGCCGGCGGCCCGTCCTCGCCCTCGGGCAGGGGGCCGCCGTAGAGCGCGTCGACGAGGCGGTGCGCGAAGACGACCGATTCGAGCAGGGAGTTGCTGGCGAGGCGGTTCGCGCCGTGCACGCCCGTGCAGGTCACCTCGCCGACGGCGTAGAGGCCCGGCAGCGTCGTGCGCCCCCGGGTGTCCGTGCGCACGCCGCCCATCGTGTAGTGCGCCGCGGGCGAGACCGGGATGCGATCACGCGCCATGTCGAGGCCGGCGGCGAGGCAGGTGCGGTAGATGTTCGGGAAGCGTGCGGCCAGCCAGGCGGCGTCGCGGTGTGTGATGTCCAGCAGCACGTGATCGCTGCCGGTCGCGCGCATCTGCGCCAGCTCCGCCAGCGCAACGATGTTGCGAGGCGCCAGCTCCGCCGCCGGATCGAGATCCAGCATGAAGCGGTGCCCCGCGGTGTCGAACAGCAGCGCGCCCTCGCCGCGCACGGCCTCCGAGATCAGGAACGAGGGCTGGCCCGCCAGCCGCAGCGCCGTCGGGTGGAACTGCGTGAACTCCATGTCCTGGACCTCGGCCCCGGCGCGGAAGGCGAGGGCGACCCCGTCCCCGGTCGCGACCTGCGGGTTGGTGGTCACGCGGTAGACCTGCCCCGCCCCGCCCGTTGCGAGGACCACCGTCTCCGCCTCGCAGCGCAGCCGCGCGCCGTCGTCGGCGCAGAGCACGTCCGCGCCGATGGCCGCGCCATCGGCGACCAGCAGCCGCTCGGCGAGCGCGTGCTCCAGCACCGTGATGCCCTCGCGCTGCACGAGCGAGGAGAGCGAGAGCTCGATCTCCAGGCCGGTCTGATCGCCGCGCGCGCGCAGCACGCGGCGCGCGGAGTGCGCGCCTTCCTTGCCGAGCGCGGCCTCGCCCTCGGCCTCGTCGAAGCGCACGCCGTAGCCGCCGAGGTCGGCGATGCGGCCCGCGGCCTCCTCGACGAGCACCCGCGCGGCGGCCGCGTCGACGAGCCCGGCGCCGGCCTCGATCGTGTCGCGCAGGTGTAGCTCGGGGGAGTCGCCGGGGCCGATCGCGGCGCTGATGCCGCCCTGGGCGTAGCGCGTGCTCGCCTCGTCGATCGCGCTCTTCGTGACCACCAGCACTTCGGCGCCGCGCGCGTGCGCCTGCAGCGCGACGAACAGGCCGGCGATGCCGGAGCCGATGATCAGCAGGTCCGCGCGCAGCACCTCGCGCGCGGGCTCAGGCTGCGGTTCGGTGGGGTGAGCGGTCACGATTCGGCGCCGGGCCGCGGCTAGCGGAGCGCCAGCATGCGCTCGAGTGCGATGCGGGCGTGCGCCTGCTCCTCCTCGGGCACGACGATCTGGTTCACGACATGGCCCGCGGCGAGCGACTCCATCACCCAGGCGAGGTACGCCGGGTGGACCCGGTACATCGTGCTGCAGGGGCAGACGACGGGGTCGAGGCAGAACACGGTCTTGTCCGGGTGCTCCTTCGCCAGCCGCGAGACGAGGTTGATCTCGGTCCCGATGCCGATCGCCGAGCCGGCGGGCGCCTCGGCGACATAACGCGCGATGTAGGCCGTCGAGCCGATCGCGTCGGCGGCCTGCACGATGTCGTAGCGGCACTCCGGGTGGACGACGATCTGCACGTCCGGGTAGCGCTCGCGCGCCTCGTCGATCTGTGTCGTGGTGAAGCGCTGGTGCACGGAGCAGTGGCCCTGCCAGAGGATGACGCGCGAGCGCTCCAGCTGCTCCGGCGCGGCGCCGCCGAGGTTGCCCGCGGGCAGCCGCCAGTTCCAGAGCGTCATCTCCTCGAGCGGGATGCCCATCGCGTGGCCGGTGTTGCGGCCGAGGTGCTGGTCGGGGAAGAAGAAGACGCGCTTGCCCTGCTCGAAGGCCCACTCGAGCACCTTGACCGCGTTCGACGAGGTGCAGACCACGCCGCCGTGCTCGCCGCAGAAGGCCTTGAGCGCGGCCGCCGAGTTCATGTAGGTCACGGGGATCAGATCCTCGGTGGAGCCGAAGAGGTCGCCGAGTTCGCGCCAGGCGACGCGCACGTCGGCGGGGGCGGCCATGTCCGCCATCGAGCAGCCGGCCTCCATGTTGGGCAGCACCACCTGCTGGTGCGGGGCGGAGAGGATGTCGGCGGCCTCGGCCATGAAGTGCACGCCGCAGAAGACGATGTAGTCGGACTCCGGGCGTTCCGCCGCGTACTGCGCGAGCATGAAGGAGTCGCCGCGCTCGTCGGCGAACTGGATGATGTCCTCGCGCTGGTAGTGGTGGCCGAGGATGACGGCGCGATCGCCGAGGCGTGCGCGCGCCTCCCGCACCCGCGTCACCAGCTCGTCGCTGCCGAGCTGCCAGTACGCCTCGGGAATCTCGCGCTGCCAGGAGCCGAAGGACGCCTCCTGCGAGAGCGGCAGCGTCTCGATGCCGCCATCGGACTCACACTGCAACTGCGGGACGGGGCGGGCGATCGAGGAAACCATGGGGGAGGACCTCTCTGCGGCGCTGCGGACGCGAGAGCGACGCGGCAGCCGCGCGCTACACTTCGTGTACGAAGTACGCTAAGTGACGGCGTACATGGTACGCGAACTCCCCGCGGGGCGTCAAACCTGGGCTGTCTGTCTTCGGCCAGGCTCCGCGGCGCTGCCTCGGTCGCGCGCTATGCGCTCCCGGCGGCCGTCGGGAGCTCCTTCACGATAGCGCCGACCTGCCGGTCGGCTGTTGCGAGGTCGAACTGCGCCTGGAGGTTCAGCCAGAACTGCGGATCGACGCCGAACCAGTGGCCGAAGCGCAGGGCGGTGTCGCCGGTCACCGAGCGCTTGCCGGCGATGATCTGGCTGATGCGGTTGGGCGGCACATCGATCTGGCGGGCGAACTCCGTCGGCGTGACGTCGAACTCCGCGAGTTCGTCCTTGAGGACGAGGCCGGGGTGCACGGCTTGCCTGAACAACACTGCGGATCCCTCTCGGCTAGTGATAGTCGAGAATCTCGACCTCAGCTGGCCCCGGCTCTCCGTCTGGCCATGTGAAGCAGATGCGCCATTGCCGGTTAATCCGAATCGAGTACTGCCCCGCCCTTGTGCCTCGCAGGGCCTCGAGACGATTGCTCGGCAGCCTCCGCAACGTGTCCAATGACGGTGCGGCATTCAGGATGGAAAGGCGCTTCGCTGCCTGTTCGCTAAATCCCTGGAATCCGGGGACGAATCCTCCAGTGGCGAACGACTCTGTCCGCCTGTCGCGGTACCCAAGAATCATGCTTGTCCCACCGTAGCGAGGATTGACGCTGTACGTCAAGCGTCAATCGTGGTGCTGAGGTCCGCGCACGCCTTGCCGCCCGCTGCCCCGCCCCCCTACGATCGCTGTGGAGGGGTCGCATAGTGGCCTAGTGCGGGCGCCTGCTAAGCGCTTATCCCTGTTCGGGATCGCGGGTTCGAATCCCGCCCCCTCCGCCATCCGCACCGCACGCGCCTCGAGGCGAGACGCACAGGCGGCGGCCCGCACGCCGGACGGAGTAGCCACGTGCCCACCTTCCACATCTGGACGCTCGGCTGCCAGATGAACCAGGCCGATTCCCTGCGCCTCGCCGCCGGCCTCGATCGCGTCGGCTACACGCCGGCCGAGGACCCCGCGCGTGCCGACCTCGCCGTCGTCAACACCTGCGCCGTCCGCCAGCACGCCGAGGACCGCGCCGCCGGACGCCTCCACGCCCTCAACCAGCGCCGCAAGCGTGGCGAGACCTTCCAGATCGCGGTCATGGGCTGCATGGTCGGCCCCGAGGGCGACAAGGAGCGCGTCGCCCTCGCGCGCCGTTTCCCCTGGGTCGACGTCTGGGCGCGTCCGCAGGAGTACGACCCGATCCTCGAGGCGGCCGGGCAGGCCCGCGATGTCTCCGAGGGCGAGTTCTGGACCGAAACCTTCGGCGAACCGACCGGCCCGACGGCCTACGTGCCCGTCGTCCACGGCTGCGACAAGTTCTGCACCTACTGCATCGTGCCGCTGCGGCGCGGACGAGAGCGCTCGCGGCCCGTCGCCGAGGTGCTGGGCGAGGTGCGCCACCTCGCCGCGCGCGGAGTGCGCGAGGTCACGCTGCTCGGACAGACCGTCGAGGCCTACGGCCACGACCTCGACGAGCGGGCCGACCTCGCCACGTTGTTCGAGGGCATCGAGGCGATCGAGGGCATCGCTCGCACGCGCTTCCTCACCTCGTACCCGAAGGACATGACGGACCGCATCATCGACGCGGTCGCGGAGCTGCCGAAGGTCTGCGAGCACTTCAACATCCCTGTGCAGTCCGGCGACGACCGGATGCTGGAGCGGATGCGGCGCGGCTACACCGTCGCCGAGTACGAGGAGCGCGTCGAGCGCATCCGCCTCCGCATGCCGGACGCCGCGATCGCTACCGACGTGATCGTCGGCTGCCCGGGCGAGACGGACGAGGAGTTCGCGAGCACCGTCGCGCTGCTCGAGCGGATCGGCTTCGACGTGATCCACGTCGCCGCCTACTCGCCGCGGCCGGGCACCTTCGCCTATCGCAAGCTCGAAGACGACGTGCCGCGCGAGGTCAAGAAGGCGCGCCTCAAGGTGATCGAGGCGATCCACGCGGAGAGCGCGGGCGCCCGCAACCGCGCGCTGCTCGGCCAGACCGTCGAGGTGCTGGTCGAGCGCGAGGAGGACGGCCGCGCCAGTGGCCGCACGCGCGGCGGGCGGATCGTGCACTTCGAGTCGGGCGAGCCTGCCGGGAGCCTCGCCGGCGAGCTGGTCGAGATCGCGATCGCCGAGGCGACGTCCTGGTCGCTGCGCGGTCAGCGCGCGGGGGCGCGACGTGACGGCGATCTCCTGCTCACGGTGGTCTAGGGTCTCCGCGATGATCGCGGCCGTGGCCGGGACGCGAGCACGGCAATGACCGACTCACCGGCCGTCGCCACGATCGTCGTCATCTTCGCGATCATCGAGGAGCGGCTGCAGGTGCTGCTCGTGCACCGCGACGAGGCGCCCGAGGCCGAACTGTGGGCGCTGCCGGGCGGGCTCTGGGACGGCGGCCGCACGCTCGAACAGGCGGCGGAGGCCAAGCTGTTCGAGGAGACCGGCGCGCGCGACGTCTACCTCGAGCAGCTGTTCACGGAGTCCGGCCTCGACCCCACGCAGCCGGGCGTCGCGATCGCCTACTTCGCGCTGGTCGAGGCGGAGATGGTGCGGCTGCGCGAGAGCGCGGACGACGCCTGGCGTCCGGCCTGGCTGCCGGTGGACGCACTGCCGCCGCTGGCCTTCTCCAACGGCCGCGTGATCGCGCAGGCGGTCGAGCGGGTGAGGGCGAAGCTGGAGTACACGAACATCGCCTACGGCCTGCTGCCGGAGCGCTTCACGCTGCGCGAGCTGCAGGCCACGTACGAGGCGATCCTCGGGGCGCATCTCGACCGCCGCAACTTCCGCAAGCGCATGCTCTCGACCGCGCTGATCGAGGCGACCGAGGACGTGCGCCGCGAGGGCGCCCACCGCCCCGCGCGCCTCTACCGCTTCACCCGCCGCGAGCCCGTCTTCCTCTAGTCGAGCTCAATGATGCCGATGATGCGCGGCCAGCGCCCCTCCCCGACGACCTCACCGTCGAGCAGGATCTTGCAGGGCTGCGCGGGGTTCTCGGGGCACTCGGTGGTGGCGCGTGGAGGCGGGTGGAAGCGCGCGAGGTAGTCGGCGCTGTCCATCACCTCGATCTCGCCCGTGTTCACGTCGAGGACGGAGACATCGGCGCGTTCGCCCCTCGAATCGACCTGTCGGGTATGAAAGCGGAACACGTTGGGCCAGGCTCCACTCGACCAGGCGAACTGGTCAGCGGAAGCCCACTCCCAGTGGTACTCCTGAAGGACCGTCTCGGTCTCAAGCGACCACAGAACACGATCGGTCTCGAAGTCGAGGATGTCGATGTGCTGCCAGTTCTCGCGCGCGTACTCCTCGGAGCCGCGAGCCCGGCCGCGGACGACGTAGCGCCCATCCGGCGAAAGGCACGAGTGCGAGATGTACGCGCCTGATCCGCAGGGATTGAGGTGCGCAGCACCGCCGAGCGTCAGTATGACTTGCTCCACGGCCGCGTCGCCGCCCTCGCCGCTCCAGTCAGGCAGCCGCACGAGGACGGCAGCTGAATCCGATGTCCACGCGTCGGTGCCGTCGCCGCTCGGCAGCCTCACCCCCAGCTCGCGGAAGCATCCAGTCCCAGTGCGGAAACCATCTCGTCCGCAGTGAGACGCAGGCTGCGGTCGCCGGCAGGGAGGTCGAGGACAACGGCGTGGTCAGGAAGATACGTCGTGCCGTCGCTGCCCCCGTAGAAGGTCGCCGCCACCTTGCGCCCGTCAGGCGATACCCGGAACGCGTTCGGCGAACGCTCGTACAGCAGTTCAATCTGACCGTCAGGGGAAATCCAGACCAGGTCCCGGTCGATTTCCCCGACGAGGCCGCCGTGCGCGGCCTGTACGGGAGGGTCGCCTCGATAGTTGACGACAAGCCAGTCCCTGCCCGTGCCCTCGTCATAGGCGATCGCCAGCCTCGGCGTGGTTGGATGGAGCCGATATACCTCGTAGAGCAGGAGCGGGCCCACCATCTCCTCGCGAGGTGGTCGAGGCGGCGGGTCAGGCTCCACTGCAACGCGAAGCGGCGAAGTCCCTCGAAGCGCGATGTCACTGGCCGGTTTGACGAGGCCAAGATACCGGAACCACCCATTCGCGCCTTCCCAGATGACCCGGCCGTCGTAACAGATCCTGCGCAGGGAGGACCGCGGGCCACAGTCGCTCCCGATACGCCCCCGCAGTAGTCCTTCGACTTCGGCTGTAAGGGGCTGGACTCCCCCGGTGGCAACATCGAGAACCTTGAGGACGCCAAGGCTGGGCTGATCACCCACTCTCCAATCAGGTTCGGGAGCCAGTTCGTTGAAGAAGACGTGGCGCCGGTCCTCCCAGGCCGGCTCCTTGGGGAGGCCCGGGCCCCACCAACTGTCGCCGGCGTAGTCTAGGTGCTGATACAGGCCCCCTCCGTCCTGGGCGTGGACCGTCCAGAGCACATCCCCCGTCTCGACATCGAGCACGTCCAAGCTCGCCCACACGCTCCGGCTGTGGTGAGGATTAAGCGAGATAGCGCCAACTGCTTCTCCAACGCGCAGGGCGTAGCGCAAGTCGGGGGAAACATGCCAGTCCTCCGGCAGCACGTCGAACGTGCCGTCAAGCCGGAGGAGCCCGGGCCGCCTCCGTTCTTCTACCAGGAGTGCGGTACCGTCCCCATGCCAACGCTGCCGGAGGTCGCCTGATGAACCGACGGAGATCGGGTCGAAACGCCTCCCGGTGTCCAGGAGTTCCTGGCCAGTGGCGATGTCGACGACGAGCACGGCAGCGTGGCGTGTGCCCCCAGAAGGGTTGACGCCGTACACGATGGCCACTTTCGTTCCATCGGGTGAGACTTCGAGCCAGGAAATCTGGTCGTATTCGAAGAGGACGCTCTCCGTCTCGCCTTCGAGGCTGACGCGGCGGACTTCGTCTTCAGCCCAGACGACGAGACTCTCGCCCGCCACCTGCACGGCGGACCGCTCCAGACCGCTGCCCAAGACGGTGTGCGGGTAGTCGAAGGCGACCCAATACCGGTCGGCGCTCAGATCGTAGACGTAGACAAGTCTCGTCTCCGTCCGCCCCCACGGTGGTCGGCTCCTGTCTACCTCCAATACTTCGTAGAAGACGAGCAGCGGGCCACTCACGGTCACGGGTGTGGGCGTCGGTTCGGGGGTCGGGGTCGGCGTGACTGTCGCCGCGGGTGTCGGGGTGGCCGTGGGCGTGGGGGTCGGCGTCGCGGTGGCGGACGGCGTCGGGGTCGGTGTGGGCGTCGTGACGAGGGTGGGCGTCTCGCTCTGAGTGGGACTTGGAGCGGCGGCCGGCGTTTGGGTGACTTGCGGCGCGATGCCCTCGCCGCCACTGCACGACAACGCCAACAGCATCGCTATCGCCAGCGATGCGAGGAGTCTGCGCATCATGAAGCGAGCGTTGCGACGGGAGTCGCGAATTACGCCGTCCGTTCGCGGGGGTGAGTTCGGCATCGCCTAGTTGCCCAGACCATCCTCGCACGCAGGGAGGTCGAGAGCCGCGACACTGCGGTACCGGGTGAGCTCCCCGGGGATGCAGCCGCTGAACTGGTTGTCCTGAAGATACAGGGACGTCAGGTTGGTGAGGTCGCGCAGTTCCGCCGGGATCGGCCCGCTCAACGCGTTCTCACGGAGGTCCAACTGCCTCAGGTTGGCGAGGCGGCCCAGCTCCGGGGGAATGGGCCCGCTCAACTCGTTCTCATCCAGCCACAGGTTCTCCAGACTTGTGAGGCGGCCCAACTCCGCCGGGATCGGCCCGGTCAGTCCGTTGCGACCAAGGGACAAGCTTTCCAGATTCGCGAGGCGGCCCAGCTCTGCCGGGATCGGCCCGCTCAACTCGTTCCGACCGAGGCTCAACGTCCTCAGGTTAGCGAGTCGCCCCAGCTCCGGAGGGATGGGCCCGCTCAGCGCATTGCCACCGAGCCACAGGTACTCCAGATTGGAAAGTCCGCCCAGCTCCGCCGGGATCGGCCCGGCCAACGTGTTGCCAGCGAGGTTCAACCGCGTCAGGTTGGCAAGGCGGCCCAGCTCCACCGGGATCGGCCCGCTCAACGAGTTGGCACCAAGGGACAGGTGCTCCAGATTGGCGAGTCGGCCCAGCTCCGCCGGGATCGGCCCGCTCAACTCGTTCCCACCGAGGCTCAGGCGCTCCAGATTGGCAAGGTGCCCCATCTCTGCCGGGAGCGGTCCGCTGAGCCTGTTGGTCCCGAGCTGCAGATCGCGGAGGTTGACGAGGCGCCCCAATTCCGGCAGCGGGCCGATCAATTCGTTGTGGTTGAGATACAGGTACTCGAGCTTGGAGAAGTCCCTCAGGTTCGCCGGGATCGGCCCGCTGAGCTTGTTGCTCTGTAGCCACAGGGCGCGGAGGTTGACGAGGAAGCCCAGTTCCACCGGGATCGCGCCGCTCAGTTCGTTTTCGTTGAGATAGAGGTACTTCAGCGCAGAAAGGCGCCCCAGGTCCGCGGGGAGCGTGCCGCTCAACCCGTTCTCATCAAGGCCAAGTTCCGTGACGCGGCCCGTCCTTGATGTCCCCACGCCGTACCAGTCGCGGAGCGGTCTGCTGGTCAGCCAGTTCGTGCTGTTGCGCCAGTTCGCGCCGTCCGTCGCCTCGTAGAGCGCCACAAGGGCCGCCCGGTCGGAGGCTACGGCACTCTCCAGCGCGCTCACCGTCGGGGTGGTGGGTGTGGTCGCAGCGGCGGTGGTCGCGACCTCAGTTGGGGCGGCGGTCGGCGTCGGCGCGGCCTCGGGGGCCGGCGTCGGCGTTGGCGTGGGCTGCGGCGTGGCCGTCGCACGAGGCGTCGCGGTAGCGGCAGGCGTGGCTGTTGTGGACGGCGTAGCGGTAGCGGCGGGTGTTGGCGTGGCCGTCTCGCGAGGCACAACGGTTGGCGTCGCGGCGGGCGTGGCGGTCGCAGCCACGGTGGGCGAGGGAGCCACGCGGTCCTCGCTGCTCTCGCAGGCGAGCGTCAGCAAGGCGAGCAGCGCCAGCAGGCCCGCGAGCCCGCGCGCTAACCGCGAGGCGATACTCCGGCTACCGGTGCGTGCGTTCGCCAAGCGCAGCCCCCGATCTGCTGGTGCCACGTACGACTGTAGGACGTTTCGCAGGTTCGGAAAGTTCCGCCGGGCCGGGGATCGGCCCGTCCGCCGGGCCGTCGGCCGCCGCTACAGGTCGATCAGGCCGCCGTCGACGCCGAGCTCGACGCCCAGCACGTAGGACGAGTCGTCCGAGGCGAGGAAGAGCGCCGCCTTCGCGATCTCGTCGGGCTGGCCCTCGCGGCGCATCGGGATACGGTGGCGGCGTATGTACTCGCGCGTCCGCTCGTCGAGCGTGGTGGCGAGGATCGGCGTGTCGATCAGGCCGGGCCGGATCGCGTTGACGCGGATGCCGCGCCGTAGCAGCCCCGCGCCGAGCGAGCGCGCGAGCGACCGCGCCGCCGCCTTCGAGGCGCCGTAGACCGCGCCTTCGGCGTAGCCCTGTTGGTCCGCGCCCGAGGTCATGATGACGATCGAGCCGCCGTCGTTCATCCTCGGCGCGGCGCGCTGGACCGTGAAGAACACCGACTTGAAGTTGAGCGTCGCGACCGCGTCGAAGTCCTGTTCGGTCACGTCGAGGAAGGACTGCGGCGGACTATCCCCGCCCGCGTTCACGACCACGATGTCGATCGCCCCCAGCTTCGCCGCAGCCTCCTCGAAGAGCCGCTCAAGGTCGTCGACCGAGGTGACGTCGCAGGGGATGGCGATCGCCCGCTCACCGAGGGCTACCGAGGCGGCGTCGAGCCTTCGGGGATCACGTCCGCAGACGGCGACGCGCGCGCCCTCGGCGAGGAACGTGCGCGCGACGGCGAGGCCGATCCCGCTCGTGCCGCCGGTGACGACGGCGACCTTGCCGTCGAGCTTGCCGTTGCGTCCGCCTTCGGCCGTCACACTACTTGCGCCTCCGCGGCGGATCGTAGGGAGACGTGCTGGGGGCGGCAACCGCGCGCGGGCGTGGCTGCTGCTATCGCTCGATCCTCTCTTGGAGCAGGTTCGCGACGTATGCCATGAAGCGCGTGGTGCGATCGCCCGCGGCAGAGGACGGCGGTGGCGCTGACCCTTGCCGGACCTCGGAGAGTTCGTCGTCGGAGAGCGAGCTGCTCCACTTCCGAAGACGTTCGTCCGTCCAGGTAGTCCGGATCGCCCGTTTCTCGATCCAGCGTGCGCTGGCGTCGCGGCTCAGGCGATCGTCGGCGACGCGCAGCGCGAAGTCCACGAGACGATCGTTCGTCGTGAACAGCACGAAGCCATTGCGGAACAAGAACCACGCCATGGCGGTGACCGCCAGCCGTTTGTTCCCGTCCACGTACGGGTGGTTCTTGTTCAGGCTGTAGTGCAGCGCCGCCGCCTTCTGTTGCGCGGTCCGGTGGTGCGGCCAATGCGGTTGCGCAAGCGCCGACTCCAGGCGGGCGGCTCCCTCCGCGCCAGCCAGCTGGAAGGCTGGCGTTCCGGGGAACTGATCCTGCGTCAGCGTCTCGACGATGCTTTGGATCTCTCCCTCGTCGAGGTAATGAAGGCGGCTCATTGCTTCCTCGGTCGATGTGGCACGAGCGGTCGGAGCGGCTACGCACCGTGTGACGTAGTGGCGGTCAGCACGAATCGTCGGCACCGGCCCCGCGAGTGTCAGGACTGGCGCCTGCGCCTTCTAGTGTTTATCGAGTTCCTTGAGGGCAGGCGCCCACCGTGCGATCAGGGCGCGCAGATCCTCGCGCAGTTCCGCGCTGAGTCCGTTGCGCTTCTGCCCGGAGCGAGAGGTGGGCGCGGCGCCGTCGTCGCGTTGTGGCTGGGTCTTCTGCTTCACCATGGCCGTACCAGCGTACACCAGCGCACGGCGCGAGGCCCTAGAGCAGGCCGGCGCTGCGGAGCTGGTCGCGCAGCGTCTCGCCGATCTGCGAGGGGGAGTCGGTGACCATCGCGCCGGCCTCGCGGAGGGCGGCCTTCTTCGCCTCGGCGGTGCCCGCCTTGCCGGCGATGATCGCGCCGGCGTGGCCCATGCGACGGCCGGGCGGGGCGGTCGCGCCGGCGATGAACGCCGTGACCGGCTTCGACATCTGCGCGACGTAGGCCGCGGCCTCCTGCTCGGCGGTGCCGCCGATCTCGCCGATCAGCACCACCGCCGCCGTGTCCGGGTCCGCCTCGAACAGCGCCAGCGCCTCGGCCTGCGTGGTGCCGATGATCGGGTCGCCGCCCACGCCGACGCTCGAGGACTGCCCGATGCCGGCCCGCGTCAGCTGGTCGACCGTCTCGTAGACGAGCGTGCCGGAGCGCGAGATCACGCCGACGCTGCCTTCGAGGTAGACGTCGGTCGGCATGATGCCGGCGCGTGCGCGGGCGGCGGGCGTGATCACGCCGGGGCAGTTGGGGCCGATCAGCGTCGTCTCCATGCCCTGCAGCGCGCGCTTCACGCGCACCATGTCCAGCACCGGAATGCCCTCGGTGATGCAGATCGCGACGGGGATGCCGGCGTCGGCGGATTCGAGGATCGCGTCGGCGGCGAAGGGTGCGGGCACGAAGATCAGCGAGACGTTCGCGCCGAATTCGTCGACGGCCTCGCGCACGGTGTTGCGGATCGGCGTGTCTTCGAGGACCTGGCCGCCGCGGCCCGGCGTGACGCCGCAGACGATCTGCGTGCCGTACTCGCGGCTGGTCTTCGCCTCGCGCTGCCCCGCGCCGCCGAAGCCCTGGATGACGACGCGGCTGTTCTCGTCCATCAGTACGCCCACGCTAGCGCTCCCTCGTCCTGGCCTGCTCGCTCTAGCCTGCCGCCTCGACGGCCTTGCGCGCGGCGTCGGCGAAGCCGTCCGCGCGGATCAGATCGATGCCCGATTCGTCGAGGATGCGCGTGCCCTCCTCGACGTTGGTGCCGGCCAGCCGCACGACCGTCGGCTGCGGGATCAGGCCGTCGCGCTTGGCCTGCACCACGCCCTCCGCGATCACGTCGGTGCGCGCGAGGCCGCCGAAGATGTTGACCAGCACGGCCTTCACGTCCGGGTCGGCGCCGATCAGCCGCAGCGCGGTGACGATCGCCTCCGGGTCGTTTGCGGTCCCGATGTCGAGGAAGTTCGCTGGCTCCCCGCCCTCGAACTTGATCGCGTCCATCGTCGCCATCGCGAGGCCGGCGCCGTTGACCATGCAGCCGATGTCGCCATCCAGCTTCACGTAGTTCTGCACGCCCGCCTCTTCAGCCTCGACCTCCAGCGGGTCGTCCTGCGAGGTGTCGCGCAGCTCCACGAGGTCGCGATGCCGGAAGTCGGCGTCGTCGTCGATGCTGAACTTGGCGTCGACGGCGAGCAGCTTGCCGTCGACGGTGACGACGAGCGGGTTGATCTCGGCGAGCGAGCCGTCGTTCTCCTCGAAGGCTTGGGCGAGCGCCTGGATCAGCGCGACAGCGGGGCGGTTGAGGTCGCCGTCGAGGCCGGTGGCGAAGGCGAGGGCGCGCGCCTGGTAGCCCTGGAAGCCGCAGGCGGGGTCGATCGCCTGGCTGTGGATCTGGTCCGGCGTCTCCTCGGCGACCTGCTCGATGTCCATGCCGCCGGCGGCCGAGGCGATCACGACGGGCCGCCCCGACTGGTTGTCGATGACGGCGCCGAGGTAGAGCTCGCGGGCGATATCGATCTGCTCCTCGATGAGCACGGAGTTGATGGGCTGGCCCTGCGGGCTCTGGATCGTGACGAGCCGCGTGCCGAGCAGCTCCTCGGCGGCGGCGCGCGCCTCCTCGGCGGAGTTAGCGAGCTTGATGCCGCCCGCCTTGCCGCGTCCGCCGGCGTGCACCTGCGCCTTGACGACGACCTTGCCGCCGAGCGCCTCGGCGGCGGCGGCGGCCTCGTCGGCGCTGCGGGCGACCTTGCCGCCCGGCACGGGCACGCCGTAGCGCGCCAGCAGTTCCTTTGCCTGGTACTCGTGCAGCTTCATCGCGGGCTCCCGGTGCGGATGCGGCGGTGGCGTGCCTCGGGGTGTCGAGGCGGCGCGGCGGATGGTAGCACCTGCCGGGGCAAGGATCGCTTGCCGCTGCTGAGTTCGGCGCTTCCCCCGGCGGCGTGGGTCTATCGCAGGCCTTAAGCGCCGTCCCTTAAGGCTGTATCGTCAAGGCTGGTCAGTGTTTCCCGCTCCCTCTCCAACCAATCGTCCACGAATTGCAGGTGAGTGTTCACTTCGTCGAACCCGAGTTGGCGTGCACCTGACGCTCGGATTCGCCAGAGGTCGTAGGGCTCGGACACACCAAAGGGATCCACAGCAACGACGGTCCCAAGTATGCGCAGTGCGGCGGTGATGGCTGAGCGCTCGCGGAGGGCGCATAGGTTCGCGCCACCAAGTGTGCGGTAGACAGCATAGGCTGTCTTTGCACCACTCCCGATCGCGTGGAAGTTCTCGTGCCAGCAGCTCTCGCCATTCACCTCATACTCGATGATCTCTGGCTTGTCCTCGACCCAGACTGCAGCCAGGCTATGGAGTGAGATTTGGTGCAGTGGTGTGGCGAGCGGTGGGTAGTTGCGCTCGGCAATGGCCTTGTGCTCTGAGATCATCACCCGATCAAGATTCCCTTGTAGCCGGGTCCTTTTCTTGAACGTATCGGGGCGTAGGTCAAGCTCCTGAAGTTCAGCAGACACTCGCTGCGCGGATCCGACGGATCCGCTGTGTCCAATTACAATTGGGTGAGATCGCACCTGCTCAAGCTTCGTCGTGTTCCACCGCACGCTTGCAACCAAGTCAGTCGACTGTGCATCAGAACAGATGAGGACACCGTCGGCGTAGCGGAGGGCGACGATTACGGTACTTTGACGATGCCACGCAGCCCCTGATCTATTCTTGGAATTGGCTCTTCGTAGCGTACTCAGGGTACTTCTTGTAGACGCCCCTCAGGAGATCGTTGAAAGAAGCCTCCTTTATCGAGTCCTTGATCTTGCCAAGGTACTGTGACTCTGGTGATCTTCGTCCTTTGACCTTTGCGACAAGTGACTTTCCGGAACCAGTAACTTGGTACCGGGACCAAGACTTTCCCGCAACAGGCCTGCGCTCAATTAGTCCTTCTGCATACATGCTATCGAGATCGTCGTAGATTGTGAAGCTGCACGGGCCCCAGTTGTACGGCTGGAAGTCATACAGTTGCTCTTCCGGTGCTCCAGACTCCTTTGCAAATAAGAACATGCCCTTTTGGATCCTGATTGGATCGAGTTCTTCCTCCAGTAGAAGTAGCAGCCAGTCCTTGCGCTCCATGGCCGACCCCTCCCTGAGCCGGATTCGCTCGCCTCGGAGACCACCCTCTACCTGTAGTCCGCGATCCCCTCGGCGCATTCCGAATCCATCACTGTGCTCTGGCATCACGTCCAGTATACCCACGGTCCGGTAGCGTCCGTGAGCATACGCGAGGTTGGTCGTACTGACACCTGGATGTGTCACGGCGTTCGCGCCGCTACGTCCTTTAGCCCGGAGCCCAAGGGATTGCCGTCCGAGCTTGATGCGACGAACGCGCCCCCGCCTTTGCCCGCGCCGCCCCGCCTGCGTACCCTCGACGCCATGCGAATGTCACGGCTGTTCGGACGCACGCTGCGCGAGGCGCCCGCCGATGCGGAGACGGCGAGCCATCGGCTGCTGCTGCGCGCGGGCTGCATCGACCAGCTCATGGCCGGCGCCTATAGCTACCTGCCGCTCGGCCGTCGCGCCCGCCTCAAGGCCGAGGCCGTCGTGCGCGAGGAGATGGACGCGGCGGGCGGGCAGGAGGTGCTGCTGCCCGCGATCCAGCCGGTCGAGATCTGGCGACAGAGCGGGCGCGAGGAGGCCTTCGGGCCCGTGCTCTTCCACCTCAGCGACCAGCGCGGGCGCGAACTCGTGCTCGGACCGACGCACGAGGAGGTGATCACCCGCCTCTTCGGCGATCACTCCAGCTCCTACCGCGACCTGCCCGTCACGCTCTACCAGATCCAGACCAAGTTCCGCGACGAGGGACGGCCGCGCGGCGGCCTGGTGCGCGTGCGCGAGTTCACGATGAAGGACGCCTACTCCTTCGACCTCGACGAGGACGGCCTCAGCGACTCCTACGAGGCGATGTTCCAGGCCTACCGGCGCATCTTCGCGCGCTGCGGCGTGCCCACCGTCCCCGTCGAGGCGGACTCGGGCGCGATCGGCGGCAAGGGCTCGCAGGAGTTCATCTTCCTCAGCGAGGCGGGAGAGGACACCGTCGCGCTCTGTTCGGACTGCGGCTACGCCGCCAACACGGAGAAGGCCGCCTTCCTGCGCCCGCCCGCCGCGCCCGCGGCCCCGCTCCCCCTTGAGGAGGTCGCGACGCCGGGAACGACCACCATCGAGGGGCTGGCCGCGCTGCTCGATATCCCGACGGCCGGGACTGCAAAGGCCGTGTTCTATATGGCCGGGGGCGGCAGCGATCCGGAGGAGCCCATCTTCGCCGTCGTGCGCGGTGACCTGCAGATCAACGAGGTCAAGCTCGCCAACGCCCTCGGTGGGCGCTCGCTGCGGGCGATGAGCGACGCCGAGGTCGAGCAGTTCGGCCTCGTCGCCGGCTCCGCCTCGCCGGTCGGGCTCGGCGACCGGATGCTGGTGATCGTGGACACCTCGATCCCGGACTCGCCCAACCTGGTGGCGGGCGCGAACAAGCCGGACGTGCACCTGCGCAACGTGAACCACGGCCGCGACTGGCAGGCGAGCGAGGTCGCCGACATCGCCCTCGCCGAGGCCGGCCACGCCTGCGAGGCCTGCGGCGCGGGCGTGATCGGGCTGCACCGCGGCATCGAGATGGGGCACGTCTTCCGCCTCGGGCAGATCTACTCCGAGGCGTTCAGCGTCGACGTGCTCGGGCCCGACGGCACAGCTGTGGTGCCGACGATGGGCTGCTACGGCATTGGCGTCGATCGCATCGTCGCCGCGGCCGTCGAGGCGAACCACGACGAGGACGGCATCAGCTGGCCGGCCTCCGTCGCGCCTTACGACGTGCACCTCGTGGCGCTGCGGCTGGACCGCGACCCGCAGGTCGCCGAGGAGGCGGAGGCGCTCTACGCCGAGCTGGCCGCGGCAGGCCTCGAGGTGCTGTTCGACGACCGCGACGAGTCGCCCGGCGTGAAGTTCAACGACGCCGACCTGATCGGCCTGCCCTGGCGGCTCACGGTCTCCGCGCGCAACCACGAGCGCGGGACTGTCGAGCTGCGCACGCGCGCGACGGGCGAGACCGAACACGTCCCGCGCGACGAGGTGGTGGCCCATGTGCGCGCGCTGCGCGCGGCAGCCATCGAGGCGCTGGACCCCGACATCGCGGCCGACTGACGAGTTCCGCACCCCGCGAGGACCGGGGTGCGTGCTACACTGAGCAGGACACCAGCGCCTCCTTGCGAGACGTGGGCCCGGCCCACGTTTTTTTGTAGCAAGGGCGGCTCCAGCCGGGGAATCCCCGGGGCGGCGGCAGCACATGAAGAACGAATTCGTCACGGCGATCGCGCAGCTCTCCGCGGAGAAGAACCTCGACAGCGATACGGTCTTCCAGGCCGTCGAGGCGGCGATGGCCTCCGCGTACAAGAAGGACGAACTCCAGTACGCCGAGATCGAGGTCAAAATCGATGTCGAGACGGGCGACATCGACGCTTGGCGCGTCTGGGACGTGATGCCCGACGAGGAGATCGAGGACGACGAGATCCAGGTCTCGCCTGAGCGCGCGGCGGAGATGGGCCATCCCGGCTCGGCCGCCGGCGATCGCATCCGCGAGACCCTCGAGACCTCGCTCGACGCCGGCCGCATCGCCGCGCAGACCGCGAAGCAGGTGGTGCTGCAGCGGCTGCGCGAGGCCGAGCGCGAGGCGGTCTTCGGCGAGTTCACGACGAAGCAGGGCGAACTCGTCTCCGGCACCGTGCTGCGTGTCGAGGCCGGCCGCCGCAACGTGATCCTCGACCTCGGCCGGACCGAGGCCGTGTTGCCCTCCGCCGAGCAGGTGCGCCCCGAGCACTACCGGGTGGGGCAGCGGCTGCGGGTCTACGTCAAGGAGGTCTACCGGGCGGCGAAGGGGCCGCAGGTGGTCGCCTCGCGCTCGCATCCGGAGCTGCTGCGACGGCTGCTCGAGCTCGAGTCGCCGGAGATCGCGAAGGGCACCGTCGAGATCGTGATGATGGCGCGCGAGCCGGGCTACCGCAGCAAGATCGCCGTGATCTCGCGCCAGGACGGCATCGACCCGATCGGCGCGGTCGTCGGCGTGCGCGGAGCGCGCATCCAGAACGTCGTCAACGAGCTCGGTGGGGAGCGCATCGACGTGGTCCGCTGGGATCCGAACGAGGCGGGCTTCGTCGCGAACGCGCTGAGTCCCGCCGAGGTCGTATCGGTGCGCCTCGACCGCGAGACGAACACGGCATTCCTCGCGGTGCCGGACAAGCAATTCAGCCTCGCGATCGGCAAGGAGGGGCAGAACGCCCGCCTGGCCGCGCGGCTGACGGGCCGCCGCATCGAGATCAGCCCGGAGAGCGTGCTGATCCGCAACGGCGAGGATCTGTACCCGCCGCCCGAACCCAACATGGACGCGATGCCGCTGGCGCCCGCGCCCGCGCTGCCGACGCTGCCGACGCTGCCGGACGTGGTCGCGCCCTCGCAGGCGGGCTACGCGCGGCCCGGGCTGCCCGGCGAGCACGAGCCGATCGAGGCGCCCGAGCCCGCACCGCTCACGCCGGAGCAGGAGGTGCTCGCTGAGTTCGCCGAGTCCACCGAGGCCGTCGGGGAGGCCGCGGCTGCGGCCGAGCTCGCCGTCGATGAGGCCGCGCCTGCCGAGGCCGCGCCGGCGCGGCCGGCTGCGCCTCGCTCCGAGCCGGGCGGGCTGCGCTTCGCCGAGGAGATCGGCGAACTGCGGGACATCGACGACGAAGCGGACCGGCCCGCGCGGCCCGGTCGCGGCCCTGCACGGCGGCGCCGTCGCGGGGCGGCCGAGCCGGCGCGCGATCGCCAGCCGCGCGGTGGACGCCGCCGCTTCGAGATCGACGACGAAGATATCGAGGAAGGGCTCAGCGAGTTGCACGGCGACGTGCCGTACGACTCCGACGATGATGGCGAGTACGAGGAAGACGACGAGTACGGGGAGTACGACGACCAGGCGTGACACAGCGCGCGAACGCGATCAGCGAATGGGACGGATGCAACGCAGTGGTCCCGGCCCGGCAACGGACGCCTCCGCAGCGTAGCTGCCTGAGCTGCCGCGAGCAGGGCGATCAGCGATCGCTGACCCGGCTGGTGCGCGGCGCGGACGGCTCGGTCAGCGTGGACGAGCGCGGGCGCGCGCCGGGACGCGGCGGCTACCTCTGCGAATCGCCCGCCTGCTGGCAGCAGGCAATCGAGGAGGGACGGCTGGATCGGGCGCTCCGGACCGCGGTGAGCGCCGCGGACCGCGCTACACTGCGTGCATACGCGCAGCAGCGCGAGGCCAGCCGGAGCGCCATTGCCGCGACCGCCGGGACCGCACGAAATGGGGAACACGAGCGATGACCCAGGCTCCGGACCAGACCGTTTCAACTGCCGAGGCGCCGCGCGTCACGATTCCTCCTGCCGTCGTCATCAGCGACCTCGCCGGTCTGCTCGGCATCACGCCCGTTGACGTCATCAAGGAACTGATGAAGAACGGCGTGATGGCGACCATCAACCAGGTCGTCGACTTCGATACGGCCGCCGTTGTCGCCGCCGACCTCGGCTACTCGCCCGAGGAGGAGGGCGGCGAGGAGGCCGCCGCCACCGGCGAGGTCGAGTCCGCTCCGCAGTCGCGCCGCATCATCGAGGAGGGCGAGGACGCACAGCCGCGTGCGCCGGTGGTCACCGTGCTGGGCCACGTCGACCACGGCAAGACGACGCTGCTCGACTCGATCCGGCGCGCCCGGGTCGCCGAGGGCGAGGCGGGCGGCATCACCCAGCACATCGGCGCCTACCAGGCCTCCGCACCGGACGGCCGCATGGTCACCTTCATCGACACTCCAGGCCACGCGGCGTTCACGGAGATGCGCGCCCGTGGCGCGCAGGTCACGGACATCGCGATCATCGTCGTCGCCGCCGACGACGGCGTGATGCCGCAGACGCGCGAGGCGATCGACCACGCCCGCGCCGCCGGCGTGCCGATCGTGGTCGCGGTCAACAAGACGGACCTGCCGAACGCCAACCCCGACCGCGTGAAGCAGGAGCTGATGGGCGCCGAGCTCGTCCCCGAGGAGTTCGGCGGAGACACCGTGGTCGTGCCGATCTCCGCGCTCGTCGGCGACGGCATCGACGACCTGCTCGAGAACGTGCTGCTCGTCGCCGATCTGGAGGAGTTGAAAGCCAACCCCGATCGCGGCGCCATCGGCGTCGTGCTCGAGGCGGCGACCGACCCGCGCCGCGGCATCGCGGCGACGATCCTCGTGCAGACCGGCACGCTGCGCCCCGGCGACGTGATCCGCGCCGGGCTGGCCTACGGCCGCATCAAGGCGATGACGGACTCCAGCGGGGAGCGCCTCAAGGAGGCGGGCCCCTCGACGCCGGTGACCGTGCTCGGGCTGAGCGAGGTGCCGCGAGCGGGCGAGCGCTTCGTGACCGTCAAGGACGAGCGCAGCGCCCGCGCCGAGAGCGAGGAGCTGCGCCGCGCGGCCGACCGCGAGGGCAGTGTCCGCACCGGCGTGACCCTCGACACGTTGTTCGGGGAGATCCACCGCGGGGCCGTGCAGGACTTCAACATCGTGCTCAAGACGGACGTGCAGGGCTCGATCGAGCCGCTCGTGCGCGCCATCGAGGGCCTCGCCGTGGACGAGATCAACGTCAAGGTCATCCACGCCGCCGCGGGGACGGTCAACGAGTCCGACGTCAACCTCGCGGTCGCCTCCCAGGGCGTGATCATCGCCTTCAACACCCGCCCCGAGACCGGCGCCCAGCGCCTCGCCGAGGCGGAGCACGTCGAGATCCGCGAGTACCGCGTGATCTACGAGGTGATCGAGGACGTCGAACAGGCCGTGCGCGGGATGCTCCAACCGATCTACGAGGAGCGCCGCGACGCCGTCGCCGAGGTGCGCCAGGTCTTCCGCCGCGGACGCCGCAACTCGATCGCCGGCTGCCTCGTGCGCGACGGCGCCGTCACGCGCGGCGCGCTCGCGCGAGTGATGCGCGGCGGCGAGGTGCTTCGCGAGGCGCGCGTCGATACGCTCAAGCGCTTCCAGGAGGATGCGCGCCAGGTCGCCGCCGGCCTCGAGTGCGGTATCACCGTGGACGGCTTCGAGGCCTTCGAGGAAGGCGACGAGATCGTCACCTACCACATGGAGCAGGTGCGCTAGCGTCGCTCGCACGACAGCGCCGGGGCGCGTGCCCCACCACTCCCCGCGATCGGATTCGTCTGTGAAAGCCGCAACGCGATGAGCCGTCGCATGGAGAAGGTCAACGACCTCCTGCAGTCGGAGCTGGCCGAGCTGCTGCAGCGCCGCGTCAAGCACCCCGTGCTGGCGGACGCCTTCCTCTCGATCCTGCGCGTCGATGTCGCGCCCGACCTCTCGACGGCGCGTGTCCACGTGAGCGTCATGGACGCCGAGGACGACGGCGCCGAGGTGCTCGCCGCGCTCGAGCGCAGCGCCTCGTTCCTGCACCGCGAGCTGATGAAGCGGCTCCGCATCAAGCGCGTGCCCCGGCTGCGCTTCGTGCTCGACGGATCGATCGCCGAGGCGGACCGCATGACCGCGCTGATGCGCGATCTCGCGCGCTCCGAGGGACGCGAGTTGTGAGCGCCCCCGCCGCGCGGCCGGACGCCCCGGCGCTGAGCGGCTTCCTCAACATCGACAAGCCGCCGGAGATGACCTCGTTCGACGTGGTGCGGGTGCTGCGGCGCGCCGCGCGCATCCGCCGCGTCGGCCACGCGGGCACGCTCGACCGCCCGGCGACCGGCGTGCTGCCGGTCGCCCTCGGGCCCTCGACGCGGCTGATCGACTCGCTGGTGGACGCGCGCAAGCGCTACCGCGCGACCGTCACGCTCGGCGTCACGACGGACACCTACGACGCCGCGGGCGAGGTGCAGGCAAGCTGCGACGCCTCCGGCGTGACGTGCGCCGATGTCGAAGACGCTCTGGAGGCCTTCCGCGGCAAGCTGATGCAGACGCCGCCGGCCTTCAGCGCCGTGAAGCTCGACGGCGAGCGCGCCTGGCGCGCGGCCCGGCGCGGCGAGCAGCCCAAGCTCGAGCCGCGGCCGGTGACGGTCTACCAGTTGACGCTGACCGCGTGCGAGCCGCCCGAGCTGGAGATCGAGGTCGAGTGCAGCAAGGGCTTCTACATGCGCTCGCTGGCGCACGAGCTCGGCGAGGCGCTCGGCGTGGGCGGGCGCCTCGGCAGCCTCAGCCGCACCGCGGTCGGTCCGTTCCGCCTCGATGACGCGGTGACCCTCGACGACGCGGTGCTGCAGCTCGAGGCGGGACTGGGCGAGGAGCTGGTGCACGCCCCTGACGCGGTGCTGCGCGACTGGCCGGCGGTAATCCTCGGCAAGCGCTCGATCGCGCTGGTGCGGCAGGGCCGCGACGTACGTCCGCGGCCCATCGACGGGCAGCCCCCGGCGCGCGTCGGCGTGAAGGCGCGCGGCTACGGCGCGCACGGCAGGCTCGTGGCGCTGCTGGAGTGCGGGCCGATCCCCGGCGTCTGGCACCCCTACCGTGTCTTCGCAGACTGAGCCCTCCAACCGTCGACGGCCGCACAGGACTCCCGCACCTCGGCTCGTGCGCGCGCTCCTGCTGTTCGCGGCGACGGCGCTGCTGCTGGCCGCCTGCTCCGGGGATGGCGAGGACGGCGAGGGCGGCGAGGATTGCGAGCCGGCGGCGGTTGCCGGCCCCGCGCCCGAACTCGCCTCGGCGGCGCGGGCCTGGCCGCACGCGAACCGCGATCTCGCGGGCACGCGGGCGACGTTCGACAGCAGGATCAACTCGGCGACCGTCCAGCGGCTCGGCGTCGCCTGGGAGTACCGGCTGGACCAGAGCGGCAGCCCCAACGGATCGGCCGCGACCAACCCGCTGGTCATCGGCGGGAGCGTCTACGTCTCCGACCTCGACAGCGATGTCCACGCGATCGACCTGGAGACGGGGGAGCGGCGCTGGCACGTCGTCAACGACGAGCCGGTATTCGGGCCGAACGGCGTGGCCGTCGGCTGGGGGCGAGTCTTCGCGTCCACCGGCGGCGTCTCGATCACGGCCTACGACGCCGCCTGCGGCGAGCGCCTCTGGGAGACGAAGCTCACCGAGGAAGGCCGCGGCGCCGTCAACATCCAGCCGCTCGTCGCAGGCGAGTTGGTGCTGGCGGCGACATCGTCACTCTCGATCCCCGGCAGCCGCGGCTTCCTCTACGCCCTCGATCCCACGACCGGCGAGGTCGCCTGGTCGTTCGACACGATCGAGTCGCCGGACCTGTGGGGGCACCCGGAGCTGAACAGCGGCGGCGGCGCCTGGTATCCGCCGGCGGTCGATGTGGATGCGGGGCTTACGTTCTGGGGCACGTCCAGCCCGTACCCCTTCCCCGGCGCGAAGGGCTTCCCCAACGCCAGCAGCCGCCCGGGCGACAACCGCTGGACGGACTCCGTGCTCGCGCTGGACCTGGAGAGCGGCGCGCTGCGCTGGGGCTACCAGCAGATACCGCACGACCTGTTCGACCGCGACAGCATCGTGACGGCGATCGCGACGATCGAGGGGCCGGGCGGCCCGCGGCCCGTGGTGATCAACACCGGCAAGCACGGGCTCGTCGCCGCATTCGATCCGTCCGACGGCACGCGGCTCTGGAGCACCCCGGTCGGCATCCACAAGAACGACGAACTGACTGAGTTCGAGGGCGAGCTGTGGGTGCTGCCCGGCGCGGTGGGCGGCGTGATCACGCCGATCGCGACGGCGGAGGGCATCGTCTACGCCGTGGTGGTCAACGCCGCGACCTACTACGAGTCGCCCGAGGAGACATCCTTCGGCTACACGACCGCGCTGGGCGAGCTGCCCTCGCAGGTCGTCGCCCTCGACGCGGCGAGTGGCGAGGTGCTGTGGGACGTCGAGGTTCGCGGAGACTCGTTCGGGGGCGTGACCGTCGTCAACGACCTGCTGTTCGTCTCGATGATCTACGGCCGGGTGATCGCGCTCGATCGCGCGACAGGGCGGGAGCTCTGGTCGCTGCAGCTGGAGGGCGGGATCAACGGCTCCCCGGCGGTCGCCGGGGAGACGATCGTCGTACCCGTCGGCCTCAGCGAGGAGCCGGCGATCGTGGCGCTGCGCCTCGACTGACGGGGGCGCTCGCGGGCCTACCCCGTCGGAGCGGCTGCACGCTCGGTGACGAGGCGCAGGAAGCGGGCGACGCGGGCGTCGTCCGGCGCGTGGGCGCGGCGGACCGCGAGCAGCGTGCGCTCGGCGACGAGCTCGCGCCGCTGCGGCCGCAGCGAGGGCGTCCCCGCCTCGGCGATCTCGGCGGGCAGCACGCTCCAGCAGAGGCCGAGCGCGACCATCTGGCGCAGCACGGCCGGGTTCTCGCTCTCCAACGTCACGCGCGGCCTCAGCCCGCGCAGCGCCAGGCCTTCGTCAATCAGCAGGCGCGTGCGGCGTCCCTGCGGGTAGAGCGCCCACTCGCCCAGCTCCGGGGCTTCCTCGGAGCCCGCCGGCGCGTAGATGTAGAGCGGCTCGCGCAGCACCTCGCTCGAGCGGTAGCCCTCGGGCGGCGGCCCGACGACGAAGGCGACGTCCAGCTCGAAGCGCGCCAGCCGATCGAGCAGGACCGCGCTGCGGTCGACGATCAGCCGCATCTGCACGCCGGGGCTGGCGTCGCGGAAGGCGCGCACGGTCTCCGGGAGCACGTAGAGGCTCGCCGCGTCGATCATCCCGACGCGCAACACGCCGGCGGCGCCCGCCTCCAGCTCGTCCAGCCACTCCCGCAGCTCCGCGGCGCGGCCCAGCACCTCCGAGGCGAAGCGGGCGACCTCGAGGCCCGCCTCGGTCAGCCGCCGCCGCCGCCCGTCGCGCTCCAGCAGCGGCGCGCCGAGCCGCCGCTCAAGCTGCGCGATCGCCTGCGAGAGCGCGGGCTGGGTGACGCCGAGGCGGCGCGCCGCCTCCGTCAGTGAGCCATGCCGCTCCACGGCCCGGAGATACGCGAGCTGCTGCATGTGCACGTTGAGCGGCGCCGCCTCGATGGCCCCGATGGGTTCTGGTGCGTCGTCGCCGGCGACCTCGGGGGGAAGTGTCATGGGGGCAGCATAGATAAGCACGGCTTCTGTGTCTCATCATCGATTCGTATTGGAGTAATGTAAACGGCGCGCCTATCGTAGTTCGGAAGACCGCGCCGCGCTCCCGCGCGGAGTGGCGCGAACGGAGGTTGCTCGATGGGCGATCCGATCAACGTAGCGATCATCGGCGTGGGGAACTGCGCCTCCTCACTCGTCCAGGGCGTCGAGTTCTACCGCGACGCGAGCGCGGACGAGACGATCCCGGGGCTGATGCACCCGCAGCTCGGCGACTACCACATCCGCGACATCCGCTTCAGCGCCGCCTTCGACATCGACGCGAACAAGGTGGGCAGCGACATCTCCGAGGCGATCTACGCGCCGCCAAACAACACTTTCCGCTTCGCCGACGTGCCGGCCACGGGCGTCACCGTGGACCGCGGCATGACGCACGACGGCCTCGGCAAGTACCTCTCCGAGGTGATCACGAAGGCGCCGGGCACAACCGCCGACATCGCCGGCATCCTGCGCGCGACCAACACCGACGTCGTCGTCAACTACCTGCCCGTCGGCTCCGAGGAGGCGACGAAGTGGTACGTGGAGCAGGTGCTGGCGGCGGGCTGCGCCTTCATCAACTGCATCCCCGTCTTCATCGCCAAGGAAGGCCACTTCCAGCAGCGCTTCATCGACGCGGGCCTGCCCGTGATCGGCGACGACATCAAGTCGCAGGTCGGCGCGACGATCCTGCACCGCCTGCTGGCGAGGCTCTTCCTGGACCGCGGGGTGCGCGTGGACCGCACCTACCAGCTCAACTTCGGCGGCAACACGGACTTCCTCAACATGCTCGAGCGCGAGCGGCTCGAGTCCAAGAAGATCTCGAAGACCAACGCCGTGACCTCGCAGATCGACTACGAGCTGCCGGGCACGGACATCCACGTGGGGCCCTCGGATCACGTGCCCTGGCTGGAGGACCGCAAGTGGTGCCACATCCGCATGGAGGGCACCACGTTCGGTAACGTGCCGCTCAACCTGGAGTGCAAGCTGGAGGTCTGGGACAGCCCCAACTCCGCGGGCGTCGTGATCGACGCCATCCGCTGCGCGAAGATCGCGCTCGACCGCGGCATCGGCGGCCCGCTGCTCGCCCCCTCGGCCTACTTCATGAAGTCGCCGCCGGAGCAGTGGGTGGACCACGTCGCGCGCGAGCGCCTCGAGGAGTTCATCGCCGAGGAGGCGGAGACGGCCACCGCCGGATAGCGCGGAGCCGCGGGACGCGCAGGCGCGCCGTCGCGCGGTCTGCGGCGTAGACTGCGCGCCGATGGCCATCTACTGGGGGTTCCGGATCGCGGCCCTGCTCGTGCGTGCGATCCCGCTGCGGGCCTCGTACGCGGTCGCACGGCTGGGCGGGATCTGCGTCTTCTACCTCTGGCGCGGCGGTCGCCGGCGCTGCATCGCCAACATGCGCCGCGTCACCGCGGGCGACGAGGCGCGTGCGCGGCGGCTGGCCCGCCGCTCCTTCGCCTTCTACGGCCTCTACATCGTCGACTTCCTGCGCCTCACCGCCGTCTCCGGCCCGGAAGTGCGGCGGCGCATCATCTTCGACGAGTGGGCGCAACTCGACGAGGCGCGCGCCGGCAACGGCGTGCTCCTCGTGACCATCCACTTCGGCAACTGGGATCTCGGCGCGGCCGCGATGACGGAGCACGGCTACCCGATCTCCGTCATCGCCGATACGTTCGCCGACCCGCGGCTGGACGAGCTCGTCTTCTCCTCGCGGCGGCGCATCGGACTGCGCATCCTGCCCGCCGGGCGCCTCACCATGCGGCTGGTGCGCGCCCTGCGCGACAACGAGATCGTCGCCGTGCTCGCCGACGTGCCGCAGCCCCGAGGCGGAGTCGGGGTCGAGTTCTTCGGTGCGACGATCTCGGTCCCGGACGGTGCCGCACGGCTGGCGCTGCGCACGGGAGCCAACGTGGTCGCCGCGACCGTGCCGCGACTGGGCCCCTGGAGCGACCAGTTCGAGGGCGAGTTCCGGCGCATCGAGTGCGCGCCCACGGGTGACCGCGAGCACGACGTGCGCGCGTTGACGCAGGCGATGTTCGACGCCTTCGAGGAGATGGTGCGCGCCCGGCCGGAGCAGTGGTACATCTTCCGCCCGCTCTGGCTCGAGGACGCGGTGGCCGAGGCGGCGAGCTAGCCCGTGCCTGGCTTCATCCTGCTGTGGTGCTGGGTGCGCCTCTGCGGGCGGCTCCCGCAGCGCCTGCTCTACCTCATCGCCGACCTCGGCGCGGTGCTGGCGTGGTACGCCTCGCCGCGGCTACGGGCCGTGACCGGCGCGCACATGCGGCGCGCCTGCGGGCCGGAGGCGACGGCCCGCGAGCGCACCCGCGCCGCCCGCGGCTGCCTGCGCAGCGCTGCCCGCTACTGGGCCGACCTCGCCTGGGCGGCCCACCGCCCGCCGGAGCGGGCGATCGACCGCCTCGAGGCCGTCGATGGCTTCGAGCACTTCTTCGACGCGCACGATCGCGGCTGCGGGGTGGTCTTCGTCTCCGCGCATCTCGGTAGCCCGGAGCACATGATCCGCACCGTCGGCGCGCTGGGCCTCGACGTACTCGTGCTGACGGAGCCGCTTTCGCCGCCCGCGCTGCATCGCCTCGTGCACGATGTGCGGGCGGCGCCCGGCGTGCACTTCGTGCCCGCGGACCGCCGCGGCGTGCGCGCGGCGCTCGAGCAACTGCGCGGCGGGGGGATGCTGGCCGTGCTCGGCGATCGCGACGTGCTCGGCAGCGGACAGCTGCAGCAGTTCTTCGGCGAGCCGGCGCGCATGCCGCGAGGCCCCGTCGAGCTGGCGCTGCGGGCCAACGCCGATCTCGTCGTCGGCTTCGTGCGGCGCACAGAGCGGGGCGGCGTGCACATCAGCCTCGATCCCCCGCTCGCGCTGCCCCGCAGCGGGGACCGCGAGGCGGACGCGGCCGCGGGCATGGAGCTGCTGCTGCGCGCGCTGGAGCGCGGCATTCGCGAGTCCCCGGACCAGTGGTTCGCGCTGCACCCCGTCTGGGATGACACGGCCCCGCCGGCCGGGTCCGCCTCGTAGCCGCCGCTCGATGTGCGTAGAATGCCGCCATGACCGATGACGCTTCCTCGGTCATCCGCTTCGGCCAGGCCGATCTCCAGATACACACGGCACACGGCGATGGCATGGCGGATGCGCACGCACTGCTCGACCACGTCGAGCAGCACACGGATCTCGACGTGCTCGCGGTGACCGACCACGACGACGTGAAGGGCGCGCTGATCGCGCGAGAGCTGCACGCGCAGGGGCGCTACCGCTTCGAGTTCGTGCCCGGCATCGAGCTCACCACCCGCTCCGGCCACCTGCTCGCGCTCTGGATCGACGAGCCGCTGCCGACGCTGCGCCCGCTCGAGGAGTCCGTGGCGGCCGTGCACCGCGCCGGCGGGCTGGCGGTGGCCCCGCATCCGTTCTCCTGGCTCACGCGCTCGATCGGGCAGCGCGCGCTCGAACGGGTGCTGGCGATCGACGACCCGGCGGCGCACCCGGACGGCATCGAGGTCGCGAACCCGACGCTCGCCGGGCGCGTGACGGGCGCGAAGGCGCGGCGGCTCAACGCCGAGCGCTACGGCCTCGCCGAGACCGGCGGCAGCGACGCACACTTCCTCGAACACGTCGGCAGCGCGACGACGCAGTTCGAGGGCAGGACGGCCGCGGAGCTGCGACGCGCGATCGAAGAACGGCACTGCTCCGGGGTCACGCATGGCGTGCCGGGGCTGCGCGCGCTCGGCGTGCGACAGCTGGCGGCGCAGCAGGTGCGTGGGCTGGCGGTGACGCCGCGCAAGGTCGCCGCGGAGCGCTGGCGGCGGCTGCGTGGGGAGGCGACACGATGAAGATTGCGCTCGTCTCCCCCTACGACTGGCTCACGCCCGGAGGCGTCAACAAGCACATCGAGCAGCTCTCGGCGCGCTTCGAGGACTACGGCCACGAGGCGATCATCCTCGCCCCGGCCAGCGCCCCTGTGGACGACCCGCGCGTGCGCGTGCTCGGCCGCCCGACCCCCGTGCCTGCCTCGGGCTCAATGGCGCGCATCGCGCTCTCGCCGCGGCTGGGGCGGCAGGTGCGCCACGTGCTCGAGCAGGAGGCCCTGGACGTCGTGCACGTGCACGAGCCGCTGATGCCGACGCTGCCGATCCAGGTGCTGCGCAACTCGCGCGCGGCGAACCCGGACGTCGTCAACGTCGGCACCTTCCACGCGACCAAGGACGGCGGCAACCGCCTCTACTCCTACGGGCGGGGGCTGCTCAAGCGCTGGTTCCGGGAACTCGACGGCAAGATCACCGTCTCGCCACCCGCCGGGCACTATGTGGGGCGTTACTTCCCCGGCTTCTACAACATCATCCCCAACGGCATCGAGGTCGAGCGCTTCGCCGATCCCACGCTTGAGCCGATCCAGGGCCTCGACGACGGGCGGATCAACATCCTCTACGTCGGCCGCGCCGAGAAGCGGAAGGGGCTCGCGCACCTGCTGCGCGCCTTCGGCATCGTCAACGCGCGCGACCCGGGGACGCGCCTCGTGGTCGTCGGGCCGGACTCGCGCGGCAAGCGCCGCTACCGCGCCTCGATGGAGCACGAGGGCCGCCGCGGCATCCGCTTCGTCGACGACGTGTCCGACGAGGATTTGCCCCGCTACTACCGCAGCGCCGACATCTTCTGCTCGCCGGCGACAGGCCACGAGTCGCAGGGCTACGTGCTGCTTGAGGCGCTCTCCTCGGGCGTGCCGATTGTCGCCTCGAACATCGACGGCTACGCCTCCGTGGTTACGGACGAGGTCGAGGGGCTGCTCGTGCGGCCACGCGATCCGATGGCGCTCGCGGACGCGCTGACACGGCTGGTGCGCAGCCGCGGGCTGCGCGAGGAGCTGGCGAAGGCGGGCCGTCAGCGCGTCGAGGTCTACTCCTGGCCGCGCGTGACGAGGCGGGTGCTCTCCTACTACGAGCGACTGCGCTACGATCGCGCTACACACAGCCGCGCCGTGCAGGCTGCCGCGCGGCGTCTCGACTAGGCGCGGATCCGCGGTAGCGGTGAGCGCGGCAAGGAGCACGCGGCGATGACGATGCTCCCGCGCCTGCTGCCCTTGCGCGTCCCGGCGCTGATCCTCGATCCGATCGTGCGGATGCTGATCGTGCTGCACGTCACGCCGAACGTGATCACCGTCGCAGGCTTCCTCGGCGCCGTGGTCGGCGCCGCGCTGATCGCGAGCGGCGAACTGCTGATCGGCGGCGTCGTGGTGCTGATCGCGGGCGCCCTCGACCTGTTCGACGGCGCGCTGGCGCGAGCCACGGGCCGCGCCGGTCCGGTCGGCGCGCTGCTCGACTCCACGCTCGACCGCTGTTCCGAGGCGGTCGTGCTCTTCGGCGTGCTCCTCTACCAGCTCGACCGCGGGAACAGCGAGGAGGCCGCGCTGGTTTTCGTCGCGCTCACGGGCTCGTTCCTCGTCTCCTACGTGCGCACGCGGGCGGGGGAACTCGGCTCCGATATCACCGCGGGGCTTGCGACCCGCCCCGCGCGCGTGGTGCTGCTGGCGGTGGGCTTGATGACGGGCTGGCTGCGCGTGACGCTGTGGATCCTCGCGATCGCGACGGTGCTGACCGCGCTGCAACGACTGGTGATCGCAATCGGCGCGCTGCGGCGCGCACAGACAACGGAAGGCGGCGACTGAGGTGGTGAGCAGCGAACCGGTAATCCCGCGCGAACAACGGCCCGCGATCGCGAAATACCTCTCGGAGCGCCTCGCCGGACCCGTCGCGATCGAGACCTGGACGCAGCGCGAATCCGCGCTCGTGCGCACGGACCGCGACCCCTGCATGTTCTGTGAACCCGTCTCCACCGCCACGAGGCAGCTCGCGTCGCTGCACCCGCTGATCTCGCTCACGCCCTACGACATCGACAGGCACGCCGACCGCGCCGCCGAGGCCGGCATCGAGCGCCCGCCCGTGACGGTGCTGCGCGGGCGCAACGGCCGTGAGATCCGCTTCACGGGGCTCTGGTCCGGGCTGCTCTTCACCGCATTCATGGACGCGCTCGTCTACGTCGGCGCGGGCGTCGCGCCGATCAACCCGGAGACGCGCGAGGCGCTGCACGAGCTCGAGGAGGAGCTGCGGCTGGAGCTGCTCGTCGCACCCTACGACCCGTACTCGGCCTACACGCTGCGGGTCGTCGCGGCCTTCGCGGTCGAGGCGCGGCGGGTGCGCCTCGAAGTGATCGAGATCTCCGAGTTCCCGCGGCTGGCGCAGGCGCGGATGGTCTCCGAGATCCCGGTACTCCTGGTCAACGGCCGCCGCTTCACGGGCGCCTGGGACGAGAACGACCTGATCGAGCAGCTGAAGCGCGTCGCCGCCGACGACTCGGAGCCGGTGATCCGCGAGCGCATCCTCGTCTCGCCCTTCATGGACGTCGACCAGGCGCAAGAGTTCGCCGCCCGCGAGGCGCAGGGACTCGCCCGCCAGCCGCCCACGACCCCGGGCGGCCTCATCATCCCCGGCCGCTAGGTGTTCTTCCCACGAACGTTGTTTACAAGCGTGAGGCGGGGACAGCCCCGCCGATACCGCCGTGTGGCCGGCGAGCATTGTAGCGGTAGAGCCAGCGCGGGAGCTGGTGCAGCCGCTCGGCGTTGGAGCGGTAGGGGCAGGCGTAGGCCCACTCGTTCTGCAGGATCTGGGTGAAGCGCTCGGCCTTGCCGTTGGTCTGCGGGCGGTAGGGCCGGGTGTGCCGCAGTTCCACGCCAGCGGCGGCGGCCGCGCGGCGGAAGTCGCCGGAGACGGTGTAGACCTTCGCGTTGTCCGTGAGCACGCCGCGCACGCGCACGCCGCGGCGGCCGAAGGCGGCGAGCGCCTGCTCGAGGAAGGCGGCGCAGCTCGCGCCGCGCTCGTCGGGCAGCGCGGCGACGTAGGCGTAGCGGCTGTGGTCGTCCACGGCGACGTGCAGGTAGTCGAGGCCGCGCGTGCGCGGGGTCGCGGCGGAGCGCCCGCGCACGCGGTGTCCGCCGCCCTCGGGGATGCGGCCCAGCTTCTTCACGTCGATATGCAGCAGGTCGCCGGGGGCGGAGTGCTCGTAGCGGACCACCGCGCGGGTGACGCGGTGCAGGCGGTCGAGGCGGTTGAGACCGAAGCGCCTGAGCACGGCGTAGGCGGTGGAGCGGGCGATCCCGAGCGCCCAGGCAATGCGGTGCGGCCCGAACCCCTGGCCGCGGCGCACGGCGCAGATGCGCTGCTCGAGCGCGGCTGCGGTGCGGCGCGGGTTGGAACGCGGAGCGGAGCTGCGGTCGCGGAGACCAGCCGCACCCTCCTCCCGGTAGCGGCGCCACCACTTGGCGACCGTCGCACGAGAAACCCGGAAGCGCCGCGCAACCTCCGCCTGCGACCAGCCGGCCTCGACCTCCAGAACCAGCTCCAGCCGGGTGGCCGGAGTCAGACGCGCGTTAGGATGTGCCACGAGCGGCTCCTCTCCTGCTACTGGTGCGTTCGTTTCACACACACAGCAGCAGGCGGACCCCCTCACCTGCAACAACCTACGTGGGAACTACAGCTAGCCGGGACCGCGCGCGACGTAGACCGCAACTATCGAGCGCCGAGTTCGAATGTTCCGCAATCGCGGACCCGGATGCTGGACCACTCGGCCTGTACCTCGAAGGTGACCCGTCCCGGTCCCGACGCCAAGCGATAGATGTTGTCTCGGTAGACGTCGCACAAGGGACCAGTACCGGTCGCGGTGTACGTCCCCGGTGCGAGCTCGGAGGGGACCAGGTAGACGCCATCGCCGAACGCGATGAGACGGCTGGGGGTGTGTGATTCGAAGGTCCCGCAGCCGCTGATGCTGATGGTGGCCCACTCCGCTTGTACTTCGAAGGTGACCCGTCCCGGTCCCGACGCCAAGCGATAGATGTTGTCTCGGTAGACGTCGCACAAGGGACCAGTATCGGTCGCGGTGTACGTCCCCGGTGCGAGCTCGGAGGAGACCAGGTAGACGCCATCGCCGAACTGTGAATCGCCAGGATCTATTTACCACCAAACGGCGAGATCGCCAGGGTCTTTTGACCACTTCGCCAGGGTCTATTGACCACCCGGGCCGCCGGTACGGCCAGCATCGTCTGCATCCCCAGGGAAGGGAGCAGCGATGGCCTACCGGGAGGTGCATTGCGTGGAGATCAGGGAAGTCATCCGCCGCTGGCAGGCGGGACTCAGCCAGCGCCGGATCGCTGGCGGCACGGGAGTGTCGCGGCCGACGGTGCGGCGCTACATCGAGGCGGCGGAGGCGGCCGGGCTTGAGCCCGGCGGTCCCGAGCCGAGTGAGGAGCAGCTCGCCCGCCTGGCGACGCTGAGCCGGACCGGGCCGCGGCAGGCGGAGGCGCCGAGCGAGCAGCTGCTGGCGCCGTGGGCGGAGCAGATCGAGGGCTGGCTGACGGCCGAGCGCCTGCAGGTGACGCGGGTCCAGGAGCTGCTGGCCGAGCGCGGCTGCGAGGTCTCGTACAGCTCGCTGCGGCGCTTCATCCGGCGCCGCGGCTGGCGCCAGCGGCAGCCTGTGACCGTGCGCATGGAGGACGGGCCGCCGGGCGAGGTCGCCGAGATGGACTTCGGCCGGCTCGGCCTGGTCACGGATCCCGAGAGCGGCCGCCGGCGCACGGTGTGGGCGCTGATCGTGGTCTGGCGCTACTCGCGGCACTGCTTCGTCTGGCCCACCACCAGCCAGCAGCTGGGGGCGGTGATCGAGGGCCTGGAGGCGGCCTGGGCCTGTTTCGGGGGCGTGCCCCGCTACCTCGTCATCGATAACTTCCCGGCCGCCGTGGCCGGGGCCGACGCGCTGCACCCGCGCTTCACGCGGGGCTTCCTGGAGTACGCCCGCCACCGCGGCTTCATCAGCGACCCCGCACGCGTGCGCCGGCCCCGCGACAAGCCGCGCGTCGAGCGCAGCGTCCCGTACGTGCGCGAGCGCTTCTTCAAGGGTGCCCAGTTCCGGGACCTCGCCGAGATGCGCTCCGTCGCCCGGCGCTGGTGCCTGGAGGTGGCGGGGCAGCGCATCCACGGCACGACCCGCAGGCGCCCGCTCGAGGTCTTCCAGGAGGAGGAGCGCCCGCTGCTCGCCCCGTGGGACGGGGAACCGTACGAGCTGCCCGACTGGCGTACGGCGACGGTCCACGCAGACCACCACGTCGCCTGCCAGTACGCACTCTATTCGGTGCCGTCGGAGCTCTGCCCGCCGGGGCAGAAGGTGGAGGTGCAACTCGGCGCGAAGCTGGTGCGCATCTACCACCGCGGCGCGCTGCTCAAGGTCCATCCGCGCCAGCAGCGCGGCGGCCGGGCCACCGACCCGAACGACTACCCGGCAGAGCTCAGCCCCTACACGCGGCGTGCGCCCGAGCAGATCCAGCGGCGCGCGGCCGAGCTGGGCGAGGCCGTGGGCAGCTACGCCGAGCGGCTCTTCGAGGGACCCCTGCCCTGGGCGAAGCTCCGGCAGGGCCACAAGCTGCTGCGGCTCGCGGAGCGCTACTCCCCCGCCCGCCTCGATGCCGCCTGCCTGCGGGCGCTCGAGGTCGAGCTGATCGACGTGCGCCGGCTCGAGCGCATCCTCGTCGAGGCCCTCGAGCAGGAGACCACCCCGCAGCAGCCGCCCGGGCCCCCGCCGCCGGGCCGCTTCGCCCGCCCCGGCGCCGTCTTCGCACTGACCGCCACGCAGACCACGACAGGAGCGTCACGATGACCGCCACGACCGCCGAACTCCGACCGCTGCTCAAGCGCCTCAAGCTGGGCCCGATGCTCGACACCCTGCCCGAGCGCATCGCTCTCGCGAGGCGCGACGGGCTCGACTACGCCGACTTCCTGCAGATCGTCCTCGCCGGCGAGGTGAGCCGCCGCGACCACGGGCGGCTGGAACTGCGCCTCCGCCAGGCCGGCTTCGAGCAGCTCTGCAGGCTCGAGGACTTCGACTGGTCGGCACAGGTCCGCCTCGACCGCAGGCTGCTCGACGCCGCCTGCTCGCTGCGCTTCCTCGACCGCCGCGAGCACGTCCTGCTCGTCGGCCCCGTCGGCGTCGGCAAGAGCTTCCTCGCCCAGGCGCTCGGCTACGCCGCCGTCCGCTCCGGGCACAGCGTCCGCTTCGTGACTGCCGACCAGTACTTCCGCGAGCTGGCGCAGGCCCGGGCCGACCACTCCACCGAGAAGACGTTCCGCGCCTTCCTCGCCCCCGACCTGCTGATCCTCGACGACCTCGGGCTCCACCGGCTCAGCGCACAGCAGTCGATCGACCTCTACGAGCTGGTCATCGGCCGCCACCGCAGCTCCAGCTTCGTCATCACCTCCAACCGCGCCGTCGAGGAGTGGCTCGGCCTCTTCGACGACCCGATCCTCGGCAACAGCGCCCTCGACCGGCTCGCCAACGCCAGCTACCAGATCGTGATCGAGGGCGAGAGCTACCGCCAGCGACTCTCGCCGCACCGCGCCCTGCTCGAGCGGCCGCAAGGAGGTGATTGACGACACAGACAGGCACTGATATCAAGCCGCGTACCGGCTGCCCAGGGTGGTCAAATGACTCTGGCGACGACTGGTAAGAAGACCCTGGCGATCGACACGAACGCGATGAGACGGCTGGGGGTGTGTGATTCGAAGGTCCCGCAGCCGCTGATGCTGATGGTGGCCCACTCCGCTTGTACTTCGAAGGTGACCCGTCCCGGTCCCGACGCCAAGCGATAGATGTTGTCTCGGTAGACGTCGCACAAGGGACCAGTATCGGTCGCTGTGTACGTCCCCGGTGCGAGCTCGGAGGGGACCAGGTAGACGCCGTCGCCGAACGCGACGAGGCGGCTGAGGGTGTGTGATTCGAAGGTCCCGCAGCCGCTGATGCTGATGGTGGCCCACTCCGCTTGTACTTCGAAGGTGACCCGTCCCGGTCCCGACGCCAAGCGATAGATGTTGTCTCGGTAAACGTCGCACAAGGGACCAGTATCGGTCGCTGTGTACGTCCCCGGCGCGACCTCGGAAGGTACGAGGTAGACGCCGTCGCCGAACGCTTCTGGAGCCGCAGCCGTTCGCGTGGGAGTCGGCGCGGCCGGCTCCGCCGCTGCGGACGTTGGCGTCGGAGTGGGCGTTTCGGCCCTCGCCGCCGTGGGCGTCGGCGTGGGTGTGAGCGTCTCGGTCATCGACACCGCAGGCGTGGGCGTAGGCGTGGGGGTGTCAGCCCCCGACGCCGCAGGCGTAGGCACCGGAGCGGACGTGTTCGCCCTCGTAGCTACAGGCGTTGGCGCTTGTGTGGGTGTGGCGACCCTCGCCGCCGCAGGCGTCGGCCTTGGTGTGGGTATTGACGGAGCCGCGCCTTGTGCGCGGGTTGGTGTTGCGGTTACGGCGTTCGAGCGGTTGAGGGTCGGCGCGGGAGTCGATCGGCGCAGGGGTGTCGTCGTTGCAGTGCGAGGCACCACCGTGGCGCGCGTTGTGGTCGGTGGTGTTGAACTGTCGTCGGACTGTAGCTGTCCGATGACGGCTCGACCGACAATACCGACCGCGAGGACAGCGAGTAGCAGAGTCCACGGTCCGATCCTCGATCGTGAGCGGCTTGGTGGTCGCTCAGGGCTGGCTTGTCGCTGCGCTGCTCCGGGTGCCCTACGTGCCGATCGCGGTTCAGATCCCGAGGTGCGGCCACGCGCGTATCCGCACGCGGCATTCCGGCCCGCCACATGTCGTACGCGCGCCGATGCTCTGCCCTCGACAGGATCTCGAAAGCGGCGTTGAGCCGCAGCATGCGCGCATCGTCCGGTTCGGAACTGCTGTCCGGGTGATACTTGCGGGCGAGCCGTCGGTAGGCGGCTTGAATGACCTCGGGCGAGGCGTTCGCGGAGACCTCAAGTTCCTCGTAGAGATCGAAGTCCGGGAAGCCTTCGTTCATCCCCGCGCCCGGCCGCTAGCCGGGGCGGCGCGCGACGTAGATGGCGCCGCCGGCGAGCGCGCCTGCCAGCAGCAGGGCAACGAGGCCGACCGCGATGCCCACGACGGTGTTCGAGCCGCCGCCGTCCGTGCCTTCCGCCGCAGCCGCGGGCTCGGCGCTGTCCGTGCCGGCTCCGGCGGCAGGGGAGGCCGCCTCGCTGGTCGCGGTCGGCGACGCCTCTTCACGGTCGTCTGAGCCGCCGCTTGCGCCGATCGAGGTCGGGATCGCGAGGGGCGCGCGCGTCGCCTCGGAGACGGGGGCGGAGGTGGCCTCGATGCGCGGCGCGTAGTTGATCGGGTCGAGGCCCTTGGCCTCACGCCAGCGGTTGTAGAGGCCGTCCTGGTCGAAGCCGTAGACCTGCTCGAGGCCGCGGTCGGTGGTCGCGCCCTCGCGGATGATTCGGAACAGGTCGGCGAATTGCTGCTCGCCGAACTCCTCGATCAGGTAGTCCACCACGGACCAGGACTGGCCGTATTGGATGTTGATCAGGTTCGGGTTGTTGCTGGGGGACTCCAGGTTGCGCAGGCGCAGCGTACGATCCGCGGCGATCGCGAAGGCGATCGCGTCGTCGTACTCCAACTGCGAGCTCTGCATGTAGACCGCGGTGCCCTCGTCGAGCCACGAGGGAATCCGGGTGAAGGGGCCGTCGCCGGCGATGGCGGTGACGATGTGCGCCGCCTCGTGGCGCACGACGTCGATCGTCGCCGCGAAGACGAACAGCAGATCGGACCCCACCCGCTGGCCGCCGGTATTCACGAGCCGGTCGAAGGTCAAGCCTCGCGAGCGCATCGCCAGGTCGCCGTCGTCCTCGGAGGCCCAGACCATCACGCGTACCGGGTACGGAACCTTCACCTGCAGCAGCTGCTCGGTGGCTTCGAGGGAGGAGCGGGTGCCCTCCAGCACGCGTTCGGCGCGGTCGTGGTTGGTGCCGTAGTAGTAGACGGTCACGTCGCCGCCCTCGATGAAGACCCACGGGTAGCGCCCGTCGAGGAAGAGGTAGCTCTGCTCCTCGGTGACGAAGCTCTCATCGTCCTCGCCGGTGAAGAGCCAGTGGTAGCGGAACTGCGAGCCGACCGGGATGTAGCGCCGCCCTGTCCGCGTCGCGAGGGTGAGCGAGACATCGAACTCCTCCCCGGCTTCGAAGTCCTCGCGGACCACGGTCCCGCCGACGTCCCCTTCCTTCGGGTTCAGGACGCGGTAGACGAGCTCCGCCTCCTTGAGCCCGGCGGGCGCGGCGACACGCACGCTGAAGGTGATCGATGTCGGATCCTCGCTGCGCACGCGCAGGTTGGACGCCTCGATGCCCTCGGCGCGTGTCGCGCCCGGCCAGGCGAGCGCGAGGGCGAGGGCGAACGCTAGCGCGAGTCCGAACGCCGCCGACGTGCGCGACAACAGGCTCATTTCGCTGCCATCTCGTTCACGCCCACCTGCTCGCGCAGCCAGGCGTAGATGAAGTCGTCGATCTCGCCGTCGAGGACGGCGTTCGTGTCGCTCGTCTCGAGGTTGGTGCGCAGGTCCTTGGCCATGCGGTAGGGGTGGAGCACGTAGGAGCGGATCTGGTTGCCCCAGCCCGGTTGCACGTGATCGCCCTTGATCCGGGCGAGTTCCGCCTCGCGCTTCTCCAGCTCGATCTCGAGCAGCCGTGATCGAAGCACCTGCATGGCGGACTCGCGGTTGCGGAGCTGGGAGCGCTCGTTCTGACAGGTCACCACGATACCAGTCGGCAGGTGTGTGAGGCGCACGGCGGTGTCGTTCTTCTGCACGTTCTGGCCGCCGTGGCCGCTCGCGCGGTAGGTGTCCACGCGCAGCTCATCCGGCCGGATCTCGATCTCGATGTCCTCGTCCTGCGCCTCCGGCATCACCTCGACGAGGGCGAAGCTGGTGTGGCGTGAGTTCGAGGCGTCGAAGGGCGAGATCCGCACGAGCCGGTGCACGCCGCGCTCCGAGCGCAGCAGCCCGTAGGCGTCCTCGCCGATGATGCGGATCGAGACGGACTTGATGCCCGCCTCGTCGCCGGGGGAGATCGAGACCACCTGCGTGCCGTACTCGTGGCGCTCCGCCCAGCGCAGGTACAGGCGCAGCAGCATCTCCACCCAGTCCTGCGCCTCGGTGCCGCCGGCCCCGGCGTGGATAGCCAGCACCGCGCTGTGGTCGTCGTAGGGGCCGCCGAGGGTGAGCGCCACCTCCAGCTCGGTGAACTGCGCCTCGAGGCCGCCGAGTTCGTCCTCGATGTCGCGTTCGAGCGCGTGGTGATCCTCGCCGTCCGTGTCGTCGGCGAGCTCAACGAGATCGGCGAGGTCGGCGGAGCGCTGTTCGAGTGTTTGCCAGGTCTCGACCTGCCGTTCGAGGCGGGCGACGCGCTTCATCAGCGCCTGTGCTCGTGCGGAGTCGTTCCAGAGGTCGGGGGCGGCGGCCTGCGTGCGAGCCTTGATCAGCTCGCGCTCGCGTGCGGGCAGGTCAAAGCCGCACCTGCACATCGCGCACGCGTTCGAGCAGTTCGGCCAGTCGCTGCCGCAGATCGTCCATGCCTTGATGTTCGCACGGGCGGGCGCAGAGCGCGAAGGGGCACGCAGGATGGTGCGCCTTGGCGCGGGCGCTCGCCGGTATACTGCCCGTGCAGGACGTGCGCACGGGGAGCGGCGTGGCGATGAAGAAGCGGCTCACGGTCAACGTGGACGCCGAGGTGATCCCGGCGGCGAAGCGCTACGCTCGCGCCCGCGGCGTCACGGTGTCGTCGCTGGTGGAGGGGGCGCTGCGCGAGCTGGCGGCGGAGGACGGGCAGGACGACCGCGGGTGGATCGGCGATCAAGAGCCTGACGAGTTCGCGAAGGTATGGGCGGCGCGGTGGCGCGCGTGGCGCAGCGGCGAACAGCCGCCCCCTCCGCGCAGCAACCACCCACGCTACCGCTACCTCGACGAGGCAACGGGCGGCCGGCACGGCGTCCGTTGGGATGACGACGACCAGCCGATCGACTGGGGTGTCCCGCCGGGGCTGGACGACGGCGCAGGCGCGCGCAAGCGGGCCCCTCAGCCCCTTGAGCCGAACGAGGACGCAGCCGCCAGAGAGGCGTCGCTCGACGAGCGGTGGCGCGCCTGGCAGAAGTCCGAGCTCCGCCTGCCACCACCCGACCCGAACTCCGGCCCGTTCGCGGAGTACAAAGCGCGCAAGCGCGGCCTCGACGAGTTGGAGCCCGCCAGGCCAAACGAAGGCGGCACGACATGGGCGGAGCGTTGGCGCGGCTCGCTGAAGGGTAATCGCCCTCCGCCGGCGCCCGGTGAGGATCCTCGCTACGACTACCTGGCTGAGAAGTACGGCCTACGCGAGACGGGAGACGTCTACAGCGAGGAGTCGGAGGCGCGTGATGCCGACTAGCAGCAGCCGCTGGCGGATAGGCGGCGTCTGACCATCCTCATCGACACGGACGTGCTGCTGGACGTGGCTCTCGAACGGGATCCGTTCTTTGAGGTGTCCAAGCCCTGATCCACCGAAGAAGAGCGCGCGAGCGGCTGCGGTTGGGTGCTCCGCTGTAGCTGGGACAATGGGTTTTCACGAATCACGTCACAGCCACAGGGAGCACCCATTCGATGCTACCAAGGAGCAACCCCGACCGGATAGACATCGCCTTCGACGACGACCGCCTCGTGGACCACGCGGGCCTGCTGCTCCCCGCCACGCTCGCCAGCCGGCTCGGCTTCCGTGAACTGGCGGACGCCCAGCTCGACCTCGGTGACGCAGCGGGGCGGGCGAACGCCGGCGACAAGCTGCTGACCCTGGTCGTCTCGGCGCTCGCGGGTGGCGACTGCATCGACGACGCCGATGCGTTGCGCGCCGGCGGGACGGCCAGCGTGCTCGGTTGCACGGTCAAGGCGCCGTCCACCCTCGGGACCTTCCTGCGCAGCTTCAGCTGGGGCCACGTCCGCCAGCTCGACCGCCTCAGCCGCAAGTTGCTCGCCCGCGGCTGGGCGGCCGGAGCGGGACCGGGCGCGGCGCCGTTCACGATCGACCTCGATTCGACGATCTGCGAGACCTACGGCCTGGCGAAGGAGGGTGCCCGGCACCACGGCTACACGGGCGTGCGCGGCTATCACCCGCTGCTCGCCGTTGCGGCCGGGACGGGTGACGTGCTGATGGCCCGGCTGCGCGAGGGCCGCGCCAACACCGCCCGCGGCGCCGCCCACTTCCTGCGTGAGACGGTGGGCCGGGTCCGCGCTGCCGGAGCGAGCGGGCAGCTGACGATGCGCGCCGACAGCGGCTTCTACAACCACGCCGTCGTCGCCGTCTGCCGCAAGCAGGATGTCCGCTTCTCAATCACCATTCGCCAGCAGCCGAGCGTACGCCGGCTGATCGAGGCAATACCGGAAGAGGACTGGACGCCGATCCCGTACTGGCTGCCGGGCGGCGCGGATGTCGTCGAGACGACCTACACGCCGTTCCAGCACAAGGAGGACGCCAGCGCGGTGCGGCTCATCGTGCGGCGCGTGAAGCCGACGCCCGGCTCCCAGCTCGCGCTCTTCACCAGCTACAGCTACCACGCCTTCATCACCGACCGCGCCGGGGAGCTGCTGGAGCTGGAGGCCGGCCATCGCCGTCACGCCGAGGTCGAGAACGCGATCCGCGACCTCAAGTACGGCGTCGGGCTCAACCATCTCCCCTCGGGCCGCTTCGCTGCGAACGCGGCGTGGCTCGCGGTGCAGGTGATCGCGCACAACCTCGCCCGCTGGACGGCGCGGCTCGGGCTCGGCGAGGGAATCGTCACGACCAGGACGCTCAGGCGGCGCTACTTCGCTCTCGCCGGACGGCTCACCCACTCGGCCCGGCGCTGGACGCTGCACCTCCCGAAGCGCTGGCCCTGGGCTGGCCAGTGGGCAGCCGCGCTCGCGCGACTACGGGCGCTACCGCTCCCGGCCTGACGCCCGCTCACAGCGCCGGCCCGGGTCCGAGGCTCGCGCCAGCATGCCCGCGCACGCCGCGCGCACCCTCGCGCCCGCACCCTCAGCGCCCCCGAGCGGCGCTGAGCGAGGGCTCCTCGCTCCGGCCCGCCCCCGGCACCGCCCGGCGGGCGCCGGCACACCCGCCGAACGCTCCGCCAGCCCGGCCTCCCGCCCCGTCAAGCTTCGATCGGTGGATTCGGGCCAAGGCATTCATGGACTTCGCCGAGGGCGCCGACGAGTCTGTCTGCATCGCCTGGCACACGGTAGCCAACGTGTACTACGTCGCGGACCAGCACGGCGTGGACGCCCGCGACTTTCTTGTCCGCCTGACGGACTGGATCGAGATCGCGCCGACGGACGCGGAATCGGTCCGCTACGCAGCCGGGCTGCCGATGGCGGACTTCGAGGACGCGCTGCAGGTTGCAGCCGCCCGCGCCTGCGGTGCCCTCCACATCGTCACGAGGACCTCGCGGACTACGCGCAATCGCCGATCGCGGCGCTCAGCCCTCGGGAGGCGCTCAGCAGCCTGCCCTGAGGTCGCGCCTCTGCCCTACGCCACCCCCGCAGCGCGCAGCGTGTTCACCAGCAGCATCGCGATCGTCATCGGGCCGACGCCGCCGGGGACCGGCGTGATCGCCGAGGCGACCTGCGAGACGCCCTCGAAGTCCACGTCGCCGGCGAGGCGCCAGCCGCGCTTGCGCGTCGCGTCGTCGACGCGGTTCGTGCCGACGTCGATGACGACCGCGCCGGGGCGCACCATCTCCGCCGTGACGGTGTTCGGCCGGCCCGCCGCGACGACGAGGATCTCGGCCTCGCGGGTGACGGCGCCGAGGTCGCCGGTGCCGGTGTGCGCCAGCGTGACGGTGGCGTTCGCGCCCTCCGCCTTCTGCCCGAGCAGCAGCGCCAGCGGCTTGCCGACAAGCGTGGAGCGGCCGACGACGACGACGCGCTTGCCCTCGGGATCCGCGCCGGTGCGCAGCAGCAGTTGCTGCACGCCCGCGGGCGTCGCCGGCACAAGGTGCGGCTGGCCCTGCACGAGCCGTCCGAGGTTCACCGGGTGCAGCCCGTCCACGTCCTTCATCGGATCGACTGCCTCGGTGATGGTGCGCTCGTCGAGCTGCGGCGGGAGCGGGAGCTGGACGAGGATGCCCGACACCACCGGATCGGCGTTGAGCCCGCGCACGATCTCCAGCAGCTCGTCCTGCGAGATGTCGGCGGGCGGCGTCAGCGTCTGCGCGTCGAGGCCGACCTCCTCGCAGGCGCGCGCCTTGTTGCGGACGTAGGTGGCGGAGGCGGGGTCGTCGCCCACGAGGACCGCGGTCAACTGCGGTGTCTGGCCGCCGCCGGCGAGGTGCGCGCGCACGCGATCGGCGACCTCGGCGCGGATCTCCGCGGCGATCGCGGCGCCGTCGATGACCTGGGCGGTCAAGCTTGAATCCTCACGAGCGGAGAGTATAGCGGCCCATGCGTGCTAGAATCGCGCGCCGTGAATACGCACGCCGTTGGCGTCGACATGATCGAGATCGACCGCGTGGCGCGCGTGCTGCAGCGGCACCCTCGCCGCTTCCTGGAGCGCGTCTACACGCCCGAGGAGGTCGCGTTCTGCCGGGGCCGCGTGCCGGAGCTGGCGGCCCGCTTCGCGGCGAAGGAGGCGGTGATGAAGGCGCTCGGCACGGGAGCGCGCTCCGTCGCCTGGCGCGACATCGAGGTGCTCCCGGATCGGCGCGGCAAGCCGCTGGTCTATCTCTACGGAGGCGCGGCGGCGCGCGCGGAAACGATCGGGCTGGATGCGATGGATATCTCGCTGAGCCACCTGGCCGAGTTCGCGATCGCGGTCGTGGTCTCCTCGCAGGAGCGCCGCGAGCAGGAGCCCGAGGCCGCGCGCGCGCGGCTCGTCGAGCGGCTGCGGGCCTCGGGGCGGCTCCAGTAAGCGCAGTACGGTAACTCACAAGCTCGCGGCGAGGAGCCGTCGAGCGCTAACGAGGGGAAGCACTCATGAAGCTGGTTACGGTCGAGCAGATGCGCGCCCTTGAGGCGGCCGCCGTCGAGGCGGGAACGAGCGAGGCGGAGCTGATGGAGCGCGTCGGCGTCGCCGTCGCGCAGGAGACCTGGATCAACATGGGCGCCGTCGAGGGCCGCACCGCGATCGTCCTCGTGGGGCCCGGCAAGAACGGCGGCGACGGGCTGCTCACGGCGATCAGCCTCAAGGAGTGGGGCGCCGACTCCGCTGTCTACCTCGTGGGCGATCGCCCCGACGACGATCCGCTGCTCCAGCGTGCCATCGAGGCCGGCGTCGAGACGCTGGCGGCGGCCGACGATCCGGGCTGCGATCAGTTGGTGGAGGCGATGCGCGGCGCGCAGGGCATCGTCGATGCGCTGCTCGGGACGGGACTCAACCGCCCGATCGACGGGCCGATCAAGGACGTACTCGACCGCCTCGCCGAGGCGCGCGCCGACCGTACGCTGCGCCCGCACCTCGTCGCCATCGACGTGCCCTCGGGCGTGGATCCGGACACGGGGACGGCGGACCCCGCAGTGGTGCGCGCGGATACGACGGTCGCGCTCGGCTTCGCCAAGGTCGGGCTGTTCGCGATGCCCGCCCGCGCGATCGCGGGGAACATCGCGGAGGTCGAGATTGGGCTGCCGGAGGGCGCGGGCGACGCGCTCCCCTACGAGGAGATCCGGATGCGCGATCTCCAGCAGTACATGCCGTTCCGTTCCGACGACGCGCACAAGGGCACCTTCGGAACCGCAGTCGTCGCGGCCGGCTCGAAGTTCTATCCCGGCGCGGCGCGACTCGCCTCGGAGTCGGCCTTGCGCGCCGGGGCCGGGCTGATCGTGCTGGCCGCGCCGGAGTCGATCCAGCCGCTGTTCGCCGCGCTGACGCCCGAGGTCACGCACCACCCGCTGCCGGCGGGTGGCGCCGCGGCTGCCGAGGAACTGCTGGGCGCGCTCGCGGGCTGCGAGGCCCTGCTGATCGGCCCCGGCCTCACGGACACGCCGGACACGGTCGAGTACGTGGGTGCTGTGATCGACGGCCTCGACGCGGTCGAGGGCCTGCGCGCGGCGGTGATCGACGCGGACGCGCTGAACGCACTGGCGCAGATCCCGGACTGGCACGAGGGCCTGGATCTCCCGCGCGTGCTGACACCGCACCCGGGCGAGATGGCGCGGCTGCTCGGCGTGAGCGTGGAGGAGGTGCAGGCGAACCGGCTGCACCACGCGACCGGGTACGCGCAGCGCACGGGCAGCGTGGTGGTGCTGAAGGGCGCGGGTACGATCGTCGCCCACCCGGACGGCCGCGCGCGGCTGTCCGGGTTCGCCAGCGCCGTCCTCGCGACGGCCGGGACGGGCGACGTGCTGGCGGGCTTCATCGTCTCGCTGATCGCGCAGGGGATGGACCCCTTCGACGCCGCGGCGACGGCGGTCTACATGCACACCGAGTCCGGGCGCGCGCTGGAGTCGGCGATGGGTCCGTCGACGGCGACCGCGCAGGATCTGCTGCGCGCGCTGCCCGATACGCGGAAGGCGCTCGACGGATAGGCCGCGATTGTGGGAGGCGACGCGGGCGCTGTGCTTGACGGGCAGAGGCGGGTAACCTCTACCATGTCCAGGATACGCGTAGGCGCGGTGGCGGAACTGAGCCGCAGGGGGGGCGTCGCGCGGTGGTTGCTCACCTGAATTCACGGCCGTTGCACGAGGCCTCCCGGCCTTGCGCGCGTGCGATCGTCCCGACGGAGCGAGCGTCATGAGCGCCGCCGGTACGGGCTCGTCGCGCAACGACCCGGTTGCGATCGTCTTCCCCGGCCAGGGCTCGCAGTCGCCCGGCATGGGCCGCCTCGTGCACCAGCACTCGGCGGAGGCGCGCCGCGCCTTCGAGGAGGCGAGCGAGATCACGGGCCTCGACGTCGCGCGCGTCTGCTTCGAGGGCGACGCCGACGAGCTGGCGGAGACGCGTTTCACGCAGCCGGCCGTGCTGACCACCTCGACCGCGATCTTCCGCGGCATGTGCGAGAAGCTCGGCGAGGTGCGGCGCTCGATCCAGCCGCGCCTCTTCGGCGGCCACTCGCTGGGCCTGTTCGGCGCGGCCGTCGCCAGCGAGGCGCTGACCTTCCGCGACGCGCTGCTGGTGGTGCTGGAACGCTCGCGCCTGATGAGCAGCTTCAACGAGGGCCGCCCCGTCGGGATGGCCTCGATCATCGGCCTCGACGGCGAACTCGTGCGGGAGATCTGCGAGGGCGCGACGCGCTCCGCCGCGGACCGCGTCGATGTCGCCAACCACAACCTCCAGACGCAGACCGTGATCAGCGGCGACGTATCCGCCCTCGAACGCGCGATGGAGCACGCGCGCGAGCTGCAGGGGCGCGTGATCCGGCTGAAGGTCAAGGTCTCCAGCCACACCCCGCTGCACAACGAGCAGGCCGAGGAGTTCGCCGCGATCATCAAGGGCGTACCGATCAGCGACCCGGTGCGCCCGATCGTCTCGAACCGCACCTCGCGGCTGCTGCACACCGCGGCGGAGGTGCGGGAGGAGTTCTCCGAGCAGTTGCGGGCGCCGGTCTTCTGGGAAGGCAATGTGCGCGAGATGACCAACCAGGGCGTGCACACCTTCATCGAGGTGGGGCCCGGGCATGTGCTCTCGCGCATGGTGCGTCGCATCTCGAACCGCGTCGTCGCGGTCTCGCTCGACGACGCCGAGGTGGAGCCGATCCCGATCTCGGTGCTGCCGCTCGACGCTCTCGAGGCGCCGCAGGGCTGATGGCGCAGGCGCCGCGGCGGGTTGCGGTCACGGGCCTCGGGCTGCTCACGCCCCTGGGTCTCGACGCCGAATCGACGTGGGAGGGCCTGATCGAGGGCCGCTCCGGCATCGGCCCGATCACCGCCTTCGACACCTCCGCGTTCGAGTGCCCGATCGCCGGCGAGCTGCGCGGCTTCGACCCGGCCCAGCACGTCGCCTCGAAGCTCGCGAGGCGCATCGACCGCTCCTCGGTGCTGGCGATTGCCGCCTCGAAGCAGGCGGTGCGGGACGCGCAGCTCGATCTGGAGCGGCAGCCTCCGGGCAGCGTCGGCATCGTGCTCGGGACGGGCATCGGCGGCGCGCACCTGCTGATCGAGAACCAGCATCTGCTCGACGAACGCGGGCCGCGCCGGGTCAGCCCCTTCATGATCACCAACGCGCTGCCCGACACCGCGTCCGGCCTCGTCGCGATCGCGCTCGGCGCGGGCGGCCCGAACATGGCCGTCACCGCCGCCTGCGCGACGGGCGGCGCGGCCGTCGGCGAGGCGGCGGAGATGATCCGCCGCGGCGCCGCCGACGTGATCATCGCGGGCGGCTTCGAGGCGCCGCTGAAGCCGATCTACTACGCCGGCTTCCAGGCGATGCGCGCCCTCGCCGTGCACGACGACCCGACGCAGGCCTCGCGGCCCTTCGACGCCGATCGCAACGGCTTCGTGATCTCCGAGGGCGCCAGCGTGCTGGTCCTCGAGGAGCTCGACCACGCGCTGGCGCGCGGCGCACGCATCTACGCCGAGTGGGAGGGCGCGGCCACGGCCAGCGACGCCTTCGACATGGCCGCCGCCGCCGATGACGGCCGCGGGGTCGTGCGCGCGATGCAGCAGGTGCTCGCCGGCAGCGAGGTGTCCCCGGGCGAGGTGGACTACCTCAACGCCCACGGGACCAGCACGCCGCTCAACGACCGCGTCGAAACGCGCGCGATCCGCACCGTCTTCGGCACGGATGCGGACCGGCTCGCGGTCTCCTCGACGAAGTCGATGCTCGGGCACATGATGGGCGCGGCCGGCGCGGTGGAGGCGGCGGTGGCGGTGCTCGCGTGTGATCGACAGATCGCACCGCCCACGATCAACTATCGTACGCCCGACCCGGATTGCGACCTCGACTACGTGCCGAACGAGGCGCGTCCGATGGAGGTGCGGCACGCAATGAGCACTTCGGTTGGACTCGGGGGGCATAATTCGGTCCTGCTCTTCGGGCGCTGGGAGGGTGTGTAATGGGCGGCCTCGATCCGAACGCGCTGAGTACCCCCGCCAGCGGCGAGGGCCTGGCAGGGCAGCGCCGCGTCGTCGTCACGGGCGTCGGCCTTGTCACCGCGGTCGGCATTGGCCGCGAGGAGACGTGGAACGCGCTGCTCGCGGGCGAGAACGGGATCGGGCCGGTCACGCTCTGCGAGTCCTCGGATCTCGGCTCGCGCATCGCCGGCGAGGCGCCGGACTTCGACCCGCTGGACTTCATCGATCGCAAGGCCGCGCGGCGCATGGACCGCTTCGTCCAACTCTCGATCGCGGCGACGCAGGATGCGCTCGAACAGTCCGCTCTCGACATCGCGCCGATCGCCGACGAGGTCGGGGCGATGATCGGCTCCGGCATGGGCGGGCTCACCTGGCTTGAGGATCAGTTCAAGGTGATGTTCGAGAAGGGGCCGCACCGCATCTCCCCCTTCCTCGTGCCGGCCTTCATCGCAGACATGGCCGCCGGCCAGGTCTCGATCCGCTTCGGCGCGCGCGGGCCGAACTACAACACCGTCTCCGCCTGCGCCTCCGGCGCCGACGCGATCGGCACCGCCCTCGAGGTGATCCGCCGCGGGGACGCGCGCGCGATGATCACCGGCGGCAGCGACGCCTGCGTGACGCGCATGGGCCTCGCCTCGTTCCACGCCTCGCGAGCGCTCTCCACGCAGCGCAACGACGACCCCGAGCACGCCTCGCGGCCCTTCGACCTCGAACGCGACGGCTTCGTGCTGGCCGAAGGCGCGGGCACGCTGATCCTCGAGGAGCTGGAGTACGCGAAGGCGCGGGGCGCCACGATCCTCGCCGAGGCGGTCTCCTACGGGCAGTCCGCCGACGCCTTCCACGTCACGCAGCCGTCCGAGAACGGCGAGGGCGCCGCACGGGCGATGAAGATCGCGTTGCGCAAGGGCGGCGTCGCCGCGAGCGATGTCGGCTACATCAACGCGCACGGCACCAGCACGCCGCTCAACGACAAGTTCGAGACGATGTCGATCAAGGCGGTCTTCGGCGAGTCCGCACCGCGCATCCCCGTCTCCTCGACGAAGTCGATGCTCGGCCACACGCTCGGCGCCGCGGGCGGGATCGAGTCGGCCGTCACCGTGCTCTCGCTCCGTGACCAGCGCGTGCACATGACGCGCAACCTCGAGATCCCCGACCCCGACTGCGACCTCGACTACATCGCCGAGGGCGCGCGCGACGTGGACATCGAGTACGCGATGATGAACTCCCTGGGCTTCGGCGGTCACAACTCCTCCCTGCTCTTCCGGAGGTACCACGACTAACCAGACCGCCCCGGCAACGGATGCGCGGCTGATCGAGGGCTCCGGCGGACGCCGCTGGAGCGTTCGCGCCGTCCCGGATATCAGCGCCTTCGAGGGCGCGGAGTGGCCGCCGCTGATCTCCGCCCTGCTCGCGAACCGCGGCGTGCGCAGCCTCGCCGAGGCGCTCGAGTACCTCGGCGAGCCGCGCGCGCTGACGGACCCCGCGCTGATGCCGAACCTCGACGTAGCCGTCGAGCGGCTCGGACGAGCCTGTGCCGACGCCGAGACGGTCGCGATCCTCGGCGACTTCGATGTGGACGGGCTGACCTCCACGACGATCCTCAGCGAGGGCCTGCGTGAGCTCGGTGCGCGTCCGCTGCCGTACATCCCGGATCGCTTCAGCGAGGGTTACGGCCCCAACCCGGAGGCGGTTCGCCTGCTGCATGCGCAGGGTGCGAGTGTGCTGGTGACGGCGGACTGCGGCACCTCGGCGCTGCGCGAGGTGGAGCTGGCCAACGAGCTGGGCATGGACGTGATCGTGATCGACCACCACACCGTGCCGGACGAACTCCCCGACGCACTCGCGCTCGTGAACCCGAAGCTCGGCGGCTCGCAGTACGGCTCGGAGCCCGCCGCCGTCGGCGTCGCCCACAAGGTCGTCGACAGCCTCTACGTGCAGGCGGGGTACGACGGATCGCCCGAGGAGCACCGCGCGCTGGTCGCCCTCGGGACGGTCTGCGACCTCGCGCCGATGCTGGGCGAGAACCGCGACCTCGTGCGCATCGGGCTGCGCGCGCTGGCGCGCTCGCGGCGTCCCGGCCTGCGCGCGCTGGCGGCCGTGGCGAAGGTCGACCTCGCCGAGGCTGATCCGGATCTCTGCGGCTGGCAACTCGGCCCGCGGATCAACGCCGCGGGGCGGATGGCGCACGCGAATACCGCCCTCGCTCTGCTGCTCACGGAGGATGAGGACGAGGCGCAACGCCTCGCCGCCGAGCTGGACCGGCTCAACCGCGAGCGCCGCGAGGAGACGACGGCCGCCCTCGAACTGGCCGGAGAGCTGCTGACCCCCGCGGAGCTGGCCTCGCCGCTACTGATCGTCGCGAGCGAGCAATTCTCCTCGGGCATCGTCGGCCTTGTTGCCGGACGGCTGGTCGAGGCGCATCACCGCCCGGCGATCGCGCTCCAGATCGCGGACGGGCAGGGGCGCGCCTCGTGCCGCTCAATCGACGCGTTCGACATCACGGCGCTGCTGCGCCGCCACGACGACCTCTTCCTGCGCTACGGCGGCCATCGCGCCGCCGCCGGCTTCAGCATCGAGGCGTCGCGGCTGCCCGAGCTGCGCGAACGGCTCGTCGCCGACGCCGCCGAGCGTCTGACGCCCGAGGATCTGACGCCCACGATCGACATCGAGGCGGAACTGCAGGTCGCCGCCGTCAACGGCGAGCTGCTGCGCCGCCTCCAGCAGCTCGGCCCGCACGGCATCGGCAACCCGACGCCGCGCTTCCTCGCGAGGGCGGTGCGCATCCTCGGTAGCCGCGTCGTGGGCAGCGACCGGTCGCACCTGCAGTTCACGCTGAAGGAGGGCCGGGTCAGCTGGCGCGCGATCGCCTTCGGCCTCGCCGAGCACGCCGTCCCCGACGGCGAGGCGGCGGACATCGTCTACACGTTCAGCAAGGACAACTTCCGCCGCACCCTCCAGCTCGAGGTGCTGGACCTCCGGCCCGCGGGGTAGCGGCCCGTCACGCGCGGGTGGGCTCTGCCTCCAGGCGTTCCGCGAGACGGCGAGCCTCGGTAGCGAAGAGACCCTCATCTGCGGCCCCGCTCACGACGGTTTCCGCGATCAGCGCGAGGCGTTCGATCATCTCCGCCTCAGCAGGACCGATCTCGCTGCTGTCCGTAACCGAGACTTCCCAGCCGCGAACCGCGTCCAGATCTATCTCACTAGCAAGGTAAGCGTTCAGGGTGAGCAGAAGCTCGTTCTGGAGTAGCGTCAGAGGCATCAGCAGGAATTCCCTACGGCCAGTTGGTGGGCTGGCGGGATATCGTACTACCGCGTCCGGCACGCCGCCCCGCACCCTGTCCGCTAGTCTCGCCTACCCCCCGCGCGGTACTATCCCGCCACCACGTGCGCGCAGGGGGTGCCGACACGATGAACGCCTACACGTCCGAACAGCTTCGCAACGTCGTCCTGCTGGGGCACAGCGGGGCGGGGAAGACGATGCTGGGCGAGGCGATGCTCTTCGCCTCCGGCGTCACCAACCGCCTCGGCCGCGTCGAGGACGGCAACACCGTCTCCGACTACGACCCCGAGGAGCACGCCCGCACCTACTCCATCTCGCTCTCGATGCTGCCCGTCGAGTGGGCCGGGCAGCGCCTCAACATCATCGACACGCCCGGCTACGCCGACTTCATCGGCGAGGTCGTGAGCGGTCTCGCCGCCGCCGACTCCGCGCTCATCGCCGTCGACGCCTCCGCCGGCATCGAGGCGGGCGCCGAGCTCGCGTGGAGCCAGGCCGAGGCGCGCGGCCTGCCCCGCTTCATCGCCGTCACGCGGATGGACCGCGAGCACGCGAACTTCGAGCAGGTGCTCGACGAGCTGCGCGATCGCTTCGGCGTGAAGGTGGTCCCGCTGGCGATCCCGATCGGGACCGCCGCCACGTTCGAGGGCATCGTGCACCTCGCCAGCGGCGACGCGCGCATGGGCGCCGACGCGACCCCCGGCGAGGCGCCCGCCGATCTCGCGGATGCGATCGAGGCCGCGCGCGAGCAGCTGATCGAGTCGATCGCCGAAACCGACGACGAGCTGCTCGAGCTCTACCTCGAGGGCGAGGAGCTTCCGCCCGAGCGCGTCGCGGCGGTGCTGGCGGCGGCGGTAGCGGCGGGGGACGTCGTGCCCGTGCTGCCGGTCTGCGCCGTCAGCGGCGTCGGCGTGCGGACGCTGCTGAACGAGCTCGCGCGGCTGCTGCCCTCGCCGCTCGGCCGGGAGCACGAGCTGGCGGACGGCGCCTGCACGGCGGACCCCTCGGGGCCGCTGGTGGTGCACGTCTTCAAGACGGCGGCGGACCCCTTCGTCGGCAGGCTGACGTTCATGAAGGTGCTGAGCGGCGTGCTCACGCCGGACGCCAACCCCTACAACCCGGAGCGGCGCAGCAGAGAGCGCCTGGGCCACCTCTTCATCCAGCGCGGCAAGGAGCAGATCGAGACGAACCAGCTGAGTGCAGGCGACATCGGCGTCGCGGCCAAGCTCGCCGAGACGATGACCGGCGACACGCTGCTCGGCGGCGAGGCGCAGAGCGAGCGCGTACCGGCGCTCCCCTTCCCCGAGGCGACGTTCCGTTCCGCACTCCATCCGAAGACGAAGGCTGACGTCGACAAGCTCTCCTCCGCCCTCCAGCGGCTGGTCGAGCAGGATCCGACGCTCGTCGTCGCCCGCGACGCGAACACGAGCGAGACGGTGATGTCCACGATCGGCGACGCGCAGGCCAACATCACGGCCGCGCGCCTCGAGAAGAACTACGGTGTCGAGGTCGACGTGACGATCCCGATCGTGCCGTACCGCGAGACGGTTACGACCAAGGCAAAGGCCGAGTACAAGCACAAGAAGCAGACCGGCGGGCACGGCCAGTACGGGCACGTCGTCATCGAGGTCGACCCGGCCGAGCGCGGTGCGGGCTTCACCTTCGAGCAGAAGGTCGTCGGTGGCAACGTGCCCAGGCAGTTCATCCCGGCGGTCGAGAAGGGCCTGATGGAGGCGCTGCCGGACGGCCCGCTCGCGCACGCGCCGATCGTCGATGTGCGCGTGACGCTGCTCGACGGCTCATCGCACTCGGTGGACTCCTCGGAGATGGCGTTCAAGCTGGCCGCCTCGCAGGCGCTGAAGCAGGGCTTCCTCGACGCGCAGCCGATCCTGCTCGAGCCGATCGTGCGGCTCGTGGTGCGCGTTCCCGGCGACCGTGTCGGCGACGTGATGAGCGACCTCAACGGCCGTCGCGGCCAGGTCCACGGCGTGGACACCGAGGGCGACTACAGCGTGATCAACGGCGAGGCCCCGCTCGCCGAGATCCAGCGCTACGGCCCGGACCTGCGCTCGATGACCAACGGCCGCGGCACCTTCACGGTCGCCGTGGACCGCTACTCCGAGGTTCCGGTGCACGTGCAGGAGCAGGTGCTGAAGGAGCTCCGGGCCGCCGCCGAGGCCTGAGCCGGAGGGCCCGCGGGCCGCCTCAGGCCGTCGCGGGGCCGAGCTCCGGGTTGCGCCAGATCGTCTCGTACTGGCGGCCGCGGATTGCGTTGCCGAGTTCCTGCTGCTCGAGGGCGTAGAGCTGCGCGAGGCAGTCCCCCGCGCGCGCCAACTCCGCCGAGCTGCCGGCCTCGCCCAGGCGCGCGATCAGGCGCTCCCAGACGCCGACGTCCTCGAGCGCTCCGACGCGCCGTGCCCAGGGGATCATCGTGATCGAGTCAGGGCGTGGCAGCCGCGGACGCAGCCGCTTGAGCGACTCGAAGCGGTCCGCGGAGCTGCGCGCCATCGGCACGATGCCGATGTAGGGGCGGACGAACTTGCCCGCGCGCGTGTCCATCAGCAGGGTCGAGCGCAGCATCGGGAAGTACAGCGTGACGACCGCGGCTTCGTCGATGCTCTCGCAGATGCCCTCGATGTCGAGTTCGTAGCCTCCGTCAAGCATCGGGTGTTCCTGACTGTGCGCCGGCGGGGCTCGCGACCAGCCGCAGGAAGCGCCGGCGCCCCACGCGCAGCTCGTCGCCGGGGTGGACCGCGCGGTCGAACGCGTCTGCCGGCTCGCCGTTGACCCGCACCGCGCCCTGCTCGACGAGCCGCCGCACCTCAGCCCCGCTCTTCGCCAGCCCGGAGTCGACCAGCACGCGATCGAGGCGTCCCGCGGGCTCGGGCGCGCCTTCGGAGGCGAGCGCGTACTCCTGCATCTCGTCGGGCGTCTGGCGGCGCTGGAACGTCGACTCGAAGTAGTCGCGCGCGGCCTCGGCGTCTGCGGCGTCGTGCAGCCCGGCGGTGATCTCGAAGGCGAGGCGCTTCTTGGCCTCCATCGGCGAGCCCGCCAGGAGCGCCTCGATCTCCACGCCCGAGAGGTCCGTGAGCAGCGTGAAGTAGTTGAGCATTGAGTCGTCGGGGATCGACATCACCTTGCCGAACAGCTCGTTCGGAGGCTCGTCGATGCCGATGTGATTGCCGAGCGACTTCGACATCTTCTCGTGGCCGTCGGTGCCGGCGAGGAGCGGCAGCGTGATCGCGATCTGCGGGCGTTGGCCGTACTCGCGCTGGAGCTGGCGGCCGGCCATGAGGTTGAAGAGCTGGTCGCTGCCGCCGACCTGCACGTCGGTCTCCATCGCGACCGCGTCGTAGGCCTGCATCAGCGCGTAGAGGAACTCGCTGACCTGGATCGGGTCGTGGCGCTCGAAGCGGCGGGCGAGGCTGTCGCGCTCGAGGAACTGCGCCACCGTGAAGTGCGAGGCGAGGCGCAGCACGTCGCCGAAGCTGAGCTTGCCGAGCCAGTCGGCGTTGCGGCGCACGATTGTGCGCTCCCGGTCAAGGATGCGGAACACCTGGTCCACGTAGGTGCGGCTGTTCGCCTCGATCTCCTCGGGCGAGAGCATCGGGCGGGTCTTGTTCTTGTCCGAGGGGTCGCTGACGAGGCTGGTGAAGTTGCCGATCAGGAACGTCACCTCGTGGCCGAGGTCCTGGAAGGTGCGCAGCTTGCGCATCGTCAGCGTGTGACCGAGGTGCAGATCGACGGCGGTCGGGTCGTAGCCGCAGTAGACGCGCAGCGGGCGGCCCTCGGCGAGTCGCTCGCGCAGTTCCCGCTCCATCGTGCGGCGCGTCGCCTCGTCGCCGAACTCGGCGCCGCGCATGATCGCGGCGAGCTGCTGATCGATCGCGGCGCTCATGCGAACCAGGCTCGCGTCTCCTCGACGTCCCGGCCGATCTGCGCGATCAGCGCCTCAGGACCGTCGAACTTCTGCTCGGGGCGCAGGCGGTGCAGCAACTCCACCGAGGCGACGCGGTCGTAGAGGTCGCCCTCGAAATCCAGCAGGTGCGTCTCCACCGAGCGCCGCAGGCCGTCGAAGGTGGGACGCATGCCGATGTTCGTGCAGCTCTCGAGGCGGCGGCCGCCGACCTCGGTGCGCGAGACGTAGACGCCGTCGGCGGGAAGCGCGAGGTCGGGGCTGAGGCCGAGGTTGATCGTCGGGAAGCCGATCGTGCGGCCGCGCTCCTCGCCGTGAACGATCGGGCCGCGCAGCGCGAAGGGGCGGCCGAGCAGGTCCGCCGCCTCCGCCATCGAGCCGGCCGCCAGTGCCTCGCGCACGCGTGTCGAGGAGACCGGCGCGCCGTCCTCCGGCAGCAGCTCGATCGGTTGCACCTCGAAGCCGAGGTCGAGGCCCAGCGCGGCGAGGCGCTCGGGCGTGCCCTCGCGGTTGCGTCCGAGGGCGAAGTCGCGCCCCGCGACGACCAGCTTGAGCCCGGTCTCCTCGACGAGGATGCGCGCGAAGTCCTCGGCGGAGACCTGCGCCAGCTCCGAGGTGAACTGCACGACGGCCACGAAATCGACGCCGGTCGTGCGGAGCTGTTCGACGCGCGTTTCGAGGGAGGTGAGGTAGGAGATCTCGATCTCGGGGCGGAGCACGGTGATCGGGTGGGGGTGGAAGGTGACGATGCCGGCGCCGATCTGGCGGGCGGCGGCCTCGGCGCGCAGCCGCTCGAAGAGCAAGCGGTGGCCGCGGTGGACCCCGTCGAAGACGCCGAGCGTCAGGGCGTGCGCACCCGGCGTGGCGGCGCGGCGCAGCTCTTCGCGAATGAGCAGCACGTGGTGGGCTTATCCCCTCTTGGCCGCCGGCGGCGCGACCGTGAGCATGGATCGTAGCACCGGCCGGATCGCTACTTCAAACCAGCGTGCGCTCGCGAACCTCGCTATTCGTCGCCAGGATCCCCCACGGCGGGCAGTGAGGCCTGCGGCGAGGCATGCGGCGCGGCGCCCTCGATGCGCGCGAGGGTGATCTCGCCGAACGCGCCGTCCTGGCGCGCCTCCAGGAAGCCTTGGCGGATCAGGTCCAGCACCGCGAGGAAATCGACGATCACGACCAGTCGCGAGGTCGCCGCGCCAATCAGGTCGCGGAAGGAGACCGTGCGCTCGCGCTCGAGGCGCTCCGCGAGCAGCGAGACTCGATCGCGCAGCAGCACGCTCTCGCGCTCCAGTTCGGGCGGCGGCTCCTCCTTGGGGAGCCGTGCCAGCGCGTCGCGGAACAGCGCGTAGAGCTGGTCCGTGGTGACGCCATCGAGCCCGCTCGCAGGGGGCACTTCCGGCGGGGCGGCCTCGCGGCGGTAGGCGCTGCGGTGCTCGTCCTCGAGGCCGCGCAGGTGCTCGGCGGCACGGCGGTAGCGGCGGTACTCGACCAACGCGTCGAGCAGCGACTGCGGATCGCGGTCCTCGTCCTCGTCCTCGCCTTCGTCGGGGTCGGACGGCAGCAACGCGCGCGACTTCAGCAGCAGCAGCCGCGCGCCCATCGAGATGAACGAGGCCAGCGCGCCGAGGTCGATGCCGTCGCCGGCACGGACGTGCGCCAGGTACTGCTCGGCGACGGAGACGAGCGAAACCTCGGTGATGTCCAGCTCGCGCCGCTCGATCAGGTGCAGCAGCAGCGCGAGCGGGCCCTGGAAGCGCGGCAGATCGAGGGCGAACGCGTCGTCCTCCTGCGTGCCGGTCCCAGGCGGGCGTGTGTCCGCGGCGGGCGCTGCCGGGGCCTGGTCCGCGGGAGGCTGATCGGCGGCGTGCGGCGCGGTCATCGAGCGCGCCGTCGTCAGGCCGCGCCCAGCGGGCGCTCGGCGAGCGGGCGGCCGATCGCGCGAGCGAGCGCCGAGGCCTCCTGCATCAGCTCGTCGAAGTGCTCCGGGGTGAGCGACTGCGCCCCGTCCGAGAGCGCCCGATCCGGGTCCGGGTGCACCTCGATCATCAGCCCGTCCGCGCCGACGGCCAGGCCGGCGGTCGCCATCGGCCGCACCAGGTACCAGTGCCCCGTCCCGTGCGAGGGGTCGACGATCACGGGCAGGTGGCTGAGCCGCTTCACGAGTGCAACGGCGTTGAGGTCGAGCGTGTTGCGCGTCGCGGTCTCGAAGGTGCGCACGCCGCGCTCGCAGAGGATCACGTTGCGGTTGCCCTGGGTGAGCACGTACTCCGCGGAGAGCAGCCACTCCTCGATGGTGGCGGCGAGCCCGCGCTTCAGCATCACTGGTTTGCCGGTCTTGCCGGCCTCGGAGAGCAGCACGTAGTTCTGCATGTTGCGCGCGCCGATCTGCAGCACGTCCGAGTGCTGCGAGACGACGTCCACGTCGCGCTCGGAGAGCAGCTCCGTGATCACCGGCATCCCGAACTCGCGGCCCGCGCTGTGCAGCATCTCGAGCGCCTCGAGGCCGAGTCCGCGGAAGGAGTAGGGCGAGGTGCGCGGCTTGAAGGCGCCTCCGCGCAGGATGTGCGCGCCGGCCTGCCTGACCTGCGCCGCGGTCTCGCGCAACTGCTCCTCCGACTCGATCGCACATGGCCCCGCTATCACGACCGGACGACCGCTCCCGACGCTGACCCCGTATGCGAGATCGACGACGGTGTCGCTCTCGCGCACCTCGCGGCTGGCGAGCTTGTAGGGGCGCGAGACGCGCAGCACCTGGTCCACGCCGTCCATCGTCGCCAGTTCGTCGCGCAGGTCCGGGAAGACCTGCCCGAGCACGGCGATCACCTTGCGCTGCTCACCGTGGATGACCTCGCCCTGCAGCCCGAAGGACTCGATGCGTTGCAGCACGCCGGCGCTCTGTTCGTCGCCGCTGTCGATGCGCATCACGACGATCACGGGCCGCCGTCCTTCCGGTCGGCCGCCCCGGCGATGTCGGGGCGCAGCGCGGTCGCTTCGTGCAGGTAGACGTGCTGGATCTCCTCGGGCGGGCGGTCCGTGTTGACGTGCATCAGCAGCCGCAGGCAGCGAGGCAGCCCGCCGGGCACGGCCATCTCGTGGCCGCAGAGCAGCGGCACGTCGCTCCATCCCGCCGCGCGCGCGGCGACTGCGGGGAACTCGGCGTTGAGGTCCGTCGTCGTCGTGAAGAATACCGAGGCGATGTGTGAGCGCTCGACGCCGTTCGCCTCGACGACGGCCTGCAGCAGCTCCGCGCTCGCCTCGAGGATCGCCTCGCGCGTGTTCGCGCGCACGGAGGTGGCGCCTCGGATGCCACGAACCATCATGACGCTGCCGCCTCCCCTGCGCGCCCGCTCAGCCGCTCCATCAGGCTGCGCACCGCCTCATGACGCCGCTCGATGGGCGCTTCCTGGATCGTCTGCACGACCGCGCTGCCGACGATCGCGGCGTCGGCGATGCGGCCGACCTCCTCGACATGCTCGCGCGCCGAGATGCCGAAGCCTACCGCGAGCGGGAGCGAGGCGCGCTCGCGCACCCGCGCGATGAACGACGGAAGCTCCGCCGGGAGCTGCGCGCGCGTTCCGGTCACGCCGGTCACGCTCACACAGTAGACGAAGCCGCTGCCGCGCTCCCCGACGGCCGCGATGCGCTCCGCGGTCGAGGTCGGCGCGAGCAGGTAGACGAGATGCACGCCGTTCGCCCTCGCGGGCTCCGCCAGCTCCTCCGCCTCCTCGACGGGCAGGTCGACGACGATCAGGCCGTCGACTCCGGCCTCCGCGGCCATCCGCGCGAACGACTCCGTTCCCGGAGCGAGCATCGGGTTGAAGTATCCCATCAGCAGCAGCGGCGCGGAGACGCCGTCCTCGCGCAGCGTGCGGACACTGGCGAGCACGTCGTCCTGGGTCACGCCGGCGTCGAGCGCCTGCTGGTAGGCGGCCTGGTTCGTGACGCCGTCGGCGAGCGGGTCGCTGAAGGGCACGCCCAGCTCGACGGCGTCGGCGCCGCCTTCGAGCAGCGCGCGCACGATTCCGGGCGTGGCGTCCGGCTCGGGCCAGCAGCCGGGCACGAACGCGATCAGGGCCGGCCGGCCCTCGGCCCGCGTGCGCTCGAACAACTGCGCGATGCGATCACTCATGGACGGCGCTCACCCAGGGCTGTCACCTCAATCGAGGAAGATCAGTGTAGCGGCGAACGCGACGCCGTTGACGCCGGCGTGTGCCGTGATCGTCGTCCAGAGCGAGCCGGACTCCTCGTAGGCCCACGCCCACAGCACGCCGATGAAGGCGAACGGCACCAGCACGGCGAGGTTCACGTGGAAGATGCCGAACAGCGCCCCGCTCAGCGCCATCGCCGGAAGCGGACGCCAGTAGCCGCGCAGCCCGCGATGCAACAGTCCTCGGAACAGCAGCTCCTCGCTGAACGGCGCCCCGATCACGGTGGCGATCGCAAGCACGACCACGAGGACTACGCGGCTCTGGTCGAAGTCGATCGTATTGCCGCCCTCGAACGCCTCGACCGGCAGTCCGAGCGTGTCGAGCAGCGCGATGCCGGCGACGTAGCAGCCGAGGATCACGTAGGCCCCGAACCAGGCGATGGCGATCGGGCCCCAGACGCGCGGCCGCACGAAGCCGAGTTCGGCCAGCGTGATCCCGCGCCGCGCTGCGAGCAGTAGCACTGTCGCCACGAGGAGCAGGTTGAAGCCGACGATGGCGGCTAAGCCGGCGGCGTTGACTCCCGTGCCTCGCTCCGCCGTGGTGGCGAAGAGGATCCCGAGCGTGGCGAATGCGAGGACGACGACAGCGAGGGCGGAGACCATGTCGCGCACGCGCCACAGCGGCGGGAGCGTCGCGATCCCCGGTTCGGCACGATCAGCGATCACCTTGCGAGCGTAACAGGCGCCCTGCGCTGCCGCACCGCGGCGCGCGCTGGCTAGAGCGTGAGGCCGAGCGCGTCGGCGACCGTGCCCATGTCCTTGTCGCCGCGTCCGCTGAGGTTGACGAGCACCAGCTCGTCCTCGCCGAGCTCGGGCAGCAGCTTCGCGAGGTACGCGAGGGCGTGCGCGGGCTCCAGCGCCGGGATGATGCCCTCCGTCTCGCTGAGCAGCCGGAAGGCGGCGAGCGCCTCCTCGTCCGTGGCGGAGACGTACTCGGCGCGCTCGCTGACCTTCAGCCAGGAGTGCTCCGGTCCGACGCCGGGGTAGTCGAGGCCGGCCGAGATCGAGTGCGCCTCGGTGACCTGCCCGTGCGCGTCCTGCAGCAGGTACGAACGCGAGCCGTGCAGTACCCCGGGCGTGCCGGCCGCGAGCGGCGCCGCGTGCCGCCCATCAAGGCCCTCGCCCGCCGCCTCGACGCCGATCAGGCGCACGGGGTCCTCGACGAAGGCGTGGAACAGCCCGATCGCGTTCGAGCCGCCGCCGACGCAGGCGAGCGCGATCGAGGGCAGCCGCCCCTCGGCCTCCAGCAGTTGCTCCCGCGCCTCCCGGCCGATCACGGCCTGGAAGTCGCGGACGAGCAGCGGATAGGGGTGCGGCCCCACGACCGAGCCGAGCAGGTAGTACGTGCTGCGCACGTTCGTGACCCAGTCGCGGATCGCCTCGTTGATCGCGTCCTTGAGCGTGCGCGAGCCGGAGTCGACGGTACGCACCTCGGCGCCGAGGAGCTTCATGCGGAAGACGTTGAGCGCCTGACGCCGCACGTCCTCGGCGCCCATGTAGACGACGCATTCGAGGCCGAGCAGCGCGCAGGCGGTGGCCGTCGCCACGCCGTGCTGCCCGGCGCCGGTCTCCGCGACGATGCGCGGCTTGCCCATGCGCTGCGCGAGCAGGCCCTGCGCCAGCGCGGCGTTGATCTTGTGCGCGCCGGTGTGGGTCAGGTCCTCGCGCTTGAGGTAGACGAGCGGCGCGCGATCGCCCGCGATCCGCCGTGCGAGGCGATCCGCGCGCGTGATCGGCGTGGGCCGGCCGACGAAGTCGCGCAGTAGCCGCTCGAGCTCCTCGCGGAAGGACTCGTCCTCGCGGGCGGCGGCGTAGGCCTCCTCCAGCTCGCCGAGCGCGGGCATCAGCGTCTCAGGCACGTAGCGCCCGCCGAAGGCGCCGAAGTAGCCGCGCTCGTCGGGCAGGGCGGAGCGGCCCACGGTCGCGGTCATGCGGCTGCCTGCGACCGCAGGCCGGCGAGGGCCGCCGCTTCGATCACTGTCTGGAGCGCTCCCACGTGGCACCCTCTTCGCCTCGCGCGCGGTGTCTGTCGATGATAGCGCCGACGTGTCTCAGCGGCTGCGGCGAGCGGCGTTGCGCGCACGCGGCGAACGCACCACGCAGGAAGTGGCGCGCGGCACTGTGCCACAACCCCGCCGCGCGTCGCGCCGGTTGTAGCAGGCGAGGGCTATTCGAACCCGGGATGGGCCGCCAGCGCTGCCGGGTTCGCCTCGGGCGGCCGCTCCAGCGGCAACTCGACGGTCATTTCGGTGAATTCGCCCGGCTCCGATTCGACGCGTATGTGCCCGCCGTGGCGACGCACGATGTCGCTGGAGATCGCCAGCCCGAGTCCCGTGCCCTGATCTGTCGGCTTGGTCGTGAAGAAGGGATTGAAGATCTTCTCGATGATGTCCGGCGGGATGCCGGAGCCGTTGTCGCGGATGCGGACCTCGATCTGATCGCCCTCGCGGCGCGTGCCCAGCGTCAGCGTCGGCATGTACTCCCTGCTCGTGAGCCCGGTCTCCGCTGCCGACATGCGCCGTTCGTGCGTCGCGTGACAGGCGTTGCCCACCATGTTGAGGAAGACGCGTCCCAGATCCTGGGGGATGACCTCGAGATCCCCCGCTTCGGGATCGAAGTCGCGCTGGATGTCCAGCTGGAAGTCGGGGTTCGTCGCCCGTGCGCTGTGGTAGGCCAGCATGGCATGCTGCTCCACCAGCGCGTTGACTTCGACGGTCTGCCACTCCTGCGAGCCCCGGCCCATACTCAGCATGTCCTGCACGATGCGGTTCGCGCGCTCGCCGTGTGAGCGGATGCGTTCGACGTTGCTGGTCAGGTCGCCGGTGATCTCCTCGACCATATCGCGCTGCTCGTCCGTCAGTTCGACGCCTTCCTCTTCCAGGATCTCCTTCAGTTCGTCCACCAGTTCGCCCGAGGCCTCGGCGAAGTTCTTCACGAAGTTCAGCGGGTTGCGGATCTCGTGGGCGATGCCTGCCGTGAGTTCACCGAGCGCCGCCAGCTTCTCCCGCATGACGATCTGGTCCTGCGCCTGCTGCAGCTGGGCCAGCACGTACTCGAGTTCGTCGTTCTTGCCCTGGAGTTCCTCCGCGAGCTCCTCGACGAGGTTCAGGCGCTGCACTTCCAGGGCGTGACGCCGGAACACGTCGAGGGCGGCGGCCATCTCCGCGACCTCGTCCCGCCCGCCAATTTCGGCGCGGGTCTCCAGGTCTCCCTGGGCCATGCCGCGCATCCACTCCGACAGCATCCCGATGCGCCGCAGCAGCACCCGGCCGATGAACAGCCACGTGATCAGCAGCGCGCCCGTGATGCTGATCACGTTGATGGCGAGCAGCAGCACCCGGCCCGTGAAGATCGCCTGCGTGGATGCCTCGGTGGCGTCCCCGGCGCTCGCCTGGGCGGCGCTCACCAGGCCGTCCACCTCCGCGATCACCTCGACCGAGAGGTCGCGATTGAGGTCAAGCAACTCCGCCTGGCGTCCCACGATTCTGAGTTCGCTGGCGAACAGATCGAACACGCTTGTCTCGCCCGAGCCAAGCGCGAACAGCCGGGTGAAGGTTGGCGCCGCTTCGTCGTGGAAGGGAGACCCCGCCAGCGCCGCCAGATTCCGGTCGATACGGCTAACCGTGGATTCGAAGCGTTCCCTGAGCGGCTCGATCAGGGATGCGTCCGAAAGGGTGAATGCGTTCGCGAGGAGTTCGGTCGCGATGTTCACGTCCGCCTGCAACTCGGCGAGGCGCCGGTAGCGCACGAACTGGTCCTCGGAGAGGTGCTCCGAGCGCGGGGCTGGGGGCGCCGAGAGATCCCGGTAGCCGGTCAGTGTGAAGAACAGCTGATCGTCGATGGCAGGCGCAAGCGCATCGTCCAGCTGGGCGCGCACTTCCGTGAGCTCCAGTTGCAGCGCCTCCCGGCGGACGATCAGCTCGAACACTCCGGAGGTCTCGCTCTCAAGCGCTTCGATATTGGAGATGAGCGTGTCGGCGTAGCCGCGGATGCGGACCACGCGCTCGCGCTCGCTGTCGCCCTCCTCGAGCGCGGCCATCTGCTCCTCGAACGAGGCGTACGCCTGATCGATGCTCAGGACGACCTGGTCGAACTCCTCCGGCGTGGCGGCGACGGTAAGGTTGGGAGCCGCTGCTACCAGGATGCCGCTGTACTGGGCGACGCCGAACGCGGCGGCCAGTTCAGGCACGCTGCCTTCATTGACGTTGCTCTGGACCTCCCCGACCTGATTGAAGGAGAACCAGGCGACCAGACTGGCGGCCAGCGTGAGGAGGACCGCGCCACCCATGGCCAGGTACAACTGGGTGGAGATCCGGAAGCGGCTCTCGAGCAGGCGCTTCAGTTTGTCGACCATGACTCCAAGTCCTGCAGCGTCTCAATCGGATGATAGAGGCCGTCTGAGCCGATCACCGTGATGAACACGGAGTCCGAGCCCTGGTTGTCGTTCTCGCCGAAGCTGAGTTCGAAGCCATCGATGTCGATGGCGTCCGCCCCGAGGAGGGCGTTCACGAAACAGGCACGGTCGACCGCGGGGCCGCAGCTATCGAGCCCCGCGATGGCGAGCCGGCCGGCGAGGTAGCCCTCGAGGGAGACAAAACCGGGGACGGCGTCTGGCGCGTAGACGGCCAGGGCGCGCTTGTAGGCGGCGATCAGCGGGAGTGAGTCGTCGTCCGGGAAGGGAACGACCTGGGTCACGACGACGCCCGCGCCGTCAGTGCCCAGTTCCTGGGCCAGCGCGTTGCTGCCGACGAACGAGACGTTCAGGAACACCGGGTTGAACCCGGTGGCTCGGCCCCACTTGATCAGCGCTGCCATCGGCTCGTAGGCGCCGATCATGATGACCGCTTCGGGGGCGCCCTCGCGCAGGTCGAGGAGTGCCGTCTTGACGGCGGTCGTATTGCGGGGATACAGGCCGATGGCCACGGGCTCGCGCCCCCGGCGCTGCAGCGCAGCGAGCGCGCCGCTGTAGCCGGCGCGGCCGTAGGAGTCGTCCTGGTACATGATGCCGATGCGCTCGATGCCCAGGTCGCCTATGAGCCGGGCCACCATCTCCTCGGTCTCCTGGGCGTAGGAGGCGCGCAGGTTGATGATGTTGTCCCACTCCGGGTCGCGCAGGAACGCAGCGCCGGTGAACGGCGCGATGTAGGGGACACCTGCGTCCGCGGCGATGGGGGTGGCGGAGCGGGAGGTGGGAGTGCCGACCGCGCCGATCAGCGCGAACACACCCTCCTCCTCGATCAGGCGCCGGGTATTGGCGATCGCGGCTTCCGGCTCGTAAGAGTCGTCGAGGGAGAAGAGCTCCAGCAGCCGGCCATGGACGCCCCCGGCCAGGTTGGTCTCGGCAAACGCGGCGTTGATGCCAATCCGCATGTTCTTGCCGAGTTCCTGCGCGGGCCCATTGAAGGCTGCGGACTGGCCGAACAGGATCCGGTCTTCGGATACGCCGGGTGTCCCGGCCTCAACGGTCGCGGTCGGCGTCGGGGCGCCATCGACGGGTTCGACGCCGTCCGATCCGCCGCCGCCGAGGCCGCAGCCCGCGAGGAGAGACGCCGCAAGCACCAGACAGACCGCTGTCAGCCCGACAACTCGCACGGGGCGCTGCCGCCTCATCTGACCTTGCGGGTCACCATCTTCAACCGGTTCTTGCCTGCGGAGCGTTCGTACTGCACGTCGTCCATCAGCGTGCGCACGAAGTGGACGCCGAGGCCCCCGATGCGCCTGTCCGCGATCCCCGACGTCAGATCGGGAGCGGGAGCGTCGGACAGGGGATCGAAGGGCCGTCCGCCGTCGACGATCTCGATCGTCACCGAGTCTCCTTCGGATGTCAGGGAGATCTCGAAATCGTGGGTCTCGTCATCGTGCCCGTAGTCCACGATGTTCAGGCCCAGCTCCTCGAGCACCAGATTCACGCGGAAGAGCAGGTCGGGCGGCCAGTCGTCCTCTTCCGCCAGGTTCTCGATGGCGGCAACAATCCGCTCCAGCTCGTGGTGGGCGGTCTTAACGGTCAATGAGAGTGCCGCGCTCAACTCGTCACTCCTGTCGCAGGATCAGGCAGGTGACGTCATCGTGCTGGGGTGCGTCGCCGGTGAAGTCGTTGACCATCCTCATGATTTCGATACCGGTCGTTTCCGCGTCTTCGGCCAGGTGCTCGGGCCCGAAGTACTCGCGCATGCCTTCGACTCCCAGCAGTTCGTCGTCGATGTTGGTGGCCTCGGTCACGCCGTCGGTGTAGAGGACGACGGTGTCGCCGGGGGCGAGCGTGTAGCTCTCCTGCCGGTATTCGATACCCGGCACCACGCCCAGGGCGAGACCGCCGGTCAGGGGCAGCAGCGTGGAGCTGCCGTCGGCGTGGATCACGAGCGGGGCGTCGTGCCCGCCGCTGGCATAGGTGAAGTTCCCGGTCGCGGGACTGTAGGTGGCGTAGAGCATGGTGACGAACATGCCCGCCGTGTCATCTTCCTGAAGCAGGTTGTTGACCTCCGACAGCACGGGGCCGGGTTCCTCGAAACTGATCGCCGCGCCCTTGAGCAGGGTGCGGCTGGACATCATGAACAGGGCGGCGGGCACGCCCTTGCCGGACACATCCGCGATGGCGAGGCCGATCTGATCGTGCTGCAGGCGGACGATGTCGAAGAAGTCACCCCCCACGTTCCGGGCCGGCTGCATCGTTCCGAAGGTCTCGTAGCTCTCGCCGCTGGGAAAGACGGTCGGGAGGATCGACTGCTGCATCTTGCTGGCGACATCCAGCTCGTTCTGTAGCGTCACCAGCCTGTCGCGGCTCTGCAGCGCCTCGCGCCACTCCTCGACATGCTGGAGCGTGCGGTCGACGGTGATCCGCAGGTCGTCGAAGTCCAGCGGCTTGGTCACGAAGTCGAACGCGCCGCGGTTCATGGCCGTCCGGATGTTCTGCATGTCGCCGTAGGCGGAGATGATTACGGCACGGATGTCCGGATTTACCGAGGGAATCTGCTGCAGCAGGGTGAGACCGTCCATCTCGGGCATGTTGATGTCGGAGAGGACCATGTCGATTCCGTCGTCCTCGTTGAGCTTCTGCAGCGCCTCCACGCCGTTCCGGGCGAAGACGAACTCGTAGACGCCCTGCCTGATGTCGCGGCGCATGCGCTGGAGCATGAGGGGTTCGAGGTCAGGCTCGTCGTCAACAACCAGGATCTTGTGGGTCATCGCGTCGTCTCGGGGAGGGGGTGCGCGTCTCTCGTTCGGGCTGGGCGACCCTGGCTACGCGCTGACGGCAGCCAGTGCCTCGTCGCGGTTACCGTGAATCGGGATGATGGTGTCGAAGCCACTGATCGCGAAGACCTCGCGGATCGGGGCGTCGAGGGAGCAGAGGGCCATTGAGCCGCCGTTGCCCTGGAGGGTCCGGGCCGTGAGCAGGATGACGCGGAGTCCCGCGCTGCTGATGTAGGAGATGTCCTCGAAGTCAAGGACGAGGCCGCGATCGCTCTCCTCGATCGCCCCCTCAAGGGCTTCCTGGAAGTCGCTCGCGTTGGAGCCGTCGAGGCGCCCCATCGGCTTGGCGACGACGGTCGAGCCGTCGCGCTCCGCGTTGATTTCCATAAGTTCGTCTCCTGAACCCGTCCTCGTGATCGATGGCTGGGGCAGTACAAGCCCCGTCGGAGTATACGTGAGCCACTGCAGCCCGCGCATGTGTGCGGGTTGACTGGTGTGGCCTCGGAGCGCCTGAGGCCGCCGGGAGCCCGATCGCCCCTCGTGTTCGTCTCGCGCGGTAGCACTCGCGGATCGCCTCGCTCGGACAGACGGGTCACCAGGCACAGCCGCGACCTTGTGACACAGTGTCGCCATCCTCAGGGCGGCAGACTCCCTCGGTCGGGAAGCGTTGTGACACAACGACAATACCGAGGTGAGGGGCGGCTCCTCTGCTACCACCCGCCGAGAGGCTGTCAGCAACGTCTGGAGGGACTCGGCACAGTCCGCCGAGCGCCGTCGCCCGACGGACCCTGGCGTCAGGCAGCGGCGTCCTGGCGGCGCACTGCGTCTATGAAGTCGCGCACGCGGGCGGGGTCCTTGCGCCCGTCAGTCTCCGTGCCGCTCGAGACATCGACGGCCCACGGGGCGACGCGGGCGATCGCCTCGCCGACGTTCTCCGGGGTGAGGCCGCCGGCGAGCATCATCGGCAGCTCGGCGGAGACGATACGGGCCACCTCCCAGTCGAACGCGCGCCCCGATCCGCCGCGGTACGGCCCGTGCGCGGAGTCGAGCATCAGCGCGATCGCAAAGCCCGGCTCGACGAACCTGAGCGGGTCCGAGGGCGAGTCGAGCGGGGAGACGTGCACGACCTGGATCACCTGCCGCGCGACGAGCAGGCAGTCCTCCCAGGTCTCGTCGCCGGAGAGCTGGACCAGGTCCAGCTCTGTCTCCAGCGCGATCTCGTTGACCTCCTCGATCGGCTGGTCGGCGAAGAGGCCGACGGTGAGCGGCCGCTTCGCCTCGAGGTAGGCCTCGATCACCTCCGCGCCGTGGCGGAACCACTCGCGCTCGTGCTCGCGCGCGTGGCCCCAGGCGGGGGGCGGCAGCGCGATCTCGTGCGCGGCAAGCGGCTCGCCGAGGGCGCGGACCATCGCCTGTGCCTCGGCGACGCCAACCTGGCGACTCGATTCCGCGAAGCATATCCCCACGAAATCGGCGCCGGCCTCGGCCGCGGAGAGCACGTCGGCAGGCGTGCGGTTGCCGCAGATCTTGACGAGCGTCACGAGCCGGCCACCCCGCGACGCACTGGCGCGAGCATCAATTCCCGCGCCTTCGAGGCGATGTCGCCCGAGCGCACGAGCGCCTCGCCGACGAGCAGCGCGTGCGCCCCGGCGTCGGCCATCCGCGCCGCGTCCCCGGCGGTGTGGATCGCCGACTCGGCGACGAGCGCGACGCCGTCCGGCGCGAGCGGCGCGAGCCGCTCGAAGGTCGCGAGGTCCTCGTCGAAGGTCCGCAGATCGCGGTTGTTGACGCCGATCACGCGCGCTCCGGCGTCGAGGGCGGCCGCGAGCTCCTCGGCGTCGTGGACCTCGACCAGCGCCTCCATGCCCTGCGCGTGCGTGAGCGCGAGCAGCGAGGCGAGCGTGCGGGGCGGCAGCATCATCGCGATCAGCAGCAGCGCGTCCGCGCCGTGCGCGCGCGCCTCGATGACCTGGTAGGCGTCGAACACGAAGTCCTTGCGCAGCAGCGCCGGCCGGTCCGCGTCGCTGCCGAACGCCTCCGCGGCCGCCGCGAGGTCCTCGATGCTGCCCTGGAAGAACGTCGGCTCGGTCAGCACGGAGACGGCGGAGGCGCCCGCGGCGGCGTACGCGCGGGCCTGCGAGGCGGCGTCGAGCCCGGCGTCGATCACGCCGCGGGAGGGCGAGGCGCGCTTGATCTCGGCGATCAACCGCAGCCGCGCGCCTTCGGGTGCGGCCGCTCGGCCCTCGACGAGGCGAGCGGCGAAGTCGATCGGCGTCGGGCGCGAGGCGGCGAGGCCTTCGATCACGTCGGGAGGCGCCGCGCGCTGGTCCTCGGCCAGCCGCAGTCGCCGGTCGGCGACGATGCGATCCAGCACGGTGCCCGTCTCGCGCGGGCCAGCGGCATCCGTTGCCGCGCCTGCCGAGGCGTCCGCCGTCATCGCGTCAACTGCGCCGTGTGGCTTCGACGAAGGCGCCGAGGCGTGCGGCCGCCTCGCCCTCGTCGATAGCCGTCAGCGCCTGTTCGGCGCCCTGCTGGATGGAGGCGGCGAGGCCGCACACGTAGAGGCCCGCGCCGGCGTTGATCGCGATGAAGTCGCGCAGCGCCCCCGAGCCGTCGCCGCGCAGCACGGCGCGCAGCGCCGCTGCGTTCTCCTCGGCGCTCCCGCCGCGCACCTCGTCGAGCGTGCGCTCCATCACGCCGAGGTCCTTCGGCGTGACGCGGCGTTGCGTGACCTCCGCGCCGCGGACCTCGAACAGCGTCGTCGGCGCCGAGACCGAGATCTCGTCGAGGCCCTCGTCGCTCGAGACCACGAGGGCGTGCCGTACGCCGAGGCGCGCCAGCGCCCCGGCGAGCAGCTCCGCGATGGCGACGCTGGGCGTGCCGAGCACGTGGCTGTTGGCCGAGGCGGGGTTGGTGAGCGGGCCGAGGATGTTGAAGACCGTGCGCACGCCGATCTCGCGCCGCAACGGCGCCGCGAACTTCATCGCCGGGTGGAACGCCTGCGCGAAGAGGAAGCCCAGCCCGGTGCGCTCGATGCAGCTCGCCACCTGCTCCGGCGCAAGTGTGATCTCCGCCCCGAGCGCCTCGAGCAGGTCGGCCGAGCCGGACTGCGAGGTCATCGCGCGGTTGCCGTGCTTGGCGACCTTCGCCCCGGCGGAGGCGGCGACGATCGCGGCCGCCGTCGAGACGTTGAACGTGCTGAGCCCGGAGCCGCCGGTGCCGCAGGTGTCGAGCAGCGGGCGCGCGCTGACGTGCGCCTTGAGCGAGTGCTCTCGCATCACGCGCGCCATCCCGACGACCTCGTCGACGGTCTCGCCCTTGTGCTGCAGCGCGACGACGAAGGCGCCGAACTGCGCGGGCGTCGCCTCCGCCTCCATGATCTCGCCCATCACGGCGGCGGCCTCATCCTCGCTGAGGTCGCGGCCCTCCCCCGCAATCGCCGTGATCGCTTCGCGGATCATGCGTCTGGCCTGACCGCTACTTCGATGGCGATGTTGAACGTGCCCAACTCAGACCGCCTCTCGCTCCGTGTCGGGGGCCAGCACGATGCTCGGGAGGTAGGCGGGTGCCTGAACCAGCCGCTGTCGTGCCGGATCGACCCCGAGGCCAAGCGTCGCCAGCGTCACTGATCCGAGCACCGTGTTGCCATCGCTCTCGCCAAACACGGCGAGCGTAGTGGACGCTTCCTCGTCGATCCGGACCACGACTGAACCCACGCCGCGTTCCACGCGGTTGCCGTCGGGCGTGATGAACTCGCGCCGCTGCGCGGGTTCGACACCCAGGCGCTGCAAGATCGAGGACGGCACCCGGGTGAACGTCGCGCCCGTATCCACGACGGCGTCGAGGGTTTCGAATGGTCCCTCGTGTCCGGCCGCAACTTCGATGGTGACGTTGAACGTGCCCAACTCAGGCCGCCTCCCGACTCACGCCGGGGCCGCCGCTGTGCGCGGCGACTCCATCGCGAGGAAGTTGCGCAGCAGATCGTGGCCCGTGGCCGTCATGATCGACTCGGGGTGGAACTGGACGCCCTCGATCGGCAGCGTGCGGTGGCGGACACCCATGATCACCCCGCTCTCCGCGCGCGCCGAGACCTCGAGCTCGTCCGGCAGCGAGTCCGGCTCGATCGCCAGTGAATGATAGCGAATCGCCTCGAACGGCTGCGGCAGCGACTCGAAGACGCCTCGCCCGTCGTGCGTCACCGTCGAGATCTTGCCGTGCATGATCTCGCCCGCGTGACCGACCCGCGCGCCGAACGCCTCGCCGATGCTCTGGTGTCCGAGGCAGACGCCGAGCAGCGGCACCTGCCCGGCCGCCGCCCGGATCAGATCGATCGAGATGCCTGCCTCCGCCGGCGTGCACGGCCCCGGCGAGACGACGATCCGCTCCGGCCCCATCGCGAGGCAGTCCTCGACGCTGGCCTCGTCGTTGCGCACGACCTCGACGGTCGCGCCCAGCTCGGAGAGGTACTGGTAGAGGTTGTAGGTGAACGAATCGTAGTTATCGATCAGTAGAAGCATGGGAACGCTCCAAACAGGCCACGGATGTAGGCCACAGACCGCCCGCGGACGTTATCGATCAAGAGAAGCATGGGTACGCTCCAAACAGGCCACGGATGCAAGCCACAGACCTCCTGCGGACGTTATCGATCAAGAGAAGCATGGGAACGCTCCAGACAGGCCACGGATGTAAGCCACAGACCTCCTGCGGACGTTATCGATCAAGAGAAGCATGGGAACGCTCCAGACAGGCCACGGATGTAAGCCACAGACCGCGCGCGGACGTTATCGATCAGCAGAAGCATCGTCGGCCTCCTCGTCGTCAGCGGGGTCCGCCTGCGAGGCGGCGAGCATCTTCGCGAGTTGCTGCGTGTGAGCCTTGTCGTGGGCCGCGATTCGCGCGATCCGATCGCCGACACGCACCGCGCCGCGATCGGCGTGGTCGCCGTAGGCGTCGAGCTCGTCCCGTCCGAGCGTCTCGACCCAGGCGAGCGTCTCCGTGCGCAGCACATCGAGGCGTTCGAGCTCGGCGCGATCGCTGGACGGGCGCGCGCGGCCCGCGCGCTCGGCGGCGCCCTGCGCCGGGTTGAAGGGGCGCCAGGTGTGGCCCGGTGTCTCCAGCAGCTCGCGCGCCTCGGAGGCGTAGTAGGCCTCGACCGTGGCGCAGTGCGCGAGCAGCTCGACCGGCGCCCAGTCGCCGTCGAGGCTGACGTCGCGCCACGGCTCATCGAGGGCGAGGTAGGCGGCGCGCAGCGCGTCGCGCGCAGTGATCAGCTCCGCGGTCAGCTCGTCGGGGCTTGCGCTCTTGGGGAGCGCGCCGCCGTCCGCGGGCAGGCCCTGCAGCCATTCGCGCACGCCCTCGACGACATTGATGCCGGCTGCCCCGCCGGGAGGCGCCCACGCTGCATCGAGGAAGTCGGCGGGCGCGTACTGCGGGTCGCCTCGCCACGAGCTGCAGAGGAAGACGTTGGCGATCGCGTCCGGCAGCGCGATCGAGTCGTTGAACTCGGCGCGGTCCGGGGTGAGGTGCAGGCGGTCGTTCAGCAGCCGCGCCAGCGCCTGCTCCGCGGTCTCGTCGTCGGCGACGGGCTCCGAGGGCAGGGACCAGCGGCTGCCGGCGCCGCTGCGCTCCTGCCGGGCGTGTTGCACGAGCAGCACGCGTCCGTCGCTGCGGCGCAGCGCGGCGGCGGCGACGAGCGGTTTGGCGTCCATCAGTAGCCCAGGCTTCCCGACGGCGTGCTGACGCCGGCCCGCGCCTCGGCGTCGTCGATGGCGGCCATCAGCGCCCGCGCCTTGTGCTGGGTCTCCTCGAACTCCCGCTGCGGGTCGGAGTCGTAGACGATGCCGCCGCCGGCCTGCACGTAGGCGACGCCGTCGCGCAGCAGCGCGGTGCGGATCGTGATGCAGGTCTCGACGTTGCCCGAGAGGTCGAAGAACCCCACCGCGCCCGCGTACGGGCCGCGCCGGTCCGGCTCCAGCTCCGCGATGATCTCCATCGCGCGGATCTTCGGCGCGCCGGAGACCGTGCCCGCCGGGAAGGCCGACCGCAGCGCGTCGTACTCGCTCATCCCCTCGCGCAGCTCGCCCTGCACGTGGCTCACGAGGTGCATGACGTGCGAGTAGAACTCGAGGTCGAAGCTCTGCGTCACCTCGACCGAGCCGATCTTCGAGACGCGCCCCACGTCGTTGCGCCCGAGGTCGAGCAGCATCACGTGTTCCGCGATCTCCTTCGGATCGTTGCGCAGCTCCTCGGCCAGCCGCTCGTCCTCGGCGGGCGATCCGGTGCGTGGCCGCGTGCCCGCGATCGGGTGCACGTCGACGCGGCCGTCCTCGACCTTCACCAGCAGCTCGGGGGAGGCGCCAACGATGGCGATCTCGCCGAACTGCAGCAGGTACATGTAGGGCGAGGGGTTGACCACGCGCAGCGAGCGGTAGAGCTCCACCGCGTGTACGCCGGTCCTGCGCGAGAAGCGCTGCGCGATCACCGCCTGGATGATGTCGCCGTCGGTGATGTAGCGCTTGGTCGTCTTGACGGCCTCCAGGTAGTCCGCGTGCGCCCAGTTGGACTCGATGGGCTGCCCCGTCGGCCCGTCGAGCGGGGTGTAGGGCAGCGCGGCGAGCGGGGCTGCGAGGCGCTCCGTGAGGCGGTCGATCTTCGCGACCGCGGCGTCGTAGGCGGCGTCGATGTCGCCGTCGAGGCGCGCGTGCGAGATCACCTTGATGGTGTGCAGCACGTGGTCGAAGACGAGCAGCGTATCCGTGAACATCAGCCACGACTCGGGCACGCCCAGCGCGTCCGTCTCCGGCTGCGGCACGCGCTCGAAGTGCCCGACCGCCTCGTAGCCGAGGTAGCCGACGGCGCCGCCGTGGAAGCGCGGCAGGCCCGGCGCCGGCACCGGGCGGAACTGGCTGATCTCGTCCTCGATCACGAGCAGCGGATCGCCGTCCTCGTGATGCAGGGCGCTGACGCGGTAGGGCTCCGTGCCGATGAACGAGTAGCGCCCCATGCGCTCGCCGCCCTCGACGGACTCGAGCAGGAACGAGTACTCGCCGCGCGCGACCTTGAGGTAGGCGGAGACGGGCGTCTCGAGGTCGGCGCGCACCTCGCGGTAGATCGCGGCGAGGTTGCCCTCGCCGGCGGCGGCGAGGCGGCGCAGCTCCTCGCGGGTCGGTGTCGTGCGGGTTGCGGTGGGTGGGGTCATCGTCGTGGTCCTGTCCGTGCGCTGCAGCGTTCCGTCCGTGCGGCGTGCGGCCACCACCAGACGCCGCCGAGGCGCGGCGCGGACTGGCGGCAGTACGGCGCAGGGCTGCTGTGCACGATCAAGCCTCCTCGTTCTCCCCGAACAGTGTGCGCTCCGGACGCAAAAGAACCACCGCCCTGGGGCGATGGTCCTCGCGGCGCCACCCAAGTTCCGCGCGCCGGCAGGCCTCGAGGCCCGCGCGGCTCGCGCTCATTCAAGGCACGGCCGCCCGGCTGCCCCGGATGCGGGACGTGGCGGCGATGCCCTGGGCCTGGATAACGGCGCCCACACCGTCGACGCCTACTTGCCCCGAGGGGCGTTCGGGCCGAGACTCCCGGGTCCATTCCGCCGCTGCTGTCGGGCGCCGGGCTTCCACCTTGCCCCGGCTCTCTGGGCCCCGCGTGGCGGCGTACTACTCCCGTTCTTCGTCGCTCTCTTCACGCTGCGACCGCTATCGAGGCTACGGCTGGCGGTGCCGGAGTGTCAACGCGGAGGGCGCGAAGTCACTCCACATGGTGGCAGTTCGGCGTCCAGCAGACTCCCTCGCCGCAGGTTTCGTTCAGCACGGCTCAACACCCGGCAAGCGTTCCGGTATCCAATGCTCAGCGGTCCTATTGTGATTCGGGGGACGGGAGGTCGAGTAGGCCATCAGGGGCGCCAGTGCGGCCGTCCTCCCAGCCGTAGACTGGCGATGACTGCGGACCTCGCTGGTCGGTCCATCGCACGTCCATGAAGCGATCGGCCGAGGCGCGCAGATCTTCGGGCGTGATTTCGCTGAACTCATCCTCGAGAAGGGAGAACGTACCGAGGCCCGCGAGGCGGTCTCGCCAGAACGTGCCGCCTCGGTCACCGTCGCGATACCGCACGACGATGTTGCTCGCCTCTCCCTTCCGCGTGTTCTGGACGATCACCCGGACTGGCGTCAGCCCGCCGATCTTGGGTGCGCCAGGCGCTGGCTCTCGGGAGACGATACTGAGTGCCGCGAGCCCTTCCTCGGCACGCCGGTCGACCTCTATCGCTACGAGTTGCGCCGTCGCGTTGGCCATAGCGCGTGTCTTCCAGGCGAGCCAGAAGGTCGCCAGTGCCAGCACCAGAGTGGCGCCGACGAGAACAAGGGCCGCCCAGTCACAATTGAGGTCGCTCATCGATGCAGCTTAGAGCGCGCGCAACCCTTCCCGCCATGCTTGCCTGTGCCATCGGGTGGCCAGGAAGCACGTCATGTAGCGCTAACAGGGTGGCCATCTGGTCCATCTGCTCGGTGGGCTTGGTGCGGTTGCTACTCGCCGGACTCAGCTTGCAACGCTGCCCACCACAACCGGAGGTACGGGCCGTAAGGGTCGTCGTCGGACCATGGCCAACCAGTGGACGACGGCAAGGTGCCGCTGTAGGGCTGCGATCGGAATGGGGTGCCAAGGAGCCACTCGTCACCCTCCCTCTCCCAGAAGGTCAAGGCCACAACGACGTCGCCCTCCGGCTGTATCCGTTCAGGAATCAGTCCGCCCAGGACCTCCCCCGTCGTCCCGTCGCGCGCTACGAGCGAGCTGTTGCGGTAGACTTCGTACACTCTGGCTCGTCCGCTGGTGGGGTAGTAAGCGATCGCGACGATCTCGTGGACATGCGGTGGCGTTTGGCGCGACTCGTTCCACTCGCGCTGGGCTTCCCTTTCGCTTCGCGCGAAACTGCTCCTTACCCCCGTCAACAACCCGTCGAGAGGGTCAAAGTTCATCCACTCAAGCGACTCCGCCCGCGCCTTAAGCACCGCCTGGTGGCGCGCGAAGATCCGCCCTATGTCGCGCAACTCCGGGGCTCGGAGTCTGGAAATGCGTTCGTCGTCGCGCAAGATGAACGGGCGGTCCCGGTAGCCGTCCGGGGCGAACCGCCACGTCGCATGTTCCCAGTCCGTCGGTGGCTCGGGTTGCGGGAGGGGATCCTGCCAGCGCATCGACTCGCGCCACTCGGTGATCGCGTCCCAGCGCGACGAGAAACAGTAGACCCACGGCGCGCAGTCCGTGGATCCGGGTGCGGGCGTCTCGGTGAGCGGGGGTGCCGGCGTGGGCGTGGGGTCCGTGACGAAGGCATGATCGGCCGGGACTTCGACCTGCACCGGCGATGCGTTCTTCCACGTGCCTTCCGCAATGAGCGCAGGAGTCATGAAGCGAGCCGAGCCCGTCTTGCGCGGGCTCCACTCCCCATTCGGGAGCCGTTGCTGGATAGCGAACTCCACCCGGCCAGTCCCGTCGGCGGTTCCGCGGGCTGTGACGCGCACGTCGACGCTGTTGGAGTGAGACGCGACTACGTTCTCGACAAAATCCCCGCCGATCGTGAGCGCGACTGCCAGCACAGCGCCCATCGTCGCCAGCAGTCCGCATTTCCGCACGCTGGCGCTCCCTCCGTTCATGCTCGCTCACGCCATCCGCGCACCCAGGCATCGGTCAGTGACGAGCGGCTTGTGAGCCAAGGGTGGAGGCTACCATGTCGGCGCCCGGGCGGCCCCGCTCACACCTCCACCGCGCGACGCCCCGGACGCGCGCGCTCGCGCGCGATCCAGGCGCGCACACGGGCGACCGTGCCATCGAGGTCGCCCTCGGTGTTCACGATCACGGCGTCGAAGGCGTCCTGCTGCTCCAGCTCGGCGCGCGCGGTGGCGATGCGGAGGGCGCGCTCGGCGGAATCCGCCTCGCGCTCACGCAGCCGCTGCTCGATCTGCTCAAGGCTCTCGGGGGCGATAAACAGCAGCCGCGCCTCCGGGATCGCCTCGCGGATCGCGATCGCACCCTGCACGTCCACCTGCAGCAGCACGTCGCGCCCGCTCGCGAGGGCGGCGCGCAACTGTGCGCGAGGCGTGCCGTAGAGGCGGCCGTGGACCGCGGCGTGCTCGACCAGTTCGCCCGAGCGGACGGCGGTGCTGAACGCCTCGCCGCTGGCGAAGACGTAGTGGACGCCGTCGACCTCGCCGGGGCGCGGCGGGCGCGTGGTCATCGTGACCGGGCGGGCGAACTCGTCGCCCGCGAGCAGCGTGCTCATCACGGCGTCCTTGCCGACGCCGGACGGCCCGGAGATCACGGCCAGCAACGGCGGCGCGGTCGACATCGCGCCCCGCCCTACGCCGAGCCGAGTCGCTCGAGGTCCGACCAGAACGCGGGGTAGGAGACGCCCACGGCGTCCGCGCCGTCGATCGCGGACTCGCCCTCCGCGATCAGCGCGCCGACCGCGCCGAGCATCGCGAGGCGGTGGTCGCCGGCCGCATCGACGAGCCCGCCGCGCAGCCTCGCGCCCCCGCCGACGGCGAGGCCGTCCGCGCGCTCCTCGACCTCGGCGCCGAGGGCGCGCAACGCCGCCGCCGTGGTGGCGACGCGGTCCGACTCCTTGACGCGCAGCTCGGCGGCGTCGGCGATCACGGTCTCGCCCTCGGCGACGGCGCCCGCGAGCGCGAGCAGCGGCAGCTCGTCGATCGCGCGCGGCACGACGTCGCCCCCGATGCGCACGCCGCGCAGCGAGGCGGAGCGGACGCGCAGGTCCGCGACCGGCTCGCCGCCCACCGAGCGCGTCTCGAGCTCCTGGATGTCGGCGCCCATCTCGCGCAGCACCTCGAGGAGGCCGGCGCGCGTCGGGTTGAGGCCGACGCCCGTGAGTAGCACGTCGGCGTCCGGGTGCAGTGAGGCGGCGACGATCCAGACGGCTGCCGTGGAGATGTCGCCCGGGACGCGCACATCGATCGCCTGCAGATCGCTGGCGGGCGGCGCCAGCGTCACCGTGGCGCCCTCGACGGCGACATCGGCGCCCATGGCGGCCAGCATGCGCTCGCTGTGGTCGCGCGAACGTGAGGGCTCGGCGACGGTCGTGGCGCCCTCGGCGGCAAGCCCGGCAAGCAGGATGGCGGACTTCACCTGCGCCGAGGCGACCGGCGTCTCGATGCGCTGGCCGCCGGCGATCGCGCCGCCCTCGATCACCAGCGGCGGCAGCGTGCCGTCCGCGCGAGCGCTGACGCGGGCGCCGAGGGCGCGCAGCGGCTGGACGATGCGGCCCATCGGGCGGCCGCGCAGGGATCCGTCGCCCGTTAGCACGGAGAGAAACGGCAGCCCGGCGAGCAGGCCGCTGAGCAGCCGGATCGTCGTGCCCGAGTTCCCGCAGTCGAGCACGTCGGACGCCTCGCGGAGTCCCGCGCGGCCGCGCCCGCGGACGATCAGCACGTCCGGCGCTGGCTGTTGGATCTCCGCGCCGAGCGCGCGCATGCACTCGAGGGTGGAGCGGGTGTCGGCGGCGTCGAGGAAGCCGTCGATACGCGCCTCGCCCTCGGCGGTGGCGTTGAGCATGAGCGCGCGGTGGGTGATCGACTTGTCGCCGGGGATCTCGATCCGGCCGCGCAGCCGCGCCGGCGGCGAGACGCGCATCGTGTGCGGGGCGTCCATTGCGCGGCTAGCGGCGGCCGAAGAAGCGCCCGCGGTCCGGCTCGCGCTTCTCGCTGTCGGGCTCGGACATCTGGCGCAGGCGATCCGAGATCGCGCCGCCGAGGAGCAGGTCGGTCATCGAGCTTTCCGGGAGGCCGGCGCCCTTCTGGTCGATCTCGACGCGCCCGATCTGGCCGTCCTCGAAGGCGAGGTGGTCCAGGTTCAGCTGTGCCAGGTGGCGCAGCAGATCCTCGTCCCGCTCCGGGTCGGCGACCATGTCCTCGAGGTCGTGGATGGCGCCGCGGAGGCGTTGCAGCCAGTGGACCAGCTGCTCGCGGTTGGTGAGCGCGATGTCGTGCGACATGTTCTCGTCCGTGCCGGCGAGGCGCGTCGTGTCCCTGAAGCCGCTCGCGGCCAGCAGCGACATCTCGGGCCAGGCCTCGGAGTCGCGCACCAGGCGGAAGAGCGCGCTCGCGGCGAACATCGGCAGGTGCGAGATCGCCGCGGCGTAGGCGTCATGCTCCTCGGCGTCCATGTACATCGGCTTCGAGCCGAGCGCCGTGGCGAGGCCGGCGATGGTTTCGACCGCGCTGCTGGATGCCGAGCGCGAGGGCACGATGACCCAGCGCGCGCCCTCGAAGAGCGTCGCCTCGGCGGCGGCGGGTCCGAATTGCGTCTTGCCGGCCATCGGGTGGCCGCCGACGAAGTTGATGGAGCTCGGCAGCAGTTCGTCGGCCCAGCGCATCACCTGCGCCTTCGTCGAGCAGGTATCGGTGACGATTGTCCCCGCCGTCAGGACGGGCGCGATCTCCTCCATCACCTCACGTATGGCGAGTACGGGCGTGCTGAGCACCACCAGCGAGGCGCCCTCGACGGCCCGGCGCAGGCCGCCCGCGCGCCGGTCGATCGCCTTGCGGCGTTCGGCTTCGCGCTCGCGCTCGCGGCTCGCGTCGAAGCCGACGATCTCGATGTCGCTGGTGCTCTCGTGAGCGCGCAGCCCGAGGCCAATCGAGGCCCCGATCAGGCCCGTGCCGAGGATGGCGACCTGCGTCATATGCACCGTGCCATTCGTCCCGCGCGCGGCGCGGAGCACCGCTCAACCGTCCGCCCTCGATGGTAGCACGGGCAGCCCCGGCCGCCCTCCGCGTGCGCCCTCAGCAGACCTGGTCGGCCTCTATTAGCGAGGCGAGTTCACGGTCGTCGCCGGGCGAGGCGTCGTGGTGGCGGCGGACCAGCTCGCAGACCCGCGGCGAGCAGCCGATCGCGGCGAGCCGCAGCGCGCCGCGCTCGGGATGGTCGCGCAGCGCTGCGAGGGCGCGTCCCAGCCGGCCGCCGCCGCGATCGGCCAGGCGCGCGTGCAGCCTCGGTGCGAACTGCAGCAGCAGGACGTGCAGGATGCGCTCGTGCGCGTGCAGCGCGCCCTTGCCGGTGTTGTGCAGCAGCGCGGCCACCAGCAGCTCGTCGGAGGGCGAGGCGTTCGCGCGCAGCCACGTCAGCACGTCGAGGGCGTGACGGCGCTCGCGTCCCTGCAGCGAGGCGAAGAGCCGCAGTTCGGCGGGTCCGAGCAGCTGGTGTACCGCGCGCTCCTCCGTGGGGGAGCGCGAGCCGCGGAGGCCTCGGAAGAAGCGTCGCGTGTGGCGCCCGAGGTCCGTGGCGGCGGCCCGCACGCGTCGTTAGACCAGCCGCACCACGGTGTCGCCCGCGAACAGCTCCAGCAGGAGGTTACGCGGCGGCCCCATCGCGTCGAACAGCCACGTCGGGCCCCCGAGGAAGGGGAGGAAGATCAGCACCATGAGGATGCCGGGGCACCACGGCTCCAGCCTCGTGAACTGCGCAGCGAGCGGCCGCGGCAGCAGGCCCACGACGACACGGAAGCCATCGAGCGGCGCCAGCGGCACGAGGTTGAAGATCGCGAGGATCACGTTCAGCAGCACGATCGTCCCGAGGAACAGCCCCATCAGGTTCTCCGGCGACTCCGTCCACACGCCCGCCGCGAACTCGGCCAGCGAGGGCGCGACGAAGGGATGGAAGAAGGGAAGCCAGCCGAGCTTGATCGGCAGGCCGGCGATGGCGGCGACGATCAGGTTCGTCACCGGTCCGGCGATGGCGATGGCGGCCATGTTCAGCTTCACGTTGCCGGAGGTGTTGAGCGGGTTGACCGGCACGGGCCGCGCCCAGCCGAAGCCGGCGAGGAAGATCAGCGCCGCCCCCAGCGGGTCCAGATGCCGCTTCGGATTCAGCGAGAGCCGCCCGAACGAGCGCGGCGTGTGGTCCCCGAGCGAGTCCGCGACGTAGGCGTGCGCGAACTCGTGCAGCACCAGGCCGACCAGCAGCGAGGCGCCGAACGCGGCGATCAGGATGACAAAGGCAAGCGGCGCATCATCGAGCACCGCGAGATAGCGAATGATCACGGGTTCCAGCCTAACAGCGGCGGCCCCGGAGCGCGCTCGCCCGGACCTCGAACAGCGCCGGGCGGCGTTCGCATTGACACCGCGCGACGGCGGTCCATATCGTGATCGCGAGTCCTCAGGCGACTGCGGGCTCACCCTGGCGGGGGGCCGGAATCCCGGAAAGCCCGAGGGCGCGTGACCATGCCCCGCCTCGTCCTGCTGCTGCTCGCCCTGCTCGCGCTGCTCAGCGCCGCCTGCAACCCCTGGGCAGGCGAACCCGGCAGCGAGCCCGGCGTCGCCGCCGAGGCGCGCCTCGTCTTCGCGGAGTTCGGCTCCAGCGAGGACCGCATCTACATCTCCCCGGCGGGAGACCTCGATGCGCGGCAGGAGATCGCGCGCGTGCCGCACGCGCTGGGCTGGGCGCTGACGCCCGCGACGGAGATGGCGGGCTCGCTCGCCGCCTTCGTCGCACTGCCGCCCGAGGCCGAGCCGCACCGGGACTCGCCCGCCGAGTTGTGGCTGCTGGACGTTGCCAGCGGCGAGCTGACACGCCTCGCCGGCGACGCCGACCTGCTCGTCGCGCCGGTCTTCGACCGCGAGGGGCGCTACCTCGTATACCGAAGCAGCGACGGCGCCGAGGGCACGCAGGCGCTGGTGCGCGTCGATCTCGCGACGCGCACGCGGCGCACCCTGCGCGAGTTGACGACGCGCTTCGGCGTCTTCCCCGTCGTGGTCGCCAGCGACGGCGGCGTGGTCTACGCCGAGCTCTCCACCGGCGGCACGGACCTCTACCGCACCGATGGCAGCGGCGAGGGCGGCGCCGAGCTGCTGGTCCACGCATCCGACCATATCGCGCGCGGCTGGCGGCTCTCGCCGGACGGTCGCACGCTCTCCTACCTCGCGCCCCGGATCGAGGCGGAGCGCGTCGTGCAGCGCCTCCACGTGATGACGCTCGATGGGGGCGGCGACCCGAGGGTCGAGGCGGAGGACGACTTCGTCGGCGATCAGTTCTCGCCGGTCTGGACGCCCGAGGGCGACGGCATCACCTTCGGGCAGGAGCCCGGCTTCGCCGCCAGCGCGCCCCCGGTCACGCTGGCCCTCGATGGCGCGGACGAACCGCCGCCGCTGGCCGCGCCGGCGCAGGGCTTCGACGCGCCGTTGGGCTGGAGCGCCGACGGTCGCTATCTGGCGACGCGCAGCTTCGACGGCCGCGACGCCTACGATCCCGGCCGCGAGTCGCTGGTGGTGATCGCCAGCGCGGGCGGACGCGCGACCGTGCTCGCGGACCACGAGCTGATCTTCATCGGCTGGCTGCTCGATGCCTGACGCCGCGCTGCGCCGGGCCGCGCAGGCGGCGCTGATCGCGCTCGCCGCGGCGCTCGCGCTCGGCCTCTGGGCCTCGCCTCGAGGCGCGGAACCGGCGCTTGCCTGCGCCTTCCTGCGCACCCCGGACACGTACGAGGCCGACCGCGCGCGCCAGGCCTATCTGGATGTGATCGACGCGGCGGCCGTCGACGCGCTGTTCCCCGGAGATCCGATTTTCGGCTTGCCCACGATCGAGGTCGGGACACGCGCGAACCGCTCCGACAGCTCGATCCGGGAAATACCCGTCGAGGTGCTGCGTGCGATCGCGTGGGTCGAGTCCGGTCTGACGATGGCTTCGCGGTCGGTCGCGTTCGAGTCCTCTGGCGATGCGATCATCTCGTTCGACTGCGGGCACGGGGTCATGCAGGTGACGACGGGGATGACCGTGCCGCTGGGCAGCGGGAACGAGCCGAGCGCGGCGCAGGTGAGCGTGGTGACGCACTACGCCTACAACATCGCGCGGGGCGCGGCGATCCTCGCGGACAAGTGGAACCGCGCGCCGCAGGTTCGCCCCATCGTGGGCACCGATACGGGGTCGTCACCGGCCCTGATCGAGAATTGGTACTACGCGGTCTGGTCCTACAACGGGTTCACCGGACCCGGCGCGAGGAAGTCGAATCACCCCGCGGACCCCGTGTTCGGCGGCTGGCCGCGTGAGCGCTACCGCTGCGACGGGACGCAGTCGCGCAATCGCTACCCCTACCAGGAGCTGGTCTGGGGCTGCATGGCGCGCCCGCCGACGCCCGATGGCAGCCCGCTCTGGACGCCCGTCGAGGCGACGCTGCCGAATCTGTCGCAAGTGAGCTACTTCCAGGCGCTTTCGGTCGCCAACTTCCGCTTTCCGTACGTGGGCATGGACATGCCCACGCCGCAGCCGGCGCATTCCACGGATACGCCCTCGGTCAGCCGGAACTTCCGCGCGCGGGTGCTCGCGCAGCCGCGCCTGTCCGTGAGTTCGCCGCCGCTGGAAATCCGCACCAAGGGCACGTTCGAGGAGACGCGCGCGACCGTGCGCATCCGCAATCCGGGCACGGGCATCCTCTCCTGGTCGGCGACGCCCTCGGACGGCTGGATCGTGATCGATCCGCCTGCGGGTGTGGCGCTCGGCTCGGATGTCGCCTGCACGGGTCGCGGTTGCACTCCCGACGCGGAGATCACGATCACGGTGAACCCGACGCTGCTGCCAGAGTCCATGGCGAGAGGGACGCTTCGCATCACGACGCCCAACGGCCAGGGTGCGGACGTGCAGATCAGCGTCCACGTGGAGGCTGACTTCTCGGTAGGCGCGCCAGGGACCAGCCGCGCCTACTGAACGCGCCCGGCGCAGCCTGGCCTGGCCTGACGGTCGCCGAACCCTTGTCGGGCTACACTCGATCACGGAGGTGGCAGCGATGCTCGAGGCGATCCAGCCATGGCTCGACGCGATTCGGCGCAATCACGCCCTGGAGCACGCCACGGTCGCGGTGCTGCTCGCGCGCCACGGTCCCACGCGGCTCGCCGGACGCGCCACGGCGAGCGGCTTCGTGATCGTCGCCGAGCTCGACCCGGAGAAGCTGGAGGACGCGGCCCGCGAGGCGCTGCGCCGCCTCCAGGCAGGCGAGGCGTCCCTCGCGATCTCGCCGCTGTGCGGCACCACGGTCGCGGTCGGCGCGGCGCTGTCCGCGCTCGCGGCGACGCTCGTGCTCTCGACGGGCCGTCCCTGGACGCGGTTCCCGAACGCGTTCACCGCGGCGGCGCTGGCCGGCATCGCCGGCCAGCCGGCCGGGCGCTGGATGCAGCAGCACGTCACCACGCTTGCCGACCACGGCGGCGTCGAGATCCTCGGCGTGCGCACGCTCTTCGGGCGCGTGCACAGGGTGCAGACACGAGGCCCGGGAGTCGGGTAGGGCGGGCTGCGGCTCTAGCGCCCCTCGGCGGCGGCGCGGCGGCGCTGCCAGTCCAGCACGAAGGGGTTGTGCTCCTTCTCGAACGCCACCGAGGTCTCTTGCATGTGGCCCGGCAGCACGATCGTCTCGTCCGGCAGCACCAGCAGCTTCTCGGTGATGCTCGTCAGCTCCTCGTCGTAGCTGCCGCCGGGCATGTCGGTGCGCCCGATCGAGCCGCGGAAGAGGGTGTCGCCGCTGAACAGCAGGTGGCCGTCCTCGCTGTAGTAGCTGACGCTGCCGGTGGTGTGGCCGGGCGTGGTGATCACGCGCAGCCGCAGCCCCTCCACCTCGACGATGTCGTCGTCCTCGACATAACCGTCTGGATCGGGCGGGCCGTGTTCGAGGTCCAGTCCCATCCGCTCAGCGGACGTCTTCCAGCCGTTCTGCAGCAGATCGAGGTCGCTCTCGTGGAGCAGGAACTTCGCGCCCGTCGCCTCGTGCACGCCGTGGACGCCGAGGATGTGGTCGAGGTGCGCGTGCGAGTTCGCGATCGCCTTGATCGTCACGCCCATGTCGCGCGCGAGGGCGAGAATCTCGTCCGGCTGGTCGCCCGGGTCGATGCAGATCGCCTCGCCGGTGCGGCGGTTGCCGACGACCCAGCAGTTCTCCTGGAACACCCCGACGACGATCCCGCGGATCATGAGCTCGTTTGCGACTTCCATCGTCGGTGCGTCCTCTGCTGTGCGTCCGGCCCGCCGGCAGGCAGGGCTCCCCGGCGCAGCGTAGCGGCACGCAGGCTCGCGGGCTACGAGCGCGCCGAGGCGTCTCAGCGCTCGAGCGCCCTCGCTCCCTTGCGGACGGACGCTACGAACGAAGCTGCGCGGCGATGAACTCCAGCCCGAGGTCGCGCACGTGCTCCGGCGTCTCGGCGTGGCGACCGGGGTTGGCGTGGAGGCGCTTGTCGGCCGCGCCCAGCAGCTCGAACAGCGCCAGCACGCCCTCGCGGTCGAACAGCTCGTCGTCCCACTGCATCAGGAACAGCGTCGGGCAGGTCAGGCGGGGAGCGTCGCGCACCAGCCGGGCGAAGAGGCCCTCCTCCGTTCTGGCCGAGCTGCGGACGCCGCAGAGGCCGAGCACGGCGCAGCGGATGCGGCCGTCGGCGACGATGAAGGGCAGCCCGAACATCGTGCCCATCGAGACGCCGCCGTAGCCGATGCGGTCGCGGTCGAACTCGCCGAGCCCGAGCAGCGCGTCGAGCGTCGCCTGCCAGTCGCCCACCATCCCCTCGGCGGCGGCCGCGTCGTAGTGCTGCTGGCGGCCGCGGGCGGCGCGCTCGCCGTGGTAGGGGCCGTCGATGGCGGCGGCGGCGATGCCGTGCTGCCGGACGTAGGCGTGCGCGCGCTCCAGGCGGCTCTCGTCGCGCTTGTGCCCGCCGCCTCCGTGCCCGAGCAGCACCAGGGGCGTCGCTCCTTCGGCACGCTCCGGCGTCCAGAGCACGCCGGGGACGCGCCCCTCCGGCCGCACGACATCGAAGCGGCGCTCGCGCACGCCCTCGGAACTGCCGGCCTCGCTGATGCGTTCAAGCATGTGAGGGTGGTAGCGCAAGGGGCTCGGGGATGCAACCACGCCGGCCGGGTTCACGTTTGCGGCGGAAACCACCATACTGATGAAGGGAGGGTAGTCGGGCTAAGGACAGGCCGATGCCGCCAATACGCCGTGCTGCTTGTTCCTTGCGATCCCGGGGTTGGTTCCACGCGGCGCCCGCGCTGCCAGGCGCGTTGGCCGTGCTGCTCGCCGCTCTCATGGCGCTCGCGCTCACGCTCGCCGGTGGCGGCTCCGCCGCAGCCACGGTCGCTCCCTGCCATGCCGCCGCGGAGGCCCTGCGCGACGGCGCCGGCCCGCCGCCGGGGGTGCTGAGCACGCCGCTCGCGATCGAGATCACCTGCGACTCCCCGGCGCTCGTGAACGTGCAGCTGCCCGGCGGCGGCGCTGTGACGCAGCATGATGTCCGGGGGGGATCGCCGCTGCGTCTCGAGGGCGAGCGCGCGTACCTCTGCGACGGGCAGGATCCGAGCGTCGGGATCGCCTCGCCGGCACTCGACTGGTTCCAGTCGGTCCCGATCGGCGGGGTCGACTCGCTTCCGCAGTGCGATGTGCTGCTCAGGCCCGGTTCCACGCAGTTGCGTTGGAGCGGCCCGCCGACTTCGTTGCGCGACGCCTTCGCGGGCCGGGCGCTCGGCTGGCTGGACCGGGAGCGCGGCCCCGACGGCGGCGTGCCCGGGCTGTCGGTCTGGTTCATCCCGGAGGGCCAGCCGTGGTACGCGGTCGGTTGGGGCGACGGCGTGCCCTCGCGCATGCAGGGCCTGTCCCAGCTCTTGCCCGGGTTCGAGTACTACGTGAGCTCGGACATGGAGCGCGCGTGGACGTTCCCGCGGCCCCCTTCGAATGGCTCGCTGTTCGAGGACGCGCAGGTTGTCGCCTTCTACGGCTACCCGGGCGTGCCCGCTATGGGTGCGCTTGGCAAGGCCCCGCCCGCGGAGGCTGCCGAGGAAGTCGCCGCCTGGGCCGCGCGCTACGACCGGCTGAACGGTCCGCGTGACGTGATCCCGGCCTTCCACCTGATCACCGCCGTCGCCCAGGCCCACCAGACTGCGGACGGCACGTACCTCCGACGGATGTCCGACGAGAGGATAGCCACGTACGTCGAGGCGGCCCGCGATCGGGAGATGCTCGTCTTCCTCGACGTGCAGATCGGTTGGAGTGACCCGCTTACCGAGGTCAAGCTGCTGGAGAAGTTCCTGCGCGAGCCGTTCGTGCACGTGGCGCTCGATCCGGAGTTCGCGACCTTGCAACGGGGGCTGCGTCCGGGTCTCGTCATCGGGTCTCTGGAGGCGGAGCAGCTGAACGAGGTCCAGCACTATCTCGCTTCGCTTGTCGAGGAAGAGGGGCTGCCGGCCAAGATTCTCGTCGTGCATCAGTTCGTCGACTGGATGCTGCTCAATCGCGACACAGTCGAGGATGTGAGCAGCGTCGAGTTGACGATCGACATGGACGGCTTCGGCGGCATCAACCTGAAGCTGCGCCACTACGAGCGGTACTCACTCGTCCCGCCCTCGGAGCGGTCGGCGATCAAGCTGTTCTTCAGGCAAGACCAGCCGATCATGTCCCCCGAGCAGATCCAGGCCCTGGCACACGTGCCGGACATGATCATCTACCACTAGCCGGCGTCCCGCGTTCTGGCGCGGCTCCGTCCCCCGCTTCGTTCGGTGGCAGTGGCTGTGTATACTTATGGGTGAGCTGGCGGGTTTCGGCTCTCGGGTGTGGTCATGCCTCGCCAGTTGTTGCTCGCCCTCCTCGTACTCGTGCTCATCCTGGCTCCCGCCAGCGCGCTGACTCGCGCGCCCGCCGGCGCAGCGGTGATCGACGCCGCGCCGGATGTCCCCGTTCGCCCCGCTGCAGGGCAGCTTGTCCCTGGCCACCAGGCGATCGTGACCGGCGATGGCGATTGCCTGCGCCTGCGCGACGCCCCCTCGCTCGCCGGGACACCCATTACCTGCATCCCCGACGGCTCGACGCTGCAGGTGCTGGAAGGCTCCGATAGCGCGGATGGGTACACCTGGCAGCGTGTCCGCTCGAGCGGGGTCGCCGGCTGGGTTGCTGCTGAGTTCCTCAAGCCGGCGCCGCCCGTCCCTGCGTGCGGATCCGGGGGTGCGGCTTCCGCGATCGGGCCGGGGCTGCTCGGCTGGCTTCCGGAGTCGGGATTCGGGCTGGTCATCTGGGGAGGGGGCACCGTCCACGGGATCGCGAACGCCGCGGCCGTCAGGGGGTGCAGTCTGCGCTCCGTCTGGGCAAACAGGACGGGCGGGGGCTACGTCTCCTACATCTACGGCGCGCCGGCCTTTGTGAATGCCCCATGGCTCGCGCAGTTCCCGGGCGGGCGGATTCCCGCCGGCACTCCGCTGCTAGTCCAGTGCGACCGGGCCGGCGGCCGCCTGGCGCGCAGCACGTCGAGCACGCCCGCCCCGGCTGCCGTTCAGTTCCCGCCGCCGAGCGCACGGGCGCCGGTGCCCACCCACGAGGAGCCTGCTCCGAAGATCAGCGCGGAAGCCGCCGTCGTCATCGACGCGAACTCCGGCGCCGTCCTCTTCGACAAGGGCGCGCGCCAGCAACTCGCCCCGGCCAGCCTGACCAAGATCGCAACAGCGATCCTCACGATCGAGGGGAGCGACCTCTCCCGCTGGGTCGACAACGAGGTCGACAGCCGCTCGATGCCCGACAGCTCGCTGATGGGCTTGCTGCCCGGTGATTGTTTCACCGTGAGGGACTTGCTCTATGGGCTGATGCTGCCCTCCGGCAACGACGCCGCGCTGGCCCTCGGGCGGCACGTGACCGGCTCCGATGACGAGTTCGTGTCGGCGCTGAACACCTTGCTTCACCGGCTCGGTCTGGGAGACAGCAACTTCGAAAACCCGCACGGCCTCGATGAGGCTGGGCACCACGCCTCTGCCTACGACCTCGCGATGCTTGCCCGCTACGGGATGACGCTGCCCGAGTTCGAGTCGATCGTCAGCGAGACGTACTGGATCGCCCAGGGCACGCGGGAACTCTCGATGCACAACGGGAACTACCTGCTGGACAGCCACCCCGGTGTCGATGGCGTCAAGACCGGCTTCACGGAAGAAGCAGGCCTCACGCTGGTGGCCTCAGCTACGAGAGAGGGGCGGCGGCTCCTCGTGGTGCTGCTCGATGCGCCCAACCGGTTCGAAGAGGCGCGCTGGCTGCTCGACTGGGCATTCGCGGAGCACCTCTGGCCTGGGGAGTAGCGCCCGCGGCCCGCCGGTCCCGACACCATGTGGCTGGGGGCCGAGGGCTCCGCGGCGCCCCAGCGGGAGTCCGGGATACGTTTCGCAGGCGGGCGTTCTTTGGCGCACAACGCAAGGGAGCCGGCCTTTGGGCCGGCTCCCTGTGTGTCCGCGAGGCGGGACTGCTAGCCGCGGAGGTCCACGGTGAGCGTCTGGTCCAGATTCTCGTTGTCGAGCCACGTCTTGTGGAAGGCGTAACCCCAGTCCCAGAAGGAGTGGATGCCGATGTACGGTCCGTGGAAGCGGACGTGCCGCACCTCGGGCCGGACGACGAAGATACCCGCCGAGGCCGGAATCTTGTCCATCCAGTACGCCTGGTCGTTGAACTGGTCGATGATCTGGCCGAAGATCTCGCGCCGGGCGTCCACGTCGAACTCACCGAACTGCCGGTCGGCGAGATCGTCGATCACGGGGTCCATGACGTTGAAGTGCTGCACGGACGACTGGGAGTGGATGTTCTCCCAGAAGTAGCCGTTCGCCGTCGGGGCCGCGGTCGACCAGCCCTGGATCATGTCGGCATCGCGGACCTCGGGGTCCGAGAAGCCCTGGCTGTAGTACTGCTTCGAGAAGGCCGCAGCGTCGGCGGGCAGCAGCTCCGGCTCGAAGCCAAGAGCCCGCAGATCCTCGAAGATCAACTGCGTGTCCGCGCCCGGGTTCGTGAACCCCGCCGGGGAGCGGTGGCGGATCGGGTGACCTGACTCGACACCCGCGGCGGCGAGCAGCTTCGCCGACTCGTCCGGCAGGTAATCCTTGGTGCTGCCGAACGCATCGCGGCCGGGGTAGGTCTCGGAGTAGAACGGCCAGCCGAACGCGGGCAGCGAGTCCGGGAAGCCCTGGCCCGGGAAGCGGATCGCGAGGTAGCGGTCCACATCCATACCGAGCTTGAGGGCGCGGCGCACCCGTGGGTCGTTGAACGGAGCCACGTTGGAGTTGACCGCGTAGATGCCGATGCCCATCAGCGACGGGTTACTCATCACGTTCATGCCGGGAACGCTCTCCCACAGCGCGTCCAGTTCCTCGAGCCGCAGGCTGGGCAGGCCGTGGTGCGTCTGCCCGGTGCGGAACGCGGCCTTGCGCGTCTCCGAGTCCTTGATCGTGTCGAAGTGGAATGCGTCCAGGTACGGGGCGCCGCCCCAGTAGTCCGGGTTCGCCACGAACACCATCCGCTGGTCCTGGATGGTGGCGCTCTTGTCAAGGATTCCGGCGCCGGTGCCGATCGGTGTGGTGTCGGCGATGCCCAGGTCGTAGACCTCAGGCGGGTAGACTGGCGTCTCGCGGTTGCCCGCCACGACGAGAATGTCCGCGTTCGGCCGCTCCATGTTGAAGCGAACCGTGCGATCGTCAACCGCCTCGGCGCTCTGGAGACCGAGCAGCAGCCCCTTCTGGCGGCCGTTCTGCATGCGCGTATAGGCCTGCGCGACGTCGTTCGCCACCAGCCCGCGGCCGTTCACCGGCGCCACGTTGTGGAAGTTCGCCTCGCGCAGCGCGAAGGTGAGGGAAAGCCCGTCGGGCGCCACTTCCCATGAGGTAGCGAGCCCGAAGTCAGGGTTGAGCTCCATCTGGTAGACGTTGAAGTCAGGCCCGCTGTGGTAGCCGACCAGCATGTCGCCGACCATCGTGTTGGCCGACTGCGTCAGGCCTCCACCGGAGGTGATATTGTCGAAGGGTGAGTGGCTCAGCGAGGTCCCGTAGGTGACGATGCCGCCCTTGACCGGCTCCTTGTCCGGGTCCGCCCAGCCATAGGCGAAGGGCGCCCCGTCCGACCGGGCGTTCCCGATGTAGTCGTACGAAGTAGGCTCGAGAATCCGGGCGGGGGCAGGGGGCGCCGTGGCAGTGGCCGCCGCGCCCGTTGTCGCCGCGGGCGCCGCAGTTGCGGTGGGAGTCGCCGTCCTCACGAGGGCGGCGGTCGGGACGGGAGTCGCTGAAGCCGTCGCGACCACCGGAGCCTGTGTGGCAGCGGGAGCGGGAGCGGGAGCTTCGTCGTCGTCGCCGCCACAACCGATCAGCGCGGCGACGCTCAGGCCGGCGGCGCCGATGACGCTTCCGCGGATCACGCTGCGCCGGCTAACGCGAGACCCCATGAACCTCGACAAACCCTGCTGCTCGGTGGTGCTTGGCACTTGCTTCGTCATGGCCCCTCCAGGAACGCGCGCGGGGCCCGCACAATTGCAGGCCGCCCTGATCGCTATACGCTGAAGGCTACGGTAAGGTTCAGTTCTACACCGCGCAAGTGCGGGCCGACGCCACCGGATTACGATTGTTTTAAGCAGCGGCGCGCGTGTCCGCGTGGAGTTCCAGCGGGCGCGTTCCTGCCCCTAGCGCGAGCCCCGCAGGCGCGGGTCCAGCACATCGCGGACGACGTCACCGAGCAGGTTGAACGCAAGCACCGTGACCATGATCGCGAGGGCCGGGAAGATCGCCAGCCAGGGCGCGAGCTCCATGAACTGGCGTCCCGTGGAGCTCAGCATCAGCCCCCAGGACGGCTCGGGCTCCTGCGCGCCCATGCCGAGGAAGGCAAGCCCCGCCTCGATGATGATCGCGGCGCCGAGCACCGTGGACATCATGATCAGGATCGGCGCGACCACGTTCGGCAGGATGTGCCGCAGCATGATGCGGGTAGGACCGGCGCCGATCACCCGCGCCGCCTCCACATAGACGTTCTCCTTGACCGCGAGCACGGCGCTGCGGATCACGCGCGCGTTGAAGGGGATGATGATCAGGATGATCGCGAAGATCCCGGTCGTCACTCCGGGAGTGAAGACCGCGGCGAAGATCAGCGCCAGAACGAGCCCGGGGATCGCCAGCATCGCATCCACGACCCGCTGTGAGAGGAGGTCCAGCCAGCTCCCGACGAACCCCGAGAGCAGGCCCCATGCCGCGCCGACGAGGCAGCCGCCGGTGGTTGCGAGGAACCCAACCCAGAGCGAGATCCGCGCGCCGTGCATCACGCGCGACAACTCGTCCCGGCCAAGCTCGTCCGTGCCGAACGGGTGCTCCAGGCTCGGCGCGGCAAGCACCGCCACCGAGGACCGGTACGGATCCTGCGCCAGATCAGCGAAGAGCGCGCCCAGGATCAGCAGCACCAGCACTACCGTCGAGGCGGTGCCGACCGGTGACTTGAGGATGTGGATCACCGCGTCCAGTGCGGGATGACGTCCCGTGCCGATGAACTCGCGCACTGCCGGGACTGCCGCAGTTTGTTCAGCCACGCGCTGCTCCCTGCTATGAGTACCGGATACGCGGATCGATCAGCCCGTAGGCGAGATCGACCGCGAGATTCACCAGGATGAACACCACCGCCATCAGCAGCACGGTGGCCTGCACGACCGGGTAGTCACCGATCTTCACGGACTCCAGGGTGAGGCGACCCAGGCCGGGCAAGCGGAAGATCTGCTCCATGATCACGGCGCCGCCGAACACGAAGGTGATCTGGCCGGCCATGATCGTGAGCACGGGTATGACCGCGTTGCGCAGCGCATGCTTCAGGATCACGGGGCGCTCCGCGAGCCCTTTCGCGCGGGCCGTGCGTACGTAGTCTTCGCGCAGCACCTCAAGCATCGTCGAGCGCATCATGCGGGCGCTGATCGCGGAGAGCCGGTAGCCGATGATCGCGGCCGGGATGAAAAGCGCCTGGATGTTGACCCACGGATTCTTGGTCAGTGGTTCGTACAGAGGCGGCAGCCAGGGTTGAAGTACCCCGAACGTCACGTTGTCGATGTAGACCGTGAGGAACAGGACCACCAGGGTTCCCCACACGAAGTCAGGCCCCGAGAGCCCCAGGACGGTGAACAGCCTCGATCCGTAGTCGATCGGGCTGTCCTGGTTCACCGCCGAGATGATCCCCAGCGGCACCGCCAGCGCGGGGGCCAGCAGGACCGCCAGCAGCACAAGCTCAAGGCTCAGCGGCAAACGCTGCTTGATGAGATCGTTGATTGAGTTTCGCGTGCGCAGCGAATCACCGAGGTCGCCGCGCAACAGTCCGCCGCCCTCGCAGCCGCCAATACCGCGGACGTTGTTGAGGGCGTCCCCAAGCGCCCAGCATTTGTACTGATGGGGCCACGAGAGATCCAGGCCAAGCTCCTTGCGCTTCTTCTCCAGCAACTCCGCCGGAGGGGCGGTGCCGCCTTCGGAGATGGCCAGTTTCTCCACCACGTCGCCGGGGATCAGGCGCATCAGCACAAAGATGATCACGGACACGAAAATGATCGTTGGGATGGCTGCGAGCAGGCGCTTGATGATGTATTGCGTCATGCCGCTCCGCGCCCTGTTCTACACGCAAGCGCCCGCCAGAGCGGGCGCTTGCGGTGGCGGCGGCGAGTCTCCCAGCGGTTCGGCCCGCTGTCAACAGAAGCGCCTCTGTACTCCTCGCCTACGACGGCGCCAAGTGACCCGGCGCGTTGGTGCGGCGCGGTGGCGCCTACGCGGGCCGCGAGTGCTGCTCGCCCCAGCGGTCCCAGTGCGTGACCTCGTCCACCGGGCGGCGCTGCGGCTGGGAGAAGCGGACCGTCGGGTAGCCCATCGGCACCAGCGCCATCGGCTCGTAGCCCTCGGGCAGGTTCAGCAGCTCGTGCAGCTCCGGCATGTCCACGGCCCAGCCCGTGATCACCGAGCCGACGCCGTACGCGCGTGCGGCCAGCATCATGTTCTGTACCCCGCCGAAGATCGAGGCGCCCGCGCGGCGCGGGTTGCGGCCCTCCCGCCTCGATCCCGGACCGCCGAAGAGCACGGGGAAGACGATCACCGGCGCCTCGTGCAGGTGGTGCGCCAGGTGCCTCACCGCCCGGTAGTTCTGAGCGGTCAGCCCGTAGTCGATCTCCTCGTTGATCGTGTAGGTGCCGGACTGGATGCGACCCGTGTCGGTCAGGGTCGATTCGTCGACGCGGCCGTAGGTGTTGTCGTACTCCTGCTTGAACCAGACGGCGATCTGGCGCTTCGCGTCGGGGTCGCGGACCAGGACCCAGCCCCAGTTCTGGCGGTTGGCGCCGGTCGGCCCGCGGATCGCGGCGTCGAGGATCGCCCAGAGCACGTCTTCGGGAATCGGATCGGGCTTGAAGCGGCGGATCGCTCGCGTCGAGTGGATCGCCTCGAGGGCGCTGATCGTGGGTTCGTCTGCCATCGCAATCTCCTTGCGTGCTGCGGCCTGTGCGTCTGTTCCGTCCCGCTTGCGCCGAGGCGCCTGCTCCCCGGCTACTCGTCCTCGTCGTCGGGCGGGTCGAAGCCCATCCAGTCGAGGCTGTCGCGCGCCTCCTCGACGAGGTCAAGCACGGTCTGGCGTGCGGGCTTCATCTCCGTGACGAAGCCGACGCCCTGGCCCGCCGGGATGCGCAGCCAGTCGTGGACCTGGTGGTCCTCGACGGCCTGCTCCAGCTTGCCGAGCAGCATGCCCTGGAGCGGCATCGCGAGCGGCGGGGGCGCGCCCGGCGCGTCGAAGACGTCGAGCATGGCGCCGCGGATGACGCGCATGCGCTTGCCGTCGATCACCTCGGAGACCCAGGCGTCCTGGTTGCCGGAGTCGAGCAGCTTCTGCTTCTTCGCCATCGAGGTCTCGGACTCGTGCGTGGTCTGCCAGATCGTCCCGCACCAGACGCCGTCCGCCCCGAGGGCGAGCGCGGCGACGATGTGCGCGCCGGTGGTGACGCCCCCGGCGGCGAGGATCGGCGTGTCGTACTCCTTCGCCATCTCGGTCACCTCGCGCACGAGCGAGAAGGTGCCCATGCGGCCGGTGTGGCCGCCGGAGTCCTGCCCCTGGGCGACGATCAGGTCGAGCCCCTGTTCGAGCTCGCGCCGGGCCTGGCGGGCGAGGCCGATCAGTCCCCAGACCTTCACGCCCGCCTCGTGCAGCTCGTCCAGGATGAAGGCGGGGCTGCCCATGCCGGAGGCGAAGATCGGGATCTGTTCTTCCTTGATGATCTCGAACTTCGCGCGCGCCTTGCGCAGCAGGTCCACGCGCGCCATGCCCCACGGGCCGGGCGTCTTCGGCTCCGGGATGCCGTGCTCCTCCATCACCCGATCGACGAAGTCGATGTGACCCTGCGGGATCTGCGACTCGAGCTCCTCCGGGGTGCCCTCGATGTACGAGGCGGAGAGCAGCAGATCGACACCGAAGGGGCGGTCGCCGACGCGCTCCTTGATCCAGCGGAGATCGGAGCGCATCTGCTCGGGTGTGAGCGAGTTGGCGCCGTAGACGCCGATCCCGCCGGCGTTCGTGACGGCGGCGACCACGTCCTTCGTGTGCGCGAACCCGACGAGCGGGTACTCGCAGCCGTACTCGTCGCAGAGGCGGGTGCGGAGCGGATCGGAAGGCATCGGCAGACTCCTCGCAGCGGGCCGGTGGTGTTAGCGCCCGATCGAACCCGGGCGCAGGCTGTCCGTGCCGACGGCCGCGCTGCGGCGGAGGTTGCGAGGGGGCTCGACCGGCGGCTCGGGCACGTCGTAGCTCTCCGGCACCACCGCGGGCTCGAGGTGTTGCGAGCTGACCGGGGCGTTCGTCTCGAACGGATCCTTGAGGCCCAGCTCCTTCGCGATCTCGCGCAGGCGCGGCAGCACCTCCTGGCCGGTCAACTCGATGCAGCGCATCGCGTCCTCGTGGCTGACGCGCCCGTCGCTGCCCCAGAGCGCGAAGATGCCGGGCCGTGTCGCCTCCATGACCACGCGCAACTGCTCGACGACCTGGTCCGGCGTGCCGGCGACGATCGTGCGGTCTCCACGCTGGACGTCGAAGGGGCGCGCGCGGGGATCCTCGCCGCGGTGGTTGATGACCTGCACGTACTGCTCGCGCCTGGTGGGGGAGAAGTAGCCCGAGGGCGACTGGTACTCCGGCTGGCCGACGCCGGCGAACTCGCCCTGCATCCACATGAACTGCCTGGCGTTCTCGACCGCCTTCTCCTCCGTCTCGGCGACGTGCACGCGCAGCAGGTAGCCGCGGTGCTCGGGGCCGGCCTCGTAACCGGCCTCGGCCGCGGTCTCGTCGTAGAGGTTCCAGATCTGCTGCGTGACGTCGACGGCGGTGTTGAGCGCGATGTAGGGGTAGCGCTGCTGCGCGCACCAGACGATCGTCTCCGGGCTCGCGGTGCCGGGCACCCAGATGCGGGGGTGCGGCTGCTGCAGCGGGCGCGCCCACGGGTTCACGGCGCGGAAGTGGTAGTGATCGCCCTCCCAGCGCCAGGGGCCGGGATCCGTCCAGGCCTTCACGATCAGGTCGTGCGCCTCGTAGAAGCGGTCGCGGTTGAAGGCCGGGTTGACGTTGTTCGCGAGCTGCTCCGAGCCGCCGCCGCGGACGATGCCGGCGACGAGGCGGCCCTTCGAGATCATGTCGACCATCGCGAGGCTCTCGGCCGCCGCGAGCGGGTTGTCGAGGGTCGGCAGTGGCGTGCCCAGCAGCACGATCTTCACGCGCTCGGTCACGGCGGCGAGGATGCTCGACCAGACCGTGATCTGCGATTGCATGCAGAACGGCGCGTTGTGGTGCTCGTTGAGCATGATGCCGTCGTAGCCGACCTGCTCGGCCTTCAGGTACTCCTGGAGGCGCTCGTTGTAGAGGCGGCTGCCCTCGACGGGGTTGTAGTACTGGTTGGAGAACGTCACCCGCGTCGTGCCGAGGTTGCCATCCTCGTCCCGCGGCTCCGGATATGCCGAGTCCGGCTGCTCGGTGAAGTACATGAGGTGCATGGCGCTGCTCCTGGCTCGGGTCTGGTCGTCGCGTCGGGGGCATTCTAGCCTGTCGCTGGACGCGGGCGGCGGTGGACATGGGAGGTTGCCGATGACGAAGGCACTGGAAGGCCTGCGCGTGCTCGACCTCGCCCGGCTCGGGCCGGGGATGTACGGCTCGATGCTGCTCGCCGACTTCGGCGCGGACGTGCTGATGGTGGAGATCCCGCCGGGCGCGGTACCGCGCTTCGACACCTCCGGTGGCAACGAGGGCGAGGAGGCCGCTGCCCGGGCCGACCGCGAGGTCGCCACGAACGCCTTCCGCCGCAACAAGCGCTCGGTCGCGCTCAACCTGCGCGAGCCGGAGGGCCTCGAGCTGTTCTTCCGCCTGGTCGATGACGCGGACATCGTCCTCGATGGCTTCCGCCCCGGCGTGACGCAGCGCCTCGGGATCGACTACGAGGCGCTCTCGGCGCGCAATCCGCGGATCATTACCTGCACGCTCTCCGGCTACGGCCGGACCGGCCCCTACGCGCAGATGGCGGGGCACGACATCAACTACATCTCGATCGGCGGGGCTTTGGGGCTGATCGGCGATGCCGCCGGCCGGCCCATCCTGCCGCTGAATCTCATCGCGGACTTCGGCGGGGGCGGGCTGATGGTGGCGTTCGCCGTGCTGCTCGCCGTGCAGGCGCGCGAGCGCAGCGGGCGCGGCCAGGACATCGACCTCGCGATGTCGGACGGCGTGACCTCGCTGCTGAGCATGCAGATCTCGAGGATGTTCAACGTCGGCAAGCCACCGCCGCCGCGTGGGGAGCACCCGCTGGGCGGGGGGCGCTGCTTCTACAACGTCTACGAGTGCGCGGACGGCAAGTGGATCAGCGTGGGCGCGATCGAGTCGTACTTCTTCGAGGCGCTCTGCCGCGGGCTCGGCCACGAGGAGTTCATCCCGCACCAGCACGACGACGATCGCCAGGAGCAGATGCGTGCCGCCTTCGAGGCGACCTTCAGGACGCGCCCCCGCGACGAGTGGTTCGCCGCGCTCGGCGAGGCGGACGCCTGCCTCACGCCCGTGCTCGACCTCGACGAGATGGCGGCGGACCCGCACGTGCGGGAACGCGGCCTCGTCGAGACTCTCGAGGATCCCGGCGTGGGCGCGGTCGAGCAGGTCGGTGTTGCGCCGAAGCTGCTCGGCACGCCGGGCGAGGTGCGGCTGCCCTCGGCGCGGCTCGGTGACCACACGGACGCCGTGCTCGCGACGCTCGGCCTTGATGTCGTGCGGATCGCGGAGCTGCGCGAGCGCGGGGTGGTGGCCTGAGCCGGAGGTGGGTGGCGCCGCGTTACTCGTCGCAGAACGGCAGGCCGAGCTGGTCCAGGTCGCTGTCCTCGAGGTCCTCGAGGTGACGGAGGGACAGAGGCACACATCCGGTCAGCTTGTTGCCTCCGAGCCTCAGCCACCGCACGGATGTGAGAGTGCCCAACTCCGGTGGAATCGACCCGCTCAACTGGTTGGCAGAGAGTCCCAATACGCCGAGGGAGGTGAGGTTGCCGAGTTCGGGTGGGATCGGCCCGCTCAGCTCGTTGTTCCCCAGCCCCAGTCTTTCGAGGCTCTCGAGGTTGCCCAACTCGTCTGGGATCGGCCCGGTCAGCCGGTTGTGCCCCAGCCACAGGACTTCGAGGTTCTTGAGGCTGCCCAACTCCGGTGGGATTGGGCCGGTCAGTTGATTGTCCCATAGCCACAGGTTCTCGAGGTTCTCGAGGTTGCCCAAGTCCGGCGGGATCGCTCCGGTCAACTGGTTATGCGCGAGGAACAGGTAGCGGAGTTGAGTGAGGTTGCCGAGCTCAGCGGGCACTGGCCCGGTCAACTCGTTGGCAAGGAGACTGAGCGCCTGCAAGTTGGTCAGGGCGCCCAGCGTCGGCGGTATCTGGCCGGTCAAGTTGCCGTCGTCAAGGGAGAGGCTGGTAAGGCTCCTCAGTTCGCCGAGCCAGGGCGGGATCGGCCCGCTCAGGGAGTTGTGGCCAACGTGAAGCCACTCCAGCCGCGACAGGTTCGCGAGTTCGGGCGGGATCGGCCCTGTCAGCCAATTCATGCCCAGCGACAGCTTCTGCAGGCGATCAAGACTCCCGAGCCAGGGCGGGATCGGCCCCGTCAGCTCGTTCGAGAAGAGGTGTAACTCGCGCAAGGCCGAGAGCCCCGCCAGCTCGGGCGGAATCGGGCCGCTCAAGCGGTTGCTCTGCAGCTCCAGCGATTCCAACCGGGCGAGGTTGCCCAGGCTGGCAGGTATCTCCCCAAACAGGTCGCAGCCGCCGAGCGAGAGGTGTCGCAGCCTGGTGAGGGCGCCCAGTTCAGGCGGTATCCGTCCAGACAGGCCCTGGTTGTCCCAAAGGTTCAACGCTTCGAGGTTCACGAGTGCTCCCAGTTCGGGAGGAATCGGCCCCGACAGCGTGTTGCTTGAGAGGTCCAGCTGCCTCAGGTTCGTGAGCCGCGCCACCTCGGGCGGTACCGTCCCCCGCAGTTGGTTGCGCGAGAGTGTGAGCCGTTCCAGGCGCCTGAGGTCCCCGAGGTCCGGCGGGATCTCTCCGGATAGTCCGTTCCACGACAGATCGAGAGCGACTACGCACCCCTCGCCGTCCGTGGAGACCCCGCACCACTGATCGAGAGGCGTTGCGCTTAGCCAATTCCGATTGAACTCTCAGGTCTCGCCGCGCGTGGCCTCGTACAGCGCGACGAGCGCGGCCCGGTCCGGGCCGGGGCTGCAGTCGCCATCGGGCGCCCCTTCCGGGGCGGCCATGCCGGGAGGCGTGCTGCTGCGCACGTCGGGCTCGACGCTCGCGTCCGGGGCGACTATGCGAGTAGGGGTGCCGGTGCGCGCATCGGGCCCGGCGCTCGCGTCCGGGGCGACTATGCGAGTAGGGGTGCCGGTGCGCGCATCGGGCCCGGCGCTCGCGTCCGGGGCGGCACCGTCGCCGCGAGGCGTGTTGTTGCGCGTCTCGGGTTCGACGCTCGCGTCCGGGGCCATGAACGTTGCGGCGCCGAGCACGGCAAGCACCGCGATCACGGCGATCACCATCACAGCCGTGAGGGGTGCGCGCATCTCCACCCCCGCCTCCTGCAACTACCCGGGCTGCGCCCGGTGGGTGCTACCGATACTACGGTCGATCTGGTCGCACGGATTGGAGCCGCCGCGGCGGAACTCGCGGCTCGGCGAGCTGCGCGAGCGCGGGGTGGTGGCCTGAGTCCGGCGAACCCTCAGGCGAGGCCGAGTTCTGCCAGCAACTCGTCGTTGTGCTCGCCGATCAGCGGGGGGCGGCGGCTGATCGCCCACGGCGATCCCAGGAAGCGCCACGGCGCGCCGGGATAGGTGAAGGAGCGGTCCAGCTCCGGGTGCTCGACCTCGGTGGGGAAGCCGCGCGCGACGAAGTGCGGGTCCGCGATCACCTCCTCGGGCGCGTAGATGATCCCGACCTGGAAGCCGCGCTCCTGCGCTCCGGCGAAGAAGTCGTAGGCGGGCAGCCGCGCGGCCAGCAGGCTCATGGCCGCCCGCCCCGCGCCGAGCAGGGCGGCCTCCTCCCCGTCCTCGCTGATGCGCCCGATGTCGAGCATGCGATCGAGCGACGCCGCGACCTCGAGCAGCGGCGCCTCCTCGAGCTCGTCGAGGAGGTCGAGGCTGCGCAGCCATTCGATCACGGTCTGGAACTGGTCCGGGTGGCGGGGGAAGAAGCCGGTGTTGATCCAGCGCCCGTCGGCCGCCTGGAGCTGCGTCGGGCCGGTCGGCGCGGGGGCGGCGTGGCGTCCGGTCTGGCGCTGCACGGTGGCGTTGGCGACGAGCCACTGGTAGCTCCCCGCCTCGGTGGTGACGTTGGAGGCGGCGTGCATGCTGACGTCGATGAACTGCCCCTCGCCGCCGCCGTCGCGATGGAGCAGCGCGGTGAGGATGCTGATCAGCGCCCAGTGGCAGCCGGTGTGGAAGCCCTGCCCGCCGCCGCCGCGCACCGGCGGCAGCGAGTGGTCGTCGTAGCCGCAGGACCAGACCGGCCCGCCGCCCGCGAGGATCGTGAGGTCCGTGAACGGCTCGAGGCTGCGTGGATCGTCGCGCCCGAACGGCGTGATCGAGGCGTGGATCAGCTGCGGGTTGGCGGCTCGCAGGTCCGCGTAGTCCAGCCCCAGCGCCGCCAGGCGGCCCGGCGGCTGGTCCTCGACCAGCACGTCGGCGCTCGCGGTCAGGCGGCGGAACGCCTCCCGCCCGGCCTCGCTGTCGAGGTCGAGGGTGAGTGAGCGCTTGCTGGTGTTGTAGTGCCAGAAGTAGAGGCTGCGCTCCGGGTGTGGCTCGTCGCTCAGGAACGGCTCGTGGCCGCGCGTGCGGGCGCCACCGGGCGGCTCCACCTTGACGACGTCCGCGCCCATGTCGCCGAGCAGCTTGCCCGCCAACTCGCCCGCCTCGTCGCAGAGTTCGACGACGCGCAGTCCGTTGAGCGGCCCGGGCCCGGGAGCGGGCGGCTGCGTCATATCACGCCGTCCCGGTGCAGCTCCTCGATCTCGTCGCCGCCGAGGCCGAGCAGGTCGCCGAAGACGTACGCGTTGTGCTCGCCGAGGCAGGGCGCGCCGCGCGTGAGCTCCCAGTCCGTCTCGCTCAGGTGCGCCGGCGCACCGTCGACGCGGACGCGGCCCATCTCCGTCTGCGTGACCGCTGGCCAGAGGCCCCAGGCGGCCGTGCTCGGGTCGTGCTCGATGCGGTCCTCGGGGCGCGCGACCGCGGCCGCGGGCACGCCCGCCGCCCGCAGGCGCGCGGCGGTCTCGAAGGCGTCGCGCTCGCCGGTCCAGGCCGCGATCAGCGCGTCGAGCGTCTCCTCATGCTCGCAGCGCGCGTCGAGGCCGGCGAAGCGCGGGTCGGCGGTCCACGGCTCGGCGACGGCGCCGGCGAGGGCGCGCCAGTCCTGCTCGTCGCGGCAGGCGATCGCGATCCAGCGGTCCTCGCCGGCGGCGGGGTAGATCGCGTGCGGTGACATGCGCGGCGAGCGGCTGTGGTTCGAGTCCGGCAGCCCGTCGCGGCGCGTTGGGCGTCCGTTCACCGTGTAGTCGAGGATCGCCGCTCCGGTCAGCGTCGCGCCGGCCTCGGTGCAGGCCATGTCGACCCACTGGCCCTCGCCGCTGACGTTGCGGTGGTGCAGCGCGGCGAGCAGCGCGATGCACATGTAGTAGGCGCCGGTGTGGTCCATGTAGGAGTAGCCCCAGCCCGCGGGCGGCTGGTCACGGAGCTTCGAGGTCCACGTCAGCCCGGAGATCGCCTGCACGATCGGGCCCCAGGTCTTGAAGTCGCGGTAGGGGCCGCTGCCGCCGAAGCCGCTGTTGGAGACGTAGACGATGTCCGGCTTCAGCTCCCGCAGCTGCTCATAGCCGAAGCCGAGCCGCTCCAGCACGCCCGCCGAGAAGTTCTCGGTCACGGCGTCGGAGACGCGCACGAGGTTGCGCAGCAGTTCCTTGCCGCGCTCGGTGCGGAGGTTGAGCGTGATCCCCAGCTTGTTGGCGTTGTGGTTGTTGAAGGAGCCGCCGAGGTTGATGCCGCGCCGTTCATCGAGGTAGGGCGGCTGCCCGCGCAGGATGTCCCAGCGCCCCTCGTTCACGGGGTCCTCGATGCGGATCACCTCCGCGCCGAAGGCCGCGAGGGCGCGCGTCGCGCCCGCGCCCGCGAGCTGGCCCGTGAAGTCGCAGATCCGGTAGTTGGCGAGCGCCTGCGTCATCGGCCGCCTCTCGCGCCGCGTCGGGCGATCCGGGCGACATGGTAGCGGGCAGGGCTGCGGCCGGGGAGCGCGCTCGCAGCGCGCCGTGGGGCGTTAGCTGAACGGGGCGCGGGCCAGCAGCTCGGCGTGCACGCCGGGACGCGTGCAGTGCGCATCGCGCTCCCAGACGGAATCACGCAGTTCCCAGCCCTGGCGGCAGTCGGCGAGCTGGCTGTCGAGGATGCCCTGGAGCTGCTCGCACAGGTCGGGCTGGCGGATCGGCGTGAGGATCTCGATCCGCTCGTCCATGTTGCGTTCCATCAGGTCGGCGCTGCCGATGAAGTACTCCGGATCGCCGTCGTTCTCGAAGTAGTAGATGCGGGAGTGCTCGAGGAAGCGGCCGACGACGCTGACGACGCGCACGCGCTCGCTCAGGCCCTCGAGGCCGGGCCGCAGCCGGCAGATGCCGCGCACGATCAGGTCCACCTGCACCCCGGACTGCGCGGCCTCGTAGAGCAGGCGCGTGAAGCGGGCGTCCTCGAGCGCGTTGATCTTGAAGATCACGCGCGCGGGCTTGCCGTTGCGGGCGTGCTCGATCTCGCGGCGCACGCGCTGCTCGAAGTCGCGCCTCAGCGTGGTGGGCGCGACCACGAGGTGGTCCGTGACCGGGCGCGCCGACGATCCGGTGAGGTGGTTGAAGACCGTCACGAGGTCGGAGCAGATGCCGAGATCGGACGTGAACAGGCCGAGGTCGCTGTAGACCCGCGCGGTCGCCGAGTTGTAGTTCCCGGTCCCGATGTGCGCGTAGAGCTGCAGCCCCGACTCCTCCTCGCGGACGACGAGGCAGGTCTTGCTGTGCACCTTCAGCGCGGGCGATCCGTAGGCGATGTGCACCCCCGCCTGCTCCAGGCGGTGCGTCCACTCGATGTTGTTCGCCTCGTCGAAGCGCGCCGAGAGCTCGACGACGACGGCGACCTGCTTGCCCTTGCCCGCCGCGTCGATCAGCGACTCCAGCAGGGGCGAGTCCGGCGAGGTGCGGTACAGCGTCTGCTTGATCGCGAGCACCTGCGGGTCGTGCGCGGCGCCCTCCACGAAGTGGGCCACCGTTGCGTCGAAGGACTCGTAGGGGTGGCTGACCAGCACGTCCCGCTCGCGCAGCAGCGCGAACAGCGCGGCATGGTTCTTGAGACTCGCGAAGGAGGAGGGCACGGCCGGAGTGAACGGGGGAACCGCGAGATCGGGACGCGGTAGCGTGCCGATCTGCATCAGCGCGTCCTTGCCGATCAGGTCTTCGACCTCGACCACGTCGGACTCGTCGAGATCGAGCTCGTCGAGCAGCAGCCGCCGGTGGTCCGGCGGAAGCGCGGCGGGAGCCTCGAGGGTGACCGCGGAGGCGAGCCGCCGCTGTTCGAGCTGGCTCTCGATCAGCTCGCGGAGATCCTGCGCGGCCTCGCCCGATTCGCCGATGTCCGCGCTGCGCAGCACGCGCACCATGTTCCAGCTGCGCACCTCGACGCCCGTGAAGAGCAGATGCAGGAACGCCCCGATTACCTCCTCGATCGGCACGAAGCGCTCGCCCCCGATCTCGATGAAGCGCTGCCGGTTGGGCGGCACCTTGACGCGGGCAAAGCGCCCGATGCCGCTGGCGGGGTCCGCCAGCTCGATCACGAGCGAGAGGCTGCCCCCGGAGATGAACGGGAAGGGGTGCGCGGGGTCGACGACCAGCGGCGTGAGCACCGGCAGGATCATGCGCTTGAAGTACTCGCCCAGTTCCGCCTGCTCGGCGTCGTTGAGGGAATCGAAGCTGACGATGCGGACGCCGGCGGCGGCGAGGGCGGGGCGCAGTTCGCGCGCCCAGAGATTGTCGGCCGCTTGCCGCATCGTGGCGCAGCGCTCCTTCGCCTGCATCAGCTGCGCGGCGACGCTCAGGCCGTCCACCGTGCGGCGCGCCGGGTTGGTGCGCAGCAGGCGCTGCAGCCAGCCGATCCGCTTCGCGTAGAACTCGTCGAGGTTGCTGCTGGTGATCGCGACGAACTTGACGCGCTCCAGCAGCGGGTTGCGCGGATCCTGCGCCTCCGCCAGGACGCGGTCGTTGAAGTCCAGCCAGCTCAGCTCGCGGTTGAGGTAGAGGCGAGGGTCGTCGAGGTCGGTGGCGACCCCGCTGCGCGCCTCAGCCCGCGCTCCGGCGTCTGCCCGTGCGGTCTGGGGAGTACTCGTCATGGCGCTGACAGGATACATAGATTGCACGGGTCTTGCGGATGTCGGCCGAGAGGCGCGGACGGGCGCTGGCGGCGCTGCGGCTGCTACGGGTTCCAACGCGCCTCGCCCGTGCCCGGATCGGCGAGCACCGGCGCTCGGATGCGACGGGTCTTAGGCGCGGCCGAGCAAGGCGACGTCGGTGAAGAGCGCGCCGGCGCCGTGGTTTGTCACCATCGCTACCTCCGCGCCCTCGACCTGGTTGTAGTCGGCGGCGCCGCGGAGCTGCCGCACGGCCGAGACGACCCGCTGCAGGAGTTGCGCGGTGCCCGCGTGACAGAAGGACATCGTTCCGCCGTCGGTGACGATCGGGAACTGGCCGCCGGGCCGGATCCGGCCGTCCATCACGAAGGGACCGCCTTCGCCCAGCTCACAGAAGCCGTACGCCTCGAACTGACGGATGATCTCGAACGAGAACGGGTCGTAGAACTCGCAGACATCCACATCCGAGGGCTTGAGTCCGGACATCGCGAAGGCCTTCTTCGCGGCCCAGGCCCCTACGTCGCCGACCCGGTCCCAGATGGGCGCCATGTGGTACGCGGGCCCGCGCCGGTCGAGTCCGCCGCCGAGCACGCGCACCGCCTGGACATCGAGGTCGCGCGCTCGCTCGACGGTCGTGAGCACGAGGCCGGCGCCGCCTTCGGCGGTCATCGCGCAGTCCAGCAAGTGGAACGGGGAGGCGACCATGCGGGAGTTGAGCACGTCGTCCGGCGTGACGACCTGGCCGCTGTAGACGGCGTCCGGGTTGCGGCCGCCGTTCGTGCGGATCGTCGATGCGACCTCGGCGAGGTGCTCCGGCTTAGTGTCGTAGAGGTACATGTGCCGCTGTGCGATCAGGGCGAACTCGGCCGCGGTATAGAGCCCGAAGCACTCCACGAACTCGTTGCTCGGCCGGGTCCACGGCGCGGTCGACGGGCGAGCCGTGTAGGCGCCCGCCTGGGCGTTCGCGATCACCACCGTCTCGCACATGCCCACGGCGATCGCCGCAGCCGCTTCGAGGACCGCCGACACCCCGACGAGCGCTCCGCCCGTCCAGCTCGGCCGCCCGCCCAGCAGGTGCACGAAGTGCGTGGACGCGGCCGGCTCCATGCTGGCGATGACGTTAACGCCATCGACTTCGGAGCCTTCGATCCCGGCGTCCGCCAGCGCGCCCCGCATCGCGTCGACCGTGAGCGAGAGCGATGTCTCGCCCTCGAGATGACGCGCGACCTTCGTGTTGTAGGCCCCGACGATCGCGACCTGTTGGAGCGGCGTGCCGGTCATGTGCCCCCAAACGGCGCCCGTGCTCGGGTGCGGCCCATTCGTGCGCCAGCCGGCTGATTCTAGCGGAACGCCCCGAGGCGCTGCCCGGCACCGCGCGCGGACGAGCGCTGGCGCGCTGCGGGCTACAATGATTGGGCCGCCCTCGTAGCTCAGAGGACAGAGCAGCGGACTTCTAATCCGGAGGCCGGAGGTTCGAATCCTCCCGGGGGCGCCATGCCTCCAGATACGCGCAGGGAGCCACCGCGGCGCTACAGGTAGCGACTGAGCCCTCTGGGCCCAAGTTAAAGATGAAGGGACGAACCGTTCGTTCGTAGCAAGCCTCCATATCGTCGAGATAGGTGACGATCGTCCGAAGCTGCTCCCATCGCGTGAGGTTCTTGCGGTGGGCTAGAACGAACAACCCGACGCCACCCTCCGTCACGGCCCTCCGCTCTGCGGGCCGCGTGCGAATCTTCTTGTCGCGTGTAAGGGCGAGCCAACTCTCGGCACCGCAGCGGCGGAGCCAGACGCCGTCTAGCGTAGCTTGCGACAGGTCTGGTACATCGTCGATCCAGAGAACGTCCTCCCGAACCTTCTGGAGCGCTTGCGCGACGCTCCGCGGGATAGAAGCGTCGAAGAAAATCACGTGGATGCGAACAGCGCGTCGTGATGTCGCGCTTCGAACTGGAGGGCCTTCTCGACCAGGTGGGCCTCGACCGCGAAGTCGAGGGCAATCTGCTCGTATGTACTGCCCGAGACAAACTGCTCCCAGAGGATTTCCGTGCGGACGCCAGTGTCCGCAACCACTGGCTGGCCGAATCCGTACTCGGGGTCGACCATGACGCGCTGTTCGCGCCCCATCGGCCACCAGCGGTGGGCGAGGTTGCCGGCGTACTCCACTGTCGTGAGGAAGGGATCGAGCACCTCATCCCACGCCTGTTGCGCCTTGGGCTGCGAAATCGAAACCAGCGACTCTCCTTCGTTCTGCTGCACGAATACCGCTTGCCCGTCGGTGCGGAAACGCAGCTCTACAAGCGGTCGCGAGACCCCGAGGACAGTCCGCGCTTCATTCATTAGGTGGCGCAGCCGTTGGAGCGTGAAGTGAAGCTCTTTGAGGCGGCCAATCGCCGCTACCTCGATCAGCTCAAGGAACGACACGCCGCGTTCGACCGGTTGAGTAGAGGCGATCGGTGGTTGGCGGACCGTCCGGTTGTCGGCCAACTGGTACTGGTAGCCCTTCAGCCACCGCTTCGAAGTGCCACGGCCGACCCCCGCGATACGGTCAGCCTCCGCGTACGAGTAGCGAGGCTCATCCAGAGACACGAAGAGCTGGTCAGTCTGGTCAGTCACAGTCCGGCCCCTTCCCAGCCTAGTATGAACTGCGCTGGCTAGTATGGGTGAAGTGCCCCGCTTCCCGTCGCCCACCGCGGCGGAGCGAGGGTGAGGTGAGCGGATCTGGCAGACCCGCGCTAGAGGATCTGCGAGAGGAAGAGCTTCGTCCGATCCTCGGTCGGGTTCTCGAAGAAGTGCTGTGGGGTGCCCTGCTCGACGATTTGGCCCTCGTCGAAGAACACGAGCCGATCCGCCACCTCGCGCGCGAAGCCCATCTCGTGCGTCACCACGATCATCGTCATGCCGGAGAGGGCCAGTTCCTTCATCACGTTGAGCACTTCGTTGATCATCTCCGGGTCGAGCGCCGAGGTCGGCTCGTCGAAGAGCATGATCTTGGGCTGCATCGCCAGCGCGCGCGCGATCGCGACGCGCTGCTGCTGACCGCCCGAAAGTTGCGCGGGGTACTTGTCCGCCTGCTCCGGAATCCCGACGCGATCGAGGATCTGCATCGCCAGCCCCTCGGCCTCCAGCTTCGGCATGTGCCGCACCTTCTGCGGGCCGAGCGTGATGTTGCTCATCACCGAAAGGTGCGGGAAGAGGTTGAACTGCTGGAAGACCATCCCGACCTCGGAGCGGATCGCGTTCAGGTTCCGCACGTCGTCGTTCATCTCGATGCCGTCGATCACGATGCGCCCGGCGTCGTGCTCCTCGAGGCGGTTGAGGCAGCGGATGAAGGTGGACTTGCCGGACCCCGACGGCCCGAAGATCACGACGATCTCGTGCTCCGCGACGGACATCGTCACGTTGTCGAGCGCCTGGAAGTCGCCGAACCACTTGTCGACGTTCTCGGCGACGATCATGTCCGGCATCCCGGACGTGTTGGCTGCCATCGGTTCGGTCTCGGTGGTCATCGGTTGCTCCTGTCGTGAATCCTAACGCTCGCCGACGCCCAGTGTGCGCTCGATGCGCTGTGAGATACGGGACATCATGAACGCCACCACCCAGAAGACCAGGGCGACGAACACGTAGGCTTCGATGCGGAACGGGGTGAACTCGAACTGCGCGATCGAGGAGTCGGCGTTCCCCTTCAGTTCGCGCAGCGGCAGGATCACCGTGACCAGCGTGGTGTCTTTCCAGATCGCGATCGCCTGTCCGACGATCGGCGGGATCGAGATGCGCAGCGCCTGGGGCAGGATGATCAGTCGCAGCGCCTGGAGCCGGGTGAGGCCCACGGCGTGCGCGGCCTCGAACTGCCCTCGGGGCAGCGCCTGCAGCGCGCCGCGGATGGACTCGGCCATGTAGGCGCCGGTGAAGACGGCCATCACCACCATGGCGCGGACGATCAGGTCGCCCGGGAACAGGTCGTCGAGGATGAACAGCGCCACGAACAGCCAGCCGAGCAGCGGCGCGCCGCGCACGACCTCGATGTAGGCGGTGCAGGTCCAGGAGATGGCGCGCAGGCTGGAGGCGCGGCCGATCGCGAGCGGGATCGCGATGACCAGCCCGCCGGCGATGCCGACCGGCGCGAGGACCAGGTTCAGCACGAAGCCATCGAGCTGGCGCGCCTTCGCGCCGCCGAAGCCGAGCAGGATGATCAGCGCAATCGGCAGCGCCGCCACCAGCAGCCCGCCGACGACACGCTGCTGTAGCGCGCGCTGTCGCCCAGGCTCGCGCGGCATCCGGACCGTCGCGAAATAGCCCACGTAGAGCATGCCGATCGCGACGAGGAACCACAGCGACGACCAGAGCGCCGCGCCGCCGTGCGCCATCAGGAAGACCACGAATGCGCCGACGACCCCGATGAAGAGATGGTCCTTGCGCGCAAGGCTGGACCAGGTGCCGTAGGTGAGCCCGATCAGCGTGAACACGAAGGCCATGCCGAACCAGAGCCGCCACGCCGCCTCGCGCGGGAACCCGCCGGCGAAGAGCAGCCAGCGGTTGTCCGTGATCACCCGCCAGTCGGCGTCGACGAAGACGAACCAGATCACGCCCGCCAGCAGCACGCCAACGATAGCCAGCGCGACGAATGTCAGGAGCGTGCCCCTGCGCGAGTGGAAGAGGTTGAGACGCACCCACTCGCGGGCGCGTATGGACCAGGGGCGTCCCGAGCGCACGCGGTGCGGCGGCAGCACGATCCGGCGTTGCGCGGGCGGCAGGGGCATGTCGGCCATCGGCGCCCCCCTAGACCTCGTGCACCGTGACGCGTGAGTTGAAGAAGTTCATCACCGCGGAGATCAGGAACGAGATCGCCATGTACGTGACGATGATGACGAAGAACATCTCCAGCGCGTGCCCGGCCTTGTTCTGCACGATGTTGGCGACGCGGAACAGGTCGTCGTAGAGCACCGCGTAGGCGAGCGACGAGTTCTTGTTGACGTTCAGGTACTGGTTCGTGACCGACGGGATGATCTGGCGCAGCGCCTGCGGAAGGATGATCAGCGTCAGGCGCTGGTAGCCGCTCAGCCCCACCGCGTTCGCCGCCTCCGCCTGGCCCCTTGGCAGCGCCTGGATGCCCGCCCGCACGATCTCGGCGATGAATGCGCCGGTGTACAGCGTCAGACCCATCACCAGCGCGGCGAACTCCGGCTCGACCACGATGCCTTCGGCGTAGTGCGTGCCGATGACGATGGGAGCGTCGATGCTGACCGGGCCGCCGAGCACCAGGTAGGAGATCGCCGCGCCGGCGACGAAGAGGATGAACGCCCTGCGGTTCGCGTTCTGCGGGAGGCCGGTGTCACGCTCTAGCGCCTGCCGTTGGGCCCGCAGCCGCATCGCCGCCGCAGCCGAGATCAACAGCGCCAGCACCCAGACGCCCGCGATCCAGTGGGGCGCGCCCCACAAGCCGCTGTTCGGGACCGGCCAGGGAATCGCCACGCCGCGGTTGGAGATGAAGACGATGTCGCCGACGCTGATCACGTCCTGAATCAGCGGCATGCCGACGAGGAACACGGAGTAGATCAGCACCACCTGCACGAGCAGGGGGGTGTTGCGGAAGAGCTCCACGAAGAGCGTGGCCAGCCGCGCCACGAGCCAGTTCGGGGAGAGCCGCGCGACGCCGACCACGACGCCCACGATGGTCGAGAGCAGGATCGCCACCATCACCGCACGGATCGATGACCAGACGCCGACCATGTACATCGTGATCCGCGTGTTGGTGACGCCGTCGACGTCGACCAGCCACTGGTTGGCGACGTTGAAGGCCGCCGGTTCGTCGAGGAACCCGAAGCCGAAGTCGCGCAGGTCGAGTGCAACGAACACGTACGCGAACACGAGCGCGGTGATCGCGACGTAGACGCCCTGCGTGGCGAAGTCGCGGAAGCTGCGCCGGTGGATGAGCGGTACGTGGGCGGCCTCGGGTGGAGTAGCTGCAGACATGGTCACCGATTCACAGCCTGCCCGGGGATGGGCGGGGCTGAGTTGAGAGAGCGATTGTCCCGGATCACGGGACGGCCGGCCCCACAGTACTCTCCTCTTGATCCGCTCGCATGACGACCTAGCGGTACGGCAACGCGTAGAGGATACCGCCTTCGCCCGGCGGGCAGTCCACCGACTTGTCGGTGGCCAGCGCGTTCAGCGTGCAGGCGCGCGGGATCTTGTCGCCGATCGTGCGGGCGTAAATCTCTCCGTAGTTGCCGACGGCGGCGATCGCCCGCTGGATGAACTGCGCGCCGACCGAGTTGAAGCCCAGTGTCGCGACCTCGCCGCCACCGTAGGGAACACCCAGCAGCCGCGCGATCCCGGCGTTCGGCGGGGTCGTGGCCATCCGGGCTACGTTCTCCTGCGTGATCCCCAGCTCCTCGGCCGCAATCAGGCCGTGGACGACCCAGTTGACGACGTCCTTCCACTCGCTGTCGTAGTCGCGAACGCTCGGCGCGAGCGGCCCCTTGGAGATGATCTGCGGGAGGATCTCGTACTCGTCGGCGTCATCGCGCACGGCGATCCGCGAAGCGATGTCCGAAACGTCTGCGGTCAGCACGTCGCAGCGTCCGGAGAAGAACGCATCGACGACATCCTGGCTGAGACCGCCCTTCGGATCGTAGACCAGGCCGATCTCCGTGAAGTGGTCGGCGATGTTCTGCTCGGTGGTCGTGCCGGTCTGGACGCAGATGATGGCGTCGCCCATGTCCGCTGTGGTGTTGTATGGCGAGTCCTTGCGCACTGCGAACCCCTGACCGGTGTAGAAGGTCGTCTGCGCGTAGTCCACGCCAATGTCGCGGTCGCGTGAAGCGGTGATCGAGGTCGTGCGGAGCAGCACATCGATTTCGCCGCTGGCGAGCAACTCGAAGCGGGTCGAGGCGTCCGAGGCGTCCACGAACTCAACCTTCGTCGCGTCGCCCAGCGTCGCGGCCGCGATCGCCTTGCAGAACTCGATGTCGAATCCGCTGATGGTGCCGTCGGCCTCCTTGAAGCCGAACAGCGGTTGTGTCTGCTTCACCCCGCAGCGCAACTCGCCCCGGTTCTGGACGGTAGTCACCGTGCTGCCGCCCTCGGCCCCGCCGTCACCACCACAGGCAGAGGAAAGTGCCAGCGCGATCGGCATGAGCATCAGCAGGGCCAATCGCTTCATGGAGCCACCCGGCGGCGGCGGATGATCGGCACGCGGGGTGGCCTCGGCCGCAGGGCTGGATTCTCGGTCACCGGCTTACGGTGCCCTGCGGACAAACTGGAACCGGATACGTGAAAGGGGCCGCCCCGGATGCCGGGACGACCCCTCTCACATTGTTCTCCTCTATCTAACGGGCTGACGACCTAGCGGTACGGCAGCGCGTAGAGGATTCCGCCCTCGCCCGCCGGGCACCGGACGGACTTGTCGGTGGCCAGCGCGTTGAGCGTGCAGGCACGCGGGATGTTGTCGCCGATCGTGCGATCGTAGATTTCGCCGTAGTTGCCCACGGCGGCGATCGCCCGCTGGATGAACTGCGCGTCGACCGAGTCGAAGCCCAGCGTGGAGACCGAGCCACCCTCGTAGGGCACGCCCAGCAGGCGGGCGATTGCGGTGTTCGGCGGGTTCACGGCCATGCCGGACACGTTCGCCTGCGTGATCCCCTCCTCCTCGGCAGCGATCAGGCCGTGGACGACCCAGTTGACCACGTCCTTCCACTCGCTCTCGTTGTCGCGCACACCGGGTCCGAGCGGCTCCTTGGAGATGATCTGCGGAAGGATCTTGTAGTCCGCCGAGTCGTCACGAACCGCGATCCGCGAGGCGAGGTCCGAAGCGTCCGCGGTCAGCACGTCACAGCGCCCGGCGAAGAACGCTTCGGCGACGTCGGTGCTGAGACCACCCTTCGGGTCGTAGGTCAGACCGATGTCGGTGAAGTGGTCAGCCACGTTCTGCTCGGTCGTCGTACCGGTCTGGACGCAGATGGTGGCTTCGCCCATGTCGGACGTCGTCTCGTAGCCCGAGTCCTTGCGCACGGCGAAGCCCTGACCCGTGTAGAAGGTCGTCTGTGCGAAGTCGACCTCCAGCTCGCGGTCACGCGAGGCGGTGATCGTCGTCGTGCGGATCAGCACGTCGATCGTCTCGTCGGCGAGCAACTCGAAGCGAGTCGAGGCGTCCGAGGCGTCCACGAACTCAACGGCGGTGGCGTCCTTGAGGACCGCCGCGGCGATCGCCTTGCAGAACTCGATGTCGAATCCGCTCACGCTGCCATCGGCTTCCTTGAAGCCGAACAGCGGCTGGGTCTGCTTCACGCCGCAGAGCAACTCGCCACGGTCCTGGATGGTGGCGATCGTGCCGCCCTCGTCATCGCCACCATTGCAGGCGGCGGCGAGTCCAAGCGCGACCAGCGCCAGAATCAGCAAAGTAAGTCTCTTCAATGGAACCCCCTGGTCCTGGCGTCACGTTTTTCCTGCGTAACCATGGATGATAGAAACCGTCGCTACCACCCGTCAAACGGGGAGGGTACGCTCCGACCTCCGCACCGTACTCGCGTACCTAGATGATCACGCCGGCCTGCCGCAGTTCCGCGATCTCGTCCGCGCTGATCCGCTGCTCGCGCAGCACCTCGTCCGTGTGCCGTCCGAGGGGCGCCGAACCCGACGCGATCGTAGTAGGGGAGCGCGAGAGATCGACGATCGGCGCGGCCTGACGCTGCGGACCGAGCTGCTCGTGCTCGACCTCCACGAAGTGCGTCGCGCCCTGCGGATCGTCGGCGATCTCCTCGGGGAAGTGGACCGGGGCGGCCGGTACGCCTGCCTCGGCGAAGCGCTCCAGCCAGCGCTCGCGGGTGTCGCCGAGCAGCACGGCCGCGACCTGGCGGCGCACCTCCGCCATGCGCACGCGCTGCTCCGCCGGGTCGCCGCCCTCCTCGTCCTCCGGACTCTCGTCGATGCCGAGCACGCCCTGGGCGGCGGCGCGGGTGGGGGGAGTGAGCGCGCCGATCGCGATCGCGCCGTCGCTCACGAGGTAGCCGCCGTGGAAGGGGCCGCCCAGCGTGCCGTGGTAGCGGATGCGCGCGTCCAGCACCTCGCGGTAGGAGGCGCCGCGCGCGCGCAGCTCGGCGACCTCTGCCATCAGCGGATCGCGCACGGCCGCGTCCGTGACCGGCTCGCGCATGTTGAACATGCCCGTCTGTGAGAGCACGGAGCGCAGCAGCGAGGCGGAGACGACCTGCCCCTCGCCCGTGCGCTCGCGGTGCAGCAGCGCGGCGCAGACGCCCATCGCCAGCGCGATGCCGGTCGAGAGGTCCGCCATCGTTACGCCGGTGCGCATCGGCGCGCCGTCCTCGCTGGTCTTCTCGCCCATCACCATCGCGCCGCCGTAGGCCTCGGCGACGATGTTGCTGCCGGGCAGATCGGCGAGCGGGCCGGTTGAGCCGAAGCCGCTCACCTCGGCGTAGATCAGGTCCGGCCGCAGGGCGGACAGCGTCTCGTAGCCGAACCCGAGGCGCTCCGGCACACCCGGCCGGTAGTTGTGCACCAGCACGTCGAAGCCCGGCACGATGCGGTGCAGCAGCGCCCGACCCTCGACGGTTGCGAGGTCGATGACGAGGCTGCGCTTGCCGCGGTTGAGGTACTGGAAGACCTTGCTCTGCCCCGGCACGACGGCGCCTGTGCTGCGGAATGGCTCACCCTCCGGACGCTCGATCTTCACGACGTCGGCGCCGAGGTCGGAGAGGTGCATGCCGGCGTAGGGGCCGGCGTAGATCATCGAGAGGTCCAGCACGCGGATCCCGCTGAGCGGCCCGGCCGCCATCACGCGCCCTCCGCCTCCCGATCGGGCGAGGACGGGGCCTCCCAGCCGGCCGGGTAATACTGCCGGCGCGCCGCGGCGCGCAGCTCCGCGCGGTGATCCGGGTGCGCGATTGCGATCAGCTCCTCGGCGCGCTGGCGCTGGCTCTTGCCGGCGAGCCGCGCGATCCCGTGCTCGGTGACGACGTAGTCCGCGAACGAGCGCGGGATCGTGACGTAGGAGCCGTCGCCGACCATCGCGATGATGCGGCTCAGTTCGCCCCCGCGCGCCGTCGAGGGCAGCACGGTGATCGCCTTGCCTTCGGGTGCGATGAAGGCGCCGATGTGGAACTCGGGCTGCCCGCCCGTGCCGTGGTAGACGGTGGTGCCGATCGACTCCGCGCAGATCTGACCCGTGAGGTCCACGCTGAGCGCGTTGTTGATCGAGGTCATGCGCCGCTGCTGGGAGACGATCGGGATCTGGTTGACCTCGCGCACGGAGCGCGTCTCCAGCGGGCCGTCCTCCAGCCAGCGCGCCTCCTCGTCGTTCCACGGCGTCACGCTCGTCGTCACGTGCAGCCCGGGCTCGAGCGACTTGCGGCTGGAGTTGACCGTGCCCTCCATCATCAGCTCGAGCACCGCGTGCGGGGTGACCTCGGAGTGCCAGCCGAGGTCGCGCTTGCCGTCGAACGCTCCGAGGTCGCCGAGGAACACCGAGGTGCGGCCCGCGCCGATCTGGATCGTGTCGCCGTCCTCGAGGATGCCGTTGACGTGCCCGGCGATCGTGACCGCCTCGGGCGGGTGCTCGCGCGCCGGCGGTGGCGGGCGGCTGGTGGTCTCCGTGAGCACGAACGCGGACACCTCGGTCACGTGCAGCCGCTCGGTCGTGCGCACGTTGGGGAGCCAGGGGCAGACCTCGAGGATCGAGACGCTCGCTCGGCGCACGAAGTCGCCCTTGTGCCAGGGGACCCCGCCGAAGTGGATATAGCCCGCGTCGTCGGGGGGCGCGCAGTTCGACATGAACACGTCGATCGGCTCGTGCGATCCGCGGTCGTCGTAGTGGCGGAACTGTGTCGAGAACAGCTGCGGGTAGTAGTCGGCGCGAAGTGACTCCAGCGCGGACCGCCCGCCCGGTCCGGCGTAGACCTCGAGGTTGACGTCGAAGCCGAGGCCGGCGAACTCGTCCTTGAACCACTGCTGCTCGGCGGATGGCGCGCAGGCGCGGATCCTGACCTCGCGGCCCAGTTCGGAGATGCGGGCGATCAGCGCCGGCATCACGGCGTAGGCGTCGCCGCCGATCGGCGTGAAGAGCGTATTGCCGCGCTGCACCAGCTGCGCGGCCTCGCCGGGCGACAGTAGCCGTGCCTCGTACTCGTCTCGCCAGCCCACCCCGCCCCCGATCAGCCGCGATCGCCGCACAGGCGCCCGTCACCGCCCTCGGCGCGTCCGCATGGTAGCGCGGCGGATCGTAGCGGCACTCGCCCACCGGCGGCGAGTGGTGGACGCGGAACGGCCCCCGCGAGGGGGGCCGTTGCGTGCGTCTCGCCGAGGAGGCGTGCTAGCCGAGGAAGCCCGAGACGGCGTCCATGAAGGCGTCGACCTGCTCGATCTGGGGCAGGTTGCCGGCCTCCGGGATGGTCACCAGCTGCGAGCCGGGGATCAACGCGTTGAAGGCCGAGCCGTACTCGGGCGGGATCTGCCCGTCCGACTCGCCCCAGACGATCAGTGTCGGCGACTGGATGCGGTGGATCCGCTTGTCCAGGCCGCGGTCCGGGAACTGCCAGATGAAGCGGCTACCCGAGGTCTGCGCGCGCGTGCGCTGGATCGAGATCTCGGGGTCCCGCGTCGGCGGGTTGTACTCCTGCGCGACCTCGGACATCGAGTCATGCCACATCAGGCCGGGCAGGTCCCGCCGCGGCGTGGCGAAGTAGTCCGGGCAGGGGTGCTCCTCGAGCCACAGCCCGTAGGCGTCGATCAGCACCAGCTTCTCGACGCGGTGCGGGCTGAGCGCGGCCAGCTCGGCGGCGAACATGCCGCCCAGCTCGTGCCCCATCAGCACGACGCTGTCGAGGCCGAGCGCGTCGAGCAGGTCGTTGTGGTAGACGACGGTGTCGACCGGCTCGTCGATGTGCTGGAGCCCGCTGGAGTCGCGGAAGCCCGGGAAGATCGGCGCGATCACGCGGTAGCGCTCGCTCAGCCGCTCCATGAACGGGAACCAGCCGTACTCGGCCATCATGTTGTGCAGGTAGAGGAGCGGCGGGCCCTCGCCGCCCTCGCGCACTTCGATCTCGAAGGCGCCGTCCCGGACCGGGACGGTCCGCGTCGTGTGGCTCGTGGCTGTCGTCAACCTGTACCTCCGTGCTGAACCGCCCGCCGGTCCCTCCGGCGGGCGGTGGTGAGCGATTCTTCTGCTATCCGCCGATCGGCGCCGGCGTCACGCGCTGCGCGAGCGGGCGAGGCGACCAGCGGTCTTCCCAGCCCTCGTCGTCCCAGAGGTCGTGGATCTGCGGCAGGACCTCTTCGCCGAACATCTTGATGTTCTTCATCGTGGTCTCGCGGCGCATGTTCCCGATCTGGAGCAGCGGCAGCACGTGGCCGACGCGCAGGCTCGTGGCGATCTCGCGCAGCTTCTCGGCGACCTCGTCCGGGCTACCGGCGACGATGTTGCCTTCCTCGACCAGCTGGTCCCAGGACGGGCCGCCGGCCGCGGGCGCCGTGCGGCCCGCCTCCGGGGTGGACTCCTGCGCGAGCGCGAGGCTGCGCTCGAAGCCGGCGCGGATCGAGGCCTCGGTGCGGTAGCCGGGAGCCTCGGGGAAGTAGCGGCCGGTGGAGCCGAGCAGCTTCTGGTAGAAGAACTCGACGCCCTCCTGGTACTCCGCCTTGGCCGACTCGTAGGAGTCGGAGACCAGCGTGAGCTGCATGTAGGCGGCGCGGTACGGCGTCTCGTCGGCGCCGAGCTCGCGGACGCGGCTCCAGTAGCCGTTGAGGGTCTGCTGGGCGCGCTTGTAGCCGCCGTAGCTGAGCGCCGCGTAGACGTGGTCCTTCTCGATCGTCCAGTCCCAGGTCTCGATCGAGCCACCGCCGGGCACCCAGATCGGGGGACGCGGCTCCTGCGCGGGACGCGGCCAGATGCTGACGTAGCGCAGCTTCGAGTACTTGCCGTTGTAGTGGAACGGCTCGCGCGTCTCCATCGCCTTCTTGATCAGGTCCTCGGCCTCGTAGTAGCGCTCGCGGAAGGTCGAGGGCGACATGCCGTAGACCCAGTTCGTGTCCTGCGAGGTGCCCACGGGGAAGCCGCAGACGACGCGCCCGCCGGAGATCACGTCGATCATCGACATCTCCTCGGCGACGCGGACCGGCGGGTTGTAGAGCGCGATCGAGGTCCCGAGCACGACCAGGTTGGCCTTGCTGGTGCGGCGCGCGAGGGCGGCCAGCATGATGCTCGGCGAGGGCATCGTGCCGTACATGTTGGCGTGGTGCTCGTTGACGCAGACGCCGTCCAGGCCGACCTGCTCGGCGAACTCGAGCTCGTCGAGGTACTCGTTGTAGAGCTCGTTCCCGATCTGCGGGTCGTAGACCGAGTTCGGGAGGTCCACCCAGATACCCGCGGTCTTCCAGTCGGGGCCGTGCGGCGGCTCCTCGGGCATTGCCGAGTACGGCATCAGGTGGAACATACTGACCTTCATCGAGACCTCCTCTGGCCTGCTGTATGTGGCCTGCTTGATCGACGGCGTGTTGCCGCCCGGCCATCGCCAGGCCGTGGCGCTGCTCGCGGATCGAGGCGCGCCCTCAGGTTCTTAGCAGAGCGCGCCCGTGCGGGCAAACGAAGCGCGTGAGCGAGGCGCGCTCTCAACCCCCGTGATCTCCCGCCTGAGCGCGCGATTTGCTTGCACGGAGGCGTAGCCTCTCAGGTGAATCGGCGGCAAATCCGGCGAGGAGGATGCGATGGAACTCGGTGCTTGCTTTCCCACGAACGAGATCGGCTCGGATCCCGGCGCGATCCGCGACTGGGCCCAGGCCGCGGAGGGCCTCGGCTACGACCTGATCGAGGTTTACGACCACGTACTCGGCAGCGACCCCGCGCCCGATCTGGACCGCAGCGAGCGGCGCGGCGACTACAACAGCAGCACCGACTGGCACGAGCCGATGGTGCTGATGGGCTACCTGGCGGCCGTGACCACCCGCCCGCGCTTCCTGACCGGCATCCTCGTGTTGCCGCAGCGCCAGACCGCCCTCGCGGCGAAACAGGCCGCCGAGGTGGCCATCCTCTCCGGCGGGCGGCTGCTGCTTGGCATCGGCATCGGCTGGTCCGACATCGAGTACCGCGGGCTCGGCCTGGGCGAGGTGTTCCGCGCGCGCGGACGGCGCTCGGAGGAGCAGATCGCGCTGATGCGGCGGCTCTGGACCGAGCCGCTGCTGAGCTTCGAGGGCGAGTTCGATTCGCTCCCGGAGTCCGCGATCAGCCCGCGACCGGAGCGCTCAATCCCCGTCTGGATCGGCGGGCACGCGCCGACCGTGCTCGATCGCATCGGGCGCATCGCCGACGGCTGGGTGGCCGGCTGGGCACGCCCCGACTACCTCGCGGCCGGCATCGAGCAGATCCACGAGGCGGCTCGCGCCGCCGGGCGCGACCCGGCGGAGATCGGCATCGAGACGCGCGCGCGCGTCTCGCGCTGGGGCCCGGAGCAGCAGGCGGAGCACGCGCGACTCTGCGAGGAGGCCGGCGCGACGCACTTCGCGCTGCACACGCTCGAAGGCGGCCTCACCACCGTGCAGCAGCACATCGACGCGCTGCGCGACTTCCGCGACGCCTTCGGCGCGGCGTAGCGCGCCGCTCCTGTCAGCGGCCGCTGAACTTCGGCTCGCGGCGCTCCCGGAAGGCGGCGATGCCCTCCTGGTGGTCGGCGCTCATGTTCGAGATCCCCTCGAGGGTGAGCGAGAGGTCGAGGTTGGTCCCGGCGAGCGCGCGCAGCGGCTGGTTGATCGATGCCTTCGTGCCCTGGATCGCCACCTTCGGCCCGTTCGCGAGCCGCGCGACGAAGGCGTCGACCACCTCGTCCAGCTCGTCGGCGGGGACGGCGCGGTTGATCAACCCGATCTGCGCGGCGCGCGTCGTCTCGATCAGCTCGCCCGTATAGAGGAACTCGCGCGCCCGCGCGTAGCCGACGAGCGCGGGCCAGAGCACGGCGCCGCCGTCGCCGGCGACGAGGCCGACGCTGACGTGCGGGTCGCCAATCACGGCGCCCTCCGCCGCGAACACGACGTCGCAGGCGAGCGCGACCGTCGCGCCGAGGCCGACCGCCGCGCCGTTGAGGCGAGCGACCACGGGCTGCCTCGCCTCCAGGATGGAGAGCACGATCCGCTTGCCCTCCATGCTGGTGCGCGCCCACACGGAGGGGTCGTCGATCATCTCCTGCAGCCAGGTCATGTCGCCGCCGGCGGAGAAGGCGCGACCGGCCCCGGTGAGCACGACCACGTCCGTGCCGTCGTCGGCGTCGATCTCGGTGAAGATGCGCGACATCTCCTCGTGCATCTGCGCGTCGAAGGCGTTGAGCGCCTCGGGGCGGTTCATCGTCAACCGCAGCACGCGCTCCTGCCGCTCGATCAGGATCGTCTCGTAGCCCTCGTACTGCGCCATCGTGCGCCTCCGTCCGTCGCGTCGCCCTCGCCGCGTGCGCGCGCTACTCGCCAATGAAGATGCCGTCGCGCTTCTCCGCCCAGGCGCTGGTCGCCTCGCGGTGGTCGGCCATCTTCGCGGAGTAGTGCTCGTAAGCGAGGCCGAGGTCGAAGACCGAGGAGAGCTTGTCACGCATCAGCGTGTTGACCGTCAGCTTCGTCGCCTTCACGGCGTAGGGCGGCATCGCTGCGAGACGCTGCGCCAGCTCCATCGAGCGCGCCTCCAGTTCCTCCTCGGGCACGAGGTGGTTGACGATGCCGAGACGCTCGAGCTCCTCGCCCTCGACGAGGTCGCCGAGCATGAGCAGCTCCTTGGCCTTGTTGATGCCGACGAGCAGCGGCCAGATCAGCGCGCCGCCGTCACCGGCGACGAGGCCGATGTTGACGTGCCGGTCGCCGATGCGCGCCCGGGGCGAGGCGACGACGACGTCGCACATCAGCGCGAGGGTGGCGCCGAGGCCGATCGCCGGGCCGTTGACCGCGGCCACGATCGGCTTCTCCAGGTCGAGGTGCGCGCGCAGGATCTCGCCGGTGCGCACCTGGGCGAACTTTGCACGCGTGTTGCTGCCGCCCTGCTCGTTCATGCGCTGTACGTCACCACCGGCGCAGAAGGCGCGGCCCGCGCCGGTGAGCAGGACGGCGCGCGACTCGTCATCGTCCAGCTCGTTGAAGGCGCGGATGAGCTCCCGCCGCAGCGGCGGGTGGACCGCGTTCAGGCGCTCCGGCCGGTTCAGCGTCATCACCAGCACGTGGCCGTCGCGGCGGAATTCGATGTGCTCGTAGCTCGACAGGTCCATGGGCGCCCCTCTCGTGGATCGTGTGTCGCGGATCATACCCGCCCTACTGGTTTGGACCTCGATAGACTGCGGCTCGAGGGCTGCGCGATGGCCGAGGCGCTCGAGTTCGCACCCGTGACCGCGGATCGCTGGCCCGATCTCGCGCGGCTCTTCGAGCGCCGTGGCGGGCCGAAGTACTGCTGGTGCATGGTCTGGCGCGAGCTGCCGAGCGGGCAGCGCAGCGAACCCGGCGCGAAGCGGGCCGCCCTCGAGGATCGCGTCGCGCGCGGCGTGCCGGTCGGCATCCTCGCCTACGCCGCGGGCGAGCCGGTCGCCTGGTGCTCCGTCGCGCCGCGCGAGACGTATCGCGAGCTGGGAGGCGGGGACTACCCCGAGGACGCCTCGGTCTGGGCCGTCGTCTGCTTCTTCGCCAACCGCGAGCTGCGCGGCAGCGGCATCGCCGCACGGCTGCTCGACGCCGCCTGCGAGGAGGCCGCCCGCGCGGGCGCCGACGCGATCGAGGGCTATCCGGTCGACCCGGACTCGCCGAGCTATCGCTTCATGGGGACCCGGCCGGTCTTCCTCGCGGCCGGCTTCGAGGAGATCGGCAGGGTCGGCAAGCGCCGGCACGCGATGCAGCGCCGGCTGCGTCCGGGCGGCGCGCGTGGACATTCGGCGGGGGGTTGACGTACCTTCAGCCGCGCTCACGCAATAACGCGACAGCAGCATGCAGGGGGTGACCGTGTCGGTCCTGAACTTCAGCGTCGATAACCACATTGCACACCTCGAGATGAACCGTCCCGAGGTGATGAACGCGCTCAACTTCGAGCTCAACCAGGGGCTCGCAGACGCCTGGCGGGAGGTCGAGGAGAACGACGACATCTGGGTCGCGATTCTCAGCGCGCACCCGGACAGCCGCGCCTTCTCCGCGGGGATGGACCTCAAGGAGCGCGCGGAGATGAACGCGGCCGGCATCGACTGGCGCAAGCGGCGGGTCAACGGCAACAGCAACCCGGAGAACGTCTGGAAGCCGGTGATCTCGGCGATCCACGGCTACTGCCTGGCCGGTGGCTGGATGATGGCCCAGCGCTCCGACTTCCGCGTCTGCGCGGACGACGCCATCCTCGGCATCCGCGAGGTGAAGCGCGGGCTGATGCCGCACTGGGTGGCGGACCTGCCGCGCATCATCGGGCTCGGGAACGCCCTCGAGGTGGTGCTGATGGGCGAGTACATCACGCCCGAGCGCGCCAAGGAGATGGGCTTCATCAACGCGATCGTCCCGAAGGACGAGGTGCTGGACGAGGCCTACCGCTGGGCCAACATCCTGCTCGAGAACGCGCCGCTGTCCGTGCGCTGTCTCAAGGAGATCCTCTACCGCACCCACGTGCTGCCGCACGACGAGGCGATGGTGATGGCGAAGCACCTGCTGCACCGCGTCGAGACCAGCGAGGACATCTCCGAGGGCCCGCGCGCCTTCGCCGAGAAGCGCCAGCCGCAGTGGAAGGGCCGCTAGCGCGGTCCCGCCGGCTCCATACACGGAAGAGCCGCCCGCGAGGGCGGCTCTTCCGTTTCCCGCGAGTCCGCGAGCCGGGCGCTACTCGCCGCCGTAGGGTCAGGGGCGCCGCCCGGCCGCGTACACTCGGCGCATGAGGCGGGCGGTCCCGGCCGGTGGATGGACTCGTGCGACATTCGGCAGCATCGCGCTGGCCGCGGTGGTGCTCGGGATCGCCGTGACCGCACGCCCCGCCGACGCGCGAGAGCTCTTCCCTGCCATCTACTACGGGCGTGCGAATCCGGGCGACGAGATCAGTGCGCTGATCGACGGCACGATCTGTGCCACGACCACCGCGGGCGCGGACTATGGGTGGTTCCTGCGGGTGCCATGGCGCGGCTGCGAGGGCAAGGCGGTCCCCAGGGCGACGGTGACCTTCACGGTCAACGGGTACACCGCGATTCATACGGAGACATGGCGCCCCGGCGCTCTCCCGACCGACGCCGCGAATGGCGTCGTGCTGGGTCGCTACGTCGCGGCGAGCGCGGGTAATTCGCATATCTGCGCGCTGACGGCGGACGGCGAGATCGTCTGCTGGGGTCAGAACCTGTTCGGTCAGAGTGATGCCCCGCCCGGCCGGTACACGGCACTGAGCAGTGGCGGCGACCTCAACTGTGCACTGAACACGGACCGCGAGGTCGTGTGCTGGGGCTACGAGTCCCATGTGTCGTACGACGCGGTGCGGGGCGGGCACGAGGACGGCTACGTGGCCGTGGCTGCAGGCGGGTACGGCGCATGCGCGCTGAGCGGCGCCGGCGCAATCACCTGCGTGGTTTCGACCTCGGACGGGACGCCCTACTCACCCCCGGGGCGCTACGTGGCGCTGAGCGCCGGCGGCCACCGCGTGTGTGGCATTACCGAGGCGGCCGACGTCGCCTGCTGGAACCTCGACGGCAGCCGCTGGGACGGGCCTCCGGGCCACCACACGGCCCTGGACGGAGGCCAGAACCATGCCTGCGCCGTGAAGGTGAGCGGCGAGATCGCTTGCTGGGGTGCTGACTGGGGCTCGATCGGTGGGTCGCTGGCGGGCAGCTACAAGGCAGTGAGCGCGGGCTACCAGCACAGCTGTGCACTGGCCGAGGATGGAGAGGCCACGTGCTGGGGTCGCAACACCTCCGGAAAGGCCGATCCCATCCCGGGCCGCTACATCGACGTGACCGTGGGCGACACGCACAGTTGTGCACTTGCCGAGGCCGGCGGACTCATCTGTTGGGGGCACACGACGTGGCACCCGCCCGATGGTCGGTACGTGGCGCTGGACGTGAGTGACGATGACGCCTGCGTGCTGACGGCTGAAGGGGAAATCGCCTGCTGGGGAAACAACTTGTTTGGGCCGACGGATGCACCTCCGGGCCGCTACGTGGACGTAGTCATAGGCAGTGACAGTGCCTGCGCCCTGACCGGCGCCGCCGAGATCGTCTGTTGGGGTGCCAACACGTTCGGGGTGACGGATCCCCCACCTGGCCGGTATGAGGCACTGAGCGCGGGTGGGGGGCACCATTGCGCGCTGACCACGGACAAGGAGATCGCTTGCTGGGGGGCCAACAGCTACGGGGAATCGGACGCGCCAACCGGCAGCTATTCGGCCGTGGTCGCGGGCCTGAACCACAGTTGCGCGCTGACCGAGGCCGGCGAGGCGGTCTGCTGGGGCCGCAACTCCTCCGGGCAATCAGACCCGCCGCCGGGCCGCTACGTATCGATCAGCGCGGGTCTCTCCGTCACCTGCGCCCTGACCGAGGCGGGGGAGGCTGTGTGCTGGGGTTTGCGCCCCGAAGATGGAGACACACCTGCGGGGCGATTCACGGCGTTGGCTACAGGCTGGTACCACGCCTGCGGCATCACCGAGGCCGGTGGGGTGGTCTGTTGGGGCCCCTGGTGGGAGGCCGAGGCGCTCGCGGCGCCGCCGGGCCGCTACCAGGCCGTGAGCGGCGGCTACTCGCAGACCTGCGCGCTCACCGATGAGGGCGAGATCGTCTGCTGGGGCAAGACCGCCGTCGCCCCACCGCGTCGCTGACGCGATCCGGCGAGCCGCGCCCGCGGGCTACTCGCCGCCGTAGGCGCCGAGCGCCTCGAGGCTGTCGCGCGCCTGCTCGGCGAGGTCGAAGACGACCTGGCGGGCGGGCTTCAGCTCCTCGATGAAGGTCAGGCCCTGGCCGGCGGTGACGTGCAGCCAGTCGTCGAGCTGGTGGTCCTCGATCGCCGTCTCGATCTTGCCGACCAGCAGGCCCTGCAGCGGCATCGGCAACACATCGGGAGCATCCTCGCGCTCCCACATCTCATGGAATTTGGAGCGCATCGTGCGGACGCGCTTGCCGTCGTAGGCGGTCGAGATCCAGGCGTCCTGCCCGCGGCCCTCGATCAGCCGCTGCTTCTTCTTCATCGGCGTGTCGGACTCGTGCGTCGCCTGCCAGATCGTGCCCGTCCAGACGCCGTCCGCCCCGAGGGCGAGCGCGCCCGCGATGTGGCGGCCGTGCGTGATGCCGCCCGCCGCGAGCACCGGCTTGTCGTAGGCCTTCGCCAGCTCGACGACCTCGGGGACGAGCGTGAAGGTACCCATCCGCCCGGTGTGCCCGGCGGAGTCCTGCCCCTGCGCCACGATCAGATCGAGGCCCTGCTCAAGCTCCCGCGCCGCCTGCCGGGCGAGACCGATCAGCCCCCACACCTTGATGCCAGCGTTGTGCAGCATCTCCAGCGCGAAGGCCGGGCTGCCCATGCCGGAGGCGAAGATCGGGATCTGCTCCTCGATCAGCACGTCGAACTTGGCGCGCGCCTTGCGCAGCAGGTCGACGCGCTTGACGCCCCAGGGGCCGGGCGTCTTCGGCTCCGGGATGCCGTGCTCGCGCATCACGCCGTCGACGAAGTCCCAGTGCTGCTGCGGGATCTGCGGCATCAGCTCCTCCGGCGTGCCCTCGACGTAGGAGGCGGAGAGCAGGAAGTCGATCCCGAACGGCTTGTCGCCGACGCGCTCGCGGATCCAGTGGATGTCGTTGCGGATCTCCTCCGGCGTCAGCGCGTTGACGCCGTACATGCCGATGCCGCCGGCGTTCGTCACGGCGGCGACCACGTCGCGCGTGTGGGCGAAGCCGACGAGGGGGATCTCGCAGCCGTACTCGTCGCAGAGGCGGGTCTGCATCGGGTCGCGCGTCATGGGCGGTGCTCCTTCGGGTCCGTGCTCTTCTGGTCGCGGTGGGCGCCTAGATCGCGCCGGCGTGGCGGAGGATCGGGAGTTGCTCCGGCTCGAGGCCGAGCAGGTCGCAGTAGATCTCGCGGTTGTGAGCGCCGAGGCGGGGAGCGGGGCCCGGCCGGCGCGACTCGATCGTCGAGGTGCGGAACGGGAAGGCGGTGTCGGGCAGCGGTCCGGCCTCCGGGTGCTCGATCTCGCGGATGAAGCCGCGCACGCGCATCTGCTCGCTGGCGAGCAGTTCCTCCATGGTCGTGTGGCCGGTGATCGTGAGGCCGTGTGCCTGCCCGGTGTCCTGGATCTGCTCGCGGGTGCGCTCCATGCACCACTCGGCGATCGTGTCGCGCACCTCGTCGGCGTGGTCGGGCTTGGGGATGCCAAGCTGGGGGAGGTTCCAGAGCTCCTCGGTGAACCACGGCTCCGAGGCGAACCAGGGGTGTCCCATCATCTCGACGGCGGCCGCCCAGTTGCGCTCGCCCCAGACCGCGCCGAACACGACCCAGCCGTCCTTGCACTGGTAGACGCCGGGGAACCACTCCGTATCCAGCTCGCGCGTGACGAGCGTGCCGTCCGAGGCGTAGCGATGCACCTCCGGCCGCTGCGTGCTCATCATCGCCCACTGCTTCGAGACATCGACGTGCTGCCCGCGGCCCGTGCCCATCCGCGCGAGCAGCGCCGCGAGGGTGGCCGTGGCCGCGTTCAGTCCGGCGTCGCACTCGGCGATGAAGGAGCCGGGCTTGACCGGCCCGGCGTCCGGGAAGTCGTGCAGCGCGATCTGGCCCGCGAGCTGGTGGTAGGTGGCCCCGCTCGCGTGCACCACGTTGAGCGGGTAGGCGTGCTCGTCGCGCCTCGGGCCGCTGTGCCCGTAGGGGGAGATCGAGGTCAGTACCAGCCGCTCGCGTTGCGCGGACAGCGTCTCGTAGTCGAGGCCCAGTTCGTCGGCGAGCGCGGGCGGGCGGTCGTGCAGGAAGACGTCGGCGCGCGCGATCAGGTCGCGCAGGATCGCGAGGCCGTCCGCGCTCTCCGGGTTGAGGGTGATGCTGCGCTTGTTGGTGTTGAGCAGCAGGAAGAGGCCGCTGTGCTCGGGGTCGGGCTGGTCACCGGGGAAGGGGCCGCGGCGGCGCGCCTCGTCGCCCTCGCCGGGCGCCTCGATCTTGATCACGTCGGCGCCGGCCTCGGCGAGCCACTTGCCGCAGAACGGCCCGCAGACGAGCGAGCACCACTCCACCACAAGCACGTCGTCGAGGGGGCGTGCGGTCACGTTCGCGGGTCCTCCCCTGGAGCGCCTCGCGGGCCCGGTCTCCGGGCCCGGATGGCGGGCCGCGCCAGCCTACACGCTGCGCCGCGCTGCGGCAGCGCCTGCCCGCGGGCGCTGCTAGTATCCGCCCGGCGACGCCGCAGCGGCCAGCGAACGGGGGCCGTGCGAGCGCTGAGTGGAGGGCACGGCCATGCGCATCGGCTTCATCGGGCTCGGCAACATGGGCGGCCCGATGGCGATGAACCTGATCAAGGCCGGCCACGATCTCACCGTTCACGATCTGCGCCGCGAGATCGCCGATCCGCACCTCGCCGTGGGCGCGACCTGGGCCGACAGCGTGCAGGGAGTCGCCGAGGCGAGCGAGATCGTTTTCACCTCGCTGCCCGGCCCGCCCGAGGTCCGGGCGGTCGCGCTCGGCCCCGGCGGCATCCTCGAGAGCGCCGCCGAAGGCAGCGTCTACATCGACCTCTCATCCAACTCGCCGACGCTGATCCGCGAGATCCACGCGCGCTTCGCCGAGCGAGGCATCGAGGTGCTGGACGCGCCCGTCAGCGGCGGCATCACCGGCGCGGCAGCCGGCAGCCTCGCCGTGATGGTCGGCGGCGACGCCGACCGCTACGAGGAGCTGAAGCCGGTGCTGGACTCGATCGGCGACAAGGTGAGCTACATCGGGGGCATCGGCAGCGGCATGGTCGCCAAGCTCGTGCACAACATGACCTCGATCAGCTCGCGGATGGCGATTGCCGAGGGGCTGACCCTGGCCGCGAAGGCGGGCGTCGATCCGCACGTGATGCAGCGCGTGCTGCAGGACGGGGCGTTCGGGCAGGGGCACTTCCTGAACCACCGCCTCGTCGACACCGTGTTCGCGCAGCACTGGGATCCGCCCAGCTTCGCGCTGCGGCTCTCGCGCAAGGACATGGGCCTCGCGACCGAACTCGGGCGTGAGCTGGGCGTGCCGATGTCGCACGCCGCGCTCTCCGAGCAGGAGATGGTCGCCGCCCTCGGCCGCGGCTGGGGCGAGCTCGACTCCAACATCTTCTTCCTGCTCCAGGAGGAGCGGGCCGGTGTCCAGCTCGGCAGTGGCGAGGACTCCGATGGCGGGGAGTAGGCGCCGATGACGGACGAGCCCGCGCCCGGCCCGCTCGCGGGGCGGCGCGTTCTGGACCTGACGACGGGCGTCGCCGGGCCGGCGGGCACGCAGATGCTCGGCTTCCTCGGGGCCGAGGTGATCCGCGTGACGAGCGCGATGATCCCGCGCATCCGCGCCACCGACGACGATCCCGCGATCAACGTGCTCTACCTCAACAAGGAGTGCGTGCGGCTCAACCTCCGCGACCCGCGTGGTCTCGACCTCGGGCGGCGGCTCGCCGCGCAGTGCGACATCGTCGTCGAGAACCAGCGGCCCGGCTCCGTCGCGCGGCTCGGCCTCGGCTACGAGGCGCTGCGCGAGCTGCGGCCGGACATCATCGCGATCTCGCTCAGCGCCTCCGGCCAGGGTGGCCCCGACGAGCACGAGGTGGGCTACGCGCCGAACTTCGTCTCGCGCAGCGGCATCGGGCTCGCCTCGGGCTATCCGGGAGGGCCGCCCGGCGAGTACGTGAACTGGCCGGACCTGATCAGCTCGCAATGGCTGGTCTTCGCGGTGCTCTACGCGCTGCTGCACCGCGAGCGCACCGGCGAGGGCCAGTACCTCGATCTCTCGGCCAACGAGTCGCTCACCACGCTCGTCGGCGACCTGCTGCTGGACTCGGCGCTGAACGGGCGCAACGCGGAGCCGCAGGGCAACCGCGAGCCGACGATGGCTCCGCACGCTGTCTACCGCTGCGCCGGCGAGTACGAGTGGATCAGCATCGCCGTCGGCGCGGACGGGGAGTGGCTCGCGCTCTGCGAGGCGATGGGCCGCCCCGAGCTGGCCGAGGATGCGCGCTTCGCCGGCGTGCTGGAGCGCCTCGAGCACGAGCAGGAGCTGGACGCGCTGATCGGTGAGTGGACCAGCGCACAGCCGCCGGGCGACCTCGCGGCGCGGTTGCAGGCGGCGGGGGTGGCCGCCGCGCCGGTGCTCAACGGTAAGCAGCTGCTGGAGGATCCGCACCTGCGGGCGCAAGGCCGCTGGGTGGAGGTGGAGCACGCGATCCTCGGGAGCAAGTGGGTGATGACGGCGCCCTGGAGCCTCTCGGACACGCCGGCGCGGGTGCGCCACGCGGCGAAGCTGCAGGGCAGCGGCGAGCGCTACATCTACGGGGAGCTGCTCGGCCTCAGCGACGAGGAGCGGAAGCAGCTGGTCCACGACAACGTGATCCACTGATCCCGGCGCGGCGGCGCGCCGCTCCCCCCTGACCGTGCGAGCCCGTACCATCGCCCGGCGCAGCGAAGGCGCGACGACGCCGCGAGGGCAGGAACAGCCCGAAAGCGAGGAACCGACCATGCAGTACGACGTGATCGTCGTCGGAGCGGGCAACGCAGCCCACGCAGCCGCCGTCTCCGCCAACGAGCACGGCGCCGAGCGGGTGCTGATGCTGGAGAAGGCGCCCGAGGAGCTGCGCGGCGGCAACACTCACTACAGCGGCGGCCTCTTCCGCTTCGCCTTCGAGCGGGCCGAGGATCTGCTGCCAATCGTCCCCGACATCGAGAAGCAGATTCCGGGCTTCACCCAGAACATCAAGCCCTACGGCGCCGCCCAGTTCCGCGCCGACCTCGACCGCGTGACCGAGGGCTCCTCGGACCCGGAGCTGTCCGAGGCGCTGATCGGCCGCTCCTACGAGACGGTCCGCTGGATGGTCGAGCAGGGCATCGTGATGGGCCCGGCCACCGACCTCTCCGCCGTGAAGTACGAGGGCGCGGTGCGCTGGCCGCAGGGCGCCGTGATCCGCGCGGTCGGCATCGGCATCGGGCTCTCGCGCATGTGGTTCAACGTCGCCGCCGAGCGTGGCATCGAGCTGCGCTACGGCACGGGCGCGCGCTCCGTGCTGCAGGACTCCAGCGGCGCGGTGAGCGGCGTGGTGGTGAACGACGCGGACGGGCTGCACGAGATCGAGGCGGGCGCGGTGATCCTCGGCTGCGGCGGCTTCGAGGCGAACCCCGAGTGGCGAGCGCGCTACCTCGGCCGGCCGTGGGACACGGCGCGAGTGCGCGGCACGCGCTACAACAACGGCGATGGACTGCGCATGGCCCTCGAGGTTGGCGCGCTGCCCTACGGGCAGTGGTCCGGCAGCCACGGCACGCCGATCTCCGCGGAGGCGCCGATGTACGGCGACCGCAGGCTCACGGACCAGACCAACCGCCTCTCCTACCCCTTCGGCGTGGTCCTCAACAGCGAGGGCGAGCGCTTCATCGACGAGGGCGAGGACTTCCACCTGCTCACCTACGCGAAGACCGGCGGCGCGGTGCTGCGCCAGCCCGGCGGCATCGGCTACCAGATCTTCGACTCGAAGGTCTTCGAGGCCCTCGAGCCGCGCTACCGCACGAGCGACCCGATCGTGGCGGACACGCTGGAGGAGCTGGTCGCCCAGTTGCCGCTCGACCATGAGACGGCGAAGCAGACGCTCGACGCCTTCAACGACGCCGTCCTCGGCGGGGGCGCGTTCGACCCCGGTATCCGCGACGGACTCAAGACGGAGGGGCTGGAGCCGGAGAAGACCAACTGGGCGCAGCAGCTGGACTCGCCGCCGTACCGCGCCTACCCGATCACCGGCGGCATCACCTTCACGTTCGGCGGCGTGCGCGTGAACACGGACTCCGAGGTGATCAGCACGGACTGGGCGCCGCTCCCCGGCCTCTACGCCTGCGGCGAGATGGTCGGCGGCCTCTTCCACTACAACTACCCCGCGGGCTCGGGCCTGATGTCCGGCGCGGTGTTCGGTCGCGCGGCCGGCCGCTCCGCCGCCGCGCACGTCGGCGGCTAACGAGACGCGCGGCAATCCGGCGAACGGCGTAGACGCTCACACGGAGCGCCGATAGGATGCCGACAGCGTGACAAGCCTGACGCCCGCCTTCGGGCGAGCGTGGGAGGGGAAGGCTCGCGGGTGACGTTCGTCATCACCCAACCTTGTATCGACGTTCAGGACCAGTCCTGCGTCGAGGTCTGCCCGGTCGACTGCATCCACTTCGACGCAGGCGAAGACCGGATGCTCTACATCGAGCCCGAGGTCTGCATCGATTGCGGCGCCTGCGAGCCCGCCTGCCCGGTGACCGCGATCTTCGCCGAGGCCGACGTGCCGGATGACCAGGCCCGGTTCACCGAGATCAACGCACTCTGGTTCGACGATGCGGCGGGCGCGCGCGCGATGGTCGGCGGCGGCGCTGCTCCGGCTGCTCCCGCCGCCCCGGCGGCCGAGGAGCCCGCGCCCGAGGCCGAGCCCGCCCCTGCCGCGGAGGCGCCTGCCGCCGAGGCTGCCGCTGAGGAGCCTGCGGAGGCGCCCGCCGAGGAGCCTGCGGAAGCCGCTCCGGTGCTCGCCGCCGCCAGCACGCAGATTGAGGCGGTCGAGGAGCATGGGCACCATGGTGGCCCCGCCGTCTCGCAGTACGGCCAGCCCTCACCGATCGGGGCGATCGCGTTCGTCGCAATGCTCGTCATGCTGGTCGGGGTCTTTTTGGCGCCGGGTGACCCCGTCAACGGCGGCACGCCCGTCATCGGCGGGATCATCGACATCATCCCCAGGCTGGGGATCTTCCGGAGCCTGCAGGGACCCCCGGAGCTCGGCGTCCTCTTGCTGCCGCCGGCGTTGCTGTTCCTCCTGATCTTCGTCGTCCAGCAGGCGCGCGAGCTGCGCGGCTTCGACGCGAAGCGCGAGCGACGGATGGCGGGCTGGCGCGAGGCCGGCGTGCCCTGGCGGCGCAGCGAGGAGTCGCGCCGTTACGAGCTGGAGGCCGCGATCGGCCAGCTCGCGAACGACCGCTTCCCGTTCCCGGACGACGCGCACCCCGACTACCGGACGTACGTCAACGTTCCGGAGCCGCAGTTGGCGCTGGAGTTCACCGCGGGAGGCACCTCGCGCTCGCAGGTCTTCCCCGACATCGTCGTCGTCGAGCACCCGCGCAACCGCCCGATCATGGTTGCGCAGGTGGAGACGAAGGAGACCGTGACGCGCCGGCAGGCCGAGTTGGTATGGGCGCAGCTCGAGAACGACGACGCGCCGCTCTACATCTACGTGCCGTCCGGCTTCGCCGCCCGCGCACGCGACTACGCGATCGCCGCCGGCATCGGGCACGCCCGCATCCGCACCTGGCGTCGCCAGCCGGGTGGGATGCTCGTCCGCGAGTTCTAGGGACCTTCCCGCCGGCAAGGTCGTCCAGGCCCCAGCCTTCTTGCGAGGTCAGGATCGCGGCGTTCCCGACGGGTAGCGCGGTCCTGAGAGTCGGCCGCTTCGTCGCCTACACGCCCTACTCGGTCATCTCCGGCTTCATGTCCGGCATCGGTGTGATCATCATCCTGCTGCAGACACTGCCGTTCCTCGGCGCTCCCGTCGCCAGCGGCGGTCCACTGGGCGCGATCCGCGAATGGCCGGACGCGCTCAGCAATCTGAACGGCAGCGCGCTGGCGATCGCCGTCGTCACCCTCGCGGTGGGCGTGGGCTGGCCGGCCCAGTTCAGGAAGTACCTGCCTCCCGCGCTCGCGGCGCTGATCGCCGGGACGCTGCTGGGCGTGCTCTGGCTGGGCGACACGCCGGTGACGGCGAGGTGCCGATCGGCCTGCCGGAGCCGCACCTGCCGGATCTCTCACCGGACATCCTCGCGCGCTCGGTCCAGTCGGCGCTGATCCTCGCGCTGCTCGGTTCCATCGACAGCCTGCTCACCTCACTGGTGGCGGACTCGATGACGCGCACGCGGCACGACCCGAACCGGGAGCTGGTGGGTCAGGGCATCGGCAACACGATTGCCGGGTTCATCGGCGCGCTGCCCGGCGCGGGGGCCACCATGGGCACGGTGGTAAACATCCGCGCCGGGGGCCGGACGCCGGTCTAGGGGGCGTTGCGAGCGGCCATCCTGCTGGCGCTGGTGCTGGGCCTCGGGCGATACGTCGAGTCGGTCCCTCACGCGGCGCTGGCTGGCATCCTGATGAAGGTCGGCTGGGACATCATCGATTGGCGCTTCATCACCCGTGTCCACCGCGTGCAGCGGGAACACCTGATCGTGATGCTGATCACGCTCGGACTCACGGTGTTCCTCGACCTCGTGACCGCCGTGGCGATCGGCCTGATCGCCGCGGCGATGGCCAGCGCGCGGCAGTTGGAGCGGCTGCAGCTGGACAGCGTGGTCTCCGTGCCGCTGCTGGATCAGAGTTTCCTCGCTCATCCGGAAGACGCGGGGGAGGGAGACGCGTTCTCCGCGCGCGTCGGGATGGTGTCTCTCCGCGGGACCTTCTCCGTCGCCTCCTCCAGCAAGCTGATCAGCACGATCGGCGTGGACATCCGCGACCACGAGGTCGTGATCCTCGACTTTTCCGAGACCGTCTACATGGACGACAGCGCCGCGCTGGTGGTGGAGCAGATGATCGACATCGCCATGGCCGAGGACACCGAGTGCATCGTGATGGGCCTCCACGGTATGCCGGCCAGCACCCTCGAGGCGCTGAACGTGCTCGAGGGCGTTCCCGCGGATCGCTTCGTCGGGACCCTGGACGAGGCAAGGGAGGCCGCGGAGCGGATGCTCACGGCGTAGCAGCGGCGACCGAGTCTGTCCCGAGGGCGCGCGCTGCCCGTCAGCGGCGCGTCGAGTGCGTCATCCGTCCCGGCACGCCAAGGTCCGGCGCCCCCGCCAGCGAGGCGATCACGCTCAACTCCCCGGCGTGCGAAAAGAGATGCCCGATGCTCCTCGACAGCAGGTCGCTCACGCTCTGCTCGCGCCGCAGGCTGGGCGAACGACGGGCGAAGCCATCGAGGCGCGAGGCATCGAGGCGGCGCAGCCAGGGAATCGCGCGCGATCGCACCCGCCGGAACGCCTCGATGGCGTCGGCGAGGTCCGGGGCCGAGGGCGCGTCGCCGAAGTTGACGCGCTGCTCCTCGAGCCAGGGATCGCGATCGAGGCCCTGCAGTTCGGCGTTCCAGTAGTGGTCCTGCTGCTTCGCGACGTGAGCGACGATCCAGCTGCCGGAGTTGAGCCGGCCGCCGTCCGCCGGACCGCCGTTGGCATCGAGGCCCGCAAGCGCCTCCGCGACCCGTTCGAACTCGTCGAACGCGTCGAAGAGCAGGCGCACGAGCGTCGGCGGCCCTCGATCGGGGTGCTCTGTCACGCGCGCAGTCTAGCGCGGGGGCAGGCGGCGCAGCGCGATCGAGGACATCGCGGGCGTCTGGCCGGGCCGAACGAGTCGCGGTTGCACGGCAGGGCGCCGCGAGCTCAGTTCGGCGCGCAGCCACTGCTCCACGAGCAGCACCGTGGCGCCTCCCAGCAGCACTCCAAGGACGGTTGCGAACAGCATTCCTCACCTCCCGCATAGAACGCATGTCCGCCACTCAGAACGCATAGTGGAACATCCGTGCGGCGATGTCAAGCACGTACGTGCGGATCTGCCGTGGCAGGGCGTCAGCGGCGGTTCAGGAGGTGATCTGCGGCTCGTCCTCGATCAGGTCCGCGCCGCCGAGGTAGGGCCGCAGCACATCGGGGACCTCAATGCCGTCCGGGCGCTCGTACTGCTCGAGCAGGGCGGCGAGCGTGCGCGGCAGTGCGAGGCCGGAGCCGTTGAGCGTGTGCAGGTGGCGCACGCGGCCCTCGGCGTCGCGGTAGCGCAGGTTGGCGCGCCGTGCCTGGAAGTCGAGGAAGTTGGAGCAGGAGGAGACCTCCAGCCACTCGCCCGCGCCGGGCGCCCAGACCTCGATGTCGTAGGTCAGCGCCGAGGCCGCGCCCACGTCCTGCGCCGCCAGCCGCACGACGCGGTAGCGGAAGCCGAGCGCGCGCGCGACCTCGAGCGCCTCGTCGAGCAGCGTCTCCAGCTCGTCCCAGGAGCGCTCGGGCTCGCAGAATTTCACGAGCTCGACCTTGTCGAACTGGTGGCCGCGCTTGATGCCGCGCACGTCGCGCCCGGCGCTCATGCGCTCGCGGCGGAAGCAGGGCGTGTAGGCGACGTGATGGATCGGCAGCGCGTCCAGCGGCAGGATCTCGTCGCGGTAGAGGTTGGTGACGGGCACCTCGGCGGTGGGGATCAGCCAGACGTCGTCCTCGTGGTCGCGGTAGAGGTTGTCGCCAAACTTCGGCAGCTGGCCGGAGCCGACGAGCATCTCCCCCCTGACCACGAACGGCACGTAGACCTCGTCGTAACCGCGCTCGCGGTGCAGGTCCAGCATCCAGGCGATGAGCGCGCGCTGCAGCCGCGCCGCTCCCCCGCGCAGCACGTAGAAGCGCGACCCCGAGATCTTCGTCCCGCGCTCGAAGTCGATCAGGCCGCGTTCCTCGCCGATCTCCCAGTGCGGCCGCCGCCCCGGCTCGCCCTCGGGCGTGGCTTCGGCGGAGACGGGCCGCGGCGGGTCGGCAGTCACGGGCGCGCCGTCCGCGACGCCCTCGAAGAGCACGAGGCCGGCCTCCTCGCCGCCCTCGGGGACCGAGGCGTGGAGCAGGTTCGGCAGCTCCAGCAGCAGGCGCTGCAGCTCCTCGTCGCGCTCGCGCACCGAGGCGTCGAGCTCGTCGAGCCGCGCCGCGACCTGACGCTGTGCGTCGATCAGTCGCTGGCGCTCCTCGGGGTCGCGGGTCGCGCCGATCGCCCTGCCGGCCTCGTTGCGCTCGGCGCGCATCCCCTCGACCTCGGTAAGCAGGGAGCGGCGTGCGCGGTCGGCCTCGAGGATCTCGTCGATCGGCGCCTCGACGCCGCGCAGCGCGCAGGCGCGGCGCACCTCGTCGGTCTGTTCGCGGATCAGCCGTATCGGCAGCATGCGCTCAGCCCCGCCGGTCCGCGCCGGCTGACGTGTGTGCCGCGACCGCGTCGGCCGCCTCGATCGCGTCGAGGGCGAGGCGGCGCACGTCCTCCGGGACGGCCGCCGATCCCTCCGGCCCGGCGAGCACTACGCCCGGCTCGCGCAGCTCCTCGCGGCTCACCCAGCGCCAGCCCTCGCCCCGGTCGGGTTGACCCGGCAGGTCCGGCGCGCCCGCCGCGCCCGGCGAGCAGGGGCGAGTGAAGTAGACGAAGTCGATGTGCTCGTGGGGGTTGCCGGGCTCGTCAATCTCGTAGACGCCGACCGTCACCGGCGGCGGCAGCTGCCTTGGCTCGTCGTGCGGGTAGGGGGTGCTGGTGGGGACGATGAGCGCCTCGACGCCGGTTTCCTCCTCGATCTCGCGGAGCACGGCCTGGATCGGGTCTTCGTTGGGCTGGACGTGCCCGCCGGGCGGCAGCCACAGCCCGAGGCGGTGCCAATGGAGCGCAGTTCGCCCGTCGTAAGAGAGGAAGCCGGAAACCGTGAAGTGCCGCTCCACGCGTGCGAGCCTACCCCGCCCCCCGCGCCGAGAGCAACGAAGCGGCGCGGTCCGCGCCTGCCCGCCCGAATATTGTCACGCACGAGGGGCTCGCGATACGATAGACGCAACGTTAGATACAAAGTGTCGTCTGAGTTCCGGGCTTGCCCTGATGGCGAGTCCGTATTCGTCTCTTGGTCTCACAGGGTCCAGCGGACCACCGGCTTCGCAGCCGGCGGATTCGCATCCCTCGGAGGTGGGAAATGAGCGAGGATCGGGTTCTGCTCACGCAAGAAGGTCTCAAGCGGCTCGAGGGCGAGCTACACGAGCTCCGTACGCGGCGCCGTGTCGAGGTCGCCGCAGCGATCCACGAGGCCCAGGAGCTCGGCATCGCCCAGATCGACGGGCAGTACGAGGACGCCAAGAACCAGCAGGCCTTCCTCGAAGGCCGCATCCGCGAGATCGAGCTGCTGCTTGAGAGGGCCGAAGTGATCGACGAGGACGCCGCGCACCACTCCATGGACGTGCGCGTCGGCTCGAACGTCACGGTCCAGCTCAAGGGCGGCGTGCAGCAGACCTTCCAGCTCGTCGGGCCCGCCGAGACGAACCCGGGCGAGGGCCGCATCAGTCACGAGTCGCCCGTCGGGCAGGCGTTGCTCGGCAGGAAGCGGAATGACAGAGTGAAGGTCAGCGCTCCCGGCGGGAACACGATGATGACGATCGTCGAGGTTTGCTGACCGGCGCGCGCGGGCGTCGTTGCGGCGGCAGGAGGACTGCCACCGCCGCTGCGCGGGCAGGTGGCCGATGCCGTCCGAACAGGAACTGATCGAGCTGCGCCGCAGCAAGCGCGAGCAACTGCTCGCGCTCGGCGACGCCTACCCCGCGAGGACGGCCCGCAGCCACGAGGCGGTCCGTGCGGTCGCGCTCTTCGAACGCAACGAGCGCGAGGGCCTTGAGGAGAGCCGCCGCGCGGTCACCGTCGCCGGACGTGTCACGGCGATCCGCGACATGGGCCGCGCGGCCTTCGTCGATCTGCGCGACGGCTCCGGCGGGATCCAGCTGCACCTGCGGCGCAACGTGCTCGGCGAGCAGTTCGCGCTGCTGACGCTGGTCGACCTCGGCGACTTCGTCGAGGCGCGCGGGAGGCTGTTCCGCACGCGCCACGGCGAGGTCACGGTCGCCGTCACGGGCTGGCGGGTGCTGACGAAGGCGCTGCGCCCGCCGCCGGAGAAGTGGGCCGGCCTCGTCGACGTGGAGACGCGCTACCGCCAGCGCCACCTCGACCTGATGGCGAACGAGCGATCGCGCGAGATCGCGCGCACGCGCTCGGAGGTGCTCGTCGCGGTGCGGCGCTTCTTCCAGCGGCGCGGCTTCATGGAGGTGGAGACGCCGGTCCTGCAGGAGGAGGCGGGCGGAGCGGCGGCGCGGCCCTTCTACACGCACCACGGCGCCCTCGATCGCGATCTGGCGCTCCGCATCTCGCTCGAACTGCACCTCAAGCGGCTGGTCGTCGGCGGCTTCGACAAGGTCTTCGAGATCGGCCGCGTCTTCCGCAACGAGGGCATCTCCCACCGCCACAACCCCGAGTTCACGCTGCTCGAGTCCTACGAGGCCTACGCCGACTACGAGGACGTCGCCGACATGGTCGAGGCGCTGTTCCGCTACGTGCTGCGCGAGGTCACGGGCGACCTGCTGGTGCGGCACGGCGAGGAGACGCTCGACCTCGGCGCTCCGTGGGCGCGCACCACCTACCGCGAGGCGCTGCTCGAGCACACCGGCATCGACTATCGCGCGCATCCGGAAGCGGAGCAGATCCGCACGCTCGCCCGCGACCGCGGGCTCGAGGTGGCCCCGGACGCCTCGTGGGGGACGGCGCTCGACGCGCTGATGGCGGCGTTCGTCGAGCCGCGCCTGGTGCATCCGACGTTCGTCTTCGACTACCCGGCGGAGCTGTCGCCGCTCGCGAAGCGCAGGCGCGACGACCCGAGCCTGGCGGAGCGCTTCGAGCTGTTCGCGCTCGGCATCGAGCGAGCCAACGCCTACTCCGAGCAGAACGACCCCGTCGAGCAGCGCGAGCGCCTGCGCGAGCAGGCGGAGAAGGCGGCCGGCGGCGACGAGGAGGCCGAACTGGCCGACGAGGACTTCGTGCGCGCGCTGGAGCAGGGCATGCCGCCGGCCGGCGGCCTCGGCGTCGGCATCGAGCGGCTGGTGATGCTCGTCACGGGCGAGCACTCGATCCGCGAGGTCGTGCTCTTCCCGGCGATGCGAGAGTCGGGCGGCTAGCGGCGCGTGGGACGCATCCTCGAGGACGTGCACATCCACGCGAGCGCGAGCGCGACGTTCGAACGCCTCGAGGCGACCGCGCGCTACGGCGAGTGGCTGCCGCGCAGCTTCCGCGATGTCGAGGGCGAGCCCGGCCCGCGCGCGCGCCTCGATGGCGTCCTGACGCTGCCGCTGCGATCCGAGCGCGTCCGTCTGGAGGCCGCCGAGCGTGAGCCACCTCGGCTGCTGCTCTTCCGCGCCGCCCCGGACGGGGCAGGCGGCGACGCCTTCGAGTCGCTGAGCTGGGTGCTCTCGGCGGAGGGCCCGGACGACGTCCACCTGCTGGTCGAGGCGATCTACACCCCGGCGGGCGGCTTCGCGGGCGCGCTGCTCGACCTGCTGGTGCAGCGTGCCCACCGCCGCCAGGCCCTGCGCGACGCCGTGTGGCGGCTGAAGCAGCTGCTCGAGGGCGCGGCGCCCGCCGCTGCGTCCGGCGGCGACGGCGACGGGCCGAGCGTGTGAGCGCGAGCGCCGAGCGCGCGATCGTCTTCGACCTCGACGGCGTGCTCGTCGACTCCGAGCCCGCGCACCTGCGCGCCTCGCAGCGACTGGTCGCCCCCGAGCGCATCAGCGAGCAGGACTACGCGCGCTTCACCGGCCTCGCCATCGAGCCGTTCATGGAGTGGGTGCGCGAGCACTACGCCCTCGACGACTCGGTCGAGGCGCTGAGACTCCGCTACGCCGCGCTCGTCAGTGCGGAGCTGCGGCACGGCGGACTGGAGCCACTGGACGGCGCGCGCGAGCTGATCGCCGCCGCGCGCGCGGCCGGCTGGGCCGTCGGCCTCGCCTCGCAATCGATCGCCGAGTGGGTGGACGCCACGCTCGATGGCTGCGGCCTCGCGGGCGCGTTCGACGTCACGATCAGCGGCAACGACATCGAGCGCGGGAAGCCGGAGCCGGACATCTTCCTGCTCGCGGCGAAGCGCCTCGGCGTCGCGCCCGCCGCCTGCGTGGCGGTCGAGGACTCAGCGGCGGGCGTGAAGTCGGCCGAGGCGGCGGGCATGTTCGTCGTGCAGTCGCGTCAGGCCTCGACGGCCGCGCCGCCGCAGCCCGGCGCGCGCCTCGTCGTCGCCTCCCTGCGCGAGCTGGACCTCGCCGCCCTCGGCGCGCAGCTGCCACTTGTGACCCCGTAGCGGCGCACGCACGAGCGTCCGCTACGCCTCGCGCCGCTCCGGCAGGTCGGCGTACGTGCCGACGGGCGGAACTGCGGGCGCGGTCTACCGACGCTTTGTGCGTGTTGACAGCCGACTGCGTGCCGCTGACACTCGCCATGCCCCGTCAGGGGCCAATCTTCCCCGCCGTCCGCCGCTCCGGTGGCGAACTGGCGGGGTTATCTAATGTCTGGAAGGCGTCTAGTGGCGGATCGCGTCGCGCTCTTCATTGACGCCCAGAATGTCTTGCAGGCGGCACGCCGGTGCTTCCATGCCGATGAGGCGGCACATCACACCGCTGGCCAGACCGATCCGCTTGCGCTCGGGAATCTGATCTGCGACCGCCCTCCGCCGGGACTCACACGGACTCTGAGTGAGGTCCGCATCTACACCGGGCGTCCCGACTCAACCAAGCAACCGAAGACCTACGGCGCCCACATGCGCCAGTGCGAGGCCTGGGAGCGGGCCGGAGCGATCGTCATCCCGCGGGCGCTGCGCTACCCGGGCGACTGGCCCGCGACGCGAGCTGAGCAGAAGGGCGTGGACGTAGAACTAGCCATCGACTTCATTGCGGGGGCCATCGATGGCCGTTACGACGTTGGCGTCATCTTCTCTACCGACACAGACCTCCGGCCGGCGCTTGAGTTCGTCACTGACCGTTTCCAGCAATACCCCCGGGCGGAGGCAGCTGCGTGGCGAGGGCCTGGCGCCAATCGCGCGCTGGGCGTGCGACGGTCCAGGAAGACATGGGTGCACTACCTCGACCATCATGACTATCGGACTGTCCGCGACAGCACCGACTATCTGTCGCCCTAGCGGCAGAGCGCCTGCCTGCGCCACTCGCGCCGCCTATCGATCATGGGCTTACACACTGCCGCGCAACGGTGGTACCATAAGCCGGTGCGGGGCGCCGAGGTCAGGCCTCGGCAGGGGTCAGGACGATCACGCCAGCGCACATGAACCAACATCGCTCCCTCTCGCTGCTGTTTCTCGCGCTCGCCGCGGGGCTGGCTGGCGGCCTCGCGGGCGGCCTCGTCGTCGTCGTCGCGCCCGGCGGACGGGACGCGGCCGATGAGGCGGCGATGCCCTCGCCCGTCGCGACAGTCGCGACGCCCGATGCGGCCGCCGCGGCGCTCGGTAGCGCCGATCGCCTCCAGCGGGCGATCGAGCGCGTGCTGCCGGCGATCGTCACGGTCATCGCCGATGGTCCTCTGCAGCGCGACCAGTCCGGCGCCGTCACCCAGCAGCGCAACGTCGGCTCCGGCATCGTCGTCGACGATCGCGGCCACATCGTCACGAACTTCCACGTGATCGATGGCGCGATTGCGCTCAGCGTGCTGCTTGCCACCGGCGAGCAACGGCCCGCCGTGGTCCGCTCGCACGATTCGCCCTACAGCGACCTCGCGGTGATCAGCATCGCGCCCGAGGGCCTGCGCAGCGCCTCGCTCGGCGACTCCTCGCGGCTCGTGCCGGGCGAGCCCGTCGCGGCGCTCTCGGCCGCCGGATTCGCGGTCGGGAACTCGGTCAGCGTCGGCGTCGTCTCGGCAACGGGGCGGGAGTGGCCGCGCAACGGTGCGATCCTCGAGGATCTGGTGCAGACCGACGCAGCCGTGAACTCCGGTGACTCCGGCGGCGCGCTGATCAACAGCGACGGCGAGGTGATCGGGCTGCTGACCACGGTGGTGCGCGGCACGCCGACCGGAGGCGCGATCCAGGGCATCGCCTTCGCGCAGTCCTCGAACAGCCTGCGCCCGATCATCGAGGACATCGTGCTGCTCGGCACGTACCTGCGGCCGCGACTCGGCATCGAGCGGCCGTTCCGTCACCACATCGAACTCACGCCGGAGCTTTCCGCGTCGCGCGGCATCCCGCTGCCCCTCGGTGCGCTCGTGATCACCGTCGAGGCGGGGAGCGCGGCGGAGCAGGCGGGCATCCGCATCGGGGACATCGTGACGGCGGTGAACGGCGCCGTGATCGACCTCGACCATCCCTTCGTGAACCTGCTGAAGACGCTGCGCCCGGGTGAGACCGCCGAGCTCACCGTGGTGCGCGCCGGTCAGCAGCTATCGATCGCCGTGCTGCCGAGGCTGGAGTGATCCATGGACAAGTCTGACTCCCCGATCCGGCGCGACCCCGATTCCTTCGCGCCCCTCGATCACGGGGACTTCGATTCCCCCTTCGACGAGTACGACGAGGACTACGGTGACGACGACGAGGGCGGCAACCGCGGCCTGCTGCGGATCATCTCCGTCGTCGCCGTCCTGGCAGTACTGATCGTCGTCCTCGTCTGGTCGCCGTTCTCGATCATCGACCGCGGCGACGATGCGCCCGAGGGCGGCGTCGGGGCCGCCGCGCGCGAGGACCTGCCCGAGCTGCCGCAGGGGCTCAGCGCGCGCAGCAAGCTCTACGACATTAACAGCGACGGTGCGGTCAGCGGCCCCGCGAATCTGACCGTGATCCTCAGTGAGCCGATCGCCGCCGGCGACCAGCTCGGCTTCTACACCCACGAGGACGGCGAGTGGCGGCATCTCGGCGCGGTCAGCGTGATCGATGACGGCGCCGCCGCGCAGGGCGAGGTCCAGGTCGTGCCGGGGAACATCGCGGTCCTCGCGCAGTTCGTGGTCGAACGCACAGTCGCGCTGATCGTGGAGGCCGGCGAGGCCCCCGACCGCTCCGCCTTGCCGGCCCCGGCGGTCGTTGCCGTGCTTGCCGCGCAGCCGGGCGAGGACGAGGCTGGCGAGCCTGCCCTGGCGATCGAGAGCGGCGGGCTTGACGCCGCACTCGCGGCGGCGGGCAAGGCGGGCGTCTACCTCGGCGTGACAGCGGACAGCGCTGCCGCATCGGCGACGGTGGACCGCCTGCTGGCGACGGCGGTTCTTACCAGCGCGCACATCGACGAGTTGCTGATCGCGGCGCAAGATCTGGGCGCGGACGGGCTGCTGATCGACTACGGCGTGCTTGATCCCGCGTTGCGGGGGCCATTCAGCTACTTCATCGAGAACCTCGGCGAAGGCGCACGGGTGCGCGGCCTTGGCCTCGTCGTGGCCGTGCCGGCGACGGCCGGCTCCAGCTTCGGCGCCTACGACTGGTCCGCGCTCGCGGCGAGCAGCGACGGCATCTGGCTGCGCGCACCTCGCGACGCCTCGATCTACTACGAGGTGATCGAGGCGGCGCTGGCCTGGCAGCGCGACGAGGGACTGGACCTCTCGCGGGTCTCGCTGATTGTCGATCGGCGCTCCTGGGAGCGCTCGGCGGAGGGCCTGCGCCCGCTCACGCTGCAGGATGGGCTGGCGCTGGCGACCGCGCTCAGCGATGGCGCCTACGGCACGATTGGCCCCGGCGATACGGTTGCCGTCGCCGCCGTCAACATCGATCGCGAGGCCGGGAACAGCGGGCTGTTCTGGGACGACGGCGCGCGCGCGGTGAGCTTCGTCTATGCCGGGCGCAGCGGTCCGCGCAGCGTGTGGCTGGAGAACCGCTTCTCCGTGGCCTTCCGGCTTGACGTCGCGGAGCGCTTCGGCCTCGGTGGTGTCGTCGTGGCAGGGGCGGCGCCGAGCGACGAGCTGCCCTCGCTCCGCGAGGCGGTGAGCCGCTTCGCCGAGGGCGAGCCGCCCACTCTGGAACTGCCGTACGGGCCGTACCTCGACCCTGAGTGGAGCGCCTCGGACGGGGTCCTCGAAGGCGGCGGCCAGGGCGTGATCGTCTGGCGCGCGCCCGACCGCGAGGGCGCCTACGACATCACGCTGATCGTCTCGGACGGCACGATCTTCGTCGGCCGTCAGGTCGTGTTGCGCGTCACCTCGGAGTCTCCGCTGGCCCCGCCCGGCACCAGCAACGAGGCAGGCAGCGGGGCCGAAGACAGCGAGGCCGCCACGACGGCGACTGTGCGCGAGACTCCCTCGGCCGGCACCCCCACCGGCAACACCGACGACTCAGAATCGGCGTCCACGCCGGAGGCAACACCCGAACCGACGACGACGCCAACGCCCGAGCCCACGCCGACGCCAACGCCCGAGCCGACGCCAACGCCCGAGCCCACGCCGACGCCGACACCCGAACCCACGCCGACGCCCACACCTGAGCCCACACCGACGCCGACGCCCGAACCCACACCGACGCCAACACCCGAACCCACGCCGACGCCGGAACCCACGCCCCCGCCAGCGGGGCCGCCGGGCCCGGCCGGGAACATCTAGCGAGGAACGCCGATGCCGTTGCGGGTGATCGCCGGGAGCGCACGCGGGGTGCAGTTGCAGACCCCGCGGGGCAGCGCGACGAGGCCGACCTCGGCGCGGCTGCGTGAGTCGCTCTTCGGCATGCTGGAGGCGGCGGACGCCGACCTCAGCTCGGTGCTCGATCTCTACGCCGGGAGCGGCGCGCTCGGCATCGAGGCGCTCTCGCGCGGGGCCGAACGCTGCCTCTTCGTCGAGTCGAACCGCCGCGTGTGCCGTCTGCTGCGCGACAACCTGGCGCGCGCGGGCGTGGGCGATCGCGGGGAGGTCGTGACCGGCCGCGTTGGCCGCTGGCGGCCGCCCGAGGGCGAGCTGTTCACGCTCGTGCTCGCGGACCCGCCGTACGGCGACGGAGGCGCCTGGCAGGCGATCGAGCGCGCGATCGAGGGCGCGGTCGCGCCCGATGCGCTGATCGCCGTCGAGCACGCGGCGCGCGGTCACGCGCCGGCCGCCCTCTGCGGCTGCGCGGTCTGGCGGCGCCGCCGCCAGGGAGACGGCGCGATTGCCGCCTACCGCTGCCTCGCGGCGCGGGACGGCCAGCGGGAGGAGCCGCAACTGTGACGACGGCGATGTATCCGGGACGCTTCGACCCCGTGACGCTCGGCCACGTCGACATCGCGCGCCGCGCGGCGAGCCTCTACGAGGAGCTCTTGGTCGCCGTCGCCAACAGCCGCTCCGCCCTGTTCAGCACCGACGAGCGCGTCGCGCTCTTCAGCGAGGCGGTCGCGGACATCCCGAACGCCCGCGTCATCGCGAACTACGGCCTCACCGTGGACTGCGCCCGCGCCGAGGGCGCGACGGTCCTCGTCAAGGGCCTGCGCTCGATCAACGACTTCAACGACGAGTTCGACCAGGCGCTGATGAACCGCAAGATCGCTCCGGATGTGGACTCGGCGTTTCTCATGACCTCGATCGAACATCTCGTGCTCAGCGCCACGCGGGTCCGCGAGCTGGCGGGTTTCGGTCTCGACGTGAGCGACCTGGTGCCGGCGGGCGTCGCGGCGGCGCTGCGCGAGAAGTTCGGCGATGGCCAGCGATAGGGCCGGCGGCACGGCCGCGGAGTACGGCGGGGCGGTTGGGACGCGGCCCGCGGTCCGGCGATAGCCGGGCCGCCGCCGCTGCGACTGACGGGGAGGCGAACCGATGGATCTGCTGCATCACATCGACCGGATCGAGGAGTTGGTCGCGAACGCCCAGCGGATGCCGATCGGAGGACGCGCGGTCGTCGATCGCCAGCGAATGCTGGACCTCGTCGACCAGATCCGGGTCGCCGTGCCCGGCGAACTGCACGAGGCGCAACAGCTGATCGAGCGGCGGGAGGCGCTGCTGCGCGACGCCGAAGAGGAAGCGCAGTTGCTGGTCGCGCGCGCCGAGGAGCACGTCACGAAGCTCACCGGCCAGCACGAGATCGTGCGTGCCGCGCAGATTCGCGCCGAAGAGATCACCCAGGAGACCGAGCTTCGAGCCGAGGAGCGCCTCGCCGAGGTGAACGCCGAGATCGAGGGCCGCATCAACGAGTCCCGCCGCTTCAGCGAGCAGCAGATGGCCGCCGCAGACCGCTACGCCCTCGAGCTGCTCGCCCGGCTCGACCAGCAGCTCGACGCCTTCCGGCTGTCGGTGCGCTCGGGCCTCGACCAGCTCGAGGCGCCTGCGCTGGGCGCGCCTGCCCCGCCGCAGGGGGTCCGTGCCGACGCGGTCCTGGCCGCGCCGGTGACAGCGGACGGCGGCGCGGGCAACGGCAACGGCAACGGGCGGGGGCATGAAGCAGCGCGGCAGCGCTCGGGCGCCGCGCTCGGCACGCTGTTCGGATCGCCGGGCACCGAGGCCACGGGTGACGGCGAGCCGTCACTGGCGGAGGAGGGCGTGATCGACGACTTTGCGATGCCCGCCCTCGACGACCAGCCGGGCGGCGGTCCCGAGCGCCTGCCCGACTCGGGCGGCGAGCCGCCCGCCGACGGTCCGGAGCAGCACCGACTCGGCTTCTGAGTGAGCGCCCGGCCTCGGGCGCAGCGGCGGACGCGCCTTCCGCCTGGTCGACCTCGCCGGAGAACGTGATCCGCCTTCGCGCTGTCAACAACCCGGGCGGGCGCCAGGGCTAGCTCCCCCACACCTCGTCGAGGAAGGCCATGAGCCGCGCGCGCACCCCGTCGCCGGCCGCCGAGTCCAGCAGTTCGGTGCCGTGTGCCCTGCCGGGGACAACCAGGCGGGCATCCTCGCCGAGCCCGGCACGCGCGGCGAAGCTGTTGAGGGCGTTCATCGCCGCGAGGTCGCCGGACGCGGCGATCAGCGTCAGCGGCACGTCCAGGGATGCGATCGTGCTCTTCGCGTCGATGCCGCGCATGCGCGACGGCGCCGAGAGCGCGGCGACGCCGTCGACCGGCTGATCGGCTGCGACGACGATCGCGGCGGTGCCGCCCATCGAGGCTCCGACGAGCACGATGCGGGTGTAGGCGCGCTCGCGTGCGAATGCGATCGCGGCGCGCACGTCATGGTCGATCTCGCTTGGATCCTGCTCACCCTGGGATACGCCGTAGCCACGGAAGTCGAAGGTGAGGGCGCTGATGCCTCGCGCCTGCAGTTCGCGCGCGAACGGGTACCACGCCGTCTGGTCGGCCGGGAACATGTGGAGCAGGATCACGATCCGCTCCGGCTCCGCGGCGAAGAGCCGCGCGTCCAGGCGCAGACCGTCGCGGGTGCGGATCGTCTCGATCGAGGCGCCCTCGGCGGGCACGGGCTTCGCGTCCTCGTCGCCGCGGCAGGCCGTGAGCAGCGCGGCGCAGGCGAGCAGCAGCGCGCCGGCCAGCCGCAGGCCGGGCAGCGCCGGGGGAGGCTGCACCGAGGGCTGCAGCCGCGTCTGAGGCGGCCGGGACACCGTAGCCATGCCGTCTACTGTAGGACGAGGTTGAGCATCCGGCCGGGCACGTAGATGACGCGCGCCGGCTCGCGCCCGTCCAGCAGCTCCGCGACGCGTGGCCGGGCCTCGGCCAGCGCTCGCACCTCTGCCTCCGTGGCCGTGGGCGAGACATCGATGCGGTCGCGCAGGCGGCCGTTGATCTGCAACGGCAGCTCGACCGTTTCGAGGGCGGTGAGGGCGGCGTCGGGTTCCGGCCAGTCCTGCTGGTGCAGCGAGTAGGGCTGCCCGATGCGCTCCCACAGCTCCTCGGTGACGTGCGGGCAGATCGGGGCGAGCATCAGCAGCAGCAGCCGCAGCGACTCGTCCCAGTCCGCCGCGTCGACGGGGCCGGCCTCGCGCGTGCGCACGAGCGTGTTGGTCAGCTCCATCATCGCGGCCACCGCGGTGTTGAGGTGGAAGCCCTCGTAGTCCGCGGTCACGCGCTCCAGCGTGCGATGCGCCTCGCGCAGCGCCTCGCGCGAGGCGCCGCCCGCCTCGCCGCCGCGCGCGGGCGGATCGGCGGCGAGGGTCCAGACGCGGCGCAACCAGCGCGCGACGCCGACGATGCCCTCGACGTCGTAGGGGCCGCCCTGGTCCCACGGTCCCAGGAACATCAGGTAGGCGCGGAAGGTGTCCGCGCCCCACTGCTCCACCTGGTCGTCGGGCGGCACCACGTTGCCGCGCGACTTGGACATGCGCCGCCCGTCCGGGCCGAGGATCTGGCCCTGCGCGAAGTAGCGCGTGAACGGCTCGTCGCCGGGCACGATGCCGGCGTCGCGCGCCGCCTTGTAGAAGAAGCGCGCGTAGAGCAGGTGCATCGTCGCGTGCTCGGCGCCGCCGGTGTACTGGTCCACGGGGAGCCATGCTTCGGCGGGGTCGGGCGCGATCGCGGACTCGGCGTTCATGGCGTCGGCGTAGCGCATGTAGTACCAGGACGAGCACATGAACGTGTCCATCGTGTCCGTCTCGCGCCGCGCCGGCCCCTCGCACTCCGGGCAGGTGGTGCGCACGAACTCCTCGGAGAGCGCGAGCGGCGACTGCCCCGTCGGCAGGAACTCGACGTCGTAGGGCAGCTCGACGGGCAGTTGCTCCTCGGGCACGGGGACGATGCCGCACTGTCCGGCGCAGTAGACCATCGGGATCGGCGCGCCCCAGTAGCGCTGGCGCGAGATCAGCCAGTCGCGCAGCCGGTACTGGATCTTCGCTCCGCCCCAGCCCTGCGTCTCGAGGTGCGCCGTGATCGCCGCCTTGCCCTCCTCCGAGGGCAGCCCGTCGAAGCTGCCGGAGTTGACCATCATGCCGGCCTCGACGAAGGCCTCGGCGAGCGGCTCGCCGTCCCAGTCCGGAGGCGCGATCACGACCTGCACGGGCAGCCCGAACTTCTCCGCGAACTCGAAGTCGCGCTGGTCGTGCGCGGGCACCGCCATCACCGCGCCCGTGCCGTAGGTCGCGAGAGCGTAGTCGGCGATCCAGATCGGCACGCGGTCGCCCGTGAGGTGGTTGACGCAGTAGGCGCCCGTGAAGACGCCGGTCTTCTCACGATCGACTGCCTGCCGCTCGAGTTCGGAGGCGAGCGCCGCGGTGCGGACGTAGGCCTCCACCTCGTCGCGCTGCGCCTCGGTAGTGATCTGCGAGACGAGCGGGTGCTCCGGGGCCAGCACCATGAACGTCACCCCGTGCAGCGTGTCGGGGCGCGTCGTGAAGACGCGGATCTCGTCCGTGCCGTCCGGCGCGGGTGCCTCGAGGGCGAACGAGGCCTCGGCGCCCTCGGAGCGGCCGATCCAGTTGCGCTGCATCAGCTTGACGTAATCCGGCCATTCGAGGTCTTCGTTGGCAAGCAGTTCCTCGGCGTAGTTGGTGCTGCGGAAGAACCACTGCTCCATGGCGCGCTGCGCAACCTCGCTGTGGCAGCGCTCGCAGGCGCCCTCGTGGACCTGCTCGTTGGCGAGCACGGTGTTGCAGGAGGGGCACCAGTTGACGGGGGCGTCGGCGCGGTAGGCGAGGCCCTGGCGATGGAGCTGGAGGAACCACCACTGCGTCCAGCGGTAGTAGTCCGGTGAGCTGGTGTCGACCTCGCGCGTCCAGTCGAACATCGTGCCCATGCGCTTGAGCTGCTCGCGCATGTGCACGATGTTGCCGTCGGTCCAGTCCTTGGGGTGCGCGCCGCCGGCGATGGCGGCGTTCTCGGCGGGCAGGCCGAAGGCGTCGAAGCCGATCGGGAAGAGCACGTTGTAGCCGCGCATGCGGCGGAAGCGTGCGAGGGCGTCCGAGGGCGCCATCGCGAACCAGTGCCCCACGTGCAGGTCGCCCGAGGTGTAGGGCAGCATCGTGAGCGCGTACCAGTTGTCGCGCCCCTCGACGTGGTCCTCGGTGCGGTAGAGGCCGCTCTCTTCCCAGCGCTGCCGCCAGCGCTGCTCGATCGCGCCCGGCTCGTAGCGCTCGGTCTGCGTCTGCTCGGTGGTGCTGGTCACCTGTTCATCGTACGAGCGCGGCATCCACGGTCAACCGCACGCGCCCTCACCACACCGCGAGGATCAGCGCCGCGAGCAGCGGCGCGCCGAGCGAGACGACGATCAGCGCGCGCCTCGACTCGCGCAGGCGCGCCTCCGGCTCCGCGGCGCCCAGCGCGCGCCGCAACTGCCAGAGCGTGGCGAGCACGTAGAGCGCGAACAGCGCCGCGAGGATCGGAACTGCCATGGCGCGAGTGTAGCGGCGCGCCTCGCTAGCGGCCGTTCCCCGACCCGCTCTCCGGCGCAATCCGCAGGATCGCCCCGTCGAACGTCAGCAGGTAGACCTCGCCGCGCGCGTCCGTCCCGAAGGAGGCGACCCGGCGAGGGCTGCGCGCGACCTCGGCGACGGCCCCGCCCGCGGGCTCCAGCGCCCAGAGGCGCCCGCTGCAGTAGTCGGCGAAGAGGTAGCTGCCCGCGAGCGAGGGCGCGTCCCGGCCCTCGTAGACCACGCCGCCGGTGACGGAGCAGCCGAGGCTGCGCCCGTACTCGGCGACGGGCGGCGTCGCGCCCTCGCGGTCGCAGCCGCTCGAGGGCCTGAAGCAGCGCGTGCCCTCCAGGCGGTTCCAGCCGTAGTTGCCGCCACGCTCGACAACGTCGATCTCCTCGAGCGCCCGCTGGCCGACGTCGCCGACCCAGAGGCGGCCGGCGCTGTCGAAGGACATGCGCCAGGGGTTGCGCAGTCCGTAGGCCCAGATCTCGCCGCGCGCGCCCGGCGTGTCCGCGAACGGGTTGTCGGGCGGGATGCGGTACGGCTCGGCTGCCGAGGCGTCGCGCACCTCGATGCGGATGATGCTGCCGAGCAGCGTGCCGAGGTTCTGCCCGTTGCCCTGCGGGTCGCCCGCCGCTCCGCCGTCGCCGAGGCCGAGGTAGAGCAGGCCGTCCGGCCCGAAGCGGATCGCGCCGCCGTTGTGGTTCGCGTAGGGCTGCTCGACCTCGAGGACCACGAGCTCCGAGTCCGCGTCGGCGGCGAGCGGATCGCGCTCCGCGTCGACGGTGAAGCGAGAGAGCCGCGTGCGGCGCGGGCCGGGCTCGGCGGAGCGATCGACCGAGTAGTAGAGCCAGAGCCACCCATTCGCCGGGAACTGCGGATCGACTGCGATGCTGAGCAGGCCCTCCTCGTTTCCGGCCCGGCTGACCCGCGCCCGGATGTCGAGCAGCAGCGCCTCGCCGCCCTCATGGAGGACGTAGACGCGCCCGTCCTGCTCCGCGACGAAGACGCTATCCCCTGCGTCCGGCCCTGCGGGGTAGGCCCCGAGCTCCACCGGACGCTCGAACTCCCGCCCGCCGAACGCAGGCTCGAGGCTCACCGTGCCGGGCGCGGCCGCAGCGGGGGTTTCTGTCGGCGAAGGCGAAGCGGTCGGTGACGGCGTGGACGCGGCAGTGGGAGAGGCCGTCGCGGTCGGCGACGGCGTGGCGGTTGGTACCGGTGAGGCAGTCGATGCCGGAGAAGGCGCGGAGGCCGGTGACGGCGTTGCGGTCGGCGCGGGCGTGGCCTCAGCCGGCGGCGGCGGGGTCGAGACGATCGAGGGCGTGCCGCCGTCGTCGCCGCCCCCGCAGGCGGCGAGCAGTGCAGCCAGGGCTGCCGCCAGCAGCGGCGCTGCGATCGCGCGGCGCGTCAAGGCAGCTTCGAGGCGACGACGCGCACGGCGCGGTCCGCCGGCGGCTACTCGAAGACGATCACCTGGCGGGCGACCTCGCCCTTGTTCATCGCCTCGAACATCTCGTTGATCTCCTCGAGCTCACCGCGTCGCGTGATCATCTCGTCGAGCTTGAGGCGGCCCTGCATGTAGAGCTCGATCAGCTTCGGCATGTCGACGCGGAACTTGTTCGAGCCCATCGTGGTCGCGCGGATCGTCTTCTCGCCCGCGAGTGCCCGCCCGCCGAGCGCGATCGTCTCCGAGGCCGGGATCACGCCGATGATCGTCGCCGTCCCGCCGAGGCCGAGCGATTGCACGCACTGGAGCGCGACGTTGGCGTTGCCGATCGCCTCGAAGGAGTAGTCGACGCCGCCGCCGCTGAGCCGCTGCACGGCCGCGACGGGGTCCTCCTCGGAGGCGTTGACGCCGTGCGTCGCGCCGAACTCGCGTGCCGTGCCCAGCTTCGATTCCAGCAGGTCGACGGCGATGATCTGGCGCGCGCCGGAGAGGTACGCGCCCTGCACCGCCGAGAGCCCGACGCCGCCCACGCCGAAGACGGCGACCGAGGAGCCGGGCTTCACCTGCGCGGCGTTGAGCACCGCGCCCACGCCCGTGATCACGCCACAGCCGACCAGCGAGGCGACATCGAGCGGCATGTCGTCGCGCACCTTCACCACGCCGCGCTCGCTGAGCAGCATCCACTCGGCGAAGCTCGCGATGTTGGAGACGGAGTTGTGGACGCGCTCGCCGTTGAGCGTGATCCGCGGCGGGTCGTCGAGCGTGCGGAAGGGCTTGTCCATGCAGCGGTTGGGGTGGCCGGTCAGGCACTCGTGGCACTCGCCGCAGAAGGCGGAGCCGCAGGCGATCACGTGGTCGCCCGGCTGCACGTAGGTCACCTTCGAGCCGACCGCCTCGACGATGCCCGCGGCCTCGTGGCCGAGGATCGCGGGCGTCCTCATCGGCATCAGGTCCTCGATGTAGTGGAGGTCGGAGTGGCAGACGCCGGAGGCCGAGGTGCGGACGAGGATCTCGCGGTCGCCCGGTTCGTCGATCTCGACCTGCTCGATGGTTAGCGGCTGGTGCACGCCGTGCATGATCGCGGCCTTCATGGTTCGCTCCTCTCGCGCCCGGGTGGGCGAGCGCCGGCGGGATGGGATTCGGTTCCGGTTTCGGTTCCGGTCCCGATTGTAGACGCTACGGTCCTCGTGAGCCCTCGGCGAGTTGCGTCGGCGAGGGGGGGTTGGGGGGCTGCCTTCGGCGGCGTGGGGCGCTGTCCGCCGTCAGGCGAGGGCGCTCATGCGGCCGGTCCTGATTGGGGCTTGAATGCCCGCGCCGAGCAAGGGCAATGGTCTTCCGCAGCGATGCCTCGCCGGCTGCGCCACTCGCGAGGACACCCGGTTGGGACGAGTTCGCCTCCCCGGCGTGCGAGGGATTTGACCTTGACTGAACTGTTGGCTCGCGCCAGTGCGCGAAGGCCGTGGGTGACCATCGGCGCCTGGGTGGCGTTGATGATCATCGCCTCCGCGCTCAACGTGAATCTGCTCGAAAGCGCCACGACCACCGAGTTCCGGCTCGCCGACAGCTTCGAGTCGGAGAAAGCCACCGCCCTGCTGGCGGAGAGGCTCCCGACATCTCAGGCCATCACTGAAATCGTCGTCGTCCAGTCTGAGTCCCTGACGGTGGACGACCCGGCCTTCCGGGCAAAGGTTGACTCCGTGTTCACGGGGATCCTTGCGCTGGGAAGCGACGTCGTGGCCGGCGGAGGGCACTACTACCTGCTCAACGACGACCGCCTCGTATCCGCCGATCGCAAGACCACGGTCATGGCGGTGCTCATGACCGGCAGCCTCGCCGAGGCCGAGCTGAACATCGAGGACGTGCTCGGTGTGATCGAGGAAGCCAACGCCTCGGACGGCTTCCGGGTGCTGATGGTCGGACCGGCGAGCGTCTCCTACGAATCCCTCGAATTCGCGAGGCAAGACCTTGAGCAGGGAGAACGGTTCGGCATTCCGGTCGCGCTGATCATCCTGCTCGTGCTCTTCGGCGCCGTGGTGGCTGCCCTGGCGCCGATCGGTCTGGCCGTGGTGTCCATAGCCATCGCATTGGGCCTGGTGGCGCTCATCGGCCAGGTCTTCGAACTCAGCTTCTTCGTCACGCTGATGGTCACCATGATCGGCCTGGCGGTGGGCATCGACTACTCGCTCTTCATCATTTCCCGCTTCAGGGAGGAGATGGGCCGCGGCCTGTCCACGCCTGAAGCGGTCGCGAAGACGGGCGACACGGCGGGCCGCACGGTGCTGTTCAGCGGCGTCACCGTGATGATCGCCCTCTGCGGGCTGCTGATCGTGCCGTTCTCGTTCTTCCAGTCCCTCGGCATCGGCGCCATCCTCGTCGTGCTGGTGGCGCTGGCGGCCACGCTCACGCTGCTGCCGGCCGTGCTTGCGCTGCTGGGGCCGAGGATCAACCGGCTGTCGATCCCCTTCGTCGGCGCGGGCAGGCTCGAGGGCTCCGGCGCGGCTCCCTCGCGAGATGGATTCTGGGAAGTCACGACGCGCCTCGTGACCCGCTTCCCCGTCATCAGCATCCTCGCCATCGGCATCCCGATGGTCGCCGTGACGCTCTTCTACTTCCAGATCCAGACGGGAATCAACGGAGTCGACACATTCCCGGAGGGCGCCGAGACGAGGGAAGCGTTCCTCGTCCTGGAGGAGCACCCGAAGCTCTCGTTCGGGGTCGCCAACCCGCTTGAGATCGTCATTGACGGCGACATCAGCAACGCCCGGGACGACCCCTGCGTCCGACGGCATGAACGGTCACGCCAGCCTCGAGGGCATCGTTCTGCCGACCGACTACAGACGGCTTCACGACGTACATCGCGAAGTCATTCGTGCTGACGGGCCGCATTTTCGATCGCGGCGTCAGGCGGCTCCAGCAGAACAACCGCCACTTCCTCGAGATATTCTTCCCCGGAGGGCTGGACCGGCAAGGGGACGGATGGAAACTCTCCGTCCGGATCCGGATCATTCACGCCCAGATGAGGCGTTTGCTGCGCCGCTCCGAGGATTGGGACGAGGAGGCCTGGGGCGCCCCTATCAGCGCTGCGCACACAGGCTACGCCGCCGCCTGCTTCTCCGCGCGGACCATGAAGCACGCCGAGTCCCTGGGCGTTCGCTTCAGCCAGGAGGAACGGGACAGCATCATGGCCATCTGGCGCTACACCTCCTGGCTCATGGGCATACCGGAATCCATCCTCTTCACCAACGAAGAAGAGGCTCTCCATCTGTACAACGTCACCTCCCACTGCGAGCCGCCCACGTCCGACGAGTCGATCATCATGGCGAACGCGCTCATCAACTCGGCTCCCCTGGTCGCGGGCGTCACGGAACCAGACCAGCGGCGAGACATGGTGAAGAACCAGATATTCCCACTCTCACGTGCGCTCGTAGGTGACGAGATGGCCGACAAGCTGCGCTTCCCGAAGTCCAGGAAAGTTGCGGTGCTGTTCCAGTTCAAGATGTTGCAGCGCATACGGCGGTTGCTGGGGAGGATGCAGGGGAGGGGAATGGCGTCGGAGAACTTCGGCCAGCTGCTCGGAATCTCGGCGTACGACGATACCGGAATCAGCTACAGGATCCCCGACCACGCGCACTCGGAGCGATCCAGCCAGTGGTAGGCGCTCCCTGAGCGGTCAGGGAACCACAGCCCCGCTCCCAGCAGGTCCACGTAGCCCGAGGCGACTCCGCCCGTTCTCGGCATGCGCCCACCCACGGGCCGAGACGCCGCGCTGGCCCCACGGGGCCAAGTTCTGCCTGCGGTTGGGTGGTTGGTGGACCTAACTTGACGGTAGGCAGTACCACCTTCGAACTCTCGCTGGCATTGTAGGACTCGGTCCTCCGTAGTGGCAGACGGCTCCGCTGGAAGAAGCGATCGCGAGGTCTGTGCAGACTCGCCAGTCACACACTCCTCACCTACAGCCGAAGCTTGCGACGTCTGCCCGTCGGGGTGTGTGTGAATCGCCAGGATCTATTTACCACCAAACGGCGAGATCGCCAGGGTCTTTTGACCACTTCGCCAGGGTCTATTGACCACCCGGGCCGCCGGTACGGCCAGCATCGTCTGCATCCCCAGGGAAGGGAGCAGCGATGGCCTACCGGGAGGTGCATTGCGTGGAGATCAGGGAAGTCATCCGCCGCTGGCAGGCGGGACTCAGCCAGCGCCGGATCGCTGGCGGCACGGGAGTGTCGCGGCCGACGGTGCGGCGCTACATCGAGGCGGCGGAGGCGGCCGGGCTTGAGCCCGGCGGTCCCGAGCCGAGTGAGGAGCAGCTCGCCCGCCTGGCGACGCTGAGCCGGACCGGGCCGCGGCAGGCGGAGGCGCCGAGCGAGCAGCTGCTGGCGCCGTGGGCGGAGCAGATCGAGGGCTGGCTGACGGCCGAGCGCCTGCAGGTGACGCGGGTCCAGGAGCTGCTGGCCGAGCGCGGCTGCGAGGTCTCGTACAGCTCGCTGCGGCGCTTCATCCGGCGCCGCGGCTGGCGCCAGCGGCAGCCTGTGACCGTGCGCATGGAGGACGGGCCGCCGGGCGAGGTCGCCGAGATGGACTTCGGCCGGCTCGGCCTGGTCACGGATCCCGAGAGCGGCCGCCGGCGCACGGTGTGGGCGCTGATCGTGGTCTGGCGCTACTCGCGGCACTGCTTCGTCTGGCCCACCACCAGCCAGCAGCTGGGGGCGGTGATCGAGGGCCTGGAGGCGGCCTGGGCCTGTTTCGGGGGCGTGCCCCGCTACCTCGTCATCGATAACTTCCCGGCCGCCGTGGCCGGGGCCGACGCGCTGCACCCGCGCTTCACGCGGGGCTTCCTGGAGTACGCCCGCCACCGCGGCTTCATCAGCGACCCCGCACGCGTGCGCCGGCCCCGCGACAAGCCGCGCGTCGAGCGCAGCGTCCCGTACGTGCGCGAGCGCTTCTTCAAGGGTGCCCAGTTCCGGGACCTCGCCGAGATGCGCTCCGTCGCCCGGCGCTGGTGCCTGGAGGTGGCGGGGCAGCGCATCCACGGCACGACCCGCAGGCGCCCGCTCGAGGTCTTCCAGGAGGAGGAGCGCCCGCTGCTCGCCCCGTGGGACGGGGAACCGTACGAGCTGCCCGACTGGCGTACGGCGACGGTCCACGCAGACCACCACGTCGCCTGCCAGTACGCACTCTATTCGGTGCCGTCGGAGCTCTGCCCGCCGGGGCAGAAGGTGGAGGTGCAACTCGGCGCGAAGCTGGTGCGCATCTACCACCGCGGCGCGCTGCTCAAGGTCCATCCGCGCCAGCAGCGCGGCGGCCGGGCCACCGACCCGAACGACTACCCGGCAGAGCTCAGCCCCTACACGCGGCGTGCGCCCGAGCAGATCCAGCGGCGCGCGGCCGAGCTGGGCGAGGCCGTGGGCAGCTACGCCGAGCGGCTCTTCGAGGGACCCCTGCCCTGGGCGAAGCTCCGGCAGGGCCACAAGCTGCTGCGGCTCGCGGAGCGCTACTCCCCCGCCCGCCTCGATGCCGCCTGCCTGCGGGCGCTCGAGGTCGAGCTGATCGACGTGCGCCGGCTCGAGCGCATCCTCGTCGAGGCCCTCGAGCAGGAGACCACCCCGCAGCAGCCGCCCGGGCCCCCGCCGCCGGGCCGCTTCGCCCGCCCCGGCGCCGTCTTCGCACTGACCGCCACGCAGACCACGACAGGAGCGTCACGATGACCGCCACGACCGCCGAACTCCGACCGCTGCTCAAGCGCCTCAAGCTGGGCCCGATGCTCGACACCCTGCCCGAGCGCATCGCTCTCGCGAGGCGCGACGGGCTCGACTACGCCGACTTCCTGCAGATCGTCCTCGCCGGCGAGGTGAGCCGCCGCGACCACGGGCGCTTGGAGCTGCGCCTGCGCCAGGCCGGCTTCGAGCAGCTCTGCCGGCTCGAGGACTTCGACTGGTCGGCCGGCATCCGGCTCGACCGCAGGCTGCTCGACGCCGCCTGCTCGCTGCGCTTCCTCGACCGCCGCGAGCACGTCCTGCTCGTCGGCCCCGTCGGCGTCGGCAAGAGCTTCCTCGCCCAGGCGCTCGGCTACGCCGCCGTCCGCTCCGGGCACAGCGTCCGCTTCGTGACTGCCGACCAGTACTTCCGCGAGCTGGCGCAGGCCCGGGCCGACCACTCCACCGAGAAGACGTTCCGCGCCTTCCTCGCCCCCGACCTGCTGATCCTCGACGACCTCGGGCTCCACCGGCTCAGCGCACAGCAGTCGATCGACCTCTACGAGCTGGTCATCGGCCGCCACCGCAGCTCCAGCTTCGTCATCACCTCCAACCGCGCCGTCGAGGAGTGGCTCGGCCTCTTCGACGACCCGATCCTCGGCAACAGCGCCCTCGACCGGCTCGCCAACGCCAGCTACCAGATCGTGATCGAGGGCGAGAGCTACCGCCAGCGACTCTCGCCGCACCGCGCCCTGCTCGAGCGGCCGCAAGGAGGTGATTGACGACACAGACAGGCACTGATATCAAGCCGCGTACCGGCTGCCCAGGGTGGTCAAATGACTCTGGCGACGACTGGTAAGAAGACCCTGGCGATCGACAGTGTGCTAGCGGGTGATGCCGGTCTCCTGACTGGACGACTCCCTAGAGCGCTACCCACCCCGTCCCTACCAACGCAGGCTAGGCGTCAACGCTATCCACCGGCTGAACTCGCCTCGGTTACCAAGGCCGATGAGATGATCCTGGTCAACGATGTCCGCGGTGCGATCAGGACCCGGGCAGAAGGCAGGGAGCCGAACCGCTGCGGTTCCTCGCAAGTTCCAAATCAATCGTCCTGCAAGAGTAGAGGCCTCCGGTGCCGCCTGTCCCAGACATAGGCCAGCCTGTGGATGTTCTCAAATCGCTGAAAGACGTCTGACCACTCCTCACGCTGAGAGATCCGGAACTCTGCCTTCAGATCGCGTTCCCCAGAACCGTCTTCGAGATTTGGCTCGGCACTCTGTGAGGAGATGCCCCTAGGGTAGGGAAGGCGCGCAATTCCAGACAGTTATCTTTGGGCCAAGGTCAGCCCCATTGAAGGCGTCCGGCTGAGGGCGTCGAGCATCTGTCGGTCGGAGATCGCCGTATGTTGAGCGCAGCGATTGACCGGAACGGTGGGCAACCATCACTTAACGGCCCTGGTGCATGGTAGAGCACAGGTCTGGATCCACTCAGCAGAATCGAGGATTAGATTAAAGCTGGGCAGACTTTGGCATCAAATGGCTACTCCCCATAGTACCACTGATCGATGATCTCACCGGCGGCCTCCGCAAACCCGGGAGAAGCTTCTTCAACAAAAGCTTTTTGCACGTAGCATATGCCCGACTCTACGCCGACGCACTGATCTTCGTGTTCAAGATTGCGTATTTTCAGGGAGAGACTTCCGAAGCCTCTCCGAAATTCCTCGTCTCCCAAGCGGTGGTACAAGGCTGAGAATATGCCATATCCCATAGAGTAGTTGCATCCCGACTTATATAATAAATTTTCAGGTAGAAACTCATCAGGGTCAAAAAACACCATCTGGTCTATCTCTCCTATGGTTTCGAACAGGCTGCAGCCGGTGTCGCTAGGCAGAGTAAAACTTTGTAACCTATCTAACGCAAGCTCGTTCATGAATGTCGCAGCCCCTTCGTCAATCCAGTTGAATGGTGTGAACCCAACACCGTCTACAACCGCAGTTTTCCGCCGGATGCCAGTGTGCCAGTAGGAGTGAGCAACCTCGTGCGCGATGGTGTATTCGCCCTCTTGATACTCTGGCTCGAGCAAAACAAAGCCCACGTTGCCGAAATATCCGCTTACTACATCATTGTACGCGATAAAGGCAGGGAACGTCTTGAATGGGTATGCGACATTCATAAAATCTTCATATTGACGGACTCTCTCTTCAATCATGTCTATTGTGCGGAATGTCTTGGGAGTTGCGCGGAAAACCAGCAAGGTAGTTTCACCGGCCAAGGGGAGGGTTATTGTTCGCTCTTGCACATAGACACGATCGGCGTCTATCAGACTAAATCGCCAGGTTATATCCTCTGGAGAGAAGCTGACAAGATTCCATAGCTCAGCCGAGGTAACTGAACGGGGTGGGATAGGGGTAGGTGTTGGCGTAGGGGTAGGTGTTGGCGTAGGGGTAGGTGTTGGCGTAGGTGTTGGCGTAGGCGTAGGCGTAGGTGTTGGCGTAGGCGTAGGTGTCGGCGTTGGCGTAGGCGTAGGTGTCGGCGTGGGGGCGGCCGTAGGAACGGATGTCGGCGTGGGGGCGACCGTAGGAACGGATGTCGGCGTGGGGGTTGGCACGGGAGACGGTGTGGGGGCGACCGTAGGAACGGATGTCGGCGTGGGCGTGACCGTAGGGACGGACGTGGGCGTGGGGGCGACCGTAGGGACGGATGTCGGTGTGGGGGCGACCGTAGGAACGGATGTCGGCGTGGGGGTGGCGCTAGGAAAATCTCGGTCACTGGCAGAAGGAGCTGGCTCATCTGAACACCCAGCCAAGAGCATGACAAGGAGTATCACACCGACAACCATGCAACTTGCCATGGACAACCGGGATTGTTGCTGCTTGACCATTTATCAGCGACTCCTCGTATCTGCGAAAGTTCTTGATTTTATCAAGTTTGGTGGACCTGAGGGGGCTCGAACCCCTGACCTCCACACTGCCAGTGTGGCGCTCTCCCAGCTGAGCTACAGGCCCGCCCCGCAAGTCTATCGCGAACCTGCAAAAGGCGCGCGAGGGTACCGGGCACTCCTAGAATGCCCGTGGGACAGCGCGAGAGAGCGAGAGAGGGCGGCCATGCGCGATCGCGTCCGGATCGAGCAGGGCGACATCACGCAGCAGCGCGTCGACGCCATCGTCAACGCCGCCAACAGCTCGCTGCTGGGCGGCGGCGGCGTGGACGGCGCGATCCACCGCGCCGCCGGACCGGAACTGCTCGAGGCCTGCCGCGAGATCGGCGGCTGCCCCACCGGCGAGGCACGCATCACCTACGGCTTCAACGTGCCGGCGACGTACGTGATCCACACCGTCGGGCCGATCTGGGCCGGCGGCGGCCGGGGCGAGGACGACCTGCTCGCCGACGCCTACCGCGCCAGCCTCGAGCTCGCCCGCGACCACGACGCCGCAAGCGTCGCGTTCCCGGCGATCAGCACCGGCGCCTACGGCTTCCCGCTCGAGCGCGCGACGCGGATCGCGTTCGCCGAGACGCTGTCCTTCCTCGAGGGCAACGAGTTGCCCGCCGCCGTCACCTTCGTCTGCTTCGATGTGGCGACGTACGAGGTCTACGAGGCACTGCTGGGCGAGCTGCCGGCCTGAGCGCGCCCGTCAGGCCAGCGGGCGCTTGCTGGGGATGCCGGGGCGGCGCGGATAGCGCTCCGGCATCGCCTCGCCGCGGCGCACGAGCACGACGATCTGCGGCACGGCGCCCTTAGGCAGGGAGAGCGGCAGCGGCGTCAGGACGCGGCCGCCGAGCGCCTCGATCGCGGCCGCCGCCTCGTGCAGCTCGTCGCGGGCGCGGCTGCCCTTGGGCGCCGCCAGGACGCCACCCGGCCGCAGCAGCGGCAACGCGTACTCGACCAGCACCCGCAGCGGCGCGACGGCGCGTGCGACGGCCAGGCCGAAGCCCTCGCGCAGCTCGGGATCGCGCCCGGCCTCCTCGGCGCGCATCCGTCGCACGGCGACGCCGTCGAGCGCCAGCTCTGCGATCGCTGCCTCGAGGAATTCGCAGCGCCGTCCGTGCGACTCGATCAGGGTCAGCGCCAGCGAGGGGTCTACGATGTGCATCGGGATGCCCGGTATCCCCGCGCCGCTTCCGATGTCGACGATCCCAGGGGCCTCGCCTGCCTTGAGGATGCCCGCCTCGCGCAGCGCCACGAGCAGCGCGAGCGATTCGCCGAACAGCCGCTGCTGCATCGTGGGGGCGTCGCGGATCGCGGTCACGCCCGCGCGCACACGCCACGCCTCGATCAGATCGAGGTAGCGCCCGAAGCGCGACTGGGCTTCCGCGTCGAGTTCGAGGGCGAGGCGGGACGCCTCGGCTCGGAGCGGATCGAGGCGGTCGGTTGTTGACATGCGCGCTCGCCGATCTGCTAGCGATCTTTTACACTGCCCGGGCCGGGCACGAGCGCGCACCCGGAGCAATAACCGGGCGCGGCGTGTCCGCAGCGCCCACACACCGTACAAGCAGGAGGCGCCGGCCATGGCCGAGGCTATCAGCGTGGGCGACGCAAGCGCACATTTCCTCAACGCGATCGAGGCTGAGAAGGCGCGCGAGGAGCGCGCCGAGATCGATCGCTTCGTGGAGTGGCTCGGCGCGGACCACCCGATGGCCGACCTCAGCGCCGAGCAGATCGGCGAGTACCTCCGCGAGCGCTTCCCGGAGGCCTTCGCTACCGATGACGAGCCCGCTGAGCTCGACGACGAGATGAGCGCGCTGCTGGAGCCACTGCGCGCCTTCCTCGCCTACGCCTCGCGGCTCGCCTTCACCGAGCAGAACCTCGTGCCCGCCCTGCGCCTGCGCGAGGGCGGCGGCGGTGCGCGCGGCGGCGCCGGCGCGGCCGCTGAACTGGGCGGCGCCTACTACGTGACGATCGAGGGCCTCGAGTTGCTGGAGCGCGAGCTCGATGAGTTGAAGGGCCGCCGTCCCGAGATCGCCGACTCACTGCGCGCCGCGATGGCGGACAAGGACTTCCGCGAGAACGCACCGCTCGACGCCGCGCGCGACGCGCAGGCCCACCTCGAGGCGCGCATCCGCGCGATCGAGGACCAACTGCGCCACGCCGTGATCATCTCCCCGGAGACGAAGGGCGGCCGCGCCAACGTGGGCTCGACCGTGAAGGTGCTGAACCTCGAGCTCGACCGCGAGCAGATCTTCCAGCTCGTCAGCCCGAGCGAGGTCAACCCCGCGAGTGGCAAGATCTCCGTCGAATCGCCCGTCGGCCACGCCGTCATCAACCAGCGCCCCGGCGACGAGGTGCTGGTCCATGCGCCCGCCGGCAAGCTGCGCCTGCGCGTCCTCGATGTAGAGGGCTAGCAGGGCGATGAAAAACCCCTGATCCTGAGCCGCAGGGTCTCACTGGCCATTCGGTGGGCTGGCGTAGAGCCCAGAAACATTGGGTTTTTTGATGTCGCGGCCAGCGCGATTTCAGCCCAAAACCGCTGCGGCGGACTTTTTCATCACCCTGCTAGTCCCTCCGCCAACGTCCGAGACCATCACATCACGCACCTCCCGGCAGCGTAGACTAGGCCTCCGCCGATGATGCGGCGTGAAGCGGAGGTTCCTCGTGAGAGTTCTGGTGATGGGCGGTACGCGGTTCAACGGGCTTGCGCTCGTCCATGAACTCGTCAAGCACGGCCACGAGGTGACGACGTTCAACCGCGGCGTGACGGAGGCCGTGCTGCCTCCCAGCGTGCGCCGCCTCTACGGCGACCGCACCGACCACGAGGGCATGCGCGAGGTCTTCGCCGGCGAGGAGTTCGACTGCATCCAGGACATGAGCGCGTACACCACCGACGACGTGCGCAGCATGGACGAGATCTTCCACGGGCGGACCGGGCACTACATCTTCGCCAGCTCCACGGCGATCTACGCCCACGCCAAGATCCTCCCGATCCGCGAGACCCACCCGGTGGAGCTTTCCGAGAAGCAGATCGAGTACGGGCGCAACAAGATTGCCTGCGAGGAATACCTCGTCCGCGCCTACCGCGATCACGGCTTCCCGGCCAGCCAGGTCCCGTTCGCCTCGGTCTTCGGGCCGCACAACCAGATCAAGGACCGCGAGCAGCGGATGTTCGTCCGGCTGCTGCGAGGACGCCCCGCGCTGGTCCCCGGGAACGGCACTACGCTCGGCCAGATCGGGCACGTCGACGACGAGGCGAAGGCGCTGCGCATGATGATGCTCAACCCCAACACCTTCGGGAAGCGCTACAACCTCACGGGCAAGGACTACTTCACCGACGAGGGCTACATCGACACGATCGCGGACGTGATCGGCGTCACGCCGGAGAAGATCTCCGTCCCCGCGTCGCTCATGGACGACCTCTGGGCGGACAAGCTCCCGCTCGGCGGCGGGCCGCTCGAGGATCGCCGGGGCGCCGGCGGAGGAGCCTGGCTGACGCGCGTCTCGCAACTCGTGCAGCGATCCGCGCCCAACATCCACCCCTGGAACCAGAATGTCATCTTCTCGATCGACCGCCTGATGAAGGAGATCGACTGGGAGCCGGAGTACACTTTCCGCTCCGCCGTGGAGCAGACCTTCGAGTGGTTCATGAACGAGGGCATGGACAAGACGCTGGAGCTCGACTTCTCGCTCGAGGATCTGCTGCTGGAGCGGATACGCGGCGACGAGTAGCCGCCCGCAGGGCGGCCGCGCGCTGATACGCTGGTTGGGGCCGATCTGACCCGCGACGGGCGGGCGACGGCAGGCGAAACGGGCGGTGCGTCGATGGACGAGCGAACCTCCGGGACGGCGCAGTCAGGCGGAGGCGCGTCCGCGCTCGCGGCGCGCGTGCTCTCCCGAGGGCGCTTCCTCGCCCTGCTCGCCGGGGGCGCCGTGGCCGGCTGGGCCGCCGTGCGAGTGCTCGGCTCGCTGACTGGCGGCTGGCGCATCAACACCGTCGAGCAGCCCCGGCCGGAGTTCGACGCCACCGCCTACCGCCTCACCATCGACGGCCTCGTCGAGCAGCCGCTCACGCTCAGCTACAGCGAGCTGCTGGCGCTCCCGGCCGTGCGGCAGGTCAGCGACTTCCACTGCGTCGAGGGCTGGGGCGTCGATGACGTGCAGTGGGACGGCGTTTCGTTCCAAACGATCGCCGACCTCGTGCGGCCTTCGCCGGAGGCAGGCTTCGTCACCTTCCACTCGCTGGGCGAGATCTACCGCGACTCGCTGACGATGGAGCAGGCGCTGCTGCCCGACGCGCTCGTCGCCTACCGCATGAACGGGGCCGAGCTGCCGCCCGATCACGGCCCGCCCGCGCGGCTGATCATGCCGCGCATGTACGGCTACAAGGGCGCGAAGTGGCTCACCCGCATCGAGTTCCGCGACCGCCGCGACATCGGCTACTGGGAGCAGCGCGGCTGGCGGGTCGACGCGTGGATCGAGGCCTGACCGCGCCCGCCGCCGACGGCGGAGGCGAGCCGCACGGCGGACAGCACTTCATCGAGCGCTTCGAGGGGCCCTCGCGGCGCATCCACTGGACGCTCGGTGTGCTCTACCTGCTGCTGTTGCTGAGCGGCGTGACCAACTTCTGGCCGGAGGCGAAGGCGCTGCAGTTCGCCGACGTGCGGGTCTTCGCCTGGCTCCACGTCGTGCTCGGCGGGGCGTTCGTGGCGGGCCTCGCGGCGGTGCTCGGCCCGCTGTTCGCCCCCACGGCGGCCGGCCACTCGCTGCGCGCCGACATGCGCGAGCTGACCCGCGCGGGCATCGACGACTACCTGTGGCTCCAGCATAGCGCGCTGCGGGCGATGCGAGCGCGCTCGACGCCGCCGCGCGCCGGCAAGTTCAACGCGGGCCAGAAGCTCAACGCGCTCGCCTCGCTGACGCTCAGCCTGGGGCTGACGGCGAGCGGCGTGGTGCTGGGCGTGAACTACATGACGAAGTCCGTGTTCGATGTCGGCTTCGTCGAGGGCGTCTTCCCGTGGCACACCGCGCTCGCGCTGATCGCGATCCCGCCGCTGGTCGCGCACCTCTACCTGGCGCTGCTGCACCCCGCCACGCGCGAGTCGCTGCGCGGCATGGCCCTCGGCCGCGTCCGCCGCGAGTGGGCCCGCGAGCACCACCCCGCCTGGGTCGACGAGGTCGAGCGGGCGGAGCGAGGCGCCGAGGGCGGGACTGACTAGCCGAGCAGCAGCTCGTCGGCGGCGACTGCGGCGAAGAGCAGCACGAGGTAGGCGATCGAGTAGTGGAAGAGCGGCATCGCGTCCGCGATGCCCTCGCTGCGCGCGAGCCGGATGGCGAGGTAGAGGAAGGCCGCGCCCCCTCCGACGGCGGTGAGGAAGTAGATGAGGGAGAGGCCGCCGATGAGGGTGAAGGCGAGCGTGAGCCCGATCAGCATCAGCGTGTAGAGCACGATCTGGCGCTTCGTCTCCGCCTCGCCACGCACGACCGGCAGCATCGGCACGCCCGCTCGCTCGTAGTCGTCGGAGAGGACGAGCGCGAGCGCCCAGAAGTGCGGCGGCGTCCAGTAGAAGACGATCAGGAACAGGAACAGCGCCTCGATGCCGACCTCGCCGGTCACGGCCGCCCAGCCGATCACCGGCGGGGCAGCCCCGGCCGCGCCGCCGAGCACGATGTTCTGCGTGGTGTTGCGCTTCAGGTAGTAGCTGTAGACCAGCACGTAGAAGCCGAGCGCGCACAGCGCGAGCACGGCCGCGAGCAGGTTCACCGTGAGCGTCAGCCAGACCGCCGCGATGGCCCCGAGCGCCAGCCCGAAAGCCAGCGCCCGCGAGGGCGTCAGACTGCCCGCCGGCAGCGGTCGTGCGCTCGTGCGGTGCATCAACTCGTCGATGTCGCGGTCGGCCACCTGGTTGATCGCGTTCGCACCCCCGGCGGCCAGCGTCCCGCCGATCAGGGTGGCGACGATCAGCCAGGTCGAGGGCCAGCCGCGCTCGGCGAGCACCATCGCGGGCACGGTGGTGACCAGCAGCAGCCAGATGATGCGCGGCTTGGCGAGCGCGACATAGGCGCGCACGGTCTGGCGCAGCGAGCGTGGCGCGGCCGTCTCCGCGCGCGCCGCCGACGCCTCGCTACGCACGGGCGGCGTCCGGTCCCCGCGCAAGCGGCGAAGGCGCGCGGGCCGCGGCGCTGCGGCTAGGGAGGTAGATCGCGGCGGCGACGATCAGCACGCACAGCCCCCAGGTGGCCGCGCCGCCCGCGAGGTGCACCGCGCGCGCCGCGCTCGAGAAGTCGGTCCAGATGTTCGCGGCGCCCAGCAGCATCTGCGCAGCGTAGAACGCACCGAGGCCCCACGCGGCCATGCGCAGCAACTCGTCCTCATCGGGCAGGTCGCGCGCGTGCCAGGCGAGCCGCAGCACGGCGATGAACGCGGCGAGCGCGATCAGCCGGTGCATCCAGTGGATGTGCTGCAGGCGCAACCCGTCGAGGAACGGCGCGGGCGCCTCCGGGCAGCCCGGCCAACTCGTGCACGCGTTCGTCGCGCCCGCGCCGACGACGTACGAACCCGCGATCAGCGTGACGGCGACCATCACGGAGGCGGAGATCGCGAGCCGCAGGTAGACCGCGCGTTGAGGATCCTCGATGCGTCGGCGCTCTGGCCCGAGGAAGGCGAAGGCCGCGATCAGCGCGAGCACGGCGAGCAGCAGCAGCGCCATGCTGAGGTGGAGCGTGACGATCTCCGGCGGGAGTTCGCGCTCGACCGTCACCTTGCCGAGCCAGGCTTGCAGCGCCAGCAGCGGGAGGGCCGCGATCGCGAGGTTGCGCAGCGTGCGGTCCTCGCGGTGGCGCAGCAGCGTGACCACGGCGGTCGCCAGCACGAGCGCGCCGACGATCGCCGCCGCGGTGCGATGCGTGTACTCGATGATCGCGGTCCGCTCCGCGGGGGGCAGCAACTGGCCGTGGCAGAGCGGCCAGTCCGGGCAGCCGAGGCCGGAGCCGGTGGTGCGCACGATCGCGCCGATCGCGATCAGCACGAGCGTCGCGGCGACGGTGACGACGACCAGCCAGCGGTAGCGCGTCACCTCGCCGTCTCCTCCTCCGCGCGCGCGCGCTCGCTCTCGGCGAGACGCTCCTCGAGGCGTTCGAGTTCGCGCTGCACGGAGCGCAGCCGCGCCTGCAGCCAGAGCAGGTAGACGAAGAGTCCGGCCCAGAACACCGCGAATCCGGCGAAGAGGAACTCCAGGAAGTCCATCAGCTCGCCCCCGCCCGCCGCGACTCCCGCCGGTCCACCACGGTGCGCAGATCGTCGCTGCGCACGGCGATCTGCTCGACCTCGGCGCGCAGCGCCATCAGCCACAGCGCGAGCAGGGTGACCGCCGCCACGCCGAGCATCAGCACCAGCAGCATCGAGGTCGGCAGCGCCTGGTCGCCGAGGCCGCGCGTGACGATCGGGTCCGGGTGCAGGGTGCGCCACCAGCGCACCGAGAGGTTGATGATCGGGATGTCGACGAAGCCGATGATCGCGAACACCGCCGCGTAGCGGGCGGCCTGCACGTCCCCGCGGTCGGAGAGGCTGCGCGCCAGCAGGTAGCCGGCGTAGATCAGCAGCAGCACGAGGGTGCTCGTCAGGCGCGCGTCCCAGGCCCACCACACGCCCCAGATCGGCTTCCCCCAGATCGCGCCCGTGGCGAGCGTCAGCGCCGTGAACAGCACGCCCACCCCGGCAGCCGACTGGGCGATCGCGTCGAAGCGCAGGTTGCGCGTCCAGAGCAGCGCGATCGAGGCGAGGAAGACGACGAAGAAGCAGAGGTAGGCGGCCAGCGCCGAGGGCACATGGATGTAGAAGATGCGCTGCACGTCGCCCTCGATCGCCTCGCGCGGCGCCACGATCACGGCGCCGACGAGCATCGCGAGCATGGCCGCGCCGGTGAGCGGCGGCAGCAGCGTCCAGCGCGCGTCGTAGACGGCGACTACCGGGCGCAGCGCGGTCATGGCGGGGCGCAGGACGCCGCCGCTCGCGGTCTCGTCGCTGGTGGCCTGCGCGCTCATTGTTCCGCCACGAAGGGGAAGAGCAGCACGCTGCCGAGGGCGGTCCAGGCGGTGAAGACGGCAAGCAGCAGCAGCCACGGCTCGCCGCCCGTCGGCAGATCGAGCGCGCCGCCCGTGGCGCGCACGGCGGCGATCAGCAGCGGCGTCAGCAGCGGCAGCGCGAGCACCGGGATCAGCACCTCGCGCGAGCGCACGCGCGCCCCGAGCGTGGAGAGCAGCGTGGTGAGGCTGACGTAGCCGAGGGTGCCGATGGTCATGATCGCGATCAGCTCCGCGCTCAGCAGGGCGGTGTTGAAGAGGATAGTCGCCATCACCAGTACGGCCACCTCGATCAGCAGCAGCGCGATCAGGTTGCTGAGCAGCTTCGCCCCGTAGATCGCCGAGCGCGGCGCGGGAGCGACCATGAGCGCGTCGAAGGTGCCCTGCTCCGCCTCGGCCGCGAACGAGCGCCCGCTGGCGATGATCCCGGCGAAGAGGAATGTCACCCAGAGCACGCCCGGCAGCAGCGGCCGCACGTCGCCGGTAGCAAGGTCGAAGGCGAACGAGTAGGTCAGCACGCTGATCGCGGCGAAGGTCGCCGCCGAGAGCCAGCCGGAGCGCTGCCGCCAGAGCAGCCGCAGATCCTTGAGCAGCACCGCGACGGTCGCGTTCATCGCGCAGCCCCCGCCGCGACGCCCGACGCGGTAGCGCCGCTATCGAGGAGCCGCCCGCGCTCCAGCTCCAGCACGCCGTCGGCCCAGGACGCCACCCGCTCGCGCATGTGCGTGGCCGCCAGCACGGTCAGTCCCGGCGCGTGCAGCACCAGCCGGTCCAGCAGCTCGAGCGCCTCGCGGTCGAGGCCGGTCTCCGGCTCGTCGAGCAGCAGCACGGGCGGGCGGTGCAGCAGCGCGCGCGCGATCGCGAGGCGCTGGTGGAAGCCGCGCGAGAGCACGGCCGTCGGCTCGTCGCGGCGCAGCCACAGTCCCACCGCACGCAGCAGCTCCTCGGTCCGCGCCTCGGCGTCGGTCACGGAGTAGAGCCGCGCGAAGAAGCGCAGGTTCTCCTGTGGCGTCAGCTCCTCGTAGAGCATCGGCCGGTGCGTGAGCACCCCGATCGAGGCGCGCAGCGCATGGCCGTCCGAGGCGAGGTCGTGACCGGCTACGGTCGCCTCGCCCTCGCTCGGCGAGAGCAGCGTCGAGAGCAGCGCGAGCAGCGTGGTCTTGCCCGCGCCGTTGGGGCCGAGCAGCGCGATCTTCGCGCCCTCGGCGACCTCGAAGGAGACGTGATCGACGGCCACAGCGCTGCCGAAGCGCTTCGTCAGCCCGCGCGCCTCGATCACGCGCCGTCCCCCGCTCCGCTGCCGCGGCTCCCGGCGCGCAGCAGCAGCAGCGCGCCGCCGCCGGTCACGGCGAGCGCCAGCAGCACGCCTGCCAGCGCCCCGCCCTTCCCGGCGAGCGGGTTCGAGGCGTTGCGCCCGGACAGCCCCTCGAGGCGCACGCTGACGCTCTCGCCGGGCCGCGCCGCCTCGCGCGCGATCACCTCCACGCGCTCGCCGGAGACCTCGCGCGAGTCCTCCTGCTCGCTCGCGTCGAGCGGTTCGAGGTCCTGGATGAAGCGGGCCGGCACTTCGATTTCCATCCGCCCTGTCGTGAGCGGCGCGGTGATGCGCAGGCTGTAGGCGTCGTCCGCGCGATCGTAGCCGACGACGTAGCGCGTGACGACCGTGGTCGTTCCCGGCCGCAGCGCCGTCGTCCCGGCGAGCACGCCGCCCTCGAGGGTGAACCCGCTGTCCGTTCCCGCGCCCGACGCCCCCTCCACGCCGTCCGGGAGCGGCAGCCGCAGTGTCACGCCCGCCTCGTCGCCGACGTAGATGCGGTCGCCCGGGTTCGTCACCTCGTCCACGCGCTCGATCGTCAGTTGCGCGGCCACGCGGTCGAGCGCGAGCAGCGTCACGAGCGTCGACTCGATGCGCAGATCGGGCCGCTCGCTGGTCGCCTCGTAGAGCGTCAGCTCGATCTCGATCGTGGGCAGTTCGCGGGAGAGCAGCAGCGGCAGCGAGAGGTACTGCACGCCCTGGTGCTCCACGCGCACGACGTACGTGCGCTGCGGATCGGCGGGCGCCTCGAAGCGGAACGCGCCGCCGGGTTCGCTTGCGGTCTCCGCCGTCTCCAGCCCGCCCGCACCGCCGAGGATGATGAGCTGCACGGGGACGCCGTCGAGCGCGGGACCGCCTGCGCTGCCCTGGACGAGCCGGCCGCGGATCTCGCCATCGGGCGTCTGTCCGGCTGCAGGCGGAGCGAAGCCCGTCAGCGCGCCGCCGCCGAGGGCGAGCGCGAGCAGCAGGAGCGCGCCTGCCCGGATCACGCCGGTGCGCGCACGTCGTCGCCCTCCGCGCGCAGCGCCTCCGTCAGCGCGCGCAGGCGGGGCGCCAGCGCGCGCCGTCCGGAGAGCCGTTCGGGGGCGGAGATGCGGCCGCTCGCCGCGTCATCGTCCAGCTCGCGCAGATCCGCGAGCAGCCGCGCGCGCTCCTCGCGCAGCGCCTCGGCGCCGGGCGCGTCCGCGGCCGATGTGGCCGCTGCGCGCCGCAGCGGGGCGCCGATCAGCAGCGCCGCGAGCGCCGCGAACAGCACCAGCACCAGCCACTCCATCAGGCGCCGCCCCCGCGCCCGGCGCCCGCGTCGAGCTGCTCGTCGAGCCAGCGCTCGTCGGCCTCGGAGGGCGCGCCGCCCGCGGCCAGCGGCCGCGCGCTGCGCCGCAGCCGCCACAGCGTCAGGCCTCCGCCGAGCGCGACGAGCACGATCGAGCCGGCGACCCAGCCGAAGAGCACGAGGTTGAAGCCGGAGCGCGGCAGGTTCGCGAGCACGCGGTCGCCGAAGCGGGTGGAGAAGAACAGCAGCACGTCGTCGTTGCTCGCTCCCGCCGCCAGTTGACCGCGTATCTCGCGGCGCATGTCGTCGCAGACCTGCAGGTCGCACTGGTCGAGGCGCAGGTTCGTGCACTTGGGGCAGAGCAGCTGGCGTTCGAGCTGCAGCGCCTGCGCCTCGGGGTCCGGCGCGCTCGCCTCCCCGCCGGGCGGCGCGAGCGCCAGCACGGCCGCCAGCGCGACGATCGCGATCGCCGCAGCCACCACCGCACCGAGGGCGAGCCGTCGTCGCGCGGCGGGGCTCATCGGAAGCGGCTCCGCGGAGGGCGCATCTCAGGCCTCCGCGATCGGCTCGGCAGGTGCGGTCGAGGGCAGATCGCGACGCTGCCGCGCGGGGGCGTTCACCGGCGCGAAGACCACGAGGCCGCCCGCCACGTACACGCCGGCGCCGATCCACAGCCAGATCATCAGCGGGTTCACGAAGGCGCTGATCTCCGCGACGCCGGCCTCGTCCCAGCCCTGGAGGAAGACGTAGAGGTCCTCGCGCAGCCCCGTCTCGATGTCGACCTTCGTCAGCGGCTGGCCCGGGAAGTTGTCGAAGAAGCGCCGGCCGGGCTCGAGGACGGCGACGAACTCACCGGCCTCCTCCACGCGCAACACCGCGACCACCTCGGAGTCGATGCCGTTCGCCACGCCCGCTCGCTCGGACAGACCGATGTAGTCGACCGTGTAGCGCCCGATCTCGAACGACTCGCCGGGTGCGACGAGGGCACGCGTCTGCTCCTGGTAGACGCTGGAGGTGACGGCGGCGATCGCCATCACGGCCAGCCCGAGGTGCACTAGGTACCCGCCGTAGCGCCGGCGGTCGCGCTCGAACAGCGCCAGCACGGCGCCGGGCCAGTGACGCCCGCTCGCCGCCCGCAGCGCGCGCGCGCCGAGCGCGAACTCGCGCAGCGTGACGTAGAGCAGCACGATCGCGGCGACCATCCCCGCGAGGGCGTAGCGGTCGCGCACGCCGAGTGCGGCGAGCAGCACGACGCTCAGCAGCGCCACGGCGATCGGGCCTCGGAAGCGGCGCAGCAGTGTCGCGCGCGCGGCGCGCCGCCAGGGCAGCACGGTGCCGATCGTCATCAGCACCAACAGCGCCACCAGCAGCGGGCCGACGACGTCGTTGTAGAACGGCGCGGAGACGGTGATGCGCGCGTCCTGCAGCAACTCCGAGAAGACCGGGAACAGCGTCGCCCCCAGCACGATCAGCGCGATCACCGTGAACAGGTAGTTGTTCACGATCAGCGAGCTCTCCCGCGAGACCAGCGACTCGAAGTCGTGGTCCGCCCGCAGCTGCCCGCTGCGCATCGCCAGCAGCGCGATCGAGCCGAGCAGCGTCAGCCCGAGCAGCGCGAGGAAGTACGGGCCCACGTCGGAGAGCGCGAACGAGTGCACGGAGACGACCAGCCCGCTGCGCACGTTGAAGGTCCCGAAGACGGCGAGCGCGAACGCCGCGAGCACGAGCGCGAGGTTCCAGAGCTTCAGCATCCCGCGCCGCTCCTGGACCATCATCGAGTGGACGAACGCCGTCATCGGGAGCAGCGGCAGGATCGCCGAGTTCTCGACCGGGTCCCAACCCCAGTAGCCGCCCCAGCCGAGCGTCGTGTAGGCCCAGAAGGCGCCGAGCAGGTTGCCGATGCTGAGCATCAGCCAGGAGAGCAGCGCCCAGTGCCGCACGCTGCGCAGCCAGCGCCCGTCGATCCGCCCGGAGAGCAGCGCCGCCGCCCCGAGCACGAACGGGACCGAGGTGCTGACCAGCCCGGCGAGCATGAACGGCGGATGGATCAGCATCGAGCGATCGACGAGCAGCGGGTTGAGGCCGACACCGTCCTCGGGCGTGACGGGGCTGACCTCGAAGGGTGAGGCGAGGAAGGCGACCGGCAGCAGGAACGCGGCGAGGATGCCGCCGCTGATCGCCACCGCCTGCGCGGAGCCCCAGGCGATGCGCGGCACGGTCAGCAGCGTGAACGCGGCGAGGAAGAGCGAGAGCAGCCACGTCCAGAACAGCAGCGAACCCGGCTGCCCGCTATAGAGCGAGGCCCACTTCATGTGCGGCAGCATCTCGCTCGAGGAGACCGAGGCGACGTGCGAGAGCGAGAAGTCGTCGTTGAGCAGCGCGTAGGCGAGCGTCGCGATCGCGAGCGTCGTGAAGCCGGCGGCCACCGGTATCGCGCGCCGCGCGGCCAGCAGCAGCTCGGGCCGCCCGCGCTGGCTCCCGATGACCGAGCCGCCGATGGCGAACAACGCCGCCGCGAGCGCGGTCAGCACGGCGGCGGCTCCGATAGTCGCGGTGAGGTTCATGCGGGCCTCGCGCGCGCCTCGTCAGGGCGCCGCGATCGAGGCGTCATCGGCGTCGGTCACGAACTCCGGCTCGTGGCGGATGATCACGCTCGTCGCTTCCAGCAGCCCCTCACCGACGGCGACGCCCTCGACGACCACGAAGGCGCGGGGGCCGAACAGCCCGGGTACGACGCCGTCGTACTCGATGCGCATCGTCTCGCCCTGCTCGCCCTCGATCACCCAGCTCACGGGCCGCCCGTTCTGCTCGACGACGGTGCCGTCGACCACGCGCCCGCCGACGCGCCAGCGGCGGCCGTCGGGGTCGATCTCCTGGGCGAACTCCTCGGGAGTGGCGTAGTAGGCGCCGTCGAAGGCCTGCACGGCCATCGCCGTGATCGCGAGCGTGGCGATCGCGAGGATCGCGACGAGCCGCCCTCGCCGGCTGGCGAGGGGACCGCTGCGGAGGAGGTTGCGAAGGCTGCTCATCGCACTCGCCTTGCTGTGTCGGCCGCGCGCCTCGGCCCGCCTCGGGTCACGACGCTGGCCGGTCGTTGGCCGACCTGATCGCATCCAGCATCGCGCGGAACTCGCTTTCGCGCAGTTCCCCCAGGAACTTGCGCTGCACCTGCAGGCCCGCCGAGAGGAAGTACGCCTCCGGCACCCCGTTCACGCCGAACTCCAGATAGACGCTGCCGTCGCTGTCCACCAAGGACGGGAAGGTCAGCCCGTGCCGCTCCACGAAGCGCCGCGCCTCGCGCTCGCTGTCGAGGATATTGACGCCGACGAAGGCGTAGCCGCGAGCCTCGAACTCCCTCCAGAGCCGCTCGATCAGCGGGGCCTCGCGCTCGCAGGGTGCGCACCAGGAAGCCCAGAAGTAGAGGAAGATCGGGCCGTCCGCGTAGTCCGCGATCGAGACCTCGCCGCCGTCGAGCGAGGGGAGGCTGAACTCCGCCGCGCGCTCGATGCCCGGATCGACCTCGCCGAGCGGATCGCGCCCGACATCGCGCACCGAGGCGATCGCGAGCACGGCGAGCAACGCCAGCAGCGCGGAGCCGACGCCGATCACCAGCAGCCGGCCGTGCAGCGAGCGTGCGAACCTCTGAGCCGCCGCGAAAATCATCGTCACACCTGCCTCTGGGCGCGCCACAGCGCGTGTATGCTGGCGATCCAGCCGCGATCCGGCGGCTCAACTGATGCGCCCGAAGGGTGCCCGAGCGCCGCTGGCGCGCCGCTCGGGAGCGGTGGCCGGGCGGCCCTCGAACCGCGTTGCGCTTGACCCCGACACGGGCCAATGATAGCCATAGGCTCGCGTTGGGGGGACCACGCGGATTTGCGCTCGCGGAGCGGGCCGCGCGGTTGACGGAGGGAGCCCCGGTGCGCAGTTACCGTAGCCTCCGACGGCTCGCCCCGGTCGCCCTGCTCGCGCTTGCGCTCGTGCTGGCGGCGTGCAGCGACCCGCAGACCACCGTCGATCCCAAGTCGGACTTCGCCGACGACATCCAGTTCCTCTACCTGCTCACGTTCTGGCTGGGCATGGTGGTCTTCGTCGGCATCCTCGGACTCACCGTCGGCCTCGCCTTCTGGTACCGCGAGCGGCCCGGCCGCGTCGCGAAGCAAATCCACGGCAATACCCGCCTCGAGGTGCTGTGGACGCTTATCCCCGTCGTGCTCGTCGTCGTGATGGCCGTGCCGACCTGGCAGGTCGTCGCCGACAGCAGCAAGCCGCCCCCCGAGGGCGCTCTGCATGTCAACGCCGTCGGCCGCCAATGGTGGTTCGAGTTCCAGTACGACCTCAACGGCGACGGCGTATTCGACGACCTGGTGACGGCGAACGAGTTGCACATCCCGGCCGGCCGCGCGGTCTCCTTCAACCTGCTCTCCGAGGACGTGATCCACTCCTTCTGGGTGCCGCAGCTCGCCGGCAAGGTGGACATGGTCCCCAGCCACCGGAACGATCTCTGGTTCACACCCCACCTGGACGCCGCGCGCGCCGAGGCCTACCTCGGACAGTGCGCCGAATTCTGCGGCACCGCGCACGCCAACATGCGCTTCCGCGTCTTCGTCGATACGCCCGAGGGCTTCGACGCCTGGGTCGCGAACGAGCAGGCGGAGGGCGTCGCACCGGCGGACGGCCTGGCCCAGATGGGCCAGGAGCTGTTCCTGACCCCGGTCTGGCCAGTCCCGGAGGGCACCGCCCTGCTGGGTTGCTCCGGCTGCCACACCGTCGCGGGCACGACCGCGAAGGGAAAGATCGGCCCCAACCTCACGCACGTTGGCGGGCGTAGCACCATCGCTGCCGGGATCCTCGACACGAACTTCGAGAATCTCGTTGCCTGGATTAGCAACCCGGACCGGGAGAAGCCCGGCGCCGACTCGGAAGACGACGCCGCCCGGTTCATGCCTGCGTTCGAGAAGGTGCTGACGCCTGAGCAGATTCAGGCGATCGCCACTTACCTCCTCGGGCTACAGTAGGTACGCTGGCGAGCGCGCGGGACTCGGAAGGGAACACGACGATGGCGACCGTTGCCGGCACGATAGCCGCACCGAGTGCCGAGGGCGTGGTCTGGTCCTGGCTGACGACCGTCGACCACAAGCGCATCGGCGTGCTCTACGGCGTGACCGCGTTCCTGTTCTTCCTCGTCGGCGGCCTCGAGGCGCTGGTGATCCGCACGCAGCTCGCCGTCCCCAACGGCGGGATCGTGAACCCGGAGCTCTACAACCAGCTGTTCACGATGCACGCGCTGACGATGATCTTCCTCGCGATCATGCCGCTCGGGGCGGCGTTCTTCAACTTCATGATCCCGCTGATGATCGGCGCGCGTGATGTCGCGTTCCCGCGGCTGAACGCGCTCTCGTACTGGATCTTCCTCGCCGGCGGGGTGGTGCTGACCAGCAGCTTCTTCCTCGGCGGCGCCCCGGACACCGGCTGGTTCGCCTACCAGCCGATCAGCGGGGCGGCCTACTCCGGCAGCGGCATGGACTACTACGTGATCGGGTTGATGCTGCTCGGGATCTCGTCGCTGGCGGCGGCGCTGAACTTCGCCGTCACGATCATCAACATGCGCACGCCGGGCATGACGATGATGCGCATGCCGGTCTTCGTCTGGATGACCCTGATCGTGGCGTTCCTGCTCATCCTCGCGCTGCCGGTGCTCACCGTCGCGCTCGTCCAGCTGCTCTTCGACCGCCAGTACACCACGAGCTTCTTCCTGCCTTCGGGCGGCGGCGACCCGATCCTCTGGCAGCACCTCTTCTGGGTCTTCGGGCACCCGGAGGTCTACATCCTGATCCTGCCGGCGATGGGCATCGTCTCCGAGGTGCTCCCGGCCTTCTCCCGCAAGCCGCTCTTCGGCTACCCGGCGATCGTCTTCGCGGGCGTCGCGATCGGCTTCCTCGGCTGGGCGGTGTGGAGCCACCACATGTTCACCACCGGCCTCGGGGCCGTGCCGCGCGTGGTCTTCGCGACCAGCACGATGATCATCGGGGTGCCGACGGGCATCAAGATCTTCAACTGGCTCGGCACGATGTGGGGCGGCAGCATCCGCTTCACCACGGCCATGTACTTCGCCGTCTCGTTCATCGCGCTGTTCACCATCGGCGGCATCTCCGGCGTGATGCACGCCTCGCCGCCGGTCGACCAGCAGCAGCAGGACACCTACTTCATCGTCGCGCACATCCACTACGTGCTCGTCGGCGGCGCGATCGTCGGCCTCTTCTCCGGGCTCTACTACTGGTGGCCGAAGATGACCGGGCGCTTCCTCGGCGAGAGCCTCGGGAAGTGGAACTTCTGGCTGATGTTCATCGGCCTCAACATGACCTTCTTCCCGATGCACTTCCTCGGTGTGGGCGGGATGCCGCGGCGCATCTACACCTACGACGAGGGCCTCGGCTGGGAGTTCTGGAACATGTTCGCTACCGTCGGCGCCTTCGTACTGGCGCTCGGCGTGCTGTTCTTCGTGATCAACGTCGCGCGCACCATGCGGCAGCCGAAGACCGCCTCCGATAACCCCTGGGATGCGGGCGGCCTCGAGTGGGCCACCAGCTCGCCGCCCCCGGAGCACGACTTCGACGCGATCCCCGAGGTCCGCGCCCGCGACCCGCTGTGGTACGACCGCGACCACGGCCTGAGCCAGCCCGAGGGCGACCCGGGCGAGCACATCCACATGCCGCCGCCCTCCTACTACCCGCTGATCCTGGCGTTCGGGGTGCTGATGCTCGGCCTCGGGCCGCTCTCGCACCTCGCCGTGACCGTGCTGGGCGTGCCGGTGATCATCTACGCGATCTGGGGCTGGGTCCTGGAACCCACGGAGTAGGCAAGGACGAACCGTGGCAACCGCCGAGCATCACGTCGAGCACCACTCCGTCACCGGGATCGACAACCGGAAGCTCCTCATGTGGATCTTCCTCGGCTCCGAGTGCCTGTTCTTCGGCGCCCTCATCTCCACCTACCTGATCTTCAAGGCCGACATCCCCGCCCCGAGCCTGAGCTTCATCGAGGCACACACGCATGTCGAAAACGGCCACGAGGTCGTGACCGGCTGGTTCCCGGGCGACCGTATAGTCGATGGCGTCCGGTACGCTGGCGTGCTCGACATCCCGATCACCTCGCAGAGCACGTTCGTGCTGCTGATGAGCTCGGTGACGATGGTGCTCGCGGTCTACGGCGCGCAGCACTCGCGGCTGCTGATGATGAAGGTCTGGCTGCTCGCGACGATCCTGCTGGGGTTGATGTTCCTCGGCTACCAGGTCTTCGAGTTCCGCACGTTCGGCCAGGAAGGGTTGACGCTGGCCACCAACCAGTTCGGCGCCTCGTTCTTCGTCCTGACCGGCTTCCACGGGACGCACGTCGCCGTTGGGGTGGTGATCCTCGGTTCGCTGCTGTTGGGATCGTTCCGGCGGAGTGGACTCGGACCGGAGGCCGGCTTCCATATCGAAACCGCCGGTCTATACTGGCACTTCGTCGACATCGTCTGGATCGTGATCTTCACGATCATCTACCTGATACCGGCCTGATCGCGGTGAGCCCGATCAGGAGGGAGTGGAGCGCGCGATGAGCCACGGCGGAACGCACGCACAGCATGCCGAGGAGCAGCACGGCCTCAGGCCGAGGCAGTACATCCTGATCGGCATCGCGCTGACGATCATCACGTTCGTCGAGCTCGCCGCCTCGCTCTGGGTGAACCTCGGCGCCGCGCTGATCCCGCTCCTGATCGTGCTGTCGGCGGTCAAGTTCGTCGTCGTCGTTGCCTTCTTCATGCACCTCTACTTCGAGCCGAAGATCCTGACGCGCGTCTTCGCGGGCTCGTTCTTCCTCGCCGGCGGCGTGATGATCGCACTGCTGGCCCTCTTCTGGAACGACATCACGGACCTGCTCAACGGCGTCTGACCCACTGCTCGCGCGAACCCTCGGCTCTCCCAGACGGCGGGCCGCGTTCGTGCGCGCCTGGGGCTGCCGAGGTCAGGACGCCGTCGTGGCGGCCTGCGCGGCGGCCAGGCGCGCGGCGTCCTCGGCCTGCTGGCGCTGCTCGGCCTTGTGCGCCCACACGGCGAAGACGGCGCCGGCGGCGAGCAGGAACATCATCTGGCCCGGCACCCACATGATCAGCCCGCCGATCTCCTGATCGCGCAGCGGCTCGAGGGCGAAGATCGGCGCCGAGTCGTTGTAGAAGTCGTAGAGCAGCGACTCGCTGAACGTGATCATCGCGCCCAGGAACGCCTTCGGCGTGCCCACGACGATCAGCAGCCCCATCCGCCAGATGTAGCCGAGGCGCGATCGCAGCGGGGCCGGATCGATCACGTTCCACCAGACCAGCAGCCCGGCGGCCGTCAGGCTGAGGTGCTGCACATCGTGCACGAGGGCGTCCCGGATCGCCGCATCGTACCAGCCCGGCGCCAGGTGCCAGGCCCAGAGCAGCCCGGTGTGCACCGCGATCACGATGAGCGGATGCGTCACGAAACGGTAGAGGGCGTAGGACTCCCGGCGGCGCATCACCGGCCGCACGAGCACGCGCCGCACCGCGCGAGGCAGCCCGCGCAGCACCGGCGTGGTCGGCGCGCCGAGCAGGATCAGCGGCGCCGCGTACATCATCAGCAGATCGTGCTGGATCATATGCATGAAGAAGTGGTGCTCGGCCAGCGCGTCGATCGGCGTTTCGATCGTCGCCACGAGCAGCGCCACGCCGGTCAGGTAGCACGCGGTGCGCCAGTGGGGATGCGGGCGGCTGCGATTACGCCAGACATGGAGGCCGCGCAGGTAGAGCGCGGTCATGATCGCGACCGGGATCAGGATCTCCGGGTCGAAGTTCCAGCGCTCCCACCACTGCTGGCCCGCGTGCACGCCGTCGTGCGCCGCGCCGGCAGCCTGCCCGAGGCGTGTCATCAGATCGGCCTGCACCGGCGCCCTCCGCAGTCGCCGCGCGCGCCGGAGCGCGCGAGGCGTGCCCCGGACAGTGTGCCTCGGCGCGTGGTTCGGCGCACCACTTCGCGGCCCGACGCCGTGCTGCGTGGAACTCCCGCGATTGACCGTGCTCGCGCGACCCTCGTACGATCGGGGCCGGCGAGTTCGTGTACCAGATACGCGAACCACCGCCCGCAGCCGCGATCGGCAGGAACGAGGCGCAGATGCGACCGTTGCGCGTGGCGCTGGCGCAGATCAACACCACCGTCGGCGACTTCGACGGCAACCGCGCGCGCATCCTCGAGGCCGCGCACGAGGCCGCGGCGCTCGACGCGGACCTCGTCGCCTTCCCGGAGCTCGCCATCACCGGCTTCCCGCCGGAGGACCTGCTGCTGCGCGCCCCGTTCATCGAGGAAGCGGGACGCTCCCTCGCGCGCCTGCTGGAGGAGTCGCGCGGGCTGCCGCCGCTGATCGTCGGCGCGCCCGAGTTCGATGTCGCGCTCTACAACACCGCGTTCCTGCTGCACGACGGGCGCATCGTCGGCGCGCATCGCAAGCAGCACCTGCCCAACTACGGCGTCTTCGACGACGAGCGCTACTTCCAGCCGGGCATCGAGACGCCGCGCTTCGTGATCGGCGGCGTCGAGGTGGCAGCGACCGTCTGCGAGGACATCTGGTACCCGGACGGCCCCGCGCGCGCGGCCGCCCTCGCCGGGGCGCTGGTCGTCGTCAACATCAACCACTCGCCCTTCCACGCGGGCAAGCGCCGCGAGCGCGAGCGGATGCTCGCCACCCGCGCCATCGACAACCACATCGCGATCGCCTACGTGAACCAGGTCGGCGGGCAGGACGAGATCGTGCTCGACGGCAACTCGATCGTGCTCGGCGCGGACGGCGACGTGCTCGCGCGCGGCGCCTCCTTCCTCGAAGACCTCGTCGTCGTCGACATCCCCATCGACGAGGTTGTGCAGGCGCGGATGCACGAGTCGCGCGTGCGCCGCGAGCGGCCCGAGGCCGAGCCGCCCGTCGCCGTCACTCCCGCTCGCGAGGACGCGCGCGCGCCGCTCGACGCCTCGCTGCCGGAGCCGCCCGCCGACATCGAGGAGACCTACCGCGCGCTGGTGACGGGCACGCGCGACTACCTCCGCAAGACCGGGTTCGAGGACGCGATCATCGCACTCTCTGGCGGCATCGACTCCTCGCTCGTGGCGGCGGTCGCCGTCGACGCGCTGGGGCCGGAGCACGTGCGCGGCATCTCGCTGCCCTCGCGCTACTCCTCGGAAGGCTCGATTGCGGACGCGCAGGATCTGTCCGCACGGCTCGGCATCCAGCTGTCGGCGATCCCGATCGAGCCGCTGCACCAGGCCGCCATCGACGCGCTCGCCCGCGAGTTCGAGGGCAGCGAGGCGGGCGCGGCCGAGGAGAACGTGCAGTCGCGGCTGCGCGGCCTGCTGGTGATGGCCCTCTCCAACAAGACGGGCGCGATCGTGCTGACCACCGGCAACAAGTCCGAGTACGCCTGCGGCTACGCCACGCTCTACGGCGACATGGCGGGCGGCTACGCGGTGATCAAGGACGTGCCGAAGACGCTCGTCTACGCACTCTCGCGCTACCGCAACAGCGTGAGCGAGGTGATCCCGCAGGTCGTGATCGACAAGCCGCCCTCGGCCGAACTGCGCCCGGACCAGTTCGACACCGACTCACTCCCCCCCTACGAGGTGCTCGACCCGATCATCGAGGCCTACGTCGAAGCCGACGACGCCTTCGAGACGATCGTGGCGCGCGGCTACGACGAGGCGACGGTGCGGCGCGTGATCGACCTGATCAACCGCAACGAGTACAAGCGCCGCCAGTCGCCGCCGGGCATCAAGATCACCCCGCGCGCCTTTGGCCGCGACCGCCGCTACCCCCTCGCCTCGCAGTATCGAGGGCACTGAGCGGCAAGTCGCCCGTCCCCTGCCCCAAGTCCTGCTGGAGCGCGGCGAACGCCCGGCGGCCCCCAGCGCACTCGGTCGACGTCTGCCGACGCACGCCGACATTGAGGGCGCTTCGAGTGAATCTCGCGTTCCGCGCACCGGAGCGCCCGAAGCATCAATGGGGCAGCGGGCTGCCGGTTGCTACGTGGGGGGTGTGGGGGGCGCAGCCCCCCACAGAAAGAACCTCCGGGGCGGGTGGGTGGGGAGCCGCGCGCCGCGCGCTCGTCCGACGCGCGCGAGGCTGCTGGCACCGGTAAAGGCGCAAACGCAGACGAGGGCGGCCACTGGCCGCCCTCGCGCGTGGTGCGCGTCCCGATGAGGCTCGACGTTAGCTCGCAGTTACGGCGGCGGCCTCCTCGATTGGCTCGCCGGTGGACGTGTCGCGCTCGAAGGAGCTGAAGAGCTCCAACTCCGTGCCCATCTCGCGGACGGCCGGGAGCACCTCCTCGCCCATCAGGCGCAGGCTGCGCATCGCGTCCTCGTGCGTCATCGCGCCGTCGCCGTCCCAGAGGAAGATCGAGCCGGGGCGCAGCTCCTCGAGGACCTCGCGGATCTTCGGGATGACCGTCTTCGGCGTGCCGGTGATGATCGTCCTGGTCTCGACCTGGTCCTCGTAGCTGCGGCCCTGGTTGCCGCGCAGGCGCGGCGTCGTGGCGCCCGCGACCTGCCGACCTGCCGGCTGCGCGCCGCCCGTCGGCAGCAGGTTCGTGCGCGAGGTGAGGCCGGGCAGGTTCTGGATGAACGAGTTGACCTGCCCCGTGTTGCCCTCGAGGAACGGGTTGGGCGGGCCCTCGATGAACTTGCGGGCCGTCTCGAAGGCGAGCTCCTCGGTCTCGTCCACGTGCACCTTGAAGAGGTAGCCAATGTTCTGCGTGCCGGACTCGTAGCCCTCGCGCTCGGCGACCTCGTGGTAGTAGGCGAAGGACTGCTTGGTCGGCTCCAGCTGTGTGGCGAGCATGATGTAGGGGTAGCGCTGCGTCGCGGCCCACTCGACGGTGTTGCGGCTGACGACGCCGGGGATCCACATCTGCGGGTGCGGCTTCTGGTAAGGGCGGACGAACGGGTTGACGTAGCGATAGTTGAAGTGCTCGCCCTCCCAGCGGAACGGGCCGGGCCGCGTCCACGCCGCCACCACGAAGTCGTGCGCCTCCTGGAAGCGTTCCCAGTTGAACGGCGGCTGCGCGTTGTGGGAGACGCTCTCGCGTCCGCCGCCGCGCACCCAGCCGGTCACGAGGCGCCCTCGCGAGATCATGTCGATCTCGGCGAGGCTCTCGGCGAGGAAGAGCGGGTCGTCCCAGAGCGGCAGCACGTTGCCGGCGAGCACGATCTTCACGCGCTTGGTGATCCTCGCGAGGATGGCGGCCTCGACGTTGAGCACGCTGCCCATGCAGAAGGGCGTGCTGTGGTGCTCGTTGAGCATCACGCCGTCGAAGCCCATCTCCTCGGCGTAGACCTTCTCGTCGAGGTAGCGGTTGTAGAGCTCGGCGCCGAGCCTGGGGTTGTAGGCGCTGTTGCTGATGTTGAGATCGGTGTTGGAGCGGCCCGTGATCCCGAAGAAGCCGGAATCGCGGTCCTGATAGGGCCGTTCGGTGAAGTAGCCGATGAACATTGCTCGTCCTCTCGAAGCGTGCGGACGCGTCCCCGGCGCCGCCTCGCTACATGCTAGCGAATCCCGCGCCCGCGCGCGCCGTCAGGGCGCGAGGAGGCGGATGTCTGCGAGGGCTCCCGGCCCGTGTTCAGTCGCCCAATCGCCGCGGCCAGTCGAGCCGCTCGAAGATTTGGGGCCACAGCGCGCCGCCGAAACGCCGATCGGCGGGGCCGATGCGGTCCTCGGCGCGGTCTTCCTCGGCGGCGGTCTCGCACATCCAGACGCGGCATGCAGCCGACTTCCCCCGCTCCGAGGGGTCGAAGGCGAGCATCACCAGCGCGCCGGTCGACTCCGGGTCGCCCAGCACGGACGCGGCGTCGAAGCCGCGCAGCCGCGTCTCGTTACGGTCGCCGTCGTGGTACTGGCTGTTGTACCAGACCGCCTGAATCGTCTGGGCGTAGGGGTGGCTGTCGATCATCATTTCGATGGGCTCCGACGGGTTCACCTTGCCGACCCAGAACACCCTCGGGGTCACCTTGACGATCACCTGCCTCGGTACGAAGAGGCCGTCAGTGTCCGGGCAGTCGGGACCGATGCAGGGCAGCCGCGTAGCGTACAGGGGCTTGAGCGTCGCCATGTGCTTGCCCAGCCAGTCCACCACGTCCTGCACTGACCGAGCCCCTTTCTCGCCGCCGTTTCGCGACTCCGGGCCTGATCATACCGCCCGCTGAGCCCTCCGATCCTGGATCGACCCTGCTCCGTTACCCTGGCGAGCCTGGAGAGCGCTCCGCCGAGGAGGACGTGCGTGGAACTCGGCAGTCTCGAACCGGGCGCGATCATCAGCTATCACCGGATGTGCACCGAGGAGCATGAGGTCCGCCTACAGCGCGGGATGAACTTTCGCCTCGATCCCCGCTACAGCGTCATGCTGATGAACCGGCGCGAGGGCGCCCCGTATGCGGATAGCGTGCAGGACGGAGGCGAGACGCTGATCTACGAGGGGCACGACGCTTCGCGCGTGCGGGACGGCCCCGACCCCACAAGCATCGACCAGCTGCTCGCGTACCCGTCCGGCAAGCCTACTCAGAACGCACGGTTCCGGGGCGCCGCTCTTGCATACCGCGACGGTCGCCGCGAACCGGAGCAGATCAAGGTCTACGAGAAGCTGCTCAGGGGGATGTGGGTCTTCAACGGCCTCTTCAATCTGACCGACTGCCGGAGTGAAACGAGCGGCGGGCGTTCGGTCTTCAAGTTCCGCCTCGAACTTGCCCCCGAAGACGCGTCGCCAGCCCGCCCCTCACTGCGGGAGCGCAGTCGGATCATCCCGTCGGCGGTGAAGCAAGCGGTGTGGAAGCGCGACGCGGGTCGATGCGTCGAGTGCGGCGCGAGCGACGAACTCCACTTCGACCACATCATCCCGTACTCCGCGGGCGGCTCCTCGGTGGCGGCCGAGAACGTGCAGATACTCTGCGCGAGGCACAATCTGGAGAAGAGCGACCGGATCCAGTAGCCACCACCGTGGGCCACGAGTCGCGCGGCGGGATGCGGGGCCGTCGGCGCGCACGCTCGGCTCCTCGTAACGCCGAAACCGCCCCTCACCCCAGAAACGGCCGCGCGGCGCCCACCACCCGCAGGGCGTGGGCGTGCGGCTCTACGTCGTGGACGCGCAGGACGTGCGCGCCGAGGGCCGCCGCCAGCGTGTGGAAGGCGAGCGTCGCCTCCAGCAGGCCGGGGGCGTCCTGCCGCTTCGCGTGCCCCAGCGCCTCGGCGAGGAAGCCCTTGCGCGAGGCGGAGACGAGCACCGGGTAGCCCTCGGCGGCGAGCGACGGCAGGTCCGCGAGCAGCCGCAGGTTGTCGTCGAGCGACTTCGCGAACTCGAAGCCGGGGTCGAGCCACGGGCGCGGCGCTCCGGCCGCTTCGAGGGCGCTCGCGCGCTCGAGCAGGAAGCCGCGCACCTCACCGGCGACGTCCTCGTAGGTCTGGTCCACGTCGTAGTGGCCGTGGGGGCGGCCGCGCATGTGCATCACGACGCCCGGCAGGCCGCGCTCCGCGGCGACGGCGATCATCGCCGGGTCGCGGAAGCCGGTGACGTCGTTGAGCAGGTGCGCGCCCGCCTCCGCGGCGGCGCGGGCGACGGCTGGTGTCCAGGTGTCGATCGAGACCGGGACGCCCTCGCCGCTCAGCGCCTCGATCACCGGCGCGACGCGCTCGATCTCCTCCTGCGCCTCGATCTCCGCGGCCCTCGAGGAGGTCGAGTGCGCGCCGACGTCGATGATCGTCGCGCCTTGCTCGCGCAGCTCGCGCGCCCGCGCGAGCGCCTTCGAGGGGTCGACGACGGAGGCGGCGATCGGCGAGTCGCGGGAGACGTTGAGGATCGCCATGATCGCGGCGCGCTCGCTGGTGTCGATGCGGTGCTCGCCGAGCTGGAGCAACACGCGGCGTCCTCCTCGTGGCGCGGGCGCCCGCCCGCCGCGTTGCGAGTCTACGCGCGGCCCCGGCTACGGGGCGGCCGCGGGCTGTCGCAGCACGGGGCGGCGTCGTAGAGTCGCCGCGAGGGTGGACGGGAGCGTCGAGGGCGTCGATGACTGACGAAGACACGGGCGAGGACACGGGCGAAGACACCGCCGCCGCCGGCGATCCGGTGCTGGTCGCGGTCGACTTCAGCGCCGATGAGCTGCGCGTGCTCTTCAGCGACCTGCACGGGAAGCCGATCGAGCGCGGCGAATGGCCGCTGCCGCCGCTCGCCGACGAGGACGCGTGGTCGTGGGAGGTCGGCGGGCGCATCGCCACGCTCTTCGCCGCGAACGGCGAGCGCCGCTCCGCGCTGGCGATCGCCGTCGCCGCGCCCGGCGTCGTCGACCCGCTGAGCGGCCGCCTCGTGGACTCCGCAGGCCAGCCGCAGTGGGAGGGGCTCTCCATCGTCGAGGCGCTGAGGCGGCACTTCGACGCGCCTATCGCGTGCGAGGGCCGCGCGCTGGCGGCGCTGCAGGGGGAGCGCTGGCAGGGCGCCGCGCAGGCCCTCGACGACGTGCTCTACGTCTCGCTGCGAGGCGTGCCCGCCGCCGCGGCGGTCGCGGGCGGCCGGCCCGTGCGCGGTGCGCGCTTCGCCGCCGGCGCACTGCCGGCGATGCCCGAGCTCGATCCCGAACGACCGATTAGCGACGAGGAGCTGGAGACCGCCTCCGGCCTGCTCGCCGACGCGAGCGCGCTGCTCGACCCGGACGCGGTGCTGATCGACGGCGAGGAGCACCACCGCCGCCGGCTGATCCCGCTGCTGCAGCGCGTGCTCGACGAGGTCGCGCCCGGCCCGCGCGTCGTCGCCTCCGCGCTTGGTGAGGACGCGGCGCTGGTGGGCGCGCTGCGGATGGCGACGACGCTGGCCTACGAGGGGGAGCGCAAGCCATGACGCAGTCGCCCCCGCCCGGTCTGCCCTCTGGCCCGCCGCCCGAGCGGCAGTACGGGCTCCAACTGCACGCGGAGGGACTGGGCACGCTGCTCGGCGCGATCGCCTGGGTGCTCGGCGCGCTGTCGATCATGCGCGACCGCGGCCACGCGGAGGGCAGCGAGGAGCTGCATGAGCTGGAGGAGGCGCTCGAACCGCGCCTCGAGGCGCTGCTCGCCGACCTCGCGCAGGCGCGCGGCGTCGTCGAGCGCGACGCGGACACGGAGCTCGGCGAGCGCGTCGAGGACGCCTACACGCGCGTCCGCGAGGCGTTCGAGCGCTGGATCCAGCTCACCGCCGTCGACACCGCCAGCGTGGCGATCGGCCAGCGGCTCTCCGAGATCGCCGAGGAGTCCGAGGACGGCGAGCACAGCGGGGAGGCGGGCGGAGGGTAGGCGCCCTCGCCGTCGGGAGTCCTCGCGCGCACGGGCGAGCGCCCGTGCCCTACCATGCGCCGCGCAGAGAGCCCCGCGCAGAGAGCGGAGAGGAGCCCGCGATGTCCCTCGCAGACCGTACGCCGCCCACCCCGGACGAGTTCCGCGCCTACCGCGAGCGCTTCAGCAACTGGGGCCGCTGGGGCGAGGACGACCAGTTCGGCGCGCTCAACCTGATCACTCCCGAGGTGCGCGCCGCAGCCGCGGCGACCGTGCGCGAGGGACGCTCCGTCTCGCTCTCCTACCCGCTGGCGGTGGAGCCGGGGCCGGAGAACCCGGAGCCGGTCCAGCACGAGATGCGGCTCGACGACGATCACTGCTCGGACTTCATCGGCATTGCCTACCACGGGCGGGCGAACACGCACCTCGATGCGCTCTGCCACGTCTACACGCGCGCCGGGGGCGAACTCTTCGGCGGCCGCTCGTCCTCCGAGCACATCACCATGGAGGGCGCGACCACGCTCTCCGTCGACCACTGGCGCGAGGGCATCGTGACCCGGGGCGTGCTCTACGACATCCCGCGCCTGCGCGGCGTCGACCATGTGACGACGGACGCGCCGGTGCACGGCTGGGAGCTGGCCGACGCCGCCGCCGCGGCCGGGATCGAGCCGCGGGCGGGGGACGCCGTCGTGATCCGCTCCGGGGCGGGCCCGTTCTACGCCGCCCGTCCCGGCTTCCCCGAGGGCTACGACGATCCCGCGCGCCCGGGCGTGCATGCGTCCTGTGCCGAGTTCTTCCACGCCCACGACGCCTCGCTGCTGGTCTGGGACCTGATGGACGCGCCGATGCACAACGAGGACGGCTCGGTGCTGATGGGCGTGCCGTTGCACCGTCTCACGATCCCCTACCTCGGCATGCCGCTGCTCGACAACGCGCAGCTCGAGGACATCGCGGCGGCGTGCGCGGAGGCGGGGCGCTGGGAGTTCATGCTCGTCGTCGCGCCGCTCGTCGTCCCGCGCGGCACGGGCTCGCCGGTCAACCCGATCGCGGTGCTGTAGGGCCTCGCCACGCCGCGCGAGGGCGGGCCGCGCTACGCCTCGGCCTGGTCGTAGCCCTCGTCGATGTCCGCGAAGCGCCGCGCGACGACGCGGCGCGTCTCCGTGTGGGTGAGGATGTAGGCGCGCCGCTCGCGCACGCCCTCGATGACGGCGCGGCCCACGATCAGCGGCTCGCGCCGCGCGTCGGGGGAGCGGCTCGGGTCACGCGGCGCCGCGCGCTGCGTGATGATGGTCTCCGGGATGTCGCGCGCCGGCCCGAACGTCTCCTGGCGGTTGCGCTGCGCCTCGCCGATGCGCGTCTCCGTGGCGCCGGGGCAGAACAGCGTCACGTCGATGCCCTCGGGCGCCAGCTCGATGCGCAGCGACTCGGTCAGCCCGACGACGGCGAACTTGGAGGCGACGTAGCCGCCGAGGTTGCCGCCGCCGCGCCCCGCGACGAGCCCGGACATCGAGGACGTGTTGACGATCTGCGCACGCACGCCGTCCTCGTCCGGCTCCTGCGCCCGCATCCGCGGCAGGAACGCCTGCACGCCGTTGAGCACGCCGTAGAGGTTCACGGCGAGCATCCAGTCGAGGTCGCTCGCGGGCATCTCCCCGGTCGGCCCGAAGACGAGCACCCCGGCGTTGTTGAGCAGCACGTCCACGGCCCCGAACTCGGCGTAGGCCGCATCGACGAGCTCGTCGACCGAAGCGCGGTCGGACACGTCGGCCGTGGCCGCCAGGCTGCGCACGCCGTGCTGCCTCGCGAGCTCGGCCGTCTCCTCCGCGGCGTCCCGCTCGATGTCGACTGCGACGACGTGCATGCCCTGCTCCGCCGCCGCGAGGCAGATGCCGCGTCCGATTCCGCTGCCGCCGCCCGTCACCACCGCCACACGGCCGCCGAGATCACGCATCGCCATCGTCCTTCCGCTCGTCGCTTGCTTCGCTCGCACCGCTCAGTCCGAAGGTCTCCGCCAGCAGCTCGTAGGAGCGCAGCCGGTCCGCGAAGTGGTAGGTGATCGTCAGGATCACGAACTCGTCGATCTCCAGCTCATCGGCGAGCGCCCCGAGGCGCTCGCGCAGGCGCTCCGGGCCGCCGACGAGGGCCCGCTGCTTCTGGTACTCGATGAAGTCGATCTCGGGTTGCGAGAGGCGCTCGGCCTCGGGGTCGTCGGGCGGGGGCAAGCCGCCGCGCCGCTGGCCCTGGCGAAGGCGCAGGATCCACAACGCGCGGGTCATCGCCAGCCGCTCGGCCTCCTCGTCCGTCTCGGCGCAGATCGCGTTGACGCCGACGTTGACGGCGGGCTCGTCGAGCCACTGCGAGGGGCGGAAGAGCCGCCGGTAGAGCGTGATCGCCTCGCCGGCCCACTGGTCGTGGATGAAGTGCGCGAACGAGAAGGACAGCCCCTGCTCCGCCGCCGTGCTGGCGCTGTCCAGCGAGGAGCCGAGCAGCCACGGCATCGGGACCGTCGGGCCCAGCGGCTGGGCGTGGATGCCGGTCAGCGGATGGCCCTCCGGCAGCTCGTCGCGGAGCAGCCGCATCAGATCGGCCACCTGGTGCGGATAGCGCTCGACGTTGGGCATGCCCGACCCCTGCGCGAGCGCCTCCGTGGTGCGCCCGTCCGCCCCCGACGCCCGGCCCAGCCCGAGGTCGATGCGGCCGGGGAACATCGTCTCCAGCATCCGGAACTGCTCGGCCACCTTCAGCGACGAGTAGTGCGGCAGCATCACGCCGCCCGAGCCGACGCGAATGCGCGAAGTGACCGAGGCGACGCGCGGGATCAGCACCTCCGGCGCGGCACAGGCGAGGCCGGTGCTGTTGTGGTGCTCCGCCAGCCAGTAGCGGGAGTAGCCGAGCCGCTCGGTCGCCTGCGCCAGCCGCAGCGTCTCCTCGATCGCCTCGGCGGCCGTACCGCCCTGGCGGATCGGCGACTGATCGAGGACGCCGAGAGTGATCGCCACGCTGTTGCTCCGTCCCGGTCGCTCAGGCGCGCGCTGTGGGTCAGGGTACCGCGCGCGGCGCGTAGTGGTGCGCGCATGGCACGGCTGACGCAAAGCGGGCGCGCTCGGTGCGCGCCCGCTGGCTGTTCGGCGAGTGACGGTGACGCTACGAGGCGATCGGCCTCCACTGCGGCAGCGTCCAGTCATCGTCGATCTTCTCGAAGTAGACCTCGATGGGGAGGTCGCAGACGGCTTCCTCGACGGGGATGTCGACGTTGCCCATCATGCGCAGACCCTCGTCGAGCTGGATCACGCCGAAGATGTAGGGCACGCGCTCCTGGAACCAGGGATGCGCGGCCTGCGCGATGATCGTGAAGGTGTGCAGCCGCCCCTTGCCGCTCACGTCTACCCACTCGTACTCGTTCGAGAAGCAGTGCGGGTGCGGGCAGTACTCGCGCGGGTACCAGAACAGCCGGCTGCAGGCCTTGCAGCGCTGGACCGTGAGCCGCCCTTCCTTCGTTGCCTCCCAGAACGGCACGGTGAGTGCGTTCGACTCCGGTACCGGCCGCTTCGGGCCATCGCCGTTCGTCATCGTCGCGTCCCCTCCTGCTGCTCCCGTCGCCCGCCGCCGTGAAAGGCGGCGGGCAGGCCTCGGCGCTTCGTTCGAGGTGGCTAGTTCGGGTCCTTCCCGAGGACCAGTGAGCACATCACGCTCAATCCGCCGCCTCAGCCATTGACGAAGCAGTAGTCGACCGTTTCCTTCTGGCGGCCCTCGCCGCGGCCCATCAGCTGGCGCACCGCCTCGGTGGCGTGCGACATGCCGCCGGCGGTGCCGGGCTGGCCGAAGGAGAGCTGGCCGCCGTGGGTGTTCACGGCGACGCCGTTGCTCTTGTAGGTCACATCCTCGCTGGCGAAGTACTTGCCGCCCTCGCCCTTGGGCGCGAAGCCGGCGTCCTCGAACTCGATGATGACCGTGATCGTGTAGCAGTCGTACAGCGAGGCGATGTCCATGTCGGTCGGCCCGACGCCGGCCATCTTGTAGGCGGCGCGCGCCGAGACCTCGACCGGGGACTTCGTCATGCGGTCCACGTAGGTGATGCCGGGCACGCCTCGGTCCATCGAGTGGCCGACGCCGAGGATGTAGACCGGGTCGTGCGGGGAGGACCGCGCCGCCTCCGGGCGGCTCACCATCAGCGCGGCGGCGCCGAGGGTGGGCATCACGCACTCCAGCAGTGTCAGCGGGTTCGCGACCATGCGCGAGTTCAGCACGTCGTCGGTGGTCGCGGGCGTGCCGTAGAAGGCCGCCTCCGGGTTGCCCTGGGCGTTCTCCCGCTGCTGCACCGCGATCGCGACGCGCTCCTCGTCCGTGAGGCCGAACTCGTGCTTGTAGCGGTTGGCGACCAGCGCGTACCAGAAGTTCGCGCCCGGCCCCGTCCCGTACGGTCCGGCCCACTGCGACGTCTGGTTGCCGACGGGGCCGCCGCCGCCTCCGCCGCCGAAGCCTCCGCCCTCGCCCGAGGTGACGAGGCAGAGCACGTTGTTGGCCAGCCCTGCATTGACGGCCATCGCCGCGATGGCGACCGACGTGGGGCCGGACGAGCCCATCATGTTGACGCCGTGCGCCCAGGTCGGCTGGATGCCGAGGATCTCGGCGAACTCACAGGTGTTGGCGAACGGGATCTCGGTGATCAGCCCGTCCACTTCCTCCTTGAGCAGCCCGGCATCCTCGATGCAGAGTCGGGCCACCTCCTGCGCCAGACCGGGGCCGGTTCGCCCGGGCTTGCGCCGCTCGGGCTTCAGTTCGCCGATTCCGATGATCGAGGCCGCTCCGCGCAGGCTCATCGGCAGCTCCTCCCGCTCGCGTATGCGTGCGTACGCGGTGACAGCACATCGGTACCGTGCGTCCGCGCCTGTACGGAATCTAACAGTCCGCCAGCGGGCGAGCGAACCCTGAACTCCGCTCCAATGCTACATAACGGTGCATCCTGGGAAAAAGAATGGGAGCCGATTCCGGAATCGGCTCCCATATACCCGCGACAGCGGGAGGTGCGCCCGTAGCTGGAGCCTACGCGGCGGCCACCGGCTGCCACTGGACGATCGTGATGTCGTCGTTGAGCTTCACGAACACCGGCTCCACCGGGATCCCGCACTGCGCCTCCTCGATCGGCATCAGGAAGTTCGTGTACATGCGCGCGCCCTCGGCCAGTTCGACGACGCCGAAGAGGTAGGGCGTGTGCTGGTTGAAGTATGGATGCGCGGCCTGCCGGATCACGGTGAAGGTGTGGATGCGGCCCTTCCCGCTCGCCTCGATCCACTGCGGCGTCTCGTCGCTCTCGAGGCAGTACGGGCAGAACTCGCGCGGGTACCAGACCACGCTGTCGCAGACGCGGCACCACTGCAGCATGATCTTGCCTTCTTTGGTGCCGTCCCAGAACGGTTGCGCGGTGGGCGACGGCACGGGAATGGGGTGCTCGGGGGCTGCGTCGTTCATCGTTCCTCGCCTGCTTTCTCGCTCGGCCGGGGGATTGCCGCCGGAGTGTCTAGTTTGGGTCCTTCCCGAGGACCAGTGAGCACATCACGCTCAGTCCGCCGCCTCAGCCATTGACGAAGCAGTAGTCGATGTCCTTCACCGCCTGGCGGCCCTCGCCGCGGCCCATCAACTGCCGGACGCCCTCGGTCACGTGCGACATGCCGCCGGCGCTGCCGGGCTGGCCGAAGGAGAGCTGGCCGCCGTGGGTATTGATCGGGAACTCGCCCTTGTAGGTGACGTCGGTCTCGGCGATCCAGGCGCCGCCCTCGCCCTTGGGCGCGAAGCCGGCGTCCTCCATCTCGATGATCACCGTGATCGTGTAGCAGTCGTAGACGGAGGCCATGTCCATGTCGTTGGGACCGAGGCCCGCCATCTTGAACGCGTTCCGCGCCGAAACCGCCACCGGCGAGGTCGTCATCCGCTCGGCGTAGGCGATGCCCGGCACCCCGCGGTCGGAGGACTGCCCGACGCCCAGGATGTAGACGGGCGGGTGCGGCGACGACTTCGCCGCCTCGGCCCGGCTGACGATCACCGCCGCCGATCCGAAGCAGGGCATCACGCACTCGAGCAGCCGCAGCGGGTCCGCGACCATGCGCGAGTTGATCACGTCCTCGGTCGTGATCTCGATGCCGTGGAACGCCGCGTCCGGGTTGCCTTGAGCGTTGACGCGCTGCTGGACGGCGATCGAGACGCGATCCTCGTCGCTGAGGCCGTACTCGTACTGGTAGCGCTCCGCGATCAGCGCGTACTCGTAGTTCGCGCCGGGGCCGGGGCCGTGGGCGTCCTGGTACTGCCGTTGCTCGCCGTAGCCGCCCGCGCCGCCGCCGCCAGGGTTCGGGTCCGGCGAGGACACCACCACGAGCACGTGCTCGGCGAGCCCGGCGTTGACCGCCGCCGCCGCCGCCGAGACGGCCGTCGCTCCGGACGACCCCATCATGTTGATCGAGTGCTGCCAGTTCGGCCTGATGTCGAGGTACTCCGCGAACGCGACCGTGTTGGCGAACTGATTCTCGGTGATCAGCCCGTCGATCTGATCCTTGCGCAGCCCGGAGTCGCGGATGCACTTCCGCGCCGCTTCCTGCGCCAGTCCCATCCCGGTCCGGCCCGGCTTGCGCCGTTCCGGCTTCAGCTCGCCGATTCCGATGATCGAGGCGGCTCCACGTAGACTCATCGGCCGTTCCTTTCGCTGAGGCACGCGGCTCGTCCGTTCGGCCGCGCGCCATGAACGTCCGTCAGCAAGAATCTAGCAGCCCTCACGGCATCGCGGTGACGTTGGAGTCTGCTTCAACCATCGCGACTTTGAGGTGGACGCGCGCTGCGGGTTGCCTCGGCGCTAGAATCGGGAGCCGAAGGGGGCAGCCCATGAGCGACGACCAGGGAGTCGAGATCACGGTCGAGTACTGCGTGCCCTGCAGCTACCTCGCCCGCGCGCAGTGGATGATCGGCGAGATCATGTACGACATCCAGGACGACGTCAGAAGGCTGGAGATGCGCACCGGCGATGGGGGTTGCTTCGAGTGGTCCGTGAACGGCGAGCTGGTCTTCAGCAAGAAGCAGAGCGGGCGCTTCCCCGAGATCGAGGAACTGAAGGAACTGATCTACTCGCGAGTCTGACCGCCGGCACGCGCCGCAGCGGAACGCACGGAGGAGCGAACCATGAGTGACACCATCCGCGTCTACGACCCCACCGGCCACGCCCCCATCGAGCGATATTCGCTGGCGCCGCTGCCGGCATCGCTCGACGGCCTGCGGCCCGGCATCGTCGAGAACCGCAAGGCCAACGCGGGACTGCTGATGCGCCAGATGGTCGAGGGCCTGCGCGAGCACTTCGACCTCGGCGAGCTGACGACGATCGGCAAGCCCAGCGCCGGGCCACCGACGAAGAGCAACGAGCGCAAGCTCGCGGAAGGAGCCGACTTCGCCCTCATCGGAACAAGCGACTGAGGCTCCTGCACGGCGTGGAGTGTCCACGCCTCCATCCTCTTCGAGCGGCAGGGCATCCCCACCGTCAACATCACCACCGAGGCGTTCGTCAGCCTGTTCAGGCTCGAGGCCCAGCAGCGCGGCATGCCGGACCTGCGCTACATCGTGGTCCCGCACCCGATCGGCGGCATCCAGCACGACGCCGTCGTTGAGAAGGCCCGCGGATCGCTGACCGACCTGCTCGCCGCGTTCGCGCCCGCGCCCGTGGCGATCGCCGGCGGCGATCGATGACGACGGGCGGAGCGTCCCGCCACGGCGATCCCGCGGCTCTGGTCGAACTGCCCGCCGATCCCGGAGAGCTGCACGAGGTCTTCGTCGAGCGCGGCTGGTCGGACGGCCTGCCCGTCATCCCGCCCACCGAGCAGCGCGTCGAGGCGATGCTCGCCTACACCGACCGCGATCGGCGCGAGGTGGTCGGCGTACTGCCTCCGCGCAACGGCGTCGCCACCATCGAGGCGATCGCGATCAACGCCGTCCTCGCGGGCTGCGAGCCGCGCGCGCTGCCGGTGCTGCTGGCGGCGGTGCAGGGCATCGCGCAGCCGCAGTTCAACCTGAGCGGCATCAACGCCACCACGCACCCGTGCGCCGTGCTGGTGCTGGTGAACGGACCGATCGGTCGCGAGCTGGGGGTGCACGGCGGCCCCGGCTGCTACGGCCCCGGCTTCCGCGCGAACGCGACGATCGGGCGCGCGATCCGGCTGCTGCTGCTCAACATCGCGGGCGCCTCGCCCGGCCTCGGCGACCGCGCCACGCAGGGCACGCCGGCGAAGTTCGCGCTCTGCCTGGCGGAGAACGAGGAGGCCAGCCCCTGGGCGCCGTTCCACACCACGCGCGGCTTCGAGCCGGAGGACAGCACCGTCACCGTCGCGGCCAGCGAGGGCCCGCACAACATCCAGGAGCACGGCAGCAACACCGCGCTCGGCGTGCTGCAGACCGTCGTCGGCGCGCTCGGGCAGGCCGGCAGCAACAACATCCTCAGCCGCGGCGAGCCGCTGCTCGCGCTCGGCCCCGAGCACGCCGCGACGATCGCCGGCGAGGGCTGGACCCGCGAGGGCATCCAGCAGTACGTCCACGAGCACGCCCGCTACCCGGCTGCCAAGCTGTCGCCCGAGTTCCTCGAGTCCGTCAACGTACGGCTCGAGCCGGAGTTGGGCATCGAGCCGTTCCCGGCGGACGCCCTGCTCCCGATCGTCAACGAGCCGGAGCACCTGCATCTCTTCGTGGCGGGCGGACCGGGCAAGCACTCCTCGTGGCTGCCGACGTTCGGGCAGCGGACCAGCCCCGTCACGACGCTGATCGCCGACCGCTTCGGTCGCCCCGTGGGCAGCGTCGAGGACCTCCGCGGCTAGTCGCTCCCGCTCCGGCGCCACCGGCGACGCGGGAGGCTGCCCGCGACCCGGTGCCCGAGGCGACGGCGGAGCGCATCCCCTCTCGCCTTGCGTCTCGGGGTGCGCTCGGACGAGCGCGCACTGTGCTCCCGCGTCTCGCCTGAGTTGGGGGTGGAGCAGTGCCGCCATACGTGCGTGTTGAGGCCGGGCCGGGTGTCTGACTCCGGTCCCACGGGGGCGTGGGGGCGTAGCCCCCACACGAGAAAACCTCCGGGCGGGTGGGTGGGGAGCGGCGCGCAGCGCGCGCTCGACCGGCGTTCGCGGGGCTAGGAGCGCCCTCGCGGAGCCCCTCACCCTGGCCCACACCCCGCGTGAGAGGGGACTGCCACACTCACTGCTGCTAGTCGAGCGAGCCGGGCAGGAGCTTCGCGGCTGATCGCGCCCGCTGGGCCGGAGCAGCCCGCCGTGTGCGCGCAGTTGCCCGCAGGCGGCCGGGTGTTCGACTCCGATCCCACGGGGGCGTGGGGGCGTAGCCCCCACACGAGAAAACCTCCGGGTCGGGTGGGTGGGGAGCGGCGCGCAGCGCGCGCTCATCCGGCGTCCGCGGGGCTGGGAGCGCCCTCGGAGCTAGTTGAGCGCGCCGGGCTCGCTCCAGCGGCGCAGCGCGCTGTCCGACGAGCGCTGCCGCATCAGCTCGATCACCGGCGCGAACATCGCGACGGCACGTTCCAGCCGCACGGCGGGGTCGAGCATCTCGAGCAGCTCCTGCCGCTCCGCCGCACTGCCCGCCGCTGTGGCGCCGATCGCGTCCGCGAGCACGCCGGGCGGCTTCGTCACCGGCTCCGGCGAGCGCGGCCGCACGTAGCCGCCCTGCGAGCTGAAGCGCAGCCGCTCGAACTCGTCGAGCAGCGCCTGTCCGCGCTCGAGTAGGTCCTGCGGCGCCTCGCCCGGAGCGTCCTCGATCTCCTCGGCGTCGGCCCAGAGGTAGGGGCGGTCGTGGTGCAGCTCCAGGATGCGCACGCGCCGCTCGCCGCGCGCGAGCAGCTGGATCGTGTTCAGCATGCCCTGCGCGATCTGCTCGATGCGCGCGGTGGAGCCGATCTCGAACGGGTCCGCGGAGCCACCGACCTCGGGGCCCTCGCGGATCAGCGCGACCCCGAACGGCTCCGCGTGCTCCATGCACTCCTGCACCAGCTGCAGGTAGCGCGGCTCGAAGACGTTGAGCGGGAGCGGCATGCCCGGGAACAGCACCGTGCGCAGCGGGAACAGGCGCAACTCCATGCCCGGCCTCCTCGTGGCTCTCGCAGCTCAGCCTAGCCTACGCGAGGCGCTATGATGCGGCTCGCCGAAGGGAGGCGCCGGTGCCCAGCCTGCGCGAACGCATCCAGCTGACCGAAGAGGAGCTGCGCGACTTCCTCGACAACGCCCACACGCTGCAGGTGGCGAGCATCGGCCCCGACGGCCGCCCGCACCTGGTGCCGATGTGGTTCGTCGTGGACGCCGAGGGCTGCATCGTCTTCACCACCTACCGCACCTCGCAGAAGGTCCGCAACATCGAGCGCGACCCCCGCGTCACGCTGCTGATCGAGGACGGCGTCGTCTACGACAAGCTGCGCGGCGTGATGATCGAGGGCGAAGCGGAGCTGCTCGACGATGTCGACGCCACCCGCGACGTGATGCGCCTCGTCGGCGCGAAGTACTACCAGGCCGGCCCGGGCGGCGACACGGCGCGGGAGGGCGCGCAGGCTCGCCCCGATCGCCGGCGCACGGCGCCGAAGCGGATCGCCGTGCGCATCCGCGCCGGCAAGATCTCCTCCTGGGACCACACCAAGCTGCTGACGGACTAGACGGACTCTCCGGAGAGGGAAGGAGCGACCGCCATGGCGATGTTCGACCGCGAAGCGACGCTTGACGACGTGCGCGAGGACGCGCGCGAGTTGCTGCAAGGCGCGATCGACGTGCACGTGCACGCCGCGCCCGACCCCTACGCCGAACGGCGGCTCCCCTCCGACGTACTCGTCGAGCGCGCCGTCGAGGCGGGCATGGGCGGCCTCGTGCTGAAGAGCCACGAGTACAACACTCAGCCGCTCGCCTGGCTGCTCGACCAGCAGAACGAGAGCATCCGCGTGTACGGCGGCATCGCGCTCGACCACGGCGTGGGCGGGCTCAACATGGAGGCCGTCAACGTCGCGATGCTGATCGGCACGACGATGGTGTGGATGCCCACCTTCGACGCGCAGGCCTGGCGCGACGCCCGCCCCGGCGGCCGCCACAGCCCCGCTCCCGGCATCACCGTGCTCGACGAAATGGGCGACCTCCGCCACGAGGTCATGGCGATCCTCGACCTGATCCACGAGCACGACGCCGTGCTCGCCACCGGCCACCTCTCGACCCCGGAGGTCGCCGTGCTGGGGCGCGAGTCACGCCGTCGCGGGATCCGCACCGTGGTCACGCATGGCTCGTTCTACATCGACGTGGAGGTGCAGCAGGAGCTGGCCGGCCTCGGGTGCTACGTGGAGCAGGTGGCGACGGCCACCAGCCACGAGGACGGCCAGGAGCAGTGGGAGCTGATCGAGTCGCAGGTTCGCGCGGTCGGGCCGGAGCACGTGATCCTCTCGACCGACTTCGGCCAGGCCGGGAACCCGGAGCCGCCCGTCGGCTTCGGCCGGTGGATCGAGCACTTCCTCGACGCCGGCTACTCCGCCTCGGACGTGGCGCGCATGGTGCAATCGAACCCGGCCGAGCTGATTGGGTAGGGCGTCCGGCGGTCAGACGGGGGCGCTCAGGCGCTCCATGTAGCGGCTGAGCGCGCGGTCGGCCATCTCGCTGATGGTGTAGAAGTACCGCGAGTGCGTCTCCCGCAGGTCGTCCTCGGACTCGGATCCCAGCAGCACGACCTCGTGCGACGTGCCGAGAGCCTCGCGCTCGCCCTCCGAGTACGCCGCGAGGGCCTCGTCCATGTCCTCGAACGTGGTGATGCTGACCAGCTTCTGGGTGGCGCGGTCGTAGTCGAGCAGGAAGTGCTTCATGCGTCGTCCCTCTCGATCGTGGCGAGGACATCCTGCAAGCGCTCGGTGGCCGAATCAAGCCCAAGCAATATTTCCCCGATTGCTGGTTCCAGGGCCGCAAGCTGCTCCGGCTGCACGGCGTCATCGATCATGGCGGACTCGAGGAGACGCAGGAAATTCCGCAATTCCTCTCTCGATGCGCCTAGGGCAGAGTCGAGTCGATCCAGCATTTCGAAAACCAAGTCTGCTCCGTCGAGACCACCACGAATCGCTTCGAGTGTCGTCCGGTACCGGTAGCTTGGCTCCTCGATGGTGTCGAACCTTCCGAACATCTGCGACACAGAGTCCAAGGTTTGGCCTACACCCGATGGACCGGCCCCATACTTGATCGCAGGGTCATGTCTGTCAGCGAGCCGCTCCACGGTGTTCGCCCACTGGTCCTCCAGTTCCGTGCGCAGCTGCACCTCAACCGCTTTCCCCTGCGAGCGGACCACGAGATGCAGCGCGCGGTATCCGCCGCGCGGCTCGACTTGGTAGTCGCGCTCGCGAATGACTTCGAACTCTCGACGGACGAGTCCGAGGATGTCGCGCTGCTCCCGCATCGTAGGCACGACGACGCGGCAGCCGGCGATGTCCTCGAGGCGGGAGAGGTCGCTCGTCAGGCGGCGCAGCTTCTCGACGGTTGTCTCGAAGCGCTTGAGGCGGTAGGTGACTGGCGCACCTCCGGCAACTCCGCGCAGGGCCTCCACGACTTCACCCAGCGGCTCGGCGAACGTTGCACGGAATTCGTCGTAGATCTGGCGATCAGCTTCGTCTGGCGTTTCCGCCTTGCGCAAGCTTCTACCCGCGCGGTTGATCTGGCTGCGCGTCAACATGGCCTCACCAGCGTCGCACACACCAAGGCGGCGCGCCGGGCGTTCAGCCGCGAGGCTGCCAGTTCAGCGCGCGCTGCAAGTGCGCGAGGTAGTCGGCGAAGGCGTGGCGTCCCGCTGGCGTCGCCTGCACCCACGTGCGCGGTTTCGCGTCCAGGAACTCCTTCGTGGTGGCCAGGTAGCCGGCGTCCTCGAGCCTTCGCAGGTGCGTGGTGAGGTTGCCGCCGGTGAGGCCGAGCGTCTGCTGGATGAACCCGTAGGCGAGGCGATCCGACTCCGGCACGGAGACCAGCATGGTCATGATGCGCAGCCGGGTGGACTGATGGATCGTCTCGTCGAGGACGATCGGTTCTTCGCCGGCCTCGCTGGTCACAGAATGCCGCTCCTGCGTATCCACACCCAGGCCAGCGCGACGACGAACAGCGTGGCCGCCGCCGACACCGCCAGCGCGGCGTCACCGGCGAGGTAGCTCGGTACGTAGAACGCCGTCGCGATCCCCACACCCACGGCCGCGATCAGCGGGCGGTGCATGATGCCGAAGAGCACGTGCCCCAGCGCCGCGATGCCGATCGCAACGCGCGCGACGTTCGCGGGATCCTCGTCGGCGTTCCACATGCCCGCCGCGGCCGGGATGAGGAACGCCGCCACCGCCACCGCGAGCCAGAAGAGGAACACCCGGATGCCGCGCGCAGCGCCGGCATCCCCGGCTGCCCGCTTCCTGCCCGCGCGGCGCCCGATGATCGCGCTGCTCGCCATCCCCGCGGTCACGAGGACGGCCCAGAGCGGCGCGCTGACCCAGGGGCTGTCCTCGCGGACATCGGCGGCCAGCGTGTCGATCGCGAACTCCGCGAGGTAGCCGAGCGAGACAATCACGCCCCAGAGCAGCAGGATCGTCGCCGTCCCGGCCACGTACATCGCGCTGCGCGCGCCCTCCATCGTCTCGTGAATGGCGCGCCAGCTCTCCTGTGGCGTCAGTGCCGCCTCGTCGCCCGCTCGTTCCATTGCGCACCCCCCGCCGTTGACCAGTTCGCACTGAAGCACAAACTAGTTTGCAATGCAAAGTATCGTACACGACTCGACCAGGGGGTGGCATCCGGGGAGGGCGCGGGGTACGACCGAGTTGGGGCGGGCTACTCGCAGTAGCCGCCGTCCGCCAGCAGCGAGGCCTGGCGGAAGGCGAGGCTGACGAGCTCGTCGACGGGGAGGTTGCTGTCGGCGATCTGCTCGGCGCTGCTCGCCTCGGCGATCACCTGCTCCTGCTCCCGCAGCGCCGCGTCCAGATCGCGGTACGTGTCGAGCAGCAGGCCGTGGAGCTCCGCCGTGCGTGGCGGCGGCTCGAGGGACTCGAGGGCGGCCGCCACGCCTCGCACGGCGTTGTACTGCACGGGGAACATGGCCTCCGCGCGCTGCTTGCGCTCCTCCAGGTTGAGTTCGTTCGGGTCGCGCGTGTCGCCGCTCGCGAGGAAGTCGGTCGTGAACGCGCGGGCCGCGGCGCAGACGCTGTGGCCCCAGGCCTCCACTGCCGCCTCTTCGCCGGCGGGCGACGCCGTGGGCGACGGAGTGGCCGTCGTCACGCCCGGCGAGGTGGTCGGCGTCGAGGTCGCCGCGGCGGGCTCCTCGCCCGGGTTGGTGCAGGCGAGCAGCAGCAGCGCCAGCGATGCGGCGACGGCGAGCAGGAACCGCGCGGAGCCACCGTGCCTGCGTACCGCCTCGACGGGTGATGCCATCTCCGCTGTGACCCCTCGATACGTCCCGCCGCTGCCGGACGGCCGTCCGGCGCGGGAGCGCGAGCGCCGCGCTTCTGGGATCATTCTAACGAGGCGCCCGCAGCCGAAGGCAGGACGGCCCGGCCGAGGGCGGGCGGCGCGCCGGAGGGAGAGCACGGTGGCGGAGATACAGGTCTACGGGGCGCCGTGGTGCCCGGATTGCCGGCGCTCCAAGAAGTTCCTCGGCGAGCAGCGCGTCGACTACGACTGGATCGACATCGATCAGGACGCGGACGGGCTGCGCTTCGTCGAGGAGCTGCAGAACGGCGGGCGCACGATCCCGACGGTCATCTTCGCCGACGGCAGCCACCTGCTGGAGCCCTCGAACGAGGAGCTGGCGGTAAAGCTCGGACTCAACATCGAGGCCGAGCGCGCCTTCTACGACCTCGCGATCATCGGGGGTGGACCGGCCGGCCTCGCCGCCGGCATCTACGCGGCGCGCGAGGGCATCGACGCGATCATCGTCGACGGCGGCTCGCTCGGCGGGCAGGCCGGCGTAACCGAGCGCGTCGACAACTACCCCGGCTTCCCGGACGGCATCGGGGGCGGCGAGCTGGCCGATCGCTTCGTACAGCAGGCCCGCCGTTACGGCGTCGAGATGCTGGAGGCGGTCTCCGTGGCCGAGCTGCGGGCGGACCAGCACGAGGGCGATGTCTCGCTGCTGCTGAGCACGGGGCAGGAGATCAGCGCGCACGCCGCCCTGATCGCCACCGGCTCCTCCTACCGCCGCCTCGAGGTCCCCGGCGAGGACGGCCTGATCGGCGCCGGCGTGCACTTCTGCGCGACCTGCGACGGGCCGTTCTACCGCGGCTCCGAGGAGCTGCTGGTGATCGGCGGCGGCAACTCCGGCCTCGAGGAGGGGCTGTTCCTCACCAACTTCGCCGAGCGCATCCGCATCGTGGAGCGCAACGCGCAGCTGAAGGGCTCGCAGCTGCTGCAGGACAAGGTGCGCGGCCACCCCGCGATCGAGATCCACACCAGCACCGAGGTCGTCGAGCTGCTCGGGCGGGGCGGCCGCCTGCAGGAGGTCCGCGCGCGCGACCGCGAGAGCGGCGAGGAGCTCGCGTGGCGGCCCGCCGGCGTCTTCGTGTTCATCGGCCTGACGCCGAACACGGAGTTTCTGCGCGGGACGCTCGAGCTGGACGAGTGGGGCTTCGTCGCCTCCGAGGGCTTCGCGACCTCGCTGCCCGGCGTCTACGTCGCGGGCGACGTGCGTGCGGGATCGACGAAGCAGCTCGGATCGGCGACCGGAGACGGCATCGCGGCGCTGCTCGCGGTCCGCGGGTACCTCGGCCGTCACGGGCACATGCGCGAGGCGGCGCACCCGGCGTAGCGCAGGTCGCGTCGGGTCGGGCGGGGCCGTGCGCGAAACCGGGCCGTAACGCGCTGGCAACTATTCCGTTATCTACATTTCACAGTGGCGACACTGCGGCGAAATGGCGCGCGCCTACCTTTCCCGGGAAGAAGGGGGGCGTCTATGAGGATGCGCCATCGAACCGTCGTCGCTGCGGCGGTCGGAGTAGTTGCGGCGTTTGCCGCGGGAACCGGGTTTGCCAACGCCCAGGAGGTAGAGGAGGCGATAGCGGATCTGACGTCCGCAATTGACATCGCGTGGCTCCTCATCGCCGGGATCCTGGTGTTGTTCATGCAGGCCGGATTCGGCCTGCTCGAGTCGGGCTTTATCCGCTCGAAGAACGTCACCAACATCCTGATGAAGAACACGCTGGACCTTTCGTTCGGCGCGATCGCCTACTGGGCAGTCGGCTTTGGTCTGGCGTACGGCACCACCGAGTTCATCGACATCAAGTTCTTTGGCGGGGGAAGCTTCTTCTACGGCGGGGGAGATGCTGACTACGCTACATTCTTCTTCCAGTTCGCATTCGCGGCCACGGCCGCGACGATCGTGTCGGGCGCCGTCGCCGAGCGCACCAAGTTCGCGGCGTACCTGATCTACACGGTCGCGATCACCGCGGTGATCTACCCCGTGGTCACGCACTGGGTCTGGGGCGAGGGCTTCCTGAGCGCGTACGCCACCAATATCCAGTTCGGCGAGAACGGCATGATCGACTTCGCCGGTTCGACCGTCGTCCACTCGGTCGGCGGCTGGGCGGCGCTCGTCGGGGCGGTCATGGTTGGCGCCCGTCGCGGCAAGTACAACGCCGACGGCAGCGTGAACCCGCTGCCCGGTCACTCGATGCCGCTCGGCTTCCTGGGCGTGATGATCCTCTGGATCGGCTGGTACGGCTTCAACGCCGGCTCGACCCTCGGGCTGAGCGGCGGCTTCGCCGACCTCGCGGCGCGCGTCGCCGTGACGACGACGCTCGCGGCCGGAGCCGGCGCCGCGTCGGCGATGCTCATTTCGAGGCTGCGCACCGGCAAATCCGACCTCTCGCTGACACTCAACGGCGTGCTGGGCGGTCTGGTCGGCATCACGGCCGGCACCGCCACGGTCGAGCCGTGGGGCGCGGTCGTGATCGGCATTGTCGCGGGCGCGATCATCGTCTTCGGCGTCGAGTTGCTCGACAAGCTGAAGATCGACGACCCTGTTGGTGCGGTGCCGGTGCACCTCTTCAACGGGATCTGGGGCACGCTGGCGGTCGGGCTCTTCACGACCCAGGCCAACCTCGGGCCGAACTACGGCGACTCCAGCAGCTACGGATTGCTGGTCGGCGGCGGCATCGAGCAGTTCCTCATCCAGGCGATTGGCGTGATTGCCGTTGGCGTCTGGACCGTGGTGACCTCGGTGATCCTGTTCACGGCCATCAAGTACACGGTCGGCCTGCGCGTCTCCGAGAGCGAGGAGGAGAGCGGCCTCGACATCGCCGAGCACGCGATGGAGGCTTACCCCGAGTTCACGGGCGGCAGGGATCCGTTCGGTCCGCACTTCGGCGGGGCGGCCCTGTCCAGCAGCGGCGCGCCGATTGCCGGTGGGGCGCCCGAGTCAGACGAGGAGGCGACTCGTGCAGAAAGTTGAGGCGATCATTCGCCCCGAGAAGCTCGAGGTGGTCAAGACGGCGCTCGAGGACCTCGACCACGCCGGCATGACGCTGACAGAGGTGCGCGGACACGGCGTCCAGCGCGGCGTGACCGAGCAGTGGCGAGGCCGCACCTTCGCGGTCGAGTACCTGACGAAGGTCAAGATCGAGCTGGTCGTCAAGGACGACGAGGTGGATGCGATCCTCGAGCGCATCGTGGACGCGGCCCGCACAGGCCAGGTCGGGGACGGCAAGATCTTTGTCAGCCCCGTCACCCGCGCGGTGCGCATCCGTACCGGCGAAGAGGACGAAGCTGCGCTCTAGGAACCTGTTCCTGGCGTGGAGCGTAGCAGTCTGACGTCGGCCCCGGGAGCGTCCTCCCCCATCGGGAGGCGCTTCCGGGGCTCGGCGGCAGTGGGCCAGGCGAAGCGATGACCACCAACGTGACCGGCAGTCCAGCAGCAGACGGCCCACCTGCGGGGCGCATCGCGGTCGGCGACCTGGTCGTGGACCGTGAACGCTTCCGGGTCACCGTCGCGGACGACCCCGCGCCGCTCACCTACATGGAGTTCGAGGCGCTCTACGTCATCGCCGAAGCGGGCGGGCGCGTGGTCGCCTACGACCGGCTCGCCGAGGCGCTGTGGGGCGCGGCCGGTGACGACCACCGGGCCCGCCTCGCGGTGCTCGTCTCGCGCATTCGCTCGAAGCTCGGGCCCGCCGCCCACTACCTCCAGACCGTGCGCCAGGTCGGCTACCGCCTCACCCTCGCCCCGGCCTGACCAGGCCCGCCGCCAGGCGGAACCGCGCTCAACTCACGCTACTCAGTCCAGTACGGCCTCGATCTGTGCTATGTGCTCCTCGCGATGCGGCCAGCGGCGGAACGCGTACTCCTGCCCCGCCTCGCGCAGCGCGGTGCGCTGGTTGGCAGTGAGGCCCAGCGCCGCCGCGTCCAGGCCCTCGGCCGCCTCCACGGCCATGCTGCCGACCGTCTCCGGGTCGAGCATTCCCGCGACCGCCTCCAGCGTCGCGTTCGTCGCCTCGTCCTCGGGCGGGAACGCCTCGCCGCTCGCGTAGGCCCGCAGTGCGGCGTCCTGGCGGGCGTCCCAGAACGCGAGGTGTGCGAACGCGAACGCGACCGTCCAGCCGCCGCCGAGCGATCGCCCCAGGTCGGCGCCGTCGAGGCGCGCGACGAGATCGCCCAGCCGGCGGGTCGCCTCGGCGTTGTGCAGCAGATCAGGGTCGTGCTCGCTCATGGTCACCTCCCGCCGATCATTGTGGGGACGAGCCCGCCAGTTCGCCATCGCGCCCAGGCGCGGTGCGTTGGGCTGCGACCGCGTACCATGGCGCGGACCAACCGGGCGCCGAGTTGATGGCGGGGAGAATGGCCACCAGGGATCTGCACAACGTCGTAATCGTCGGCGCCTACAACACGGTGCAGTCGCGCTTCCTCAAGGAGCACACCTCCTTCTCGATCACCCTCGATGCCGTGAAGGGCGCGATCGCCGAGGCCGGCCTGCAGATCTCCGACATCGACGGGGTCAATGTCAGCACGGGCACCGGCGGAGGCGGCGGATCGCAGCGCCAGTGGGTCCACCAGCTCGGAGGCCGCCCAACGTGGGTGGGCGTCGCGAACATGGGCATCCCCGCGGTGCTCGAGGCGGCCGCCTCTATCGCCGCCGGATACGCCAACACCGTCGTCGTCTCCAACGGCCAGGCCGGCGCCTACACCGAGCGCGCCTCGACCGCGCCGTGGACGCGCCCCTCGAACGAGTTCGTCGAGTGTTTCGGCCTCTACACCGCCGCCGAGTTCGCCCTGATCGCCCAGCGCCACATGTACATGTACGACACGAAGCCGGAACATCTCGCCGAGGTCGCCTCCGCGATCCGCACGAACGGCGGCATGAACCCGGACGCTGTCTACACGGGACGCGTGATCACTCCCGACGACGTGCTCAACTCGGCGATGATCGCGGACCCGTTCCACCTGCTGGACTGCGCGATGACCAGCGAGGGCGGCGCCGCCATGGTCCTCACCACCGCCGAGCGCGCACGCGACCTCGACGTCACGCCGATCCACATCCTCGGCGGCGGCCTCGACTCGCGCGGGCAGGCCTACGTCGCCGGACCGCTCTGGCACGTCACGGGCGATGTCGGCTCGTACTCATCGAGGCAGGCGTTCGCGGCCTCTGGCCTCGGCCCGTCCGACATCGACGTGTGCGAGTTCTACGACCCGTTCTCGTTCGAGATCATTCGCCAGTTCGAGACCTTCGGCTTCTGCGGGCCCGGCGAGGGCGGTCCCTTCGTCATGGACGGCCGCATCCGCGTCGGCGGCGAGTTCCCCGTCTGCACCGATGGCGGCACCATGTCGTTCGCCCACCCCGGCACGGCCCAGCTGCTGCAGAAGGTGATCTCCGGCACGAAGCAGCTGCGCGGCGAGGGCGGCAACCGCCAGGTCGAGGGCGCCGAGGTCGCGATGTGCACGAACGGCGGCGCGGGCGCGCTCTTCACCGACGTCGTCCTGCTCGGCCGCGAGGCGCCGTAGCGGGCGCTGCCCGTCGCTCCAGGATGGCCCGAGGGCAGCGCCTCCGTTGTGGAGCCCGCTGTGGTGGGGCTGTATGCTGGCTGTGCAATGGTTGCATTCGACACTGCGAAGGTTGAACGTGCGCTCCGCGGCCCATTGGGCGATGAGGCGGCCCGCGAGGTGACGGACGCCCTCGCCGAGGGCCTGTCCGAACACGCCGCCACGAAGGAGGACGTCGCCCACCTCGGCGAGGGGCTGCGCGGTGAGTTGCGCGAGGTCGAACAGCGCATCACCATCCGCCTCGGCTTATGGACACTGGCGGTTGTCACGCTCGCGACGGCGGTCCTCCTGTGGGCGATATAGCAATGACCACAACCCACGAGACCGGCCCCACGACCGACGCTGCGCCCGAGTCCCGCGTCCAGCTGGCGCTCAACGTCTCCGACCTCGATGCCGCGATCGGCTTCTACTCGGAGCTCTTCAAGACCGAGCCGCACAAGCGGCGGCCCGGCTACGCCAACTTCGAGGTCGCCGATCCGCCGCTCAAGCTGGTGCTGATCGAGCAGGCCGGCGGCCAGTCACTCAACCACATCGGCGTCGAGGTCTTCAGCACGGCCCAGGTGGTCGCCGAGACGCGGCGGCTGGGCGCGGCCGGCCTCGAGACGCGCGTCGAGGACGGCGTCGTCTGCTGCCACGCCGAGCAGGACAAGGTCTGGGTCAGCGATCCGGACGGCCTCGCCTGGGAGGTCTACACCGTCACCGACGACGAGCCCGCGCTGATCGAGCTGGTTCCGGCCTCGCGCGTCCCCGGCGACTGCGACGACCCCGCCTGCTGCGCGTAGCGCGTCCGGGCGCAGGCTCGCCCGATGACCGACTCGCCGCCCGTGGACGCCCGCATGGAGCGCAGCCTGCGGCTGCTCCCCTACTGGTGGGTGCTGCGCTGGGCGTGGCTCGGCGAGGCGATCTGGGTCGTCTACCTCGTCGAGACGCGCGGGCTCACGATCGGGCAGGTGCTGCTCTTCGACTCCGTGTTCTTCGCCAGCTCGCTGCTGTCCGAGGTGCCCACGGGCGTCGTCGCCGATCGCTACGGGCGGCGGATCAGCATGCTCTCCGGGTCGGTGCTGATCTCATCGGGATTCATCGTCTTTGCCCTCGCCGGATCGCTGCCCGTGCTGCTCTCCGCCTACGTGCTGTTCGGCATCGGCAGCGCGCTGATGAGCGGCGCGGACGATGCGTACCTGTTCGACGCGCTCCGTGCCGTGGGCCGCGTGCGCGAGTTCCCCGCGGTGGCGGGGCGGCTGAACGGGCTGATGACGCTCGCGATCGCGGGCTTCACCATCGTCGGCGGCCTGATGGCGACCGTTACGCCGCTGTCCTGGCCGATCGTCGCCAGCGGCGCCCTCTCGCTGACGGCCGCCACCCTCGCGTGGCGTCTCGATGAGCCTCCGCGCGAGCGCGGCAGCGCGGCCGACTCATTCCTCGGGACGGGCCTCTCGGCGTCACGACGCGTGCTGAGCGTGCCCTCGCTGCGCTGGGCCGCGATGCTCGGCGCGCTTCCCTGGGTGGCCGGCTTCGTCGCGTTCACGGTCTGGCAGCCGGTGCTGATCGGCTACGAGGTGCCCGTGGCCGCCTTCGGCTGGGTCGCGGCGGGAATGATGCTGGTCGCGGCAACCGGCGGCTGGAGCGCCGACTGGTTCTCGCGCCGGCTCGGGATGAGCGGCGCGCTGCTGCTGCTGCCGATTGTCGCGGCGATCGCGCTGCTCGGTGGCAGCGGGGGCGTGCTCTGGGTGGTGCCGCTGTTCGGGCTCGCGCCGTTCGCGCAGAACGCGCTGCATCCGCTGTCCGCCGTCTACATCTCGCGGCGCGTGCCGGACAGCGAGCGCGCGACAGCGCTCTCGTTCCAGCAGTTCGGAGGCCAGTTCGCGACGATCTTCGTCATGCTGACGCTCAGCGTCCTCGTCTCCCGTGTCCCCCTCGGGCATGCGCTGGCCGGAACCAGCGCCGTGCTGCTCGTCGTCGCCGTCGCCGCCTGGCTGCTCTGGCGCCGCGCCGGCGACCGCGAGCTCGCGCCCCCCGGGGACGCCGCCGCCTGACGCTGGACGGCGACCCCGCGCCTGCTACCCTCGGCGCATGTGCAGGAGCATCAAGACCCTCCGCGAGGGCGCCACACCCGCCGGCGACGAGGAGATCGAGGCCGCCGCGCTGCAGTTCGTGCGCAAGGTCAGCGGCTTCCGCCGGCCCGCCGCGCACAACGCCGCGGTCTTCGACGACGCCGTCGAGGATGTCGCCGCCGCCACCAGCCGGCTGCTTCACTCGCTGCGGATCGGGCGCGCCGCCGCGCGAGCCGGTTGAGCCGCCGGTGACGCCGTACCGCACGCGCCGGGTCGACCTCGGCGAGATCGTGTGCGCCCTCGACGAGTGGCCGGGCGAGCGCCGGCGGCCGGTGCTGTTCCTGCACGCCACCGGCTTCACGCGCGGGGTCTGGCGGCCCGTGGCCTCAAACCTGTCCGACGTGTGCCGCCCGATCGCGCTCGACCTGCGCGGCCACGGCGCATCACAGTCGAGCCTGCCGGCCGCGGGCTGGATCGAGATGGCCGAGGATGTCGAGCGGCTCGCCGGCCTCGAGGGTTGGTCCGGCCTCGTGATCGTGGGGCACTCGCTCGGCGGTGGGGTCGGCATCCTGCTCGCGCAGGCGCGGCCGGACCTCGTCGATGCGCTTGTGCTCGTCGAGGCGCCGCTGCGCGCGCCAACCCCCCGAGGCGAAGGCAAGGGGAGCGCAAACGAGATGGTCGAGGTCGCCCTGCGCCGCCGCTACGAGTGGCCAAGCCGCGAGGCCGCCGCGGCGCACCTGCGTGCCCGCTCGCCGTACGACTCGTGGCATCCCGAGGCCTTCGCCGGCTTCGTCGATGCGGGCCTGCGGGCGGTCGACGGCGCGGACGGCGCGGTGCAGCTCGCGTGCGCGCGCGAGACCGAGGCCGCCGTGTTCCAGGGCAGCGCGCCCGGCGAGCTGTGGGCGGCCCTTCCGGAGCTCGAGTGCCCGGTCTGGATCGGCCGCGGCACCGGCTCGCGCGGCCTTCGCTCGACTACGGCGCGCGAGGCGGCATCGGAGCTGCGGCGCTCCTACGAGTGGGTGGCCGAGGGCGCCGGCCACTTCGTGCCGCTGGAGCGCCCGGAGTGGGTGGAGGCGATCGTCCGCGAGGCGCTCGGCGTCCTCGACGGCGCGCCGCCCGCCGCGGGGCGTGGCCAGGCGTAGCGTCGCGGATCGGCTCCCCGGTTTGGGCTACGCTGGTTGGGCAACGCCCGCGTGATCGAGGTGGAACCGATGCCGCAGCGTCGCCTGACTCTGCTCGCCGCGCTCGCCCTGCTGGCCGCTGCGTGCCTCGCCGCCTGCGGCGGGGAGAGCGGCGAGCAGGCCGCGACCGCGACGCCGGCCGCCTCGCTGGAAGCGGCGACCGCGACGCCGACCACCGCAGATGCGACGGGCACTGCCTCGGCGACGCCGGCCACCGCAGATGCGACGGGCACCCCCTCGGCGACGCCCGAGGCGACCCCCGCGGTGGACTCCGAGCCGATCTCCGATCGCGAGGCGCTCAACCTGATGAACGCCCTGAGCACTTCGCCGGTGGAGGGGCCCGCCCGCGAGGCGCTCCAGCGTATTCTGGCCGCCGGGGACCAGCGCTTCGTCGCCGTGCTGATCGAGATGCTCTTCGCGCGCTTTCCCACGGTGGGGCCCGATCGCTCCGAGTATGCGGACGCGCTCGACGAACTCACCGGCGAGATGATCGGCTTCAACTACGACGGCTGGCTCAACTGGTACGGCGCGTCGCACCTGGCGCCAGCGCCCGGCTACGTGAGCTGGAAGGGCGCGCTGCTCGCTAACATCGACGAGCGGTTCCAGGAATTCCTGAGGGACGAGTACCCCTCGGCGATCCGCGTCGAGGAGATTGTCTGGGGCGGGGTGCGCGTGGATGGCATCCCGCCGCTCGACCTGCCCAGGACGATCGCGCCCGAGGACGCGACCTGGCTTGAGCCCGGGGAGGCGGTCTTCGGCGTCGTCATCAACGGCGAGGCGCGCGCCTACCCGCTGCGCATCATGGACTGGCACGAGATGACCAACGACGTAGTCGGAGGCGTCCCGCTCTCGCTTGCCTACTGCACGCTCTGCGGCGCCGGGATCGCCTACGACGGCCGCGCGCCCAACGGCGAGATGTACACGTTCGGCACCTCGGGTCTGCTCTACCGCAGCAACAAGCTGATGTACGACCGGGTAACGCAGACGCTCTGGAACCAGTTCACCGGCAAGCCCGTGCTCGGCTCCCTCGTCGGCGCGACCGATAGCGAGGGCGCCCCGCTCCGGCTCAACCTGCTCCCGATCGTGCTCACCACCTGGGAGGAGTGGCTCGCCCAGCATCCCGAGACATCCGTGATCGACATCAACACCGGCTACTACCGCCCCTACGAGCCCGGCATGCCCTACGGCGACTACTTCTCCGAGGGCGGCACGATGTTCCCCGTCTGGATCCGGAGCGACCAGCTGAGCACCAAGAACTTCGTCTACGGCCTCCGCATCGGCGGTGACCGCAAGGCCTACCGGCTCCGCACCATCGTCGAGGAGCGCGTCGTCAACGACGCCGTCGGCGAGCTCCCGGTCGTCCTCGTGGCCGCTCGCGGCCGGGTGCAGACCGAGGGCACCGGCCAGCTCATCGGCCCGGTCGCCTACGCCTCAGGGGGCGAGGTGCGGGCCTTCGAACGCGGCGAACGGAGCTTCACTCCCACCGACAACCCGGATCTGCTACTCGACGCCACCGGCCGCGAGTGGCGCGTCACCGAGGAGGCGCTGCTCGGCCCCGCCGAGGAGCGCCTCGATCGCATCAACGGCCACCTCGCCTACTGGTTTGGCTGGTACGCCTTCTTCCCGGACACCGAGGTCTACGGCGCCAACTGACCTGCTCCATCGGCCCGCGGGTCCGCACGGGGGGAGCCGCGTAGAATCGCGCCCGGAGCGAGGAGGCGGTACGTGGAGCAGCTCGAAGGCAAGGTGGCCGTCGTCACCGGCGGCGGCAGCGGCATCGGCGAGGGCATCGCCCAGGCCTGCGCGGACGCGGGGATGCGCGTCGTGATCGCGGACATCGAGGCCGACGCCGCAGAGCGCGTCGCGAACGAGCTGCGCGAGGCCGGGACCGAGGCGATCGCCGTGCGCACGGACGTGACCGACCGCGCCGCGCTCGATGAGCTCGCCGACGCGGCCTACGAGGCCTACGGCGCCGTCCACCTGCTGTGCAACAACGCCGGGGTGATTTCGGTCGGCGAGATCGCCTCGACGACCCCGGAGGACTGGCAGTGGCTGTTCGGGGTCAACCTCTTCGGCGTGGTGCATGGCGTCCAGGCGTTCGTGCCGCGGATGCGCGAGCAGATCGCCGCCTCGGGCGGCGAGGCGCACATCGTGAACACCGGCTCGATGTCCAGCATCTCCGCCACGCGCGCCGTCGAGGTCGGCGTCTACTGCGCGACGAAGCACGCCGTCCTCGGCCTCTCCGAGACGCTGCGCAACGAGGTGGAGGGCGACGGCATCGGCGTCTCGATCCTCTGTCCCGGCGGGGTGGCGACGCAGCTCTTCGCCGCCGACCGCAATCTTCCGGACGAGTTGCGCGGTCGCGTGACGCCGCCGGTCGGGGAGCGCACGGACGTTGAGCGGATGGCGCCGCGCGAGGTGGGCCGGATGGTGCTCGACGCCGTGCGCGCGAACCGTTTCTGGATCATCACCCACCCGGAGCGGCGAGGCACGATCGAGCGCCGCGCCGAGCGCCTGCTCGCGGCGTTCGACGAAGCCGCGGCGAAGGCCGGATAGCGGGCGGAGGCGCGACGGAAAGAGACAGCGGCGATGGAGCAGCTTGAGGGCAAGGTGGCGGTCGTCACCGGCGGCGGCAGCGGCATCGGCGAGGGCATCGTCGGAGCCTGCGTCGAGGCCGGGATGCGCGTCGTCGTCGCCGACATCGACCTCGAAGGAGCCGAGCGCGTCGCCTCGGCGGCCCGCGAGAGCGGCGCCGACGCGATCGCGGTGCAGGTGGATGTCTCCGACCGCACCGCGATGGACGTGCTCGCGGAGCGCGCCTACGAGGAGTTCGGCGAGGTCAACCTGCTCTGCTGCAACGCCGGCGTGATCATCGAGGCCTCGATCGAGGACAGCACGGACGCGGACTGGGAGTGGCTCTTCCGCGTCAACGTGATGGGCGTGGTCCACGGCGCGCAGGCGTTCGTCCCGCGCATGCGCGAGCTGGAGGGCGAAGCGCACATCGTCAACACCGGCTCGATAGCGGGCATCTTCGTGCCGTTGCTGGACATCGGCGCCTACGCGGCGAGCAAGCACGCGGTCATCGCGATCTCCGACCGCCTCCGGCACGAGGTCGCCGACGCCGGCATCGGCGTCTCGGTGCTCTGCCCCGGGGGGGTCGTGACCCGGCTGTTCGAGGGGCACCGCAACGTGCCGGCCGACCTCGCGGGCAGCGTCACGCCCGCGCAGCGCAGCGAGGGCTCAGGTGGCATCGCGCCCGCGCTCGCCGGCAAGCGGGTGCTCGACGCCGTGCAGGCGGGCCGCTTCTGGGTGATCACGCACTCGAGGGCGGCGGATCGCGAGTTGCTCGACGCGCGCTACGAGGAGCTGCGCGCCGCCTACGAGTGGGCCCTCGAGCGCTCGTGAGCGCCACCGCAGCCTGACGGAAGGAGACAGAGGCGATGGATCAACTCGAGGACAAGGTGGCCGTCGTCACCGGCGGCGGCAGCGGCATCGGACAGGGCATCATCGGCGCCTGCGTGGAGGCCGGGATGCGCGTCGTCGTCGCCGACATCGATCTGGACAGCGCCGAGCGCGTCGCCTCGGCGGCCCGCGAGAGCGGCGTCGCCGCGATCGCGGTGCAGGTGGACGTCTCCGACCGGACCGCGATGGACGTCCTCGCCGAGCGCGCCTACGAGGAGTTCGGCGAGGTCAACCTGCTCTGCTGCAACGCCGGCGTGATCGTCGAGACATCGATCGTGGACAGCACGGACGCGGATTGGGAGTGGCTCTTCCGCGTCAACGTGATGGGCGCGGTGCACGGCGCCCAGGCCTTCGTCCCGCGCATGCGCGAGCAGGACGGCGAGGCGCACATCGTCAACACCTCCTCGATGGCCGGGATCACCGTCCCGCCGGTCAACGTCTCCACGTATGCGGCGACCAAGCACGCGGTCGTCGCGCTCACGGACCGCCTCCGCCACGAGGTCGTCGACGACGGCATCGGCGTCTCCGTGCTCTGCCCGGGCGGCGTCGCCAGCCGGCTGTTCGAGGGGCATCGCCACGTGCCGCAGGACCTCGCGGACAAGGTCACGCCCGCGCTGCGCACCGAGGGCCGGGGCCGCATGTCGCCCGCCCTCGTCGGGAAGCGCGTCCTCGACGCGGTGCAGGCCGGCCGCTTCTGGGTGATCACGCACCCGCGGGAGCGCGAGCGCGTCGACGAGCGCTACGAGGAGCTCCTCGCCGACTTCGCCTGGGCCCTCGAGCGCTCGTGAGCGCCGCCGCCGACCCGGTCGCGTCCGCCCGGCGCGAGATCGAGCGGCTGATCTACCACTACGCCGAGCTGCAGGACGCCGCGGACTGGGACGCCATCGCGGAGATGTTCGCGCACGGCGACTTCCTCGCGGACTCCGGCGTGGGCTGGCGCGGCCAGGAGATCGCGGAGCGCCGTCGCGCCAACATCATCAGCTACGACGACGGCACCCCTCGTACCCGCCACGTCACGACGAACCTCACGATCGAGGTCGACCCGGAGCGCGGCGAGGCGAGCGCCGAGTCCTGCTACACGATCCTGCAGGGCCCGCCCGCGCTGCCGCTCCAGCCGATCGCGGCCGGCCGCTACCTCGATCGCTTCGAGCGCGTCGATGGCCGCTGGCGCTTCACATACCGGCGCAGCGCCCTCGACCTGATGAACCGCTTCGACGCCTTCCGCCGCGACTACCAGGGGGCTTGAGGCGGGGCCCAGGCCTCGTCAGGGCGCCGGGAACGGGCCTCGGGGGTCGTCCCCGGTCCGGTCACGGCCCCTCACCCCAGCCCTCTCCCACGGGAGATCCTTGCGAAACGCGAGTTTCGAGGGCGGTCCGGCGCCCTCTCCCCTTGCGGGAGAGACACCCCAGGGTGCTAAGACGTCAAGCGGCGAGCTGCTCGCGGTCATGCCGGTGCGCCCAGGCGGCAGCCTCGTCGTAGCGGGCGCGCGTCCTGAGGCAGCCGTGCAGGTAGCCGACGAGGCGATTGGCGAGGGCGCGCAGCGCCTGGTGGTGGAGGTCGCCGACAGCACGCCGCCGCCGGTAGAAGTCGTGGCAGCCGGGACTGACCTGCAGTGAGCACATCGCCCACTGGCCGGCGGCGTCGGAGAGCCGGCGGTTGCGGACGAAGCGCGCCTTCACGGTCCGCTTGCGGCCGGATGCTACGGTCAACGGCGAGGTACCGGCGTAGTTCCTGCGGGACTTCGCCGAGTCGTAGCGTTCGGGGTCGTCCCCGAACTCTCCGAGCACCCGGGCGCCGAGGACGACGCCGAGTCCGGGCAGGGAGCGGTAGATTTCGGCGTCCGGGTGCTGCTCAAAATGGCTCGTGAGCTCGGCCTCGAGCTCCTTGATCTGACGATTGATCTCAGCGATCAGCGCAACCGCCGCGCGGGTGCTCGCGGCGAACGCCCTGCTCACGGCGGGTGGCGCTTCAAGCTGCGGGGAGCGCAACGCTGCGCGGACCGCGGCGGCACGCTGCTCGATGCTGCGCTTGCGGCCACCGTGGCGGAGGGCCGCGCGGATCTGGGTGATGCTCAGCCGCGCCGCCTCACGCGGGCCGGGCGCCGTGGCCAGCAGCCCCAGCGCGTCACCGTGCGCGAGGTCGGGAAACGCCACCAGGGCCGCCTGGAAGTACTCGCGCAGCGCGCTGCGCAGGCGGTTGGTCTGGCGGACGCGGTCCCAGATCAGCTGCTGGTGGGCGCGGGCCAGGACCCGCACTGCGCCCGCGTCGTCGCTGTCGCCGGCGACCGGGCGGTGGTTGTGGCGGTCGGTGCGGACGAGGTCGGCGAGCAGCTTCGCGTCGCCAGCGTCGGACTTGGCGCCGCCGACATGGTGACGGTCGCGGTAGCGCGCCGCCGAGCGTGGGTTGATCGCGTAGACGCGGTAGCCGGCCGCGAGCAGGGCCGCGACCCAGGGCCCGCGCTCGGTCTCAATCCCGACCACGACCTCGCCCGGCTCCGAGGCGTGCGCGGCGATCAGTTCGTGCAGTGCGGCGACGCCCGCGACGCCTTCGGGCAGCCGCCTGGCGGCGAGCTGCTCGCCGGCCTCGTTCATGAGCTGGACATCGTGATGAGCCTCGGCCCAGTCATCGCCCACGTACAGGACCATCGTGTTTCGCTCCTTCCGCTTCGTGCTGGTGGCTCCGACCCGCCGGGCTGGTCCTGCGACGGCCTAATGGAACAGTGCTCTCAGGCACGACACCCCAGGAGTGCTGCGGACAACCCGGACGTACCAGCCGGGGCACGGTCTCTCCCTGGAGATCCCAAGGTCTCTGGGCGAGGAAGTGCTCACCGGCCGGCCGGTCCCGGACCAGTCTCCCAGATCGCTCCGGGGTTCCGGTCGAACCCCATTAGGGCGGGGGGTGAGGGGTCCGCCGCGCGTCAGCGCGGCGAGATGGAGCCGCCCGCCCCGATCGGATCGGCGGCGCGTTTTTGCGCCGCGACAGCGAGAGCGTCTGCTGCGGGGAGCTGTTTCGATCGGGACGCGAGGATACCTCGCAGGGCCCCCCACCCCCCCATCCCGGAGGAGCACGCGCACGGTCGTGTCGTAGACGCGAGGGATACCCCGCAGGGCGGCTCCGGCCCACCCACCCGCCTCGGATTCTTCTTTCATGTGGGGGCTGTTTCGATCGCGACGCGAGGAGACCTCGCAGGGCCCCCACGCCCCCGACCGAACGACGGCGCGTCTCTCGCCATCCCTCGCTGCTCCCTGCTCCTCCTCGCGTCGAGAGGGAACCGGACTGCCCTCGCTGGCCGCGCTGGGGGCGCCGCGCCCCTCACCCCCGCCCTCTCCCACGAGAGGGAGAGGGCGCCCGCGCGCTGAGTACCCGACGCGCGCTGCGCCCCGTTCCGCAGGCGTTTCGCAAAGGTCTCCACGGGGAGAGGGAGCCGGAGCGCGGTCCCTTCTCCCTGGGGAGAAGGGCAGAGTGAGGGAGCGGCGCCGCGGGCTCTCGCGCTAGTGGGCGCGGTGCGTCTCGATGCGTCCGACGAGGTCCACGTGGGAGCGGCGGTAGAGGAAGCGCCACTCGCCCTCGACGCGCTCGAAGTGGTCGTGGTAGCGGCCCGAGACGATCGGTTCGAGCGGGAGCGTGTCCGTGCCCTGGAAGACCGTGTAGTACGACTCCGCCGAGGCGGAGTTGTTCTCCTCGTCCACCTCGATGGTGATGTTCGTGGTCACGTGCTTCGTGGCGAGGCTGCCGTCGTGCAGGATGTTCGAGCTCTTGCGGTGCGCGGACACCTCCGGACCGCGGAACGATTTGCCGTCGCCGCGCTGGAAGATCCCGTGCGAGAACAGCTCCGCGACGGCGTCGAAGTCGGCGGCGTCCTGCAGCTCCGCGTAGCGGAACATCAGCCGGCGAATCGCCTGCTCGCTGGTGCTCATCGGCCGGTCGCTTCCGCGGGGCCTCGCTACCCGGTGACCTCGGTCTCGCTGTCGGCGGCGGTGACGGTGATGTGCGACATCGGCGAGCCGGTGTCGCCGGCGCCGTGCCAGTGGTCCTCGCCGGCGGGCACGAGCGCGAAGTCGCCCGCGCTGATCACTTCCTCGCTGTCCGCGGTACCGACCTTGCCGATGCCCGCGACGACGTAGAGCAACTGGTCGCTGCTGTGGCGGTGCATGCGCGTCCGCGCGCCCGCGGCGAACTGCACGATGCCGAAGCTCATGTGCTGGCCGCGGCCCGTGTCGCCGCCCGCGAGGCGGCGCGCCCAGACCTGTCCGCCCTCGAAGATTGCGGCGGGCGTGCTTTCCGATGTCTCGCCTTCGAAGGACTTGATCACCTCGACCACGCTGTTGCTCCCATCCGGTCCGAGCCGTCTCCGCGTCGAAGCGCGACGCGCGCAGGCGGACGGTAGAGGCGAGGGCGCGGCGCTGTCAAAGCCCGGCTGCGGATGCGACCCGCAGCGCTCGCGGGCGCGGCCTCAGGGAGCCGGCAGCGTGCGCCGCAGGAACGCGTCCACCTCGTGCGCGAACTCGCCCGGCTTGTCGCCCTGCACGGTGTGGCGCGCGCCCTCGATCTCGACGAGCTCCGCGCGCTGCATCGCCTCGGTCACCTCGCGCGCGTGCTCGGCGGAGAGGACCCTGCTCTCCGACCCGCGCACCAGCAGGGTCGGCGTCACGATCGCGCGGGCGGCCTCCCAGAGCAGCGAGGTGCGCTTGTCGGCCTGCCGCTTGCGCTCCTCCTCGTCCAGCTTCGGGCGCTTGCGGCGGTCGTTCTTCCAGGTCCAGCCCTCGTCCGTCTCGCGCAGCGCGTGCGTGAGGCTGTAACGCAGGTGGTCGACCGGGCGGTCGGGGTTGAACTTCGTGGCGCGGTCGAGGAAATCCTCGAAGCGCGCGAGCGTCTCCGTGTCCTGCGCGAACTGCTCCATCTCGAGGATGCCCTGCCGGACTTGCTCCGGCGCGACATCGACGATCACGAGCGCGTCGAGGTGCTGCGGGTTGGCCGCGGCGTCCTGGAAGGAGTTGATCCCGCCCATCGACATGCCGATGAGCGTGAAGTGCTCGTAGCCGAGGTGGGCGAGGAATGCGCGCGTGTCCTCGACCATCAGCGCGCCCGTGTCGTCCTCGACGTTCGGGGTCCAGTCCGTGTCGCCGTGGCCGCGCTGGTCGAGCGCGACGAGGTGGTAGGAGTCGCGCAGCAGCAGCGCCGCCATATCCCAGGTGTGCGCGGTCAGCGAGCCGCCGTGCAGCAGCACTACGTGGGGGAGGTGCGCGTTCCCCCAATCGAGGTAGTGGAAGCGCAGGCCGTTCAGTTCGACCTCGTGATCCTCGGGCAGCACGATCCTGGACGGTTCGATGCCCGCCGCCTGGGCTGCCGCCGCCATCAGTTCCAGCTCGTCCCCGGCCATGTCGCGCCCCCTCGGTCCGCACGGGCAGCCTACACGGCTATGATGCCCGCATGGCGACCAGCGAGCAGATCGCGGAACTGTTCGAGAAACTCGAGGTCGAGCGCTCGGCAATGCTTGCCACGCTCGAGGGCATCTCCGACGAGCGGGCAGGGGAGCGTCCGCCCGAGGGCGAAGGCGAGGACGGCTGGTCCGTGAAGGAGCAGGTCGTGCATCTAGCGGCGATGGATCGCAGCTACCGAGGCTGGGTGCGCCGCGCGATCGCCGAGGACAGCCCCAACGTGTCCGACGGCCGGACGCCGAACGTCCCGCTCGAGCTCCCCTTCGAGCAGGCGCACGAGGCCGACCTCGGTAGCCTCGTGGCGCAGATGCAGGGTGAGCGCGAGGAGACGCTGGAGCTGGCGCGCACGTTCACGCCGGGGCAGTTCGACCGCACCGCCCGGACGCAGATCTTCGGCGAGCTGACGGTCCTCCAGTGGCTGCGCTCCTACTACCGCCACGACCGCATGCACCACGCCCAGATGCTCGGCGAGGTCTCCGAGTACCAGCCCAACTACGCCCCCGGCGAGCAGGAGCCGCCCCTCGCCCGCGACTAGCGGCGGACGAGCCACGCGCTGCGCGCGGGCTCCCCACCCACCCGCCCTCGGAGGTTTCTCTGTGGGGGGCTGCGCCCCCACGCCCCCGCTGAGCCGTGCGCACGGCCGCTCCCGCTCGTGGGGTAGGAGAGGCGCCTGGCCGAGTCTCATGGAGCACAAAAGGAAGGCCCGGACACGTCGAGCAGTGTGTCGGCAAGCACAAGGGGCATGCATCCGGCCAGTTCATCGTTCGCACCAAGTTGGAGGCTCTCCAGGTTCGTGAGGCTACCCAGCTCCGGTGGTATCACCCCCGTCAACTGGTTGTTGGAGAGTTCCAGCCGCACCAGGTTCCCAAGGTTGCCTAGATCGGGTGGTATCGGCCCCGTCAACTGGTTGTCGGAGAGGTACAGCCCCAACAGGTTCGTGAGGTTGCCCAGCTCGGGCGGTATCGACCCCGTCAACTGGTTGTTGGAAAGGGCCAACCACTTCAGGTTCGTGAGGTTGCCCAGCTCGGGCGGTATCGGCCCCGTCAGCTGGTTGTTGGTGAAATACAGTGAGGACAGGTTCGTGAGGTTGCCCAGATCGGGTGGTATTGGCCCCGTCAACTGGTTCCCGGAAAGGCGCAGCCCCTTCAATTTCGCGAGGTTGCCCAGTTCGGGTGGTATCGCTCCCCTCAACCGGTTGGTGCCAAGGCTAAGCCCCTCCAAGCTCGCGAGGTTGCCCAGTTCGGGCGGTATCGCGCCGGTCAACTGGTTGTTGCCAAGGTCCAGCGACCTCAGGTTCGTGAGACTGCCCAGTTGCGGTGGTATAGCTCCCGCCAGCCGGTTGTAGTTGACGTACAGCCCCACCAGGTTCGTGAGGTTGCCGAGTTCGGGTGAGAGCGCTGTCAACCGGTTCTCGTACAGGTCCAGCTGTATCAAGTTCGTGAGATTGCCCAGCTCGAGTGGTATCGCCCCCGACAACCGGTTGCGAGGGAGGTCCAGCACCACCAGGTTCGTGAGGTCGCCCAGTTGGGGAGGTATCGGCCCCGCCAACTGATTGCTGGTGAGGTTCAGCCAAGTCAGGTTCGTGAGGTTGCCCAGCTGGGGAGGTATCGCTCCCGTCAACTGGTTTTGGGAGAGATCCAGTCCCTCCAACTTCGTGAGGTTGCACAACTCGGGCGGGATTGGACCCGCGAGGTGAGTCTCTCGTAGCCGGAGCTCCGTGACACGGCCGTCTCTGTCAACAGTGACGCCGTACCAGAAGCGAAGAGGGACACCGCTGAGCCAATTCGGAGAGGACGTCCAGTTCGCGCCGTCCGTGGCTTCGTAGAGCGCCACGAGCGCAGCCCTGTCCGACTCGGGACTCCCGCTTCCTCGCACAGCACACTCGATATCCGCTGCTACGGGCTCGGGAGTCGGCGTCGGCGTCGGCGTGGGCGTGGGCGTGGGTGTGGGCGTGGGCGTCGGCGTGGGCGTGGGCGTGGGCGTGGGCGTGGGCGTGGGCGTGGGCGCGGGGGTCGGCGTGGGCGTGGGCGTGGCGGTTGGCGTGGGCGTGGCGGACGGCGTGGGCGTGGCGGTTGGCGTGGGTGTGGGTGTGGGCGTGGCCGTTCGCGTGGCCGTCGGTGCCGGTGTCGGCGTCGGCGTGGGCGCGGGCGTCGTGGCCGTTGCGCTGGCCGCCGCTGCGGGCGCAGCCGTCGGCGTGCGCACCGGTGTGGCCGGCGGCGTGGGCATCGGCGTGACGGCCGGCGCGGCGGTGCTCGGTGGAGTGCCATCGCCGCTGCTGCAGCCGGCGAACAGCAACAAGCCTGCGAGGAGGGCTGGCAGGACCATAGCGGCGCGGAGCAACGGCGACTCCAGTTCGGGGATGCCAGCAAGGCCCTCCCGCAATCATGACAGCTTTGCGTCCCGCGCCGCTTCCCGAAACGCGCGCTGTGCCCCGCGCCCCATCGCGTCGCTGGTCCTCCGAGAGTGGGTCAGGCTCCGGTCCGGCGGGGGAGTGGGGCGCAGCCCCCACAGAGAAAGAAATCCGAGGGCGGGTGGGTGGGCGGAGCCGCGCGCAGCGCGTGCTCATCCGGTCCCCGCGCAGCGGCCGGCTACGCGCCGTCGGCGGAGAGGATCAGCGCGCTCGTCGGGACGCCCGTGCCGGCAGTCGCGAGGGCGGTCCGCGGGCGGCGCTCCAGCTGGTTCACCGCGTCGCCGCGGATCTGGCGCGCCGCCTCGGTGATCATGCTGAAGCCGTGCAGGTAGCCGTCGGCGAGCTGGCCGCCGTGCGTGTTGAGCGGGATGTCGCCCTCGAGGGTGGTCCGGCCCTCGCGGAACAGCTCGTGGGCCGCGCCCGGCGCGGCGAAGCCGTAGGCCTCCAGCGACATCAGCACCATCGGCGTGAAGTGGTCGTAGAGCTGCAGCGTCTCGATGTCGCCCGGCTCCATCTCGGCCACGCGATAGGCCTCGCGCGCCGTCTCCTCCGCCTCCTCCAGCACCGACATACTATCGCGCTGGTAGCTGGTCATCGACTCGGTGCGGCTGCCGGTGCCCTGCGCGGCCCCGGAGATGAACACCGGCGGGCGCTTCGAGCGGCCGCTCGCCGCCAATTCCCGCGCCTTCTCCGCCGAGACGACCACGACGGCGCTGCCCCCGTCCGTCTCGAGGCAGCAGTCGAGCAGCCGCAGCGGCTCCGTGATCCAGCGCGAGCGTTCGTGATCCTCGAGGGTGACGGTGCGCCCGTATTGCATCGCATGCGGGTTGATCGCGCCGTTGTTGCGGATCTGCACGGCGCAGAGGCCGAACGCCTCGGTGGTGAGGTTGAAGTCATGGAGGTAGCGCCGCGCGAACATCGCCACCCACTGCGCCGGCGTGACGAGGCCGACGGGGATGCGGTACTGCATCCCGTCCTCGACGTAGCGGCCCGCCCGCGAGCGCCCGCCCGGCCGCAGCGAGCGCCGGATCGAGCGGAAGGCGACTACCACGTCGGCCTGCCCGGCGGCGATCGCGGCCGCCGCGTGCACGACGGTGCCGACGGAGCCGCCGCCGCCGTGCGGGATCTCGCTGAAGAAGCGCAGGTTCGGAATCCCGAGGCTGCGCATGATGTCGATCTCGAACAGGTCCGTGTTGGCGTGCATCTTCACGATCGCGTCGACGTCGCGCGGCGCGAGGCCGGCATCGTCCAGCGCCGCCGTGATCGCCTCGAGGGCGAGGCGCAGGTTGGAGCGCCCCGCGTTGCGCGAGAACTCGGTCTCGCCCACCCCCACGATCGCCGATCGGTTGCGAACGCTCACGCTGCCTCCTCGGTCCTCCCGCGCCTCGCGAGGATAGCGGAGCGGCGGGTTGGCGTGGGGGGTGCGAGTGGTGGGCCGGCACGGCGGCTGGCAAAGCTGGCTACACTCGACGGTAGACAGCTGTTCAGGTGCACTCTGGCAACGGAGGTCGGGCATGAGCCGCAAGGAGTACTGGTCCCGATTCGGGAAATACCTTCACAGAACCGGCAATGGTGACATCATTCTGCTTCCGCATCGTGACCAAGATCGGTTCAGGCACATCGAGATCGCCGGTGTTCCGAAGGAGCCGCCCGGATCCCTTCGAACATTGCCTCATTTCGCCGTGGCCGTGACGGTCAGGTACAGCAGCCGCCGTCAGGCTCCTCCGCATGATCGAGTAGAGCTCGTAGTGCCGGAGGACAGCTTCTATGTCTACGAGCGGCTGCGTGAGGCCCAGCCAGCCATCAAGGCGCAGATACCGGGCACATGCTGGGTTCCACCGGACGAACATGCAGCGACGAGCCATGTCGAGTTGCGGAAGCCCCACAACCTCGGTGACCGCGATGCCTGGGATGAGGACTTTGCGTGGCTCCTCTACGGCATCCTCTCGTTCCGGCGGGTTCTCGGGCCTAGAGGTCCGGCCCGAAACCCCTTTCTGTGGAGAGCGATTGTAACGGAGGGTCCGGCGCGGTCGGCTCAGGAGCGATCACTGCTGCAGGCGGGGACTGGGATGGGAATGGCGCCCAACGGCGGGATGTGGGTGAAGACAGCGGAACAGGCGGTCGTGGTGACCCCGATCGCACCGCTCAGCGCGTGTGGGCGGCGACCAGGGTCAGGTTGGCCACCGTGGCTTCCATGGAGAGCTGGAAGAGCGTCTTGGCGCGGCCAAAGTAGCGCGCCTGACGGAGGCCGAGCTGGACCAGCCGGGCCAGCCGGTGCTCGACGACCTGACGCCGCCGGCGGTACTCAGCGAAGGCGTCGCTCTCCTGGACGGCACGGGCCTGCTGCAGCAGCGCTTCCTGCGGATGCAGGCTCACCGTCCGGCCCTTGCCCGCTCCCGCCGCGACACACTGTGAGCGCAGCGGGCATCCGCCGCAGACCGCCGCGTCGAAGTGGAAGACCGCAAGCGGGTGGATGCGGCCAGCCCGGTCGGTGCGGGTTCCTGCGCTGCGCACCGTGCGGGTGACGTTCCCCGCCGGGCAGGTGCAGGCGCCGGTCTCCAGGTCGATGGTGAAGTCCTGCTTGGGGAAGCGGGCAGTGTTGGGGCGGCCCGGCACCCTGGCGATCAGCGTACGCCCGGCGTCGGCGAAGGCCTGCCGCGTACTGCCATCCCCATAGGCGGCATCGCCGATGGTCTCGTCGACCTCGCTCTGGGTGTTCGCTTCACTCTGCTCGACCAGTTCCAGGGCATCCATGTTGTCCGGAGCATTGCCGGGTAGTACGGCGACGGCGGTGATGAGCTGGGAGTCGGTGTCCACCACCACCCCTGCCTTGTGCCCATCGAAGCGCTTGCTGCTGCTCTTGTGACCGTGACGCATCTCCGGGTCGTGGACCGAGACGATCCGGTCGCGGCTCACCCCATCCTTCAGGGCCGGTCCCTCATCCGTGCGCTCCACGTCCTGTAGCAGCAGCTGCCCCAGCAGTTGTGCGGCCGCCACGAGCTGCTGACGCTCAGCGCTGTCCGGGGCGAATCGTTCGTGCGCCTGCCGTGCCGATTCCAGCAACCGGTCCGCATCGGAGACGACCGTGCCCAGGAACGCTCGCCGCGCCGTGGCGTCCTCCCAGTCGATGTCGGCCTCGCCCTTGAGGCTGGCGCCGAGATATCGGTCGTAGCCCTGCTCGACGGCGGCTGCCCCCGCTGCGGTCCCAGCCACCGCTGCCAGCGCTCGCAGCAGCCCGACGATGCCGTCCGCGAGGAGGTTGTAGGTGTCCTTCACCGCGCCGCGGCCGAGGATGTTGGTGGTGTCCAGCGCCACCCGCATCCGATGCCCCCGCAGGTACCCGGACTCCCGCGCGAATTGCAGGCTGCGCCGGAAGATCTCCCCCACCCGCTCGTGCAGAATCAGCTGTGCGCGGAACATCTGCAGTGTGCTCTTGGCGAATGGTCTGGAGTCGATCTCGATACCCAGCGCCACCTTCCAGCGGACATCGAAGTCCGCCCGCGCCTTGGTCTCGGCGTCACTGGTGCGGTCGTAGGCCTGGAGCAGGAGCGCGGTGGCGAGCAGGCTGGGCGGGACGCTGCCTCGCCCGTTGTCGGGGCAGTAGAGGTCGGCGAACTCTTCGTCCCGGAACAGCTGGCCGCGCAGCGAGGCGAGGAGGCCGTAGAAGCTATCGGCGCCCACATGCTCGATGTAGAGTCGGTCCGCTTCCCACAGACCTCGTTGATCGGACCGTGTGGTGAGCATGGGCCCCTCCGCTACCTCGGAGGGCCATTATATCGTGTAGGCATGTGACCTGATCTGGATCAGATCCGCATGACGCCGCTGCTACACTTTCCGGCCGGACTTCTAGGGTGTCCTATCGCCACGGAGGGCGGCGCTGCTGACGACGCGGCTGGCGCCGTGGTTAGCTCGATCCGGTGGCCGTTGATGGGCATGCAAACGCTTCGCGCGGTCATGGGGTTGTTGGTGCTGGTCGCCGTCGCGGGATGCACGGGCGGCGGGGACGAGTCTCCGGCACCACCGCCCCGGCCCACCTTCACGCCGTCGGAGCGCGCGTATTGGATGTTGTGGAACGCGACGGTTGAGTTGAGGCGTCTGGCCGACGAGCGCGTAGCGAACGGCTGGACAGATACAGATTCGGCGCCCACGTCCGATGCTGGACGCGAGTTGCTCCGCCTGTACCGCGAGGGTGCGGCATGCGGCGCGCTCTACGAAGCCCTGGACCTGCTGCGTGCCGTAGCGGGCGAGACGGTCTCGGTGGCAGATAGCGTGGCGAGCCGGGCTCGGGGAGCCCTCGCAGATCACGCCCATCGGTGGGCGATTGCCGCCATTGAGGCCCGCCAGTTGGCGAGTGACTTCGTGCGCGTGCTCTGCGGCGGCTCGTGAGACGGAGAAGTTGAGCAGTATGGACATCCTCGGAGTCCCGCTTACGGCCGCGCTCCTCGCTGCACTCGCCGGTGGGGCCGCCCGCGAGCGTTGGGGCGACACCGCTGGCGGGGTGCTGGCACTGGTCACCTTCTTGGCTGTGCTGGGTGCAGTGGAGGCCTTGTCCTCGTCGTGATGCCCGCGTTCGCGTTGCGAGCGCTCGATCAGTGGTCACCCCGTACACAAAGACAGAGACCGCCCGAGGGCAGTCTCGACCCTACCGGCGAAGCGATAGGGGTGGTGCAAAGATGCTACATCCGCCACGGGCTCCACGTCAACGACGCGTTGCCCTCGGAAGACAGAGACCGCCACGAGGGCGGTCTCGACCCTACCGGCGAAGCGATAGGGGTAGTGCGCTCACGTTACCGCCGCTGGCGGCTCCCGGTCAACGATTCCCGTCGCTCATACAAAGACAGAGACCGCCACGAGGGCGGTCTCGACCCTACCGTCGAATCGATAGGGGTAGTGCACTCACGTTACCGCCGCCGGCGGCTCCCGGTCAAACGATCCGCCGGCTTCACATCGCCCGGCAACACCCCTCTAGTACAGCGCGTCGAGGGGATGGAGGCGCAGCGACGGGGCGGCCTCGGCGAGGGTCTCGGGCGTCCAGGGGGCGTCGCCCTCGAGGGTCTGGGTGACCTCGAGGGGGGGCGAAGAGGCCGACGCTGTTGCCCTGCACGAAGAAGGTCTGGCCGTTGATGTCCGCCGCCGCTTCCGTGCAGAGGAAGGCGATCACGGCGCCCACCCGCTCGGGCGCCTGGGCGACCGCCAGCATCCGCTCCGCCGATGAGCTGTCGAGGCCCCTCGCGCGGGCGCGCTCGACGGCGTCGTCGATCATGCGCGTGTGCGTGGCCGCCGGATTGACGTTGTTGACCGTGATCCCGTAGCGCCCGAGGTCGCGCGAGGCGGCGTTCGTGAAGCCGTATATGCCCGCCTTGCCCGCCGCGTAGGCCGCGGCGCCCGCCGATCCCAGCAGGCCGGCCCGCGAAACGAGGTTCACGACACGGCCCCAGCCGCGCTCGCGCATTCCCTCGACGGCGCGGCGGGTGCAGTGGAACGTGCCGAAGAGGTGCACCCCGACGACGGTCGCGAACAGCTCCGGGTCCAGCTTGTCCAGCGGCGCACCCGCCGCGATCCCCGCGTTGTTGACGAGGATGTCGACCGCGCCCAGCTTCCGCTCCGCCGTCTCGATGATGCGGCTCGCCGACTCGAACTCCGCGACCGAGTCGTAGCTGGCGACGGCGCGGCCGCCGGACGCGCGTATCGAGTCGACGACCTCGTCGGCGAAGGCGCGGTCCTCGCCCTCGCCGCGATCGCTCACGCCGGGGTCGTTGACGACGACGGCCGCGCCGAGGGCGGCGAGCGCCTCGGCGGCGGCCCGCCCGATGCCGCGCCCGGCGCCGGTGACGACGGCCACGCGGCCGTCCAGGCGCGTGCTCACGCCCGCCGTCCGCTCCCGGTCCGGCCTCGAGCCCGTGCGGCTACGAGTTGTTCGCGATGAACGCGAGCACGCGCTCCCAGGCGTCCGCCGAGGCGGTCTGGTGCTCGTCGGCGGTGCGGTCGAAGAAGGAGTGCGGCGAGCCGTGGTAGGAGAGCACGAGGTGCTCGACGCCGGCCTCGCTCAGCGCGGCCTCGAAGGCGTCGTTGTCCTCCTTCGAGATGTTCTGGTCGGCGCCCGCCTGCAGGGCCAGCACCGGGCACTCGAAGTCGCCGACGCGGTCGATCACCGGCGCGGAGTCCTCGAACCACTTGTTCTTCGGCATGCCGTAGAGGCCGATCGCGCCGGCCAGCCCGTGGCCCTCGGCGGCCTGCTGCCACGAGGTCGAGCCGCCGAAGCAGAAGCCGATGGTGAAGACGGCGCGGTCGGCCTGACCCTCGCGGCTGCGCAGCTGATCGGAGGCGGCGCGCACGTCGGCGGCGACGCCGGCGGCGGTGGTGGCCTGCACTTCCGGCCAGAAGTCGAAGTCCTCGCCGCGCTTGCCGAGGCCGGCCGTGCGCCCGAAGTAGTCGATGGCGACCGAGTCGTAGCCGCGCTCGGCGAAGCGCAGCGCCAGCTCCTCGTAGAAGCGGTAGAGCCCGCGCACGTCCGGCATCACGACGACGGCGGGGCCGAGCGGCTCGTCGGCCATCGCGCTGAAGGCCGAGAGCTGCGTCCCGTCCGAGGCGGTGAGCGTCAGATCCTCATGCTGGACGGCGGCTCCGGCGATGGCCGGCACCGGCGGCAGGGAGTCGAACTTGAAGCACATGGTGGGGTCCTCTCAGCTTCTCAGGTCGTATGCAGCGGTCGCGCAGCACCGTACGCGAATCGCGCGGCGATGTGAACCGCGGGACGGGATGCCAGCCAGCGCCTACGCGCCCGGCCGGGCGGGCTCGAGCAGATGCTCGCGCAGGCCGCGCCGCGACTCCGCGGAGACATCGCACTCATCGAGGTAGGCCTCGATCGAGGGCCAGCGCTCGTCCATCGAGCGGAGTGCGAGCTCCATGTTCGCTGCGGGGGTCGTGAACCGCCCACGGCGGGGTGGTCCTGTCCCGAACGTCTTCGCGACGCGTTCGGATTGCGCCTCGCTCATCCGCAGGTAGCGATCGGTGAGGGCGTAGTCCTCGGCGATCGTTTCGTCGGAGACGCCGAGCGTGCGCAGGATCACCGCTGTCACGAGGCCGGCGCGATCGCGGCCCGCCGTGCAGTAGTACGCGGCAGCGGTCGGTCGCTCCTCGGCAAGCGCTCTGAGCACGGCGCCGATGGCCCCACGCCCCTGCTCCAGCAGCCACGTGTACTGCACCGCGTAGTCCTCGGGCGTCCAGTCCCGGACAGGGGCCTTCACGGGGTAGAGCGACGGCCCGATCTCCTCGACGAGTGGCAGGTGCCGCACGGAGACGCCGTGCTCCGCGAGCGGCGCGACGCCGAGGTCGTCCCGCTCGGCCTGTGTTCGCAGGTCGAACGCCACCTCGAGGCCAAGCTCATGCAGCGTGCCGATGTCACGCGGCGTCACGTCGGCGAGCGAGCCGGTGCGGAAGAGCGCCCGCCAGCGCACGGACGCGCCCGAGGCCGTCGCGTAGCCGCCGGTGTCCCGGAAGTTCTGTGCGCCCTCGAGCGGCACGTGCCGGTCCAACGCGATCCTCCCGCGACCGTCGCCGCTACTCTTCCAGCCTGCGCCGGAACTGCTCCGCCAGCCGCGCGGACGCCTCGCCGCCGTCCGTCTGCCGCGAGGGCTCCCCCACGACCTCGAAGCGATCGTCCGCCTCGTCCCAGCGATGCAACAGCTCCACGGCGACGCGCCCGTCGCGGACGCCGGTCACCTCGTGCAGCTCGGCGACGACGCGCCGCGTCGGCTCGCGCCAGTCCGGGCCGAGGCTGCGAATGTGGATCACGTAGTCGAGCAGGCCCGCGTCCGCAACGGGCACGTCGTTCTCATCGATGATGATCGCGAACGCCTCGTCGACGCCGCCGGCGTGGAGCACCGTCGCGAGCGAGAAGCCTCCCCCGCGCAGCGACTCGAAGACGTGCCGCACCGGCTCGCCCCAGAGGTAGGAGGGAAACGCCGTCTGCGCGATCTCGTGCATCACGAGGTACCCGCCGTCGGGCGGCTCCGGGATGCCGAGGCCCGGACCGGCCTCGGTCGTCAGCTCGTGGATCGGGGTGCCCTCGGGGGCATGGTCGAGCGTGGCGAGCATCGTCGTCGTCTTGCCGGCGAGCCGCGGGATCGCGAAGAACAGCAGCGAGCGCCGCTCGCGCGCGGCCGTCGCCAGCGTCGCCGCCATCTCCGGCGACATCGTGCGATTGGCTACAAGGTCCTCGAGGCTCGGCTCTGCCATGGCCAACTCCCGCTCCCTCCGCTGGAGGCGCGATGATACGACGTTCGGGGCGGCGCCCCCGAGGCAGCCGTCAATCGCGCTGCTGCAGCTGGACGACGTTGCCCTCGGGATCTTCGAGCTGGCAGTAGCGGCCCCCGCCCGTCGAGGCGCCCAGCGGGACGGGGAAGTGGCAGCCGGCTGCCTCGCAGCGCGCGACGAGCTCCTCGATGTTGTGGACGTGGATCGTGAGGTAGCGCAGGCCCGTCTGCGCGCGCGTGCCGCCGCGGGCGTGGCTGTGCGGCGGCGGCTCGGGCGGGTCGAGCAGCTTGAGGAGCGAGTCGCCGCATTCGAGCAGGTGCATCGTCCCGCCCGGTCCGGTCTCGCGTGAGCGCTGGAACGTGAGCCCCAGCGTGTCGCGGTAGAACGCCACCATCCGCTGCGCGTCCGTCACCACGATGGCGATGTCCATCCCTGCCTTCGCCAGTTCCAGCACCATCTCAGCCTCCCGCTTCGCTGCCGCGCGATCCTAGCCGCAGTGGACGCGCGGCGCGCCCTCGACGCGGCGCGCGCAAGGGCGCAGACTGCCACGAGGCAGCACCCGCGAGCGCGGGATTCGAGGGGGCGCGATGCCCGGCGCAGGCTACGATCCGGGGCACGTCTTCACGGGCAGCCCGCTCGACCGCGCCAGCAACGACCGCCGTGATCCCGGCTGGATCGAGGCGCAACTCGCGCATCCCGGACGCCGCTACCTCGCCTTGCGCAACCTCGAGGCACTGGTCGAGGGCGACCACGCTCCCGCCGTCACATGGCTGACGGCGGACGAGCTGCCCGAACCCGCGCTCGATGGCGATACGGTCCTGCTCGGACTCGAGGACGGCGAGCCGCGCTTCGCACTCGACCTCACGGGCCTCGACGAGGGCTCGCTGCCCGGGCTGCTCACGGGAGGGCGGCGCTTCGCCGAGGTGCGCGGCGTGGCGCCGGATCTGCACCAGGACGGGGCGGCGATCCTCGCCCAGGCGCGCTCGTACGTTGACTGGCACACGCGCCATCGCTTCTGCGCGGCCTGCGGGGGAGCGACCGGGCCGCGCAACGGCGGCGGGATGCGGGTCTGCGAGGGCTGCGGCACGGAGCACTTCCCGCGCGTGGACCCGGTCGTGATCGTGCTCGTCACCGACGGCGAACGCTGCCTGCTCGTCAGCGGGCGCGGCCGCCCCGGCTCGACCTACACCTGCATCGCCGGCTTCATGGAGCCGGGCGAGACGGTCGAGGAGGCCGTGCGCCGCGAGGTCCTCGAAGAGTCCGGCGTGGAGGTGGCCGCCGTGCGCTACCACTCCTCGCAGCCGTGGCCGTTCCCGGCCTCACTGATGCTCGGCTGCCACGCCGAGGCCGCGAGCGAGGCGATCACGGTGGACCCGGAGGAGATTCGCGACGCCCGCTGGCTGCCGCGCGCCGATGTCGCGCGCGCGGTCGCATTCTCCGCGGGCGAGGCCTCCGGCGAGAGCGGCCTGGACTTCGCCGTCCCCGCCCCGTTCACGATCTCGCACCAGTTGATCCGCGCCTGGACCTCGAAGTCCGGCGGCGCATGAGCATCGAGAAGCAGGCCGCCTACTTCGCCGGCGAGGCGGAGCGCCGCTACGGCTACGCGCAGGCCGTCCGCGTCGGGGACGCGGTCTACGTCTCCGGTCAGATCGCGCGCGGCGAGGACGGCGCGCTGATCGGCGCCGGCGACATGGCCGCGCAGATGCGCGCCGCCTACGCGAACATCGCCCGCGCGCTCGCCCCCTTCGGCGCCGACATCGCGAACGTGGTCGAAGAAGTGCTCTACGTCACCGACATCGCCGCCGCCTCGCAGGCAGCGGGCGAGGTGCGGCACGAGGCCTACGGCGTGGCCGCGGGCGAGGCGATCGAGGTCGCGAGCACGCTCGTGCAGGTCGCGGCGCTCGCGCACCCGGAGCTGCTGGTGGAGATCCGCTGCACGGCCCGCCTCTGACTAGGATCGCGGCGCGACCGCGCCCTGCTGGATCACGCCGTCCGCCTCCAGCGCCTGCACCTCGGCGCCGCTGAAGCCGAAGTCGGTCAGCACCTCGCGCGTGTGCTCGCCAAGTGCCGGAGCGGGGAGGCGCGCCTCGGTCGGCGTCTTCGACATCGTGACGATCGGGCCGACCACCTGCTGGGGGCCCGTGACCGAGTGCTCGAGCTCGGTGATCATCCCCTCGGCCTGCACCTGGGGGTCGTCGGCCAGCTCCTCCGGCAAGCGGACCGCGGAAGCCGGAACCCCGGCCGCGCCGAACTCCTCGAGCCACTCGGCCACCGGGCGTTCGCTGAGCCTGGCGCGCACGGTCGTGAGCCACTGCTCGACCCCGGCCTGGTTCTCGGGGTCGGTCGCGTCGAAGTCCGGGTCGTCCGAGCGCTCGCCCTTGAGGCCGAGGATGCGTCTGATGCTGTCCCGCGTCGCCGGCGTGAGCGCCCCCAGCACGAGCCCGCCGTCGCGAGCCCGGTAGCCGCCGTAGAAGATCCGCATGGAGGCCCGCAGCCTTCGCGCGAGTTGCCGCAGGGCCACGATCTCGGCATAGGAACCCCCGCCGGCCCGCGCCTCCTGCACGGCCTGCAGCATGGGCTGCGTGGTCACCGCGTCGGTCACGGGCTCGCGCATGACCGCGTTGGCTTGCAGGAACAGCGCCGAACGCAGCAGCGAGCTGCGGATGAGCTGCCCCTCGCCCGTGCGCTCGCGGTGAAAGAGCGCCGCGCAGATCCCCATCGCGGACCCCAGCGCGGTGCTGTAGTCGGCCACCGGCGTCGCGCTGATCGTCTCGGGCGCGCCGTGTTCGTCGACCTTCGCATTGCCGGCCATGAGGCCGGAGTAGGCCTGGGCGACGATGTCGGATCCCGCCAGCGAACTCGCCGGCCCGCTGGCGCCGAACCCGCTCGCCTCGAGGTAGATCAGGTCCGGTCGCAGCCTGGTAAGCGTCTCGTAGCCGATCCCGAGCCGGTCCGCGACGCCGGGACGGTAGTTGTTCGTGACGACGTCGATCTGCGGTATGAGGCGATAGATGACTTCGAGCCCTCGCGGGTCCGCGAGGTCGACGATGATCCCGCGTTTGCCGCGGTTGTAGGCCTGGAAGGCCTTGCTCTCGTTCGGGACCACGGCGCCGGACTGGCGGATCGGTTCTCCGCCCGGCGGCTCGACCTTGATCACATCGGCGCCGAGGTCCGAGAGATTGATGCCGCACGCCGGCCCGGCGACGATCAGCGAGAATTCAAGCACCCGAATGCCAGCGAGTGGTCCAGCCGTCATCGCTGCGCATCTCCCCCGGCTCGGCCCGCGTCAGCGTGCGGCGGTCGGGTCGGCGGGCGACTCCGCGCCGCTCGCGATCCGCAGCGGACTGGCGAGGTGCGCGATGTCGCCGACATGAACCCGTGCGCCGAGCGCTGCGGCGGGATGGTCGGGGAGGCCGGATTTGAACCGGCGACCTCTTGACCCCCAGTCAAGTGCGCTGCCAGGCTGCGCCACTCCCCGACGAAGGCCGGTTTCGATTCTAACAGGGCGTCCCGCACGGGCGACGAGCCCCACGGCGGGCCTCGGCGGACGTTAGGCGAGATCGGCCGCGCGCGCGGCCACGACGACGGCGACGCCGAGCGCGGCAGTGGCGCCGTACTGGATCAGGACCTCGCGCGTGAGTTGGTGGCGCAGCCGCGCGGACAGCACGCCGCTGGTGAAGAAGAACGCGAGCAGCAGCGCGACCGCGGCCAGATGGCCGTCCAGCGGCACGAAGTGCAGCGCCCAGCCCAGCTCCCCGAGCACGAGTGCTCCCACCAGCGTGAAGGTCAGCATGTCGAGCGCGCCGACGCTGGAATAGCGCAGTACCTCGACCGAGAGCAGGCCGCCCACGAGCGCCGCAGCGGCGACGGTCGCAGCGAGGCCGGGATCACGCGTGTAGATGAGCGAGAGCAGGGCGAAGGCGGTGAGGTAGGCGCCCGCGTCCGCGACGATGCGCGCCTCGCCGGCCCCGCGCTCGAAGTCGCGGACACTGCGGACCTCGGCGATCAGGATTGCGCCGAACCCGAGACCGGCGATGAGCACGCAGACGAGGGTCCAGAGGCCGTGCACGTTCTCCTCGATGAAGAGCGGCATGGCGAGCGCGTAGAGCGCGGGCAGGACGATCTGCGGAGTGGTGTCGAGCCCGAGCGCGTACGTGCGGGGATGCGAGCTGCGCAGCACGCCGTCCGTCCCCAGGGCCGCGGCCACGACGCCGAGCAGCAGGAGCCAGCGCTGCGCCGGCTCCGTGAGCACGAACATCAGGAACGTGCTCGTGACGACCGCGGTGAGCACCACCACAGGCGCGGGCGTGAGCGCCCGCAGCTGCAGGAGCGTCCGCACGACGAGGTCGCCGAGGACCCGCAGCCTCAGGAGCGCCCGGGCAGCGAGGTCGCCGAGGCCCCCCAGTTGCAGGAGCGTCCGCACGATGAGGTCGCCGAGGACCCACAGCCTCAGGAGCGCCCGGGCCGCGAGGTCGCGCAGCCGCAGGAGCGCCCGCACGCCGAGGTCGCCGAGGCCCCCCAGTTGCAGGAGCGTCCGCATGACGAGGTCGCCGAGGACCCGCAGCCTCAGGAGCGCCCGGGCGGCGAGGGCGCGCAGTCGCAGGAGCGCCCGGGCAGCGAGGTCGCGCAGTCGCAGGAGCGCCCGGGCAGCGAGGTCGCGCAGTCGCAGGGGCGTCTGTACGGCGAGGTCGCGCAAGGCGCGCAGCCGCAGGAGCGCCCGGGCGGCGAGGTCGCGCAGTCGCAGGAGCGTCTGTACGGCGAGGTCGCGCAAGGCGCGCAGTCGCAGGAGCGCCCGGGCGGCGAGGTCGCGCAGTCGCAGGAGCGTCTGTACGGCGAGGTCGCGCAAGGCGCGCAGTCGCAGGAGCGCCCGGGCGGCGAGGTCGCGCAGTCGCAGGAGCGTCTGTACGGCGAGGTCGCGCAAGGCGCGCAGTCGCAGGAGCGCCCGGGCGGCGAGGTCGCGCAGTCGCAGGAGCGTCTGTACGGCGAGGTCGCGCAAGGCGCGCAGTCGCAGGAGCGCCCGGGCGGCGAGGTCGCCGAGGACCCGCAGCCGCTGGAGCGCCTTTTTTGCGGCGAGGTCGCCGAGGACCCGCAGCCTCAGGAGCGCCCGGGCAGCGAGGTCGCCGAGGACCCGCAGCCGCTGGAGCGCCTTTTTTGCGGCGAGGTCGCCGAGGATCCGCAGCCGCAGGAGCGCCCGGGCGGCGAGGTCGCGCAGCAGCAGGAGCGTCTGTACGGCGAGGTCGCGCAGGGCGCGCAGCCGCAGGAGCGCCCCGGCGGGGAGGTCGCGCAGCAGCAGGAGCGTCTGTACGGCGAGGTCGCGCAGGGCGCGCAGCCGCGGGAGCGCCCCGGCGGGGAGGTCGCGCAGTCGCAGGAGCGCCCGGGCGGGGAGGTCGCGCAGCCGCGGGAGCGCTTGTGCGGCGAGGTCGCGCAGGGCGAGCAGCCACATGAGCACCCGGGCGGCGAGGTCGCGCAGGAACTGGGACTTGATCACGGCGCGGCGGGCTCCTCGTCGGCGAGCACGGGCGTCGCCTCGCCGAACAGTTCCGCAGCGTTACGGTACCAAATGCGATCGCGCTCCTCGTCGCTCAGTCCGAGGGCGTCGAACATCTCGTGGAAGCGCTCGACGTGCTCCCCGATCTCCTCGTTGCCGCAGTCCGAGCCCCAGACCAGCTTCTCGACGCCGATCTCGCCGCCGATCAGGTCGCGCTCCATCGCGTGACGCTCGATCGTGTCGCCGCCGGAGAGGTCGAAGACGACGTTGTGCCGCCAGCGCGCCACGGACGCGGACTCGTCGTAGTTCCCGGTACCGCCGAGGTGCGCGCCGATCAGCGGCAGGTCCGGGAAGTTGTTGGCGATCGTGTCGAGCTGGAAGGGCCGCATGCGCGCCGCCGACACGTCGCGCGGGCCGCCCCGGCGGCGGAACTCTCCCCAGCGGCGCAGCGCCGCGGCCGCCTCCGGATCGCGCCGCGGGTGCGTGATCGAGTAGTCCACGCCGCCGCCGATCACGCCGAGGTGGAAGAGGATCGGCATCCGCCGCTCCTCGGCGGCGGCGTAGTGCTGGAAGTAGCCGGGATCGTCGATCGGCAGGCGGGATCCGATGATCTTGAGGCCGCGATAGCCCAGATCGTGGAGCCTCGCCACATCGCCGTCCGGCGTCTCGTCGATCGGCAGCGTGGCGACCGGCACCATCAGATCCTCGTGCCGCCTCAGGTACTGCAGCGCCTCGTCGTGGGAGAGCCCCGGGATGTTGCGCCCGCCGCAGAGCACCGAGGCGCGCGTGACGCCCGCGGCGCGCAGCGCATCCGCGCGCGCGTCGATCTGCGCCGCGTGGTCCTCGCCTTCGGGGTTCTCCCAGTTGCGGGGGAAATGGCAGTGCACGTCCCAGATCACGGTCAATCCTCCCTCAAGGCGGCCTATGGCCTCCGCACGGTCTGCACCGCGCGCGTCTCGAAGCCGAGCCGCTCCCAGAAGCCCCGCGCGGGCGTGTTCAACCACAACACCGAGGCCTCCACCGAGGCGACGCCGTACTCGCGCATCCGCTCGAGCCAGATCTCGACGGCGGCCCGCCCGACGCCGCGGCTACGCTGCCCCGGCTCCACGTAGCACTCGATCACCTCGCCGATCTCGCGTGCGTCCTCGGGCCAGTCCGGGACGACGCGCGTCACGAGGAAGCCGGCGCGCTCGCCGCCCGCGACCAGCCACTCGATCTGCTGGCCCTCCGGGTCGGCGTCGAGCGCCGCCCGGTACGCCTCGACCGGCGGCGCGGGATCCCAGGGCAGCTCGTAGGCGTCGAGTTCCGCGAGGTAGTCCGCGAGCATCGCGAGGAAGGCCTCGCGCTCGCCGGGCGCGACCGCGCGCAGCTCCACGGGCGGACTCCCGGCCGTCATGCGCCCGCTGCTCCCGCGGGCGCGGGCGCCCGCCCGCGCGTCGCCGCCGCGTGCGGATCGCCGAGCAGCCGCAGCAGCGCCTCGATCGCGTCGAGCCAGTCCGCCCCGAGGGCCGCTCGCGGCAGCCGCAGTTGCGTGTGTCCGACGCGCACGGCCGCCGGGAGCGGCGGCAGGCGGCGCGAGCTGAACGGCGACGCCTCGCGCGCGACCAGCACGATCTCGCCACCCTCGGCGCGTACCACGGCGACGCCCGCCTCGCCCGCCGCGAGGCGGACGCGGACGAGGCCGAGCAACTCGTGCAGCGGCCCGGGCAGCTCCCCGAAGCGGTCGGCGACCTCGGCGCGCAGGTCCGCCTCCGCGCGCAGATCGCGCAGCCCGGCGACTCGCTGGTAGAGCGCGATGCGGGCTTCGAGGTCCTCGATGTAGGGCTCCGGGATGAAGGCGGATACGGGCAGGTCCAGCGACACCGGCGGCGGTGGCGTGCGCGCGTCGCGGCCGTCGCGCTGCGCGCGCAGGCTCTCGACGGCGGTCGCGAGCATCTGCGTGTAGAGATCGAAGCCGACGGCCGCGATCTGGCCGCTCTGCTCCGCGCCGAGCAGGTTGCCCGCGCCGCGGATCTCGAGGTCGCGCAGCGCCACCTGCAGGCCCGCGCCCAGCTCGGTCGCCTCGAAGATCGTCGCGAGGCGCTGCTGCGCGGCCTCGTTGAGCACGCCGCCGCGGCGGTGCAGCAGGTAGGCGCGCGCCTGCTGCGAGCCGCGCCCGACGCGCCCTCGCAACTGGTAGAGCTGCGCGAGGCCGAGGCGCTCCGCGAGGTCGACGATCAGCGTGTTGACGTTGGGGATGTCGATGCCGGATTCGATGATCGTGGTGCAGACCAGCACGTCCGCCTCGCCGGCGGCGAAGCGCTCCATCACGCTCCTCAGCACGCCGCGATGCATCTGCCCGTGCCCGACCACGATGCGCGCCTCCGGCGCGAGCGCGCGCAGCCGATCGGCGAACTGGTCGATGCTCTGCACGCGGTTGTGGACGACGTAGGCCTGCCCGCCGCGTTCGAGTTCGCCGAGGATCGCCTCGCGCACCATCGCGCCGTCCCACTCGGCGACCCAGGTCTGCACGGGCAGGCGGTCCTCGGGGGCCGTCTCCATCGTCGACATGTCGCGGATGCCGGCCAGCGTCATGTGCAGCGTGCGCGGAATCGGCGTCGCCGAGAGCGTCAGCACGTCCACCTCGAGGCGCATCCGCTTGAGCCGCTCCTTGTGCGCGACACCGAAGCGCTGCTCCTCGTCGATGATCACGAGGCCGAGGTTGGCGAGCTCGATGCCCGGCTGGAGCAGCCTGTGGGTGCCGATCACGATGTCGATCGAGCCCTCGCGCAGCCCCGCGGCCACCTGCCGCGCCTCGGCGTCGGTGCGGAAGCGCGAGAGCGTCTCGACGCGCACCGGGAACGGCGCGAGGCGCTCGCGGAAGGTGCGCTCATGCTGCTGTGCGAGCACTGTCGTGGGCACGAGGATGGCGACCTGGTAGCCGTCCTGCACCGCCTTGAAGGCGGCGCGCACGGCCACCTCGGTCTTCCCGAAGCCGACATCGCCGAGGACGATGCGGTCCATCGGCTGCCGCGCCTCCATGTCGCGCTTCACCTCCGTGATCACGCGCGCCTGGTCCGGGGTCTCCTCGTAGGGGAAGGCGGACTCCAGCTCGTGCTGCCACTCGCTGTCGGCCGCGAAGGCGTGGCCGCGCAGCAGCTGCCGCGCGGCGTAGAGGCGCAGCAGATCGGCGGCCAGCTCGCCGACGGCCTCGCGCACGCGCGCGCGCGTCCTCGCCCACTCCTGGCCGCCGAGGCGCGTCAGCCTCGGCGCGTGGTCGGAGCCGGCGAGGTAGCGGCTGACGCGGTCGATCTGCTCGATCGGCACGTAGAGCCGGTCCTCGCCGGCGTAGCGGAGTTGCAGGTAGTCGCGCTGCTCCTCGCCCACGTCGCGGCGCACGATGCCGGCGAAGCGCGCGATCCCGTGATCGGCGTGGACCACGAAGTCGCCGGGCGAGACGTCGGCGAGGAAGCGCGCGCGGTGCGAGGCGCCCCGGCGCAGCGCGCGGCGCTTGCGGATGAAGCCGAGCAGTTCGCGGTCTGTCGCAAGCGCCAGTTCGCCCCGCGGCGTGCCGATACGCCAGCCGCCGGGTAGCGAGCCCTGCACGAGCGCGAGCGAACCCGCGACGGGCGGCCCGGCGAGGGCGCCCTCGACGCTGGCAGGCACGCCCGCCTCGCCGAGCAGCTCGCGGAAGCGCTGCGCCTGCTGCGTTACGACGACGATGCGGTCGCCGCGCTGGAGCCGCCGTTCGAGCTCGCGCGCGGCGACCTGCAGGCGTCCGGCGTAGGCGTCGTGCGGGGAGAACGGCAGCCGCATCGAGCCGGCCTCGGCGCCGGTCGCCCAGCGCGAGAACGTCGCCCGCGGCGCGCGCCGCTCGATCTGCTCGATCAGCGCCTGCTCGCCGAGGTGCGGGCGCGGCGCGTCCGCGGACAGCTCTCCCTCCCGCGCGAGGAGCTGCGCGCGCTCGGCGGTCAGCTCGTCCTGCTCGGCGGCGGCGGCGAGCACCGCGTCCTCCTCGTCGACGATCAGCAGCGCGCCCTCGCCGAGGTGGTCGAACAGCGTCGCCTCGCCGGCGAGCGGGCCGTAGCGCGCGGGCGCGGGCAGTTCGCCCCGGCTCAGCGCAGCAAGCTCCTCGGCGATCTCCTCGCCGCGCCTGCCCGCCCCCCGCGCGACGCCATCGAGGCGGCTCGCGAGTTCGAGCAGCGCGTGGTGGTCCGGGAACCACTCGCGGGCCGGGCCGATCACCGCCTCGTCGAGGCGCTCGATCGTGCGCTGCGTCTCCGGGTCGAAACGGCGGATCGACTCCACCTCGTCGCCGAACAGCTCGATGCGCAGCGGCAGCGATGCGGTCGGCGGGAAGACGTCGAGGATGCCGCCGCGCCGCGCCGCCTCGCCGGGCGCCTCGACGAGCGGTCCGAGCGTGTAGCCGGCGGCGACGAGCTGGAGCGCCAGCGCATCAAGGGCGACCCGGCCGCCTGTGGCGATGCGACCGGGCCCGGCGCCGAGGTCGGCACGGCGCGCGGTAGTGCCCGTCGCGGCGGCGACGGAGGCGATGACGAGCGGGGGCTGCGCATCGCGGACCCCGAGCGCGAGCCTCGCGAGGACGGCGAGGCGGCGCTGCGTGATCGTGGGCGGCGACGGCTCGCGTGCGTAGGGCAGGCCGGGCCGCGCAGGGAAGAGCAGCGCGGCGTCGCCGATCCAGACGCCGAGCGCCTCGGCGTAGCCCTCGGCGTCGCGTTCGCGCGGAACCAGCAGCAGCGCCGGCCGACGGAGACCGTGCTGCAGCCAGGCCGCGACTGCCGCCTTCGCGCTGTCCAGGACACCGAGCGCCAGGCGCTCACCCCTCCCGAGGCGTGTTGATGCCTCGGCAAGCGGCGGGACCGCGCCGAGCGGTTCGAGCAGCGGCGCCAGCGGCGCCGCGGGTCGGGACGCGCGCTCCAGTGTGGCCTCCTCGCTGCCGTGGGCGTGCTCCGAGCAGCCCAGGACGGGGCGCTCCCGGCGGAGCCCCCGCGGCAGGTGTGCCCGTGCCTGCGAACCAGTCTATCCCCGCGCGGGCTTACGCCCCGGCCGCGTGCGGGAGCTACTCGCCTCCCCCGGCGGCGCGGAGGCCGCGCATCGCCGCCTCGACGCTTTCGCGGACGGCGAGCTCCACCGCGTCCGCAGCCGCCTCGATGGCGGCGTCGAGCGCCTCGCGCTCCGCGCGGCCGGGCTTACCGAGCACCCAGTCCGCCACGCGGTCGGGATCGCGCACGGGCGCGCCGTCGTCGTAGGGGCGGTCGATGCCGATCCGGATGCGCGGGAAGTCGCCGCCGCCGAGCGCGCCGAGGATCGAGCGCATCCCGTTGTTGCCGCCGTGGCCGCCGTGCGGGCGCATCCGCACGCGCGCCAGCGGCAGGTCGATCTCGTCGTAGACGACGAGCAGCGCGTCACGAAGGAGCCCCAGGCGCCGCAGCTCGGCGGCGACGGCGGGGCCGCTCTCGTTGTAGTAGCTGCGCGGCGAGGCGAGATGCAGCGTCTGCCCGTCGATCTCGATCGAGGCGCGCCTCACCCGCCCGTCGCGCGAGAGCTGCACGCCGTGCCGCGCAGCGAGCCGCTCGATGCATGAGGCGCCGGCGTTGTGGCGCGTGCCGCGATACTCCGCACCGGGATTGCCGAGGCCCACGACGAGCCTCGGGCGCGACGGTTCGCCCGCCGCTGCCTCTCTCGCCTCGGCGGCCTCGAGGGCGGGCGGCGGCGCCTCGCGGCGGCGGGCGCGGAAGGTGGCGAAGCGGCGTCGCAGACCCATGCAGCCATCGTCCGGCCCCGCGCCGCGCACGCGCAAGGACGGCGCTCGCGCGCCCGCCTCGCTTGCGGCTCACGAACGCGCGTCCGTATGCTCGCAGCGCCGTACGCCGCACCGAGGATTGGAGCACGAGTTGAGCGACCCGATCGCCGCCGCCCGCGCGGACGGCCGCACGCTGCTGACCGAGGTCGAATCGAAGCAGCTGCTCCACGACGCGGGTATCAACGTCACGCAGGCGCGACTCGCCACGAGCGCCGACGAGGCCGCCGCCACGGCCGAGGAGTTCGGCTTCCCGGCCGTGCTCAAGGTCGTCTCCGGTGACATCGCGCACAAGTCAGATGTCGGCGGCGTCGAGCTCGGCCTCGCCGACGGCGACGCCGTGCGCGCGGCCTACGAGCGCATCATGGCCGCCGTGCAGTCCGCCGCGCCCGGCGCGCACGTGGGCGGCGTCTCCGTCCAGCAGATGGCCGACCCGGGTGTCGAGGTGATCATCGGCACGACGACGGACCCGCAGTTCGGCCCGGTGCTCGCCTTCGGCCTCGGCGGCATCATGGTCGAAGTGCTGAAGGACGTGGCCTTCCGCATCGTGCCCCTGGAGCCGCGCGACGCGGGCCAGATCGTGCGCGAGATCAAGGGCTACCCGGTCCTCGAGGGCGTGCGCGGGCAGGCCGGCGCCGATGTCGACGCGCTGGAGGCGATGATCCTGCAGGTCTCCGCCTTCGCGGAGGCGCACCCGGAGGTCGCCGAGCTGGATCTCAACCCGGTGTTCGCGCGCCCGGACGGCGCGATCGCGGTGGACGCGCGCGTCGTCCTCGCGGAGGCATAGAGCCTCAATGGCCGTCGACCGCGATCGCCTGCACCGCACGCTCACGCCACGCACCGTCGCCGTCGTCGGCGCGAAGGGGCCGGACTTCGGCTGGATCGAGAATCAGCGCGAGTTCCAGGGCCCGCTCTACTCCGTGCAGCTCGACCCGAACGAGATCGTCGAGATCGAGAAGCGCGGCTTCACCAACTACCTGAAGCTCGAGGACGTGCCCGAGGACATCGACCTCGTGATCTGCGCGGTGCCGCGCAACATCGCCCCCTACATCGTCAGCGACGCGATCAAGAAGGGCGTGGGCGGCATGGCGGTCTTCACCGCCGGCTTCGCCGAGACCGGCGACGAGGAGGGCCTGAAGCTGCAGGAGGCGATCGTCGAGATGGCGAAGGCCGCCGGGATGCCGATCGTCGGTCCCAACTGCATGGGCGTGTACAACCGCCGGCGCGGCGTCAAGTTCCACTCCGACGTGGACCAGAACGGCGACGGCGGCAACGTCTCGATCGTCGGCCAGAGCGGCACGCACACGATCAACATGACCACCGCCGCCCAGCGCGCCGGCATCCGGGTCGGCCGCGGCATCTCGATCGGTAACGCCGTCGTCGTCAACGAGGCCGACTACCTCGAGTACCTGCGCGACGATCCCGAGACCGAGGTGATCGGGATGTACCTCGAGGGGCTGAAGGACGGGCGGCGCTTCTTCGAGGCGTTGCGCGACACGACGCGCACGAAGCCCGTGGTGATCTGGAAGGGCGGGCAGACCAGTGCCGGGCAGCGCGCGACGCGCTCGCACACGGCCTCGCTCGCGACGGCCTCGGCGACCTGGGACGCGCTGATCAAGCAGACCGGCGCGATCCCCGCGACCAACGGCGACGAGGTGATCGACGTCATCCAGGCGCTGGTGCACTCCGCGCCGCCGCAGGGACGCCGCCTGGCGCTGATGGCGATGACCGGCGGGCAGTCGGTGGCGATCTCGGACGCCTTCGGGCGCGTGGGCCTCGAGGTGCCGGAGCTGGCGGACGACTCCTACGAGCAGTTGGGCGAGTTCTTCAACGTGATCGGTGGCTCGTACCGCAACCCGTTCGACATGGCGAACACGATCGGGCGCTCGGGCGACGCGGACAACCTGCGCCGGATCATGGACATCCTCGCCGAGGATCCGAACATCGACGGCATGGTCTACGAGTTCACCGCGAACTTCTTCGCGCGCTTCTGGAAGGAAGAGCCGGGGCTGTTCGACGAGATGATGAAGACCCTGGACGCCTTCCGCAGGCGGACCGGCCTGCCGCTGGTGACGGTGATGCACCCCGGCCACAGGGACGAGGACGTGATCCCGCTCCGCGACGACGTGATCGGCCGCGGCTTCGCGGTCTACCAGTCCTTCGACCGCGCCGCCCTCGCCCTCTCGCGCGTGGTGGCGTACCGGGAGTGGCTCGCGGCGCTGTAGGGGGCGGCAGGGCTTCGCCGTGATGCTGTAGCGTAGTAGTGGCGATCCCAGCGGCTCAGGCGAGATCCCGAATGGCGACGGCCAGCGCATGACTACCACTGCCGAATCCATCGACATCGCGCTCTTTCAGCGGGGCGTGCTCAGGGCGCAGATCGTGGCTCACCTCTCGGGTGTCACGTCACGGCAACTGCGGTACTGGCACTCCACGGATGTCCTCACCGCTACCGTGACGCCGGGACGCCGCGGGATCCCGCGCCTCTACTCCTGGATCGAGTACTCGAAGGCGCGCGCGGCGCGCACACTGCTCAACATGGGAATCTCGGCCAGACGCCTGCGCCCGAACATCGAGTGGCTCGAGGAACACGTCCCGCGCTGGTACACGCTGCCGCTGATCGCGTATTCGGGAACGGTGATCATCAGAGCAGACGACGAGGGCCCCGCCTTCACCGTCGGCGAGGTCCGACAACTGGCCGAGGCGGACCTGATTGAGTCCGCCCCTCTCGCAGTGCGGATCAGGGAGGTTCTCGCCGAGATGGAGCGCGAGGGGCCGTTGGGCGTCCTCTCCGCGTATCGGGACGTGGTCGAGATGGACCCCCGGATTCGGGCAGGCGTCCCGGTCGTCCGCGGCACCCGGATTGAGACCGAATTCCTGTCGAGGTTGACGCACTGCGGACAGAAGGCCGAGGCCATCGCACTCCGGTTCGATCTCGATCCGCATCAGGTCAAGCGGGTGCTGCAGTTCGAGACCGCTATCGCAGCGTAGGGATGAAGCTCCTTCTCGACGAGGCAGTATCCCCCAGGCTCGCAACCGTACTGACGGCGCTCGGCCACCCCTCGGAACACGTCCGGGAGCTCGGCATCCGGGGAGCTTCCGATCAGGAAGTCGTCGACCGCGCCCGGAGCTATGACGCGCTCGTCACTCTCGACCTGCACCGGCAGGGGCCAGAGTGGATCGCTGTGAACGAGGCGATGCTGACCTCCGCGAAGATCATCCGGCTCCGCTTCGGGCAAGCCGAGGACAATGGACTCATGGGCCAGGCCCGATCTCTGATCATGAAGTGGTCCGAGATCGAGCGAGCTGTGCTCCGCGAACCCGGTATTCGCCTGGTCACGGTGTCCCGGGCCGAAGCTCCGTGCGAACTCTTACGTCGGACGAAATCGAGGAGCTGCTGCAGGCACGACGAACGTGACGGCCCGGCGCCGCGCCTCTTGACCCGCTACCCCCCACGGCGCACTCTCACGCCATGACAGACCCGCCCGCCTCGCCGCCTCGCCGCATCTACCTGGACGCGGCCGCCTCCACGGCGGTGCGGCCCGAGGCGCTCGAGGCGATGCTGCCGCTCTTCTCAGAGCACTTCGGCAATCCCTCCGCGCATCACGCCGGCGGGCGCGCCTCGGCCGAGGCGCTCGCGGGTGCGCGCGAGACCATCGCCTCCGTGCTCGGCGCGCGGGCCGAGGAGATCGTGTTCACCTCGGGCGGGACGGAGAGCATCAACGCCGCGATCAAGGGTGTCGCCTTCGCACAGCGCGACGCCGGCGCCGGCGCGCACGTCGTCACCAGCGCCGTCGAGCACCACGCCGTGCTGCACTCGATGCAGTACCTCGAACGCTTCGGCTTCGAGGTCGACGTCGTGCCCGTGGACGAGCGCGGCGTCGTCGACCCGGCGACCATCGCCGCGGCGGTGCGCGACGACACGGTGCTGGTCTCGGTGATGTACGCCAACAACGAGGTAGGCACGGTGCAGCCCCTGCCCGCGATCGTCGAGGCCGTCCGCGAGCGCCAGCGCGCCATCGGGCGGCTGATCCCCTTCCACACCGACGCAGTGCAGGCGGCTGCCTCGCTCCCGCTCGCCGTCGCCGCGCTCGGGGTGGACCTGCTCTCGCTCTCCGGGCACAAGTTCGGCGGGCCGAAGGGGGTGGGGCTGCTCTACATCCGCCGCGGGGTGCCATTCCTGGAGCAGACCTCGGGCGGCGGTCAGGAGCGGCAACGCCGCTCCGGCACGGAGAACGTGCCCGGCGCGGTCGGCTTCGCGACGGCGCTGCGGCTCGCGCAAGCCGAGCGCGAGCAGTTCGCCGAGCGCACCTCGGCGCTGCGCGACCGGCTCCGCGACGGGCTCGCCGGGGCGCTGCCGGGCGCGCGGCTGAACGGCCACCCCTCCCAGCGGCTGCCGCACAACCTCCACCTCTGCTTCGACGGCATCGAGGGCGAGTCGCTCGTCGAGGCGCTGGATGGGATCGGGGTGGAGTGCTCGGCGGGCGCCGCCTGCACCTCGGCGACGTGGGAGCCCTCGCACGTGCTGCTCGCGATGGGCGTGCCGCTGGAGTTGGCGGTCGGCTCGGTGCGGATGACGCTCTCGCCCGATCTGAGCGAGGCCGATGTCGACTACGTCGTGGGCCGGCTGCCCGCGCTCGTGGCGTGGCTCCGCGAGGCGGGCGCGCCCGCCCTGCCGTAGCTCCCCTCGGCATCGGGCGAGCGCGGCGGTGGCGCCCGAAATGTGTACGCGCTTTACAACCGTGCTGTGGACAAGTTAGGATTGTGTACGCACGTCAACAATTCCGAGCCGACACAGGAGACGCTGCGTGCCTGACTCCCCGTTCGACGACTACCTGGACCTCGTAGAGGCTGCGCGCGAACTGGGGATCCATCCCCAGAGCCTGCGCAGGCTGATCAAGCAGAAGCGCGTGCCCGCGGTGCTCTTCGCCGGCAAGTACCTGATCGAGCGCGACAAGCTCCAGATGTTCAAGGCCAACTACGACCCTCGCCCCGGCCGCAAACCGCTCCGCCGCCTGATCTAGGGCCTACCCAGGACGCCGGAGACGCAACCGTGACGCTGCCCCGGGACGCGGGGACCGACGAGCCGCGCGGCCGGCTCTGGCTCGCCGAGCTGCTGTGGCGCCTCGGCTGCGTGCAATTCGGCGACTTCTCGCTCGGCCGCACGGTCCGCAACTCGCCCATCTACATCAACCCCAAGCTGATCATCTCGCAGCCCGAGTCGCTCGCGCGCGTCGGCCAGCTGATGGACGAGGAGCTGCAACTCGCGATGTCGATGCGCAACCCGCATGTGGAGCGCTTCGACCTGATCGCGGGCGTGCCGATCGGCGGCCTGCACATCGCGACCGCGCTCTCGCTGCAGACGCGCACGCCGCTCCTCTACCCGCGTCCGCGCCCCCCCGGCGACGATCCCGGCCGCCGCCCGCAGATCGAGGGCAGCTACCGGCCGGGTCAGACCGCGCTGATCGTCGACGACCTCGCCACGGGCGGGGGCTCGCTGGTGGAGACGGTGGAGGGCCTGCGCCGCGGGGGTCTGCGCGTGCGCGACGCCGCGGTCCTGATCGACCGCGAGCAGGGGGCGACACGCCGCCTCGAGGCGCTCGGCGTGCGGCTGCACCCGACGCTCACGCTGGAGGTGCTGCTGACGTTCCTGCACGGCGAGGACCGGATCGACGCGGACGACTACCGCCGCTCGATGGCCTACCTGCACCGCGAAGGCGAACCCCGCTCCGAGTTCGACCAGTAGCGCGAGGCGGACAGCAGCCTCGCTCTCCCGGCAGCAGGCGCTCTGCTACACTCGCCGGCAGACGTTCGACCTGGCGCGATCCCACGCCGAGAGGACAGACCGATGGCCGTCAAGAACGAGCTGGAGCCCTTCACGCGCATCACCGTCGACGAAGCGCACGAGATGATCGAGCAGAGCGACGTGCAGGTGGTCGATACTCGCGAGCCGTTCGAGCACGCCGAGGGCCACGTGCCGGGATCCCTCAACATCCCGCACATGGCCACGCTGCCGCGCGCCGGGGAACTGGCGAGCGACCGCCCGATCCTCTTCATCTGCAAGTCCGGCCAGCGCTCCGCCGTCGCCGCCGAGTTTGCCGCCACGATGGGCCTGACCGACCTCTACAACGTCGAGGGCGGGCACGACGACTGGCGCGAGGCTGGCTACCCGCTCGACATGTAGCGGCGGGCGAGCCGCCCGAACGCGCGTGACCGCCGACCTCGGCCCCGGCGACCGGGTCTACCTGCTGTTCGACATCGACGGCACGCTGATGGAGGCCGGGGGCGCCGGCCGCGCGGCCCTGGAGCGCGCCTACGACGAGGCCACCGGCATCGCCGGCACGATGGACGGCGTCGTCTTCGCCGGCCGCACCGACCAGTGGATCATCTCCGAGGTCGAACGCACGACCGGCGTACGCATCGCCCGCGAGACGTTCGTCCCGCGCTACCTCGCGATCCTCGAGGAGGAGCTGGATGCGCGGAGTCCGCGGGCGCTGCCCGGCGTCGCCGACCTGCTGGAGCGGCTTGCCGCACGCGGGGACGTCTCGCTCGGGCTCTGCACCGGCAACATGCGGGCGGGGGCATACGCCAAGCTGCGCAGCGTGGGCATCGACGGCTACTTCACCGCGGGCGGCTTCGGCGACCGCTACGAGGATCGCACCGACATCACTCGCGAGGCGGCGAGCGCCATAGGCCACGGGCCCGGCGCGCCGCTCGCGCACGTCGGCGACACGGAGCACGACATCCGCGCCGCTCACGCCGTCGGGGCTGCCGCCGTCGGCGTCGCCACCGGTGCGCACGGCCTCGAGCAACTGCTCGAGGCCGACGCCGACCTGCTGCTGCGAGACCTCGCCGGCGGCGAGGGTACCGTGGAGGCGCTGCTCGCCGTGGCTCGCACCGTGGCCACGGGCGCATGAGCGCCGCCGGCGACGCCACGCACGATGTCGCCGTCATCGGCGCGGGCATCGTCGGCCTCGCGACGGCGAAGGCGCTGCTGGAGCGCTGGCCGCGGCTGCGCGTCTGCGTGCTGGAGAAGGACGCCGCGATAGCGGGCCAGCAGACCTCGCACAACAGCGGCGTGATCCACTCCGGGATCTACTACCGGCCCGGCTCGCTCAAGAGCGAGTTCTGCGTCCGCGGTCGCGATGCCCTCGTGCGCTTCTGCGAGGAGCACGAGATCCCCTACGAGCTGTGCGGCAAGCTGATCGTCGCCACGCGCGAGGAGGAGCTGCCACGCCTCGATACGCTCGCGGAGCGCGCGACCGCGAACGGCGTCCGGGGGCACGAACTCGTCGGGCCGGAGCGGGTGCGCGAGATCGAGCCGCACGTGCGCGCCCTGCGCGCGCTCCGGGTGCCCTCGACGGGCATCGTCGACTTCACGCGGCTGGCGCACGTCTACGCCGACCTCGTCCGCGAGGCGGGGGGCGAGGTGCTGCTCGGCGCCCCGGTCGAGTCATCGAGGCTCGTGGGCGGGGTGCGCCACCTGCGGGCGGGCGGCGAGGAGCGCTCGGCGCGGCTGCTGGTGAACTGCGCTGGCCTGCACGCCGACCGCGTGGCGCGGCAACTCGGCGCGAGCACGCCGGTGCGGATCGTGCCCTTCCGGGGCGAGTACTACACGCTGCGGCCGGAGCGGGCCGGCCTCGTGAGCGGCCTCATCTACCCCGTGCCGGACCCCGAGCTGCCCTTCCTCGGCGTGCACTTCACGCGCAACATCCGCGGCTATGTCGAGGCCGGCCCCAACGCCGTGCTGGCCAGCGCGCGCGAGGGCTACCGCAAGCGCGACGTGAACCTCGGCGACGTCTGGGAGATCGCGCGCTACCGCGGCTTCTGGCGCGTCGCCCTGCGCGAGTGGCGGACGGGCCTCCACGAGGTCCACCGCTCGCTGCGCAAGTCCGTCTTCGTCCGCGACCTGCAGCGGCTGATCCCGGAGATCGAGAGCGACGACCTCACCACGGGCGGCTCCGGCGTGCGCGCGCAGGCCGTCGCGCCCGACGGCGCCCTGCTCGACGATTTCCTGATCGAGCGCTCGGAGGCGGCCCTGCACGTGCTGAACGCACCTTCGCCCGGGGCGACCTCGTCGCTGCTGATCGGCGAGCACATCGCCTCGATGGCGGGGGAGATGCTGGGCCTCGCCGCCTGAGCGCGCACTCGGCGTGCGCGCGTGTCGCCGAGGGACTTTAGGATGCTCCCGGAGATGCCGCCGGGTTGGCAGCGGGGCTGGCAATGGACATTTTCGGCATTGACCAGAGGATCGTGCTCACGGCGTTTTACTCGGGCCTGGGCGTGGGGAGCGTCTACGCCCTGGTCGCGATCGGCTACAACCTCGTCTACCGCGCGACGCGCGTCTTCAACCTCGCACAGGGCGACATCGTCAGTTGGGGCGGGCTGATCGCGTTCAGCCTGCTGGTGACGCACGGGTTCTCTCCGATCGCGGCGCTGCCCGTGATCATCGTCGCCACGGCCGTGCTCGGATTCGGCGTGGAGCGCATCGCGATCGCGCCGCTCACGAGGGCCTTGAGCTTCGGGTGGGTGCTCACCACGCTCGGCATGTCGGTCGTGCTGCGCAACGTCGCGGAGCTGCAGTGGGGACCGGACCCGCTGCGTGTGCCCGCGTTCATCGACCGGGCGCCCGTGAACCTGCTGGGGTCGCCGTTCCGCGTCGATTTCATGGTGACGATCGCCGGCGCCGTGGCGCTGGTCGCGATGCTCGAGCTCGCCGACCGCAAGACGATCATCGGCAAGGCGATGGTGGCGACCGCCATCAACCGCGAACTTGCCCAGCTCCGGGGGATCAACGTCGGGCTGCTTGGCATCGGGTCCTTCGTCGTCGCCGGGGCGCTCGGAGGGATCGCCGGCTGGCTGATCGCTCCGATCACGTTCGCGTCCTTCAACTCCGGAGTGCTGATCGCGCTCAAGGGCTTCCTGGCGATCGCGATCGGGGGTTGGGGCCGGCACGTCGGCGCGATCGCCGGCGGCCTGCTCATCGGCGTGGCCGAGTCGCTGGCGATCCTCTGGGTGGATGTCGACATCCGTAACCTCGTGCCGTTGCCGGTGCTGGCGGCGATCCTGCTGATCCGGCCGCAGGGCCTGTTCGGGCGACAGGTCGAGCGCCATGTCTAGCGCGGGCACGCCGGCCGGCGATCCGGGCGCCCTGCGCGCCGTCGCGGCGCGAGTCGCGTACTCGCCCGGCACGGGAGCGGTGCTGCTGCTGGCGGTCCTCGCGGTCTTCGCGCTGTGGCCGCTGGTGATCGACGACCAGTTGCTGCTGCGGCGCCTCTACGTGATCGGCCTCTTCGCACTGATCGCGATGGGCCTGAATGTCTCGATGGGACGCGCAGGCGAGCTCTTCCTCGGGGTGGCGGGACTGTTCGCGGCGTCGGCGTACATCTCGGGCGCCCTCACGACGCACGAGGACTTCGGCCTCTCGCCGGTCGCGGCCGCGCCGATCACGATCGTCGCGACCGTGGTCCTTGGCGTGGCGATGGGCCTCGTCGGCTTGCGGGTGAGCGCCTGGTACTTCGCCATCGTCACGTTCTACTTCGCGATCGTCATCCCGGAGATCGCGACCGGCCTGGACGTACTCGCGGAGTACACCGGCGGCGGCGTCGGTCTCTTCGGCGTGCCGCGGATCGAGGCGCTCGGGCACGTCTTCGACCGGCGCGACACGTACTGGCTGTTGCTCGCGGTCATCGCCGGCGTCTACGTGCTGACGAAGAACCTCTTTGCGTCCCCCTGGGGGCTCGCCCTCGCGACCATGCGCCACAGTGACGTGGCCGTGCAGGCGCTCGGGGCGTCGACGGTCCGGGCGAAGATGCTCGCCTACGTCTTCGCCTCGGTGCCGGCGGCGCTGGCCGGCATCATCTGGGTGCACACGGAGACCGGCATCTCGGGCGGGGCCTTCCCCCCCGACCTCTCCTTCCTCGTTGCTGCCAGCATCATGTTCGGGGGGATGGGGACGCTCATGGGTCCCCTCGTCGGCACGGGCATCCTGCGCTACGTGCCGCAGTTCTTCGACGCGTTCGAGCGCTATGAGCTGATCATCTACGGCAGCTTCCTGATCCTGGGGATGGTGCTGATTCCGCGCGGGGTCGTGCACGAAACGAGGAAGTGGTTCGCGCTTGCGCGCTTCCGCCTCGTCCCGCCGGCGCTCCGCTCCTCGCCTCCCGCACCCGGCGCTGAGGGGAGCGGCGTCGTCCGAGGGGGCGCGAACGGCGCGGTACTCGCGGGCGACCTCGCCGCCTGGCTGACCGCGCCGCGCGACCGCGAGGCGCTGTCCGCGACCGGGGTCTCGAAGTCGTTCGGCGGCGTGGCGGCTCTGCGGAACCTCGACTTCGAGGCGGCGCCCGGCCGGATCTCGGCGCTGATCGGGCCGAACGGATCCGGCAAGACGACCTTTCTCAACCTCGTGCTCGGTTACTACAGGCTCGACAGCGGCGCGATTCGCATCGACCAGCGAGAGATCAGCAGGCTCGCGCCGCACAGGCGGGTTCATGCCGGCATCGCGCGCACGTTCCAGGCGCCGAACGTCGTACCGGAGCTGACGGCGCTCGAGAACGTGCTCGCGGGGACGTTCATGCACCGGCGCGCCACGCTGCCCGAGTATCTGCTCCGCCTGCCGCACGCTCGCGCCGCGGGACGGGCGTCGCAATTGCGGGCGCAGGCGCTGCTCGCAGCGGTCGGCCTCGAGGGCGCCGCCGAGCTCCCTGCCGGAGCGCTCCCCTCGGGGCAGCAGCGACTCCTCGATGTCGCCCGGGCGCTCGCCACCCGTCCGCGTGTGCTGCTGCTCGACGAGCCGGCGTCCGGCCTCTCCGGCGCGGAGACGGAGGCGCTCGGCCGGTTGCTGAGCCAGCTCCGGACGCTGGGCCTGGCCATCGTGCTCGTGGAGCACAACGTCCCGTTCGTCATGTCGGTTGCCGACAGCGTGACCGTGCTCGATGGAGGCGAGCGGATCGCGCTCGGTCCGCCGGACGAGGTGCAGCGCGATCCGGCGGTGATCGCTTCCTACCTGGGCGAACAGTTCGAGGTGGAGGCGGGAGGCCCGGATGCTTGAAATCCGCGATCTGCGCGTGGCCTATGGCGGCCTCCCGGTGCTGCACGAGCTGTCGCTCGACGTCGGCGAGGGCGAGTTCGTCGCGCTGCTCGGCCGCAACGGCGCCGGGAAGACGACGACCATGCGTGCGATCGCCGGGTTGATCCCGTTCCGCGGCTCGATCACGTTCGAGGGCCGGGCGCTCGGCGGTCTCCCGGCCCACAAGGTGGTTCGTCTCGGCGTTGCCTTCGCGCAGGAGGGCAAGCAGCTCTTCACGGAGCTGTCCGTTCAGGACAACCTCACGCTTGGCGCGTACACGCAGCGCGGGAAGCGGGAGCAGGTGCGGGCCGACCTCGAGCGCGTGTTCGGCCTCTTCCCCGTGCTGGAGCGGAAGCTCCGCGATCCCGCCGAGACGCTGTCGGGCGGGGAGCAGCAGATGCTGGTGCTGGCGCAGGCGATGATGGCTCACCCACGCCTGCTCATGGTCGACGAGCCCTCACAGGGCCTCGCGCCCGCGCTCGTGAACGAGGTCCTCGGGGCGCTCACGACCCTCCGTGCGGAGGGGACGGCGATCCTGCTCGCCGAGCAGGTGGTGGACAAGACGCTGCCGCTCTGTGACCGGCTCTACGTGCTCGATCTCGGTCGGGTCGCGCTGGAGGGCAGTCCCGCCGAGGTCGCGGAGAGCCGCGCCCTGCGCGAGGTCTACATCGGGCACGACGCCTGAGCTCAGACGGCCGAGGGCTCCACCATCGTGAGAATGCGGGCCGGATTGCGCTCGAGGATTGCCTCGATCGCGTCTTCGCTCACGCCCTTGCGGCGCATCAGCGGCACGACGTTCTCGAGGATGTGCGCGTAGCCGTCGCCGCCGTAGCGCACGAGGCTGGTCTTGCGGCAGATGTCCTGCGAGACGAGCAGCTGGCCGGTCAGCCCCTCGGCGATCAAGCGCTGCAGGTGGTTGACGCGCATGACGTCGTTGGGCATCTCGAGCGGCGCCAGATCGTAGATCTCCAGCCCGAACAGGTCGAACTCCAGGTAGCAGCCGCTCGCCGCCAGCTCAATCGACTGCTCCGGGTCGAAGAACGTGCGGTCCAGGTGGCAGATGATCGTGCGTGCGGGATCGCCGCCGGCCTCGATCACGGTATCGAGGATGTCCTGGGGGGCCCGCGGATCGCGGCCCGGGTGCACCTGCAGCGCGACGCCGGTGCGCCGGGAGGCGTGGGCGGCCGCGCGCAGCGCCTTGCGTTCGTTCGGGTGCATCGGGTAGTCGCAGGCGACCTCGCCGATGATGCCCGCGCGGCTCGCGGTCCCGTCGCAGCCTTCGGTCACCTCGCGCACGATCTCATCGCTGAGTTGCTGCTCGCTGCGGTCATCCATGTCGGGCGGGTGGTGGCGCCACCAGTAGTTGCCCGAACCCATGACCACGTGCACGCCCGTGGTTTCCGAGATGCGGCGCAATGACGCGGCGTTGCGTGTCATGTCGGCGTTCGTCGAGTCGACGATCGTCCCTCCGCCCGCGGCCGCGTAGCGGCGCGTCTCCTCAATCGCCAGGTCGACGTCGTCGAGGCGGAAGTTCTCGGGGTGGCCGCGACGGCGGGCGAAGGCGCTCGTTTCCCAGCTGATCGGCGCGGTGGCGCGAGGGTCGTTGCGATCCCAGCCGAACGCCTCGAACCAGTCGAACTCCTCGCCGTTCTCGATCAGCCAGCGGCCGAAGGTGATGAGCAGGTGCTCGTGCATCATCGTCGGCCCGAGCGCGGCCGGGTCGACGTCGCCGAGCACCGTGCGCACCTTGCCGACGCTCACATCGAGGCTCCCGCGGTTGCGGGCCGCCGCGGGTCCCGGCCCGCAGCGGCCCTCCGGTCTTCGCCGGCTAGTTCGTGCAGGGGAACTCCCAATCGATGCCGCCCCACTCGAGGAAGCCGTCCTGCGCGACGCCCGGAACCACCGAGCTCAGCGGCACCGAGGCGAGCCCGTGGAAGGTCGGGCTGAAGTCGTAGCGCGGCGCGAGCGTGAAGCCGAAGCCGGACTGGTCCGCAACCGCGCTGAGTCCCTCAAGCGCCGCCAGCATGGCCGCGGGATCGTCGGAGCCCGCGGTGTCGGCCGCGTAGCGGATCAGCATCGCGGCGTCGAAGCCGAAGGCGTACTGGTACAGCACGCCGTTGATCTCGGAGGTGCGGGTGAGCACCGCGTCCAGCAGCTGCTGCTGTCCTTCCGAGAGACCCTCGGGCCGTCGCACGTTGATATCCCAGGCGGTGAGGATCGCGCCCGCCGGCGACTCCTCCTCGATGTTCGTGAAGACCTGACCCCAGTCCGTGGTGGAGGCGCTGTTCCCGCCGATCACGGGGACGTCGAAGCCGATGTTCTTCATGGCCTGGAACGCGAACAGCACGTCCTGGCCGAAGAGGTCAAAGAGCAGCGCGTCGGGGTCGGAAGCCTGCAGCTTCTGCATCTGCGCGGTCATGTCCGGGGTGCCGAACGGCACGACCTCGACGGCGGTGATTTCGAGACCGAGCTGCGGCAGGATCTCATCCCAGCTCGCGCGCTGGTCGTCCCAGTACGGCCCCGGGCCGGTCAGCACCGCGTACTTCGTGTGCGGCAGTTGCGGCAGCATGCAGGCAATGCTCGCGCCCTGCACGCGCGAGAGCGCGGGAAGCTCGAAGGTCCAGGGGCTGACGGACGGGTCGGTCAGCGCCGCATCGCCCGAGTTGGAGAACGAGACGATCCCCGCCTCGTTGATGAACGGGGCGACCGCCTGCATGCCGATCGAGTGCGGGTAGAGGGCGTGGAACTGAGTGCCGCCGAGCAGCACCTCGTTGATGATCTCCACGCCCTTCGGGATGTCCGACTGGGTGTCGAAGACCTCGTACTCAACCTTGCGGCCGAGGATGCCGCCACTCTCGTTGATCAGGTCCACGGCGGCCTCGAAGCCGACGAGGTTCGAGGTCGCGAACGTCCCGAAGATCCCCGTGAGGTTCTTGAGCACGGCGATCCGGAACGGGTTGTCCTCGTCCAGAGTTGCCGGCGCCTCCGTTGCCGCGGCCGTCGGCGTCGCTGCCGCTGTCGCTGCGGCGGTAGCCGTCGCCGCGGCCGTCGCCGCGGCCGTCGCCGCGGCTGTCGCCGCTGGAGTGGCTGTCGCTGCCGGCGTGGCCGCAGGCGCGGTCGTTGCCGCGGCCGTCGGCGCGGCGGTCGCGGCTGGCGCTGCCGCGCCCTCGTCGTCATCGTCGCACGCGACCGCCAGCAGGCCGATCAGCGCGAACAGCAGCACCGCAGTCCCGAAGAACTTCTTCATCAGATCCCACCCCCCGAGTGCCTCTGATCGTGAATGCCTGTGTGATAGACACCGGCGCTTGCTCTGTCAATCGTTCGTGGGCCGGCCGTGCGGGGGCCGTCTGCGGCTACGTCGCGGTCTCGAGGTACGAATCGCCGATGATCTGCCGCTCGATGAGCTGCTCGTAGCGGGCGTCGCTCACGCCGAGCAGCCCCTTGAGCACCTCCTCGTTGTGCTGGCCGAGCAGGGGGGCGGGCGCGCGGATGCCGAGCGGGTGACGCTGCAGCTTCCCGACGGGGGCCGGGTAGCGGTGCGTGCCCGCGGCGGGATGCTTCAGCTCCTCCCAGAAGCCGCGCGCGAGCAGATGCGGATCGTCGCGCAGCGCCTCGGGAGCCAGCACCTCGGCGGCGGGCACGCCCACCGCCTGTAGTCGAGCTCGCAGCTCGCGCGCCGGATGGCGGCGCGTCCACTCCTCGATCACAGGCTCGAGCTCGTCCTGGTGGCGATGCCGCGACACGACGTCCGCGAACCGCGGATCGGCCGCCAGCTCGGGCTGCCCCATCGCCTCCGCGAGTGCGAGGAACACCTCGTCCGAGGGAACCGCGATCCCGATCCACTCGTCCTCGCCGGCGCACGGGAAGTACCCGTTCGGCGCCCTCGAGGGGTGACGGTTGCCCCACGTCCCCTGCACCCGGCGGTTCATCGAGTAGTCCATGAAGGCGTAGGCGAGATGGTGCAGCACGGCCTCGACGTGCGAGAGGTCAATCAGTTGCCCCAGGCCCGTGCGCTCCCTCGCGTACAGCGCGGCCTGGATCGCGAAGGCGACGTGGACTCCGGCGTTCGGGTCGCCGTGTCCGCTGCCCGGCGTCCACGAGGGATCGCTGTCGCGGTAGCCTCGCAGGTAGGTGTGGCCCGCCACGGCCTCCATCGTCGGGGCGTAGCCCTTGAAGTCCCGGTACGGGCCGCTGATCCCGAAGCCGGGGAACCGCGCCATCACGAGGCGCGGGTTCAGCGCCGAGAGCGCCTCGTAGTCGATCCGCAGCTGCGCCGCCACGTCCGCGGCGTTGTTCTCGAGGAAGACATCAGAGATGCGCACGAGCTCGTAGAAGAGCTCGAGGCCCTCCGCGTCGGTGATGTTGAGCGTCACGCTCTTGTGGCCGCGCTTGCCGTAGTTGAAGTTGGCGTTGCGGTTCCAGAAGCCCTCGCTCGCATCGCGATCGACGAACAGCGCTCCGGTCGGGCCCTCCATCAGCTCCGGCGCGATGTGGCGGCCGGTCATGCGTGTGCGGTTCATGTGCTGGATCGACTCGATCTCGATCACGTCCGCGCCGAGATCCGCGAGGTGCAGCGTCGCCGCGGGCCCCGCCCAGACCATGGCGTTCGAGAGTACGCGCACGCCGTCGAGCGGCAGTCGGGGGTCGGGCGCCTCGGCAGCCATGATCTACACCACGCCTCGCTGCCGCAGGATCACGACCTCTTGCGGCGAGTAGCCGAGGCGGCCGGTCAGCACCTCGCTGGTGTGCTCGCCGAGCAGCGGCGCGCGCCGCATGCGGGCCGGCGTGCCCGACAGCTTGAACGGCGGTCCGGGGTATTCGAGGCGTCCCGCCTCCGGGTGGTCGAGCAGCGTGAAGTACGCGCGCCCGCGCAACTGGGGGTCGTCGAAGATGTCGGCCATCGTATGCAGCGCGCCGACCGGAACCCCATGCGACTGCGCCTCCCGCATCACTTCGGCCTTCGTGCGTTCCAGCACCCAGGGGAGGAACAGCGCGTCGATCTCCGGGCCGAAGTCCGGATCCTGGAGGCGCTCGATGTACCCCGGATCGTCGATCAGGTCGGGCCTGCCGATCATGCGGCAGAAGCGGTCCCACCAGTGCGGGTAGCACATGATCGAGATGTAGCCGTCCCTGCAGGGCAGTTGCCCGCCGTAGACGCCGCCCGGGAAGGCGCTCGCGCGGTGATGGGCCTCGATCGTGCGGTGCAGGGCGCCACTGTATTCGAACGACATAAGATTCTGCGCGGCGCGGTCCATGCTGGTGGCGAGCACCTCCTGGATCGAGAGGTCCACCCGCTCGCCGGCCCCGGAGCGCCGCGCCGCCATGAAGGCCCCGAACGCGATCGTCGCTGCCATGGCGCCTGCGTAGAACAGGGGTGCGTAGAGCCCCAGCTTGTTCGGCTCCCGCCCCGGGACGCCGGTCACCGCCTGCCCGCCGCTCATCGCGTAGGCGAGCATGTCGTCGGCCTCGAGGTCGCGGTGGGGACCGGACTGCCCGAAGTTGCTGATCGACACCAGGATCGCCGCCGGGTTGGCTGCCTCCAGCGCCGCCGAGTCCAGACCGAGGCGGGCGAGCGTGCCGGGCCGGTAGTTCTCGAAGACGAGATCGACCTCGCCGGCCAGACGCCTCAGGATCCGCTGGCCGGTCGCCGTCTTGAGGTTGAGGGTGAGGCTTCGCTTCCCGGTGTTGAGATCGAGGAAGAGCCCGGATCGCTCCGGGTGCGGCTCGTCGTCCGGGAACGGCCCCGCCCGCCGGGCGGGATCACCCGCCCCCGGGCGCTCGACCTTCAGCACCTCGGCCCCGTAGTCGGAGAACAGCTTCGTGCAGTAGGGGCCGGCGACCCCCTGCGTCAGGTCGAGGACCGCGATTCCCGCCAGCGCGCCGCCCGTGTCCGCCATCGCTGGTGCAGGCGCTGACTAGGCGGGGTAGACGAGGCTGCGCGCGACCTCGCCGCGCTCGAGCGCGCCTATTGCCTCGTTCACCTCGTCGAGCGCGAACGTGCGCGAGACCAGTTCGTCCAGCTTCAGCTTGCCGGCCATGTAGAGGTTGATGACGCGGGGGATGTCGGCCCGCGGCTGCGCTCCCTCGAAGCCGCTCATCTGCAGGTGCTGACGCCGCGCCATGACCTCGTACCAGGGGATGCGCAGCTCGGTCCCGCTCGGCAGCACGCCGATCACGTAGGTGCGTCCGCCGGGGGCGACGCTGCGCATCGCTTGCAGCACGACCTCCGGCGAGCCGATCACCTCGAATGCGTGGTCGACGCCGCCCCTCGTCAGCTCGCGGATCTGCTGCACCGGGTCGCCGCCCGAGGCGTTCACGAGGTGCGTGGCGCCGAACTCCTCGGCGAGCTGCAGCTTCGAGTCGAGGAGGTCGACGGCGACGATGATCTCGGCGCCGGAGAGCGCCGAGGCCTGGACGACGTTGAGCCCGACGCCGCCACAGCCGAAGACGGCGACGCGCTCGCCGGAACGCACCTGCGCGTCGTTGGTCACCGCCGCCACGCCGGTGGTCACCCCGCAGCCGACGAGCGCCGCCTTGTCGAGGGGAGCGTCCTTGCGGATCGGGATCGCCCCGCTCGCGGGCGCCACGGCGTACTCGGCGAACGACGAGACGAAGGAGTGGTGGCTGCGACGCTCGCCGCCCTTCGAGAGACGGGTGGAGCCATCGAGCAGCGTCCCGAGCGGACGCGCCCGCGCCGACACGTCGCAGAGGCTGGTCTTGCCGCGGGCGCAGACCTCGCAGTGCCCGCAGTAGGGCCCGATGCTGAGGACGACGTGGTCGCCGACCTCGAGGCCCGAGACGCCCGGCCCGAGGGCCTCGACGACGCCGGCGCCCTCGTGTCCCATCACCATCGGCAGCGGGGAGGGGAAGTCGCCGTGGATGCGGTGCAGGTCGCTGTGGCAGACGCCGCTCGCGGCGATCTTGACCAGCACCTCGTTCTCTCCCGGATCGGAGATGTCCACGTCCTCGATCACGAGCGGCTGTCGCACCTGGTGCAGGACTGCGGCTCTCATCGTCGTGCCTCCAAGCTACCGAGGCGGATTCGCGGACTCCCGCTACCCGAGCGCCTCGCGGAAGGCCCGGATCGCCTCGATGTGTTGCGCGGGACTGCGTCCGGCTTCGCCAGAGTCGTACGACGCGTCCGCCTGGGTGTCGATCGAGCAGTGCGTCGCTCCTGCCTCACGGTAACGCCTGGCCTGCGTCAGTTGCTCGTCGGGGGTGTCGGCGCGGACGCGCAGCAGCAGCGCCAGCGTCGAGGGATCGCGCCCCGCCTCCCGTGCTGCGGCCTCGATCCGCTCGCGCCGGCGCTGCATGTCGTCCAGCGCCTGATCGAGATCGTCCGAGAGGAGGCGTGGGGACCATCCGTCCGCGAGGCGTCCGATGCGCTCGAGCACGCGCCCGGCCATCCCGCCCATCCAGATCGGGATGGGCCGCTCCGGGCGGGGGTGGATCCCGGCGTCGCGCACCTCGTGGAAGCGCTCCTCGAAGGTGACCAGTGGCTGCGTCCAGAAGCGGCGCAGCAGCCGCACCTGCTCGTCGAGGCGGCGTCCTCGCGTGCGGAAGTCCTCGCCGAGCGCCTCGTACTCGACGTGGTTCCAGCCGTTCCCGACGCCGAGGATCAGCCGGCCACCCGAGAGCAGGTCGATCTCCGCCGCCTGCTTCGCGACGAGCGCGGTCTGCCGCTGGGGCAGGATCAGGACGTTCGTGACCAGCCGCAGCCGCGTGGTCACGGCCGCGAGGAAGCCGAACAGCACCAGCGGCTCGTGAATCGGGGCGCGGTGCCCGTACGGACCGAGCAGGTCCAGGTAGCGGTTGCGATCGGCGCCGAGCACGTGGTCCGCGGTCACCAGGAACTCGTAGCCGAGCTCCTCGGCGGCCTGCGCGTAGTCGCGGACCGCTGCGGGATCGCTCCCAATCTCACGCTCGGGAAGCACGACGCCGAGTTGCATTCGCTGTGCTCACTCCCTGGATGTGCCGGCCGGGTGCCGTCGAGGCATCGGGAGCGTTTCTGGAGCAGCCACGCCCCCTCAGCGGGTCGCGTATCATACGCGCGTTCCGGGGAGGGCTGCATGGCGAAGTTCGTGTTCCTGGTCCTCACGAATGCCGTGAGCGAGGACGCCGACGAGGAATTCAACGACTGGTACTCGGGGACGCACGTCCCGGACTTCCTGCAGTTCGACAGTGTGCTGTCCGCGCGCCGCTTCGTGCGCTCGGAGCACCGGTTCCTGCCCACCGATGACGCACTGGGCCGCCGCTACCTGGCCGTCTACGAGGTAGAGACGGACGATCCGGCCGCGCTCTTCGAGGACGTTCACGCTGCCCGTGGCGACGGAAGAATCACCCCGACGGACACGATCCAGCGCGACCCCCCGCCCATCAACATGCTGTTCGAGCAGACCGAAGGCCCGGTCTCCGGATAGCGGGGATCCCTTCGGCAAGCTTGTAGCCCGGGGAGTGCTCGCTTGAGGGTCGGCGTCTCGCTCTTCACGCAGAATCACGGCGACTGGGATCGCTTCGAGGGCGGCTCCGGCGGCCAGCGCGAGCCGGCCACTGACCGGGCGACCTATGACGCGGAACTCGCCCTCGCCGAGCAGATCGAGCCGCTCGGCTTCGACTCGATCTGGGCCGTCGAGCACCACTTCTCGCCCCTCAACCTGACACCGAGCCCGCTGCTCTTTCTCGCCAACCTCGCGGGCCGGACGCGCCGCGTCGACATCGGGACGATGGTGATCGTGCTGCCCTGGCACGATCCCCTGCGCGTCGCCGAGGAGATCGCGATGGTCGACAACCTGCTGCAGGGCCGCCGCCTGTTCGTCGGCCTTGGGCGGGGCGCCGCGCGGCGCGAGTTCGATCCGCGGCAGATCCCGATGGGCGAGTCGCGCGCGCGCTTCCTCGAGGGCCTTGAGATCGTGCGCAGGGCGCTCACGCAGGAGCGCTTCTCGTACGAGGGCGAGCACTACACGGTCGCCGAGACCTCGCTGCGGCCGCGCCCGCGGAGCGAGGATCTGGTCGAGCGCTTCCTGATCGCCGGCAACAGCCCGGAGACGATCGAGATCGCGGGGCGCGAGCGGCTCGGGCTGCTCTTGCTCAATCACAAGCCGTGGGACGGCTACGGCGAGGAGGTGGGGCGCTACAACGAGGTCCGCGCGCAGCACGGCTTCCCTCCGGCGCGGCCCACCGTCGTGGTCAACGCGGTCTGCGCGGAGACCGAGGAGGAGGCGTGGGACGGCCTGCTGCGCTACTTCGGAGAGATGAAGGACGGCACGAACCGCCACTACGAATGGGATGAGCCGGAGCACTTCCGGGAGGCCAGCGGCTACGAGCACTACGCCCAGGCGGCAGAGCGGCGGAGCAGGGCGACCCCGGAGCAGCTTGCCCGCGAGAGCGCCCTGACGCAGGTCTGGGGCACGCCGGAGCAGTGCGCCGAGAGGCTGCGCTACATCCAGCGCATGACCAGCGCGGAGGAGTTCGTGATCGTCTTCAAGTACGGCACGATGCCGTACGCGGTTGCCGAGCGAAGCATGCGGCTGTTCGCGGAAGGCGCGCTGCCGAACCTGCACGCCCTCGACCCCTCGGCCGCCCCGACCGCGGCTCGCTCGCTGTAGTTCGCGCCGCCCCGGAGCGCCCCCGCCGCGCGCTCCTCGCGTGCGAGATCGCACGGCGACCTGCTGACAGTTGTAATGTGGCGTCCACCATAGGAGCAGCCCGAGGGAGCACGACATGGTGAAGCCTCTGATGCCTGACGGCGCGCCTCCCCCGCTCGAGGGTGTCCGCGTCATCGAGATCGCCTCGGGCCTGGCGGTCGCCCAGTGCGGGCGGCTGTTGGCGCAGAGCGGCGCCGAGGTGATTCGCATCGAGCCGCCCGGCGGCGACGGCATCCGTCACGCCGGCCCCTTCAAGGACGACCGCCCGGACCTCGACGGCGGCGGCCTGCACCGGGTGCTCAATGCCGGCAAGCGCAGCGTCGCGCTCGACGTGACGACGGCCGAGGGCGCCGAAGCCCTCGAGCCGCTGCTGCGCGGCAGCGCGCTGCTGATCGGGAGCTGGCGCACCCCTGCCGCGCTGCCACTCGCCGAGCCGGAGCGGATGCGCGAGCGCTTCCCGGAGACGACGTTCGTCTCGATCAGCGAGTTCGGCATCGACGGTCCCTACGCCTCGCACGAAGCCGACAGCCACATCATCGAGGCGCTCGCCGGCAACTCCTACGTCAGCGGGGATCCCGATCGCGAGCCGCTCAGCTCCGGGATCGAGCTTGCGGACTACTTCGGGGCGGTCGTCGGCTGGATCGCGGCCCTCGCCGCGCTCGCCGAGGGCACCGCCGGGGAGCGCCCCGGCTTCGCCGACGTCTCGATCCACGAGACGCTGACGATGACCGACGACCACAATCTCTCGGTCTACCTCGGCATCGGCGGCGTGCGCCGCCGCTTCTACTCGCGGATCCTGCCCGGCTACCCGTCCGACATCTTCGCCTGCAAGGACGGTCACATCGCCTTCGTGACGGCCGGGCCCGGCGGGCGCGACTTCGCCGGGAACATCTCGAAGCTGATCGAGCAGCCCGAGCTGGCGACGCATCCGCTCCTCACCAACATGGCCGAGCGGCTGGTGCACTGGCGCGAGTTCGACGAGCTCGTGAGGCCGTGGTTCGAGTCGCACACCTCGCGTGAGATCTTCCTGCGGACCGGCGAACTCGACCTGGGCTTCGGCGAGGTGGCGAGCGTGCACGACTTGCTCGAGGACCCGCACCTCGAGGACCGCGGCTACTGGCGGGCCGAAGTCGACGCGAACGGCGAGCCCACGGGCGGCGTGTTGCCCGGGCCGGCGGGGAGGTTCACGGAGAGCCCGCTGCAGATCGGCCTGGAGGCGCCTGCCCTCGGCGAGGGGAACGCGCTGCTGTCCGAGGCGGCGGGAGCGGACGAGGCTGCCGCGCCGCGCCCCGCGGCCCGAGGCCGGGCTCCTTCGGGGCGCCTGAGTTACTTCGAGGGCCTGCGCATCGTGGACCTCTCGCGCGGCTGGACGGGCTCGCTCGCCGGCCGGCTGCTCTCGGAGCTCGGCGCGGACGTGGTGAAGGTCGAGCACGCGCGCACGGCGCACTCGTCGATCGGGCCTGCCTACTTCACGGCGCGGCAGGCGAGCAAGCGCTCGGCCGCGCTCAACCTGCGGAATCCGGAGGGGCGGGAGTTGATGCTGCGCCTGCTCGAGCGCGCGGACGTCTTCATCGAGAACTTCCCGCCGCGCGTCACGCGAGGATTGCGCCTGCGCTACCCGGATATCGTGGACCGCTGTCCGCGACTCGTGATGTGCTCGATCGCCGGGTTCGGGCAGTCCGGGCCCAACGGGGAGCGGTCGGCTGTGGGCATGACGATGGAGGCCGCCTCCGGCCCCGCCACCGTCACCGGCTACCCCGGCGAGCCGCCGCTCAAGACCGGCCAGACCTGGGTCGACCCCTTCACCGGCCTGAACGGCGCCGGCGCGATCATCGCCGCCCTGATGCGCCGCGAGGTGACCGGGCGCGGCCAGCGCATCGACGTCTCGATGCAGGAGTCGACCGTGCCGACGCTCGCGCCCTACCTCGCGGACTACCTGCTCAACGGGCGGTTGCACGGCGGCGACGGCAACCGCCGCCCCGGCATGGTCCGCGGCGCCTACCCGTGCGCGGGCGACGACGACTGGGTCGCGATCTCGCTGCGCAACGACCTCGAGTGGGAGGCGTTCTGCCGGGCCACCGGCCACGATGCCTGGCTCTCCGACCCGCGCTTCGCGAGTGCGGAGCAGCGCACGGGTCATCACGACGAGATCGACGCGCTGATCGCGGACTGGACCCGCGAGCGCTCGAAGTCGGACGTCGCTCAGTTGCTGCAGGGCGCCGGGGTTCCCGCCGCCGGGGTGCTGAAGGCGGACGAGATCCTGCTCGACCCGCACCTGCGCGCCCGTGAGTTCTTCGACCCGGTCCATGTCCAGGACCTCGGCCCGGTGCCGCTCCAGCGCTACTTCCCTCCGAAGTTCGACGGCCGTGGCTTCCCCACGCGCAACCCCGTGCCCCCCTTCGGCGAGCACACCGCCGAGGCGCTTATGGAGGTCGGCCTGACGGAGGCCGAGGCGCGCGAGGCCGCGGCCTCGCAGGGCCTCGTCGCGCCCTCCACCGATTGGTGGGACCCGGACGCGGTCGCGGCCCGCGACGCGGAGTTCGCCCACTACACCGAGCTCGGCTCGATCCTGCGCTTCGACGCGGACTTCCTCGAGAAGGTGCGCATCCCGTAGTTCGGGCAGCATGGGCGGGTGCCGACACGGGGGCGAGATGGATCCCAGGCGCGCACTGCGACCATCGGTCCATGAGGCTCGCGAGGCCTGGATGCGGCTGGTCGATGCCGACGCCGAGCAGGTCGCGCGCGTGCGCGAGGCTGAACCTGGGCGGGACCACTACGCGCCGGTCGCAGGGTGTTTCAGGCCGGGGCAGTCCTCGGCGGCGGAGTTCGATGCCCTGGCATCCCTCGCGCAGCCCGAGGATCACTGGCTGGACATCGGCGCCGGGGGTGGGCGGTTCGCGCTGCCGCTCTCGCGCCGGGTCGGGAGCGTCACCGCCATCGAGCCGTCGCCCGCGATGCGCCACGTGCTCAGCGAAGGCGCGACGGCGGCGGGTGCGGCGAACCTGACCATCCACGACGCGCGCTGGCCGCTGGAGGGATGGTCGGAGCAGGCGGACGTCGCGCTGGCCGCCCACTGCCTCTACGACATCCGCGAGCCGATCCCATTCATCGAGGCAATGGAGCACCACGCACGGCGCCTCTGCGTGGTTGCGCTGGCGCGGTTCGCGCGGGGCGCACAGTTAGCCGACCTCTTCGAGGCCGTCCACGGGGAACCGTTCCAGGCACTCCCGGCGTTACAAGAGTTCGTGGCGCTGCTGGGCGCGCTCGGGCGCTCCTACGAGGTGCGGCGCGTCTGGGCGGGTTCGCCAAAGACGCCAATCGACCCCGAGGACGCGCGGACGCTCGCGCGGCGCATGCTCTGGCTGCGTCCCGGTTCGCATAAGGACCGGCGGATGTGCGATCTCATCGACCAGTGGTGGGGAGGGCCTGACGGCATCCCGATACGCCTCGGATTCCGGGAGATCGGGATCGTCACGTGGCGACCGCCTGAGACATAACCGTCGGCCCGCTCCCGCGACCTGCCTGGCGCCGCCGTGCTGCGCTGCCGCGTTCCGATATGATGGCGTTCGCGTCAGGGAGGTGCGGAATGACCGAACACAGTGGATCTGAGTTGCTTGCGCGGCAGATGCGCGAAGAGGGGGTCGAGGACGTCTTCTACCTGATGGGCGGCCCGATCATCGAAGCCGCCGGGTTCGCCGCCGACTTCGGCATCCGTACGATCGACTGCCGCCACGAGCAGGGCGCCGCGATGGCGGCCCACGGCTACGCGCGCGTGAAGCGCTCGCCGGGTATCTGTCTCGCCGCCTCCGGGCCGGCGACGACGAACCTGCTCACCGGCGTCGCCAACGCCTACCTCGATGGCGTCCCGATGGTGGCGCTGGGCGGCGCAGCGGCCGTACGCGCCTTCGACAGCGACGCCTTCCAGGAGTACGACCAGCTCTCGATGGCGAAGCCGATCACCCGCTGGGCCGCGCGCGTCCACCATGCCGACCGCATGGCCGAGTACTTCAACATGGCGATGCGCAAGGCGCAGGGCCCCAAACCGGGCCCGACCTACCTCGATCTTCCGGGCGACGCGCTCTACGAGCGGGTCGACGACGGGAACGTGTGGTTCCCGCCGGGCGGCCAGGCGCCGGCCCGCCCCGCCCCGGAAGAGGGCGCCATCGATCGCGCGATCGAGATCCTCGGAGCGGCCGAGCGCCCGCTCGTGGTGAGCGGGAGCGGCATCTTCTGGTCCGACGCCGCGGCCGAACTGCGCGAGTTCATCGACCAGGCGCGCATCCCCTTCTTCACCACGCCGCTGGGCCGCGGCGTGGTCCCGGAGGACCACGAGCTAGCGTTCCTCGCTGCGCGCGGGCAGGCCTTCCGTGAGGCGGACGCGATCCTCGTGGTGGGTACGCGCTTCAACTTCATCATCTCCTTCGGGCACCCGCCGCGCTTCGCGGAGGACGTGAAGGTGATCCAGATCGACACGGACTCGACGGAGCTGGGGCACAACCGGCCGATCGAGCTCGGAATCGTCGCCGACGCCAAGCTCGCGCTGAGCGCGCTGACCGCGGCCGCGAAGGAGAGCGGCCTGCGCACCTCGGAGGACTGGATCGCGCGCCTCGGCGAGAGCGACCACTCGAAGCGCCAGCAGTCGCTCGACCTGGCCGAGTCCGACACCACGCCGATTCACCCGCTGCGCATCGCGAACGAGATCGTGAACGTCGTCGATCGCGACGCGATCATCTGCATCGACGGCATGGAGACGCTCAACTTCGGTCGGCAGTGGATTCCCGCGTTCGCCGAGGGTGGCCGCCTGAACGCCGGGCCGAACGGCTGCATGGGCACGGGCATCCCCTTCGCGATGGGCGCGAAGGTCGCGGCGCCGGGCCGCCAGGTGGTCGCCTTCATCGGCGACGGTTCGTTCCTGATGAACGTGCAGGAGTTCGACACGATGGTGCGGCACAACCTGCCGATCGTGGCCGTGATCAACAACAACGGCGGCTGGACCGGCGGCCCGAACACCACGCCGGGCCGCAGCCTCGGACAGACTCAGCGCTACCACGACGTCGTCGAGGCGCTGGGCGGGTATGGCGAGCTGGTCAGGGATCCGCAGGAGATCCGCCCGGCCATCGAGCGCGCCTTCGCGAGTGGCAAGCCGTCCTGCGTGCACGTCATCGCCGACGAGCACGCCCGCGCCAGCACGGTGCCGTTCGGCGGCTACTCGACGATGATGCAGCGCGAGTAGACGCCTCGAGGCTATCGAGGGCGCGGCCCGGCCGCTACGCGGCCTGCGTCTTGCGCTCGATCGCGTCGGCGGCGGCGCGGATCGCCGCCAGTTCCGCGGCGAGCTCCGGCGGCGCCGGGCGGTTGAGCGCCGCGAGCAGCGGGATCAGCCGCCGCCCGGGGCAGGCCGTCGCCTGCGGCAGCGGGTCGCCCGAGGCGTTCGCCGTCGGGATCATCCCGTGCCCGAAGACCGGCGCGCCGGGGCGCGTGAGCCAGAAGCCGCGGATCTCCTCGACGGCCTCCGCGATCGCCTCCCTCAGGCCGGGCGTGGGTTCGTCCCTGTCCGTGCGCTCGTAGTCGCCGAGCGCGCAGATGCCGATCGCCTCGAGGTTCCAGCGCTCGCCGCTCTCGGGATTGCGGCCCTTCGTGTGCGCGCGCTGCGTCCCGGCCTTGCCGACCGCGTAGAGCCGCCCGCTGGGGAAGGCGACGTAGTGGTAGCCGGGCCCGATGCCGAAGCGCGCGTGGTGGTCGCGCGCCAGCGCATGGATCCGCTGCTCCTCGTCCCGGCGGGACGCGTCGACGCCCAGCGGCGATCCGTACCAGCCCGCCGCGTGGTGCAGCACGATCGCGCGGCAGGGCCACGCGGCGCGGTCCAGCTTCCAGCGCGCCGCCCCGCCGCGCATGAACTCGGTCGCGAAGTAGCGGTCTGTCAGGTCGATGGCCATGCGAGCCTCCTCGCCGCGGTGTGTACGCCGCGGCGCGGGGTGCTCGAAGGGGGATGTGGCGCGCGGGGCGATATACTGCTGCCGTGGCGGACTCCTATACGACTTTGTTCTCGGTTCGGCCGGCGAGCGGGCAGTCCACGTCAGATCTGCTGCGTCATCTCGCTTCGGATATCGTCGATTGGGCGCGCCGCCCCGACGGTGTTGATCTCACGATCGATCCTGGCTGGTACAGCGAGGCCGAGTCTGGGCACGAGGTGGAGATACAGGCTGACGCGTGCGCCGACGGCGAGTATTGGCAACTGCGCTGGAGTCACCCTGATGGCGACGGGCGCCCCGTCTCGTGGGCGTCGGATCTGCGCTTGGCTACGGCGCTCTCTGCCTCCGAGGTTGAGGTCTTTGCAGAAGTACGCGTCGTCTCGGATCCCAGCGCGGCTACCGCGGAGCCAGTTAACGTTGGAACCCCACGCCTCGTTCGCGACATTATCGACCGCTACGATGCGTGCACCGGCGATCGGCCTCTCCGCATTTCGGCTATGAGCGTTGGAGTTGCGGATGCGCAACGATTCGTGCAGCAGCACGTACTGGCAGCCAATCGCGTACTTCCCATCCTCGCCATTTCTCCTCGTGCTGAAGACAACCGCCCGTACCTGACCGCGCAGCAGGTACAGCGTGCTGGATTCGGTGGACTCGCAGAAGTCTGTTTTCTCGAGACGGCAGCTACCACGCGGAACGTGTCGGATTGGCTTGGGCAAGACTTCGCTTTGCTACAACGGGGCACTTCGGATCTGGTGGCCGAGGATCGATCCAGAAAGCGACGATCCCCGAGACCACCATCTCTGGCTGCCAGCACGTGTCGCCGAGAACCCAACGAGAGTGCTCAATCAGATATACAACTTGGTCTCTAGGGTCGCTGGGCGCCGGGCTTCCGATGGAGGTCCGACTTGGCGGCAAGTGCGGGAAGCTGCATCCCGGACTGGAGAGAGCAAGTTGCGTGAGGCCCTCGCTGATGCCGAGTATGTTGAGTTGGCTGCCGAAGAGCTGGAAAAGCAGCTCGAAAAGATGCGGTCACTGGAAGCAGAGGCTCAGAGGCTAAGGAAAGAAAACGACTCGCTACGTCTTCGCGGTGATGGTCTGGAGAGCGACAATGAGACGCTCCAGGAGCGCCTAGCCGCAGCCTACGCCATCACACGCGAGCTTCCCAAGGAAGATCAACCGGTCTCCCAGCCCGACATCGGTTCTACAAGTGATGCGGTAGCCGAAGCGGACGGGCGGTTCGCACACTTGAGGTTCAGCGCGGAATCCCACCGCTCGGCCGATCAATCCTTGTTCCAGCGCCCTCTGGAGGTCTATCGAGCACTTCAGGTTCTCGATCAACTGGGCGCTGAGATGGCGGAACGAGAAGGGGATCTCGGAGACACACTGCATAACAGGTTCCGCAACGAAGGCTTCGACTACGCTGCTCAGGAGTCGACTACGACGATGGCCCAGTGGGCTGCCGAACGTCGGGCTACCCACGGCGAGAGAAACTACGAGATGGAGAGGCACTTGCGCTGGGGTGGTGCCAGTCGGCAGTCGCAACTCCATCTGCGCCTCTATTTCGAATGGGAACGGGATGGACCCTACTGGGTCATTGGGCATGTTGGCGACCACCTGACCAACACGAAATCCTAGGCTCGGATCGAGCAGCCCGCTACACAGGCCGCAAGAGCAGCAGCACGGCCGCCAGCGCCGCGCCGGCGAGCAGCGCCAGCAGCGCGCCACGCAGCACGAACGATAGATCGAGGCGGCTCCCGCCGAAGGCGCTGCGACGCCCGTCCCAGCCGGACTCGATCAGCGCGGCGGCGGCGGCATCGTGCTGCGGCGCGGGCACGAACAGCGCGTACACGAACGGCTGGCCCGAGGGGTAGACGGAGGAGCGCGATCCGAAGCTCGCCGCGTGCTCGATGTGCAGTTCCGCGTCGATGCCCTCGGCGATCAGCAGGTCGCAGCGCTCGCCCGCGACCTCGGCGTCCGCCTCGACGGTCAGCAGCACGAGCCCGCGCTGGCCGGGCGGCTGCGCCGCCGGTTCGGAGGGCGGTCCGGAACGGTCGCCGGAGCTCACCGTGGTCTCACTGAGGTCCGTGACGCCTGGCGCGAGTCATCGAGGTGGGCGGGCTCAGGCGGGCTGGAGCGCCCGCACCAGCACCGAGGCAGCGCCGTCCGGCGCGCCGCGCAGCGGGAAGAGCGCCATCAGCGCGCCGCCGTCGAAGTAGCGCGAGGCGTAGACCACGCCGGGCGGGACCCCGTCGTCGAGTTGAGCGGCGATCCGCACCTCGCTGGCGCCGTTCGCCAGCACCAGCTCGTCGCCGCTGCGCACGCCGAGCGGCTCGGCGTCGGCCGGATTGATCAGCAGCGACTCCTCGCGGTGCAGCTTGTCCGCCTCCTCGGAGCGCAGCGAGGCGCCCTCCCACGAGGTATAGAGCGAGCGGTCTGCGATCAGCCGCAGCCCGTCGGTCGCGTCGTCCGTGCTCGCGGGCAGCGGCTGCGGACTCGCGCCGGAGGCCGGCGAGGCGGACAGCGCCCGCGTGCTCGCGGATCGGATCGCCTCGTGCGGCTCGTAGCCCTCGAGGCGCGCGGCCGCCTCTGCCATGACCTCGCCCGCGCTCTCGTAAGCGAAGTCCGCGCCGAGTGCGTTCGCGAGCGCCGTGAGGATCGCGACGCCGTCGCGCTCGTCGCGGCGCGGCTGGGCGGCGGGGCGCTGACGCGTGATGCGCCGGTCGCCGGTGGTGAGCGTGCCGTCCTTTGCGAAGAAGGGCAGCTCCGCCAGCACGACGTTCGCGTGCTCAGCGGCGCTCGAGCGCAGCGAGTCGATCACGACCAGCGCCTCGACGGCGCTGAGCGCGGCGCGTACGTCGTCGCTGCCGGGGGCGTTGAGCAGCGGGTTGTCGTCGTGGATCAGCAGCGCGCGGATCGCGCCGTCGCGCGCGCCCTCGATGATCTCGGGGAACGAGCGCCCACCCTCGCCGGGTGCGACGCCCATGTCGCTGATGCCGAGCACGTTGGCGTCGGTCGGCAGGTAGTGCAGTCCCTGCGCGGCGCGCTCGCCGAGGGCGGCGATGGCGAGATTCGCGCAGGCCGCGGCCTGGGCCCCGGCGGCCTCGGCGCTGAGCGCACCCGGCGCGAAGACGATCGCGCAGGCGGGGGGGCCCTCGCTGCCGGTGTCCTCATCGTCATCGTCGGCTGCCGGCGCGGCCTGCGGCAGGCGCTCCGCGAGGAGCGCTCGCGCGGCCTCGAGGCGCTCGCCGTCCACGCCCGCCGGTTCGACGGCGCCTGCCTCTGCGAGCGCCTGCACCGTGGCGGCCTCGGCGCCGGGTAGCGGCTGCAGCCAGACGGAGGCGAAGTCGACGAGCTCGCCCCAACGCGGCGAGACGAGCACGAGCTTCGCGCCGTGATTCACCACCGCGTCCTTGACGCGCAGCGAGATCACCTGGTGCGACTCCTCAATGTCGCCGCCGACGACGATGATCGTCTCGGCGTGCTCGATGTCCGAGTAGGACGAGGGCAGCTCCGCCGAGCCGAAGCCGCGCTCGAAGGCGGCGGCGGCGGCGCGGTGCACCGGCCCGTGCGAGAAGTCGAGGTGCGGCGTGCCGATCACGTCGCTCGCGAGCTTCGCCAGCAGCGCCGCCTCCTCGTTGGTCGCCAGCGGCGAGCCGAGGACCGCGATCGCCTCAGCGCCGTCTCGGTCCTTCACTGCTGAGAGCAGCTGTGCGGCCTCGGCGATCGCCTCCTCCGGCGCGGCCGGGAGCAGCAGGTCGCCCTCGCGCAGGAGCGAGCGGCTGAGGCGCTCGCGGTCGCCGACGGCGTCGTAGTGGAAGCGCCCGCGCACGCAGACCTGGTCGCGGCTGGTGGGGTTGAGGCGATCGGGCCGCACGATCATCGGGCGGCCGTCGCGCAGTCCGTAGGAGAGCGTGCAGCCGACGGCGCAGGAGTTGCAGGCGGAGTTGGTCCACTCCTCGGACAGCGCCATCCACTTGTTGGGCTTCTCCATCAGCGTCGCGGTGGGGCAGACGTCGATGCAGGATCCGCAGAAGTCGCAGTTGGACTCGTGGATGGCCCCGCCGGTACCGAAGGCGATCATCGTGGTCGAGCCCTTGCCGGAGAGGCTGATCGCGCCGGTGTGGCGCAGGTCGGCGCAGGCGCGCACGCAGCGCGTGCAGATGATGCACATCTGCGGGTCGAACTCGAGGAACGGGTTGGCGCGGTCCACCTCCGGCGGCGGCGTCTCGTAGTACGAGCGCTCCTCGCCGACCCACGGCTCCTCGAACTCGCCCATGTCGATCAGCTCGGTCGAGGTCTGCAGTTCGCAGCGGTAGTTCTTGCTGCAGGTCAGGCAGCGATGCGTCACGACGTCGTCGCGCAGGCAGATCTCGCCCGGCTGACAGTGCACGCGGCGGTGGCAGGTGAGGCAGCGGTCCGGGTGGTTCGCCATGATCAGCGACATCACCTGCTGGCGCGCGCGCTTCACCTCGGACGTCTCGGTATTGATCGCCATGCCGTCGGCGGTGACGGCGGTGCAGGAGAGCTGCAGCGGCGACGGCCGCGCGCCCTCGATCTCGACGAGGCAGGTGCGGCAACCGGCGTAGGGCTCGAGGCCGTCGATGTAGCAGAGGTTCGTGATGCGAACGCCCTGCTCCTTGATCACCTCGACGAGCGGCCGTCCGGCCTCAACCTCCAGCGCTTCGCCGTTGAGCGTGATCGTGACCACCGGCGGCTCCTCCGTGCGCGGTGCGGGCGTTACTCGCGGTCGAGCTTGCCGGGCAGGTGCTGAGGCCCGAAGGGGCCTTCCTCGCCGGCGACAGGGAAGCGCCCGCGCGCGGTCGGCAGCGCCGTCCGCAGCGGGTTCTCATGCTGCTGCTGGCCGTTGGGGTAGACGCCGCCGTTGCGGTCCAGGTACTCGCCGGCCTCGCGGCTGAGGGCGTCACGGTCGCGGTACATGTCCTCGAAGACGTAGACGGCGTCGTCGTAGCGGCCGCCGGCCTGGATCGCCTGGTAGGGGCAGGCCTCGGCGCAGAGTCCGCAGTACATGCAGATCCGGAAGTCGATCTCGTAGCGGTCGATGTTGAGCGTGCCGTCGGCGCGCGGCGAGGTCTCGACGAGGATGCAGCCGTCGGGGCAGGCCTGGGCGCAGGTGGAGCAGCCGGTGCAGCGCTCCTCGAACCAGAGCAGGTTGGTGCGGGCGCGCAGGGGGATGTCCCGCTCCTCCTCCGGGTAGGAGACGGTGATGGGGGGCCTGAAGATGTGCTTGAACGTGACGAGCAGACCCTTGGCGATGCCCAGTCCGTAGGCCACGCGAACCCCTCGTCCTGCCGCGCCGTGCTGTGCCCGGCGCTCGCGACGAAGCATAGCCGACCGTTGCGGCAGGGGGTAGCGGGCAGGGGCTGATCGCTCGCTGCTTGACGTCTCCGCCGTTCGAGAGGCCCAATCGCCAGACATGGGTTGCAGGCCGGCCACGCGCCACACATACTGCGATACACAGGAACTGTGAGACTGTGACATGAGAAACATCACCGTATCCATCGACGAGGAGACCCATCGTCTCGCCCGCATCCGCGCGGCGGAGCTCGACACCTCCGTCTCGGCCCTCGTGCGTGAGTTGCTCGTCGAACTCGTCCAGGGCCGGAATCCCGAGACCCGGTTCGAACGTCTGCTGAGGCTCCAGGACGAGACGTTGGAAGCGATCCGCGCGCGCGGCGGCGGCCTACGCATGTCTGACAACCTCCCACGGGACGAGCTCTACGACCGCGATGCGCTTCGTTGACACCAACGTCCTGCTCTACGCAGTCAGCTCTAATCCGGACGAAGAGGACAAGAGGCGATTGGCCGTCAACCTGCTCGCGAGGCGGGATCTCGCCCTCTCGGTTCAGGTGCTGCAGGAGTTCTACGCGCAGGCGACGCGCCCGTCACGGCCGGGTGCGCTGAGACACGATGAGGCAGCGGCCTTCGCCGAAGCCCTCGATCGTTTCCCGGTCCAGCCGGTGACGCTCGAGGTATTCCTCGAGGGCGTGTCGATCAGCCGGCGCTTCGGGCTGTCGTACTGGGACGGCGCGATCCTTGCAGCCGCGCGCGCCATGGGCTGCGAGCTCGTCTACTCCGAGGACCTCAGCGCCACCCAGGACTACGATGGGCTGCGTGTCGCCAACCCCTTCGCCGACGCCTCGATGAGCGCATGACCGCCGACCGCTGGCCGCCCGGGACCTTCATCACCGGCCGCAACATCTGGTACGGCCGCGTCTTCGCGGCCTGGCCCTTCGTCGTCGTCGAGGATCGCGGCGACGTGATCGCGACCTGCATGCCGCCGGGCGCCGTCTGGAAGCGCCCGACCGACCTCGAGGGCAACGACATCCGCCTGCCGCACGGCGAGTGGCGGCTCCGCGACGATGTCTGGCGCGGCCGCGGGATGGTGCGCGTCTTCATCGAGGGCGCCGCCCATTCCGTGCTCGTCTTCCTCGGCGAGGGCGACGTGAGGCGCTGGTACGTGAACCTCGAGACGCCGTTCCGCCGCACCGCGATCGGCCTCGACACCTCCGACCAGCACCTCGACATCGTCTTCCCGCCGGACCTCGGCGAGCCTGAGTGGAAGGACGAGGACGAGCTCGAGGAGGCCGTCGACTTCGGCAGCATGACCCGCGAGGAGGCCGAGGCCGTCCGCGCCGAGGCCGAGCGCGCGATCGCCTGGATCCGCCGCGGCGACCACCCCGCCATCGACGATCGTTGGCGCACCTGGACCCCGCCTGAGGCGTTGGGCATCCCCGCGCTCGCGCCCGACTGGGAGACGCTGCCGCCTCAGACCTCGTAGACGCCGAAGTCCTCCGCCAGCTCGACGCCGTCGAGCGTTCGCGCCCACCCGGGGACGGCGAGCGGGTCGTAGTGCGTCACCAGCACTCGCGTCGAGGGGGCGAGGGCGGCGCGCAGCTCGCGCACGTCGTCCCAGCTCGTGTGCCCGTAGGCGCGGTCGCCGCCGCACTCCGTGATCAGCAGGTCCGCGCCCTCGGCGAGGCTGCGCACCGCCTCGACGTACGCCGTGTCGCCGGTGTACGGCGACGACGCCGCGCGGGTGCCGCACGCGGAAGCCGAGCGCCTCGACGTCGTGGCCGTGCTCCATCGAGACGCACTCGACGCGCAGCCCGGCCCACTCGAAGGCCGAGCCGCCCGCCTGCTCGAACCAGCGCACGCGCGGATCGTCGCGCTCCGGCAGCCGATCCGGCGGCCCGATCGCCTCGCGCAGGCGGCTCGTAGATCCCCGGCGGCCCGGCGATGGCGAGCGGCTGCTCGCGGGGGACGCCCTCGCGCGCCTCGCGGCCCACGGTCGCCTCCAGCAGGAAGAGGTCCATGCCGCCGATGTGGTCGGAGTGCTCGTGCGAGAGCAGCACGAGGTCGATCGCCTGCGTGGTGACGCCGAGGCGGAAGAGATGCGGCAGCGTCTGCGGCGGGCAGTCGAGCAGCACCCGCCCGTCGAGCAGGAACCCGCTCCAGTAGCTCCCGTGCGAGAACGCGAAGCCTGAGCCGAGGCAGTCGAGGCGCAACTCAGGCGTCCTCTCGAAGCTTGCCCGTCTCTGGATCCTCCAAGACCTTAGCGAACTGCCGTTCAAGCTCCGTCAGTGCCTCATGGACTCCATGCAACCCGTAACCCTTCCCAAGGAGGCGGACTCCAATCGGTGCGCCTGTGGTCAAGGGTGCGACGTAGAGTGACTCCCAGTGTGGTACCTCGATCCCACACACGAGGATGTATTCGTTGGTTTCTCCACGACGACCATGCTCCGGGTCGGCCAAGGCCTCTTCATAGTGCGCATATGCATTCCTAAGGTCCGCTGCGGCTCGCCACCGTTCGACGAATTCATTCGCTGCGCGCCGTGCGCCTCCATGTTCGGGGAACGGCGAAGGCCAGCCCTTGTTGAGGACGCGACATGACTTGTCCACGTGATCGGCATGAAGGGTGTAACGCTCGACCGCATCGAAGTCGGTCCACGCGGAACGCGCTTCAGCCCAATCAATCCCAAGAGCCCGGCGTGCCTGTTCCAGGCAGAAGACGGCGACGGCCAGCAGGTCGCTCTCGGACGCTGGCATATTCCGTTGCGCCTACCCGGCGGGGGCGGGGTCGGGGACGCCGCAGAGCCGGCGGCCCTCGGCGAGCGTGTCGGGGGTGTCGAGGTCGATGCGCACGATCGGCTCGTCGTCCATCGCCAGCTGCAGCGGCGGGTGGCGGCGCAGCACCGCGCGCAGGCCGAGGTCTGCCTCGTTCGCCGCGGCCAGCTCCTCGAGCAGCTCCCCGGCGAGGACGACCGGGTGGCCGCGCGAGCCGAGGTACGAGGGCTGCACGGCCTCGGCGCCCGTCGAGCGCAGCTCGTCGATGAGGTGGTCGATGATGTCGGCGCGCGTCGGCTGGTCCACGTTCTGGATCACGACCGCCTCGGGTCGCCTCCGCGAGGGGGAGAGCAGCGCCTTCGCGCCGGCCGCCAGCGAGGTCGAGCGGCCCTGCGCCCAGCGCGCGTTGAACACGCAGTGCATCCGCTGGCCCGCGGGCAGCGCGCGCCGCACGTCGTCGGCGTACGCCCCGGTGACGACGACGATGTCCTCGATCTGCGAGTGGCCGAGTTCGTCGATCTCCCAGCCGAGCAGCGAGGCGTCGCCCCAGGGCAGCAGCGGCTTCGGCGAGCCCATGCGGCTCGACGCGCCGGCGGCCAGGATGATCGTGGCGACGCTCATCAGGCGGCCCCCGCCGCATCAGCGGTGCGAGGCTCGTGCTCGCGCTGCCAGCCCTCGATCGCCTCGCGCACGGCGGCGGCGGCGAGGACGGAGCAGTGCAGCTTGGACTTGGGCAGCCCGCCGACGGCCTCGGCGTAGTCCTCGCGGCTGAGCGCCGCGGCCTCCTCGAGGGTGCGCCCGCGCAGCAGCTCGGTCGCCGCCGAGGAGGTGCCGATCGCCGCCGGACAGCCGGAGGTCAGGAAGGAAGCTGCGGCCACGCGCTCATCCTCGATGCGCAGGAAGATGCGCATCGAGTCCCCGCAGACGGGGTTCGTCACGTACGCCTCGGCGTCCGCGTCCTCCATCGCCCCCGCGTTGCGAGGCCGCTCGAAGTGCTCGATCAGCGCATCGCTGTAGCCGGTGGTAGTCGCTGCCATGGCGGTATTGTCGCACGGGTTGGGGACTCAGGCAGTTCTGCCCGAGTCCCTGCGCGTAGGGCGGAACGGTACTCGCGGAGCCGCTTCTCAATGGTGTCGAGGCCATCGTCGAGCTGGCGGCGCTGCTGTCCACCGAAGGAGACGGCGATCTCGGGCCGAAGCCTGTACAGGAGCCTCTGGATCTCGAGTTGGGTGGCTGCGTACGCGTCCCACGTCTCCTTACCGAGGTCCGTCGCGGTGGCGATGGGGGAGTAGCGCTTCGGATCCTCCAATACCCGCCTGACCGCTTCATCCACAGTCATCCCGCCGCTCTTGACTCCCTTTGCGACGGCGTCAGCCATGTGCGCGTTGACATGCACGCCATCTCGCTGCTCCGCAGTCTCGGCAAGGTCGATGAACCGCTCCACTTCGCCGACTCGCTCCTCGTACCTGGTGCGCGCCCCGGAATCGGTGGCCATCTCGTCGAGGGAGGGCAAGTCCGTGAGGAACGGTGCCACCAGCCGCGGCGCCACACCCTCGACGCGTTGAGTCCCGGACTCACCGGACTTCAGTTTCTCCAACACGGAGTCGGGCAGACGCGCAAGCCGAATCCACGTCCGGACCTGACCGGGGGACTTCGACAGTGCGCGCGACATCTGCTCGATGGTCATGTCGTAAGCGGCGATGAGCTCCCGGACTCCCTGCGCGACTTCGATGGGGCGAAGATCCTCGCGTTGCAGATTCTCTACGAGGTTCTGCACGGCGGTCTCGGAGTCGGACTCCTGCGCGACGACGGCCTGAATCGTCTTGGCGCGGAGCCGTCGGTGAGCTTCGAACCGCCGGTGGCCAGCGATGATCTGGTACAGGCCGCCCGCTGTGGGACGAACGCGGATCGGTTGGAGCAGGCCGTGCTCCCGGATACTCTCGACCAGCTCCACGATCTCGCCAGTGCCATCCCGGTAGTTCCGACCGGGGATGATCTCCTTGAGGGGCAGTTCGCGCATCTCGGATCGTGTCGGCATCGGTCAGCTACTCCTCATCGGGTGTCGGTGGGGCCTTGAATGCTGCCCGTGCCCTGGTGTCCGGCTCGGAGTTCTGGCCGAGCCTCGATCTCCCTCCGGGCGACGATCGCCCTGTCGACATTGTCTCGCAGAGCCTCCAACTGAAGCATTGGCACAGTCTTGAGCAGGTCCAGCGCGTCCGGGCCGCTGAGTAGTCCATCGGAGATCGCTTTGCCCAGCCCCGCCTCACCGACGGCGGACCCGATCGACCTGGTCCGACTCCGGGCATGACTCGTCAGAACGCCAACAATGCTCTGAGGCACCCCTGCCTCAAGATTGTCTTCGGTGGCCTTGCCTAGATTGTAATAGGCCTTGGTCTTGGGGTCGTAGTTGATTGCCAAGGAGGGGAGGGGCTGGCTTCGCCTGCTCAGCCGGGCGCGCCCGTGCCGAATCCTCGTCAGGCATTGCGAGATCGCGCGACTATCGTCAACACCAATGGCCTCCTTCATCTGGTCCATGGTGATCGCCGCACCGGCTGGTTGTAGCGTAAGCCCGAATCCACCGATCGAAGCTTGACGGGGCGGGCTGCCGGGCTGGCGGAGAGTTCGGCGGGTGCGCCGGCGTTCGCCGGGCGGTGCCGGGGGCGGGCCGGAGCGAGGAGCCCTCGCTCAGCGCCGCTCGGGGGCGCTGAGGGCGCGGGCGCGAGGGTGCGCGAGGCGTGCGCGGGCATGCTGGCGTGAGCCTCGGACCCGGGGCCGGCGCTGTGAGCGGGCGTCAGGCCGGGAGCGGTAGCGCCCGTAGTCGCGCGAGCGCGGCTGCCCACTGGCCGGCCCAGGGCCAGCGCTTCGGGAGGTGCAGCGTCCAGCGCCGGGCAGAATGGGTGAGCCGTCCGGCGAGAGCGAAGTAGCGCCGCCTGAGCGTCCTGGTCGTCACGATTCCCTCGCCGAGCCCGAGGCGCGCCGTCCAGCGGGCGAGGTTGTGCGCGATCACCTGCACCGCGAGCCACGCCGCGTTCGCGGCGAAGCGGCCCGAGGGGAGATGGTTCAGCCCGACACCGTACTTGAGGTCGCGGATCGCGTTCTCGACCTCGGCGTGACGGCGCTGGCCGGCCTCCAGCTCCAGCAGCTCCCCCGCGCGGTCGCTGATGAAGGCGTGGTAGACCGTATGGAGTGACCGGCTCCGAGTGCGCAAACTCGCGGGTTACAGACGCGAGGCATGCAGAGCCGCATGCGAAAGGACCCGGTCAGGAAGATGACTACCACATATGCAGGGATGGATGCACACGCTGCGACGATCCGGGTGGCGGTGCTGACGGCGGAGGGCGGCCGGCCCGAGGAGTGGCAGCTGACGAACGAGCCGCGGGCGGTGAAGCGGCTCGCGCAACGGCTGAAGCGCACGGCGCCGGGGCCGGTCGTGGCCTGCTACGAGGCCGGGCCGGCGGCTTCGCGCTGCAGCGCCAGCTCGAGGCCGAGGGCATCGAATGCCGGGTGATCGCGCCGGCGCTGATCCCGAGGCGGCCCGGCGACCGCGTCAAGACGGACCGTCGCGACGCACGCAAGCTCGCCGCGCTGCTGCGCGCGGACCTGCTCACGGCGGTGCATCCTCCGACCATCGATCAGGAGGCGGTGCGCGACCTCTGCCGGGCGCGCGAGGACGCCGTGACCGACCGCACGCGGGCGCGCCACCGCCTGGCGAAGCTGCTGCTGCGGCGCGGCCTCGCCTACGACGGCCGCAACTGGACGCTGCGCACCGCCGCTGGCTGCTGACGCTGCGCTTCGAGCACCCGGCCGCGCAGGCCACCTTCGACGACTACCTGCGCGCGCTCGAGGGCGTGGAGGAGCGGCTGCGCGCACTGGAGGGGGAGCTCGCACGGCACGCCGCCAGCAGCGAGTACCGCGAGGCGGTGGGGCTGCTGCGCTGCTTCCGCGGGGTCGACACGGTGACGGCGCTGACGGTGCTGGCCGAGCTCGGCGACGTCACGCGCTTCGGCAGCGCCCGGCAGTTGATGTCCTACCTCGGGCTCACGCCGAGCGAGTACAGCAGCGGCGCCCGTCAGCGGCGGGGACCGATCACGAAGACAGGGAACAGCCACGTGCGCCGCATCCTGGTGGAGAGCGCCTGGCACTACCGCCACCCGCCGCGGGTGGGGGCAGCGCTGCGCAAGCGCAGGGAGGGCCAGCCGGGCTGGGCCGTGGTGTTGGCCGACCGGGCGCAGACCCGGCTCTATCGCCGCCAGCGGCGGCTGGCCGCTCACGGCAAGCCATCGGTCGTGGCGAACGTGGCCGTCGCCCGTGAACTGGCGGGCTGCCTGTGGGCGGTGCTGAACATCGGCGCCCGGCAGCAGGCGGCGGCCTGACAGCACGCGCGCGGTCCGCGGCGAAGGCGGAGCTGGCGATACGCCGCTCCGGAGCAGGAGGGGGTGGATGAGCGAGGGCAGGCTCAGGAGGACGCGCGGTACAGCTATGCGGCAGCGGCGCCCGGCGCCGTCAACCCGCGACCGTAGACGGCGACCCCTCCCGGCGAAGCACGGTCATGCGGCAAGGCCTCGGGCAACCCGCGAATATCAGAGTGACACGTCGTCGAAGCAGCGCCCTCGTTCGTCCATCTCCCCCCGTTCCGGAGCCGGATCGCCACGACCACCGCCGGTGCTGCTTGACAGCCGGCCACTCCATATCAGCTGTAGTTCACGAAGAGCGCGAGCTGTGAGCCGGGCGCCGGCTTGACGCGCCGCACGCTGAGCCGTACCGCGCTGGCGTCCCCCGTGTGCTGGAACGGCGTGTAGGCCGTCTCGGCGACAGCGGCGCCGTCGTCCAGCCAGTACGGGATCGGCGTCCAGTCCTCTTCCGCTAGCGCCTCGATCAGCGCGCGCACGTTCGGCTGCTGGCGAATCGTGACCGAGAAGCGGACATCCAGCGCGCGGCAGGCGGCGACGACGGCGTGGGTGTAGAAGCCGCTGTCGGCGCGCATCGTCAGCTGCCCGCTCGCTCCGGCAGCGCGCACCCGCGCCACCGTCTCACGCAGGAAGTGGGCGGCGCCGCGGCCGCTGTGCGCGCGGCCCTCGCGCAGCCGCGCCATCAGCACCTCACCCGTCCCGGCCGCCACCGCGAGCAGCGGGTGATAGCCGCGCGCGCCCGTGTAGCCGGGCTGGCGGGCGCCCTCCTTGGCTAGGCCGTAGGTCTCGCAGAGCGTCGAGTCGAGGTCGATCGTGAGCGGCGCGTCGCCTGGTCCCGCCCCGGCCGCCCAGGCGCGGGCGAGCAACTCGCGGCTGAGGCGGTCGAGCTGGCGGACGTGGCCCCAGCTGAAGCTGCGCAGGAAGGTTCCGAGGGTGGACGGCGCCTTCACGGTGCAGCCGAGCACGCGCCCGGCGCCGCCTGAGCGCAACGCATCGGCGTCGTCGATGCAGTCGCCGCCCACGAGCGCCGAGGCGATGAGGGTCAGCAGCTTGTCGCCCACGTTCGCGCGCCCCGCCGCGTCACCGAGGTCGACGTGGGCGTCCGCCAGTTCACGGAAGCCGAGCCGGCGGGCGAGCGTGGCGGGGAGCAGCAGGCCCGCGTGGTCCACGAGGCGGTCGTCGTCGAAGGCGATGTCTATGCGGTCGGGGTCGCTCGTTGCTAGCATCGAATGGGTGCTCCCTGTGGCTGTGACGTGAATCGACTAAACCCATTGTCCCAGCTACAGCGGAGCACCCAACCGCAGCCGCTCGCGCGCTCTTCTCCGGTGGATTCGGGCTAAGGACTCGATGCCGGGGAATTGGCGCACCTGTATTGGCACGTGTATAGTATCCGGGCGGTGGGGGCGGATTCGAACCGAGTCGTCCCGTGGCCGATCGTACCCAGTGCATCGACGATGACCGGCGGTACGCAGTAGAGGTGTGCCCGGTTACCTGGCGTCTCGATGCTGACGGCCCGCGCAGGCCGAGGCTCGCAGCCAGAACGGGCTTGAGACCCGTTGCCGCGCGGGCGTTCGGCACGAATCCTCAGGCACGGCCGACGCATCCGCCTTCGGGCCGTCTCACCCTCATCGACCGTGGCGCCGGGAACGCCCACGGTGGCGTGGCAACGGTCGCGAGCCCTAGCGCGCGGCCCGGCAGCCGATGAGGCGCTCGCGCCCCCTCGTGTACGCGCTTGTTGCGCTGCTGGGGATTGTCATCTCCTCCAGTCCGACGCTCGCCCACGTGTCGCCCGAGGGCGTCCCGGCGGCCGGGGTCCGGGGCGCGAACGAGCTGGCCCAACTCCCGGCACCGCAGGTTCGCACCGCCAGCCTGATGTACGCGGACGGGCTGGGACCGCAACAGCCTGGAACGGGAGCCTTGCCCCTGATCGGACTCCGCGCGCCGATGGAGCCGCGTGTACCACCTCCGCAGACTGTCACGACGCTGGTGAGCAACATCCAGCAAACCAGCGATTTCGATGTCTGGATCGGCGAGAAGGCTCAACAATTCACGACCGGCGACAATCCGGGCGGATACACCCTCAGCGAAGTCGTGCTCGACATAGTCGAAGCAGGCGAGAGGTTCCTTCCGGATGTTTCTCTCCACATCATCCAGCCGTCGACGTATTCGGATCCGAGCCGCCCGACTGAGATCCCCTCCTGGAGAGTTGTGGACCTGGAGCTCGTGGCCAGCAACACCAAGCTCGGGGAGCGACGCTTCCTCCCGGCGGAACCGACGACGCTCCCGCCCGGAATGACGTACTTCATCAAGGTGGCCACCCCGTACGGTGGGGCATCCGACTCGATCAACATCAGGCGTCTCAATTCCAGCTCGGGGGATGCCGGGAGTGCGGCAGGCTGGGAGATCGCGGACACCTACCTGTCCAGCCAATCCGGGTGGCGCTCGTTCAACGGTGCTCTGGCGATCGCGATCAAGGGCTCGGCCAATCCCACACCTCCGTCATTCGTGTCTGCCGAGGCCGACGGAAGAGACGTGACGCTGACCTACGACGGCGACCTGCTCACCGACGGCGTCGTTTCGCGTAACGCGCACGACGTGGTGGCGGAAGGCGACCCGCCGGGCGAGAGGCGCTACATCAACATTACGAAGACGAACGGGCGGGCGGTGAACATCCTGCTCCACAAGCCGCTGCCGGCCGGCAAGGACATCACCGTCACGTACAGGGTGGACGGCCGGTACCCGGTCCTCGGCGCTAATCGGGCTGCCGTGGCGCCGCTCGGGGACCAATCGGTGACGAACAACACCGTCTCGGTCGCGCCCGTGCTCGATGACGCGACCGTCAACGGGTCCACGCTGACGCTGACGTACAACGAGCCGCTCGACACGAACTCGACGCCGGCCACCAGGGCCTACGGCGTGACGGTGGACAGCTCGACGCGCGGGGTCACGAACGTCTCGGTGCTCGGGTCAGCGGTGACGCTGACGCTGGCCTCGCCGGTGCAGGCCGGCCAGACGGTCGAGGTGAGCTACACGCCCGGATCGAGCCCCGTGCAGGACACCGGCGGTGAGGATGCCCTGCCGTTCGCGGACGAGCCGGTGACAAACAACACCGTGGCGTCTCCGCCCACGCTCGTCTCGGCCATTGTCAACGGCTCCACGCTGACGCTGACCTACAGCGAGCCGCTGGACACGAACTCAAGGCCCGCGACGTCGGACTACACGGTGACGGTGAACAGCGCCACGCGCGGAGTGACGAACGTCTCGGTCAGCGGCTCGGCGGTGACGCTGACGCTCGCCTCGGAGGTGCAGGCGGGTCAGGACGTGAGGCTGACATACCGGCTGGGCTCGAATCCGGTGCAGGACACCGGCGGTGAGGACGCCATGGCGCTCACGAATGAGCCGGTCACGAACAATACAGGTGTTCTGCCACCGGGACTCGACTCGGCCGTGGTGGACGGCGACATGCTCACGTTGACGTACGACGAGCCCCTCGATGAGGCCTCGGAGCCGGCTACAACGGCGTACTCCGTCACGGTGGACACCGTGGCCCGAGAGGTGGCCAGCGTTGGCGTGAGCGGCTCGACGGTGACTCTCACCCTCGCCTCGGCGGTCGTCGGCGGTGAGACGGTCCTCGTGAGCTACGACGCGCCCGAGGTGGACCCCGTGCAGGACGAGAGCGGGAACCCCGCGGCGAATCTGAACAACCACCGCGTCAAAAACATCACCAACAACGCCCCGGTCTTCACAACCACCGGACTCACGGTCGCGGAGCACACGCAGGCCATCGGGACGGTGGTGACCGAGGATCCCGACACCCAGGACAACGTTACCTACATCCTCAAGGCCGCCGTTCCCGAGGACGACGGGCGGCTGTTCGCCATCACCAACGCCGGGGTGCTGTCGTTCAAGGCGGCGACCGGAGCGGACTACGAGCACTCCGGCGCCGTGGACGGCAGCAATGTCTACCGCGTGACGGTCATGGCCATGAGCGGGAGCGGTGACCGCGAACGCATGACGATCCAGCAGATCACCGTCACGATCACCAACGCGGAGGACGACGGCAGGCTCCTCTTCTCCTCGGAGCAGCCGCAGGTCGGTACGGCGCTGCTCGCGACCGTGGACGATCCGGACGGCAGCGTGTCCGTCACCACCTGGACGTGGGAGATCTCCTCGGACCAGAGCAACTGGACGACCCTGACGCATCAGACCACGCCGAACACCCCATCTTCCTCGTACGCGCCGGTCGCGGCCGATGCGGCCGATGGGGGCAAGTACATCCGCGTCACCGCCGACTACGACGACGCGGTGACCGGCGCGGAGCAGGTCCAGCGGACACTGTCCAACACGGTCCGCGCCGAGCCGGCCAGCAACAGCGCGCCCACGTTCCCTTCGAGCGAGACAGGACAACGAAGCATCCCCGAGGAGACGGTGCGGGACGTGGACATCGGGGACCCGGTCACCGCCACGGATGCCGAGAGCGACCTGCTGACATACAGCCTCGACGGTACCGACGCCGAGTTCTTCGACATCGTCCCGCTGTCCGGCCAGCTGAAGACCCTGGCCCCGCTCGACTTCGAGACGAAGTCGAGCTACACGGTGACCGTCACCGCCACAGACCCGTCCCGCGCGACCGCCGAGATCACGGTGACGATCACGGTCACCGACATCACCGAGCAGAACTGGAACACCCCGGGGAATACAAACTCCGGTGGCGGCGGTGGCGGCGGTGGCGGCGGTGGCGGCGGTGGCGGCGGTGGCGGCGGAATCCCCTTCATTGGCGGAGGCGGTCCCACCCCGAGCATCGAGGACTACGGCTGGAACGTGACGGGCGACATCGACCCGCTTGCTCCGGGCAACGGCGATCCGACGGGCCTCTGGGGTGACGAACACACGCTGCGGGTGGGCCAGAACGGCGACGGCACGGCCGACGGCGTCTTCGCCTATGACCGCTGGAGCCACGAGCGCCTCGAGGATCTCGAGTTCGAGATTGCCGAGACCAACCGCGCCCCCCGCGGCGTCTGGTCCGACGGCGAGACGATGTGGGTCTCCGACAGCGGTCAGGAGCGCATCTTTGCCTACGACCTCGAGAGTGGCGAGCGCATCGAGGATGCCGAGTTCGCTCTGTCCTCCAGGAACCGTGATGCCCGAGGCATCTGGTCGGACGGCACGAGCATGTGGGTGCTCGACGGAATCCAGGACGCGCTCTTCAGGTATGACCTCGCGAGCGGCCAGAGCCTCGGCGAGTTCGATCTCGACAGCGACAACGACGATCCGCACGGGATCTGGTCGGATGGCACTGCGATCTGGGTCTCGGACTCCGCCGGGGACAAGAAGATCTTCGCCTACCACCAGCAGGGGCAGGGCCTCACGCACGTTGGGGACGAGGACTTCACGGGGCTCATGCGCGCCGGCAACAACAGCCCGCGCGGGATCTGGTCCGATGGCGACCTGATGTACGTCGTCGACTCGTATGACGACAAGATCTACACCTACAACATGCCGGACGCCTTCGACGCCCGCCTCGCCTCGCTCACGCTGAGCGACGTGGACATCGGCGAGTTCTCGAGCCTCAAGACGGAGTACGAGGGCGTCCCCGAGGATGACGCGACGGAGACGACGGTCGCGGCCGTGGCCGTGCAGGACGACGCGACGATCGTGATCGCGCCGGACGACGCGGACGGGAACGCCCGAGACGGGCACCAGGTCACGCTCGATGGCACCGCGGTCACGGTCACCGTGACTTCTCCCGACGGCAGCCGGACCCGGGTCTACCGGGTGCAGTTCGAACCTGCGGCGGCAACCCGCGCAGCTGTGGCCGAAGCGCCTTGGGTGGAGTGCCTGCGCGACATGAAGCCGGTCCGCTTCAGCCTCGTCCTCTACGAGGGCGGGACCATCCCGGAGCTTCGGGATTGCGCGGAGGAGTTCGACCTGAAGGCGATCTGGGACCGCCCCGAGCAGGTGTGGATCTCGATCATCTTCGATGCGCCGGACTTCGTGAATCGCGAGTTCGAGGAGCTGTTCCCCGATGGCCTTCCGCCCATCACTCCGCTCATCGCCCAGCGCGATCTGCCGTGGAACTTCCCGGACAGGGACGAGGCGCCAGCCACGGAGGCGCCAGCCACGGAGGCGCCAGCCGCGAAGGCGCCAGCCACGGAGGCGCCAGCCGCGAAGGCGCCAGCCACGGAGGCGCCAGCCACGGAGACGCCAGCCACGAAGGAGGCGCCAGCCACAGACGACGCGCCAACTACGCAGGTCGGATGGGTGATCGGCAACACGGGTGGCGACGGCGTCTCGCATCGCAACGACTGTGCCGATGACGCGCGCCTGTCCGCGATCGGCGGCTGGCCCGACGGCACGGAAGTCGAGGTGCTCGGCGAGGGCCGCGGGCGCTGCACGGGCTGGCTCCTGGTGCACGCAGACGACATCACCTCGTGGGTGCGCGACGAGTACGTCCTCGGTTTCTCCGCCGCAGAGTCAGCCCCGGACGAGGACCCCGGACTGGTGGTCGGGAACACGGGCGGCGATGGCGTCTCGCACCGCAACGAATGCGCCGATGAGGCGCGACTTTCCGAGGTGGGCGACTGGGCGGACAGCACTCAGATCGTGGTGCTTGCCGAGGGCCGTGGGCGCTGCGCCGGCTGGCTGTGGGTCGAGGCGGACGGCGTGACCTCGTGGGTGCGCGAGCAGTACCTCGGGGAGTCCGCCGCGGACGAGACGCCCGCCGCGGACGAGACGCCAGCCGCAGACGAGACGCCGGCTACAGACGAGACGCCAGCCGCGGACGGCGCCACGACGCCGGAGATCTGGTTGGTAATCGGGAACACGGGCGGCGAGGGCGTCTCGCACCGCAACGAGTGCGCCGATGAGGCGCGGCTGTCCGAGATAGGCGGCTGGCCGGACGGTACGGAAGTCGTGCTGCTCGAAGAGGGCAGCGGGCCCTGCGCTGGCTGGCTGCGAGTGCGGGCGGGCGGCGTGACCTCGTGGGTGCGCGAGGAGTACGTGGTCGAGTCCAGCGACGGCATGGCCGCGACGCCGCCGACCGTGTTGGTAATCGGCAACACGGGCGGCGATGGCGTCTCGCATCGCGACGAATGCAGCGATGAGGCGCGCGTGTCCGGAATTGGCGGCTGGCCGGACGGCACGGAGGTCGAGTTGCTCGAAGAGGGCAGCGGGCCCTGCGCTGGCTGGCTGCGGGTACAAGCAGACGCGGTGACCTCGTGGGTGCGCGAGGAGTACGTGGTCCAGTCGGTCGCCGCCGCGCCGTCCGTTCCCAATGTGGGACGAGCTGAGTGATCGGGAGCGCGGGCGGCGGGGATGTCTCGCACCGCAACGATTGCGCCGGTGACGTGTCGGTGTCCGGGATCGGCGGCTGGTCGGACGGCACCGCATGAGGCCGACGGTTGTGCTAAACGAGGCGTATTTGGCCCAATGCTGCCTGCGCGCACAGGGGTGCCCGGCCGAGTAGTAAACACCCAGACATATCCAACATCCCGGACTGGGAGACCGAAACACAGGCCCAGGTGACCCCTCGAACGTCCTCCCAGAAGTCCAGCTTTGACTCAGGGGAGTCGGTGGCGGGTGCGCGTACGAGCGGGCATGCGGCATGTACGGCGATACGGCAAGCGTCTACTTCGTAGTCGATGGGACCAGCCGATCCACGCACGGCAGCAGGTCCCGGGGCGCCCTGGACGGCGCCTGTCCCGAAGACCTGCCCGAACCCGGTTGCGGCTTCACGACGGGACTCTGGTCCGACGGCCGAGACGCTGTGGGTGGCGTGGAACGGTGAGGGCGCGCGCGACGGCGTCTTCGCGTACGACATCGAGAGCCGCGAGCGACGCGAGGAGCGGGACTTCGAGCTTGCGAGGCTCAACGTCGCCCCGCGCGGCGTCTGGTCGGACGGCGAGACCGCCTGGGTCTCCGACAGCGGCCAGGACCGGCTCTTCGCCTATGACCTGGAGACCATGACTCCTCGTCCAGGGCAAGACATCCGGCTCGCCGGACTCAACGGCCACGCCCGTGACATCTGGTCCGATGGCGAGACGATGTGGGTGCTGGACGGCGGCGCGCGCAGCGTCTTCAGCTACGACCTGAGGAGCGGGGACGCGCTTCGCTCGTACGCGCTCGACCCGGCCAACGATATGCCGCACGGTCTCTGGTCGGACGGGTACGCGATCTGGGTCTCCAACGAGCGCAGCGAGAAGTTGTTCGCCTACCAACTGCAGGGCGAGGAGCTCGTGCGCTTCCGCGACGGGGAGTTCACGGTCCACACCGGCAACGGTGACCCGCGCGGTCTCTGGTCCGACGGAGGCCTCATGTACGTCGCCGACCTTACGGACGACCGCGTCTACTTCACCACTGAGCTGCCGGCGAGCAAGGACACCCGCCTGGCCTGGTTGGCGCTGATCGGTGTGGACATCGGCGAGTTCGCGAGCGGCCGCACCAGCTACGACGGGGTGGTGGTCGACGGGGTGATCGTTGACGCTCGAGCCGTGCGGCCGGGCGCGACCGTCACGGTCGCGCCCGGCGACGCTGACGGGAATCCGGACAACGGGCATCAGGTAGCGGTGGACAAGGGCGGGGAGATCACCGTCACCGTCACGTCCGAGGACGGCCTGCGTTCGCAGGTCTACCGAGTGCGGATCGAGGACCCGGACCCCGGGAGCGAGCCCGGCCCTGACGAAGCGTCCGCCGCGGGCGACGAGCAACCCCAGGATGCGACGCCGGAACCTGCGCCACGAGTGGTGATCGGGAACACGGACGGAATGGGCGTCTCGCACCGCAACGATTGTGACGATGGTGCGCGGCTCTCGGCCGTCGGCGGCTGGCCGGACGGCACGGAGGTCGAGGTGCTCGGCCGGGGCGTGGGGCGCTGCGCGGGCTGGCTGCTGGTGCAGGCGGATGATGTCACCTCGTGGGTGCGCGAGAAGTACGTGGTCGAGTCCACGGACATGGCCGCCCTGCCGGAGATCTGGCTGGTGATCGGGAACACGGGCGGCGTGGGCGTCTCGCACCGCAACGAGTGCGCCGTTGACGCGCGGGTCTCCGCGATCGGTGGCTGGCCGGACGGCACGGAAGTCAAGCTGCTCGCAAAGGGCAGCGGGTCCTGCGCGGGCTGGCTCCAGGTGCGGGCGGGCGGTGTGACCTCGTGGGTGCGGGAGAAGTACGTGGTCGAGTCCACGGACATGGCCGCCCCTGCCGGAGATCTGGCTGGTGATCGGGAACACGGGCGGCGCGGGCGTCTCGCACCGCAACGAGTGCGCCGTTGACGCGCGGGTCTCCGCGATCGGTGGCTGGCCGGACGGCACGGAAGTCAAACTGCTCGCAAAGGGCAGCGGGCCCTGCACAGGCTGGCTCCGGGTCGAGGCGGGCGGCGTGACCTCGTGGGTGCGCGAGAAGTACGTGGTCGGATCGGTCCCCGCCGCGCCATCCGCGCCCAATGTAGGACACGGCGAGGTGATCGGGAGCGCGGGCGGCGTTGGTGTCTCGCACCGCATCGACTGAGCCGATGATGCGAGCCGTTCCGCGATCGGCGGCCGGCTGAACGGCACAGAGATCGAGATGCTCGAGGAGGGCAGCGCAGCCTGCGCCGGCTGGCTGCGGCTACAGGCCAACGGCGTGATCTCGTGGACGCGCGAGCTGTACGTGGTCCAGGCCGTCGATTGATGCTGCAGAGGACGGCGCAGGCTCGCGAGTATCTGAGGGCGTGCGCTGCGCGAACCAGCCATGCCGCTCCCGCAGCAGCACGGTGACGCTGGCAATTTCGCCGCACCCCCGCACGCGCCTGGAGCCCGAACCCCGGCGAAGAGCTGGGCGGGCTCTGGAGTGCGGCTCGCACGCCGCTCGCCGGCAAGCGCGATGCCCGAACGGGCGGAGCGAGTGGCGGAGCTCAGTTGCCAGCAGGCTCTGAGGCGCCCCCGTCCGACGCGGACGGCGGTCAGTTGCTCTTGGCGATCAGCGGCGTGACGGACCCGAGGCCATCTGGGAAGAGCTCGCGGAACGGCTCGTTCACGAAGCCGGGCGCGCCGAGGATGTACGGCACGTACTCGCCTTCGACGAGGGCGTAGACGGTGGTGACGTCGAGGCTCTGCGCGCAGGCACCGAGCTCGTCCACGCTCCCGCCCTCGTAGAGCACGAGGCTGAAGCCCGTGGCGATGTCGCCACGCAGACAGTCCGGCCAGGGCTGCGTCACGTCGTCACTCGCAGGCGCCGGAGAAGGCGGCCCCTCGCTCCTGGCGATCAGCGGCGTGAGGGCCGGGACGCCGTCGGGGAACTGCTCGCGGAAGGGCCGGTTCACGAACTCCGGCGCCCCGAGGATGTAGGGCACGTACTCGCCCTCGTGCGGGACGTAGAGCGCCGTGACGTTGCGGCTCTGCGCGCACGCCTCGAGCTCATCGATGCTGCCTCCCGCGTAGACGAGGAGGCTGAAGCCGACGGTGACGGCTCCGCGCAAGCAGACGGGCTCCTCCGCGTCGCCGAACAGCACGCGGTAGATGCGAGTGCGACTCTCATCCGCCGAGGTCACCGTGATGGTGATCTCCGAGCCGTCGGTGACGGCAACCTGGTGGCCGTCGCCGAAGGCGCCGGTGTCGGCGTCGTCGGGCTCGATGACGACCGTGGCCTGGCGCTGCATCGCCTCCGCCTCGACCGTCGTCTCGGTCACGCCGTCCGCGGCGACGCCCGCGTACTCGGGCTGGCCGGGCGAGAACTCGCCGAAGTCGACGTCGCTGAGGGTGAGCGAGGCGAGGCGGGCGTCGGTGGCGTCCGGCATGTTGTAGGTGTAGACCTTGCCGTCGCTGGCGTCGCCGACGTACATCACGTCGCCGTCGGAGCGGATACCGCGCGGGCTGTTGTTGCCGGCGCGGGAGAGATTGGTGAACTCCTCGTCGCGAACGCGCTCGAGCGCGGCGTCTTCCTCGGCGGCGGCGTCTGCCTCGTCGAGCGTGGGGAGGCGGTAGGCGAAGAGGCGCTTGGCGCCGTGGTCGGAGACCCAGACCGTGACGCCGTCGGACCAGATGCCGTGGGGGTCGTCGTTGGCGGTGTCGAGGGCGTACTCGGCAAGCAGGTCGCCGCTGGCGAGGTCGTAGCCGAAGAGCGCGTTGGCGTTGCCATCGAGGACCCACATCGTCACGTCATCGGACCAGATGCCGCGCGCGTCGCGGTTGTCGCGCGGGAGCTCGAAGTCGGAGTCGGGGAGGCGTTCGCCGCTCGCGAGGTCGTGGGCGAAGAGCTTGTCCTGGCCGCTGCCGGAGACCCAGATGGTCGCGCGGTCGGACCAGACGCCGCGCGGTGCGCGGTTGGTCTCGTCGAGCGCGAACTCGCGGTCCTCGACGCGTTCGCCGCTCTCGAGATCGTAGGCGTAGACAGCATCGTCGGCGCCGCCGCCGTTCTGGGCGAGCCAGAGCGTGGCGCCGTCGGACCAGAGGCCGGTGGGGAAGCCGTGGTCGCTGTCGAGCTCCTCGATGTCGCGGCTGACGTTCCACTCGAACTCGATGTTGCTCGGCGACGGGCCGCCGCCGCCGCCACCACCGCCGCCGCCGCCTCCGCCGCCGCCGAGGGAGGGCACGGGCGCGATCACCGGCGTGACCGCAGTCTCCGACACGGTGATGGTGACCTCGAGCTCGGCGCGGGCGGAGTCGGGATCCTGGGCGATAACGGTGACCATGTGCGTCGGCCGGCTCGTGGCGTCCAGCACCACCCCGGGGCGTACCTTGATCTGACCGACGTGCAGCTCGATCTCGAAGAAGGCGCCGCCGGGCCCGCTGAGGCTGTAGCTGAGGACCTCGTCGTCGACGTCGGTGGCGGCGTTCGCCGCGCCTACGTGGTCGCCCTCGATGGCGCTCTCCGCGACGATGCGCTCGGCGGTCGACGTTGCGAACTGGGGCGGGTCGTTCACGGGGTTGACGGTCACGAAGACGTCGGCGGGGTTCGAGCGGGAGCTGCTGGAGATGGAGCAAGTGAATTTGTCGATGCCGTGGGCGTCGGGGTCGGGCGTGTAGGTGACGGTGTTGTCGGCCTCGAGCGTCGCCGAGCCCTGCGCCGGGCTGCTATTGAGGGTGACGGTGAGGGTCCCGCCCTCGGGGTTGAGGTCGTTCTCCAGGATGTCGATCGACGTAGCAGTGTCCTCGTTCGTCGTCGCCGTGTCGCCGATAGCCGTTGGCCGCTCATTCACGTCGGTGATGGTGATGGTGATGGCGACGCGATCGGATTCACCGGAGCGGTCGGTGGCCGTGACGGTGACCGAGTACTTCTCGCGGGTCTCGTGGTCCAGCTGAACGGCGCCGACGAGGATCTGGCCGTTGCTGCTATCGATCTCGAAGTCGCCGGAGCCGCTGAGCTCGTAGGTCAGAACGTCTCTGTCGGCGTCGCTGGCGGTCAGGCGCGCGCCCACGTCGTCACCCTCGGCGGCATCCTCGCTGATGCTGCGCTCCGCGCTGGGGGATGCGAAGCGGGGCGGGTCGTTCACGGAATTGACGGTGACGAAGACGTCGGCCATGTGCGAGAGGGAGCCGTCGGAGATGGAGTAGGTAAAGCTGTCACCACAGTGGATGTCGTCGTTGGGCGTGTAGGTGATGTCGCCGCTGGCTTCCAGCGTAGCCGTGCCTTTCGTGGGGGCGCGGCCGAGGGTGACGGTGAGGGCACGCTTCGCGGTCTCGGGGTCGCTGTCGTTGTCCAGGACATCGATCGACGTGGCGGTGTGGAATGTCTCCGAAATAATCACACTTGCGGCAGACCCCAAGAGCGTCACCGCCGCGACGACTTGCACCGGCGGCCACCGTTCGAGCGCCACCTGGGCCGTCGCCAGGCGCGCGCCGCGGCCGCCCTCGTAAGGCGCGCCAGCGGCGACCTCAGAGCGGTTGAAGACTCGCTTGGGGGATGGTGACGCCGGTCGGCTTCAACCGGGGCGTTCACCCGATCCGGGGCGTCAGGCGGACTCTGCCTCGAGAGGGGCTGGTCCTCTGCCGGGTCATCGTTCTAACGCGCTGGCTGCCGGTGGCCCATCACTCTTGGCGATGAGCGGGGCGGCGGGCGGCAAGCCGTCGGGGAAGAGTTCCCTGAAGGACCGGTTCACGAAGCCCGGGGCGCCGAGGATGTAGGGCACGTACTCGCCCTCGTGCGGCAGGTAGACGGCCGTGACCTCGCGGCTCTGCGTGCAGGCCTCGAGCTCGTCGACGCTGCGGCCCTCGTAGAGCACGAGGCTGAAGCCCGTGGCGATGGCGCCACGCAGGCAGTCCGGCCCGGCTTCCGTGACCTCCGCGCCGCCGGCCGGGTCCGCCGAGGGCGGTCCCTCGCTCTTGGCGATCAGTGGGCCATCCGTGTCCATCGCACGGGAGATCAGAGAGTTCCTGCGTACCAGCGAACGCGCCGCGTCCACGGCGTTCAGCCGCTCGTCGAGAAGGAGACCGTTGTCAGGACGGGGATCCCCTACACAATCCCGACGCTGCCGGATGACCCTGGCGGTGGGGCGGATGCGAGGGGAAGTGAGTCTACGCCGGCTCGCCGCAGCCACCCCGATCGCCGGTGGCCGAGCTTGCTCCTATTAGGGGACATAAGATTGGCTCCCCGACGTGGACTCGAACCACGAACCTAGCGGTTAACAGCCGCTCGCTCTACCAATTGAGCTATCGGGGAGCGGCGAATCCAGTGTGCGCGATGGGGTAGCGAGCGGCAACACGCGCGGCCCCGCGCGGACGGGCCGGCGATGCGGCCCCGGCGGCGTCCCTCTACAGTGCTCGGGACGGGAGCGTCGACGCCGCGCGGCGGGGGCGCAGGACGGGAGGCGAAGATGGGTCGGCTCGACGATCGGGTCGCGATCGTGACAGGGACCAGCCGCGGCATCGGCAAGGCGATCGCCGAGCTGTTCGCCGCCGAGGGCGCGCAGGTCGCCTGCGTCGCGCGCACCCTGGAGGAGGGCGATCACCGCCTCGAGGGCTCGCTGCGCGGCACGATCGAGGTGATCGAGCAGGCGGGCGGAACGGCGATCGCCGTGCAGGCGAACGTCGGCAGCGAGGCCGGCTGCGAGGCGATCGTGGAGCAGACCGTGGACGCCTTCGGGCGCGTTGACGTGCTCGTCAACAACGCCGCGATGACCACCTACCACCCGCTCACGGAGTTCCCGCTGCGGCGCTGGAAGCTGGGCTTCGACGTCAACATCCACGCGCCGTTCTACCTCTCGCAGCTCGTGCTGCCGGGGATGATCGAGCGCGGGCGGGGCGCGATCTGCAACATCTCGTCCAGCGCCTCCGGCGGTCCCGGGCGCGGGCCCTACGCGGAGCAGGAGCGCGTCGACGCGGGAACGATGTACGGGGCCTCGAAGGCGGCGCTGGAGCGCTTCACGCAGGGGCTGGCGGCCGAGCTGTGGCCGCACCGCATCGCCGTCAGCGCGCTCTCGCCCTCGAACCTGGTGCCGACGCCGGGGGCGACGGCGAGCGAGCTGGGGCCGGGCGCGAACCTCGATGCGGCGGTGACGGAGCCGGTCGACCACATGGCGCACGCGGCGCTGTGGCTCGTCTCCGAGCCCGCCGAGCGTGTTTCCGGCCGCGTGGTCCACAGCCAGCCGTTCCTCGTCGAGTGCGGCGTCATCGACAGTGCCACGGGCGGCGGCGTCGACCGTCGCGGCTCGGCGTTCTCGGAGACGTAGGCGAGGGCAGGACTCGCGCGGTCCGCCCGGGGCCGCTATCCGGCGGGGCGGAAGTAGGGGAGCGTGGTCTCGTCGTTGATGGGGTGGAAGACGACTTCCACCGGGAGGCCGATGCGCACGTCCTCGACGGCGATGTCCACCAGGTTGGTCATCATGTACCAGCCCTCTTCGACCTCGATGATCGCCGAGGCGTACGGCGTCTCGAAGCTCGGCTGCTGCGGGCGGTAGACCATGGTCCAGCTGAAGACGGTGCCCTTGCCGCTGCTCTGCACCCACTCCAGATTCTCGCTCTGGCAGTGCGTGCAGGCCGGCTGCGGGATGAACACGTAGCCGTCGCAGTCCCGGCAGCGCTGCACCATCAGTTCACCGCGCTTGCAGCCCTCCCAGTGCGGCTCGGAGACCGTGGTGGGGATCGGAAGCGGGATGCCTTCGGGCTGCGGCTGGAGGACTGACTCGCTGCTCATGCGGGCTCCTGACCTGGCTGACGCGACGGCTGGCTAGTAGATCGGCGGCGAGTGCGTCGGGTCGCGCCCGAGCAGGATATCGTCTGCCGCCCCCCTGACGCGATCCTTCTCGCCCTCGGGGTGGGTGAGGATGTAGAAGCGCTCATCGCGGATCGCCTCGAAGACCAGCTCGCCGACCTCGCTCGGGAGCAGGTAGCCGGCGGCCACTGCCTCGGCGTCCCCGCCCGTGCGCTCGATGTGCTCCGCCATCATCGGCGTGCGGATCCGGCCCGGACAGAGCACTGCGGCGCGCAGCTTCGACTCCGCCGCGACGAGGTCGTGGTGCAGCGACTCGCTGAGCGCGATCACGGCGTGCTTCGTCGCCACGTAGGGCGAGATGCCCGGCCGCGATCCCAGGCCGGCCGCCGAGGCGGTGTTGACGATGCAGCCCTCGGAGTCCTGGGCGAGCATGTGCGGCAGGAAGGTCTGGATGCCGTGGATCACCCCGCGCAGGTTGATGTCGATCACGCGCTCCCAGTCCTGCTGCGAGACCTCCCAGATCGGCCCGTCGGGCGAGTTCACCCCGGCGTTGTTGCAGAGCACGTGGACCGCGCCGAACTCGTCGAGCACGCGCCGCGCGAGCGCCTCGACCTGATCAGGATCGGCGACATCGACCGGCACGCCGAGGGCGCTCGCGCCGCGCTCGGCGAGTCGCGACTCGGCCTCCGGCAGGGCGTCCTCGTCGATGTCGGCGAGGACGACCGTCATGCCCGCGGCGGCGAAGCGCTCGGCCATGCCGAAGCCGATGCCGCTTGCCCCGCCGGTGATGACGGCGACCTTGCCCTCGAAGTCCTGCATGACGCCTCCGCTGCCTGCCCTACACGTGCGCTTGAAGGCGTGCGCGCGCCGCGTCGACGAACCGGCCGAGCGACGGGACGCTGCGGCCGGCCCGATATAGGTTCATGCCCTCCGCGATCTCCGGCCCGTACTCTACCCCGCCGAGAGGAGCGGGCGCCCCGCTCGACAGCGCGATTGAGCGCAGTTCCTCCTTGTACTCGTCTTTCTTGCAACGAATGTCCGGTATAGCAGAAAGACTTGGCGTCTGGAGTAACTGCTGCAGGAACACAGGATCGGCGACATACCAGACTTCGATATGGGGATCCGGCGCAGCGACGATGACGTCGCCTTCGTAATCTTCGAGCTCGCACGCGCGGCGGACTTGACTGTCGCGGTCCCCGCGTGTGCCGCAATCAGCGTCGATGCCGACCACGACCATATCGGGCTGCTCGAAAATGCCGTGCTTGATGTCCGCAAGCAGTTTCCGGAGACCATCGATCGTGCGGCCATCGCCGCCCATTGGGCTGAGTTCGCTTTCGGTAAGCTCGACTCCTGCCTCATTGGCGAGGCGCCGAAAAAGCGGTGGGACGAACTGCCAATGCGCTTGGTCCTCCAGCACGTATGAGACACGCACCTAGGAGAAGTCGCCCCGCTGGATTCGTTCTGAGAGTGGCGATACCGGGGTCTGGCGGTTCTCATCGAGAGCGGTAGTGATATCGAGATTCTCGAGCAGAGGCAGGTCGCCGATCTCTTCGAATCCTGTAACGCTGCCGTTCTTGTAGCAGCGAAGTACAAGCGACTTGCCGCGTGAGAACATAGCTGGAAACTGTGCGGAGTGGGTGTTCAGTATGAACTGTGTGCTGCCGCCGAGTGATGCGTTTTCAAACAGCGTCGCGATCCACGAGAGGCGGGTTGCGTGTACTCCGTTCTCTGGCTCTTCATAGCCGATAGTGGATGCTGGCGCCGGAGAGTTCGTGATGCCGATCAGTGCCAGAATTCGGAGCGTGCCCTCTGACAGAACGTTTGCCTCAAAGCGCACGTCCCGCTCGATGACGTGCAAGCGGAGGCGCCCTGTGTCGGTGATAGAAACTCCGACGCGCTCGATCCTGGGCAGCACGCCACGCAACGCGCGGTTCATCGCGTCGAACGCCAGTGGGTAGTTTCTTTCCATGGTGTTGTAGAACGCAGCAAGGTTGGCACCGTCGTGAGGTAGGCTCTCGACTACAAGCAGCGGGGAGTCCCTGCGCATTGCTTCGGGTTCAAGGTAGTAGGTGCGCCACGACGCAAGTTCATGGCGAAGCGCCACCAGATGGGGGTGGTGCGGAGCGTAGTGCTGGCGCGAGACAATCGTGTGATCCATGCCGAGGTCGTGCTCAAAGGGATGGCTTTGCCGCTCGAGACGCAGTGAGAGCCGCCGCCCGCCGCGCGACTCCACGGCGGACAAAAACGGGCTTCTCGACTTCTTCTCCGTGAGATCGCGGTTCAACGCCCTGAGTGACTCGTCGACGATCTGCAACACTCCCGAGTCGGTGCGCATTTGCACTGTCAGCGAGTACCGAAGAAGCCGTTCGCGGACGAGTGCGCGGGCTGGCTCATAGCCCTCGCGCGCTTCGCTGATGGTGCGGTTTACGTGTTCGACCGTCGAGTCCGACAGCTCGATGTCAACGTCGATGCGAAACGCCACCTCGCCGCGGTCGATGAGGCCCTTCAATCCGTGCTCGTCGAACGTGAACGAGTGCAGAGGCTCGCCGCGGTGTTCGGCAAAAGCGGATTGGAGGTCGCCTCCCACCGTCCGGCTTAGTAGGCCGATGGCGTCGAGGAGATTGCTCTTTCCCGCAGCGTTCGGGCCGATAACGATGGTCAGCGGATCGAGGCGCAGATCGATGTCCTGTAGCGACTTGTAGCCTTGAATCGCGATGCGCCGGATCATGGCTACATTCTACGCGTTCGCCCGCCCGCGGGCCGCGATGGCCTCGGCGCGGGCGGAGAGTGCGGGTGCGCGGAGGCTCTCGGCGAAGGCGGCGAAGTCAGCCGTCGGGCCCGCCCAGCGCAGCTCCTCGACGGAGGCGAAGACCTCGGCGTCGGTGCGCAACGTGGCGAGGTCGCGGAAGAGGAAGGCGAGGTCGCGCTGTTCGGCGAGAGTGGCGGCGAGCTTGTTCGCGCCGCGCACCTTGATGTCCCACCCGTCGGCGTCGGCGGGGATCGCCTCGATGTGGCCGTAGCGGGCGAGCACGGTCGCGCTCGACTTCGCGCCCCAGCCCGGCAGGCCGGGGAAGCCGTCGGCGCTGTCGCCGACGAGCGCGAGGTAGTCCGGGATCGCGGGCGGAGGGACGCCGAAGCGCTCCTCGACGGCCGCGGCGTCGCGAGTCTCGCGCTTGCGGCGGTCGAGCTGGACGATCTTGCCGCCGACGCACTGCGCCAGGTCCTTGTCCGGCGTCGCGATCACGACGCGGCGCACGGAGGCGTCCTCGGCGGCCCGCACGGCGGCGGCCGCGAGCGCGTCGTCGGCTTCGAGGTCGACCATCGGCCAGACACGCACGCCGAGCGCCTGCAGCGCGTCCTCGAGCGGCCCGAACTGGCCGTACAGGGCCGGGTCGATGCTCTCGCCGGTCTTGTAGCCGGGCCAGAGGTCGTTGCGGAACGACTCGACCACGTGGTCCGTCGCGACGCCGAGGTGAGTGACGCCCTCGGCGAAGAGCCGGAGCACCGACTCGAGCACACCGACGACCGCCCCGGCCTCACGGCCCTCGCGGTCGCGGTGCGGGGGCACCGCGTAGAAGTGGCGGAACAGCTCGTAGGTGCCGTCGAGGAGGTAGACGTCCATCGGCGCCAGCCTACGCGATCGGCGCCGGGCGCTTTCCGGAGCCTCCTGCTGCTCGGCGTCAGGGCACGAGCATCGCGCGCGAGATCCGCGTCTGCCGCTCGTTCCACTCGGCCTGGGCGAAGGCCTCGTTGACCTCGGCGAGGGGATAGTTGTCCGACACCAGCTTGGTGTACGGTCGCTTGTCGAGGTTCTTGACCAGCATCTCCATCATCACCGGCAGCAGGTGCGGGCGGTACATCGAAGAGCCCATGATCTTCTTGCCGCGCAGGATCGTGGACGGGTCGATGGCCACCGTGCGGCCTCGCACGATGTCGCCGATCTCGATAAAGGTGCCGCCGTTGGTGAGGTACTCCAGGCCCTCGACGAGCAAGTCGGCGCGCCCGACGAGCTCCATCACGTAGTTCGAGCCGCGCCCGTCCGTGAGCTCGAAGATGCGGTCGCGCCGCGCCTCGAGGCTGTCGTACTCGTCGATGTTGATGGTGTGGTCCGCGCCGAACTCCTCGGCGAGCGCGAGGCGCTCGGGGATGCGGTCGAGCACGATCACGCGGTGCGCGCCCATGTCCTTCGCCATCGCGGTGGCGTTGAGGCCGAGGCCGCCCGCGCCCTGGATGACGACGTAGTCGCCCTCGCCCAGGCCGGAGCGCAGCAGGCCCTCGGTGACGGTGCCCATCGCGCAGTTGATCCAGCCGAGCACGGAGTCGGGCAGCGCGTCCGGCACCTTGTAGACGGGGTGGTTGGCGGGGATCCAGAAGTAGTCGGCGTAGGTGCCGGTGAAGTAGGGCCAATCGCCGGCGACGCGAGCGCCGATGCCGGCCTGGCGGTCGGAGCACCAGTTGTGCTCGCCGCGGCCGCACTGGTAGCAGTTGTTGCAGGGGAAGATCGCCGCGTACATCACGCGGTCGCCTTCCTCGAGCGGGCGGCCCAGCGAGTCAGTGGTGCGGCCGGCGCCGAGGCTCCAGACGACGCCGGTGCCCTCGTGGCCCATGTTCTTGCCGGAGGGCGGGAGCGGCACGTTGACCTGGTCGCCGCGCCAGGTGTGGAGGTCGGAGCCGCAGACACCGGCCTGCGTCATCCGCAGGATCATGCCGCCCGGCTCCGGGTCGGGAACCGGGTACTCCTCGATGGTGAACGGCTCGTTGTACTCCTTGACGACGACGATGCGGCCGGTGGTCATGCGCTACCCCCTCCGTGGTGCTTCGCGTTCAGCATGATACGCGCGGAGGCGCGCCCGTGCGGCGCGCGGCGATCGAGGCGTGCTCGATCTCGGCCGCCCTCGCACGATGTGCGCCTCGGCCAGTACAGTGCCACTGCCGGATGGAAAGGCCGCTCGAGTTGGCTCAATTCGTCATTAGCGTCTTCCAATTGACGAACTCTCGTGGGCGCGCGGCGCCGAACGTCAATATCGAATATCAGGAGACGGACTCAGATGTGCAATGGCGGATCACATGCGGTGGCAGTCGGGCGTACGCGGTACGAGTTGGGGAAGACCTCGATCAGGACATTGGCGACCAAGCTGCCGACAGCCACTTCATGATCCGACGGGTTACGAGTGCGTTGCTGATTGCTGGCTTCGGGCTCTATCGGTACTCAGCAGTTGGGAGGCTGTTCCTGAGTGGCGTCTACGGCGACGTTACATGGAGATCTCAGCTGGATGCTGACGGGGTAGTGACAAGCTACGAGGAGAGTGAGGTGGCAAGGTTCTATGACTGGTTTGAGGCGATCAGCAAGAACGTGGTGCTGATGCGTGCCGCAGACGATGCTCGCGCTGCTCTCGCTGATCCACATGAGGCGCTGGTGTTTGTGTATCGGGGCCTTGAGTGGATCAAAGACGGACTGAAGTTGAGCTGGGACCAGCTGGCTGAAGATATAGAGGTGGTGCCGTCAGAACTGCGCGACCTCAAGAAATCTGCAAATGTTGACACTGGTGTTCGGCACGCTTCTCGTAGCGGGAAGAAGATGCGGGCGGACGCGAACAACTACATGACCTGGGTAGCAGGCCTGTTCGACGCGATAAACGCTGGGCGCTCTCGCCTTGAGCCCGGATTCGAGCAGATGAGCCCCGACGAAGTCGTCCACGCAGTCATGCACGCGGCACCGTTGGATCCATATCCCTAGCGAGAAGGGCTGCTGAACCCAACTCCACCCTAAGCCCGAATCCACCGATCGAAGCTTGACGGGGCGGGCTGCCGGGCTGGCGGAGAGTTCGGCGGGTGCGCCGGCGTTCGCCGGGCGGTGCCGGGGGCGGGCCGGAGCGAGGAGCCCTCGCTCAGCGCCGCTCGGGGGCGCTGAGGGCGCGGGCGCGAGGGTGCGCGAGGCGTGCGCGGGCATGCTGGCGCGAGCCTCGGACCCGGGGCCGGCGCTGTGAGCGGGCGTCAGGCCGGGAGCGGTAGCGCCCGTAGTCGCGCGAGCGCGGCTGCCCACTGGCCGGCCCAGGGCCAGCGCTTCGGGAGGTGCAGCGTCCAGCGCCGGGCAGAATGGGTGAGCCGTCCGGCGAGAGCGAAGTAGCGCCGCCTGAGCGTCCTGGTCGTCACGATCCCCTCGCCGAGCCCCAGGCGCGCCGTCCAGCGGGCGAGGTTGTGCGCGATCACCTGCACCGCGAGCCACGCCGCGTTCGCGGCGAAGCGGCCCGAGGGGAGATGGTTCAGCCCGACGCCGTACTTGAGGTCGCGGATCGCGTTCTCGACCTCGGCGTGGCGGCGATGGCCGGCCTCCAGCTCCAGCAGCGCGCCCGCGCGGTCGGTGATGAAGGCGTGGTAGACCGTATGGAGTGACCGGCTCCGAGTCCGCAAACTCGCGGGTTACAGACGCGAGGGCTGCAGAGCCGCATGCGAAAGGAGCCGGTCAGGAAGATGACTACCACATATGCAGGGATGGATGCACACGCGCGGGCGATCCACGTGGCGGTGCTGGCGCCGGGGGCCGAGCGGCCCGAGGAGTGGCAGCTGGCGAACGAGCCGAAGGCGGTGAAGCGGCTCGCGCAGCGCCTGCGGCGCATGGCGCCGGGGCCGGTCGTGGCCTGCTACGAGGCGGGGCCGGGGGGCTTCGCGCTGCAGCGCCAGCTCGAGGCCGAGGGCATCGAATGCCAGGTGATCGCGCCGGCGCTCATCCCCAGGCGGCCCGGCGACCGCGTCAAGACCGACCGCCGCGACGCCAGGAAGCTGGCGGAGCTGCTGCGCGCGGACCTGCTCACGGCGGTGCATCCCCCGACCATCGACCAGGAGGCGGTGCGCGACCTCTGCCGGGCGCGCGAGGACGCCGTGACCGACCGCACCCGGGCGCGCCACCGCCTGGCGAAGCTGCTGCTGCGGCGCGGCATCGCCTACGACGGCCGGAACTGGACGCTGCGGCACCGCCGCTGGCTGCTGACGCTGCGCTTCGAACACCCGGCCGCGCAGGCCACCTTCGACGACTACCTGCGCGCGCTCGAGGGCGTGGAGGAGCGGCTGCGCACGCTGGAGCAGGAACTGGCCGCGTGTGCCGCCAGCGACGACTACCGCGAGGCGGTGGGGCTGCTGCGCTGCTTCCGCGGGGTCGACACGGTGACGGCGATGACGGTGCTGGCCGAGCTCGGCGACGTCACGCGCTTCGGCAGCGCCCGGCAGTTGATGTCCTACCTCGGGCTCACGCCGAGCGAGTACAGCAGCGGCGCCCGTCAGCGGCGGGGACCGATCACGAAGACAGGGAACAGCCACGTGCGCCGCATCCTGGTGGAGAGCGCCTGGCACTACCGCCACCCGCCGCGGGTGGGGGCAGCGCTGCGCAAGCGCAGGGAGGGCCAGCCGGGCTGGGCCGTGGTGTTGGCCGACCGGGCGCAGACCCGGCTCTATCGCCGCCACCGGCGGCTGGCCGCTCACGGCAAGCCATCGGTCGTGGCGAACGTGGCCGTCGCCCGTGAACTCGCGGGTTACCTGTGGGCGGTGCTGAACATCGGCGCCCGGGAGCAGGCGGCGGCCTGACAGCACGCGCGCGGTCCGCGGCGAAGGCGGAGCTGGCGATACGCCGCTCCGGAGCAGGAGGGGGTGGATGAGCGAGGGCAGGCTCAGGAGGACGCGCGGTACAGCTATGCGGCAGCGGCGCCCGGCGCCGTCAACCCGCGACCGTAGACGGCGACCCCTCCCGGCGAAGCACGGTCATGCGGCAAGGCCCCAGGCAACCCGCGAATATCAGAGTGACACGTCGTCGAAGCAGCGCCCTCGTTCGTCCATCTCCCCCCGTTCCGGAGCCGGATCGCCACGACCACCGCCGGTGCTGCTTGACAACCGGTCACTCCATATCAGCTGTAGCTGGTGAAGAGCGCGAGCTGGGAGCCGGGCGCCGGCTTGACGCGCCGCACGATAAGCCGCACCGGGGCGGCGTCCTCCCTGTGCCGGAACGGGGTGTAGGTCGTCTCGGCGACAGCGGCGCCGTCGTCCAGCCAGTACGGGATCGGCGTCCAGTCCTCTTCCGCGATCGCCTCGATCAGCGTGCGCACGCTCGGCTGCTGGCGGATCGTGACCGAGAAGCGGACGTCGAGCGCGCGGCAGGCGGCGACGACGGCGTGGGTGTAGAAGCCGCTGTCGGCGCGCATCGTCAGCTGCCCGCTCGCTCCGGCAGCGCGCACCCGGCCCACCGTCTCACGCAGGAAGTGGGCGGCGCCGCGGCCGCTGTGCGCGCGGCCCTCGCGCAGCCGCGCCATCAGCACCTCACCGCTGCCGGCTGCCACCGCGAGCAGCGGGTGATAGCCGCGCGCGCCCGTGTAGCCGGGCTGGCGGGCGCCCTCCTTGGCGAGGCCGTAGGTCTCGCAGAGCGTCGAATCGAGGTCGATCGTGAGCGGCGCGTCGCCCGGTCCCGCCCCGGCCGCCCAGCCGCGGGCGAGCAACTCGCGGCTGAGGCGGTCGAGCTGGCGGGCGTGGCCCCAGCGGAAGCTGCGCAGGAACGTGCCGAGGGTGGACGGCGCCTTCACGGTGCAGCCGAGCACGCGCCCGGCGCCGCCTGAGCGCAACGCATCGGCGTCGTCGATGCAGTCACCGCCCGCGAGCGCCGAGGCGACCAGGGTCAGCAGCTTGTCGCCGGCGTTCGCGCGCCCCGCCGCGTCACCGAGGTCGACGTGGGCGTCCGCCAGTTCACGGAAGCCGAGCCGGCGGGCGAGCGTGGCGGGGAGCAGCAGGCCCGCGTGGTCCACGAGGCGGTCGTCGTCGAAGGCGATGTCTATCCGGTCGGGGTCGCTCGTTGCTAGCATCGAATGGGTGCTCCCTGTGGCTGTGACGTGATTCGTGAAAACCCATTGTCCCAGCTACAGCGGAGCACCCAACCGCAGCCGCTCGCGCGCTCCTCTTCGGTGGATCAGGGGTAAGGAAAACGTAGAGTCGGACCGCTTGGGGCTGTCCCCCTGTTCTGAGAAGTTCCTGCAGATCGGGGGATCCTTGAACCACCGAATATCCTTCGTGCGCGGACTCGCTGCTAACTGGCAGTGACGTGCATCGGATGACCGGCCCGCCCGAGCACGCCCCTCAATCCGCTGGATGTGATCCGCTGGTACCCGGAGCCCAGCCGACGAGCCTCAGCTAGGGTAGCAGCTTGGGTAGCGTCACTGTTGAGTAGCGCCGCCAGCGCCCGCGCCGACAATCCTGGGCGAGGCGCGAGGATGAAGGCCGAGTTGAGCACGGCTACGCCGTCGGGCGCGACCTGCGCTCGCGGCTCCCGAAAGACCTCGGGCACGACCACCCGTTCCCCGATCAGTGCCGCGACGGGGCACTGGATGAAGTATCCGGGCCCGCGGTGCCGTCCTTGCCCGAGTTCGCCACGGTGTGCGTCCAGAAAGCGTGCGAGGCCCGGATACTGTCCCTCGTCGGCTGGCGAGAGTTCGCCAGCTTCGACAACGTACGGTGCGATCAGGCGATGATCCGAGTCCGCGCGCGCCTGTTGCCTACTGCCCCCGACGATGTCCCGGCCCCGGATGAAGCGACGAAGGAAGCACTGCTCGATCTCCCTTAGCCATGGGTCGCCCTGCCGCCTAATGAACAGCGAGTTGGCTCCGGTGGCGATCCCTACGCTCACGGTAGCCAACATCTCCCGGCTCCCCGCGGCCTCTTCTTCTGGCGGTCCTTTGGGGGTGTCGGTGCGGTCGAACCAGAGGATCTCTGCCTCGACACCGACATCCGTTGCGTACGGGCGTGTTCGAACCTTCACGGTGTTCCACCGGCACCGTTGATCGAGCAGTTGCCGTAGGCGTTCGGCAGCTGGACGCGTTTTCAAACCCTCCGGCAAGAGGAAGACGCCCCGTCCGCCTTCCTCGAGGAGCCCTATCGCTTTCTCCACGAAGGCGAACGCTAGGTTGTACTGGCCCGTCAACGTGGAGAAGGCCCGCTTGAGCAGTTGACGCTCACTCGGCGCGAGCTGCCCGACGCTTAGGTAGGGGGGGTTCGAAATAATGCCGTCGAATCTCGGCTCATCCGGCAGACGGAGGGCGTCACCGGCGATGTACTCGAAGCGTGGCGGGGCACTGATAGGGAGGCGTTCTGCGTCAAGATCGATGCCGACGAGCTTTGTGGCGTCAGGCGACTCGCCGGCGGCCGCCCGCAGGAGTACGCCGTCGCCGCAGCCCAAGTCTAGGATGCGCTTGCGGCTCCCAAGGCGCTTAGCCATCACCCTCGCTGTCGCCGGGCTGGTGGAGACATTTGGATTTTGCATTACCCCACCCCACGCAAACACCGCAACCCATCCAGCGGCGCCCCCCTCGCTTGCGCGAGCACGCGGATGCGCCCAAGCCCGGCGGGGTCGAGGAGCGTGTCGGCGGCGCGGCGGGCGGTGGCGTAGGCGGCGAGGTCGTCGGCGGCTCGGGAGCGCGCGGCTTCGAGCTGCTCGCCGATGCCGAGGGCGATCAGGGCTTCGCTCTGGGAGACCGAGGGGGCGGACTCGAAGCCGGCGTCAGCGTCCGCGGCGGCCAGCGAGGTGAGGTCGACGTGGGCGGTGAGGTCGGTCAGGCCGGGCTGCGCCAGCGGGTCGGGCTGCGGGCTGTGGCGGCGGAACGCCATCAGCGTGCCCATGCGCCGCCACGGCGCGTACAGCCGCTCCGCCTCGTAGCCGTAGTCGATCGTGAGCAGGTAGCCGCGCCGGAAGCGCGAGGCCAGCGCTCGCATCGCCGCGATCGCGGCGGGCGAGACCTCCGCGCGGCAGCCGTCGCCGGGCTCGATGCCGAGCCGTTCGAAGTGCGCGGCCAGCGCCGGGTCGCTCGCCTCGCCAAGCTCGAGGCGCAGTGCGCCGCCTTCGCTCGTTACCCACCACTCGCGCAGCTCCTCGCCGCGACGCTCGACGAGGTGGACGGGGAAGGCGTCGAACAGCTCGTTGCTGATCGCGACGCCCTCGAGGGGCGCCGGCTCGGCGAGCCAGTCGCGGAGCAGGGCGGTGCGCGCCTCGTGGCCGCGCGCGGCGAGGGTGGCGCGTTGCTCCTCGCTGCGCCGCGGGTGGCCGTCGAGCAGGGTGACGCGCGCGGCGGCATGGCAGTCGGGCGCGCGGGCGCGCAGCCAGTCGAGCAGCGCCGAGGCGAAGGCGCCCGATCCCGCGCCCGGCTCCACGAGGTCGAAGGCGGCGGGTGAGCCGAGGCGCTCCCAGCACTCGGCGATCTGGCGCGCCCAGAGGTAACCGAAGATCGGATGCACCTCGGGCGAGGTTTCGTAGTCGCCGTCGCGGCCCCAGGCGAGGCCGGGGCGTGCGTAGTAGCCGTGCTCCGGATGGCCGAGGGCGAGCTCCATGAAGCGCGCGAACGTAATCCGCCCGACGGCGGCGATCTCGGCCTCGATCACTGCCGCGAGGGGCGTCGCGCCCTCCGCGAGGGCGAAGTCGTCGGCCGCCGGCTGCGTGCTCACGGCGCCATCGTAGCGGCGAGCGGGGTTGGGGGAACGGCGAGGATCTGGAGGCGCAGGCGGCGGGCCGGCGCTAGCCGGACTTGTCCTGGGCGCGGAGGCCCATCACCTGCACGGTGATGCTGCGCAGTTGCTCGCCCTCGAAGCGGCCCGGCGGGAAGTCCAGCTCTACGAGGAAGATGCTCTGCCAGACGCCGAGCCGTACTTCGCCGTTCTGCACCGGCAGCGTCTCGCTCGCGCCGATCAGCAGGTGCTGGCAGTGCGAGTGCCCGTTCTCCGGCTCGCCCTCCGGCACCTCGGTGCGGATCGTGAAGTCGTTGTGCTCGTAGTAGTCGTCGGCGGGGACGATGCGGGCCAGCACGCGCGCCAGGTCGCGCAGCAGCAGCGGCTCGTGCTCCTGCACGGTCACGGCGGCCGTCGTGTGCGCCGAGGCGATCAGCACCTGCCCAAAGGCGACGCCCGAGCGCTCGACGACGGCGCGCACGTCCGCGGTCACGTCGACGAACTCGCAGGAGTGCTGCGTGGCGTACTCGAAGCGCTCGCTGGCAATGACGAACTCGCTCGCGGGCGCGGTCATTGAGGAGAGCAGCTCACGCTTGAGCGCGCGCGAGGGGTGCGAGGTCTGCGCCATTGCTACCTCGTTCCGTCCCGCACGGCCGCCCCGGCGGCGGGGCCCGGCCCGGCGGCAATGTAGCAGCCGCCCTCGGGGCGGGCGACCGCTCGCGGGCGCGCGATCAGGCCGTCTCCGCGGAGATGTGACGCCGCAGCGAGCGCACGGCCTCGGTGATCGTCGCGGCGTCGGGCGCTTCCGGCCGGAAGCGCACGTAACTCTCGAGGTCCGGCAGCGCGACGGCGTAGTTGCCGGCGCGCTCCTGCAGGCGGCCGCGGTCGCGCACCTCGTCGAGGTCCCAGGGGGAGAGCGTCAGCAGCAGTTCGATTGCGCGCTCTGCCTGCGCCTCGTCTCCGCGCTGGAGCGCCCGGCCCTTGAGGTTGTGCAGCAGCCGCTGCAGCACCTGCCGAGGGGTGAGCGGGTCCAGGAAGTGCTCCCGGAAGGGCGTCCGGGCGCCGTAGATGGAGCGCACGATCTGCTGCAACTGCTCGACGGAGCGGCGGGCGCCGCCGCGGAACACGTCGCTGAACAGCGGCTCCTCGTCCTCGGTCTGAAGGCGGGTCACCACGTGCCCGGGCAGCCCCACCGCGTGCAGATCGAGCCCCGCGCGCTGGCAGATGTCGACGGCCACGATGGCAAGCGAGACGGGGATGCCGGTGCGGCGCTCGATCACCTCGTGCAGCAGCAGGTTGCGAGGGTCGGCGTAGTGGTCCTCGTTGCCGCGGAAGCCGAGTTCGTTGAAGAGCAGGTCGTTGGCCGCGTCCAGGCGGCCCTCGGGGCTACCGGCCGGAAGCGCCCGCGCCGCGAGGTCGCGCCCCCACTGGTCGAGCTGCGCCTCGTAGCGGTCGACGTCGAGGCCGGGCGCCTCGGCCTGGGCGACGAGCAGCGCGGCGCGCGCGAGCGGGACGTCGTCGGGCCTGCCGGCGACGGTGACGCGGAAGCGCTCGAGCAGATCGGCGAAGGCGTCGCTCATTGCCGCGCTCATGCGACGGCGACCCCTTCGACGCGCCAGAGCTTGACGAAGAGCAGGGCGACGAGCGCGGCGACGCCGACCATCGGCGTCGGCGGCGCGTCCAGCACGTAGGCGATCGGGATCACGGAGAGCAGCCCCGTGAGGCCGCCGAGCCGCCGCGACCCGCCGATCCGCCAGACGATGAACGAGACGCAGGCGGCAATCAGGCCGGCGGCGGGCAGCAGCACGAGAATCGCGCCCACGGTCGGCCCGGTGCCGTTGCCTCCGTGGAGCCGCAGGAAGATCGGCCAGACATGTCCGACGACGACGGCGAGGGCGGCCAGCACTGCGCCGATGTCGTCGAGGCCCGCGGCGTAGGCGAGGGCGACCGCGGCAGCGCCCTTGCCGATGTCCAGCACGCCGACGAGCAGCGCGGACTTGAAGCCGACGTGGTCGCGCACGTTCATCGTGCCGGGGTTGCCGCTGCCGATGCTGCGGATGTCTTCGCCGGTCAGGCGGCGAACGACGAGGTAGGCACTCGGCACGGAGCCGAGGAGATAGGCGGCGCCCAGGACGAGCGCGAGTTGCATGGTGCCCTCCGGGCGGGTCCCCCGTGTTGAGGTTACCGAGCGCATGCGTGGGCGGGCAAGCGCCGAGCCCGCTTCGCTACTCCGCGGCGCTCCCGGGCGGGGCGGCTGGGTCGATTGGGCGGCGGCCCGCGAAGCCGCTCTCGCGCGGGTGCCACCAGGCGATGTCGGGCTCGCCCGCCTGCCAGCACCAGTAGGCCGGCTGCCCCTCGATCGTCGTCGGGAAGTCGAGCAGGCCCTGCTCGAGGCCCTTCAACTCCGCGCCCGTCGCCTCGACGTCGGCGAGCAGCCGCCGGGCGCGCTCGCCGAGCACGGTGAGGCGCCCCGCCAGCTCACGCTCGTGGGAGCCGTGCGCGCGGCCGTTGCCGCGGTGCTGCTCGCGGATCTGCGCAAGCTCGCGGCTGAGGGAGCTGATCGCCTGCTGTACCTCGCGCAGCGCCTCGAATCGCGGTCTCGCGGCTGCCAGCGCCTCGCGCGCCTCGTCCAGCGTGAACTCGCGGTCGCTCATGCGCGCTCCCAGCGCCAGGCGTTGCGGCGGGCCGCCGCAACGCGCCCGTGCGTCGGCCGCCGCTCCCGGGATCCCGCCGCGAGGGCGGAGCGGTTCACTCCTCGAACGGGGTGAAGCCTTCGTCCGGCGGGGGATCCGGCGGCCGCGGCGCAGTCCAGCTGCCCGCCTCCTCGTGCGCGGGGAAGTCATCGGCCACCGTCGCGGCGTCCCGCGCGCGCGGCACGGCGAAGCCCGCTCGCTCGAAGGCCTCGCCGAGGCTGCGGCCCATGGCGGCCACAAGGAAGTTCACGGCGAAGGCCGCCGCCCAGGGCGGAATCCCGAGGAAGGACCAGGGCCGGTCCCGCACCCGCAGCGCGGCCACCAGCCCCGGCACGATCTCTTGCGGCTTGGGCTGGGTCATCGCGACATCGAGGCAGGCGGCGGGGCCTTCGTCCAACAGATCGGGCTCACCCGCCTCGACGCGCCGCCGTTGCTCGGCGAAGGCGCGCCCGGCCGCGGCGCCGAGGAGCGCGAAGATCAAGGTCAGCAGGACCGTCCGCAGCCATCCGAGCATCGTCCGGCCTCCTGCCGCGGCGCTCGCGCCCGCAGCCGCTGGCGGCGGGCTGCGCTAAGGTCTCAGACGGTACGAGGGCGCGCCCGACGCGGTCAACGACCAGGCGGGCAGCGCGCGTCCTCGCTGCCTGGAGAAGGGCGCCGATGTCGGCCGGTCCTCGACGCTCGCGGCCGGCCGACGCCTCAGGAGGCCCCGGCGGCCCTCCCGCGCAGCGCTCCGGGCGCTGGTTCTACGGCTGGACGATCGTCGGCGTCTCGTTCCTCCTGACCTTCGCGCAGGTCGGGTACTTCAACTCGGTGCTCGGCATCTTCCAGCCGGCGCTGCACGAGGAGTTCGGTTGGAGCCGGGCCGAAATCGCCGCCGCGATCACGCTTGGCAGCATCTCCGGCGGCTTGCTTTCCCCGCTCTTCGGCGTCGTGCTCGATCGCTACGGCGCGCGCTGGGTGATCGCCGGGCCGGCGCTCGTGATGGCGGGCGGGTTTCTGCTGCTCGCCGAACAGCGCGAGCTGTGGCAGTTCTACCTGCTCTTCGCCGTCGGGCGCGCACTGGGGATTGCCGTGCTGGCGGCGGCGGCGGTCATCGCCGTCTCGAACTGGTTCATCCGCCGGCGTACCGTCGCGATCGCGTTCGGCACGCTCGGCATCCGCCTCGGAAATGCGGTGCTGCCGCTGCTCGTCGCGCTCGTGATCGCCGCTCGCGGCTGGCCCGACGGCTTCCGCCTGCTGGCCGCGGTGCTGCTGCTGCTCACGGTCGTGCCGCCGCTGCTGCTGATGCGCCGCCGCCCCGAGGACATGGGCCTCCGCCCAGACGGCGATCCGCCGCCCGCCGCCGCGGAGCGCCGCGCCGCCGCCCTGCTCGATCCCCCCTGGACGCTGCGTGCCGCGGTCCGCACCCGCGCCTACTGGCTGGTCGGCGTGGCCTTCGCCCTCGCGATCTTCGGCAACGGCTCGATCAACTTCCACCAGGTTCCACACCTTGTCGACCGGGGGCTTTCGACCACCGATGCGGCCGTGGTCATCACCGTGATGTCGCTCTCCGGGGCGGGCGGCGGGCTGCTCAGCGGTCTCGTCGCCGCGAGGCTGCGCCCGCGCTGGACGATGGTGGGTGCGTTGGCGTTCCAGAGCAGCGGCGTGCTGCTGCTGCTCGCAACCGACGGCTTTGCGATCGCGCTCCTCTACGCGTGCTGGTACGGGTTGTTCCTTGGCGCGATGGTGACGCAGCTCCAGGTGGTGTACGCCGACTACTTCGGGCGGCTGCAGCTCGGCTTGATCCGGGGCTCCTTCCAGCCGGTCGCGCTTGCGTTCAACGCCGCCGGGCCGCTCGTCGTCGGCATCTGGTTCGATCGCGCCGGCGGCTACGAGGGACCATTCGCCCTCGTCATCGTCTTCTTCCTGATCGCCGCGGCCGCGCTCGCCGCCGCTCGCTACCCGCCGCCGCTCGCTACCCGCCGCCGCCGGACGCCGCTCCGAGGGGCCTCCCGGGGCCACGCTAGCCGTCGCGCGCGGGCTCGTCCGCGGCGCGGGCTACGAGCAGAGTTCGCTGATGCCGTGGCTCGGGTTGTGCGGGCCGTAGTTCCAGATCGTGCGGAAGCGTGACTCCTGGGCCCGCAGGAACTGCTCGAGCGCCGAGCAGATCAGGCCCGGCGCGAGGTCCGTGCTCGCGCCCTCGCGGTAGATCGCCGCCACCTGGCCGTGCAGCGTCCGGCCGAAGCTCGTGACCGCCTGGTCGAGCAGCGCGACCATCCCCGCGTCGTCCTGCAGGCGCTGGGCCGACAGCCCCGCGCGGAACAGCGCGTAGGCCGACAGCTCCGCACGGCCCGATCCCCGGCCGCGCTCGACGCGCCAGTCGACGAGCGCTGTGTCCGAGGCCGCCGCTTCGTAGAGCGCTCGCGCCTGTTCATACTCCCCGCGCCTGAACGCCTCGTCGGCATCCGCGATCGCGTGGAAGAGGTAGCGGGTCGCGCCGGCCAACTGCTCCGTGAGGAATCCCGCCCCGCCCCAGGTCAGCGCCAGAGACGAGGGGCGCACCGGTCCGGCGGTGGAGTCGGCCACCGCGTCGTCTTCCAGGATGATCCTGGGCAATGCCCCGTCGTCCGAGGTTCCTTCGGACCCTTCATCGGGGACCTCGATGCGCAGCTCGGCTGTGGGGCTGATCTCAACGCCGGCGGGCATCAGATCTCCCAGCCTTCCGTTGTGTGTGCTCATGATCAGCACCCGCCTCGCACACTCGCTGTCGTCGCAGCTGAGCGTGGAGATCACCAGATCGGGGAAGCGGTCGCCGGTCAGGTCCGCGACGGACTCGATCGTGACGCCTTCGAGCGTGTCGTTGGCCAGGACCCGCGCGGAGGACAGGAGGCGGTACTCCTCCTCGCGGCTTTCGTAGAACCAGACGTCCCCGCCGCCGTCGGCCAGGGTGACGGCGAACACGAACTCGCTCTGGCCGTCCCCGTCGAAGTCGGCATAGAGGCAGCGCTCGCCGCTGGTGGGGGCGAGCTCCCAGACGGAGACCAGCTCCGGCAGGCAGCCCAGCAGGTCCGGCTCAGCGCTCGCGAGGTAGTCCCGCAGCACGAGTGCGCTGGCGAGCGGCTCCGCCGGCTTCTCCGGCGGCTCCGGGGGCTCGTCGCTGGTCGCGGTCACGGTCGGCGTCGGCGTCGCGGTGCCCTCGATCGCGGCGGCGGTGGGGGTAGCGGTGACGATCGTCGCCGGGCCGTCGGCACTGCGCACGGGCGTCTGCTCCGGCGCGGGCGTCGGGGTGAGCGCGACGACCCGCACATCGCCGCCGTCACCGCAGGCGGCAGCGAGGAGGACGAGCGCGCCGAGGATGGCCGCGAAGAGGGCCCTGCGCCGGGCCGATCGGCTGGATTCGGAGTGTGGGCGCGGCTTGTGGAAACTTTTCGTGATCAAATTGAGTATCCGTGTTGACTTTTTAGCGGATGCCTGTTTGAATGCCCTCTACGCCGCCGATCCAGCCGCGTCTCTGGCGCCTCTGGTGACGGGTGTGCAGGTGGGGAGGTTCTCATGGGTGACTTCGACACCAGGGAGCACGGACGCAAACTCGCCGCCGAGTTCATCGGCGCCTTCGCCCTCATCTTCGTCGGAGCGGGCGTCATCATGCAGACCGGGGGACAGAACCTGGTCGCCATCGCCATCGCCCACGGCCTCGCCATCGCGCTGCTGGTCTCCTCGCTCGGCCACATCTCCGGCGGCCTCTTCAATCCTGCGCTCACGATCGGCCTCTGGGCTACCCGGCGCCTCGACACCATCACGACCGTGGCCTACATCATCGCGCAGTTGCTCGGCGCCGTCGTGGCCGCCCTCGCGCTCCTGCTGCTCTTCCCGGAAGCGCTGCGCGACGCCGTCAGCCTCGGCGCCCCGCTGCTCGGCCGCGGCATCGACTTCATCGAGGGCGTCGCGCTCGAGGCAATCGCCACCTTCTTCCTGATGCTGGCGGTGTTTGGCACCGCGCTCGACCCGCGCGGCCCGAAGCTGGGCGGCTTTGGCATCGGCCTGATCCTCACGATGGACATCCTCGCCATCGGCACGCTCACCGGCGCCGCGATGAACCCGGCGCGCAGCTTCGGTCCCGCCCTCGTCGGCGGGGAGTGGAGCAACCACCTCGTCTACTGGATCGGCCCGATCATCGGAGCGGTGGTCGCCGCGCTGGTCTACCACTACCTCTTCGCCGAAGAGGAGATGGAGATGAGCGATGCCTAGGCCTCGCAGATCCGGGAGCGGGGTGTTCAGCGCCCCCCTTCCGGACGAGCGTCAGGGGGAAGGGGTTCCCGCCTGACGCCGCACCTTCCTTAGCAACCAACATCTGCCGCGAAACCAATCACCCCCGCCGCACGGCAGATGCTGGTGAGAGGGCGGGCCTTCGGGCCCGCCCTCTGCACGTCCGGATCAAACTGGCGGGGTCACACTGTCGGGATCAGATCCGCCTCAGGCTAGCGGCCGGTGGAGCCGTGGCCTCCCGCGCCGCGCTCCGTCGCATCGAGGTCCGCGACGACCTCGAACGCCGCCGGCGCGAGCCGGCCGACGACCAGTTGCGCGATGCGCGCGCCGTCCTCGATCACGTAGCGCCCGGCGTCACCGCTGCCGGGGAGGCAGTACATCGTCACGAACAACTCGCCCCGGTAGTCCGCGTCCAGCGTGCCGAACACCGTCAGCACCCCCCGCGAGGCGAGGCCGGAGCGCGGCCGGAGCTGCACGTCGAGGCCCTGCGGCGCGGCCACCGCGATGCCCGTCGGTACGAGCAGCGGCGAGGGTCCCAGCTCGATCGAGCCGCCCTCGAGGCAGGCGTGCAGGTCGAAGCCGCTCGCGAGGGCGCTCTGTCGCTGAGGAAGCCGCGCGCCGGGGCGCAGGAGCTGCACGCGCAGGATCGTGGGTTCTGGAGTCTCACTCACGCTTCGGGCCGCCTCGGCGTCCGCTGGGCGCGGCCGAGGGCGCGCTAGCCGGCGGTCGCGGTCTTGCGCTCCTGCGCCCGCGCGATGCCGCGGCCCTTCTTGGGCGTGAGCACCTCCATGGGGTAGACGTCCTTCTTCAGCATCTCGCGCGGCGGGTCGATGTAGATCGAGCCCCAGCCGCAGGCCTGCTCGCAGAGTCGGCAGCCGACGCACTTCTTGTCGTCGACGACGGCGACGCCGTAGAAGTCGTGGCTGTTCAGCGCGTCCGTCAGGGAGAGCGCGTCGAACGGGCAGATGTGGATGCAGAGCTCGCAGCCGGAGCCGATGCAGTTGTCGTCGATCACCTTCGCCAGCGGCAGCTCGCGGCGGGGGAAGGTGCGGCACTGGTCACCGAGCTCATCGAGGATCGACTCCGGCGGGCAGACGGCGCCGCAGGCGCCGCAGTCGATGCACAGATCCGGGTCGATCACGTGCAGCTCGTCGCGCACGCCGGTGATCGCGTTGACCGGGCACTTCTTGATGCAAGCCGTGCAGCCGATGCACGTCTCGATGATGGAATACGCCAACGCTGCCTCCCGTCGGGGCTGCTCGCGGCGGCGCGGCGGCGGACGCCTGTTCCGCCACCGCTGGCCGACCTTGCGGCGAATCTACCACGCCCGCACGCACAGGGCGACGCCTCGGCCGCATTCGATCGCCTGACGCGCCTTTCGGAACCCCGAAATCGCTCCCGCAGCCGGGCTGAAGCACGCCCGGGACGCTGGTACGATGATTCCATGATGCGCCGCATCCAGCTCCACCTTCGCCGCCTGCTGACCGCGCCGCGGCTGCGCGTCTCCTCGAAGGGCGAGGGCAGCAGTGAGCTGGCGATCGACGGCCTCGTCTGCGGGGTCTGCGCGAGCCGCACCGAGCGCGCCCTGCGAAGCGTCCCGGGCGTGACGAGCGCCAGCGTGGACCTCGCGTGCGGGACCGCGCGGATCGAGTACGGCGAAGCGGCGCCCGACCTCGCGCAACTCGCGGAGGCGGTCGACGGCGTCGTCGTCGCGCGCCCGTGGCGGCTGAGGATCGAGGCGTGGGCAACGCGCCTTCGAGGGCTCAGGCGGGGAGGGCGCGTGCGGGACCGCTCTTCATGACCGCGACTGAGGACGCGCCGTCCCGGATCGCGATCGGGGCGCACTGCTCGGCATCCGGTGGCCTCTGGCGCACGATCGAGCGGGCAGCCGAGATCGGGGCGGAGGCGGTGCAGTTCTTCGGCGCTTCGCCGCGCGCCTGGCGTCCCACGAACCACAAGCCCGAGGCCTACGAGCGCTTCCGCGCACTGCGCGCCGAGTCCGCCATCGGCCAGGCGTGGCTGCACGGCAGCTACCTGGTCAGCCTCGCCCCTCGCTCCGAGGAACACTACGAGAAGTCGATCGCGTCGGTCGTCAACGCGCTCAGCGTCGCCGCGCGGGCGGGAGCCGACGGCGTGGTGCTGCACAGCGGGTCGCACCTCGGACGCGGCTTCAAGGCGGTGCTGCCGGAGGTGGTCAGCGCGATCGCGCGCATCTTCGACGAGGCGCCGGAGGGCCCGCTGCTCGCGCTCGAGAACGCAGCGGGCCAGCAGGGCCCGATCGGCGGCAGGTTCGAGGAGATCGGCGCGATCCTCGACACCTCCGGCTCGCCGCGGCTGCGCGTCTGCCTCGACACCTGCCACACCTTCGCCGCCGGCTACGACATCACGACGCCCGAGGGGATGGCGAGCACCATCGAGGAATTCGATCGCGAGATCGGCCTCGATCTGCTGGCGGTCATCCACGCGAACGACTCGAAGCTAGAGCTGGGCAGCGGACGCGACCGGCACGAGAATATCGGGGACGGCCACATCGGCTACGAGGGCTTCCGCACCATCCTCGCGGAGCCCGCGTTCGCCGGCCGCGCGCTGCTGCTGGAGGTACCGGGCATCGAGGGCGACGGCCCGGACCTGGAGAACATGCGGCGGCTGAAGCGCCTCCGCGACGAAGTCGCGGCGGAGTCATAGCGTTCAGGAGGGCGGCCATGCATCGAGGTCGGCGCATCGCTCGCTGGAGGAGCGCGGCGTGTGCGGCGCTCGCGTCCCTCGCGCTGCTGCTCGCCGCCTGCGCCGACGGCGGCTCGGCGCACTTCGGGGGCGACACCCACGACCGGCTGCACGAGATCGCGCACGAGGCCTGCGATCGGATCGAGGGCGGTGAGGACGCGTTCGAGGTGGTTGCCGCGGCCATCGCCGAGGGCGCCAGCCTCGGCGCGTCGAAGACGCTGATGCGCGAGGTCCTCGACGAGGAGTGCGCGGAGCTGATCGAGTAGCCGCAGCCGCGGCGCTACCGCGAGCCTCCGGCGTGGGGGCGGACGTGGCGAGGGCGGCCCGCGAGCGCGCGGAACTCATCCTCCCAGAACAGGATCTCGACGAGCAGGTGCGTGGTCACGCCCCAGCGCTGGTCGGTTGGCGCGCCCTCCGCGGCCAGCCGTTCGAGCAGGCGCTCGGCCATCGAGGCGTGATCCATCCCGGGGTCGTCCTCCTCGGTGCGGATGTCGGCCTCGAACTCAAGCACGGCGTCGACGACCTCGGCGGCGATGAAGCCGCCGAACTCCTCCGACAGTTGCTCGGCGACCCAGTTCGAGCACTCGGTCGCGAGCTGCTCGTCCATGCGGATGTCGTCGGCGTCGGGCGATTGGGAGGTCATCGGGCCTCCGTCAGGCACCGGGCATGGGCGCCCACGGGCCGAGGCCGGTGATGCGCTCGGCGGCGATGCGCACGAGCAGCCGCTGCTCTCCTGGCGCGCGGAAGGGGTAGCCGTCCAGGCCCAGGAAGCGCCCGGCGAGCATGTCGATGTGCTCGTCGGCGCCCTCGGTGGTGATCTCCGTGACGCGGCCGTGGATCAGCAGGTAGCTCTGCGGTTCGTCGCGGGCCTGCACGGAGAGCAGCACGTGCGGGTCGAGGCGCATGTTGCGGACCTTGGCGCGGCCCTCGGAGGTGTTGACGAGCACCTCGTCGCCGTCGACGTCCACCCACAGCATCGAGAGCTGGGGGGTACCGCTGGGGTTGCGGGTCACGAGGTGGCCGTAGGCGCGGTCGGCCAGCAGGGCGCGCGCGGACTCGGGCAGTGCGGCCATCGTTCGGGGCTCCGTTCGCTGCCTCGCGGCTCCGCGGCAATGGTACCGCTGCCGCGCCGCGAGGGCCTTAACCTTACGTTGACGGCAGGGTAGGGCGAATCTACGCTGAGTCCAGCCGCGGCGGAGTTTTCCTGGCCCCGGCTTCCTCCGGTGCACGATGTGGGCGAACATCCTGCGAGGCGGTCCGGCTGGGCCGGCGGCCTCGCCGGGGCAAAGTGCGCCGGGTTCGATGGGTGGAGCGCGCATGGCCCAGGGCACGACGCCGCGATCCGCCGAGGCGGATCGCGAGGAGCCGCCCGACGGGCAGCAGGACGCCGGCCCGAACGGGGACGGATTGGGCCCGCCCACCGTCCCGATGCGCGGAATGCCCGGCGGAATGGCCGGCGGCATGGCCGGTGGCATGGCCGGCGGAATGGCCCCCGTCGGCGGAGGCCGTCCGCCGCTGCGGCGCACCTTCAGCGCCTTCCGCTACCCGCAGTACCGCCTGCTCTGGGCCTCGATGGCCATGGCGATGGTCGGCATGCAGATGCAGATGATCACGCGCGGGCTGCTCGCCTACGAGCTGGCGGGCAACTTCTCCGCGGTCGGTGGGCTGGCCGCGGCGTGGGGCATCCCGCAACTCTTCCTGGCGCTGCCGGGGGGCGCGATCGCGGACCGTGTGGACAAGCGCCGTGTGCTGCTGTTCACGCAGGCGGCGGTGTTCGTGCAGGCACTGGCGATCGCACTGCTGATCAGCTTCGACATGATCTCGCTGCGCGTGCTGTTCGCATTCGGCATCGTGCTCGGCGGCACGTTCTCCTTCAACATGCCGGCGCGCCAGGCCTACATCCCGGAGCTGGTGCCGAGGCACGAGCTGATGAACGCGATCGCCCTCAACAACACGGCGATGAACGCGACACGCCTGTTCTCGCCGGTGGCCGCCGGAATCTTCATCGCGGCCTGGGGCTTCGCCGCGACCTACTACATCACCGCCGCCATGTACGTCATCGCCTGGGGCGCCGTGTGGCTGCTTCCGCGCGGCCGCGGACACCTCAAGGGCGCCGCGCGGCGGCGGGGGATGTTTGGGGAGATCGCGATCGGGCTGCGCTACGTGCGCGGCAACCCGGCCCTGCGGACGCTGATGCTGATGGCGCTGCTCCCGATCTCGCTGGGCATGCCGTTCGTGACCATCCTGCCGGCGTTCGTGGCGGGCGATCTCGAACTCGGCTCGCTCGGCTTCGGGCTGCTGATGGCGGTGAACGCCGTCGGCGCGCTCGCGGGATCGCTGCTGATCGCCGCGCTGAACCCCTCCGGCCGGCTGGCGCGCACGCAGGCGCTGCTCGGTCTCGGCTGGGGCGTCGGCCTTGTCATCCTGGGGGTCGGATCACTGACGCTGGGAGTGCCGGGCGCGTTCCTCGCGATGATGGTGATCGGCGCCAGCTCGATGGCCTACATGGCGCTCAACAACGGGATGATCATGACCAGTTCGGAGCAGCAGTACCACGGCCGGATCATGAGCCTCTACATGCTCACGTTCGGCTTCATGCCGCTGATGGGCCTGCCGCTCGGCATCCTCGCAGACGGGATCGGCGGATACGCGACCTTCACGCTGCTCGGCGTCGGCATCCTCTGCTTCGTCCTCGTGCTCGTGCTGGTCGTCCCCTCGGACCTGATCGACCGCGCCGCGCGGGTCGCCCGGCACGAGTCGGCCGAGGCCGAGGCTGAGGCGGCGGAGGCGGCCGGATAGCCGAGGCGCGAGCGGGCCGTCCCGCGCCTACTCGAAGACCAGCTGGAACTCCATGATCCCGCGGTCCTCCACCGAAATGACGATCCCGGCGCGCGGCTGCTCGATGTCGTAGTCCGCGAACACGATCTCGATCGAGCCGATCACGACGACCAGCCCGTCCGTGAGCTGGCCCTCCAGCGGGATCTCTACCTGGCGGGTGACGCCGTGGAGCGTCAGATCGCCGACCGCCGTGACCGAGATCGTCTCGCCCTCCGCGGGCACGCCGTCGAGCGGTATCGGCTCCGTGAGCGCGAAGCTGGACGTCGGGTAGGCGTTCGTCTCGAGCGCCTGCTGGCGCAGGGCGCCGTCGCGTCGTGACTGGTCGCTCCGCAGCTGCGTCATGTCGACCTCGATATCGACGGCGGTGATCGCGCTGCCGTCGAACTCGAGCGAGGCGGTGATCGCGCTGGAGCGGCCCGCGGCGGTGGTCGCGCCGATGGTGGCGAGCTCCTCGCGGACGCGGTAGCCGGCGAAGGACTCGCCCCGGTCCGAGAGCTGCCAGACGCCGGTCAGTTCGCCCTCCGGGCGCGCCGAGGCTGCCTCGGCGGTCGGGGTGGCCGTGGGTGTCGGCGTGGCGGTCGGCGTCGGCGTCGGTGCGGCGGTGGCGGTGCGGGTCGGCGTGGCCTCGGCAGTCCCGGTCGCCGTCGGAGTGGGAGTCGGGGTTGGCGTCGGCGTGGCCGTCGCGGTCGCGGTCTCCAGCGTGCTGGCCACGGCGCCTTCGAGGCTCACCGGCGGCGGCGCGTCGTCGCGGATGAAGAAGTACCAGCCGCCTGCGGCCACCACGGCGACCAGCACGACTGCGAGGACTGCGGCAATCACGAGGCGGGGCCGGCTCAGCATCGTCATCCTCCTGCACGCGCGACCGCCGATGGCGAGACAGCCTCGCGAACCGCGGATAACGGGAGCGTAAGGCCCGCCGGGAACTGGTTACAGAGGCCGTCGGTCGCGCCGCGCGGGCGCGGCCACCTCAGTACTGCTCGGCTGCCTCGCCGATCTGTTCGGTCTCGATGATCTCGAAGTCGCCGTCATCAAGGTCGCCGAGGCCGCGTCCGCTGCCGCTGTTGGCAGTGAGTGCGCGGTCGTACAGCTCGAAGAGCGTGCGCTTGTGCGGGCGCTTCGCACCGAGCGGGCAGGCCTCCCAGGCCTCGTAGTCCTCGTCGCAGTAGCCGAGGCGGAACTCGCCGCACTTGGGCTGGATGTAGCGCGCCAGCTCGGGGAAGGCGCGCTTCACCTCGGCGCGCATCATCGCGACGACCTTGCGGAACTCCCACTGCGCGCGCGTGCAGAGGCGCAGATCGGCGATGTGCAGCAGCTCGAGGTAGTTGACGGAGACCTTGAAGTTCGTGTTGGTCGCGTTGGGCAGCAGGAAGCGCGCGTCCTCGGCCGGCACGCCGGAGTCGACGAGTTCGAGGTAGGCGTTACCCGCGGCCTCGATCGCCTCTTCGAAGGCCTCGGACTTGCCGGCGCGACGCACGCTCTCGGGGACGGTGTAGGGGTAGGAGCCGTCCTTGTACGTAACATAACGCTGAGACTGCTGCTCGAACGAGATGCCCATGTGGTGCCGCACGAACTGGTGCGAGAACGCGCGGCTGACGCCGGAGATCCCGAACTCGAACCAGACCTGCTGCAGCGGCGAGGCGTGCCCGGTGCCAAGGCGCGCGTCGATGAACGCCTGCATCTGCGCGCGGGGGATGCGCTCGTCCTCGATGCGCGCCTCGATCTGCGCGGGCGTGAGGGCGGAGTAGCAGACGCGGAAGGCGGTGTAGAGCGTCTTCAGCGGGTCGCTCGTGTGGTCGAGCAGCGTGACTTCGATGGCCATGGTGCGCCTCGTTGGGGGGAGATTCTGATGCTGGCGCTAGCGCGCTCCGCGCAGGGTGACTCGTCTACGATCCTGTGCACAACACGCCAACGGCGCACCATTGGAGGACAGTATACCGGCTCTCCGGCCTGCGAATGTTGCCCTTCGGCTAGGAGCGGGACCAGACGGCGCCCTGGCTGTCGGGGAGCGCGATGACCGCGATCCCTTCGGCCTCGCAGGTGTCGAGGAGCGCGGGATCGGCGGTGGCGAGCGATGTATCCAGGCGTCGCGCCGTCTCAGCGGCCACGCAGTCCGCGAGGCTGATCGCGCGAGTGCGGCGGTCGTAGTGGCGCGCGCGGAGCAGTCCCGCTCTCGCCGCCAACTGAGGATCGAGCGCCGGCGACGCAGCCAACCCCACTTGTACGAGGTCGAGCCACGCCTCCTCTTCGTCGATGCCGGCGCGGCGCACGAGACGGTCGAGTACCTCGGCGATGCCGAGCAGCGTCAGCGTCGACTCCTCGTCGCCAAGCATCAACTCCCGGACCTGCGGGCCCGCAGGCTCGCTCTGCAGGAACGCCAGCACCGCGTATGCGTCGAGGATGATCACAGCTCTCGGTCAGCGTCCTCGGCCCGGGCCTCTTGACGCGCCTGATCGGTGCTTGGCCCTCGCCCGGCGTACTTCCCCTCGAGGGCAGCGACGGGATCTGGAGGGAGTGGGCGCATCACCACGCGATCGCCGAGGTCGACGACGAGCATTCGATCAGCTTTCCAGCGCGCACGGGCCTGCGCCGGGATCGAAACCTGCCCATTCGACGAGACCTTCATCACGTAGCTGCCCACCATGCGTCACCTCGCCGCGTTGTATGTTGCTTGCGTGTCATTATAGGTCTCGGCGTGGCGGCGCGCTACGGGTCGGTGAGCTACCAGGCGATCTGGCGTGCCGCGAGGTCTTGCAGCCCCTCGGCGTCGATCGCGAGCAGCTCGGCGAAGACGGCGGCGGTGTGCTCGCCGAGCCAGGGGGAGCGCCCGCGCACGTCGATGCGCTCGCCGTCGAGCACCCACGGCGAGGCGAAGTGGAGGTGCGTCTCGCCCTCGGGGATGTGCAGTTGCCCGCTGCCGGTCAGCTCGCCGGAGCGCACCATCTCGCGCGCGTCGAGGACGCGCTCGGCGATCACGCCTCGCTGCCGCAGCGCCACCTGCAGCGACTGCGCCTCCCACACCCGCGAGCGCGAGGCGAGCGTCGCCTCCGTATCGCCCGCGTCGCCGCCCTCGAGGGCGACGCCGAGCACGCCCGCGAGCGCGTCGAGCGAGGCGGCGTCGGGGCAGCTGACGGCGATCCACTCCTCGTGCGCGCAGGGGAGGCAGCCCTCGTAGGCGGCCTCCGGCGCGCGATCGGCGTCGAACTCGCGCATCAGCGCCGCCGAGACGCCGAACAGCGTCGACTCGATGAGCGCTCCGCGTCCGCTGCGGTCGCGATCCTCGAGGGCGCGCAGCAGGCCGAGGGCGAGCGCGGCGGCGCAGAGCGGGTCCGGGTAGGCGATGCTGCGGTCGCTCCAGGGGCGGTCCGGCCCGGCGTAGCCGAAGCCGCACATCAGCAGCATCCCGTAGCCGTAGCCGGTCATGCCCTCGAGCTGACTGCCGGGCTGATACGCAGAGAGCCGCCCGATCACGAGCCACGGGTTGATCGTCCACAACTCGTCCTCGGCAACGCCGAGGCGGCGCGCGCGGTCGCCGCCGGGCGTGAGGTTGGAGAGCAGCACGTCCGCCTGCGCGACGAGGCGGTGGAGCAAGGTGCGGCCCTCGGCGGTCGTGAGGTCGAGGACGACGCTCTCCTTGCCGCGGTTGACCTCGCGGAAGCCGCCGGAGCGATCCCAGTCCGCCTCGCCCTCGGCGTGCGGGTCGAAGTAGGTCATGATCGGCCGCACGTCGTCGAGGCGGCGGCGCGACTCGACCTTGATCACGCGCGCGCCGAGCTGGGCGAGCAGCTGTCCGACATACGGCGTGGCCCAGACGGTGCTGACGTCGATCACCAGCATGCCCGCGAGCGGGCGGCGGGGATCGCGGGCCGTACGTGCCTCGATAGCCTCGCGTGGCGGCGGCTCGCCCGCCTGCGGCGCGGGGGTGGTGCGGTAGAGCCACCGCGCGTGGTCGCGTTCGCCGTCGAGCTGCTCCTGCAGCGCCGACGCCTGATCCGGGCGGTTCGCGAGCGCGAAGGGCAGGCGATGGCGCAGCGAGAGATCGAGGATCTCCTCGCGCGTGTATTGAGCCAGCCACTCGGCGATGCGCGGCCTCAGCACGTCGGCCCCGTCGAGGCGGCCCTGCTGACTGCCGAAGATCTCCCAGCGCGCCCACTCGGGATCGCCCATCGCCTGCCGCAGGCGCGCCCACTGCTCGTCCCTCACGATGATGGTGTAGACGGGCCCGTCCCTCGCCTCGAACACGTCCGACGGCTGGTACACGGAGAGGCCGAGCCGCGAGGGCGCCACGCCCGCGTAGAGCCACTGGATGGCCGCCCACGAGGTCGCGATCGCGAGGCACTCCAGCTTCGTCAGCTCGGTCACGCCGGAGGTCGCCCCGGCCAGCGCCTGCGCGCCGATCCAGAGCGCGGCGAACGATCCGGCGAGCGCGTCCGCCTGCTGCGGCGAGAGCACGGCCGGTCGCTGCTCCTCGTCCGCGGGCGTGCCCGTGACGTGCAGCAGTCCCGCCGCGGCGGAGACGGTGAGGTCGCTGCCCCGGCGCGCGCCGGGCTCGCGCCCGAACGAGGAGAGCAGCACCAGCGGGCAGCCGGCGGCGGCGGCGGCCCGGGCCGCCTCGTCGTCGTGACCGCGCCAGTCCTCGTCGTCGAGGTCGGCGAGGAGTGCGGCGGCCGGCGGCGCGGCTTCGCCGCGGTCGAGCGGGAGCGGCTCGAAGCCCGCGCGGCGCAGCTGCAACGCCGCCCACTCGATGGCGGGCGTGCGCCCGGCGAGCAGGACGGGCGGGCGGCCCTCGCCGGCGTCCGGGCTGCCGGCGGCGCTCAGGCGGGCAGTCCGCTGCTGGTGCGCTCGGCGCGCTGGATCGGGCGGCGCTCGCCGCTGACGCCGAACTCGGGCGTGCCGATCGCGGCGGCGCCGTTGGTGACCTCGGCCCAGTGCGCGTGGTTCGCCTCGTGGATGCTGAAGCACGCCTTGAGCGCGGTGTAGAAGCCCTGCGCGTCCTGCGTCTGGTTGACCGACTCCTTGATCAGCAGCGCGGCGAACGAGGGCACCTCGGCGATGCGCCTGGCGAGGTTCAGCGTCTCCTCATCGAGCGCATCGCGGGCGAAGACCTTGTTGACCATGCCCAGCCGGTAGGCCTCGTCGGCGTCGATCGAGTCGCCGGTCAGCAGCAGCTCCTTCGCCTTGCGCGGACCCAGCTCCCAGGGATGCGCGAAGTACTCGAGGCCGCACATGCCGAGCCGCGCCCCGACCACGTCCACGAACACCGCGTCGTCCGAGGCGCAGATCAGGTCGCAGCACCAGGCGAGCATCAGCCCGGCGGAGATGCAGTAGCCGTGCACCTGCGCGATCGTGATCTTGCGCAGGTCGCGCCAGCGGCGCGTGTTCTCGAAGTAGTGCCGGAACTCGCGCAGCCAGCGCTCCTCCCCGCCCCGCCGGTCGGTGGCCGCGTGCATCGCCTCGTTCTCGGCGAGGCGTTCCGGCGTCCCGAGGTCGTGCCCGGCGGAGAAGGCGGGTCCGAGCCCGCCGAGGATCACGACGCGCACGTCCTCGTCGGCCTCGGCGCGCAGGAACGCCTCGTCCAGCTCGTCGAGCAGGCCGTAGTTCTGGGCGTTGCGCGCATCCGGGCGGTTGAGCCAGATGCGGGCGATGCGGCCCTCGTGCAGCGTCTCGTAGGTGACAAAGCGCCCGTCGGCCATCGTCTGCTCCGTTCCAGCGCGGCCCGGCAGCGTGCCGAGGCGTTGCGGATGATAGCGGAGCGCCGTCTTGACGAGATCGCCGAGCGCGGCCAGTGTGCGCGTGGGACGGCGCGGATGCCCGGTGAGCACGTTCGTCAGCCGATCGTCTACCTCAGGGCGATGCCCGATCGCATCGAGATCGGGGCGTGGGGGAACCCGTACATGGTTTGCCCGGCCTGCGAGCGGGGCGCGCTCCAGGGGATGCACGATCCGCAGGGCTACGGCTCGATGCTGATCTGCCTGCGCGGTTGTGGTCAGCGCTTCTGGATCGACAAGCCGGCTGACCCGAAAAATGCCCCTGATTAAGTCGGCGCCTCGGTCCAGCGATCCTGCATGACGACGTCGTCGAGGGGTGCCCGACGGTTCGGGCCGTAGTCGCGGGTGGGCCAGCCGAGCGGGATGATCGCCGCGCTCTCGATGCCGTCGGGGATGCCGAGCACCTCGTGCAGCTCGTCCTTGCGGCGGCGGTGCAGCGTCGTCAGCACAGTGCCGAGGCCGAGCGAGCGCGCCGCGAGCATCAGGTTCTGGCAGGCGGGATAGATCGAGGCGCCCGTCTGGAAGCCCGCGCTTCCCGAGGGCGGCGTCCCGATGCAGGCGACGATCAGCACCGGGGCCGCGTCGAGCGGCATGCGGTCGCCGGGGAGCGACGCGGGCGCAACCTGGGCGACCTGGGAGATGTCGGCGCGCGCGCGGTCGTAGACCTCGCGGATCCGCGCCTTCTGCTCCGCGTCGCGCACGACGATGAAGCTCCAGGGCTGCGTGTTGGACCCGGATGGCGCGTGGATCGCCGCCTGCAGCACCGCGCGCACGTGCTCCTCGCTCACCTCGCGGTCGGACCAGGCGCGGACGGCGCGCTGATGGCGGAACAGTTCGCCCGCCTCGGTGATTGGCTTCATCGCATCCCCCTTGCGGCGCTCCCTCACCCTAACCCCAATGTGTCCTTGTCCCGAGTAGAGGCGACTGGTGCTGGTGTCTCTCAGCGAGTCGCCACGACAAGCCACACGAGGAGCCAGAGGCCGCCAGCCACGAAACCGAGGCCAACACCCGCAGCGATGGCTTCGGCGCGATTCGTCACGACGAGCCCGAGGAAGGCAGCCACGAAGCCCCGGCCAGCACCCACGGCGATGGCTTCGGCTCGATCACTGGCTTTCCGATAGAGCTCCGCGACAGCCAGCAGCCAGAGTAGGAGAGCGGGAAGAAACGCGGCGCCGAACGTGAAGATCAGCACTGCTGCAGTGCCCAACGTCAGGCCCGCTCCGGCGGAGGCGGCCAGCAGGCGCCGAGCAGGATCACGCTGCCTGATCGCGAGCCACGCCGCCGCCGCGCTGGCGACCGCCCAGTAGATCGCGAGGGCTATCGCGGCGCCGGAGCCGGCAGCCGCCACGACGCTCAGCACCGCTAGCCCGGCAACCAGCGCGCCGGAAACCTCAAGCACGATCCGCCAGTGCACCGCATGGACGGCAGTTCGTTGGTCACATCCGCGAGCTTTGTTCCGATCGACCGAAGCCCCACAGGTCGGCTTCATCGCACGTCCTCCGCCGAGCGGCCGCTAGATCGTCTCCACGAGCCCGCTGTAGGTCGCCATCACGCGGCCGGGCTGACCCCAGCGCTCGGGCCGGCCGGCGGCGAGGTCGCCGGGCTCGACGAGCCCACGCTCGACGGCGAACTCCGGTGCGAAGACGGTGAGGCCGGAGTAGTACATCGGGTGCGCCGAGCTCGCGATGTAGGCGCAACTGCGCCCCGCCGCGAGCGCCGAGTCGTGGTTCGCGGGGTCGAACGCGTCGCCGCGCTGGACCGCCTTGCGCTCGACGCCGACATCGCCCGGCTCGAGGTTCACGATCGCGACGTTGTGCTCGGCGATCTCCTTGGCGAGCCCGGGCGCGATGCGGTTGAACGCCGCCTTGCTGACCGCGTAGGAGAGCCCCGGCCGACCCGTCCAGTCGCTCGACGGCAGTCGCGAGGACTCGACAATCCCGTTGCGCGAGGTGATGTGCACGACGACGCCTCCACCCTGCTCGATCATCACGGGGACGACCTTCCTGAGCAGGTAGAGCGGCGCGAGCGCGTTCACGCGCAGCGAGAGCTCGAAGACCTCGTGGGGCGTGATCAGGAACGGGTCCTTGTAGCCCCGTCCCACCCAGCGCGCGTTGTTGACCAGCACGTCGATGCGGCCGAACTCCTCCAGCGTGTGCTCCACGAGGGCGTCCATGTCGCCCTGCTCCAGCAGGTCGACGCGCACCGCGATCGCGCGCCGCCCGAGCGCTTCGATCTCCGCGACGGTCTCGGCGAGGCTCGTGCCGGGGACGGGACGCACGTCGGAGTCCTGCACCGTCTCGGACATCTCCTGCGGCTCGCCGGGTTCGAGTGTGCGCGCGGCGACGACGAGGTCGTAGCCGGCCTCGGCGAGCGCGATCGCGCAGCCCTTGCCGATCCCGCGGCTGGCGCCGGTGACGATCGCGACCGGTACGGGCTGCTGCACGGCGGCCTCCTCCGTGGCTAGACCGAGCGGATCGAGGGCGAGTAGGTCGGCAGGCGATCGAGCAGCAGGTCGTCCGCGCGGCTGCGCACCCGCTCCTTGGTCGCCTCCGGGTGGGTGAGGATGTAGAAGCGCTCCTCGCGGATCGCCGCGACGACGAGGTCGCCGACGTCCGTGGGCAGCATCCGGCGGCCCTCGTCGTCTCCCTCGTCGTCGCTCCGCGCGCGGCGCGGGCGCTGGTAGCCGCCCATGCGCACCGGCGTGCGCACGCGGCCGGGGCAGAGCACCGAGGCGCGCAGCTTCGACCCCGCCCGCGCCAGCTCGTGGTGCAGCGACTCCGACAGCGCGACCACGGCGGCCTTCGTCGCGACGTAGGTGCTGATGCCCGGCCGCGAGCCGAGGCCGGCCGCCGAGGCGGTGTTGACGATGTGCCCCTCTGTGTCCTGCTCGATCATGATCGGCACGAAGACATGCATGCCGTTCAGCACGCCCCAGAAGTTCACGCCGACGACCGCCTGCCACTCCTCGTGCGGCAGCTCCCAGAGCGCGGGCTCGTGGAGCGAATTCAGGCCGGCGTTGTTGCAGACCACGTGCACCGCGCCGAACTCATCGAGCACGCGCCTCGCCAGCGCCTCGACGCTCTCGCGCTTGGAGACGTCCGTCGGCACACCGATCACCGTGCCGTACTCGCCCAGCGCCTGCTCGGCCTCCTTCAGCCCGTCGGCGTCGATGTCCGCCAGCGCGACGCGCATCCCCGCTTGCAGGAAGCGCTGCGCCAGCCCGCGTCCGATCCCTCCCGAGCCGCCGGTGACGACGGCGACCTTGTCCTGGAAGTCGCGCATCCGTATCTCCTTCTCTCGTGCCTCGCGCTTCGCGCGTTGTGCCGCGGAGGCTAGAACCCCTCCCACTGCGGCGCCCGCGTGGGCAGGCTGACCTGCGCGCGGCCCTTCGCCGTCATCTCGCCGAGCTGGTTCTCCGCCCAGATCTCGAGGTCCACGAGGTGGTCCGCGCCCTCGATCTGCTTGCCGCTCACGCGGCCCTTCAGCCAGGTGGTGTCGCCGAGGTAGTTGAAGCGCCGGACCTCGCCGTAGAGGCGCGTCAGGAAGCCGTCGTTGCCCATCCAGTTGGTGATCGGGTGGCCGAACCAGCACATCCGCTGCGAGCCGTAGTCGAAGGCCATCGGCAGCCCGGCCTGGCCGGCCGTGCCGGAGGCCGCGTGCACGCGGATCACCGCCTCGAGCGCGCCCGTGGTCGGGTCGCGGTACCAGAAGGCCGGGTGGCGGCGCGACTCGCGGACGGCGAAGACGTGCGCCATGCCGCCGATGCAGCCCGCCTCGAAGGCGGCGATATCGCCGAGGCTGAGCGGTCCCTTGACGACGGCGGGCACCTCGTCGCCGATCTCGACGTCCTCCCAGAAACGGGGGGTCGCGCCGCGGATCTCCTCGTTGAGCATCTCCTCCTCGATCGCGAAGATCTCGTCCTCGGTGTAGACGTGCGGCTCGCGCTGGTACTTGCCGCGTTCCCGCGCGGCGCGGCGTTCGGCGCGGAACTGCCAGCCCTTGCACTCGGCGATCACCTCGCCTCGCTGGTTGCGGTAGGTGGAGATGCTGGACTGGATCATCGTGCGGCCGGCGAACTCGCCCTGGCGCTCCTCGAGGCCGGTGAACTGCTCCTGCACCGTGATCCGGTCGCCGAGCATGATCGGGTGATGCCAGACCCAGTCGTTGCCGGCGTGGAAGCCGTGCACGCCGGGCAGGCCGCCCGTCCGGCCCGAGGTCCAATAGACGCTGTAGAGGAACATCGGCGGCGCGATGATCCCGCCCCAGCGCGTCGATGCCGCGTACTCGGCGTCCACCCAGAGCGGGTTCGGATCGCCGATGCCGCGCACGAAGTGGCGGATGCTGTCGCGCGTAGCCTCCTCGTGCAGCGGGCCCAGGCCGTAGAAGCTCGGCCGGTTGTAGCTGCCGAGGCGCGAGCGCAGCCGCTCGAGGGCCTCCTCGGTGATCTGGCCCTCGCTGATCCGGGGCGCGTCCTGCTCCGCCATCGCTGCCTCCTTGCCGCCTCGCGGGCAAGCCTACCGCGACGCGCGCCAGCGGGGGCGGCCGCGTCGCGCCGTCGGTCGCCCACCAGAGGGGGCGTGGGTATGATGCGGTGGCCAACCGGGCATCAGGGAAGGGCCGTGCGCATGCACTACGGCTGGACCGACGAGCAGCTGCAGTTCCGCGACGACCTGCGCGCCTTCATCCAGGAATACCGGACGGAGGAGCTCCTCGGAGAGCTCGAGGAGTACCACGAGACCTACGTGCACGGCCCTGCCATGAAGGGTTTCCGCACGGCCCTCGACGATGCCGGGTTCTCCACGATGGCCTGGCCGAAGGAGTACGGCGGTCAGGACAAGGGCGCCTTCTACCTCTTCATCCTCAAGGAGGAGCTGGAGTACTGGGGGATGCCCTACGACGCGCTCTCTGTGCTCTCCGTGGGCACGACGATCATGCGCTTCGGCAGCGAAAGCCAGAAGCAGGAGTGGCTGCCGAAGATCCAGACCGGCGAGATGAACTTCGCGATCGGCTACACCGAGCCGAACGCCGGCACGGACCTCGCCTCGCTGCAGACGCGTGCGGTCCGCGACGGCGACGAGTGGGTGCTGAACGGGCAGAAGATCTACACCTCGGCGGCCCACAACGCGAGCCACCTCTTCATGGCCGCGCGCACGGACCCCGAGGCGCCCAAGCATCGCGGCATCTCCGTCTTCGTCTTCCCCATGGGCACGCCCGGCATCACCGTGCGTCCGCTCTGGACGATGGGCGGCGGCCGCACCAACGAGACCTTCTACGAGGATGTCCGCATCCCCGCCGACTCGATCGTCGGCGAGGAGAACCGCGGCTGGTACACGATCATGAACGCGCTCGACCTCGAGCGCGTCACGATCGGGCCCTACGCGCCGATCAAGCGCGTGCTCGACCAGATGGTCGAGTACGTGCGCGAGGAGCGCACGGAGCTGCGCGACGACCCGATCGTGCGCACGAAGCTTGCCGAGACGAAGCTCGACTACGAGATCGCGCGGGCGCTCGCGACGACCAACGCGGCGATCATCGACGGCGGTCACACGCCGACGATGGAGGCCTCGATGACGAAGGTCTGGTCGACGGACACGAAGGAGCGCGTCAGCAACCTGGCCATGGATCTGCTCGGCTGGGAAGGCGCGCTGCAGGGCGCGCGCGCGCCGCTCGGAGGGGACTTCGAGGAGCGCTGGCGTGGCGCGCCGGCGACGCGCTTCGGCGGCGGCACCAACGACGTCCAGCGGCAAATCATCGCCACGCGCGGCCTCAGCCTGCCGCGCGGCTAGCGGGCAGGAGCGCACGCAGTGGACCTGCAACCGACCGATCTCCAGGAGCTGCTGCGCAGCAACGCCGAAGACGTCCTCGCACGCGAGGCGCCCGCCGACCGCGTCCGCGAGATGGAGCGGGCCGGCGAGCCCGACGCTGCTCTCTGGTCGACACTCGTCGAGCTCGGCTGGACCGGGCTCGCCGTCGCCGAGGAGCACGGCGGCCAGGGCGGCTCGATGCTCGACCTCTCGGTGATCATCGAGCAGCTCTGCCGCTTCGCGGTGCTCACGCCCTTCGTGCCCACCACACTCGCCGCGCTCGTGGTCCAGCGCCACGGCGACGACGCACTGCAGGCCGAGCTGCTGCCGCGCATCGCCGAGGGCGCCACGGTCGCGATCGCGCTCGCCGAGGGCCACGGCGAAATGCACAACCTCGCCGCGACCGTCGAGGACGGCGCGGTCCACGGCGAGAAGCGCTTCGTCGAGTACGCGCGCAGCAGCGACCTGCACCTCGTCGCGGCCAGCCGCAACGGCGCGCCCGGCCTCGCGCTCGTCACGGCAGGCGCCGAGGGCGTGCGCATCGAGCGCGATCTCGCCAGCATCGGCAAGACGCCGCAGGCGATCGTCGCCTACGAGGGCGCGCAGGCGGACGCCTGGATCGAGGGCGAGGCGGCGGTCGAGGACCTGCGGCGGCTCGGATCGGCGCTGGCCTCACTCGAGTCCTACGCGCACGCGCAGCGCGCGCTCGACATGACCGTGGACTACGTGCAGACGCGCGTGCAGTTCGGACGGCCGATCGGCTCGTTCCAGGCCGTGCAGATGCGGCTCGCGGACCTCGCGACGCGCGTGCAGGCGTGCAACTTCCTGGTGCACGAACTGTTCTGGAACCTCGACGAGGGCAGCGAGGACGCCTCGCAGGTCGCGGTCGTGAAGGCCGTGACGGCGGAGACGGTGGCGCAGGTCACGCAGGACTGCCACCTGCTGCACGGCGGCATCGGCTTCATCACCGAGTACCCCCTCTACTTCCACACGATCCGCGGCAAGGAAGCCTCGCTGCGCTTCGGCGGCGCCGGCGAGGCGCTGCGCACCGTCGCGAACGCGCTCCTCGACTAGTCGATTCCCTCCCCTGGCGACGCGGACGACTAGGCGATGGACACTGCGCAGGCGGCGGCGTTGCTCGACGAGATTGCACGCACCGAGTGCAATCTCAACCGGGTGTGGTCGGAGTTCAGACGACGCGCGGGTGATGACGACAGCCCGGCGGCAGTAGCAACCCTCTGGGCGCTGGCGTACGGACTTATCGAGTCGTCCTCGGGCGGCCAGCGCGATACCTACGGCGGCCCCTACCGGCCGCTGGCGGAGTTTGCCGACGGGGTCTATCCACCATACGTGGACACCTTGCACGAGCATGGCGAGGTGCTCACGGTTTGGCAGGAACTGTCGTCTCTTGTGAGCAGCCCTGCGGCGGCTGCACGCATCAGCGACTTGCTGTGGGTCACTCGCCACGGGAGCGAACCCCACAAGCATGCGCGCGCTGCTGTGGCGCACTACATCGCCGCGGCAAAATCAACTGAGTGCGATGGGCTCAGCGTCGCACAGTTCCTCGATCGGGCACTTGAGCTCGCGCGCGAGCTCAACGCCCCGGATCTCGCTGCTCCCGCCATCGAGCACATCGCTGAGTACCTCCGCGACGAGCTGCGCCACAAGGAAGCGGGTGGTCGTCCGGGTATCTTCATGCGCTTGCTGAGGCTGCTAGTCGATCTCCCGCCTGAGGATCAACCTTCCGATCTGATTGAGCTCATACGTATCGGTCATGGGCTGCTTGAAGAGAATCCAAACGTGAGGGAGGCGCTCTTCGAGTTGGAGGAAGCGCTCGCGCGTGGCAACCCCGAGAAGCTTGCCCAGATTCAGCGAGCAACGGCCGAGATGCTGCTCGAGTCGGCGCTACAGCAAGAAGACGGACTCTCCAGGCAGCACTGGCTCAGGCGCGCCCTCGAGGTCGCAAACAACAAGCCAGGCGCGTCTGACATGCAAGACCTCATCCGCCGGCATATCCAGGAGATCGATCCTGACACTTACGATCTTGTTTCGACACCGCTGGACTTGGAAGTTCCGGTGGAGCAACTAGAGGCAGAGATTGACAACATTGTAGGCAGAGACGGAGTCGGTCCGGCCCTCTATCGTCTTGCCGTCGCGTTCGGACCTCCGGCAGGTGATCCGGCGGAGATCGAGCAGGCCGTTGATGATGCTGCCCAGCAGTTCGTGTTCAGGCGATTGGTGGGTCGTGTCGTCCTCGATGACGAGGGGAAGCCGATCCTTTACTTGGATACCGATGAGGACAAGCGAAGGGCGGGTGTCGTAGAACGCGAGATGCTGAACATCCTCTTCGATGCGGGCGTTACGCAGGCCGCTCTCGACAGGATTGGAGAGCGGTATTCGGTAAACGCCGACGAAATCCGCGAGTTCTTCCTCTGTGGATACATCAACGCCGAAGAGGCCGACGCATTCGCAAGAGCCCTCGAACACTACTGGTCTGGGCGGTTCGACGAATCGCTTCATGTCGCTCTTCCGAGGATCGAGGCCGTCCTTCGCAGAATCCTCGCGGAGGCCGGAGGGGTCGTGTACAGGGAACCGCGCGGATCCAGCCCCGGTGGCGTCAGGACGCTTGGGCGCATTCTCAAGGATCTGCGTCCCTATTTTGGGGACGACCATGAGGGCTGGTGGAGATTCCTTCGTACTACGCTGACGGATCCCCTCGGGCTCAATCTCCGGAACAGGTACCTCCATGGGCTGGCCGGGCCAGCGACGAAGCACGAAGCCGCGGTGGTACTCAAGATTGCCGCGTTCCTCCGATTTGTGCGGCTCAGGGCGGACTCCGAAGACGCGTCGGCTCCTTCGGCCTGAACCCCCTTGCCGCGCCCCGCGCGTTGACCGCGCGCGGTGGCGGCGCGTTCAATGGCAAGGCGGGTGCGGGGGTAGCTCAGCTGGTAGAGCATCTGCCTTCCAAGCAGAAGGTCGCGGGTTCGAGACCCGTCCCCCGCTCCACACACCCACCCGCTTCGCTCGCCCCCACCCCCGAGATCCGAGGGCGCACCCGCGCCCGGCGCCTGCCCGTGGTGGTAGGTTCACTGGCGGCTGAGCGGGCGCGTGAGGACGATTCGAGGAGGACGGCATGGCGGACGACGGATTCACGCCGGACTGGGATGCGCTGACCGAGGAAGCGACGGAGCTGCTCTCCGCCTACATCCGCGTCGATACCGTCAATCCGCCCGGCAACGAGACCCGCGCCTGCGAGTTCTACGGCGCGATCCTCGATCGCGAGGGCATCCCCTACAAGCTCTACGAGCCGCCGGACGCCCGCGGCCGCGCCACGCTCGTCGCCACGCTTCCCGGCGACGGCAGCGCCGGCAAGCAGCTGATCCTGCTCAACCACACCGACGTCGTCCCCTTCGAGCGCGAGCACTGGACCGTCGATCCGCTCGGCGGCGAGGTGAGCGGCGGCTACATCTGGGGCCGCGGCACGCTCGACATGAAGGGGATGGGCATCATGGAGCTCATCACCTTCCTGCTGCATCACCGCCACAAGCTGCCGCTGCGTCGTGACCTCACCTTCATCGCCGTCGCGGACGAGGAGGCGGGCAGCGTCCATGGCGCCGAGTTCCTCGCGCGCGAGCATCCCGAGGTGATCGACTGCGTGTGCGTGATCAACGAGGGCGGGCGCGGCAGCACGCGCGCCTTCGGCGTCGAGCGGCCGCTGATGCAGATCGGGGTGGCGGAGAAGATCCCGTTCTGGGTGCGCCTGCGCACGCAGGGCCGCCCCGGCCACGGCTCCGTGCCGACGCCGGACAACGCCGCCGATCGCCTCGTGCGCGCGCTGCAGCGGATCCTGGACTGGGAGCGCCCGCCGCAGATCGGCCCGGAGCTGCGCGCCTACTTCGACGGGCTGCATGCCGCCGGCCTCTTCGACGACGAGCCGACGCCCGAGGTCATCGAGCAGGTCGCCGCGCGGCAGCCCCGGGTGGGGGCGCTGCTCAAGAACACCATCTCCGTGACCACGCTCCAGTCCGGTGTGAAGCACAACGTGATCCCCGCCGGGGCGTCGGCGACCCTCGATTGCCGGCTCGTGCCCGGCTCCGACCCGGACGCCTTCCTCGCCGAGATGATCGGCGTGATCGACGACGATCAGGTGGAGGTGGAGGTGGTGCTGCGCAGCTACGGCCCGCCCTCGCCGATCGACTCGGAGCTGTACGAGACGCTGTCGCGAGCCGTGCGCGACACCGTGGAGGACGCCGTCGTCGTGCCGTGGACCTCGACGGGGTTCACGGACTCGCGCGTGTTCCGCCGCCACGGCTACCCGGCGTACGGCTTCGTGCCCGTCTTCGTCCCGCCCTCGGACCAGGCGCTCGGGCACGGCAACGACGAGCGCATCGCGATCGAGGGCATGCGGCTGGGCATGCAAATCCTGCACGACACCGTGCGCAGCATCTGCGGGTAGCCTCGCGTCGTTGCGAGGCGCGAGCTCCGGCTAGCCGCCGAGCAGGCGCTTCGCGTTGCCGCTGGACACGAGCTCGCGCTCGTCGTCCGTCAGCGGCAGGGTCCGCATCACCTCCGCGTAGAGCACCGGGTCGTTCAGCGGGTAGTTCGTGCCGAACATGATGTGCTCCACGCCGCAGGCACGGATGAACTCCACAAGCGAGTCCGCCGTCAATTCCTCTTCGGGGTCGTCGAGCTCATGCAGGCGGCTGGACAGGTCGGCGTAGAGGTTCGGGAAGCGCCGGCAGAGGTCGATCACATCCTCCTCGTAGCCGTGGCCGAGGTGCGCGAGGTTGACGACCAGGTCCGGGAACTCCTCGAGGGCGTTCTCGAAGTACTTCGGCCGCCCGTGCGCGTCTCCGCGATCGCCGTTCTCTCCGCCGGCGCCGGCCTGCGAGACCATCGGAATGCCGAGTTCGCTGATCCGCTCGTAGGCGGGCCAGAGCCGCGGGTCGTCGGCGTAGATCGCGAGCGCGAGCAGGACGATCTTCACGCCCTTCGCTCCCTTCGCCACCTTGTCGTCGATCTCGCCGACCATCGTCTGCTCGTCCATGTAGACCGGGTCGAGGCCCGCGAAGGCGATCAGGTCGGAGTGCTCCGCGCTGACGTTGCAGGCCCACTCGTTGTTCTCGATCATGCGCTGAGCCATCATCGATTGGATCTCGCGCTCCGTCTGGGCGCGGGCCTCGGAGTCCTCGGGCCACTCGATGTTGCGGATGCGCGCTTCGTACATGAACCGCGTCGGCGTATACATCAGCATCACCGAGCGGGAGATGCCGCCCTCTTGCATGTTCGCGTGCAGATTGTCGATCGCGCCCGTTCGCGTGGTCTCCGTGATGCCCAGCGAACGTTGCCAGCCGAGTCCGCGGTCGGCGCTGACGAAGGTGTGCGTGTGGAAGTCGATGATCTCGAGGTCGGCCATGTGGTCCTCCTTGGAGCGGGCATGCGTGTGCCAATCATAGCCACGCGTGATTGCTGCGTGCTGCCCTCCCCGCGAGGTTGCCGGCTCGCCGGCCGGGGCGCAGATCGAGTCCGCATCCTGCGGTACCCTGCGCGACGCTGCCACTGACCGAGCGCACGGAACGAGGCGAGGACGATGGACGCACGGCGCGTACTGGTCACCGGACTCGGCGGCGCGGTCGGCGGCGCCGTCCGCCCCGCCCTCGAGCAGCGCTACGAGGTCGCCGCGCTCTCACGCGGCGGCGTCGAGGGCATGCCCACGGAGCGGGACTTCCGTGGCGACATCGCCGTGCTCGATGAGATCACGCCTGCCTTCGAGGGCGTCGACACGGTCGTGCACCTCGCTGCCTACGGAGGGGTCAACTCGCCGCTCGGGATGTGGGAGGCGCCGTGGGAGGAGATCCTCCGCAACAACATCGACGGCGTCCGCAACGTCTTCGAGGCCTCCGTCGCGGCGGGGGTGCGGCGCGTCGTCTTCGCCTCGAGCGGCGCCACCATGAGTGGCTACCAGAGTTCATCGCCGTACGGAGAGATCACGCGCGGGGAATACGATCGCGTTCCCGCGGAGTGGCCGATGCTGCGCACCAGCGACGAGCCGAGGCCAGTGAACCTCTACGCCGTCTCCAAGCTGTTCGGCGAAGACCTGGCGCGCATGTACGTGGGGACGACCGAGCTGTCGATCATCTGCCTGCGGATCGGCGCCTGCTCGCGGAATGGCCGGCCGCGCGAGGGTGATCCCTGGAATCAGGCGATCTTCGTCAGTCACCGCGACATCGCCGACCTGATCGTGCGCAGCATCGAGGCGCCCGCCGACGTGCGCTTCGACATCTTCTTTGGTATCTCCAACAACCGCTGGCGCTTTCGCGACTACAGCCACAGCACCGAGGTGCTGGGTCACGTCCCGCAGGACGCCGCGGAGGACTTCCTCGGCGAGGCTCGCTGAGGCCGTCCGTATACTTGGCCCCGGCGCGCGAACCGGATCGGAGTGAGCGATGAAGTTCGGCATCTTCCTGGAGTTGCAGCATCCGCGGCCCTGGACGCCGGGCAGCGAGCAGCAGCTCTTCCAGAATGCGGTCGCGCAGATCGAGCTCGCCGACGAGATCGGCATCGACTACGTGTGGGAGGTCGAGCACCACTTCCTCGAGGAGTACTCGCACTCGTCCGCGCCCGAGATCGTGCTCGCGGCCGCGGCGCGCAACACGAAGCGGATCCGGCTCGGCCACGGCATCGTCGCGATGCCGCCGAACTACAACCACCCCGCCCGCGTCGCGGAGCGGATCGCCACGCTCGACCTGGTCTCCGGCGGCCGCGTCGAGTTCGGGACCGGCGAGACGGCCTCGCGCAGCGAGCTTGAGGGCTACGGCGTGCCGCTCAAGGACAAGCGCGCGATGTGGCTCGAGGCGGCCGAGCAGGTCGCGAACATGCTCGCGCTCGATCCGTACCCCGGCTACGAGGGCAAGTACTTCTCGATGCCCTGCCGCAACGTGATCCCGAAGGCTGTCCAGCGGCCGCATCCGCCGATGTGGATGGCCTGCTCCAACCGCGAGGCCGTGAAGCTGGCCGGCCGGCTCGGCCTCGGCGTGCTCTGCTTCTCCTTCCTCCCGCCGGACGAGGTGGGCGCTTGGATCGACGACTACTACGACGCGATCAAGACCGAGTGCGTCCCGATCGGCCACTTCGTCAACGCCAACTTCTCGATCGCGGAGCCGCTCTGCCTCGATCACGACGGGGATGCCGCCTTCGAGCGCGCGCTGCCCGACCGCCTCTTCTTCAGCACCGGCGTCGCGCACTACTACGTCGCCGGCCTCCACACGCCCGGCCGCACGAATCTCTGGAACATCTTCGAGGACGCCCGCGAGAGCCTCGAGGCCGAGCACACGCGGCGACGCCCGAGCTGCATCGGCACGCCGGAGGAGGCCCGCGAGGCGATCCGCCTGCTCACTAGGGCCGGCGCCGACCAGGTGATGCTCGGCGCCCAGGCCGGCCGCGCCACCCACGAGGAGATCTGCGACTCCCTGCGCCTCTTCGCCGAGGAGGTCATGCCCGAGTTCAAGTCCGAGCAGGAGGAAGAGCGCGAGGCCCGCAAGCAGGAGGAGCTCGCCCCGTACATCGAGGCTGCGCTCGCCCGCAAGGAGTGGATGCAGCCACTGGCCGATGACGAGATCCCGAGCTTCGAGCCCTTCCAGCGGGCGGTCGCCGAGTCCGGGCAGGCCGAGGTTGACGAACTGGAGCCGGATTCGTTCCAGGCGCTCAGCAAGGACCTGATCACGCGCGCCGGCCTCGTCCCCGGCGACCGCTAGACCTGCGCCAGGTCCACGCTCCCGGGTTCGGCGGGCCAGCCGCGGGCTGCCTCGCTATGATGCGACGGCAGCCGCTGCGCTGCGCGCGCTGAAGGAGAGCGAATCGTGACCACTGGCCGCGTCGTCGTCGTCAAGGAATACCGCGAACCGTTCGTGATCGAGGAGTACGACGTCCCCGATCCCGAGCCGGGCGGATTGGTGCTGAAGATCACCCAGGCTGGGATCTGCGGCTCGGATCTGCATACCTGGCGCGGCGATCAGGTGAACGTCCCGCTTCCCGAGAGCGGCCGCGTGATGGGCCACGAGGGCACGGGCGTGGTCTACCAACTCGGCAAGGGCACGACGACGGACTCCAACGGAGTCCCGCTGCACGAGGGCGACCGGATCATGTACTCCGCGATCAAGCCCTGCGGGAACTGCTACCAGTGCATGCGCGGCGAACCCAACTGGTGCGCCAGCAGCCCCTACAGCAACGCCGGTGACTGGCCCTACTTCACCGGCACCTACGCCGACTACTACTGGATCCGGGCAAACCACCCCGTCTTCAAGGTGCCCGACGAGCTGCCCGACTCCGTGCTCGGCTGGGTCAACTGCGCGATGGGCACCGTCACCGAGGGCCTGCTCCGCGCCGGCGCCCACGAGGGCGACTACGTGGTCATCCAGGGCGCGGGCGGCCTCGGCCTCAACGCCACCGCGATGGCGAAGGACATGGGCGCGCACCGCGTGATCGTCCTCGACCGCCTCGCCGACCGGCTCGAGCTTGCCGAGGCGTTCGGCGCCGACCACACGATCAACATTGAGGAGTACGACACCGCCGAGGCGCGGCTTGAGCGCGTTCTCGATCTCACCGACGGCCGCGGCGCCAACATCGCGATGGAGCTTGTCGGCAAGGCGGAGCTGCTCGTCGAGGGTGTGGGCTACCTCACCAACGGCGGCACCTTCATCGAGATCGGCGACATCGTGCGCGGACGCACGGTGGAGTTCGACCCCTCGACGATCCTGCGCGGCAAGAAGATCATGGGCTCGCTGATGTACCGCCCGCACCTGCTGCCGCTGATGATGGAAACGCTCGTCAAGAACCAGGGCAAGGTGCCCTACGAGCGCATCGTCTCGAACATCTACCCGCTCGAGCACGTCAACGAGGCGTTCGCCGAGGCCGAGTGGAACGAGCGCCAGACCGCGGTCTCGCGCGGGATGCTCGTGCCCTGACCCTGATGCGAGGCGCTACGAGCGCAGGCGGGGGATCACCTCTTCGGCGAAGAGCTGCATCTGCTCCGTGACTACCTCGTAGGGCATGCCGCCGTAGCTGATCTCGAACATCCAGCCGCTGAGGCTGCACGCCTCGGCGAGTTCGGACATGCGCTCGATGCACTGCTGCGGCGTGCCGATCACCGTCCGCTGGCGGCGCATCTCTTCGATGTCCTGCGCCATGCCCTCGCCCGGGCGGTAGTAGCGGTTCGCGTCGCCCTGCAGGGCGTGCCGCTCCCCCGTCCGTTCCTTCCCGTAGTTCCGGATGAACTCGAGGTAGCGATAGAAGTACTGGTCCGCCCCCGCGAGCTGTTCCTCGCGCTCGACGATGCTCAGGTGGTACGTCCCGAGGACCTCGAAGTCCTCCGGGTCGTGCCCCGCCTTCTCCAGCTCCTCGTGGTACAGCTCCACGTAGCCGCGCTGGCGTTCGTTCGAGTCGAGCAGGAACGGCGCGAGCATCAAGTGGCAGCCGTTGCGTCCCGCCCAGCGATACGTCTCCGGCGTCGCCAGCGCCGAGACGTAGATCGGCGGCATCGGCTGCTGCAGCGGACGCGGCCGGATCGAGTGCGCATCGAACGACCAGTACTTGCCGTTGTGAATGACGCCGTCCTCGGTCCAGAGCCGGCGGATCACCTCCCACGCTTCCTCGAAGCGCTCGCGCGACTGCTCCGAGGGCACGCCCACGGTCTCGAAGTCGTAGGCCGAGATGCCGCGCCCGATGCCGAAGTTGAGCCGCCCGCCGGACAGCAGGTCGACCGCCGCCCAGTGTTCCGCGCTCAGCACCGGGTGCCGCTGCGTGATCAGCGCGACGGCCGTCCCGATGCGGATCTGCTTCGTGCGGCCTGCCATCGCCTGCGCCACGACCGGCGTCGAGGAGAAGGCGTAGCCCGGGTAGCGGTGCTCCGCGATCCAGATCGCGTCGTAGCCGAGTTCGTCGGCCAGCGCCCACTCGGAGAGCAGCCGCTCGTACCACTCGCTGAACTCCCCGTGCAGGTCGGGGTAGTAATCGGGGATGTAGCAGAAGCCGAATTGCATCGCGGCGCGCACCTCTCGCGGCTATCGTAGCGAGCACTGAGGTCCAGTCGAGCGAACGGAGCATCATGGAGTTCTGGCAGTTCACCGGGTTCATGCCGACGGAGCAGGTGCTCCCGCTCGCTCGCGCCTCGGAGCGGCTTGGGTTCGAGGGCCTCGCGATTCCCGATCACCTCTTCTACCCGCGCGAGGTCCGTCCCGCGTACCCCGGCACCGCCAGCGGCGTACCGTCCTGGGGGCCGGAGGCGCACTGGCCCGATACCTGGGCGCTCGCCTCCGCCGTGGGTGCGGCGACGACGACGCTGCGCTGCATGAGCGCCGTCTACATCGCCCCAGCACGCGACCTCTTCACCGTCGCGAAGTCTGTCTCCACCGCCGCCGTGCTCACCAACGGGCGCATCGTGGCAGGCCTCGGTGCGGGCTGGTGCCGCGAGGAGTTCGAGCAGACCGGTCAAGCGTTCTCCGGCCGCGGCCGCCGCATGGCCGAGATGATCGAGGTGCTCAGGCGCCTCTGGGCCGGCGGCTGGGTCGAGCACCACGGCACCTGGTTCGACTTCGACGCGGTGTCGATGGCGCCCGTGCCGCCCGCTCCGATCCCGATCACCATCGGAGGCCGCAGCGAGATCGCGATGCGCCGCGCCGCGAGCATCGCCGACGGCTGGGTCGCCGGAGGGTCCCCGGCGAGCGAGGTGCGCGCCCGCATTGCGCGGATGCACCAGCTCCTCGAAGAGGCGGGGCGCGACCCCGCAGGCTTCGAGATCAACATCCAGCTCGCCGAGACGCCCACCCCCGACCTGCTCGACGAGCTCGGTCGAGCCGGCCTCGATGGCATCAGGATCTCCGCCTGGGAGCCTGCCGGCGCCGACTCGCCGGTCGAGGCTAAGATCGAGGCCGTCGAGCGCTTCGCCGAGGAGGTCATGCGCCCGCTCGAGGGCAGTTCCTCGTAGCCGGCCGCTCCCTTCCCACTGCCCCTCGTCCCGGTCCGGGCCGGGTCCCGAGCCGGGGCTGCTACCATCCGGTCCCCAGTGAGGGCGCCGCCAGCGGGCGGGGCAGGCAGGAGGGCCATCATGAGCGGACCACTCGACGGCATTCGCGTGCTCGAATTCACGCAGATCATCGCGGGACCCTTCTGCGGCGTCGCGCTCGCCGACCTCGGCGCGGATATCGTGAAGGTCGAGCCGCTCGACGGCGGACCCTCGCGGCGGCGGCGCAGCGCGATCCCCGGGGAGAACAAGTCGTTCCACTCGCTCAATCGAGGGAAGCGCAGCATCGCCGTCGACCTCAAGCACGAGGACGGAAAGCGCCTGATCGAGCGCCTCGTCCCGACCTTCGACGTCGTCGTCTCGAACATGGGCTACGGTGCGGCGGCCCGCCTCGGCGTGGACTACGAGTCGCTGCGCCGCTACCGCGAGGATCTGATCTGGGCGGAGAACACCGGCTTCGGCGGCCATGGCCGCAACGCCAGCCGGGCGGGCTCCGACATCGTCGCGCAGGCCTACAGCGGAATGATGGCCGCCGAGGTCAAGTGCGACGAACTCGGCGGCCCCGAGCTCGTGCAGTGCACCGGCATCGTCGACTTTCCCGCCGGCGTCGTCCTCGCGATGGGCGTCTGCGCGGCGCTCGTCCACCGCGAGCGCACCGGCGAGGGACAGCTCGTCCGCAGCTCCCTCCTCGCGACGGGGATGATGATGATGGGTCGCGACGTCGCCCGCTCCCCGGTCTTCGACGTCGAGACGCGCGATCCGGTGATGAAGCGCGTCGAGGCGGTTCGGGAACGCGGCGGCGGCTACTGCGAGGTCGTGAACGAGCGCGGCGGCGTCTACGACCTGCTGGGCCCGCAGGTGCGGCTCTACTACGGCGGCTACGCCGTTCGCGACGGCGCGGTCATCGTCGGGGCGCTGACCGACCGCAACCGCGTTCAGATCCGCGCCCTGCTCGGCATCGAGGACGACCCGACCGAGGATCTGGAGTTCGACGTGCTCGACCCGGCGAACCGGCCGGCCATCGATCGCACGCACCGCAAGATCGCCGAGGCGATGCGCGCCCGCACGGCGGACGAGTGGATCGCCGAGTTCGATCGCCTCGGCGTCCCGGCCTCGAAGGTCTACCTGCCGGAGGAGCTCGCCGACGACCCCGGCGTGCAGGAGGCCGGCATCATGCTCGATGTCGAGCACGAGCTGGTCGGCCGGGAGCAGTTCGTCGGGCCGCTCGTCGAGATGTCCGGCTCACCGACGGGCTCGACCCGGCCCTCGCCACCGCTCGGTCGCCACACGCGGGAGGCGCTCGAGGAGGCCGGGCTCACGTCGGACGAGGTCGACGGCCTGTATGAGCGAGGGGTCGTCGCCTCGCCGTGAGGGCGCCGTGCCCGGCTAGTCCACCCGGCGCAGCCGCGGCACCAGCGCTGCGACTGCGAGCGTGAAGACCGCGAGCACGAGCCCGAGGCCCCCGATCGCGGTCTGGATGCCCACCGCCTCGGCCATGATGCCGACGAGGAAGCCACCGAACAGCACCATCGAGATCTGGGTCATGAAGAGCGACATCACGCGGCCTCGATGCGCGTCGTCCACGTAGCTCTGGACGAGCACCATCGCCAGCGCCTGGCGGCCCGCGGTCCAGATGCCGACGACGAACATGATCGCGAAGGCGGGCCAGAACAGCGACGTGGCGGCGAACGCGGCCAGCGCGAGGCCGAGCAGGCAGGAGCTGGCGAGCAGCAGCACGCCTCGCCGCCGTTCTGGCAGCGACGCGATCACGAGCGTGGCGAGGAGCGATCCGGCCCCGCTCACTCCGGCGAGCCACGCCAGCTCCGTGGGGCCGCCCGCGAAGACATCGGAGACGTAGCCGGGAAGCAGCACCATATATGGCATGGCGAGGATCGCGGTGGCGAAGTTCAGGACGAGCACCCAGAAGATGACCTTGTTGGACACGGCGTAACGGAGCCCCTCCACCAGATCGTGGAGTCCTCCGGCGGTGCCGGCGTGCGGCCCCGCCCGCATCGCGCCGGGCTGCCGGGCGCGAACCGGCGTCAACATGAGCAGGGCCAGGCAGTAGAAGACGGCGATGGTGAGATAGGCCGAGCCCGTCCCGACCAGCGCGATCATGAGCGCCGCCGCCGCGGGGGCCAGCAAGCGCGTGAAGCTCATGCCCGCGGCGTTCAGGGAGACGGCGTTCATCAGGCGTTCCCTGCCCGCGACCTCGGGGACGATTGCCTGGCCCGCCGAGATCGTGAGCGCAAGCACGATGCCCTGCACGAACGCGATGACGAACAGGTGCTCCACGCGCAGGAGGCCGAGCAGCAGAAGCGTGCCAATCAGGATCGCGAACCCCATGTTCAACACGTGCCCGACCTGCAGGATCCGCTTCCGCGGCACGCGGTCGGCCAGCACGCCGCCGAACACCGAGAGCAACAACATCGGCACGGCGCTCGCGAGCCCGACGATGCCGATCGCCGCGAAGGAGTCCGTGAGCTCGTACGCGACGTAGCTGCGCATCAGGATCTGCATCTGGATCGCGGCCATCTGCCCGAGCGTGGACGCGAAGAGCCAGCGGAACTCGCGCTGCCGTAGCGACTCGAAGGTGCGAAGCGAGAAGCGCGCTCCGCGGCGCGCGCGCCGCCCCGGGGGAGCGGCGTCCGCGGTCGCGGCCAGCCCGACGGCCGGGGAGGGTGTGGACGGTGGCGAATCAGGCAGGGTCATCGCCGTCAGCCCGCCCAACTCCAGGACACGGGAGCGAATGGCGCCCGCTCGTGCGCATCAGAGTCTACCAGCGGGCAATCCCCGAGCGACGCGGTGACGCTCGCCTCCCAGGCCGTACGCGGCTCAAATCTCCCCGAGCGCCTCGAGGACGCGTTCGGGGTTGAGCGGCAGGTGCCGCATCCGCACGCCGGTCGCGTCGTGCAGCGCGTTCGCGATCGCGCCCAGCGGGGGCACGATCGGCACCTCGCCGACGCCGCGCACGCCGTAGGGGTGTCCGGGGTTCGGCACCTCGACGAGCACCGTCTCCACCATCGGCAGATCGACGGTGGTGGGCATCCGGTAGTCGAGCAGGCTCGCGTTCCGCAGACGGCCGTCCTCGTCGTAGATGTACTCCTCGCTCAGCGCCATGCCCGCGCCCTGCGAGGCGCCGCCCTGCATCTGGCCCTCCACGTACGAGGGGTGGATCGCCGTGCCCACGTCCTGCACTGCGGTGTAGCGCAGGATGTCGACCTTCCCGGTCGCGGGATCAACCTCGACGTCGACGATGTGCCCGGCGAAGCTCGGCCCCCACGTCGTCTCGTTCGAGTCGGCCTGCGCCGCGATGTTGCCGCCGGTCCCGGGCAGCTGGCTCGCGAGCTCTCGGAACGTGAAGGAGCGAGCGTTGCCGTCCTCGTCCGGAGGTCCGTGGATCGTGGCGTCCTCGCGGTACTCGACCTGCTCCGAAGGCACGTCCCAGATCCGGGCTGCGCGCGCCTGGAGCTTGGTCTGCATCTCCTGCGCCAGCTTGTAGACCGCCCAGCCGGTCTTGAACGTGGTCGCGGAGCCCGCGGTCAGCCCGGTGTAACCGATCGACTCCGTGTCGACCACGTGCGGGCGCACGTCCTCGTAGGCGATGCCCAGCGCCTCCGCCATGTGCATCGCGAGCGAGGCGCGCTGCCCGCCGATGTCCACCGAGCCGAAGAGCAGGCTGACGGTCCCGTCGGCGTTGATGCTGGCGGTCGCGGTGCCCTCGCCGCCGCCGTTGTACCAGTAGCCGATGGCTACGCCGCGGCCCTGGTACTCGCCGCCGAGCTCGGATCGATAGTGCTCCGTGGTGCGCAGCGCCTCCATCACGTCGACCGCGCCGATCGTCGGGTAGGCGCGGCCGTCGAGGATGCGCGTGCCCTCGCGCGCGGCGTTGCGGAGCCGCAGCTCCATCGGCTCGATCTCCAGCTGCTCCGCGATCTCGTCGAGCACGGACTCGACCGCGAGCGTTGGCTGGCAGGCGCCGGGCGCGCGGTACGAGGACACCTTCGGCTTGTTGAGCACCACGTCGTAGCCGTCGACGCGCTGGTTCGGGATGTCGTAGGGGCCGAACACGGTCATGCAGCCGCCGGCCACGGGCGAGGGCGGGTGCGAGCCCGCCTCGTAGGCCAGTTCGGCCTCCCCGGCCAGCAGCGTGCCGTCGCGCTTCGCGCCGATCTTGACGCGCACGTACGTGCCCGAGGTCGGCCCGGTGGCCGCGAGCACCTCCTCGCGCGAGAGCGTGACCTTCACCGGCTTCCCGGTGAGCTGCGAGAACAGCGCGGCGACGGGCTCGACGTACATGTAGAGCTTCCCGCCGAAGCCCCCGCCGATCTCGGTCGGCACGACGCGGATGTGTGCGGTCGGGATCTGCAGGAGCACGGCGAGCTGGTCGCGGAAGTTGAACGCGCCCTGGCTGCTGGCCCAGACCGTGAGCATCCCGTCGGGACTCCAATCGGCCACGGCGCTCTGCGGCTCGATGTAGCCCTGGTGCGCCATGCCGGTGCGGAACTCGCGCTCGATCACCAGGTCCGCATCGGCGAAGCCCTGGTCCGGGTCGCCCTTCTTGAGTGGCATGTGGCTCACGACGTTCGAGGGCGTGTCGTTGATTGGCTCTCCCGGCATGCCGCGCCCGAGCATCGTCACCGTGCGCATCTCGTCGTGCAGGATCGGCGCGCCCTCGGCCATCGCCTCGAGCACGTCGAGGACCGGCGGCAGCGGCTCGTACTCCACCTCGATCAGGTCGAGCGCGTCCTCGGCGATGTGGGGGTCGGTCGCGCAGACGGCGGCGACGGCATGCCCGTAGTGCAGCACCTTGTCCGAGGCCATCAGCAGGTCCTGGAACCACTTGCGCGTCGTGTGCCCGCGCATCGTGCGCACCATCTCGTCGCGGTCGCCCGGAAGGTCGGCCGCGGTGATCACCGCGCGCACTCCGGGCAGCGCCTCGGCTTTCGAGGTGTCGATCGAGCGGATGTAGGCATGTGCGTGCGGGCTGCGCTTGAGGCGGCCGTAGAGCATGCCCGGCAGCCGCGTGTCGGCGCTGTAGCCCGCCCGTCCGGTGACCTTGTCGACGCCGTCCGGACGCACCGGCCGCGTGCCCACCACCCGATGCGAGCGCTGCGCAGTAGTCATGTCTCACCCCTCACTCCGTCGCTCGTCACTCCGCCGCAGGAGTGAATCGAGTGTCGAGACTGTACCGCGCCGTCAACTCCCCGCGAGGGCGGGGCCGCTAGAAGCGCTCGATCACCTCGTTGGCGATCTGCTCCAGTTCCCGCTTGGCCTGGTCGAGGTTGGGCGCCGAGAAGGCGAAGTGGACGCGGTTCGCGCCGCGCTCGGCCACGCGCCGGACCGACTCGAGGTCGGGCGCCGAGCCCATCCACAGCTCCATCGCCGCGGCGTCGCGGTCGGCTGCCGCTGCCGCCTCCCGCCACGCATCGAGCAGCGGCCCCACGTCCTCGCCGTCGAAGCCGCCGAAGCCGAGCGGCATGAAGCCGTCGCCGAGCCGTCCCGCGCGGCGTGCCGCGCCGAGGCTGTGCCCGCCCACGTAGATCGGCGGGCCCTCCGGCCGCGTGGGCTTCGGGAGGCAGCGGATCCGCTCGAAGGAGACGGTCTCGCCCCGGAAGGTCGAGATCTCGTCGCGCCAGAGCGTGCGCAGCGCCTGGATGTACTCGTCCGCGCGGCGGCCGCGCCGCTCCCAGGGAACGCCGATCGCGGCGAACTCCTCGCGGAACCAGCCGATGCCGGCGGTCAGACTGACGCGCCCGCGCGAGAGCGCGTCGAGGGTGGCGAGCTGCTTGGCGAGGATGACGGGATTGCGCTGCGGGAGGATCAGCACCGAGGTGCCGAGTTCGAGGCGCTCCGTGACGGCGGCGACGAAGGTGAGCGCCGTGATCGGCTCGGGGAACGCCGTCTCGTCGTAGGGGTAGCGCTTGAAGTCGCCGCCCTCGTACTGCTGGTACGGGTACCGCGACTCGTAGTCGACGGGCAGCACGACGTGCTCCGGGAACGACACGAAGTCGAAGCCGACCTCCTCGGCGAAGCGCGCGAGGCCGCCGAGGTACTCGGGCGAGGTGAGGGCCGCACCCTGGCCGGGATCGGCGCGCCGTCCGCTGGGACCGACGTGTGCGCGGTGCGGCGACTCGATGAGGAAGAGCCCGAACTTCATCTGCCTGCGGCTCCCTTCGATCACTCGGCGGGGCGCGGATGGTAGCAGCGCCGACGGCGGCCGGGTGATGCGTGAGCGTGCAGGCCTCATACTGAGGGAGACGGGGCGTGGCGCCCCGAAGGCGAGGGCAGGCCCGTATGACCTCACTGATCATCGTCAGCGACTTCATCTGACCGTGGTGCTACGTCGGCCTCGTGGAGGTCGAGAAGCTGCGGCGCGAGTACGAGCTGGAGGTGCGCTGGTGGCCGTTCCTGCTCGACCCCTCGATTCCTCCCGAGGGGCGTGAGCGCGAGCCGCGCACGAAGCCGGACGACCCGCCGACCCAGCTGGAGCAGCGGGGCGAGCGGGTGGGGATCCCGTTCCGTCGCGGGCGCAGGTTCACCCCGAACTCGCATCTCGCCCTCGAGACCGCCGAGTACGCGCAGGAGATCGGCCACGACGGCGACGGGCTGCACCGCGCGCTGTTCGCCGCGCACTTCGAGGGCGAGGCGGACCTCGGCGACCTCGACACGCTGCTGCAGATCGGGGGCGAGCAGGGGCTCGACAGCGACGAGCTGCGGACGGTGCTGACCGAGGGCCGCTACCGGCAGCAGGTGGATGAACGCATCGACTGGGCTCGCGAGATCGGCGTGCGCGGCGTCCCGACGTTCATCTTCGACGAGCGCCACGGCGTGGTCGGCGCGCAGGAGTACGAGGTCCTCGAGCAGGTGATGGAGCAGCTCGAGGTGCCGCGCCGAAACGGCGAGTGAGGAGCGAGCGGCGGACGTCCGCCGCTCGCCGCTACTCGATCCTGCGCAGCGTCTGCGAGCGCAGCAGCAGCACCAGCGAGAGCAGCACGAGCGCCACGCCGGCCGCCGCGAACGTGGCGCGGGGACCGTAGATGCTCGTCGCGATCCCCATCCCGAACAGCAGTAGCTGCGTGATGTTGAACTCCATCATGTAGATGCTCATCACCCGCCCTCGATGCGTGTTGCCGGCGAGGGTCTGCACGAGCACGTTCATCAGCCCCAGATAGCCCGCCTGCCCCACCCCCACGAAGAGGATGATCCCGAGCGACAGCCAGTACGAGGTCGAGGCGGCGAAGGCGGCCAGCGAGACGCCGAGCAGGACCGCGCTCGACAGCATCAGCACGCCCCGCCGCCGGCTCGGCAGCGAAGCCACCGTCAGCGATCCGGCCACCGCGCCGATACCCGAGACGCTGACCAGCAGCCCGAGTTGCCCCGGACCAGCATCCAGCACCTCCTTGGCGAAGCCGGGCAGCAGCACGAAGTGGCCGAGTCCCAGCAGCGCGAAGATCGGGTTGCAGATCAGCAGCGCCGCGAGCGGCCGGTGGCCGGCCACGAAGCGAAAGCCATCGGCGAGGTCGCCGCGCAGCGAGGCGAAGGAGAGCGCTCGTGGCGTGCGGTCCGGGACGCGCACCGGGAACATCGTGGCGACGGAGACCACGTAGATGCTGAAGATAAGCACGTAGACGTAGGCCGCGCCGCCGATCGTCCCCGGGTCGCTGAGCGCGCCCACCATCCCGCCGGCGATGCCGGGCATCAGCAGCCGCGCCGCGTTCTGGCTCGTGCTGTAGAGGCCCATCGCGTTCATCAGCCGCGCGGGGCCCACGACGTCGGGTGTCAGCGCCTGCCTCGATGGCATCGTGAGGTTGTTCGAGCCGCCGTGAACCGCCGCGGCGATCAGCACGTGCTCGACGCGCAACAGGTCGCTGAAGACCAGCAGCGCGAGCACGCACGCGTTGATGCCGCTCAACGCCTGCCCCAGCTGCACGACGTGCTTGCGCTGCCGTACGAGGTCCGCGACCACCCCGCCGACGAGCGCCAGCAGCAGCCCCGTCAGCCCGTTGAGGAGCGACATCAGCCCGAGCGCCGCGAACGAGCCCGTCAGCTCGAAGACCAGCCAGCCCCGCAGGAACTGCTGCATGTCGTTCGAGGTGAAGCCCGAGAAGATCGAGGTCAGGAACCAGCGGAAGTTGCGGTCCTCCAGGGAGCGGAACGTCCGCAGCCGGCCTTCCCCCCGCGCGTCGATGGCCGGCCCCCGTTCAGCGCCGCTCGGCGCTACGCACCGTCCTGCTCGAAAGCGTCCAGCGATTCCCGGACTCGCGCGGCGCGCTCCTCGATGCGATCGCGCGAGTCGAGGTCCGTGAACAGATAGGCCGCGTTGCGCAGGATCGCATCGACGACCATGGGTCCGACCTCGTCGGGCTGCTGCCTGTGCGCGCGCGCGGGCGTGTTCATCGACTTGCGCTCGCCGAAGCGCGCATGGCGGTTCCGCTCCGCTTCCCAGAGGCGCGTGCTCACCGGACCGGGGCACAGCGCCGTCACGCCGATCCCGTCGCCCTCGAGCTCCGCGCGCAGCACCTCCGAGTAGCCGAGCACGGCTGCCTTCGAGGCGGTGTAGATGCCCATGCCGCCGTCGAGCCTCGGCGCGACCGCTGCCATCGAGACGGTGTTGACGATATGCGCGGGCGTGTTCGCACGCAGCTGCGGCAGGAAGGCGCGGACTCCGCGGGCGACCCCGTGCACGTTCACGTCGAAGAGCCACAACCAGTCGGCCTCGGTCGCCTCGGCGAGCGGCCCCATCGTCATCACGCCGGCGTTGTTCACCAGCACGTGGACGGCGCCGAAGGCCTCGATGGTGGCCTCGGCGAGGCTGACGAGGTCGTCGGCGTTGGTTACGTCCGTGCGCCGCGCGATCGCCGGGTGGCCCGCGTTCCTGAGCGCGGCCGCGGTTGCCTCCGCCGCCAACCCCTCGATGTCCGCGACGACGAGGCGCGCGCCGGCCTCCGCGAGCGCGCCGGCGATCCCGCGCCCGATGCCGCTTCCGCCACCCGTCACCACCGCGACTCTCCCGCGCAGATCCTCCATCGTCCCAGCCCTCCCCGATCGAGTGCGGCGACGGTACCACGCGGCATCGGGACTTTCGGCATAACGGCGGCGTATAGTACGTCCGTCATTGGCCTCTGGCGGGCGGGGCGCCGCGGGATGCGGCGTCACGGAACGCACGTGGGGCGTGAGGGGGAGGCACCGTTGACCTACAACCTCGAACGGGTGCGCCGGTTGCGCGACCGCGTCGCCGTGGTCGGCATCGGCGATACCGACTACGCCGAGGACTACGAGAAGCATCGGGCCGCGCGGCGGGGCGGGCCGGCGCTGACGGACGATCCCTACACGCTGGGCGCCGCCTCCTTCCAGCGCGCGCTCGACGACTGCGGGATCTCGAAGGACGAGGTCGACGGTCTGGCCGTGGGCTCATTCCTCGTGCTCGAGAACATGGGCGAGGTGCTCGGCCTGCAGTACACCTGGGGCTGCGAGGAAGGCGGCGTCGAGCGCCAGCTCCAGGCGGCGGCGATGGCAATCGAGAGCGGCTTCTGCAACGTCGTCGCGCTCGTCTACGGCAACGCCTCCCGCGCCGAGGGCCAGCAGTACGGCGGCACGTCGCCGATGGGCGGCGGGCGTCCGATCTGGTCGTACGCCTACTACCATCCATGGGGCTACAGCTCGCCGGGCGCCCACTACGCGATGATCCTCCAGCGCTACATGATCGAGTACGGCGTGACGGAGGAGCAGCTGGCGACGGTGCCCATCACCTTCCGCAAGCACGCGATGCTCAACGAGAAGGCGGTGATGCGGGAGCCGCTCACCGTGGACGAGTACCTGAACTCGAAGTATGTCTGCCGGCCGCTGCACGTCTACGACTACTGCCTGATCAACGACGGCGCCGTCACGCTGATCCTCACGAGCGCGGAGCGGGCGGCGGACATGCCCCATACGCCGGTGCTGCTCTCCGGATTCGGGCGAGGCAGCGACGATCGTGGCGATACCCAGATACGCAACCGCATGGTGGGCGGCGTCCACGATCTGCTGAAGAGATCCTCCGACGACTGCTATGCGATGTCCGGCATAGGCCGCGAGGACGTCGATCACTTCCAGACCTACGACGGCTACAGCGTCCACCTGCCGACGAACCTCGAGGGGTTCGGGTTCTGCAAGAAGGGCGAGGGCTTCGACTTTGTCCAGGACGGCCGCATCGAAATCGGCGGCGAGCTGCCCTGCAACACCAGCGGCGGGATGCTCTCCGAGTCCTACATGCACGGCTGGAACCTGCAGGTGGAGGCGGTGCGCCAGTTGCGGCACGAGGCCGGCGCGCGGCAGGTCGAGGACGTGCAGACCTCGATGTACTGCCATCACGGGCACTGGGGCGCCTACTCGATCATGTACCGGCGGGGGGGCTAGCGATGGCCGAGCAGCGGCCGCCGCGCTACCGCGGCGAATACCACGACATGTTCTGGGAGCACTGCAATCGCGGTGAGTTCCGCCTGCAGTGCTGCGAGGAGTGCGGTCACTACCAGTGGCCGCCCGCTCCGATGTGCCAGGAGTGCCTCAGCAACAATCTCGAATGGACGGAGCTGTCCGGGCGGGGAACCGTGTACACGCACTGCCGGTTCGAGCGTCCCTACTACCTGGAGTGTCCCACGCCGTGGCCCGTGATCCTGGTCGAGCTCGAAGAGGGCCCGTGGTTCATCAGCAACCCCGAGGGCATCCCCGAGGAGGAGATCGACGGCGGCCTGCCGGTCGCGGTCACCTTCATCGACTGCGAGGACGAGACAGGGCCGTTCAAGCTGCCCGTCTTCAGGAAGGCCACCGAGTGAGCGGAGCGACCGCGCCACGCAGCGTGGCTGCCTGAGCGCCGCCGCCATGCCGCCGGCTCCGAGCGAACCGCCATCCGAGGCCGCCCCGGCCAGCGTCCGCCGCGACGCCCGCTTCGTGGACGCCGCGACGGCGATGCGCGCGATTCCCGACGGCGCTCGCGTGTACCTCCCCCCGTTCTGCGGGACGCCGCTGCAGCTGCTCGCCGCCCTCGACGAGCATCGCGGGCTGTGGTCGTCACTGGAGCTGGTTGGGGGGTTCCTGCTCCAGGAGATCGCGCCGCTGCGGCACGCCGGGGATCCGTTCCGTGTCACCACCTGGCAGATGAGCGCGCCCTACCGCCCGGCCGTCGAGGCCGGCGTACTGGACGTGATCCCCCTGCGCTACTCCCAGCCGGGCGCGGTCTTCGGCAGCGGCGGGCCGTACGCGGTGGACGTGGCGCTCGTGCAGGTCAGCCCACCCGGGCCGGACGGCCGCGTCAGCCTCGGCACCTCGGTCGGCAGCCTGGTGGACGTGGTGCGGAGCGCGCCGCTTGTCATCGCGCAGGTGAACCGCGAGATGCCGTACACCTTCGGCGCGGGCGAGCTGCCGCCCGAGGCGTTCGACCTGCTGGTCGAACTCGACGGCCCGCTGCCCGAGCTCGCGCGCCCCGAGCCCGGTGACCGCGATCACGCGATCGCCGAGCATGTCGTGGCCCTCGTGCCCGATGGCGCCACCATCCAGGTCGGACTCGGCGCGATCCCGGAGGCGGTCGTCGGCCGCCTGCATGCGCGGGCCGAGCTCGGGGTCCACTCCGGCCAGATCACCGACGGCATTGTCGATCTTGCCGAGCAGGGCGTTGTCACGAACTCACGCAAGGCCTTCGACGAGGGCGTGAGCGTCACCGCGGAAATCATCGGGACGCGGCGGCTGTTCGACTGGGTGGACCGCAACCCGTCCGTGCGTCTCGCTCCCTCCACGTACACGCACGGGCTCGGCGTGCTGTCGCGCTGCTCGCTGCTGCGGGCGGTGAACTCCGCGGTCCAGGTGGCGCTCGATGGCTCGGTCAACGTGGAGAGCGTCGGCGGACGGCTGATCAGCGGCGCCGGCGGGCAGCCGGACTTCGCCGAGGCGGCGCTGTGGGCGGAGGACGCGATCAGCTTCGTCGCGATGCCCTCGACGGCCGCCGGCGGCCGCGTCTCGAGGATCGTGCGCAGCCTCGACGAGGGAGCCGTGGTCGCCGTGCCGCGGCACCTCACGGACCGGGTGGTGACCGAGTACGGCGTGGCGGAGTTGCTGGGCCGCCCGCTCAGCCTCCGCGCGGAGGCGCTCCGCGCGATCGCCGATCCGCGATTCCGCGACGAGCTGGCGTGACGGGGGCCTCGGGGCTGCATCCCGCGTGGGCGCAGGGGTTCGCGCGATCCCCTATTGTGCTCGTGTTGGACTCGATGCAAGGACGGCGCCGGGTGGCGCGTGGCAGGAGGACGCGGTGGCTGTTCCCGAAGTGATCGACGTACACGTACACCTGACGCGGGATCCGGCGCAGGAGCAGCTGGTGTTCCCCAAGCCCGGCTATCCCGAGGAGTGGTACCGGGCCAACGAGCCGCGGGCGGTCTCATGGATGGATGCCGAGGGCTTCTCCCACATCTTCATGATCAACTACATGGACACCAACCGGATCATCGCGAACCGGCTCGCCCGGATGCCCGGGGCCTCGGAAGCCGAGATCGATGAGGCGCGGGCGCAACTCCGCGAGCAGAACGTGGAACGCTTGCGGGTCTTCAACGCCTGGGCCTGCGAACTCGGCGCGAGGGAGCCTCGCATCATTCCCTTCCCCTGTGTCGACATCGGCATCTTCTACGACGTGACCGTGATGATGGAGGAGCTCGAGACGAACCTGGCCGGCGGCGCACGCGGGATCAAGCTCCACCCCGGCCTCGGTGGCTTCTTCCCCGGCGACGAGCGGATGTTCCCGCTCTACGAGCGCCTGCAGGAGGCGGACATCCCGATCCTCAGCGACTCGGGCAGCCTCTCCCCGGCGCCGGAGGGCGGCGTATACGGCGAGCCGCTCAACTTCGTCCCGATATTCGAGAACTTCCCGCGGCTGCGCTTCATCATGGCGCACGCGGCCAGCGCCTTCTGGGACGAGCGCGTGATCGTCGCGCAGCGCTTCCCGGACGTCTACTTCGACCTCGCCGGGGGTTTCCAGAGCCCCTCGCAGCACGCGCGCGATGCTCACCGCGCGTGTCCCGTCGAGGACGCGGCCCGGCTCCTGCGCGCGCTCGGGACGCACCGCGTGTGCTGGGCCTCGGACGCCCCCGGCGACGAGGCGGGCCCGCAGCTGCGCAACTTCATGCGCATCCCGCTGACCGACGAGGAGCGCGAGCGCATCCTGGCGAAGAACGCGCGCGAGTTCGTCGGGATCGACTAGAAACGCGCTCAGCCGGCCCCTCTCCCGCCGGAGAGGGGCCAGTCGCCAGCGACTACGGGACCAGGACGCCGCGGCCGAAGATCTCGCGCGCGTCGATCTGGCGGTTCGCCTCGACGATGTCGGAGAGCGCGAACTGCTGGACGATCGGCTCCACCAGCCCGTCCGCGACGAGTTGCATCGAGTCGACGAACTCGCTCATCCGCGTCGAGGCGGAGCCCGTGATGATCGCCTCCTTGCCGAAGACGAACGCCGGGTAGAGGTCGATCTTCTGGCGATAGACCTGGCCGGTCAGCACGTAGCGCCCGCCCCGCGCGAGGGCGCGGTAGCAGGGTGAGAACACGTCCGGGTGCCCGACCTGATCGAGGACGAGATCCGCGCCCGCTCCGTCGGTGAGATCCAGGATCTCCTGCCAGTAGTCCCGCCCCTGGGCCAGCACGACGGCGTCGGCGCCGAGTTCGCGCAGCGGCTCCACCTTCGCCGCGGAGCTCGTGAGCGCGATCGTGCGGCCGCCCAGCGCCTTCGCGGTCTGCAAGCCATGAATCCCGAGGCCGCCGCCGGCGCCGGTCACCAGCACGTGCTCGCCCGGACGGAGCTGCCCGATCGTCTCCAGCGCGCGCAGGCAGCTGCCGACCGCGCAGGACACGATCGAGGCGCCGACAAGGTCGACGTGGTCCGGCACCTTCAGCAGGGCCAGCTCGTCGAGCGCGACGTACTCGGCCCAGCCGCCGTAGTTGAAGCTGCGCGTGCCGCAGTCCATCTCACGGCCGCCGCGGCAGGCGTTGCAGCCGCCGCAGGTGGTGAACTGCTTGCAGGCCACGCGGTCGCCGACCTCCAGATTGCGGACCTTGTCGCCGACCTCGACGACGGTGCCGGAGACCTCGTGCCCGAGGACGATGGGGCGGGGCACCGGGGTCAGTCCCTGGCGGTCGGCCTGGTCGTGCCCGCAGATGCCGCAGGCGGCCACCTGTACGACGGCCTGGGTGGGGCCCGGTTGGGGGTCGTCCACCTCCTCCAGCTGCATCACCTCCGGTCCGCCAAGCTCGTGAAAGATCGCCGCCTTCATCGGTTCCCGCCTCCCCGAACGCCCACTCGATTCCCGCTGTGTTCCGCCCGGATGATGCCAGATGGCGGATTAACCGTGTGATAGAGTACCGCTGGATTGTGGGCGCCGCAGCTTTTGGCGGGCGAAGGGATCGCACAATGGGAAAGCCACTCGACGGAATTCGCGTCTTTGACCTCACACTCGCGGGTGTCGGTCCGTGGTCTGCGAAGCAGCTCGGAGAGCTCGGCGCAGACGTGATCCACGTCGAGGCGCCCGGGCGCGCCCAGATGGCGGTGCCGCCGCTGTTCGACGGGCTGTCCGTCCTCTACATCACCGCGAACTACAACAAGCGCTCGATCATGCTGGACCTCAAGGACACGCGTGCTCGCGAGGCGGCCTACCGGCTACTGCGCAGCTGCGACGTGTTCGTCGAGAACATGCGCCCCGGTGTGGTGTCGCGGCTGGGGCTCGACTACGAGACCGTGTCCGGGATCAATCCCGGCATCGTCTACTGCTCCGCCTCCGGATACGGGCAGACGGGGCACATGGTGCCGAAGCCCGGCGCGGACCCCCAGATCCAGGCGTACTCGGGCTGGAGCAGCATCACCGGCCGCGAGGGCGGCGATCCGGAGCAGTTCCGGCACTTCGCCCACCTGGACTTCAACACCAGCCAGTACATCGTGCAGGGGGTGCTGATGGCCCTGCTCGCGCGCGCACGCACCGGCAAGGGCCAGAAGGTCGAGGTGGCGATGCTCGCCGCATCGCTCGCCCTCCAGAGCACCCGCGTGGGCGAGTTCCTCGCGACCGGCGAGGATCCCCCGCGCATGGGGAGCGCGACGGTGACGACCGTGCCCCATCAGGCGTTCCTCTGCCAGGACCAGCAGTACCTCTCCGTCGGCGTCGTGAAGGAGGAGCAGTGGTCCGCGCTTTGCCGCGCCCTCGGACTGGACGAGCTGGCCGATGACGCGCGCTTCAGCACGAACCGGCAGCGCGTCGAGCAGCGCGCGGAACTGGTCCCGCTGCTCGAGGAGCGGTTCCGCACGAAGCCCGTGCGCTGGTGGGAGATACGGCTCACCGCCGAGGGCGTCCCGAACGGCCGCGTGCTGAGCTTCGACCAGCTGCGCTACCACCCGCAGGTGCTGGAGAACAACCTGATCGAGCTGATGGACACGGAGCACTGGGGTCCCATCTACCGCGAAGGCGCCCCCTGGCAGTTCAGCAAGGCCGACACGATCGAGGTGCTCCCACCGCCGCTGCCGGACGAGCACACGGAACAGGTGCTCGCAGAGCTCTTCCCCGAGGAGCCCGTCGCCGAGCCCGCCGCGGCGAGCACGGAGGGCTAGCGTGCCTGGACCGCTCGAGGGCATTCGCGTCGTCGACGCCTCCCAGGGCTTCGCCGGCCCCTACTGCGCGATGGTGCTCGGCGACGGCGGAGCGCAGGTAACGAAGGTCGAGCCACTCGATGGCGACGACACGCGCGGGTATGGGCCGCCGTTCGTCAACGGCGTGGGCGCCCAGTTCCTCGCGATCAACCGCAACAAGCAGAGTGTGGCGCTCGATATCGCGACGTCCGAGGGCAGGGAAGCGTTCCTGCGCCTTATCCGTGAGGCCGATGTGCTGGTCTCGGACCTGAGCCCCGCCCAGCGCGAGGAGCAGGGACTGCGCTACGAGGACCTGGAGTCCGTCAATCCCCGGCTCGTCCATTGCTGCATCACGCCCTTCGGCGAGGAGGGGCCGATGGCCGACCTCCCGGGCGCGGAACTGCCTGTCCAGACGATGTCCGACTACACGAACTCGCTGGGCCGGATCGGCGAGGCGCCGGTGCGCCTCGGGACGGACGTGGCCAACATGAACGCGGGCGGGCAGGCGGTCCAGGGGATCGTCGCTGCCCTGCTGCAGCGCGAGCGCAGCGGCGAGGGCCAGCAGGTCTCGGTCAGCATGTTCGGCACGCTGCTTCACCTGCGCGGGATGATGTGGACGAGCCAGAGCGATACCGCCGACGACTGGTGGGGCTTCCACCAGGACACCTACATCAAGGCTCCCGATCACGGCTACCGGACGAAGGACGGCCGCGTCTACATGCAACTCGGCCCGCAGACCGCGGAGTCGTTCCCTGTGCTGCTCGAGCGGCTGGGCATCCCGGACTCGGTCATGGAAGACCCGCGCTGGGAGAACTTCGGACAGAACGTGGGCGGCGGACCCAGCCGCTACGGCTGGGAGGTGCACGACGTCTGGGAGCAGGCGTTCTCCGACAAGACCACCGCCGAGGTCGCCGAGATCCTCGAGTCCTTCGGGGGCAGCGTCTTCCCGCTGAACTCCTACGAGACACTGTTCGAGGACCCGCAGGTGGAGGAGATCGGCATGGTGCGGGAGCTCAGCCATCCGGAGATCGGCGAGTTCCGCGTGCCCGGCATCCCCTGGCTCTTTTCCGATACCGTCGCTGAGATCCAGTGCCCGCCGCCGCTGCTCGGCGAGCACACGGACGACGTGCTCGCCGGCATCGGCTACAGCGCCTCGGAGATCGAGGCCATGCGGAAGGCCGACGCCGTCCGCTGAGCAACCGGGAGGTGACCCATCGACTCCTCAGAGCGCAGGCAGGCGTTGCGCGATCAGGTGGCTATCGTCGGGGTGGGCACTACCCCGTTCGGGGCGCTCTACCGCGATCGCGACCGTAACCGCAGCGCCTATCAACTGGGCATCGTCGCCTTCAAGGAGGCGCTCGCCGACGCGGGCCTGGAGAAGGACGAGGTCGACGGCATCATCGTCTCGCGCATCCCGCACTACGGCCGGATGTGCGAGCTTCTCGGGTTGAGGTTCCCGAAGTTCGTCAACGTGCTGCCCGGCGAGGGCCGCCAGTCCGGCATGGCGCTGCAGTACGCGGCGATGGCCGTGCAGTCCGGCCTCGCGGACGTGGTCGCCCTGATCTACGGCAACAACGGGCGCTCCGTGGGCGCCACCTACGGAGGCGAGGGCGGCGCGCCGGATTCGAACGCGGCCAACTTCGACGCTCCCTACGGCATGACCTCGCCGGGAGCCGCCGTGGCGCACATGTTCCGGCGGCACCAGTACCTCTACGGGACCAGGGTGGAGGCACTGGGCGAGCTCTCGATCAACAACCGCAGCAACGCTGCGCTCAACCCGAACGCCGTGATGCGCGATCCGATCACGATGGACGACTACATGAACGCCCGCTTCATCGCGGAGCCGTTGCGGCTGTTCGACTACTGCCTGATCAACGACGGCGGCGTCTGCCTGATCGTCACCTCCGCCGAGCGGGCCCGCGATCTGCGGAAGCCGCCCGTCTACCTCACGGCGACGGCGCAGGGCAGCGACCTGACGCCGGTGTACACGGCGGACGACTTCTTCCAGAAGCCGCTCACCCGGATGTCGGACGAGCTGTTCGCCACGGCTGGCATCGGGCGCGAGGACATCGATTTCGCGCAGATCTACGACAACTTCACGCCGACGATCCTGTTCACCCTCGAAGGCATGGGCTTCTGCGGGATCGGCGAGAGCGGCGACTGGGTGAGTCCGGAGCGCATCGCCCGCGACGGGGAACTGCCGATCAACACCAGCGGCGCGCATACGAGCGAGAGCTACATGCAGGGCTGGGCGCTCCATGTCGAGACCGTGCGGCAGCTGCGCGGCGAGTGCGGCGAGCGGCAGGTGGCGGACGCACACTACGGGCTCTACGCGTGCACCGCGCCCGTCAGCGTCGCGCACATCCTGAGGAACTGAGCGATGACCACCGACGCCAGCGAGTACGCCCGGCCGCTCCCCACCCCCACGCCGCTCACCGCCCCCTACTGGGAGGCGACGAAGCGGCACGAGCTGCGCATCCAGCGCTGCGACGACTGCGCCCATTTCTGGTTCCCCCCCGCCGAGTACTGCCCTCAGTGCCTCAGCGAGGACTACACGTGGACCGAGGTGAGCGGCAAGGCAAAGCTCTGGTCCTGGATCGAGATGTGGCAGGTCTACTTCGGCGGCTTCGCCGAAGAGCGGCCCTACAACGTCGGCTACGTGGAGCTCGAGGAGGGGCCGCGCCTGATGAGCAACCTTGTCGACTGCGACCGCTCGGCGCTGCGCTGCGACATGCCGCTGGAGGTCGTGTTCGACGACGTCACCGCGGAGGTCACGCTTCCGAAATTCCGGCCCGCGGAAGAGTAGCGGCGGCCCGTTCCCGCTCCCGACCCTGGAGCGCCCCGCGCGAGGATCGAGACCGCCCGTGTGGCGCGGTCGCTGAGATGCTTCATTGACAGGCGTCACCAATCCCGCAATAGTCCGCGGATGACCCGGTTCGCCGGGGCGATACACAGAGCAAGGGAGACGCCATGCGAGACAACGAGTCAAGATTCTGGCTGACGACACCCGGGCCGCTCACCCGGCGCCAGCTGCTCCGCGGATCCGGGATCGCGGGGCTGGGCCTGGCGGCTGCCGCGCTCATCGGCTGCGGCGACGACGATGACGACGACGACGATGGGGCGGCGGCCCCGGCTGCGACGACCGCGGCAGCGACTGCCGCGCCGGCGACCGCGACCGCGACCCCCGCGCCGACGGGTCAGACGATCAGCACGGCGACCGCGGCGGCAGCCGCGCCGGCGGACGCTGGCATCAAGCGAGGCGGGCGGCTCCAGTTCTACTCCGCCCGGCAGGCGCCGAACCTCGATCCCACGCTTTCGATTTCCTACCAGACGCACCACCGCATCTCGCTGATCTACAGCAACCTGGTGGAGCTGCTACGGGGACCGGCCGGCATCTACGACACCGTGATCTCCCCTGACCTCGCGGAGACGTGGGAGAACACGCCGGACCGGCTGACGTGGACGTTCAATCTCCGTCCGGGCGTGAAGTGGGCGAACGTGGCGCCGATGAACGGCCGGCCGCTCGAGGCCCAAGACGTGCTCTTCAGCTTCGAGCGGAACCTCTTGCCGGAGGCAGTGAACCGGGCGCGCTACAACATGCTGGACGGCTTGCCGACGGCGCCCGACAACTCCACCGTCGTGTTCAATCTGGAGTACCCGCACCCCGGGTTCCTCTTCAACCTGGGATCGGAGCCGTCCGAGATCCAGCCGCCCGACGCCGTCGCGCAGGAAGGCGATCTCAAGAACTGGGGCGCCGGGACCGGCCCGTTCATCATGACGCGCTACGAGCCGGCGGAAACCGCGGAGTACGACAAGAACCCGGACTACTACGACGCGGACAACGTCTACCTCGACGGGGTCGACACGCTGGTCGTGCCGGACAAGGCGACGGCGATCGCGAACTTCCGCTCGGGCAACCTCGACATGCTGGGCAACGGCAACGGGATGCACGGCTTGCGCCCGTCCGATCGTGACGCGATCGCGGAGACCGACCCGGACGCGATCATCACTCCATACGTGAGCGCCGCGCAGGCCGCGCTCGCGATCCGCTTCGAGGCGGAGGGCCTCACGGACGTGCGGGTGAGGCGGGCCGTCAACCACGCGCTGAACCGCAAGGCCTACCTCGCTGCACTCAGCGAGGGGGAAGGCGTCTTCACCGGCACCTTCCCCTTCCACCGCTTCCCCGAGTTCGCGCTGCCTCAGGCGGAGTTGGAGAACCTGCTGCGTTACGACGTGGCGGAGGCGAAGAAGCTGGTGGCGGCAGCCGGCGTCGAGGATGGCTTCACGGCGAAGATCGCCTGGCTCAGCCCCTCGCACGAAGCCGTGGTCAACATCCACGTGGAGATGCTCAAGGAGATTGGGATCGGCCTCGACACCGGCGCCGAGATCCTCGACTACACCGGCTGGGTCAGCAAGACGTTCACCGGCCAGTACTCGCAGTTCGCCGCCTGGGGCTACCTGGTGGGGAGCATCTGGGACTACGTGGTGGGCCTCCACCACACCGAGGGCAACCGCAACGGGCCCGCGCAGAGCTACCCCGCGATCGATGCGAAGATCGACACGATGCTGCGCTCCGGGGACGAGGAGGAGCAGGTCCGGATCGTGCAGGAGATCGAGCGCTTCGCGCTGACCGAGGGGCTCTGGAACCTGCCGCTCTATTCCGGCCAGGCCTACCTGATTGAGCAGCCCTGGGTGAAGAACTTCAAGCCGAGCTTCGGCGCGAAGGGCGGGGTCTACCTCAGCAACCACGTCCGCCACACGTGGCTGGACAAGTAGCGCCGCGCCGCGGCGCCCGGTAACAGCACAAGGGGGTGCGCCCGATAGGCCGGGCGTGCCCCCGCGTGCGCGTTGGGATGCGTGAAGTGAACCTCGGGTGACGGGCTACATCGCCAGGCGGCTGCTCGGGATCATCCCGGTCATGCTGCTGGTCTCGGTGATCGTCTTCACCCTGATCCGCATCATCCCCGGCGACGTGGTCGACCTGATGCTGGAGAACCTGGCCTCGGGCGGCGAGCGTGGCGTCGAGGCCAAGGTCCGCGAGGAACTCCGCGCGCAGCTTGGCCTCGACAACCCCCTCCCGATCCAGTACTTCGACTACATGCGCGGGGTGGTCCAGGGCGATCTCGGCGAGTCGCTCTTCCGGGGCCGCCCGGTGAGCGGCGAGATCGTGAAGGCCTTCCCCGTGACCGCCCAGCTGACGATTGTCGCGATCGTGATCGCCTTCGGCATCTCGATCCCGCTCGGCACGCTCTCTGCTGTGAACCAGGACGGCTGGATCGACAACGTGGCGCGGACGGGCGCGATCCTCGGACTCTCGCTTCCGACGTTCTGGACGGGGACGATGCTGGTCGTGTTCATGGCGCGATGGTGGAGTTACACGCCGCCGCTCGAGTTCATCTCTCCGGTCGCCAACCCCTGGTTGAATTTCCAGAAGATCTTCTTCCCCGCGGCCGTGCTGGCGGTGGTGCTCGCCGGCAGCGTGGCGCGGATGATGCGGTCATCGCTGCTGGAGGTGCTGCGGCAGGACTACATCCGGACGGCCCGGGCGAAGGGTCTGCTGACCCGGGTGGTCGTCACGAGGCACGCCATGAAGAACGCGATGATCCCCGTAATCACCATCGTCGGGCTCCAGTTCGCCCAGTTGCTCGGCGGCACGGTCATCGTGGAGACCATCTTCACCATCCCCGGCCTCGGGCGGCTGACGGTGGACGCGATCATGAACCGTGACTACCCGGTGCTGCAGGGGACGGTGCTGCTCTTCGCGGCCACGCTCCTGACCATGAATCTGATAATTGACGTGTTCTATTCCTGGCTCGATCCACGGATCCGCTACGGAGCATCGGACTAGCGCATGGCAGCAAGGACAGGCAGCGAGGGATGAGCAGAGAGGCCGCGCGGATCGACGAGCGTCTCGTCGCGGCCCTGCCGTCTCGGGGGCTCCGCTGGCGAATCAGGCGGCTTGGCCGTATCGCGCGCCGGAAGCCGCTGGGCGCCGTCGCCCTGGTGGTGATCGTCGTGCTCGTGGTGACAGCGGCGGGGGCCAACGTCGTGTCGCCGTACCCGCCCAACGAGCAGCACTACGAGGACATCCTGGTGAGTCCGACCGGCTCGTATCTGCTGGGTACGGACGACCTCGGCCGCGACCTGCTGTCCCGCATCATCTTCGGGGCGCGGGTCTCGCTGTTCGTCGGCTTCTTCTCCGTGCTGATCGGCGTCGCCCACGGAACCTGGTGGGGATCGGTGTCCGGGTACTTCGGGGGCAGGCTCGACTACTTCGTGCAGCGCGTGATGGACGCGTTCATGGCGATCCCCTTCCTGGTGCTGGCGCTGACGCTGGTGGCGATGGCGGGGGCGAGCCTGCGCAACGTGATCATCGCGCTCGGTTTCGCATTGACCCCGGCGACGAATCGCATCGTCCGCGGGACGGTGCTCTCGGCGAAGGAGAATCAGTACGTCGAGGCGGCGAGGGTGATCGGCTGCGGGAACCTCCGCACGCTCTTCCGCCACATCCTGCCCAACGTGTTCGCCCCAATCATCGTGATCGCCACGGTCTTCCTCGGATCGGCCATCATCGCGGAGGCGTCTCTGAGCTTCCTCGGGATGGGGAGTCCGCCGCCCAACACATCCTGGGGGTCCATCCTCAGCCAGAGCGGCCGCCAGTTCCTCGAACGAGCGCCGTGGATAGCGATCTTCCCGGGCGCCGCGATCGCGCTCGTCGTTCTTTCGTTCAATCTGCTCGGAGACGCGCTCCGGGACATCCTCGATCCGCGGCTAAGGGAATAGGGAGCCTGTGATCGTGACGCGGTCATGGCTGTCTGACGTTCAGGGAGGCTGACATGCCGGACGATGAACTGTTGCACGGAATGCGCGACCAATGCGCGGTCGTCGGCGTGGGCGTCAGCCCGTTCTCGCGCCATACCGGCCGCACCGAGCTCAGCCTGGTGGCGGAGGCATTCCGCAACGCCGTCGAGGACGCGGGACTTGAGCGCGCCGACGTCGACGGCCTGATCGTCAACATGGGCCCGGACGTTGACCGCCTCCCGCAGCTGCTCGGCATCGAGGTCGAGTGGGCGTTCCAGACCTGGCGGCACGGGCGGCTCTCCGCGCAGACGCTGCAGATGGCCGGGCTGGTGGCGCACTCGGGGATGGCCAACTACGTCGCCTGCATCGGCGCGACCGTGGCGAACCCACAGGTCACGGAGGCGGGGGGCGAGGCCTTCCGCCCCGGCGGCGGGCCGCACTGGGAGTTCCCGCACTACGGGATGGTGCACCCAGGCGCGCTCCCGGCGATGTCCTTCCGGCGCTACGTGAGCATGCACGGCGCCGATCCGGAGAAGCTGGGCGCGGTCGCCGTGAACCAGCGGGCGAACGCCGCCCACAACCCGAACGCCGTCTACACGGCGCGGCCGATCACGCAGGACGACTACGTCAACTCCCGCTACGTCATCGAGCCGCTGCACCTGTTCGATTTCGCCGCCGTCAATGACGCCGCGGTCTGCATGATCGTGAGCACGGCGCCGCGCGCGCGGGACGCCGCGTCACCCCCGGTCTATCTCTCCGGCATGCAGGGCATGAAGGCGGGGCGCTCGCAGGTAGTGTTCGCGATGGAGGGGCTGGGCGCCGGCGCCCAGGATGTCTACCAGTACGCCCCGCCGGCGACGATGCCCGTCTACGAGATGGCGGGCGTAGGCCGCGAGGACATCGACCTGCTCCAGATCTACGACAGCTTCTCGCCCGAGGTGGTCTACGGCCTCGAACAGCTCGGCTTCTGCGGAGCCGGAGAGGCGCTCGACTTTATCCAGGAGGGACGCACCGCCATCGGTGGGGAGCTGCCGGTGAACACCGCCGGCGGCCACCTCTCGGAGGCGATGATCGGCGGCTGGGGGCACCTGGCCGAGGCCGTGCAGCAGGTGCGCGGCGCGTGCGGCGAGCGGCAGGTGGAGGGCGCGAAGCTGGCGCAGTACGTGCACGGCCCCTTCGTCTCGATCATCTTCCGCGCGGACTAGGGGGTCATCGTGGCGGACACACCGCTTCCCGTCGTTCCGGACTACGAGCGGCCCTACTGGGAGGGCGCCAGGCGTGGCGAGCTGCTGCTGCAGCAGTGCGCCGCGTGCAGCACGGTCCGCACTCCGATGTCGCCGGTCTGCCCGGATTGCCTGTCCGAGGACACGACCTGGGTTCGCGCCTCCGGGCGCGGCACGGTCGAGTCCTGGATCGTGTACCGGCAGGCGTTCCACCCGGCGTTCCTGGACGCGCTTCCGTACAACGTCGCCTGGGTGGCCCTCGAGGAAGGACCGCGCCTCACCTCCAACATTGTCGGCGTCGAGCTCGACGAACTCCGCGCCGGGATGGCCGTGGAGGTGGTGTTCGAGGAAGTCAACGACGAGATCACCCTGCCGCGGTTCCGGCCGGCGTCCTGACGCCGGCGGCAGGCGGGGACGGAGCGCACATGGCAGACCTCACAAGCAGCGGCGAGCGCCTCGCGGTCGTCGGCGTTGGCACGACGAATCGCTACGGCCGCTATCCGGAAATGGACGCCTACGGGATGGCGCAGGAGGCGTTCCGCAACGCCCTCGATGACTGCGGGATGACCCAGGACGAGATCGACGGAGTGCTCGTCGGCATGGGGACGGGGCAGCCGACGGGGTACGACGAGATGGTGCGCATGCTGGGGATCCAGCCGAAGGTGGCGTACCCGTACAGCAACGGCGGCCGCCTGTTCGGGCCCTCCATCGCGCAGATGGCGGCGCTGGTGCAGTCCGGCCAGTGCGAGAACATCGCGTTCATCTACACGAACAACGCCCGCACGGCGGGGGTGCGCTTCGGCGGCCAGGACGAGGGCGCAAGCGCGATCCATCCCGTCTACGGCTTCACCTCGCCGGGCGCGAATGCGGCGCTCGAGTTCAATCGCTACCTGCACTACTACGGCCAGGATCGCGAGAAGCTGGGGGCGATCCCGATCGCCCAGCGCAAGCACGCCGCGCTCAACCCGATGTCGATCATGGGCGACCGGCCGCTGACCTGGGACGACTACGGCAGCGCGCGCTACATCGCCGAGCCGCTGCGGCTGTTCGACTACTGCATCATCAACGACGGCGCCGTGGCCTTCATCATGACCAAGGCCGACCGGGCGCGAGACCTGCGCAAGCCGCCGGTCTACCTCGCGTCCGCCAGCCAGCAGGCCGGCTGGAACATGTACCACTTCGAGGACGGCTTCGAGTACGAGCCCTACCAGCGGGTGGCGGAGCGGGTCTACGGGGAGGCCGGCGTCGGCCCAGGCGATATCGACGCGCTGATGTGGTACGACGCCTTCTCGCCGTTCCTGCTCTACTACCTTGAGGGCTTCGGCTTCTGCGGCCGCGGCGAGGCGCTGGACTTCGTGCAGGACGGCCGCGTCGAACTCGGCGGGGAGTTGCCGATCAACACCTCGGGCGGGCACTTGTCCGAGACCTACCTGCAGGGGCGCGCGATCTTCGTCGAGGCCGTGCGCCAGATCCGCGGCGAGTGCGGCGAGCGGCAGGTCGAGGACGCCGAGGTGATCCAGTTCATCGGGACCGCGCCCAACGCCAGCTCATTCATCCTGACGAAGGAGTAGCGCGATGGCGGACAGCTACGCGAAGCCTCTGCCGATTGTCGATGCGGTCAGCGCGCCCTACTGGGAGGCCGCGAAGCGCCAGGAGTTCGTCATGCAGCGCTGCGACGACTGCGCGCGGCTGCGGTTCCCGCCCACGACGTCGTGCTGGTCCTGCCTCTCGCCGAACACGACGTGGGCGGCGCTCTCCGGCCGGGGCACGGTCTGGTCCTACATCCTCATGCATCAGCTGTACTACCCCGCCTTCGCCGACGAGCTCCCGTACTCGGTCGCCGTGATCGAGACGGAGGAGGGCGTCCGGCTGATCTCCAACCTCGTGGAGGTCGCGAGGGAGGACATCGAGATTGGGATGGCGGTCGAGGTCGTGTTCGAGGATGTGACGGACGAGTTCGCCCTCCCCAAGTTCCGGCCCGCCGCCTGAGGGGCGTCCCCGTTCGGTTGACAGGGACCATCGCGCCAACATGAAAGAGCAACGCATGTGATACGCTGCGGCCCGGTCCGCGGCTTGAGTTGGAGGTAGCCATGGCAGGCCCCCTGTCCGGTCTACGCGTCATGGATGTTTGCCAATTGGCGGTCGGTCCCTGGGGCGCGTCCCTGCTCGGCCAGCTCGGCGCCGAGGTGATCAAGATCGAGGTGCCCGACGGGGATCCGATCCGCAACCTGCTTCCCCACATGGACGGCGTCGGTACGTACTACACCTCCGTCAACGTCAGCAAGAAGAACATCGCCCTCGACCTCAAGAACCCGCGGGATCTGGAGATCGCGCTCAGGATCGCCGAGCGCTCCGACGCCTTCGTCGAGAACTTCCGCCCGGGCGTGATGGAGCGCCTCGGACTGGGGCCCGAGGCGGTGCGGGCGCTCAACCCCGATATCGTCTACTGCTCGTCGTCCGGGTACGGCACCCGCGGCCCGCGCAGGAGGGAAGGCAGCGCCGACGGCTACGCCCGCTCCTTCACCGGTTTCGACAGCTTCAACGGCCCCGAGGGCGCCCGGCCGGAGAAGTTCCGCAGCAAGGGCCACATCGACCACACGTGCTCCGCCTTCGTGACCCAGACCCTGCTGGCGGGCCTCTGCGCGCGCGAGCGCTTCGGCATCGCGCAGTTCATCGAGACCTCGATGATGCAGGCGACGACCGTCTACCAGACGAGCCGCATCGCCGAGCACTTCGCGGGCGGACACCCGGCGCCGATGGGCAGCGCCACGACGAACCTCGTGCCGCACCAGGCGTTCCGGACTGCCGACGCGTACATCGCCGTCGGCGTGAACACGCAGGAGCAGTGGCGGCAGCTCTGCGCCGCGCTCGATCTGCACGGTCTCGCCGAAGATCCACGCTTCGCGGACAACGCCGCCCGCGTCGAGCACCGCGCCGAGCTGGTCGCGGTGCTCGAACAGGCCTTCGAGGGGCGCTCAAGCGCGGACGGGCTCGCGACCCTCGAGGCGCACGGTGTGCCCTGTGGCCCGTTCCTCACGTTCGCGGACCTCTGGGCCAGCGAGCACGTGCAGGCCAACGAGCAGATCGTCGAGCGCGAGCACCCCTGGGGAGCCGTGAAGGTCGGCGGCGCGCCCTGGCGCTTCAGCGCCACGCCCGCGAGCGTCGTGCGCGCCCCCGGAATCGACGAGCACCGGGACGAGGTGCTGTCGCTGATCGAGGCCGAGGCCCCGCGCCGGGACGGCCCCCGCCTCGACCCGCAGCCCGCCGCCGCACCGCTCGACGGCGTCACCGTGGTGGAGCTGGCGCAGGGCATCGGCGCGCCGTTCGCCGCCATGCAGCTCGGCGACCTCGGTGCGGACGTGATCAAGGTCGAGCCGCCGGGCGGCGACTGGACGCGCACGATCGGCCCGCCGTTCCAGGGCGAGGAAGGCCCCGTCTTCCTCGCGCTCAATCGCAACAAGCGCGGCGTCGTGCTCGATGTCGAGGACGACGCCGACCGTGCCGCTCTCGAGGGCCTGATTGCGGGCGCCGACGTGCTCATGACCGACCTCGCTCCGGCCGAGGCGGAGCGGCTGGGGCTGCGCTACGGGGATCTGGCGGCGGCCAACCCCGAGCTGATCCACTGCAACGTGACTCCATTCGGCGAACGCGGGCCGCTCCGCGACAAGCCGGGCGGCGAGATCGTGCTGCAGGCGATGGGCGACATCTGGCGCTACCTCGGCGCCCTCGACGAGCCGCCGCTGCGCCTCGGCGTGGACGCCTCGGCGATGGCCGCCGGGATCTTCGCGATGCAGGGCGTGATGGCCGCGGTCATCCACCAGGCGCGCAACGGCGGCGGCGGGCAGAAGGTCGAGGTCTCCGAGCTCGGCGCGCTGCTCGCGATCGAGACGCAGCTCAACGCGTCGCAGAGCAACGACTCGCTCTCCGGGGGCTGGCACCTCTCCGCGCCCACGGACCCGCCCGAGTACGACCTGAGCGCCAGCGATCTGGCTGTCGACTTCGGCTTCGTCAGGGACCAGAGCGGGTGGAGGGTGCTCTGCGAGCGCCTCGGTGTCCCGGAGGATGTCGCGGCCGATCCGCGCTGGGCGACGACCCTCGACCGCACCCTCAACGGGCGGGATTTCATCGCGACCTTCGACCCCTACACCAGGAAGCACAGCGCCGCCGAACTCCAGACGATGATCGAGGAGTGCGGAGGCATCGCGGTCATCTGCAACGACTACCAATCGTTGTTCGAGGATCCGCAGATGCTGGAATACGAGATGCTCCTGCAGGTTGAGCATCCGACGCTGGGCCCGATCACGACGCTCGGGCTGCCCTGGGGTCTCCCCAAGACACCGGCTTCCGTGCGGCGACCGCCGCCGCTGCTCGGTGAGCACACCGAGGCACTGCTTGCTGAGATCCGGGGGGTGAGCCATGTCGCTGGCGGATAGCGTCCTCGGGAAGGTCTGCATCGCGGGCGTCGGCGCCACGCCCCAGGGCAAGCTCATGGGGCAGACCGCCGACGACATCGCGATCGAGGCGCTGCGCGCGGCGCTGGCCGACAGCGGCCTCACCAAGGAGGACCTCGACGGGCTGCTCGTGCAGCCGAGCTTCGGCGGCCAGGGCGACATCAAGGAGATCGGCCACCGGCTCGGGCTGCAGCCGCGCATCGCCGCCAACGCGAGCCACCACGGCGAGTCGATCCAGTACGCAGCGATGCTGATCGCAAGCGGCATGGCGAGCGTCGTGGCCTGCGTCTACGGGACGAACCAGCGCACGAACCGCAACCGCTTCGGCGGGAGCGTCTACCACCTCGGAGGCAACTTCGACGAAGTCTATGGGCTCTCGAACCCCGGCGCGGTCGCCGCCTTCAACTACCGTCGCCGCATGCACGACTTCGGGGCCACCGAGGAGCAGCTCGGCGCCGTCGCCGTGGCGCAGTCGCGCGCCGCGGCGCTGAACCCGCTGGCGGTCTACCGCGAGCAGCTGACGATCGACGACTACATAAACGCGCGTTACGTGATCGCCCCGCTGAGGCTGGTGGACTTCTGCATGGTCAGCGACGGCGGCTTCGCGGTGATCCTCACCAGCGCCGAGCGTGCGGCGGACCTGCCGGGGACGCCCGTCACCATCGTGGGGATGGGCGCGCAGTCCAGCTTCCAGGAGCTGGAGCACCCGCAGAGCATGTACCACCCCTCGCAGCTTCCGAACGCGGAGATGCTGTGGGGCTCGTCCGGGCTGAGCCCGGCGGACATCGACGCGCTCTACGTGCAGGACTCCTACACACCCAACGTGCTCTCCGCCCTCGAGAACTACGGGTTCTGCGACTTCGGCACTGCGCAGGAGTGGATCCAGGGCGGCAGGATCGAGCTCGACGGCGAGCTGCCGGTGAACCCGCACGGGGGCCAGAACCGCATGACCTACATGGTGGGCTGGCACAACACCTTCGACGCCGTCAAGCAGCTGCGGGGCCAGGCAGACGAGCCGGAGCGCCAGATCGCCGGCCTCGAGACGGTGATGTGCACGTTCTCCACCGGGCACTGGCAGTCCACCTGGTCGCTGATCTATCGGGGTGGCGCATGACCGAGTACGCGAAGCCGATTCCCGTCGTCACCGAGCTCAACGAGCCGCACTGGGAGGGCGCCCGGCGGGGCGAGTTCCTCGCGCAGCGCTGCACGGCGTGCGGGCACATCTGGTTCCCGCCCTCGCCGAACTGCAGCGGCTGCCTCTCCACGGACTACGAGTGGGCGGCGATGGCGGGTACGGGCACGGTCTACTCGTTCATCGTCTACTACCAGGGGTGGCTGCCCGGATACCGCGACGAGCTGCCCTACAACGTCGCGATCGTCGAGCTCGACGAGGGCGTGCGCTTCATCAACAACATCGTCGGCGTCGACAACGACGCGATTGAGATCGGGATGCCCGTCGAAGTGGTCTTCGAGGACGTCGCCGAGGACGTCGTCGTGCCGCGGTTCAGGCCCGTAGCTTCGTAAGCCCGGCGCCCGCTTCGCGGTGGGCGCCCAATGATTGAGGAGGAACATGATGGCAGCCGGGAGCGGTCCGGAAATCATCGATATCCATCTGCATCTCTGCAAGGATGTGAATCAGGAGCGGCTGGTCTTCCCGAAGGCGGGCTGGCCGGACGAGTGGTACTGGGGCAACCCGGACGCCGTGGTCCCGTACATGAACGAGCGCGGGGTCAGCCACGTCGCCACCCAGAACATCATGGACACCGGCCGCATGGTCGAGGCACGCCTCGCGCGCGTCCGCGCGGGCGGAGCCAGCGAGGAGGAGGTCGAGCGGGTCAGCCTCGATCTCGCCGAGAACATGCGCGAGCGCGTGAGCGGCTTCAACGACTGGGCCTGCGAGGCGCATGCCGAGGAGCCGCGCATCATTCCCTTCGTCATGATCGACCCCGTGCTCTTCGGCGACGGGGCGGTCGAGGAGCTCGACCGCTGCATCGCAATGGGTGCGAAGGGGGTCAAGGTGCACCCCAGCATCTGCGGGCACATGCCGGACCACCCGAGCATGATGGCGGTCTACGAGCGCCTGCAGGAGGCGGAGCTGCCGATCCTCACGGACAGCACGTCGCGCGTGAACGACGACGGGGAGCAGTACGGGATGCCGCTCAACTGGCGTCCGGTGCTCTCCCAGTTCCCGAGGCTCAGGTTCATCATGGCCCACTTCTGCGACGAGATGTGGGACGACCGCGTCGACCTGAGCAGGGAGTTCAAGGACAACCTCTGGTTCGACATCTCGGGCGGCCTCGTGGACGCGCATCACCCGTCGGGAGGGCACTCCTGCCTGCCGGCGAACCAGGCGGTCCGCGTCTTCCGCAAGGTGGGCATCGAACGCATCCTGTACGGCTCGGACGGGCCCGGCGTCGGCGCCGGCGAGGACATCCGCGAGATGGCCGCACAGGTCATGGCGCTCGACCTCACGGACGACGAGAAGGAGCAGATCCTCGCCGGAAATGCGAGGGCGTTCCTCAGCCTCTAGCCGTACTGACTACACGCCTGCGAGACACTGATCGCAAACGGGCCTCCGACGAGACTTGGGGTTGAACACCACCCAGGTCCCGAAGGAGGTCCCGATGCATGATGCCATCAGCAGGCGTCAGCGGATGACGCCGTCCGCTCGCAGGGCAGCGATGCGCTGCTCGTCGTAGTCGATCTCCGCCAGCACGGCGTCCGTGTGCTCGCCGAGCGTCGGCGGCGCGAGGCGCACGCTTCCCGGGGTATCCGAGAGCTTCCACGCGAGGCCACCGGTCCGGAACTCGCCTCGCGTCGGGTGATCGAGGGTCAGCAGCATGTCCTGCTCGAGGATGCCCTCGTCGTGGAACATGCTGTCGTAGTCGTGAATCGGGGCGCACATCACGCCCAGCTCGTCGAGGAGATCGAGCAGTTCCTTGCTGCTGTGGTTCAGGAACGCCTTTGAGAGGTAGGGCTTGACCTCGGCCAGGTCCTCGGAGCCAATCGGGCGATCGCCGATCCCCGGATCGGCGCGCACCTCGTCCAGCGCGCCCACGCGCTCCAGCATCACCTGCAGCGCGTTCGGGTCGCGGGCGTAGCCGAGCGTGAACTCGATCGCGCGGTCCTTCGTCTGGTACCCGTGCGCGGGGGGCTCCAGGTGCGAGGTGTAGAAGCCGCCGCCGCTTCCGACGTCGTCGGGGTCACTGAAGGCGGTGGTGTAGTTCTGCTGGGTAGCGATCATGCCCATCAGGTACGAGGTCTCGATGTACTGGCCCTCCCCGCCCTGGCGCCGCCAATAGAGGGCGGCCAGGATCGCCTGCAGCGCGTACATCGAAGCGGTCACGCCGGCGTAGTTGGACCCGAAGCGCACGGGCTCTGTCCCGCGCTCGCCCGCGAAGCGGGTCACGCCGCTGATCCCCTGCACGATCAGGTCCGTGGCCGGCTTGTCGGCGTTCGGGCCCCGCCGCCCCAGCAGCGAGAGATCGCAGTAGATCAGGCCGCGGTTCGCGGCCGAGAGCGTGTCGTAGTCCAGGCCCATGCGGGCGGCGTCCGCCGCCTTCGGGAAGGACTCGACAAGGATGTCGGCGCTCGCGGCAAGATCGCGCACGACCGCGAGGCCCTCCTCGCGGTCGAGGTCGAGCGCGATGCTGCGCTTGTTGCGGTTCATGCCCAAGAACAGCGGGCCGTCGGCGTCGTCGAAAGGCGGCCCGAGCGGGCGAGCCCAGTCGCCCTCGAGGCCCTCAACCTTCACGACGTCCGCGCCTGCGTCCCCCATCTGCATCGCGCAGAAGGGAGCGCCGTCGCCATCGCTGAGGTCGAGGACGCGGATCCCGGCAAGCGGGCCGGTCATGCTCGGACTTCGCTGCCCGAGCCCGCGGCTGCGGCGGCGCGCTCGCGCACGCCCAGCTCGGCCAGCACGTCGTCGTGGTCGTGGTCCATCACCGCCGCCAGCTCGCCGTACTCCGCCGGCGTGCGGCTGAGCAGCCAGGGCACGGCGTTGGTGCGCACGCGGCCGATCTCCGGATGCTCGCGATCGACGAGCATCTCGTTCGCGACGACCTGGGGCTCGGTGTAGAGATCCTCGATGTCCCAGCAGATGGGGCCGCAGGGTACGCCCGCCGCCTCCAGCTGCTCGAGCCAGCGATGGCCGCTGTAGCGCAGGAAGGCCTTGCTCAGGATCGGCAGCAGCTCCTCGCGCTGCTCCACGCGCTTTGCGTTGGAGTCGAAGCGCGGGTCCTCGGCGAGCTCCGGTAGCAGCAGCGTCTCGCAGAGCGCGCGCCAACTCGGCTCGTTCGGGCACTCGACGAGGATGTAGCCGTCGGCAGCGAGGAAGGCCTGGCTGGGGACGACGTTCGGGCTGCCGCTCCCCCAGGGCCGCGGCGTCTCGCCGCTCGCGAAGTACTCGGCGGCGCGCACCGAGCCGACGGCGATCATCGTCTCCGTCTGCGAGCACTGCGCCCATTGGCCCTTGCCGGTGTCCTCGCGCGCCAGCAGCGCGAGCAGGATTGCCTGCGCCACCGTGAGCGGCGAGGTGAAGTCGATCACGATGAAGCGCGGGCGCTCACCGCGGCCGCCCTCGCGGCCGGTCAGCGAGAAGTAGCCGCCCATCGCCTGCGAGATATTGTCGACGGTCGCCTTGTGGGCGTAGCGGCCGGTCTGGCCGAAGCCGCTGGCCGAGGCGTAGATGAGCCGCGGGTTGATCGAGGCGAGGAGGTCGTACTCCACCTGGAGGCGATCGGAGACGCCGCGCCGCCAGTTCTCCATGAAGACGTCGGCGTCGCGGATCAGCCGGTAGAGGACCTCGCGTCCCGCTGGCTCCTTGAGGTTGAGGACGATGTTGCGCTTGCCGTGGTTCATGCCGGCGTTGGGCAGCGCGTGCCCGCGCTTGAAGGGGCCGGCATGCCGCATCATCTCGCCCTTGGGCTGCTCGACCTTGATGACGTCGGCGCCGAGGTCGGCGAGCAGGGCGCCCGCCCAGGGGCCCTGCGCCCCCTCCGTGACGTCTACGATCCGAATTCCGGTAAGTGGTCCGGCCATGCTCTCAGCCCTCCTTCGCGTCGCTCCGCGCCGGGCGATTTGTGCAGCGCGGGGTGCTGGCCCGCGCCGGGTTGGCCCGTGCGCTAGTTCGATCCCCTCAGTCGCGGGTCCAGCACGTCCCGCAGCCCGTCACCGAGCAGGTTGAACGCCAGTACTGTGATCATAATAGCGAGCCCGGGGAAAACCGCCATCCAGGGCGCGACCTCCATGAACTCGCGACCCGGGCCGCTCAGCATCCCGCCCCACGAGATCACCGTCGGTGGCCCCAGGCCGAGGAAGTTCAGCGAGGACTCCGCGATGATCGCTCCGCCCATGGTGATCGACGCCAGCACGATGATCGGCGCGAAGATGTTGGGCAGGATGTGGCGCACGATGATGCGAGGCGTCGCACACCCGACGACGGTCGCCGCCTCCACGTACTGTTCGCTCTTGACGGCCAGCGTCGAGCCTCGAGCGACCCTGGCCGCGCGTGGTGAGATCGCGATCGCGAGCGCGATGATGAGGTTGTTGAGGGTCGGACTGACCAGCGAGATCAGCATCACCGCGATCACGATCAGCGGGATCGACATCACGGCGTCGATCACACGCTGGACGATCATGTCGAAGGTGCCCTCGAGGTAGCCGGACACCACGCCGATCATCACTCCGCTGCCCGTCCCCAGGAGCACCGCGCCCAGGCTCGCCCACAACGACACGCGCGATCCGACGATGATCCTGCTCAGGATGTCCCGCGAAGCGTGGTCGGTGCCGAGCAGGTGCGTGAACGAGGGGCTCTCCAGGAAGTGACCGCCCGGCACGCCGACTCGAGGTTCGTACGGGGTGATCAGGGGGCCGAAGATCGCCAGCGCCACCAGCACCGCGATGATCATCGCCGAGAAGGCGCCCAGCGGCTTGCTCCTGGCTACGCGAGCGAGCCGCTGCAGCCGGCTGCGCGGCGTACCGCTGAGAAGCGGCGGGAGCCGCCCGGGAACGGCTATCGCCCCCTGGGGGCCGGCCGCGGCGGAAGCGCTGCCGCGCTCGCTGCTCATCGTGCGGGCCCGTAGCGCAGCCTCGGGTCAATCAGGCCGTAGCTCAGATCGACCGCGAGGTTCACGAGTATCACGATCACGGCGAAGACCAGCACCGTGCCCTGGATCATCGGATAGTCCTTCGTGGTCACCGAGCTGATGGTCAGCTGCCCAAGCCCCGGCAACGCAAAGATCGATTCGATGATCACGGTTCCTCCCAGCAGCGAGGCCAGTTGCAGGCCCATGAACGTGAGCACCGGGATGAACGCGTTGCGAAGTGCGTGACGCTGGATCACGACCCGCGTCGTGAGCCCCTTGGCGCGTGCGGTGCGGACGTAGTCCTGCCGCAGCACCTCCAGCATCGACGAACGCACCATGCGGGCGACCGAGCCCGTCAGCGCCGCCCCGAGCACCAGCGCGGGAGGAACGAACTGCTGGAGGTTGGCGAGTGGATCCTCCACGAGGGAGACGTAGAAGAGCGGCGGGAAGTAGTTCCACCAGATCGCCGGCATGATGATCACCAGTGTCGCGATCCAGAAGATCGGCGCTGCGAAGGCCGAGATCGTGATCACGCGCAGTGCGTAGTCCGTAATCGAGTCCTGCCGCAGCGCGCTGACGATCCCGACGAGGACCGAGACGGTGCTCGAGAAGGCCATCGCGAGGATCGTGAGTTCGAGCGTGATGGGAAACGCGTCCCGGATCTTCTTCAGCACTGGCTTGCGGTCGTACGCGGAGACCCCCATGTCCCCCCGGGCGAGGCCCGCGATATAGATCCCGAACTGAACGGGAAGGGGCTTGTCGAGGTTAAGTTCCTTACGGATCGCGTCCTTCGTGAAGGCCGACCCGCCGACGCCGGCGTTGTCGACGATCAGGTCGGCGATGTCGGTGGGCAGGATTCGCGTGGCGAGAAACACGAAGGCAACCACGAGGATCACCGTTGGGACCGCGAGGGCGATGCGCCGGGTCGCGTAGACGAACACCGCGTTACTCCGTCACCGCGCGTTCCATGCTGCAAGCTCCTCCCGCAGTTCCGGCGCCCTCCTCAGGGTACGCCCGGGTCGCGGGCCGGGACGAATCGAGGCCTCAATCTCCCTCCGCCCGCGGAACGCCCCGCCTTCGGCGGCCGGCGCCCGCGGCGCGCCGCCCGCACAACCTCCGTCGTTCGGCGAGGTTGCGCGGGCGGCCGCCAGGCTCTGCTGCCTTACGCCACCCGCCAGGAGTCCAGCGTCCACTCGATCCCCGGCGGCCGCAGGGCAGGCCGGAAGTTCCGCAGCTTCGAGTTGTACATGCTCCAGGTGAAGTTGCGAGGAAGATGCAGCATCGAGAGCACATTCGTGAGGATGTGCGTCTGGAGGGCGCGAACCTTCTCCAGCCGCTCCTCTTCGTCCAGCGTCTGGCGCATCTCGGTCAGGTCCGCCTCGACCTTCGGATCGTTGAGCCCCGGGCCGTTGCGCGGTCCGCCGGGGAAGTACTGGGCAAGCAGGTAGTCCAGCGGGTCGTACAGGCCCATCCCGAAGATCGCGACGTCCTCGAACTTGTTGTTGTACACCTTGTTCACGAAGGTGCTGTACTCGTCGGTGGAGTACTCCGAGGGCAGGCCGAGCGCATTCTCGATTTGCTGGCCGATCAGTTCCGCGAGCTCGCTGGACCAGGGGATGATCGCGCTCGGGGCGATGTACGTCTCGTTGAGCGCGCTCGGCATGCCCGCCGCCGACCAGAGCTTGGCGGCCTCTGCCGGATCGGTCTGGAAGATATCGAGCTTCTTCAGCTCGTCCGGCTGGAACGCCCACTTGCCGAACCCGATGGGGATGACGCCGTTGAAGTGGCCGTTGCCCTGCATCGTCTGATCGATGATCTGCTGATGGTCGATCGTCTTCCCGATCGCCCTCCGGGCCCGCACGTCCGCCCACTTCGGGTTTCTCATGTTGAACCAGACGGCGAAGTTGCCGATCGACGGATTCTGGTACGTCACGACCTTGTCATCGAGCGTCTTCAGGTCCGCCGGGTTGAGCCCGGTGGAGGGCGAGAAGTCGACCTCGTTGGTGCGGAGCGCGGCCTTGCGCGTCGACGTGTCGTTGACGACCTTGATGTCGTAGTGGTCGTAGTAAATCATCTCGGCGTCGATGAAGTCCGGGTTCTTGGTGTAGCGCGAGCCCTCGCCCTGGATGGTTTCGTCGTGCAGGAACGGACCGGGCCCGACGAGGGTCGTCTTGAAGTCCCCTTCCGTCTCGCCGACCTCGCGGGGCGTGATGAACGCCGGCTCCGCCGAGAGCGAATACATCAGGTACGCCGAGGGCGCGAAGAGGTTGAAGACGGCCGTGTGGTCGTCAATCGCGTCGATCGTGTTGACGTCGCTGAAGCGCGGGCCGAAGGCGCTGGTCGGGTCCGTCTTGTAGCGCTCGATCGAGTACTTGACGTCGTCCGCCACCAGGTCTCGCCCATTCACGGGCGGCGTGTTGCTGTACTTCACGCCCTCGCGCATGTGGAACGTGAGCGTGGCGCCGTCGGGGCTGAACTCCCAGTTGTTGACCGCCCAGGACGGCACCTGGGTCGTGTCTGCGAGATCGTCGCCCGGGTTGCGTGCGACCGTGACCAGCCGCGGGTAGACGAGGCCGATCCGCTCCGGCGTCGTGTAGATCTGCGAGGCGAGCGGATCGAGGCTGGCGGCGTCCCGCGACTGCAGAATCTTGAAGCTGTCGCTGACCACCGGCTGGTCGGCGGCCGCCGCGGTAGCGGCCGCGGTGGCCGCTGCGGTAGCGGCTGCGGTAGGCGCCGCGGTGGCGACAGGCGTGGCCGCCGGGGCCCTGTCGTCGTCCTCGTCATCGTCGCCGCAGCCGATCAGCGCTGCGGCGGCCAGTCCGAGGCCGGCGACGCCAGCTCCTCGGAAGAGCTGCCGGCGCGTCACTGCAGAGCGCCCTCCCGTCCAGAACTTCTCGTCTTCGCGCATGAGGTCCTCCTTGAGCGTGCTCACGGACGTGAACTCGTCCGACTATGAATGAAATACGTCGTTTGTCAATAGACGGATTGCCTCCGCCAAGAACAACCGGCGCATCCTCTCCGATCCATCACAAGTCGAGGGCGCCCGGGGAGGCCGGATTGTCGCGGTGGGCGCTGCCTGACATTTCCTTTGTGATTGGCTATGCTGGGCCGGCGTTCGGCTTCGGAGAGGGATCGCGAGCACTCCGGCGAGCGCCGCACACGAGGAGCGATCATGGGCGTCACCGAGCTGGCCATGCTCCGCGATCGCGCGGCGATCGTGGGTGTCGGCACCACGCAGCAGGGCACGATTCCGGGCAAGGACGGCAACGAGATCGCCGTCGATGCCTTCAAGCTGGCGCTCGACGACGCCGGCCTCGAGAAGGGGGACATCGACGGCCTGCTGACCTGCCGCTCCTTCGGCGATCTCGGCGTGGACACGCAGATCGCGCCGATGCTCGGGCTCAATCCCCGCTACAGCGCCACGCTCGATTACGGGACGTGCAACTTCTCGCTGCACTTCGCGGTGATGCTCATCGCCGGCGGGTTCGCGCACACCGTGGCCTGCGTGTACGGGACGAACCAGCGCTCGAACCGCAACTTCTTCGCCGGCGGTACCGCGGCGGACTACACCCTGGCGCACGGCTTCTTCAACATCGCCGGACCGGCCTCGATGGCGCTCCGCCGCCACATGCACGAGTACGGCACCACCGAGGAGCAGATGTCGGCGATCGCCGTGACCGAGCGCGCGCACGCGCGCCTCAACCCGATCGCCGTGATGCGCGACCCGCTGACGAAGGACGACTACCTCAACTCGCGCTACATCGTGCAGCCGCTCCACCTCTTCGATATGTGCCTCATCACCGACGGCGGCTCCTGCGTGATCGTGACCTCGGCCGAGCGGGCGCGGGACATGAAGCAGCCGCCGGTGTACCTCATGGGAATGGCCGAGAACACGTCCATGCGGAACTTCCAGAACGACGACCAGCTGATGCGGCCGTTCATCCAGACCGTCGCCGAGGAGATTTACCCGGCCGCCGGAGTCAGCCGCGACGACGTGGACGCGCTGTACATCCAGGATCCGACGAGCGTCTGGATCCTGCAGATGCTCGAGTGGTACGGGTTCTGCGGTGTCGGCGAGGGCGGCTCCTTCATCCAGGACGGGCGCATCGGCCTCGGCGGCGAGCTGCCCCTCAATACCAACGGGGGGCAGCTCTCGGAGAGCTACATGTGGGGCTGGCTGCACATCCCGGAGGCCGTCCGCCAGCTTCGCGGCCAGGCGGGCCCGCGGCAGGTCGAGGGCGCGGAGATCATCCAGTACTGCTCGACCATGGGCTTCAACAAGGCCGCCTCGACGATCATGAGGAGGGACTAGCGGAATGGCCGACTACGCGAAGCCGCTCCCCGATGTCACGAACGAGAAGATGGCGCCCTACTGGGAGGGTACGAAACAGCACGAGCTGCGGATGCAGCGCTGCCCCAACTGCAGCTACGTTCGCTTCCCCGCGGCGCTGCACTGCCCCGAGTGCCTCGAGGAGAACGACGACTGGGTGCAGCTGAGCGGGCGCGGGACGGTCTGGTCGTTCGGCGTCTACTACCACGTCTTCAACCCGAACTTCGCCGACGACATCCCCTATAACGTCGCCCTCGTCCAACTCGAGGAGGGACCGCGCCTCGTCACGAACATCGTCGGCGTGGCGAACGAGGAGATCGAGATGGACATGCCCGTCGAGGCGGAGTTCGACGATGTCACGGACGAGGTGACGCTGGTCAGGTTCCGCCCTCGCGAGTAACGCACGATGCAGCCCGCCTGCCGGTGCGGCGCGTGGGCGTGCCGTCAAAGTTTGTTATGCTTCGCCGTGGCCTCGGACGTGCGGCAGTCTGGCTCGATCTGTGCCGCACTACCCTGGCCGCCTGGGCGCTGATCGGAGGCCTCGATGAGTAACGGACCGCTAGCCGGGGTTCGCGTGTTCGACCTGACGATGTGGATGGTGGGGCCGTGGTGCTCCGTACAGCTCGGCGCCCTCGGCGCCGATGTCATTCACATCGAGCAGCCAGACGTGGAGTGGGGCTCGCTCGGGGCGGGTGTCCCGCCGCTGATCCACGGCACCTCGATCGGCTACATCGCCTGGAACATGAACAAGCGCGGCCTCTCGCTGGGCATGAAGTCGCCCGAGGATCGCGCCGTCGCCTACGAGTTGCTGAAGACGAGCGATGTCTTCCTGATCAACATGACGCCCGGCGTGGCCGACCGGCTGGGTGTGGGCTACGACGTCGTCTCCGAGATCAACCCCAACATCGTCTACTGCGCGATCACCGGCTGGGGCGAGAGCGGGCCGATGATGCTCACGCCCGGCGCGGACACGCCCGCCCAGTACGTCACCGGCTTCGCGACCGGGACCGGAACCCCGGACGGCGACGACGAGCTCTACCGCCACTTCACCCAGATGGACGGGACCAGCGGCAACTACGCCGCCCAGGCGATCCTGATGGGCCTCGTGGCCCGCAAGCGCACCGGTAAGGGCCAGCGCGTCCACGTCTCGATGCTGAAGGCGGGCTCTGCGCTGCAGAGCGTCCGCATCGGCGAGTACCTGGCCAGCGGCCACCAGCCGCAGCGCCTCGGCTCCGCCTCGCAGAACACCGCGCCGGATCGCACCTACCTCTGCGCGGACGGAGAGCTCCTCGGCGTCTCGGTCACCAGCGAGGCGGAGTGGCAGGGCTTCTGCGAGGTGATCGGGCAGCCCGAACTGGCTGCCGACCCGCGCTTCAGCGTCAACGCCGATCGCGTCGACCATCGCGAGGAACTCGACAGCCTGCTGGAGCCGCTCATCGCGGGGATGGTGCGCGACTACTGGCTGAGGCACTTCAACCTCGCCGGCGTCCCGGTCGGGTATCCGATGACCTGGTCCGAGCTTCGCCATCACGCGCAGGTGCTCGACAACGACTACATCGTTCCCGTGGAGACGGCGGCCTGGGATCAGGTCTGGACGGGCGGCCCGCCCTGGCATCTCTCGGAGACGCCCGCGCGGATGTTCAGCCCGCCCATGCCGGGCCAGCACACGCAGGACATTCTCGCCGACCTCCAGGAGCGACGCGGCGCCTCGGAGCAGCCGGCGGCCGGCGCTTCCGTGACTCGGGAGGCCTAGGTGAGCGGCCCACTGGAAGGCCTCCGCGTCGTCGAACTCGCCGAGGGGGTCGCCGGACCCTACTGCTCGCAGGAGCTGGCCGACGCAGGGGCGGACGTGATCAAGGTGGAGCGCGCGGGCGGCGACCGCACGCGCGGCTGGGGCTCGCGCCAGCGCGGCGACGTCGGCGCGGCGTTCCTGGGGCTCAACCGCGGCAAGCGCGGTCTCGCGCTCGACCCGGACAGCGAGGCAGGCGTCGAGGTCCTGCGCAAGTTGATCGCGGACGCCGACATCGTGATCGCCGACGCGGGCTGGGCGGGCGACGCCGGGCTGCAGTACGCATCGCTCGGTGAGCTCAACCCACAGCTGGTCTATTGCCGCTTCTCCGAGTACGGCGAGCACGGGCCGTGGGCGGACCAGCCGCCCTACGGCGAACTCGCCGCGCAACTCGCCGGCGAGGCGACCAGCTCACTGGGCGACATCGGTGAGCCGCCGGTGCGGATGGCCACCGACCTCGCAAGCACCTACGCCGCGGTCTACGCGGTGATGAGCATCTGCGCCGCGATCTACGCGCGGGACGAGAGCGGCGGTCAACGGATCGACGTCTCGCTCTTCGGGAGCATCCTCGCGATGCGCTCGACGCTGTGGGTGGCGCTCTCGAACCCGGACGAGTGGTGGGGCTTCCACCTCGACAGCTACGTCAAGCCTCCGGACACGGGCTACCACTGCAAGGACGGGGCGATCTACTTCTCGCTCGCGCGCACGACGCCCGAGCAGCGCGAGGAGCTCTACAGCGAGCTCGGCATGGAGTGGCTGAAGGACGATCCGCTGTTCGAGATCGTCAACGCCGACAGCGGCGGTGGCGGCGGGCGCTACTCGCACATCGCCAAGCCGGCCTGGGAGCGGGCGCTCGCGAACTTCACCACCGAGGAGGCGATGGAGATCACCTGGCGCTACAACGGCTGGGCGTTCCCGAAGAACGACTACGACGCGCTCGTCAGCGACGCGCAGGTGCAGCATGTTGAGATGATCCAGACGGTCGAGCAGCCGGGCTTCGGCCCGCTGCGCAGTCTGGCGCCGCCCTGGGACTTCGAGGGCACGCCCGCCGGCATCCAGGGCCCGGCCCCGCTGCTCGGCGAGCACAACGCCGCCCTGCTCGCCGAGGTGGGCTACAGCGAGGCCGAGATAGCGGGCTTCCGCGCCGAGGGCGTCATCGCGGGTTAGCCCACGACGCCCTCTGTCCGCATGCTCGCGATCTGCTCAGGGCTGTAGCCCAGCGTCCCGAGTACATCGTCGGTCTGCTGGCCGGAGGAAGGCCCGACGCTCCTCGGTCGCCCCGGCGTCTCGGACAGCTTCGGCCCCACGCCGATCTGATCCACCTGCTCGCCTCCCGCTGCGGTGACGCTGGCGACCATGCCGCGATGGCGGTTGTGCGGGTCGTCGAGCGCCTCCTCGAGCGAGTAGACGGGAGCGATGCAGAGCTCGGTCTCCTTGAGCTGCTCGAACCACTCGTCGCGGGTCCGCTGCCTGAACGTCGCCGCGAGATGCTCGCGGATCTCGGGGTAGCGCTCCGTCTCGTGCTGGAGGGGCTTGAAGTCCTCGCGGCCGACCACGTCGCAGAGGTTCTCCCAGAATTGGGCCTCCTGCGCGCCGAGCGAGATCCAGCCCCCGTCCGCCGTCTCGTACACGTCGTAGTGCGGGTTCGCGCCGGAGAGGCGGCCCGCGCCCGGGCGCGGCGGTTCGCCTCCGGCCAGCAGGTCGGAGACGGCCGAGGCGAGGAGGTAGAGCACGCCGTCCGACATCGCCAGGTCGATGTACTGGCCGCGGCCGATGCGGTCGCGCGCGAGCAGCGCCGCGGCGATCGAGAAGGCCGCCATCGTCCCGCCTCCGGCGTAGTCGGCCAGGATGTTGAGCGGGATCGCCGGCTTCTGGCCCGGTCTCCCGATCGCCCCCAGGGCGCCGGCGATCGAGATGTAGTTGATGTCGTGTCCCACCATCAGCCGGTAGGGGCCGTCCTGCCCGTAGCCGGACAGGGAGCAGTAGACGATGCGCGGATTGATGCGCGAGACCGTCTCGTAGTCCACCCCGAGCCGGTTCACCACGCCCGGGCGGAACCCCTCCAGCACGACGTCGGCGTCCTCGCAGAGGCGGTAGAAGATCTCCTTGCCCGCGTCCTCGCGGAGGTTGATCACGATCGAGCGCTTGTTGCGCCGCAGGGCGTCGTGGTGCAGACCCTGCTGCTCCGCCTCCTCGTCGCGCTCCTCGGGCTCTTCCGCCGGACCGCGGCGGGAGAGGAACTGCGTGGGCGCCTCCACGAGCAGCACGTCGGCGCCGAAGTCGCTGAGCAGCATGGTGCAGAACGGTCCCGGCGCCAGCCGTGACATGTCCAGAATCTTGATTCCCTCGAGTGCGCTCATCGCAGCTCTCCTTCCCTCTGGTGATGCTGCGGTCAGTGTAGAGGCGGTGTCGGCGGATCGACCTCAATCGCGCGCGACGGCCTCGCGGACTTCGGGGCGATCACGAAGGCGACGCCGGCGGCCACGCAGCAGGCCGAGAAGGTCCCGAACGCGATGACGTAGCTGCCAGTGAGGTCGTAGACGACGGCGGCGAAGAGCGGCGCCCCGGCCTGGGCGAGCGTGTAGATGAACGCGGAGTAACCCGTGAGCGCCCCCACGATCGCGCGCCCGAAATAGTCCGGGTAGGCCTGCGCCTGCAACTGCTGCGCGCCCGCGATCGCCAGCCCGAGCTGCGCCGTGGCCACGTAGATGAGCGGAAGCGACGACGGGATCAGGAAGATGGCGATCGCCGTCGCATAGCCGAACCCGAACAGGATCAGCGCCCTGCGGATCCCCAGCTTCGCGATCAGGAACGCCCAGACGGCTCGCGACGGAAGCACCGAGAGGCCGTAGACGCTCACCACCGAGGCGCCCTGGGCGACGCTGAAGCCCTTCGAGACCGTGTACGGCGCCAGATGCACGATGATGGACGAGGCCGGCAGCGACGTGAGCATCATGCCGGCGGTCAGCAGCCAGAACGTCCGCGTGTGCAGCGCCTCCGAGACGGTGAAGACCGCCTCGTCGGCCAGGACCTCCGGGATCGCCCCCGGCTCGTCGGGGTCCGCGCCGTCGGGCAGGAGTCCCATGTCTTCCGGCCGCCTGCGCACCGTGAACCAGGCGAGCGGCGCGATCGCCCAGACCAGGAATGCCATCAGCACCCAGCCCAGACGCCAGCTGGCCGCCTCCGCGATCTGCGCGACGATCGGCGCCACCAGGATGCCCGCGGTCGCGGAGCCGAACGTGAACACCATGAAGGCGAACGCCCTGCGCCGCACGAACCAGTTGGCGATCGCGGCGCGCGGACCGAGCATCCCGAACCCGGGCGCGCACACCCCGAACAAGGTCCAGGCCAGGTAGTACTGCCACGGCGCCTGCACGAGGGAGAGCAGTACCAGCGCGCACCCGCCGACGATGGCGCTGATCGTCATCAACTTGCGCGCGCCGTGCCGGTCGACCACCGGCCCGAGCCGCATCGAGACCACCCCGCCGACCAGACTGCCGACGGTGAGCACGCCGACCAGTAGCGTGCGGCTCCAGCCGAGGTCGTCCTCCATCGGCTGGAGCAGGACGCCGAACACCCAGGCCAGCGCGCCCGCGGCCGCCAGCTGCCCGGCGAAGCCGGTCCCCACGATCCACCAGCCGCGGAAGATTCGCGGACGCCGCACGGCCGCCCCGCTCACCGGGCCAGCGCTCGCCGGCGCGCGCCGCGAGACCCGCCGATCGCGGGCGGCGGCGCCTCGCCGCGGCGTGTGGGCAGCGTCAAGTGCGGTATCACGTTCCGTATCACGTCCGACACGGTACCAGCGCGAAGGCCACCTGTGGCGGCGAGAAGCGACGCGACAAGCATTGTGATATTGTCGCGCCGCCTGGAGAGAGGAACGCGCATGGCCGGTCAAGCGGACCTCGATCGCCTGCGTCCCCTGAAGGACGTGGCCGCCATCGTCGGCATCGGTGACACCGACTATGTAACGGACTACCGGACCCCGCTCGGCGAGGCGGCGACGGTGGGGAGTGGGGGCGGCGACTCCTACGTCCTCGCGGCCCGCGCCTTCCGGCGCGCCCTCGACGACGCGGGCCTGGAGAAGGGCGACATCGACGGGCTCTGCGTGGGCGGGCCGATGTCGCACGAGCGAACCAGCGAGGTGCTGGGCCTCAACCCCCGCTGGAGCAGCAGCGGCGACGCGCCTCGCAGCGTGATCGAGGCGGTGCAGGCGATCCAGGCGGGTCTCTGCACCACGGTCGCCTGCGTCTACGGCAATGCCCAGCGCTCGCAGAACGTCCAGTACGGCGGGCCGCAGGCGATGGGCGGCGGCGGGATTCTCTCCTACGTCTACTACGCGCCCTGGGGCCTGACCTCGCAGGGCGCGCTCTACGCGATGATGTTCAAGCGCCACCAACTCGTCTACGGCACCACCGAGGAGCAGTTGGCCGCCATCCCCGTGGCGCTGCGCAAGCACGCCACGCTCAACCCGAACGCGATCATGCGGGAGCGCCCGCTCACCACCGACGACTACATGAACGCCCGCTACATCGTGGAGCCGCTGCGGCTGTTCGACTACTGCCTCATCAACGATGGCGGCGTGGCCTTCATCGTCCAGCGCGCCGACCTCGCGCGCGAGCGCAAGCACGAGCCGGTGATGGTCAGCGGCTTCGGCTGGTCCGAGCTCAGCGTCGACGCGACGCAACTGCGGCCGCGCATCAAGGAGTTCTACTTCCCCGCCCACCGCGACGTGGTCGCGCAGGTCTATCCGATGGCCGGGGTGACCCAGAGCGACATCGACGTCTACGCCACCTACGACAGCTTCAGCGTCCACCTGCTCTTCACCCTCGAGGGCTTCGGCTTCTGCGGCGAAGGGGAGAGCGGGGACTTCATCCAGGACGGGCGCATCGAGATCGGCGGAGCGCTGCCCTCCAATACGAGCGGCGGCATGCTCTCCGAGAGCTACATGCAGAGCTGGAACCACCAGATCGAGCTGGTGCGGCAGCTTCGCGGCGGCCTCGGTGAGCGCCAGGTCGAGGGCGCCGAGGTCGCGCAGTACGCCCACGACGTCGCCGGCAAGTGCATGAGCCTGATCTACACGAAGGGCGGGTAGCCGTGGCCACGCAGCGCCCTCCTCGCGTGATGGACCCCTACGCCGAGCAGTTCTGGACGTTCACGGAACAGCAGGAACTGCGCCTGCAGCGCTGCGGCGAGTGCGGCCGCTTCCGCTGGCCGCCCGGCCCGGTCTGCGACCAATGCCTGTCCGAGGACTACGCCTGGGAGGAGGTGAGCGGCCGCGGCACGCTGCTTTCCTGGGTGATCTACCGCCGCCGGTACTTCCCGGAGTACCCGGCCCCGCACACCGTGCTCATGGTCGAACTCGACGAGGGCCCGCTCTTCGTCACCCAGCCGATCGATATCGAGACGCACGCGCTCCGCGACGGCCTGGCGATGGAGCTCGGCTGGCTCGACGGGGAGGACAGTTTCGGCGCCTACCAGTTGCCGGTTTTCAGCCCCGCCCGCTAGCGCCGAGCCGCGATCTCGCGACCCTCGACGCCCGGCGCGGTCCATACCCTGCTATAAGATTCGTGTTGCGGCGCCCTCGGGCGATCCGCGATTGGGGGATCCGCGATGTCCTATGACCTTGATCGACTGCGGCAGGTGCGTGGCCAGGTAGCCATCGTCGGCGTCGGCGAGACCGACTACGCCGCGGACTACCGCGCGGGACGGACCGGCGAAACCCGCCAGCTGGGGGACCCGGGAATGCTCGACTCCTACGGCCTGGCCGTGAGGGCGTTCAAGCGCGCCCTCGACGACAGCGGGCTGCGCAAGGAGGACATCGACGGCGTCGCCGTCGGCGGCCCGGTCGTCCACCAGCGGGTCTGCGAGATTCTCGGAATCAATCCGATCTGGGGCGGGGACGGCGCCGCGGATCTGCTCATACCGCAGGCCGTGCAGGCGATCGCGAGCGGCGCCTGCAACACGGTGGCGCTGATCTACGGCAACGCCCAGCGGAGCATGGGCACGCTGTACGGCGGGAGCACGGTGACCCGCGACCAGCCGACGTCCTACTACTACTACCACCCGTGGGGCTGGAGCTCCCAGGGCGCGCACTACGCGATGATGTTCAAGGCGCACCAGCTGATGTACGGCAGCACCGAGGAGCAGCTTGGCGCCGTAGCGGTAACGCTCCGCAAGCACGCGCTCCTCAACGAGAACGCGGTCATGCGCGACCCGCTCACCATCGATGACTACATGGAGTCGCGCTACATCTGCCGCCCGCTCCACATCTTCGACTTCTGCCTGGTCAACGACGGCGGGGTGGCCCTGATCCTGCGTCGGGCGGACATGGCGCAGGATCTGCCGCGTCCACCGGTGCTGGTCAGCGGATTCGGGCGCGCGACGGCCGAGATCGGCGCGACGCAACTGCGCGATCGGATGTTCGATCTCTACCACGCCGTGCTCAAGGCCTCCGGGGACCAGTGCTTCGCCATGGCGGAGATGACGACGGGCGACGTCGATCACTTCCAGACCTACGATGCATTCAGCATCCACCTCCCCATCAACCTCGAGGGCTTCGGCTTCTGCGAGCCGGGCGAGGGCATGGAGTACATCCAGGACGGTCGCATCGAGATCGGCGGGGAACTGCCCTGCAACACGAGCGGGAGCATGCTCTCCGAGTCCTACATGCAGAGCTGGAACCACATGGTGGAGGCGGTGCGGCAGCTCCGCCACGAGGCTGGCGCTCGGCAAGTCGAGGGCGTCGAAACCTCGATGTACTGCCACCACGGGTCCGGCGGGGCCTACTCGATCATGTATCAGCGGGGGACATAGCCATGGCCGAGCGGGAGCGACGCCCCAACCGCACGCTGGGGCCGAACCACGACACGTTCTGGGAGTACTGCAACGAGGGGGAGTTCCGTCTCCAGAAGTGCGACGGCTGTGGCCAGTTCCAGTGGCCGCCGACGCCGATGTGCAACGTCTGCCTGGGCGACGAGTTCACCTGGACCGAGCTCTCCGGCCGGGCGCGGATCAACACGTACTGCACGTTCGAGCGTCGGTACTACCCCGAATGCCCGGCGCCCTGGGACGTCATCCTCGTCGAGCTCGAGGAGGGTCCGCTGTTCATGACCAACCCGATGGGTCTGGACATGGATCGGATCGAGCGGGGGACGCCTGTCCAGGCCATGCTCATAGACTGTGAGGACGACACCGGGCCGTTCAGGCTCCCCGTGTTCGAACCCGCGGACAGCGCCTGAACGCGTGCCGCGGCGCCCCCGGACAGGCACCCAGCCGCCCTCGGGCGTGTCTCTCCGCGACCACGGGCGCCGCTGTGCAGCCCGGCGCGCGGTCGCTGACGCGTGAGCGGCTCGCGAGACGGGACGCAGGCTCCGTTACAAATGTTGTAGACCCGATGTGGTATAACGATGAACATGGCGCGCCAGCGGTTGGCGTCGCACACACTCCGAGGGGGTCACGATGCAGGACAACGACTCAAGGTTCTGGCTGACTGCCCAGCGATCCGTGACGCGCAGGCAACTGCTGCGAGGCGGTGCGACCGCCGGACTTGGCCTCGCGGCCGCCGCGCTGATCGGCTGCGGCGACGACGACGACGACGAGCCGGCAGCGCCGGCAGCGACTGCCGCGCCGGCAGCGACTGCCGCGCCGGCGGCGACGGCGGCGGGCGCGACCGCCGCGGCGACCCAGGCCGCGACCGCCGCGCCGGCGGCGACCCAGGCCCCGGCCGCGACGCCGGCGGCGATGCAGCCGAAGCGCGGCGGGACGCTGCGCATCGCCGGGCAGTTGGCCGGCGACGTGCCCAGCCTCGACTACCACCGCACCAACGGCTCCGCCATGGGCTCGATCGCCAACAACGTCGGCGCGAAGCTCGTCCAGTGGGACGAGCGCCCCGACAGCGACGCGCCGGCGGAGGCTGTGCTGCCGGACCTGGCGACGACCTGGGAGCAGACGCCGGACGGGCTCAACTGGACGTTCAACCTTCGCGACGACGCGAAGACCTCGGACGGCCGCGTGGTGCTGGCGGAAGATGTCGTCTGGTCCTTCCGGCGAGCCTCCTTCATGCGCGATCCAAGCGGCTTGCTGCCGATCTTCGCCGCCGAGATGTTCACGGACCGGGAACCGAACGCGGAGGCGGTCGATGACTACACGGTCAAGACCACGCTGACGGCGCCGGATGCCGACTACCTGTCGATCATGGGGAGCCACTGGTGGACGGTGGAGACCAAGGAGGCGATCACCCGCAACGGGACGGAGCTCGGCGAGAAGGGCTTCGGCGACATCGTGAGCGTCGAGCAGATGCGCGGCGCCGGGCCGTTCTACCCCACCGAGTACGTTCCCGCGTCCGGGTTCAAGCTGGCGCGCAATCCGAACTACCACACCCCCGAACTGCCCTACGTCGACGAGCTCGACCACCCGCTGATTCTCGACCCGACCGCCGCCGCCGCGGCGCTGCAGGCGGGCGAGCTCGATGCGTTCGGGCCGCTGATCTCGTTCCCGATCAACCAGGCCTTCGAGATGGAGAAGCTCGACAGCCTGAACGTCGAGTGGTTCCCGGCCATGGTCTGGAACCCTTGGGTGTTCGATCTGACGAGTGCGCCGTTCAACGACGTACGGGTGCGGCGGGCGCTGGCGCTCGCCATCGACCGGCCGACCTGGATCGCGGAGCTCTACTCGGGCCGCGGCCGCAACGCCGTGATGGTGCTGCCGTGGCTGAGCTACTGGTACCTCCCGCCCGAGGAGATGGGAGACGCCGGCAGGTACTACACCGGATGGGATCCCGACGAGGCGAAGAAGCTCTTGATGGCCGCCGGCGCCGACGGCGCGAGCTACACCGTCCAGGCCGCGAACATCGGCTCCTACACGATCACCTACCCGAACATCGACCTCGTGGCGTCGATGGTCGCGGACGTCGGTCTGAAGCAGAACCTGAACATCGTCGACTACGCGGCGCACATCGGCGGGCAGACGTTCCCCGACGGCGGGATCTACCAGAGCTGGATCGTGCGTCCGGATATCCAGTCGTTCGTGTTCTCCTCGGTCCACTACAAGCGCTCGCGCACGGCCGGGAAGTACGTCTACCAGGCGGCGTACGACAGCGAGCCCGAGTACCGCGAGGCGGCGGACATCATGGAGCGGCAGCGCGTGATCCTGGACAGCGAGGAACGGCGGGAGCTGGTGCACGATCTCCAGCGCCGCTGGGCCCAGGGCGTCTGGAGCTGGTACTGGCCGCTCCAGGACAGCCCGATCGTCTCAAGCACGAAGGTGCACGGCTTCAGCCCCACGCCGGGCTGGAACGCCGGCGTCTGGAAGTACGTCTGGAAGGAATAGCAGTCCTCCGGGCCGGGACTCCCCGAGAGTGCTCGCCGGGACGACATCGATGCGGCCGCCGGGTTATCCCCCCGGCGGCCCGCGCGTGAGCAGCGATGCATAAGTACCTGATGCAGCGGTTGCTGTTGGTCATCCCGACCCTGTTCCTGGCGGGGACCATGATCTTCGCCATCACCCGCTTCCTGCCGGGCGATGCTGCGCAACTGATGCTCGGAGCGGAAGGCGAGTCCTTTACCGAGGAGAACGTCGCCGCGCTTCGCGAGCGGCTCGGGCTTTCCGACCCGATCCCGCTCCAGTACGCGCTGTTCTGGGCCGACACGCTGACCGGCGACCTCGGCACCTCGATCTGGACGAAGCAGCCGGTGCTGGTCGAGATCCAGCGGCGCATGCCCGTCACGTTCCAGATGCTGATCATGGCCGTCGTCATCGGCTGGGTGTGGGGCATGGGGGTCGGGATCCTCTCGGCGCTGCGACCCGACGGTTGGCTCGATCAGATCGCCCGCTCGATCGCGATCCTCGGGCTGTCGATGCCGATCTTCTGGGTTGGGATCCTGGCGATCGTGCTCCCGGCCAGGTTCTTCTCCTGGACACCGCTTCGCGGATACCACGAGCTCTGGGAGGATCCGCTGCAGAACCTGCAACTGATGCTCTTCCCGGCAGTCATCCTCGGCGTCTTCCTTGGCGCTCCGGTGATGCGGCTGATGCGCACCACCATGCTGGAGGTGCTGCGCCAGGACTACGTCCGCACGGCCTACGCCAAGGGCCTCAACGAGCGCACCGTCATCTGGCGGCACGTCTTCAAGAACGCGCTCATGCCTGTCATCACGCTGATGGGCGTGCAGATCGTGCTCGGGATCGGCGGGATCGTGATCCTCGAGACGCTCTTCAACATCCCCGGGATGGGCCAGCTGCTGGTGGCGCAGGCGCTGCCGAAGCGCGACTACCCGCTGATCCAGGGTATCGTGCTCGTCATCGCGTTCACGACGGCGATGATCAACCTGCTCGTCGACCTCAGCTACGGCTTCCTCGATCCGAGAGTGAGGGTGTGATGGCCAGCGATACGGCCCAGGGCGCTGCCGTCCAGGTCGGAGACGCTTCGTTCGCAATGCGGCAGGAGCGGAGCAGGCTGCGCGCGGGCCTGGTCCGCTTCGTGAGCCGGAAGCCGCTAGGCGCCTTCGGCGGCGTGGTGCTGACGGTCATTGCGTTGTGGGCGGCCTTCGCTCCCGCGGTCGCGCCCTACGGCTTCAACGAGACAAACCTGCGCGACCGCCTCGATGGCCCCTCCATCAGTCACGTCTGGGGCACCGACGAGCTCGGCCGCGACCTGTTCAGCCGCGTGACGTACGGGGCGCGTGTCTCGGTGTCGATCGCCCTCCTGGCGGTCGCCGGCGCGATCCTGCTCGCGCTCGTCGCCGGCGGGGTGACGGGCTATTTCGGAGGGTGGTACGACCTCGCGTTCCTGCGAGTGGTCGACGCATGGATGGCGCTGCCCACCCTTGTCATCGCCGTCATCCTGGTTGGCCTCTTCGGCCAGAGCATCATCAATCTGATCCTCGTGCTTGGGCTCGCCCGGGGGATCCAGCTCAGCCGGGTGGTGCGCGCGTCCGTGCTGGACGTTAAGCACCAGGACTACGTGCTGGCCGCCCGCGCCACGGGCGCCGGCGAGATGCGGATGATGCTGCGCCACGTGTTGCCGAACATCATGCCGGTGCTGATCGTGCTCGCCACAACCGCGATCGGCGGCATCGTGCTTGCCGAGGCGGCGCTGAGCTTCCTCGGATACGGCGTGCCGCCGCCGCAGCCGACGTGGGGCGGGATGCTCACCGGCAGCGCGGTGCAGTACATGGTGGACAACTCCTGGATGGTCTTCTGGCCCGGGCTTGCGCTCGCGCTGACCGTCTACAGTGCAAACATGTTTGGCGATGCGCTGCGCGACGTGCTGGACCCACGGCTGCGAGGCAGCTAGCGGTCCGGACGGGTCCGCGATGCGACGCCACTGCGAATGGAGGGCGACATCGAACGCATAGGATTCGGGGCGTTTTACTCGCACCAATGCGGCCTGACGCCGGGCGAGTTCGCACGTCGCCTCGAGGACCTCGGCTTCGATGGCTTCTGGACGGGTGAGACGCCCACGAACCGGGGCCCCTCCTACGACTCGTTCACGACGCTCTGTTTCGCGGCCGCCGCGACCGAGCGCATCACGGTCGGCCCCGACGTGCTGCTGCTGCCGTTGCACCACCCGGGCTGGGTGGCGAAGCAGTTCGGCACCCTCGACGTTCTCTCCAACGGCCGCGCCATCCTCGGCATCGGCGTGGGCGGCGAGTTCCCGAAGCAGTTCGAGGGCTTCGGCATCCCCCTGAACGAGCGCGGCCGCCGCACCGACGAGGGCATCGAGATCATCCGCAGCCTCTGGACGGAAGAGGAGTCGAGCTACCACAACCCGCGCTTTCAGTTCGAGGGCATCACGATGGAGCCGAAGCCGGTGCAGCAGCCCCATCCGCCAATCTGGGTGGGCGGCCGGCCGGGCGGCATCGAGACCGGCCCCGACGGCAATCCGCGCTTCAAGAGCACGACCGGCGCCATCCAGCGCGCCGCGAAGTACGCCGACGCCTGGGATCCCTACTACATGACACCGGAGATGTACCGCGAGAGCGTGACGCAGATCCGGGCTCATGCCGACGAGTTGGGGCGCGACATCTCGAACATGGGGTGGGCGCTCACGACCTTCTGGCTGATGCGCGACTCCTATGACGAGGCGCTGGAGGCGGCCGCCGGGAAGCTGCGCTACGGTCGCGATCTCTCCGCACGCGTCGCGCGCTACGACATCCTCGGCAGCCCCGCCGACGTCATCAAGCGTCTGGAGACGTTCATCGACGCCGGCGTGCGCTACTTCATCTGCAACTGGTCATGCGATTCCTCCGAGGTGCCCCAGCACCTCGAGATGATCGGCAAGGAAGTGATCCCGCATTTCCGCTAGCGGACCGTCCGCGAGCGGGACAAGTGACAGGAGCGGCCCGATGAGCGGTCCCCTTAGTGGATTCAGGGTCTTCGACGCGACGCACTATGCGGTGGGGCCATGGGCATGCGCCCTGCTCGGCCAGATGGGCGCCGAGGTGATCAAGGTGGAGCCGCCGACCGGCGACTTCCTCTCGCGCCAGCCGCCGCCCTACAAGAACGGCATCACAGCCGTCTACATCTCGATGAACCTCAACAAGCGCTGCGTCAGCATGGACCTCCGGGACGAAGAGCTGCGCGACGTGATCTTCGAGTTGGTGCGGTCATCGGACATGCTGATCGAGAACCACCGCCCCGGCTTCATGGAGCGGCGCGGGCTCGGCTACGAGCAGGCGGCCGCGATCAACCCCGGTATCGTCTACTGTTCCGCCTCCGGCTACGGCTCGCGCGGGCCCTACCACCTGATGGGCTCGGTCGACCCCTACGGGCAGGCGATCTCCGGCTTCGCCGCCGTGAGCGGCCCGGTGGGTGGGCCGCCCGAGGGCCTGAAGCAGGGCAGCCACATCGACCTCACCACGTCGCAGTACATCGTTGCCGGGGTGCTGGCCGGCCTCTACCGGCGCGAGTTGACCGGCCGCGGCCAGTTCGTCGACACCTCGCAGATGTCCGCCTCGGTCGCGCTCAGCGCCTCGCGGGCCAGCGAGTACTTCGCCACGGGGGTGAACCCGCCGCCGCTGGGCTCCGGCGTGGCGAACGTCGTGCCCTCGCGCGCCTTCCGCGCCAGCGACGGCCGCTACGTGAACGTGAGCGCGACGGACGAACCGACCTGGCAGCGGCTCTGCGCCGCCCTCGGGCTGGGCGACCTGGCGCAGGACCCCGGGCTGCAGAGCAACGCCGGCCGCGTCGAGCGCCGCGCCGAGGTGGAGGCGCGGATCGAGGCGGTGCTGGCGGCCGAGGCCTCCGAGCATTGGCTGACGCTGCTCGCGGCCGAGCTGGTGCCGTGCGGCCCCTACCTCAGCTACAACCAGATCCGCATCAACGAGCAGGTGCGCGAGCAGCGCATGCTCGAGCAGGTCGACAGTCACTGGGGCCAGGTCACCGTCGGCGGCTTGCCCTGGCGCTTCAGCCGCACCCCCGGCGAGATCACCACCACGCCGCGGCCGGGCGAGGACACGGAGGCGGTGGTCTCCCAGTTCCGCGAGGCCGCCTCGAGGCGCAACGGCGCCGCGCCGGACACGCCCGAGCCCGTTGACGGAGCGCCGCTGGCAGGCGTGCAGGTGGTCGATCTCACGCAGGGCTATGTCGGGCAGTGCGGGATGATGTTCGGCGACCTCGGGGCGACCGTGATCAAGGTCGAACCGCCCGAGGGCGACTACCTGCGCCAACTCGGCCCGCCGTTCGTCGGCGATGACGCCGCCGCCTTCCTGGGCGTGAACCGCAGCAAGCGGAGCGTCTGCCTGGACTGGACGGGCGATGCGCAGGCGCGCGACGCCCTGGGCGACCTGATCGCCGGCGCGGACGTACTGATCACGGACCTCTACGCCGACGAGGCGGCGCAGCACGGCCTCGACTACGAAGCGCTGCGCGGGGATCACCCGCGGCTCGTGTACTGCTCACTCACCCCTTACGGCGATCAGGGCCCGATCACGGGGCAGCGCGCCACCGAGCTCGAGGTGCAGGGGATGTCCGGGCAGTGGCGCTACCTGGGCGAGGAGGGAGCGCCTCCGGTCCGCCTCGGTGTGCCCGTCTGCGCCGGCAACGGCGCGATCTTCGCCTTCCAGGGGATCACGGCGGCGCTGCTCGAGCGCGAGCGCAGCGGCCAGGGGCAGCAGGTGGAGCTGAGCCAGCTCGGCTCGCAGCTCGCGATGCAGACGGTGATGTTCGTCTCGGAGAGCGAACCGGACGAGTGGACCGGCCACTGCGTCGCCCGCTACCGCCCGCCCAACCGCGGCTTCATGGCGAAGGACCGCGCGATCCTCTGGGGCTTCATGGAGGACTACGACGGGCTGCGCGCCTTCTGCGAGCGGTTGGGTCTCTCCCACCTGATCGAGGATGACACGGAGCTCAACTTCGGGTGGGCGGATGGGCATCGCGAAGCCTTCGAGGAGGCATTCAGCGCATACAGCGCCGACGAGGTCGTGGGCATGGCGCACGAACTCGGTGGCATGGCCGTGCCGTACCACACCTTCGAGACGCTGGCCGGCGACGAGCAGGCGAAGGCGCTCGGGCTGATCGCGGAGTTCGACTATCCGGGCGTGGGACCGGTCCGCGCGATCGGCCCGGCCTGGGAGTTCTCGGACTCGCCCACGGTGCCCGGCCGGTCGCCGCTGCTCGGCGAGCACACCGCCGAGGTGCTGGCGACGCTCGGCGCGCCGGAGGCAGCCGCGGGCGGGTAGGCCGCCTCCGCTGTCCCGCCCCGGGATGTGAGGCGGCGGCTACCGTGGCCGGTGAGACCGTACGGCGAGCCCGGCGAGGATCGCGGCTGCCGCTATGGCCGCGAGGAGCAGCATCCCAAGGCCAGCCGGCCGCCCTCCTCCATCGAGCGCCTGCAAGTATTCCTCCGCGTACTCGAGCCTTTGCGTGCCACTACACCGGCTGACGGCGGTCACGTCGTGCCACTCTTCGGCGTAGACGAGGAAGTCCTCACCGACCTCGAACCCCTGATACCCACAGGACGGACCGTATGTCGTATATACGAACGTGGTGGACGCCACCGGCCCCTTCCAGACCGTGTCGACCTCGATCTCTACCGACCAGAAGCCCTCGAAGGAGAACGTCCCGGAGGACAAGACCTTCCCCGAGAAGACGGCGGAGGCCCGTTCGAGAGCCTCGGAGGGTGTCCGGAGAGCGCAGCTACACGCATGCGCGCGCCCGGCGCCTGTGGCGAGCTGGACGCCGATCAGCGGGGCCAGCAGCAAGACGCTGCCAGCCAGCAGGAGCATCAGCCGCCGCGGCATCCAGCCCATGAGCACCACGCCCCACCTCACCCCTGCTGGCGACGGCGCACCGCGAGCCGGATCAGGATCGCGGCTGCCGCCATCGCTGCCAGGAGTGGTACGGACCAGGTGAGCAGGCGGAGGGAGTCTGTGGGGGCTCGTCTGATACCCGAAGTCCCGGACTCCGGGGTTCGCCCCTCCCCGAGTGCTTTCAGGTCTTCCTCTGCGTGTTGGAACCGCCGCGTGCGGCTGCACTGGCTGACAGTCATGGCCTCGTGCCACTCGTGGGCGTAGACGAGGAAGTCCTCGCCGGCCTCGAACCACGGATACCCACAGGTCGGACCGTGCGTGACGTATACGAATGTCGTCGTCGTTGCAGGCCCCTTCCAGACCCTGTCGACCTCGAACTCCACAGACCAGTAAGGCAGCTTGTAACCGTACCCGGTGTCCACTTCGAAGGACCACGTACGGAAGGACACGACCCTCCCCAAGAACACCACGGAGGCCCGTTCGAGGGACTCGATCGGTGGTGGGGGCTGGACGCACGAGCAGGCATGCGCGCGCCCGGCGCCGACCGAAAGCTGGACGCCGATCAGCGGGGCCAGCAGCAACAGGCTGCCGCCCAGCAGGAGCAATAGGCGCCTCAACGTCCGCCGCATGAGCACCGCTCCTCGCCTGTGGTCCAGCATAGCGCCGGAGATCCGCCCCGCTCTCTCTATTCAATACGCGCTTGATCGCGCCTCGGTTCCCTCGGAGCGGACGCCGGCGCTGGACAGTCGCGCGCGGCGAGGGTACGAAAGGCGGGCAGCCGCGCGCGGGAGGGATGTGCGATGACCGACTCACTACTCTGGGAAGACGTGAACGAGGGCGACGAACTGCCCACGCTGGAATACCCGATCACCGTCAAGAACCTCGTGATGGGGGTCGTCGGCACTCGCGACTTCATGCCCTACCACCACGACTCCGCGTACACGCAGTCGATCGGCAGCCGCGATCAGTTCGTGAACACGATGTTCAACCAGGCGCTGTTCGGGCGCTTCGTCACGGACTGGTGCGGCCCGGACGCCGACTTCCGCGCCACCACGCTGCGCATGATCGGCCAGGTCTGCCCCGGCGACACCGCGATCATCGAGGGCCGCGTCGCGAAGAAGCACCGCGACGGCGATGACTACCTCGTGGAGCTGGAGCTGAACTCGCGCAACCACCTCGGCACGGCCTGCATCTCGACGGCGAGCATGGCGCTGCCCTCGCGCGAGGGCGGCGCGGTGAAGCCGCGGCTGGCGCTGGCGAAGCCGCAGATCGAGCTGGACCCGGACCTCCCGGACTTCGCGCGCGAGTGGCTCGGCCAGGAATCGGCCTCGCGCTCCGGCGCCTACCCGGTGAGCGAGGTCCAGATCATGTACTGGGCGGACATGGTCGAGGACGCCAACCCGCTCTACGAGGACACCGAGTACGCCCGGAACAGCCGCCACAGCGGGATGATCGCCCCGCCGATGGGGCTCATCACCTGGACGATGGACCGCCCCGGACGCAGCGGCGTCAACCTGCAGGCGCCCGACGTCAGCAAGCCCGAGCGCGGGCCGTGGCCGCCTCGCTCGGAGCCGCTCGCGGCCGGGCAGCGCTTCGACCCGCCGGGGGCGACGGCGACGATCGCGACGATCTCGGAGCAGGCCTACGGCAAGCCGCTGCGCCCGGGCGACCGCGTCTCGGCCTCGACGGAGTTCGTGAACTGCTCCGGCCTGAAGGACACGCGGCTCGGCCCCGGCTACTTCGCGACGGTGCTCAACAACTACTACAACCAGGACGGCGAGCTCGTCGGCACGAACCTCTTCACGCTGCTGCGCTACACCGCGCAGGAGGGCTAACCGGCGGCCGGGCGCGGGACGGCCCGTGGCGAGGCGTCCCGCAGGACCGCCACTGTGCAATAATGCGGGCGTCAGCCGAAGGATCGGCTCCGCGGGCTCGCAGGGAAGGCAGCGACGATGGCGATTGCACCCCCATCCACTCCGACGAACCGTTCCACGGGCACGACCGTCATGGGCGAGTCCGGGATTCCCACAGCGGAAATCCCGAAGCGCTACTTCATGGTCTCGGCGGACAACCACCTCAACGGCCCGCCCGACCTCTTTGAGAAGCGCGTCGACAAGCGCTTCCGCCACCGCCTGCCTCGCCAGGAGGTCGACGAGAGCGGCGTGAAGTGGTCCATCACCGAGGGCCTGCGCCCGATGAAGATCCGCGACTTCAAGCTCTCGGGCGAGGACCGGGAGCGCTCGATGGGCGGCTACTTCGACTGGGAGAAGCGCTGGGCCGACCACCACCGCGACGGCGTGGACGCCGAGGTGGTGTTCCCCAACGGCGGCGGCCTCATGGCCTGGGCGACCCCGGACCCGAGGCTCGCGACGGCGCTCTGCCGCGCGCAGAACGACTGGTACTACGAGGTCGTCAGCCCGCACTTCGACGTGACGATGCCCGCCGCGCTGATCGCCCCCGCCGATGTCGACGAGGCGATCAAGGAAGTCGATCGCACCGTCAAGCTTGGCTTCCGCGCCGTCAACATCCCGGTCCGGCCGTTCCACGAGAGCGCGGGCGCCAAGAGCTCCCAGATCGGCTACAACTCGCCGATGTTCGAGCCGCTCTGGTCCGCCATCGAGGACACGGGCGTGCCGCTGACCTGCCACATCGCCACGGGCAAGGACCCGCGCACGGCGAGCGGCGAGGGCGGCGCGGTGATCAACTACGTCACGCACGCGATGACGCCGGCGATTGAGCCGTTCACGCACTTCTGCGCCTCGGGCATCCTCGAGCGGCACCCGAACCTGCGCTTCGGCACCATCGAGTCCGGCTTCGGCTTCGTGCCCTGGATGCTCTCCGGGATGGACGAGGCGTACGAGAAGCACCACTTCTGGGTCTTCCCGAAGCTGAAGATGCTGCCCAGCGAGTACTTCCGGCGGCAGTGCTTCGCCTCCTTCCAGGAGGACCCCGCGGGGGTCAGGCTCGCGCGCGACTACCAGATCACGAAGAACGGGCTGTGGGGCAGCGACTACCCGCACCACGAGGGCTCGTGGCCACACTCGGACGAGGCGATCGCCCGCACCATGGGCAACCTCTCCGAGGAAGAGCGTCGCGACCTGCTCGGCCTCAACGCCGCGCGCCTCTTCGGGTTCCCTGTGCCGGAGCAGTACAGCTACGACATCGACGGCAACGAACGCTAGGCGGTACCGGATGCAGTAGACGCGAGCCGCCCGCGAGGGCGGCTCGTGCGTGTCCGGGCGCAACGAGGGCGCGCGATCGCTGATACGCTGCGCGCCGATCCGGGGGGTGGACGATGGCAGACGAGAACATGAGCAAGAGCCTGGCCGAACGATTCGACGCTGGCGCACGTGACTACGACGAGTGGCTGGCGGCCCTCCCGGCCCATCGCGAGGAATTCGAGCGCCACTACGAGGCGTACGAGCCGGTCGAGGACGACCGCGGGCGCATGGAGCGCGCGATCGAGTTCGTTGGCGGCTCGCTCCGCGCGCTGGTCGTCACCGACCCCGCAACCCCCGACGACTGGCGCGGCGTCGCCGTCATGGCGAAGGTCGCCGATGTATTCGGCGTCGACCTCTCGATCCTGCCCGCCGAAGGCAACGAGGACATCGTGGAGTCGCGTACGAACAGCTACGACGAGTCGGGCACGCCGACGATCGTCTTCCTCGACGGAAGCGGGACGGAGCTCGGGCATCTGTCGCGGCGTCCGGACCAGGTAGAGATGGACGTCAACCGCGCGATCGAGGAGAAGCACGGCTTCGACTTCGCCCTCGAGGGGCCCGAGTTCGAGGCCGCGGTGCAGGAGTACCTGCAGGGCGACGGCCGCAAGCGCGAATCGGCCTGGCGGCACGCCCAGCTGTGGGACACGGTCGGTGTGGTCGCGCCCGTGGTGCAGCGCATCAGCCGCGGCACGATCGGGCCGATTGGCACGTTGCGGCGGGAGGCCTCGCCAGCCTGCGAGGCATAGGAGCTGGGCTCAGGCCGGATCGGCGCCTGCGCGAGGCCGCGCTACGGGTCGATGCCGCGCACGGCGCTCTTCGGGTCGGCCGGGATGCGCGCGAACGGCTGCTTCGTGTCGAAGTTGAGCTGCTCGGCCCAGAGCTCGTCAGGCTCCCCGCCCAGCAGCATGTCCGCGTACTCGGCCTCGAGGCCTTCGGACGGCCAGCGGCGGATGCGCACGCCGATCGCCTCTTCCGGGATCGCCGCCGTCTGCGTCTCGCCGCCGCGCCCGCTGTAGAACCACTCGCCCTCGACGCCCTCGTCGTCGACGATCCAGGAGCCGAACCAGAGCAGGCCGAAGCCCTCCTCGTTCATCAGCTCGGGCCAGTGCAGGGTCAGCGCCGCGCTTCCGTGGTCCGTCATCGCCATGCCCCCATCAGAATCTCCGGAACGCTGCGAGGATGGCGACCGCGCCCGCGCGCGTCAACCACCGCCGCGGTCCCCTCCGACGCCGACCACGAGGCTGCCGTGGAGGCCCTCGTGGCCGGGGACCACGCAGAAGAAGCTGAGCGCGCCCTGCACCACGGCCCAGGCCAGCGCGGCGCCGAGCACCAGCGCGGCGAGGCGGCGGCCGCGGAACGCCGCCAGCCGGCTCGCGGCGTGGCTTCGCAGTGCCTCGGCGAGATTGCTCGTGCCTCCAGTCTGGTGCCTCCGGCCTGGCGCCTCGCGCGAGGGTGGCGCGGCGGCGGATGCCGCGCGAGACTCGGACCATGAAGCTGCAGCTCGTTCCGCCCTCGGGGCCGCAGGCGCTCGTCTATACGGCGATCGCGCTGCTGCTGCTCGTCTTCGTCGTCGTGCTGCCTGCCGCCGGCGTCTTCGAGACGCCCTCGATCAACCCCTTCGACGGCGAGAGCCAGGAGGCCACCGTCGTCTCGATCGAGGAGACCGGGCGGGAGCAGACCGCCGGCGGGGTGGTGATCGTCTCCGAGCGGATCGATCTGCGCCTCGACAGCGGGGAGCTGGTGACCGTCGAGCGGCAGGTCGCGGGGGATGACGCGTTCGCCATCGACGCGCAGCCCGGCGACGACGTGCTGGTCACGGCCTACGAGGACGGCGAGCGCACGGTCTACTTCATCGCGGACCGGCTGCGCACCGTCCCACTGTGGGCGCTCGGCGCCGTGTTCGCCGCGGCGGTAGTGCTGGTCGGACGCTGGCGAGGCGTCGGGTCGCTGGTCGGCCTGGTCGCGAGCTTCCTCGTGATCGTGCGCTTCATCGTGCCGGCCATCCTCTCCGGGATGAGCCCGCTGGCCGCGACGCTGATCGGCGCGAGCGTGATCATGACGGCCACACTCGTGCTCGCCCACGGCGCGACAATCAAGACCGGCGCGGCCCTCGCCGGGACGGTCCTCAGCCTGCTGCTCGCCGTGCTGCTCGCAACCGTGGCGGTCGAGTTCGCCTCCCTGACCGGTCTCGCCGGGGACCAGGAGGCGACGCTGCGGATCCTGTCCGGCGGCGCGATCGACGCGCGCGGCGTGCTGCTGGGCGGGATCATCATCGGCGCGCTCGGTGTCCTCGACGACGTCACGGCGACGCAGGCTTCGACGGTCTTTGAGCTGCGGCGGGCGAACCCGCTCCTGGGCGCGGGCGAGCTGTTCGCGCGCGGCCTCAACGTCGGCCGCGACCACATCGCCTCGACGGTGAACACGCTGGTGCTGGCCTACGCGGGTGCGGCGCTGCCGCTGATCGTGATCCTCTCGGTGCAACCGGAGCCGCTCGGCCTGCTGATCAGCCGCGACCTGATCGCCACGGAGATCGTGCGCACGCTGGTCGGCAGCATCGGCATCGTCGCCGCCGTGCCGATCACGACGGGCATCGCCGCGCTCGCCGCGGGCGCCCTCGAATCGCGCGAGGCGAGGGCGTGACGCCTCGGGCAGCTCGCTGCACCTTCTGCGCCATCGGCGGCGGCGAGGCCGAGGCCGAAGTCGTACTCGAGGACGAGCGCTTCCTCGCCTTCCTCGATCACCGCCCGGTGTTCCACGGTCACGTGCTGCTGATCCCGCGCGAGCACGCGGAGACGCTTCCGGACCTGCCGCCAGACGACGCCGGGCCGCTGCTGGAGCGCGCGCAGCTGCTCGCGAGGGCCGTGCCGCAGGCGATGGCGGCCGAGGGCACGTTCGTGGCGATCAACAACGGCGTCAGCCAGAGCGTGCCGCACCTGCATGTGCACGTGATCCCGCGCTCGCGCGGCGACGGCCTGCGCGGCTTCTTCTGGCCCCGCCGGCCGTACGATGACGCCTCGCACTTGCGCGAGACAGCGGAGCGGATCCGCACCGCCGTCGACCGCCTGCGCGAGGGCGAGGACGGCGAGCCCGAAGCGCGCGCGTGACGTAGACTCTGGCCGCGCGACGGGCGCGGAAAGGGGCGGTGATGGCTGCCGAAACGCTTCAAGTGATCGAGCTGGCCGAGCCGCACTTCCGCATCGTCGTGAGCGGCGACGAGACGCCGCTGCTGCGGCGCGGAGGAAGCGGCAGCTACGCCTGCGGCGGCTGCGGCGCCCTGCTCGTCGAGGACGCCTGGACCTGGGAGATCTACAACCTCGTGCTCCACTGCCCCGCCTGCGGGGCGCACAACGAGGTCGCGAAGCCGGCCACCGAAGGCCGCTAGGAAGCCGCCGGGGGAGCCGCCATGCAAGTCTGGGCCTCGAAACCGCGCGATATGCCGCCCAAGGAAGTTGGCGACTACGCCCGCCGTGTCGAGGCGCTCGGCTACGACGGGCTGACCGTCTCCGAGGGCGTCCACGACGGCTCCGTGAACGCCTGGGCCGCCCTCGCGGCGACGAGCGAGCTACGCGTCGCCGTCAGCGTCTTCGTCGCCTTCTCGCGCAGCCCGATGTCGCTCGCATACGCCTGCTGGGATCTGCAGGACTTCTCCGGCGGGCGCTTCGTGATCGGCCTCGGCACGCAGGTCAAGGCGAACATCGAGCAGCGCTTCTCGGTGCCGTGGACCCCGCCCGTGCCGCGCATGCGCGAGTACGTGCAGTCGCTGCGCGCGATCTTCGACGCCTGGGCGGCGCAGGACGGTACGCGCCTGCGCTTCGAGGGCGAGCACTACCGCTTCACGCGCATGCAGCCGTTCTTCACCCCTGCCCCGATCGAGCACCCGGAGATCCCGATCTACCTCGGCGCGGTCGGCCCCGCGATGACGCGGCTGACCGGCGAGGTCGCGGACGGCTTCTTCACGCACAGCTGCAACAGCGACCCGCGCAGTATCCGCGAGCTCGCGATGCCCGCCGTCGAGGCCGGCGCGAAGCGCGGCGGACGCTCGCTCGACGACGTCGACGTGATGGTCTCGCCCTACATGAACACCGGCTCGACGGCGGACGAGATTGCCGCCTCGCGCGACGCCAACCGCCGCCAGATGGCGATCATGTACTCGACGCCGAACTACTGGGGCCCGCTGCGCCTGCGCGGCATCGAGGAGCTCGGCGCGCAGTTGCGCGCAATGACGCGCGAGGGCCGCTGGGACGAGCTGGCGGACTGCCTCAACGACGAGCTCGTCGACGAGATCGCGATCAGCGGCGACTACCTCGAGTCCGCCCAGCTGCTGAAGGAGCGCTACGGCGACCTGCCGGTTTCGCTGCGCTTCCCGCTGCCGGACGACCCCGCCGACGACGGCCAGGTCGCGAAGGCGCTCGAGATCCTGCGATCCTGACGTGACGCCCTCGGGCCAGACGGACGACCGCTCCCCCAGCCGCCCGCGGCCGGTCCTCGATGCGCTCTCGCGCGCGTACTGGGAGTCGGCCGGCCGCGGCGAGCTGGCGATCCAGCGCTGCGAGCAGTGCGCCCACTACCAGCACCCGCCGCGTCCGCTCTGCGAGCGCTGCACCTCGGCGCAGTTCGGCTACCCCGCCGTCAGCGGGCGCGGGCGCGTGTACAGCTTCACCACGAACCACCAGCGCAACGTCGCCGGCTTCGAGGACGCCGTCCCCTACGTCAACCTGATCGTCGAGCTCGAGGAGCAGCCCCAGCTCTACCTGCTGAGCGACCTCCCGGCCGGTGAGGCGGACTGGGTCGCCATTGGCGTACCCGTCGAGGCCGTGTTCGAGTCGTTCGAGGACGCCGAGGGCGAGGCGATCGCGCTGCCGCAGTTCCGGCCGGCGGGTGGAGGCTAGGGAGAACGACCATGTGGGAGGCCAGGGGCAAGACCGCCGTCGCCGGCATCGGCTTCTCGCAGCTGACGCGCACGCACGAGCGCCCGCTCGGGCAGCTCGCGATCGAGGCCTGCCGCGCCGCGATCGCCGATGCCGGGATCGAGCCCTCGCAGATCGACGGGCTGGCGACGCACCCGGACCAGCCGTTCCGCGGGGCGGGCAACCGCGCCGGCGAGGACCTCGTGCCCGCGGACTTCCTGATCGACCACCTCGACATCGGTCCGGAGATCGAGTGGTACGCGCAGGTCTCGGCCGGGCTGATCCCGGGCGCGATCATCGAGGCGCTGAACGCGCTGCTGGCCGGCGCCTGCACGTACGCCCTGGTATGGCGCGCGATGCACCGCCCGGCGGGCGCCTACGGCGCGTGGCGCGAGCCGGTCGCCGGCGGCGACAGCCAGTTCACCGCGCCCTACGGCTACACCAGCCCCTTCCAGCTCCACGCCGTGGCCTACCAGCGCTACATGCACCGCTTCGGCGCGACCCGCGAGGAGATGGCCTCGCTGGTCACGAACAGCCGCGCCAACGCCCAGCGCAACGAGTCCGCGTTCTTCTACGGGACGCCGATGTCCGTCGACGACTACCTCGCGGCGCGCATGATCTCGGAGCCGATCTGCCTCTTCGACTGCGACATCCCGGTCGAGGGCTGCGCGGCGCTGGTGCTGACCACCGCCGAGCGCGCGCGCGACCTCCCGAGGCCGCCCGCCTACGTCGCCGCCTGGGGGCAGCACACGGCCCCGCGCCCGACGTACGTGAACTACATGCTCGACGACTACATGGCCTGCGGCGCGTCGACGGCGGGCAAGCTCTGGTCGCGATCGGGCCTCGGTCCCGGCGACGTGGACGCGGCGCAGCTCTACGACGGCTTCAGTCCCTCGACGTACTACTGGCTGGAGGCGGCGGGCTTCTGCCCCGAGGGCGAGGCGCACCGCTTCGTGCAGGACGGCCGCGTCGCGCTCGACGGCGAGCTGCCGGTCAACACCTTCGGCGGATCGCTCTCGGAGGGCCGCCTCCACGGCATGGGCCACATCGCCGAGGCCGCGCGCCAGGCATCCGGCCGCGCCGGCCCCCGCCAGATCGAGGGCGCCGAGGTGTCGATCGCCCTCGACGGCTCGCCGCTGCTGCGCGGCGGCGGCCTGCTGTTCACGCGGGAGGCGTAGGGGGCGGCGGGCCGCAGGGTGCTTGCGGCGACCGATGCCGCATGAACAACAACCAGTTATTCTTGGCTACGCGATTGTGCTGGAACCTGCTGGATGCGAAACGGCGAGGTTGATATGGATACCGAGAAGCTGGAGCCTCAGCGGAAGCGCACTGAGCCCGTTCGCGCATCCAACCTCGACGAGGTGTGGCCCGTCCGCAGCGCGGGGGCGTGGCCGAAGGATCTGAGTCTCAGGCGTGAGGACCTCTACGACGAGCGCGGTATCGCCGAGATCGACTCAGACGCTTCTAGGCGGGAGCCCGAGCCATCCGATTGACTCCAATGCGTGGAAGACCTTGTCGTACCCGGCGTCATTCAAGACTACGCCAGGAAAATGATCGGGGTAGAGAGCGTCGCGGACTCCTCTGATCTCATGGAACGATAGGCGGGAAGCTCTCCCTTGCAGTATCTGCTCCACTATCCGCCTCATGTCATCGTAGTGCGCCTTGCGCACCTGGTCCTTGGAGAAGTCCCTCTTCTCCTTACCCAAGACCACCTCGAGGTCAGTGGCGCTGTATATGGACTCTCTGAACCTCGCTATCTCACTCGCTAAGTGCCTTATCTGATCGCGCTTCTCGATTCGAGCGGTTGTGAAGCCCGTTAACCAAAAGACCAAGCCCAGCATGACCCCAGATGACACACCAATCACGACACCCTCAAGAACTTTCTCCATCGCTCATTCCTGGGTCGTCCAGGGAGGACAGCCTAACCGGCGGCCACCTCTACTTCGATTTGGCGTATCAGGGGCTCGGACGTGGAGACGGGCGGCTCGAAGTAGAGTTCGAGCGCCTCGCGGAGGTTCGTGAGGGCGTCATCGACCGATTCGCCCTGGCTGGCTACGTCCACGTCCAGCGCCTGGGCGACGTACCACTCGCCTTCGCGCGACACGCTTGCCGTGAATACTCGCTTCATCGCTCGGCGCCTCCGCTTCCATCCTGCCACACCACCACCGCCCCCGCCTCCGCGAGGCGGGCGATGTCCGGCGCGGCGTAGCCGAGCTCGGCGAGGACCTCGGCCGTGTGTTGGCCGAGCACGGGGGGCGGGCGGCGCAGGGCGGTCCACGGCTCCTCGAAGGTCCAGGGCGGGGCGATCGTCTCGAGGTCGCCGAGCGTGGCGTGACCCTCGAGGCGGCGCACCATCTCGAGCGCCTTCACCTGCTCGCTGGCGAGCAGCGACTCGATCGTGTTCATCGGCACGATCGTGCCGCCGAGTTCGTCCTGCACGAGGCGGCGCAGATCCTCGTAGCGCCAGTTGCGCAGCGTGTCGTTGATGGCGGGGGGCAGGTGGCGAAGGTTGTCCATCATCCCGCGCGGACCGCTGAAGCGTTCGTCGAGCAGCACCTCGGGGCGGTCGATCGCGATCAGGAAGGCGTTCCAGCCGCCCTCGTCGCCGCGCAGCGTGATCAGGGCGGGACCATCGGCGGTCTCGAAGCCGTAGTCCGGCGGGTCGGTCAGCCCGACGATCGCCCTGCCTTGGCTCGTGTCCTGCGAGCGCTCGGCGGTGAAGGTCCACTGGTGGATCGCGGTGAAGGCCGCGAGCAGCGAGGTCTCGACGTGCTGGCCGGCGCCGTGGCGGTCGCGCCAGAGCAGCGCGGTGAGGATCGCCTGGAAGCCGGCCATGCCCGCCGCGTGCTGCGCGAAGTCGTAGCCAAAGCGCAGCGGCGGATCCTCGGGCCGTCCGAGGTGGCGATTCGACCCGACCAGCATCTGCACGTCGATCTCGCTCGCGGGCGCGCCGGCCAGCGGGCCGCGGCTGCCGTGCCCGCTGATCGAGCAGTAGACGAGGCGCGGATGGCGCGCGCTCAGCGCCTCGTAGCCGAAGCCGAGGCGCTCCATCACGCCCGGGCGGTAGCCCTCGACGAGCACGTCGGCGTCCTCGAGCAGCCGCGAGAGGATCTCCGCGCCGGCCTCGCTCTTGAGGTCGGCGGCGATCGCGCGCTTGTTGCGCTGGAACTGCAGGAACAGCGCGCTCTCGGACGCGCCGCCATCCGGCGGCTGCATGAACGGCCCGATCGTGCGCAGCCAGTCACCCGAGGGCGGCTCCAGCTTCACGACCTCCGCGCCGAGGTCGCCGAGCTGCATCGCGCAGAGCGCGCCGGGGATCCCTTGCGAGACATCGACGACGCGCAGGCCATCGAGCGGCAGCCGTGAGTGCGCGCGCCCATCGGCATTGGGGGCGGCCGCCGCCCCCGCGCGGTCCGCGCCGTCGAGGTCCGCGAACACCTCGTCGGTGTGCTCGCCGAGGCGGGGGGCGGCGCGCGTGATCCGCGCCTCGGTCTTGTCGAAGCGCCAGTGCGGCTTGGCGCTGGCCATCCCGCCGTAGGGCGTGTCGAGCACCGTCACGAGGTCCTCGGCGATCGCCTGCGGGTGTTCGAGCAGGCTCGCGCTCAGCGTCGGGCCGCGCTGGCAGGCTGCGGCCGGCACGTCCGCCTCGTGCAGGCGGCGCTCCCACTCCTCGGCGCTGTGTTCGCGGAAGCAGGCCTCGAGGATCGGGAGCAGCTCGTCGCGCCGCTCGACGCGGGCGCTGTTGGTCGCGAAGCGGGGATCGTCGCGCAGCTTGCCGAGGCCGAGCGCGTCGCAGAACTTCGGCCAGAAGCCGTCGTGGGGGACGCTGGCCGCGACATAACCATCGGCGCAGGCGAAGACCTGGTCCGGGACGATGTTGGGGCGGGCGCTGCCCATCGGGCCGGGCGCGGCGCCGCTCGCGAAGTACTCGGCGATGCGGCTCGTGGCCCCGGCGATCGTCGATTGCAGCTGCGAGGTCTGGATGAACGTCCCGCGGCCGGTGCGCTCGCGCACGTAGAGCGCGACGAGGATCGCCTGCAGGTTGGTGAAGGCGCCGCCCCAGTCGAGCGTTGCCGTGCCGCGCGAGAACTCCTGGCGGCCGCCCGCCTCGCCGGTGACGCTGGTCAGCCCGGCCGCGGCCTGCGAGAACCACTCGTTGCTGGTCATGCCGTGCATCGGCCCGCGCGGGCCGTAGGCCGAGCTCTGCAGGTAGATCAGCCGCGGGTTGTGCTCGCGCAGCAGCTCGTAGCCGAGGCCGAGGCGGCGCATCACCTCGGGCGAGCGGAAGTTCTCGACCAGCACGTCGGCACTGCCGATCAGGCGCAGCGCCTGCGCGTGGCCGGCGGGATCCTTGAGGTCGAGCATGACGCCGCGCTTGCTGAGGTTGTTGCCGAGGAAGGTGTGGCCGGTCCCGCGCAGCATCGGCCTGGTGCCGCGCACGGTGTCGCCGCGCGGCGACTCGACCTTGATCGCGTCGGCGCCGAGCCAGCCGAGGTACTCGACGGCGATCGGGCCGACGGCGGCCTGGCCGAAGTCGAGCACGCGCAGGCCGCTCAGTGGCCCCGTCCAGCCCTCGCTGCTCAGCGCTTCAGGCATGCCCGCACCATGCGCGGGCGCGGGCGTGGCGGTCAAGGCGCGCTCAGCGGGCGGGGGCTATCATCGGCGCGCCCGGAAGGGGGCCCTGATGAGCAACGAAGAGCGACCGCTGCCGACGAGCGAAGAGGTGAACTCCTGGCTGACCGAGCGGCGCAACTGGGGCCGCTGGGGCGACGACGACAACCGGGGCGCCGTGAACCTGATCACGGACGAGAAGCGCCTCGCGGCGTTCGGGCTGGTGCAGCAGGCGCGCGTCGTCTCGATCAGCCGCGAGTACCCGAAGAACCCTGGGCCGACCAACCCGGTGCCCGCGCAGCACTTCATGCGCCGCAACGTGCGCGAGGCCGGCGGCGGATCGGTCGTCGACTACTACGGCTTCATCTACCACGGCTACACGCACACCCACCTCGATGCGCTCTGCCACGTCTGGGACAAGAACGGCGCCTGGCAGGGGCACAACCCCGACGACTTCATCACCGGCGAGGGCGTCACCCACGCCGACGTCACCGCGTGGGACACGGGCATCATCACGCGCGGCGTGCTGCTCGACGTGCCCCGCCACCGCGGGACGGCGTACGTGACGACGGACCGCCCGGTGCACGGCTGGGAACTCGAGGAGATCGCGGAGGCGCAGGGCGTAAGCGTCGGGTCGGGGGACGCGCTGCTCGTCTACAGCGGACGCGAGGCCTACCAGGCCGATCACCCGGACCAGTTCCTCGGCGAGGCCGGGAGCGAGGCGCCCGGTCTCCACACCTCGTGCCTGCCGTTCGTGCGCGACCACGATGTGGCCCTGCTCGGCTGGGACATGATGGACGCGAAGCCGAACGAGTACGGCATCCCCTGGGCGATGCACGGGGTGATCTACGCCTACGGCGTGCCGCTGCTCGACAACGCGCTGCTTGAGCCGCTCGCTGGCGCGTGCGCCGAGGAGGGCCGCCACGAGTTCCTGCTGATGATCTCGCCGCTCAAGGTGGTTGGAGGCACCGGCAGCCCGGTCAACCCGCTCGCCATCTTCTGAGCGCGGGCGCAGAACGGCGGAGGTGGTTCCGAGGGGGCCGGGGAAGACTCGGGCTGACCGGCGCGGCTAGCCGTGCGAATGGCCGCCGTGTCCGTGGCCGGCCGAGGGCTGGTAGTAGGGGTTGGCGCCGGCCGCGTGGTCGGTGGAGTCCATGATCTCTTCGATCTCCGGCACGGCCTCCTTCATCATGCCCTCGATGCCCTCGCGCAGGGTGACGTTCGCCATCCCGCAGCCCTGGCAGCCGCCGCCCATGCGGATGTAGGCGACCTTGCCCTCCACGCCGAGGAGGTCGACGGCGCCGCCGTGCGCGGCAATCGCCGGGTTGACCTGCTCGTCGAACAGCACCTGGATGCGCTCGGCCAGCGGCTCGCGCCAGCGCGGGTTGGGGTTGTCGAACTGGAAGCCGTTGACGCCCTCGCCCTTGAACTCCCAGTGCACGGCCAGCCCGTCCAGGTCCTCGGCGTGATCGCCGTGGACGTAGATCGCGAGGCCGTCGAAGTCGAGCTCGTAGTCGTCCTCCGGCTCGCGGCCCTGGTCGACCATCGTCAGCAGGTGCTCGAAGCCGTCGGCGGTGCGGCGCGCGATTTGCAGGCGGATGCCAGTGACGGGCGGGTCGCCGGCCGTCTCGATCAGGTGCAGCAGCCGTCCGGCCGCCGCGTCGGTCATCGAGATCTCGGGGCCGGGCTCGTCAATCTCAGAGTCGAGGTCGGTGTCGAGGTCGAAGTCGGTAGTCACGATTGCTCCTTCGGTGGCGCCTCCAGCGTAGCGGATTCCGCTGCCGGGCGCTGCGCCCCCGGCGGGGCGAGGACGGCGGGCTCGCAGCGGGGGCCCGTGCTACGCTCAGGAACCCCGTGCGTGATCGTCCGGGCGCGCCGCCGACCACGGCGCAGGCCACGCCCGCACGCGCGAATGGAAGGTCATGAGCGTCGCCCCCAGCCCCGCTCCCGAGACCCCTCGCGGCGATGAGCGCGCCGCCGACACGGGCGGGCAGGGGCCGCGCCGCTTCCCCTTCGGGGGCCGCGCGAGCGAGCTGCGCACCTTCGAGTCGCTTGGCGACCGCAACTTCCGCTGGTTCTTCATCTCCACGCTGGGGCAGTTCGGGGCATCCAGACGCAGATGCTGGCGATGGGCTTCATCGTCTACGAGCTGACCGGGTCGCCCGGGCGCCTCGGACTCGTCGCGCTCGTCAACGCGATTCCCTCGCTAGCCTTCTCGCTCTACGGCGGCATGCTGGCAGACCGGCTGCCGAGGCGGCTTGTGCTGCAGGTGGGGCAGGGCTTCCAGGCGTTGCTGGCGGCGCTGGTGGCAGTGCTGCTGTTCCTGGGTCTGCTGCGCTACGAGCACCTGATCGCCATCGTCTTCTTCCAGGGCGCGGGGATGGCGCTGATGATGCCGGCGCGGCAGGCGATGATCCCGGAGATCGCGGGCGAGGAGCGGCTGATGAACGCCATCTCGCTCAGCGCCGCCGGCATGACCACGATGCGGCTGATCGCCCCCGCGATCGGCGGCGCGCTGCTCGTGCTGGCGAGCAGCGCCTGGCTCTACAGCGCGGTCACGCTCTACTACGTCGTCGCCATCGCCGCGCTTGTGCCGATGCGCCTCGCGACCGACCGTGGCGAGGCCGGCTGGCGCGGGGGCGCCGCCCCGGCCTCGCCTGACGCGCAGGGCTGGGCGGGCGTGCGCGACGGGATCCGCTACACCGCGAGGCGGCCCGCGATTCTGCAGGTGCTGGCCCTGAACCTGCTGATCGTCTCCGCCTCGATGCCGTGGATGTTCCTGCTGCCCGGCTGGGTCGAGGACGTGCTGGGGCTGGGGGGCTTCCACCTCGGGATCCTGCTCAGCGTGATGGGTGTCGGATCGCTGTTCGGCTCGCTGGTGATTGCCTCGCTGCCGCCGCGCCGCCGCGGGCTGCTCTACCTGCTGAGCGCGGTGCTGCTGGCGGCCGGCGTGCTGGCGTTCGCTACGGTGGGGGTGTTCTGGCTGGCCGCGCTGCTGACGGTCATCATCGGCATCGGCCACGCCGGGCGGATGTCGCTCAGCACGGTGTTGCTGCAGACCTACGTTGATCTCGAGTACCGGGGCCGCGTGCTCTCGATCTACATGATGGAGTTCGGCCTCGTCGCCCTCGGAGTCTTCGCCGTGGGGGCAATGGCCGAGGTCGTCGGCCTCCAGTTCGCGATCGGCGGCGCCGCCGCGATCCTGCTCGCCGTCTCGCTGCTGCTCTTCCCCGCCTTCAAGACACTGCGCGGCCTCGCGTAGCGCGAGGGCGCCCCGCTCGCCACGCCCGCTCGCCTCATGCGCTACATTGCCCGCGCGACTGCGCCCGCGAGGGGCGCGCGAGGAGGTCCGGATGGCAGACATACCCACGAGTTGCCGCGCCGCGCTGCTCACCGGCCACCAGCAGCCGATGGAGATCGCCGAGGTTCCGATCCCGCAGGAGCTCGAGCCGGGCGCGCTGCTGGTGCGCAACACCGCCGCCACGATCTGCGCCAGCGACGTGCACCTCTGGGAGGGGGAGTCCGGCTCCTCGACCGATCGCTTCCCGCGCATCCTCGGCCACGAGATGACGGGGCGCGTCGTGCGCATCAGCGAGGGCGCCGAGCATGACTCGCTGGGTGAGCCGCTGCGCGTGGGCGACCGCATCATCTGGACGCACGGCTTCTGCGGGCAGTGCGTGTACTGCGTGATCGAGCACGAGCAGACGCTCTGCGAGCACCGCCGCGGCTACATGCAGGGCCTCGCGACGGAGTATCCGCACCTCACCGGCGGCTTCGCCGAGTACGGCTACGTCTACCCCAGCTCCGGGCGCGTGAAGGTGCCCGACATCGTGCCCGACGAGCTCGCCTCGGCGGCGGCCTGCGCGCTGCGCACGATGGTCCACGGCTTCGATCGCCTCGGGCGGCTGGACGACCGCCACGCGCTGGTGATCCAGGGGTCGGGGCCGCTGGGGCTGTTCTCCACGGCGCTGGCCTCGCGCAGCGGGCCCTCCAAGATCATCGTGATCGGCGGACCGGCGGCGCGCCTCGATGTCGCTCGCCGCTGGGGCGCGACGCACACGATCGACATCACCGACGTGCCGGAGGCCGCCGACCGCGAGGCGCTGGTGCGCGAGTGGACGGACGGCCGCGGCCCGGACGCGGTGATTGAGGTCTCCGGCGCGGTCTCCGCCTTCCCCGAGGGCTTCTCGATGATCCGCCGCGGCGGACGCTACCTCGTCGTCGGCCAGCTCCACGATCGCGAGGTCTCGATCAAGCCGTCCGAGATCACGCGCAAGCATGTGCGCATCATCGGCTCGATCTCGGCGAGCGTGGCGCACTACCACCGCGCGCTGCAGTTCATCGCCCACAACTGGGAGCGCTTCACCTGGATGGACATGATCTCCAACCGCTACCCGATCGACGAGATCAACGAGGCGATGGTGCGCATGCAGCGCTGGGAAGAGATCAAGCCGGCGATCGTCTTTGGAGGCTCCCGATGAGCGCCGCGTCGCCGCCGATCGGCGTCGTCGCCTCTGCCGCGGAGGCGGGGGACGCCCTCGCCCAGATCGAGGAGGCCGAGCGCCTCGGGATCCCGGCCGCCTGGATGACCACGGGGGGCACGAGGGCGGACGCGCTCACGATCTTCGGCGCGGCGCTCGCGCGCACGGAGCGGATCACCCTCGGCAGCTGCATCGTGCCCACATGGCCGCGCCACCCGGTGCTGCTGGCGCAGCAGACGCGGGCGCTCGAGGAGATCTCGCCGGGCCGCTTCCGGCTCGGCATCGGCCCCGGCCACGAGCCGGGGATGGTGCACACCTTCGGCGTCGAGTGGCGCACGCCGCTGACGCACCTGCGCGAGTACCTGCACGTGCTGACGACGCTGCTGCACGAGGGCGAGGTCGAGTTCGAGGGCAGCCACGTCACCGCGCGCGGCCGCCTCGACGAGCCGCTGCAGACGCCGGTGATGGCGTCGGCGCTGCAGCTGCGCTCCTACCGGCTCTGCGGCGAGCTGGCGGACGGGGCGATCTCCTGGAACTCGCCGGCCGCCTACTTGCTGGAGCGCGCGCTGCCCGCACTGCGCGAGGGCGCCGCCGCCGCCGGCCGCGAGCCGCCGCCGCTGATCGCGCACGTCCCCGTCTGCGTCAGCGAGGACCGCGACGTGGTCCTCGCCGTCGGCCGCACGCAGCTCGGCCGCTCCGCGCAGTTGCCGTTCTACGCGGGGATGCTCACCGCCGCGGGCTACCCGGACGCGGCCTCGAACATCGAGGAGGCGCTGGTCGACGCGCTGATCGTCTCCGGCAGCGAGCAGCAGGTGGCCGATCGGCTGGCCGAACTCGCGGGCACCGGCCTCGGCGAGTTGCTGGTGTCGCCGATCGGGCCGGGCGAGCCACGGCAGTGGATCGAGCGCGGCTTCGCCGCGGTCGCGAGGGCGGTGGACCAGCTCCGCGCCTCGTAGGCCGCGACAGCCGGACCCGCGCTCGGCGCCTGTAGTACGGTAACGCCCGTATAGCGTTTCCGAACCGCGCCGAGGAGCAAATCATGCCCAAGTACCTGGCCAGAGCGTAGTACACCAACGAGGGGCTGCAAGGGCCTCATGCAGGAGGGCGGCACATCCCGGCGCGACGCCCTCGGCGCCACGATCGCCTCGGTCGGCGGTTCCGTGGAGACCTTCTACTACGCCTTCGGTGAGGACGACCTCTACATCATCATGGATGTGCCGGACCAGGCGGCCGCGGCCGCGCTCGGCCTCGCGATCAGCGCCGCGGGGGCGATCACCTGGAACACGACGGTGCTGCTCACCCCCGAGGAGATCGACGAGGCCGTCGGCACGTCCGTCGAGTATCGCCCGCCCGGCGCATAGGACCGGACCGCGGCCTCGCTCGGGCGTAGACGGACGGGACGCACCGGCCTCGATGCCCGCGGGGGCAGCCCCGGCTCGCGCGCTTCCGCCGGGGGGATAGCCTGCAGGCGCGGCAGGCTGACATCGCGCGACCCACGCGAGGCGAGGCGGCGCGGCTTATCGCGAACGGCTGCGATATACTCGGCGGCGCCGACACGTCCACTGCGAGGGAGGATTCGCTATGGCCACGGACTACGCCGAGATCGCGAAGGACGTCTCTGCACTCAAGCTTCCGCCGAACCTCGCGGACTACGAGAGCCTGCGCTCCTCGTGGGACTGGGATGAGCTCTGGGCCGAGCTCGACACCCCCGACGGCCTCGTCAACCAGGCCCACGAGTGCATCGATCGTCACGCCATGGGTGAGCGCGCCAACAAGCTCGCGCTGATCTGGCAGAGCCAGAGCCTCGAGGTCGAGGAGTACACCTTCGCCGATCTCAAGCGCGAGACGGACCGCGCCGCCAACGCCCTCCGCAGCGTCGGGATCGAGAAGGGCGACCGCGTCTTCTTCCTCAGCGACCGCACCCCGGAGCTCTACTTCGGGTTCTTCGGCGCGCTCAAGTTGGGCGCGCTGGCGGCGCCGCTGTTCTCCGCCTTCGGCCCCGAGCCGATCGCCGAGCGCGTCGGGCGCGCCGAGGGCAAGGCGATGATCACCACGCCGAAGCTGCTCTCCAAGGTGAACGAGATCCGCGACAACCTGCCCAGCCTGGAGCACGTGATCATCATGGACGGGCGCGAGGAGCACGAGCTCGCCGACACGGACATCTCCTGGAGCGCGCTCATCGCGGACGCCTCGGACGAATTCGAGATCGAGAAGACCGGCCCCGAGGACTGGTCGGTGATGCACTTCACGAGCGGCACCACCGGCCTGCCCAAGGGCGCGGCGCACGTGCACAACACCGTGGTCAGCCACTACGCGACCGGCAAGTACGTGATGGACTTCCAGGAGGAGGACATCTACTGGTGCACCGCCGACCCCGGCTGGGTCACGGGCACCTCGTACGGCATGTTCGCGCCGTGGAGCAACGGCATCACGCAGGTGATCGACGAGGGCGGCTTCGGCGCCCGCCGCTGGTACGAGACGATCACCCGCTTCAAGGTCACCATCTGGTACACCGCCCCGACGGCGATCCGGCTGCTCATGCGGTCCGGCGCCTCCGCCGCGCGCGAGCACGACCTCAGCTCGCTGCGCTACGTCATGTCCGTCGGTGAGCCGCTCAACCCTGAGGGCGTGGTCTGGGGCCTCGACGCCTTCGATCTGCCGATCCACGACAACTGGTGGCAGACCGAGACGGGCGCGATCATGATCGCAAACTACCCCTCGATGCCGATCCGGCCCGGCTCGATGGGCCGTCCCTTCCCCGGCATCCACGCCGCCATCATCGACGACGAGGGCAACGAGATGACGGAGCCGATGGCGGAAGGCCAGCTCGCCGTCCGCCCCGGCTGGCCCTCGATGTTCCGCACCTACTGGAACGACCAGGAGCGCTACGACTCGCGCTTCCAGCAGGGCTGGTACCTCACCGGCGACAAGGCGAAGCGCGACGCCGACGGCTACTTCTGGTTCGTCGGGCGCGACGACGACGTGATCAACACGGCCGGCCACCTCGTCAGCCCGTTCGAGGTCGAGAGCGCCCTGATCGAGCACGAGGCGGTCGCCGAGGCCGGCGTGATCGGCAAGCCGGATGACATCGCGATGGAGGTGGTGAAGGCCTTCGTCACGCTCAACGACGGTGTGGAGGAAACGCCGCAGCTGATGCGCGAGCTCAACCGGCACTGCCGCGCGCGCCTCGGTCCGGCTGTCGCGCCGCGCGAGATCCAGGTGATCGAGGTGCTGCCGAAGACGCGGTCCGGCAAGATCATGCGGCGGCTGCTCAAGGCGCGCGAACTCGGATTGCCGGAGGGCGACACCTCCACGCTCGAGGACGACTAGCGCGCTCCGACCGCCGGCTGCGCGCCGCGCCCCGTCCGCGGGGCGCGCACGGCGCGCCCCGGCCGACGTGGCGCGGAGTGCGGGAGGCGGCGAGATGACATCAGCCGACGAGATCCAGATCCACCGCGGCTTCAACGGCGTCTACTTCGACCGCAGCGAGACCTGCTTCATCGACGGCCGCGCCGGCAAGCTGCAGTACCGCGGCCACTCGATCGACGATCTCGCCGAGCACTCCACCTTCGAGGAGACGGGCTACCTGTTGCTCCACGGCGGCCTGCCGACCGCCGCGCAGCTCGCGGCTTTCGAGGCCGAGTTGAAGTCCGCCCGTGTGCTGCCCGGCGAAATCCTCGATGTGATCCGGCTGGTCAAGGGCGCGCACCCGATGGACGTGCTGCGTACGGCCGTGTCCGCCCTCGCGGCGGTCGACCCGGAGACGGCGGACAAGTCGCACGACGCCACGCTGCGCAAGGGCATGCGGCTCACCGCACAGGTGCCGAGCATCGTGATGGCGCACCACGCGATCCGCGGGGGCCGTGATCCCATAGAGCCCAACAACGACCTCTCGCACGCGGCGAACTTCCTCTACATGCTCGACGGCGAGGCGCCGAGTGAGGACTCGGCGCGGCTGATGGACAAGGACTTCATCCTCCACGCCGAGCACGGCTCCAACGCGTCCTCCTTCACCGCGCGCGTGGTGACCGGCACGCAGGCGGACCTGCACAGCTCCATCACCGCCGCGATCGCGGCGCTCTCCGGTCCCTCGCACGGGGGCGCGGCGGAGAACGTGATGAAGATGGCGCAGGAGATCGGCGAGCCGGAGCGCGCCGCCGCCTACGTGAAGGGACTGCGCTCCCGCTCCGAGCCGATCATGGGCTTCGGCCACCGCGTCTATCGCGCCGAGGATCCCCGCGCCCGCCACCTGCGCGAGGGCGTCCAGCGGCTCAGCGCCGAGAAGGGCGAGCCGAAGTGGTACGCGATCCTCGAGGCGGTGCAGGAGGCGATGCGCCCCTACGGCCGGCTCGGCGTCAACGTCAACGTCGACTTCTTCGCCGGGGTGATCTACTACCTGCACGGCATCCCGCAGGACCTCTTTGTGCCGATCTTCGCGGTCGGGCGCGTGCCCGGCTGGACCGTGCAGGTGCTGGAGCAGATGGAGAACAACATCCTGCTGCGCCCGCTGCTCCACTACGTCGGCCCCCTCGACCAGCCCTACATCCCGATCGAGGAGCGCTGAGGGCGCGAGTTTGGTTGTGCTCGGATCAAGGTAATCCGCACCGCCTTGGCCTTATGGACTATCGCAACTGTGGTTCGGTACACGCTTGTTATGACTGCGTGAGGAGGGATCGCAGATGGACGTGCATATGAACCGTGAAATCAAGGCATACTGCCCAGACTTTACGCCGATACGCCAGGTTCTCCGCGATGTTGGGGCGAACTTAGTCGAAGTTAAAGAACAAGTAGACCATTACTACCAACTGCCAGCTAGTAGAGAAGAGCATGGGGCACGGCGGCTTAAGCTCCGCGTTGAGAATAAGAAGAGGCAGCTGATCTACTATCGAGACCATCAAGAAGCAGGCACACGGATCAGCCGATTCCAGCTTTGGGAAGTACATGACCCGCAGGTCATAGAAGTGCTAGAGGCCGCTCTGGGTAGTCGAGTCATAGTCCGCAAGGAGCGTGAACTGTGGCACAAGGACAACATCAAATTCAACTTGGATACAGTAGAAGAAGTGGGGCAGATATTCGAGGTAGAGGCACAGGCCAAGGATGATTTTGACATTGACGAACAAGTGGAAGAGTACCGCCGTCGTATGGGTCCCTACCTTGGCCCCTATATAGCTTGCTCCAACGAGGACCTGGTTATTGCATCACAATAGATGCTCAAAGGCAGTGATCGGCGATTAGTGATGATCTCCGAAGCTGTCCTTCGATCCATCCGATGGTGCCAGAGTCAATTAGCCGATGGCGTGTAGTGGAGGGCTGCGCGTCAGGGTGCCCGTGAGACCGCCAGCGAGGGTTAACCGGGAAACCCACAGGGATCGAGGTGGTCTGGCGTGCCGGCCGCGCCGACCGCAAGAGCGCTAAGAGCCGCCCTCGGCGTCCTCGCGTTCGGGGTTGACCCGGCCGAGGAGGACGTCCGTCAGGATGTTCGTCTCGCGGATCGACTCGGGCGTGCCGTCGTGGGCGATGCGGCCCTTATCGAGGACGTAGGCGCGGTCCACGATGTCGAGGGCGCCCCGGATGTTGTGCTCGACGAGCATGATCGTCGTGCTCAGCCGGTCGCTGATCTCCCGGACCTTCTGGAACACCTCGTTGACGATGATCGGCGCGAGGCCCAGCGTCGGCTCGTCGAGCAGCAGCAGCTCCGGATCGGCCATGAGGCCGCGGCCGAGGGCCAGCATCTGCTGCTGCCCTCCGGACATCTGGCTGGCCATGTCGCGCCGCTTCTCGCGGAGGATCGGGAAGAGGTCCATCACCGCGTCCAGCCGGCGAGCCTTCTCCGCTCCGTCGGCGAGGTAGAGGCAGCCCAGCTCCAGGTTCTCCTCGATCGTGAGGTGCGTGAAGACGCGCCTGCCCTGCGGCACGAAGGCGATGCCCTCCTTCACGATCTCGTGCGTGGCCGCCGCCAGCCGCTGCTGCCGCCAGTAGATGTCTCCGGCGACCACCGGCGCGAGGCCCATGACCGCCTTGAGCACGGTCGACTTCCCCGCGCCGTTGGGCCCCATCACCGCCACGACCTCGCCCTTGCGGATGCCCAGCGAGACATCATCGAGGGCCACGACAGCCCCGAAGTGCACGGAGATGCCGGACAGCTCCAGCAGCGCCGCTCCACCGGGGGCGCGTGAGTCGGAGTTCTGCTCCGCGGCTGGCTGTGCTGAATTGCTCATCGGCAGTTGTCCGGGTCCGGCGTACCTCTATTCGCCGAGGTACGCCTCGATCACTTCTTCGCGACTCAGTACGTCGTGCACCTCTCCCTGGGTGAGGAGCCTCCCGCTCTCCAGCACGATCAGGTGGTCCGGCAGTTCGCGGACGATGTCCATGTTGTGCGAGATGAAGATCAGGGTGCGGCCCTGATCGCGCATCCGGATCACGATCTCCTTGACCCGCTCCAGCATCTGGGGGAACAGGCCGGCGAACGGCTCGTCGAAGAGGTAGGTCCGAACATCGAGCGCCATCGCGCGGCCGATCTCGAGCAGCTTGCGCTGGCCGTAGGACAGATCCTGTGCCAGGGCGTCCCGCTTCTCCCACATCCCGACCTCTCGGAGGATCTCCTCGGTCCGCGCCCTGTGGCCGGGCGTCGTGCGCTCGAGCAGGGCGGGCAGCAGGCGCCGCTTGGTGAGGACCACCATGATGTTGTCCCGGACGCTGATCTGGTCGAAGAGCCGCACCTCCTGGAAGGTCCGCGTGACGCCGTGGCGGGGCGTCTCGTGCGCCTTCACCACCCGGAGGCCGCGGCCGTCGATGATCACCAGGCCGCCGTCCAGCGGCAGCACGCCGCTCAGCAGGTTCACCAGCGTCGACTTCCCCGAGCCGTTGGGGCCGACGATGCTCGTGATGCCCGTGCTCCGGATGGAGATGCTCAGCTCGTCCACGGCCCTGACCGCCCCGAAGTGCTTCGAGATGCCGACCGTCTCGATGGCGTAGGAGTGGCGGGCGCCGGCGTCGAGCGTGCTCACAGCCTGTATCTCCCGACCAGCCCCTGAGGCCTGAACAGCATCAGCAGCACGAGCAGCACGCCGAGCACGATCTGCCGGGCCTGACCGACGAACTCGGTAGGCAGGAAGGGCAGGAAGCGCATGCCCTCCTCGAGCAGCACGAACGCCATCGCGCCCAGCAGGGAGCCCCAGATGGTGGCCAGCCCGCCGAGGATGACGATGCAGACGAGGAGCATCGACTCGAGCAGGACGAAGGAGTTGGGGTCGATGAAGCTGGTCCAGCTGCCGAACAGGCCGCCGGCGAGGCCCGCCATCATCGCCGAGATCACCCACACCGCCAGCTTGTAGTGCGTGACCTGGTACCCGAACACCGCGATCGCCTGCTCGTCCTCGCGAATCGCCGTCAGCACCCGTCCGAAGGACGAGGTCACGATGAACCACGAGATCAGCACGACGAGCGCGAGGGCGATGAGCACGAACACCAGGAACTCGACCTCGCCATCGAGCACCCACCCGCCGATCGCGGGCCGCTCGATCTGGTGAATCCCGAAGGCGCCCCGGGTGAGGCCTCGCAGGTTGAGGAAGAAGTTGAAGGCGATGATCGCGAACCCGAACGAGACGAGGACGAAGATGTCGTCCCGGAAGCGGTTGAACACGACCCCCACGACCAGCGCCAGCAGGCCAGCGAGGGCCACGCTCACCGGCAGCGCCGCGAAGAAGGGCCAGCCCAGCGTCGGGATCGCCTCGGTGCGCAGCTGCTCGTAGGAGGCGTCCGAGGTCAGGATCGCCATCGAGTACGCGCCGATGCCGAAGAACCCGATGTGCCCGACCGAGAGCAGGCCGGTGAAGCCCACGACCAGGTTCAGGCTCACGGCCAGGATCGCCCAGATCGCGAACACGGTCGCGATCGTGATCGCGAACCCGACCCCCTGCCAGAGCATGAACGCCGCCGCCCAGGTGAGCACGATCAGGTTCGCCCAGAGCTCGACGTTGCCTCGGGCGAGGCGCACGAGGGCGCGGGGATCGCGCGCCGACGCGGCCAGCTCCCTGACTGCCTGCTGGTTCATCGCCACGAGCCTACTTCCTGGGTACGAGGCCCTTGGGCCAGAACGAGAGGAAGAGGATCAGGACGACGAACGAGACGACGTCCTTCCACTCCCCCGCGAGATCCCAGATGCCGAACTGCTCGATCATCCCGAGGGCGAATCCGCCGACGATCGCGCCATAGAGGTTCCCGATGCCGCCGACCACCGATGCGATCCAGCCTTTGAGCAGCAGCAGCAGCCCCATCCTCGGCTGGATCGCGGTGTCGTGGCCGCTCAACACCCCGGCCAGCCCGGCGTAGACCGCGCCGATGAAGAACACGATGGCGATCACGACGGTGGTGTTGATGCCTACCACCTTCGCCACCTCCTCGTCGTCGCCGATCGCCCGCACCGCTTTCCCGAAGGAGGTGCGCTTGAGGAGCAGCAGCAGGCCCGCGAAGCCGACGAGCGCGACGCCGATGCTGAAGACGTTGAACCCCTTGATCGTCGCCCCCCCGATCTCCCAGGGGTCGCTGCCGAACGCCTCGGGCAAGGGCCGGGGGGCCGCCTGGAAGACGATGGTGGTCGCGGCCGTGAGGGCCAGCAGGACGCCGAGCGAGGCGACGAGCATGATCAGCGGCGATCGCGCCCGCGCGATCATGTGCATGTAGAGGCCTCGATAGAGCGCGAGCGCGACGACCCCGGCCAGCAGGCATGACACCGCCCAACTCAGGTAGAGGCCGGAGCCGGGAGCGTCGGCCACGAGGACTGCGCAGTACGCACCGGCGACCGCCCCCACGATCGCGGCGAGGGCGAGGAGCGGCCTCGGACCGGCGGGCGCGAGCAGGCGCCGCGAGGCCCGGTAGAGCGCCCAGCAGACGCCCGCTGCCACGGCAGCGCCGACCGCGGGACTGAGCAGGACGTGGATCTCCTCCGGGCGCGTGAGGACGAGGCCCACGTACGTGCCCGCGCCAGCGGACAGCAGGCTCCCCGCGAGGGTCAGCGCCCTCGTGCGGTAGCGCGCGCGCAGCCGTGCGTACAGGCCCGCGTGGAGGGACCAGGCGACGACGCCGGCGGTGATGGCGCCGAAGGCGATGTTGAGCAGCGGCTCGTTGACCTCGTACAGCCCGCCGAGGGCCTCCCCGGAGCGCAGATAGAAGACGCCGTAGGCGCCGATCGCGGCGGCGGCGCCGTAGTAGAGGTCGAAGAACCAGACGGTGCTGTAGACGAGGGTGAAGCCCATCGCCAGCAGGGCGTAGACGGCGCCCACTGACATGCCGTTGAAGGCGAACTGCAGGGCCTGCTCCGGCGACTGGCCGATCTTCCAGCCGACGTAGGCGACGGCCGCAGCAGCCAGTGCGATCGCCAGGAGCTCACTCTGGCGATCGCGGAACCTCGCGAAGTCGATGGCTGCGAGTCGCGCGCTCACCGCTGGAAGCCCTCCACATGGGGCGAGCGGCCGGGCCCGCCGGGGCCCGGCCGAGACGCCCGGTTAGCAGCAGGGCCTACTCGCTCGGAGCAGGGCCCAGCACCTTGTAGCCGTTGTTCTCCGCGGTCCGCTCGCCTGGGGGCAGCACCTCCACGACAACGTTGCTCAGCCCGACCACCTCGCCGTCCTCGTCGAAGCTGTAGTTGTCGCCGATCGCGCCGCTCCACGTGATGTCGTAGAGGCAGTCGCGGAATCCGTCCGCGTCCTGGTCGTCTCCGGTCTCCGCAAGGCACTCAGCAGTGATGTAGACATCGTCGTAGGCCGAGCCGATGTACCAGGCGAGCGTGACGGTGCCGTAGCGCTCCCTGAACTTGCCGAGCACCTCCAGACCTCTCGCGTTGCCGGGGCCGATCTCCGCGATGATCGCCTTCATCCCGGTCGCCGCGTCACCGGCGATCTCGATGGCTTTGGCGCCGACGCCCACGACCTCGGAGTAGATCGGCCCCTTGTAGCCCAGTTCCCGGGCCTGCTTGACGATTGTGCCGCCCGTGAACTCGGACTGGGCGGCGACGTGCAGGGCGTCCGGATCCGCGTTGAGCAGTTTCGTCAACTGCGTTCTGAAGTCCGTGGCGTCGGAGGCGTACCGCTCCTCGCCCACCACCTGGCCGCCCCGCTTCTCGAACTGCTCGACGCTGGTGCGCCTCACGCCCTCGGCGTAGTCCGTGGACTCGCTGATCGTCGCCAGCGTGCGGACGCCATCGGCCCAGAGCACGTTCCCGGTGTCGGCGCCGACTAGTTCGTCGTTTATCGCGGTGCGGAAGATGTAGTCGCCCGCGTTGGCGATGTCCGGGTTCGTCGCCAGTCCGGAGAACAGCACCACGCCGTCTCGCTCGGCCTGGGGCGCCGCGCCGAGCATCGCGCCGCTGCACGAGGTGCCGAGGATGATCTTCACGCCGTCCACGTCGGTGAGCTTGTTGTAGGCGGTGATCGCGTCCTGGGCGTTGCACTTGGAGTCCTCGACGATGATCTCGAGCATGCGCCCGTTGATGCCGCCCGCGGCATTGATCTCGTCCACGGCCAGCTGCTTGGCCTGGATCGCGACCGTGCCGTAGGTCACACCCGGGCCGGTGGCCGACTCCATCACGCCGATCCGGAACGGCCCTTCTACCTCGTCCTCGTCGTCACCGCCGCACGAAATCGCGAGGGGAATGAGGAGCATCGTCAATCCGAGCGAGATCGCTCCCTTCGGCGAGAAGATCCGCACGAGGCCCTCCCTCCGACGGCCCGTAGCGTGACTGGTTACGGTCACGCATCACGCGACCGGTCCGTGCCGTTCACGCTAGCACAACGGTCGGACTCTGGTGGGCCTACACGCACTGTGCTGCGAACTTTCCGCTGGGAGGTCCTATTGGGGGGAGGGGTCCGCCTAACCAAGGCGGCGGCTACACCGCCATAGCCCGGCCCGTCCTCTGGAAGGGGAAGCTGGCCAGGGAAGCCGTAGTTGCCGTTCCGGACGCCTATGCCGCTATCCTCTGCCTCCAAGGGATCGCCTCCGACACGGCTGGGCGCGGGTACGCATGGCGACGGCTGCTCTCTGAAAGCAGTATGAAGGACGGATGTCCGGCGGGCTCAAGTCAGGCAGTACGACGCGAGAAGCAAGGTTAAGCCATGGGAAGTGTGGTAGTAGCGGTCGCAGCCCTCGCCACAATCGGGTTGCTGTTCGCGGTGGACCCGGGCGGGGTAATCGCCGAGAGCGGCTTTCCCGACCATCGGGGGATGGACTGGGAGCAGCGGACGGCATGGGGCTTCCGAACGATAGGCGTAGTCGCAGCGCAACTGCTTGTTGTCATGCTGTGGCTGTGGCCCAAGTACCGGCCCCCGCAGGCGCTTGAGGCTCATCAGCGCCCATCGTACTCGGGGACCCCGCAGCCCGGTTCAATGCCCGCCGCGGCGGTATCTGCGCTGGAAGGCCACATGATATGGGACCCAACGATACTGGCCTCCATCATCGAGATGTGCCAGCGCGGCACGTTGCGAATCGAGGCCGTGGGAACGAGGGTCGGCTTCCTGTACCGGCTGTCCCGGCAGGATTCCACACAGCATGACTGGGAGCGAACGATATGCGACAGCCTGCCGTCGCGTTTCACAACGATTGATGCGCTGCATGAAGCGCTAAGCAAGCGCAGAGACACCATCGGTGACCAGCTGGGAGAGTACCTGCAGCAGCGTGGCCTGTTCCATGACAACCCGGTACGAGTAAGGAGGGAGAATCCCGGGGACGGGAGCGAATGGGCCATGTTGGCCGGGGCTTTGATGGGCGTTGGCAGCGGGCTCTGGACGGCTCTTTGGCTGGCCCAGTGGTGGGCGAACGCTCTGATCGGCGCGCTCACGGGCCTCGTATATCTGATGATGGCGACAGAGGTACGAACGGGCATGCTGACGCCAACGCCGGCGGGGGCACTTGAGATAAGCCGGTGGCTTGGTTTGAAAGAGACCCTGACCGGATCTGAACGGACGGGCGCTCAGGACCAATCAGATTCCATGCTGGCCTACGCCGTCGCCCTGGATGTGGCCCAGCCGTGGCTCGGCGTTGCGGTCTCGGCTCCACCGTGGTTCGGATCCGACGGGGCATCCTCCGTACAGGGCGCCGACCGGGACGCGGCCTATTCCGGCTTCATGCACGCGCTGCAGTGGGGCCTGACCGGACGGTCGGGCGACGCGGCGAACGCGGCTGCGGGGCTAGGTTATGAATTAGAGCTCGAACTGCTCGAATTGGAGTCGCCGGATACCGAGGAGGCTGCTCACCACGGGACCACCGACGAAACTGGAGAGATTGAGCGTGAATTGGAGGCGCGGAGCAGTCCTCCGGCAGCCCCGGCGGGGGCGCTGTCGACGGAATATCAGACGCAGTGGTGGGAGGGGCCGGCTGAGGAGGCGAAGGGCGGCGGATGCCTCCGCGGGTGCTTCACATGGGTGGTAAGCACGGTGGGCATCGGGGTGCTGGTCCTGGTCGTCCTGTTCAGCCTCGACGTGGTCTCGCCGCGCGCCAAGCCGTGTCCCCTGGACTCTCCCGGGATCCCGTCGCCCGCGCAGATTGCGGTGGCCAGCGACCTGTTTCGCGATGAGTGCGTGAGGGTCCGCGGCACGCTCGTGTCCCAGGACATCGACGAGCTACTGCTTGAGGTGGACCGGGACGAGTACGTACAGCGGGTGCGCGTCCGCGTACCTGCGGACGTCTTCGAAGCAATCCCCCCGGGCCGCGTGGTGACCCTGGCCGGATGGCTCAGGGTGGAGGAGGACGGGACATATGCGGTCGATTTCGTACCGGATTTCGGGTCGAACCGGGGGTGGTGGCGGAACCTCCGGGAGAACTTCGAAGGTTTGTTCTAAACGGACGAAGGAAGTCGGGCCCTCCTTTCGACTCTTGAAGGCCCGGAATGCTCTCAAGAGTCCGCTCTCGCCGTCGTAGCAGACCTGATCGCGGCGCTCGCACAACGGGGGCTACCTGTACAGCAGGAGTCGCTACTCGTCCCGGCGCTTCCTGGGCATCTTCACCGCGGACGCGAGCTGACGAACGCCTTGCGGGATTGCCTGGAGGCACTCGAGCCGAAGCTCGCGCTCGCCCCATCGGTCCACGCCCGAATCAGCTCGCTGGCGATTCGTGAGCTGTTGGTAGCGATAAACGCTCCGCTGGAAGCCGAGTCCTTCGATATTGCCCCCAACAGAGCCTTCCTCGGGGAGTACACGCTGACCAGCTGGAAGGTCAGGGCGTGCAACAAGGCTGGCTGCTCCGCATTCACCAACATCGTCACGATCGAGTAGGCATCACCGGGCCGTGAAGGTGTCGATCGCCAGGGTCTTCTTACCAGTCGTCGCCAGAGTCATTTGACCACCCTGGGCAGCCGGTACGCGGCTTGATATCAGTGCCTGTCTGTGTCGTCAATCACCTCCTTGCGGCCGCTCGAGCAGGGCGCGGTGCGGCGAGAGTCGCTGGCGGTAGCTCTCGCCCTCGATCACGATCTGGTAGCTGGCGTTGGCGAGCCGGTCGAGGGCGCTGTTGCCGAGGATCGGGTCGTCGAAGAGGCCGAGCCACTCCTCGACGGCGCGGTTGGAGGTGATGACGAAGCTGGAGCTGCGGTGGCGGCCGATGACCAGCTCGTAGAGGTCGATCGACTGCTGTGCGCTGAGCCGGTGGAGCCCGAGGTCGTCGAGGATCAGCAGGTCGGGGGCGAGGAAGGCGCGGAACGTCTTCTCGGTGGAGTGGTCGGCCCGGGCCTGCGCCAGCTCGCGGAAGTACTGGTCGGCAGTCACGAAGCGGACGCTGTGCCCGGAGCGGACGGCGGCGTAGCCGAGCGCCTGGGCGAGGAAGCTCTTGCCGACGCCGACGGGGCCGACGAGCAGGACGTGCTCGCGGCGGTCGAGGAAGCGCAGCGAGCAGGCGGCGTCGAGCAGCCTGCGGTCGAGGCGGACCTGTGCCGACCAGTCGAAGTCCTCGAGCCTGCAGAGCTGCTCGAAGCCGGCCTGGCGGAGGCGCAGTTCCAGCCGCCCGTGGTCGCGGCGGCTCACCTCGTCGGCGAGGACGATCTGCAGGAAGTCGGCGTAGTCGAGCCCGTCGCGCCTCGCGAGAGCGATGCGCTCGGGCAGGGTGTCGAGCATCGGGCCCAGCTTGAGGCGCTTGAGCAGCGGTCGGAGTTCGGCGGTCGTGGCGGTCATCGTGACGCTCCTGTCGTGGTCTGCGTGGCGGTCAGTGCGAAGACGGCGCCGGGGCGGGCGAAGCGGCCCGGCGGCGGGGGCCCGGGCGGCTGCTGCGGGGTGGTCTCCTGCTCGAGGGCCTCGACGAGGATGCGCTCGAGCCGGCGCACGTCGATCAGGTCGACCTCGAGCGCCCGCAGGCAGGCGGCATCGAGGCGGGCGGGGGAGTAGCGCTCCGCGAGCCGCAGCAGCTTGTGGCCCTGCCGGAGCTTCGCCCAGGGCAGGGGTCCCTCGAAGAGCCGCTCGGCGTAGCTGCCCACGGCCTCGCCCAGCTCGGCCGCGCGCCGCTGGATCTGCTCGGGCGCACGCCGCGTGTAGGGGCTGAGCTCTGCCGGGTAGTCGTTCGGGTCGGTGGCCCGGCCGCCGCGCTGCTGGCGCGGATGGACCTTGAGCAGCGCGCCGCGGTGGTAGATGCGCACCAGCTTCGCGCCGAGTTGCACCTCCACCTTCTGCCCCGGCGGGCAGAGCTCCGACGGCACCGAATAGAGTGCGTACTGGCAGGCGACGTGGTGGTCTGCGTGGACCGTCGCCGTACGCCAGTCGGGCAGCTCGTACGGTTCCCCGTCCCACGGGGCGAGCAGCGGGCGCTCCTCCTCCTGGAAGACCTCGAGCGGGCGCCTGCGGGTCGTGCCGTGGATGCGCTGCCCCGCCACCTCCAGGCACCAGCGCCGGGCGACGGAGCGCATCTCGGCGAGGTCCCGGAACTGGGCACCCTTGAAGAAGCGCTCGCGCACGTACGGGACGCTGCGCTCGACGCGCGGCTTGTCGCGGGGCCGGCGCACGCGTGCGGGGTCGCTGATGAAGCCGCGGTGGCGGGCGTACTCCAGGAAGCCCCGCGTGAAGCGCGGGTGCAGCGCGTCGGCCCCGGCCACGGCGGCCGGGAAGTTATCGATGACGAGGTAGCGGGGCACGCCCCCGAAACAGGCCCAGGCCGCCTCCAGGCCCTCGATCACCGCCCCCAGCTGCTGGCTGGTGGTGGGCCAGACGAAGCAGTGCCGCGAGTAGCGCCAGACCACGATCAGCGCCCACACCGTGCGCCGGCGGCCGCTCTCGGGATCCGTGACCAGGCCGAGCCGGCCGAAGTCCATCTCGGCGACCTCGCCCGGCGGCCCGTCCTCCATGCGCACGGTCACAGGCTGCCGCTGGCGCCAGCCGCGGCGCCGGATGAAGCGCCGCAGCGAGCTGTACGAGACCTCGCAGCCGCGCTCGGCCAGCAGCTCCTGGACCCGCGTCACCTGCAGGCGCTCGGCCGTCAGCCAGCCCTCGATCTGCTCCGCCCACGGCGCCAGCAGCTGCTCGCTCGGCGCCTCCGCCTGCCGCGGCCCGGTCCGGCTCAGCGTCGCCAGGCGGGCGAGCTGCTCCTCACTCGGCTCGGGACCGCCGGGCTCAAGCCCGGCCGCCTCCGCCGCCTCGATGTAGCGCCGCACCGTCGGCCGCGACACTCCCGTGCCGCCAGCGATCCGGCGCTGGCTGAGTCCCGCCTGCCAGCGGCGGATGACTTCCCTGATCTCCACGCAATGCACCTCCCGGTAGGCCATCGCTGCTCCCTTCCCTGGGGATGCAGACGGTGCTGGCCGTACCGGCGGCCCGGGTGGTCAATAGACCCTGGCGAAGTGGTCAAAAGACCCTGGCGATCTCGCCGTTTGGTGGTAAATAGATCCTGGCGATTCACAGAAGCCTCGTTGGCGGCCCGCCAGAAGGGACTGCGCTGCTCGCCTCCAGAGCCTCGGGTGAGCGAGCGCCCCACAGCATCCGCCCCGGCCAGCATTGTGGGAGTGCAGCCGTCGAACCAGTTCGCAGTACGGTACGCCACGGCCGGAAATGGTGGGCCCGCCAGGATTCGAACCTGGGACCGATCGGTTATGAGCCGACTGCTCTAGGCCGCTGAGCTACGGGCCCACTCCGCGACGGCGCCAGAGTACACGCGCCCACGCCTCGCCGGGCGGCTCCCGCCGCTCGAGGCGCCCCTCCGCCGTCCGCCGCTCAGGCGATGGGTCCGAGCGGACCGCCGCCGAGGATGTGCATGTGGAGGTGCGGCACTTCCTGTCCCGCGTCGGGGCCGTTGTTGAGGACCAGCCGGTAGCCGTCCTCGGCCAGCCCCTCTTGCGCCGCGATCCGCGAGGCGGCGACGAGCATCCGCCCGACCCAGCCCGCGTCGCCGTCCTCGAGGCCGCCGGGGCCGGCGGGGGGCTCGCCACGCGGGATCAGCACGATGTGCGTCGGCGCTGCGGGATTGATGTCGCGGAAGGCGATGAACTCGTCGTCCTCGTATACGCGGTCGCTCGGGATCTCGCCGCGCAGGATGCGCGCGAAGACGTTGTCGCGGTCGTAGCCGGGTGCGCCCTCGCTCATGGCGGGCATTCTGCCACAGCGCGCCGCCGCTACGCGCCGTCGGTCTCGGCCAGCCCGCGCACGATCCTCGCCAGCCGCGGGTCGAAGGCGTCCCTGAGCCGGGGCAGCATGTCGAGCATCCAGGCGCGGGTCTGCTCCAGTTGCTCCGGCGCGTCGTGGATGAAGCCGTCGCGTCTGATGTTGATGTTGGAGAAGGTGAACGCATCGTGCCTGCGCCAACGCCATTCCGGGGCGGGGTCGGCAGCGATGCCCGCCTCGATCTCCGCCTGGCTGGCCTGCAACTCGTCGAAGATGCGCTTGGTCAGAGCGCGATCGTCCGTCCGGATGTGCAAGGTGACGCAGGCGCTGTTCTTCCAAAACGACACCGCGTAACCGATGCCGCGCTCGAGGCTGGAGGGGAAAAATCGTCCGGTGTGGTCGAAGTACTGCACGGTCCGGTTGGCGAAGCCCGACCGCATCAGTTCGGCGATCAGCGGCTCGAAGAAGTCGCGGTGGCGCTGGGTGTCGGGCGACATCGGCGGTCCCGCCGGCGTCAGCGCCTCGTCCCAGCCGCCGGGGTAGACCACCTTGCGGAACCTCGGACGGAATTCCGGGCCGTCCGCCTCCCTGACGAGTTCGATCATGACCGCGTGGAAGCGGATGCCGTCGCGCGTCCACTCGTTGAGGCGGTGCAGGGCCGTGGCGTACTCGCGGCGAAACCCCGTCGCGACCCACACGGCGGCGCGGGCGTCGCACCCCGTGGCGTAGGCGAGCAGCCGGCCCAGGTGGCCATCGTCGGCCCACTCAAGCTGGTTCTCGATGGCGACCAGCACGTCCGCATCGGCGTCCCGGGCGAGGATGTCGAGGAACAGCTCGCCCACCGGCTGTTCCTGCCGGACGAGCTCCAGCCGCATGCCGAGTTCCTCGCCCAGGAGGTCGAGGTGTTCGGCCAGCCAGGGCGTGAAGTCCCGCCCCTCGTCCGGCCAGCGGCTGCGGACGTCGGCGCGTTCCGCCTCCTCGTCGGGTCGCGGTTCGGGTGGGGGCATGGCGGGTTGGTCTCCTCACGCGCCGCGGTCGCCGGGGCGCACGTCGAAGTCGCGGCGGTCGCGGTAGAGCGGAGCGCGGTTCAGCACGTAATCGTCGGCGTCGAGGTCGATGTCGGCGCACTCGGTCATCGTCCAGTACTTGTGTCCGCCGAGAAAGAGGTAGCGGCGCGCCTGCCCGAAGAAGCGGCCCTCGACGCCCTCGCCGCGCGCGATGCGGGCGCAGAAGGCGGCGAGCAGGTCGCGCTGGCCGTCGCGCCGCGCCATCACGTACTCGTGGGGCCACGTATCGCGGTACGTCACCGCCTCGCGCCAGGGCGCGCTGGCGATCAGCGCCATGATCTCCGGGACGGGCGTCTCGCCGCTCACGATGGACCTCACTCTACGACAGCGCGCCGCGTCGGGCGGCGACGCCCCCTCACCCCCACCGGGGCAAGGGGCCGGAGGGCGCGACAGCGTCAAAGCTCGAGCTCGAGCCTGCCGACGCCGCGCAGCAGGAGCGTGCTGTTGCGCTCGACGCCCCCCTCCGCCACGCGCGGCTCGGGGAAGCGATCGAGCAGCGCGGCGAAGGCGATCTCGCCTTCGAGGCGGGCGAGCGGGGCGCCGAGGCAGAAGTGGATGCCGCGCCCGAACGAGAGGTGGCGGTTCGGCGAGCGGGCGATGTCGAGCTCGTCGGGATCGCTGAACTGCGCCGGGTCGCGGTTGGCCGCCCCCACCAACGGCAGCAGGGCCGCGCCCTGCTCGATCGTGCGGCCTCGCAGCTCCGTCTGCCGGCGCGCGAAGCGCACGACGCCCTGCACGCTGCTGTCGTAGCGCAGCAGCTCCTCGACCGCCGCCGGCAGCAGCGAGCGGTCGGCTTGCAGGCGCGCGGCCAGCTCCGGGCGCGCGGCGAGGGCGAGCAGGCCGTTGCCGATCAGGTTGTTGGTCGTCTCGTGCCCGGCCAGCAGCAGCAGGATCGAGAACGCGAGCAGCTCGTCGTGCGAGAGGCGTTCGCCATCCTCCTCGGCGGCGGCGAGCGCGGTCAGGATGTCGGCGCCGGGCGCGCGGCGGCGCTGCGCGACGACCCCGTCCATGTAGGCGATCAGCTCGCTGGTGGCCTCGCGGGCGGCCTCGATGACGGCGGGCGGATTGAGCACGTTCGTCGTGCGCGCGATCGCGACCGACCAGCGCTTGAAGCGGTCGCGGTCCTCCGGCGGGACGCCCAGCAGCTCCGCGATTACGATGATCGGAAGCGGCTGCGCGAAGCTGGCGGCGACGTCGAAACGACCCGGCGAGGCGCCCACGTCGGCCAGCAGCGAGGCGGCGATCTCCTCGATGCGCGGGCGCAGGCCCTCGATAGCGCGCGGGGTGAACGCGCGGTTGAGCAGCGTGCGGAGGCGAGTGTGCACGGGCGGGTCGGAGTTGAGCACGGTCGGCGTCTCGCCCAGCGGGAACTCGCGGCGCTGCTGCTGCAGCACCGTCGCCAGTTGTCCCGAGGCGGTGTCCGAGCTCGAGGAGAACGTCTCGTCGTCGCGCAGCGCCAGCGCGCAGTCCTCGTAGGCGGTCAGGACCCAGGCCTGGAGCGCTGCGCTGAAGTGCACCGGCTCGCTGGCGCGCAGCGCGGCGTAGTGGGGATACGGGTCGGTCTGGAACGATGGCAGGAACGGATTGAAGACCGCCATGCACTCGATCGTACCGCAGTGAGCCGCATGCGCGCGGGGATGCCATGAGCGGCACTGGCGCCGCCGCGCCACGCCCGCCCTCGGGCCGCTGGCGGCGCTTCGTGCCGATGGCGGTCACCGTCGCGCTGATCTGGTTGCGCTGGCGCTGGCTGCGCCTGCTGCGTCGCCTGCGCCGCTCCGAGCTGCCCGAGGCAACCGAGCGCTTCCATCTCTCCGCCGCGCGCGCGATCGTGCGCCGCTCGATTCGCCAGCAGGGGCTGATCATCAAGGCCATGCAGTTCCTCGGCAGCCGCGCCGACATCCTGCGCGAGGAGTACGTGGAGACGCTCTCGCTGCTGCACGACGCCGTCCCGCCGCGCCCCTGGGCGGAGATGCGCCCGCTGATCGAGCGCGAACTGGGCGGACGCGTCGACGAGCTGTTCGCCGCGTTCGATACCGAGGCGGTCGCGGCGGCCTCGCTGGCGCAGGTCTACCGCGCGAGGCTGCACGACGGCACGGACGTGGCGGTCAAGGTGCAGTACCCCGGCATCGAGCGGATCGTCGCCTGGGACCTCGAGACGATCCGCTGGCTCGCGGCGGTCTGGGCGCGCATCGAGACGGTGCTCGACTTCCGCCCGATCGCCGCCGAGATGCAGCGCAACGCGCCGGAGGAGATCGACTTCGTACACGAGGGTCGGGCCGCCGAGGAGATCGCGGTGCTGCTCGCCGATCGCGAGGACGTGGTGGTGCCGCGCATCTACTGGCAGCGCTCGAGCCTGCGCGTGCTGACGATGGACTACCTCGACGGCATCAAGATCACGGATGTCGAGGCGCTGCGGGAAGCGGGCGTGGACACGCCGCGGATCGCCGCCTCGCTGGTCGACATCTACAACGTGATGATCCTGCGGCGCGGCATGTTCCACGCCGATCCGCACCCCGGCAACCTCTTCGTGCTGCCCGCGGAGGACGGCATCCCGGAGCGCATCGGGCTCGTCGACTTCGGGCTGACGAAGCGGCTGCCGGATGAGTTCCGGCAGCAGGTGGTGGTGCTGACGAGCGCGATCATCGCGCAGCATCGCGCCGAGATCTCCACGGCGATGGAGGACATGGGCTTCCGCACCCGCGTACGCGACGAGGAGACGTACTACGAACTCGGCGAGGCGTTCCTCGGCGAGGTGCTGCGCTCGGGCCAGGCGTATGCCGATCAGCGGCTGTTCGCCGATGTCAACGTGCGGCTCGGCCGCGTGCTGCGCGCGAACCCGCTGGTGGACGTGCCCGGCGACGTGGTGCTGATCGCGCGCGTGATGGGGCTGCTCTCCGGCATCGGGCGCACGCTCGACTCGGAGACCGACCTGATGGAGGCGATCCTGCCGTACCTGGAGGAGGAAACGGCAGCGGCCGGGCAGGCGAGCGCCTGAAGGCCTCGCGAGCGCCTCGCGGTCGCGGGACTTGTGGGCGATGGTGGATGTAATGCGCACGGGTTGTGCTTAAATCGGGCCAAAATCTGCCCACAGCGGCAGCCGAATCCCCTAATCTCCTAATCAGCCGAGCGGGGGTGTCCCGGGAGCCGAAATCCGCTGGAGGCTCCCAGGAACAGCGGAAACCAGCGAGGCGAGAGGCCGCGTGCATCCGGGCAACCGGGAGCGCGCGGTTTCGCTTTAACTGCCGATCTGTCGATGGGTTCCGCCGCCGCCCTAATGGGGCTCGACCAGCAGCCCGGTGTATCGGGCAGACTGGTCCCGGACCGGCCGGCCGGCCGGTGAGCACTTCCTCGCCCAGAGACCCTGGGATCTCCAGGGAGAGACCGTGCCCCGGTTGGTTCGTCCGGGTTGTCCGCAGCACTGCTGGGGTGTCGTGCCCGAGAGCACTGTTCCATTAGGCCGTCGCAGGACCAGCCCGGCAGGTCGCATCAAGCAGCACGAAGCGGAGGGAAGCGAGGCACGATGACCCTGTACGTTGGCGACGACTGGTCCGAAGACCACCACGACATCCAGCTCATGAACGAGGCCGGCGAGCAGCTCGCCGCCAGGCGGCTGCCCGAAGGCGTCGCGGGTCTCGCCGCACTGCACGAACTGGTCGCCGCGCACGCCTCGGACCCGGGCGAGGTCGTGGTCGGGATTGAGACCGAGCGCGGGCCCTGGGTCTCGGCCCTGCTCGCGGCCGGCTACCGCGTCTACGCGATCAACCCACGCTCGGCGGCGCGCTACCGCGACCGTCACCATGTCGGCGGCGCCAAGTCCGACGCTGGCGACGCGAAGCTGCTCGCCGACCTCGTCCGCACCGACCGCCACAACCACCGCCCGGTCGCCGGCGACAGCGACGACGCGGGCGCAGTGCGGGTCCTGGCCCGCGCCCACCAGCAGCTGATCTGGGACCGCGTCCGCCAGACCAACCGCCTGCGCAGCGCGCTGCGCGAGTACTTCCAGGCGGCCCTGGTGGCGTTTCCCGACCTCGCGCACGGTGACGCGCTGGGGCTGCTGGCCACGGCGCCCGGCCCGCGTGAGGCGGCGCGGCTGAGCATCACCCAGATCCGCGCGGCCCTCCGCCACGGTGGCCGCAAGCGCAGCATCGAGCAGCGTGCCGCCGCGGTCCGCGCAGCGTTGCGCTCCCCGCAGCTTGAAGCGCCACCCGCCGTGAGCAGGGCGTTCGCCGCGAGCACCCGCGCGGCGGTTGCGCTGATCGCTGAGATCAATCGTCAGATCAAGGAGCTCGAGGCCGAGCTCACGAGCCATTTTGAGCAGCACCCGGACGCCGAAATCTACCGCTCCCTGCCCGGACTCGGTGTCGTCCTCGGCGCCCGGGTGCTCGGAGAGTTCGGGGACGACCCCGCACGCTACGAGTCGGCGAAGTCCCGCAGGAACTACGCCGGTACCTCGCCGTTGACCGTAGCATCCGGCCGCAAGCGGACCGTGCGGGCGCGCTTCGTCCGCAACCGGCGGCTCTCCGACGCCGCGGACCAGTGGGCGATGTGCTCACTGCAGGTCAGTCCCGGCTGCCACGACTTCTACCGGCGGCGGCGTGCTGCCGGCGACCTCCACCACCAGGCGCTGCGCGCCCTCGGCAATCGCCTCGTCGGCTACCTGCACGGCTGCCTCAGGACGCGCGCCCGCTACGACGAGGCCACCGCCTGGGCGCACCGCCACGACCGCGAGCAGCTCGCCGCTTGACGTCTTAGCACCCTGGGGTGTCTCTCCCCGTGTGGGAAGAGGGCCAGCGTGAGGGGATCCGCCAGACCCAACTGCTAGAAGGGGTGACCCTCCACTGAGGAGGCAATGGACATCTCGATGTCGCCGATCGCCCGCGACATTGCCTGGCCGATCAGGTCCAGCCTGCGGACCTGATCGATGCGGGTCGTCGCCAGACCCAGCTCCCGGCTCGACAGCAGCTCCTTGAAGAGGCCGCATGCGTCCGCCAGGCAGATGATCACGACGTCGCGCGGGTCCGGGATCTCGTCGCTGAACAGCACCTGCATGATGCGCAGCTTGACCTCGCGCTCGGCCGTACCATCGACCATCGGATAGCGCCTGGAGCGGAAGACCCAGAGGAAGCGCTCCTCCTGCTGTTCGAGGATGCCGTGGTCCACCAGCCGGGCAAGCGTCTGCTCGTAGATCACCGCGGCGCGCGTGGCCGTGTGCTCCACCCAGAAGCGGGCGGAGTGCTGCTCCCCCGCGGCGATCTCGGCCAGTGTCGGGTCCAGCAGGCTGTCGCCGAGCGGCGTCGCGTCGAGCAGCGTCAGGTTCTCCAGATCGGTATCGATCCGGTTCTCCATCGCCAGGTCCATCAGCACGCTGCCGGCAATCGTGTAGTCGCGCGACCAACTGGGCACGCGCACGAAGCTTCCGTCGTCATCGTGCAACAGAAGCAGGACGATTTCCTCGACGAATCTCAGCATGACGCTTGTCTCCTCACGTGACCGCGCTCACTCTGGCGCTGCCATCGGGCCTGGATCAGGCCGCCGCCTCGCGTGAGGACTTGGCGCGGCCCTAGTATACGGCGTCTCACCACGCGCCCACCGCCTCGGAACGGCGGAACAGCAGAGAGCAGTGACTCGTGCGCCAGCGCATCCGCGAGATCGTCGAAGGCCACGAGGCCACGACGCTTGAGGGCGACGACCTCGCGCCCGCCGCGGTGCTGCTGCTGCTCTACGAGCGCGACGGCGCCGAGCATCTGCTGTTCCAGGTCCGCACGCACCACGTCGAGCACCACAAGGGCGAGATCAGCTTCCCCGGCGGCGCGCAAGACCCCGAGGACGGCTCGCTCGAGGTCACGTGCCTGCGTGAGACCGAGGAGGAGATCGGTGTCGCCGCCTCCGACATCGAGCTCTTCGGACGCCTTGACGACGTGCCGACTCGCTCGCACTTCGTGATGACGCCCTTCGTCGGCGCAATCACGCGGCCGGGGCCGTACCCCTTCCGCTTCGCGGAGATCGAGGTGGCCGAGCTGCTCGAGGTGCCGCTGGACCTGCTGCGCTCCGGCGAGGCCCTCGAGTGGACCGCGCGGCCGGATGGCCCGGTGATGCCGGCCTACCGCTACGGCGAGCATCTGATCTTCGGGGCCACCGCCCGCGTCGTCGCCAACTTTCTGCAGCTGCTCAAGGACGCTCCGTGACCCTGCTGCTGCTCCGTCATGGCGAGTCCGAGGGCAACCGCGCGGGCGTCGTGCAGGGGGGGCTGGACCACTACGCGCTGACCCCGCTCGGGCGCGAGCAGGCCGAGGCCGCGGCCCGCCGCCTCGCCGGCCTCGAGATCGACGTGCTCTACTCCAGTACGCTGCGCCGCGCGCGAGAGACGGCGGAGATCGTCGCCGCGCAGACCGGCCACGAGGTCGTCGAACTGCACGACCTGCGCGAGTACGGCTTCGGCGAGGCGCAGGGGCTGAGCTGGGACGCGGTGCGCGAGCGTTTCGACGTCGTCGGGCGGGCCTGGGGGCGCGGGAGCATCCCCGGCGAGGAAGGCGGGTCAAACTTCCGCGACCGCGTCGCCCGCCAGATCGGCGAGCTCGCCGCGCGCCACCAGGACGGGACCGCCGTCGCGGTGCTGCACGGCGGCGTGCTCGGCGCCACGGTCGCCCGCATCTGCAACCTCGAAGACTCGGAGTACGCGCAGATCTTCACTGCCAACTGCGGCATCACCGAGGTCGCCGCCGCGCAGGACGGCACGCTCACGCTCCGCAGCCTCAACGATGTCTGCCACCTGCGCTCGCTCGGCGGCGCCCGCACGGAGCCGTGGCTCAGCGAGGCGTGAGCGGGCCGATGCCCCAGACAGTGCCACTGTGCTGGCGCGTCAGCGGCGAGGTCAGCGAGCGCGAGGAGCTGCTCGACGGCCGCTTCCAGGTCGTGCTCGACGGCGGCGCCGAGGACGCGGCGGACATCGAGGTGTCGTTGACGCTCGTGTGGCTGCTCGGCCGCGAGGGCGAGGTTCCACTCTCCGAGGGCTACGTGACTGTCGTCGACGCCGAGCAGGGCGAACTCAACGCCTCGCTCGAGGCGGGCTCGGCGCTCGTGAGCGGGGAGACGGGCGCCGCGCAGGTGCGGGCCAGCTTCGTCGTGGACGCCGTCGACGGCGCGCTCGCAGCCGTCGGCGACCGCGTCTCGTGCGAACTCGAAGTTGGTGTCGAGGACTGGACGGGCGAGTTGCGGCTCGCTGCCGCGCCGCGCTGACTCGCTGCCGCTACGGCTCGTAGCGCCGGAAGGCGATGCAGGCGTTCTGCCCGCCGAGGCCGAACGAGTTGGACAGCACCACGCGCAGCGGCGCTTCTCTCGCCTCGTTCGGCACGACGTCCAGATCGCAGTCCGAGTCCGGCGTCTCGTAGTTGATCGTCGGCGGGATGCAGCCGTGGTGGAGCGCGAACAGCGCGGCCACCGCCTCGATGCCCCCGGCGGCGGCGGCGAGGTGGCCCGTCATCGACTTCGTCGACGAGATCGCGATGCGGTAGGCGTTCTCCTCGCCGAGCGCGAGCTTGACCGCCTGCGTCTCGCTGCGGTCGTTGTATTGCGTGCTCGTGCCGTGCGCGTTGACGTAGTCCACCTCGGAGGGGTCGATGCCCGCGTCGGCGAGGGCGCGGCGCATTGCCAGCGACTCGCCTTCGGCGTCCGGCGCGGTGTCGTCGGTCGCGTCGAAGGACCAGCCGGCGCCGGCCACCTCGGCGTAGATGCGCGCGCCGCGCTCGACGGCGGACTGCTCGGACTCCAGCAGCAGCACCCCCGCGCCCTCGCCGAGCACGAAGCCGTCACGGTCCTGGTCGAACGGGCGGCAGGCGTGCTCCGGGTCCTCGTTGTTGCGCGAGAGCGCGCCGAGGCGGCCCATCGAGGCGAGCGCGAGGCGGCCGATCAGCGCCTCGGCGCCCCCGGCCAGCAGCGCCTCCGCCTGTCCGAGCCGGATCAGGTTGAGGGCGTGGCCGAGCGCGTCCGTGCCGGAGGCGCAGGCCGTGTTGATCGTGGTGTTGGGGCCGCGCAGCCCGAGCTCGCGGGCGACGCGTGCGGCGCCCATGTGCTGGCCGGAGCGCGTGATGATGAAGGGGTCCGCCTTCATCGGGCCGCGGCGCTCCATCTCCAGGTAGGGGATGCCCATCTCGAAGGCGTCGCCCGAGGTCGCCATCACGACGCCGATCTCGTCCTGCAGCTCCCCATTGCCGGCGCGCCCGGCGTCCTCGAGGGCTTCGCGGCCGGCGGCGACGGCGAACTGCGCGAAGCGCGCCGTACGGCGCGCGGTGCGGCGGTCGAGGTGCTGCTCGGGGTCGAAGTCCTTGACCTCGCCGCTGATCTGCACCGGCAGGCCGTCGGGGTCACAGAGCGTGACGCGCCCGATGCCGTTGCGGCCGCTGCGCAGGCCCTCCCAGAACGAGGGCGCGTCGCCGCCGATCGGCGTGACGGCGCCGATGCCGGTGACGAGAACGCGATGCAGCTGCCTCGCCGCGGTCACGCCGCCGGGCTCCGGGACAGGCTCTGCAGGAACTCGCGGATGTGCTGGCTGAGCGCGCCGGGCTGATCGGTCGGCACGGCGTGACCGGCCTCCTCGATCAGCGAGACGCGCGAGCCGGGGATACGGCGGTGCAGGCGCTGGATCGCCTCGGGGGTGAGCATGTCGGTCTCGGCCCCGCGCACGATCATGACGGGGCACTGGACGCGCTCGACGCACTCCCAGAGGTTGGTCATGCGGCGCTGGCCGGGGTCCGGGTCCGGCGGTCGCGCCGTCGCGTCGCGGAAGATCGGGTCGAAGTCCCAGACGTACGTGAGGTCCTCGCTGCGTGTGAGCGTGGCCTTGACGCGGCGGCTGAGCTGCTCCGTGGTGGCGTAGGGGTAGAGCTGCTCGTAGGCCTCCACGGCCTCGTCGAGGCTGACGAAGCTGTCCGCCGTTGCGAACAGGCGGCGCAACGTCTCGACGCCGCTGCGCAGCACCTCGGGAGCGGCTTCGATCACGATCAGCGCGGAGACGACGTCGGGGTGCTCGGCGGCGTAGCAGAGCGCGTTGGCGCCGCCCATCGCCTGCCCGACGATCGTCACGCTGCTCAGCCCGACGGCCTCGACGAACGCCTCGAGGTCCTCGACCTGGCTGTTGCGGCTGTAGTTGTGGTCGCGCACGCGGGCGCTGCCGCCGTGGCCGCGCTGGTCGAGGGCGAGCACGCGGAACTCGCGCGACAGCTCGACGGCGATCTCCTCCCAGATGGAGGAGGTCTCGCCGAAGCCGTGCAGCAGCAGCAGGGCGTGCTTGCTGCGCGACTCGCCCCACTCCTGGTAGTTGAGCTCGAGGCCGTTGACCTCGACGGTTTCGGCCTGGGCGCGGTTCGCCACTGGGTTTGCCTCCGTTGGGAGCGAGCGTGATGAGGGATCGCCATGGTAGCACCGCGTTCCCCTGTGCGCTGCCCGGCTGCGGGCGAGGGCGCGCGATGTCACTGCGGATTCGGAGGCTCGAAGAGACTGCGAACGACATCGAGGACCGCCTCGACGTTGCTGCCACGGAGACCGGGCGCTCTCCCCTGAACCGCGTACTCGACATCCGTGGCGGGGTCGAACACCCAGACCCTGGTGGGATACGTGGGACGGTGGTTCGGCCCCGGCGGACTGTAGCGAACCCTTGCGGGCAACCCTGCGATCGTACGCGTTTCGGTCACCTCTATTCCGCGACTCTCGCTCGACGATACCCCCCAGCGCCTGCTCCCTTTGTAGTACCCATTGATAGCGACCCCGGACCATCCTTCGGGAGTGAGGTACTTCGCGGTGTAGCCGAAGGGAGGGTCGTCCACGGTCCCGTAGCTGATGCGGCCAAGCGTCCAGCCCTCGGGCAGCGTCGGCGTGCGCCAGTGGGGGAGCGCTTGCGCCTGGGCGGGCGTCGGGTTGTCAATCCAGGAAGATCCTTCATAGACGGGGTAGTTGGCTGGCACGTGGCTGTGCTGTTCGTGCGCCTCGACTGCGCCAGCCCACCCCGCGGGGACGAGTTGGTAGACGCCATGCACCACGGGCGCGGCCAGTGAGGCCCCGCCAAGGTCCGGCAACTCCCCCCAGTCGACAGTGACGGCGGCCTCCGCCGCGATCGGCCCGCTGCACCCCGTGAAGGCGTACGTCATCCACTCGACGGCGAGCAGCTTGCGAGGCGTCGCGCCCGCCGGGTCCGGCAGCACCTCCGTCACCGTGTAGCGCACGAAGCAATCCTCGGCCTCGCGCCACTCGAAGAGGTCGCCGGCCTCGACCGAGTCGTAGAGCGCGGCCCGCGAGACGCCCTCGGCGTCCCGCTCGTGGATGAGCAGCGCGGTCGTCGTGCCGTCGCGCAGCGCTTCGTAGGTGGCGACGGCGCTCGAGGTGTCGGCGGGGTCCGCGAGGAAGGCGTAGCTGCCGGGCTCGGCGACCGCGCCGGTCGTGTCGTAGCGGTCGTCGCGGAAGATGGTCTGCAGCGGGAGCGGGTTCGGAGGCTCGAACAGGCCCCGGACGATCGCAAGTGCCGCCTCGATGTTGGAGCCGCTGATGCTCCGATCGCCTGCGACGAGATGGTAGTCGGTCGCTGCGTTTCCGGGTCGTAGACCCAGATGTTGATGGGGAAGTCGGGGCTGCTATCCGGTCCTTCGGGGCTGTAGATGACCATGGCAGGGCGACCGGCGACCACACGGGTCTCCCTGACGCTGGCCCCGTCATGCCATGATGCTATCTCTGGGTGATACCATCCCGTGACGTGCAGACCACAGATACGGAAGGCGTAGTTGCGGTAGACCTCGTTGTTTCGCCTCGTCCGTTCCTCCGTACGGAACCTTGCGCAGTAGCCGTAGCGTGGTCCGTCGTCCGGAACCAACGCCGATTCGAGTATCCACCCCTCGGGAAGCGCCGGATCGCGCCAGTAGGGGAGCTGGCGCGCCTCAGCAAGGGTTGAGTACAAGCGAAGCTCCTCCGGGGGCTCGCCCGGTGAATCAAGATCGACCAACGCCTCCACGGTTGCGCCCTTCCATCCGGCAGGGACAACCTGGTAGATACCGTGCACCACGGGCGCGGTCAGGCTGGTTCCGCCAAGATCCGGCAACTCACCCCAATCGACCGTGACGGCGGCGCTCACCGAGACCGCGCCGGTGCCGCGGCATCCGGTGAAGGCGAAGGTCATCCACTCGACGGCGAGCAGCTTGCGATGCACGGTCCCGGCCGGGTCGGGCTTGACCTCGGCCACCGTGTAGCGCACGAAGCAGTCCTCGGCCTGCCGCCACTCGAAGAGGTCGCCCACCTCGACCGTGTCGAGGAAGGCGGCGCGGGAGACGCCGTCGGCGTCCGTCTCGTGGATGCGCAGCCGCGTCGCCGAGCCGTCGCGCAGGCCCTCGTAGGTGGTGACGGCGCTCCTCGTGTCGGCGGGGTCGGCGAGGAAGGCGTAGCTGCCGGGCTCGGCGACCGTGCCGGTGGTGTCGTAGCGGTCGTAGCGGAAGGTCGTCGTCGGCGCGGTGGGCGTCGGCGAGGGCGTCGCCGTCGGGGTCGTGGTCGGTGAGGGGGCGGGAGTCTCCGTCGGGGCGGGCGTCGGAGTGGCCGTCGCCGTCGCTGTCGCCGGGGGAGCGGTCGGGGTGGCGGTCGCCGTGGGCGTGGTGGTCGCCGTCGCTGCGATCGGTGCCGTCGTGCGTGGCGCGGGGCGCTCGTCCGGGTCGCTGGTGCACGCAGCCAGCAGGAGTGCGAGGACGGCGACGAACTGGAGCGTCAGCCAACGCCGCGCGCCGCGCTCCGGCATGGTCGCCCCCTCCCCACAGTCCCTGTGAGGTTAACGCCGCCGCCGGGCGTGGGGTTCCGCGAACGCCCGCGCGCTCAGAGCGCGACGGCGAGGCAGCGCGCGGGCGGGAGGGGGCGCGCGGGCGGGTCGGTGAGCGAGCGCCAGTCGCCGCCTCGATCGTGCGAGGCCCAGACGACGCCGTCGGCCAGGGCGAAGACCGTGTCGCGGCTGCCGGGCAGCTCGGCGACCAGCGGCGCCTCCGGCCACTCGTCCTCGTCGCCGAGGATCAGGCGGATCCAGCGCACCCCGCCGTCGATCGAGCGGAACAGCGCCCCGCCCGAGCCTCCGGCGCGGCGCGACGCCGAGAGCACGAGCGCGTCCGGCGCGCCCGGCAGCACGGCGGCGCTGTGCGCGACCGAGCGATCGAGGCCGGTGATCGACTGCAGCCAGCTGAAGCCGCCGTCCTCGGAGCGGAAGAGGCCCCCGCCGGTCGTGGCGTAGACGCGATCGCTGCGCTCGGGGTGCTCCCGAAGGCCGGTCACGTTCGGGTCGATGCCCTCGGATCGCGGCATCCAGCTGCGGCCCTCGTCGTTCGAGAGCCACGCGCCCGCGCCGCCGACGGCGACGAGCAACGCGCTGCCGGGGAAGGCGATCGCGCTCACCTCCCAGCGCGCGCCGGAGCCCCCGCGGCTGCGCGTCCGCTGGTAACGCACGACGCTGTCGAGGGTCGGCGAGGCCGTCCACTCCTCCTCGCCGGGCGTGGCGCGCAGCAGGGCGGCGGGCGCGGCGCCGATGTAGCGCGTACCGCCGGGGCGGATGCGCACGCAGCGCGGATCGCCCTCCCAGACCTGCCGCCAGGCCGTCGCGGGTCCGCCGTCGTGCTGCCAGACGCCGCGCCCGGGCACGGCGGCGAGGGCGACCTCGTCGCGCACGTCGAGCGCGGCGACCTCGACGTCGGGGAGGATGCGGTGCAGCGGCTCGCCGGGCAGCAACTGGTAGAGGCCGCGCTCCGTGCCGACCAGGACGCCGAGCGGGTCGCCTCGTCGCGTGGAGCGCGAGGTCACGGCCGGCTGGTCTGGGTCTCGCCGGCTGTACCGAGGCGCGTGCGGACGGCCTCGACGAGCGCGGGCAGGATCTCGCCCGCGGGTCCGCGCAGCACCACGGTCGCCAGCTCCGTCAGCGCCGTCGGATCGGGGTCGACCTCGATCAGCGGCACGCCGCGGCGCACGGCCATCTGCGGGTACTCGGCGGCCGGGTACACGACGGCGGTGGTGCCGACGATCATGAAGGCGTCGGCGAAGCGTGCCTCGAGGGCGCAGCGTTCGAGCGCCTCCGGCGGGATTGGCTCGCCGAACATCACGCCGTCGCCCTTCACGATGCCCTCGCAGCCGGGCTGGGTGCAGCGCGGCGGCAGTTGCGTGCGGTCGACCGGGAACTCCTCGCGAGGCCAGCGCGCGGCGCAGCCGAGGCAGCGCATCCAGTTCGTGTTGCCGTGGATCTCGGTGAGCGACTGCGTCCCGGCGCGGCGGTGCAGATCGTCGACGTTCTGCGTGATCACGTGCTGCAGCGCGCCCATCGCCTCGAGGTCCGCGAGTGCACGGTGGCCTGCGTTCGGCTGCGCGGTCTGGATCGAGTGGCGAAACTCGTCGGGCTGCTCGAGCTGCTCGATGCGCTGCTCCCACCAGGCCGCGGGGTCCTCGAGGAAGATCTGGTAGCCGTTCATCGGCGGCTCGCCGCGCTTCGTCCAGAGGCCGTCCGGGCCCCGGAAGGTGGGGATGCCCGACTCCTTCGAGATCCCCGCGCCGGTGAGCGCGACGATGTGCGAGGAGCCGGCGAGGATCGCGGCGGCGCGGTCGAGCGCATCCTGGTCCATCTTCGCCCTCCCTCGCGCCATTTCGCGGCGGACGGCGCCATGGTAGTCGCGCCGGATCGAGGCCACCAGTCCCGCCCCCGCAGCTGCCCCGCGGATCGCCGCCCGTAGAGTCGCCGGGACGTATCATGAGAGGCAGTTCATGAGGGCGGATCACGGAGGTCGCCGCATCGCGCGAGCGCAGTGCGTTCCCGCCTCGGACCTCGCCGACGGCGGGCGCGCGGAGGCAGCATGGCTCACGCGGGACGCTCTCGGACGATGCTGCAGCGGCGAACGATCGCAAGACTCCTTCTCCTCCTCGCCGTCGCGTCGCTGTTCGCGGCCTGCGGCGGTGACACGCCCGAGGCCACTCCCGCTGCCGGCACGCCGGTCGCGACCGCACAGGCATCGCCCACGGTGACCCGCGAGGCCACGCCGTCGTCCGCACCCGCCTCGGCCACGCCGACCGCGACCGCGCCCGCGCCCACCCCCACTCCGACGCCGGCCCCGTCCCGCGAAGAGCTCGAGGGCGCCGATCTGCGGACGGCGCAGAACCTCGAACGCAGCTTCCCGAAGATCGATCTCAGCCGGCGCGCCGTGAGCCTCGGCGAGATCAGGTCGGTGATCCCGCCCGACGCGATCCCGGCGATCAACGAGCCGCGCTTCCTGAGCCTCGAGGAGGCCTCGGAGTGGCTATCGGGCGAGTCGCCGGTGGTCGCCTTCGAGCGCAACGGCGATGCGCGCGCCTACCCGCTGGAGATCCTCACCTGGCACGAGATCGTCAACGACGTGGTCGGCGGCGAGCCGGTGATCGTGACCTACTGCCCGTTGTGCAACTCGGCGATCGCCTTCTCGCGGCTCGTGGACGGCGAGGAGCGCACGTTCGGCGTCTCCGGCAGCCTGCGGCGCAGCGATCTGATCATGTACGACCGCGAGACCGAGACGCTCTGGCAGCAGCTCACCGGCGAGGCGATCGTCGGTCACCACACGGGGACGGTGCTTGAGTTCCTGCCCGCACAGCTCGTCTCCTTCGAGGAGTTCGCGGCGGCCTTCGCGGACGGCATGGTGCTCAGCCGCGAGACCGGCCATGCGCGCAACTACGGCCAGAATCCCTATCCGTTCTACGACGGCAGCGGCAGGACGCTCTTCCCGGTCGGGGAGTTCAGCGACCAGCTCTCCCCCAAGGAGCGCGTGCTCACGCTGGAGATCGAGGGCGAGACGGCTGCCTTCCCGTTCAGCGCGCTGAGCGAACTCGTGGTCATCGAGGCCGAGGTCGGCGGCGGGCCGGTCGTCGCCTTCTGGCAGCCGGGGCAGGTCTCGGCGCTCGACGACCAGTTCATTATCGGCAGCCGCAACGTCGGCTCCGCCGGGGCGTTCAGCCCGTTCCTCGATGGCGAGCGGCTGCGCTTCGAGTCGCGCGAGGGTGCGATTGTCGATAATGGTACCGGGAGCACGTGGGACGTGCTCGGCCGCGCGGTCGAGGGGCCGCTGGCGGGGGCGCGGCTGACGCCGCTCGTCTCCGGCAACCACTTCTGGTTCGCCTGGGCGGTGTTCCAACCGGAGACACGTGTCATCCTCGAGAGCGACGGGGATCGCTCCTGACGGGGACCGCGCCCGGATTGCGGGCGTGATCGGGAAGGGGTCTGGCAATGGAAGAGAACAGAAGGCTGGCCTTCCTGATCGTCGCGGTGATCCTTGCGCTCTTCGTGCAGCGCGAGTTCATCGACCCCGGTGAGATGGTGGCGATCGGCCTGCTCGACGATCTGTCCGTGGCCGTCGATCAGCCCGCGCCCGACTTCGCGCTGACGAACCTCGATGGCGAGACCGTCAGGCTCTCGGACTTCCGCGGCAAGACGGTGGTGCTGAACTTCTGGGCGAGCTGGTGCCCGCCCTGCCGCGAGGAGATGCCGGACTTCCAGGAGCTGTGGGACGAGCGCGGCGAGGGCGGTTCGGACGACCTCGTGATGATCGCGCTCGACTTCCTCGTGCAGGACACCATGGCCGACGCCCGCAAATTCGTGGAGGGAAACGGGTTCACCTTCCCCGTGCTGTTCGACACCGCGGACGGCGCGGTGGCGGATCGCTACCGGGTGCGCGGGCTCCCGGCGACGTTCTTCATCGATCGCGAGGGCGTGGTGCGCTCCGTCAACTACGGCCCGGTATTCCGCAACCTGCTGCCGGACGGCGTGGCGAAGGCGGACGCCGCCGGCGGAGGCTAGCGCGAGCGTCAGCGAGGGCCCGTGATGCCGCCCCGCCCTTCGGCCAGCGCCCGCCTCCGGCGCCTCGCGGCCCTCGCGCTCGCCTGCGCGGCGCTGATCGCGGCTGCCTGCGGAGACGGCGGCACTGAGCCAGCGGCGACGGAGACAGCGACTGCGACCGCGACGCCCGCGAGCACGGCGGTCACGATCGGATTGCTGGACGACCAGCCGCTGGAGGTCGATCAGCCGGCGCCGGACTTCTTCCTGAGGACGCTGAATGGCCGGTCGGTACGGCTCTCCGACTATCGAGGCAAGACAGTGGTGCTCAACTTCTGGGCGAGTTGGTGTCCGCCCTGCCGCCGCGAGATGCCCGACTTCCAGACGCTGTGGGAGGAGCGCGGGCCGTCCGGCCCCGACGACCTCGTGGTCCTCGCCGTGAACCTTCTGCCGGAGGACACGATCGCCGCGGCCGAGGGCTTCGTCGAGGAGTTCGGGCTGACCTTCCCCGTGCTGCTCGATACCTCGCGTGGCGAGGTGGCGCGGCGTTACGGGGTGCGAGCGCTGCCCGCGACGTTCTTCATCGACCGCGCGGGGATCGTGCGCACGACCGCCCTCGGATCCGTGTTCGGCCACCTGCTCGAGGTCGGCGTTGCGGACGCCGACACGGGCGGGGGCGCGTACGAGTAGTGCAGTGCATCAGAATTGACTGTTGCCGTCCCTCCGCCGGGGATTCCACCGCGGCCGCTCGCCAATCAAGCGCATCGCCGCGCGCTACGAGACGAGACGTTGGTTCTGCCCAGCCGTAGCGCACGACAGAGGTTGGATGTTGGCCAGTACCGGCGTTCACGGCACGGGCAGTGTGGGGGTGGCTCGGCCGCGTTGGGGTGGAGACGCTCTTCGGAGTGATGTAGACTTACATCATGAGTCACCGCACGCAGATCACGCTGACCGATGAGCAGTATGCGCGGCTGCGTGAGGAGTCCCGGCGCTCCGGCCGCGGCCTCGCGGAGCTCGTTCGCCGGGCGCTCGATCGCAGCTACGGGACGTCTCCCAGCGCGGAGGTGCTGGGCGCCCTCGACGCGAGTTTCGCCTCCTGGGCGGACCGCGACTTCGATGGCGCGAGCTACGTCGAGGGGCTTCGTCGCGGCATGTCTCGCCGGCTGGCGGGCTGATGGCGATCATCGTCGACACCTCGGTGCTGATCGACCATCTGCGAGGCGAGGAAGCGGCTCGCGAAGCACTTCGCGGCGCCACGGCCGCCGGCGAACGGCTCGCCGCTTCCGTACTCACCAAGGTCGAGGTGCTGGCCGGGATGCGAGTCCCGGAGGAGCGCGCCACACGTCGCCTGTTGGGCAGCCTCGACTGGATCGAAGTCGATGACGAGCTCGCCGAACGTGCTGGCATCCTGGCCAACCGGTTTCTGCCGTCGCACCCCGGGATCGATCCGGTCGACTACGTGATTGCCGCGACGGCCGAACGCCTCGACGCTCGGCTCTGGACCCGCAACGTTCGCCACTTCCCAATGTTCCCGGAGCTCGAATCTCCGTATTGAGACGTTGTTCGGCGGTCCCAATCTCCCGATTGACATTGGCTCACGCTCGCGGCCTCTCGCTGGCAGGACGAGGTCGCCAGCAGCCGCTGCGAGCCCTCGGGTGCGCAGCGCAAGCGCCGCCCGCAGCGGCGGTGGCCCATCGGGTAACCGCTCCGGTTCACGGCGCTCACCTGGAACGCGCGGTGCCGAACCTCTGCATACTTCGTGCGGCTCGACCCCGAGAGTCGTCGAGAACGTATGGCGCAGCCCTCGACCGCTTGGAGACGTTGCGGTCCCCGGACGGGTTCGGTATCCGCACCCACGATGCACTCGCTCGGATCCTGGTAACAGATTCAATGATGCGATCCGGCAGCGTGTTCGGGCCGGTGTGCGGGGGTATGATCGGATCCGCTTCGGATGCCGGGGTTGGCGCCCTGGTCGCTGCGCCGCAATTGGCATCCGCGACTGTCTGAGGACGTCATGCTGCGATCCCACCAGCGCCGCGCCTGCCTCGCAAGCCTCGCGTCCCTGGTGCTCGCCTGCGCGGCGCTGATCGCCGCCTGCTCGGGCGGGGATCGCGAGGTGCTGCCTGAGGCCACCGCGACGGCGACGCCTGCCGCGACGGCGACGCCTGAGGAGACGGCGACGCCTGCCGCAACGCCGACGCCAGAGGCGTATACCTTCCCCGCCGGCCCGGCGGTGCGGGTGGCTGCGGACTACCAGCCGCCCGAGGACAGCGTCGCCTCGACCGGCGCGCACTTGCCCTCGAACGGGAAGCCGACCCTCGTCTTCGTCGATGCGATCTGGTGACCGTTCTGCGCGATCGCGCGGCCCATCGTGCATGGGCTCCGAGCGGAATACCAGGACCGGGCGAACTTCGTGGTCCTCGATGTCGACGACCCGGAGGACGGCAAGCTGGCAAGGCTGCTGGGCTACACGGGGACGCCCGCATACCTGCTTATCGCGCCCGATTCGGCCGAGGTACTCGCGAGGATCTACGGGCCGCAGCGGGAACTCGAGCTGCGCGGCATCCTCGACAGCCTGATCGCCCGCCACGGGGGATAGGCGCGCCGCCCACGGAGCATCGCGGCGTCATATCCTTGATCTGGAGATCGTGGCAGGACCGGCCGACCGGACGAATGGGGCCGAGAAAGGGCGCATCGGATGAACATCCTGCGCACCGTTACCGCCATCCACTCGAGGTACGCCCGCGCCCTCTGGCTTGTGCCGCTTGCCCTCGCCAGCGTGGCGCTCATCGCCGCCTGCTCGGGCGGTGACGAGGGCGCCCCAGCGACCGCCGGGACGGCAGCGCCCGAGGCGAGTGGTGACTTCCCGACCGGGCCGGCCGTGCTGGTGGCCGCCGACTACCAGCACCCGGGGAACCGCGTGGACTCCACCGGGGCGTACCTGCCCGCGAACGGGAAGCCGACCCTCGTCTTCGTCGATGCGATCTGGTGACCGTCCTGCGCGATCGCGCGGCCCGTCGTGCACGGGCTCCGAGGCGAATACCAGGACCGGGTGAACTTCGTGATCCTCGACTTCGACATAAGAGCCGAACGTGAACTGGCGACGGAATTGGGCGTGGGACGCCACCCCGCTTTCGCGCTGGTCGCGCCCGATTCGGCCGAGGCGCTCTCGACGAGCTTCGGGCCGCAGCGCGAGCAGGCACTGCGCGAGCTCCTCGATGGGGCCGTCGCCAACCACGGAGGGTAGCCGCCGCGGGGGTGTCGCGTCGGCGTATCCTGAGGACGAAGCAGGAACGGGAGCGGACGATCCGATGAACATCCAGCGTGCCGCCGTCGCCAGCGGCCTCAGTGCCGACACGATCCGCTTCTACGAGCGGCGCGGCGTACTGCCGCGACCGCCGAGGCGCGCCAACGGCTACCGCGACTACTCCGAGCAGCATGTCGAGACGCTACGCCTGGCCGTGGGCCTGCGCGGGCTGGGGCTGTCTCTGGGTGAGATGGGCTCGGTGCTGGGCCTCGCGCACGACGGCACCTGCGGGGACGTGCGCTCCGTGCTCGGCCGGACGCTCGCGGAGGCCGTCGATCAACTCGACGGCCGGATCGACGAACTGACGCGCTCCCGCGAGCAGATCGCGGAGATCGCGGGCAGCCTCGAGCGGATGCAGCCCGGCGAGGAGTCCTTGCCCGGGATGACGCCGTGCGCCTGCGTCCAACTCGTCGAGGCGAGCGCGATCCAGGCGATCGCGCTCGAGTGAGCTGGTAGTGCTCCACCTCCGCCCACGCCGCCTGCGTGCCTTGCGCCTCGCGGCGCTGGCCCTCGCCTGCGCCGCGCTCATGGCGGCCTGCACGGGGGACGATGACGAGGGCGCCGCGACGCCTACCGCGACGGCGCCGCCCACGGCATCAGCGGCCCCGACCGCACCGGCGACGCCGACACCCACTGCGACTGAGACACCTACCCGCGCATTTCGGCTTCTGGGTCGCCTCGGTGCAGGACACCTCGATCGCGGCGAGTACGGCGATCGTCGCCACGCAGCCGCTGATCGTCGGGCTCGGCGCGTGGGTCTGGCTGAGCGAGCGGCCGACACGCGCGCTGCTGATCGCGATCGCCATCGCCGCCGCCGGGGCGCTGCTGCTGGCGGGCGCCGATCTGGGCGATAGCGTCTCGCTGCGCGGCGACGCCTTCGCCGCGCTGGGCGCCGTCTTCGCCTCGATCTACCTCGTGGCCGGGCGGCGTGTCCGCGCGAGGCTGTCGAACGTCAGCTATGCCGCGCTGGTCAACGCGATCGCCGCGATCGCGCTGCTGCTCGCGCTGGCGGTGAGCGGCGATTCGCCGTTCGGTTGGGGCGCCGAGGCCTACATGCTGATCGCACTGCTCGCGCTGGTGCCGCAGCTGATCGGGCACGGCGCGCTGACCTGGGCGCTCGGCTCGCTGCCCGCCGCCGTCGTCGCGGTCGCGGTGCTGGGCGAGCCGGTGGGAGCGACCGCGATCGGTGCGACGCTCCTCGGCGAGCGTCCTACACTGCTCGAGGCGCTCGGCGCCGCGCTGCTGCTCGCGGGCGTCTACGTCGCCCTGCGGGGCGGGCTGGTCCTCGTGCGCCGCGAGGACGAGAGGGCGCGATGACGGAGGCAGCTGCGATGATGCCGCACTCCCGCCCACGCCGCCTGCGCGTCCTGCGCCTCGCGGCGCTGATCCTCGCCTGCGCGGCGCTTGCCGCGGCCTGCTCGGGCGGTGACGGCGGAGGCGCTGCGGCGCCGACCGCATCGCCCGCGCCCACTGCGTCGCCGGCGCCCACTGCGACATCCGCTGCGGCCGCGGCAGCCACTCCGACCGCGGCGCCGACCGCAACCGCGGCGCCGAGCGATGACTTCCCGACCGGGCCGGCGGTTCTGGTGGCTGCGGACTACCAGCCGCCAGGCAACCGCGTGGACTCGACCGGGGCGTACCTGCCGGCGAACGGGAAGCCGACGTTCGTCTTCTTCGATGCGATCTGGTGACCGGCCTGCACGCGTGCGCGGCCCGTCGTGAACGGGCTACGACTCGAATTCCAGGACCGGGTGAACTTCGTGATCCTCGACTGGGACATCCCCGCGGACCACGCGTTCGGCACAGGCCTGGGCATGACCTATCACCCCAACTTCCTGTCCATCGCCCCGAACTCGGACGAGGTCGTGCGAGGCCTGTACCTGTCGCCGAGGGGCGGCGAGTTGCGCGAGATGGTGGAGGAACTCCTCGCGAGCCACGGGGGATAGCGCGCCCCGCTCGCACGGCTGGTAGGGGCCGTACCTGCTAGCGTCGGACGATGCTCAGGGCCAGGCTCCAGGCGGTTGCGTCGCGCGAGTGGATCGTGCTGCTCGTCGGGGTAGCGGCGCTCTCCTGGGCCGCTCCCCTGGTGCGGCTGACGGACGCCCCTCCGCTGGTCATCGCCTCCTTGCGCATGGCCCTGGCGGCGCTCCCTCTGCTCGTGCTCTCCGCGCTCACGCGCCGCGAAGAACTGCGCCTGCTCGGACGCCGGGATGCGGGGCTGCTGACGCTCGCCGGGCTCGCGCTCGCCGGATACGTCGGGTTCTGGACCGCCGGGGTGCAGGACACCTCGATCGCCGCCGCCACGGCGATCATCGCGACGCAGCCGCTGATCGTCGGGCTCGGCGCGTGGGTCGCGCTTGGCGAGCGGCCGAAGCGCGCGCTGCTGATCGCGATCGCCATCGCCGCCCCCGGGGCGCTGTTGCTGGCCGGCGCCGACCTGGGCGATGGCGCCTCGCTGCGCGGTGACGCCTTCGCGGCGCTGGGCGCTGTGTCCGCCTCGATCTACCTCGTAGTGGGCCGGCGCGTCCGCGCGAGGCTGTCGAACGTCAGCTACGCCGCGCTGGTCACCGCGATCGCTGCGATCGTGCTGCTGCTCGCGCTGGCGGCAAGCGGCGATTCGCCGCTCGGCTGGGGCGCCGAGGCCTACATCCTGATCGCCTTGCTCGCGCTGGCGCCGCAGCTGATGGGGCACGGGGCGTTCACCTGGGCGCTCGGCTCGCTGCCCGCCGCGGTCGTCGCGGTCGCGGTGCTGGGCGAACCCGTGGGCGCAACGGCGATCGGCGCGACGCTCCTCGGCGAGCGTCCTACACTGCTCGAAGCGCTTGGCGCTGCGCTGCTGCTCGCGGGCGTCTACGTCGCCCTGCGGGGCGGCCTGGGCCTCGCGCGGAGCGAGAACGAGGGGGCGCGATGACTGGCGATGGAGCGGGCGGCGGGCCGCTGAGCGGGCTGCGCGTGCTGGACCTGAGCTGGGTCCTCGCCGGGCCGTACTGCACGATGATCCTCTGCGACCTCGGCGCCGAGGTGGTGAAGTGCGAGCGCCCGCCCTACGGGGACGTCGCCCGCACCACGGGCCCACTCCTCGACGGCGAGTCCGGCTACTTCTTCAGCGTCAACCGCGGCAAGCGCAGCATCGCCATCGACCTCAAGCAGGAGGAGGGGCGCGAGCTGTTCCTGCAGCTCGCGCCACAGTTCGACGTGCTCGTCGAGAACTTCCGGCCGGGCACGCTGGAGCGCCTCGGACTCGGTTACGAGCGGCTCGCCGAGGTGCATCCGGGCCTGATCTACGCCGCGATCTCCGGCTACGGACAGACCGGGCCGCTGCGCGATCGGCCGGCCCTCGACGTGGTGATCCAGGGCGCGGGCGGGGTGATGTCCGTGACCGGGGAGCCGGACGGGCCGCCGCTGAAGCCCGGGCTCTCGCTCGCCGACATCGCGGGCGGACTGTTCGCCGCGGTCGGCATCCTCGCGGCGCTGCGCGAGCGCGAGACCTCCGGGCGCGGCCAGCTCGTCGACGTCTCGATGCTCGACTGCCAGTTGGCGATCCAGGAGAACGCGCTGCTGCGCTATCACCTGACGGGCGAGCTGCCGCAACCGCTGGGGACGCGCCACTCCTGGGCCGTGCCGTTCCAGGCGTTCCCGACCGCGGACGGCTACATCGTCGTCGCGCTCGCCTGGGGCGTGCCGAACCAGTGGGCGCTGCTCTGCTCCGAGCTCGGCGTCGTCGAGCTGATCGACGATCAGCGATTCGCCGAGGCGCACGCGCGCTCGGCGCACCACGCCGAGCTGGAGCCGCTGCTCAACGAGGCATTCCGCCAGCGCAGCACGGCCGAGTGGGTGGAGCGACTGACGCCCTACGAGATTCCCTGCGGGCCGCTCAACAACATCGCGGAGGCCGTCGCCCAACCGCAGGTCGAGGCGCGCGGGATGCTGACGCCGGTGGAGCACCACACGCTGGGGACGCTGCCGCTGGTGAACACGCCGATCAGGCTCTCGCGCACGCCGGGCGGGCTACAGGGCACGTCGCCGGACATGGGCCAGGACTCGCGGGTGCTCCTCGCGAGTATGCTCGGCCTCGACGGCGCCGCCATCGAGGCGCTCGTGGAGCGCGAGGTGGTCTGGGACGAGCGGCCGGCGCCGGACCTCGGCTAGCGTCGCCGGTAGGGGTCAGGCACGCCGCACCTTTACAGCTTGTGAAATTTTGCGCAGAATAGGAGGCGCTGAACGCACACCCGCATCGGCGCTTGCCCGGTGTAGGTTATGATTGAGCATTCCCACGGAGACTCCTCCCCCACGGTTGGGGGTGAGAGCAGCCTTTCCGGAGGGCTTGTGCCGTGAGTGGCGCCGAGTCGCGCTCTGCGACAGGTATGTCCCCGCATCCCCCTCGCGGGTTGTACGACCCGTCGATGGATCACGACGCGTGCGGCACGGGCTTCGTCGCACGCATCGACGGCGAGCGCTCCCATCGCATCGTGCAGCTGGCCGTCGAGGCGGTCGTGAACCTCACCCACCGCGGCGCGGTCTCAGCCGACGCCGCATCCGGCGACGGCGCCGGCGTGACGATCCAGATCCCGTTCGAGCTGCTGCGCGAGGACGCCGAGCGGCTCGGCCACGTGCTCGAGCGCCGCGACGAGCTCGCCGTGGCGATGGTCTTCCTCCCGCAGGACGAGGCGGACAAGACCGAGGCGCGCGCCATCATCGAGCAGGCCGTCGAGGGCTGCGGCGTGCAGGTCATCGGCTGGCGCGAGACCCCGCACGACCCGTCGGTGCTCGGTGGGCTCGCGCTGGAGTCGCTGCCGGGCATCGAGCAGTTGCTGCTGCGCCGGCCGCCCGGCCTCGGCGGGGCGGACTGCGAGCGCGCCCTCTACCTGGCGAGGCGGCAGGCCGAGGCTGCCTTCCGCGAGCGCTCGATCGACTGCTACGTGGTTTCGATGTCCTCGAAGGTGGTGGTCTACAAGGGGCTGATGGTGGCGCCGCAACTGGCGGCGTTCTACCCGGACCTCTCGGACGAGCGCACGGTCGCCTCGGTGGCGCTGTTCCATCAGCGCTTCGCGACGAACACGCTGCCGAACTGGAAGCTCGCGCAGCCGTTCCGGCTGGTCGCGCACAACGGCGAGATCAACACGCTGCTCGGCAACCGCAACTGGATGGGCGCGCGCGAGCCGGAGCTGACCTCTGCGGTCTGGGGCGACCAGATCGAGGATCTGCTGCCGGTGATCTGGCCGATCGGTTCGGACACGGCCTCGCTGGACGAGGCGCTGGAGCTGCTCACCGCCTCCGGCCGCGACATCCTGCACGCGATGATGATGCTGATCCCGGAGGCATGGGAGAACATGCCGAACATGGACCCCCAGCTGCGGGCGTTCTACGAATACCACGCCTGCCTGCAGGAGCCGTGGGACGGCCCCGCAGCCGTCGCCTTCACCAACGGCACGCTCGCCGCGGCGATCATGGACCGCAACGGCCTCCGCCCCGCCCGCTACCAGATCATGCGCGACGGCACCGTCGTGATGGGCTCCGAGGTCGGCCTCGTCGATCTGCCGTTCGACGAGATCATCGAGTCGGGCCGCCTCGGGCCGGGCGAGATGATCGCGGTCGACACGGCGCGGCGGCAGTTCCTGCACAACGACCAGATCAAGCGCGAGATCTCCTCGCGGCGTCCGTACGGCGACTGGGTTCGGCGCAACCTCCACAGCCTCCACCGCTACCTCGACACCGCCAACGGCCAGCACCGCGAGCAGGCCGCTGCGGACGTGCGCGCCGGGCAGGCGCTGCATGGCTATACCCGCGAGGAGATCGAGTACGTCATCAAGCCGATGGTGCGCGAGGGCAAGGAGCCGGTTGGCTCCATGGGCGAGGACACGCCGCTGTCCACGCTCTTCGACCCGAGCCGCCTGCTCTACACCTACTTCAAGCAGAAGTTCGCCCAGGTCACGAATCCCGCGATTGACTCGATCCGGGAAGAGATCGTGATGTCCCTGGACACGTTGCTGGGCCGCCGCCACTCGCTGCTGGAGACCACGCCGGAGGCGGCGCGGCTGGTCCATCTCAACAGCCCGCTGATGGTGGACGAGGAGATGGCGGCGCTGCGCAACACGCCGATCGGGACGTTCGCGCTGACCACGCTGCATGCGCGCTTCGCCGCCTCGGAGGGCCCGGCCGCGCTGCGCCCCGCCCTCGACGACCTCTGCGCCGCCGCCGAGCTGGCGGTGGACGAGGGCCACGACGTGATCGTGATCAGCGACCGCCTCTGCGACGGTCAGTGGGCGCCGATCCCGATGCTGCTCGCCGTCTCCAGCGTGCACCACCACCTGATCCGCAGCGGGCGCCGGATGAAGACCAGCCTCGTCGCCGAGGCGGGCGACGCACGCGACGTGCACCACTTCGCCTGCCTGATCGGCTTCGGCGCGAGCGCGGTCAATCCCTACCTGGCCTTCGACACGCTGCGCGACCTCACCAGCGAGGGCGAATTCGGCGAAGTCGAGCTCGACCAGGTGATGCGCCAGTACCAGCAGGCGGTGGACGCCGGGATCCTGAAGGTGATGTCCAAGATGGGCATCTCCGCCGTCTCCTCCTACCACGGCGCGCAGATCTTCGAGGCGCTGGGTATCTCCGACGAGGTCATCGATCGCTCGTTCCCCGGCACCACCTCGCGCATCGCCGGTATCGGCTACGAGGACATCGCGCGCGATATCCTGGACCGCCACGAGCGCGCCTTCCCGGATGCGGAGATGCCGCACGGCGGCTGGTACAAGTACCGCCGCGACGGCGACTACCACGCCTTCGAGCCGAAGGTCTGGCGCGCGCTGCACAAGGTGGTGCAGGACGGCGGCGGCCAGGAGGAGTACCAGGCGTACAGCGACCTGGTGCACTCGCGCCCGCGCACGGCGCTGCGCGACGCCCTCGGCTTCCAGTCCGACCGCGACCCGATCGATGTCTCGCGCGTCGAGCCGATCGACCAGGTGACGCGACGCTTCAACACGGGCGCCATGTCGCTCGGTGCGCTCAGCCGCGAGGCCCACGAGGACATCGCGCGCGCGATGAACATCCTCGGCGGCCGCTCCAACACCGGCGAAGGCGGCGAGGACCCGCGGCGTTACAGCCCGGACGGCGACATGCGCGACGCCAACTCGAAGGTCAAGCAGGTGGCGTCCGGGCGCTTCGGCGTGACGCCCGCCTACCTCGCCTCGGCGGTGGAGCTGGAGATCAAGATCGCGCAGGGCTCGAAGCCCGGCGAGGGCGGACAGCTGCCCGGCCACAAGGTCTCGCATTACATCGCTTCGATGCGCCACGTGATGGAGGGGACGCCGCTGATCTCGCCGCCCCCGCACCACGACATCTACTCGATCGAGGATCTCGCGCAGCTGATCTTCGACCTCAAGGCGGTGAACCCGCGGGCGCGGGTCTGCGTCAAGCTCGTCGCCGCCGAGGGCGTCGGCACGATCGCGGCCGGGGTGGCCAAGGGCTACGCGGACATCATCCAGATCAGCGGCCACGACGGCGGCACCGGCGCCTCGCCGTGGTCGTCGATCAAGTACGCGGGCGCGCCGTGGGAGCTCGGGCTGGCGGAGACGCAGCAGGTGCTCGTCGCCAACGCGCTGCGCGGCCGCGTGCGGCTGCGCGCGGACGGCGGCTTCCACACCGGCCGCGACGTCATCGTCGCCGCGATGCTGGGCGCCGAGGAGTACGGCTTCGGCACCTCCGCCATGATCGCCGTCGGCTGCAAGATGGCGCGGCAGTGCCACATCAACACCTGCCCCGTCGGCGTAGCGACGCAGCGCGAGGACCTGCGCGCGAAATACTTCGGCAAGCCGGAGATGGTGATCAAGTACCTCACGCACGTCGGCGAGGAAGTGCGGGCGATCCTCGCCGAGCTCGGCTACGAGCGCGTCGATGACGTAATCGGGCGCGCGGAGCTGCTCAAGCAGCTGCCGCCCGAGGGCGGGCGCGGGGACGGGATCGACCTCGCGAACGTGCTGATGCCCGCGGACCCGACGGGGCTCAAGCCCCGGCACTCCATGCAGGAGCGCAACGATCGCGGTGAGGCGTTGCTGGACGACACGATCATTGCCGACGTCCGCGGCGCCATCAGGGGCGGCCCGCCGGTGCAGCGCTCCTACGAGATCCGCAACACGGACCGCACCGTCGGCGCCCGGCTCTCCGGAGAGATCGCGCTGCGCTACGGCAACACCGGCCTGCCGGAGGGCTCGATCGAGCTCTCGTTCCGCGGATCGGCAGGGCAGTCGTTCGGCGCCTTCCTCTCGTCGGGGATGCGCCTGCACCTTGTCGGTGAGGCCAACGACTACGTGGCGAAGGGGATGAACGGCGGCGAGATCACGGTCCGTCCTCCCGACGATGCCGGATTCCTCGGGGCCGACACCGAAGCCGTGCTGGTCGGCAACACCGTGCTCTACGGCGCAACCGGCGGGCACCTGTTCATCGCCGGCAGTGCCGGCGAGCGCTTCGCGGTGCGCAACTCCGGTGCGCGCGCCGTCGTCGAGGGCGTGGGCGACCACGGCTGCGAGTACATGACGGACGGCGTAGTCGTGATCCTCGGCCGCACGGGGCGGAACTTCGGCGCCGGCATGTCGGACGGCATCGCCTACGTGCTGGACGAGGAAGGCGACTTCCGGACGCGCGTCAACCAGGAACTCGTCGGCCTCGAGCAGGTCACGACGCCCGAGGGCATCGAGTTGCTCGAGATGCTGGTGCGCCGCCACCTCGAGATGACCGGATCGCCGAGGGCGCGCCACATCCTCAACGAGTGGCGGCACTACCTGCCGAAGTTCTGGAAGGTCGTCCCCAGGTTCGCGCTGACCGAGGAGGGCCCGATGACCGTGGTCCGCCGCCACCTCGAAGGCTTGCGCGCGCAGACTGCGGTGTAGCTCCGGCACTCCCGCACGCGACGTTTCCGGACTGACTACGACAGCGGACGGCGCCTACTCGTAGCGCAGCGCCTCGGCGACCGCGACGCGCGAGGCGGCGCGTGCGGGCAGCAGCGTCATCAGCGCGCTCGCGCCGTAGGCGACGGCGAGCACCACCGCCAGCCGCACCCAGGGCACCTGGAAGTCGATCTCGGCGCCCCCGGTGAACTCCGGACTCGCCAGCAGGTTGTACGAGACCGCCAGGCCGAGCGTGACCCCGATCGCGATGCCCGCCAGCGCGATGAACGAGGATTCGAGGAAGTAGGAGATCGCCACGAGCCTGCGGCTGTAGCCGATCGCGCGCAGCATGCCGATCTGCTGGCGTCGCTCCACCACCGTGCGGAACGCGATCACCCCCAGCGCCGCGATGCCGACGATCAGCCCGAGCGCCATGAACCCCTCGAACAGGAACTGGAACGAGCGCGAGGTGCTGGCCTGATCGTCGATCAGCTTATCGATCGAGTTCGCCTGCACACCGAGCTCCAGCAGCGTCGACTCGATGTCGCGCGCCGCCTGGAGCGCGGCCTCGTCCGTCGCGTCGGCGGTCACCGCGAAGTAGCGCTCGAGCTCGCCGCCGCCGAAATACTCGTCGACGGTTGCGGAGTGCGTGAAGATGGCGAAGAAGGCGGGGAGGACCGAGGTGACCTGCGGCTCGATCACGCCGATGATCCGCAGTTCGATGGTCCCGCCACTCGACGGGTCGCTGAAGGTGATCGGGATCGGCTCCCACGGCTCGTGGCGGAGGTCCTGGTCGGTCACGCCGAGGTAGAAGTCGCCGGTCTGCTCCGGGCCGCCGAACGGATCGGGTTCCTGGAGGCGCGAGGCGTCAATGATCGCGACGGTGCGATTCGTGCGTAGCGCCTCCCACACGGCCTCGTCGCTGTCGTAGCCGACCGCGCGGTGCTCGAGCGGGAAGCGCTGCAGGTCGATGAACTCGTCATCCATGCCGGCGAGCGGGTAGAGCTCGTAGCCTTCGTCGCCTGCCGGATCGTCGCTGCGGCGCACCTGGGGGAAGGCGGAGACGAGGCGTCCGACGCCGGCGATCGAGGTGTCGGGCTCGTAGCCGGCCGAGCGGAGCGCCGCGCGCAGGTCCGGGACGCGGTTATTCGGGTTGACGTCGACGGCGACATCGAATCCGCCGCTTGCGTCGTCGCTGAGGAACGCCTGCGTGAAGTTCGAGTTGAGCGTCGCCATCACGACGAGGCTGAAGACGACGAGCCCGAACATCGCGAGGGTCATGCCGGTGCGGAACTTCGCGGCCACCGGGTAGGCGATCGCCGTCTTGATCGCCGGCGCGATCCCGCCGAGCAGGCCGCCGAGCCAGCGCACGGGCGTGAGCGCCAGCTCGGCGTTGAGGATGATGACGAGCACCGCCGCCGCCGTGATCGCGATCCCGGAGACGAAGAACATCTCGATGTTGCCCTCGATCACACCGGGGCGCGGGAGGCCGAGCAGCCGCAGCACGCCGTCGATCGGGTCGAGCTGACCTCCGACGACGCCCCCCAGTTCGAGGAACAGCGAGAAGGGGAGCGGGAGGACCCAGTACCAGACCAGCCCGAGCCCGGCGACCGTGAAGGAGAGGCGCTCGTTCAGTCCGAAGTAGACGGCGAGCATCGCCAGGGCGAGCACGGCGAGGGTAAAGCCCGAGGTGTAGGCGAACGCCTGGCCCTGGAAGAAACTCAACGTGTCGAGGCCCCAGCCCGATAGCCAGACGAGGACCACGCCGAGGATCAGCATGATCACGGCCCAGCCGCCCGCGCCGCGGTGGCGGCCCGCCCAGTCTCGCGTGAGCTGCAGCAGCCAGACGCAGGCGGCAACGACGTTGAAGACGCTGATCCACAGCGCCCAGATCAACCAGCTCCGCCACCCCTGCATCTCGAGGAACTGTCCTCGGCGTACGGTGCGGGCGCCGAGGAACATCAGCGCGCCCACCGCCATCAGGGCGGCGCCGCTGAAGAGGCCCGAGAGGATGAAGGGCAGGCTGCCGAAGATCCCGACGATCGCGAGCACGGTGATGAGGACCGTCACGTACCCCGCCACCACCAGCACCACGATCCAGCCGACCATCCACAGCGCGCCCACCGCGGACTTGAGCAGCGCGCCGATCGACCGGTCCCCGACTCGCAGCGCCTGCGGCTCCGGCAGGTCGCGGATCGCGCGCACGATGTTGAGGTTCGCGATGCGGAAGGAGGAGAACGCGACGGTGGCGAAGGTGAGGACCACGCCCAGGCTGTACGCGATGAGGAAGCCCTGCCAGTTGAAGTGGAACGTGATCCCGAACCCCAACGCCTCCGTGAAGATCCGGCCCAGCACGAGCACCAGCAGGAAGGAGACCCCGAGGCCGAGCAGCGCACCGACGGCGGCAGAGCCCACGTTGTAGGCCATGCCCTCGGCGAGGAACGACTCGGTGAGGTGCAGCCGCTGCATCCCGACGGCGCGCGCCATCCCCATCTCGGAGCGTCGCTCGGCGGCGAGCATCACGAAGATCAGGAAGATCAGCAGGATGCCCGACGCGATCGCGAACAGCCCGAAGATCAGGAAGAAGGTGACGAAGATCGATCCGATGATCTCGGCCAGCAGGACGGCCTGCTTCTTCGTGAAGAAGATCTCGGCCTGACTCTCCGGATGCGCCGCGATGAAGTCTTCCACCCGGTTCTCGACGTCGTCGCTGAGGTCGAGTGTGTCGCGCACGCCGCCGGTGATGGATACGGCGATGGCGGTCAACTTGCCCTCGAGGCCGGTCACCTCGCGAGCAACGTCGAGGCTCGTGACAAGCCCGCCACGGCCGCCCTCGGACTGGGTGATCGAGGTGTCCTGGACGATGTCGATCACCTCGAAGTCCGTCGGCCGGCCGTCAAGGAAGACCTGGATGCTGTCCCCTGGGCCAACGTCGATGTCTTCAGCAAGTTCCTGGGAGACGTAGACGCGCAATCCGCCGAGGGTCGAGCCCGGGATCAGCTCACCGTCGAGGCTCTTCAGGCCCTTGAACGCGTCGATAGTGTCGGGATCGACGCCGATCAAGGAGGCCTCGGCTTCGACGAGGCGGGCCTCGGGATTGAGTACCGGCAGCTGCTCGCTGAGCACGCCCGTGATGCCATCGATGTCGGGATCGTCGGCAAACTCGGCGCTGAGCGTTTCGAAGAACTCGTCGGTGAGGAAGCGCTCGTCGCGCTCGGCCGCGATGTCGCGGTCGAATGCGATCAGGATGTCGGCTTCCTCGAAGGAGTCGTAGACCTCGTTCGTGATCGAGTAGCCGACGGTGTCCCCGGTGGCGAAGGCGGCGCTGATGATCAGCGTCGAGAGCATCAGCCCGATGACGATCAGCGCGGTCTGCGGCTTGCGCCGGCCGATGTTGCGGAGCCCCATGCGGACCAGCAGTAAGTGGCGCCAGGCGATGACGCCGAGGATCGCGAAGATCGCGCCGAGCGCGAGCAGCAGCGCGACGAGGATGCTGGTCAGCGGGATCCCGAAGAGACTATCCAACCAGCATCTCCTCGCGCTCGATGATGCCGTCGCGCATGTGGACGATGCGGTGGCAGCGCTCGGCGATCTCGCGCCCGTGCGTCACCAGCACGAACGTCTGACCGCGTGACTCGTTGAGCCCGACGAGCAGATCCATGATCTGGCCGGCGGTCACGGAGTCGAGGTCGCCCGTCGGCTCGTCGGCCCAGACGATCGCCGGGTCGTTCACCAGCGCGCGCGCGATCGTGACGCGCTGGCGCTGGCCGCCCGAGAGCTGCCCGGGGCGGTGCTCCGCCCACTCCGTGAGGCCGACCTGCTCGAGGCCCGCCAGTGCGCGCTCCCGCGCCTCCGAGGGCGGCACGCCGGAGACCAGCAGTGGCAGCTCCACGTTCTCGATCGAGCTGAGTACGGGCAGCAGGTTGTAGAACTGGAAGATGAAGCCCATGCGCCGGGCGCGGTACGAGGTGCGGGTGTTGTCGTCGAGGTCGGCGAGGTTTTCGCCCTCGATCACGACGTCGCCGTTGGTGGGGTCGTCGAGGCCGGAGGCCGTGTTCAGCAGTGTGGTCTTACCACAGCCGGAGGGGCCCATGATGGCGACCATCTCGGCGGGCTGGACGGTGAGCGAGACGCCTCGCAATGCGCGGACCTGGACCTCGCCGGTGTCGTACGTCTTGACGAGGTCCGTGATCTCGATGATCGCGTCAGCCATCTCGCCTCCTGAGCCGGACTCGCCGCATGCACGCTTGTGTCATTGTCGGACGGGGCCAGAGTGAGCGCCAGCAAGCGCCGCGCTCCCGCGCTGCCGGGCCGCCGTACAGCAGCCGTACAATGGGGCAGCAGCAACGCATCGCCAGGATCTCGCGCGCCGGCGCGTGCGGGACGCGGGAAGGACGAACGGTGGCCTTCGGGGTCGTACTCGTCATCATCGGCCTGATCTTCCTTGCGGAGTCACTCGGGATCACCGAGTTCGGCATCCGCGAGCTGTGGCCGCTGATCCTGATCGGCGTCGGGGTCGTGATCCTCTACGAGCGGCTGCGGCGCGCCTGGCGGAGGCGGCGGCCGTGAGCGCGCGCGCCCGCGACGTGGCGCCGATCAGCGTCGCGCTCTACCTGATCGCGCTCGGCGCCGTGCTGTTGGTGGACAGCACCGGCGCGCACTCGCTCGGCCGCGCCGGCGCGATCGGCAGCGCCTTCGGCCTCGCCTTCGTCGCGCTCGGCGTGCTCGCGATCCTCGCGGCCTGGCGCGTGCGGCGCTTCTCGCGGCGCCTGCGCCTGACTGTCGGCCACGTGCGCTCGTCCGAGGGCGGTTGGTCCGTCGAGGACGACGCGGTGATCTCGACCGTCGTCGGCGATATCGAACTCGACCTGCGAGAGGCGGAACTGCCGCCCGGCGAGACCGAACTGGCGCTGTTCTGCTGGCTGGGCACGATCCAGGTGCGCGCGCCGCGAGGCATCGGCGTGGACGTCACCGCGCAATCGATCGTCGGCAGCGTCGACATCCTCGGCCGTCGCGAGGAGGGCGTCGTGCGCGACATCCACGTGCGCAGCGAGGGCTACGAGGACGCCGAGCGCCGCGTGCGGATGCGCATCTCGACCTTCGTCGGCGAGCTGCTCGTCGTCCAGGTGTAGTCGCCGGCGCTACACCCGCAGCGGGCAGGCGGCGCAGCGCTCGAGTGCGGGCGGCGCGGTCTCGAGGCCGGCGACGCTCGCAAGCAGGCCGCGCACGGTCCAGAGGGGCAGCCCGATGACGGCGCAGAGGCAGCCGTCCACGCTCGCCGCCGGGGCGAACTCCGCATCCTGCACCGCGTAGCCGCCCGCCTTGTCGAACGGCTCGCCGCGCGCGATGAAGCGCCCGATCTCGTCGTCGCCGTAGTCGCGCATCGTGACGGCGGTCGTCGCCGCCTCGACGGCGTCGCGGCCCTCGGAGGCTACCGCGACCGCGCTCACCACCTCGTGGCGGCGGCCGCGCAGCGCTGCGAGCATCGCAGCGGCCTCGTCCGCCCCGTCCGGCTTGCCGAGCACGCGCCCGTCGAGGACGACGATCGTGTCGGCGGCGACGACCGGGGCGCTAGGATTCGCCGCCGCCGCGGCGCGCGCCTTGCGCAGCGCGAGCTGCGCTGCGCGGCGGCACGGGTCCGGCTCCTCGCTGGACTCGTCCACGTCGCTGGGGCGCACGAGGAAGTCGATGCCGAGCGCGGCGAGCAGTTCGCGGCGGCGCGGGGAGGCGGAGGCGAGCACCAGCGTCGGCTGCGCCACGCGCTCAGCTCGTGGCCCGGTCGAGGGTTGAGATGCACTCGATGTGCTGGGTGTGCGGGAACATGTCGATCGGCTGCACCTCGCTGAGCTCCATGCCGCCGTCGGCAAGGCGCCGCAGATCGCGCGCCAGCGTCGCCGGATCGCACGAGACGTAGACGAGCCGCCGCACGCCTGATTCGACGATCGCGTCGATCACGGAGGCGTCGAGGCCAGCGCGCGGCGGGTCCACGACGACGACGTCCGGGACGGGATCGAGCGCCGGGAGCTGCTCCTCGACGGTGCCGGTGATGCGGCGGACGTTGTCATAAGGTGCGAGGTTGACCTCGGCGTCGTCGCCCGCGGCGGCGGAGGCCTCGATCGTGACGACGTCGGGGACGACCTGCGCCAGTGCGACGGCGAACGTGCCGACGCCGGAGTAGGCGTCGGCGACGAGGCGCGGCTGGACGGCGCGGGCGCGCGCCACGACGAGCTCGATCAGCCGCTCCGCCTGCCGCGAGTTGACCTGGAAGAACGCCGGCGAGGAGACGCGGTAGCGGGCGCCGCGCAACAGCTCGTGGTAGTGGGGCTGGCCGCTGCGGGTGCGCCCCCGGCGGTGCGGACGCCAGCGGAGCTTCGGCTGCACGAGCAGCTCGTCGCTGTGCTCGCCTGCGCGCACGGTCAGCGCCCGCGTCTGCATCGTGCGGCCCTGCGCGTCCTGCAGCACGCGGTTGGCTGCCGGCAGCGCGATCTCGCAGTGGTCGATGCGCAGGAAGCGGTGGCTGCCGTGCTCCATGAAGCCGACCTCGCCGTCGCGGCGCACGGTGAAGCGCATGTGGTTGCGGTACGCCCAGGGGTCGGCCATGCCGATCATCTCGCGCAGCACGCCGTCGATGGCCTCGTCCTCGAAGCGGCCGATGCGGCGCAGCTGCTCGCGCACGATGCCCGTCTTGAGGCGCAGCTGCTCGCCGTAGGCGACGTGTTGCAGTTGGCAGCCGCCGCAGCGCCCGAAGTACTGGCAGCGCGGCTCCACGCGCAGCTCCGAGGGCTCGCGCACCTCGATCGTCGTGGCCTCGACGAAGGACGCGGTCTCGGCGGTGATCTCGGCGAGGACGCGCTCGCCGGGGATCGCGTACTCGACGAAGGCGACGCGGCCGTCGGGGGCGCGGCCCACGGCCTTGCCGCCCGCGGCGAAGCCGGTCAGTTCGATCTCAATCGGCTTGCGCGGGCGATCGAGCACGCGCCGCCGCCGCCGGCTTCTCTGGCGTCGGCGTTGGGGCGCGGGCCCGGGCGCGGCGGGATCCTCGTTGCTCACCCCTCGATCGTACGCGGCAGAGGCGGCCGGGCGCGAGCGCGGGTAGCATCGGCGGCGCCGAAAGGGAAGGAGGCGCCCCGTGGTCGACGTGCCGGACGCCCTGCGCGAGCTCGTGCGCGAGGTGGTCTCCATCCCCTCCGCGCCCTACCTCGAGGGCGGCGTGCGCGACTACCTGCGAGCCTTCGCCGCCGCGCGCGGACTGGCGCACGAGGAGGACGCGTACGGCAACGTGCGCATCACCTACCGTCGTGGCCGCCGCCGCCGGCCGCTGGTCCTCGGTGCGCACATGGACCACCCCGGCTTCGTCGTCCAGCAGGTGCGAGGCCGGCGGCTGCGGCTCGAGTTCCGCGGCGGGCTCTCCGCCGAGTACGGCAAGGGCGAGCACGTCGCCCTCTACCGCGAGGGCGCACGGACGGCGTACGCGAAGGCGCGCATCACCTCCGTGCGGCGCGACGAGCGGCGGCGGCTGGCCGGCGCGGCGGCCACCCTCGAACGCGGCGGCGACGCGCCGGCCGAGGGCGACCTCGCGCTCTGGGACGTGCCGGCCTGCCGCTTCCGCGGCGATCTGGTGCAGGCGCGCGCCTGCGACGACCTCGCCGGCTGCGCCGCCGTGCTCGCGACGCTCGAACGCGTCGCCACAGAACGGCGCAGCGGGCATCTGATCGGTCTCTTCACGCGCGCCGAGGAGGTCGGGCTGCGGGGCGCCTCGGTCGTCGGTCGCGAGCGGCTGCTGCCGGAGGACGCGCTGGTGGTGGCGGTCGAGACATCCTCGTTCGCGGGTGGGCGGGCCGTGCAGGGCGGCGGGCCGATCATCCGCGTCGGCGACGCGCTGCACATCTTCTCGCCGCTGCTGACGCAGTGGATGACGGCGCTCGCGCAGGAGCTGGCGAGCGAGGAGAGCGACGGATTCGCCTGGCAACGGCGGCTGATGGACGGTGGCGTCACCGAGGCGACGGCCTACGACCTCTACGGCTACGAGACGGGCGCGGCCTGCATCGCGCTGGGCAACTACCACAACGCGGGCCCGCGCGGCCGCGTACGCGCGGAGACCGTGCGCCTGAGCGACCTCGAGGGCCTCGTGCGGCTGTTCGAGCGCATGCACCGGGAGGCGCCGCGCTGCGAGCGTGCGCTGCCCGCGCTGCTGCGCCGCTACGACCGCCTCGGCCGCGAGGCCGCGCCGCTGCTGCGCAAGGGCTGAACCGCTCGCGTCCGGCTCAGCGGCCGATCAGCGACCAGACGGCTTCCTCGGTCTCGTGCTCCACGTGGCCCTCGCGCATCAGGCGGGTGAGCAGGCGGCTGTCGCACTCCCCGCTGGCCTCGATGTGGTCGCGGATCGCCTCGCTGCGTGCCGCGTTGCCGAGCACGACGGCGAGCAGCAGCTCCCACTCCAGCGGCGTGGCGAGGACGGTGGCGCCCTCGAAACGGATCTGCGCGCGGGCGTCCCAGAGCGAGGGGATCTCAAGCGGCGTCAGCGTGTCGTAGGCGCCGTGGAATGTCGGGTTGGCGTGGACGAAGACCGGCACGCTCCCGCGCTGGAACTGCAGACGCGAGGCAGCGACGTGCGCGCCGCGCTCCCAGGTCGCGTCCACGCCGAGCATCTCGGCGAGGGTGCGGATCGCCGGATCGCTGGTGATGAACTCGATGTTGGCGGCCCTTACCGCGACGCCCTGCAGCTGGGTCGCCGCCGCGCCGACGAGCGCCCACGGCTCCGAGTCGGCGGCTTCCTCGATGATGCGTACGAGCGGGCCGAGCACGGCGCGCTGCTCGGCGTCGAGGAGAGGGCGTTCTTCTATGGTCACCGCGCCTCCGGATCGGGACGGCGGGAGCTATTCCGCGCCATCATAACCTGTCTTCGACGCACCGTCTGCCGACGTTGCCTGCATGCTCACTCCTCGTATCCGGCAGGGCGGCGCGGCCCCTCGACAGCTTGCGAGGGTCTGAGCGCCCATGGAGTATCATGGCGCGGAGGGACTATGCCCAAGCAGGTCACCAACGTCGCCGCCGATGATGCGCTGACGACGATCTACCGCCTCTCGCACGACGAGCAGGAAGAGGTGATCGCGGCGCGCGTCGCGGAGCGGCTGGACATCAAGCCGGCCTCGGCGGCCGGCATGCTCACCCGGCTGCGCCGCGACAAGCTGGTGAGGATCGACGGGCGCAAGCGGATCTCGCTGAGCGGCAGCGGCTTCGCGAGGGCGGAGCAGATGGTGCGGCGGCACCGCCTGGCCGAGTGCCTGCTGGTCGACACGCTCGGCCTCGAGTGGTGGCGCGCCTACGAGGAAGCGCACCTCATGGAGCACGCCATCTCGGACGTGACGGAGCCGCTGATCGTTGAGCGCCTCGGCGATCCACTCGTCTCCCCCTTCGGCTACCCGATCCCCGGCTCCCATCACGGCCACCCGCTCTCGACGCGGCGTCTCACGGACCTCGAAGCCGGCGCCAGCACGACGGTCGATCGGGTCTACGAGGAAGACGAGGAGCTGCTGCGCTTCTTCGACGAGGAGGGCATCCGCCCCGGCGCGGGGTTCGAGGTGATGGAGGTCGCCCGGTACCGGGGGACCGTGACGATTCAGCTGAACGGCCGCGCGCTCGTCCTCGGCCTCGAGGCGGCGCGACGGATCTGGGTGCCATAGGCAAGACAGGAGCAGGACGATGACGCAAGTTCACGACCCGGACGCCAGCCCGAGGGTGATCCCGAACCCGCGGAGCCTGGCGCCGGAAGCGCAGATGGCGTTCCAGCTGTTCCACGCGGCATGGCAGGAGTTCACGACGCTCGACCCGGTCACGGTCGACCTCTGCCGCCTGAAGTCCGCCAACCTCAACGACTGCAAGTGGTGAATCCCCGGTCGGTCTGCTGCGGCGCAGCAGGAGGGCATGGACGAGAGCGTCGTCGCCAAGGTTCACGACTTCGAGGCGTCTGACCTGCCGGAGAAGACGAAACTGGCGCTGCGCTTCACGGAGCGCTGGGTGGCCGCGCACGCGCAGGGCATCGACGGCGAACTGCTGGAGCAGATGCGCGAGCACTACACGGACGAGCAGATCGTGGAGCTGGCGCTGATCGTCGGCCGCTACGACACGGCGCATCGCTTCAACGTCGCCTTCGGGATCGAACGCGCGCTGGACGACTTCTACAGCTTCGGCGACGCGAAGATCCCGAAGCTGCTCGAAGGCGCGCTCGAGACGCTGCGCGAGGCGCACCAGGAGCGCACGGCCCGCGAGGGGTAGCCACAGGCCGCTCAGGGTGCCCCTTCGGGGGGAGGGCGGCGAGCAGCGCCGCGAGGCGGGACCGTCGCGATGACCACGACGCGTGAGCACGGGGCGGTCGCGACCACGAACGAGGGTGGCGACGCCCCCTCGTCCGTCGCGGCGCCCCCGCCGCGCAGGCCGGGCGGGCGGATCTTCTTCGGCTGGTACATCGTCGCCGCCGGGTTCCTGCTCACGGCGGTCCTCGGCGGGCTGATGTTCCACGCCTTCGGGCAGTACGTCGTGGTGTTCGAGAACGAGTTCGGCTGGAGCCGCACCTCGCTCTCCATCGCTTTCTCGATCCAGATGGTGGAGGCCGGTCTGCTCGGGCCCGCCCAGGGCTGGGCGCTCGACAAGTTCGGCCCGAGGCGGATCATGCTGGTCGGGATCATCATCTTCGGCGTCGGGTTCCTGCTTCTCAGCCAGATCAGCACCCTCACCGGGTTCTACATCGCCTTCATCGTGATCGCCCTCGGGATGAGCATGGGCCCGTTCCTGGGCGTCATCGTCGCGGTCGTGAACTGGTTCAACCGCCGGCGCGCGATGGCGGTGGCGATCACCACCTCGGGCTTTGCCGTTGGCGGCTTCCTGCAGCCGGGCATCGCGTGGTCGCTCGAGCACCTCGGCTGGCGCGAGACCGCGATCGCGTCGGGGCTGATCGTGATCGCCGTCGGGCTCCCGCTCGCTGGGCTGATGCGCCACCGCCCCGGCCAGTACGGCTACCGCGCCGACGGCGATCCTCCGCGCCGGGGCCCGGCGGGCAGCGGCCTGATGGCCGACTACGACCCCGACGAGATCAACTTCACCTGGCAGGAGGCGCTGCGGACGCGCGCGTTCTGGATGATCTCAATCGGTCATGCAGCCTCGCTGCTGGTGATCGGCGCGGTGATGGTGCACTTCGTCTCGCACGTGACCGACAGCCTCGACTACTCGCTGGGCCAGGCGGCGAACCTGCTGCTCGCGATCACGGTGACGAGCGTGGTCGGCATGCTCGCAGGCGGCTACCTCGGCGACCGCTTCCCGATGCGCTACATCCTCGCGGTGGCGATGCTCGGGCACATGGCGTCGCTGCTCGTGCTGACGCTGTGGGTCTCGGTCTGGGGCGCCGTCGCCTTCACGGTGATCCACGGACTCTCGTTCGGCGTGCGCGGTCCGCTGACGCAGGCGATCCGCGCCGAGTATTTCGGCCGTGCCGCGTTCGGGACGGTGATGGGGTTCTCGTCGCTGGTCATCATCATCGGGATGGTGCTCGGCCCGGTCGTCGCCGGGCTGAGCTACGACCTCACCGGCTCCTACCGCACCGGCTTCATCGGCCTCGCGCTCGTCGCGGGCCTCGGTTCGTTCGCCTTCCTCGCCTCGAAGCGCCCCGACCCGCCGCCGTCGGCGCTGGGGCCCTCGAGGACGGGCGGGCGCGCGGGGGCCTCCGCGCACTCAGGCGGCCCCCTCGGCTAGCGCGGCGAGCAGCTCCGGCAACTCCGTCAACGCCTCGATGCGGTGCGCGCCCTCGGGCAGCGGGTTGCCGTCGCCGAAGCGGTCGATCCAGACCGGCGTGAGGCCCGCGCGGAGCGCGCCCTGCACGTCCGCGATCAGGCTGTCGCCGACATGGGCCGTTGTCGCGGCGTCCGCTTCGAGGGCATCGAGGCCGCGCTCGAACGCCGCGGCCGCCGGCTTCTTGATCCCGCCGAACACCGTCACCGTGGCGTCGAAGTAGTGCGCGAAGCCCATGCGCCGCAGCACGGACTCCGGCATCGGCCCGTTGGTCAGCACCCCCAGCGCGTAGCCCTCGCGCAACTGCTCAAGGGCGGGATAGACATCGGCGAACGGGACGGCGTCGAGCAGTTCGCGGAAGCGCGCGATCAGCGCCTCGAGGGCGCGGAGCGGGACGTCGGGGAGCACCGCGCGCCAGACCGGCATCGGGTCGATGTCGATCCAGTAGTGCCGCCGCTCGACGACGCGCCCGTCGCGCCGCTCGACGAGCTGCTCGTCGATCACGCGCCAGATGCGGGCGTCGAGGTCGCCGCGGCACTCCTCGGGCAGTTCGGCGGGCGGCTCGGCGAGCAGGTCGGCGAGCGCGCGGGCGATGCCCGCTTCCCAGTCGCGCAGCGTCCCGTCGAGGTCGAACAGCACGGTGTCGATCATCAGGGTCACGATAGCGGGAACCGGCGCACCGGTCAGCGCGCCGCCTGCCCTCGATACGCTATCCGGCCGCGGCCGGCGCCTCCGCCGGTTCGGCGCTGGTCTTCGGGGGCGGCTTGCGCGAACTGAGGACCAGCGCGGCGCCGAGCGCGAGGACGAAGGCGAGGGTGAAGAACGCACCGCGGTAGTCGCCGACCGAATCGAAGTAGAACCCGGTCAGGATCGGCCCCGTCACGGCGATCACGACGCTGATCGGGAACCCCGTGCTGCGCACGGCGCCGATGTGCCGGCGTCCGAAGGACCACGCCCACACGAACTCGAAGAGCGGGAACATCCCGCCGACTCCGAAGCCGAAGAGCGCGAACACCACCAGCAGGGCGCCGAGCGAGGCGTCCGCGGCCGGGATCAGCAGCGCCAACGCGACACCCATCATCGCGATCGTCAGCACGGTCAGGATGCGCGGCGAGCGCGTCTGCATCGCCCACGCCCAGAAGAGCTTCGAGGCCATCGCGACGCCGCCCTGCACGGCGAACGCGAAGGCGGCCTGTGAGCGCGTGTAGCCGACGTCCGTCATGAACGGGATCGCGTGCGAGTACACGGACGCCACCCCCGCCACGGCGAGCGCGAACCCGAGGACCAGCAGCCACATCGCCCGCGTGCGCATCGCTTCGCCTCGCGTGTACGAGTTGGCGTAGTCGCTCCGCACCTCCTCCAGCTGCGCGATTTCGCGCGCGGTCTGCTCCTCGTCGCCGGTCTTGCCATCGGGGAGCAGGCCGTAGTCCTCCGGTTGCCTGCGCATCACGAGCGAGCAGGGGAGCATCAGCACGAGGGTGACGATGCCCATCACCACCCACCCGGACTCCCAGCCCCAGCGATCGACGATCCCCGTGAACGCGAGCGGCGGGATCACGCCGCCGAGCGAGCCGCCGAGCGAAGCCAGCGCGATCACGCGGCCGCGGTTGATGACGAACCACTTGGAGAGCGTGGTGTTGACCACGAACGGGCCGACCATGAAGAGCCCGACCTGGGTGAGGGCGCCGCGCACGAGGATGAACTGCCACAGCGACTCGACCTGCGAGACGGCCACCAGCGCGAGCCCGCCGACGGCGGCGCCGGCGAGCATGATCGGCCGCGCGCCGTAGCGGTCGATCAGCGGGCCGACGAAGAACCCGCTCAGCCCGCCGATGCCGAACCCCAAAGATGACGCGAGCACGAACTCCGAGCGTGTCCAGCCGAGCTCCTCCGTCATCGGCTTGAGGAAGACGCCCGTGACCTGCGCGGCGAAGCCGATCGTCACGAACTGCCCGACGATCGCGGCCCCGAAGATCCACCAGCCCCAGTAGATGCGGGGGCGGCGTGTCACCGCGGCCAGCGCGAGCCGCCGGTCATACGTGCTCCCTCGCGGGCGTCCGCGGCTCCAGCGTCAGGCCCCTCACGCTGACCCTCGCCCCACGGGAGGGGGCAGTCGGCAGCGCACCGTCAGCGCGAGGCGGGACCACGCTAGTCCTCGCCCAGTCCCCAGGCGATGCCGTTGCGCAGCAGCGTGCGGAAGCCCTCGGTCTCCCACGAGCCGAGGAGCTTGAGCGGCGGCTTGCCGTCCGCCGCGACGTTCTCGTGGACGAGGCGCTGGCTGTTCGTCGTCGGTGTGTGGCAGTGCCCGAGCGTCGTGTAGGCGACCGCGCCCGCGCCGAGTTCGCGCACGAAGGCGATCGCGCGCTTCGTGCTGCCGCCGTTCGGCAGCACCGTCGTGTCGCGCTCGAAGTAGAACCCGGTCGGCCCCGGCTCGACCTCGCCCCAGTCGGCCGTGAGCAGCAGTTGGCTGCGCTCCGGGGCCTGCAGCTCGACCATGTACGGCTCATCGATCGTCTCGAACGACTCCGGCAGGCCGCGCGTGAGCGGATGCTGCGCGTCCACGAGGTCGACGCGGAACTTGCGGATCGGCGGGTGGCTGAGGAAGAACGCGCCGAGCGTGTCGTGGTAGGGCATCTTCACCATCTCGCGCTTGCTCGTGTCGGGACGGCGCACGGCCTTGCCGCCGCTGCTGCCGTGCAGCGCCAGCCAGCGGCCCCCGGCCTCGAGCCACTGGCGGAGCACGGTGTTGCCGTGCTCGTCGGCGAAGGGGCCGGCGACGTAGGTCACGAGCAGGCGGCACTCGGGCAGCCACTTCTCGATGTCCGTGTAGTCCCCGGACACCGAGGCGTGGACGTTGTCCCGCTCCTTGAGCTGCTCGAGGATGCGCAGCTGGGCGTAGTCGTGGTCGTGTCCGGCGGGCCTGCCGGGCGGGAAGCCCCCGGCGATGACGTGTGCGCGAATCGCCTCGCTCATCTCGCCGCTCCTTCCTCCGCTGTGAACGCTGCCCGCTATGGGGCGCGCGTCAGTCAGACGGGCTCTCTCGCAGCCGATCGAAGGCGTCGAGCACTTCGCGCGCGTCCGCCTCGATGGCCTCCCGGCGCTCCGGGTGGGTGATCACGTAGAACTCGTTCTCGCGGATCGCGCGCAGCACGTGGCGTCCGACCTCGAGCGGGCCGATCGAGCGCGATCGGGCGAGGCGGTCCGGCCACTGGTACGTCTCGGGCCCGCCGCGCTCGGCCGGCCGGTTGCGCGCGGCCTGCCAGATGCCGGTGTCGACGCCGCCGGGGCAGAGCACGGACACGCCGATGCCGCTCCCGGCCAGCTCGCCCCGCAGGTTTCGGCTCATGCTCACCACCGCGAACTTCGAGGCGATGTAGGCGCTGATCTGCCACCCGTCACCCGCGATCAGGCCGCCGATCGACGCGGTGTTGACCACGTGCGCCTCGCCGCCCCGCTCGCCAACCTGAGCGCGCATGCGCGGCACGAAGGCGTTGATCACGTGCACGACGCCGAGGACGTTGACGTCCAGGATCCAGCGCCAGTTGTCGAGGCTGTCTGGTCCGATCGGGGTGGGGCCGAGGACGCCCGCGTTGTTGCAGAGCACGTCCACGCCGCCATGCTGCTCGTCGCAGCGGTCGGCGAGCGCCTCGACGGCTGCGGGATCGGTGATGTCCACGGTCTCCGCGATCGCCTCGCCGCCAGCGTCGGAGATCTCTGTCGCGACCGCCGCGGCGGCGTCGCGCTCGATGTCGGCGACCACCACGCGCATGCCCTCGCCGGCGAGCGTGAGGGCGATCCCGCGGCCGATGCCGCTGCCGCCCCCGGTGACGAGGGCCACGCGGCCGTCCAGCTCCAGCACCATGCACCTCCGCGCTCTCCGAATCCGCAGAGGCACTATACGGGCCGCACGGGGCGAGGCCGCGGCGGCGGCCAGCGGCGCGGCGTCCGCTCGCATCGCGCGCGGACCGGGCGAGCGTCAGTCCAGCGGCTCGCGCTCAGATCGATCGAAGGCGCCGAGCAGTTCGCCTGCGGCTGCCTCGATCTGCTCACGCCGCTCGGTGTGGGTGACGATGTAGAGGGCGTCCTCGCGGATCGCGCGCAGCACGTGGCGGCCCACCACCAGCGGGTCGAGCACGCGGGCCGGGAGGAGCCGGTCAGGCCGCTCGTAGGTCTCCGGACCGCCGCGCTCGGCGGGACGGTTGCGCCCGGCCTCCCAGATGCGCGTGTCGACGCCGCCGGGACAGAGCACGGAGACGCCGATGCCGCTCCCGGCCAGCTCACCGCGCAGGTTCCGGCTCATGCTCACGACGGCGAACTTCGAGGCGCCGTAGGCGCTGTGTGCCCACCCGTCGCCTGCACGCAGGCCGGCCATCGACGCGGTGTTGACTACGTGCGCCTCGCCGCCCCTCTCGCCGACGCCGGCGAGCATGCGCGGCACGAACGCGTTGATCGCGTGCACGACGCCGAGGATGTTGACGTCGAGGATCCAGCGCCAGTTGTCGAGGCTTTCCAGCCCGAGCGGCGTCGGTCCGATCACGCCGGCGTTGTTGCAGAGCACGTCCACGCCGCCGTGCTGCTCGAAGCAGCGCTCGGCCAGCGCCTCGACGGCGGCCGGGTCGGTGACGTCGACGCCGTCCGCGCTCGCCTCGCCGCCTGCGGCGGCGATCGCCGCGGCGACTGCCTCGGCGGCGTCGCGCTCGATGTCGGCGACCACGACGTGCATGCCCGCGCCGGCCAGCGCGAGCGCGATCCCGCGGCCGATGCCGCTGCCTCCCCCGGTGACGAGGGCCACCCGACCGTCCAGCTCCCGCATCATCCACCTCCGCGCGCAAGGGTCCGTGGAGGGACTATACGGGCAGCCGGCTGCGAGCCTGCAACCGTGCAGGTTCTCACCGGCGTGCCAGGCGGCGTCGGCCTCTACGGCCAGCCAGTCGAGGGCAAGCTCGAAGACTCCTGCATCGGGCCTGGCGACGCCAACATCGCCGCAAATAACGACCGCATCAAACGAATGTTCCATTCCCGGAGGAGCACACTGGTGCAGGCGGTCGACTCACTGCCGTTGCCGCCGTTCAGGACGTGATGAGTATTCCGCCGAATAGACAGGAGCCTGTGACAGTGAGCCTGGCTCGCGGGTCGGAGGGTTCCGCCCGTTTGGATTCAATGCTTCCGAAGGTGGCGGATGAGCGCACATCGACGGCCCAGTCGGGCGGAACCCGGAGGTTGATGCGGCCGAATAGCGCGCTGGCGTTGACTGCGGCCACACCGTCAACGGCAGCAGCCGCGCGGAGGTCTATCTCCGCGTTCCCGAAGGTGGCGGAGACGTTGCCGCCACGGAAGTGCTCGCTGGCGGCGACCTGGTTGGTACCGGAGAAGAGGCAGGCGACGTTGAGCTCGTCGCCCGCCTCAGGAACTCTGCCGGCGCCGAAGCGCCAGTAACGGAAGGTGATGGCCGCACCGATGACGATGAGCGCTACTGGCCAGAGAGATGAACCGTCGAGTCCGAGAATGCCCAGGTTGTGCAGCAGAAATGCGGCCGCTACGGCAATAGTCGGCAGGCCGCCCCTCCAATTGCCGCTCAGGGCGGTGGCGAGGCCGACGACCAAGAGGAATAGTGGCCACCACTGCCCCGGCGGGAATTCGACGCTGCTCACGAGTGGCAACAGGAACAATACCCCCAACAGGATGAGAGCAATCCCCACGAATCTATGGTTGGCCATGGGGGTGTGCCTCCGCATTCCGAAGTGCCGTAGCCAGCATAGCCTAGAGACTGTAGGCGCTGGTGGGCCTGCACGGACGCGAACCCGGCGAGCGTCAGACGGGCGTCTTCGCCGCCTGGTCGAAGGCGTCGAGCAGCTCCCGGGCGGCTGCCTCGACGACATCCCGCCGCTCGGGGTGGGTGATCGCGTAGAGCTGGTTCTCGCGGATCGCGTGCAGGGTGCGGCGTCCGACCTCCAGCGCGTCGATCACGCGGCCGTCGAGCCCGCTCGGCCGCTGGTACGTCTCCGGTCCGCCGCGCTCGGCCGGGCGGTTGCGGCCCGCCTGCCACATGCGAGTCTGGACCGCGCCGGGGCAGAGCACGGTGACCCCGATGCCGCTCCCGGCCAGTTCGCCGCGCAGGTCCCGGCTCATCGCCACGATCGCGAGCTGCGAAGCGCGGTAGGCGGAGATCTCCCACCTTCCGCCGGCAAGCAGGCCCGCGATGGACGAGGCGTTGACCACGTGCGCCTCGCCGCCCTCGTCGCCGATCCGGGCGAGCATCCGTGGCACGAAGACGTTGATCGCGTGCACGACGCCGAGGACGTTGACGTCGAGGATCCAGCGCCAGTTGTCGAGGCTCGCCGGTCCGATCGGCGTCGGGCCGACCACCCCGGCCTGGTTGCAGAGCACGTCGACGCCGCCGCAGCGCTCGTCGCAGCGGTCGGCGAGCGCCTCGACGGCGGCCGGGTCGCTGACGTCCAGCGTCTCGGCGATCGCCTCGGCGCCCGCGGCGGCGAGCTCCGCGGCCACCGCCTCGGCAGCGTCGGCCTCGATGTCCGCGACCACGACGCGCATGCCCTCGCCCGCCAGCGTGAGCGCGATCGCGCGGCCGATACCGCCGCCTCCGCCGGTAATGAGCGCCACGCGGCCCTCGAGCTCCTGCATCAGACGGGCGTATTCGCTGCCAGGTCGAAGGCGTCGAGCAGCTCCTGGGCGCCCGCTTCCACCTCGTGCTTTCGCTCCGGGTGGGTGATCGCGTAGAGCTCGTTCTCGCGGATCGCGTGCAGAGCGCGGCGGCCCACCTCGAGCGGGCCGATCACGCGCTGGCCGTCGAGGCGACTCGGCCGCCCATACGACTCCGCGGGCCCGCCGCGCTCAGCCGGCCGGTTGCGTCCGGCCTCCCAGATGCGCGTGTCGACGCCGCCGGGGCAGAGCACCGAGACGCCGATGCCGCTCCCGGCCAGCTCGCCGCGGAGATCGCGGCTCAGGGCCACGATGGCGAACTTCGAAGCGCGGTAGGCGGTGATCTCCCAGCCCTCCCCCGCGACGAGGCCGCCGCCCATCGACGAGGTGTTGAGCACGTGCGCCTCGCCGCCGCGCTCGCCGACGCGGGCCAGCATGCGCGGCACGAAGGTGTTGATCGCGTGCACGACGCCGAACAGGTTGACGTCGAGGATCCAGCGCCAGTTGTCGAGGCTTTGCGGTCCGATCGGCGTCGAGCCGACCACGCCCGCGTTGTTGCAGAGCACGTCGATGCCGCCGTAGCGCTCGTCGCAGCGGTCGGCGAGCGCCTCGACGGCCGCGACATCGCTCACGTCGATGGTCTCGGCGATTGCCTCGCCGCCCGTGGCGACGATCTCGGCCGCCACCGCCTCGGCGGCGGCGGACTCGACGTCGGCGACCACGACGCGCATGCCCTCGCCGGCGAGCGCGAGCACGATCCCGCGGCCGATGCCGCTGCCGCCCCCGCTGACGAGCGCCACACGACCGTCCAGCTCCCGCATCGTGCACCTCCTCGCGGCAGACCTGCGGAGGAACTATACGGGCCACAGGGCGACGGGGCCGCCCTGTGGAGACGGCGTTGCGGACGCGGCTGCTGCCTCGGTTCGGGGCACCCGGGTGCGGGGCTCCGCCCGACGCTTGACAGGACGCGGACAGGGGAGTAGTAAACCGATTGGTTATTAAACGGGATGGTGAAGCACATGCCGACCGCCACAACCCATCGAGACCCGCTCAGCGTCACCTTCGCGGCGCTGGCCGACCCGACGCGGCGCGCGATCCTCGCTCGGCTGGTCGAGGGCGAGACGCCCGTGACCGCGCTGGCCGAACCGTTCGAGATGAGCCTGCCGGCGGTGTCGAAGCACTTGAAGGTGCTTGAGCGCGCGGGCCTGATCGAGCGCAGCCGCCACGCCCAGTGGCGCCCCTGCCGGCTCGAGGCGGCCCCGCTCAGGGACGTGGCCGACTGGGTGGAGCGCTACCGCCGGTTCTGGGAAGAGCGCTTCGATCGCCTCGACGACTACCTCAGCGAGATGCAGCGGGAGCCGGCGCGCGATCGAGGACGGGAGGAGCACGATGACGGCAAGCGATAGCACCGGCGGGAGTGCGGACGAGCAGGGCGTCTCGATCGAGCGCGTCTTCGACGCACCGCGCGAGGTCCTCTGGCGGGCCTTCACGGAGCCCGCGCACTTCATGCGCTGGTACGGGCCGCAAGGCGTGTCCATGTCCGCCTGCGAGATCGACTTCCGGGTGGGCGGCCGCCACCTCTTCGGCCTGCGCATGCCCGACGGCCGGGACTATTGGACCAGCGGCGTCTACCTCGAGATCGTGCCGCTCGAGCGCTTCGTCTCCACGGACTCGATGTCGGACGAGCACGGCAACGTCGTCACTCCGGCGCACTACGGGATGGGCGGGGACACCCCCATCGAGACAACGGTCGCCGTCACGCTCGAGGACCTCGGCGGCGGCAAGACTCAGGTCACGCTGAGCCAGGCCGGGTGGCCGGACGAGAACATGGCCGCCGGCGCCGGCGGCGGCTGGAACCAGGCCTTCGACAAGCTCGCAGAGGTGCTCGCGAGCGGCTGAGGCACGCGCCCCGCTAGCTGTCGCCTCGCACCGCATGCGCGGCCTCGACCATGTGCTCGAGGGCGGGGACGACCTCCTCGTAGCGGCGGGTCTTGAGGCCGCAGTCGGGGTTCACCCAGAGGCGATCGGGGTCGAGCACGGCGGCGGCGTCGCGCAGGCTGCTCGCCATCTCGCCGGTCGAGGGCACGCGCGGCGAGTGGATGTCGTAGACACCGAGGCCGACTTCCTTGTCGTAGCCGTGGTCACGGAAGGCATCGAGGCCCTCGGCGTCGGAGCGCGCGTTGAAGAGCAGCATCACGTCGGCCTCCATGTCGGAGACCGCGTCCAGCACGTCGCGCAGCGGCACGTAGCACATGTGCGACTGGATCTGCGTCGCGTCGGCAGCCCCCGCCGTGGCGAGGCGGAAGCAGGGGACGGACCAGCCGAGGTAGGTGGGCCAGTCCGCGCGCCGCAGCGGAACGCCCTCGCGCAGCGCCGGCTCGTCCACCTGGATCACCGCGATGCCCGCCGCCTCGAGGTCGGCGACCTCCTCGCGGATCGCGAGCGCGATCTGGCGGCAGGTCTCGCTGCGCGGCTGGTCGTCGCGCACGAACGACCAGTTGAGGATCGTGACCGGCCCGGTGAGGATGCCCTTCACCGGGCGGTCCGTCAGGGACTGCGCGTAGGCGGACCAGCGCACGGTCATCGGACCGGGCCGCGCCACGTCGCCGTAGATGATCGGCGGCTTCACGTTGCGCGAGCCGTAGGACTGCACCCAGCCGAAGCGCGTGAAGGCGAAGCCGGCGAGCTGCTCGCCGAAGTACTCGACCATGTCGTTGCGCTCGGACTCGCCGTGCACGAGCAGGTCGAGTCCGGTCTCCTCCTGTAGGCGGATCACGCGCTCGATCTCGGTCTCGATGAAGGTCTCGTACTCGGCGTCGTCGATCTCGCCGCTGTTGCGGCGGCGGCGGGCGCGGCGGATCTCGGGCGTCTGCGGGAAGGAGCCGATCGTCGTCGTCGGGAACTCCGGCAGCCGCAGGCGCTCGCGCTGGGCGTGGCGGCGCTCCTCGACCGAGCCGCCGCGGCTGTAGTCGGCCTCCGAGGTGGCCGCGACGCGCTCGCGCACGGCGGGGTCGTGCGTGCGCGGCGAGCTGCGGCGCGACTCGAGGGCGGCGCGGTTGGCGGCGAACTCGGAGGCCGCCGCGCCCGGACTCCCGAACGCGCGGGCGAGCGTGGCGACCTCGTCGACCTTCTGGTTGGCGAAAGCGAGCCACGAGCGCAACTCGGGGTCCAGGCCGGTCTCCAGTTCGAGCTCGAGCGGGACGTGCAGCAGCGAGCACGAGGCGCCCGCGATCACGCGGTCGTCGCCGACGGCCGCGCCGACCTCGCGCAGCGTGGCGAGCGAGGCGTCGAGGTCGTTGATCCAGACGTTGCGCCCGTCGACCACGCCCGCGACGACGTGCTTGCCGCCGGGCAGCCCATGGCGCTGCAGCAGCCCGAGATTGCGCTGCCCGCGCACGAGGTCGAGGCCGATCGCGGCGACGGGCAGCGCGGCGAGCGCGCCGAACGACTCGTCCACGTCGCCAAAGTAGGTCTGCACCAGCAGCTTCGTACTGCCCGCCGCATCGGCCAGGCGGTCGTACGCCATCGCGAGGGCGTCGAGATCCTCGGGCGAGCGGTCCTGCACCAGCACGGGCTCGTCGAGCTGCACCCACTGCGCGCCGGCCTCGTGCAGCAGCGCGACCACCTGCTCGTACACGCCGAGCAGGCCGGGCAGCAGCGAGAGCCGGTCGAAGTCCGGGTCCTGATGGCCGTCGCTGCCGACGCCCTTGCCGAGCAGCAGCAGTGAGAGCGGGCCGAGCAGCACCGGCACGGTCTCGATGCCCGCCTCGCGCGCCTCGAGGTACTCGTCCAGCGGCTTGCGCGAGGCGAGGCGGAAGCGCGTGTGTGAGCCGAGTTCGGGGACGATGTAGTGGTAGTTCGTGTCGAACCACTTGATCATCTCCATCGCGGTCACGTCGAGGCCCTCGCGCTGCGCCCCGCGCGCCATCGCGAAGTAGGTCTCCGCGTCCACCTCGCCCTCGCCGCTGTCGCCGTAGCGAGGCGGGACCGCGCCGACCATCGCGATCGCGTCGAGCACGTGGTCGTAGTGGGAGAAGGTGTTGGAGGGAATCAGGTCGATGCCCGCGTCGCGCATGCGCTGCCAGCCCTCAAGGCGCAGCGCCTGCCCGGTCTCCTCGAGGGCGTCGCGGTCCACCCTGCCGTCCCAGTAGCCCTCGACGGCGCGCTTCAGTTCGCGCCGCGGGCCAATGCGCGGGTAGCCGGTGATGGCGGACAGGGTCATGCGGGGCCTCCGGGCGCCGGAGTTGGTGGGCTGGTCAGCCGGATCGTACCGGCCCGCCGTCGGACGGGCTATCGGCGGGCGTCCGATCCGCTGGCGCAAGGTGCGCCTCGGCGAAGGCGAGCCACGCCTCGCCCCCGTCCGGCGGCGGCGCAAGCCGCACATCGGAGAGCGTCACGGCGCGCCCGTCCTCGGCGAACGAGTACCCCTCGAGGAGCCGCAACGCCTCAGGTGGCCCCTTGAGCAGCACGCGCCCCGGGCCGCCGTCGGCGCGCGTCTGCTGCTGCACGCGCACCAGGACGCGCTCCCCTCGGACGCGGATCGGGAGCACGCGGTCGATCATGGGGGAGTCAGCTCTGATTCGGTATCCCGAGAGCGACGAGGAGGCGCGCCCGGAACGACTCCCAGTCCGACCCCTCGGCGGCGGTGATCTGAGCGTAGTCGAAGAACTGGGTGGTCGACGGCGACTCGCGGGTGATCCGGTCGCGATCAAGGCCCGTCAACGCGATCAGGGTCCAGCGATGTTCAAAGTGAGCCTGCCGAGCCTTGATGTGGCTCTTCTCGGCCTCGCCGACGCGGTTGTGGGCGTTGGAAATATCGCTGCCACCCTTGATCTCCATTGCAACCTTGGGCTCGCGCCCGCCCTCGATTACTTCGTAGATTCGTACGTCGGGATCGCTCGAGAACTCGATAGCCACGGGGCGATCAGCCGCGTTGCGCAGGCGAAGGTGCGTCCTGGACTCAAACTCCAGGAACTCCCCGGCTATCGCGCGGATACGCTCGTGGACGACGCGGACTGCGTCACTTCCGATCGCCACGTTTCGCTGTCCCTGGAGTGTTGGGCCGAGTGTCAGCAGCGCCAGGTCCTGGAGGTCCCGATCCGTGAACGAGAACATCGCGTCGGCGAGTCTGCTCAAGGCGTCCGCCATGGTGCGGCAGAGTTCCGGAAGCTCGGCGTCCCGGTCAGGGGTCAGGACGCCGTTGACTTCTGCGCCCTCGAAGCGCTGGTAGCCGTAGGTCTGCCGCCACGCCTTGCGCGAGATGCCGAGGAGCATCCGGTAGTAGCCGATGAGCGTCGGCCTGGCGCGGATGACGCTGGGCACGGGGAACACCCGCTCGCCACGGATCCCGAGCGCGGCGAGCCGGGTGAGCGGCCCGTCCGCCACGAACTCGGCCAGTTCGCGGTCTACGGTCCGGGCGCCGGCGGCTTCGACGGCCTCGGCAACGCCCTCCTGGAGGTACCGCGGGCGGAGCGCCAGCAGCGAGTCGAACAGATGGATCGCGATGTCTGGTTCGAGCTTCCCAAAGTTGCCCTGAGGTGTCACAGCAGCGTCGCGGTGGCTTCCGCCTCGAATCGCCGCCGGGCGATCTCCAGGTACGCTGGCTGAAGCTCGATACCGAGGAAGCGCCGGGTCTGGCGCGCCGCTTCGATGCCGACCGTGCCGGACCCGAAGAACGGGTCGAGGATGACATCTCCACGTTTGCTTGTGAGGGCGACGCAGGGGCGGATGAGCTCTGGCGGGAACGTCGCGAAGTGTGCGCCGGGAAACGGGCGCGTCGGTACGTTCCAGACCGTCCGGAGGTTGCGATCATTCTCGCCCCGGACAGCCGTGTTGTCGTAGACGTAGCGCTCGGACTTTGAGAAGAGGAACAGGTACTCGTGCGATCGCGTCGGACGGTCCTTCACCGATTCCGGCATGCAGTTCGGCTTGTTCCAGACGATGTCCGACCGCAGATACCAGCCCGCATCCTGCAGAGCGAACGCAACGAGCCAGGGGATGCCGACGAGATCCTTGGGCTTCAGGCCTTTCGGCGTGGGCGGGCGCGTGTCCATCGCCCGCACGGGGTTCTTGCGGTCGGCGTCGCGCCACTTGCGCCCACCGGACGTGTATGAGTCCCCGAGGTTCAGCCAGAGCGTCCCGTCGGAGCGTGTCACTCGATGGACCTCAGTGAAGATGGCGGCGAGCGTAGCCACGTAGTCGCGCGGATCGTCCTCAAGGCCGATCTGTCCAGTTGCGCCGTAGTCGCGCAATCCCCAGTAGGGGGGCGACGTGATCGTTGTCTGAACGAAGTCGCCGGGCAACCGGGACAGCACCGTCCGTGCATCGCCGAGCAAGCCGATTGAAGCCCAACGCTCCGGCGGCAACACATCGCTGGCGAGCGATGCGACGCTGCCGTTCAGCGCTCCAAATTCGCCCCAGTCAACCCTCATCGCGCCCACCCTGCGGCGCTAACAATAGCAGAATGTGTGTTCTACCGCTAGTCAGCGCCCACCTGGCGGGGTGCCTTTCCGTTGGCGCTTCTCCCATGCGCGCGCCGCCTCCTCGGTTGTTGCGCGGCCAACCTGTTCGATGCGGCCGCGCGGGGCTACATCGCGTTGATGCTCGCGCTCCCGGATACTCAGCGGGCGCTTCGTAATCCCGCTTCTGATGATCGTGTCGTCAGGCCTCTTCAAGTGGTACTTGCGGTGGTCACGGGGCTGCCTAGCCATCTGTCTCCCCCTCAACTGCACCCGGACGTGGAGCCGCAGGACATGCACTTCAGGCAGGTGCCGTTGCGCACCATCATCATCTGGCCGCACTCCGGGCAGGGATCGCCCTCGAAGCCGTAGTGGCGCGCCGTCGTGGGCTGGATGGCCGTGGCGGAGGCCAGGGCCGTCGCGCCGGCGGCTGCGGCCGAGGGCGCCTCGGGGGCCGGGCCGGCCGCGGGAGGCGCCGTGCTGGCGGCTGCGGGGGTTCCGTGGCCGTTCGAGCCGCCCGCGATCGGGGTCAGCACGTACTCGCGCGGGTCGGGCGCCGGCAGTGGCTGCGGCTCCGGCGTCGGCCACGCGCCACCCTCGTCCTCGGCGGTCGAGGTGCTCGACAGGTCGACCGGCCCGAGGTGGGCGAGGTCGTCGCGGCCGAGGTAACTGACGGCCAGCTCGCGGAAGACGTAGTCGATGATCGAGGTCGCCATCTGGATGCGGTCGTTGCCGGTGACGATCCCGTTCGGCTCGAACTTCGTGAACAGGAAGGAGTCCAGGTAGGCCTCCAGCGGTACGCCGTGCTGCAGCCCGATCGAGACGGCGATCGCGAAGCAGTTCATCAGCGAGCGGAAGGCCGCGCCGTCCTTGGACATTGAGATGAAGATCTCGCCGAGGCGTGCGTCCTCGAACTCTCCCGTGTGCAGGTAGATCGTATGGCCGCCGACCTTGGCCTTCTGCGCGAAGCCGGGACGCCGCGAGGGCAGCGGCTCGCGCTCGCCGCGCTGCAGCCCGACCAGCCGCCGCGCCAGCGCGCGCGCGTCTGCCCGAGGCAGCGCGCTGATGATGCGCTCCACCTCGTCCAGCGCCTGCTTCGGGTCGAGCTCCGCCTGCGCGGCCTCCTCGTCGAGGTCGTCGAAGTCCTCGAAGTCGTCGCCGAGCATGGTGGCGGCGAGGGGCTGCGAAAGCTTGGAGCCGTCGCGGTAGAGCGCGAGCGCCTTGAGCATGGAGGCGGCGCCGGCCTCGTAGACGGCGGCGACGTCGCCGACGCTGGCGTCGTCGGGCAGGTTGATCGTCTTGCTGATCGCGCCGGAGAGGAACGGCTGCGCGACGGCCATGATGCGCACGTGCGCCATCGCCTCAATGTAGCGCGTGCCGTAGCGGCCGCAGCGGTTGGCGCAGTCGAAGACCGCGTAGTGCTCCTCGCGCATGTGCGGGGCGCCCTCGATCGTCATACGGCCGACGATGTGGTCGTTGGCCTCCTCGATCTGCTCGCGCGAGAAGCCGATCGCCTCCAGCAGGTTGGCGCCGGCGAGTTGCTCGTCGTCGAGCCCGAGCACGTCGCGGCAGAACTCCTCGCCGAGCACGAAGCGGTTGAACGCGAAGGTGATGTCGAACGCCGAGCCGAGGGCCTTGTCGACCGCGTCGAGGGCGCGGCGGGTGAAGCCGTGCTGCGCGAGCGTGTGGCGGTTGATATGCGGGGCGCCCTCGAGGTGGGCGCTGCCCGCGCAGTAGGCGACGATCTCCTCGACCTGCTGCGGGTTGTAGCCGAGCGTGCGCAGTGCGCCGGGCACGGACTGGTTGATGATGCGGAAGTAGCCGCCGCCGGCGAGCTTCTTGAACTTGACGAGCGCGAAGTCCGGCTCGACGCCCGTGGTGTCGCAGTCCATGAGCAGGCCGATCGTGCCGGTGGGCGCGATCAGCGTGGTCTGCGCGTTGCGGAAGCCGTGCTCCTCGCCGAGGGCGAGCGCGCGGTCCCAGGAGGCCTGCGCGGCCTCCAGCAGCGGCTTTGGGCAGTGCTCGGCGTCGAGGCCAGTCGGGAGCGTCGTGAGGCCCTCGTAGGCCTCGGCGGGGGCGTCGTAGGCGGCGTGGCGGTGGTTGCGGATCACGCGCAGCATCGCCTCGCGGTTCGGCGCCCAGGCGGGGAAGGGGCCGAGCTCGGCTGCGATCTCGGCGGAGGTCGCGTAGGAGACGCCGGTGAGCAGCGCGCTGTAGCCGCCGGTCTGCGCCAGCGCCTCGGGCGAGTCGTAGGGCACGCCCTGGTGCATGAGCAGCGCGCCGAGGTTCGCGTAGCCGAGGCCGAGCGTGCGGTACTCGTGGGAGAGCCGCGCGATCACGGGGCTCGGGTACTGCGCCATCAGCACCGAGATCTCAAGCACGATCGTCCACAGCCGTGTCGCGTGCTCGAAGGCGGGCACGTCGAACTCGCCGCTCTCCTCGTCGTGGAAGCGCATCAGGTTGAGCGAGGCGAGGTTGCAGGCGGTGTCGTCGAGGAACATGTACTCGGAGCAGGGGTTGGAGCCGCGGATCGGGCCGCCCGCCGGCGAGGTGTGCCACTCGTTGATCGTCGTGTCGTACTGCACGCCGGGGTCGGCCGACTGCCAGGCGGCGCGCGCGATGCGCGCCCACAGATCGCGGGCGCGCACGGTCTTCGAGGGCTCGCCGTCGACGCGGCGGTAGAGCGTCCACTCGCGGTCCTGCTCGACGGCCTCGAGGAAGTCCGCGCTGACGCGCACGGAGTTGTTCGCGTTCTGGCCGGAGACGGTCTGGTAGGCCTCGCCCTGCCAGTCCGTATCGAACTCGCTGAAGTCGATCGGCGCCTCGCCGGCCTCGGCGAGCTGGAGCACGCGCTGCACGCAGCCGTCCGGCACGCCGTCGCGGCGGGCGCGGGCGATGGCGTGGCGCAGTGTGCGGTTCTGCGTGGTGTCGAAGCCCTCGGCGGTGGCGTCGAGGACCGCGGCCAGGCGGCGGCGGATCGTGCGTGAGCCGGCCACGAGGGCGGCGACCTTCTGCTCCTCGGCCACCTTCCAGTCGATGAACTCCTCGATGTCCGGGTGGTCGACGTCGACGATCACCATCTTGGCGGCGCGGCGGGTGGTGCCGCCGGACTTGATCGCGCCGGCGGCGCGGTCGCCGATCTTGAGGAACGACATCAGGCCGGAGGACTTGCCGCCGCCGGAGAGGAACTCGTTCTCGCCGCGGATCCTGGAGAAGTTGGAGCCGGTGCCGGAGCCGTACTTGAAGATCCGCGCCTCGCGGGTCCAGAGGTCCATGATGCCGCCCTCGTTGACGAGGTCGTCGGCGACGGACTGGATGAAGCAGGCGTGCGGCTGCGGGCGCTCGTAGGCGCTCGTCGACTGGCGCACCTCGCCGCTCTCCGGGTCGAAGAAGGAGTGGCCCTGCGAGGGCCCGGCGATGCCGTAGGCCCAGTGCAGGCCGGTGTTGAACCACTGCGGCGAGTTGGGCGCAGCGCGCTGCGTCGCCATCATCAGGACCAGCTCGTCGTAGAAGGCGCTGGCGTCCTCCTCGCTGTCGAAGTAGGCGTGCTTCCAGCCCCAGTAGGTCCAGGTGCCGGCGAGGCGGTGGAAGACCTGGCGTGCGTCGCTCTCGCCCTCGGAGTCGTCGGGGCCCTCGGCGGGTTCGGAGCGCCACAGCCACTGCGGCACGCCGTCCTCCGCGACGGCGACGCGATCGCCGGCGACGCCGGTCTTGCGGAAGTACTTCTGCGCCATGATGTCGACGGCGACCTGCGACCAGTCGGCGGGCATGCGCACGCCGGGCGCCTCGAAGACGGCCGAGCCGTCGGGGTTGACGATGCGGGAGTCCCTGGGCGCGAAGGCGACCCCCTCGAGCGGATCCTGTCCGGAGGTGGTGAAGTGTCGTTCGATGCGCATGATCTGCTCCCGCGTGTCGGCCGTAGTCGCGGTCGGCGGCATCTCGCCTCCCGCGCCCCCCATACCCCTTGGGCCCGAAAAATCACCGCGGGCAGGTGCCTGTCGGCACTGAGCACCTGCATGAGCGGGTGAGCGTCAAGGGATGGCAGATTAGCCTTTTTCAGGGCGTCTTGTCAATGCGAGAACACGCCTGAGCAATTGCTCTGCGGAGCCGATCCCGAACGCCCGATCAGCCGCTGCCGACGATCGCCTCGAGGCTGTCTGGATCCTTCGGGATCGCCTCGGAGAGCACGCGATGGCCGCTGCGCGTGACGAGCACGTCGTCCTCGATGCGCACGCCGATGCCGCGCAGGCGGCGCGGGACGCCCCGCAGGCCGGGCGCGAAGTAGAGGCCCGGCTCCACCGTCAGCACCATGCCCGGCCGCAGCTCCAGCGACTCGCCGTCCTTGCGGTAGGGGCCGGCGTCGTGCACGTCCATCCCCAGCCAGTGCGAGGTGCCGTGCATGAAGTAGGGGCGGCTCGCCTCCCGCTTGAGCAGTGTCGGCATGCGGCCCTCGATGACGCCGAGGTCGCGGAGCCCCTCGGTGATCACGCGCTGGGCGCGCTCGTGCACGTCGTGGAAGCGCACCCCGGGCGCGACCACGTCGATCGCTTCGCGCTGGGCGGCGAGCACGACCTCGTAGACGTCGCGCTGGGCAGCGCGGAAGCGGCCGTTCGCGGGGAAGGTGCGGCTCACGTCCGCGCCGTAGTAGTCGATCTCGGCGCCGACATCGAGCAGCAGCAGGTCGCCGTTCTCGATCAGCGCGCGGTTGTCCGTGTAGTGCAGCGTGCAGGAGTTGACGCCCGCCGCGACGATCGAGGGGAAGCCGTCGCGCGGCGATCCGCCGCGGCGGAACTCGGCCTCGAGGACGGCCTGCACCTCGTACTCGTGGAGGCCGGGGCGGGTCGCGCGCATCGCCGCCTCGATGCCCGCGCCGGTCACGTCGATCGCGCGCTGCAGGGCCGCGATCTCCTCGCGCGACTTGATCAGGCGCAGCGCGTCGACGAGCGGGGCGGGGTCGATCAGCTGCTCGATCGCCGCGGCGCCGCGCTGCGCTCCGGCGCGCCGCCCGGCGACGATGCGCGAGATCAGTCGCTCAAGGCGCTCGTCGCTGCCGAGCGAGAAGGCGACGGTCCGCGCCTCGCCCAGCAGCTTCGGCAGCTGCTCGTCCAGCTCGCCGATCGGGTAGGCGGCGTCCGCGCCGAGCTCGCGGGTTGCGCCCTTGACGCCGAGGCGGGGGCCGTCCCAGACGGCGGTCTCGGGGTCGTAGGGGCGCACGAACAGCGTGAACGGCTGCTCGTGCCCCGGGCGGAGCACGGCGACGGCGTCGGGCTCGGCGAAGCCGGTGAGGTAGTAGAAGCTGGAGCGCTGGCGGAACGGGTGATCGACGTCACCGTTGCGCCGCGCCTCGCTGCCCGCGCCGAAGATCGCGGCGCTGTCGCGCGGCAAGCGGCGCATGAGGCGCGCGCGGCGCCTCGCGAAGACAGCCGCCGGGAAGGAGGCCGCGGTCATTGCGCTTCTGGCGCCGGCGTGACGAGCCGCAGCATGAGCAGGCCGATCAGCCCCGCCACGACCGAGGCGAGGAAGATGCCGACCTTGGCCTGCGTCAGCAGCGCTCCCTCATCGAATGACAGCTCGGTCACGAACAGCGCCACCGTGAAGCCGATGCCGGCGATAAGGCCGACGGCGACGACGCCGGGCCAGGTGACGCCGGACGGCAGCTCGGCCCCGAAGCGCACGGCGATCCAGATGGCGAGCGCCACGCCGATGGGCTTTCCGATGAGCAGCCCGAGCCCGACGCCGAGGGCGAGAGACGAGGAGGCGGCGTCGCCGAACGCTCCGCCGCGCAGATCGACGCCCGCGTTCACGAAGGCGAAGAGCGGGACGATGACGAACGCCGACCACGGCAGCAGGCGGTGCTCGATGCGGTCGAGCGGCGAGATCGCCTGCTCGCTGAGGTCGCTCAGCGTGAGCAGGGCGCCGACCCGGTCGTGGTGCGCGGGCTCCTCGCTGGGTGCGGACTCGCTGGCGCGGATGCGGCTGAGCAGGGCCTCGGCGAGGTCCGGAAGCGCGCCCCTGCGGTACCACGGCTGCAACGGCGTCATGATGCCCAGCGCGACGCCGAGGATGGTCGGGTGGACGCCGGATTCGTGCGCCGCCATCCAGCCGGCGAGACCGACCACAATGTAGAGCGGCACCAGCTTGATGCCGTTGAAGTTCATCAGCAGCACGAGGCCGAGCAGCCCAGCCGCCAGCGCCAGCGCCGCGAGGTCGATGTTGTCCGTGTAGAAGACGGCGATGACGGCGATCGCCCCGATGTCGTCGACGATCGCGAGCGCGAGCAGCAGCACCTTCAGCCCGGCGGGAACCCGCGACCCGACGAGCGTGACGACGCCGACGGCGATGGCGATGTCGGTCGCCATCGGAATCGCCCAGCCCTCGCGGGCGGTTTCGCCATCGACGAGGGCGAGGAAGATGATGACGGGGACGATCATCCCGCCCGCCGCAGCGGCGATCGGCGCCCAGACCTTGCGCCCTCCGGACAGCTCGCCCACGACGACCTCGCGCTTGATCTCCATCCCGACGACGAAGAAGAAGATCACCATCAGGCCGTCGTTGACCCACTCCTTCAGCCCGCTTTCAAGGTGGAAGAACCCGACGTCGATGGCGATGTGGTGATGGATGAAGTCTTCGTAGAGGCCGGAGAGCGGCGTGTTGGCGGCGATCAGCGCGAGCAGCACCGCGCCGATGATCACGATGCCACTGGAGGCCTCGGTACGGCCGAACTCCTGGAAGGGGCGGACGAGGCGGATGATGCGCGCGCGCCGCTCGGCGCGAGCACGGTTCAGCGCCACGTCGTCGACCGGTTGGCTCATGGGATCGGCATCGCTTCTGCGCTAGCCGGCGAGGCGGTAGATGCGCTTGCTGCCGTCGCTGCTCACGACGATGCTGCGCCCGCGCTTGAGCGTGCGCAGCGCCGTGGCGAGATGCGCGGCCTCGACATCGGGGATGCGCTTCGCGAGGTCGGCCTTGCTCTGGTCCTCGCCCTCTGCGAGGGCCTTGAGGATTTGCTGTTCCAGTTCCTGGGCGATGGTCGCCATGCCGTTCTCCCGGACTCGTCGCGGCGTCTGCGCACAGTCTGCCGAGCGCGCGGCGCTCGGTCCAGCGGCGCCGGGGCGGGTGCGCCCTCCGGCCGGCGGTTGGCGCCCTCGGGAGGACTCGAACCTCCGCACAGGGATTAGGAATCCCATGCTCTGTCCCCTGAGCTACGAGGGCGCAACTCCCAATCTATGCCGCAGCGGCCTCGAACGCACTTTCCCGCGGCGAGCCCTGTGGCTACTGCCTTGGTCGGGAGCCGGGAACATGGATTGTTGGCGTGCCGGACAACAAGACCCCGCCAGCCCCGAAGGAGCGGCGGGGAAGATTGACTCGAGTATCCGCTGGACGCCCACCGGATTCAACCACGCGGACGGCCGGGCACGAAGCAGCGAGGCTAACGGCCGCGTGAGCGGCGGCGGCGTTCGGCGCGGCTGAGGTTCTGCCCGCGCGGGCGCGGCGGTGGCGAGGCGCGCGAGGACGCCTCGGGCGCTGCGGAGGCCTGCTCCAGATAGCGCGCGTGCGGGACCGCGTGGCGCACGAAGCGGTCGCGCTTGCTGCGCTGCTCGCGGCGGGCGCGGTGCGCGTCGTCCCAGAGGCCGTAGTAGTCCAGCTCCCGCCTCGCGACATCGGCGTCCAGCAGGCCCAGGCCGTCCAGCGTGAAGAACCACAGCTTCATATCGATCGCCCCGAAGTAGGCGTCGAGGTCGGTCGTGAGCGGGGTCTTCACCCGCCACAGGTCGAGGCGCTCGCGGGCAGAGTCGTTGATCGAGATCGATCGCCAGAACTCGCTGTCGTCGCGGCCGCCTTGGTAGTGCATCACCAGAAAGTCGCGGAAGTCGTCGTACATGCGGCCCATCCGGCGGTTGTAGCGATCGAGGATCGGCTGGGCGTCGAAGTCGAAGTGCTCCGTCAGGTACTCCTGCACCAGCACCAGCAACTGCACGAGCTGGCCATGGATCGAGGTGGACTCGAGTGGCTCGCTGAAGACGCCGGAGAGGCCGATCGCGACGCAGTTCTTGATCCAGAGCCGGCGGAAACGGCCGCTCGCGATGCGGATGTCGCCCCAGGGCTCGATCGGGTAGCCGAGCGCGGCCTCGACCTCGGCCTGCGCCTCGTCGGGTCCGATGAAGTCATCGCAGTAGGCGTAGCCGCAGCCCAGCCGCTCCTGCGTCGGGATCTGCCAGAGCCAGCCGGCCGACAGCGCCCAGGCGTGCGTGTACGAGGGAATCGAGGCGCTCTCCTCGTGCGCGACGGAGAACGGCAGGGCGCGATTGACCGGCAGGTGCTCCGCGTAGGAGATCCACTCCTCCTCGTACGCGCCGCCGATGATCAGCTTGCGGAAGCCCGAGCAATCGACGAAGAAGTCGCCCTCGATCTCGCGGCCGTCGGCGAGCGTGACGCTGCGCACATGCCCGCTGCCGGGCTCGAGGTTGACGGCCTCGACCGTGCCCTCGATGTGCGTGACGCCCTCGCACTTCGAGCGCAGGTAGGCGCCGACGATCTGCGTATCGAAGTGGTAGGCGTAGTCCCAGGCGCCCTCTTCCGCCTGCCCGGGCGGGCGGCTGTAGGGCGCGAGGTGATCGAGCATCAGCTGGGAGTTCAGCATGTTCGCCCAGGCCGGCTCGCCCTCGGCGACGGAGGCGGCGAAGAAGTACGGGTACATCTCCGGGGGCACCAGCGGGATGCCGAGCTGGCGGTCGTCGTTGAGCGGACCGAGGTAGTACGAGCCGTCGCCCGTCCAGTTGCGGTGCAGGATGCCGAGCTTGAACGAGGCCTTCGTCTCGCGCAGGAACTCGCGCTCGCTCGAGAGGTTGCGGATGAAGGTGGTGAACAGGCCCGTCGTGGCCTCGCCGACGCCGACGATCGGGATGTCGGGCGCCTCGACGATGGTGATCTCGAGGTCGCCCGCCCCGCGCCCGCGTTTCCAGAAGCGCGAGAGGTGGATGGCGGAAAGCCAGCCGGCGGTCCCGCCGCCGACGATCACGATCTTCCTGATCTGCGTGTGCATGCCGAAGAGTGTAGCGCGGCAGTCGCGCGCTACCGCGGCGCGCGAGGCTCCAGCCGCACGCCGGCCTCGGAGCCGGGATCGGCGACGAGCGCCGCCTCGCCGCCGAGCCAGGCGAGGATCGCATCGCCGGCCAGCGCGCCGCGCCAGCCCTCGAGCAGCGGGAGCGGCGGACGCGCCTCGCGGTCGCCCTCGAGCCACCAGCGCACGACCGCCTCGATCTCGCTGCGCGGCCCGAGGAAGCGCGGGGCGATCCCGGCCTCGAGGGCGAGCGCGCGGACGAGGCCGTGCAGCGCGGCGGCCCAGACCTCGCCCGAGGGCGGAAGCGGCGCGCGCGAGGGCTCACGCTCGGGCGGGTGCGCCGTGCCGTGCTCGATCGCGGCGATCAGCCGCGCGCCGTGGCGCCGCACCACGCCCTCGTCGACGCCGCGGACGGCGCGCAGGCCGTCCTCGCTCGATGGCCCGGCGCGGGCCAGTTCGAGCATCGAGCGGTCGTTGAGCACGCGCGAGGGGGGGCGGTTGCCGCGGGCGGCCTCGCGCTCGCGCCAGGCGGCCAGCTCGCGCAGCGCGCCGCGCTCGCGGTCGCTCAGGCGCGCCCAGCCCTTGACGCGGCGGTAGCTCTCCGCCGGCGCGGGCCGCCGCCAGGCGGTGGCCGCCAGCCGATCGCACTCCTCGATCGCCCAGGTGAGCCGCTCGCTGCCCGCGATGCGGGAGCGCAGCTCGCCCCAGATGCGCGCGAGGTAGCGGACGTCGTCGAGGGCGTACGCCAGCTGCTTCTGCGAGAGCGGCCGGCGCAGCCACTCGGTGTATTGCGAGCCCTTGTGCAGCCGCACGCCGAGCACGCTCTGGACGAGCGCCGCGTAGCCGATCTGGTCGCCGTAGCCCGCGAAGGCGGCCGTGATCTGCGTGTCACGGACGGCCCGACCCGCCGTCTCGAAGCTGCCCGCGAGGATCGCGAGGTCCGCCTGCGCGGCGTGCACGATCGTCTCGATGCCCTCGTCGGCAACGAGTTCGGCGAAGGGCGTGACATCGACCTCGAGCGGGTCGATGGCGGCGAGTTCGGGGTCGGCGGGATCGCCCCAGGCGACCTGCACGAGCGCCAGTTCGGGGATGTAGCGGCCCTCGGGCACGAACTCGAGGTCGAAGGCGAAGCTGCCGGACTCGCGGATGCGCTCGACGATCTCGTCGAGTTGGGGCGTGGTGGTTGCGAGGACGCCGTCCATCAGCTGTTCCGGACGTTCGCGAGCGGTCGGGTTGGGTGGTGGAGGCGAGGGGACTCGAACCCCTGACCTCGGCATTGCGAACGCCGCGCTCTCCCAACTGAGCTACGCCCCCACAAAATCCGAGTATGAGACGCGCACCCGCGTGCGGCAAACGACGCGCGCCGCGTCGCGACGGAGGGCGAACGCCCCCGCTCAGCCCTCGAGCAGCCCCGGCAGCAACTCGATCCGCATCCGCCCGGCCGCCGGATCGACATCGAGGATCACCTCGGGGATGGCGGGGATGAGCAGGTCGCGGGCGCCCTCGCGGCGCACGAGGTAGACGTCGTTCGCGCCGGTGCGCAGCACCTCGGCGAGCTGGCCGATGGCGTCCCCGTCCGCATCGACGACGGCGAGGCCGACGAGGTCGTGCACGTAGAACTCGCCCTCCGGCAGCGCCGGCAGTTCCTCCTCGGCGATCTCGATCAGCGTGTCGCGCAAGGCGGCGGCGGCGCTGGCGTTCTCGTAGCCCTCGAAGACGATGCAGGGGTAGCCGCGCGGGTAGGCGACCTCGAGGATGCGCCGCGGCTCGCCGCGCACGAACAGCACGGCGCCCGGCTCGAAGCGCTGCGGGTTCGAGCTCAGGGCCGTGACCTTGACGTGGCCGTGCAGCCCCCAGGTGCTGTTGATGCGCCCGACGGCGATCCGGCCCTCGGTGCTGCCGGCGTCGGCGTCGGGCGCGCGATCGTGGCGGCGGGAGGCGGGAGCGGCGGAGCGGGAGTCGGCGGGGCGCCGCTGGCGCGTCCGGGACGGCCGGGTCGGCGGGGACACGGTGGGACTACTCGATGTTCAGCGAGGCGCGCATGCCGGCGCGGATGCTGGCCACGTGCAGCAGCGAGCGCATCGCGTTCACCACGCGGCCCTCGCGGCCGATGATGCGCCCCTTGTCTTCCTCGGCGCATTCGAGGTGGAAGACAATCTGGTCGCCGCGCTGCTCTTCCTCGACGACGATCTCGTCGGGGCGGGAGGCGAGGGCGCGCGCGAGGTACTCGATCAGTTCTTTCATCAGGCTCGTTTCGCTATGCGTCCTCGGCGGCGGCGGCTGCGGCCGCCTCGCGCTCGGCGCGGCTGGGCTTGGTCAGGCGCTGCGGCGGGGGCTCGTCGATCAGGCCCTCGCGGTGAAGCAGGCGGTGCACGGTCTCGCTGGGCTTCGCGCCCACGGAGAGCCAGTGGCGGACGCGGTCCTCCTTGAAGACCAACTCCTTGGGCTCCGAGCGCGGGTTGTAGTGCCCGACGATCTCGACGAAGTCGCCGTCGCGCGGTGCGCGCTGGTCGGCGACGACCACGCGGTAGTGCGGGGCCTTGGAGCGGCCGGTGCGGCGGAGCCGGATGCGGAGCACGCGCTTGCCTCTCGCTCTCGCCCGCCATCGCGGGCGCTGTGAGCAGCCTACCGCGCGGGCGCGCTAGCGTCAGCCTGCGGGGTAGGCGGTTGACAGGCGGCGGGCTCGCTGGCACGTTGCTAGTAACCCGCCGTCGCCCGGATGGAGACTATTCGGTGGCAACGACGCCGCGCTCCCCAGACTCACGCGAACGCGCCCGCACCGACCGTAAGCAGTCGAACGACCCCCCCATGCCCGAGCCCGGAACGCCGGAGTTCGCTGCCGAGGCGCATCGCCAGTCGCTGATTGTGGCGCGCAGCCCACAGGAGGAAGAGGACCAGGCGTTCGTAGACTCCATCTCCGACGTGTTCTCTGACGACGGCTTCTCCGCCTGACGCGGACCAGAACGAGCCGCGATCCGTGATGCGAGGCGAGATCTGGACGGTCGCCGGTGGCGGGGACTTTATCGGCATGCCGCGTCCCGCCGTCATCATCCAGGCCAACGGGTTCGATGACATGGGTTCGGTCACGCTCTGCCCAATGACGACCAACCCCGCCGATGCTCCGCTGTTCCGCGTTCGGGTCGAGCCAAACGACCGCAACGGCCTCGACGAGCCCTCCAGCATCATGGCTGACAAGACCACAACAGTACGGAGATCTCGGCTCGGTACTGTCATGGGTCGACTCGACGACGAGGACATGGTCCGGCTGAACCGGGCTGTGAGCACCTTCCTCAGACTCACGGACTGAGCGAGGCGCTGACGGGCCCCCGCCCTCGCCCCCTACAGCCCGAGCAGCCTGCCGAGGCCGCCCGCGCCCTTGCCCGAGGTCATCGCGACCATCAGCTTCTTCGCCTCGCGGTACTGGTTCAGCAGGCGGTTCACGTCCGCCGGCTGCTTGCCGGCCCCGGCGGCGATGCGGCGGCGGCGCGATCCGTCGATGATCTCGGGGCGGCGGCGCTCGCTCGGGGTCATCGAGAGGATGATCGCCTCGTTGTGCTTCCAGAAGTCCTCGCCCACCTCCGGGATGGCGAGCTGATCCTTCATCCGGCCCGCCCCCGGCAGCATGTCGAGCAGGCCGGAGATCGGGCCCATCTGCTGCATCTGCTGCAGCTGCGTGAGGAAGTCCTCGAGGTCGAACTGGCCGCGCTGTATGCGGCGTGCGACGTCCTTCACGTCGCGCTCGCCGATCGTCTCCTTCGCCTTCTCGACCAGCGACACCACGTCGCCCATGCCGAGGATGCGCGAGGCGAAACGGTCCGGGTGGAAGGCCTCCAGCGCCTCGAGGCGCTCGCCGGTGGTGATGAACTTGATCGGCAGTCCGGTCACCTGGCGCACGGAGAGCACGGCCCCGCCGCGCGTGTCCGAGTCGACCTTGGTGACGACGATGCCGGTGCCCTCGACGGCGTCGTCGAAGTCGCGGGCGAGGGTGACCGCCTCCTGCCCCGTCATCGCGTCGACGACGATCAGCACCTCGGTCGGGTCGATCTCGTCGGCGAGGTCCGCGAGCTCGTCGGCGAACTCGTCGTCGAGGGCGACGGCGCCGCGGGTGTCGACGATGACGGCGGTCGCGCCCGTGCGCTGCGCCTCGGCGAGCGCGCGCTTGCCGATCTGCGGGGCGGGCGCCTCGGTCTCCTCGGCGTAGACGGGCACGCCGATCTGCTCGCCGAGCACGCGCAGCTGCTCGGAGGCGGCGGCGCGCTGGAAGTCGGTGGCGACGAGCAGGGGGCTGAGGCCGTCCTTCTGGAGGTGCAGCGCGAGCCGCGCCGCGAGCGTGGTCTTGCCCGAGCCCTGCACGCCGCAGACGAGGATCTTGGTCGGGCCTCGCTGCGCGCGCAGCAGCGGCTCGTGGTTGCCGCCGAGGATCTCGACCAGCTCGTCGTTGACGGCGCCGATCACCTGCTGGCCGGGCGTGATCGACTGCAGCAGTTCGCGGCCGGAGGTGCGCTCGCGGACGCGCGCGACGAACTCGCGCACGACCTGGAAGTTGACGTCCGCCTCGAGCAGCGCGATGCGCACCTCGCGCAGCGCCGTATCGAGGTCGTCCTCGGTAATCCGCCCGCGGCTGCCGAGGCGGCCGAAGGTGGCCTGGAGGCGGGAGGAAAGGGTTTCAAGCATCGTGGGGGGAGTGTAGCAGTGGGGATGCGGCAGCGGTTGCGTACTGATCCATCAGTGGAGTAGGATGGTCGCGATCAAACAGCGTGAGACCGCAGATAGGAGCGGGCATGTCCGAGCACGATAGATTTCTCGCAAAACAGAACCTCGACGGGAGCTACAGCGTCGCGGTGAAGGCTCGCGACCTCGCGGAGGTCGCATGGGTTGACTTCTACGACGACCAGAGCGGCCGGGGCTATCAGCGACGGGAGACCCTGCGCGAGCGGCGGGGCCGCGAGATCGAGGAGTACTTCCGGCGCTGCGCTTCTGAGGGGGTCCGGCCGCGCCTGTTCGAGATGACAGCGAACGTGCGTTCGTTTGGCAGTGCGGACCCGACAGCAGAGTTCGACCCGCTCGATGAGAACGGTGAACTTGGGATTCTGACGGTCAAGTCTCAGGACCGCCAGTGGATGGCCATGATCGACGGAGGGACTCGGCTGCTTGGGATTCAGCGAGCGGTTGCGGGCAACGTGATTAGCGGTGACACGACGTTTGATGTGCGCGTCTTCACCGACCTCGCTGTCCCGGAGGAAATCGCGCTATTTCTCTTGATTAACGAGAAGCAAAAGCGCGTCCGTACGGATCTTGGGATCCGGGTCGTCCAGCGCCGCCTCGATGAAGGCATGCTTTCGGACCGTGAGAAGAAGACGCTTAGCACCGTTGTCCCCGATACCGATACGTGGAAGTACGAGGCGAGCCGGGTCGGCGGCAGGCTGAACCTGGACGCTGACTCGAGCTGGAACAGCCTCATTCAGATGCCCGGAGACACGGTCACAAAGCCGATCAAGCTCCAAGCGTTCTGGACCAGCCTGAAGCATCTGCTCGATGACGCGGACATCAAGGTTCGGCTAAAGCAGATGCAGGCAGACGGGACGCTGCCGACGGGCGACCAAACTGAGTTCATCGTGACAGTTCTGAAGAACCTGTGGGGCGCTGTGGCGGAAGTCAATCCGGATGCCCGAGCCGAGCCGCGGACGAACGTCCTGTGGGGCAGCATCGGCGTGAACGCATGTCACCAGGCGCTCGCTGGGATCATGCGGACCATTCTCAGCACCGATGCTCCCGATCTCCGGCGTGAGCGCTTCGTTGAGATGATTGGGGAGTCGTACATTGCTGACTTCGACTACTGGTATAGCCGGCCTGGCAGTCTCCTCACTGAGTACCCCGGTGAGAAGGGCGACGGCACGACAATGACCGGCGGTTCCGGCTACTCAAGGCTCGCTTCGATCCTTGAAGAGCAGTGGCGAGCCGCGCTGCACGCTGCTGGACCCAGCAAGGTAGTGACGGTGTGAGAGCCGATCGGGCGCGCGCCCTACTCCAGCCACGCTCTCCGCGACCAGCGCGCACGGGTCCGCGAGGCGGCAGGCATGCCTGACCACCGCGCACGGGACTCTGACGCGGTGATCCACCCCGGCGAGCTGCTCGCCGAGGAGATCGAGGCGCGCGGGATGACGCAGCGCGACCTGGCTACGCTCATGGGCCGCCCGCCACAGGTGATCAGCGAGATCGTCCGGGGCCGCAGGGGTATCTCGGCGGAGACGGCTCTCCAGCTGGAGACGGCGCTCGGCACGGCCGCGCACATCTGGGTCGGGCTCGACGCCGACTACCGTCTCGCCCTCGCACTCGCGCGGCGCGAGGTGGCGTAGCAGCCCTCGCGCGCTACTCCAGGCCGCGCTCCGCGAGGAGCGCGCAGAGGTCCGCGAGGCGGCACGAGTAGCCGTACTCGTTGTCGTACCAGGCCATCGTCTTCGCCATCCGGCCACCGTCCACCACCATCGTCGCCGGCAGGTCGAAGATCGAGGAGCCGGGGTGGCTCTTGAAGTCGGTCGAGACCAGCTCCTCGCGCTCGGCGTAGAGGATGCCCTTCATCGGGCCGTCGGCGGCGGCCTGGAAGGCCTCGTTGATCTCCTCGGCCGAGGCGGGGCGCTTCAGATCCGTTGCCAGGTCCACCACCGAGACGGTCGGCGTCGGCACGCGGTAGGCGATGCCGGTCAGCTTGCCCTTCAGCTCGGGGACGATCTGGGCCACCGCTCCCGCCGCGCCCGTCGAGGTCGGCACGATGTTGAGGCCGGCCGCCCGCGCACGGCGCAGGTCGCTGTGCTTCGAGTCGACGAGGTTCTGGTCGCGCGTGTAGGCGTGGATCGTGGTCATCATCCCGCGCTCGATGCCGAACGCGTCGTGCAGCACCTTGACCACCGGCACGACGCAGTTGGTGGTGCAGGAGCCGGCGCTGATCACGTGATGGCGGGCCGGGTCGTACTCGTCCTGGTTGACGCCGAGGATGACCATCCAGTCCTCGTTCTTGCCCGGCGCCGAGATGATCACCTTGCGCACCGAGTCGCGCAGGTGCTGGCCCGCGGTCTCGCGGTCGCGGAACGCGCCGGTCGATTCGACGACGACGTCGGCGCCCACGCTGCCCCAGTCGATCTGCGCCGGGTCGTCCTCCTCGAAGACGCGCACCTCGTGGCCCTCGACGCGGAAGCAGCCCTCGCCGTTGGTGACCTCGGCGGGGAAGCGGCCGTAGTCGGAGTCGTAGCGCAGCAGGTGGGTGTGCATCTCGACCGGCGTGCGGCCGTTGATGGCGACGACCTCGAAGTTGTCGCGATGGCGTTCCCACCAGGCGCGCAGGAACTGGCGTCCGGTGCGGCCGAAGCCGTTGATGCCGACGCGGAGTTTCGAGGTGGTCATGCGGTCATCCTCTCGCGGCCCGGGGAGAGGGGAGCGGCGGCCTGCCTCGATTCTACCGCCTCTCCCTTTGTCCGCGAGGGGGAGGGGCCGCCGGCTGCGGCGGATCGCGCGGATCAGAGCAGGATGCGCTTCGGGGCGTCGCCGGGGCGGCGGCGGAAGTTGACGATCAGGTGCCGTCGGCGCTCCTCGGCGTCCGTGTGCTCCTCGAGGCGGCAGCGGTCGCCGTCGGCGAGCAGCGCCTCGTTGGCGCGGACGTGCGCGACGGCCTCGTCGCGCAGTTCCTGCGCGGCGGGGAAGTGCTCGCGAGCGTGCAGCGCGAGGTGCAGCTGGCTCGCGTCGATCTGCAGCAGCCAGCCGAGCAGCAGCTGCGCCCAGCCGAAGTGGAACGCCTCGTCGCCGAAGATCAGCGGGTACCGGCGCTGCCCGGCGTCCCCCGCCGTGAACAGCGCCGTCGGCCCGAAGTTGGGACGCCCGAGGTCGCCCGCGGCGCGGTAGATCGGTCGCAGTGCGTCGTCGCGGGCGATCGCCTCGCCGCCGAAGAAGTGGCCGAGGCCGACGTGCTCGGCGCGCGCCGCCTCGTCGCGCTCGTAGGCCGCGACGGCCCACTGCGCGAAGGCGTCGGGTTCCTCGTGCAGCGCGGCCTGGGCGGCGACGTGCTCGATCGCCTGTCGGATCAGCGGGGCCGCGCTCTGGTACGCGCCGCGGCGCACCAGCGCGACGGCGTCCGAGGCGCTGAGCAGCGCGCGGCTCCAGAGGCTCGCGAGCGCGGCCATCCTCATCGTGCGCGCGCGGGGCGTGTAGCCGCTGGCGGCGATGCGGACCTGCACGTCGAGTCCCGCCTCGATCAGCCGCAGCTCCTCGCCGGCCAGGAAGCCCGTCTGCCGCCACGCGTCGGCGGCCGCGGCCGAGAGCCCGTCGGGCTTGCCGGGCAGCGTCCAGCCCTCCGGCACGCGCATCCCGGAGACCCGCTGCGGCGGGTCGAGGGCGCGCAGGTCGCCGTTCGTGGTCATGCGTGCATTGTGGGGGATCGGCGGGGAACGGGGCAGGCTCGTGCCCTCCCGGTCCCCGCCCATGCTACGATCCGCCGTGCGACCGCTCTCGCGCCGAACGGGGCTGCCGATGACGACCGCCGCGGCCGATGCCACCCGCGTCTTCGCCGACGCCCGCCAGATGCACGAGTCCGCCCTGCAGCGGATGGCGGCCGGCGACATCCGCGACGCGGCGGAAAAGGCGTGGTGCGCCGCCAAACGCGCCACCGACGCGCTGATCCTCGCCCGTACCGGCGAGGAGCCGCAGCGGTCCACGGACACGGGGGCCGGCCTGCGCGAGATCGCGAGGCGCGATCCGGGCGCTCGCTCCCTGCGCGCGCGCTACTACGAGCGGCAGGGCGCGCTGCATGGCGAGTGCTTCTACATCGGCCTGTGCGAACCTGTCGAGGAGACGGAACTCCTGATCCGCGAGACCGCCGACTACATCGAGGACGCCCGGCGGCTCGCCGCAGTGTGAACGAGGCCGTGCCGGGGCGCCGTCAGCTGCGCGGGAAGGCGGAGCGGCCGGCGTAGCGGGCCTCGCCGCGCGCGACGAGGATCTCCTCGATGCGCAGCAGTTCGTTGTACTTCGCGGTGCGGTCGGAGCGGGCGGGCGCGCCGGTCTTGATCTGGCCCGCGCCCGTGGCGACGGCGAGGTGGGCGATCGTCGTGTCCTCGGTCTCGCCGGAGCGGTGCGAGATCACGGCGGCGAAGCCGGCCTCGCGGGCGAGGCGGATCGCGTCGAGCGTCTCGCTGAGCGTGCCGATCTGGTTCAGCTTCACGAGGATCGCGTTCGCGGAGCGCTCCTCGATTCCGCGCCGCAGGCGCTCGATGTTGGTGACGAAGAGGTCGTCGCCGACGAGTTGGACGCGCTCGCCCGTGCGCTCGGTCAGCGCCGACCAGCCGGCCCAGTCGTCCTCGGCCATGCCGTCCTCGATCGAGACGATCGGGTAGTCGCGGATCCACTCTGCCCAGAGTTCGGCGAGCTCGCCGCTGTCGAGCGTGCGGCCCTCGCGCGCGAGGACGTAGCTGCCGCCCTCGCCTTCGCCCTCGTAGAGCTCCGTGACGGCGGGGTCGAGGGCGATCGCGACCTCGTCGCCGGGGACGCGTCCGGCGGAGGCGATGGCGTCGATCAGCAGGTCCAGCGCCTCGCGATTCGCGCCGAGCCGGGGCGCGAAGCCGCCCTCGTCGCCGACGGTGGTGCCGTAGCCGCGGGCGGCGAGCAGCTCGCGCAGGGCGTGGTAGACCTCGGCGGTCCAGCGCAGGCCCTCGCGGAAGCTGTCCGCGCCGAGCGGCACGATCATGAACTCCTGGAAGTCGGTGGAGCCCGCGGCGTGGGCGCCCCCGTTGAGCAGGTTCGCCATCGGCACGGGCAACGTGCGCGCCTCGTCGCCGTAGAGGCTGCCGAGGTGGCGGAAGAGCGGGAGGCCGCGCGCGGCGGCGGCGGCGTGGGCGGCGGCGAGCGAGACGCCGAGGATCGCGTTCGCGCCGAGCGCCCCCTTGTTGGCGCTGCCGTCGGCGGCGATCAGCGCCTCATCCACGGCCCGCTGCTCGCCCGCGTCGAGGCCGCGCACCGCGCCGGCGAGCAGTCCGTTGACGTTGGCGACCGCCTGCTGCACGCCGCGCCCGCGGTAGCGCGCGGGATCGCCGTCGCGCAGTTCGACGGCCTCGTGCGCGCCGGTGCTGGCGCCGCTGGGGACGATCGCCCGCCCGCGCGCGCCGCCAGCGAGGATGACGTCGGCCTCGACGGTGGGGTTGCCGCGCGAGTCGAGCACCTCGCGCGCGGCGACGTGCTCGATGGTTCGCGTCGCCCGGGTGCTGTCTGCGCTGGCGCTCACGCACTTCCCCTTACGGGCCGGCCGCTCGCGGATCGCTGCCCGCGGATCATCGAGCGTGCGGCGGCGGTGGGCAAGGCGAGGCGCTTCGGCGCGCTCAGCGGGCGCGCGGGTGGACCTGCTCGTAGACCTCGCGCAGGTGGCTGTCCGCGAGCTGGGTGTAAATCTGCGTGGTCGAGACGTTGGCGTGGCCGAGCAGTTCCTGGACATCGCGCACGGAAGCGCCGCCGCGCAGCATGTGGGTGGCGAAGGAGTGGCGCAGCGTGTGCGGCGTGACGTGCGTCGCGATGCCGGCCTTGCGCGCGTAGCCCTTGAGGATCAGCCAGAAGCCCTGGCGAGTGAGCCGCTCGCCGCGGCGATTGACGAACAGCGCCAGCTGCGGGCGGTCCTTGAGCAGTCGCGGCCGCCCCTCGTTGAGGTAGCGCTCGACGGCCTCGAGGGCCCGCTCGTAGACCGGGATCGTGCGTTCCTTCTCGCCCTTCCCGATGCAGCGCACGTAGCCGGGGCGGGGCTCCAGGTGCACGCTCTCGACGTTGACGGAGACCAGCTCGGTGACGCGCATGCCGGTGGCGTACATCAGCTCCAGCATCGCGGAGTCGCGGATCGCCTCGGGCGTCTCGTGCAGCGCCGGCTCGCGCAGCAGCGCGTCGACCTCCTGGGTGGTCATCGGCTTCGGCACGGGCTTGGGCGCGCGGGGGGAGTCGATCGCCGCGGTCGGGTTGGCGGCGAGGTCGCCGTGGTCCAGCAGGAAGCCGCAGAACGACTTCAGCGCGGCGACCTTGCGCGCGATGGTCGAGGCAGCGTACGAACGCTCGCCGAGCCAGACGATGTAGGCAGTGACGAGATCGCGGTCGATGCAGCCCGGGGTGAGCTCGGCGTCGCTGCCGTTCTGTTCGCCGGCGAAGCCGACGAAGCCGCTGAGGTCGTTGCGGTAGGCGTCGATGGTGTTGCGCGATGCCCCGCGCTCGGCGGACATGTAGTGCAGGAACGACTGGACCCGGTCGTGCACAGGCGTTCTCGCGTCCTCTCGCGCTCGTCCGCGGGTCCGTAACGGGGCCTGGGCAGGCGGCGGCAGGGCGGCGCCAGTATACGGAACCGAAGATCGCCGTGCGCGCCGTGGCCTCCAGGAGAGACGCCGTCTCGCCTAGAGCGGGTCGCTCGCCGGGAAGGCCTCGTCGCCGATCAGCGGGACGAAGCGGCAGCCGCCGAGCGATCGCTGGCGCACCCGTCCGCCGCGCTTCGTGACGATCAGCAGCTCCTGCCCCTCGCGATCACCGACGGGGATGACGAGCCGCCCTCCCCCCGCGAGCTGCGCGATCAGACCCGGCGGGATCGAGGGCGCGGCGGCCGTGACGAGGATCGCGTCGAACGGCGCCTCGCCGGGCGCGCCCAGCCGCTCGCCCGCCGCGAGGCAGCGCACGTTGCGCAGCCCGAGGTGCGCGAGCCTTCGTGCGGCGGCGCTCCGCAGCTCCTCGATGCGCTCGACCGCGACGACCTCGGCGGCGAGCAGGGCGAGCACCGCCGCCTGGTAGCCCGAGCCGGCGCCGACCTCGAGCACGCGCTCCCCGCCGTCCGGTCCGGCGAGCGCCGCCGCCTCCGTCATCAGGCCGACGATCAGCGGCTGCGAGATGGTCTGCCCGTGGCCGATCGCGAGCGCGCTGTCCTCGTAGGCGTAGCGTCGCAACGCGGGCGGCACGAACTCGTGGCGCGGCACCGTGCGCATCGCGTCCAGCACGCGCTGGTCGCGGATCTCGCGCGCGACGTGCGCGACCATCCGCTCGCGCGCCTCGGCGAACGGCGGAGGCGCCGCCTCACTCGCGCCGTTGCTCCGGTTGGAGCGGTCACGGTTGCGGCGGCGGAACATGGGACGAGGATCCTGCCGGCGCTACAGGGAGCGCTTGACCGTCTCGGCCAGGCGGTGGCTGACGCCCTCGGTCGCGGCGATCTCCTCGAGCGAGGCGGCGCGCAACGCCTTCACCGAGCCGAACTTGCGCAGCAGCGCGCGCTTGCGCTTCGGCCCGATGCCCGGCACGGCATCGAGGGCGGACTGCCGGACCCGCTTGCCGCGCACGGTGCGGTGGTAGGTCACGGCGAAGCGGTGCGCCTCGTCGCGCACGCGCTGCAGCAGGTAGAGCGCCTGCGAGCTGCGCGGCAGGCGCACCGGCTCGGCGAGGTCGGCGACGTAGATCTCCTCCTCGCGCTTGGCCAGCCCGCAGGCCGGCACGTCGCCGAGCCCGAGGTCGCGCAGCACGTCCAGCGCCGCGCCGAGCTGCCCGCGGCCGCCGTCGATGACCACGAGGCCGGGCAGCGCGCTCCAGGGCGCATCCGCTGCCTCCGCTGCGTCCGGCTCAGGCTCGCCGTCGTGCTCGCGGTCCACCCTCCGGTCCTCGGCGAGGCGCTTGAAGCGGCGGGTCAGCACCTCGCGCATGGAGGCGAAGTCGTCCTGGCCCTCGACGCTGCGGATGCGGAAGCGGCGGTACTGGTCGCTGCGCGGGCGGCCGTCCTCGAACACCACCATTGAGGCCACCGTATCGCTGCCCTGGATCGTCGAGATGTCGTAGCACTCGATGCGGCGCGGGCGCTCCGGCAGATCGAGCTCGTCCTGCAGCGTGGAGAGCGCGGCCTCGGTCTTGTCGCGGTCGGCGAGCCAGCGCACGCGGTGCATCGCCAGCGCCTCGCGGGCGTTCTCCTCGGCGGTGGCGACGAGGGCGCGCAGTTCGCCGCGCTCGGGGACGGCGATCTCGACCGCGCCGCCGCGTCGCGCGCGCAGCGCCTCACGGAGCTGCTCGCGGTCGGCGGGAGCGTGCGAGAGCAGCACGTTGCGCGGCACGTACGTCGCCGACTCGAAGAACTGCGCGAGGAACGCGCCCAGCACCTCGCCGTCGCTGGCGTCGGCGGCCTCGCGCGTGCCGTCGAGCATGAACGAATCGGTGTCGGCGACGACGGTGCCGCGCACGAAGAAGACCTGCACGCAGGCCTCGTCGTCGCCGCGCGCGAGCGCGAAGACATCGGCGTCGAGGGCGGTGGTGGTGGCCATGCGCTGGCGCTCGGTGACGCGGCGGATCGCCTCGGCCTGGTCGCGCAGGCGTGCGGCGCGCTCGAACTCGAGGCCCTCGGCGGCCTCGTCCATCTCCCGCTCGACGTGGCGCAGCACGTCGCTGCTGCGGCCCTCGAGGAAGAGCAGCGTCTGGTCGATCACGGCGCGATACTCCTCGGGCGTGCAGTAGGCGGTGCAGGGCGCGATGCAGCGCTTGATGTAGTAGTCGAGGCAGGGGCGGGGGTCCGTGCCGGTGATCGTCTTCGTGCAGGAGCGCCAGGGGAAGAGCTTCTTCACGACGTCGAGCGTGCGCCGCACCGAGCCCGCCGAGGCGTAGGGCCCGAAGTAGCGCGAGCCGTCCTGCTCGACGCGGCGGGTGATCGTGACGCGCGGCCACTCGTGCTGCACGTCGACCTTGAGGTAGGGGTAGTGCTTGTCGTCCTTGAGCCGGACGTTGTAGGTGGGCTGGTGGCGCTTGACGAGTGTCGCCTCCAGCAGCAGCGCGTCGGCTTCGGAGGCGGTCACGACGTGGTCGAGGGTGACGATCTGATCGACGAGCGCGTGGATGCGGCGCTCCATGCTGCGTCCGGACCCGAAGTAGGAGCGCACGCGCGAGCGCAACCGGCGCGCCTTGCCGATGTAGAGCACCTGCCCGCGGGCGTCCTTCATCAGATAGACGCCGGGGCGCTCCGGCAGCGCCCTCGCCTGTTCGAGCACGGCAGATTCGGTCACGCCACTAGTGTAGCGCCGCGCGCATCGGCGCGACGCCCAGATATGACGGCGGACAGGGATCGGATACGCTGGCAGTCAGGCTGGTGCGGGCATGACGAACGACGACGCTGCTCAGCGGCCGTGGCTGCGGTTCCGCATCGCGGGGAGTGATCCCGGCGGCGTGGACGCGCGTGACCTTGCGCGGCTGCTCAATGACATCGTGAGCGCCGCGCGCGTGATTGCCGACGAGGCGCTCGCCCTGGGGCGCCGCCCCGGTCCGATGAGCAAGCTGGAGCGGTCGCTTGCCGCGTTCCGAGTAGTCTCGGTGCTGCCCGGCAGTCTCGACATCACGCTCGCGGAGCCGCCCCCGTCCGAAGCGGCAACGGAGTTGATCCTGGAAGACCGGGATCTGACCCCGGGGACTGTTGCGCTGGAGCTCTTCGAGGCGTTTGAGGCTCTGTTGGCGCACTCGCCGCTCCGCTCGGAGGCGGAGGGGCGGCGACGCGCTGTCGAGCGCGTCGTGGGCTCGGCGGCCCGGATCGGCGACTATGTCGAGATCGTCCACTACCCTGCTGACGGCGGAAAGCTGCATGTGAGCGTGCCCCTCGGCGCGCGCCTCGGGCGTGCCGTGGGGGTGCGGCGGCACGTCGTCTATGGCCGCGTGTTCGCGGATGACGCGAACGCCGCGCCCCAACGGCTGCGCGTGCACCTCACGGACGGCTCGGAAGCCATCATGCGCCCGTCGAAGTTCCTCACCCGCGAGGTGCTGGCGGTTCGCGGCAAGCTCGTCGAATTGCATGTGAGCGAATCGACGACCGACGTGGCGGCGGTGGATCGGGTGATCGCGGGGGTTCGCCTCATCGAACGCCCCAAGCCGCGCGTCGCGCATCCGCCGAAGTCCATCGAGCAGTTGGCCCGGGAGCACGGGTTGCTGTCCCGCCCGCCTGCGGACTACCCGTCGGTCCTCGCCGGTCTGTTCGAGACGGAGGCGGAGGCGGAGGCGTTCCGGGAGGACATCCGCCGAGGCCGCTCCGCCGCACGATGACCCTCGATCGCCCCCGCGACTTCGTCGTTGCGGACACGTCCGTCATGTCCTACTTCGCGTCGGACGCCGGGCAGAGCGGCGCGTATCGCGCGCTGCTGGCCGGCCGCACCATCGCCCTCTCGTTCTTCGTCAGGACCGAACTGGACGGCAGGGATTGGGACGAGTTCCGGCAGGCTCGTCTCGATGCGCTCTATCGCGAGTGCGTGCCCTTGCAGCCGGGCGAGGCGACCTCGGGCTGGTACAACGCGGCCCACCGGCTGCGGCGCGAGATGCGGAGGTCGCGCGACTCCGACACCGACCTCTGGATCGTCGCCCACGCTGCCGAATACCGCGTCCCGTACATGTCGCACGATCGGGGGGCCTGCGAGGTCGCGCGGGCGCTCGGCGTTGAGGTGCTTACTGCCCTGCAGGACGGCTAAGCACTCCCGCTACGTCGCGTCCTCGCGGTAGACGGTGCCGATGATCCCGTCTGCCTCGAGGTGCTGGTACTCCGCCTCGCTGAGGCCGATCAGGTCGCAGAGCAGCTCGTGGTTGCGCTGGCCGAGGGTGGGAGCCGGGCCGCGCACCGGGCTCAGCGCCTGCTCGGCGAAGTGGGCGAGCGGGCCGGGGTAGAGGTGCGTGCGCGCCTCGGGGTGCTCGATGCGCCGAGCGCCCGACGCTGGTTGCCTGCCTGACACGGACTAGCTACAATCGTTGTTGCCTGGCTCCCCGGGCCAACGAGGACGGTGACTCGATGAGGTTCGCTGCAGGTGTGCTGCTGGGTCTTGCCTGCGTCCTCGTCGTGAGCTGTGGGCAGGGTTCCGCATTTTCGCTGGAAGTTGGAGAGTGCCTCAACGAGCCGCGGTCCTCTGAGTTTGAGGATGTCGACAAGGGTCCGTGTGACGAACCGCATGAGCTCGAGGTCTTTGCAGTCGTGCAGCACCCAGCCGGGAACGATGTCCCCTTCCCTGGGACCGGTCGTATCGAGGAAGTTGCCTTCGCTCTCTGCTTTGCGTTGTTCGAGGAATACGTGGATCGGTCCTATGCCGATTCCGTTCTTGACATCGTGACGTTCAACCCAACCCGGGACTCCTGGGACGACATCGATGATCGAGAGATCGTGTGCCTGTTGTACGACCTGGAGTCTCAATACATGGACGAGAGCATGAAGGACAGTGGCCGCTAGCCTCGCCCCAGCGAACTCGGGAGCACTGCCGCACCAGCTTGCGGCGTCGAGGATCCAGTAGGCGCCCGGCGCGTCGCACAACCCGCTACGTCGCGTCCTCACGGTAGACGGTGCCGATGATCCCGTCCGCCTCGAGGCGGCGGTACTCTGCCTCGCTGACGCCGATCAGGTCGCACAGCAGCTCGTGGTTGTGCTGGCCGAGGGTGGGGGCGGGGCCGCGCACCGGGCTCAGCGGCTGCTCGGCGAAGTGGGCGAGCGGGCCGGGGTAGAGGTGCGTGCCCGCCTCGGGATGCTCGATGCGCTCGAAGAAGCCGCGCACCCGCAGGTGCGGGTCGCCGTGCATCAGCGTCTGGCGGTTCACCATCGTCGCGGGCACGCCCGCGGCCTGCAGCAGCAGCATCAGCTCCCGGCCCGTGCGCTGCCGCGTCCACGCCGCGATGCGCGGCTCCAGCTCGGCCTGGTTGCGGTAGCGCGCCACCACGTCGGCGTAGCGCTCGTCCGAGGCCAGCTCAGGCTCGCCCAGCGCCTCGCAGAGTGCGGCCCAGGCGCGGTCGTCCGGCACGGCGAGCGCGACATATGGCGGCAGGTCGTGCTCCACGCCCGGCTCCTCGGCGGCGGGAAAGACGCCGTACGGGGCCATCGAGGGGTGGCGGTTGCCCCAGTGCGGCTGCAGCCGCCCGTTCATCTGATGGTCCATCCAGGCGTGCGAGACGTGGTGCATCACCACTTCCGACTGCGCCATCTCGATCAGCCGCCCCTCGCCCGTGCGCTCGCGCTGGTAGAGCGCGGCCTGTAGCGCGAACGCCATGTGTGCGCCGGCGTTCGGATCGGCGTGGTAGGTGGGCGGCGTCTGCGAGGGGTCGGAGCCGCGGTAGCCGCGCACCAGGGTGTGACCGGCCAGCGCCTCCATCGCCGCCCCGAAGCCCTTGAAGTCGCGGTAGGGGCCGCTCAGGCCGAAGCCGGGGAAGCGGATCATGATCAGCTGCGGATTGACCTCGGAGAGCGTCGGCCAGTCGATGCCGAGATGCCCGACGACACCCTCCGCGTTGTTCTCGACGAAGGCGTCGGAGTGGCGCACGAGTTCCAGGAACAGCTCGTGGCCGCGCTCGCTGTGCAGGTCCAGCGTGATGCTCTTGTGGGCGCGCTTCGCGTAGTTGAAGAAGCTGTAGCGGTTCCAGAAGCCCTCGCTCGTATCGCGGTTCACGAGGCCCGCGCCGGTCGTGCCCTCGCGCTGCCGCTCCGAGATGTGCCGGTAGAAGGCGCGCGTGGGGCTGAGGTGCTGGATCGACTCGATCTCGATCACCTCCGCGCCGAGGTCGGCGAGGATCATCGAGCCGAACGGGCCCGCCCAGACGATCGCCTGCGCGAGCACGCGCACCCCCTCCAGCGGCAGCCCGGCGGACGGCTGGCCCGCGGCCTGCGAGGTCATCAGACGACGTTCCGCTGGCGCAGCCGGACGACCTGCTCGCGGCTGTAGCCGAGGCCGGTCAGCACCTCGACGGTGTGCTGGCCGAGCAGTGGGGCGGGCCGCAGCGCGACGGGCGTGCCGTGCATCGCGAACGGGGGGCCGAAGTACTCGAGGCGTCCGGCGGCGGGGTGCTCGACACTCTGGAAGTAGCCGCGTTCGCGCAGGTGAGGGTCGCTGCTCAGGTCCTCCATCGTGTAGATCGCGGTCGCGCCGAGCCCGTAGGCCTGCGCCTCCACCATCGCCTCGCGCTTGGTGCGGGAGAGCGCCCAGGGGAGGAAGAGCGCGTCGATCTGCGGGCCGATCGAGGGGTCATCGAGGCGCTCGACATAATCGGGATCGTCGATCAGATCGGGACGCCCGAGCAGCCGGCAAAGCCGGTCCCACCAGCGGATCGAGGCGTTGATGTGAAAGTAGCCGTCCTTGCACGGGTAGACCCCGCTCGGCAGCGCCTGGTTGCCAGTCGAGGCGATCGGGTGTCCGAGCGCGCCCGTGTACTGCGTCGAGACCAGATTCGTGCCGCCCCGGTCCATCGAGCCCGCCAGCACCTCCATCAGCGAGATGTCGGCGCGCTCGCCGCGACCGCTCCGCCGTCCGCCCGTGAATGCGCCGAAGGCGAACGCCGCCACCACGCCGCCGGCGAGGAAGAGCGGCGCGTAGACGCCGAGCTTCACCGGCTCGCGCCCCTCCATCGCGGTGATCGAGAGCACCCCGCCCATCGCGTAGGCGAGCATGTCGTCCGCCGCGAAGTCGCGGTAGGGGCCCCCCTGCCCGAAGTTGGAGACGCGCACCAGCGAGAGCGCGGGGTTGGCCTCGCGCAGCGCCGGGTCGCCGACGCCGAGCCGTTCGAGCGTGCCCGGCCGGAAGCTCTCGACGGCGAGGTCGGCCTGCGCCGCGAGGCGCAGCAGGATCGCCCGCCCGCTGCGCGTCTTGAGGTTGAGCGTGACGCTGCGCTTGCCGGTGTTCAGCTCCAGGAACATGCCGCTGCGCTCGCGGTGCGGCTCGTCGCCGGGGAAGGGGCCGAAGCGGCGCGAGATGTCGCCGCGGGCCGGATGCTCGATCTTCGTGACCTCGGCCCCGTAGTCGGCGAACAGCTTGGTGCAGTAGGGAGCGGTGATCCCCTGGCTGAGGTCGAGGATGCGTATGCCCTCGAGGGGTCCGGCGGGGGCGGACGAGGCAGCGCTGGCTTCTGCGGACACGGGCGCCTCCGGAGCGGGCGCCAGCGATTCTGGCGGATCGAGCCGCGAACCTCAAAGCGCACGCTCCCTCGGACCGCCAGTGCGCCCGGGCCGGACGCTTGTATCGTGGCGGGGACGCGTCGTGCCGAGGAGTGAGCGATGTCCGATGCAAGCGGCCGCAGCGTCGTGCTCAGCGGCGCCACCTCGGGGATCGGCAAGGCTGCCGCGCGGGCGCTGGCGAAGGAGGGCGCGCGGGTCACCCTCGTCGGCCGCAACGAGGCGCTGCTGTCCGGGCTGGCGTCCGAGCTCGGCGCGGCGACCGACTGGGTCGTTGCCGACCTCGCGAGCCTCGAGCAGACGCGGCGCGCGGCCGCCGAGATCGGCGAGCGCCACGGGCGCATCGAGGTGCTGATCAACAACGCGGGCGGCATGTTCAACCGGCGTCGTGAGAGCCCCGAGGGCCTGGAGATGTCCCTCGCCCTCAACCACCTCTCGCCGTTCGTGCTGACCTCGGAGCTGCTGCCGCTGCTGCGCACCGCGGCGGAGGCGGACCGCGAGTTCGGCGCGCGCATCGTCAACGTGGCCTCGAGCGCGCACCGCTCCGGGGTGCAGTGGGACGACATCGGCTGCGAGCGCGGCTACCGGATGATGCGCGCCTACGGCCAGGCCAAGGCGCTGATGATCATGACCACGAACGAGCTGGCGAGGCGCCTCGAGGGCTCCGGGATCACCGCCAACAGCGTCCACCCGGGCGTCGTGCGCACCGGCATCATCCGCAAGTCCGGGAACCGCATCCTGGGCGCGATGTTCGACCTGGTCGCCCGCGTGGTGCTCATGTCGCCCGAGCGCGGCGCGTCGCACGTGCTGCGCCTCGCGATCACGGACGAGGCGGTGGGCATCACAGGCGCCTACTGGAGCAAGCATCGCATCGAGGAGCCCGCCGGGGATGCAGGCGACCGGGCCGCCCAGGAGCGCGCCTGGAGGCTGAGCGAGCAGCTCGCCAGGATGAGCGCGACGGGCTGAGGTCGCTACTGACCTTGTCTACGCCTCGGAGACGGGCCGTATCTCGTGCAGCGGGGCGAGCGCCGCGATCACGGCGGCGAGGGCGGCGATGCAGCCGGCGTAGACGACCACGCCGTGGAAGTCCCAGGCCGTGTTGATCGCCCCCGCGACGACGGGCGAGATCGCGCCCACGATCGCGCCGCCGGTGAACAGCATCGCGACCGCCGAGCCCTCGCTGCCCCCGGCGACCGACTCCATCGCGGCGGCCATCATGATCGAGTTCACGGAGAACAGCACGATGCCGAGCAGGGCGAGGTTGATCGTCAGCGCGAAGCCGCTGTCCGCCCAGATGAAGGCGAAGGTCAGCGCCGACATGGTGGTCAGCCCGAAGAGGATCACCGGCCGCCGCCCGATCCGGTCGGAGACCGCCCCCATCAGCGGCCCGGCGAGGATCCCGAGCAGCGTGAGCAGCCCGAGGTGCACGCCTACGAGCACGTCGGAGTAGCCGAGGTCCTCGCTCATGTAGAGCACGAGGAAGACGGCGAAGGCGTTGTGCGCCATCCCGCGCAGCGCCGTGACGGAGACGAGCGCGAGCACGGTCGGGTTGCGGAACAGGGGGCGCGCGGACTCCAGGTACTCGCGCAGCCGCATGCGCGCCTGTGCGCCGCCGCCCGCCGACTTGAAGCCCAGCAGAATCAGCACGCCGGTGAGGGCGGCCGGTCCGGCGTGCAGCAGCGCCACCGTGCGCCAGTCGAGCCCGCCCCACTCGAGGCCGGCCAGGCTCACCCCGCCGAGCAGCACACCGATCACGAACGGCGCCGAAGAGTCGCCGACCGAGCCGCCGGAGCGGTGCGCGGCGATCGCGAAGGCGCGTCGCTCCGGGTAGCGCACGGCCAGCTCCGTGAAGGCGGGCGCGTGCCACATCGAGGTGCCGGCGCCGGCCACGGCGACCGCGAGCAGGATCAGCCAGTAGTTCGAGGCGAGCCCGATCGCCGCGTAGCCGAAGGCGAGGCAGGCCATGCTGCCGGCGAGCATGATGGCGATACGGCTGCGGAACATGTCCGTGAGCACGCCCGCCGGGATGTTCATCGCGCCCATCGCCGCCGCGCGCGCGCCGATGATGCCGCCGGCGGCCACGTCGCTGAGCAGCAGCGTCTCCTTGATGTGGGGGAGCAGCAGCAGCAGCGTCTGCTGGTAGAAGTGCTTCACGCCGTGACCCGCGGACAGCCCGACCATGAGCCGCATGCTCTCGTATGACTGCGGTGTCGCTTCGGGCCTCCCGGCGGGGGAGCGCTCCTCGGGTGCGGCGGGTCGCTCGGCGGTGGTCATGGCGCAAAGGGTAACGCCAGCGACTGGTGCACGCCTCAGGGGCGGCAGGGCAGCCCTCGAGGCGCCGTGGAGCGCGGGCCAGGCGACGGCGGGCGATGGGTGGGAGTGATGGCGCGCCCGGAAGGATTCGAACCTTCGGCCTCAGCCTCCGCAGGGCTGCGCTCTATCCCCTGAGCTACGGGCGCGTGTGGACAAGTATGCGGTATATCCGGGTTATGGTGCCGAAGGTGAGATTTGAACTCACACGGGGTTAAACCCCACTGCGCCCTGAACGCAGCGCGTCTGCCGTTCCGCCACTTCGGCACGATGCGCGGCTCCGCTTGCGACAGGTGCTGCGCTCGCGGTCCACGTGAGGACATTATACTGCACGCCTCGAATGACCCCGTGAGGAGCCGCGCATCATGGTCACTGGGCTCATCAGGTCCGGCTGGCTCGCGGCCATCGCGGTCACGCTCGTGATCGCTGCGCTCGCAGCCGCCTGCGGCGGCGGCGACGACCCCGAGCCGACCCCGGCCGCGACCACCGCGCCGGCCTCCACACCGGCCCCCACGCCGACCCCCACGCCGACCCCGACTCCCACGCCGACCCCGCCTCCACCGACGCCGACACCAACCCCGCCACCACCGACCCCCACGCCCACCGAGGCGCCTCCGCCCTCGGCGACCCAGCCTGCCGAGGGCGTCGCGAGCCTGGTGATCACGGCGGGGACCACCGGCAAGGACCTCATGGACAGGATCTCCGAGGCCGAGCAGGTCTGCATCCGTGAAGCCTTCGGCGACTTCATCTATGAGATCATGCTCTCCACGCCGATCCTGCTGGCCGCCGCCGACGCCGCTGCCGGGGCGCCGCTCTTCGGCTGCCTCGAAGTCGAGAACCTCGTGACGCTCGGCATCGGATTCATCGCGGCGCAGGCCGGCGGATGGAGTGCGGAAACCGTCACGTGCATGATCGGGGTCGGCCTCGAGCACCCGGACGCAGTCCGGCTCGGGCTGGGCGTGCCGGCCAGCGAGGAGGCCAGCGCAGCGGCCGCGGCACACCCGTACTTCCTCGAGTTCTACAACTGCATGACCGTGCAGGAGAAGGTGGACTACCTCCTGGGCTTCCAGGAGGTGATCGACAGCATGACGACCGCCGAGCATGACCTGATCGGCGCGATCCCCGAGGCCGACGTCGCCTGCATCCGCGACGCCCTCAGCGACGACGAGTACAACACGCTCCTCGCCGGCACGGTCCACGAGGCCTTCGACGTGTCGGACGCGGTCGCCGATTGCATCTCGGATGAAGGCTACGTCCAGTCCTTCGTCACCATCACCGTGACGACGACCGGCGAACTGACCGATGGGACCAGGGCCTGCCTCGCGGACTTCGCCCGCGAGCATCCGCGCTACACGGCCCTCATCAACGCGCACGCGTACGATCCCTCGACGGCGTCCCCGGCGGACCTCGCCGAGATCGCCGACGACGGCCTCGGGACCTGGGCCTGCATGACCGACGAGGAAATCCAGCGGGCGCAGGGGACCGCCCTGGGCGCCCTCACGCGGTAGCGGCCGCGGCGTTTGTTTGCGGAACGATTACTCGCGGCGCCGCGTAGCATCGGTGCAGCCCCGGAATCGGAGTGAGCCCTGAGGCGCAGCGCCATGCTGAAGAAGCTGACCGTCGCCGCATTGCTGCTGCTGGCCGCCGCTGTTGCCCTCGTGCCCGTCGTCGCGCCCGGCCCGAACGCCACCGCCGAGGGCAGCACCTCCGGGCAGGCTGCCTCGGGCGCGGACGCCGCGGTCGTCGAGTTGCGCGTCTGGCAGGACGTGAACAACGCCGAGCGGCTGTACGTCAGCGCCCGCCCCGAAGGCGGTAGCTGGGCCACGCTCGGGACGATTCGGTTCCCGCTCGACGATGGCCACAGCGCGGACGGGAGTCTCCGTTACGGCGAACTCACCGTCGGCCGCGTCGAACTGCGCGTCTGGCAGAGCGTCAGCGATCCCCTCGCCATCTCCGTCAGCGCCCGTGGCGAGGGTGGTGACTGGTTCGACGTGGGGCCGCTCCCGCTCGACGACGGCCACAGCTCCGGCGGGCACTACCGCTACGGCGACCTCACGATCGTCGCCCCGCTGCCCGAGCTCGCGCCCCCGATCACCGTCTCGCCCGGCGGCACCTCGGTGCCGCGGCTCGCGGTCCTGACCATCGCCTTCCGCGATCCGCCCCCCGAGACGGACGCCGCCGCCCTCGTGTCAATCGACCCGCCGACCGAGGGCGCCTTCGTCTGGGCCGACGATCGCACGCTGCTATTCCAGCCCGCCTACCCCGGCTGGCAGCGGGGGCGGCAGTACCAGCTGCTGGTGAACGCCGCCGCCTCGGGCCTCGCCGAGGACCACACGCACATCTTCACCGTCGATGGCCGCCTGGAGGTGGCCTACGTCATCCCCGGTGACGGGGACCGTGAGGTGCCCGCGGCGGCGCAGATCCTCGTGCAATTCAACCGCTCGGTCGCGGCACTGACCGTGCTCCAGGAGGGGCCCGCGCCCGAGGTGCTGGAGTTCGACCCGCCGATCGCCGGGGAAGGCGAGTGGCTCAACACCTCGCTCTACCGCTTCACGCCCAGCGCGGGGCTGCTGCCCAGCACGCGGTACCAGGTGCGCATCCCCGCCGGGCTCACGTCGGCCGCCGACGGCGTCCTCGAGGCCGACTTCGCGTGGAGCTTCGAGACGATCCAGCCGGCGATCACGCGCTTCGAGCCGGAGGACGGTTCGAAGTTCGTCGAGCCCGATGGGCCGTTCGTCGTCGCGTTCAACCAGCCGATGGACCGCGCCTCGGTGGAGGCGGGCCTCCGGCTCACCCCCGGGGATGGGGAAGCCGTTGCGACCACATTCGCGTGGAGCGAGGGCGATACGGTGGTTGCGCTGACACCCGCCGAGCCGTTGGCGTTAGGCACGGCGCACGCGCTCAGCGCACCCGCCGGCCTGCGTGGAGCGAGCGGTGGCGCGATGCCCTCGATCAGGACCGCACGCTTCACGGTCGTCGAGCAGCCGAGGCTCGTCCGCACGAGCCCGCCGGCCGGCGCGACCGATGCATGGCCGTACTACGACGTCACGCTCTACTACAACAACCCGATGGACATCGAGTCGTTCGAGGACCGCATCACGATCAGCGGCATCGACCCGGACGACATCACACTGCGCTGGTATGACTGGAGCCCCGTGACGGTCCGTATCGGTGTGGGGCTTGAGTATTCGACTGAGTACACCGTGAGCGTGGCCGAGGGCGCGCGCGACCGAGGGGGGCGGACCCTCGCAGCGCACGAGTTCTCCTTCACCACGCGCGCGGCGGAGCCCCCGAGACCGTGGGTGGCCCTCGCGGCTCCGGCCAGCTTCGTCACCTTCTCGGCTGCCGATCCGCAGGTGCTGTACTACCACGCGCGGGCCGTGGAAAAGGCCCACTTCCGGCTCTACCGCCTCTCCGACTCCGAAGCGGAGATCCTCCTCCGCCGCGGCTTTATCGATGGATGGCGCGAGAGCGAGGACAAGTGGATCTGGTTCTCGCCGGCGAGCGAACCGATACGCACCTGGACCGAGCCGATCGGAGCAGAGTTGCGTGACGCGTCGGGGCGCTACTCGACCGCGCTGAGCGTTGGCGAACCGCTGCCCAAGGGTCACTATTTCCTTGCTGCCGGCATCGACGAGGAGGAGGAAGAGGAGGACTCGCTCAAGCTGGTGCTCAGCGTCGTCGATACGGCGGTCGTCACCAAGCTGGCGTTCGACGAGCTGCTCGTCTGGGCGCTCGACTACGAGACGGGCGCGCCGCTGGACGGCGTGACGGTCAGCACCGCCCCGCTCGAGGATCCGCCCTCCAGCCCCTACCAGACGGGCAGCACCGACAGCGACGGGCTCGCGCGGTTCGCCGTCACTGCCGATAGGGGCTCCTACTGGACTCCATACGGAGACCACCTCGTGCGGATCGAGGAGGACGGACGCAGCGGTGTGGCGTCTACGTGGTGGGATGCGGGCGCCTCCCCCCGGCAGCTGGGAGCTTCCTCGTACTTCCCCATTTCGGTCGGCCACCTCTACACCGACCGGCCGATCTACCGCCCCGGCGAGACCGTCTACTACAAGGCCGTCGTGCGGGACGACGACGACGCGTCGTACGCCGTACCAGGACCGGGCACCGAGGTCACCGTCCGGATCCGCGACCCGCGCTGGCGGAACCCGTTCCACACAACGTCTGAGCTCGACGAGTTCGGGGCTCTTGCGGGCCAGTTCGTGCTCCCCGGCGACGCCGCCACGGGTCCGTACGGGGTGTCCCTGTTCGTCGGTCGCGGCGGCCAGGTGGCCGGGATGTCCTTCCGCGTGGCGGAGTTCCGCGCACCGGAGTTTGAGGTCACGGTGGAGACGGCCGGGACGGACTACCTCGCCGGTGACGCGATCCCCACCGAGGCACAGGCGCGCTTCTACTTCGGCGGCGCCGTGGCGGACGCCGATGTCGAGTGGGCCGCGCGGGCGTTCCCAACGGCGATCCGGGTCGAGGGCTACGAGGACTACTCGTTCTCGGAGTACGACTACTACTACCAGACCCCGGACCGCCCCGATCCGCTGCGAGGCGAAGGCGAGACGCGTACGGACGCCTCGGGCGTGGCGAGCTTCGAGGTGCCCGCCAGGCTCGAGCGGGGCGAGGGCACGCAGGAGTTCAGGATCAGCGCGACCGTGACGGACGCGAACGGGCAGGCCGTGGCCGGCAGCACCACCGCCACCGTCCACCCCGCCACCTGGTACGCCGGCATCAAGACCGAGTCCTACATCGCGAAGGCCGGGGAGCCGGAGACCGTCCAGCTCGTCAGCGTCGACTACGAGAGCCGGATCGCCCCGAGCCGGCCGGTCACCGTCCGCATCTACGAGCGGGAGTGGGTGAGGAAGAAGGAACGAGCCGACAGCGGCGGCTACTTCTACCGCTACGAACTGCTCGAGACGGAGCTCGAGGTCCTCCCCGCCACGACGAACGAGGCCGGCGAGGCGACGGTGACGTTCACCCCTCCGAAGGCAGGGTCGTACCGGCTCGTCGCGGAGTCGCTCGACGAGCGGGAACGCGTGGCGCGCTCCGCCCGCTCCCTCTGGGTCAGCGGCTCGGACCATGCGCCGTGGCCCGTGCGCGAGGACGACATCATCGAACTGATCGCCGACCGCGACGAGTACGAGGTCGGCGACGTGGCCGAGGTGCTCGTGCCGGCCCCGTTCGCGGGCGCGACCGCGCTCGTCACCATCGAGCGTGGGCGCGTGCTCAGCAGCGAGGTGCGCACCCTGGAGACGAACAGCGAGGTGCTGCGCATCCCGATCGAGGACGCGCACATCCCCAACATCTACGTCAGCGTCGTGCTCTACCGCCCGCCCACCGCGGCCGACCCGTACCCGCGCTACCTGGTCGGCTCCCTGAAGCTCCCGGTCTCGACGGCGCCGCGCAGGCTCGACGTGCGCATCGAGCCGGACCGCGAGCAGGCGCTGCCCGGCGAGACGGTGCGCTACGAGGTCACCGTCACGGACGCGGAGGGCCGCGGCGTCGAAGCTGATGTCGCGGTCGCGATCGTCGACAAGGCTGTGCTCGCGCTGGCGGATGAGGTGGGCCCGGACGGCATGGGCGCGTTCTGGTACGAGCGTCCGCTCGGCGTCCGCACCGCCTCGTCGCTCGCCGTCCTCGTCGACCGCTGGAACGAGGCCTTCCGTGAGGCCGAGAAGGGCGAAGCGGGCACGGGCGACGACCGGGCGAAGAGCCGGTCACCGGCCGAGGTAGTGCCGGCGATCGCGGACTCCGGGATGACCGCCGAAGGGGTGGACGCCGCCGCGCCCGCGGCAGCGAGCGGCGCCGACGCGCCTGTGCGCTCGGACTTCCAGAACACGGCGCTCTGGATCGGGCAACTCACCACCGACGAGGCGGGCAAGGCCAGCTTCGAGCTGCAGCTGCCCGACAACACCACCACCTGGCGCGCACGGGCGCGCGCGGTCACCGCCGAGACGCAGGTCGGCGAGGGCGAGAGCGAGCTGCTGGTGACGCAGCCGCTGCTCGTGCGCTCCGCGCTGCCGCGCTTCCTGCGCGTCGGCGACGCGGTCATGCTGCGCACGCTGGTGCGCAACGGCACGGCGGAGGCGCGCGAGATCACCGCCACCATCGAGGTCGAGGGCGTGATCCTCGACGACGACGCTGCGCGCTCGGCGACCATCGAGCCTGGCGACTCGGCGATCTTCGAGTGGCCCGCCCGCGCGCTCGAGGAAGGCACGGCGACGATTCGCTTCCGCGCCGTCACCAGCGGCGGCCACGGCGACGGCGTCGAGATCAGCCTGCCGGTGCACCTCGACGTCACGCCGGAGACGACGGCCTCCGGCGGGGTCGTCGAGGACACGCCGGCCATCGAGGCGGTGTACCTGCCGGACTACGTGATCACCGGGACGGGCTTGCTTGAGCTGTCCGTGCAGGGCTCGCTGGTTGGCGCGCTCGACGAGGAACTGGACTACTTCAGGCCCTACCGGCGGGAGTCGATCGTGCGCACGGCGAGCCGCGTCGTCGCGACGATCGCGGTGCAGCGCGCGACGCCGGGCGGCCTCGACGAGGCGCGGACGCGCCAGCTCGAGGCCGACCTGGCGGCGCTAGTCGACGCGCAACAGTGGGGCGGCGGATGGGGATGGTGCCCGACCTGCTCGACCAACGTGTGGGTCACCGCATGGGTGCTGATCGCGCTCGGCGAGGCCCGCGACGCCGGTCACGCGGTACCCGACTCCGAGCTCACCAGCGCCTGGCGCATGATCCGCGGCCACGTGTACCGCGTCACCGATGTCCAGCAGCCGGCGGATCCGAACCAGCACGCCTTCCTGCTCTACGCGCTCGCGAACGCCTCGGAGCACGTTGCGGAGGCAGGCCCGCTGATCGAGGAGCAGGCGCGTGCGATGCGAGCGATCGTCGAGGAGCACCGCGCGAACCTCACGAACTGGGGGCGCGCCTACCTGCTGCTCGGCCTGCTTGCGACCGGCCACGAGGCGGACCACCAGGACGTGCGGACTCTGCTCAACGACCTCACCGCCAACACCGTCGCCAGCGCCAACGGCAACCACTGGGAGGACAAGCGCGTCGCGGGCTCGATGCACAACGGGAGCGTGCGCACCACCGCGCTCGTGCTGCGCGCGCTCACCGGGGTCGACCCGCGGCACCCGCTGATCGAGGAGACCGCGCGCTGGCTCGCCATCGCCCGCTCGGCCGAGCGCTGGAAGACCGGTGTCGAGCGCGCCCAGGGGATGGCCTCGCTCGGCGCCTACGCGGAGCTCACCGGCGAGACACGCGGCGTCTACGACTACTCGGTGCTGGTGAACACCGCGAGGGTGCTCGACGGTGACTTCGACGTGCCGGCCGGCGACTACCTCGACGGCGCCGCGGTCGCGCTCGCCGAGCTGCCGCTGGGCGAGGTCAGCCGCGTGCAGTTCGAGCGCGAGGCCGGCCAGCCGGGGCGGATGTACTACGGGCTCAACCTGCGCTACGTCACGCCCGCTCAAGACGTCGAGGCGCTGAACCGCGGCTTCGCCGTCTCGCACCGCTACTCGCTGCTCGACGAGCCGGACAAGCCGATCCGCAGCGCCTCGGTTGGCGACGTGGTGCGGGTGACGGTGACGGTGATCGCGCCCGCGGATCGCCTCTTCGCAAAGGTCGACGACTTCCTGCCGGCGGGCCTCGAACCGATTGACCCGCGACTGAACATCGTCTCGCCCTGGCTGCGCGAGCAGCTGGAAGCCGATCGCGTCGAGGCGCTGCGCGGCGCTGCGCCCTCGTACTACGCGCCGTGGTACCGCTGGTACTACAACCCGTGGGACCAGGTGGAGCTGCGGGACGACCGGCTCGTGCTGCGTGCCAGCCGCCTTCCGCAGGGCGTGCACGAGTACGTCTACTACGCGCGGGCGACCACGCCGGGCGACTTCTTCGTCGCCCCCGCGCACGCGGAAGAGGCCTTCTTCCCCGAGGTCTTCGGACGCAGCGACAGCGGCCGCTTCGGAGTCGTCGCAGGCGAGTAGCCCCGCGGCGCGCCGTGGTCGATCAGCGCGCGGCGATCTGCCAGCACTACCCGCGCCTCAGCGGCGGAACCTGATGCGCGGTACCGGCCACGGTGGGTGTTGACCACCGCGGCCGGCATCGCGCACCTGCATCAGCTCCGGGCGAGGGAGTCCGTCAGCGGCTGTAGCCCGAGGACGGCGCCAGCTCCCCGGCCGTCGCAGTGAGCTGGTCCAGGAGGAAGCCGAAGTCGCGGTAGGCCTGCGACGTGCCCAGCCGCTCCTGCAGTGAAGTCAGTTCGTCGCGCAGCGCGGAGAGATCGGCGGCGATGCCGCCGAGATCGACCTCGGCGTTCTCGTGCTGCGGTGAGAGAGCGCTGTAGCGGTCCGAGGCCAGCGCCACGATCGCGCCGAAGCGGAAATAGCGGTCACCGACATCGAACGGGGCGTCCGTGCGGCCCTCCACCGCCGACGATTGCGTGAGCGATGTTCCGGATCCGGGGTCGACCCAGCGCACCTCGACGCTGCCCAGAACCGGCAGGCGCCCGCGAGCCTCGTCGTACAGGACCAGCTCGTAGAACACGGTGGTGGCGGCCCCGGACGGCAGCTCGGCGAACTCCCTGCGGTTCTGTTCGAAGGTGTGGTCGGGGGTGACGCGGTTCTCGTAGCCGACGATGCGCCAGGAGCTGACCCACGCCGGCTCCCAGGTCACCTGGGCGCGGGCCTGGTCGGCGAAGGGCGTCGAGAGGGCGAGCCAGTTCTCGCGGCTGAACGTCTCCCGCGCCTGGTCGGTGTTGTCGAGGTAGCGGTACCAGCCGTTGCCGTGCTGGGCCAACTGCTCCAGCAGGTAGTCGTTGTAGTTGTTGATGCCCACCCCGATCGTGATCAGCCGCAGCGGGTTGCGGAAGTCCGTGTCGGGCGAGGACTCGAGGATGGCGAAGGGGTTGGTGGCGTCGACGTTCGCGACGCCGTCGGACATCAGGATGATGTAGTTGAAGGCGTCGGGCCGCTGCCGGCGCGCCTCGTGGGCGAGCTCGACGCCGAGGTTGAGCCCGGCCTGCACGTTCGTGCTGCCGTGCGGGGAGAGCTGCCCGATCGATCGCGTGACGTCCCCGTCGTCGGGCCGGCTGTGCTCGACGGTGTACTGGCTAAGCACGTCGGTGGTGAAGTGCACCACGGCGACGCGGTCGCGCGAACTGAGGCTCTGGCGGATGGTCTCCGCCGCCTCCCTGGCGATCGCAACGCGGTTGCCGTCCGCCATCGATCCGGAGGCGTCGAGCACGAGCGTCACGTTGAGCGGCGTGTCGTCGCGCAGTTTGGGCGCCTGGAAGGCGATGCGGGCGAGGTGCCGGCCGCCTCCCAGGGGGTGACCCACCACGTCGCTCGTGATCGCGAAGCTGTCGTTGTAGCGGGGCAGGTCGTACCCGTAGTCGAAGGCGTTGACCCACTCTTCCGCCCGCACCGAGTCGGGCTCGACCGTGTAGCCGCTCTGGGCCCACGCCAGGGCGAGGAAGTATGACGTGCGGTCGGTGTCGAGGCTGAAGGTGGAGACGGCGTCCGTGGAGGTATCGACGAACGGCGTTCGCCCGTAGTTCCTGAACGTCGTGTCCGGTGGGGCGGGCCGCTGAGCCGGTGCGTCTGCCGAGTCCCCTTGCGTAGAGCGCCTCAAGGCGGTCGGGGCTGCCGTGGCGGCGGCGATAGCCGCCGCCGTACCCACTGGGCGTGCACGGGGCGCTGCGGTGGCGGTCGCTGCCGCCGCAGTAGCCATGGGCGCTGCCGTGGGCGCTGCGGTTGCGCGGCTGGCTGCCTGGGTTGCGGCGGGTGCCGCCCTCTCAGAGTCGTCGCTGTCGTCGCCGCAGGCGACAAGCGCCCCCGCGAGGAGCGCGATCGCCGCCATCGGGGCGAGAATCCGGTACATCCGCATTGGTAGTCGCATCTCAGCCTCCTTGGGCCGCGGTGTCTGAGGGGAGACGAACGCCGGGGCTGTGCCGGTCAAACAGGAAGAGGCCCGTTCGCCCTCCACAGTACCCTCTCACCAACAGGTACGTGCCTGACCGCCGGATGGTTTCCCGGTCACTCGTCCTTGCAGACATACCCGACCCTCATTGAGGAGGCGGGTGTCAGTTCAGAGAGCCCTCCGCCGGGGGAAACGAGCACGTCAAGGCGGGCCGAATGCGCCCGGCTCGCTGCCGAGGCAGGTCACCGGCTGTAGCCCGCGGACGGCGCCAGCGCCTCGGCGGCGGCCGTCAGCCGTTCCAGCAGGAAGCGCAGGTCGGTGTAGGCCTCGAGGGAGCCGAGCTGCTCATCCAGCGAGTCGAACTCCTGCAGCAGCGCCACGAGGTCGGCGTGGATGCCCGCGTAGTCGACCTCCGCGTTCTCGACCTGCGGCGAGAGGCTGCTGTAGCGGTCGGCGGCGAGTCCCACGATCGCTCCGAGCCGGAGGTAGCGGTCGCCGCCGGCGAACGAGTCGCCCGTGTCACCCGAGACATTAGCGTGCTGGTTGAGTGAGGCTCCGGAGGCCGGGTCCACCCAGCGCAACTCCACGCTCCCCAGCACGGCGGACCGGTCGCGGGCGTTATCGTGGAGGACGAGCTCGTAGAACACCGTCGTCGCGGCCCCGGAGGGGAGCTCGGCGAACTCCTTGCGATCCTGCTCGAAGGTGTGGTCCGGCGTGATGCGGTTCTCGTAGCCGACGATGCGCCACGCCTGCACGAGCGCGGGATCCCAGGTCACCTGGGCGCGCGTCTGGTCGGCGAACGGCGTGGAGAGCGTCAGCCAGCTCTCGCGGCTGAACGTCTCCCGCGCCTGGGCGGTGTCGTCCAGGTAGCGGTACCAGCCGTTGCCGTGCTGGGCGAGCTGCTCCAGCAGGACGTCGTTGTAGTTCTCGATCCCGACGCCGATCGTGATCAGGCGCAGCGGGTTCGTGCTGTCCGAATCGGCGGCCGACTCGAGGATGGCGAACGGGCTGGTGGCGTCCACGTTCGCGACGCCGTCGGACATCAGGATGATGTAGTTGAAGGCCTCGGGCCGCTCGCTCCGGGCGGCATCGGCGAGCTGGACGCCGAGGTTGAGCCCGGCCTGCACGTTCGTGCTGCTGTGCGGCGCGAGGTGCTCGATCGAGCGCACGACGTCCTCGTCGTCGGGTGCGCTGTGCTCGACCGTGTACGCCTCGATCACGTCGGTGGTGAAGTGCACGACGGCGATGCGGTCGCGCGGGCTGAGGCTCTGGCGGATCGTCTCCGCCGCCTCGCGGGCGATGGCGACGCGGTTGCCCACTTGCATGGAGCCGGAGGCGTCCAGCACCAGCGTCACGTTCAGTGGCGTGTCGTCGCGCAGCTCCGGCGCCTGGAAGGCGACGCGGGCCAGGTGCCGCCCGCCGCCGAGGGGGTGCTCCACCACGTCGCTGCTGACGGCGAAGCTGCGATCGTCGCTCGGCGCGTCATAGCTGTAGTCGAAGGCGTTGATCCACTCCTCCGCGCGCACGGAGTCGGGCTCGACGGTGTAGCCGTTGCTCACCCAGTTGAGGGCGAGGAAGTAGGACGTGCGGTCCGTGTCGAGGCTGAACGTGGAGACGGCATCGGTGGACGCGTCCACGAACGGCGCGCGGCCGTAGTCCTGGAACGTCGTAGCCGAGGGCTGCTGGGGCTGGGGAGCCGCCTCCTCACTCGGTGCCGAGGTGCCGCCACCGCTGTCAGCCTGTGGCGGGGCCTCTGGCTCCGCCACAGCGTCGCCGCCGCGGCCACCGCCGTCCTCCTCGGCCGGTGCGGGCTCGGCCGCCTCGTCCGCGGGAGCCGCGTCAGCCATGGAACCGTCGTCGCTGGGAGCGTCGTCTGCGTCCGCCTCGCGCTCGGCCGTGGGGGCGGGAGCCGGCGTGGCGGTCGCTGCCGCGGCGGCGGTAGGGGCCGGCGTCGGGGCGGCGGTAGGGGCCGGCGTCGGGGCGGCGGTGGGGGCCGCCGTCGGGGCGGCCCTTGCCGCAGCCTGCGTGGCGGCTCGCGTGGCGGCGGCGACCGGCCTGGCGGTGGGAGCCGCCGTGGCAGCCGCCGTGGCAGCTCGCGTGGGGGCGGGGGTCGCCGTGGCGGCGGCGGCGGTCGCTATGGCGGCCGGAGCCGCTGTGGCGGCGGGGGCCGCGACCATGGGCGCCGCGCCGTCGCCATCGCCGGGGCCGCCGGCGAGGGCCCAGACCCCGACCCCGGCGGCCACGACCAGCAACACTGCTGCTGCCGCCGGAACCCAGGTCCTCCCGCCAAAGGCGGTGGCGGCGTCACGCAGGAAGGCGAAGCGCGGCTGCTGCTGCTCTCCGAGGCGTCCCTCGAGTCGGGCCCAGAGATCGTCAGGTGCACGCAAGTCGCTGGCCTCCTCGCTGAAGTGCTCCCGGAGGCGGCGCTCCATCCCCGGGTCGGGTGCGTCGTTATGCGCCATTGCCCGCAACCTCCATCGCACCGGACTGCTCCAGCAGCTCACGCATGTGGCGGAGCGCTCGGTGCAGCCGGGACTTGACCGTGCCCTCGCGCACGCCGGCGGAACGGGCCACCTGCGAAACCGTGAGGTCGGCGAAGTAGCGCAGCACCACTACCTCGCGGTGCTCGGGACTGAGCTGGGCGAGGGCCTGGCGCACGGCCTGGCGGTCCTCGCTCGCCTCGATTGCTTCGTCCTGCCCGGCGGGCACTCCCAGCGGGATCGATTCTTCCAGCGGGACCGTCGCCAGCCTGCGTTTGCGCTGCTGGGAGAGCACGGCGTTCACGAGGATGCGCATCAGCCAGGGCTTGATGGAGCTGCCTCGCCGGAACGTGCGGATGCCGCGCCAGGCCAGCAGGAACGCGTCCTGGACGTGCTCCTCGGCCTGGGCCGCATTGCCGGTCATCAGGTAGGCGGTGCCGAAGAGCGGGTGCTTGTACTGCTCCACCAGGTAGCGGAAGGCCTCGCGGTCCCCGTTCTGGCAGCGCAGGACGGCCTCGTCTTCGGTCATGCGCTCCTCACCCTCCGCGGGCCGGCCGAGGTAGTCTTCGCGTCTCGCATCAAGTCGCGCCAGTACCATCCTGACAATAGATATGCGCCTTCCCGCCGGATCGTTCCCTGATCCGCCAGATCTTCGTCATCCAGGTGAAGCGTGATGGCGCACGGCGTCCAGGCGCGGAGCCTGAAGTCCCGGCGGGACGTTTGCAGTTCGGTCCCCGTGGGAAGTGGTGGGCGGTACTGGACTTGAACCAGTGACCTCTCGCGTGTGAAGCGAGCGCTCGTACCAACTGAGCTAACCGCCCGAGGGCCGCCGCCCGGCGCGATGGCCGTCCGGCGCGTCGATCAGCGTACCGACGCCGCTGTCGCGCAGCAACCGCAGCGCGCCATTCGCACCCACCGCGCCGCGGGGCTGGCGAGCACCTTCGCGAGGTTGCCCGGCGGTGCGCGGACGTGCTACAACCCGCGAGGTTCGCGCGAGAGTCGCGCGGCCGCGCCGATTGATGCCGGAGGGGTCGTACATGCCGCAATATCACGGGCTCGAGGTCTTCATTCCCGAGAACGACCGGCCGCACATCGAGTACTTCGAACAGGCGGCGTCCGGAACGCTGCACCTGCAGGCCTGCCCCGACTGCGACCTCATGCGCTACCCGCCCGGCCCGCTCTGCCCCGAGTGCGGCGGCGAGGATCTCGACTGGCGGCCCATCTCCGGGAAGGGCACCATCCACTCCTACTACTTCGTCCCGCACGCCGTGAACCCGGCGTTCCGCGACTGGACCCCCTACCCCATCGTCCTCGTCGAGATCGACGAGCAGCGCGGCCAGCCCACGGCCGACCGCTCCGTGCGCATCATCAGCAACTGCATCAACGCGGACGGCGGCCCCGAGCTGGAAGCCAATGTCGCGATCGGCAAGCGCGTCGAGGTGACGATGATCGATATGGGCGACGGCATGGCCCTGCCCCAGTTCCGCCTCAGCGACGAGGACCCGGAGCACGAGATCTGGCAGTTCCCCGAGGACGCCTAGCTCCCCGGGGACGAGCAGAGACAGCAGCCGGTTCGTCCGGCAACCGAGCCTGAGCGTTCGCGCTCAGGCTCCTTTGTGCCCTGAGGCAGCGCCCGGATGAGCGTCGGCGCGCGGCTGACGGGCGCAGTCGTTACGATAGCCACTGGACCGGTGCGCGCTGACGGCTGCCCGTGAACATGGGCGCGAGAGAGGGTGTGGCGCATGGCTGCGGGATTCGAGTCGCTGGACAGCTTTGGCGCTCGCGCGAGCCTCGAGGCCGGCGGCGCCACACACACGATCTACCGGCTCGACCGCGCCGCCGAGGCGCTTGGCTGCGACCTCGCGCGGTTGCCCTTCACGCTGCGCATCCTGCTCGAGAACCTGCTGCGCGGCGAGGACGGCTCCGCCGTCAGCGCCGACTCGATCCGCGCGCTCGGCGCCTGGCAGGCGCAGGCGACGCCCTCGGACGAGGTCGCCTTCCGCCCCGCGCGCGTGCTGCTCCAGGACTTCACCGGTGTCCCGGCGATCGTGGACCTCGCCGCGATGCGCGACGCGATGGCCGATCTCGGCGGCGACCCCTCGAGGATCAACCCGCAGCAGCCCGTCGACCTCGTGATCGACCACTCCGTGCAGGTCGACGAGTTCGGCGCCGACGCCGCCTTCCTGCTCAACGTCACGCGCGAGTTCGAGCGCAACGGCGAGCGCTACCAGTTCCTGCGCTGGGGCCAGCAGGCCTTCGAGGGCTTCCGCGTCGTCCCGCCCGGCACCGGCATCGTGCACCAGGTGAACCTCGAGTACCTCGCCACCGTCGTGCACCGCCAGGACGGCGGCGCCTGGCCCGACACGCTCGTCGGGACGGACTCGCACACGACGATGATCAACGGCCTCGGCGTGCTCGGCTGGGGCGTCGGCGGCATCGAGGCCGAGGCGGCGATGCTCGGCCAGCCGGTCTCGATGCTGATCCCGCAGGTCTTCGGCGTGCGGCTGACGGGGCGGCTGCCCGAGGGCGCAACCGGCACGGACCTGGTCCTGCGCGTCGTCGAGCTGCTGCGCGAGCGCAACGTCGTCGGCAAGTTCGTCGAGTTCTTCGGGCCGGGCCTCGGCGCGCTCTCACTCGCGGCCCGCGCGACGATCGCCAACATGTGTCCCGAGTACGGCGCGACCGTCGGCTTCTTCCCTGTCGACGCCGAGACGCTCAACTACCTGCGCTTCACCGGCCGCTCCGAGGACGAGGTCGCCCTGGTGGAGGCGTACTGCCGCGAGCAGCAGCTGTTCCGCACGGACGAAATGCCGGATCCCGAGTACAGCGACCTGCTGGAACTCGACCTCGGCTCGATCGAGCCGAGCCTGGCCGGGCCGAAGCGGCCGCAGGACCGCATCGCCCTCCACGAGGCGCAGTCCTCGGCGCGCGCGACCATCGCCGAGGAGATCGAGGCAGGCGCGAGCGCGACGCCCGCGCTGGTCGCCGCGAACGGCCACTCCTACGAACTCTCGAACGGCTCGGTGGTGATCGCCGCAATCACGAGCTGCACGAACACCTCCAACCCGGAGGTGATGGTCGCGGCCGGCCTGCTCGCCAAGAAGGCCGTCGAGCGCGGGCTGAGCACGCCGCCCTGGGTGAAGACCAGCCTCGCGCCCGGCTCGCGCGTGGTCACCGACTACCTCGACGAGGCCGGGCTGACCGAGTACCTCGACGCGCTCGGGTTCAACCTCGTGGGTTACGGCTGCACCACCTGCATCGGCAACTCCGGTCCGCTGCCCGAGGCGGTCTCGCAGGCGGTCGACGGCGGCCCGCTGGCCGTCGCGGCCGTGCTCTCCGGCAACCGCAACTTCGAGGCGCGGATCAGCAACCAGGTCCGGTCCAACTACCTCGCCTCGCCGCCGCTCGTCGTCGCCTACGCTCTCGCAGGCCACATGGACGTCGACCTCGCGACGCAGCCACTGGGCACGGGCGCCGACGGGCAGCCCGTGCACCTGCACGAGATCTGGCCGAGCGAGCAGGAGATCGCCGAGGTGATCCAGTCCTCGATCCGCTCGGCGATGTTCCAAGAGCGCTACGCCGACGTCTTCAGCGGCGACGAGCGCTGGGCCGCGCTCGACACCGGCGGCGGACAGCGCTTCGGCTGGGAAGAGGACTCGACCTACGTGCGCCACGCCCCGTACTTCCAGGACCTGCAGCGCGAGCCGTCGCCACCCGGCGACATCGAGGGCGCGCGCGTACTCGCGAAGCTCGGCGACTCGGTGACCACGGACCACATCTCGCCCGCGGGGGCGATCGCGCCGGACAGCCCGGCCGGGGCCTACCTGCGCGAGCGCGAAGTCGCGCGCCGCGACTTCAACTCCTACGGCTCACGCCGCGGCAACCACGAGGTGATGGTGCGCGGCGCCTTCGCCAACGTGCGGTTGCGCAACGCGCTCGTCGAGCGCGAGGGCGGCTGGACGCGCCATCTGCCGGACGGCGAGGAGCTGCCGATCTACGACGCCGCGGAGCGCTACCGCGCCGAGGGCGTCCCGCTGATTCTGCTCGCCGGCCGCGAGTACGGCTCGGGATCCTCGCGCGACTGGGCGGCGAAGGGGCCGGCGCTGCTCGGTGTGCGCGCCGCCATCGCGGAGTCGTTCGAGCGCATCCACCGCAGCAATCTGATCGGCATGGGCATCCTCCCGCTCGAGTACCCCGCGGGCGCATCGGCCGCCGCGCTCGGCCTCACGGGCGAGGAGCGCTTCGACGTCACCGGCATCGAGGGCGGCGTGAAGCCCGGCCAGGACATCGCCGTGCGCGCCGTCGCCGCCGACGGTCGCGAAGTCGCCTTCACGGCCCACTGCCGCATCGACACCCCCGTGGAGGCGGAGTACTACCACCACGGCGGGATCCTGCAGTTCGTGCTGCGGGGGCTGCTGGAGGGGTAGGGGGAGTAGTTCAGCCCTCAGCGGTAGGCGGGCGAGGGAGGGCGCTCGCGGGCTAGTCGACCGCCTCGCCCGTCGCATCCGCGCCCACCTCCGCGACGATGAAGTCCCGCACCAGCGGGAAGACGGGGCGCGTCCAGTAGCCGCGCAGGTCCTGCCACTCCGCCCGGATCAGGAAGGCGAAGACGTAGCCCTCGCTGGAGCCGTCCTCGGGACGGGCGTATCCCGCCGAGACGCGGTAGCCGATCGGCGTCTCCGAGGTCCAGTAGCCCGCCTTCTGCCCGTACACGTAACCCTCGACGCCGAAGTCCGGCGGGAACGGCCAGAAGGCGTCACCCAGCTCCGGCCTTGTCGCCAGATCGAGCAGGTACGCGGTGAGCTCCTCGTTGAGCTGCTCGCCGCGCACGAGCGAGACCCACACCCGCGCGAGGTCGAGCGGCGTGAAGTGCGCGTACCGCCAGCTGTGCTCCAGCTTCGACGCCTCCGAGGTCCCCGCCCGCTGCAGCACCGCCGCGATCTGCTCGGACGTCACCTTGTCGTTCAGCCGGTCGGAGTGCGCGTCGAGCGAGCGTGAGAGCACGGTCTCGACGTCCAGCTGGACCTCCCCCTCGAACTCCAGGAAGCCGTCCTGCACGGCGCGCAGCGCGGTGATGACGATCGCGATCTTGCCTGACGAGGCCGGGTACTGGCTGTGGTCCGGGTTGACGAGGATGGCGTCGTCGCAGTCGAGGTCGATCAGGGCGAGTCCCCAACCTCCCGTGTACCCGTCCATCGCCTCCTCGACGGCGCCGGCAAGCACGGCGCCCCGCTCGTCCAGCCCCGCGCACCGCGCGGGACGGGGGTCCGGGGTCGGCGAGGGCGTTGCGGTAGGCGTGGGCGCGACCGTTGGCGTCGGCGTGGCGCTCGGTGTGGGGGTGGCCGAGGGTATCGGGCTGGGCGAGGGCGTAGCGGTTGGCGTCGGCGTGGCGCTCGGCGCGGGCGTTGCCGAGGGTGTCGGGCTGGACGAGGGCGTCGCGGTCGGCGCCGGCGTGGCGCTGGGCGTGGCCGTCGTGGCGGGCTCGTCGCGCTCGGACGGCGAGCCGCTACAGCCGCCCGCGAGGCTGGCGAGGAGCATGCAGGAGAGCAGGAGCGTGCCGGGTAGCAGGCGCATCAATGTCCCTCGTGCACGTCAGGCGATGGTCCAGTGTAGCCACGCCGCACGGGAGCGCGGAACAGCACCGCCCGCCGGGCGGCGAGGCGTCAGCTGCGGAAGCCGAGGGCGGCGGCGGCGTCCTGCCGGCGCCGGTCCAGAGTGACGAAGGAGATGCGCTCCGCCTCGCCGGCGACGTAGAGGGCCGTGGCGACGTGCCACAGGTCGGCGCCTCGCAGCTCGCCGGCGTCCAGCGCCGCTGCGAACTCGGCGGTCAGCGGCCGATCGGGCAGTACTCACTCGATGCCGGAGACGAGGTCGGCCTCGAAGGCGAGACGCTCGCGGCTGAACGTGGACCGCAGCTCGGCCTCAAGCAGGTTCGAGGAGACCAGCCGCGAGAAGGCCTCGAGCCGACGGCGACAGCGGGGCCCGCGTCCTCTCCGAAGGCGACGGCGACCAGCGCGGACGTGTCGACGTAGGCGACGCTCACTCGTCGCGGTCGGCGAGGAAGCGATCGAGCGCGCCGGGGCGCCCGCGACTGCCCGCAGCGGCTTGCGCGGCCCGCTCGGCCGGGCCAGCGCTCCGCTGCGCTCGAGGTCGTCGAGGCGCTCCTCGATGGTGTCGGGTTGGCGCCGGATGGCGCGAATCGCCAGCACTCTGTCCGACTCGTATGACCTTACTACTTACCCCTGATCCACCGAAGAGGAGCGCGCGAGCGGCTGCGGTTGGGTGCTCCGCTGTAGCTGGGACAATGGGTTTTCACGAATCACGTCACAGCCACAGGGAGCACCCATTCGATGCTAGCAACGAGCGACCCCGACCGGATAGACAGCGCCTTCGACGACGACCGCCTCGTGGACCACGCGGGCCTGCTGCTCCCCGCCACGCTCGCCCGCCGGCTCGGCTTCCGTGAACTGGCGGACGCCCACGTCGACCTCGGTGACGCGGCGGGGCGCGCGAACGCCGGCGACAAGCTGCTGACCCTGGTCGCCTCGGCGCTCGCGGGCGGTGACTGCATCGACGACGCCGATGCGTTGCGCTCAGGCGGCGCCGGGCGCGTGCTCGGCTGCACCGTGAAGGCGCCGTCCACCCTCGGCACGTTCCTGCGCAGCTTCCGCTGGGGCCACGCCCGCCAGCTCGACCGCCTCAGCCGCGAGTTGCTCGCCCGCGGCTGGGCGGCCGGGGCGGGACCGGGCGACGCGCCGCTCACGATCGACCTCGATTCGACGCTCTGCGAGACCTACGGCCTCGCCAAGGAGGGCGCCCGCCAGCCCGGCTACACGGGCGCGCGCGGCTATCACCCGCTGCTCGCGGTGGCAGCCGGCAGCGGTGAGGTGCTGATGGCGCGGCTGCGCGAGGGCCGCGCGCACAGCGGCCGCGGCGCCGCCCACTTCCTGCGTGAGACGGTGGGCCGGGTGCGCGCTGCCGGAGCGAGCGGGCAGCTGACGATGCGCGCCGACAGCGGCTTCTACACCCACGCCGTCGTCGCCGCCTGCCGCGCGCTCGACGTCCGCTTCTCGGTCACGATCCGCCAGCAGCCGAGCGTGCGCACGCTGATCGAGGCGATCGCGGAAGAGGACTGGACGCCGATCCCGTACTGGCTGGACGACGGCGCCGCTGTCGCCGAGACGACCTACACCCCGTTCCGGCACAGGGAGGACGCCGCCCCGGTGCGGCTTATCGTGCGGCGCGTCAAGCCGGCGCCCGGCTCCCAGCTCGCGCTCTTCACCAGCTACAGCTGATATGGAGTGACCGGTTGTCAAGCAGCACCGGCGGTGGTCGTGGCGATCCGGCTCCGGAACGGGGGGAGATGGACGAACGAGGGCGCTGCTTCGACGACGTGTCACTCTGATATTCGCGGGTTGCCTGGGGCCTTGCCGCATGACCGTGCTTCGCCGGGAGGGGTCGCCGTCTACGGTCGCGGGTTGACGGCGCCGGGCGCCGCTGCCGCATAGCTGTACCGCGCGTCCTCCTGAGCCTGCCCTCGCTCATCCACCCCCTCCTGCTCCGGAGCGGCGTATCGCCAGCTCCGCCTTCGCCGCGGACCGCGCGCGTGCTGTCAGGCCGCCGCCTGCTCCCGGGCGCCGATGTTCAGCACCGCCCACAGGTAACCCGCGAGTTCACGGGCGACGGCCACGTTCGCCACGACCGATGGCTTGCCGTGAGCGGCCAGCCGCCGGTGGCGGCGATAGAGCCGGGTCTGCGCCCGGTCGGCCAACACCACGGCCCAGCCCGGCTGGCCCTCCCTGCGCTTGCGCAGCGCTGCCCCCACCCGCGGCGGGTGGCGGTAGTGCCAGGCGCTCTCCACCAGGATGCGGCGCACGTGGCTGTTCCCTGTCTTCGTGATCGGTCCCCGCCGCTGACGGGCGCCGCTGCTGTACTCGCTCGGCGTGAGCCCGAGGTAGGACATCAACTGCCGGGCGCTGCCGAAGCGCGTGACGTCGCCGAGCTCGGCCAGCACCGTCATCGCCGTCACCGTGTCGACCCCGCGGAAGCAGCGCAGCAGCCCCACCGCCTCGCGGTAGTCGTCGCTGGCGGCACACGCGGCCAGTTCCTGCTCCAGCGTGCGCAGCCGCTCCTCCACGCCCTCGAGCGCGCGCAGGTAGTCGTCGAAGGTGGCCTGCGCGGCCGGGTGTTCGAAGCGCAGCGTCAGCAGCCAGCGGCGGTGCCGCAGCGTCCAGTTCCGGCCGTCGTAGGCGATGCCGCGCCGCAGCAGCAGCTTCGCCAGGCGGTGGCGCGCCCGGGTGCGGTCGGTCACGGCGTCCTCGCGCGCCCGGCAGAGGTCGCGCACCGCCTCCTGGTCGATGGTCGGGGGATGCACCGCCGTGAGCAGGTCCGCGCGCAGCAGCTCGGCCAGCTTCCTGGCGTCGCGGCGGTCGGTCTTGACGCGGTCGCCGGGCCGCCTGGGGATGAGCGCCGGCGCGATCACCTGGCATTCGATGCCCTCGGCCTCGAGCTGGCGCTGCAGCGCGAAGCCCCCCGGCCCCGCCTCGTAGCAGGCCACGACCGGCCCCGGCGCCATGCGCCGCAGGCGCTGCGCGAGCCGCTTCACCGCCTTCGGCTCGTTCGCCAGCTGCCACTCCTCGGGCCGCTCGGCCCCCGGCGCCAGCACCGCCACGTGGATCGCCCGCGCGTGTGCATCCATCCCTGCATATGTGGTAGTCATCTTCCTGACCGGCTCCTTTCGCATGCGGCTCTGCAGCCCTCGCGTCTGTAACCCGCGAGTTTGCGGACTCGGAGCCGGTCACTCCATACGGTCTACCACGCCTTCATCACCGACCGCGCGGGCGCGCTGCTGGAGCTGGAGGCCGACCATCGCCGCCACGCCGAGGTCGAGAACGCGATCCGCGACCTCAAGTACGGCGTCGGGCTGAACCATCTCCCCTCGGGCCGCTTCGCCGCGAACGCGGCGTGGCTCGCGGTGCAGGTGATCGCGCACAACCTCGCCCGCTGGACGGCGCGCCTGGGGCTCGGCGAGGGGATCGTGACGACCAGGACGCTCAGGCGGCGCTACTTCGCTCTCGCCGGACGGCTCACCCATTCTGCCCGGCGCTGGACGCTGCACCTCCCGAAGCGCTGGCCCTGGGCCGGCCAGTGGGCAGCCGCGCTCGCGCGACTACGGGCGCTACCGCTCCCGGCCTGACGCCCGCTCACAGCGCCGGCCCCGGGTCCGAGGCTCGCGCCAGCATGCCCGCGCACGCCTCGCGCACCCTCGCGCCCGCGCCCTCAGCGCCCCCGAGCGGCGCTGAGCGAGGGCTCCTCGCTCCGGCCCGCCCCCGGCACCGCCCGGCGAACGCCGGCGCACCCGCCGAACTCTCCGCCAGCCCGGCAGCCCGCCCCGTCAAGCTTCGATCGGTGGATTCGGGCTTAGGTTACTATGTAGCCATGACGACGACGCGACTCAACATGCACGAGGCGAAGACCCATCTGTCGGCGCACATCGCACGCTTGAAGCCAGGCGACAGCATCATCCTCTGCCGCCGTAACCGCCCGGTGGCCGAAATCCGGCCGTTGGAGGAACCTCTGGACGAACCCCGCCCGGTCGGGCTCGGCAAGGGTCTCGCTGAGATCCCCGACTCCTTCTTCGACCCGCTCCCCGAAGAGATGCTCGCGCTCTTCGAAGGGCGGGGCGCCTGAGCCGCGAGGAGCTATGCGGCTCCTGCTCGACACCGTGGCGTTCCTCTGGCTGGCCGAGGATGATGCGCGCCTGCCGGTGGCGGCGCGCGAGGCGATCGTCGACCCGGCCAACGATGTGTTCCTGAGTGCAGCCTCGGCGTGGGAGATCGCCATCAAGCACGGTCTGGGACGCCTCCGCCTGCACATGCCCCCGGACGAATACGTCCCAGAGCAGCGCCTCCTCCATCGCATCGAGACACTCGGGATCGACGAGGACGCCACACTGCAGGCGGGCAAGCTGCCGGACCTCCACCGCGATCCGTTTGACCGGCTGCTCATTGCGCAGGCGATCGTGCATGGGCTCACCATCGTCACTCCCGATCGCCTCATCAGGGGCTACACCGTCCCTATCCTCTGGTCGCGGTAGAGCGCCGCGGATCTGGGTAACACCTGGTCTTGATGCACTGCGCCCCGGGGCCGCGAGCCGGTCCGGGCGCCCAGCAAGGAATCGAGGAGTGCGGAGTGGGAAGCGGGCCGCGCTCAGCGCCCCGCCGCTGCGGTGGCCTCCTCGTTCCAGTGCTCGCGGGCGTCGGGCGGGCGGACGAACAGGAACATCACCGAACCGAGCGCGGCGACGACGGCGAGCACGAGGAACCCGAGGCGGTAGCTGCCGGTCTGGTCGTACATGATCCCGGCGAAGATCGGCCCGATGATCATCCCGAGCATGATCACCAGCGACGAGAAGCCCATGATCGTGCCGAACCGCCTCGGACCGAAGTAGTCGGCGCGGATCGCCATCAGCAGCGGTCCACGCGAGCCCCAGGCGATCCCGTTGATCAGCACGGCGGCGTAGATCATCGGCAGCCCGCTGGCGAGCCCGAGCAGCAGCATCGCGGTCGAATGGCCGAACAGGGCGGCGATGACCAGCGGTTTCTTCGGCAAACGGTCACCGAAGTAGGCCGCGAGGAGCTGACCCACGATCTGGCCGACCGTCTGGACCGTGATCGCCAGGGCGGCGAGCGCGAGGCTGTGCCCGAGGTCCTCGTGGATGTAGATCACGAGATGCACCATCAGCGCCCCGATCACCAGCAGCGCCGAGGCCTGACCGAACGAGAGGAACCAGAACGACGAGGTGCCGAGCGCCTCGCGCGCCGTCATCGACCACTCGACCTCCAGGTCCGGGTCGCCCGCAGCCAGGGAGCTCGCATCGACCCCGTCGGGCAGCAGGCCGTAGGGCTCGGGGCGGTGCCGCACCACGAGCGCGAGCGGGAGGCCGATGAGCAGCACGACGATGCCCGAGCCGAAGGCAGCGCTGCGCCAGCCGATGCTCTCGATCAGCAGCGCCATCGGCGTGGCCGTGAGGCCGCCGACCGCGAAGCCCATCGTGAGCACGCCGGTCGCCAGCGCGCGGCGCCTGCGGAACCAGTTGACGATCGCGACGAGGATCGAGAGGAAGCTCCCGAGCGAGGCGCCGATCGCGATCAACAGGAAGGAGACGTAGAAGAGCGGGAGCGACTGCACCTGGCTGAGCAGCATGAAGCCGGCCGCGAACAGCACCAGGCCCAGCATCATCACCTTGCGCGGCCCGTACGTGTCGATCACCCAGCCCTGGATCGGGCCGAGCACGCCGCTCTCGACGCGCTGGGCGGCGAAGGCGAACGAGAAGGTCGTGCGGCTCCAGCCGAAGTCGGCCTGCATCAGCGCCACGTACGTGCCGAACGAGTGGAACATCAACACGCCGAGCATGAACTGCGTGATGAAGCCGGCCCCGGCGATATACCAGCCGTAGAAGATGCGCGGCCGTGGGGCGTTCGTTGTCACGGCGCAGCGAAGGCCCTGCAGCGGATCGCGCGTTCGAGGTCGTCGTTGGCCTCGCGCAGCGAGCGAGCGAGCAGCGGCAGCCCGTCCCCGATCTCGCCGAGCAGCGCGCGCGAGCGGTCGAGCACGGCCTGCTCGATGCGGTAGTGGGGGAAGAGGTTCGCGAACCAGGCGCGGGTGAACTCGTTCTGACGCTCGCCGAAGACGGCGGGCGCGCGCTCGAAGAACTCCCCGACCCACGGGTCCAGCAGCTCGCGCTGCACGTTCCAGTGGAAGCCGCTCATCGCCGCCGCCGTGAGGTGCAGCGAGCCGTAGCCCTCGCCGTGGATGCGCTCCCAGGCCTCCGCCTTCGCCTCCTCCGAGGGCGTCGCGACGGCGGCGCGGATCGCCGCGCGCTCGCCGCGGTCCGAGGGATCGCGCTCGCGTTCCGCCTCGACGCGCGCTTCCGCGCCCTCGGCGCCGTGCGCGACGGCGCGGGCGGCGATGTCCCAGCGCATCCCCTGGTCGATCGTCAGACCCGGCGCGGACAGCTCGCCGTCGGCGAGGCTGATTACCCTCTGGATGTCCGACGGCGTGATCGCGACGCCGATCAGCGTGCGCGCCCAGATGATCCGCAGGTCGTCGCCCGCCGCGCCCTCGGGCAGCGCTTGCAGCGCCTCCCAGGCGACCTCGGAGAAGCGGTGCGCCTGCTCGTCGCGCTGCTCCGCCGGGACGTAGCGAGCGATCGCCGCGATCGCCGTCGCGAGCACGCTCTCGATCAACTCGGTGTCCGTCTCGGACGTAACCTGCGAGGCGATGAGCGACAGGTAGTCCGTCGAGCGCAGTTGCTGGTCGCGCACCATGTTCCACAGCGACTGCCCGATCAGCTGCCGCAGCAGCGGATCGCCGACGCGCTCGAGGTGGTCGCCGATGAAGCGCAGCGAGCGCTCGTCGAGCGCGACCTTCACGAAGGCGTGATCGTTGTGGTTGGGCACCACCAGCTGCGGCGCGGCCCGTCCGGCAGCCTCCTCGACGACCGTGCGGTCGCCCTCGACGGAGACCGCCAGCGTCTCGACCGCCGCCTCACCGTCTCCGTTGCCTGCCCCGACGAGCGCGATGTCGAGGCGGTGCGGGCGCAGCGTCGGGTAGTCCTCGGGCGCGGTCTGGGCGATCGCGAGGCTGGCGAGGCGGCCGTCCTCGACCTCCCAGCTGGCGGCGAGGGTGTTGAGCGAGGCGGTCTCCAGCCAGAGCGCGGCCCAGCCATGCAGGTCGCGCCCCGCGCCCTCGCCGATCGCGTCGAGGAACTCGGCGAGCGTGGTGTTGCCGAAGGCGTGGCGGCGGAAGTAGATGCGCATGCCCTCGCGGAAGCCGTCCATGCCGACGGCGGCGACGAGCTGCTTGAGCACGGCGGCGCCCTTGCCGTAGGTGATGCCGTCGAAGTTGAGGAAGGTCTCGTCGGTGTCGCGCACCTGCCCGGCGATCGGGTGGGTGGTGACGAGTTGATCCTGGCGGTAGGCCCAGGCCTTCATCCCGGAGTTGAACGCCTGCCAGGCCGTGCTGAAGCGGGTCGCCTCGACCATCGCGAGGTAGGCCATGTACGTCGCGAAGCTCTCGTTGAGCCAGAGGTCGTTCCACCAGCGCATCGTCACGAGGTTGCCGAACCACATGTGCGCCATCTCGTGCAGCAGCACCTCGGCGCGCCCGAGCCGCTGGTTCTCCGTCGGCGGGTCGCGGAAGACCATGCGTTCGGAGTGCGTGACCGCGCCGATGTTCTCCATTGCGCCGAAGTTGAACTCGGGCACGAAGATCTGGTCGTACTTGCCGAACGGGTAGGCGTAGTCGAAGAACCCGCCGTAGAAGTCGAGGCCCTGCTTCGTGACCTCGAACAGCTCGTCCTCGTCGAGGTGGCGGACGAGCGAGCGGCGGCAGAAGAAGCCGAGCGGCACGCCTCGATGCTCGTCGCGGACGACGTGGTAGGGGCCGGCGATCAGCGCGAACAGGTAGGTGCTGAAGCGCTCGGCGGGGGCGAAGCGCCGCCGCAGCCGCCCGTCCGCGAGCTCCTCGCGCTCCAGCTCCGGCCCGTTCGCGATCAGCTCCCAGTCCGAGGGCGCGTCGACCGTCAGGTCGTAGCTCGCCTTCAGGTCCGGCTGGTCGAAGCAGGGGAAGAGGCGGTGGGCGTTGTAGGGCTCGAAGTTGCTGTAGAGGTACTCGCTGCCGTCCTCGGGGTCGATGAACTGGTGGAAGCCGTCGCCGGTGTGGTCGTACTCGTGCTCGTAGCCCACGCGCACGACATTGCTCGCCTGGAGCGCGGCGGCAGGCAGGCCGATGCGGTACTCGCCCGGCCCGACCTCGATCTCCTCGCCGTTGACCTCGATGCGCTCGATGCCGCCCCCGCGCTGGTCGAGGAAGACGCCGTCCGCGTCATCGGCGTCGGCGAAGTCGAAGCGGATCGTGACGTCGCCTCGGTAGCTGGACGCGCCCGCGACCAGGTCGAGGTGGATCTCGTAGCTGATTTCGGAAACAAGCCGCGCGCGGGCTACAGCCTCGTCCTGGCTGAGGACATCGCGCGCGATCGGGGAGTCGTCGGGAGTCATCTCCGCCTTTCAGGTCGGGCGCGCCTCGGGGACGGCAGCCGTGCCGCGCGAGGGGCGGCGGTGCGGCGGGGTCAAGTATACGGCCCCGGCGGATCGTGCTCGCGGAGAAGCCCGTGCTGTGGGCACGCTCAGAGGCGGAACGGGTCGTCGAGGTACTCGGTGTCGCCCCAGCACACGACCTCGCCATCAGTGGTGACGGCGCAGGTGCGGCACTCGCTGGCGCTGATCGACGTGTAGCGGCCGGGCGGCGGGTCCGCCTGCCCGTAGTCCCACCAGGCGGGCGAACCCCAGCAGCCCGCCGCGCCCTCCTCGGTCAGGGCGCACGCGTAGCCCCAGCCCGTGTCGATAGCGATGTAGCGGCCGGGCGGGGCATCCATCTGTCCGTACCTGTTGTCGCCCCAGCAGACCGCCTCGCCCGTCTCGGTGAGTGCGCAGGTCGACCAGTAGCCCGCACTGATCGCGGTGTAGCGGCCCGGCGGCGAGACGGCCTGCCCGTAGGCGCCGTTCGGGCGAGCCCCAGCAGACGGCCTCGCCGGCCTCGGCGAGCGCGGTGTGCGCGGCCCGCGCTGATCGCGATGTAGCGGCCCGGCGGCGGATCTGCTTGCCCGTGGTCCCAGGCGTGCTCGGCGCCCCAGCAGACCGCCTCGCAGTGCCGCGAGGGCGCATGCGCGTCCCCGGCGCTGCGCCACGTAGCGGCCAGGAGGCGGTTCGGCCTGGCCCAGCCAGTTGTCGCCCCAGCACACCGCGCCGTCGACCGTGAGTGCGCAGGTGTGTCCGCCGCCTGTGCTGAGAGCCGCGTGGCGGCCCGGCGGCGCCTCGTTCGGCTGCTCGTTGTACCAGCCCCAGCAGGTCACCTCCCCCGAGGAGGGCGCAAGTCGCGCCGTCGCTCACCGCCACGTGGCGGTTCGAGGCCGAGCGCGGCCTCGCCGGACTAGCGCGCATGCGTCCCGAAGCGGAGCGTGGCGGCGCCAGCGCGCGCAGGGACCCACCCCAGCAGACCGCCTCTCGCTCGGTCACGTCGAGACTCCCACACCGAGCGCCGTCACAGCGATGCTGGCTTAACGTCCGGGGGGTGGCTGTTGTTCCCGCCGCGCGGGAAAGGCTGGAGCGGGCGGAACGTCACACCGACGGCCTGCTCGCGCGGGCCGCGCCGGCCGGTGCTGCGCCTACATCTCCTCGCGCTTCTCGCCGGTGAGGTAGGCGGCGGGGTCACTCACATCGATCGCGGTGTAGCGGCCGGCCGGAACAGCGCTGGCCCCCGCGTACCCTGATCCCCAGCAGGCCGCTTCGCCGGTCTCCGTCAGGGCGCAGGCTTCCCAATTGCTCACCACGATCGCCGAATAGGCGCCCGGCGGCACCTCTCTAACCCCTTCGAGGTCACCGCCCCAGCAGATCGCCGCGCCGTCCTCGGACAAGGCGCAGTTCCGCGCGCTGCTCGCTGAGATTGACGTATAGCGGCCTGGCGGGGCGTCGGTCTGCCCGTATTCGTTGCCGCCCCAGCACACGACCTCGCCGGACTCCGTGATCGCGCAGGCGTGGGCGATCGCCGTGTACCGCGGGGCGGCACGTCGAGCGGGGTCGGTCCGGTAGGCATCGAGGGTGCCCCCGACCCGTATCCGATCGGCGTCGCGACCGGAGTCGGAGTGGCGACCGGAGTTGGCGTTGCAGAGGTGTCGGCGTAGCGGGCGGCGGCGGAGTAGCGGCGGGACTCGGCGATGCGGTGGGGCTCGGGGATGCGGCGATCGGGGTTGGCGTCAGCGTGGCTGTCGGCGTCGGGGACGCGGTGACCGTCGGCGTGGCGGTCGCCGTCGGCGGCGAGTCCGGCGTCGCAGTGGGCGAGGGCTCGACTGTCGGCGGCGCGGTCGCGGCAGGCGGGGTGTCCTCGCCACCCTCGCAGGCCAGACACGCGGCCGCGAGGAGGATCACCGACGCGACTATCCCAAGCGGTGTTCTCACGTCGAGACTCCCACACCGAGCGCCGTCACAGCGATGCTGGCTTAACGTCCGGGGGGTGGCTGTTGTTCCCGCCGCGCGGGAAAGGCTGGAGCGGGCGGAACGTCACACCGACGGCCTGCTCGCGCGGGCCGCGCCGGCCGGTGCTGCGCCTACATCTCCTCGCGCTTCTCGCCGGTGAGGTAGGCGGCGGGGTCCTCCTCGAAGAGCGTACAGAAGTAGTCTCGCCGTCGTGGATCGTGTGCGGTCCACGGCCATGCCGCAGGCGGGGTCGGTGGCGCGCCGGCGCAGGAGGTCAAGCAGGCGGGTCGGTGATCGTCGCGGCCCCGGCGCTGCTGCCGGATCCGCACCCCGGCCGTGCGCACCGCCGCGAGATGTGCGGCGTGGTGTTGCGGTAGGCCCCGTAGCCCGTCACCGGCAGCTCGTCCGGCGCCTGCCGCGCCTGCCGCGGCTGCTGCTCGCCGCGCTCCCCTGCGATCACGTGCAGCGGCGCGACCGGGTAGGGCAGCGCCCCGGCTATCGAGTCGAGGCCGAAGCGCGTCCACGCGCCGTCCGCGTTGCGGTCGCGTATCGGCGTTGCGTCGCGCGCAGGGCGAGCCCCTCCGGGGGTGCGTTCGCCTCGAGGCCCGCGAGCGCGCGTTCGCGCTCGGCGGCGGGGTACCAGCCGCGGTGCACGAGCAGCGCGGGCGCGCCGTCGCCGGTGAGCAGCGGTACGTAGACATCCTCGCCGCGCAGCCCGAAGCGCGTGCGGTTGGCGACGATCTGCGTGCGCCCGTAGTCCCACTCGCCCTCGAGGGCGACGCGGCGGTACTCGATCGACTCGCCGTCGAGGGTCGCGGCCTCGGAGGCGGCGATCGGAGGCGCGGCGATCGCCGCCTCGCGCTCGCGGATCAGCTGCTGCTTCCACTCGTTCCGCGCGAGCTGCCAGACGCCGAGCCCCGTCAGCACGACAAGCGCCGCGGCGACGAGCACGAGCACGGCGGGAGTCTGCAGCCGGCGCATGTATCGACTCTACCGCGAGCGGCGGTCACCGGCCCGTCACCTCGGGCGTCGCGGTTCTGTATCCTCGGAACCCGCTGCCGACGCCACCGGAAGCACGAGACCAGCATTCGAGGGAGTTCCGATGTCACGACTGCCGAACCTGACCTCGCGCGACGAGTTGCCGGCCGGGCTGGCGGAGACCTATGACCGCATCGCGGAGCTTCGCGGCGGCCAGCTCTCCGGTCCCTACGGCATCCTGATCCACTCGCCCGAGCTGGCCGAGCGGGCCGCCGGGTTGAGCCGCTACGTCCGCTGGAACTCTGACCTCACCCCCGGCCAGCGCGAGACCGCGATCATCGTCGCCGCCCGCGAGCTCGATGCCGAGCTGATGTGGAACGCGCACGTGCGACTCGCTCGCGAGGGCGGCGTCCGCGAGGCCGTGATTGAAGGCGATCGGGCATCGCACCGACCTCGACGCGCTCGCACCCGAGGAGGTGGCGATCGTGCGCTACGTGCGCGAGCTCTTCGGCGACAATCGCGTCAGCGATGAGGCGTTCGAGGCGCTGCACGCGCTTGTCGGCGACCGGGGCATCGTCGACCTCACCGGGCTCGTCGGCTACTACGTGTTCGTCGGCTTCACCCTGAACGCCTTCGAGGTTCCGCCCCCACCCGGCGCCGAGCCGCTGCCGTAGGTGCCGCGCGGGGACTGAGCGCCAACCGAGGCCGCGCGTGCGCTCCAGGCGCGGGCCGGACGAAAGGAAAGGATCTCAGGATGGGTGTTGCTCTCAGCAAGGACTCGATCGATCTGGGCATCATCGTGCGCGACGGCCCGGCCGCGCTCGCGTTCTACCGGGACTTCCTCGGGCTTGAGCACATCGCCGACACGCCGGTCGGCGACGGCGGGACGATGCATCGCTTGATGGCGGGCAGCAGTCTGATCAAGGTGATCGAGTTCGAGCAGCCACCGGAGCCGCGGCCCGCGCCCGGCGGTCTCAGCGGCGGCTCCGGATACCGCTACTGGACGATGACCGTCTCGAACCTCGACGAGATGGCGGCAGCGGCAGCGGCCCAGGGCTACGCCGTCCCGACCGCGCCGAGGGAGATCCGCCCGGGCGTGCGGATCGCGATGATCGAGGATCCGGACGGCAACTGGGTCGAGCTGCTTGAGGACCTGAACAGGTAGCTCGGGTCAGAAGCGACGCCGCTGCTCGAACACGGGTCGAGGTCCGGGCAGCAGCCGCTCCCGTGCTCAGGGTGAGCGCGCCCGCGCCGTCCAGGCGCGGCTGCAGGCGCTGGCCCGCGTTTGACGGCCCGCCGCGCGTCCCGAAGGATGACCGCGCGACCGCCTCGCAACGCGGTTGCCCAGACCGCGACTCTGCAGGTGGGTGCCACCATGGCCCGGTTCGTTCCACTCTTGTTGGCGCTGGTATTCGTGCTCGGGTGCAGTGAGGGCGGCGACGCTGGCAACGTCGAGGAGAGTACCTCCTCCGCAGCAACGCCAACCACGACGCCAGCGCCAACCACGCCGGCGCCAACCACGACGCCGGCGCCAACCACGACGCCGGCGCCAACCACGACGGCCGGCGCCAACCACGACGCCGGCGCCAACCACGACGCCGGCGCCAACCACGATGCCGGCGCCAACCACGACGCCCGCGCCAACCACGACGCCCGCGCCAACCACGATGCCCGCGCCAACCACGACGCCAGCGCCAACCACGACGTCGCCGACCGCGACGCCCACGCGGACCGCGAGCCCGGCTCCGACGCCCACGGCGAGCCCGAGCCCGGCTCCGACGCCCGTGCCGCTGGATTCTCCTGCGCTCGGTGACGTGGTGGCTTCGGGACGCGTGGACGCTGTCGTGCACAGCATCGAGCGAGACGCCTTCACAGTCGGAGGGGTCTCGACGACGCGGATTGAGGTGGAGTTCACGAACACGCGCGGGGGTATCGAGACCGTATACGCCTTTCTGGTTAATGCGTTCGACACGGGAGGGGTGAGCGTCGATGAGTACGACGCTTGCCACCCCTTGTTCGAGGAGAGTCCTTGTCCGGGAGTCCTCAAGACTACAGAGTTGAACCCCGGAGCTTCGATCAGAGGCTACGTCTACTTCGTAGAATCACCGTACTACCCGCTGGAATTCATCCAGTTCTCGGAGCCCCACACCTTCGAACGTACAGACAAGATTGCCGTCCCCGTGCCGAGCCGTCCAGCCCCGCCGACGCCCGTGCCGCTGGATTCTCCTGCGCTCGGTGACGTGGTGGCTTCGGGACACGTGGACGCTGTCGTGCACAGCATCGAGCGAGACGCCTTCACAGTCGGAGGGGTCTCGACGACGCGGATTGAGGTGGAGTTCACGAACACGCGCGGGGGTATCGAGACCGTATACGCCTTTCTGGTTAATGCGTTCGACACGGGAGGGGTGAGCGTCGATGAGTACGACGCTTGCCACCCCTTGTTCGAGGAGAGTCCTTGTCCGGGAGTCCTCAAGACTACAGAGTTGAACCCCGGAGCTTCGATCAGAGGCTACGTCTACTTCGTAGAATCACCGTACTACCCGCTGGAATTCATCCAGTTCTCGGAGCCCCACATCCTTCGAACGTACAGACAAGATTGCCGTCCCCGTGCCGAGCCGTCCAGCCCCGCCGACGCCCGTGGCGCTGGATTCTCCTGCGCTCGGTGACGTGGTGGCTTCGGGACGCGTGGACGCTGTCGTGCACAGCATCGAGCGAGACGCCTTCACAGTCGGAGGGTAGTGCTTCCACGACGCGGAAACGATATGTTTTCGTCGTATCGTTCACGAATCACGCGCCTGGACGTCGATCGATGAGCGTAGACGCGCTATCTGGTCCGACATCCTTCCTCCGATCACGCGCGGGGTGCCTCGGCGATAAGTACGCCGTTTGTCACCCCTTGTTCGAGGAGAGCCCCTGTCCGGGAGTCCTCAAGACTACAGAGTTGAACCCCGGAGCTTCGATCAGAGGCTACGTCTACTTCTGCTACCCCTGCTGCTTGTGCGTGCCGGGAAACTGCGCCAACCGCAGCACCGCGGCATGCACGGCGCCGCTCCCGTACTAGCCCTGGGGTGGAACGTGTTGGAGACTGATGACGATTGCCGTCCAGCACGCCGTAGCCCGCAGGCTGTCCGCTCGCGCTCCTACTCCGCCGAGGCCTCGATCCTCGCGACGATCGCTGCCATGCGCTCGAGGTGCTGCTCGTCCACCTCGAGGATTGAGCCGACCTGGAGGAAGACGTCGATCGGCTGGATCAGGGCGGCGCGGGCTTCGGGCGGGGTCAGCATCACCGGCTCGCCCTCGATCACGCCGGCGGCGCGCAACTCCGCGATCTTCGCGTCGTCGTAGCCGAGCAGCTCGCGCAGCACCTCGTCGGTGTGCTCGCCGATGTGCGGCGCCGGGCCGCGCGCGCCGTAGCCGCGGCCGTCGATGTTGGCCGGGAAGTAGCGCTGCACGGGGACGGTGGCGAAGCCGCGCACCGGCTGCGCGTCCCAGAGGCCGCGGGAGAGCAGTTGCTCGTTCTGCATCAGCTCGCGCGCGTTGAGCACGGCGCCGGCCGGGGCGCCGGCCGCCTGCAGCTCCTCCATCGCCTCGAACTTGTCGCGCGTGGCGGTCCACTCGCTGATCGCGGCGTCGATCTCGTCGTGGTGCTCGTAGCGGCCGGCCATCGTCCCGAGGCGGGCGTCGTCGAGCCAGCCCTCGTTGCCGGTGGCGCGCGCGAGGGCGGCCCACTCGTCGTCGTCGCGGATGCTGATCGCGATCCAGGCGTCGTGGCCCGCGGTGGGGTAGATGCCGCGCACGAGGCCCTCGCGGCGGTTGCCGGTGCCCGGATGCAGGCGGCCGTTCATCCAGTAGTCGTGGAAGTGCGCGCCGAGCAGCTGCAGCAGCCCCTCCTGCATCGAGACGTCGATGTGCTGGCCGCGTCCGCTGCTCTCGCGGTGGTAGAGCGCGGTCATCAGGCCGCCGAGCCCATGGATGCCGGCGAACGGGTCCACCCAGGTGTTGCCGCTCTTGAGCGGCGGTTCGCCCTCGTAGCCGCTGACCGAGGCGATGCCGGAGGCCGGCTCCATGCCCATGCCGAAGGCGGGGCTGTTGCGGCGCGGCCCGGTCTGCCCGTAGCCGCAGAGCGACATCATGATCAGCCGCGGGTAGCGGTCCTTGAGGTCGTTCCAGGAGAACCCGAAGTTCTCCAGCACGCGCGGCGTGTAGCTCTCGATCAGCACGTCGGCCTGCTCGAGCAGTCCGTGCAGGATCGCGATGCCCTCGTCGCTGCCGAGGTCGAGCGCGAGCCCGCGCTTACCGACGTTGCGCACGGTGTAGTACGGCGCGCGCTCCCAGTAGTTGCCTGAGGTGTCGTTCTGCGCGATGTAGGCCGTGCGGATGCGGTCCGGCACCGTCGGGCGCTCGACCTTGATCACGTCCGCGCCGAGGTCGGCGAGCACGCGCGCGGCCACGGGGCCGGCCCAGACCTGCGAGAGATCGATGACGCGGAGGCCCTCGAACGGCTTCACGATGCAGCCCCCTCCATGCTGGCGAGTTCGTCGTTCGCCTCGCCGAGCGCGGGGGGCGCGCCCGGGCGCAGCGGCGTCTCGGAGAGCCCGACGGGCGGGCCGACTGCCCGGTCGCCGCCGGGTCCCTCGAAGAAGCCGCGGGCGGCCAGGTGCTCGTCCGCGGCGAGGTCGGCGACATCGGGGACGAGGGCGAAGGCGAGGCGCAGTTCCTGCGCCTTCCGCACGATCTCCTCGGCGTCGTGCTCCATCAGCCAGGGCGCCATGAGCGCGTCGAAGTCCTGCCAGCGCACCACGCGCTCCTTGGGCAGTTGCAGCAGCGGGTCGTCGATCATCTCGGGGCGGTCGATCAGCAGCCCGAGCGAGGTAGCGAAGTCCGGCGCGCCGGGCACGACGGAGACGAAGCCGTCCCGGCAGCGCATGATGTCGGACGGGTAGGCGCCGAGCACGCGCGAGTAGAAACGCCGCCGCAGCAGGCCCATGCCGTGGTAGACCGCGAGGTTGTGGTCGTCGGTGAGGGCGGCGGTCTCGTAGCTGGCGATGTCGGCGTGGTGGTGCTGCTCGCCGTGGGCTCTGGCGTTGAGCAAAGCGCGAGCGTCGTCACCCAGCCGTAGAGCCCGCCGAGGTGCTCGGCGGTGTCGACGCCGAGGCTGACCGGCTCGCGATCCGGGTACCCCGTGACATAAGGGAAGCCGGCGAGTGCCTCGATGATGTGGCTGTCGCCCTCGAAGTCGGCGTAGGGGCCACTGCGTCCAAAGGGACTGATCGAGACGTAGAGCGTGTCCGGGAAGCGCTCGCGCATCGCGTCTACGTCGTCGAGCGGGAGCTGCGAGGGCGTCTTCCAGGAGGTCACCAGCACGTCGGCGCTCGCGATCAGCTCGGCGGTGACGGCGGCGCCGCCCTCGCTGTTCACGTCGAGCGCGACGCTGCGCTTGCCGCCGTTGAAGAAGGCGTGCCGGCCGCCGCCGTCGAGGTCCGGCTCATCGCCGGGGAAGGGACCGGCGCGGCGGATCACATCGCCCTCGGGCGGCTCGATGCGGATCACCTCGGCGCCGACCTGCGCGAGCAGCTTGCCCGCGTAGGCGACGGAGAGCCCCGCCGCGATCTCGATGATGCGCATGCCCTCGAGGGCGCGCGGCGCGTCCGCTGCCATCCGCCGCTCCCTTCGCCGCTGCCGGCCGGGTGCGCAGCCTCGACGCTCGCCGGGCGGGCGTCAATGGCCGCGCGGTCCCGGTGTTACTCCTTGCCGTGGAACTCCGGGATCAGCTCGCCGATCAGCCGGATGCTGCGCGTCACTTCCTCGTGGCGCAGCTTACCGACCTGGTGGAAGCTCATCAGGCGGTCGATCCCGACCTCCTCGTAGCGCTTCATCTTCTCGAGGCAGGCCTGCTGGTCGCCGACGACGAGCGACTGCTGCTCGCTCAGTATTTCGAAGACCTCTTCGTCCGGCACCGTCTCGCCGTTCATGATCCGCGCGTGCATCAGCTGGGCGCGCGTCGACTGGGCGTCCTCATCCTCGAGGAAGCGCCCGGTCAGGTCGCCCCCGGCCTCGTCCTGAGCGGCCTCCAGCTCGCGCGCACGGCGCAGGAAGGACTCGCGGGCCTCGAAGAAGGTCAGCGCGGTGTTGGTGTACCAGGCGGCGGCGCCCGCGGCGGCGCTGCTCAGCTGGGCGTCGCCGTCCTCGACGCAGTGGACGAACGTGAAGAAGGCGATCTGGTCGTTGATGAACTCGCCGACGGGGCGCTCGCACTGGGCGATGCCGCGCTTGTAGGACTCGACGATCTCCTCGACCTGGTCGAGCGAGCGCCAGAGCGTGTTGGCGAGCGCGCCGACGCCGTTGCGGCCGGCCTGCTCGAACGAGGCCGGGCCCGAGCAAGCCTGCCAGAGCGGCGGATGGGGCCGCTGCAGCGGCTTGGGCGTGAGCGTGAAGTCGTGGATCTGGAAGTCCTCGCTCTCCCAGTTCACGCTGTCCTGCGTCCACAGCTGCGGGATCAGTTCGAACGCCTGCTGCATCTGCTCGCGCGTCTCGTCGCCGTCGATGTTGAACGAGCGCCACTCCTTCACCGTCGAGCGGGCGAGGCCGAGTTCGAGGCGGCCCTCGCTGAGGTGGTCGAGGAAGGCGGCGCGCTCGGCGACGCGGATCGGGTGGTTGAAGCGGTGCGGCGAGAGCACGGCGGAGTGGCCGACCCGCAGCCGCTCCGTGCCTCGAGCGATCGCGGTCAGCATCATCTCGGGCGCTGAGCTGTAGCTGAACTCGACAGCGCCGTGGTGCTCCACCTGCCACCAGCAGCTGTAGCCCAGCTCGTCGGCGAGCCGTGCCTGCTCGAGCGTCTCCTCGATCAGCGTGTGCTCGTAGGCGTCGTCGTCCCACAGCTCGCGGGGGCGCTGCATCTCGCTGAAGATGTCGATTTGCATCGCGCCGCTAACTGCGGGGCAGGCCGAGACCGCGCGTGGCGATCACGTTGCGCTGGATTTCCGAGGTGCCCCCGGCAATCGAGTCCGGGATCATCCGCACGTAGCGGTCGGAGAACTCGCCCCGGAGGGGCGCCTGCGAGTCGCCCGGCCAGAGGTTCGTGTAGAGCCCCAGCGCCTTCGCGCCGGTGCGGGCGACGCGCTGGTGCAACTCGGTGGAGAACACCTTGCCCATCGAGGCCTCGTAGTTGGGGATCAGCCCGGACGACTGCATCCAGGCGAGGCGGTAGGAGAGGTTGTGCCCGACCTCCGTCTCGATCATGCGGTCGGCGACCTCGGCGCGCACGCTGGGCAGGTCGGCGATGCGGTTGCGGGTCCGGCCCTCCTCGCTGTGTGAGTACTCGATCAGCTTGCGGATGGTGCGCCGGTCCTCGCCGGTCCCGGAGATCGAGGCGCGGTCGAAGTCCATCAGCGTCATCGCCACGTACCAGCCGCGGTTCTCCTCGCCGATCAGGTTGTCCGCGGGCACGCGCACGTCGTCGAAGAAGGTCTCGCCGAAGCGGCCGTGGTCCCAGCAGGCGTTGAGCAGCGGCTTCATCACGATGCCGGGCGCGGTCAGGCTATCGACCATGAGGAACGAGATGCCGCGGTGCTTGGGCGCGTCCGGATCGGTGCGCACGAGGCAGTAGATCGCGTCCGAGGTCTGCGGGGTGGACCAGATCTTCTGCCCGTTGAGCACGTACTCGTCGCCGTCGCGATCGGCGCGCAGGCTGAGCGAGGCGAGGTCGGAGCCGGCGCCCGGCTCCGAGTAGCCCTGCGCCCACTCGACCTCGCCGCGGGCGATCGCGGGCATGTAGCGGTCGCGCTGCTCCTGGTTGCCGTGCACCATCAGCACCGAGCCGAGGAACATCGCGCCGGTGCCGCCGGCGCGGGGGGCGCCGGCCGCCTCGCGCTCCTCGTGGAAGATGAACTGCTCGCGCGTGCTGAAGCCGGCGCCGCCGAGCTCCTTCGGCCAGGCCGGGGCCACGTAGCCCTCGGCGCTGAGTGCGGCGCCCCAGTCCTCGGCGGCCTGGTAGATCTCCGGATCCTCGGAGAGCCGGTCGCCGGTCCAGCTTGCCGAGTTGAGCACGATCGACTCGCCGTTGACGGCGCGCACGGTGTGGTAGTCGGCGTGCGGTGCGTTGCGGTAGCGCTCCGGCAGCTTCTCCTCGAAGAAGCGGCGAACGTATTCCCTGAACTCCGTCTGTTCCGGCGTATCGCTCCAGTCCATCATGTCCCTCTCGACATGCCCGTGCTCTCGCGCCAATCATAGCCGTACGCCGCCGCCGGGGCGCAGCGCCGCGAGGCGCCCGAGGCGTCGGCGCTGGCCCCAACACAGCACGGCGGCGCTAGACTGCCCCGGAGGCAATCGGTGCGGAAGGCGGTCCGATGACGGCGGACGAGGCGGCAGCGGAGATCGCCCGGCTGCGGCTGGAACTGGAGCACCGCGACCAGTTGCTGGCCTCGGTCTACGCCCGCGCCGACACGCTGCGAGGCTCCGTCGAGCGTCTCGAACGGCAGCTCGATACGGCGGCCGAGGAGCAGCGCGAGGCGGCTACGGAGCGTGCCGAGTTGCGGCGGCTGCTCGGCAATGCGCAGCTCCAGGTGCATGCGCTGATGCAGCTCCCGGCCCCCGAGGCCGATACGGACCCGCCCTCAGTCGGCGCAACCGCGCAACCTGAACCGCCCCCGCCCCCCGCCGCCGCCGCTACGAGCCGCCCGTCGTCGCCGCGGCGGGCTCCCCGCCCGCCGGCACGCACTCGCCGGCCGCGCAGTCTCCTCGACGAAGCGCGGGGGATGTTCGCCGGCTTGCGCCGGATGATCTAGCGGATCGGCTCGGGCGCCAGCACCGCTCGCGAATGGTCACGAGCATGCAAGTACGCGACCGCGGGATCCCGCGGTCGCGCGCTTCCGGCAACTGCCGGGCGTATCAGGCCGTGGCGGCTGTCTGGCCGGAATGGCGCAGCAGCCGCTCGTCGATCTCCGTGGCGAGCCGCAGGTGCGCGGCGCTCAGCCGGCTCAGCGTCGCGGCTACCGATGCCGCGACTCCGTGCAGCCGTGCCACGACGCTCAGGGCGACGCGGAACGGCGCCCAGGCGTCAACGGCGGTGCGGTCCGCCGCTCGCCGCCACTCACCGTCGAGACCTCGTGCGAGGCCGTCGAGAGCCAGGGCGAACGAGCGCCAGATTCCGCTCACGGTGAGCAAGACGAACACGAGCACCTGGCGGACATCCTCGCGGAGTTCCCGCAGGTTGCCCGTCCAGGCGCTCGTCGCGAGCGCGTTAAGCACCCTGGCTCGCGTCTCTCGCTAGTTCGTAGCTGATCGCTCGGCGAGTTGCCGGCTCAGGTTCTGAACTGCCTACACATCGCCTTCCGAGAGCGTGCGGAAGAAGTCGTCCGCCGCGCCCGTCAGTTGCCGCATGAACACGGTCACGATCGACACCAGGCGGAGTGCAATGGCCGCGAGGCCCCATAGCACCGAGGCAGGCAAGCTCACCCATGTGCCCGTGGCAGCGCTGGTGCGATCCAGGCCGCTCTCGCTGCGCTCGCCCAGGCTCGTCACCAGTTCGTCGACCTTGGTGGCGAGAATCTTCGCAGCTAGTGTGAAAATTCTCGCAAGATTAATCGCGACTAGCGCGACATTCGTCGCGAGGTCGCCTACGCGTTCTGCCCACGTCATCCCAACAATCCCCTCTCGTCACGCTGTACGTGCATCCTGACGTTGCGGCACGTACCAAGCTTGAGCGGACGCTAGAGAGCCGGTATCGAGGCTGTCAAGCGTCTTATGCGCGATCGTGTTGTTACGTACAGTTGAGCGCGTTGTTACGTTCGTTTTGGCCACATTGCGCTACCCTGCGTCTCACAGTGCGCGATCCGGCGATGACGCCGGAGTGGAGTGATCACAATGCCCGAACCCGCTTCGCGCCCCGATCAACCGGGCGAGCCGGATCCGAAGGCGCGGCCGCGGTCGCCGTTCCTCGGCGTGGTGGGCGGCGCCGGCGAGGCGGCCGGCGACGCCGTGGGATCGGCGCTGGACGCCGCCTCCGGCCTGGCCTCCGGGCTCGCGGGCGCCCTCGAGGGCGCCGTGCGCGAGGCGATCGGCCCACAACGTCCGGCCCGGGACACGGACGGCGAGGCCCAGGACGCGCCCAGCGAGCCGCGCGAGCGCTCGTGACGGAGCACAGCGAGAGCGACGGCCCCCGCCCCCGCAACCGCCTGGCCTCGGAGACCAGCCCCTATCTGCTGCAGCACGCCGACAACCCGGTCGACTGGTACCCGTGGGGCGAGGAAGCCTTCGAGCGCGCCCGCGCCGAGGACAAGCCGCTGCTGCTCTCGGTCGGCTACTCCTCGTGCCACTGGTGCCACGTCATGGCGCACGAGTCCTTCGAGGACGAGTCGATCGCGACGCTGATGAACGCGGCGTTCGTCAACATCAAGGTCGATCGCGAGGAACGCCCCGACGTCGACAACGTCTACATGACGGCGACGCAGGCGCTGACCGGCTCGGGCGGCTGGCCGATGACGGTCTTCCTCACCCCCGACGGCAAGCCCTTCTATGCCGGCACCTACTTCCCTCCCGACGATCAACACGGGCGGCCGGGCTTCACGCGTGTGCTGACCGCGCTGAGTGAGCTCTGGACCCGCGATCGCGACCGCGTGCTCGACTCGGCGGCCGACATCACGGAACGGCTGCAGGCCGCGACCGCCCGCCAGTACGCCAGCGAGGACGGCGAACGCGAGGTGAGCGCCGGGCTGGCGTCCGAGGCGGTCGAGTCGCTCTGGGGTCCTTCGACGAGGAGTGGGGCGGCTTCGGCCGTGCGCCGAAGTTCCCGAACCCCGGTGGCCTCGAGTTCCTGCTGATGCACGAGGCGCGCGTGCGCGGAGAGGGCGGCGCGCCGGGCTCCGCGGGCCGGATGGTGCTCTCCACGCTGCGCGCGATGGCCGCGGGCGGCATGTACGACCAGCTCGGAGGCGGCTTCGCGCGCTACAGCGTCGATCGCCAGTGGCTGGTCCCGCACTTCGAGAAGATGCTCTACGACAACGCGCAGCTCGTCCGCGTCTACCTGCACGCCTACCAGCTCAACGGCGACGCGGCCTTCGAGCGCACCGTGCGCGAGACGCTCGCCTACCTCGAACGCGAGATGCGCCACGCGGAGGGCGGGTTCTACAGCGCGCAGGACGCCGACAGCGAGGGCATCGAGGGCAAGTTCTTCGTCTGGACGCGCGCCGAGCTGGAGGCGGTCCTCGGCGCGGACGACGCGCGGCTCTGCAGCGCCGTCTACGGCGTGACCGACAACGGCAACTTCGAGGATCCGCACCACCCCGAGTTCGGGCGGCGCAACGTGCTCAGCCGCTACCGCCCGCTCGCCGAGGTCGCCGGCGACTTCGGGATGGAGGCGAGCGAGCTGGAGGCGCGCCTGCCCGCCTGGCGCGCGGCACTGCTGGCCGAGCGCGAGCAGCGCGTCTGGCCGGGCCTCGACGACAAGGTGCTCACCTCATGGAACGGGCTCGCGCTCGCTGCCTTCGCCGAGGCCGGGCGCGTGCTCGGTGACGCCCGCTACGTGGAGATCGCACGCAGCAATGCGGAGTTCGTGCGCGGCGCGCTCTGGACCGCCGGGGACGGTGGGCGCGGCGGCCAGCTGCTGCACAGCTGGAAGGACGGCGTCGCCAGGATCGACGGCCTGCTCGACGACTACGCCTGCTACGGCCTCGGGCTGATCGAGCTGTACCGCGCCACGGGCGACCTCGACCTGCTGCACTGGGCCGCCGAGCTGTTCGAGGTGATCGTGCAGCGCTTCCGCGACGAGGAACGCGGCGGCTTCTTCGAGTCCGCCGCGGACGCCGAGCGCCTGATCCTGCGCCAGAAGCCGTTGTTCGACGCGGCGACGCCGAGCGGGAACGGGGCGGCGGCGCTGCTCGCGTTCTGGCTCGGCCGCTACCTCGGGCGGCCAGAGTGGGAGGCGCTGGCCGGCGAGGTGGTCGCCCAGGTCTCCGCCAAGATGGCCGAGGGAGCGGGCGGCTTCGGCAGCCTGCTGCAGGTTGTCGAGTTGCTGATCGCGCGGCCGCGCGAGATCGCGATTGTCGGCGCTCCCGAGGCTCGAGCGCCCTTCGAGCGCGAGCTGGCCGGGCGCTTCCTGCCGGCGACGCTGCTCGCGCCCGCGGCGGGCGAGGGCGGCCTCCCGGTCCTCGAGGGCCGCGCCGTCGCGGCAGGCGAGGCCGCCGCCTACGTCTGCGAGGACTTCGTCTGCGCGCTCCCGGCGCGCAGCGTCGCGGAGCTCGTCTCGCAACTGGACGAGGGCGGCGCGTAGCCGACCTCCCATCGTCGCGCCGCCGGGCTGGACAGCGCATCGCGGCATGGCCACACTGCGCCTCGGGCGCGCGCGCCGGTCGCCGCCCGCCGAAACGCGATGCCTGCAAGGAGAGCAAGCCCATGCGAGCCGCCGTCTTCCACGCTCCCAACGACGCGCTCACGGTCGAGGACATCGACCTCGCCGAGCCGCGTAGTGAAGAGGTCGTCGTCCGCACCGGGGCGAGCGGTGTCTGCCACTCCGACCTGCACTTCGTCGAGGGTCTCTACTCGATGGCCGCGCCGGCCGTACTCGGCCACGAGGGCGCCGGAGTCGTCGAGGCGGTCGGCGATGACGTGACGATGTTCGCCCCCGGCGACCGCGTGATCGCCTGCCTCTCGATCTTCTGCGGGAACTGCGAGCGCTGCCTGAGCGGCGAGCCGTTCCTTTGCCTGCAGCGCCCGATGCGCGGCCGCGGCGACGAGCCGGCGCTCAGCTGGAAGGGCGGCGCCGTGACGCAGATGGCCGGACTCGCCACCTATGCGGAGCGGATGCTGGTCCACCAGAACGCCCTCGTGAAGATCGAGCAGGACATCGAGGTCGACCGCGCCGCGCTGATCGGCTGCGGCGTCACCACCGGCCTCGGCGCGGTGCTCAACACCGCCGCTATCGAGGTCGGCTCCACGGTCGCCGTCTTCGGCGCGGGCGGCGTCGGGCTGTCCGCGATCCAGGGTGCGCGCATCGGCGGCGCCCGCACGATCATCGCCGTCGACGTGCACGAGTCGAAGCTGGCGACCGCGCGCGAACTGGGCGCGACGCACTCCGTCGACGCCTCCTCGCGCGACCCGGTGGAGGCGATCAAAGGCATTGTCCCCGACGGCGTCGACTATACCTTCGAGGCGATCGGCCTGAAGGCCACCGCCGAGCAGGCCTACGAGGCGATCCGCCGCGGCGGCACCGCCACCGTGATCGGAATGATCCCGCAGGGCGTGAAGGTCGAGATCGACGGCCCCAGCCTGCTCGGCGGCAAGAAGCTGCAGGGCTCGAGCATGGGCTCCAACCGCTTCCGCATCGATATGCCTCGCTACGTCGATTGGTACCTGCAGGGCCGGCTGCTGCTCGATGAGATGATCACGCGGCGCGGCAAGCTCGAGGACATCAACGAGGCGTTCAGGGCGATGAAGGCGGGCGAGGTGGCCCGCAGCGTCCTGATGTTCGACGAGGACGCGTAGGCCGTGGCCGAAGGTTCCGCGCCGGGCGCCCTCGAGGGCATCCGCGTCGTCGAGATCGCGAGCGGTGGCGCGGTCGCGTACGCCGCGCAGCTCTTTGCCCAGTCCGGGGCGGAGGTGATCCGCATCGAGCCGCCCGGCGGCGACGCGGTGCGCCGCGCCGGACCGTTCCCCGAGGACCGCTTCGCCCTCGATGGCGGCGGGTTGCACCGCCTGCTCAATGGCGGCAAGCGCAGCGTCGCGCTGGACGTCACCAGCGGGGCGGGGGCGCGCTTCGCGGGCAAGCTGATCGCCTCGAGCCAGCTCGTGATCGGGAACTGGCAGACGCCGGCCGACCCGGCGCTCCCGCTCGCCGACAGCGAGGCGATGGCGGAGCGCTTCCCGGACACGATCTACGTCTCGATCAGCCCATTCGGGCGCACCGGCCCCTACGCCGATCGCAAGGCCGACAGCCTGATCATCGAGGGCGCCGCGGGCATGTCCTACGTCAGCGGCAAGCCCGACCGCGAGCCGATGGCGTCCGGAGTCGAGGTCGCCGAGTATTACGCCGCGGCCACGGGCTGGATCGCGGGCCTCGCCGCCCTCGCCGATCAGGGCGCGGGCGTGAAGCACCACTTCGTCGACGTCTCGATGCACGAGGCCCTCTCCGCGGCGGACGATCACAACCTGCCGGTCTACATCGGGACCGGCGCGATCCGCCGCCGCTACTACTCGCGCGTGCTGATCATCTACCCGTCCGACTCGCTGCCGGTGAAGGACGGCTACGTCGCCTTCGTGCTCGCGGGCCTCGATGTCGGCGCAGTGATCGCGGAGATGATCGAAGAACCGGAGCAGGCGACGAACCCGATCGTCGCGAACGGGCAGGACCGGCTGCTCAACTGGCAGGAGTTCGACAGGATCGTCGGACCCTGGATGAAGTCGCACACCAAGGCCGAGGTGCTCAGGCGCTCGGACGAAGTCGGGCTGGCCTTCGCGGACGTGGCCACGACGAGAGACCTGGTCGAGGATCCGCACCTCGCGGAGCGGGGCTACTGGCAGACGCTGCCCGACGGCGGGCTCGTGCCTGGCCCGTCCGTGCGCTTCTCGGAGACGCCGCTGCGCGTCGCGCCCCCTCCGGCGCTCGGCGAGGCGACCGCGGAGCTGCTGGAGCTCGACGGGCCGACCGCGGCGCTGCTGTGGCGAGGGGAGGCGTCGGTATGACCCGGCAGGCCTCGGCGGCGGCTCGGCCTGGCATGCGCTTCTTCGAGGGCCTGAAGGTCGTCGACCTGACGCAGGTCTGGATCGGCCCGATGATGACGAGGATCCTCAGTGACCTCGGCGCGAACGTGATCAAGATCGAGCGTACGGAGACGCCGGACACGGTGCGCTCGGGTTTCCTCGCGGGCAACAACTCGAGCGGGGACTTCTGGAACAACCGCTCCCAGTACTTCGCCGCCCGCAACGCGGGCAAGCGTGCGATGCAGCTGGACCTGCGCAGCGAGCAGGGGCGCGAGATCCTGATGCAGCTGCTCGAGGATGCCGACATCATGGCGGAGAACTTCACGCCGGGCGCGATCCGGCGCATGGGCCTCGGCTACGACGACCTCAAGGAGCGCTTCCCGAGCCTCGTCTACGTCTCGATGAGCGGCTACGGGCAGGAGGGGCCGCTCGCCCACCGCAAGGCGGTGGGGATGAGCATGGAGCCCGCCTCCGGCGCGGTGGCGGTCACCGGCTATCCGGGCGAGGACCCGCTGAAGACCGGCCAGACCTGGGTGGACCACTACGCCGGGCTACACGCCACGGCCGCCGTGATCACCGCGCTGATCTACCGCCAGCGCAGCGGCCGCGGCCAGTACGTCGACATCTCGATGCAGGAGGCCACGATCCCGGTGCTCGGCCGGCATCTCGCCGACTACCTGCTGAACGCGCGCGAGAAGGTCGGCGGCGACGGCAACCGCCGTCCGGGCATGGTGCGCGGCGCCTACCCCTGCGAGGGCGACGACAACTACGTCGCGATCTCCGCGCGCGACGAGGCCGAGTGGAGCGCGCTCTGCGGCGTCCTCGGAAGCGACGAGTGGCGCGACGATCCGCGCTTCGCGAGCGCGGACGCCCGCTGGGCGAACCACGACGCGCTCGACGAGCTGATCACCGGCTGGACCGCGCAGCGCGCGAAGTTCGAGGTGGCCGATCTGCTGCAGGCGGCGGGGGTTCCGGCCGGCCCGGTGCTGCAGGCGCCGGAGGTGCTCGCCGATCCGCAGCTCGCTGCGCGCGGGTTCTGGGACCAACTGGAGCTGACCGGCTGGGGCGAGGTGCCTGTACAGCACTACTTCTCGCCGCACATCGACGGCGAGTCCTTCGGCGCGAGGGGCCGCGGTCCGCACCTGGGCGAGCACACCGACGAAGTGCTGCGCGAACTCGGCGCGAGCGACGAGGAGATCGCGGAGCTGCGCGAGGCGGGCGCCGTCGTCGGACACCCGGCGGGCCTGGACAACGACTTCGCCCGCGACGCGGTCACGATGCGCCTGGAGCCCTACATCGAGTTGGGCTCGGTGCTGCGCATCGACGAAGACTTCCGGGAGCGGGTCGCGCGCGGCGCGGGGCAGCCGGGGCCCCATCACCCCGGATGACGTCACACGCGAAGCCGAGGTGCTGAGGCGAGAGGAGTGACGTGCGCTTCTTCGAAGGCCTGAAGGTAGTCGACCTCACGCAGGTCTGGATCGGCCCGATGATGACGAGGATCCTCAGTGACCTCGGCGCCAACGTGATCAAGATCGAGCGTACTGACAGGCCGGACGGGCGCGTGGGCTTCCTCGCGGGCAACGACGCGAGCGGCGAGTTCTGGAACAACCGCACGCAGTACTTCGCCGCCCGCAACGCGGGCAAGCGCGGGATGCAGCTGGACCTGCGCAGCGAGCAGGGTCGCGAGATCCTGATGCGGCTGCTCGAGGACGCCGACATCATGGCGGAGAACTTCACGCCCGGCGCGATCCGGCGCATGGGCCTCGGCTACGACGACCTCAAGGAGCGCTTCCCGCGGCTCGTCTACATCTCGATGAGCGGCTACGGGCAGGAGGGCCCGCTCGTCCACCGCAAGGCGTTTGGGATGAGCATGGAGCCCGCCTCTGGCGCGGTCGCCGTCACCGGCTACCCGGGAGACGACCCGCTCAAGACCGGCCAGACCTGGGTCGACCACTACGCCGGCCTGCACGCCACGGCCGCCGTGATCACCGCGCTGATCTACCGTCAGCGCAGCGGCCGCGGCCAGTACGTCGACGTCTCGATGCAGGAGGCGACGATCCCGGCGCTCGGCCGGCACCTCGCCGACTACCTGCTGAACGGGCGCGTGAAGGTGGGCGGAGACGGCAACCGCCGTCCGGGCATGGTGCGCGGCGCCTACCCCTGCGAGGGCGACGACAACTACGTCGCCATCTCCGCGCGCGACGAGGCCGAGTGGAGTGCGCTCTGCGGCGTCCTCGGAAGCGACGAGTGGCGCGACGACCCGCGCTTCGCGAGCGCGGACGCCCGCTGGGCGAATCACGACGCGCTCGACGAGCTGATCGCCGCCTGGACCGCGCAGCGCACGAAGTTCGAGGCGGCCGATCTGCTGCAGGCGGCGGGCGTCCCAGCCGGTCCGGTGCTGCAGGCGCCCGAGGTGCTCGCCGATCCGCAGCTCGCTGCTCGCGGGTTCTGGGACCAGCTGGAGCTGACCGGCTGGGGCGACGTGCCCGTGCAGCGCTACTTCTCGCCGCACATCGACGGCGAGTCCTTCGGCGCGAAGGACCGCGCCCCACTCCTGGGCGAGCACACCGACGAGCTGCTGCGCGAACTCGGCGCGAGCGACGAGGAGATCGCGGAGCTTCGCGAGGCGGGCGCCGTGGTCGGATACCCGGTTGGCCTCGACAATGACTTCGCGCGCGACGCGGTCACGATGCGCCTGGAGCCCTACATCGAGCTCGGCTCCGTACTGCGTATCGACGAGGACTTCCGGGAGCGGGTCGCGCGCGGCGCGGGGTAGCGCCAGGCCCTACGACTGCTCTCCGATCTCGAAGCGCTGCAGGTAGCGCGTGCCGACGACGAAGGCGGCGACGACGACCACGATCGAGGCGATCAGGGCGGGGGAGCCGTCGAGGCTGGCCTCGAACGTATCCGTCGTGCTGATCGAGTCGGCGATGCCCCGTGCGTACTGGCTGACGCTGATCCAGCGCGTGCCGCTGAACACGTTCGTCACGAACGCCTCCCAGACGAAGACGTAGACGAGGCCGATGATCAGCGCCCGGCTGGTGATCGCGCTGAGGCTGACGAAGAGCGCGCTGTAGACGACGGCGCCGACCGCCACGCCGGCGGCGAAGCCCCCGACGATCGCCTGGTTGCCAAAGCCGCCGAGGGCGATCAGCGTCGTGGCCACGGTTGCCGGCACGGTGAGTGCGAGCGTCGCTGCCGCGGCGACGGCGATCTTGGCCGCGACGATGCGCCAGCGCGCGACCGGCCGTGCGAGCAGGTAGACGGCGGTGCCGTCCTCGATCTCCGCGCCCAGCGCGGCCGTGCCGAAGACGAGCGCGCCGATCGGCAGCAACAGCGTGACCACGAAGCCGTCGAGTAACCCGGTGGCGAAACTGGCTGCCCCCCCGTCGTCGCCGGCGAGGCGGTAGAGCAGCGCAATGCCGACCGGCATCAGTGCCAGCAGTGCGATCGGGATCCAGCGCCGGCGGCCGAGTAGCTGCTGGAACGTCAGCGAGAGCAGCGTGAGCGTCATGATCCCACCAGGTAGGAGAAGACGCTCTCCAGCGATTCGTCGGCGGGCCGCAGTTCGTGGAGCGTGACGCCGCTGTCGCGCGCAGCGCGCGCGATCGCGGCCGTGAACGCGCCGAAGTCGCTCGTGCGCACGTCGAGGCGGCCATCGCTGATCTCGAGGGCGGACACGTGCGGCAGGCCGACCAGCGCCGCCGCCAGGGCGCGGTTGTCGCTGGAGCGCAACTCGAAGGCGTGGGGGCGGTCCGTCATCAGGCGGCGGATCTGGTGGAAGTCGCCGGAGGCGGCGAGCCGCCCGTTGACCACCACCAGCACGTTCTCGGCGAGCCGCTCGACCTCCTCGAGGATGTGCGAGGAGAAGAGGATCGTGCAGCCCTCGGCGGCCTTGCGCCGCAGCATCTCCATCATCTGCAGACGCTGGCGCGGGTCGGTGCCGTTGAACGGCTCGTCGAGGATCAGCACCTCGGGGTCGTGTACGAGGGCGGCGGCGACCTTGGCGCGCTGGCGCATGCCCTTCGAGTAGCCGCCCATCGGCCGGTCCTGCGCGTCCTCCAGCTCGACGAGGGCGACCGCCCGCCGGGCGGCCTCCTCGGGCTCGGGAAGCCCGTGCAGGCGCGCGCTGGCGAGCGCGAAGTCGCGGGCGCCGAGGAAGGGGTAGACGGCCTCCCGCTCCGGCACCAGGCCGATGCGGCGGTACATGTCCGGGTTGCCCCAGGAGGCCTCGCCGAGCACCTCGACGGCTCCGGCCGAGGGGCGCAGGAAGCCCGAGATCATGTGCAGCAGCGTGCTCTTGCCCGCGCCGTTGGGGCCGAGCAGCCCGGTGATCCCGGGGCCGACGGAGAAGGAGATGTCGTTGACGGCGACGACGTCGCCGTACCAGCGCGAGACGTTGCGCACCTCGATCGCGTGAGTCGCCGCCGCCGCCTCCGTCTCCGCCGTCATCAGATCGACCCCCGGAAGCGGCGAACGACGATCGCCGAGGCGAGCGCGGCCCAGGCGAGCGAGGCGAGCGGCCAGACGTAGCCCGGGAAGTTGGCCCAGGCGAGCTGGTCCTCCGGATCCCCCGATCTGGAGGCCTCGTGCAGCTCCGGGAGGGCGTCGAAGATGTAGTAGGTGGATCCGCCCACCACATGCAGCGGGCTGAGGAAGAGGGCCCAGCGCAGCTGATCAAGGTCGACTTCCGCGACGAGGACGGTCACGACGGTGAGAGAGATGAAGAAGATTGCGACGACGCTGATCAGCGCGAAGGCGCGGCGCTCGGCGTAGGAGGCGACGAGGATGCCCAGCGCGCCAAACGTCACGCAGAGGATCAGGCCGCTGGCCACGAACCTCGGGATGTCGTCGATGTTGTCGCGCACCCAGTCGAGGCCGTCGGACGCGCCGAGCGCGTTCCCGGCGAACATCACGATCTGCGGCAGCACGGTCAACGCGAGCAGGCTGCTGGAGAGCGCGGCGATCTTCGCGAGCGCGTAGTCGTCACGTTCGATCGGGCGCGAGAAGTAGAGCGCCAGCGTGTGGGTCCGCCGGTCGTTGCCGACGAGATCGGAGGCGATCGCGGCGACGAAGAGCACGAGGATGAACTGGATGATCCCGTAGTAGTCCCTCGGCGCGAAGAACTCGAAGTCGTCGGTCGGCAAGACGGCGCCGAGGATGAGCGTGATCACCGCCGGCATGAAGGCGAACACGATCAGCCCGAAGGCGAGCACCTTCGGCAGGGCGCCGCGGCCGATGCCGAAGGCGTTGCGCACGCTCAGCACGTAGAGCGACCAGAGCGCGTAGGCGCGTCCGAGCCGCGGGCCGTCGTAGCCCTGGTAGCCGAGATCGTAGATCGCGCCGCTCGGCGCGGGCTCAGGCGTCGTCACCGGATGCCTCCGCGGCAGGCTGGGCGTCGGGCTGGAACAGCTCCTCAAGGCTGCGTCGGCGTTGTTCGAGCCGCACCAGCGGCAGGTCCAGCGCCACGACCGCGTCGAGGATCGTGTCGTGCACGCCGTCCGAGCCGCCGCTGGTCGAGACCTCGACGGTGCGGCCGAGCGCCTGCGCCTCGAGGCCGCGGTCGGCGAGCATCGCGGCGAGGCGGTCGGCGTCCCACTCCACCTCCACCGCGAGCACGGCGGTCTCGTCGGTGAGATCGGAGATGCGGCCCGTGCGCATCAGCCTGCCGCTCTCGATCACGATCAGCTCGTCGCAGACGCGCTCGATCTCGCTGAGCAGGTGCGAGGACATCACGATCGAGATCCCGAACTCGTTACCCGTGCGCCTGACCAGGTCGAGCATCTCGTCGCGGCCCTGCGGATCCAGGCCGTTCGTCGGCTCGTCCAGGAAGAGCAGTTGCGGGTCGTGTGCGAGCGCCTGGGCGAGCTTCACGCGCTGCTTCATGCCGGTCGAGTAGCCGCCGATATGGCGGTAGCGCTCCTCGAAGAGCCCGACGTGGCGGAGTACCTCGGCGGCGCGCTCGCGCGCGTAGGAGGGCGGGATGCCGCTCATGCGCGCCATGTGGATCACGAAGTTCGTTGCCGACTGATCGGTCGGCAGGCAGTCGTGCTCCGGCATGTAACCGACGCGCTCGCGGACGCGCAGGCCCTCGCGCGCCGCATCGATGCCGAGCACCTCGGCGCTGCCGGAGGTGGCGTCGACGAGGCCGAGCAGGATCTTGATCAGCGTGCTCTTGCCGGCGCCGTTCGGCCCCACGAGGCCGACGATTCCCGGCTCTACCTCGAGCGAGAGGCTGTCGAGGGCCGTGACCGCTGAGTAGCGCTTGGTGAGGCTGTCGGTTTCGATCAGCGCCATCGGCTTGCCCTCGCGGCGACAGACATCATGTCGCCGCCGCCGGTCACACGAAGAACGATCCGCAGTTCACGTCCAGCGACTGGCCCGTGATCGCCCTCGAGCGGTCCGAGGCGAAGAAGACGACGGCCTCCGCGATCTCGGCTGAGGTGGCGATGCGGTTGAGGGCGGACTCGGCCGCCCGTTCGTCGTGGACGGTTTGATAGTCGACGCCGCGTTCCTCGGCAAGCGCGCGGAACCAGACGCGAAGCGCCTCGCCCATGATGTAGCTGGGCACGACGGTGTTGACGCGGATGTTGTCCTGGCCGAGCTCGAGGGCGAGCGTCTGCGCGGCGGTCATCAGCGCGGCCTTGGATGCGGCGTAGGTGCCGCGGCCGCGCTGGATGCGCCGGATCGCCAGGGTCCCGGTGATCACGATCGAGCCGCCGCCGCCCTCGCGCATCGCCGGGATAACGGCCTGCGTCATGTTGAGCGTGCCGCCGAGGTTGATGCGGATCGCGAGCTGGATCTGCCGCTCGGTCGCCTTGGCGAGCTCAACCTCGTGGCCGCCCGTGGCGGCGTTGTTGACGAGCACGTCGACGCGCCCGAACTCCTCGAGCGTGCGCTCGACGAGGTTGCGGCACTGGTCGGCGTCCGTGACGTCCGTGGGGACGCAGAGCGTGCGCCGGCCGAGCGCCTGCACTTCGGCCGCGACAGCGTCGAGTGTCGCCTGCGTGCGCGCAGCGAGCACGATGTCCGCGCCGTCGCGCGCGCAGGCGAGAGAGATGTCGCGGCCCATGCCGGGCCCGATGCCAGAGACGATGACGATCTTGTCTTCGAGCATCACCGCGCCCGCGTATCCGCGCCGCGACCTGCCGTCGAGACCGTCGCGGAGCTGCTAGCGGCGGTCGTAACCGCCGCGGCCGCCGCCGCCGCCGCCGCCGCCACCGCCGCTGTAGCCGCCGCCACCACCGCCGCCGCGGTAGCCACCGCCACCGCCGCCGCCGCTGTAGCCGCCGCCACCACCGCCGCGGCTGCCGCCGCCGCCGCCGCCGCCGCTGTAGCCGCCGCCACCACCGCCGCCGCTGCCGCGCGGGCGCGCCGCGTCGACGTTGAGGCGTCGGCCCTGGAACGTGGAGCCGTCGAGGGCCGCGATGGCCTTCGTGGCGTCTTCATCCGCCATCTCGACGAAGCCGAAGCCGCGGGCGCGGCCGGTTTCGCGATCGGTCGGAAGTGCTACGGAAATGACCTCGCCGTGGGTGGCGAACAGTTCCTCCACCTCCGACTCTCGAGCTTCGTAGGACAGGTTGCCCACATAGATCCGCTGAGCCAAGAACTTCACCCCTACGCCGGCATCGCCGGCACTCACTCGTGCCCATGCGGACACGCATTCCGAATTCTCAGCTACAACCAGGGAACCGTTACAACCAGGGAATCAGGGTACCGTCCACGGGGCGATTGCTGAGCGGCGCCATCCGGACGCCGCGCACAGGGTAACACCCTCCCCCCGGAGATTGTCGAGGGCGCGTTGGCGCACACTCCAGGGATCGGCGGCTGCCGCCTGCGCGCACATGCGCTACGCTGCGGCGCGCGCCGCGAGGGAGCCGCCATGCCGGTCGTCCAAGTTCTGAGCCCCTGGCCCGGACGGGTCGCCGAACTGCACGTGGAGACGGGATCGGAGGTCGTCGCCGGTCAGGATCTCGTGACCATCGAGTCGATGAAGATCCTCACGCCGGTGACGTCGGAGCACGACGGCCGCGTCGTCGCGATGTTCGTGGAGGTCAACTCGTTCGTCGACGAGCGCGATCCGCTGGTCAGCATCGAGATTCCGTAGCGAGCGGGGGCGTCCTCGATGAGCGAGCCGAGGCAGCACTTCTTCGAGTCGCAACGGCTGCGACTGTCCTACTGGGAGTGGGGCGACCCCGCCAACCCGCCGCTGCTGCTGCTGCACGGCGGCCGCGATCACGCCCGCAGCTGGGACCACATCGCCGAGGGCTTCGAGGACGCCTACCGCGTGCTCGCGCTCGACCTGCGTGGCCACGGCGACTCGCAGCCGGAGGTCGGCGGGGAGTACGCGATCCGCCAGAACGTGGTTGATGTGCTGACGCTGGTCGAACTCGCGGGCCCGCCGGTCTCCCTGCTCGGCCACTCCTACGGCGGGCGCATCAGCTACCTCGCGGTGGGCGCCTTCCCGGAGCGCTTCCGCGCCGTCGTCTCCATCGAGGGCCCGCTGGAGCCGAGCCACGGCGACCCGAAGCCGGTCAGCCCGGAGGCCCTGCGTTCGATGGTCGAGTCGCGGAGCGCCCTCGTCGGTCGCAGGCCGCGCATCTACGCAGACCTGGAGGAGGCGGCGGGGCGGATGCGGCAGAACAACCCGCGGCTCTCGCCGGAGCACGCCTTCGATCTCGCGAGCTACGCCGCGGAGCCAGTCGATGGCGGCTACCAGTGGAAGTTCGACAACTGGGCGCGGCCCGGCGTACGCCGCGACGACGTGAGCGCCGAGGAGATGAAGCGCTTCACCGCCGCGATCGAGTGCCCGCTGCTGCTGATCGTCGGCGAGGAGTCGGGCGGCCGACGGCGCATGCAGGACCAGAGCAGCCTCTTCCCGAACGGCCGCTCGGTCCTCGTCCCGGACGCAGCGCACTGGGTCCACCACGACCAGCCGGAGACCGTGATCCGCGAGGCGCGCGCCTGGTTCGACGCCGCTCTGGGGAGCGCGGAGCGGAGCGGCTAACGCGCCTCAGCCCTACAGCAGCGTTGCGGCGGACTCGTCCAGGCGGCGGCGCTGCTCGTCCGCGTCACCGCTGTCGAGGGCGATCACCAGCTCGTCGATGCCGAGCGCGGCGTAGACCTCGGCGGCCTCGCGCGTGGGCACGGCGTTGACGTTGACGCGCAGCGAGACGCTGATCTCCTCGCGGCTGCGGCCGACCTTCGCCAGCTCCTCATCGAGGCGTTCGAGGCGCTGCTCCATCTGCTCGGGGCCCAGCAGGAAGGGATGCCAGCCGTCGCCGCAGCGCGCGACGCGGCGCAGCGCCGGGCCACCGTTGCCGCCGATCAGCAGCGGCGGGTGCGGGCGCTGCAACGGCTTCGGCGACGAGACGGCGTTCTCGAACGCGAAGTGCGTCCCCGCGTAGGAGGCGGCCCCGTCCGCCCACAGCGCCTTCAGCACGTCGATGCACTCGTCGCCGATGGCGCCGCGCCTCGTGTAGTCGATGCCCAACGCCTCGTTCTCCTCCGGCATCGCGCCGACGCCAACGCCGAGGTCGAGGCGTCCGCCCGACATCACGTCGATCGTCGCGAGCTGCTTGGCGAGGGGCATCGGGTGCAGGTAGGGCAGCACCAGCACGCTGGTGCCGACGCGCACGCGCTCGGTGCGCGCGGCGACCCAGGAGAGCACCGTGAGCGCGTCCCAGTACGGCTTCATGCCCAGCCGCTCGCCGACGTAGCCGGCGTTGAGGACGTGGTGCGCGACCCAGACGGAGGCGAAGCCCGCCGCTTCCGCCCGCGACGCGAGGTCCAGCAGGTCCTCGGAATCCTCGACGCCCCAGTGGTTGGGCAGCGCAAAGCCGAATCGCACGGTGGTCCTCCTCTGGCCGCTCTCGCGGTCGCGATCATACAGCCAGGCCTCGGAGGCGAGCGCTGCGCGTCGATGGCATACTCGCCGCGTACGCGAACGGATCGAAGGAGGCCGCCGTGACATCGACCGCCGAGTCCCACCCCGCCGCGATTTCGGACCCCGATGCGCCGCTGCTCGTCGACATCCTCGAGGACGGGCAGGTCTACCTGTTCACGCTGAACCGCCCCGAGCGGCTGAACGCGATCACCTTCGAGATGATGGCGACCCTGCGCACGAAGATGGAGATGTTCCGCGACGATCCGCGCGGACGGGTCGCCATCCTCACCGGCGCCGGGCGCGGCTTCTGTTCCGGGCGCGATCTCAAGGAGTCCGCGGAGCGCCTGGCCGCGATCGAGCGCGGCGAAATCGATGGCCCGCACATCCCCTCGAACTACAGCATCGACCCGCTCTCGGAGGACCTCCGGCTCTGGAAGCCGCTGATCGCGGCGATCAACGGCGTGGCCTACGCGGGGGGATTCATGCTCGCGATGCAGTGCGACATCCGCATCATCGCCGAGGATGCCAAGGTGTCCGTCTCGTCCGCGCGCTTCGGGCGCAAGGGCGCCAGCTGGATGGCGCCGCTGGCGCGTCAGATCAGCCTCGGCGACGCCCTCGAACTCGCGCTCTGGGGCGACACCGAGTGGACCGCGCAGCGCGCCTACGAGGCCGGCTGGGCGCAGCGCGTCGTCCCGGGCGAGGAGCTGATGGAGACGGCCATGGACTACGCGCGCCGCGCCATCAACATGGCCCCGCAGTCCGTGCGCAACTTCAAGCAGGCGATCTACCGCGGCTTCTACATGCAGCCCGAGGTCGCAAAGCAGTTCGGTGTCGTCCTCGACGGCCGCGTCGAGGGCCTGCGGGACACGGTCGAGGGTGCGACGGCCTTCGCCGAGAAGCGCCGGCCCCGCTTCATCGACGGCTGACCCCGTGAGCGACACCGACGCGGTGCTGGTGCGGCGCGACGGACCCGTCGCGCTGCTCGCCTTCAACCGCCCGGAGCGCCTCAACGCCTGGGGCCGCGACCTCAGCGAGCCGATGCTCGACGCCCTCGAGGCGCTGCGCATCGACGAGGCGGTGCGCGCGGTGGTGATCACCGGCGAGGGCCGCGCCTTCTGCGCGGGCGCGAACCTCAAGCGCCCCGGCCGCGGCGACGCCCCGTCCGAGGACCCCTCCGGGATGCCCTCGCAGCCCGCCTGGCGCCAGCGCGATATGCGCGAGACCGGCCATCCGGTCTTCGACACGCTGAGTCACTACCCGAAGCCCTTGATCGCCGCCGTCAACGGCTACGCGGTCGGGATCGGCTGCCTGATGCCGGTCTGCTGCAGCTTCGCGGTCGCGGGCGAGGACGCCGTCTTCTCGCTGCCGCAGGTGCGGCTCAACATCCTGCCCGCCTACGGCGGGACGCTGCGCCTCGCGCGCTTCGTCGGGCGCGGCCACGCGCTGAACATGGCGATCACGGGCCGCCGCGTCGGCGCCCAGGAGGCGCTGGAGATGGGCCTCGTCGCTGCGGTCTACCCGCCGGAGCGGCTGCGCGAGGAGGCGATCGCGCTCGCCCACGACGCCGCCCGCGCTCCCGGGAACGCCGCGCGCCTCACGCGCGAATCGCTCGACCTCGGTTACGATTCCAGCCTCGAGGCGGCCGCGCAGGCGGACCTGCTGCGCGAGTCGGCGCTGCGCGCGGAGCTGGCGGGCGAACAGTAGCGCACAGCCCCGGGAACCGAACGGCGGTCCCCGGCGTCAGGTACTCATGCTGCAATTGCTGAGCAGGCTCGTGTACGGCTACTACGAGCGCCGCCTCGAGGCGGCCGTGCGCCGCGGCGCGATCCCGCAGCACGTCGGCGTCTTGCCGGACGGCAACCGCCGCTTCGCGCGCACATCCGGTCTCGCCGCAGTCGGCGACGGCCATCGCGAGGGCGCGGACAACGTCGAGCGCCTGATCGGCTGGTGCGACGAACTGCGCATCCCGGTCGTCACGCTCTGGGTGCTCTCGACGGAGAACTTCCAACGCCCCGCCAGCGAACTCGACGCCATCTTCGAGATCGTCGAGGAGAGGGTCGACGCGCTCGCGGAGCAACAGCGCCGGTCCGCGCTGTCGCGGCGCATCCGCGCCGTCGGTCGCCGCGACCTGCTCCCGGAGTCGACGGTGGCGGCGATCGAGCGGATGGAGCAGGCGACCGCCGGGAACGCCGATGGCGACCTGCTCGTGGCCGTGGGCTACGGCGGCCGGGACGAGATCGTCGACGCGGTGCGCCGCATGATCGTCGACCACGTGCGGCGCGGCGACTCCCTCGAGGGCGTCGCGGCCGGCCTCGACGCCGAGGAGATCGCGCGTTACCTCTACGCCCCGGACGTGCCGGATCCGGACCTCGTGATCCGCACCTCCGGGGAACTGCGGCTCTCGGGGTTCATGCTGTGGCAGAGCGCCTACAGCGAGTACTACTTCTGCGACGCCTTCTGGCCGGCCTTCCGCCGCATCGACTTCCTGCGCGCGATCCGCTCCTACTCCCGCCGCCAGCGCCGCCGCGGGCGCTGAGCTGCCGTTGCTCGGTGCGCGCTGAAGCGGCCTACGGGCGACAATGGGCAACCATGACCGCCCCCGATCCCGCCCAACGCTCCCTGTTCGACTCCCCGCCCGCCGAGGCGCCTGACATCGACGAGGCGACACTGCGGAGCGGAAGCGTCGAGGTGGCCTCGAGGCCTGCGCGGGAGATCCTGATGCGGGGGACGGGGTTCCTCGAGGCGTATGACTTCACGCTGAACCCTTACAGCGGCTGCGCGTTCGGCTGCACCTACTGCTACGCGGCGTTCTTCAGCCGCAGCGACTCAACGGCGCGACGACTGGGGGAACTGGGTCGAGGTCAAGGAGAACGCCGTCGAGCTGCTGATGCGGCGCAGGATCGGGAGCCTCGACGGCAAGCGCATCTACATGAGCAGCGTCACCGACCCGTACCAGCCGGTCGAGCGCAGGCTCCAACTGACGCGGCGGCTGCTGCAGGTGCTCGCCGACCGCCACCAGCCGAAGCTCGTGGTGCAGACGCGCAGCCCCGACGTGGTCCGCGACTGTGACCTCTTCCGCAGGATCGAGGAGAACGGCGGGCGGGTGCGGGTCAACATGACCGTCACCACCGACGACGAGGACGTGCGCCGCACCTTCGAGCCCTCGTGCCCCTCGAACGCGCAACGCCTGCGCGCCATCGCCGAGGTGCGTGAGGCGGGCGTCGAGACCTGCATCACGATGACGCCGCTGCTGCTGGTCGAGCGACGCCGAGGCGTTCGCGGACAGCCTGCTGGCGACGGGGGTCGAGCGGTTCATCGCGCAGCCGTTCCACTTCGCGCGCGGCAAGTTCGTCGCCGCCACGCGCGAGGGCGCGTTCGCGCTGATGGCGGAGAAGCTCGGCTGCGACGTGGCCTCGTTCCAGCCTCGCTACCTCGCACACTACGAGCGCGTCCGCGAGGTGCTGCGCGAACGGCTGCCGGAGCTGGGCGAGGGCAAGGACGGCTTCGCGCCGCCCTTCTCAAGGACGGCTTCGCGCCGCCCTTCTGAACTCCGCTATGAGCCGCGCGGCGGGGCGTGCGTGCTGGTGCCGCCGTCGTCGACGACGAGCGTGTGGCCGGTCACCCACGTCGAGAGGTCCGAGGCGAGGTAGACGACGGCGGCGGCGACGTTCTCGATGTACTCGGGGCTGCCGCCGCCCATGAGCGGGCCCGGCGTCTGCTCGCTCGCGAGGCGTCGCCGGCCGCCGGGCGCGATCGCGTTCACGCGGATCTCGTGCTCCGCCCACTCGGCGGCAAGCGACCGCGTGAGCCCGAGGATGCCCGCCTTCGCCGCGCCGTAGTGCGCCCCGTAGAGCGCCCCATCGATCGCGTTCATCGAGGAGACGTTGACGATGCTGCCGCCGTGGCCGGCGTCGATCATCGCCTTGGCCGCCGCCCGGCCGCACAGCCAGGCGCCCGTGAGGTTGAGGTCCAACACGGCTTCAAAGCCGTTGCGGGAGATGTCGAGCGCGGGCGCCATGAACATGCCCCCCGCGTTCGCCACCATCACGTCGATGCGCCCGAAGCGCTCCAGCGTGCCCGCCACGAGGGCGTCGATGGACGCGGAGTCGCGCACGTTGGTGCGCAGCCACAGCGCCTCGTGGCCGGCGTCGCGCAGCTCGCGCTCCATCGCCGGGCCGCTCTCCTCGTCGATCTCGGCGACCACGACGGCCGCGCCGGCGTCGGCGAGGCCGAGCGCCATGCCGCGGCCGAGGTTGCGCCCCCCGCCGGTGACGACGGCGACGCGCCCGCTCATCTCCAGGCGTTCGTGGATGAAGCCCACTGCGCGTCTCCCGTCCCGTGCCCGGTGCGCCCTCGTACGGGTCGGCTACGCGTCCCCGACCTGCTCCGCGCCGCGTGCGAGGGCGTCCTCGATGGCACGCACGAGCGCGCGGGCGGACGCCGGGTCGAGCTCGACGGCGATGCGCGAGTCGGGCCCGGCGGCGGCGTTGACGAAGTCGATGTTGAGGGAGTGCTCGATCGCGAGCTGGAAGGGGTGGTCGTAGGTGACGTTCGCGCGGTCCAGCCGGACCCAGCCCTTGGGACCCTTCGCGCTGCCCTCGATCTCGGCGATTTCAGCGATCATCGTGCACATCTGCGTGCTCCCTGCCTTGCGTCTACGCGCTGAGGTGGCGGCCGAAGAAGTCCCAGATCTTGTCCCAGCCGTCCATCGCCTGGTCCACCCGGTAGGCGGGGCGGTGGTAGTAGAAGAAGCCGTGCCCGGCGTCCTCGTACATGTGGAACTCGTACTCCTTGCCGTGCTCCTGCAGCGCCTGCTCGTGCTGCGCCACGTCGTCCGGCGTCGGGCTCTGGTCGTCCGCGCCGAAGATGCCGAGCAGCGGGCTGGCGAGGTCCGCCGTGTAGTCGATCGGCGCGACCGGCAGCTTCTCGGTCAGCTCGCTCTCGGGCATCACCACGCGCCCGCCCCAGCAGTCGACCGCGGCGTCGAACTCGGTCGAGCGCGAGGCCGCGAGGACGGTGTGGCGCCCGCCGGAGCAGGTGCCGATCACGCCGATCTTGCCGTTCGACTGAGGCAGCCCGCGGACGAGCCGGGCGCTCGCAACGACGTCGCCGACCACCTGCTCGTCGGGCACGCCGCCGCCGGCGCGCACCATCGCCGCGACGTCCTCGGGGTCGCCGTGGCCGTCGCGGTGGTAGAGGTTGGGCGAGATCGCGAGGTACCCGTGATGCGCGAAGCGCCGCGTGGTCTCGCGGTAGAACTCGTCCCAGCCGGGCAGGTGGTGGATCAGCACCACGCCGGGGAACGGCCCCTCGCCCAGCGGGCGCGCGAAGTAGGCGCCGATCTCGTCCCCGTTGTGCCCCGTGACCGTAACGCTCTCGGCGAGCATTCCTTCGTACATATCCGTGCGGTACATCCGAACCCCCTGTCTTGCTTCGTCTCGTCCGGCTCAGGCGGCCGGGCAGAGATCGGCGATCAGGCCGTCCACGCTGCGCGCCGAATCGAGCGATGCGAAGCCCTCGATGCCGCGCTCGATCGCCTCCGTGTCCAGCACGCGGCCGGCGGTGTCGCGGTACTTGTCGACCAACTCGTCCCAGCTCAGCGGGTGATCCGCCGACCCGGCGGCCTCGTCGACGGCGTGCTCAAGGCGCCCGCCGCCGGCGAGCGTGACCTCGACGTGCGAGAACTTCGGCGCGCCGGCGAACTCGGGCGGCGGGGCGCCCTCGCTGGTGTGGATGCGCTCGATGAGGCTGCGCGCCTCGGGACGGAGGACCGCCTCGTCGTCGAAGGTGGAGAGCCGTAGCTCGCGGTCGAGGAGGATGGCCGCGAGTACGTACTGCATGCTGAACTTGCCCTGCAGCCCGTCCTGCGGTCGCGGGTGGATCAGCGCGGCGAGCCCGCCCGGCTCCACGCGCACGTCAATGCGCTCGATCTGGTCCGGCTGCAGGTCGTGCTCCCCGACAAGGGCGAACATCCCGTCGGCGGAGCGCGCGGTGCCGTAGCAGCAGGGGTAGCGCTTCACGTTGATGCCGGGGTCGACGATGCCCCAGCCCTCGCCAAGGGATTCGAGGCGTTCCGGCGCCTCTTCGCCCTCGGCCGCGAACAGCTTGAGGAAGCCCATCGGGCCACCGATCGAGTCCTCGGCGGCGGTGAAGCCGCGCTCGGCGAGCAGCACGGCCTGCAGGCCGCCGCGGGCGGCATTGCCGACGTGCAGCGGCTTGGTCATCGAGCCGAAGTTGGCGCGGCTGCCCCCGGCGTGCGAGAGCGCGATGCCCAGCGCGTGCGCGGTGCGCTCCGCGTCCAGCCCGGCGAGGCGCGCACCTGCGGCGGCGACGCCGATCGTCCCCGCGGTCGCCGTCGCGTGCCAGCCGTGGCGGTAGTGGGAGGGGTCGACGGCGTGGCCGAGGCGGGCTTCCACCTCGAAGCCGATCACGAAGGCGTCGAGCAGCGCCGCCCCACTGCGGCCCCGCTCCTCGGCCAGCGCGAAGACGGCGGGCAGCAGCGGCGCCGAGGGGTGCCCGTGCAGCGGCACCGTCGTGTCGTCGTAGTCGAGCGCGTGCGCTGCGGTGCCGGTCGCCAGCGCCGCGTCGAGCAGCAGCGCGCGCTGGTCCGAGCCGAGGATCGAGACCGGCCCGGGCCCGTGCCCGGCAGCCAGTTCGCGCACGATCGTCGGGCCGTCCTCGGGGACCCCGGCCAGCGTCACGCCGGTGGTGTCGAGCAGGGCGCGCTTGGCGGCGGTGATCGCCTCGGGCGGGATCGATTCGGCGGGGGTGTCGGTGATGAAGCGGACGACGTGCTCGGTGAGGCTCATGCCTGGCGCTCCTTGCGCTGCGCGACCGCGACCCGCAGCGGTGCGGCCGCTGCGCCGATGATAGCGAAGCGAGCGACGCGGCGGCGCGAGCGCCCCTTACCGCCTCATTCCGTATGCTGACCGCTCAGGCCCGGCGGTCGGGCCGCGCCTCTCCCGCGAACCCGCGCGGCGAGGCAGCCGAGGGGAGCAACGAGTGGCCGATTCCGCCCTTAACGCCATCGACGAGTTCATCGCCGCGCAGTCCGCCGATCGCTCGAACCCACGTTGGCGGACACAACTCAACCGCCCGCCGCAGGTCGGCTTCGACGGGGACAGCGTGTACTTCTGGGACCTCGAGACGAACGTCGGCGCGCTGAGCGTGCGACTGCTGTCCGAGTCCGCGCCGATGCACGTGAGCAGCACGATCTACCTCACGCAGCTCGGGTTCTACGACGGGCTCAGCTTCCACCGCGTGATCACGCAGTTCATGGCGCAGGGCGGCTGCCCGCTCGGCACGGGCACGGGCGGCCCCGGCTACCAGTACGCAGGTGAGTTCGGCGGCAGCGCGCGCCACGACCGGCCGGGCATACTGAGTATGGCCAACGCCGGACCGAACACAGACGGCAGCCAGTTCTTCCTGACCTTCGTCCCCACGCCCTGGCTCGACGGCAACCACACCATCTTCGGCGAGGTGGTCGATGGCATGGAGGCGCTGCAAGCCCTTGAGGCGCGCGGCTCTCAGGGCGGCGCCACGTCGGAGCCGCTGGAGATCACGAAGGCCGCGATCCGCGTCGAGTAGCCGCGGCGGCTACGCTCCGAGGGCGGCGCGCAGCGCGGACGCGGCCTGTTGCTGCGCCGCGGTGGCCTTGTCCAGCATCGGGCTCATGTTGAAGAAGCCGTGGAAGACGCCGTCGTAGCGGCTGAGCGTGGTCGGCACGCCCGCCGACCAGAGGCTTCGGGCGTACGCCTCGCCCTCGTCGCGCAGCACGTCGTATTCGGCGGTGATCACGAGGGCCGGAGGCAGCCCGCTCAGGTCGTCCGCCCGCAGCGGCGCGGCGTACGGCTCTTGCGCCTGCTCAGCCGACTCCAGGTAGTGATCCCAGTACCAGACCATGTCGGCGGCCGAGAGCAAGTCCTCGCTGTCGCCGTGCTCGACGTATGAGCCGGTGCCGAAGTCGTGATCGGTCACCGGGTAGACGAGCACCTGGTGCGCGAGCGCCGGACCCCCGCGATCGCGCGCCATCTGCGCGACGACGGCTGCGAGGTTGCCCCCCGCGCTGTCGCCCGCGACGGCGATGCGCGAGGCGTCGATGCCCAGTTCCGCGGCGTGCTCGCTCACCCAGCGCGTTGCGGCGTAGCAGTCCTCGGCGGCGGCGGGGTACTTCGCGTCCGGCGCGAGCCGGTAGTCGACGGAGATCAGCGTCGAGCTGCTGAGGTTCGCGAGCGCGCGGCAGGGGGTGTCGTGCGTGTCGAGGTTGCAGATCACCCAGCCGCCGCCGTGGAAGAAGACGACGGCGCCACCCGCCGCGCCCTCCGGCGTGTAGATGCGAACGGGCAGATCACCGCCGGGGCCGGGGATGAGGCGATCCTCGACCCGCGCGACCGGCTCCGGGTCGCCCCCCATCTCCCTCATCGCAGCGGTGCGCTCGATGGTGTCCGCCCGCGCCTGCTGCGCCGTCTTCTGGTGGTTGGGAACGAGGCGGAACTCGGCCATCTGCTCGAGCAGCGCCTGCGCCTGCGGGTCCAGCGGCATCTCGCACCTCCGTCGCTCGCGAGGGCGTCCCCCGCGCCGTTGCGCATCGTACGCCTCGCAGCGGTCGGGCGATCTACCACGGGCGGCTATGCGGTCCCCGGAAACGGGCGCTATAACGAAGTGCAGTGGCGCGGGCACGCGCCGCGCGCCGGGGGACAAACGGGGGACACGCAGATGGGCGCCAATCTCGAGGGCAAGGTCGCGGTGGTCACGGGAGCCGGACGCGGCGTTGGGCGGGCGGTCGCGCTGGCGCTCGGCGCGGAGGGGGCGAGCGTCGTCGTCAACGACTTCGGCGGCCTCAGCGACGGTGTGAGCGAGGCCTCCAGCGAGCCCGCGGACAGCGTCGTCGAGGAGATCCGGGCAGCCGGCGGCCGGGCGGCCGCGAACTACAGCAGCGTCGCCACCGTCGAGGGCGGCAAGAGCATCATCGACACGGCGCTCGAGGAGTTCGGCGGGCTGCATACCGTCGTGCACTTCGCCGGCAACCGGCAGCCGAAGATGATCTTCAACCTCAGCCCGGAGGAGTGGGACGCCGTGGTCAAGGTGCACCTCTACGGCGCCTTCAACGTCGTGCAGCCCGCCTCGGTGATCATGCGCGAGCAGCAGTGGGGCCGGATCATCCTCTGCAGCTCCGGCGGTGTCTGGATCGGGACGATGGGCGGGACCAACTACACCGCCGCGAAGGGCGGGATCTACGGCTTCGCGCTCAGCCTGGCGATCGAGCTGGCGAAGTACAACGTCACCGCCAACTGCATCGGCCCCAGCGCCTACACGAGGATGACCGAGGAGACCTACGCGCAGCTCTCGGGCCGCCCGCTCAGCCCCGTGATGGAGGCCCGGAACGCCGGCACCGAGACCGATTCGCGGCCCGAGCATGTCGCGCCGATCGTCGCCTACCTCGCGACCGAGGAGGCGGGCTACATCACCGGCCAGTGGTTCAACGCGGGACGGCCGGGCACGATCTCGGTGAACTCGCTGCCAGCGCCCACGAAGTCGATCTACACGGACGGCCTGTGGACGGTGGACGAGCTGATCGACGTGATGCCGGGCACGCTCGGCGCGAACCTGCCGAAGCCGAACAGCGGCGCGGGGTAGGCGCGGCGCAGCCGCCTCGGGTCAGCGGCTGCCGCGCAGCCGCGGGTCCAGTTCGTCGCGCAGGGCGTCGCCGAACATGTTCATCACGTAGACGACAAGGCTGAGCGCGATCGTCGGGAAGACGAGGATCCAGGGCTGCACGATCATGTAGAGCCGCCCCTCGGCGCTCATGATTCCACCCCAGCTCGGTGTCGGCGGCGGCACGCCGAAGCCGAGGAAGCTGAGTGACGCCTCGGCCACGATGTAGCCGCCGATCGAGGTCGACATCAGCACCACTACCACCGGCAGGATGTTCGGGAGGATGTGGCGCAGCAGGATACGCGGCGTCGAGGCGCCCATCGCGCGGGCGGCGTCGATGAACGGGAAGCCGCGGATGCCGATCACCGAGCCTCGCACCACTCGCGAGAGCGAGAGCGAGCCGCGGGCCGCGAGCGCGATGATCACGTTCGTCACGCTCGGCTCCAGCACGACCAGGATCGCGATCAGCATCACCAGCGGCGGCAGCGCCTGCGAGGCGTCCACGAAGCGCTGCACGATGTAGTCGAACGCCCCACCGAGGTAGCCGCTGACCGCGCCGAGGATGGTGGCGAAGAACGCCGCCCCGAGCGTCGCGCCGAGGCCGACGTAGAGCGAGATCCTCGCGCCGTGCACGACCCGGCTGAACAGGTCACGCCCGAACTGGTCGGTGCCGAAGGGGTGATCGACCGTGGGGCCGATCAGGCTGGGGCCCGCGTTGTTTGCGGTCGGCGAGTAGGGCGCGATCACGTCGGCAAAGATCGCGACCAGCAGGAGCAGGACGAGCACGCACCCCGAGAACGCGCCGATCGGCTGACGCCGCGCGAAGCGCACCGCGCTCGTACCCCATCGGCCTGCGAGGGTCGGCTCCTGAGGGAGGAGGATCGCTTCGGCTCCAGCCATCGCTCGCCTAACCCGTTCTCGTGCGCGGGTCGAGCATGCCGTAGGAGAGATCGACCAGCAGGTTCACCATGATCACGAGCAACCCCGAAACCACGGTGAGCCCCTGCACCACCGGGTAGTCGCGGGCCGACAGCGCGCCGATCAGGGTCCGTCCCAGTCCGGGCAGCGAGAAGATGCTCTCGAGGATCACGGTGCCCGAGAGCAGGAACGCCACCTGGATGCCGAGCAGCGAGACCACGGGGATCAGCGCGTTGCGCAGGGCGTGCCTGATCACGACCTTCGAGTCCCGCAAGCCCTTCGAGCGGGCCGTGGTGATGTAGTCCTGCCGCAGCACCTCCAGCATCATCGTGCGGGTCAGGCGCATCAGGGAGGCGCTGAGGAACAGCGCCAGGATGATCGCCGGTGTGAAGAACTGTGCGATATACGGCCAGAGCCCGTCGCCGGGCGGCGTGTAGATCACGGGCGGCGACCACTTCCACCAGATGGTCGGGAAGACGATCACGGCCGTCGCGATCGCGAAACTCGGCACGCTCAGCCCCGCGATCGAGAGGCTGCGAAGGAAGTAGTCGAGCGGACTGTTGCGTTTCACGGCGGAGATGATGCCGATCAACACCCCGCTGGTGGCGCCGATGACGAGCGCGATGACGGTCATCGTCATGGTCACCCCGATCCGCTTCCGGATCAGGCTCGTGACCGACTCCTCAGTGAAGATCGAGTTGCCCAGATCGCCCCGCAGCGTCCCCAGCGTGTAGCGCACGAACTCCTCGGGCAGCGACTTGTCGAGGCCGAGCCGCGCCTCCAACTGCGCGCGCGAGACATCGTCGAGGCGCACCTGCTCCTCGAGCAGCACGTCGATCGCGTCGCCGGGGAGCAGGCGGATCAGCACGACGACGAAGAGGATCAGCACCATCGTCGTCGGGACGATTGCGAGCAGCCGCGCGACGATGTAGTTCCGCACAGGCGCCTCCATGGCGCTCGGCCGTCGCACCCGGCTTCACCGGGTTTGCGCGTGTGTAGTATCGGCCCGCGAGTCAATGCCCGGCAGGCGGGACCGCGACAAGGCTGCGAGGGGAGCACGGGATGACCGAGGGACGAGACGGCCGCCTGGCCGGCAAGGTCGCGATCGTGACCGGAGCGGGATCGGTGGCCGAAGGCATCGGCAACGGTCGCGCCACCGCCATCCTGTTCGCGCGCGAGGGCGCGAAGGTGCTCCTCGTCGGACGCAGCCGTGAGCGCACGCTGCCCACCCTCGAGGCGATCGAAGCCGAGGGCGGCGAGGCCGCGATCTTCCTCGCCGACGTGACGCGCAGCGAGGACTGCGCCGCGATGGTCGCCGAAGCCGTGGAGCGCTGGGGACGGCTCGACATCCTCCACAACAACGCAGGCATGAGCGGCCCCGGCACCGTCGTCGAGGTCGATGAGGCCTTCTGGGACGAGGTGATACGCGCCAACCTCACGAGCACGATGCTGGCCTGCAAGCACGCGATCCCGGTGATGGCCGGGGGCGGTGGTGGCGCCATCAACGTCGTCTCGTCGCTCTCCGCGATCCGGCCGGTCCACCTCACGCCGTACTCGACGGCGAAGGGCGCGCTGATCACGCTTACGAGCGGGCTGGCGATGGACCACGCCGCGCAGGGCATTCGCGCCAACTGCATCATCATCGGGCCCGTGTACACGCCGAGCGTCTGGGCGCGCGGAAGCGGAATGCCCGACGAGGTCCGCGAGCGCCGCCGCCTCGCCTCGCCGCTCGGCATCGAGGGGACCGGCTGGGACAGCGCCTGGGCTGCCGTCTATCTCGCCTCTGACGAGGCGCGCTACGTCACGGGCGTCGCCTTCCCGGTGGACGGCGGCGTGCACGTCGCCAGCCCCAGCCGCCACTGAGCGCGCACGGCTGCCTCGAAGGCTACGGGGCGGTCTCGCCGCCTGCGCCTCGCAGCAAGAGCGCGACCGAGACGTTGTCGGGCGCGCCGCGATCGAGCACGGCGTCGATCAGATCGCCGGCGTAGTCGCCGCCCGATTCCGCCACTACGCGCGCGATCGCCTCGTCGTCGAGCACCCCGTGCAGGCCGTCGCTGCTGAGCAGCAGCAGGCACGGATCGGGCAGCGCGATCGGCCCCGTCACGTCCGTCCCCGCGCGCTCGTCGAGGCCGATCGCGCGGGTGACCACGTGCCGGTTGAGCGCCGCCAGCGGATCGTCCGGGTCGAGCAGCCCGGCGCGGACCTGCTCCTCGACCCACGAGTGGTCCTCGGTCAGCCGTCGCGCGCCCTCGCCGCTGTCGAGGGGCACGAGGTAGCCGCGGCTGTCGCCGACGTTCGCGAGCCAGGCCGTCCCGTCGCGCACGAGCGCGGCGACGAGCGTCGTGCCCATCCGTGCCCGTGGTCCATGCTGCAGCGCACGCACCCGGCGGTTCGCCTCCTCGAAGGCGTCGCGCAGGCCCGCTGCGGGGTCCGTCGGCGGCTGCGCCCGCAGCCGCTCGACCAGCGCCTCGAGCGCGGTGTGCGAAGCGACCTCGCCACCGGGCAGGCCGCCGAGGCCGTCGGCGACGGCGAGCAGCCGCGATCCGTCGGGCAGCGCCAGTGCGGCCGCGGCGTCCTCGTTGCGCTCGCGCAGGAGTCCCCGATCGCTGCGGGCCTGCAACATCGCTCCTCCGCTCTGCTGCCGGGATGATCGCCCGAGAACGGCGTTCGCGGGCGATCATAAGAAACCGGGACGGGTGGATAGGCCTCTGGCGCTCTGCTAGCATCCGCGAACTTACGCCTTCGTATTCGAAGGCGTGGCGCTACCCGGCCCGGCGCGCCGACAGGCACGGGGCTGGATATGGAGGATGCTCGCATGACTTCGACCAACGACTCCGAGTTCCTGAGGATGCTGCAACAGCGCACATCGCGGCGCACGTTGCTGCGTGGCGCCGCGCTCGGCGGCGCCGGCCTCGCAGCCGCGGCGCTGGTCGGCTGCGGCGACGACGATGATGACGACGACGCGCCCGCGGCGGCGACTGCGGCGCCCACGGCGGCGGCCGCGACGGCGGCGGCCGCGACCGCGACGCCCGAGCCGACCCCGACCCCGGATACACGGCGAGGCGGCGTCTTCAGGTACACGAGAACCTCGTTGCTGGCCGGCGCCGTCGATCCTCACCAGTCGACGTCCACGGGCTGGTTCCTCTGGCAGTTCATCGGCGACCACGCGGTGCGGCGGAACCGGGCCGCGTCCGAGGTCGTCGGCGAACTCACGGAGACGTGGGAGATCGCGCCGGACGGCCTGTCGATGGCGATGAACGTCCGCCCCGGCGTGACGTGGCACGACAAGGCCCCGATCAACGGCCGCGCCGTGGACGCCGAGGACATCGTCTACAACTTCGAGCGCATCGCCGGCCGCTACGCCGACGCGGAAGAGACCGAGGTCGGCCGCTACCAGCGGCGCGGCACGGTGGCAGGCATGGAGACGGTCACGGCCGTCGACGCCGCAACCGTCAACGTGACCTTCGACCGGCCTCGCGGCAGCTTCCTCTGGGGCCTCACGGACGGCCGCAACTCGATGGTGCCGAAGGAGTTCCTCGCCGAGGGCGGCGACTTCAACGACCCCGTCACGGCGGTCGGCACCGGCCCGTTCATCGTCGACGAGTACGACAACGAGGTCACCGTCAAGCTGAGCCGGAACCCGAACTGGTGGAAGCCGGGGCTCCCGCTCCTCGACGGCGTCGAGTTCGTCTTCCTCGCGGACAAGACGGCCCTGATGGCGGCCTTCACGCAGGGCAGCGTCGACTTCTTCTCCGGCCCGAACAAGGTGGAGCAGGACACGCTCGACAAGCTGGGCGGCGAGGGTCAGCGGCACGTCATGCCGGAGTCGGTGCTGTGGCCGCACTGGCGCTTCAACACCAAGGTCAAGCCGTTCGACGACGCTCGCGTGCGGCTCGCCCTCCAGCGCGTCCCGGACTACAAGGCGGCCGGCGACGCCTACTTCGGCGAGGCCTGGCGCTTCACCGGCCCGCTCGCCTCGGGCTACGGCGAGGCCTACAAGTCCGACGAGATCGCCCAGATGCCGGGCTGGAACCCGAACACGAAGGACGCGGACATCACGGAGGCGCGCCAGTTGATGTCGGCCGCCGGGTTCCCCGACGGCGAGTTCGACTGGAAGCTCTTGCTCGGCGTGCCCGCCCCGACCACGAACTGGTACGACTCGAGCACGCGCGCGATCGACGCCTGGAAGACGGTCTGGCCGGACATGGGCGTGGAGCTGGACCTGCCCACGGACATCGCCGCCTTCAGCAAGCGGCAGAACTCCCGCGAGGGCTGGGACGCCGTCTGCTACACCATCCTCGGACAGCCGGACGCGGTGCTGGAGTTGCACTCGCAGTACCACACGGAGGGCTCGCGCAACTACGGGAACTTCTCCGACCCGACCATCGACGAGCTGATCGACACGGCCTCGATGCAGTTCGACGTCGAGGAGCGAGGTGCGACGATCAAGCGGATCCAGGATCTGCTGATCCAGGAGCACATGCCGATCGTCCAGATCTACGTGTACCTGCAGATCAACTACTGGTCCGAGCGCATGCGCGGGGCCGAGGAGATCTACGGCCTCGAGGGCACGTTCGAGCCGGGCCAGCGCGGACGGGACTACCTCTGGATCGCCAAGTAGGCGCCCGGAGCGCGCCTGATATGTCATCGCCGGGGGCCGCGTGAGCGGCCCCTGCGACGACCTGCGCGTCGTCGACGTCAGCAGCGGCCGCGCCGGCGGGCTGGCCTCGATGGTGCTCGCCGACTTCGGCGCCGATGTCCTCAAGGTCGAGCCGCCCGGCGGCGATCCGCGCCGCAGCGACGCCGCCGCGCCGATGTGGCTGCGCGGTAAGCGCAGCGTGGTACTCAACCTCGCACAGCCCGAGGATCGAGGGCGCTTCCACGCGCTCGCCGCGGACGCCGACGTCGTCGTCGCCTCGTTCGCGCCGGGCGAGGCTGCGGGCCTCGGCGCGGACTACGCGACACTCGAGGCGCTGAACCCCGCTCTCGTCTACTGCTCGATCACCGGCTGGGGGCCGCGCGGCCCCTACGCGCACTACCCGGCGAGCGAAGGCCTGGTGGCGGCGAAGAGCGGGCGCATGCAGCTCTTCGCCGGGCTGCCGCGGCGCGCGGGGCCGGCCTACGCCGCGGTGCCCGTCGCCACGCACGGCACGGCTCAGTCGGCGCTGTCCGGGATCCTCGCCGCGCTGCTCGCTCGCGACCGTACGGGACGCGGGCAGCTCGTCGAGACGAGCCTGCTGCAGGGGCTGTTCCCCTTCGACACACACGGCCTGGTGCGCACGCAGCTCGCCCGGCGCTTCCCGGCGGAGTTCGAGATCGATCCCTTGATGTCGTCGGCGGCGGGCCGGATCACGCTGCAGTACCTGCCGGTGATGGCCTCCGACGGGCGCTGGATCCAGTTCGCCAACCTGCTCGAACACCTCTTCCACGCGATGATCGCCGCCGCCGACCTCTCCGACATCTACAGCGATCCTCGCTTCGCGCTGGCGCCGAACACGGCGACCGTCGAGGACCGCGAGGCGCTGCGCGGCGTGATCCTGGAACGCATCCGCGAGCGGCCTGCCGACGAGTGGATGGAGATCTTCCGCGCCAACGGCAACGTCGCCTCCGAGCCCTTCGTGACCACGCAGGAGGCCCTCGACAACATCGACCTGCTGGCCAACGACGAGGTCTCCGAGGGCGACCACCCGCGGCTCGGCCGCCTCGCCCAGCTCGGGCCGCTAGCGCGGCTGCGAGAGACGCCCGGCCACACCGGCGGGCCCTCTCCTGATCCGGGATCGCACCAGGCGGATCTGTTCGCCGCGAGCAACGGCAGGGACACCTCCCGGCCCCCGGTGGCGCCGCCGTTCGCGACGCAGGCGCCCGCGCACGCGCTCGAGGGCGTCACGGTGCTCGAGTTCGCGACGGTGATCGCGGCGCCGCTCGGCGCCTCGCTGCTCGCCGACCTCGGGGCGCGGGTGATCAAGGTGGAGCCGATCGAGGGCGATCCCTACCGCCACATGGGGCAGGGCTTCGGAGCCTACGCGGGCTCGACGAAGACCACCGCGGGCAAGGAGAGCATCTGCCTGGACCTCAAGAAGCCCGAGGGCCAGGAGATCGTGCGACGCCTCGTGCGCGACGCCGACGTGCTGATCCACAACTACCGGCCGGGCGTGCCGGAGCGCCTCGGCATCGGCTACGAGGAGCTGAGCGCGATCCGGCCGGAACTCGTCTACGCCGCCGCCACCGGCTACGGCCCCGACGGGCCGAGCGCGAGCCGCCCCGCCGCACACCCGATCCCTGGCGCGGCGATGGGAGGCGCGCTGCACCAGGCCGGTTCCGGCATGCCGCCCGCCGACTGTGACGACCTCGATGAGATCCGCGAGGCCTCGCGCTGGCTCTACGTCTCGAACGAGGCGAACCCGGATCCCAACACCTCGGTCGCGCTCGCCTCGTCGGCGCTGCTCGGGCTCTACGCCCGCCGCCGCACGGGGCGCGGGCAGCGCATCGACCTCAGCATGCTGGGGGCCAACGCCTACGCGAACAGCGACGACTTCCTCTCCTACGAGGGCAAGCCGGAGCGCTTGCAGGCCGACCCGGAGCTGTACGGCCCCGGCCCGCTGCGCCGCCTCTACGAGACCGGCGAGGGCTGGGTCTACCTGGAGATCTCGCACGCGCGGGAGTGGCAGGCGCTCGCCGCAGCGCTGGCTCGCCTCGGCGGTCCCGATCTCGCCGCGGATCCGCGCTTCGCGACGCCCGAGGCGCGCGAGCGCGAGGCAGAGGCGCTCGCCTCGGCGCTTGGTGAGGCGTTCGCCGCACGCGCGGCGGACGAGTGGGAGCGCGAGCTGATGGCGGCGGGCGCGCCCTGCGTGCGCGCGGACGCCGCGATGCCGGGCGAGTTCTTCCGGGACGACGATCACATGCGCGCGAACGGCTTCGCGCTGGAAGCAGAGCACGTGGTCTTCGGCCGCTACCAGCGCTGGGGCCCGACCGTCACCCTCTCGCACACGCCCGGGCGCTACGGCCCCGGCGTGCTCGCCGGCCAGCACACCGACGCGATCCTCGCCGAACTCGGCTACGGCGCGAGTGAGATCGAGGAACTACGGCGCGCGGGTGTCGCCGCCTCGGAAGAGCCGAAGCCGTTGCCGGAGTAACCTCCGGCGGCTCGCTCAGGCAGGCTCGTAGAGCAGCAGCGTGGCGTCCCCGACAGCGTGGAAGACCGGCTGCACGCGCATGCCGACCTCGATGCCCTCCGGCTCGACGTTCACGAGTTCTGTCGTCAGACGCGGGCCCTCGTCCAGCTCGACGACGGCGATCTGCTGCGGCGTGTCCTCCGCCCACGGCGGCGCGGTCGGGCGCCGGGCGATCGTGTAGGTGTGCACGACGCCGTTCCCGGACACCTCGCGCCATTCGAGGTCGCGCGTGAGACAGCCGGGGCAGTGCGCGCGCGGGTAGTAGATGTACTGCTCGCAGTCCGCGCAGTACTGGAGCTCGACGCGGCCCTCGGCGAGGGCGTCCCAGAAGGGCTGTGTGACCGGGGTCGGGACCGGCAGCGGCTTATCCATGGCGCTACTCCCCTCGCAGGATCAGCGCGACCTGCTCGCTCATGATCCCGCCGTTGTTGAGGACCAGTACCGTGTCGCAGCTCTCGACCTGGTTCGCATCGCCCCGGCCCATGATCTGGCGTGCGCCCTCGGTCACGTGCGACATCCCGCCGCTCATGCCGGGCTGGCCGAAGGAGAGCTGGCCGCCGTTGGTGTTGAGCGGGAAGTCGCCGTTGAAGGTCAGGTCGTGATCGTTGATGAAGCGTGCGCCCTCACCCTTCTCGCAGAAGCCCATGTCCTCCAGCGCGAGCAGCACCGTGATCGTGTAGCAGTCGTAGAGCTGGGACGAGTCGATGTCCGAGCGTGCGACGTCGGCCATCTCGAACGCCTTGTCGGCGGCCGGCTTCATCGGCGTGCGCACCAGGTCCTTGGCGTAGCTCGGCGTCTTGAACGCGAGGTGCTCGCCGAAGCCGGTGAGCCACGCGGGGCGGTGCTTCGTGCGCATCGCGCGCTCGCGGCTCGCGAGGACCACGGCCGCCCCGCCGGTGCACGGCATCACGATCTCAAGCAGCCGCAGCGGATCCGCGATCATCGGGCTGTTCAGCACGTCGTCGATGGTGATCGGTTGCCCGTGGAAGAACGCGGGCGGGTAGGCGCAGGCGTTTGTGCGCTGGTCGACCGCGATCTTCGCGAGCGCGCGCTCGTCGTAGCCGAACTCCGCTGCGTAGCGCTGCGCGATCTGGGCGTAGCCGCAGTTCTGCGCCAGGTTCCCGTAGGGGATGTCGAACTCCGCCTGCGGCGATCCGTAGGCCCCGCTCGAGGCGCCCAGGTAGCCCGGAGTGACCGGCCCGCCCGGCGGCTGCGGCGTCGGGCCCGAGGGCGTCGCGCAGACGACGACGTCACAGAGCCCAAGCTCGATCGCCGCCGCGGCGCGCCAGATCATGCCCGCCGAGCTGGCCCCGCCGAGGTCCACGTGCTCGGCGAAGTTGACCGGCAGCCCCATGTACTCGGAGAGCGTCGCCGGCGCGAACATCGAGGACTCACGGACGCCGGTGGTGCAGAGCCCGTTGACCTCGTTGACGTCGATGCCCGCGTCGTCGAGCGCCTCCTTCGAGAGTTCGGCGTACTGCTCGAACGAGAACATCGGCTCGCGGGTCGGCCGGCGCTCCGGCTTCCACTCGGCGATGCCGACGATGGCTGCGTCGCCTCTCAGTCCCATCTCACACCTCCTCGGTGCGTTCCCCGGTCTCGCGGCTGCGGCGCCTACCCGCGGCGCGGGAGGCTGACCGTGGCTGCGCCGGGTACCAGCACGTCGCCCTGCTCGTTGCGCTCGAAGACGTCGAGCTCGACCAGCGCCTCGCCGTTCTCCTCGCGCTTATCGGTGATCGTGCCGCCGTAGTAGAGGTTCTCGTGCGGGAAGGCGTTGCCGCGGTTCTGGATGCGGAAACGCCGCAGGTGGCCGGCCGGTCCGTGCCAGTCCGTCACCATCTTCGCCAGCAGCCCCGCCTGCAGCGGGCCGTGCACGAGGATGTTCGGGCGGTTCTCGAACTCCGTGGTGTAGGGCGCGTCGTAGTGGATGCGGTGGCCGTTGTTGGTGGCGGCGCTGAAGAAGAACATCTGCACCTCGTCGACGGTTTCGACCACCTCCGGCAGCTCGTCGCCGACGTTCACGTCCTCGAAGTAGATTTGCTCTGCCATCGTCGTACTCCGTCAGTTCGCGATCGTCGACATGCGCGAGCGCACGACGACCACGCCGTCCTGGTTCGTGTAGGTCGTCTCGCTCGTCATCAGCACGAAGCGGCCGGAGCGGCCGGTCTTCTCCTCGATGTTGGCGATGTGCGTGACGGCGGTGAGGGTGTCGCCGGGGTAGATCGGCGCCACAAACTCGTACTCCTCGCCGCCGGCCATGCGCCGGTCGGCGTTGCGCAGCGGGATGCCGCCGCCGCCACCCCCAGGGATGCCGTCGTGGCGGAGGCCGTCGCGGATCGTGACGCCCTGCATCACCTGCGAGACGAAGAGGGGCGGGATTGGCGTGTCCCGGAAGCCCGCGGCCTCCGCGGCTTCCTCTTCGAAGTAGCGCGGGTTCAGGTCGCCCACCGCGGCGGCCCAGCGCTGGGCCTCCTTCTGGTAGACGACGCCGCTGCCGCGCCGGGTCTCTTGGCCGATCATCGCCTGCGCCTCGGGCGTGACCATCGGCTCGTCGGCCATCGCTGCCTCCCTCCGCACATCGCCGTCCGGCCCCGCGAGGGCGGACCGGCCGCGATGGATGCCGCGCCGAGTATAGCGGTGCTGACGCTCCGTGCGCGGCGAGCGACGCGCCCTGCTTGCCTCGCGGGAGTACCCTCTTGCGCGTGACGCGGCGGCGCAGCGCCGCGGAGAGGGCGCGAGGAGCACCATGAGCGAAGGCGCGCTCTCCGACCTGTCCGTGCTCGAAGTCGCGCAGGGTGTCGCCGGCCCGTTCTGCGGCAAGCTGTTCGCCGACCTCGGGGCCGACGTGATCAAGATCGAGCCGCCCGAAGGCGACCAATCGCGCGGCCACGGCCCGTTCCCCGGCGACGAGGCGCACCCGGAGCGCAGCGGGCAGTTCATCTACCTCAACCACAACAAGCGCAGCGTCACGCTCGACGTCCGCGACGAGACGGCGCGTGCCCTCGTGCGGCGACTGCTCGGCGAGGTCGACATCCTCGTGATCGACCTCGCCGCGAAGGAGCTCGAGGACTTCGGCCTGACCTACGAGGAACTGCGGCCGCTCAACGAGCAGCTGATCATGACCGCGATCACGCCCTTCGGGCTCGTCGGCCCCTGGCGCGATTACGTCGCCACGGACTTCACCGCCTACATGATGAGCGGGCTCGGCCACCAGACTCCCTACGGGCAGGTCACGGACCTCGAGACGCAGCCTCCGCTCGCGGGCGGTGGCTACCAGACGGACTACCTCGCGGGTGCGACGGCGGCGGCGGCGACGATGGTCGCCGTCTTCCACCGCACGGCCTCCGGCGAGGGTCAGCTCGTCGACATCTCGCGCATGGAGTCGATGAACTCGATGCTGCGCAACGACTACTCGGCGGCGGCGTACACGCCCGATCTGGTGCCGCCGCGCATCAAGCACGGCTACTCGTGGGTGCTGCCCTGCGAGGACGGCTATATCTCCTTCTCGCCGTTCATCGGCGATCATTGGTGGGCCTCGTTCAGGGAGCTGGCGGGTCAGCCCGCGTGGGCCATGAGCGAGGTGTTCGACACCACCGCGGGCCGCCACGCGAACAACGACGTGCTCGAGCAGCTCACCGTCGAGTGGCTCCTCACGCAGAAGAAGCTCGATGTCTACGAACCGGCGAAGGACGCCGGGATCCCCTGCTTCCCCGTGAACTCGATCCAGGAGCTGATCGAGTCGCGCCAGTACCGCCACCGGGAGTTCTTCGCCGAGGTCGAGCACCCCGAGGCGGGTGTGCTGACGCAGCCGGGCCCCTCCGTGCGCTACTCGAAGACGCCGGCGACGATCCGCGATCCCGCGCCCCGGCTCGGCGCGCACAGCACCGAGGTGCTCGGCGGTCTGCTCGGCCTCAGCGAGCAGGAGCTGGCGGCGCTCACGCAGACGGAGGCGGCGCAGTGATGCACACGGTGACGCCGGAGCGAAGGCCGTGAGCGACGCCCGGCAGTACGCGCCCCTCCAGGGGGTCCGCATCACCGACATCGGCTGGGTGCTGGCCGTGCCGCACGCCACCTCGTGGCTCGCAACCTTCGGGGCGGACGTGATTCGCGTCGAGTCCTCGGTGCGCCCGGACATCACGCGCATGGGCGGACTGCGCAGCGGCGCGGACGGGATCCCGGGGATCAACCGCTCCTCGATGTACAACGGCGTCAACTTCGGGAAGCGCTGCATCATGCTCGACCTCTCGCAGCCGCGCGGCATCGAGGTCGTCAAGGAGCTTGTGCGCCAGAGCGATATCGTGACGGAGAACTTCGCGGCCGGCGTGATGGACCGGATGGGACTGAGCTACGAGGTGCTGCGGGAGATCAAGCCCGACATCATCATGCTCTCCGGCTCTCCGCTCGGCCAGGACGGGCCGGACAAGGACGCCACCGGCTTCGGGCCGAACACTCAGGCCTACGCCGGCCTGCCGTACATCACGGGCTACGAGGGCGGCATGCCGACGGGCCTCGGGCGCGACTACCCCGACTTCATGATCGGCGTGCACATGGCCTTCTCGGTCATGGCCGCGCTGCATCACCGCAACCGCACCGGCGAGGGGCAGTGGATCGAGGTTGCGATGGCCGAGACGGTGACCTCGACGATTCCCGAGGCGGTGCTGGAGTACACGATGAACGGACGGGAGACGCCGCGGCGCGGCAACCGCCACCCGCACTTCGCCCCGCGCGGCGTCTACCGCTCCGCCGGCGACGACAAGTGGGTCGCGATCTCCGTCGGGAGCGACGGGGAGTGGCAGGCGTTCGGCGAGGCGCTCGGCAGCCCCGGCTGGACGGCCGATCCGCGCTTCGCCACGCACGAGGGCCGGCTCGCGCACCACGACGAACTCGACGAGCGGATCAGCGCCTGGGCGCGCGAGCGCAGCCACTACGAGGCGACGGAGCAGCTTCAGCAGCACGGGGTCCCCGCCGCGCCCGTCCTCGATGTCTTCGAGACGCTTGAGGATCCGCAACTCGCCGCGCTCGGCGCCTTTGGGGAGACCGTCCATCCCGAGGTCGGCAAGCGCGTCCTCGCCGGCCTGCCCGGGCGCTTCAGCGCCATCCCGGAGATCGACTACGGCCGCTCGCCGCTGCTGGGCGAACACACGGAGGAGGTGCTGGGCGGCCTGCTCGGCCTCAGTTCCGAGGAGCTCGCCGAGCTCGCCGAACAGGGGATCACCGTATGACCGGCGATGGCGGCGGGGGCATCACCAGCGGCTACATCCTCGACCGTGTGACGGTGCGGCCGGGCCGCCTCGGCGAGTACCGTGAGCGCGTGGCGCGCGAGTACCTGCCGCTGGCGCGCGAGCGCGGGATGGAGCTGGTCGGCTCCTGGATCGCGCCGCCGCTCGAGCTGCACGACGAGAGCAACGACCTGTTCCTGCTGTGGTCGTTCCCGGAGTTCTGGGCGATGAAGCGGCAGTCCCGCGAGCAAGGCGCCGCAGCGTGGTGGGAGGACAGCGCGGAACTCACCGTGACCCGCGAGCGGCTCTTCCTCGCCGCCGCGGAGCTGGAGTCGCCGTGATCCGCCAGGTCGCCATGCTGCACCTGCGCGAGGGCGCGGACGGCGCCGCCGTCGAGGCCTTCGAGCGCGCGATGATCGACGCGCACGAGGAGCTGCCGGGCGCGAGCCACAGCCACCTCGGGCGGCACATCGAGGGCAGCGTCGGCGGCGGCGACTACACCTGGGATCTGCTCTTCGACGAAGCGCCCGAGGGCGATGCGGCGGCGTTGGTCGCGGCCTCGCCGGCGCTCGCGCCGTACTTCGCGGGCGAGGGGCCCGAGGCGGTGGTGGCGCAGATCGACGCGGTGCGGTTCGCGCCGCAGTACCATGAGCTTCCGGAGCCCGGCATCCGCGATTGCGTGAAGCGGACGCTGTTCCTCCGGGTGGAGGACGGCGCGGAGGCGGAGGCGCTGGCGCGCTTCGAGCGGGAGCTGCGAGGCATGCCCCGCTACATCGCCAGCATCCGCAACTGGGCGTGCGGCCGGACCGATCCGGCGCTGCAGCCCACGCACTGGACGCACGTCTGGGAGCAAGAATACCAGACAGTCGACGGCCTGCGCGTCGACTACATGGTGAGTCCGTACCACTGGGGCGTGGTCGACGGCTGGTTTGACGCGGAGCGCCCACAGCGGATCGTGAGTCCGGTGCTGGCGCACGTGTACTGCCCGGCCGCTTCCTCGATCCTGCGGTGGACGGAAGACGCGTAGCGAGACAGATCGGCACGAGGAAGAACGGGAGACCCCATGCACCTGATGTACTTCACCGAGCAGCCGATGTCCGCCTACCCGACAGACGCCGTCGGCGAGGACGGCACGACCGCGCTGCTGTTCTCCAACAAGCACTTCGACTCCGTCGCGGGCAGCCGCCTCTATAACGATCGGCTGATCGAATACAAGCTCGCCGAGGAGGTGGGCTTCGACGGGATCATGCTCAACGAGCATCACGACGCGCCGTTCTGCATGCAGGCGCAGATCACCGTGTGGGCGAGTGTCCTCGCCGCGGCCACGGAGCGCGTGAAGATCGTGCTCCTGGGGACGCCGTTGCCGACGCTGGAGAACCCGCTGCAGGCGGCCGAGTCGTTGGCGATGGTGGACATGATCTCCAAGGGCCGCCTCGTCGCCGGGATCGTGCGCGGGGCCGGCACCGAGCAGTACGCCAACAACGTCAACCCCGCCTTCAACCGCGAGCGCTTCTACGAGGCACACGACCTGGTGGTGAAGGCCTGGACGGAGCCCGGCCCGTGGCGCTGGGAGGGCGACAACTACGAGTTCCGCGTCGTCAACCCGTGGGCGACCCCGCTGCAGAAGCCGCACCCGCGCATCTGGGTCCCCGGCGTCGCCAGCCCGGAGACGATCGTGTGGTGCGCGCAGCAGCGCTACCCCTACGTCTGCCTCAACACCACGATCGAGATGACGAAGCAGATCTGGGATCTCTACGAGAAGACCGCCAACGAGGTCGGCTACGAGTCCGGCCCGGAGCACCGCGGCTACCTGCTGCGCGTGCACGTCCAGGACACCGAGGAGAAGGCGATCGCCAACGCGCGCGAGTACATGTGGATGCAGGGCGAGTTCACCGGCCTCGGCCACCCGGTCTGGTCCTCGCCCACGGGCTACGGCTCGCCCGCCAACCGCGAGCCCACCCTGAAGCGCATCAACAACCGCGCCGATGCCCCGCAGGCGATGCCCTTCGAGGAGCAACTGGAGAACCTGCAGATCGTCGCCGGCACCCCGGACCAGGTGGTTGCGCGGCTGCGCGTGCTGCTTGAGGAGACGCGGCCGGGCATCCTCGCGCTCTGGGGCAACGACGGCAAGGTCAGCCACGAGGACTCGAAGCGCTGCATCGAGCTGATGGGCTCCGACGTGCTGCCCGCGCTGCGCGAGATCGGCGAAGAGTTCGACCTCCGCGACCCCTTCGAGGTCGATGCGCCGCTCAGCAGCCAGTTCCTCGAGGCGCCGCGCATCCCCGAAGGCGCTCTCGCGTGAAACTCGGCTTCCTGCCGCCGTTCCTGCGCCCGCGGATCACCTCGGGCGACTGGGTCGCGAGCCTCGCCGGAACGCTCGAGGAGATCGGCGTCGAGTCGGTCTGGGCCGTCGAGCACGTCGTGATCGCCGAGGACTACGAGCCGCTCTATCCCTACTCGGACGACGGTCTCATCCCCGGCGGCCCCAGCCCGGACACGGTCATGCCGGACCCGCTGGAGTGGCTGTCATGGGTGGCTGCCAGCAGCAGCACGCTGCGCATCGGCACGGCCGTGGTCGTCGCCTCGCAGCACAGCGCTGCGATCCTCGCGAAGCGCGCGGCCACGCTCGACGCGCTCTCCGGCGGGCGGCTGCTGCTCGGCGTCGGCCTCGGCTGGCAGAAGGAGGAGTACGCCGCCATCGGCGTGCCCTACCGCGACCGTGGGCGCCGCCTCGACGAGACGATCGAGGCGATGCGCGCGCTCTGGGCGCCCGGCCCGGCGAGCTACCACGGCCGCCACATCCAGTTCGAGCGCGTCAACAACGACACGAAGCCGGCGCAGGCCGCGGGCATCCCGATCCACATCGGCGGCAGCAGCGAGTTCGCAGCGCGTCGCGCCGGGCGGCTCGGCGACGGCTTCTTCCCCTTCGTGATCTCGCCGGACGACCTCGCCGCGAGGCTCGAGGATCTGCGCGCCGCCGCCCGCGAGGCCGGGCGCGACCCGGAGCAGGTCGAGATCAGCGTCTGGCCGGGAAGCTGGGACGGCTCGCGCAGCCTCGATCTCGACCTCGTGCGAAGCTACGTTGAGCTGGGCGCCGCGCGGCTGATCGTCTCGTCCCGCGAGATAGGGGCGGGCTCGGACATCGAGGGCATCCGGACGGGTATCGATCGCTACCAGCAGGAGATCATCGCGCGCCTCTAGGTGGGCGGCGGCGGAACGGGACGGACGGCATGGTCGACTTCTCGGATACAGCGGAGCAGGCCGCGTGGCGGCAGCAGGTCGCGAACTTCGTCGAGGCAGCGTTGCCGGCGAAGCTGCGCGATGACGCGAAGTACGGGGCGCTGGGCGGGCCGGGCTCCTGCCCGGTCTGGCCCGATCCGAAGGATCACGACCGCGCCGTCGAGGACTTCCGCGACGCGCTGATCGAGCGCGGCTGGGCCGCCCCCGCCTGGCCGAAGCAGTACGGCGGCGCCGAGCTGCCCGTGGACGAGCAGTTCATCCTCAACGAGGTGCTGGCCGAGTACCGCGCTCCGAGGGCGGGCGTCCTCGATGTCGGCTCGACGATCATGGTGCACGCCAGCGACGAGCTGAAGCAGCGCTTCCTGCCCGGCTTCGTCGAGGGCAAGAACAAGTGGGCGCAGGGCTACTCCGAGCCGGGCTCCGGCTCGGACCTCGCCTCGCTGCGGACGCGCGCCGACCGCGACGGCGACGACTTCGTGCTCAACGGACAGAAGATCTGGACCTCGAACGCGCGCGAGGCGGACTGGCTGTTCGGCCTCTTCCGCTCGAACCCCGACGCCCCGAAGCACCGCGGCATCACCTACCTGCTGCTGGAGATGAACACGCCGGGCATCACGATCCGCCCGCTGGAGCAGATCAACGGACGCAACGAGTTCAACGAGGTCTTCTTCGAGGACGTGCGCGTGCCCGTCGACCAGGCCGTGGGCGAGATCAACCGCGGCTGGTACGTCGGCGCCACGCACCTCGACTTCGAGCGCTCCTCGATCGGCTCGGCGCTCACGATGCTGCAGACACTCGGCGATCTCTTCGCCTCACTCGAGGAGGAAGCGGAGCGGCCAGCGCCCCGCGCCGACGCGCGGCGCAGCCCGACACTGCGGGGCGAGATCGCCGACCGCTGGACCGAGTCGAACGTCGCGCGCCTCTTCTCCTACCGCGTGATCTCGATGCAGCTGCGCGACGAGGTGCCCAACTACGAGGCCTCGATGCAGAAGCTGTTCACCGACCAGCTCGTGCAGGGGGTCGCGCGCACGGCAATAAAGACGCTCGGCCTCTACGGGCCGCTCTGGGACGACGACGACGATCGCACCGTGCTGCGCGCGAAGTGGTCGCGCGGCTACCTCGGGGCGATCGCGACGACGATCGGCGGCGGCACGTCCGAGATTCAGCGCAACATCATCGCCACGCGCGGCCTGGGGCTGCCGCGCGGCTAGGAGGCGGGCCGTGGCGGAGCGCGTGCCCCCCGAGTTCGACGACTTTCTCGCGGAGCCGCACAACGCGATCCTCTGCATCCCGCGCGGCGCCGGCTCCGGCGAGGGCCAGGACGCGCCGCACGCGACGCCGGTCTGGTTCGACTACTCCGAGGGCAGCTTCCGCATCTCGATCACGCGCCGGCGCGTCAAGTACCGCCTGCTGCAGGACGCTCCGAGCGTGACGCTCGTGGTTGACGACACGCCGACGTACCGCACGGTCGTCGTCTCCGGGCACGCGGAGATCCTCGATGACGACGCCTCGCTGCTGGACCTGCGGGCGAGGCTCTACGCCAAGTACCGCCGCGACTTCGGCCAGGCGGGACTGAGCGAGGAGGAGCTGCTGCGCGGACTTCGCGAGGAGGACCGCGTGGTGGTTTCGATCACGCCGGAGCAGGTGCTTTCCTGGGCGGGCGGGTAGCCGCTCGGTCTGCCGCGCCGCTCCGCGCTCAGTGCGCCGGGAGACCGCACGCCGGGCAGGACTCACCAGCAGTCGCCTCGGCCTCGTCCGAGGGCGGGTGTGCCAGCACCTGGTGCGCTCGCGATCCGTCCCGGTAGACGGTGACGCCCTTGCAGCCCAGCTCGTGCGCAAGCAACAGCGCCGATCGCACGTCCTCGACGCTTGCGTCGTGCGGCAGGTTCACGGTCTTCGAGACGGCGAGGTCGGTGTGGCGCTGGAACGCGGCCTGCATCCGCACGTGCTGCTCCCAGCCGATCTCGTGCGCTGTGGCGAAGCGGCGGCGCACGTCCTCCGGCAGTTCGTCGTGGTCCTGCAGGCTGCCGCCCGCCGCCAGGTCCTCGAACAGCTGCGGCGAGTGGAACCCCCCGTCGCGGGCCGCCCGCTCGAATGCGTCCGAGACCTCGGGCAGCACCGTCCCATCGCCCATCCGCCGCTGGTGGGCGAGCGAGTAGAGCGGCTCGATGCCGGAGGAGGCGCCCGCGATGATCGCGATCGTGCCCGTCGGCGCGATGCACGTGCGCGTCGCGTTGCGGTAGCGCGTGCCTCCGCCGTAGATCGAGCGCTCCCAGTTCGGGAACACGCCCTTCTCCTCGCCGAGCGCCGCCGAGGCCGCATCGGCCGCGGTCGCGATCTCGCTCATCAGCCGCTCCGCGAGGGCGAGCGCCTCGGGGGAGTCGTAGGGCACGCCCGCCGCGAGCAGCAGGTCGGCGAAGCCCATCACGCCGAGCCCGATCTTGCGGTTGCCGCGCACGGCTGCCGTGATCGCCTCGAGCGGGAACGGGCTGGCGTCGATCACGTTGTCGAGGAAGCGCACGCCGAGGGCGGCCGTCTCGCGCAACGCCGCCCAGTCGAGGTCTCCCGCCGCATCGTCCCAGAACGCCGCGACATTGATCGAGCCGAGCGTGCAGGCCTCCCAGGGCAGCAGCGGCACCTCGCCGCAGGGGTTGGTCGCCTCGATCGCGCCGATCTGCGGCGTCGGGTTGGCGCGGTTGATCGTGTCGATGAAGACCATGCCGGGGTCGCCGCTGAGCCAGGCCGATCGCGCCGCCTCGTCGAGCAGCTCGGCGGCGTCCAGCTCGCCCCGCGGGCTGCCGTCGCGCGGGTCTACGAGGGCGAACGGGGCGCCCTCGGCGGCGGCCGCGAGGAAGGCGTCCGTCACGGCCAGCGAGAGGTTGAAGCGCTGGGCGCTGACGCCGTCGTCCTTGGCGTGGAGGAAGGCGCGCACGTCCGGGTGATCGACGCGCAGGATGCCCATGTTGGCGCCGTCGCGCTTGCCGCCCTGCGTGACCAGGCGGGAGACGTCGTCGTAATGATGGAGCACGGAGACGGGGCCGCAGGCGGCGCCGTGCGTGCTGGCGATCGGTTCGCCCTCGCCGCGCAGGCGGGAGAAGTCGAAGCCCGTGCCACCGCCGAACTTCTGGACCAGGGCCGTGGCCCTGGCGGTGGACATAATCGATTCGAGGGTGTCCTCGATCGGCAGCACGAAGCAGGCGGCGAGCGTGCCGCGGCCCGTGCCGGCGTTCATCAGCGTCGGCGAGTTGGGCAGGAAGCGCAGCGCGGACATCGCATCGCGGAAGCGCTGTGACCACGCCTCGCGCAACTCCGCCGTCGGCTCGACGGCGGCGATCGCCGTGGCGACGCGCGTGAACAGCTGCTGCGGCGTCTCTGCGACCTCGCCCGAGTCGTCGCGCAGCAGGTAGCGCCGCGCGAGCACGGTGCGCGCGTTGGCAGAGAGCGGGGCGGGCGTCGAGACGGGCGCAGTGGAGGCGACCATGAGCCGCGTTCCCTTCCGCCGCGGGGAGCGTACGCGCCTATAAGAACATACGTACGCTACAGGCGCAAGCGCTGCACCCGCTGCCTCGATCGATCGTACCGCTTCTGGGGCGGTTCGTGGGCGCGAGGCGACTCGCGGCGAGTCGCGTCGCGGAGAAGGAAGCCCGGCGTGCCCGGCTCAGCGGCGGGAGGGGGCGCTCGCGATCGGGCGCGGGGCCTGCGGCAGCTGCTCTTCGAACAGCGGCGGCTGCGCCGCCGGCGGCATCGCGCTGAACTCGAGCCGTTCGAGTTCGTCGAACATGTCGTCCAGGGAGACGAACTGGCGGTAGGCCGAGGCGAAGCGGATATAGGCGATCGGATCGAGCGTGCGCAGGTGCGCGATCGCCATCTCGCCGATCACGCGGCTGGGAACCTCGGTCGAGTCCGAGGCGGCGATACGCCGCTCGATGTCCTCGACGACCGCCTCGATGGCGGTGGCCGCGAGGTCGCGTTTGCGGGCGGAGAGGCGGAGGCTCGTGAGCAGCTTCTCGCGCTGGAAGTGCTCGCGGCGGCCGTCGCGCTTGCGGACCATCACGCGCATCGCCTCGGGCTGCTCGTAGGTGCTGAAGTGGGCGCTGCAGTGCTGGCAGCGGCGGCTGCGTCGCACGCCCGTGCCATTCTGCTGGGTCTCGACGACGCTCGTGGCGCCCTGGCCGCAGATCGGGCAGTTCATTGATGCTGGCTCCTTGGGGAGCAGTGGGGGAAGAGATTCGGGTCTGCGGAGTACAGCACCGGGAGCGCCGCCCGACAACGGTGGCAGTCCACAGTCTTTGGCGAACGTGTCCACCGAGCCATCGCCGGTGTGCGCAGCGGCCGTCAGAGCGCCTCGAGGCGAGCCATACCCCTGCACGCAAAGAGGGGCGGCCAGCGGACCGCCCCTCTTTGCCAACGGACCTTGAGAGGTTGTGGATAAGTGTGCCGATTGCGTGCTTGCACGCGCGGCCGGCTACACCGCCCCTAGCGCTTCGGGAACGTCCTCCGCAGGAACGCCGGCAGATCCGAGTCCGCCAGCGGGTCCGGCAGCAACGCCGCGTCGGCCGGAGCCTCTGCCCGCGGCAGCGGATCGAGGTCGACCGCCGAGTCCATGAAGCCGCTGAGCGACTGGCGGACCCCGGAGAAGCCCGTCGCCACGACGGTGATCCGCACCTCGTCATCGAGCGACTCGTCGACTGCGGCCCCGAAGATGATCTCGGCGTCCGGGTCGACGACCTCGGCGATCGCGCGCGCTGCGGTGTTGAGCTCCTGCAGCCCGAGGTCCGCGGGGCCCGTGACGTTGAAGATCACGCCGGTCGCGCCGGTGATGTCGACCTCCAGCAGCGGACTGGAGATCGCCTGGCGGGCGGCCTCGACGGCGCGCTGCTCGCCGCGCCCGGACCCGATCGCCATCAGCGCGGGGCCGGCCTCCGACATGATCCGGCGCACGTCCGCGAAATCGAGGTTCACGATGCCCGGCACGGTGATCATCTGGCTGATGCCCTCGATGCCCTGGCGCAGCACGTCGTCCGCCTTGCGGAACGCCTCGGTCATGGTCACGGCTTCGTCGCAGATCTGGAGCAGCCGGTCGTTCGGGATGACGATCAGCGTGTCGACCTTGTCCTGCAGGTCGCGCACGCCTTCCTCGGCCTGCTGACGGCGCTTCGAACCCTCGAAGGCGAAGGGCTTGGTGACCACGCCGATCGTGAGCGCCCCCAACTCGCGGGCGGCCTCGGCGACGATCGGGGCCGCCCCGGTGCCCGTGCCGCCGCCAAGGCAGGCCGCGACGAACACCATCTCCGCGCCCTGCAGCGCCTCGAGGATGGCCTCGCGCGACTCCTCGGCGGCGCGGTGGCCGCGCAGCGGGTCGGAGCCCGCGCCGAGGCCCTTCGTGACGCGGTCGCCGAGGCGCACCTTGACCTCGGCCCCGCAGCCCTCGAGGGCCTGCAGGTCCGTGTTCAGGGCCACGTACTGCACGCCGGGCAGGCGATCCGTGATCATGCGGTTGACGGCGTTCGAGCCGCCGCCCCCGACGCCGACGACCTTGATCGGCGGCAGCGTGTCGTAGTTCCTCTGCATCGCGGGCCTCCTTCTTGTTCCTGTCGAGCTGGTGCGGGGCGGTGCTTCCGGGGCTGCCCCCGCCCCTGTGCGCTGGTTGCTGCTTGTCTCGCTCTCGGGCGCGTCCACCGGGGTCTCGGCGGGCGTTTCCTCCTGAACCGCGGTCGGCGTTTCAGCCTCGGCCTCGGTTGGCGCCACGGCCTGGGCCTCGGCGGGTGCTTCGGCCTCGGCCGTGGTCGGTGCCTCGGCCCGCGCTTCGAGCGGCGCTTCGACCTCAGCCGCGGCGGGTGCATCGGCCTTGGCCTGCGCATCGATCGGCGCGTCGGTCTGAGCCGCGGCGGGTGCTTCGGCCTCGGCCTGCGCTTCGATCGGCGCGTCGGCGTGAGCCGCGGCCGGTGCTTCGGCCTGAGCCGCGGCGGGTGCCTCGGCCTCGGCCTGCGCTTCGAGCGGCGCTTCGGCCCGCGCCTCGACCGGCGCCCGAGGCGGTGCCGCGCGGTCGAACTCGGAGTGCGCGTCCGCGTCGAGCGGGTCGGCCCTCAGATCGAGCGACCCCGGGGCGGCGCCGCGGAGCGCACGCGCCTCCGCGCGGGCCGCCTCGAGGTAGTCGAACAGCGGCGCGGCGCTGCCGCCGGAACCTGCCTCGGCGCTACCGGGCGTGTCGGCCGGCGGGCCACCCGATTCATGTGCGAGGTTCGTCATCGCTGCCTCCAACGCTTTCTCGGGGAGTCATCACTGGGGGAGCACGACGCGCATCAACTGCGCGACCTTCCTGAACAGCCCGCCGACGCCGCGGCGGCGGCGAGGCATGGGGCGCAACATGATTTCCTGCTCGCGCAGCGCCCAACGCAGCAGTCCCACCGATGTCGAGTAGGCGGGGTCACTGAGCAGATCGGAGAGCCCGGCCAGGTGGCGCGGCCGGCCGATGCGCGCCGGCAGCTCCAGCACTTCCTCGGCAAGCAGGTCCAGGCCGCGGACGGAGGCGCCGCCTCCGGTCAGCACAACGCCGGCGGCAAGCAGCTCGGTCTGCGCGCCGCGCCGCACCTCGGCGCGCACCATCTCCAGCAGTTCCTCGCAGCGCGCCTGCAGCACCTCGGCCACGAAGTGCTTCGGGATCGCCTTGCGGCCCTCGGCCCCGAAGGCGTCGATCTCGATGGTGTCCGATTCGTCGACGAGCGAGGCGAGCGCGTGGCCGTGGGCGATCTTGGCCTGCTCGGCGGCCGGCTGCGGCACGCGCAGCGCGACGACGAGGTCCCCCGTCATCTGCGCGCCGCCCACCGGCAGCACGGCCGTGTGGACCGGCGTGCCGCGCACGAAGACCGCAATGTCCGTCGCGCCGCCGCCGATGTCGATCAGCACCGTGCCGTGCTGCAGTTCCTCCCGCTCCACCGCGGCCTCCGCGGCGGCGAGCGCTGCGACGATCAGCGAGTCGACGTGGACGCCAGCGCCCTCGACACAGCGCAGGATGTTCTGGATCGCGGAGCTGCCCGCAGTCACGACGTGCGTCTCCATGTCCAGCCGCGAGCCGTACATCCCGAGCGGGTTCGTGACGTGGTCCTGGCCATCCACGACGTAGTAGCGAGGCACCACGTGGACGACCTCGCGGTTGTTGGGGATGTTGACGATGCGCGCGCTCTCCAGGGCGCGATCCATGTCGCTCTCGGCGATCGGCAGCCGCGGGTCGGTGATCGCGACGATGCCGCGCGAGCTCATCGAGGAGATGTGCGGCCCCGTGAAGCCGACGTGCGCGGAGAGGATGCGCACGCCGGCCGCGCGTTCGGCGCGCTGGACGGAGGAGGAGATCGCCTCCATCGCGGCGTGGATGTTGTCGACCATGCCGCGCGCGATCCCCTGCGAGGGCCCGACGCCGACGCCCAGGATGCGGATCTCCTTGCTGGCGCTGAGTTCCGCGACCACCGTGCAGATCTTCGTACTGCCGATGTCGATCGCGGCAAACGTAGGTTGAGCCATCAGCGCACCACCAGCTGCCCGCCGAACCGCAAGTCGATCTCGTTCACTTCGATCGGCTCGCGCTCGATGCGGTTGAGCAAGGCGCCCCAGGCCGCGATCTTGAAGGCGTAGTTGCGCCAGTCCCCGAAGATCGCGTCCGGCCCGTCCGCGACGCGCACGACGAGCCCGCGATCGGCGTGGAACTCGAAGCGCTCGATGACGATCCCGAGCCGCTGCGACCGCGCGTCCTCGATCAGTTGCCTGACCGCGGTGACGGTGTCGGGCTCGGCGACGTCCCACGGCTCGAGCGGTCGCGTCCCTCCGATCTCGTAGATCGTCATCGCGCCTGCGGGCGGGGGCCGCCCGGCGGGGATGACGAGGCCCTCGGCGTCGATCACGACGCGGCGGCCGTCCGACTGCCAGTAGCCCCAGCCGGCGTGCTCGCGGACGCTGATCGTGACGGCCCGCGGCCAGTCGCGGCGCACGCTGGCGCTCTTCACCGCGGGCACCGCCTCGGTCACACGCGACGCGGCCTCGTTGCTGTCGAGGATGAGCAGCGACTTCCCGCCGATGCCGGCGCTGTCGGCGATCGCGAATGGATCGGCGACCTCGGCGCCGTCGATCGTGATTTGCTGCACGCGCAGGGCGGGACCGTCGATCAGCCAGAAGCCGCCGTAGCCGAGGCCGCCCGCGATCGCGAGGGTAAGCGCAGTCAGCGCGAGGCCTCGCCAGGGCAGGCGCGGCAGCGGAAGCCGCCGTGGGCGAGGCTGCGCTGCGCGCCCCAGCTGGTAGCTGCGCTGTTGCTGCGGGACGGCGAACCGCCCCCGACGCCGGCTCCGGCGCGACCAGCGCAACTGCGGCAAGCGCAACCGTGGGAAGCGTGCCCTAGGCATAGGCGCTCGCCTCCTCGTGACGTTCGAGGGCGAGCTCGACGAGCCGCGTGATCAATGCGCCGTAGGAGAGGCCAGCCTCTTCCCAGAGCCGCGGATACATCGAGATCGGCGTGAAGCCGGGCAGCGTGTTGACCTCCAGCACGTGAATGCCGTCCGGCTCGCGCACGAGGAAGTCGATGCGCGAGAGGCCCGCCAGGTCGAGCGCGCGGTAGGCGTCGATCGCGGTCTGCTGGATGCGCTCGGCAAACGCCGTGTCGAGCGGGGCGGGCACCAGCAGCTCCGCGCCCACGTCGCGGTACTTCTCGTCGAAGGTGTAGAAGTCCCCGTGCGGGCGGACCTCGCCCAGCGGCGAGGCCTGCGGCTCGGCGTTGCCGAGGACCGCGCACTCGATCTCGCGCCCGGCGATGTACTCCTCGACCAGCACCTTGCGGTCGTAGCGCGCGGCCTCGCGCAGCGCGTCGCCGAGATCCTCGCGGGACTCGGCGCGGCTCACGCCGATCGAGGAGCCGCCGTTGGCCGGCTTCACGAAGCAGGGGTAGCCGACGGCGCGTTCGAGGTTCGCCAACGCCTCGCGCGGCGGCGTCTCGCCGCAGATCTCGGCAAGCTCGGCGTCGCGCAGCAGCACGTAGCGCGGCTGCGGCACGCCGTGGGCGGCGAACAGCGCGCGCATCAGCGCCTTGTCCATGCCCACCGCACTCGCGGCGACGCCCGCGCCCACGTAGGGCGTGCCGCTCAGTTCGAGCAGGCCCTGCAGCGTGCCGTCCTCGCCGTTGCGGCCATGCACGATCGGGAACACCACGTCGACGCTCACGAGGGCGGCGACGGCCTCCGCGCGCGCGAGCAAGCCGCGTCCGGGCTCCTCGCCGAGCGTGTTCGTGCCGTCCGCTTCGCCGTGCGCGAGGCGGTCTCGCGTCTCCTGCTCGGTCAGCCACTCGCCGCCGCGGGTGATGCCGAGCGGGACGATCTCGAAGCGCTCGCGGTCGGCCTCGCGCATGATCGCGCGCGCGGAGATCACGGAGATCTCGTGCTCCGGCGACTGGCCGCCGAACAGCACCGCGAGGCGCATGCGCGCGCTCATGGTTGCGCCTCCAGTCGCTCGCGCAGCAGCGGTAGCAGCGAGTCGATGTCGCCGGCCCCGATGGTCAGGAAGACGTCGCCTGCCTCGAGTGCGTCGGCGATCAGCGAGGCGCCCTCGTCGATGGATGCGACATAACGCGCAGGCGGGCTTGTGATCTCCGCCGCCAGTGCGGCGCCATCGAGCCCCTGGTCGGGCGTCTCCCGCGCGGCGTAGGTGGGTGCGATGAAGAGTGCGTCGAGGCCCTCGAAGCAGTCGCGGAAGCCGTCCAGCAGGTACGCGGAGCGGGAGTAGGTGTGCGGCTGGAAGCAGCCGACGAGGCGGCGTCCGGGGTAGCGCAGGCGGGCGGCGGCGAGCGTCGCGCGGACCTCGCTCGGGTGGTGCGCGTAGTCGTCGACGAGCGTGACGCCGCCGGCCTCGCCGTGCAGCTCGAAGCGCCGCCGCGTGCCCGTGAAGTCCGAGGCCGCCTGCGCCGCGCGCTTGAAGTCGACGCCGGCGCGCATCGCAGCGGCGAGCGCGGCGAGCGCGTTGAGGACGTTGTGCCGGCCGGGCACGCGCAGCGAGAGCAGACCGAGTTGGGCGCCGTCCAGCAGCACGCTCGCATCGAGGCCGCCGTGGTCGTTCGCGCGCAGCTGCTCGGCGCGCCACTCGGCGTCCGGCGCGAAGCCGAAGCGCTCGACGCGCGCCGCGGCGGCGCGGCGGGCGCGGCCGATCTCATCCGCCGCCGCCGAGTCCGCCCCGACGAGCAGCAGGCCGTCCGGGCGCACGCGCTCCGCGAACGCCGCGAAGGCCGCCCGCAGGCGCTCCTCGCTGCCGTAGTAGTCCAGGTGGTCCGCCTCGACGTTGCCGATCAGCGCGATCTCGGGCTCGTATTCGAGGAAGGCCTCGGCGTACTCGTCGGCCTCGACGACGGCGTGTTCGCCGGCGCCATCGCGGGCGTTGCCGCCGAGGCCGGGCGAGTCGCCGCCGAGCAGCACGAGCGGGTCGAGGCCGCCGTCGATGGTCATCTGCGCGAGCAGGGCGGTGGTCGTGGTCTTGCCGTGGCTCCCGGCGACGGCGAGCACGCGCCGCTCCGCGAGCAGCCACTGCACCATCTCCGCGCGCGAGAGCACCCGGACGCCGCGTTCGCTCGCGGCCTGCAGCTCGGGGTTGTCGCTCGAAGCGGCGGCGGTCGCGACGACGAGTTCGGCGCGTCCGAGGTTGGAGGGCGCGTGGCCCTGGTAGACGGTCGCACCCGCGCCCTGCAGGCGCTCGCTGTAGTCCGATCGCGCGAGGTCGGAGCCGGTGACGATGTGCCCTCGGGCGAGCAGGATCTGCCCGATCGCGGAGAGGTGCACGCCTCCGGCCCCCACGAGGTGGACTCGCTTGGGGATCGCGCCGCTGCGCGGACGGGCGTCCAGCAGGCTCGCCATCAGGCCGCCAGCCCTTCCAGCATCTGCGCCAGCTGCTCGGCGGCCTCCGGGCGATCGAGCTCACGCATCGCCTGTGCCATGCGCTCCCGGGAGGCGTCGTTCTCGACCAGCCGCAGGATCTCGGCGGAGAGGTCTTCGACGTTGGCGCCGGACAGCGTCAGCGCGGCGCCGTGCCGTTCCAGGTAGCTCGCGTTCTCGTGCTGGTCGGAGAACGCGCCGGGGATCACGATCGCGGGCAGGCCCGCCGCCGGCAGTTCGCCGAGCACCGAGGCGCCCGCGCGCGTGACGGCGAGGTCGGCGGCTGCCATCGCGAGCGCCATCTCGTCCGTGTAGGCGCGGAGGGCGTAGCGCTCCTGCAGCCAGGCCGGCAGGCGCTCGCGCTCGTGCGCCAGCCAGGTCTCCTCCGAGTGTCCGGCGATGTGGATGATCTGCGCCTGCTCCAGCAGCGTCCGCAGGCTGCGGGCGATCACGAGGTTGATGTGGTGCGCGCCCAGCGAGCCGCCGGTCACGAGCAGCGTCATGCGTCCGGGATCGAGGCCGAACGCCTGCGCGCCCGGCTCGCGCGAGGCGGTGCGGAACTGCCGCCGCGTCGGGTAGCCGGTCACGACCGAGCGATCGCGGGGCAGGTAGCGGAGCGAGTCCGGTACGGAGCAGGCCACCACTTGCGCCTGCCCGCGCATCGAGCGGATCGCCCAGCCGGGGCGGACGTCGGGCAGGAAGAGCAGCAGCGGGATGCCCTCGCGCCGCGCGGCGCGGCCGACCGGAGCGGCGGCGTAGCCGCCCGTCGCGAAGACCGCGCCGGGGGCGTCCGTGGCGAGCCAGCGCCGCGCCTCGCGTGAGCCGCGCACGAGGTTGACCAGCCCGCGCGCGACACGTGCGGGCGAGCGTGAGCGCAGCGGCGAGGCGCGGACGGGCCGGTAGGCGAAGCCCTCGGCCTCGGAGACGGCGCGCTCGGGCCCGTCCGGCGTGCCGTAGTAGATCAGCTCCACGCCCGAGCGCTCGCGCAGCCGCTCGGCCACGGCGACGGCGGGGTAGGTGTGCCCGCCGGTTCCCCCGCCCGCGAGTCCGTACCTCATCGTGGGCTCCTCGAGACGGCGCCTCGCAGGGCAGGGGCCCGCAGCACGCCGTGCGTGGGAGGCTCGCGCTCGGGGCTCTCGAGGGCGGCGTAGCGCGAGACGGAGAGCAGGACGCCGATCGCGATCATCGTCATCAACAGCGAGGAGCCGCCGTAGGAGACCAGCGGCAGCGGGATGCCCGTGAGCGGGATCGAGCGCGTGACGCCGCCGACGTTGATCAGCATCTGGAAGGCGATCCAGGCGAGCACGCCCGCGGCCAGCAGCGATCCGAACGGGTCGGCGGCGCGCTGCACCACGCGCAACCCGCGCCAGAGCAGCAGTGCGAACAGCCCCAGCACGACGGCCACACCGATGTAGCCGAGTTCCTCGCCGATGATCGCGAGCACGCCGTCGGTGTGCGAGGCCGGGAGGTAGAAGAACTTCTGCCTCGAGACTCCCAGTCCGAGGCCGGTCAGGCCGCCCGAGCCGAGCGCTTGCAGCATCTGCAGCGTCTGGAAGCCGAGGCCCTGCGGGTACGACTCGGCCGAGGTGAAGGAGAGGATGCGCGCCGCTCCGTAACCTCCGACGAGCACGAGCGCGCCGGTGAACCCGGCGGCGCTCAGCACCAGCGCGGCGATGTGCAGCAGCCGCGCGCCTGAGACGAACAGCAGCGTGCCCGTGATCAGCGCGATCAGCGCCGCCGTGCCCAGGTCCGGCTCCAGCAGCACCAGCGCCGTGACCAGCCCCACCATGCCGATGTAGGGCGCGACTCCAAGAGCGAAGTTGCGCACCGTCGGGCCCTTCGCGGCCAGCCACGCGGCGAGGTAGACGAGCACCGCCAGCTTCGCGAACTCGCTCGGCTGCGCGGTAACCGGGCCGACGCTGATCCAGCGCGCCGACCCCTCCGCCGTGACGGACAGCGCAGGGACGAAGACGGCGACGAGCCCCGCGATCGCGGCCAGCATCAACAGCGGACTGAGGCGCATCAGCAGGCGGTAGTTGATCGACATCGCGGCGACGAGGCCGACGAGGCCGAGCAGCGCCCAGATCGCCTGGCGCCTGATGAAGAAGTTGGCGTCGCCGTGGTTCACGACGCCGATCGCGTAGGAGGAGGAGAAGACGGCGATCAGGCCGAGCACGACGAGCATCAGCGCCGCGCTCAGCAGGACGTAGTCCGGCTCGCCGCGCCGCATCGGCCGCGGCTCGGTCTGTTGCCCGCGCGCCATCAGTCGCTCCCCCGCAGCGCCGCGACGGCGTCGCGGAACGCCGCGCCCCGCTGCTCGAAGTTGCGATACGCGTCGAACGAGGTTCCCGCCGGCGCGCAGAGCACGACGTCGCCCGCGCGGGCCAGCCGCGCCGCCGCGGTGACGGCCTCCTCGATGCTCCCGGCCTGCTCGATGGCGGGGCGCTCGCCGTCGCGCGCATCGGCGACGGCCTCGGCGAAGATCGGCCCCGCCTCGCCGAAGGCGACGACGGCGCGGCAGCGCTCGACCGCCTCGCGCGCCAGCTCGCCCAATGGCAGGTGCTTGTCGCGGCCGCCCAGCAGCAGCACGAGCGGCTCGCGGTAGGTGCGCATCCCGGCGAGCGCGCGCTCCGGCGTCGTCGCGATCGAGTCGTTGACGTACTGCACCCCGCGCACGGTCGCGACCGGCTCGAGGCGGTGCGGTACGCCCTGGAAGCGGCGCACGGCCTCGGCGGACGCCTCGTCGGCGACGCCAAGCTCCGAGGCGATGGCGAGCGCACAGACGACGTTCGCGGCGTTGTGGTCGCCGCGCAGCGGGATCTCGTCGCGGCCCATCAGCGCCGTCTCGCGTCCGCCCTCGCGGCGCACCACCAGCCCGCCGGAGACGGTCACGCCGTCGCCGGGCAGCGGACGTAGCAGGGAGGTGTAGCGCACGCGCGCCGGGGCTTCCTCGGCGAAGGCGGCGGCGACCTCGTCGTCGATGTGGAAGATCGCGAGGTCGTCCTCGCGCTGGTACTCGAAGATGCGCCGCTTGAGCGCGACATAGGAGGCCCAGGAGTAGCGATCGAGGTGGTTGGGCGTGACGTTGGTCACGCAGGCGAGCTGCGGGCTCTGCTCAATCGACTCGAGCTGCGTGTGCGAGAGCTCGAGGACGACGCGCGTGTCCGGGCCGATGCGTTCGAGCAGCGCCAGCAGCCCGACGCCGATATTGCCGCCGACGACGTAGTCCTCGCCGGCCTCGGCGAGCATGTCGCCGACGAGCGCGGTGGTGGTGGTCTTGCCGGAGGAGCCGGTGATGCCGGCAACGGGGGCGGGGCAGCGTTCGAGGAAGAGCCGCGTCATCGAGGAGAGCGGCACGCCGGCGCGCCGCGCCGCCCGCAACGCCGGCAGCTCGGGCGGCACGCCCTGGGAGACAAAGACGCAGTCAGCTCCGGTCATGTCCTCCTCGCGGTTCGCACCCAGCGAGAGGATCGCGTCCGTGTCCTCGATGGCCGCGAGGGCCTCGGTGAGTTCCTCGCGGCCACGGATGTCGGAGACGGTGACCCGTGCGCCGTCGGCGGCGAGGAACCTCGTGAGGTCGATACCCTCGATGCCAAGTCCTACGACGGTCACGCGAGCTCCCGTCATGTCCGGAGCACGTGCGATAGCGCCTTCGCTATTGCGCTTATCCACGAGGATATATCACACCGCAAGCGCCAGTGCGATGCCGACCATGGCTCCGGTCATTCCGAACAGCCACAATCGCATCACCACTTGCGGCTCGCTCCAGCCGATCAGCTCCAGGTGATGGTGGAACGGCGTCATGCGAAAGAAGCGCTTTCCGCCGGTGGTCTGGAAGTAGGCGATCTGCATCATCGTCGAGCCGGCCTCGATCACGTAGACGATCCCGATGATCGGCAGCAGCAGCCAGTGCCCCGTCATCAGCGCTACCGTGGCGAGCGCCGCGCCGAGCGGGAGCGCGCCCGTGTCGCCCATGAACAGGGCTGCCGGATGCGCGTTGAACCAGAGGAAACCGAGCAGCGCGCCGGCCACCGTGAACGAGAAGTTCGCGAGGAACAATTGCCCCTGGATAAAGGCGATCACGCCGTAGGCCCCGAACGCGATCGCCGCCGTTCCGCCCAGCAACCCGTCCAGCCCGTCCGTGATCGAGACAGCCGAGGTCGTCGCGATCACCGTCCCGATCGCGATCGGGATGTAGAACAGGCCGAGCTCGTATTGCCCCAGCCAGGGCACGTTGATGCTCTGCACCTCGAGGGCGAAATAGAGCACGCCCGCCACGATCGCCGAGAGCAGCACCTGGTAGAGGAACTTCAGCCGCCAGCTCAACCCTGCCCGGTTCTGTAGCCGCTCGGTCAGCGTTCCGAGATCGTCGATCCCGCCGACGATCATTCCGGAGATCACGACTCCCAGGGGCAGCAGGATGCTGAGCCGCTCGACCAGGTTCGTCGGGATCGTCACGATCGCTACGGCGCCGAAGATCAGTAGCCCTCCCATCGTTGGCGTGCCGGCCTTGACGCTGTGCGTCGACGGCCCCTCCTCGGAGATCGCCTTGCCGAGCCGCTGTCCGCGAATCCACTGCACGAACGGCCGCCCCGCAAGCAGGGCGACGGCGAAGGCCGCCGCTCCCGATAGCAGCGCATGCGTCACGATCCGCCTCCCCCCGCCGCTGCGTCGTCCGGCCCCCCGGCCAGCAGCGTCTCCAGTTCCCCCACGACCGTTTCGAGGGCCAGCGCGCGCGAGCCCTTGACGAGCAGCGCGTCGCCCGGCCGCAGCAGCGCCCGCAGCGCCTCCACCGCGTCCGCCTTCGAGCCGAGCGGCCGCACGTCGCCGAGGCCCGCCGCGCGGGCGCCCTCGGCGATCAGGTTCGCCAGCTCGCCGACCGTGTAGAGCGTGTCGACGCGGCCCGCGGCATGTCGCCCGACCTGCGTGTGCGAGGGCTCTGCCAGCTCGCCGAGCTCAAGCATGTCACCGAGCAGGGCGATGCGGCGGCCCGACATCTCGCCCAGCAGATCGAGGGCGGCCTGCGTTGCCGCCGGGCTGGCGTTGTAGGTGTCGTCGAGCAGCGTGACGCCGCCCGGCAGGCAGCGCACCGTCAGCCGCAACGGCACGTCGAGCGCCTCGAGGGCGTCGGCGACCTCCGCGAAGGTCAGGCCCTCGACGAGCCCCGTAGCGGCGGCGGCGAGCACGTTCGGCAGGAGGTGTGCGCCGGGCAGCGGCACGCGCACGCGCCGTCGCTCGCCGGACGCCTCGAGGGTGAAGGTGAAGCCGCCCGCGCCGTGCGAGTCCAGCTCGCTGCCGCGGATGTCGGCGTCCTCGCCGCTCCCGAAGCGCAGCACCTGCGCCGCGCTGTGCTCCGCCATCGCCGCGACAGCCGAGTCGTCGGCGTTGAGCAGCGCGTGGCCGTCGGCGGGGAGCGCCTCGACGAGTTCGCGCTTGGCGCGCGCGATCGCCTCCAGCGAGCCGGCGCGTTCGAGGTGCACCGGGCCCACGTTCAGCACGACGCCGACGCGCGGCCGGGTCCACTCGCAGAGCTGCGCGATCTCGCCCGTCGTGTACATCCCGTGCTCGATCACGGTCCGCTCGATGCCCGGCTCCAGCTCGAGCAGGCAGAGCGGCACCCCGATCTCGTTGTTGTAGTTCAGCGCGGACGTGCGCACGCGATAGCGGCGCTCAAGGACTGCGGAGGCCATCAGCTTGGCTGTCGTCTTGCCGACGTTGCCCGTCACGCCGATCACCTCGAGGCCGCGCAGCGCCTCGCGCCAGGCCGCGGCCGTGCGCTGCAGCCCGGCGAGGGCGTCGGCGACGACGAAGACGGTCGGCTCGCCCGGTAGATCGTCTCGGGGCAGGCGCTCCAGGAGCAGTCCCGCCGCGCCGCGCGACACGGCGTCGGCCGCGAAGTCGTGGCCGTCGGCGCGCTCGCCCGGCAGGGCGACGAAGAGATCGCCCGCCTCGACGCGGCGGGAGTCGATGACGGCGCGCCGGAAGCGCGCGTCGGGGCCGCGTTGCTCGCGCAGCAGCTCGCCCAACGCGCGGGCGACGAAGGCCGCATCGAGGGCGGGGCCGCGCTCTGTTGCGCTGCTCACGGGGCGCTCACCTGTCGCTCGCCCGGCGGCACCCGGAGGTACTCCATGATATCCGCGGCGATCGTGGAGAAGACGGGCGCCGCGACGATGCCGGCGAGGTTCGAGTCTCCGCGAGGCTCATCGATCTTCACGAGGATGGTGACGCGCGGCTGCTCGTACGGCAGGAAGCCGACGAAGGACGCAATCGTCGTGTCCGGGTCGTAGGCGCCCTCGATCGTGACGATCGTCGTGCCGGTCTTGCCGGCAACGCGGTAGCCGTCGACGCGGGCCAGGTGGTAGGGCACGTCCTCGACGACGCCGAGCATCATCCCCGCCACGGTGTGGGCGGTCTCGGCGGAGACGGTGCGGCGGACGACGACGGGCTCGTGCACGCGGACGCCGTCCGCCGCGACCACGCTGTGGACGATCTGCGGCCGCATCAGCAGGCCACCGTTGGCGAAGGTGTTGACGGCGCTGATCACCTGCAACGGCGTGGCTGCCAACCCCTGCCCGTAGGAGTGCGTCGCCAGATCCACCGGGTACCACGCCGGATCGCCGGCGATCCGCATCAACCCCGGCGCCTCGCCCGAGAGCCCGATGTGCGTCGGCTGCCCGATGCCGAAGCGCTCCAGGTACTCGTAGAAGCGCTCCGCGCCGATCTGCCCGGAGATCCAGATAGAACCCGTATTGAGCGAGCGCTGCAGAAACTCGGTCATCGTGACCTCGCCGTAGCTGGTGAAGTCCCAGTTGCGGATGGTGTGGCCGCCGACATGCACCCAGCCATGGTCGACGTAGGTCGTCTGCGGCGTGATCAGCCCGAGGTCGATCGCCGTGGCGGTGGTCAGCGTCTTGAACACCGATCCCGGCTCGTAGACGTCCGAGACGGCTCGGTTGCGGGCCAGATCGAGCACGTCCGCGTCGTCGAGGTCGACCTCCGACAGCGAGATCGTGGGCAGCGAGGCCATCGCGAGGATCGCGCCGGTTCGAGGCTCCATCACGATCACGGTGCCGCCGCTCGCCTTGTTCGCCTCAACCGCCTCGGCGAGGCGCTGTTCGGCGATCGCCTGGATAAAGCGGTCGATCGTCAGCTGCACCTCGCCGCCGACCGTCGGGGCGCGCCCGCCCGAGGCCGCGAACGCGATCGGGCGGCCGAGCGGATCGCGCTCGGAGAGCAGCAGGCCGGGGCGTCCTCGCAGGACCGGGTCAAAGTCGAGCTCGATGCCCCACAGCCCGGAGCCATCGAGGCCGACGTAGCCGATCAGCGGTCCGGCGAGGTCCTGCTCGGCGTAGACGCGCTGCGAGCTGGGCAGCAGGCGCACGCCCCAGATCCCGCGCTCACGCAGCGCGAGCCCGCGCTCGTAGTCGATGAAGCGCTGCACGATCAGGTCGCCGTTGCTCTGGGAGATGCCGAGTTCGAACAGCGCTTCCGGGTCAAGCCCCATCGCGCTGCCGAGGGCGGCCGCTGCCTCACCCGCGCGCTCGCGATCGCGCCAGAGGAGCGAGTCGATGTAGAGGTCCCAGGTGTCGATCGAGATCGCGAGCGGGTGGCCGGAGGCATCGAGGATCGCGCCGCGCGGAGCCGGCAGCAGCTCCGTGTCGGCGCGCGAGGCGGCCGCCAGCTCGGCATAGCGCTCGTGGTTCGCGATCTGGATCCAGGCGAGGCGTCCGAGCAGCGCGACGAGGGCGAGCGCAACGATGGACGCCAGCAACCAGTGTCGCCACGTCATGTGGTTGGGACGTGTCCGCCCGACGTGCGGTTCCGTCACGCGCGGTCCCTCCCCGGTGGGCGCGTGCTACGGGAGGCGCCCACAACGCGCTTCGGGATCGCGGCCGCTGAGCGCGCAGCGCTCAATCGAGACCGGACAGGCTCCCGAGCAGGCGCTCCCACCTCGGCACAAACTCCGCGGGGAGCGGCGCAATCTGCTTGACGTAACGTTCTGGCATCGGGATCACCGAGGGCGCGGGCACGCCCACGGCCACGGTCACGGAGCGCTCCGCGGGAACCATGCCGAGCCGCCCGGTGGCGTCGGCGTATACGTCGTTGAGGTCCGCAAAGTGCGCGATCTGGGCCTCGAGCAGCCGCACCCGCGCGCCGAGATCTGCGCGTTCCGCTTGCAGCGCGCGCAGCTCGTAGCCGGCCTCCGCGGTGCGGCTGCTCTGCAGCACCTGCAGCGAACCCACCGCGGCGGCGAGCCCGAGCAGGAGCGTCACGCAGAGCAGGAGAGAGACGCCGCGCAGCACACGCCCGAGAGCGCTGCTGCGCGGCCTGGGGAGTCCCCTGGCTGCACCATCGAGCGGGGATCGCACGCGCGGCGCCGCGGTGGGCGCCGGGGCGCTGCGGCGTTGGCGGGGGACGCCCCGAGGCGCGGCGGGAGGGGGGAAACCGCCGCGCCTCGGTGCGCTGATCAGCGCTGTCATCAAGCTGCTGCCTGTTCGCCCAGCGCCTCGGCGACGCGCATCCGCGCCGGACGGGCGCGGGGATTGCGAGCCAGCTCGGCGGCGCTGGGCCTGCGCACTCGCCGGTTGACCAGGCGCAAGGTGGCGCGGTGCCCGCAGACGCAGCCAGGGCTGCGCGGCGGGCACAGGCAGTCGAGTGACTGCCGGCGCAGGAACTCCTTGGCGATCCGGTCCTCCAGCGACTGAAAGGAGATCACCACCAGGCGAGCGCCGGCGCCGTCGAGCAGGCCGCAGGCAGCGGTCAACGCGCCAGCCAGGAAGTCCAGTTCCCGGTTGACGGCGATCCTCAGTGCCTGGAACGTCAGAGTGGCGGGGTTGATTGTTCGACGTTCCCTGCCCCGTCCTGCGACCCGCGCGACGGCGCCGGCCAACTCGCCTGTGGTGTGCAGCGGGCGTGCGGCGACGATCGCTCGTGCGATCGCCCGGCTGCGCGGCTCTTCGCCGAAACGTCGCAGCAACTCCGCCAGCTCGCCTTCTCCGTACTCATTCACGATCACGGCCGCCGTCAGTTCGGCGTCCGGATCCATCCGCATGTCCAGCGGCTCGTCGCGCTGGAACGAGAACCCTCGCCCCGGCGCATCGAGCTGCAACGACGAGACGCCGAGGTCGAAGAGCACGCCCTCGACGCGCTCGAAGCTGTGTTCGGCGGCGATCGCCGCGAGGTCGCCGTAGTGGCCGCGCACCAGCAGCACGGCGCTGCCGAAGCGCGCCAGCCGCTCGCCGGCCAGCGCCAGAGCCTGCGGGTCCACGTCCACGCCCAGCAGCGAACCGCCGGGCTGGGCCGCCTCGAGAATCGCCTCCGCGTGGCCGCCGAGGCCGGCGGTCGCGTCGATGTAGCGGCCGCCGGGGCGCACGTCGAGACCGTCGAGCGCCTCGGCCACCATCACGGGCACGTGCTGCGGAGACTCCTGCCTGGGGGAAGGGGCGGCGCTCATGCGTCTTCCTCCGCGACCGCCGCTACGGCGGCCTGATCGGCGTTCTCCCAGCGCGCGAGCTCCCAGACCTCGACGTAGTCGCCGAGCCCGACCAGCACGACACGGCCTTCGAGGCCCGCGTGATCGCGCATCTCCTGCGGGATCACGATTCGCCCCTGCTGGTCCAGTTGGTGGAAGCCGAAGGCGCGAGAGAGGAAGGCCCGGCGCCGCTGGCGACCGATGCGCGTGCGCGTGTCCGAGTCGCCAAGCACCTCGTCCGTCTTCGCGCTGAAACTCTCGTGCGTGTAGAGCTCGAGGCAGCCGTCGTCGGCGGGGCGCAGCACGCCGCCGTCGTGCAGTTCGCGGCGGTAGACGGCCGGAATCGCGACCCGGCCGCGGCCGTCCAGCGAGTGCTCGTAGGCGCCAAAGAAGTGCACGGCGGCCTCCGGGCCCTGTGACCTGCCTCTCGTGGGGTCATCTGGGAATAGCTCCCATTTCACCCCACCAAGCCCCGCGAGGCTACCACACGCACCACCGCCCTACAACCTCCCCCGCCGCCCCCGGCTCGCGCACCCCTGCTACGATCCAGCGAGGGAGTTCTGCATGTCTGAGCCCGCCGCCCTCGGCGTCGCCGCCGTGCTCACCGTCAGCGACCGCGCCTCGCGCGGGGAGCTCGAGGACCGCGCCGGCCCGGCAGTCGCGGCGCTGCTGCGCGCCGCGGGCTTCGAGGTGGCCGCGCCCGCCGTGCTGCCCGACGACGCGGAGCGCATCTCGGCCTGGCTGCGCGAGCGCGCCGACGCGGACGACGCCGCCCTCGCCGTGACCGCGGGCGGTACCGGCCTGACGCCGCGCGATCGCACGCCGCAAGCGACCGAGGCCGTGCTCGACTACCGCGTGGACGGCATCGCCGAGGCGATGCGCGCTGCCTCGATCGCGGTTGTCCCGACGGCGATGCTGTCGCGCGCCGTCGCCGGGGTGCGGGGGCGCACGCTGATCCTCAACCTGCCCGGCAGCGAGCGGGGCGCGACGGAGAACCTGGAGGTGGTGCTGCCCGTGCTGGCGCACGCCGTCGCCCAGCTGCGCGAGGCGCCCGAGGAGCTCCCGCCCGCCGGCACGCACGCCGGCTGATCGGCGGAAAGGTTGCGATGAGCGCCGACGCCGGCAGGCGCTACGACGTGCTGACGATTTTCCCCGGCATCTTCCGGGGCCCGCTGGACGAGACGATCCTGCGCCGCGCCCTCGACGCCGGCCTCGTGGAGATCGCGCTGCACGACCTGCGCGACTGGACCCACGACCGCCATCGCACCGTCGACGACTATCCGTTCGGAGGCGGCCCCGGAATGGTGCTGAAGCCGGAACCGATCTTCGAGGCCGTGGAGGCGATCCAGCCACTCGCCGAGCCGCCGGCGAGCGTGGTGCTGCTCACGCCACAGGGCCGCCGCCTCGATCGCGATCTGGTTGCCGAGCTCGCGGCGCTGCCCCGCCTGCTGCTGATCTGCGGCCGCTACGAGGGCGTCGACGAGCGCGTGCGCACGCGGCTCGTGGACCTCGAGGTCTCGGTCGCCGACGTGGTGCTCTCGGGCGGCGAGCTGCCGGCGCTGCTGCTGCTGGACGCGCTGGTGCGGCGCATCCCCGGCGTGCTCGGCGGCGACGGATCGCTGGCCGAGGAGAGCTTCGAGGGCGGGCTGCTGGAGTACCCGCAGTACACCCGTCCAGCCGAGTTCCGCGAGTGGAGCGTGCCGGACGTGCTGCTCTCCGGCCACCACGCCGAGATCGCCCGCTGGAGGCGCGAGCAGCGCCTTGAGCGCACCCTCGAACGCCGCCCGGACCTGCTCGCCGACGCCGAACTGACGCCCGAGGAGCGAGGCCGCCTCGAAGCCGCGGGCGATGCGCTGGCGGACTCGGGCTGAGCACCCGGCCCGCCTGGTGCGATTGCTATAGTGCCGGCATGACTGACTTGTTGGGATATGCGCTGCTTGTCGAGGGGATCTGCCTGGTCGCGAACCTGCTCACGGGGCTGCTGGGGCGAGTCGATCCCGAGCGCCGCCTGCAGAACGCGGCGCCCGCGGCGATCCTCGCGGTCCTCGCGTTCGTCGGGTACGCCGCGCTGACAAGCTAGGGCCGCCCGGCTCCCTCGACGCTACCGCCGGAGGCGCTAGACTGTTGTGGAGGGCTCCGCTGGAGCCCGGTCGCATCTTCCGAGGACCACTATGTCGATTGATCTGCGCGAACTGGCGTCGCCGCGCAACGAGGGTATCCCGGACTTCCGCGCGGGCGACACCGTCAGCGTGAGCGTGCGCGTCGTCGAGGGCGAACGCGAGCGCGTGCAGACCTTCGAGGGCGTCGTGCTGCGTGTCCGCAAGGGCCCCAACGGGAGCTTCACCGTGCGACGGCTCGCCTCGGGCGTCGGCGTCGAGCGCACGTTCCCCTTCAACGGCAAGCGCGTCGACGAAGTGAAGGTGACGCGCCGCGGTCGCGTCCGCCGCTCGCGGCTCTATTACCTGAGAGGCCGCACCGGCCGCGCCGCCCGCGTTCGCGAGGCGCGCCGCACCTAGCCTCCGGCTCGCGAGGCCCGGGCCTCCGACCGAGCCGTCGTCGCCGGTATCATCGGATCATGGCCACCCAAGCGACCTCGCCGGTGCGCGCCCGCTACGTGCAGGTCGCCGTCAACGCCGGCCGCCCGACGCACATGACCTTCTCCTACCGCGTGCCGCCCGGCCGCGAGGTCGAGGCGGGCGAGGTGGTGCACGTCCCGTTCGGGAAACGCACGCTGCAAGGCATCGTCGTCGAGGCGCCTACCGGCTTCAGCGGCTACCACGGCGACATCCGCGATCTCGATCCGCCCGTCGAGGGCGCCCCGACGCTCAATGCCTTCCAACTCGAACTGGCGCGCTGGATCGCGCACGAATACCTCGCGCCGCCGTGGGAGGCGCACGCGCTGATGCTGCCTCCCGGCGCGGGGGAGCGCCCTCGGACCCTCGTGGTGCGTGGGCCCGCCGATCCGCCGCAGGCGCTCTCTGAGCGGCAGCAGCAGCTCTACGAACGGCTCGACGAGACGCCGCGCGAGGCCGCCCGGCTGCGCGCGGCGCTGCCGGGGCGCGTCGCGGCACAGGGCTTCGAGGCCGCCCTGACGGCGCTCGTTCGCCGCGGACTCGCCGAGCGGCGCTACGAGCTGAGCCGCCCCAGCGGACGCCCGCGCGTCGTCGAGGTCGTGCGTCTCGCCGCGACGCCGGAGGAGGCGCTGCGCTTTGCGCAGGGCATCGAGGGCCGTCGCGCCTCGCGCCGCGCACGCGCGATCCAGGCCCTGCTCGACGCCGGCGGGCCGATTGCGATCGACGAGCTGGCGAAGATCGCGCGCGGCAAGCCGGCCGTCGAGACGCTGATCGAGGACGGGCTCGTCGAGATCGACGGGCAGCGCCTCGTCACGCTCGCGCTGCGGCCGGACGAGGCGGCCGACCGCATCCGCGAGTGGACACGCACGCGCGCACAGGATGCAGCGGCACGGTTGCTCGAACGCTTCGCGGGCGAGCAGGAGCTGGCGCTGCCCGTGAGCGGGCTGGCGCGCGAGTTCGGCGCGGCTGCCGGTCAGGGGCTCGAGATGCTGCGCGCGGACGGCCTGCTCGAGGTCTCGGAAGAGCTCGATCGCCGCGATCCGCTGCGCAACCTGCAGGTCGCCGTCCGCCCGCCGCCCGAACTTGTCGGCGAGCAGCGCGAGGTGGCGCGCGCGATCACGGACGCCATCGACCTTGCCGAGGGCGAGGCGCTGCTGCTGGTGGGTGTCTCGGGCAGCGGAAAGACCGAGGTCTACCTCGCCGCGCTGCAGCACGCTGTCGACCAGGAGAAGCGCGGGATGGTCCTCGTGCCCGAGATCGCGCTCACCGTGCCGACCGTCTCACGCTTCGCCGAGCGCTTCGCCGGCCGCGTCGGCGTGCTGCACTCCGGCCTCAGCGAGGGCGAGCGCTACGACGAGTGGCGCGCGACCGCCGCGGGCGCGTACGACGTCGTCATCGGCTCGCGCTCGGCGATCTTCGCGCCGCAGCCGGACCTCGGGCTGATCGTGATCGACGAGGCTCACGAGTGGACCTATAAGCAGGCGGATCCCGCCCCCCGCTACGACGCGCGCGCGGTCGCCGAGCGGCTCGCGGCGCTGAGCGGCGCGGCGCTGGTGTTCGGCACGGCCACGCCGGACGCCGAGCGCTGGCACGCGGCCAGCGAGGGCCGCATCCAGCGCCTCGATCTGCCTCGCCGGATGCGGGCCGTGCGCCAGCCCGACGGGACGACGCAGGTCTGGCCGGACGAGGGCCTGCCGGAGGTGGAGATCGTCGACGTGCGGGGGCAGCGCACGCTGTTCTCCGGCGAGCTCACGCAGGCCCTCGGCGAGACGCTGGACCGCGAGGAGCAGGCGCTGCTCTTCCTCAACCGCCGCGGCCTCGCCGGCTACCTGCTCTGTCCGCGCGGCCACTCGCCGGCCTGCCCCAGCTGCGATGTCTCGCTGACGCTGCACGACCCCCCCGGCCGCCTCGTCTGCCACCAGTGCAGCCGCTCGCGGCGCTTGCCGCCGCGCTGCCTCGAGTGCGAGGGGCCGCTGCGCCGGGCGCGCGCCGGGACGCAGGCCGTGCAGCGCGAGGTGCGCCGGCTCTACCCGACCGCGCGCGTCGAGCGCTGGGACCGCGACACCGCCCGCCGCCGCGAGCAGCACGAGGAGATCTTCGGCCGCATGCAGCGCCACGAGATCGACGTGCTGGTGGGCACCCAGATGATCGCGAAGGGCCTCGATCTGCCGCTCGTCACGCTCGTCGGGGTCGTGCTGGCGGACTACGGGCTGCACGGCGACGACTTCCGCGCGCGCGAGCGCACCTTCCAGCTGCTGGAGCAGGTCGCCGGCCGCGCCGGCCGCGCCGAACTCCCGGGCCGCGTGATCGTGCAGACGCTCTCTCCCGAGGACCGCGTGATCGAGGCCCTCGAACGCCACGATGTGGACGGCTTCTTCGAGGACGAACTGTCCTGGCGCGCGGAGTACGGCTACCCGCCGTTCCAGCGCCTCGCACGGCTCGTCTTCGCGCACACGAGGGGCGACTACGCCGCCGAGGAGGCGCGGCGCATGAGCGCCGAGCTGGAGCGCCGCGCGGCGGGGCTCCCGAACATCGAGGTGCTGGGCCCCGCCCCGCCGCCGCTGGCGCGCGTCCGCGGCCGCCACCGCTGGGCCCTGCTGGTGCGCGCCCCCGATCCCGCCGAGCTGCTCCGCGACATCGAATTCCCCGCCGGCTGGCTCGTCGACATCGATCCGCTGACGCTCGGATAGGCCGGATCGAGGCTGGCGGACGCTGCGCACATGGTGGGCTACACTCGACGCGCACAAGCGCGCGACGCCGCGCGCCCGGCCAGCGACGCGGCAGCGGGAGCGCACCCTGACCGTCCGACCTATCCGCTACCTCGGCGACCCCGTACTGCGCCGCATGGCGAAGAAGGTGCGCCGCCCCGACGACTCGATTCGCCGGCTCGTCGACGACCTGATCGAGTCGATGGTCGCCGCGCAGGGCGTCGGCCTCGCGGCCCCGCAGATTGGCGTCGGCCTGCGGGTCGTCGTGATCGGGATGCCTGACGAGGAGCCGTTCGCGTTGCTCAACCCCGTGGTCGTGAAGCGCTCCGGCGAACGCCGCATAGAGGGCGAGGGCTGCCTCTCCGTGCCCGGCTACCGCGGCGCCCTGACCCGCTCGCAGCGGGTTGTCGTCAAGGCGATGGACCTCGACGGCCGCGAGCTGCGGATCCGCGCCGAGGAGAACCTGCTCGCGCAGGCGCTCGAGCACGAGGTGGACCACGTCAACGGCATCCTCTACGTCGACCGCCTCGACAGCATGGACGATCTGATGAAGCTCGAGGGCGAGGGCTGGGTTCCGGCGCAAGCCCCGGACGCCGAGCCGGCCGCGGACGCGGGCTAGGAGGCGACGTGGAGCTGCTCTGGCCGCTGGTCTTCGTCGTCGTGGCCTTCTATTTGATCCTGCTGCGCCCCGTCCTCAACCAGCAGCGCCGCCGCCGCCGCGACCTCAGCAAGCTCGCGGTGGGTGACGAGGTGCTGACCAGCGGCGGCTTCTATGCCACCGTCCGCGCGATCCGCACCCGCGAGGACGCCCCGCTTGAGATCCTGCTCGAGGTCGCCCCGGGCGTGGAGCTGCGCGCCACCGCCGAGGCGATCCAGATCGTCACGGCCTCGGCTGCCGATGCCGGGCGATGAGACGGACATCCGCTAGATGAAGCGCTGGCTGCCGCTGCTGGGCGTGGCGCTGCTGACGACCGCGGCGCTGTTCGCGATCTGGCCCTCCGAGCCGGACAAGTGGCTCCCGAACTTCGTGCCCTGGCCGGAGGGGAGCGGCGTCAGCATCGGCGGCTTCGAGCGCGACACGATGCGCCTCGGCCTCGATCTCCAGGGCGGCACCCGGCTCCTGCTCCAGGGCAGCCTGCCCGAGGACGCCGAGGGCGACCTCGAGGACGCCCTCGAGGGCTCGGTGCGCGTCCTCGAACGGCGCGTCAACGCCGCCGGCCTCTCGGAGGCCGAGGTCACCCGCCAGGGCTCCGACAGCATCACGATCCAGATCCCCGGCCTCGACCCGGCGGAGGCGCGCCAGCTGCTCGGCCGTACCGCGCTGCTCCAGTTCTGCGAGGCGCCCACGGGGCTCGGCGGGGCGCTCTGTGGGGAGAGCGAGGGGTGGGTGCAGTCCAGCGCCGTGCTCGACGGCGCCTCGGTCGCGCTGAGCGGGCGCTTCCTGAAGCCGAACTCGTTCGTGGGTACGGACCCCCTCGGCAACCCGGTCGTGCAGTTCGAGTGGACCGGCGAGGGCGCCACGCTCTCCGAGCAGATCACCAGCCGCCTGCTCGGTCAGCCGCTCGCGATCTTCCTCGACAACGAACTGCTGTCCGCGCCCACGGTGCAGGGCGTGATCATCAATCAGGGGACGATCAGCGGGCTCACCTTCGAGCGCGCCACGGAGCTCGTGATCCAGCTCAACTCCGGTGCGCTGCCGGTGCAGCTCGCCGTGCTGCAGGAGCAGGAGGTGGACGCGACGCTCGGCGAGGACTCGGTGCGCCGCTCCGTGCTGGCGGGCGAGATCGGGCTGCTGATCGTGATGCTGTTCATGGTGCTCTACTACCGGGTGCCCGGCATCCTCGCCTCGATCGCACTCGTCGTGTACACGATCGTGACGCTCGCGATCTTCAAGCTGATCCCGGTCACGCTGACGCTCTCGGGCATCGCCGCCTTCGTGCTCTCGGTCGGTATGGCCGTCGACGCGAACATCCTGATCTTCGAGCGCATGAAGGAGGAGCTGCGCTCCGGGCGCGCCTTCCACACCGCCCTCGACGCCGGCTTCAGCCGCGCCTGGTCGTCGATCCGCGACTCCAACATCACGACGCTGATCACCTGCGGCATCCTCTTCGTGCTCGGCGGCGGCATCGAGGTGCCCGGCTTCGGCGCCTTCAACGCGCCGCTCGTGCAGGGGTTCGCGGTCACGCTGGCGATCGGTGTGCTCGTCTCGATGTTCTCCGCGATCATGGTCACGCGCAGCCTGCTGAAGGTGCTCGTCGGCACCCGCATCGCGCGCACGCCCGACCTGCTGGGCGCCAGCATTCGCGCCGAGCCCGGCACGCCCGAGGCGGCCTCGATGGGCGGTAGGGGATGAGGACGCTCGACCTCGTCTCGGCGCGGCGGCGTTTCTTCGTCTTCAGCGGGGTGCTCGTCGTCATCTCGCTGGTGCTGCTGGCGATCCCGCCGACGCTGCGCCCGGGCATCGAGTTCACCTCGGGCACGACGACGCTGCTGCGCTTCGATCGCAGCGTGGAGCAGAGCGCCCTGCGCACCGCCTACGCCGACCTCGGCCACCCCGAGGCGCGCATCCAGACCACCGGCGCCGACGAGTTCCTGATCCGCACGAGCAAGCTCGACGTGCCCGACACGGCGCTGATCGAGGTCGCCCCCGAGGTTGCCGACAGCGAACCCGCCGACCCGGGCCTCGGATCGGTGCTCCTCGGCGCCGAGGGCGCCAGCGGCGAGATCGCCCTGCGCGTCTTCCAGTTCGGCAGCGTCTGCGACTTCGGCGCTGAGATTGCCTCGGTCCCCGCGGGCACGGAGGCGCTCATCCTTGAGGAGGTCCGCGGCTGCGAGCAGTCCGCGACCGACCCGGAAGACGGCGAGGCGGATGACGGCGACGCCGCGAGCGGCGACGGCGAGGGCGAGGATGGCGGCAGCGAGAGCACCGAGGACGCCGCCGACGAGCCCGAGGATGAGCTGCTCGCCTACCGCGTCCAGCTCGAGGGCGCCGAGGGACAGCCCCTGACCGGCTTTGTCGCTCCCTCCGACACGCGCGCCCTCGAGGGGCCTGGCGGGGACGACGCCGCGCTCGCCGCGGAGGAACTCGGCGAGCGGGGCGTGATCGAGGCGGAGTTGCGCCAGCGCTTCGGGCGATTCGACGTGCTGGAGTTCGCCTCGGTCTCGGCGGTGGTCTCGAAGCAGGCGGTGCGCAACGCGGCGGTGGCGGTCGTGGTCGCCTCGCTGTTCATCATGGGCTACATCGTCTTCGCGTTCTCCAGCATGCCGCACCCGTTCCGCTACGCGATGGCCGCGATCATCGCGCTCGTGCACGACGTCGCGATCGTGGTCGGGGCCTTCTCGCTGTTCGGGAAGCTGTTCGGGATCGAGATCAACCTGATGTTCGTGACCGGGCTGCTGACGATCATCGGATTCTCGGTGCACGACACGATCGTGATCTTCGACCGTGTGCGCGAGAACGTGCAGCGCGCCCCGACGGCGCCGCTTGGCGAGAACGTCAACGCCGCGCTGGTGCAGACGCTGGGCCGCTCGCTCAACACCTCGATCACGCTGCTGTTCACGATCCTGGCGCTGCTCTGGCTGGGCGGATCGACGATCGAGAGCTTCCTGCTGGTCCTGCTCGTCGGCGTGATCGCGGGCGCCTACTCCAGCATCGCGATCGCCGCGCAGGTGCTGGTCGCCTGGGAGGAGGGCGATCTCGCGAGGCTGTTCGCCAGGCTCCGCGGCCGCAGCCGCGAGGACACCGCGTCCGCCTCGTAGCCGCGCGCTACCTCGACCGCACGATCACCACGCCCGCGAAGACGACGAGCACGCCGAGCAGGCGCATCACCGTCGCGCGCTCGACGCCGGCGCCGAACGCCCCGATGTGGTCGAGGACCAGCCCGCCGCTCAGCGTGCCCGCGGTGACCGCGCTGAACAGCAGCGCCACGCCGATGCGCGGCGCCAGGAACGCGGCCCCGGTGATGAACATGCCGCCGAACAGTCCGCTCAGCAGCAGGTACGGCGGGACGCCTCGCGCGGATGCGATCACCGACATGGCCAGAGGCGCGGCGACCAGCGCGAAGGGCCACGGGCGATCGAGCGGCGCCGGCAGCTCCGGACCGTCGCCGCGCAGCGCCCTCGCTCCGAGGATCAGCGCGAGCATGAGCACCGTGCCGCCGCCGGAGATCCATGCCGCCTCCAGCGGACCGCGCTGGCGCTCCAGCGCGCCGAGCATGGCGACCTGGACCGAGCCGCCCACACCGATGGCGATGGCCAGCGCGACCGGCAGCAGCGCCGTCACGGGCGCGCCTGCGCGAGCACGCGCTCATCGCCCCGCCGCGTCGTCACGCCCTCGCGGTCGAGGCGTTCGAGCAGCGCCTGTGCGGTGCGCCGGTTAGTGCCGAGGGCGTCGCGCGTCCCGGCCAGGGTCACGCTGCCCTCGCGGGCGATCAGCGCGACGATCGCCTCGCGCGCCTCGGCGAAGCGCTCGACTGTGAAGACCACGCCGTCACCGCAGTCGACGACCTGGCCGGTGGCGCCGAGGTAGCCGAGCAGCTCCGGGTCGAGATCGAGCCGCGGCGGGCTCAGGCTCGCGGCGTCCAGGGCGGCGATCGCCTCGTCCGCTGCGCGCCGCTGTGCGGCCGTCGGCTGCGGCGACCAGCCCGCCCGCGCCACGCCCGCGCCCCGCGTCTCGATCTGCGGGGCGAGCGCGCCGAGCAGCGCCGCCAGCGCGTCCGGCTCCAGGCGGACCCGCGTGCGCAACTCGCCCGTGGGCATGGCCAGCCGCAGCGGGTGCGCCCGCTCGTAGTCCTCGAGCGCACGCTCGATGCGGGTGCGCAGCCGCTCGAGGCCGGCCGCGCTGACGTAGCGCGGCGCCCCATCCGGGCGCTCCAGTGCGACCGCGTCGCCAGCGGCGATCAGCGCCTCGAGCGCCGCCTCCAGGGCGTCGTCGCCGAGGTCCGCGGCGTCCGTGATCCGCTCGAGCGTGGCCGGTTCGATGCCCTCCAGCGCGGCCAGCGTCTCGCCCTCGGGAGAGCCCTCGGCGAGGCGCCGCAGCCGCTCGACGACCGCCGGGTCGGAGCGGCGGCGGCGTCCGGCGTTGACCTCGAGCACGCGCCCGCCGCCGACTGTCTGGTCCGAAACACGCAGCACGAAGAGGTCGCCGGGCGAGGCGGCGAGGGCGGGCGCGAGCTGGATCTGGCACCAGCCCTCGGCGCCGGCGGACACCTCGTCGGCCCCAAGCACGCGCAGCCGGCCCTGCGTCTCGGCAGCGCCGAGGTGCACGGTCACTCGCAGGTTGTGCTTCAGTCCGCGCCGCGCGAGGGCGCGCACGCGCACGTCGATCGTCGTCGCCGGGCGCAACTCGCCGGGCCGCGCCAGCACCTGCCCGCGGCTCAGCCGGTCCGTGCTCACGCCCGCGAGGTTCACGGCGACGCGGGTGCCGGGCAAGGCCTCATCGAGCGTCTGCTGGTGCGTCTGCAAGCCCCGGATCCGCGCCTCCGGGCCGCCGGGGACCGCCTCGACGGCCTCGCCGGTGTGCAGCCGCCCGTCGAGCAGCGTGCCGGTCACCACCGTGCCAAAGCCCGCCATCGTGAACACGCGATCGATGCCGAAGCGCGGCCGGCCCACGTCGCGCGGCTCGGGAATGGCCGCGAGCGCCTCGTCGAGGGCGGCCCGCAGCTCGTCGAGCCCGGCGCCGCTCGCCGCGGAGGTGCGCACGATCGGCGAGCCCGCCAGCGAGGTGTCGGCGAGCAGTTCACGCAGCTCTTCCTCGACCAGCTCTGCCCACTCCTCCTCCTCGACGAGGTCGAGCTTCGTGAGCGCAACGACGCCGCGCCGCAGCTCCAGCAGGTCGAGGATTTCGAGGTGCTCGCGCGTCTGCGGCATCACGCCCTCGTCGGCCGCGACGACCAGCAGCGCGAGGTCGATCGCGCCGACGCCGGCGAGCATGTGGCGGACGAAGCGGACGTGGCCCGGCACGTCGACGATCGAGACATCGCGACCGGAGGGCAGGCTCATCCAGGCGAAGCCCAGCTCGATCGTGAGCCCGCGCTCGCGTTCCTCGCGCAGCCGGTCCGGGTGGATCCCGGTCAGCGCCTCGACGAGCGCGGATTTGCCGTGGTCGACGTGCCCGGCCGTGCCGATGACGTACATGGCCTGAGTCTACCCGGCCGCGGGCGCTGGAGCGCCGAAACGCTTGACATCCGGCGGGGGAAGGGCGAGCCTGACGGAAGTAGCAAATCGACATAAAGGTTGGAGCGAACTCTATGGTTTACCTCGACTCTCTTCGGGAGGAACTGGCGGAAGCGCTTGAGGAGCGCGACAGGCTGGTTGCTCGCGTCCAGCAGCTCGAACACGCGATTGACGCGCTGGCGAGGCTCGAAGGGGAGCCGGGCGACGAGCCGCCCCGCCGCATGGCCGTGAGCGACGAGCCGCCTCGCCGCGTGGCCGTGAGTGACGAGCCGCCCCGCCGCATAGCTCTGGGCGATGAGCCCCCCCGCCGCATGGAACCGAGGCTCGACACGCAGGAACTGCTCGACCGCTACCGTGACGACGTCGTCGACCAGGTCGAATCGCTCGAGGCCAGCCTCCCGTTCGTGGGCCTCAAGTACTACCGCGACCAGTTGCTGCCCCAGGTCGTCGGTGAGATCAGGCAGGGGGAACTGCGTTCCCTGATGGACCTGATCGTCGATACCGGACTGGTCGACGTCTACCAGGTCGAGAATCCCAACAACCCCGAGTTCCCGACGGCGGCCATCCGTCTTCCGCTCACGGATGAAATGGACGAGATCGACGAGCCGGACGAACTGGACGAGCTGGACGAGGCGGACGAGCTGGACGAGGCGGACGAAGCGGACGAAGCGGACGAAGCGGACGAAGCGGACGAAGCGGACGAGGCGGAGGAGCCCGAAGACGATCCACTGTGACCGTCGCCTTCAGCGCGGACGAGCTCTACTTCGCCCACCAGCCGCCCGGCGGCGCGCAGCACCCGGAGCGCCCGGCACGCCTCGCCGCCATCCTCGAACGCCTCGAGGCCACGGGCCTGCTCGCGCGCATGGAACGCCTGCCGCAGCGCGACGCGAGCGACGAGGAACTGCTCGCCGTCCATGACCGCGCCGTCCTCGAAACCGTCGAGGCGCACCACGCCGCCGGTGGCGGCTGGATCGATGCCGACACGTTCGTCGGAGCGTCCTCACCGGCCGCGGCGCGGCGGGCGGCCGGCGCGGCGCTCGCGGCGACCGGAGTGGTCCTCGACGGCTCGGCTCGCAGCGCCTTCGTCGCGGCCCGCCCGCCCGGGCACCACGCCACGCGTGATCGCTCGATGGGGTTCTGCCTCTACAACCAGGCGGCGGTGGCCGCCGCGGACGCCCTCGCACGAGGCCTCGAGCGTGTCGCCATCGTCGACTGGGATCTGCATCACGGCAATGGCACGCAAGCGATCTTCGGCGCCGACCGGCGCGTGCTCTACGTAAGCACGCACGCCTACCCCTACTACCCGGGCAGCGGCGCGGTCGGGGAGCGCGGGCGCGGCGAGGCCGCCGGCACGAAGATCAACATCCCGCTCCCGCACGGCGCGGGGGACCGCGCCTTCCTGGCCGCCTACGAACGAGTGGCAGTGCCCGCCCTCGAGGCCTTCGAGCCGCAATTCGTGCTCGTCTCCTGCGGCTGGGACTCGCACGCCCGCGATCCGCTCGGCGCGCTCGCCGTCTCGACCGAGGGCTACACGGCCGTCGCGAGGCTGATCCTCGAGGCGGCCGATCGGCTCTGCGGCGGCCGCGTCGTCGCCGTCCTCGAAGGCGGCTACGACGAGCACGCCCTCGCCTGCTGTGCGCAGGCGCTGTGCGAGCTGCTGCTCGGCGACGAGCCGACGCCGGACCCGCAGCAGGGCGCGGGGCGGCCCGAGCTGGTCTTCGAGATCGACGCGGTGATCGCCGCGGCGCGCGCGTCCGCGGGTCTCGACTGACCTCGGCGGGTTCGCGTAGCGGCAGCAGCGGAACCGTGGCATCGTGCCGGGGCGATCGGATGACACAATCCCCCGGTTCACGGACACGGAAGGCGGCCTGCCCATGAGGCGCGCGATGCTTGTGTTGCTGCTTGGTCTTGCTGTGCTGCTTGTCGCGTGCGGCGGCGGCGAACACGGCGGCAGCGAGGGCTCCGGCGAGCATGGCGGTTCCGATGAACACGGTGCGTCGGAACAAGGCGAATCCGACGAGGGAGAAGAGTCGGGCACCCAGTTCACCAGGACCGAGGTCTACGACCATGTGCGCGCGGGCGCCCGGCTGATCATCCGCTACGACGCGGCATCCAATACCTTCATCGGTACGGTGGAGAACGTCACGTCGAACGCGCTGGAGCGCGTGCGGGTGGAGGTGCACCTCTCGAACGGCGTGGAGCTTGGCCCGACGACTCCCACCGACCTCGCACCCGGCCGGGTGCTCCAGGTGACCTTGCGCGCCACCGCGCAGCCCTTCGACACCTGGAGCGCGCACCCGGAAGTCGGCAGCGAGGAGGGCGAACACGGCGGCGAAGAGGGTTCAGGCGAGCACGGCGACGGCTCCGAGGGGTCGGGCGGCTAGCCACGAGGCAGCTGCCTCCCGGGCTCGTCGGCGCCTGCCGGCTACTCGATCGTCCGCGATTCGGCCAGCGTGCCGCGGCGTCCGCAGGCCGGGCAGCACTCCGGCAGCTCCCGGCGCGGCACGTCCACGCGCATCGCGGAGACGCCGAGCCAGATGTCGTCGCGCAGGCGGAAGTGAGGGCTGAGCCGTCCGCGCGGGCCGCGCGCCACGGCGCGCAACTCCTCCTCGACGCGGCGCGCGGCCTCCAGGCGGCTGAGCGGTCCGGGCGGCCGCACCAGCACCTCGCGACCACAGTGCGAGCAGCGATAGACCGAGATCGCCACGGACGGGGTGGCCGCTAGCGGGGCGCGGCGGCGGCCGCGGCCTCCGGCTCCGGCAGCAGATCGACGAAGACCTCGTTGGCGAGCAGCAGACCGCGCTCGCTCAGCCGCAGCCGCTCGCCGTCCCACTCGAGCAGCCCGAGGCCCGTGTGCCGCTCGATCGCCGGTCCGAACGCCTCCGCCAGCGGGACGCCGAAGCGCGAGGCGAACTCGGCGGCGCCGACGCCTTCCAGCAGCCGCAGCCCGAGGATCAGCGCGTCCGCACGCAGCGTCGCCGCGTCCGGCGTCTCGCCGCCGGCGATCTGCTGCAGCTCGCCGCGACCGTGCCGCTCGCGCTCCTCGTGCGAGGCGTTGACGAGCTCGACGTAGCGGGATGGCGAGTCGACGTTGGCGAGGCGCTGCCCGGCGAAGAACGAGTGCGCGCCCGCGCCGATGCCGAGGTAGGGCTGCGCGCGCCAGTAGACGAGGTTGTGCTGGCAGGCGCGGCCCGGCCGCGCCCAGTTCGAGATCTCGTACTGCTCGTAGCCCGCGCGGGTGAGGCGGTCGCGCGTCCACTCGTACTGATCGGCGACGACGTCCGGGTCCGGCTCGGGCAGTTCGCCCTTCTGCACGCGGTAGTAGAGATGCGTGCCCGGCTCGATCGTGAGGGCGTAGCAGGAGAGGTGTTCCGGCTGGACCGTGAGGACGCCCTCGAGCGTCTCCTGCCAGCGGCTCAGCGGCTGCTCGATCAGGCCGAAGATGAGGTCGGCGTTGACGTTCTCGAAGCCGGCGGCGCGGGCGTCGCGCAGCGCATCGAGGGCGCGCCCGCCCGAGTGCTGGCGATCGAGCAACTCAAGCTCGTCATCGTGCAGGGACTGGATGCCGACCGAGATCCGGTTGAAGCCGATTGAGCGCAGGCCCTCGAGGTGCTCGCGGCTGAGGTCCGTGGGGTTCGCCTCCAGCGTCCACTCGGCGTCGGGGGCCACGGCGTAGCGCTCGCGGATCGCCTCGACGAAGGTGCGCATGTCGTCGAGCGAGCTGACGCTGGGCGTGCCGCCGCCGAAGAACACCGTGCGCACCTCGAACTCGCGGGAGGGGGGCGCCCAGAGCCCGAGCTCGCGCACCAGCGCGGGCGTGTAGTCCGGCACGAGGTGGTCGAGGCCCTCGTAGGAGTTGAAGTCGCAGTAGCCGCACTTCGCGGTGCAGAACGGGATGTGCAGATAGAGCGACAGTGCCTGCGCCATGCCTGGTCCTGCTCCCGCCGGCGCCGTGCGCGCCTCGCGGCCAGCGTACAGGCGCGGCGGGGTGTGGGGAACGCGCCGCGGAACGGCCGCGCCTACTCCACCATCCCCGGCTCGCCCTCGGCGCGCAGCAGCCAGCCCGCGAGCGCCAGTTCCGTGATCAGCGTGAGCACGACGCCGATCATGGGAAGCACGAGCAGGTCGCCGTTGGCGACCGCCAGCCAGATCGACAGCACCACGATGCCCGCGACAATCGAGAGCCACCCGAGCCAGCGCGGCGCCGTCGAGCCTGCCCTGGTCGCCGCGCCCGACATCGGGCTGCGCACGAGCAGCGCGCCCAGCGCGATGATCGCCAGCGCCTCGAGCGTGTAGCCGCACGCCGTGCCGAAGGTGCTGAGGGACGCGAACCACTCCGCGAACGCCTCCAGCAGCTTCCTCGAATCCGACGGCATCTCCGACGGGACGCTGGAAGCGAGCTGCTGCCCGGAGAAGCCGAGGATGCTCACGACCATGAGCACCGCACCCGCGGCGAGCAGCAAGGCGAACAACACGCTTGCCAGCGCCCGGTCTCGTCCCCGGAACAGGACGTAGAGCAGCGCGGCCAGCACGATGAGAGCCAGGTTCGCGACCGCGTCGAGCGCGTACCCCAGCAGGTACAGCCCGCGGTTGTCCTCGATGTTCTCGATCACATCGAGCGCTTCGAGCGAGCCCTGGTCCCCGCCCAGCGCGCCGACCGCGATCTGCGGGACGATGACGCTCGCGCCTCCGGCGACGGCCGCGATGATCAGCAGCAGGCCAATCGAGCGATTCAGCTGCGTCCCGGTCATCGCAACCCCTCCCTCGGCCTTGCATCGCGCTCAATGCAGCGGCTCGACAGGAACACCGGCCTGCACGCTGGCCCGCCCACCGGCCCCGTGCGAGACTCGACGCACGATGCTGCGCACCTTCGAGGCAGGGATACTCCGACCGGTGCATGCCGGTGAAACCGTGGTCCTCGCCGGCTGGGTTCACCGCCGTCGCGATCACGGCGGCCTGGTCTTCATCGACCTGCGCGACTCCACCGGCCTCGTCCAGACCGTGTTCCACCCGGAGGACGCGCCCGACGCCTTCGAGGTCGCCTCGGGCCTCCGCAGCGAGTACGTCGTGCAGATCGCGGGCGAGGTTGTCGAGCGCAGGCCGGGAACCGAGAACCCGGAGATGGCGACCGGCGGCGTCGAGATCGCCGTGCGCGAAGCGCGGGTGCTCAACGAGGCGGAGACGCCGCCCTTCCCGATCAACCAGGAGACCCCGGTCGACGAGGCGACGCGGCTGCGCTATCGCTACCTGGACCTGCGCCGCGAGCGCATGGCCGCCAACCTCGTGATGCGCCATCGTGTCGTGCGCTTCATCCGCAACTACCTCGGCGATCGCGACTTCATCGAAGTCGAGACGCCGGTGCTCGGCCTCGCGACGCCCGAGGGCGCGCGCGACTACCTCGTGCCCAGCCGTGTGCACCCCGGGCGCTTCTACGCGCTGCCGCAGTCGCCTCAGCAGTGGAAGCAATTGCTTATGGTGGCCGGGCAGGAGCGCTACTTCCAGATCGCGCGCTGCTACCGCGACGAGGATCTGCGCGCCGACCGCCAGCCCGAGTTCACGCAGCTGGACCTGGAGATGGCGTTCGTCGAGCAGGACGACGTGCTCGACTTGATCGAGGACCTCTACAGCGAGCTGGCGCTCGAGGAGGGCAAGCGCTTCGAGACGCCGAGGCCGTTCCCGCGCATGACCTGGGCGGAGGCGATGGAGCGCTACGGCTCCGACAAGCCCGATCTCCGCATCGGCATCGAGATCCGCGACCTCGGCGCGCTCGTCGCCGACTCGGAGTTCGGCGTCTTCCGCAACGCCGTCAAGGGCGGTGGTCGCGTCCGCGGATTCGCCGTCCCCGGCGGCGCCGATACGCCGCGACGCGGCGCCGACGCGCTGATCGAGCTGGCGCAGGAACTGGGCGCGGGAGGCCTCGTCTGGGTCGCCTTCGACGGCGAGGGCGCGCTCGACGACGTGCCGCCCGAGGAGCTGCACGAGCAGACGCGCTCGCCCGCGAAGCGCTTCCTCGACGGCGAAACGCTGGCCGCGCTGGGCCTGGCCTGCGGCGCGAGCCGCGGCGACATGCTGCTGATCGTCGCCGACCGCGACGAGGTGACCTCGCGGGTGCTCGACGGGCTGATGCGCCACGTCGCCGAGCAGCGCGAGCTTGCCGACCCCGGCGTGTTCGCCTTCGCGCTGATCACGGACTTCCCGATGTTCGAGCGGGACGCGGCCGACACGCGCTGGAGCGCCGTGCACCATCTCTTCACCTCGCCCTACGAGGAGGACGACGAGCTGCTGGAGACGGACCCCGGCCGGATCCGCTCGCGCGCGTACGACCTCGTGTGCAACGGCCAGGAGATCGGCTCCGGCTCGATCCGGATCCACCGCCGCGAGCGGCTGATGCGCGTGTTGCGTGTGCTCGGTCTGAGCGAGGCGGAGGCCGAGGAGCGCTTCGGCCACATGCTGCAGGCGTTCACCTTCGGCGCGCCGCCCCACGGCGGCATCGCCCTCGGCATCGACCGTACGGCGGCGCTGTTCGCGGGCGAGCGCGACATCCGCGAGGTGATCGCGTTCCCGAAGACCAAGACGGCCTCCGACCCGATGACGGGCGCACCGAGTTCCGTGAAGGCACAACAACTCGCCGACGTGCACATCGTGCTCACGCCGGAGGCACAAGCCGCGGACGGTGCGGCTGACGTATGATCCGCTGACACTGGCCATCGGATCGGCGATGGCGGGTGTGCGAGCGGGCGGAGGGCTCCGTGGGCGGACAGAACCGCATCATCGTCATCATGCTCGGGGTGCTTGCCGCCCTCGTGTTGGTCATCGGCGGGCTGTCCGCCGTGCTGCTGCTTGGCGGCGGAGAGGACGGCGAGGCTGAGCCCACCGCCGAGGCCGGCACCACCACCGACACCGGCGGCACGAGCAGCGGCGGCGACGGCGGCACAAGCAGCGGCGACGGCGATGGCGCCGGGAGCGCCGGGAGCGCCTCCGGCCGGCTCCGTCTGCCGGGCAGCGACCCCGTCACCCTCGATCCGCACATCGCGGGCGACTCGGGTTCCGCCGAGTTCATCGTCGAGGTGTTCAATGGCCTTGTCACGATCTCGCCGGAGCTGAGCATCGAGCTCGACCTCGCTGAGTCGCTCGAGATCAGTGATGACGGGCTGCAATACACGTTCACGCTGCGCGACGACATCCTCTTCCACAACGGCCGCCGCGTGAACGCCGAGGACGTGCGCTGGTCGATCGAGCGCGCGGCCTCGCCCGATCTTGCCTCGCCGACCGCGCTTGCCTACCTCGGCGACATCGTCGGAGTGCGCGAGCACTTCTACGGGCTCGCCGAGACGATCGAGGGCGTCGAGGTCATCGACGACCGCACGATCCGCTTCACGATCGACGAGCCGAAGCCGTACTTCCTCGCCAAGCTCACGTACCCGACGGCCTTCGTCGTCGACCGGCAGCAGATCGAGAGCAACCCGCGAGGCTGGACCCGCCGGCCGGTCGGCACCGGTCCGTACCGCCTGCAGGAGTGGCGTATCGGCGAGCGGATCGTGCTGCGCGCCAACTCGCGCTTCCACCTCGGGGAGCCTGCGGTGCGCGAGGTGCTCTACGAGCTGGCCGGCGGCTCCACGCTCACGCGCTTCGAGAACGGCGAGCTGGACGTCGCCTTCATCTCCGTCAACGACATCGAACGCGCGCGTGACCCGAACAGCGACATCGGGCCGCTCTACCAGGAGTTCAACCAGTTCACGATCTCGTATCTGGCGTTCAACACCGCGGTGCCGCCGTTCGACGACGTGAACGTGCGGCGCGCCCTCGGCCTGTCGATCGATCGCAACCTCATTGCCGAGGTGACGTTCAAGAACATGCTCGCGCCGGCCACCGGCATCCTCATGCCGCAGCTGCCCGGCTACACCCCCGAGGACAAGACCTACCAGTTCGACCCTGACGAGGCTCGCCGGCTGCTGGCGGAGTCGAAGTACGGATCGGCGGAGAACCTCCCCGCGATCGTCATCACGGAGGTCGGCGGTGGCGCCGAGGCGCGGATCGACACGCAGGCGTTCATCGAGCAGTGGCGCAACGAACTCGGCATCGAGGTCCGGATCCAGCAGACCGACTTCGCGACCTTCCTCGATGATCAGGACTCCGGCCGGCTGCAGATGTTCAACGCCGGCTGGATCATGGACTACCCGGATCCCGAGGACATCCTCGACCTCAAGTTCCACACGGAGTCCGCGCTCAACGACGTGGCCTACTCCAACGCGGACGTCGACGCCATCCTCGATCAGGCGCGCACCGAGCAGGACAGTGACGCCCGGCTCGCGCTCTACCAGGAGGCGGAGCGGCTGATCATCGAGGATGCGGCGTGGCTGCCGCTCTACTTCTCGCGCTCGCACGTGGTGATCAACGCGGCCGTCGAGGGCTGGTTCGAGCCGCCGATGGTCATCCCGCGGCTGCGCCACATCACCGTGAACCGCTAGCCGGAGCGGGGGCCGGTCGCCGATGGCCGCCTATATCATCCGCCGCCTGCTCTGGTTGCCGGTCGTGCTCTGTGTCGTCTCGTTTGCGACCTTCTCGATCGCGCGCTTCGGTCCGGGCGATCCCGTGAGCGTCGCCGCGGGGCAGTACCGCGACCCCGAGGTGCTCGCGCGCGTCCGCGCCGAACGCGGCCTCGACGGCTCCGTGTTCGAGCAGTACGGGCGCTGGCTGTTCGGCGACCTCTATCCGGGCGGGAGCGGCGGCGGCTCGATCCGCGGCGACTTCGGCGAGTCCTTCATCCAGCGCGGCTTCACGGTCAACGAGCTGATCCGCAAGCGCATGCTGATCTCGGCGCAGTTGGGTCTGTTCGCGCTGATCGTCGTGTTCGGCGCCGGCATCCCGCTCGGGCTGCTCGCCGCGCGGTTTAGCGGGACCTGGATCGATCCCTTCGTGATCACCAGCCTGCTCTTCCTCACGGCGTTGCCCGTACTGGTGATCATCCCGCCGCTGCTGTGGCTGTTCGCGCTGCAACTCGACCTCCTGCCGTCCGGCGGCTGGGGCGGCGACGGCTTCTCCGGCCTCTTCGACGTGTGGTGGATCGGGGGCGTGATCGCCGTGCCGATCCCCGACCCGCACCTCTACATGCCCGTCTTCGTGCTCTCGATCGGCGGCATCGCTGGCGTAGCGCGGCTGGTGCGGATCACGGCGCTCGAGGTGCTGACCGAGGACTACGTGCGCACCGCGCGCGCGAAGGGGATCACGGAGGCGGCGGTGGCGCTGCGGCACGTGCTGCCGAACTCGCTGCTGCCGGTGGTCACGGTGATCGGCTTCGCGCTCGTCGGCATCCTCGAGGGGGCGTTCTTCACCGAAACGCTGCTGGGCATTCCCGGCATCGGGCGCTTCTCGATCGAGGCGGTGCAGAGCCGCGACTACGACGTGATCCTCGCGATCACCGTGATCCTCGCGACCGCGTTCCTGATCGCGAACCTCGTGATCGAGATCAGCTACACCTTCATCGACCCACGTGTGCGGCTGGGCGAGGCGGTGAACGCGTGAGCAGCGCCGTCGCCGGCCTGGAGAACGGAGAGGCGACGCGAGGGCGGCCCGCCGGCCCCTGGCGGCAGCTCTGGAGGCGGCTGAGCCGCAAGCGCATCGCGATGTTCGGGCTCACCGTGGTGCTCGTGATCTACCTGATGGGCATCACCGCCAGCTGGACGGCCCCCTATTCCTACCGCGAGCAGGACCTCACGCGCGGCCTCGAGGGTCCGAGTGCGGACCACTTCCTGGGCACGGACCGGCTGGGCCGCGACATGCTCAGCCGCGTGATGTACTCGGCCCGCACCACGGTGATCATCACCGTCACCGTGATCGTCACGGGCGGGCTCGTGATCGGCCCGACGCTGGGGTTGGTCTCCGGCTACCGCGGAGGCTGGGCCGACGGCCTGATCGGCCGCATCGGCGACGTCTTCATCGCGCTACCCGGCTTGCCGATGCTGATCCTGATCAACGCCTCGCTGGCGCCGCGCGTGATCGAGGCGACCAGCTGGATCGAGGATCACTCACCATTCTCGGGGCTGATCCAGAACGGGGTGCCCTCGTACCTCACGGTGTTCGGCGCGCTCTCGCTGTTCTTCTGGGTGGGCAGCATGCGCATCATCCGCGCGCAGACGCTGCAGATCCGCGAGCGCGACTTCGTGATCGCCGCGCAGGCGATGGGCGCCACCAGCAGCCACGTGATCTGGCGGCACCTGCTGCCCAACGTCTCCTTCCTGCTCATCCTCGGCGCCTCGACGGCCTTGGGGGCGGTCGCCGGGTCGGAGCTGTTCCTGACCTGGTTCGGCGTCGGCATCCAGCCGCCGGCGCCCTCGTTCGGCGCGATGATTTTCGAGGCGGGCAGCGTCCGCACCTTCCAGGCGAGCCCGCACCTGCTGATGGTCCCCTCGTTCTTCGTCGTCTCGCTGCTCTTCGCCTTCGCGCTCTTCGGCGACGCGCTCAACGACGCCGTGCGTGCGCGCTAGCTGTAGTTCCGGCGACGGCGGGACCGAAGCGGGAGCCGTTGATATACTCAATCCGCTACACCCCCGCGCGTTACCGGTGGTCGACAGACCCCGCCGCTGCGAGGGGGCCCCGTCGCGAGATGGGCTGCTGCGAAGAAAGGGCTGGCCTTGGGCGTAACCGCTGAGCGTCTTCCCCGCTCCCTCGTCTCGATCGAAATCGAGGTCGAGCCGGAGCGCCTCGAGACGTCGATGACGAAGGTGATCCGCAAGCTCTCGCAGCAGGTGCGCATTCCCGGCTTCCGGCCCGGCAAGGCCCCTCGCGAGATCGTCGAGCGCACCGTCGGGCAGCCGCTGGTGCTCCAGGAGGCGATCGAGGATCTGCTCCCGACCGTCTACAACGAAGCCCTCGAGAGCGAGTCGATTGACGCGATCGCCCAGCCCGAGATCGAGCTCAAGTCGACCGAGCCGCTGATCGTCCAGGCGACGGTGCCCGTCCGCCCGACGATCGAGATCGGCGCCTACGAGGCGCTGCGCGTGCCTCGCGACGAGGTGTCCGTCGACGAGGCGGAGATCGACGAGGCGATGACGGATCTGCGGCGGCGCTACGCCACCCTCGAGCCGGTCGATCGCGCGGTGGAGTGGAACGACACGGTGCGCATCGACATGACCGTGTCCGTCGAGGGCCAGGAGGAGCCGCACGTCGAGGAGGGCGCCGAGTTCGCCGTCACCGAGGGCGGCATCGTCTCCCTGCCCGGCTTCCTCGACCAGCTGATCGGCCTCGAGCGCGGCGGCCCGCACGAGTTCTCGTTCGCGCTGCCCGACGACTACCAGGCCGAGGAACTCGCGGGCAAGAACGCGGACTACAGCGTCCAACTGCTCGAGGTCAAGCAGGAGGTCCTGCCCGAGCTCGACGACGAGTTCGCGCGCTCGCTCGACGAGGAAGGCATCGACAACCTCGAAGAGCTGCAGGCCCGCGTGCGCGAGGGCATGCAGGCGCAGAGCGAGGCCATGAGCGAGATGAGCTACCGCGAGGAAGTGGTGGACCTGCTACTCGCGACCGCCGAGCTGGACTACCCCGAGGTGCTCGTCGAGCGCGAGATCGACCGCCTCGTCGACGAGCAGTCGCAGCACGCCGCGCACGAGCGCGAGGACTTCGAGCGCTGGCTCGAGGCGATCGGCCGCACCGAGGACGAGGTGCGCGACTCACTGCGCGAGCAGGCGGACCTGATCGTGCGTCGCGGCCTCGTGCTCTCGGAGTTCGCTGTTCGCGAGGAGATCGCGGCCACCGACGAGGAATTGAACGAGCGGGTGGACGAACTCGTCGAGCAGGCCGCGGCCGGCTCGACCGACCTCGCGCGCCGCGCGCAGGTGCGCGCGATGTTCGACACGGAGCAGATGCGCGCCTCGATGGGCGAGCGGCTGGTCACGGAGCGCGCGCTGGAGCGGCTGATCGAGATCGCCTCGCAGGAGGATGAGGATCTCGAACCGCGCTCGCCGCGCCGCCGCGGGCGCCGCCGCCGCGGGGCGCGCGCCGGCGCGGACGACGAAGACGGCGAAGCCGACGAGGCAGCGGACGAAGCCGAGGCTTCCGAGGAGACTCCGGCAGACGGAGAGGCAGAGGCCGGCGCCGGCGACGAGGGCGGGGACGAGAAGAGCGAGTCGGAGGGCGGCGCCTGAAGCCCGCCCGTGGTGCAATGGAACGCGAACAACACGCACGCCGGAGAGCCGGCGGCGTCGGGGAAGACAGGTGATATGACGATGCGGCCGGGCGCGATTCCTCCCAGCAACGTCGTGCCGATGGTGGTCGAGACGACCGCCCGGGGCGAGCGCGCGTATGACATCTACTCGCTGCTCCTGAAGGAGCGCATCATCTTCCTGGGCACGCCGATCGACGACCACGTCGCGAACACGATCGTCGCCCAGCTGCTCTACCTGGAGCGCGAGGAGCCGGACCGCGACATCAACATGTACGTCCACTCGCCCGGCGGCGTGATCACCGCCGGGCTGGCGATCTACGACACGATGAACCTGATCCGCTCTGACGTCTCCACGATCGCGGTCGGCGCGACCGCCTCGATGGCCACGGTGCTGCTCTCGGCGGGCGCCAGGGGCAAGCGCTATGCCCTGCCCAACGCCACGGTGCACATGCACCAGGCGATGGGCGGCGTGCGCGGTCAGGCGTCCGACATCGAGATCGCGGCGCGCGAGATCCTGCGCAACAACGAGATCATCCGCAGCATCCTTTCGGAGCGGACCGGCCAGTCGATCGAGCGCATCCGCGCCGACACCGACCGCGACTTCTACCTGAACGCGGAACAGGCCCTCGAGTACGGGATGGTCGACGAGATCCTCGCGAGGCCCGGCGAGAGCGACTAGACGGCAACACCCGCCGCCGCGAGGCGGCCGGGCGCCGGAGGCGGAACGGAGGCAGACGCGGTGGCGAACTCCTCCAAGCGTGGCGCGTGGGTCCAGTACCACTGCTCGTTCTGCGGCAAGAACCAGGACCAGGTCAAGCGCCTGATCGCCGGCCCCGGCGCGGTCTACATCTGCGACGAGTGCGTCGAACTCTGCCGCGAGATTATCACCGAGGAGAGCGACGGCGCCCCGGCGCAGGCTGACAAGCCCACGCGCACGCCTCGCGAACTCGTGGAGCTGCTCGACGAGTACATCGTCGGGCAGGACCGCACCAAGCGCGTGCTCTCCGTCGCCGTCTACAACCACTTCAAGCGCATCGACTCCCCCGCCCAGACCGATGTCGAGCTGGAGAAGTCGAACATCCTGCTGATCGGGCCCACGGGCACCGGCAAGACCGCACTCGCGCGCACGCTCGCGAAGGTCCTCGACGTGCCGTTCTCGATCGCGGACGCGACGGCGCTGACCGAGGCGGGCTACGTCGGCGAGGACGTCGAGAACATCCTGTTGCACCTCATCCAGGCGGCGGAGTTCGACGTCCAGCGCGGCGAGCGCGGCATCGTCTACATCGACGAGATCGACAAGATCGCGCGCAAGTCGGACAACCCCTCGATCACGCGCGACGTGTCCGGCGAGGGCGTCCAGCAGGCGCTGCTCAAGATCATCGAGGGCACCGTCGCGAGCGTGCCGCCGCAGGGCGGCCGCAAGCACCCGCACCAGGACTTCATCCAGATCAACACGGCCAACATTCTGTTCATGGTCGGCGGAGCGTTCGAGGGCCTCGAGGCCGTCGTCTCGCGCCGCACCGGCATCGGCGCGCGCAGCCTCGGCTTCGGATCGGAGCGGCCGAGCGAGGCCGACCGCGCGCGCATCCTCCAGCACGTCACGCACGACGACCTGCTGCAGTACGGGCTGATCCCGGAGTTCGTCGGCCGCCTGCCCGTCGTCTCCGTCCTCGACCCGCTCGACGTGGATACGATGGTCTCGATCCTGACGAAGCCGAAGAACGCGATCGCGAAGCAGTTCCAGCGTCTCTTCAGGATGGACGACGTGGAGCTGGTCTTCACCGACGACGCCCTGCTGGCCATCGCCGAGGACGCGATCAAGCAGAAGACCGGTGCGCGCGGCCTGCGCACCGTCGTCGAGGAGCTGCTGCTGGACGTGATGTACGACGCGCCCTCGATGCCGGAGATCCGCAAGTGCGTCGTCTCGGCCGAGACGGTGCGCAACCGCACGCGCCCGCTGCTCGTCACCGAGTCCGGCCAGGTCGTCGGCGACGGCTCGCCCGAGGACGGCGACCTCGAGATCTCAGAGTCGGCCTGACCCTCCGCTGCCGCCCTACTGCCGCAAGGTCTCGTGGTACGCGTCGAACTGCTCGTAGAAGTCCTCGATGGTGAGTCCGAAGGCGGACTCGAAGGCCGCCTCGGCGCTCGTCGAGGACGGCAGCACTCGGTAGTACTCGAACACGGCGGGCTCGCCGGCCCGCTCGACCAACCAGTCCAAGGCGAGGTAGCCGAGTGAGGGTGTTGGGCCGCTGGACGACACCTGGTCTCGTAGCGACTCTCGCGTGACCCTTGCCACGTTCACCTCGCGGCGCCAGTACTCGGCGAGATCCCGGCGTCCGGCAGCGGCGCGGTACGCAGCCACCGCGTACTCCACGAGGCCTCTGGGTACCCAGACCGGAGCGCGACTAGCCGAGCTGAAGACGGTAGAGCCGCCGACCCCGAGCGTCTCCCGCGGGGCGAGTTCTCGCACGATGGCGCCTATGTAGATGTAGTCCAGAGCGAAGGGGCTGTGGCAGCGGTCGAGTGTCATGATCGCGCGCCCGGACTCCGGCGGTCCCAGGCAGTAGATGTACCCTACGCCGGGAAGTGTCCGAGCCGCCGATTCCACATTCCGCGCGACGTAGAGCGTGAACTCCGTCGCCTCGACCTCGAAGCGATCTGCGAAAAACTGCCGTACATTCTCGAATTCCGAGTGGATCTCCGCGGCAGTGAGGGCCGGCACGTCGCCGACGAATACCAGCACGGGTTCGTCGAGATCGTCCGTGAGATGAGGAAGCGGCGGGAACGCCTCGGCCCGGTAGGCCTCGAACTCCTCGTAGAAGTCATCGACTCCGATGCCGAATGCGCTCGCGAACGCCGCTCGCCAGTCCCCCGAGGCTCGCATCAGCCTGAGGTAGTCGAACACTGCGGGGTCCCCGGCGCGCTCTGCCAGCCACTCCACGGCGAAGAAGCCGAGCGCTCTCATGTACTCGTCGGTCACCGCGTTACGATTCTCGGTCACCTCGAAGTAGCTCAGCGGAAGGGTGAGCCACCGGGCGCTGGCATCCACGCCGTCGCGCCGCCGACCGGGCAATTCCCCCTCCGCATCGAGGTATGGGAGCCAGAGGTACCGATGCACTCCTTCGATCAGCCAATCCGGGCTGTGCGGGTCGGTCGCCCGGCTCCACACGCCGCCCAATCCCCTTACCGGGGTCTCGCGCAGCAACGCGTTGACGTATCGATACACGAATGCCTCTGGGCCGGAGCAATGTAGGCGAAGGACGTGGATGTCATCCGGGCTGCTCCTTTCGCAGAAGCCCTGCGGTGGCTCGTTTCCGAAGATCGATGAGTAGACTGCTCGCACGGCTTCTACATCGGCGCCGACGTAGTGAAGGCTACCTCTGGTCGCGACCGCGAAGTGCTCCGCGAAGAACCGCCGCATGTTCTCGTACTCGGCGAGGATGGCCTGCCTGGTCCTGGTGGGAATGTCTCCGAGGAAGACGAACGGCGGGTCGCCCGTTCCGGGCTGCCACCAGTTGATCGGCGCCGACGCCTCGATCCAGAGCGCGTCGCCTCCGGTGAGGGTCGCGTCCCCGAAGCGGTAGGGCTCGTACTCCTGCCGGGAGGGATCCCAGCGCCACGCGCGCGCCTCGGCGTCGTCGGGCGGGCTGACTGCGCCGTCGGCGACGACCCCCACGAGGTTCAGCCCGGCCTGCAGCCGGAGCACCAGGCCGTCGCGTGCGGCGGGGCGCGCCCATGGCACTGTCGCGTCCCCGCCAAGGTGCAGCCACAGCCCCACGCCCGGCGTCAGCGATGGGAGTTGGGCGTACCTGCCGCGGAACGCGCGCTGATAGCTCGCCTCTCCCGCGTCCCACGCCGAGACGCGCCGGAGTTGCGGAAGCGCCTCGAAGAGTTCCGATACTGGGGTCTCCGGCCCGAGCCAGCCGACCATGTTCCAGCCGGGGTGCAGCACCGTGGTGATCGTCTCGGCCTCGGGCGCTTCGTCCGAGGCCTCCGAGGCGTTCGCCCGCACGGGCGTCAGCCTGGCGGCGAGCAGGAGCGCCGCGAGGGCGACGAAGAGCGCGGGGCCGAGGCGTGTCAGCCGCACCGTGGCCCTCTCCTCCAGCCGGCGACGGGGCGGCGCGGCCAGACATAGCCAGCATACGCGCGCGGTCTGCGCGCAGCCGTCACCTGTGGAGACGCTCGCGCTGCCCCAAAGGTTCCCGCGACGGGCAGCGTCCGCGGCGGCTGCGGGGTATCCTCGATCACTATGACAACCACCGCCCGAGGCCGAGCGCGCGCGCGACTGCGCCTCGACGAGTTGCTCGTCGAGCGCGGGCTGGCGCCAGACGCCGAGCGCGCCCGCGCGCTCGTGCTCGCTCGCGAGGTGCGCGTCGAGGGCGCGGTGGCGACGCGGCCCGCGGAGGCCGTGGCGCCCGGCGCCGCGCTCTCGCTGCGCGAGCGCCCGCGCTACGTCAGCCGCGGCGGCGACAAGCTCGCCTCGGCGCTCGACGCAGCCTCGATAGCCGTCGAGGGCGCGCGCTGCCTCGATGTCGGCGCCTCCACCGGGGGCTTCAGCGACTGCCTGCTGCAGCGCGGCGCGCGCGAGGTGGTCGCCGTCGACGTGGGCTACGGGCAGCTCGCGCAGCGGCTCCGCGAGGATCCGCGCGTCGAGGTCCGTGAGCGCACTAATGCGCGCAACCTCGAGCCGCTCGACCCGCCCGCCGATCTGGCCGTCGTCGATGTCTCGTTCATCTCGCTGACGACCGTCCTGCCGGCGGTGCTGCACTCGCTGCGGCCGGGCGGCGACGCGCTGGTGCTGGTCAAGCCGCAGTTCGAGGCGCGCCGCGAGCAGGTGGAGCCGGGCGGCGTGGTGCGCGACGCACGTGTGCACGCCGAGGTTGTCGGCAAGGTCGCGGCCTGGGCGCTCGATCACGGGGTGCGAGTGCGCGGCGTCCACCGTTCGCCGCTGCCCGGCCCCGCCGGCAACCTGGAGTTCTTCCTCTGGCTGCGTCTGCCCGGCTCGACTCCTCGAGGCGACGCGTGAGCGGCGGGAGCGCCGTCGGCGGGATCGCGCGCTGTGGGGTCTGCTACCACCCCGACGTGCATGGCGCAGCCGCGCTCGCCGAGCGCCTGCGCGCACAGATCGTCGAGGCAGGCCTCGACAGTTGGTGCGCGGCCCTGGAGCGCGACGGGCCCTCTGCCCAGGTGGGTCAGGTCGAGGCGCAACTGCCCGGCAGTGACCTGCTGGTCTGCGTCGGCGGCGACGGTACCGTGTTGCAGGCGTCCGGTCTCGCCGCGGCCCTCGGCATCCCGATCTTCGGCGTGCGGATGGGTCGCCTCGGCTTCCTCGCCGAATCGACCGAGGCCGAAGCCGAGGAGGCGCTGCGTCTCATCCTCGGCGGCGGGGGGCGGATCGAGGAACGCACGATGGCGCAGGCAGTCGTCGGGGACGGTGAGCCGCTCCACGCGCTCAACGACGTCGTGATCGGACGTCATCGCCTCGGCCGCACGGTCTCCGTCGGCGTCCACGTCGACGGCGTGCTGCTCGCCGAGTACCGCACCGACGCGGTGATCGTCGCGACGGCGACCGGCTCGACCGGCTACGCGCTCGCGATCCACGGGCCGATCCTCTATCCGACCTCGAGCGAGCTGATCGTCGCGGCGGTCGCGCCGCACCTCTCCTACGGCAACGCGCTCGTGCTGCGCGACGGCGCGGCAATCACGCTGGAGGTCGCGCGCGGCCACGAGGCGGTGATGACCGTGGACGGGCACCATGAGATCGAGGTGCGGTCAGGGAGCATGGTGAACATCATGCGCTCTCCGCGGCAGGCGCGCTTCGTCCGCCTCGGCGGCGCGAACCAGTTCTACGCCAACCTCGCGCAGCGCCTCGGCTGGCTGCGCCTCGACCACCAGATCGGCGAGCTGGAGCGCGACTGACGATGCGCACGGACGCGGACGCCCTCGCAAGCCCCGTCGCCGGATTGCGGCGCGGAGGACTATCCTAGAAGCATGACCGCACCCGCTCTCCCCTCCACCGTCGAGCGCGCGACGATCCACGATGTCGACGGGATCCACGCGCTCGTCAACTTCTGGGCCGCCCGCGGCGACATGCTGCCGCGCACCAAGGGCGAGACCTACGAGAACCTGCGTGACTTCTTCGTCGTCCGCGAGGGCGAGCAGGTTGTCGCCTGCGGCGCGCTGCACATCGTCTGGGCCGATATCGCCGAGGTGAAGTCGCTCGCCGTCTCCGAGGAGCGCCAGGGGCAGGGCTACGGCCAGCTGCTGGTGCAGGCATGCATCGACGAGGGCGTGCGCCTCGGTCTCGATCGCGTCTTCGCCCTCACCTACCGGCCGCAGTTCTTCGAGCGCCTGGACTTCGTGCAGGCCGACGTCATGGAGTTGCCGCGCAAGGTCTGGAACGAGTGCTACCGCTGCCCCAAGTTCCCCGGCTGCAACGAGATCGCGATGACACTCGACCTTCCCTCGCAGGTGCCGGGCTGAGGCCCGGGTGAGCGACGAACTGCCGGAGATCCTGAGCAACGAGCGCGTCTACGAAGGCCCGCTCTTCGCCGTCGATCACGCGCGCCTGCGCTTCCCCGACGGCTCCGAGGGCGACCGCCAGACCGTGGTGCACCCCGGCGCCGTTGCCCTCGTCGCACTGCTCGACGACGACCGTCTGCTGCTCGTCGAGCAGTACCGCCATCCGGCGCGGCGGCGCCTGCTGGAAGTTCCGGCGGGCACACGCGAGCCGGGAGAGCCGCCGGAGGTCACGGCGCGCCGCGAGCTGCGCGAGGAGACCGGCTACGACGCGGAATCGATCGTCCGCATCGGCGGCGCGTGGATGGCGCCCGGATTCACGAACGAGTACATCGACGTCTACCTCGCGACCGGGCTGTTCGAGGCGCCGCTCGACACCGGCGACGAGGAGGACCTCGGCGCGCCGATCGCGGTTTCGCTCGATGAGCTGGGCGCGGCGATCGGCGAGGGGCGCGTCGAGGACGCGAAGACGATCATCGCGCTCCACCTCTACGACCTGTGCGTGCGCAACGGGCTACCGCCCGGCAACTGATCCGCGTGGCGCCTCGCGACGGTCTACGTGCCCTCCATGACGATCACGCTGGTGTCGGACGAGCGGTTGAGCAGGTCGCGCATGGGGGGCGAACTCCTCGGAGTTGAGCCAGCCACTGGCCGCCTCCGCGCTCTCGAACTCCACCACGACGAAGCGCGGGGGCGCCCAGTCGCCCTGGATCACCTCGATGTCCCCGCCTCGAATGATGTATCGGCCCCCGTGCGCCTCGATGGTCGCCGGCACTCCCGCCGCAAACTCGGCGAAGAGCGCCTCATCGGTTACCCGCACGTCCGCGATTGCGTAGGCCGACATGGTTTCGCTCTCCCTCGTGTCACACTGCTCCGTGGGCACGGTACACGGGAGCGGACGGCCTCGTGTTGCCTCGCGGGAATGTCGACGGCAATGATCGCGTCCGCTTGACCATGACCGCAGCCACGGGAATAGTGAGCGTTGCCGCTCCGGCTGGGCCCTGCGAGGGGGCACGGTCGATCGGATTGAGGGGTGCCGTGGCCGACGATCTCCAGCACGACCTGCTCATCGTAGGCGGCGGCGGGGCCGGCCTGCGCGCCGTCATCGCCGCAGCCGAGGCCTACCCCGACCTCGACATCGCGATGGTCTCCAAGGTCTACCCGATGCGCAGCCACACGGTCTCCGCCGAGGGCGGCGCCGCGGCCGTGATCAAGGACAACGACAGCCTCGAGGATCACATCAACGACACGATCAGCGGCGCCGACTGGCTCGCCGATCAGGACGCCGTCGAGCTGTTCGTCAACGAGGCCCCGGACGAGATGATCCAGCTCGAGCACTGGGGCTGCCCGTGGAGCCGCGAGGAGGACGGCAGCGTCGCCGTCCGCCCCTTCGGCGGGATGCGCATCCGCCGCACCTGGTACGCCGCCGACAAGACCGGCTTCCACATGCTGCACGCGCTCTTCCAGACCTCGCTCAAGTACACCCAGGTGAAGCGCTACGACGAGTGGTTCGCGACGCGGCTGCTCGTCGAGGACGGACGCTGCCAGGGCGTCTCCGCGATCGAGCTGCGCACCGGCGAGATGCGCGCGATCAAGGCGAAGGCCGTGATCATGTGCACCGGCGGCGGCGGCCGCGTATTCCCCTTCACCACCAACGCCTCGATCAAGACCGGCGACGGCATGGCGATGGCCTACCGCGCCGGCGTCGCCCTCAAGGACATGGAGTTCGTCCAGTACCACCCGACCGGCCTGCCCGGCACCGGCATCCTCATCACCGAGGCCGCCCGCGGCGAGGGCGGCATCCTCGTCAACACCGAGGGCCACCGCTACCTGCAGGACTACAACCTCGGCGAGCCGGTCGAGATCACCGACCCGCGCCATCCGCAGCTGCGCACGATGGAGCTGGGCCCGCGCGACAAGCTCTCGCAGGCGTTCATGAAGGAGCAGGCCGAGGGCCGCGTCTTCGAGGGTGAGTACGGGACCTACACCCACCTTGATGTGCGCCACCTCGGCGAGAAGCTGATCGAGGAGCGCATCCCGTTCGTGCGCGAGCTGGCGAAGAACTACGCCGGCATCGACCCGGTGCACGAGCCGATCCCCGTGCGCCCGGTGGTGCACTACATGATGGGCGGCATCCACACCGATACGAACGGGGCGACGAGCCTGCCCGGCCTCTACGCCGCCGGCGAATGCGCCTGCGTCAGCATCAACGGCGCGAACCGGCTCGGCTCGAACTCGCTGACGGAGCTGCTCGTGTTCGGCCGGCGCGCCGGCCACTCGGCCGCCGTCTGGGCGCAGGAGCACCCCGAGTTCAACGACGCCTCGATCGAGGCGCAGGCCGCGGACGAGCAGGCGCGCATCACCGCGCGCTACCTGCAGCCGCGCGAGGGCGGCGAGCGCATCGCCGCGATCCGCCGCGAGCTCAACTCCACGATGGAGGACGGCGCCGGCGTCTACCGCGACCACACCAGCCTCGAGGTGACCACGCAGAAGGTCGCCGAACTCAAGGAGCGCGCCTTGAACGTCTCCCTGGACGACCACAGCGCGAGCTTCAACACCGAGCTCACGGCCGCCCTCGAGCTGGAGTTCCTGCTCGACGTCGGCGAGGCGGTCGCCCACTCCGCGCTCGCTCGCACGGAGTCGCGAGGCTCGCACCAGCGCACGGACCACCCGGAGCGCGACGACGAGCAGTTCCTGAAGCACTCGCTGGCGTACCGTACGGACGATGCGCCACGCATCGAGTACTCGGACGTGACGATCACCAACTGGCCGCCGGCCGAGCGGACCTACGGGAACTAGCGACGGGAGGCGCCGTGACAAGCGAAGCGATGACCGCGACGCGCACCGTGACGCTCGAGGTGTTCCGCTACCACCCCGACACGGACACGGAGCCCTCGTACCAGAGCTACGAGGCGCCCTACCGCGAGGATTGGGTGGTCCTCGACGCGCTCAACTGGCTCAAGGACGAGGTCGACGGCACGCTCAGCTACCGCTGGTCCTGCCGGATGGGCGTCTGCGGCAGCTGCGGGATGATGGTCAACGGCTACCCGCGCCTGACCTGCAACGCCTTCCTGCGCGAGTTCATGCCCGGCCCGATCCGCATCGAGCCGCTGCGCGGCTTCCCGGTCGAGCGGGACATGGTGACCGTCCTCGACGACTTCATGGAGAAGCTGACGGACGTGAAGCCGTGGATCATCCGCGAGCAGGAACAGCCGATCGAGGAGGGCGAGTACCTCCAGACGCCCTCGCAACTCGCGGACTTCAAGCAGTTCAGCATGTGCATCAATTGCATGCTCTGCTATGCCGCCTGCCCCGTGTACGAGCACGAGGACGACTTCATCGGGCCCGCCGCACTCGCCCTCGCGCAGCGCTACAACCTCGATTCGCGCGACCAGGGGAACGCGCAGCGCCAGGAGCTGATCTGGTCCGACGCAGGCATCTGGGACTGCACCTTCGTCGGCGAGTGCAGCACCGTCTGCCCGAAGCACGTCGACCCGGCGGCCGCGATCCAGCAGGCCAAGATCGAGGCGACGAACAGCTTCTTCATCTCGCTGCTGCCCTTCACCCCGCCCGGGATGGGTCGCTGACGATGCCCGGACCGCTGCCGCGGACGAAGTCGAACAGCTGGTGGAACCAGCGCTGGGCGTACCGCATCGTCCTGCTGCGCGAGTTCTCGGCGTTCCCCGTCGCGGCCTACATGGTGCTGCTGCTGCTGCTCGTCTCAAGCGTCCGCGAGGGCGAGAGCGCGTTCGCGGACTACCTCGACGTGCTGAAGAACCCGCTGCTCTGGATCGTGCACGCGGTGATCCTCGGCTTCGCCCAGCTGCACACCTCGACCTGGTTCCGGCTGATGCCGAAGGCCGTGCCGCTCAAGCTCGGGGGGTGGCGCGTCCCGGACGATCTGATCGTCGCGGGCGCCCACGGAGCCTGGCTGGCGGTCTCCGTGGGCGTGCTCGTGATCTTCCTGGTCGTGGCGTAGAGGGGAGGACGGCGTGAGACCTTCGAACGAGCCGTTCTTCTGGGCGATGTTCTCCGCCGGGGGCATGATCGTGGCGTTCCTGATGCCGGTGCTGATCATCATCACCGGCTTCCTCGTGCCCGCCGGGGTCGTCGAGTTCGAGCAGCTTGAGAACCTCTTCGACTTCTGGCTCGTGCGGCTGGTCATCTTCGGGGTGGCGTTCTTCACCTTCATGCACGCCGCGCACCGCATCCGCCACACGCTCAAGGACCTCGGCCTGCGCTCGATCGCGACGCCGCTCGCGGTGGTGTGCTACCTCGCGGCGCTGGCCGGCGCCGCCTGGGCCGCCACAGTCGTCCTGTAGTCTGTCCCCTCAGGCCCCGCTGCGAACGAGGAGGTCACGATGACTGATCGCGTGAGTGCGCTGTTCATGACCATCGGCGCGGGCGTCGTGGTCGGCGTGGTCGTCGGCGTCGTCGCCGAACTGGCCGCCGATCCGCCGTCCTTCGTGACCGGCGGGCTCGCCGGCATCCTCGGCGGGCTGGTCGCCGTCTTCCTCTCCTCCCGCCGGTAGCCCGCCGCTGAGTGAGCCGGCCGGCTACTCGCCGTGCGGCTCCGCCTCGAGATCCTCGATTCGCTCGTCCCCGGTGAAGCGCCAGATTCCGATGTGGCCTCGCAGCAGGTCGCCGTGCTCGTCCCAGTCGAGCGAGACGGAGGCGCCCTCGTAGTCCACCTCGCCCCCATCGCCGAGGATCTCGAGGGCTCGCGCGACGCCCTCGGGGCCCGCGATCACGACCTCGCCCGGCGCGGCGCCGATGGCTCGCAACTGGTCGCGGATCGAGGCGCCCTCGAGGCTGCCCGCCGCCGTGGCGGCGAGCGCGATCGCGATCGCGGCGTCGTAGGTCGCGCGCACGTAGGGGGTCACGGGCAGCTCGCCGTACGCCTCGCGGTACGTCCGCTCCCACGCTGCCTGGGCCTCGCCGCCTGGGCGGGCGACGCCGGCCGTGCCGTACATGCCGCCGAGGCGGTCGCCGCCGAAGGTCTGCACCAGCGCGAGCCGCCTCGCGGCGTCGCCGAAGACGAATTGGTCGTACAGGCCGCTCTCGAACGCCTCGCGCAGGATTGTTTCTGCTTCCGCGGCGAACGTGATCACGACCAGCGCCTGTGCGCCGCCAGCGGCGGTCTCGCGTAGCGCGGGGAGGTGTGTTTCCGCTGCGGGGTCGATCGCAGCCGAGGCGATCGGCCCGTCCCATGCAGAGGCGAACGCCTCGTGAAGGCCGCGGCCCCAGGCATCGTCGCGGTAGACGACGCCGACGTTGTCGAAGCCGCGCTCGCGCGTCAGTCGCGCCAGCACCGGCCCCTGAGCGACATCGGAGAGGGCGGTGCGGAAGAAGAAGTCGCGGTCGTCGGCCGTCGTGAGCAGCGGCGAGGTCGCCGAGGGGCTGATCAGCGGGATGCCCGCCGGACCCGCGACCTGCTCCGCGACCGCGAGGGCGTTCGCGCTGGAGCTCGGCCCGACGATGGCGTGCACGCCCTCGACCTCGATTAGGCGGCGCGCCGTCTCCACGGCCACGGCCGGGTCGAACGAGGGGTCCGCCATCACGAAGGCGACCGGCAGCCCGAGGACGCCGCCGCCTTCGTTGATGTGCCGGATCGCGAGTTCGAAGCCTTGCTGGCGGACGGTGGAAGCCGCGGCGGCGCCCTCGCCGAAGTTCAGCAGCAGGCCGATCTTCAGCGGCCCGTAGGCGGCCCAACCGCCCGGCGCCGGCTCGTTGGCATCGTCGCCGCCGCACGCCGCCGTGACTGCGAGGCCGGCGAGCAGCAGCGCCGTCGCGAGGAGACCGAGCTTCGGGCGCATCGGGTGGCGTCCCCTACGGGTGCGTCATCTCCTCGGGGCGGACCCACTCGCCGAACTCGGCGTCCGTGACGTAGCCGAGGGCCAGCGCCGCCTCGCGCAGCGTCGAGCCCTCGACGTGCGCCTGGTGCGCGACCTCGGCGGCGCGGTCGTAGCCGATGTGCGGGCTCAGCGCCGTCACCAGCATCAGCGAGGACTCCATCAGCTCGCGGATGCGCTCGTGGTTCGGCTCGATGCCGACGACGCAGTTGTCGGTGAAGGAGACCGCCGCGTCGCCGAGCAGGCGGATCGATTGCAGCACGTTGTAGACGATCACCGGCTTGAAGACGTTGAGCTCGAAGTGCCCCGTCGCGCCGCCGATGTTGACCGCCACGTCGTTGCCGATCACCTGCACGCAGACCATCGTCATCGCCTCGGACTGCGTCGGGTTCACCTTGCCCGGCATGATCGAGGAGCCCGGCTCGTTGGCGGGCAGCATCAGCTCGGCGACGCCGGCGCGCGGCCCGGAGCCGAGCAGCCGCACGTCGTTCGCGATCTTCATCAGCGAGGCGGCCACGGTCTTGAGCTGCCCCGACAGCTCCACCTGCGCGTCGTGCGCGGCGAGCGACTCGAACTTGTTGGGCGCCGTCACGAAGGGCAGCCCCGTGATGCGCGCGATCTCGTCGGCCACGCGCTCGCCGTACTCGGGATGCGCGTTGAGGCCGGTGCCGACGGCGGTGCCGCCGAGGGCGAGCTCGCTGACCCGCGGCAGCGCGCTCTCCACGCGCAGGATCGCGTTCTCGACCTGCTTCACATAACCGGAGAACTCCTGACCGAGCGTGAGCGGCGTCGCGTCCATCAGGTGGGTGCGGCCGATCTTCACGATGTCCTCGAAGGCGGCCTGCTTCGCCGAGAGCGCCGCGTGCAGGTGCGTGAGGCCGGGCACGAGGCGGTGCGTCACCTCCTCGGCGGTCGCGATCGACATCGCGCCGGGGAAGACGTCGTTCGAGGACTGCGACATGTTGACGTGGTCGTTGGGGTGGACCGGGTCCTTGGAGCCGCGCTCGCCGCCGAGCAGCTCGATGGCGCGGTTCGAGATCACCTCGTTGGCGTTCATGTTGGACTGGGTGCCGGAGCCGGTCTGCCAGACGACGAGCGGGAAGTGCTCGTCGAGGTCGCCGTCGATCACCTCCTGCGCGGCGGAGCGGATCGCCCCGGCGACTTCGCCGTCGAGCCTGCCGAGCGCCTCGTTCACGGTCGCCGAGGCCTGCTTGACGATGCCGAGGGCGCGGATGATCGAGCGCGGCATCCGCTCATCCCCGATCTTGAAGTTCTCCAGCGAGCGCTGCGTCTGCGCCCCCCAGTACCTGTCGTCGGCCACCTCGATGGCGCCCATGCTGTCGGTCTCGGTGCGGGTGGCGGTGCTCATGGCGGCGTGGCTCCCTCGTCGGGGTGGTGCTGTCAGCGTCGGAGGGAGGGTAGCGGGGTTGGGGGTTGTGGGCAGCAGTGCGTATTGTCGGAAGCGGCTGAACGTGCGTCCGGGTGCGTGGCAGATCTCATCCTAGGAGGTACCTGTCAGTCGCCGACTTCCAACAGCACTGGCTCAGACTAGCCTTTGCTTACACGTTCGAGGGCATTCGCTACACACTCCAACACTGCAGTGTTCTCCGGTTCAAGCAAGTGGCTGGACCTCTCAGCATTGCGAGGGTCGAACAAATACCGAAGTGCAGTGAACGCGTTCTGTGATTTGCGAAGGAAGACTCTAAGGTTTCGAGGCGAGTGCCCAATCCTTTCCAGCTCGGACTGGAACTCTTCGTCGATGGCTTGTTGTACGTCGAAGGGCAGGAAGTCAAACAGTTTTAGCAGTTGGTGATTCTTGTACTCCTTCTTGAACCCCCCTGGACCCTTGATGAGCAGGTACTTCATAAAGTACTCGATGGTGAGCGGGAGGAAAATGAACGCAGAGTATAGAAGCTCTCCCTTGCTACGGGATATGCCAGTGTTGTACAGCAGCCTGTACGAAGACAGTGAACTCCACGCTAGGAACAGTACGAACGAGGGGCTGGTGAGACTCTGGACGTGAGTCTCGTGACTGCGCAGGCGCTGCGCCTCACGGGCAGCTTTCGCCTGCGGGTCTTCGTCGATCGGGACGATGGTTACGACTTTCTCCTCTTGTTCGAGCACCTTGCCTCCGCGCTGGGTAGCCCAGGTCGCTGTTGCAGTGATTGGCTTGGACGGCCCATGTCGCGTAGTTGCTGTTGACTCGCGACGCACCTTCCCTGCGCCGTCCAGAATGAGTTCTTCAGTGCCGTCCTCCATCTGACGCCAGTTCACTACTGCACTTCCTCGATGCCAATCACCGACGACCTCTCCGACTCTTATCCGATACCGCACCGGGACAGACTTGTCGTTCAGCGGCTGTAATATGGCCTGCGTTGTCGGGTTTCTGACCAGTTCCGTGTGAACAGTCCAGTCGAACATGGACTCGGCTACGTTTGCCTGTCCTCCGATGTATGGAGAAATGTCATGTTCGTTGATAAACAGATCGAGCTTCGCAGGCGTCATGCGATGCCCCGGCACCCAAGATCAAAGGAGTCACTCATGCGTTCAAGCGTATCACGATACTGCTAGGCAAGCCTACCCGATTACCTTCCTCTCGCTCGCCGCCTCGACTCTCGGAACGGCCGCGCGTTACCGCGTCCCGCTCACTCCCCAGGCGTAGCCGCCACCAGCTCCAACACCGCCTCCCCAGCGACCCGGATCGCCGCCGCCTCGGAGGCCGCGAGCGGCGGCTCGTAGACCTCGAGGATGCCGCCGGCGCCGAGCAGGACCGGGGCGCCGACGTAGGCGGACTCGATGCCCCACTGGCCGGTCAGCAGCGTGCAGCAGGGGAGGATGCGGCGCTCGTCGCGGAGGATGGCGTCGACCATCTCGATCGTGGCGGCGGCGGGGGCGGTGAAGGCGGAGCCGGTCTTGAGCAGGTCGACGATCTCGGCGCCGCCCTTCGTCGTGCGGTCCACGACGGCGTCGATGCGGTCCTGCGCCATCAGCGCGGCAAGCGGGACGCCGCCGACCGTGGCCGTGGAGACGATCGGGACCATCGTCGCCTCCGTGTGGCCGCCGAGGACCCAGGCGGAGACGTCGCGCACGGAGACGCCGAGCTCCATCGCGATGAAGGTGCGGTAGCGCGTGCTGTCGAGCATGCCGCCCTGGCCGATGACGCGCGAGACGGGCAGCCCGCTGGTCTCGAGGGCGACGTGGCACATCGCGTCCATCGGGTTGGCGAAGATGATCAGCACGGCGTCCGGCGAGTGCTCGACGGCCTCGCCGACGACGCTGCGTACGATGCCGGCGTTGGTGCCGAGCAGGTCCTCGCGCGTCATGCCCGGCCTGCGCGGGACGCCCGAGGTGACGACGACCACGTCGGAGCCGGCGGTGTCCGCCCACTCGTTCGTGCCGCTGACGGAGCTGCTGAAGCCGACCCACGGGGCGCCCTCGGCGATGTCGAGCGCCTTGCCCTGCGGCAGGCCCTCGATGATGTCGATCAGCATCACGTCGGCGTAGCCGCGCGAGGCGAGGATCTGCGCCATCGTGGCGCCGGTGTTCCCCGCTCCGACAATCGTCACCTTGCTCCGCACCGTCGCCTCCTCTCGGCGTTGCGGGCCGCGCGCCGCGCGCGGACGCCCGCTCGGTCTTCCTTGCTGGCTCGGTCTGCCCTGCCGTGCGGACTCTCGCCCGCTCGCCGCGCGCGCCTTCAGGCGCCCTCGCGGCCGCGGGTCAGGAGCGCATCTCCTGCTGCAGGCGCTCCTCGATGCTGTCGAAGAAGGCGCCGGTGTTCAGGAACGGCACATCGGGGCCGATGTGCATCGCCAGGTCCTTGGTCATGTTGCCGGCCTCGACGGTCTCGATGCAGGCGCGCTCGACGACCTCGGCGAACTGCGCGACCTCGGGCGTGTCGTCCATGCGGCCGCGGTATTGCAGCCCGCGCGTCCACGCGAAGATCGAGGCGATCGGGTTGGTCGAGGTCTCGTTGCCCCGCAGGTGCTCGCGGTAGTGGCGCGTGACGGTGCCGTGCGCCGCCTCCGCCTCCACCGTGTTGCCGTCCGGCGTGAGCAGCACCGAGGTCATCAGGCCGAGCGAGCCGTAGCCCTGCGCGACGATGTCGGACTGGACGTCGCCGTCGTAGTTCTTGCAGGCCCAGACGAAGCCGCCGTTCCACTTCATGGCCTGCGCGACCATGTCGTCGATCAGGCGGTGCTCGTAGGTCAGTCCGGCCTCGGCGAACTTGTCCGCGAACTCCTCGTCGAAGACCTGCTGGAAGAGGTCGCGGAAGCGGCCGTCGTAGCGCTTGAGGATCGTGTTCTTCGTGGCGAAGTAGAGCGGGAACTGGCGCTGCAGCGAGTAGTTCATGCAGGCGCGCGCGAAGCCGCGGATCGAGTCGTCGAGGTTGTACATGCCCATGGCGGTGCCGCCGCCGGGGAAGTCCATCACCTCGTACTCGGTCGGCTCGCTGCCGTCGGCGGGGGTGAAGGTCATCGTCAGCTTGCCGGCGCCGGGGACGACGAAGTCGGTGGCGCGGTACTGGTCGCCGTGGGCGTGGCGGCCGATCACCATCGGCTGCGTCCAGCCGGGCACGAGCCTCGGGACGTTGGAGATCACGATCGGCTCGCGGAAGACGGTGCCGCCGAGGATGTTGCGGATGGTGCCGTTGGGCGAGGGCCACATCTCCTTGAGGTCGAACTCCTCGACGCGGTCCTCGTCGGCGGTGATGGTCGCGCACTTCACGCCGACGCCGTACTGCTGGATCGCCTTCGCGCAGTCGACGGTGATCTGGTCGTCGCTGGCGTCGCGCGACTGGATGCTGAGGTCGTAGTACTTCAGGTCGATGTCGAGGTAGGGGAGGATCAGCCGTTCGCGGATCCAGGCCCAGATGATGCGCGTCATCTCGTCGCCGTCGAGTTCGACGATCGGGTTGGCCACGGTGATTTTCGCCATCGGGCGGGCTCCTTCAGTTGCGCGTTCGCACGCTTCGTTGTTACCGCCGTCCGGCGTCGCCCCCGCTGCGCGCTCTCGCGCCAGCCTCGGGCGGCGCTACAGCGGGATGTTCCCGTGCTTCTTCGGCAGAGGCGACTCCGCCTTGCTCTGCAGCATCCTCAACGCCCTCGCGATGCGCTGGCGCGTCTCGCGCGGGTCGATCACGTCGTCGACGTAGCCTTTCGCGGCGGCGATGTAGGGATGCTCGAAACGGGTCTGGTAGTCGGCGACGAGTTCGGCGCGGACAGCCGCCTCATCCTCGGCGCTCTGCAGCTCGCGGCGGTTGATGATGTTGACCGCCTGGTGTCCGCCCATCACGGCGATCGCGCCGCCCGGCCAGACGAAGTTGACGTCGGCTCCGAGGTGCTTCGAGCCCATCGCGACGTAGGCGCCGCCGAAGGCCTTGCGGGTGATCACGGTGATCTTCGGGACGGTCGACTCGGCGTAGGCGTAGAGCAGCTTCGCCCCGTGCGAGATGATCCCGCCGTACTCCTGCGAGACGCCCGGCAGGTAGCCCGGCACGTCGACGAGGGTGATGATCGGCACGTTGAAGGCGTCGCAGATGCGCACGAAGCGCGCCGCCTTGCGTGACGAGTCGATGTCCAGCACGCCGCCGAGGTACATCGGCTGGTTGGCGACGACGCCGACGCTGTTGCCGCCGATCCGCCCGAAGCCGATGACGAGGTTCTGCGCGAAGTACTCGTGCACCTCCATGAACTCGCCGTTGTCGAGGAGCCGCTCGATCAGGTCGCGCACGTCGTAGGGCAGCGCGTCGTCGTCGGGCACGATCCCGAGGATGTCGTCGAGCAGGCGGTTGGGGTCGTCCCCCTGGTCGAGCGCCGGGGGATTCTCGACGTTGTTGGCGGGGAGGAAGGAGAGCAGGCGGCGCACCTCGTCGAGGCAGGTCTGCTCGTCGGGGTAGGCGAAGTGGGCGACGCCGGATTTGGCGGCGTGCGACATGGCGCCGCCGAGTTCCTCGAAGGTGGTCTGCTCGCCGGTGACGCTCTGGATGACGTCGGGGCCGGTGATGTACATCTGCGAGGTGCCCTCGACCATGAAGACGAAGTCCGTGATCGCCGGCGAGTAGACGGCGCCGCCGGCGCTCGGGCCCATGATCACGCTGATCTGCGGGATCACGCCGGAGCCGCGGACGTTGCGGTAGAAGATGTCGCCGTAGCCGGCGAGGGAGGCGACGCCCTCCTGGATGCGCGCCCCGCCGGAGTCGTTGAGGCCGATCATCGGGACGCCGGTCTTGATGGCGAGGTCCATCGCCTTGGCCATCTTCTCGCCGACGACCGTGGAGAGCGATCCGCCGTAGACCGTGAAGTCCTGCGCGAAGAGGCAGACGTAGCGGCCGTCGATCTGCCCCCAGCCGGTGACGACGGCGTCACCGTAGAAGCGCTCGGCCGTGCCGTTCTCGCTCCAGTCCACACCGAGCACGTCGAGTTCCTCGAAGCTGCCGGGGTCGACCAGCGTCTCGATGCGTTCGCGCGCGGTGAGCTTCTCGCGGGCGTGTTGCGCGTCGATGCGATCCTGGCCGCCGCCGAGGGCGGCGCTGGCCTTCATCTCGGCCAGTTGATCGAGGTGCTGTTCGTGGCTCATAACCGGTTGAGCATACCCCACGGGCGCACGCTGATGCCGGGCGGCGGGCCGCCGCCCGGTTCCGGTTGCGTAGTATCGGCTGCTTTCGCCAGCAGCGCCACTGCGCCGCGGGCGCGGTCGCTACAAGCCGGCTACTCGCTTGGGACCGGGATGGTCAGCACCTGGCCGACCAGGATGTTGTTCAGCTCCTCGATGGTCAGCTCGTTGGCTTCCGCCAGCGCTGCCAGCGTCACGTCGAATGCCGCCGCGATGTCGGTTGCGGTGTCCCCATCCTGGACTGTGTAGCTGGTCTCCTCGCTGTCGCCGCTCCCGCTCTCGGGCGTGGCCGTGGGCGTGGGTTCGGGTGCGGGGGCCTCCTCGGGAATGGTCAGTTCCTGGCCGATCCAGATCACGGAGTCGGTCAGGCTGTTCGCCTCGGTGATCGCCTCGACCGTCGTCCCGTAGTGCTCGGCGATGCCGGAGAGCGTGTCGCCCTCGACAACCACGTGCACGAGGCCCCCTGCTTCGGGAGTGGCGGTCCCTTCCGAAGCGGCTGTGCTGCCGGGGATCGTGAGCTCCTGGCCGACGAAGATCAGCGAGGCGTCCGTGATGCCGTTCGCCTCCATGATCGCTTCGACGGTGGAGTCGTACTGATCGGCTATGGCGGACAGGGTGTCGCCCACCACGACCACGTGGGTGCGCTCCGTTGCTGCCGGGGTGGCGGCAGGGGTCGGGGTTGCGTCGCCGCCCTCGGTGCCTCCGCCAGTGCCGGTGTTGCCGCCGCTATTCCCGTTGTCGCTGACGATGGTGGGGGTGGGGCGCGACGCGAAGGGCGTCGCGGTGGCGATCAGTTCACCGGAGCTGGACGTGGGCTCGGCTGTCGGAGCCGGTGTGGCTGCGTCGGCCTCGCCGTCGTCGCCTCCGCCGCAGGCGGCAAGCACGATGGCGCTGGCGAACAGGGCTGCGAGGGCAGGCGCCGAGAAAGTGATCAGACGCATATGCAGCAAACCCGTCTCCCCGCCTCTGTCATCGTACGTCAGTGCGAGCCGCGCGACAAGCCGATCTCCCCGGTATTGCTAGCTGCGTTCGTCCTCGAACAGTGTTTCGAGCAGCGCGATCGAGACTTCGAGGAAGATCGCGAGATCCTCGACGAAGACGGTGTCAATCGTGTCCTGGGGCGTGTGGATGAAGTCTGAGCCGCCGCTGTGCACCGTGATCGCCGGCACGCCGGCGGCGCTGAAGCTCGCATGGTCCGAGGACGTGTTCGCCGGGAAGGCGCCGCGCGGGATCCCGTAGCCGAGACCGGCGGCCACCGAGGCGGCCAGATCCGCGAGCGCCGCGTCACCCGCGACGAAGCGCGGCCCGTCGCCGGCCCGCTCGCCGATCCGCGCGACCATGTCGAAGTTCAGCATGAACGCGGCCTCGGAGACGTCGTGCGCCTCCACGAACGCCTGCGATCCGAACAGTCCGAACTCCTCCGCGCCGAAGGCGATAAAGCAGATACCCTCGCCGATCTCCTCGCTGCGGCTCGCGCGCGCGAGTTCGATCAGCAACGCCGTTCCGGATGCGTTGTCGTTCGCGCCTGGACCCCGGGGGACGGAGTCGTAGTGTGCGCCGAGGTAGGCGTGGCACTCGCCGTCCCCGGGGCGTCCAACCACGTTCTGCGACGTCCGGTTCTCGCCGCCGATCAAGCTGCTGATGGCGACCTCGGCGCCGTCCTCGGCGAGGGCGCGCAGCGCCGGCCCGAGGCGTCCCGCGACGCCGAGCACCGGGATCGAGACCCCGGCGTCGCGGCCGAGCGTGCCGAACAGCTCGCCGCGCTCGTTGTTGACGATGACCACGCCCACGGCGCCCGCGGCCTGCGCGTTCGCGGCCTTCTGCGCGAAGGGCAGCACTCCGCGATCGAGCAGCACGATCGCGCCCTCGACCTCCGCGGCCGCGAGCTCGTCGGTCTCGCCGAGGCCCGCGAAGACCAGCCGGCCGCTCGCGCTGCCGCCTCTGCTCTCGCCGAGCGGGAGACCGATGATCGGTTCGCCTTCACCCTCGACCGAGATCGTGGCTTCGTTGAGCGGAATTCGCACATCGAACTCCTCGATGGCGACGGCGTAGCCCGCCCCCTCGAGTTGCGAGGCGACGTAGGCCGCCGCTTGCCGTTCGGCGTCGCTCCCGGCGACGCGCTCCCCGATCTCGACGGACAGCACGCGCAGGTGCTCGAAGGCGCGCTCCGCTCCGCTGGTGACCTCGGGCGCCCGCGTCGAGGGTGTCGCGGAGGCTGGCGGAGCCGTGGCAGTCGGGGTCGCCGCGGCCGGGGCGGTCGCGGTCGGCTCGGGACTGCCCTCGTCGCCCGCGCAGGCCGCGAGAAGCGCCGCCGCGAGCGCGATGGCTGCGAGGAGCGCGCGTGGGCCGTGCGCGACGATGGAGTGCTCGCCGGTCATCGAGGCGTCCTTGACGCCGGCGAGGAGAGCGGGAGGGTGGAAGGCGGCGGCGTCAGCGGCGTGTGCGGTTGCTGAACCAGCGGCGGATGCGGTGTGCGAGGCCGTCCCGTCTGTACGAGATCGTGCGCCCACGCCACCGCTGCGTGCGGGCGCGTCGACTCCCGCTGCCGCCGCCGAGCACCATCAACGCCAGCGAGGTCACGAGCAGCGCGATGCCTGCGATCATGATCCACGTGCCGATCGGCCCGATCCCGCGGATGAAGAATGCGCCGAGGATCAGCAGGAGGCTCAGCAGCACCAGTTGGGAGAGCGAAACCCTCGACAGCTCCTGCGCGACCGCACGCTGCCACGCCGAGACGCCCTCGCCGATGCGGCGCAGGGAGCGGCGCAGCCCGCTGGCGCGCCGCCGCGGGGGCGTCGGGAGTTGCTCGATCTTGTCGAGGATCTCCTGGATCTCGCGTTCGAGGCGGTCCGGTTCGTCCGGCATGTGGGTCTGCTCCGTCCACTCGCCTCCGCTCCTCCGTCATTGTAGCGCCACCCGCCAGCCCGGCGCGGGCGCTTGACCGTGCGGCGAGGCCGGGGCTAGCGTGATCAGTCGCGTGCGCCACTGCGATTCGCGCCGTGTGCGCTGCCTCGACAGAGGGAGAATCAGGGAGCCAGGCGAATGCCGGAACGCTATGCGGTCACACCCCGAACCGTGCTGGGGAAACGCTCGAAGCGGCTGCGGCGCGAGGGCGTCCTGCCGGGCAACGTCTACGGTCGCGGTCTCGATTCAGTCGCGGTGCAGTTGCCGCGCCGCGAAGCCCAGACGCTGCTCTCGGAGCACGGGCTGAACTCACTGATCGAGATCGCCGTGGAGGGCGAGGCCGAGCAGCGGCCGGTGATCGTCCGGCAGATCCAGCGCCACCCGCTGACGCGCGAGTTGCTGCATCTCGACTTCTACCAGGTCGACCTTGCGCGCACGATCCAGGCGAACGTGCCGGTCACGCTCGTCGGCGAGGCGCCCGCGGTGCACACCTACCAGGGCGTCATGATCACCGGCCTCGACCACGTGCTGGTCGAGGCGCTGCCCGCCGCAATGCCATCGCACATCGAGATCTCGGTCGACGGCCTCGAGGAGCTCGATGAGCAGCTCACGGTCGGTGACGTGCCGGTCGCCGAGGGCGTGCGGGTGCTGAGCGAGCCCGAGATCATGCTCGTACGCATCGCGCGTCCCCGCGTCTCCGCGGAAGACGAGGAAGAGGCCGAGCTGCTCGAGGGCGAAGAGGCCGAGGGCGAGGAGGGCGTCGACGGCGAGGCCGACGGCGACGAGGGCGGCGAGTAGCCCTCGGAGCAGCCCCGCCTTCCGTGCAAGGTCTCTTACGTCGCGCCCGTATTCGGCGGTGCGCTTGCGATTGGCGATGGTCATGATTGAGTCGTCGATTACCTCGAAGGGGCGGACGACACTGCCCAGGGTCGTGCGCGAAGCCCTCGCCCTGCAGCCCGGCGATCGGGTGCGGTACATCATTCAGCGCGGCGATGTGCGAATCGTGCCTGTGCGCCCCCTGAGCCGCCTGTTCGGCGCACTCCGGCATGACGGTCCGGCTGCGGAACTGGAGCATATGGAGCGCGCCATCGCCGAAGGTGCGAGCGAGGCGTGATCGCCGCCGGCGCCAGCGTGCTTCTCAGCGAGCCGTTCGCGGCGACGAGGAGCAGGCGGAAGCCGCCTGGGTAGACCACCCCACACCCCTCAGCGCGTCGACGCCGCCAGGTGGTCCGTGCGCAACTGGCCGCAGGCGGCGGCGATCTCGATGCCGCGCTCGATGCGGACGGTGGCGTTGACGCCGGCGGCCTGCAGCTCGCGCTGGAAGGCGCGGACGCGCGCCCAAGAGGGGCGGCGCAGGCCCTCGCCGGCGGTCGGGTTGTACGGAATCAGGTTGACGTGGCAGCGCATCCCGCGGATACGGCTCGCCAGCCGGCGCGCCTGCTCCGGCTCGTCGTTGAGGCGCTCGATGAGCGCGTAGGCGAAGGTGACCCGCCGCCCTGTGCGCTCGACGTAGTCGTTCGAGGCCTCAATCAGTCCGTCGAGGGTGATACCGCCCGCCGTGGGGATGAGGCGTCGGCGCAGCTCGTCGTCGGGCGCGTGCAGCGAGACCGTGAGGCCGATCTGCAGCCCCTCGCCCGCGAGCCGGCGGATCGCGCCCGGCAGGCCGACCGTCGAGATCGTGACGCCTCGGGCGCGCAGGTCCAGGCCGTCGCGGTCGATCAGCCAGCGCACGGCGGTGAGCGTGGGTTCGTAGTTCGCGAGCGGCTCTCCCATGCCCATGAAGACAACGTTGGAGACGGGACGCTGGCGCTGGAAGTGCAACACCTGGGCGATGATCTCGCCCGCCTCGAGGTTGCGTGTGAAGCCCTGCTGACCGGTGGCGCAGAAGACGCAGGCCATCGCGCAGCCTGCCTGCGTCGAGACGCAGACGGTGCTGCGCGCGCGTGATCCCGCTACGTGCTGCGGGCGGTCCGGGTCGTAGTCCATGCGCACCGCCTCGACGGCGGTCCCCGCGCCGAGGTCGAGCAGCACCTTCGAGGTCGACCCATCGTCGGCGCGCGTCTCGGCGAGGACGGGCGAGGGCGCCAGTGTCCACTCCGCGGCGAGCCGGGGGCGCAGGGCGGCGGGCAGGTCCGTCATCTCCTCGAACGAGGTCGCGCAGCGGCGCAGCGCCCAGCGCGCGATCTGGCGCGCGCGAAATGCCGGCTCGCCCCAGTCGCGCAGGCGCTGTTCGATGTCGGCGAGCGAGTGGTCGAGCAGGTGGGGTGGCATCGATCGAGTCTACGTCAGCACGTCACTCGCCGAGGCGCGAGCCGATCAGGCCGCGATCCCCGTTGAGGTAGTCCTCGATGTCCAGCGGGCGCCGGCCCTCGCGCTGCACGCGCAGCAGCGCGAGCGCGCCGCTGCCGCAGCCAACGACGGCGAGGGCGCGGCGGCCCGGCAGCGGATCGCCGAGCGGCTCGCCATCTCCGGCGAGCACGCAGCCGGGCTCGGCCTCGACGGCCGCGGCGAGAGGCCAGGCGGCGTGGATCGTCAGCCGCTCGCCGTCGCGCGCCGTGGTCGCGCGCGGCCAAGGCTCGTAGGCGCGGACCGCACGCGAGATCTCCTCCGCGGACCGCGTCCAGTCGATGACGCCGTCGTCCTTCTCGATCCTCGGGGCGTAGCTGGCCAGCGCCTCGTCCTGCGGGATGGCCTCCACGCTGCCGTCGACCCAGCCCGGCAGCAGCTCCATGAGCCGCTCCGCGCCCAGCTCGGCGATGCGCGCGGTCAGCGCCTCGGTCGTGTCGAGAGGTCCGATCGGCGTAGCGGCGGTGCCGAGGACCGGCCCCGCGTCCAGCTCGCGCACGATCAGCATCACGGAGGCGCCGCTCTGCTCGTCGCCCGCGAGGATTGCGGCGGCGACTGGGGAGGCGCCGCGATGGCGCGGCAGCAGCGAGGCGTGGACGTTGAGGATGCCGTGCGGGATCGCCTCGATCAGGTGCGAGGGCAGGATGTGCGCCGAGGCCGCGAGCACGCCCACGTCCGGCTCGAGGGCGGCGATCTGCGCCGTCGTGTCGCGGCGGATGCGCTCGGGGGTGAGCACGGGGACGCCCGCCTCGCGGGCGAGGCTCGCGACCGGCGTGGGCACGCCGCGACCGGAACGCCCTCGCGGCCGGTCCGGCTGCGTGACGACCGCCGCGAGGTCCACCGAGGGCGCCTCGATCAGCAGCCGCAGCGTAGGCAGGGCGTAGTCGGGAGAGCCGAAGAAGACGACGCGCACGGCCCCGATGGTAGCAGGCGCCCGGTGCGCCGCCGCGCGCGCGGCGGGCGTCAGGCGGCGGCGACGCTCCAGAGGGAGAAGCTCAGGAAGACGACGATCAGCAGGATCGTCAGGCGGTGCAACGAGCGCTGGATGCCGCGGCGGGTCCGGAAGCTCTGATCGGCCCCGCCGAGGGCAGCGCCGAAGCCGGTCCCCTTGACCTGCATCAGCACCACGACGACGAGCGTGACCGAGATCAGGATCTGCGCGATGTGGAGGAAGTCTTTGAGTTCCATGCGGGATCGAGGCTAGACCGCGCTCGCCGTTGCGGGCAAGCGCGGGCGGGCGCTACGAATTCTGATCGCCCGCCGCGGCGGGGAGGGCGGCCGCGCCCTGCTGCACAAGCAGGTCTCGCTCGTAGTACTGGCGCATGACGGCGGCCGCCAGCCGCTCCGAGTCGTGCCGGTAGCGCACCTCGCGATCGACGAGGTCCGCGAGCACGAGGCGCGCCCCGCCGTAGTCGGCGTCACCCGGTGCGGGCACGGGTTGAGAGCGCCACTCGCCGGGGAACGGCTCGGCGGGCAGGTTGCTGTTCGCGAGCACGACGTGGGCGACGTCGTCGCGTCCCAGGTGGCGGCGGATCGCGGCGTAGTGCTGCGCGGCGTCGTAGCCCTCGGTCTCGCCCCGCTGGGTGGCGACGTTCGAGACGTAGACGCGGTGCGCGCGCGATTGCAGCAGCGCCTCGCCGAGTCCGGAGACGAGCAGGTTCGGCAGCACCGAGGTGTACAGCGATCCGGGCCCGATCACGATCAGGTCTGCCTCGAGCAGCGCGGTGGCCGCCTCACTGTTGGCCTGCACGTGGGCCGGCTCGATGAACACGCGCTCGATCGCCGAGCCGCCCTCGGCCAGCACGGACTCGCCGCGCACGGCCGAGCCATCGGCCAGGCGCGCGGCCAGCGTGATGTCGGCGAGCGTGGAGGGAAGGATGCGGCCACGCACGGCGAGCACGCGCGAGGTCTCGCGGATCGCTTCCTCCATGTTCCCGGTCACATCGGACATGGCGACGATGAAGAGGTTGCCGAAGGAGTGCCCGGCGATGCCCTCGCCGGCGTCGTCGCCGAAGCGGTATTGGAAGAGGCGCGTGACCAGCGACTCGGCGTCGGCGAGTGCGGCGATGCAGTTGCGGATGTCGCCGGGCGGGATCACGTTGAGATCGCGCCGCAGCCGTCCGCTGGAGCCGCCGTCGTCGGCGACGGTCACGATCGCGGTGAGGTTCGCGTTGTAGCCCTTGAGCCCGCGCAGCAGCGTCGAGAGCCCGGTCCCGCCGCCGATCGCGACGACGCTCGGGCCGCGGCCCTGGGTGCGCCGCGCCCAGATGCGGTCCAGCAGCTCGTCCTGGCGGTCGAGCGGCACCACGGCGCTGACGATCGAGCGGTTGAGCTTCCAGGCGCCGATCACGGTGGCGGCGCTGGCGGCGCTGATGAAGATCAGGCCTCGGACCCAGCGCGGCAGGAACTGCAGCGTCGCGTCGCCGACCCAGGCGGGGAAGGTGAACGTGAAGTAGACCTCGCGCAGCAGGTAGCCGATGCCGAGGCCCATCAGCACGACGCCGATGAGGATCAGCAGGAGCCAGCGCTTGATGTGGAGGCCGACGTACAGCCATTTGGCGAGGGTCGTGCGGCTCATCGACGAGTTTCCGTCTTTGATCGAGCGCTACCCCCAGCCCCGGATCATCCTGCCGTGCCGCGCCCCGCGCGGTCAAGCAGGGCGCGGCGCCGCTTCCCACGCTGCCGCTCCGGGCTGTATCGTCGGGCGGCGATCCAGAGGGAACGACGCGACTGCGGACGCCCGGCGATGCCGAAGCCGCGCAGGGCGGTTATCCTCAGGCTGCGATCATGGAGGGAACAGGCTATGGAGTGCCTCGTCTGCGGCGGGACCGTCACGGATGACGACCAGAGCAACTACCGCTGGCACCACACCGATGCCAAGTGGTATCGCTTTGACGACATCGGCTGCCGCAACAAGTTCATCGGCAACCCGGAGAAGTACCTCAACCCCGAGGGCGGCGAGTAGCAGCGAGCTGTCGCCCCTGCTCGCGTCCCGCTCGGCGCGGCCTTGAGCCGCAGCCGTGCAGCGGCGCAACGTTGGGCGCGCCTGACGCGACCCTGGATCGAAGGCCGCGCGTGAGCGTTGCGACCGTCTCCAGCGCCACCGGCTACGAGGTCGTGATCGGCCTCGAGGTCCACGCGCAACTCAATACGCGCTCGAAGATGTTCTGCGGCTGCGCGAGCGACTACTTCGCGGCGCCGCCGAACACGCGCGTCTGCGCGGTCTGCCTCGGCATGCCGGGCGTGCTGCCGGTGATCAACCGCAGCGCCGTGGACCTCACGATCCTCAGCGGCCTCGCGCTCGGCTGCGCGATCCCGCCGCACTCCAAGTTCGATCGCAAGAACTACCCCTACCCCGACCTGATGAAGGGCTACCAGATCTCGCAGTACGACGAGCCGCTCTGCACCGGCGGCGTGGTCGCGATCGAGCTGGACGGCGAGCGGCGCGAGATCGCCCTGGAGCGCATCCACCTCGAGGAGGACACGGCGCGCCTGCTGCACCGCGAGGCGTCGCCCGGTGACGAGGACGGCGGGTACTCCCTGCTCGACGTCAACCGCTCCGGCGTGCCGCTGATGGAGATCGTCTCCACACCGGACATGCACTCGCCCGAGGAGGCCGTCGCCTACCTGCGCGAGCTGCGGCGCACGCTGCGCTACCTCGACGTCTCCGACGCGGACATGGAGAAGGGCTCGTTCCGCTGCGACGCCAACATCTCGCTGCGCCGCCCCGGCGATCCGCTCGGCTCGAAGGTCGAGATCAAGAACATGAACTCGTTCCGCGCGGTCCAGCGCGCGATCGAGTCCGAGATCAGGCGGCAGACCGTTGTCCTCGAGAGCGGCGGGAGCGTCGAGCAGGAGACGCGCGGCTACATCGACGCCACCGGCGGCACCGTCAGCCAGCGCTCCAAGGAAGAGGCGCACGACTACCGCTACTTCCCCGAGCCTGACCTGCCCCCGCTCGAGATCGGCGAGGTACGCCTCGCGGAGATCCGCGCGCGCCTGCCCGAGCTGCCCGACGCGAAGCGTGAGCGCTTCGAGCGCGAGTACGGCCTCGCGCCGGCCGAGGCGGGCCTGCTCGCCGAGACGCGCGCCCGCGCCGACGCCTTCGAGGCCGCCGTCGCCGCCTCGCAGCCCGGCCGCGCGCAGGCGGTCGCGCGCTGGCTGATGGGCGATGTCGCGGCGCTGCTCAACCAGGCGGGCGGCGACGTGGAGCTGACGGACACGCTACTCACGCCCGAACACGTCGCCGAGCTGGTCGGCCTCGTCGAGGACGGGGTGATCACCGCCGCCAGCGCGAAGCAGGTGCTCGCGGCGGCCTTCGAGAGCGGCGCTGCGCCCGCAGCCATCGTCGAGGAACGCGGTCTCGCCCAGCTGCGCGACGACGAGGGACTCGCACGCATCGCCAGCGAGGTGATCGACGCCAACCCGCAGGCCGTAGGCGACTACCGCGGCGGCAAGGAGAGCGCGATCAAGTTCCTCGTCGGCCAGGTGATGCGCGCCACCCGCGGGCGCGCCGACCCCAACGAGGCGCAATCCGCGCTCCGTTCCGTCCTCGACGGGTAGCCCCGCCCGCCTCGCTGCTAGGATGTGAACGCGAGGAGGCGCGAATGGCGGCCAGGGGATCCCGGAGCGGCTCGATCCACCAGCTCAGCGCCTCCAACGGGGGCGTGCCGAAGCGCCCGCTGGAGCACGCCCGCGCGCTGATCGGCGGCCTCGAGGGCGACGCGCAGACCGATCGCAAACACCACGGCGGGCCGGAGCGCGCGCTCTGCCTGTTCGCGCTCGAGCAGATCGAGGAGATGGCCGCCGAGGGCCACCCGATCGCGCCCGGCCTGGCCGGCGAGAACGTGACGATCTCCGGCCTCGATTGGTCGCTCGTGGTGCCGGGGGCACGGCTGCGCCTCGGCGGCGAGGTGCTGGTCGAGGTCACGAACTACACCGCGCCGTGCTTCAAGAACGCGGCGTGGTTCGCCGACGGCGACTTCAATCGCATGAACCAGAAGACCCATCCCGGCTGCAGCCGCGTCTACGCACGCGTGCTGGAGGAGGGCCTGCTAGGCACCGGCGACGCCGTCGATCTGCTCCAGGACTCCGCCGCCGACCGCGTCGCGCGCCTGCAGCCGCCGACGATCCGCTGGCGGCCTCCGAGTCAGCGCGGGTAGCGGGTCCGATCCTCAGCCCTGGGGCGTCACCGGCGAGGTGACGGCGATGCGCGGCGGCGGTCCGGGCCGGCGCACGGCGAGAATCAGCACCGAGGCGAACACCCAGTTGATTCCGACCGCGAGGAACACGCCGTTGTAGTCTCCGACGGCGTCGAAGTAGAGCGCCGTCAGGAGCGGACCGGCTGCCCCCATGCCCAGGGAGACGGGCAGCACCACGCTGCGCACCTCGCCGAGGTAGCGGCGACCGAAATACTGCGCCCAGATCACCTCCTGCGTCGGGAACAGCGCCCCCACGCCGGTACCCCATAGCAGGTAGCCGAGGGCGACGAGCGCCGCGATGCCGGACGCTGCCGAGAAGACGATGATGATCATCGACGATCCGGACAGCGCGAACCCGATCGCGGCGACATAACGAGCATCGAAGCGCTCGGTCAGCCAACCCCAGAACGCCTTGGAGAAGCCGGCTGCGAAGCCGAGGACGACGACGATCCGCGCGGCCGTGGCGCGGCTGTAGTCCTGATCGGTGAGGAACGGAATCGTGTTCAGGATCACGCCCCCGATGCCGATCACCGCCAGCCCGAAGGCGAAGGTGATCATGTAGAGGGCAGGGGTACGCAGCGCCTCGCGCCGCGTGTACGAGTTGCGATAGTCGGCCTCGATCCGCTGGGCGGCGCCGCCGCGCAGCTCCTCCGCGGTTCGCCCGTCAGGGCTGAGTCCGTGGTCCTCGGGTTGACGGCGAAAGAGCAGTGCGATGGGGAAGACGATCGCAACCGTGGCCACCGCGAGTACCTGCCAGCCGGCGCGCCAACCGAAGTCGTCGACGAAGGCGGTGAGCGGCGGGGCGATCACAATCCCGCCGATCGAGAAGCCGATCGCGGCGATGCCGATGGCGCGCCCTCGCAGGTCCACGAACCATTTGGAGAGCGTGACGTTGACGACGAGGCTCCCGATCATCGCGGCGCCGCCCATGAAGAACAGGCCGCGCAGCACGAGCCACTGCCACCACTCCTGGATGTAGCTGAGGGAGAAAAGCGTCACGACGATGATGACGCCGCCGACGATCATCACGCCGCGCCCGCCACGGCGATCGACGTGGGCGCCGATGAAGAAGCCGATCGAGCCCGTCACCAACTGCCCCACGGTCTGGGCAAGCGTGAACTCGGTGCGTGTCCAGCCGAGATCCTCGGTCATCGGGACCAGGAAGACGCCACCGGCGTAGGCGCTGAGGCCGGCTTGCAGCATCTGCGCGAAGAACGCGCCCGCGACGATGTACCAGCCGAAGTAGAGCCGTGGGCGCTTCGTGCCGTCGGCGGAGGCAGCCGGCGCCTCGGCGGGTGCGGTCATCGCGGGCAGTATAGGCGCGGCGCGCTCCGACGAACGCGCGGCTCAGCCGCCGGTGGCCTGCGCGGAGCGCGGCTCGATCGGCGTGATCACGCCGAGGCGATCCTCGACCGCCTCGGCGGCTGCGAGGCAGAGATCCTCGCGGTAGCGGGGACCGATCAGCTGCACGCCCTGCGGCAGGCCGCCCGCGACGCCCGCGGGCAGCGCAACCGAGGGCAGCCCGAGCAGGTTCGCGACCAGCGTCAGCCGCATGCTCTCACGCACGCCGAGCGCCTGCTCCCCGTTCGCGACGTCGTGGCCGATCGTGAATGGCTGCGCCGTCGAGACCGGCCCCAGCAGCAGCCGCGTGCCCCCGGCCCACTCCGACCACGCCCGCTCGCAGCGGACTCGCTCCGTGTGCGCTTCGAGGTAGCCGCCGAGCGACGGCTCGGGCGACGCCCAGGTGGTCAGCTCGATGAAGCGTCGGGTCTCGTCGCTGATCAGCTCCAGCACGGCGGGTCCGGCGCTGCGCAGCTCGGCGTCGGCGAGCCGCCCCCAGGTGGCGGTGGCCTCGCGCAGCAGCGGCGGCTCGCCCTCCTCGACGTGATACCCGGCGTCGGCGAGCGCGGCGGCGGCGCGGCGCACGCCCTCGGCGACCCGCTCATCGACGCCGAGGCCGCCCGGATCGGTGGTGAAGGCGACGCGCGGCAGTTCGCCGCCCGGTCCGTCGAGCGGCGCGGGCGCCAGCCGTGGGTCGCGCGGATCGGGTGCGGCGAGGACTGCGAACGCGAGCCGCAGGTCGGCGATGTGGCGCGCCATCGGGCCGGTGACGGTGAAGAGCTCGCCGCTCGGCGCCGGATCGGGCATGCCCTCACGCGGCGTCATCGCGATGCGGCCGTAGCCGGGCTTGAGCGCGGCCGTCCCGCAGCACTGCGAGGGGTAGCGCAGCGAGCCACCGTAGTCGTTGCCGAGCCCTAGCGGCGTCATGCCGCTGGCGAGGGCGGCCGCCTCGCCGCCGCTGGAGCCGCCGGGCGTGCGATCGGCGTCCCAGGGGTTGAGCGTCGCGCCCCAGAGGGTGCTCGCGCTGTACCAGCGCATGCCGAGGTCCGGCATGTTCGTGCGGCCGATCACGATCGCGCCCGCCTCGCGCAGCCGCTCGACCGCCGGAGCGTCGCGCCCCGCGTACGCCTCCGCGAGGCTGGGGATGCCGTTCGTAGTCGCGGACCCGGCGACCTCGATGTTCTCCTTGATGGTGCAGGGCACGCCGTGCAGCGGGCCGATTGTCTCGCCGCGCGTGATCGCCTCGTCGGCACGCTCGGCGGCGGCGAGCGCCTCCTCGGCGAGCACGACGGTGACCGCGTTGAGGCGCGGGTTGACCGCCTCGATGCGCGCGAGATGCGCCTCGACGGTCTCGCGCGAGGAGACCTCGCGCGCGCGGATCGCGGCGGCGAGCTGCGCGGCGCCCGCGCGCCAGAGCTCGGCGGGAAGCGTCACGGCGCGAGGGCCACGGGCCGCCTCGCGGCTCTACGCGGCTTCGCCGTCGTCCTGCTCATCGGCGCGCAGCAGCGCGGCGGACCCCTCGGAGCCGAGGAACGCCAGCAGCGCGAGCGCGGCGACCATCGCGACCGGCAGGCCGAACGAGACGTCCGCCAGTTCGAGCGTCCCCGCCGCCGTGAAGTTGACGAGGTGCACGAATGCCAGCAGCCCACCGAGGGCGGCGGCGGCGAAGATCCAGAGATGGCCCAGCCTGGCGCTGATCTCGCGCCGGTGCAGCAGCCATGCTCCCGCGGCCGCGGCGAGGCCGGCGACCAGCACGACCTGCCCGTTCGCGGACTCGATGCCGAGGTCGCCCGAGCGCCAGGGCAGGAACGCCGAGACGGCGAGCAGAGCGCCGGCCACGACGGCGACTGGCCCGAGACGCAGCGCCTGCGGGGCGCTCTCGCCTCGCAGCGCCTGCTCGGGGCCGAACTGGAAGGCGCGCACCGCGAGCCAACCCGCGGGCACGAGCGAGGCGGCGAGCAGCAGCTTCGCGAGGTCGCCAGGGATGAACGGCGTCAGCCCCCACTGCAGCACGAGCCCCGCGCTCGGCTCGAAGCCGTGCACGGCCTCATTGGCGTACATCCAGTTGGCAAGCCAGGGGAGGCCGAAGACGTAGATGATCACGTTCCCCACGAGCATCGCGAGGGCGAGCGTGATCGGCCGGCGGTCCCAGCCGGAGCGCGCGAGGTAGCCGACGGCGAAGGCGGCGACGGGGTAGGAGAGGAGGTAGCCGCCTGACGAGCCGGTGATCACGCCCCAGCCGTGCGCGCCGCTCGCGTAGACGGGCAGGTTGGCGATGCCCTCGAGGACGTAGAGCGCGGCGGCCATCGCGCCGAGGCGCGGGCCGAGCACCGCGCCGAGCAGCAGCACGGCGAAGGTCTGCCCGGTGATCGGGACCGGCCCGATCGGCAGGTGGATCGTGACCTGCGCGCAGAGCGCGAGCAGCGCCGACCCCGCGACGATGAGCACGATGTCTCGCACGAGCGTCTCGTACGGCAGCAGCGCCTTGAGGGGCGCCCCGCGGAATGGCGTGGCTGGCATGGTGTCTCCTGGCCTCGGTCCGGCGGCCCTGCGCCGCCGGCGCGCGCATGGTACCGGAGCGCGCGCGCTGCGCGCGACGGGAGCACGGAGCGCGAGTTGTCAGGTTGTGGCGTCTGTAGCCTCGGCGCTACGAGATGTTCGCGAGTGTCCCGAGCGAGTTGAGCGCCTCACCGATCTCGCGCTGACTCGGCAGCCCTGCGAGCGAGAAGCCCCGGCTGACCCAGAGGATCTCGACGCCAAGCACCTCGTCGGCCTCTCCGATGTCCACACGGCGCTGGTCGTCGAGTTCGTGCGTGCGGGTCACCTCGCCATGCTGTGATTCAGCCCTGCTCAGGCGAATGTAGAGGGCATCGGCCTCGGGGTCGTACTCGATCAGCATGGGATCATCATCCCGCATTTCGCTCTTGCTCGCAGGGCTGGAACGCGCTCCGGCGATCCGCCGCCCGCTACCCTGCACACCATGCCGTCTCACGTACGACTCGTGTCCGTCGCCTTGGCCGCGTGCCTCGCCGCGGCCGTGCTCGCCGCCTGCGCTTCCGAGGCGACGTGCAGCGAGGCGCCGCTGTCCGCGGAGGCCGCGGAGGCGCTCGATGAGCTGGAGCGCCAGGTCGACTTCGCGCTGACGCGTCCGTGCTCGTTCGAATCCGGCCTCAAGGTGACTGGCGTGTCCTCGGACGTGATCCCGGAGCTGGGGGTGCGCCATACGCGAGTCAACTTCACCGTGCAGCGGGCCGATAGCCACGCGTTCACGCTCAGCCAGACCCGGGCGCTCGTCCCGTTCAGGGCGATCCCGCTGGGGAGCCACTGGCTTCGCGCGCAGGTCGGCGAGCTGGCCGCCGAGGGCTTCGCCGGTCCGACCGGCGCGGGCGTCGAGCTCGCCTACCTCCGCTGGCGCAGGGACGGCGTGACGTTCGAACTCCTCGCGACGCTGCACAGGCGGCTGACGGAGCAGGACGTCCAGGATCTCGCCGAGGCCCTGATGCGGAACTGAGGCCTAGTCGATCCCGGCGAGCGCCTGCTGCACCCGGACGAACTTGATGATCTCCTCGACCTGCTCGTCGGTCAGCCCTTCGATCTTCGGCATGTTGCCGAAGCGCCAGTGGTGCGAGATCACGCCGCGCTTCACGGCGAGCCGGAACGACGCGTCGGCGTGATGGCCCGGACCGTAGATCCGGTTGAGGAACGGGGGGCCGCGGTCGGTGCCCTGCAGGTCCACCCCGTGGCACGTGGAGCAGGACTGGATGAACAGCGTCCGGCCATCGAGGCTCACGGCCGTCGGCGGAGCCGGCGCCGCCGTCGGGGCGGGCGGCTCAGCGTCGCCCGAGGTGCAGGCAGCGATGGCGGCCAGCAGCACGAGGATCGCGATGGCGCCAGCGCAGACTACGGCTGACCGTCTTCGACCCCTCGTCACGACTCGGCCCTCCAGCACGCGTTCCCTTGATCCAACGTAGAGCGTCGCGAGCCGGGTTCCAAGAGCCCGTGTCCTCTTCCACCCCTGGCGTGTGCGACGTGCTCGCGGCGTCCGTGGTGCTGGTATCGTCGCTACTGCGCCGGGGTGGCGGAATGGCAGACGCAGCGGGCTTAAAACCCGCGGCCTTCGGGCGTGAGGGTTCGAGTCCCTCCCCTGGCACCAGCAACCACGCTCGAAGGGAGACCACGATGGCGGAGACGATCGGCTTCATCGGGCTTGGCAACATCGGCGGGCCGATGGCGGGCAACGTGCTCGCCGCCGGCTTCGACCTCGTGGCGCTCGACCTGCAGCCCGAGGCGCTCGCGCGGCTCAGCGAGGCGGGCGCGCAGCCGGCGGACTCGCCGCGCGCCGTCGCCGGCGCGGTGCGCACGATCTGCCTCTCGCTGCCGACCTCGAACGAGGTCGAGCAGGTCTGCTTTGGGCCGGACGGCATCGTCGAGGGCGCCGAGCCCGGCACGATCGTCGTCGACCTGACCAGCGGAAACCCGCCGCAGACGGCTGCGATCGGCGCCCGCCTGCGCGAGTCCGGCATCGAGCTCGTCGACGCGGGTGTAAGCGGCGGCGTGCCCGGCGCCGAGGCGGGCACGCTCGGCATCATGTGCGGCGGCTCGATCGAGGCCTACGAGACGTGTCTCCCCGTCCTCGAGGCGATCGGCGCGCAGATCTTTCACCTCGGGGAGCCGGGGGCGGGGCACCTGACGAAGGCGCTCAACAACTTCTGCTCGGCGGCCAACTACCTCGCACTGTCCGAGGCGATGACGGTGGCGACGAAGGCTGGCCTCGATCCGCTGAAGGTGCTCGGCGCGATCAACGCCAGCTCCGGGCGCAGCTGGACGAGCGAGAACCGCTTCCCGAAGTTCGTGCTCGCCGGCGACTTCTCCTCGCGCGGCGGCATGGCGACCGAGCTGATGGTGAAGGACCTGGCGAACGCCGTCGCCGGCGGCAAGGAGCAGGACGTGCCGATGCCCCTCGCGGGCCTCGTCTCGCAGCTCTTCCTGCTCTCGCAGGCGCTGCACGGTCCGAAGGCGCCGAACCAGATCGCCGTGCGGATGTACGAGCAGTGGGGGCAGGCGGAGAGCCGCGCCCCCTCACCCTGAGGCCGCGGCGGCGCGTCCCGCCCAGCGACCGAAGAAGGTGCAGTCGCCGAGCGAGAGCCCGCTGCTGTAGCCCCGGCCCTGCAGGCCCGGCGTGGTGCGCCCCGCGGCGTAGAGCCCGGCAATCGGGCTGCCGTCGGCGCGCAGCACCTCGCCGGTCATCGCCGTCTGCAGCCCCCCGATCGGGAAGCCCGACCAGACAGACTTCGTGATCGAGAAGTCGAGTGCGGCGAACGGCGGCCGGTCGAGGGGTTCGAGCCACTCGGCAGCCTTGTGGAACTCCGGATCGTCGCCGCGCGCGGCGTGCTCGTTGTAGGACGCCATCGTGCGCTCGAGGTTGCCGTCCGGCATCCCCAGCTCGCGCTCGAGCTCCTCGTACGTCTCCGCGACGGCGACGATCTCGGCCTGCGCGAGCACGGGGCGGCGGTAGGTCTCGTCGTCGACGATCATGAAGACGACGCCGTCGTGGTCGTAGAGCGCGGTCGGGCCGAGCTGATCGCGGTACTGGTCCTCGTTCACGAAGCGGCGTCCCTCGTGATCGACCAGCACGCCCTTGACCAGCCGCCGAGGCGGACTCGTGGTCAGATTCACCATGCCCCACTCCATGCGATCGAGGGCGGCCCCCAGGCCGAGGCCCATGCGAATCGCCGCGCCGTCGCTGCCGTCGTTCCCGAGCCGGTTGCGCAGTTGCAGCAGCTCCGGCGCGTACTGGCGGAGCATGCCCTCGTTCATCACGAAGCCGCCCGCGCAGAGGATCACGCCGCCGCTCGCGCGGACGTAGCGCGTCTCGCGTTCGATGCGAACCTCGAGGCCCACGACTCGCGGCGCATCGGGCGGCCCGTCGATGACGAGGCGCGCGCAGAGCGCGGACGTCTGGATGCGTGCGCCCGCGGAGGCCGCCGCTGCGCTCAGCGCCTCCATCAGCACCAGCCCGCCGCCTTCGCCGGGGTGCTGCGGGTGGTGCCCTCGGGGCGCGGGCTTCGCAAGCGCGCTGAACGGGTGCGCGAGCTCGCTGCCGGTGTAGGAGAGGCCGTGTTCGGAGCCCCAGGGATACGTGCCCCGCTCCGGCGGCAGGAAGTCGGCCTTGAACGGCACGCTGCGGGCGACCAGCCAGTCGTAGAGCTCGACACTGCCGTCGCAGTAGGCGCGCAGCCACTCGTCGTCCGGGCCGGGCTGCACCGAGGCGCGCAGGTAGCGGTACATGTCCTCGGGGGTGTCGTCGAAGCCGCACGCGCGCTGCAGCGGCGTGCCCCCGCCGAGATAGATCGATCCGCCGGAAAGCGCGCTCGTGCCTCCGCCGGCGAACTCGCGCTCCAGCACCAGCACGTCGGCCCCGGCCTCGGCCGCCTCGATCGCCGCCGAGGCGCCCGCCGCGCCGAGGCCCACGACGACCACGTCCGCCTCGAGGTCCCACGCGGGGACCTCGGACGCGGAGAGCGGCGCGATCGGGGCTGTCTCGTCGGTGCTCATCGCGGCGCCATCCTACGGGGGTGCAGGGCTCGGGGAGGCGACGCATCGCCGTCGCCTCGCGCGGCCGGGTACATTGTGCTCGTCGCGTCGCGGACGCGGCGTGCAGGAGCGTCCAGAAGGAGGCGGCGCGATGGGTGAAGCGAAGGCCCCGCTGGGCAGCCGCGTGATGAAGCAGGTCGCCTTCGTCGTCTCGGACATCGAAGCGGCCGTCTCGACATACTCGGAGCTGCTGGGCATGGACCCGCCCGAGATCCGCACGCCCCCGCCTCGCGAGGGCCGTCAGTACCTCGGCAAGCCGCTGCCCGAGTCGATCAACCTCAAGGTCGCGATGTTCGAGCTGGACAACATCACCCTCGAACTGATCGAGCCGCTCGGCGGGCCGAGCGTCTGGCAGGACGCGCTCGACGAGCAGGGCGGCACGGCCTTCCACCACCTCGCCTTCGAGGTCGATGACGGCGCCGCGGCGGCCGAGGAGCTGGCGAACCGCGGCTACGAGTCGGTGCATTCGCAGATTCGCGCCAACGGCGGGCACATGGCCTACGTCGACGCGCGGCAGGAGCTGGGCACGCTGCTCGAGCTGCTCGGCGGCCCACCCGGGGAGTAGCGATGACAGCCGCGCAGGACCCCTCGGAAGGTACGGAGCGCCTCGCCGGCCGCGTCGCGGTCGTCACCGGCGCCGCGCGCGGCATCGGCTACCAGATCGCCGCACGGCTCGGCCGCGAGGGCATGCGCGTCGTCATCGCCGACCTCGACGCTGCGAGGCTTGCGGAAGCGGAGCGCGATCTGCACGCGCAGGGCGTCCAGGCGGTGGCCATCCCGGTCGACGTGAGCGACTTCGCGGACATCGACCGGCTGCCGCGCATCGCGCTCTCGGCCTTCGGCGCGATCGACGTGGTCTGCCTCAACGCCGGGGTGAACGCGGCGCACGTGCCGACCTGGGAAGTGGGCCCCGAGGACTGGGACTGGATCCTGAAGCCGAACGTCTGGGGCGTGCTCAACGGCATCCGCGCCTTCGTGCCGAGGATGCTCGCGCTTGAACGCGCGGGCGCGACCGGCGGCCACATCGTGATCACCTCCTCGAACGGGGCGCTGCGGATGCGGGCCTCGAGCGGGCCGTACCCGGTCACGAAGCGCTTCGTGCTCTCGGCCGCCGAGTCGCTCTACCACGACCTCAAGGAGGCGGGATCGGAGCTGCGCGTCTCGGCTCTGCTGCCGGGCGGGATCCGCACGAGCGAGGCGATGGCCCGCCGCGGCGAGCCGCGCATCATGAGGACCGCTGAGCAGCAGGATGCGGAGCACCGCAACCTGCTGCCGGAAGAGGTCGCCGGGATCGTGCTGGACGCGCTCCTGAATCCGCGCTTCTACGTGCTCACCCACCCGGAGCGCTCGCACAGCCTGGTGCGCTCCCGGATCGCGTCCATCCTCGAGGACCGCGACCCCACTCCCGCAGTCGTGTTCTAGCCGCGCTGCCCTGTCCCGGGCGCTCGCGGGAAGCGCGAAGCGGAGGGCTGTCGCTGACGGCGTGCACCGGCGCGCGTGATGAACCCCCGACCGGCACCCACCCCCCCGCGGATGCGCTATGCTTCCGCCCGTTCCTGCGAAGAACCGTCAGCCCGCGTGAGTGGCAACAGTGATGGGGCGCGTCATGCTCCCTTCGTGGCTCTCACGTGTGCGACTGGTCTTCGCAGGAGCGGTCCCATCACTGGACACGAGGGGAGCACCTCGCGCAGTGGGGTCGTTGCCTTGCATCGACCGGATTGGGGGCCCGACTCCGCGAACGCTCGATGGAACCAGTTGAATGCAGAACCATCTTCTTGCTCGATTCTGGCGCCGGGCGGCGCTCGCGGCCCTGCTAGCTATCAGCGTCATCGCACTTCAGAGTGGCCAACTCAGCGCTCAGCAGCCGCCCCCCAACAATCCGGCTACGGGCACGCCCACCATCATCGGCGCGCTGCGGGTAGGTGAAGTCGCACGTGTGGACACCTCCTCGATCGCCGATCCCGATGGGCTGACGAACCCGAGCTTCAGTTACACCTGGTTCGCGGACGGCGGCTTTTTCCGGGCCCTGACGTTTATCAACGAGTACCCGGTCGCGCCGTACGACGCCGGGCTGACAATCGAAGTGCAGGTGCATTTCGAGGACGACAACGGCAACAGCGAATCCCTTGATGTACAAGCGACAAGCACCGTCGCGGCTGTGACGCCGGACGCGCCACCGGACCTGAGCGGCTCGCTAGGTGACCCCGGCGAGCTTGACCTGAGCTGGTCGACCCCTGCGGTTTGTGACTTCACCGTTGTCTTCGACTGCTGGCTCGACCTCGACCGAACGTTCAGCGTTGGGGACGGCGGTTCAGAGATCACCGGCTACACGGTGCAATGGAAGCTGTCCTCTGGAAGTTGGGGCGTCGCATCCCATGTCTCCGAGGCGGAGGTGACCACAACTTCCCATACCGTCACCGGACTGAGCGCGAGCAGTACGTACACCGCGCGCGTGCTCGCACGAAATGCAGTCGGCGCGGGCACTCCTTCGACTGAGGTGACAGTCAGCGGCACCAACCTCAACGTGGGGCCGGTCGTCGTAGGAAAGGCGATGCCAACCTTCTTTGAGACCAACCCGAGAACCGTGGAGACGTATACCGCGACCGATCCCGAGAACGACACCATTACGTGGTCGCTCTCGGGTCCTGATGCAAGCTTCTTCAGCATCGCCGACGGCGTGCTCAATTTCGATTCCGCCGGGGACTATGAGGACCCGAGGGACGCCGGCCGGAACAACGCCTATGACCTGAACATCCATGCGTCCGATGGGTCGAATAGCGCAGTATTCCACGTCACCGTTGTCATCGCGGACGTTGACGAGGCTCCCGTGATCTCTGGGCCCACCAGTGTGCAGGTCAGGGGTGGCAGCACCGACCATGTGGGCCGATACGGCGCAACCGACCCGGAAGGACTCGTGACGAGTTGGGAGCCGCTTTCTGGCGCCGATGCGCAGCACTTCGAGCTTTCGGATGCCGGAGACCTGAGCTTCACCGCCGTGCCCGACTTCGATAATCCGGCCGACACCAACGGCGACAACAGGTATGAGGTCACAGTCGGCGCTTCGTCCGACGGCGATCGGGGAACGCGGACCGGAACGTTGGACGTGGTAGTCACTGTCACAGATCCGAACCAGGTGATCAGGCCACCGATCATCATCGGAGGAGGTGGCGGCGGTGGCGGGCCGTCGGGGCCCACCCCGAGCGACGAGGACTTCGAGTGGACCGTCGACCACGACATCGAGGCGCTCGACGGCGGCAATGACGAGCCCACCGGTATCTGGTCGAACGGTGAGACGCTCTGGCTCGCCGACAACCCCAACGGCGCCGGCGACGCGGTCTACGCCTACGACCTGGAGAGCGGCGAGCGCGTGCCGGACCGCGAGTTCGAGCTCGACCAGACCAACCGCGCACCACGCGGCCTCTGGTCCGACCGCTCGACCATCTGGATCGCCGACAGCGGCCAGAACAAGCTCTTCGCACACGACCTCGAAAGCGGCGAACGTCTCCCCGACTCCGACCTCGGGCTCTCACTCAGCAACCGCGACGCCCGCGGCATCTGGTCCGACGGTCTGACCCTGTGGGTGCTCGACAGCCACGCCGACGCGCTCTTCGCCTACGAGTTAGTGAGCCGCGACCTCATCGCCAGCTACGCCCTGCACGATGCCAACAGCGACCCGCAGGGCCTCTGGTCCGACGGCGTCACCGTCTGGGTCTCCTCCGACCGCGGCGCCAAGCGCGTCTTCGCCTACCGCCTGCCGGTGTTGGAGCCCGACGGTGAGGAGCCGGACGAGGACCTCGTCCTCGAGCGCGTGCGCGACGAGGAGTTCACGAAGCTGAGCCGCGCCAGCAACAACAGCCCACGCGGCCTCTGGTCGGACGGCGACGTGATGTACGTCGCCGACGCCAGCGACGGCAAGATCTACAGCTACAACATGCCCGACGCCATCGACGCCCGCCTCGCCTCGCTGACCCTCAGCGGTGTGGACTTCGGCGAGTTCTCGCCGCTGCGGTACGACTATGCAAGCGACACCATCCCGCACGGCAACATCGCGACCCTCACGGCCACTCCGGCCCAGCCCGGCGCGTCCGTGCAGATCGAGCCGGGAGACCACGACGGCGACCCGTCGAACGGGCACCACCTGCGGTTGCTCCCCGGACTCGAGATCATGATCACCGTGACCTCGGAGGACGCCAGCCGCAGGCGCGTCTACCGCCTGCTCCTCGGCGAAGAGGAAGCGGCCGGGCCGTCCGCAAGCTGCCTGCGCGGCGCCGTCAACGCTGGCTTCAGCCTCGTCGTCTACGAGGGAGGCAGCGTCGAAGACCTCGTGGCCTGCGCGGAGAGCCGCCACGTCACGGCTCTCTACGCCCTTGACGCCGGCGAGTACGTGCCCTACATCGTCGGCGCGCCCGACTTCGCCACCGCCCGCTTCCGCGGCCTGTTCCCCGACGGCGTCCCGGCGTTGCTGCCGCTGGTCGTGCGTAGCGAGGGCCCGGCGACGCCGGCCCCGGCCGCGCCCGTGGTTGCGGAGCCGTTCGCGGTCTGCCTGCGCGGCGAGATCGGCGAGGGCTTCAGCCTCGTGATCTACGAAGGCGGCAGCGTCGCAGACCTCGCGGCCTGCGCGAGGAGCCTCGGCGTTACGGCCGTCTACGCGCTCGTTGAGGGCGAGTACGTGCCGTACATCCTCGGCGCGCCGGACTTCGCCACCGCCCGCTTCCGCGCGCTCTTCCCGGACGGCGTCCCGGCCGCAAGGCCGCTGACCGTGCGGGGCGAGGGGCCGTCCTCGTAGGAGTTCGCTCAGCGCTGCGCGCGCCCTGCCCCCACGTCCCACGCGTGCGATCATGGAAGCATGAGCAAGACGCCTCCGACGGTGACGATCGAGGATGTGCGCGCGGCGCGGGAGCGCATCGCCGGGACGGTGCGCGTCACGCCGCTGTGGCCGAGCGTCTCGCTGTCCGGGATGGCGGGCGTGCCGGTGCTGCTGAAGTGCGAGCAGTTGCAGCGCGCGGGCTCGTTCAAGTTCCGCGGCGCCTCGAACATGCTCGCCTCCCTCGAGACCCAGCCGCGAGGCGTGATCGCGGCGAGCGCGGGCAACCACGCGCAGGGCGTCGCCCTCGCCGCGGCGCAGCGCGGCCTCCCGGCGACCGTCGTGATGCCGACCAACGCGCCCCTGGCCAAGCAGGCCGCGACGCGCGGCTATGGCGCCGAGGTCGTGCTGCTCGACGGCTCGCTCGAGGCCTGCATCGCGCGGGCCCGCGAGCTCGCGGCGGAGTCCGGCCTGCTGTTCGTGCCGCCCTTCGACAACCCGGCGGTGGTCGCCGGGCAGGCCACACTCGGCCTCGAGCTGCTCGAGCAGGCGCCGGAGGCGGAGACGGTGATCGTGCCCGCGGGCGGCGGCGGGCTGCTGGCGGGGGTCGCGCTCGCGATCAAGTCGCTGCGGCCCGAGGTGCGCGTGATCGGCGCGCAGGCGCAGGCGATGCCCGGCATCGCCGCCTCGCTCGACGCGGGCTCGCCTCGGGCCGTGCCGCTGGTGCAGACGCTCGCCGATGGCGCGGCGGTCGCCGGGCCGTCGGAGCTGACGTTCGACCTGATCCGGCGCTACGTCGACGACGTGGTCGCGGTCCCCGAGGCGGAGATCGAGCACGCGATGGTGCTGCTGATCGAGCGCACCAACTTCGTCGTCGAGGGCGCGGGGGCGCTCGGCATCGCCGCGCTGCTCTCGGGCGCCGTCGAGGCGAGCGGGCCGGTCGCGGTGGTGCTGTCGGGCGGCAACGTCGACATCAACCTGCTCGGCCGCATCGTCGAGCGCGGCCTGACGGGCGCGGGCCGGCGTCGCCTGCTGACGTTCGCCGCCGCCCACGCGCCGGGTGAGCTCGCGCGCATCAGCGCCGTCATCGCGGGAGCGGGCGCCAACGTGATCCAGGTGGACCACAGGCTGACCGGCGACAACCTGCCGATCGGCCTGGTGCTGATCACCTTCCACCTCGACGTCGCGGGCGAGGAGGGCTTCGAGGAGCTGCGGGCAGCGCTGCACGAGGCCGGCATGCGACCCGGCCCCAGCGCCGACTTCATGACGCCGAACGCCCAGGCGCTGCCCTCGTAGTCAGCGCTCCCGGATCAGGGCCCTCAGCCCAGCGTGATCTCGTCGATCTCCGCGAGCTCGGCGGCGTCGAGGCGCCACTCCGAGGCAGCGACGTTCTGCTCGATCTGCTCGCCCCGGCTCGCGCCCGCGATGATGCTGCCGATGTGCGGCTGCGAGGCGAGCCAACCGATCGCGAGATCGACGAGCGTGCGGCCGCGCGCGCTCGCGAACGCCTCGAGGCGCTCGAGCCGGTCCCAGGCGTCGTCGCTGACGAAGCGGCTCGGCAGGTGGGGCGACATCTCGAAGCGCGTGCCCTCGGGCGCGGCCTCGCCGCGGCGGTACTTGCCGGTGAGGAAGCCGCTCGCGAGCGGGAAGTAGGGCAGCACACTGACGCCCGCCGCCCGACAGGCGGGCACGAGGTCCGCCTCGATGCGCCGGTCGAGCATGTGGTACTCCGCCTGCGTCGAGATGAACGGCGTCAGGTTCGCCGCATCGGCGATGCCGGCGGCCTCGGCGACACGCCAGCCCTCGAAGTTCGAGCAGCCGACGTAGCGCACCTTGCCGTCGCGCACGAGGTCGTCGAGGGCGTGCAGCGTCTCGTCGAGCGGCGTGGTCGGGTCCGGGCCGTGCAGCTGGTAGAGGTCGATGTAGTCCGTGCCGAGCCGCCGCAACGAGCCCTCGACGGCGTGGATGATGTGCCGCCGCGATGCGCCCTGGCGCAGCTGTCGAGGAGCGGCCGTGGCAGCGGATGCGCCGTCCGCGCCGTGCCCCGCGCGCTCGAGGACGTTCGCGCGGTAGACCTCGGCGCCCTCGCCGGTGGGGCGCGAGAACTTGGTGGCGATGATCGCCTCGTGGCGGCGCCCGCGCAGCGCCTCGCCGACGTACTCCTCGGAGCGTCCGGGCGGCCCCTCGCCGCCGGCGGGCGAGGGGTAGACGTCCGAGGTGTCGAACAGGTTCACGCCGCTGTCGAGCGCGTGCGAGATCACCTCGCGCGAGTGTGCGAGGTCCCAGCGCCCGCCGAAGTCGTTGCAGCCCAGCCCGACGATGGAGACCTTGAGGCCGGAGCGGCCGAGCTTGCGGTACTCCATCGCGCCGCCGTCAGCGCCGCGCGACGATCGGCACGCTGACGGCGCGGCTGAGGCGACCCCAGGAGGGGAACCACGCCGAGTGCTTCCCCGCGCCGCCCGCGACCACGATGTGGATGCCCTCGGGCGCCTCGGCGATCGGCAGCATCACGTCGTCGTCGAAGCGCTCCTGCGCGCTCTCAGGCACCTCGCCCTCCGGCACCGTGCGCACGGCGATGGCGCGGCGCATCTCCGGCGAGAGGCGCCCGGCGGGGTAGCGCGCGTGCTCGAACAGCCACGCCTGGATGCGCTCGCGCGTCCAGCCGTCGCCCGCGAGGAGTGCCGCGTGCTCCGGACAGAGCGCGAGCAGCGGCTGGCCGCGGTTGAGGATGTTGTTGCTGCCCGGCTGGCTCATCGCCCCGGCGATCGTGCGCAGCAGACCCTCGCCGGTGTTGCTGTCGCCGTCGCGGATGTTGTGCGGGCCCTCGCTGCCGAAGACCGTGACGGCGCTCGCTTCGGCCTCGAGGCCGCGCGCGACGTGGAACGGCGCCCACGGGTTCGCCTCGGCGTTCTCGGCGAAGCAGGAGGCGAACTTCGCCGGCGTGCCCTGCGTCGCGCTGTCGCCGCGCCCCGGCTGCGCGCCGCCGATGTTGAGCAGCACGAGCCGGATCGCGCGACCGATCGAGGCGTTCGCCGGGAAGGTCGGCCCGAAGCAGCCGCTGCCCGAGTGGATGCCGAGCTCGTCCGCGATCGGCCCGCTCACGACGAGCGTCTCGGCCACCGGGTGCGTCGTCGCGTTCAGCCCGGCGACGTTGTGCGCCTCGGTGAGGATCGCCTGCACGGCGGCCAGCACGACGGGGAAGGCGCGCGGCTCGCAGCCGGCCATCGCCGCGTTCGCGGCCACGCCCTCGACGGTGACGAGGCCATGACCGGGCGGCAGCACGCCGAGCACGTCGAGGGCGTCCCGGTCGCCGCAGGCGATCAGCGCCTCCACCAGCCCCGGAGTCGGCGGGATGATCGGCAGGCCGTCCGACCAGCCGCGCGCGATCACCGCCTCGTGCAGCGCGCGCGGCTCCGAGGGCAGCGCGAGCCGCTCGGCGGGCTCGCCGCGGGCGGGGACGACGGCAGGCGCAGCGCCCTCGTTGGTTGCGCTGTCGCCGCTGGTCGCCGTCAGCAGGCGCTCGACCTCGGGCATCGCGGGTGCGGCGAGGCCGTCGACGGCCGAGGGCGGGATGCCGCCGAGCGGGTGCGGCACGGTGACATAAGGCAGTGCGGGCAGGCCGCGCCGCTCCGCCTCGTACTCAATCAGGCCGGTGAAGGCGTCGGTGCCGATCGTGACGGTCGGGATTCCGCGGGCTTCGAGGGCGATCGAGGCGTGGACACTCCACGTCGTGCAGCTGCCTCAGTCGCAGCTCCCGACGAGCACGAAGTCGGCCTCGTTCGCGAACGCCTCGAGCACGGAGCCGGGCGCGGGCGCGGAGGCGTTCTTGGAGCGCAGCGCCGTCGGGCCGAGCTCGTGCCGCTCGCGCAGGCCCTCGACGAGCCGTTCGAGCAGCAGTTTGGCGTTGGCCTTGCGGTTCTCCAGGATGCCGGGCCGCAGCCCGTCGAGGCTGGCGGGCCGCGGCGCGAGGGGGATCGCGGCCTGGTGCAGACGCCCGCGCGGGTTGAGCACCTCGATCGTCTCGCCGGCCATATCGCGCTCCTCTCGCCGTTCGCCGGGATGCTACACCGCGTGGGGGAGGGAGGTGGTCGGCTACCATTGACTACAGCCGGAGGAGAGACAGCCATGGCCACGAACACGGCGCGCAGCCCGGAGCGGCTACCCCCTGTACATCCGGGAGAGGTTCTCAACGAGGAGTTCCTGCTCCCGATGAAGATCACGCAGTACCGGCTGGCCAAGGCCATCGGCGTGGACGCGCGCCGGATTCACTCCGTCGTCCACGGGCAGCGCTCCATCACCGCCGAGACGGCTTTGCTGCTCTCTCGCTTCTTCGGAAACTCGGCCGCGTTCTGGATCGGCCTGCAGAGCCAGTACGACATCGAGACAGCCGAGGACCGCCTCGCCGAACGCCTCGACGCGGTGACGGCGCACTCGCGGGGGTAGCCGGCGTCAGCTGTTGGTGAAGCGGGGCGGGCGCTTCTCCATGAAGGCGGCGACCGCCTCCTTGTGGTCGGCGGTCATCATCGACATGCCCTCGGCGGCGAGCGAGTAGTGCATCACGTCGTTCGCCATCGCGAGCAGCACGCGGTTGATCGAGCGCTTCGTCGAGCGCACCGCGTAGGGCGCGCCCGCCGCCAGCTTCGCCGCGATCGCCAGCGCCTCGTCGAGCAGATCGTCGTCGTCGACGACCTTGAAGACGAGGCCGATCCGCTCGGCGGTCTCGGCGTCGAGGCGTTCGCCGGTCATCAGGTAGTACTTGGCGTGCTGCGGCCCGGCGAGCAGCGGCCAGAGCAGCGCGCCGCCGTCGCCGGCGGTGAGGCCGACCGTGACGTGCGGGTCGGCGAACACAGCGCTGCGCCCGGCGATCACGATGTCGCCGAGCAGCGCCGTGGTGCAGCCGAACCCGAGCGCGTAGCCCTTGACGGCGGTGATGACCGGCTTGTCGTTGTTGAGGAAGCCCTCGACGATCTCGCGCGGCTCGCCGAGCACGTCGAGCGGACTCATCCCCTCGCCCCCGCCGCCGAGGCGCTGCTGCACGTCGGCGCCCGAGCAGAACGAGCGCCCGCGCCGGTGATCACGGCCGCCTTCACGTCCGCATCGGCCTGGATATCGCCCGGCAGCTGCGCGAACTCGGCGTGCATGACGGCCGTCGAGGCGTTGTGCCGCTCCGGCCGGTTAAGCGTGATCAGCGCCACCCCGTCGTCGCGCTTCTCGATGAGCATCTCGGCGTAGTTCGCCTGGTCGAGCGTCCTGGCCTCGCGCGGCATGACTGTCCTCCTCGTGCGCGCGGGGATGCTACACGGTGGCGGTGGCAAGCGGGACAATGAGCGAGCCCCTGGCCCAATAAATGCCATACCACACACCACACTACATACTACTTTCCCTACGCCAGCCCGGTCGCTATATTGGGATGGCTGGAGGGAGGCGGGGTATGCCGACACGGAATGGTGCGAGTGACGACGGATTCGAGACGGTGCTGCTTGCCCGTCGGGAGGGTCTCGCGAGGGAGCACGAAGTACTAAGCGCGGAGATCAACACCCGGGAGCGGAAGCGCTCCGAGCTTGAGGAGCAGATCAGCCACATCGACGCCTTGCTCGGCAAGGGCGCAGTCACGGAGCCCGCCAGCGCCGCCGAGGCCGGCGACTCCAGCTCCGGGAACGAAACGGCCGACTTGGTGGTTGATCTGCTGCGGGAGGTGGGGCGACCACTCCACTACCGGGAGATTGAGCAGGAGCTACGGGCGCGTGGTGCCATCCAGGCGGAGGGGAAGAACCCCGCCAACACGCTCCTCGCCCGGTACTTCAACGATCCGCGGCTGTACCGGCCGGCTCGGGGAACGTACGACCTGAGGAACGGGCGCTCAGTGAAGTCGGTCGGCGCGAAGCGCAAGCGCTCGCGGCGGGGAAACTAGTCGTGGTCCAGTCGCACTTGTCGCTTCCTGATACGGATCAGCCGGCCCGCGATCTCCTCGACGCCCTGCTCGAAGCACAGACGGAGGCGGAGGTTCATACGTGCCTTGGAACGGCAGGCATGCTCGATGACTCGTACTGGCTTCCGTACGGCGGGGTGGAGAACAATGCGGGAACGTTCCTCAGCCAACAGGCTGACGCGCGGGGCGCGCTTGTCGAGAAGATCGTGAACAGCGTCGACGCCGTGCTGACGCGGCACGCTCACGAGCGCGGGGACTTTGCGCGGAATGACCTCCCCGAGTCCATGTTCGTGGCAGGAGAGCGCTACTTTGGCATCCACGAAGGCAAGCTGCACAACATTTCCACCGGCGCGCGCAGCCAACTGGCAGCGGAGTCGGTTCAGGTCGTGTTCACCGGCGAACGGCGGCGCCCGACCATCACGATAGTCGATCAAGGCGAGGGACAGTCGCCGGACCGATTCCCCGGCACGTTCCTGTCCCTGTCCGCGGACAACAAGCGGACGATCCCGTTCGTTCAGGGCAAGTTCAATATGGGATCTGCCGGGGCGGTCCCGTTCTGCGGCACGGAGCACCACTACCAACTAATCCTCTCGCGCCGTCACCCCGCTGCGCCGGGCGAGGATCGCCGGTGGGGATTCACTGTGGTGCGGCGGCGTCGGCCAGAGCGGAACGAGAAGACCTCCGTATTCCAGTATCTGGCACCCCTTGGCGAGATCCCGTCTTTCGAGGCCGATGCCTTGCCGATCTGGGCCAGAGGGGGCGCAGCCGAAGAAGTCGCGTCAGGCTCGCTCGTGCGCCTCTACGAGTACGACATTCCGGGGCGAGGCTCGGCGAGGCTTGACTTCTCGCACATGTTGAACCGTCGGCTCTATCGCCTGCCTGTTCCCGTGCAGGTCATCGAGCGTCGCTTCCCGGGGAGGGATGGGCCAGTGACCGTCTCCGGTATGGAGGCGCGCCTTGTTGACGGCAAGGACGGGATGATTGAAGAAGGCTGGCCTCAGGGTGGCGTGATCGCGGTCGCTGGTGTGGGCAGGGCCCGCCTGACGCTGACTCCCTTCGAGACCACTTCGGCCGGCCGGTGGCTGCAAGCCTCCGAGAGCGTGATCTTCACCATCAACGGCCAGGCGCACGCATTCGAGTCTCGCCAGTTCTTGGGGAATGGCGGCCGAGCCCGGCCGAACCTCGCCTGGCTGGCACCCACGTTGCTGGTCGAGGTTGACTGCTCCGGCCTTGACCCGCGGGTCGTCGAGCAACTGTTCATGGGTTCACGGGATCGCATGAGGGACAACGAGCAGCGACAAGCACTGCTCAATGCCGTAGGCGAGTACCTCCGAGGGCACAGCGGACTGCGCGCCCTGAACGATCGTCGGCGACAGGAGGCGGTGAGACAGCAAGGCCGTGACGATCCACGGACGGAGGAGTTGTTCGGACGCCTTTCCTCGGAGATCACCAAGTTCCTGCGTGGACGGGCCGGTCGTAGCGGCGACAACGGCGAGCGCGATCCTGCCTTCGAAGGGAAGCGCTTCCCGACATACCTTGCTTGGGCAAACCGGGGAGTCGGCGAAGAGATCGAGAAGCATTGCCCGGCGAACGGCGGGTGTACGGTCGAACTCAGCACCGACGCTGAGAATGGCTTCTTGACTCGTCCTGATGCGCCGGGAATCTGCATTGTGTACCCCGATGATTGGTTTGTTTCTGATGCGCTCACGGACGGCGAGCTAAAGGTCCGACTGAAGGCGCCGGAGGGCGGGCTCACCGTCGGAGAGCGAATACCTCTCGTGGTGAAGTTGTTCTCGGACGACGCAGTGGTATCGGAATACGTCGCGGAAGGTCACCTCGTCGTCGACCCACCGGCGGAGAAGACTGGCGGCGGCGGCGGTGGTGGCGGCAAGCGCCGAAACCGCAAGAAGGGTGCCAGCGGCCCGCGGATCATACCGGTCTATCGGGACGATGATGTTTGGAGGGGGCTTGGCTTTGGCGACTCGACGCTCGCCAAGATCGACAATGCGGGTGAGCAAACGACGGCCTATGTCAACATGGACAACACGTCCCTCGATCGCTACCGGCGGAGCCAGCCACGGCGTGCGGAGGAGATCAACCGCGTCTACTCGCTGGCGGCGGCGGCAGTGGGTCTGGCTACTGACACCGCAGTCAACTCCGGTGAACTCGAACTCGATCCAGAGGCGGTTGAGCATGTGCTCGGCGTCGTGGCGCGTGTGCTCGCACCGACACTTGACTTCGTGAACCAGAACGCCTTCGCGATACCAGACGACGAGCCGCTGTAGTCGTTCAGGAACGACCGGCTTCCGAGGAGTACCCCCCTACAACACCTCAGGCACGCGCTTCGAGGGGAGGCGCACGGTGGCGAGGCCGGGGAGGGTGGGGCGGCCGCGCTGGTTCTCGCCGCGGATCTCGATGTCTACGAGGGCTTCGTCGCCCTTGAGGTAGGTGCGGGTCACCGTGCCGCGCAGCCAGGTCGTGTCGCCCATCAGGTTGAAGCCGCGCAGCTCGCCGCGCAGGCGCTTCAGGAAGCCGTCGTCGCCCATCCAGTTCTCGATCAGCGTGCCCGCCCAGGAGATGCGCTGCGGGCCGAAGTCGTACGCGCCGGGGACGCCGACCTGCGCGGCGACCTCGCGAAGCTGGTGCCCCATGCCGGTGTACTCGAGGCCCTGACCGGCGTCGGGGTTGCGGAAGTAGTGGCCCGGGTGGCGGCGCGCTTCCTTGAGCGCCGCCCCGTGCGCCCGCCCGCGGCCGGTGCCGACCAGCCAGGCCGTGACGTCCGAGGTGGTGAGCGGCCCGCGCGCGATCGCGTCGAGCTCGTCGCCGACCTTCACGTCCTCCCAGTAGCGGGTGTCGCCGCCGCGGATACGCTCGTCCTCGCTGTATTGCGCCTGCTCGATCTCGTAGAGCTCCTCGGGGGCGTAGTCGTAGGCGCGGCCGCCGGCGGTGACGGAGTCCTCGCTCGACTCCTTGCCGCGCTCGCGGGCGGCGGCGCGCTCGTGGCGGGTGTTCCAGCCGCGCACGGTGGCGATCAGCTCGCCGCGCTGGTTCGTGAAGGTCGTCTCGACGTGGATGATCACGAGCTTGCCGGAGAAGCGGCTCTCCTTCTCCTCGAAGCCGAGCATGCGCTCGACGCTGTCGATGCGGTCGCCGATGCGGATCTCGCGCTCGAAGCGGAAGTCGTTACCGGCGTGGAAGCCGTGCACGCCCGGCAGGCCGAAGCGGGTGCGGCCGGGCCAGGTGCGCGCGTAGAGGAAGCAGCCGGGCGCGAGCAGGCCGCCATAGCGGGTCCACTTCGCGTACTCCTCGTCGCGGTGCAGTGGGTTGAGGTCGCCGATGCCGTTACAGAAGTTGTTGAGGGTGTCGATCGTCGCCTCGCGGATGTAGCGCTCGGGGCGCATCTGGAGGCCGGTGAGGCGGCGCAGGTCGTCGAGCGCCTCGGGGGTGATGAGGCCCTCGGGCAGGTCGAGGCCGGAGGGCACGCCGGGGGCTGCGTTGGAGTCGGTCGCGGTCATCGTCGCCGCCCTTCGCGGTGCGTGATCGGGTCTGTCGTCGCGCGCTCCGAACGAGCGGCGCGCGACGTGCTGAGCGTCTGTCGCGGCTCGATGCGTGTCAAGGCGCGATGCGGGCAGACACGTCGGCGAAGACTCCGAAATGGTCCGACAACTTTCGCCCGTCGTCGACGTTGCTGATCACATCCAGGGACTCAACCGCCAGATCCTCACTCAGGGCGATGTGGTCAATGCTCTTGCGTCCTTCGTACGTGAGCGCCGAGGTAGCGATGGTCATGCTCGCCGGGAAGGCTCGCTGCAGCGCCGACTGCCGTTCACGGCCCGCGCGGCTGCCCCGCCCGATCATCTGATTGAAGTCCCCCATCACGATCAGCTGCTGCGCGGACACACGTCCGAGCAGCTGAGCGAGACCGTCCAGGTACCGCTCGTGGTCCTCCCAGCGCTGCTTGCGTTCCGCTGCGCGCCGCGCCTCGCTCCGCGCCCCGAACCAGGGGATGCAGACCCCCACTACGGTGAGCTCGCCCAGCGACGTCTGGGTGACGCCGGACACGAACCGCCCGGGCGGCAGGGAGTCGACTCCGAGGTCATCGACGCGCTCCCAGGGCTGCATCGACCAGAGCACGACCTTGCGCCGGCCTTCCCTGATCCCGTAGCCGGAGTCGGCCTGCGAGCAGATCGCGTAGCCCTCGCGGGAGAGCAGCCCTGGGTGGGTCTCGGTGAGACAGACGACCTCGGCGCTGTGGTGGGCAATCCGGCGCAGAATCTCGGGGGTGCGCGGTGATCGGGTCGTAGCCCACTGGACGTTCCAGTTCACCAGTCTCAGCGACATCGCCCTGCCTCCTTCGATCACGCCCGAGGACGGCAATGGCCCGCGCGCTGCGTCGCCGCTCAGTACAGTACCTGCTCCGCGGTGAGGCGTTCGAGGTCGTCGCGGGGGCGGCCGAGCAGCTCGCAGACGACGTACTCGTTGTGCTCGCCCATCAGCGGGGCGCGGTCGTTGGCGAGCGGGATCTCGTCCGGCCAGATCCAGGGCGCGCGGTAGACCAGCTCCCAGCCGATCGCGGGGTGGTCCGTCTCCACGTAGGTGCCGCGCGCGCGGTAGTGCGGGTCCTCGAAGCGGTCCTTCGCGGTGGTGGCGGCGCCGGCGGGCACGCCCGCCGCCTGCAGCGCGTCCATCGCGCCTCGCGGGTCGCGCTGTGCGCACCAGCGTTCGAGGGCGTCCCGGACGGCGAGGGGATCGCCCGAGGGCGCGCCGGTCAGCGCGGCGACGGCGGCGAGCTGCGCCTCGTCCTCGGCGGCGACGGCGATCCACTCGTCCTCGCCAGCGCAACGGAAGCAGTCGTGCAGCGGCTCGTCGTTGGGCGGGAGGTTGCCGAGCGGGCCGGGCACCTCGCCGAAGAGGTCGAGCCAGGCCATCGCCTCGGCCGAGGTCTGCAGGCCAGCGGCCAGCTGCGAGAGGTCGATGTGGTCGCCGCGTCCGCTGCGCTTGCGCCGGATCAGCGCGGCGAGGACGGCGACGGCGCCGTGCAGGCTGGCGTTGGGGTCGGGGTAGGACTGCTGCACGCCCAGCGGCTCCTCGCCGGGGTAGCCGCAGAGCGAGTCGAGCCCGCTGAACGCGGCGATCGTCGAGGCGTAGCTGCGCAACTCGCGCAGCGGGCCTCGCTGGCCGCCTCCGGACATCGAGAGCATCACGAGGTCGGGCCGGCGCTCGCGCAGCGCCTCGTAGCCGAGGCCGTAGCGATCGAGCACGCCCGGTGCGAAGTTCTCGATCGCCACGTCGCAGTGCGAGGCGAGGTCGAGCAGCAGCTCGCGCCCGGCGTCCGTGGTGAAGTCGATGCTGAGGCTGAGCTTGCCGCGGTTGATGTTGTGGAACATCGGCTGCTGCTCGGTGTCGGGTGCATCCTTCACGATCGCGCGCCCCTGGCGCATGTAGTCGAGGCGCTTGCGGGTCTCGACCTTGATCACCTCGGCGCCGAGGAAGGCGAGCATCTGGCCGGGGACGGCCCCCGCCCAGACCCAGCCGAAGTCCAGCACCCGCACGCCCTGCAGCAGCATCAGCGCCCCTCCTGAGGCCGCGAGACCGGAGGCGGCGGGACAGGGCCCGGCGGCGCGAGCTCGGCTTCGCTGAAGCGGTAGGGCGGCGCGGGCAGCGTCAGCTCGACGCCCGAGGCGCCCTCGAAGCGCTCGAAGGCGTCCGCGGCTTGCAGGTCCGCGTCGGCGCGGACGTCGGCGACCGTGCGCACGGGGGCCGCGGGGATGTTGCGGGCGCGGCACTCCTCGAAGACCTGCTGGCGGGTACGCGCCTCGAACCAGGGGGCGAGCTGCGCGTCGACCTCGTCGGCGTGGCGGTCGTTCATGTCGAGGCGGCTGCCGAAGCGCCGCTCCGCGGCCCACTCGGGCGAGCCGACCATCTCGATGAACAGCTGGTGCTGGTGGCGCTCGGAGGCCTGGATCGCGATCCAGCCGTCGGAGCAGCGGAAGAGCTGGTGCGGGTACGGCTGGCCGAGCACGCGCCGCCCCTGGCGGCTGCGCAGGCGGTTCGAGAAGAGGTAGCTGACCACCGTCGTGCCCGTGTGCACCGTCGCCCACACGTCGCTCTCGGCGATGTCGACGACGCGCGCGCCTTGGCCGTCCGCGCGTTCGTCGCCCTCGTAGGCGTCGCCGAGGGCGGCGATCGCGGCGACGAGGCCGGCCTGGATCGCGGTCTGGGAGAGCGGCATGCGCAGCGGCGGCCGGCCGGGCGCGCCGATACCGACGCTGGAGCCGCCGAACGCCGAGGTCACGAGCTCCGGCCCGCGGTAGTCACGGTAGGGGCCGCTCAGCCCGAACGGCGTGATCGCGCAGACAACGCCGCAACCGAGGCTGGCCAACGCGTCCGCCTCGAGGCCCCAGGCCTCGTAGCGGCGTGGTTCGAGGTCGAGGATGAAGGCGTCGGCGTCGGCCACCAACTCACGCAGGCGCGCGGGGTCGCCCGTGACCTCGTTGGTCTTGCCCTCGTTGAAGAAGTCGAAGGCGGCGGTGGTGCTACCGGCGTCCCCATCGTGGCGGCGGGAGCCGTTGCGGCGCAGCGGGTCGCCCTCGGGCGGCTCGATCTTGACGAGGTCCGCGCCGAGGCGGCGCAGCAGCTTGCCGGCGTAGGCGGCGGCCCCGCGCTCGCTCAGCTCGACGACACGCAGCCCGCCGATCGGCAGGTCGAGCCCCGGCAGGTCCGCCATCAGTAGACGGCCTGGTCCGCGATCCAGCGGTCGAGGTCCTCGCGGCTGTGGCCGAGCAGGCCGCAGATCACTTCCTCGTTGTGCTCGCCGAGATCCGGGGACCACGTGTCGTAGCGCACGCTGGAGGCGGTCTCGAAGCGCCAGGGCGCGCCGACGGTGGCGCGCTCGCCGTAGCGCTCGTGTTGCAGATCGACGATCGCGCCGCGCTCGCGCAGGTGCGCGTCGGCGATGAGATGCTCCGCGGTCATCGAGACCTCGGCGCAGATGCCGGCGGCCTGGAGCCGCGCGGCAAGCTCGTGCGCGTCCTGGTTGGCCGTCCAGTGCCTGAGCGCGAGGTCGATCGCCGCGCGGTTGGCGCGGCGGCCACCGGCGGCGACGTACTGCGGGCGGTCGAGCGACTGGTGGCCGCTCAGCTCCACGAAGCGCAGCCACTCCTCGTCGGAGCGGATCGCGAGGGCGATCCAGGCGTCCTCGCCGCTCGCGGGGTAGACCGCGTGCGGGACCCACTGCTCGTGGCCCGAACCCAGCCGCGGCGCGTCGCCGTCCGCGAGCGTCTGCACGATCGACTCGCCGATGAGCATGGCGCCGACCTCGCGGGCTGCGAGGTCGGCGAAGGCGCCCGCGCCGCTGCGCTCGCGCTGCTCGAGCATGGCGAGCGAGAGCAGCGCGGCGATCAGGCCGGCCTCGTGGTCCATCTGGTTGCGGATCTCGCCGGGCGCGCCGTCGGGGTAGCCGGTCATGTAGCCGAGGCCGCCCTCGGCCGCGAAGATCGGCGCGTAGCCGGGGCGGTGGCTGTCCGGGCCGTGCTGGCCGTAGGCGGAGAGCGAGACCATCACGAGGCGCGGGTTCACCTCGCGCAGCTGCTCCCAGCCGAGGCCGAGCCGCCCCATCACGCCGGGCCGGAAGTTCTCGATCGCCACGTCGCTCGCCGCCACCAGCTCACGCGCGAGTTGCGCGGCGTGCTCGTGCTTGAGGTTGAGCGTGATCGAGCGCTTGTGGCCAGAGAGGTGGTCGAAGTTCGGGATGTCGAAGCGCCCGTAGAGCGGGTGCGGACGCCGTCCGATGTCCGGTCGCGCCTGCGACTCGACGCGGATCACGTCCGCGCCGAGCAGGCCGAGCATCAGCGCGGCATAGGGCCCGGCGGCCATGTTCGTGAAGTCGGCGACGCGGATACCCTCGAGCGGCTTCGCGCCTCGGGCGGCGGCCGGAGCGGGAGCGGATGTGCTCGCGTCCGCGCTCGAGAGCTGCCAGGCCGTGCCCGGTGCAAGCTCGCCGTCAGCGCCTTCGCGGAAGAAGCCGCGCGCCTGGAACTGCTGGTCCTCGGGCAACTGCTTCGGAGCGAGGTAGGGGCCGCAGGGCAGGCCGGTCTCAGCCGCGCGCGCGACGACCTCCTCGACGCTGCGCTCGGCGGCCCAGGCGCGGAGGTGCTCGTTGATGAAGGGGCCGCGCCGCCCGCGCTCGACGGAGTCATCGAGCTCCGGCGCCTGCGCCCACTCGGGGTCGCCCATCAGCTCGCGCAGGGCGACCCAGTGGTGCTGCTCGATCGGCACGATCTCGACGAAGCCGTCGGCGCAGCGAACGATGCCGCCGTAGGCGAAGCTGCGGTTGGAGCGCCGCTCGAAGTGGCCATCGACGTAGCGGCTGACGGAGGCGTAGTTGAGCGAGAGCTGCGAGTCCTGCACCGAGAGGTCGACGCGCTCGGTGCGCCCGGACGCGCGCGAGGAGCGAAGGCCGGCCAGCGCCGCGAAGGCAGCGTTCGTACCCGCCTGGTAGCTCCCGACATAACGGCCGACGCCGATCGGCGGGCGATCCGGGAACTCCTCGTAGCCGAGGCCGGACGGCTGCAGGTAGCCCTCACCGCCGCCCTGGAACAGGGTCAGCTCCGTGCCCTGCCAGTCGCGCTTGGGGCCGCTGCCCCCGTACGGCGTGCAGGCGACCACCACGCGCCCGCGCTCGGGCAACGGGGCAGCCTCGACGACGGGGTTCCAGCCGAAGGGCAGCGAGGCGCGCTCGTGGATGATGATCTCGACCCGGGCGAGATCGTTCGCCGCCGGGCGGGCGGGGAGGTCGCGCGTGCTCATGCCCGTGGCCAGGTAGCGGAAGAGGGCGCTCTCGCCGCTGCTCCCGCCGCCGAGGAAGGGTGGGCAGGTGCGCAGCGCGCTCCCGCCCGGCGGCTCGAGCAGCTCGACGCTCGCGCCGAGTTCGAGCAGCAGCCGGCCGGCGAACCCGGCGACGGGCGTCTCGGCGATCAGCCAGGCGCGGAAGCCGTCGAGCGGCAGCATCGGCGTCCCTTCGTCGTCACTCATCTTGACGATGCTATGGGATCGCCCCCGCTGCGCGGTAGGCGTCGAGGTCGGCGTCGGAGCAGCCCGCCTCGCGCAGCACCGCCTCCGTGTCCGCGCCAAGCAGCGGCGCGGGGCCGCGCACGGCCGTCGGTGTCTCCGAGAGCTCGACGATCGGCCCGACGACGCGCTGCGGCCCGGTCAGCGGATGTTCGAGGTCGGCCATGATGCCGGCGGCCTCGACCTGCGGGTCGTCGGCGAGGTCCTCGGGAAAGTGCACCGGGGCGACGGGCACCCCTTCGGCCTCGAAGGCCTCGATCCACTCCGCCACCGTCCGAGTGCGCATCAGCGCGCGGATCCGCTCGAGCAGCACCGAGGCGTGGGCGATGTTCGCGGGATCGCCGCTGTCGAAGCCCGGCGTGTCGCTCGCGTCGTCCTCGATGCCGAGCACGCGCCGGGCGCCCTCGCGCGTCTGCGGGGTAAGCGCGCCGGTCACGATCACGCCGTCGCTGGCCTCGAAGCCGCCGTAGTAGATGCGGAAGGTCCAGCGCCGGGCGCGTATTGCGCGGCGCGCGTCGAGCAGCTCGCGGTAGGAGGCGCCGGCGGCGCGCAGCTCCTCGACCGCGGCCATCATCGGCGCGAGGGTCACCGCGTCGCTGACCGGCTCGCGCATGATGAAGCTGTCCTGGATCGCCATCGCCGAACGCAGCAGCGAGGTCTCGACGAGTTGCCCGCGACCCGTGATGCCTCGGTGGTAGAGCGCCGAGCAGATGCCGATCACCGCCGCCAGCCCGGAGGTGTAATCGGAGACCGGTCCGGAGGAGATGTGCTCGGGCGCGCCGGCCTCGTCAACCTTGGCGTCGCCGACGGTGAGGCCGGAGTAGGCGGACATCGTCGCGTCGGTGCCCGCGCGGTCGGCGAGCGGCCCGCGCGATCCGAAGGCGGAGATGCGGCAGTAGACGAGCCCCGGATGCAGCGCGGACAGCGTCTCGTAGTCGATTCCGAGCCGCTCGAGGACGCGCTGCCGGAAGTTAATCGTGAGCACGTCGAACGAGGGCAGGATGCGCTGGATCAGCTCGCGCCCGGCGGTCGTCTGGAGATCGACGAGGATGCTGCGCTTGCCTCGGTTGACGGCCTGGAAGCGCTTGCCCTCGTTGGGGATCACCGCGCCGAAGTTGCGGTGCGGGTCGCCGCCGGGCGGCCGCTCGACCTTGATCACCTCGGCGCCGAGGTCGGAGAGCACGCAGCCGGAGAACGGCCCGGCGACGAGCTGGGAGAACTCGAGCACCCGGATTCCCTCGAGCGGGCCGCCAGCCGTCATCGTCGCGCTCCGTTCGCGCCTCGCCCGTCCCGCCTGCATCGAGGGGCGGACGGCGTCGCGGGCGATGATAAGCTGCCCGCCCGCGGCAGGCGCGCCGCCTGCCTCACATGCCGACGCGCGGAGGTGACAGCCATGCCCACGCTCGACCGCGACGGAGTCGCGATCCACTACGAGGACCACGGACCGAAGGACGCGGACACGCTGCCCGTCCTGCTCACGCACGGCTACGCGGCGACCTGCCTGATGTGGCGGCCGCAGCTCGAGGCGTTCGCCGATCGCTACCGGCTGATCAGCTGGGACATGCGCGGCCACGGCCAGAGCGAAAGCCCGCCCGACGACGCCCGCTACAGCCGCGAACTCACCGTCGAGGACATGCGCGCGATCCTCGATGAGCTCGGTATCGAGCGCGCGGTGATCGCCGGTCACTCGCTCGGCGGGTACATGTCGCTCGCCTTCCAGGCGATGCACCCCGATCGCACGGCCGCGCTGATCCTGCAGGGCACGGGCCCCGGCTACCGCAACCCGGTCCCGCGCGAGGCGTGGAACGAGGACCGCCTCGCCCGCGCCGCCCGGCTGGAGAGCGAGGGCATGGGCACGCACGACGGCGGCTCCGAGGTCGACATGAACGAGCACCGCTCCGCCGAGGGCCTGGCGCGAGCGGCGCGCGGAATGCTGACGCAGCACGACTCGCTGGTGATCGACAACGTCGCGTCCATCGAGCTGCCGGTGCTGCTGCTCGTCGGCGAGGACGACACGCCGTTCCGCAACGGCATGGGCTACATGGCGAACCGGATCGAGGGCAGTGAGCACCACGTCTTCCCCGGCGCCGGTCACGGCGTCAACATCGAGGCGCCGGAGGGCGTGAACGCGGCGATCGAGGGCTTCCTCGCGCGCATCGCGGGAGCCGCCGCATGACCGTCAGCATCCTCTTCTGGCCTCCGCTGCGCGGCAGCCAGGCCGACTGGGCGCGCCGCGTCGGGGAGGCGCTGCCCGGCGTCCGCACGCTGACGCCCGAGGACACCGAGTCCGCCCTCGACGTGATCGGGGAGGCGGATGCGATCTTCGCGGAGAGCCGCATCTCGGAGGAGGCGCTTGCGGCGGCAACGCGCGTGCGCTGGATTCACTCGTCGATGGTCGCCCCGCCCGCGGGCTGGTACCACGACGCGCTGATCGGGCATCCCGCCACCGTCACGAACCCCCGAGGGGTCTACAGCGATCACATCAGCGTGCACATCACGGCCTTCGTACTCGCCTTCGCGCGGCAGCTGCACCGCTACCTGCCACGCATGGCCGAGGGCAGGTGGGAGCCGGATCCCTCGCGCCGTGGCGTTACCTACCTCCCGGCGTCGACCGCGCTGATCATCGGCGTTGGCGAGATCGGTGCGGAGACCGCGCGCGTGCTCGCGGGCTTCGGCGTCACCGTCGTCGGCATCGACGCGCGGCGTAGCGAGCTCAGCGAGGGGTTGGCGGAACTGCACCCGCCCGAGGCGCTGGACGAGCTGCTGCCGGACGCCGACTTCGTGATCCTCACTGTCCCGCACACGCCGGAGACCGAGGGCATGATGAACGCCGCACGCTTCGAGGCGATGAAGGACACGGCCTACCTCGTGAACATCGGCCGCGGCCCGACGGTGCGCCTCGACGATCTCAACGAGGCGCTGCGCGAGGGCAAGATCGGCGGGGCCGCCCTCGATGTCTACGAGATCGAGCCGCTGCCGCCGGAGCACCCGCTGTGGAGCGCGCCGAACGTGCTGCTGACGCCGCACGTTGCGGCCCACGGCCCCTACGTCGACGAGCGCCGCTTCGAGGTCTTCCTCGAGAACTGCCGCCGCTTCGAGGCCGGCGAGTCACTGCAGAACATCGTCGACAAGGCGCGCTGGTTCTGAGCGAGAGGGAGAACAGCATGGCTGCGGTCGCTGAGTCCGGGATATACGAGGTGTACGCGGCGAAGTACGCGTGGCGCCCGGTGCGGCGCGGCGATCTCTTCCCCACCGGCGGTGGCGATCGCAGCGAGCAGGTCGGGATGGACTACTTCGTCTGGGCGGCCATCAGCCGCGAGCGCACCTTCGTCATCGACACCGGCTTCACCGCCGAGGAGGCCGAGCGCCGTGGGCGCACCAGCCTGCGCAGCCCGGCGGAGGCGCTCGCGCTCGTCGGGGTGGACGCCGCGACCGTCGAGGACGTGGTGCTCACACACTGCCACTACGACCACATCGGCACCGTCGACGACTTCCCGAACGCGCGCCTGCACATCCAGGAGAGCGAGCTGCAGTTCGCGAGCGGGCGCTACATGCAGAACGACTACATCGCGCACTCCTTCAACGTCGAGGAGGTGACCGGCCTCGTGCGCGACGTGTTCAGCGGACGGACCGTGCTGCACGACGGCGATGTGGAGCTTGCCGACGGGTTGAGCATCCACCGGCTCGGCGGCCACACGGGCGGCAACCAGGTGGTGCGCGTGCGCACCGCGCGCGGCTGGGTCGTGCTCGCCTCGGACGCCGCGCACTACTACGACCAGCTCGATGACGGGGCGCTGTTCGCGATCGTCTTCGACGTCGGCGCGGCGGTGCGCGGCTACCAGCGGATGCACGAGTTGGGGGACTCGCCCGCGCACCTCGTGCCCGGCCACGACCCGCGCGTGCTGCAACGCTACCCGGCGCCGTCCCCGGAGCTCGAGGGCATCGTCGCGCGCCTCGACGTGCCGCCCTCGGAATAGCGATCGAGGGCCCTCGCGGCCGGGCTGGCGCGAAGCCGGGCCAATTTGCGTACACTGAGATCCGCGCCCGCACACGTACGGGCGCTCTACGAGGAGGCGCTCCGCGGCGGGGGAGCGCCTCCGTCGCTATCCTCGATCGGTCGCCCGGAGGGTTGACAGCCGCTCCGCACGCTGCCGAGCATGGGCCCGCGGCGACGGCCCCGTCGCCGAGGATGAGCCGGAGACGCCGATGACCACGACCGCGCATCAGTCCGCAGAATCGCCTGCCGTCGCGTCCGGGATTGACGGTCTGCTCGACTGGGCCGTGAACTACCGCGCGGACGACGCCGGCGAGGCGGCGGCGCACGTCCGCTATCTGCTGCTCGACCACGCCGCGAACGCGCTTGGCGGCCTCACGGCGGAGTCGTCGCGCCTCGTGCGGCGCTACGCGGCGACGCGCGAGGGCGGATGCCCGGCCCCCGGCGGCCACTCGCTGCTCGAGGAGTACGCGGCGTTCGTAGCCGGAGTCAGCGCGCACGCCCTCGAGAGCGACGACACGCACCAGGCCTCGTCCTCGCACCCCGGCTCGGCGGTCTTCCCCGCCGTGCTGGCGCTCGCGACGGCGGAAGGCGCGAGCTTAGAGGAAGCCGTCGCGGCCAGCGTCGTGGGCTACGAGGTGATGACCCGCATCGGCATGGCCGCAACCGTGCAGGGCCAGTACGACCGCGGCTTCCACCCGACCGGCACCACCGGCGTCTTCGGCGCCGCGGCTGCGGCCTCGCGGCTGCTGCGCCTCGATGCCGCCTCGATGCGCTCGGCGCTCGGCATCTCGCTCAGCCTCGCGGCCGGCTCGATGGCGTTCCTCGTCGATGGGACGTGGACGAAGCGGCTGCACCCCGGCTGGGCCGCGCACGGCGGGCTGATCGCCGCACGGCTGGCCGCCGCCGGTTTCGAGGGCCCGCGCGACGCGATCTGCGGCCCCGACGGCTACCTGCACTCCTACAGCGACGCGCCCGCGGGCGCCGACGCCGAGCAACGGCTGACCGACGGACTCGGCGCCGCGCCGCTGGCGATCCACCGCACGAGCATCAAGGCGCACGCCTGCTGCCGCTACAAGCAGGCGCCGATCGACGCCGTTCTCGACCTGGTGGCGACGCACGACATCGCGCCGGAGCAGATCGCGCGCATCCGCGTCGGCGTGCTCGAGGCAGGCTGGAACATCATCGCCGCGCCCGAGGAGGACAAGCGCCGCCCGGTCTCCGTCGTCGATGCGCAGTTCTCGATGCCCTTCGGCGCGGCGGTCGCGGTGCTCCACCGCTCGGCGGGGACGCGCCAGTACATGCCCGCGGTAATCGCCTCGCCCGAGGTCGCGGCGCTGATGGACCGCGTCGAGTGCTACCGCTCGGACGACCTCGATGCCGCGTTCCCGGAGCGCTGGCCGGCCGAGGTGGTGATCGAGTTGCGCGACGGGGGCAGCGTCTCGCGCCGCGTCGATTACCCGAAGGGTGATCCGGAGAACCCGCTGAGCCTGCCCGAACTCCAGGCGAAGTTCCGCGACCTGACGGCGGGCGTCGTCACGGCCAGCGGGCAGACGCAGGTGATCGAGGCGGCCGCCGCCCTCGGCGAGGGCGTCACGCCTTCCGCATTCTCGACACTGATCGGCAGTCTCGAGATCCTCGAGGCTGCCGCCGCGGAGATCGGCTAGCGACGCAGTGCCGCGACCCGAGCGCTACGACTCGGCCGCGGACGCCGTCGCCGACATCCCGGACGGCGCCTCGATCCTCGTCGCCGGCTTCCACGCCGGCGTGCCCTGGAACCTGATGCAGGCGCTCTACGGGCAGGGCGCGACGGACCTCGTCATGATCTCGACGACGGTGAACCGCCCGCTGCTCGGCGAGGATGGCCGCGTGACGATCGCCGACCTCGTGCTGGCGGGGCGCGTGCGCAAGGTGATCGCCTCGTTCACCGCCGCGCCGCACCCCTCGCAGCCGAACGAGGCGGAGCGGGTCTTCCGCGAGGGCGGCGCGGAGGCGGAGCTGGTCCCGCAGGGGACGGTCGCCGAGCGCATCCGCGCGGGCGGCGCGGGCATCCCCGCCTTCTACACGCCCGCCGGCGTCGGCAGCGTCTACGCCGAGGGCCGCGAGCAACGCACCTTCGGCGGGCGTACCTACGTCCTCGAACACGGCATCACCGCCGACTACGCCTTCGTCCGCGCGCACCAGGCCGACGAGGCGGGGAACCTTGTCTTCCGCCGCGCCGCACGCAACTTCAACCCGATCATGGCCACCGCCGGCCGCTGCACCATCGCCGAGGTCGACGAGCCGATCCTGCCGCTCGGCGCGCTCGACCCGGACCAGGTGCATACGCCGGGCGTCTACGTCGCACGGCTCGTGCACATCCCCGAGGACCGCATCGTCTCGCCGCGGCGCACGCGGCGCAGCGGGCGCGAGTTGAACCTCGACACGGGAGATGGCGCGGGAGGCGGCTCGTGAGCGGCGAGGCGAAGCAGCCGCTCAACCGCGAGCAGATCGCCGCCGTCCTCGCCGGCCGCCTCGAACGCGACTGGATCGTGAATCTCGGCGTCGGCATCCCCGTGCTCGCCTGCGACTTCGTCGACCCCGACGCGGGGATCGTGCTGTCCTCGGAGAACGGGCTGATCGGCTACGGCTGGCACACCCCCGACGGGCACGAGGATCTCGACGTCGTGACGCCGGGGATGCAGTACGTCGTGCTGCCGCCCGGCGCGGCGATCGTGCACCACGCCGACGCCTTCGGCCTGATCCGCAGCGGGCGCGTCGATTGTTCCGTACTCGGCGCCTACGAGGTCGCCACGGACGGCTCGTTCGCGAACTGGACACCGCACGCGGACGGCCGCAGCGACCTCGGCGGCATCGGCGGGGCGATGGACCTGACGCAGGGCGCGAAGCGCGTCTGGCTGACGATGTTCCACACCACGTCCGAGGGCGCGCCGCGGCTCGTCGAGGGCTGCACGCTGCCGCTCACGGGCGGCCGTCCCGCCTCGCTGGTGGTGACGGACCTCGCCGTGATCGCGGTGAGCGAGCGCGGCTTCGAGCTGCTGGAGCACGCGCCCGGCTACAGCGCCGAGGAGATCCAGGCGGTCACGGGCGCGCCGCTCGCCGTCTCGCCCTCGCTGCGTCCGATGCCGGTGTAGGCGCTGGGGCCGTGCGAATCTGCCGAAGTGGTCATGCGATGGGAGCGACAATGAAGCCTGACGACAGCCTCGAAGTCAGGGAGGAGCCGGATGGATTCACGCTCCATCCCCGGCGGGTCGATCTGTCGAAACTCGGCACGCTGCGCGATCGGATAGATCCCGACCACGAGCCGTTCGATCTTGAGCAGGTTCGGAGTCAGCCCTATGACCCGTCGCTACGGGACTAATACGTCGGCGCTGATGGCCGGGTGCGCCAGGCTGCCTGCGGGAAGGTGACCGCCGATGACGGACACGGAGGCGAACAAGGCGCTCGTGCGGCGCTTCTTCGAAGAGGTGATGAACGCGGGCAACCTCGACATCGTCGATGAGATCTTCGCGCCCGAGTACGTGAACCGGCACGCCCATCCCGGCCAGACGCCGGGACCGCACGGCGTGCGCCAGCTCGTGACGAACGTGCGCCGCGCCTTCCCCGACCTCGTCGAGGCGCCCGATGACCTCGTGGCCGAGGGCGATCGCGTCGGCCTCCGGCTCACGCTGCGCGGCACGCACCTCGGGCCCTTCCGCGGCGTCGAGGCGACCGGCAAGCGCGTGGAGGTGATGGGCATGGCGATCGTCCGCATCGAGGACGGGCGCATCGCCGAGGGCTGGTTCTTCTTCGACCGCGAGGCGTTGTGGGAGCAGCTCGGCGTGGAGTCGCCGGCGCGCTAGGAGTGCTGGAGGCCACGGTCGGAATCGAACCGACGATAAGGGTTTTGCAGACCCCTGCCTTACCACTTGGCTACGTGGCCTGGCCGCGCAACGCCCGCCGAGGCGGGCGTGTCCCCTCGATCCTACCACCGGCTGCCCTGGCGGGCGCAGCGGCGATTCGATCCCGTTCCCGCCCCGGCGGGGTATCCTCGCGGCGAAACAGGCCGCGACGGGAGGCGTGATGAGCGCGGACGACCGCCTGGCGATCATGGAGATGGTCGCGCGCTACGCCTACGCGTGGGACGAGAAGAACGCGCACGCCTACGCCGCCTGCTTCACCGACGACGCCGAGTTCGAGGTCTACACCCGCGGCCACGAGGCGCCCGCCTTCCGCCAGCAGGGCCGTGACGCCATCGAGCGCTGGGCCGAGGGCATGCACAGCGGGGAGCTCGAGGGCATGCGCGCCCCGGATGCGCGCGAGCGCACGCGCCACGCACCCGGCGGCGTCGTCTTCGATGGCCTCGAGGGTGACACCGCGCAGACGCGCGCGATGCTCTTCGAGACGCGGGTCGCCGACGGCAGGTCCACGGCGGTCCCGCAGATCTCGGGCGTCTACACGGACGAGTGGCGGCGCACGCCGGAGGGCTGGCGGCTCTCGCGGCGCGTGCTGCACATGGACCGCCAGTAACGCCGGCAGGCGACGCACGGAGGGACGGGCAGGATGGGCTACCGACCGCGCCGGATGAAGTTCGGCATCTTCCTCGCTCCGTTCCACCAGCCCGGCGAGAACCCGACACTCGCCCTCGAGCGCGACGCGGCGCTGATCGAGGAGCTCGACCGCCTCGGCTACGACGAGGCGTGGATCGGGGAGCACCACAGCGTCGGCTGGGAGTTCATCCCGGACCCGGCGCTGTTCGCCGCGCACATGGCCGCACGGACAAAGCAGATCAAGCTCGGCACCGGCGTCGTCAGCCTGCCCTACCACAACCCGCTGATGGTCGCCGACCGGATGATGTTCATGGACCACCTGACGCGCGGACGCGCGCTCTTCGGCGTGGGTCCGGGCGCCCTCGCCTCGGACGCCTACATGATGGGCATCGACCCCTCGACGCAGCGCACGCGCATGGTCGAGTCGCTCGACGCGATCCTCCCGCTGCTGCGCGGCGAGCACGTCACGATGGAGACCGACTGGTTCAACCTGCGTGACGCGCACCTGCAGCTGGCGCCCTACAGGGAGGAGCACCTCCCGGTATCGGTCGCGCACAGCCTCTCGCCCTCGGGGCCGCAGACGGCGGGCCGCTTCGGCATCGGGATGCTCTCGGTCGCCACGGCCGCGCCGGGCGGCATCGGTTCGCTGCAGGGCGCCTGGCAGTGGGCCGAGGAGGCCGCCGCGGAGCACGGCACGGAGATCAACCGCGACGACTGGCGCGTCACGATGTACTTCCACCTCGCCGACTCGAAGGAGGAGGCGCTGGCGCAGACCGCCGAGGGCTGCATCGCCTACAACCAGGGCTACACCGGCGCGCTGGGCGTTCGCTTCGCCGAGGGCGAGGACACGATCGAGGCGATGGTCGCGCGCGGCGGCGCGATCGTCGGCACGCCCGACGACGCGATCGAGGGCATCGAGCGGCTGATCGAGCTCTCGGGCGGCTTCGGCGCGCTGCTCTGCTCGATGCGGGAGTTCGCGACGACGGAGCAGACGCGGCGCAGCTTCGAGCTGTTCGCGCGCTACGTGATGCCACGCTTCCAGGGCCAGATCGACTCGATCGAGGGATCGCTGTCGTGGGCGCAGGGCAACATACGGGAGCTGTTCGGCCCGCAGGCCGCAGCCCAGCGCAAGGCCTTCGAGGACGCCGGCATGGAGGCCCCCAGCCGCTCCCGCGGCCGCCCCGCCACGCCCTCGCAGCAGTAGGCGCTCCGCGCGGGCTGGCGCGGCGTGACTACAGGCGGAACGGACTTCGTACTCCGTGTCGCCCCGGCAGACGACCTCGGCGTCGTCTGTTACCAAGTCGTGGTGCCCACGGCGGAGCGCGTAGATGGCTGAGGTTCCCCCGGCCCGAGATTCATCCCAGGATGTTGCATGCTAGAGTCGGCTCGGGGGACGAGTAATCGGACGAAGGGCGACCCTCGGATCGATGCAGCGTTTTCTTCTCGATGCCAACGTACTGATTCCGCTCGAACCGACCAGCCCGGCAGACCTGGAGCGTGATACTCCGCTCGCGGTAGAGATTGTTCAGCGCGCCACCGCGCTCGGCTTCCATCTTCTGGTCCACCCCGAGACGATTCGGGAACTCGCCACTGACCCGAGCCCTGCGCGCCGAATCGCGCGCCAGGTACTGTTGGCCAAGTATCAGGAACTCGGCGATCCGCCCGGCATCGAGCATGTGGAGGGTGTTCTTGGGGCAGTAGATCCCCAGAGTAACGACTGGGCCGATCACCTCCTCCTCGCGGCCCTGCGCGCGGACGCGGTTCACTACCTCGTCACCAACGACGACCAGATGCATCGCAAGGCGCATCGGCTGGGCGTGCCCTCAGACCGCGTGCTGACGATCGCCGACGCCCGAGCATTGCTGGGCACGCTGGTCAACAGCCCGCAACCGCCACCCCCGCAAGTCACCACGCGGGCGCTCCACTCTCTGCGACGTGCCGACCCCATCTTCCGCAGCTTGCATGATGACTACCCCGGCTTTGACCGATGGTTCGGGAACGTCAGCCAGGAGGGCCGCCAAGCCTGGGTGATTGAATCGCCAGAGGGCGAATACGCCGGGATTTGTATCTGGAAGTCAGAAGACGATGAGTTCCGACTCGGCGGCAAGGTGATGAAAGTCTCCACCTTCAAAGTCTCGGAGGAGCACAGGGGGAGGCGCTACGGCGAGCTGCTGCTCAAGACCGCGTTCAACGAACTGCACGCCAATCGCTACAACTACGTCTGGCTGACGGTGTTCGAGCGCCACGCAGCGCTCATCACGATGCTTGAGGACTTTGGTTTCGAGCGGAGCCAGGACGAGACGCCTCTCGGCGAACTCGTGATGGTCAAGCACCTGACGCCGACAGATGGAGCAACGCGCGACCACTTCGCCTACCACAGCCACTTCGGTCCTCCCGCCGTTGACCTTTCGCTGGACGGCGGTGTCTACGTGATCCCCATCCAGCCTCGGTATCACGGCCGCCTGTTCCCCGACCATCCTCACGAGCAGGCTCGCCTCTTACCGGACGACGATCCGTTCGGCAACGCGCTGCGAAAGGCGTACCTGAGCCGGAGCCTGATCGCGCCGGTGCCGCGCGGAGCGACGGTCCTGTTCTACCGCTCGGACGATTGGCAAGCGATTTCCGCCGTCGGCGTTGTCGAGCAATCTATGCGCTTTGACGATCCCCCGGACGTCGCTGCGTTCGCGGGCCAACGGACGGTGTATAGCTACGAAGAGATCGAGGCGATGGCACGCCGGGCCGTGCTCGCCATCCTGTTCCGCCAGGATCGGCTCCTCGATCCACCGTGGCCGCTGGACGACCTGCGCGCGGCAGGCGTCTTGAATGCACCACCGCAATCGATCACGCAGGTCCACAGTGAGGATGGCATCCAATGGCTGACCAGTCGCCTGGCCGCATCGTCCTGATGTCGATTCACCCCGAGTACGCTGAAGCTTTGCTCGCCGGCACGAAGACGGTGGAACTGCGGAAATCCCGGGTCGCGGAAGACATCTCTCACATCGTGATCTACGCCACCGCGCCCGTTCAGCGAGTGTTGGGTTGGGTGGAGACGGTGCATGTCGAGCACGGCAGCCCGAGCGCGATTTGGAAGAGGCACAAGTCTCGCACCGGCATTCGCGAGCGGGCATTCCGCACTTACTACCGGGGACATCCCCATGCGGTAGCAATTCATGTGGGCTCGCCTCGACGGCTGGCGGCGCCGCTCGAGCTGTCAGCGATCGAGGATGGCTTGACGCCCCCGCAGAGCTGGCGCTACCTGTCGGCGGCCGCGGCCAAGAGCGTCGGCATTCCCGTCTAGCACGGCACAGGAGCGGTCAGCCCAAGAGCGGGCAATGCGCCGATGCGATCCGTGGCTTCCCCCAAGCCGAGGCCGGCTGTAGCCTCGAACGGCGGTCGCTGGCATCCCACGGATGTGCCAAGGAGCCTCCTTGCGTAGGTCGACTTCGGACGCCTCGCGGTTCCCGATGCGCGCCCGGATCGGGACCGGCTAGCCGGTGCTCGGCGGCCTCACGGACTTCGTCAGCAGCCCGCGCGGCAAGTGGATCACGCTGCTCGTCTGGGTCGTGCTCGCGGGGATGCTGATCTCGCAGCTGCCGCGACTCGCCGAGGTGACCGAGAACGAGCAGGCGCTCTTCCTGCCCGGGGACGCCGAGTCCACTCGCGCCTTCGAGCTGGGGCGGGAGCGTTTCCCGGCGGACGGCACGCCCACGCTGATCGTCGTTCGCGAACCGGCCGGACTGAGCGCGGCAACCTTCGCGGCCGTGGCAGAGCTCGAGGCGTGGCTGACCGGGCCCGACGCGCCGGACAACATCATCCAGGTGCGCTCGCCGGGACCCGGCGCCGGCTCCGGCCTCGTCTCCCCGGACGGCACCACGCTCTACGTCTTCGTCGAGCTCGCCGGGGAGCCTGCCGAGGACGCCTTCTCCGACTCCGTGAGCGCGATCCGCGACCGGGCCGCGGCGCTCGATCTGCCCGGCGTCGAGGTCGCCGTCGGCGGTCCCGGCGGGCTGATCGTCGACCTCGTTGAGGTCTTCGCGAGTATCGACGGCTTCCTGCTGATCGTCACGGTGCTGCTGGTGCTCGTGCTGCTGATCCTGATCTACCGCTCGCCGATCGTGGCGTTGATCCCGCTGCTGGGGGTCGGGCTCGTCTTCCAGCTCGCCGGCGCGGTCGGCGCCTGGGTCGCCCAGCAGTTCGATCTGCCGATCTCCGGCCAGACGACGGGCATCATGACCGTCGTGCTCTTCGGCACCGGCACGGACTACGTGCTCTTCGTCTCCGCCCGTTTCCGCGAGGAGCTGACTCGCCACGACGACAGGCACGAGGCGATGCGCCGCACGATGCGCGGCGTCGGCGGCGCCGTCGCCTCGGCGGGTGCGACGATCCTCATCGCCTCGGCCGCGCTGATGTTCGCGACCCTGCGCTCGTACCAGACGCTCGGCCCCGTAATCGCGATCGCGGTGGGGCTGATGATGCTTGCCGCGCTCACGTTGATCCCCGCGGTGCTCACGATTGGCGGCCGGCGCGCCTTCTGGCCGATGCAGCCGCGCCTGGCTGTGGAGGCGGCCTCGCAGTCAGCAGCAGCGCCGCAGGACTGGCGACGCAGCATCTACGGCCGGATCGGTGGTGTCGTGCTGCGCTGGCCGCGCGCCTCGCTGGCGGCGACCACGGCGGCGCTGGCGCTGCTGCTCTTGGGCCTGCTCGCTTTCCAGCCGAACTACGATCAGCTTGCGAGCCTCCCGGACAACACCGAGTCCGTGCGCAGCTTCGAGTTGCTGCGCAGCGGCTTCCCGGCCGGGGAGCTCTCCCCCACCCGCGTCTACGTCTCGCTGCCGCCGGGAGAGCAGGCGCTCGACCCGGAGCGCCTCGATCAGCTCGACGCGCTCACGCTCACCCTCGCGGGACACCCCGCCGTCGCGAGCGCCGCCGGGCCGAGCCGGCCCTTCGGCACGGCCGGGCCCGCAGGTGGGCCGCCGGCGGAGGCGGCCCGCGCGCGCTTCGTCTCCGCCGATGGCGGCACGGCGCGGATCGACGTCGTGCTGACGGAGAACCCCCTCGCGACCGAATCGCTCGACGCCGTCCCGGAGCTGCGCAGGCTGGCCCGGGAGGGCGCGGCCTCGGCCGGGCTCGACCCGGCCGCCGTGCTGGTCGGCGGCGATACCGCCGAGGCGGCCGATACGCGGACGGCCGGCGATCGCGACTCGCGGGTCGTCTTGCCGCTGATCTTGCTGGCGATCGGCGTCGTGCTGGCGCTGCTGCTGCGTTCGCTGATCGCGCCGCTCTACCTGATGGCGACGATCGCATTCACCTACTTCGCCACGCTCGGCCTCGCGGTCGCGGTCTTCATCCTGCTGCTCGGGCACGAGGGCATCGGGCCCGGCGTGCCGTTCTTCCTGTTCGTCTTCCTGAACGCACTGAGCGTCGACTACAACATCTACCTGATGTCGCGGATCCGCGAGGAGGCGCGGCACGCCCCGCTGAAGGAGGCGACGGGGCACGCGCTGGCCCGCACAGGTCCGGTCATCACCTCCGCCGGCCTGATCCTCGCGGGGACCTTCTCCGCGCTGATGACGCTGCCGCTCCAGGATCTGATGCAGCTCGGCTTCGCGGTCGCGACCGGCGTGCTGATCGACACCTTCATCACGCGCACGCTGATCGTGCCGGCGCTGGTCGCGATCTTCGGGCGCTGGAACTGGTGGCCCTCACGCATCGCGGCCTGAGCGGTACGGCGCGCGCGCGGGTCCGCCGAGGCGCGGACGCAAACGGGGGCGGCCTGAGCCGCCCCCGCGATTCGTCCGATGCGGTCCGCGCTAGCGGCCGTGGTAGATCGGCTGCCGCTTCTCCGCGAAGGCCTTCTTGGCCTCGAGGGCGTCCTCGGTCTCCTGGAGGATGCGGGTGCGCGTCTGCTCCCAGCGGTAGCCGTTGCGCACGTCCAGCGTCTCGATCACGTTGAGGTTCTCCTTGGCGAGGCGGATGCCGATCGGCATCTTGGAGGCGATCATCCGCGCCTCGTCCATCACCACCTCCATCAGCTGCTCGGGCGGGGCCAGCTTCCAGACCGCGCCGAAGTGGTACGCGTCCTGCGCGCTGATGCGCTCGCCGCTGTAGTGCGCCCGCCGCACGATGTGGTGCGGGAAGGCGCGCATCATGTGGCGCGCCCCGCCGAGCAGGCCGACGTTGATCTCCGGCAGCCCGAAGCTCGCCGTCTCCGAGGCGATCAGGTAGTCGCAGGAGCCGGCGAGGGCCATGCCCGCGCCGAGGCAGTAGCCGTTGATCGCGCCGATCACCGGCACGGCGCTTTCGAGGATGCAGTTGAAGTTCTCGCGGCCCCGGCGCTGTCCGGCGATGTAGGCGGTGTTGCCGCCCGCGCCCCCGGACTGCTGGGCCGCGCCGACATCGGCGGCGCGGCGCTTGACGTCCGCCCCGGCGCAGAAGGAGCGCGTGCCCTCGCCGGTGAGCACGGCCACCCGCACGTCCTTGTTGTAGTAGAAGGAGTCGAACACGGCCTGGAAGTCCCATTCCTGGGAGGCCGCGTTCACGGGCGGGTTGTCCATCGTAACGACGGCGATTCCGTCCTCGATCTCCAGTCTCAGCTCGGGCATCGGCAGACTCCTTCGGGGATACGCACTCGTGTTGAACTGACCGTTGCGGTCGGGGCGGACTATATCGGGCGCGCGGCAGCGCTACAAGGAACGCGGGTGGAGAGCGGCGCCGGCGGTCACGAGGCAGGGACGCAGAACCGCCGGCGTATTGCCGGCGGTCGGTGGGTTTGCGCTGGTGCCGAGGATGAGACTCGAACTCATACGCCCTTACGGGCACCGCCCCCTCAAGACGGCGTGTCTGCCAATTCCACCACCTCGGCCCCGGTTGCGCCCTCGGGAGGGCGGTTGCTGGCAGGAGTGGAGGGACTCGAACCCACGACCTGCGGTTTTGGAGACCGCTGCTCTTCCAGCTGAGCTACACTCCTGGGCCCTCCGAGTCTAACAACGCCCCGGCGGGGAGTGAAGCGCTGGCGCAGCGATGCGCCGGAGCGCACCGCCAGTGCCCGCCTACCCCTCGTCCCGCTGGTCGCGGAGGAAGCCCTCGAGGTCGCTGAGCAGGTCCTCGGCGGAGGGGAGCTCGGGGTCGTCGCCGGCGTCCGGCGCCGTGAGCTGTGGGAGGTTGGCGTCGTACTGCGACTCCAGCATGCGGATGTAGGACTCTGCCTCGCCCGACTCCGTGATCGCCTGCTCCACCTGCTCCTTGAAGCGCTCGATGCGCCGCTCGATCCTCGCGAGCGAGGTGTTGGTGCCGAAGCCGCGATCGATCAGCTGCACCAGCGCGGAGATCGCGTTCGGGTTCGGGCCGGCCGAGAGGTAGTGCGGCACCTGCGCCCAGAGGCTGGCGTTGCGGAAGCCGCGCTGGCGCTGGTCCACGTTGAACGCCCCCACGATGCCCGTCGGGCCCTCGTAGCGGGACTCCGGGACGCGCAGGCCGAACTGGCCCTCGAAGTCGGAGTCCGAGGCGGAGAGCGTGACGGGCAGCGGGCGGGTGTGCGGGACCGCGCCGGCCTGGGCGGCGATGGTGATGCTGACGGTCGCGCCTACCTCCTGCATGAACTCGGCGATCGCCTCGGTGAAGGTGCGCCAGCGCAGGTGCGGCTCGGGGCCACTCAGCAGCACGAAGTCGCGCTCCGCGCCCGGCGGGCTGGCGAGGCGGAAGCGATGCCTCGGCCAGTCGATCACGCGTCGTTCGCCCTCGAGGCTCACCTTGGGGCGCTCGACGGTGAAGTCGAAGAAGCGCTCGTTGCGGATCTCGGCCAGGTCGGTGGCCTTCCACTGCTCGGCGGTGTGCTTGAGGGCGGCGGCGGCCGCGCCGCCGAAGTCGTTCCAGCCGGAGAAGGTGGCGATCAGCACGGGATCGCGGAGCGGGCGAATCTCGCCGATCGGTCGCACGACCTCGTGCATGGTGCGTCCTCCGTTCGGGCGGTCCTCGCCGCCATCATACGGGGATGCCCGGCCTCAGGCCGCCGCGCCCCGCGCGCGCAGCCTCCACCAGCCCAGCCAGGCGAGCAGCGCCACGACCGCGACGGCGGCGAAGGCGCTCACCACGAGGTCGAAGCGGTCCGTGATGAACGACGCGAAGCGCTCGCCCCAGAAGAAGATCAGCACGCCGTAGACACCGAAGCGCACGCCCCGCCCCGCGATCGAGGCGAAGACGAACTGCGTGCGCGGGATGCCGACGACCCCGGCACCGATCGTGAAGACCTTGTACGGGATCGGCGTCAGCCCCGCGGCGGCCACGGCCCAGAAGCCCCAGCGCTGGAGCAGCGCCTCGACTCGCTCGGCGTGCCTGCTCTGCAGCCGCAGTAGCAGCGGCCGGCCGAAACGCAGGCCCAGCCAGTGCCCGACGACGCCACCGAGGACGGAGGCGGCAATGGTGAGCGCCGCGAGTACGAGCGCCGCGTCCGGATGGCGCAGTGCGAGCGCGATCAGCAGGGGGTCGGTGGGAATCGGGAAGAAGATCGACTCGGACGCGGTGATCAGGGCGAGCGCGATCGGCGCGATCGGGCTGTCCGCCCAGTCGATCAGCCACTCGCGCAGGTCATGCAGCACGAAGCACAGCGTGAGCCCACGAGGTGTTCACGGGCAACCGGGGTCGGCGATGTTTGGAGGGCGGACGCCGCGTCGCCGGAGTGCGACGCCCGCCTACGGGCCGGGAAGGGGCCTAGTGGCCGCCGCCGGAGGCGCAGCCGCAGCCGCCGCCCGCCGCCTGCGCGTTGGGAGCGTCGATGGTGAAGCCTTTGCGCATCAGGTCGTCCTCGGTGTAGTCGATCGAGGCGCCCTCGAGGCTGGTCGCCGTGTCCGGGTCGACGATGAAGCGGACGCCGTGGAGGTCGAGCACGTTGTCGCTCTCGCCGGCCTTGTCGATGCCCATCGCGAAGGAGGGGCCGCTGCAGCCGCAGCCGCCGCCGCGCGAGAAGATGCGCAGGCCCTGCTCTTCGCTCTCGGCCTGCTGGGTGACGATCATGCCGAGCCGCTCTGCGGCGTCCTCGGTGACGGTGATGGTCAGGCTCATCGGGTGCTCCTCCGATATGGGGACGCGCCGCACTCCGGGCGGCGGCCGCTTCGCTCAAGCATGCTCGCTCACGGGCAGCGCCGCAAGCGCACCCTGTAGTTCGGCCTGTAGTTCGGCCTGCCTCGGCGGCTCCATCGAGGGCTGGGAGGGCCCCGGGTCCGGCGTCTTCGGATCAACGTCCCGCAGCAGATCGAGCAGCTCGTCACCGATGGAGGCGATGCGCGCGTCGCCGAAGCCCCAGACGCCGGCGAGGGCGGCGCGATCGGCCGGGCGCAGCACCGTCAGCTCGCGCGCGCTGCGGTCCGTGAACAGCGTGTAGGCGGGCACGCCGTCTCGCGCGGCGCGCTCGCGCCGCCAGTCGCGCAGGCGCTGGAAGAGCGGGTCGTCGAACGGCACCTCGGGCCCGGGGCCGACGGGCGCTGAGCGCGGGCGCGACGCGGCCGGCGGGCGCGATGGCGGTGCGGAGGCCTCCGGATGCGCCTGCTCCCACTCGCGCACGATGGCGAGCAGCCGCTCGCCGAACCACTGCGCGCGCCGCTGTCCGACGCCCCAGATCTCGAGCAGCGCCGTCTCACCGGCGGGGCGGTACGTGGCGATCTCGCGGGCGGTGCGCTCCTCGAAGACCATGTAGGGCGCGCGGTTCGACTCCCAGGCGATCCGGTCCCGCAGCTCGAGGACCGACTCGAAGAGATCGCGAGGGTACTCGGGCGCCTCGGCGTGGACGGCGCCGCTGCAGTTGTCGCAGCCGCCGCAGCCGCCGGTCCGGCCGTTGCCACCGTCCGCGGACGGCGGCTCGCCGAAGTAGCGCAGGATCAGCTCGCGGCGGCAGCCCGAGGTCTCGGCGTACTCGGCCATCTGCGCGAGGCGCGACTCCGCGTAGCGGCGCCGCTCCCCGATCGCGCGCGTGTCGATCGGTGCGTCCGCGTCGAGCGAGAGCAGCCGCAGCTCGCCCTCGGCGAGCAGCCCCGAGGAGCGCAGCGCCTTCACGGTGAGCGCCCAGCCGTCCGACCCGGCGGCGTCCGCGAACTCCGAGGGCGAGAGCGGGCGCTGCGGGTCGAGCCGCTGGATCGCGACGAGCTGCGCCCAGCTGCGGCGCACGACCTCGTCGCCGGGGTGCGCCTGGTCGATGAAGCGCCGTTGCAGCGAGTGGTCGCGACGCGAGTAGAGCAGCGTGCACTCGGCCGGCTCGCCGTCGCGGCCCGCGCGTCCGGCCTCCTGGTAGTACGCCTCGAGGCGGCCGGGCATCTGCAAGTGCACGACATAACGCACGTCCGGCTTGTCGATGCCGAGGCCAAAGGCGTTGGTGGCGACGATCAGCGGCGCGCGACCGGTGGTGAAGCGGCGCTGGATGGTGGAGCGCGCGGCGCCGCCCATGCCTGCGTGGTACGCCTGGGCGGGGACGCCGGCCGCGTTGAGCGTCTCGGCGGTCTCCTCCACTGAGCGGCGCGTCCGGCCGTAGACGATGCCGGACTGCCCGCTCCGCTCGCGCGCGTAGGCGACCAGCCAGGGGAGGCGCTCGCGAGCGCTGCTGAGCGGGATCACCTGGAAGCGCAAGTTCGGGCGGTCGAAGCTGGTCAGCACCTCGCGCGCGTCGCCGGCGATGCCGAGCCGCGCGAGGATGTCGCTCCGCACGGTGGGGTCGGCGGTCGCCGTGAGCGCGAGCGTGCGCGGCCGTCCGAGTCGCTCGCGCGCGCCGCCGAGCGCGAGGTAGTCCGGGCGGAAGTCGTGCCCCCACTCGGAGATGCAATGCGCCTCGTCGATCACGAGCAGGCGCACGCCGCCGCGCGTCAGGCCGTCGAGGAAGCGCCGGTTCGCGAGCCGCTCCGGCGCGACGAAGAGCAGCGCGATGCGGCCCGCCTCGAAGTCGAGGTAGCGGCGGTTCTGCTCGGCGCGGTTGAGTGTGGAGTTGATGAAGCTCGCCGGCACGCCGACCGCGTCGAGCGCCTCGACCTGGTCCTGCATGAGCGCGATCAGCGGCGAGATCACGAGCGTGCGCCCGGCCTCGAGGGCGGGCAGCACGTAGCAGAGGCTCTTGCCGCCGCCGGTCGGCATCACGCCGAGCACGTCGCGCGTCGCGAGCGCTTCGAGCACCTCGGCCTGGCCGGGGCGGAAGTCGGGGTAGCCGAAGCGATCCTGCAGCAGCTCGCGATAGCGGCCGATGTCGCGAGGCAGGTCCGCCGCCGGCGCGGGCGCCGCGGCGCGCTGCGGGGCTGCCTCGAGCAGCGGGCTGGGCGAGAGCGGGAGGGGAGGCTGCGGCTGTGCGCTGGCGTGCAACGCGGCGTACGGACGCTCGTCCGGGTACGCGGGCGCTACGGGCGGAGCCTCCTCGATGGGCGGCGGCTCCTCGCTCAGCGCGCCGCAGGAGGGGCAGAAGGGGCCGTCTGTCGGCCGAGGCGAGTCGCAGTGTAGGCAGCGCACGGGCGCATCCTAGCGGAGAACGCCCGTTCGCGCACCTGCGAGCACGCTTTCGCACGCGGAACTATGGCGTCTCATCGAAGCTGGACAGGAAGCGCGGCGCATTCGCGATCGTCACACCTCGGTGTTCGCCAAGGGGGAGCAGGTGCCGCCGGTCACCCGTGACCAGGAAGTCGGCGGAGGCTTCCACCGCGCACTCAAGAACACGGTTGTCACCGACGTTCCCTTCAACGACAGGCGGGCCCGGAGTCGCCTCGACCAGCGTGGCTGCGTCCCGCAGCCTTCCCAGCGCCAGCTCTGTCGCCTCGTCCTCCCATCCGAACTTCCGCGACAGGACGCTCGAGGCCTCGGCCAAGATGAAGGGCGACAGATACAGGTCGAACCGCCCGCGCCGCGCGAGATCGAGGACGCGCTGCTCGTTGCCGCGATAGATGAGGCCGGAGACGATGACGTTCGTGTCGAGCACGACCCTCATGGCTGAGCGGCGTCAACCTCGGCTCGGTGCTCGTCGACCAACCGCTCGACGTCCTCTGGACCAATCCCCAGCTCGCGCGCGCGACGCTCGCCGTAGTCGAGGAGACGCTGCCATTCCGAGTCGTCGATGTACCGGCGTAACGCCTCGCGCAGGAGTTCACTCCGCGAGCGCCCCTCCTGCTCGACCAACTGATCGACCCGATCGGCCATCTCGGGTGGTAGCGAGAAGGTGACAGTGGTTGTGGTTCTGGCCATGACGCATCGCGCTTCCGTACGAGTCTTACTCGTTCTTACCCATTATGCGCCCATCGCGTTCCGGTCTGCAAGCGTGCTCGTCGCCCGCTACCCGCCCTTCGGCGTGACGCCCGATAGAGCGCTCGCACGCTCGACCAGCCCCGGCACGTCCTCGATCTCGCCCTCGACGGCGATGTGCGTGCCGCCGCGCTCGGCGAGGCGCCAGCGCACGTTGCCGAGCGTCTCGACGCGCTCGATGCGCTCGAGCTCGGCCCAGCTCACCTCGACGAGGGTGCGCCCTCGATGCAGCGCGAGGGCGCCGGAGCGGGTGAGCACGATCGCCGTGGCCGTACGCCGCCACGTGAACCAGACGATCGGCAACTGCAGCACGAGCACGGCGCCGAGGAAGATCCCGAACCCTGTGGCCTCCGCCGAGCCAGCCAGTTGCCCGATCGCGAGGAAGACGAGCGCGCCCAGCAGCGGCAGCACGAACGAGGCGTGGTTCCACCAGTGCGACTCGTTGCGGTGGGCGGCGACCACCTCGAGGCCCTCGATGGCCGCGCGATCGTCGGGGTGGAGCGGGGCGAGCGGCGGCGGCGCTGTCTCGTCTGCCGCGCCGCTCGCGTCGTGGTCCTTGTCCATCGCCTGCGGCGCAGCGCTCGCGGCTAGACGACCTCCCACTGCGGCACCAGCAGCGTCTCGTCCTCGTCGATGATCTCCTCGAACGTCGCGCGCACCCGCCGGCCGATCGCGACCTCGCCCGGCTCGCAGTTGAGCACGTTGCCGAGGATGCGCACGTGCGGGTGCTCGTCGAGGCTGACGAGCGCGACGGCGTAGGGCACCGCCTCCGCGAGTGCGGGCGCGGGTGGGTTGTGCACGACTATGTAGGAGTAGATCGTGCCTTCGCCGTTGGTCTCCAGCGTGCGGAACTCCATCGCCTTGCAGGCGTTGCAGGCGGCGTCCGGCGGGTGCTGGACTGTGCCGCAGGGCACGCACTGCTGCACGACGAGCTTGCCCGCCGTGAAGAAGTCGCGGTTGAAGCGGTCAAGCTGGGGAATCGGCCAGTCTTCCGGCATGAATCGGGTCATGGTGCTCTCCTCGTGAACCCCTCGAGGCGGCTCAGGCTGCGGCGCGGCGGCTCGGCTACGGCTCGACCGAGAGCAGCGCGGCGCTCGCCGGCAGCGCTCCCGGACCCGCGACGACGAGGCTGAACTCGACGTCGTCGACCTGGCAGGTGGACTCGCCGCGCACCTGGCGGGCGGCCTCGTTCACCAGCTCGAAGCCGTGCACGTAGGCTTCCGCGAGGTTGCCGCCGCTGGTGTTGATCGGCAGCGCGCCATCCGGCCAGCGCACGTTGCCGGCGAGCACCCAGTCCTCGATCTCCTCGGGCGGCGCGAAGCCCATCTCGGAGATCGCCATCAGCGCGAGGGCGGTGAAGTTCTCGTAGAACTGCCCGACCTGGACGTCCTTCGGGCCAACGCCGGCGCGGGACCAGATCATGTCGCCGACGTTCTTGTAGTGGGCGGTGGGGAAGTCCGGGTCGTTGTAGCCCGCGCCGACGGCGCCTCCGGCCGCGCCGCGGTAGTCGATGCCCTGCGCGGCGGAGCGGATATAGACGGGCTGCTTGGAGAGCTCGCGTGCGCGCTCGCCGCTGGCGACGATCACGGCGGCGGAGCAGTCGTTCTCCTGGCAGCAGTCGAAGAGCCGGAACGGCTCGACGATCCAGCGGGAGTTGAGGTAGTCGTCCTTCGTCAGCTCGCGCCCGTGGCGGATGGCACGCGGATTGCGCTGGGCGTGCGCGTAGCAGGCGAGCGAGATCTCGGCGAGGGCGTGCTCGGTGACGCCGTACTCGTGCATGAAGCGCTGCGCGATCATCGCGTACCAGTGCGCGGGGACCATCACGCCGTAGGGGACGCGGAAGGCGGCCTCGTCGGGCACGCGCACGCGGCCCGTGAAGTTCGACTGCCCGAAGCGTCCGTACTCGCCCTGCGCGAGGCTGCGGTAACAGACCACGTAGTCGGCGTAGCCCGCCGTGACCGCCGCGTCCGCGATGGCGAGCGTGCCGGCGACGTTGTTGCCGCCGCCATCCCAGGAGAGCGCGGCGAACTTCGTCTCCTTGACGCCGAGCACGGTCGAAAGCCGCGAGGGCGTGCTGCGGTCGTTGCCGTAGGAGACGAACCCGTCGATCTCCTCGACATCGATGCCCGCGTCGGCGGCGGCGTTGCTGATCGCCGTGACCGCGAGCTGCAGTTCGCTGTCCGGGGAGCCGCCCGGCCGGTAGTACGTCGATTCGCCGATGCCGACGATCGCCGAGGTGCCTCGCATGGGGCGCCCCTTCCCGCTGCGCGCCCGCCCGGTTGGCGGCGGGCGCCCGGATCGTGTGCGCTCCCGCGCGCGATGTCAAAGCGCGCGGCTCGGGCTCGGTCTATTGCGTCGGCTCTTCGTAGATCAGCTCGCCGCGGTGCAGGCGGTACGCTGTGTCGTAGGTCTGCTCGGCGGCGCGCACCGTCGGTGAGTGCGCCGTCAGGAAGCGGGCCGCGCCGATCAGCACATGCCCGCCCTCCGGCCGCTCGCCGAAGTGCTCCGCGAGGCGCACCGCCGCCTCGAAGATCTGGAACTCGTGGAACCCCGCATCCTCGCGCAGCAAGGCCGTCCCGAGGCCCGCGACCAGCTCGTCGCGGCGTCCGGCGGCGAGCAGGTCCGCCGCGTGGCCCGCGGTCTCGTCGACGTGTTGCTGCCGGTCGAACTCGGCGAGCAACGCGCCGAGACCGGCTGCACCGCTGCCGTTGCCGGAGGCGGCCGGCGCCGGGATCGGCTGCTTCGGCACGTTCAGGAAGCGATCGAGGTACACGGCCGCCGCGCCGTGCAGGATGCCTCGCGCGAGCTCCCGCGAGGGCGCTCGCTTCGTCGCCTGGAACGCCGCGTGCGCGTACGTGAACGTGTGGTGGACGGTGTCCCAGTCGCCGAACTCGTTGGCGACGTGGAAGTGCACCGCCCGCCGCGCCGCCGCGTAGGCGACGGCTGCCGCCAGCTCGACCAGCGGTGCACCCGCACGCGCCGCCTCGACCACCCCGCGCAGCGAGACCCGCGGATCGTCGTCGAGGATCGACTCGGCGAGCGGCTGGTGGCCGTCCCAGCCCGCGTTGCGCTCGCCACCCTCGGCAAGCGCGCCGTCGAGGGCGGCGTCGGCCTCGGCGATCAGCCCGGGAAGGTCGATCGGGTGCTGCCAGCTCGCGGCTTCCTCCATGCGCTGGGCGTTCGCGACGAGTGGGATGATGCTCGGCAGGATCGCCTCGGCATGCCTCCACCCGACGTGGTCGACGAGTTCGAACGCCTTGTTCGCGAAGTCGAGCGTGTGGCCGATATCCATGAAGACGTGGTCCGTGCTGGCCGCGAACACCATGTCGGCCGTCTGCACGGGCGTCAGGCCGACCGCGACCGCGGTGCGCAGCGTACGCTCGGCCGGATCCTGCGAGCGCGTCTCCATGAAGCGCCGGAACCACGCACGGAACACATTGGGACGTCGCTCCGAGGTGTCGAGCGGGTCGAGGTCGAAGTCGGGTGGCTGGCCAGCGGTGGCGCGCGCGACGTGCACGAGACCCTGGTAGAGAGCGCGCGCGCGGTCCTCCTCGGCGAGCACGGGCAACGTGTTCGCCATCGTCGTGAGGATCGAGAGGCCGCTGCTCCAGCCGCTCGCGCGGTTGCGCGTGCCGAACAGGGCGGCGCGCTCGAGCAGCGGGCCGGTCGCGCCGAGTTCGTGGAGGCCGATCACGGCCTTGGCGAGCACGAGCCGCAGGTTCTGCTCCAGGCCCTCGTCGAGCTTGCGCAGCCAGTGCGCCTCGCGGTCCGACTCGCGCGGCACGGGGTCAACCCAGATCTCGCCGTTGTGCACCTCGACGGCGAACGAGGTCACGTCGTCGGCGAAGGGGTCGAAGGTGGAGCCGCCTGCGAGGTCGAATCGCGCGTGGTGCCAGTGGCAGGTGAGGATGCCGTCGCGGATCGTGCCCTGGTTGAGCGGGAAGCCCATGTGCGGGCAGCGGTTGTCAAGCGCGTACACCTCGCCGTCCACGACGAAGACGACGATCGTGCGTCCGGCAGCCGAGACAACGCGGGGCGCGCCACCCTCGAGGCCGGCGAGCGGCCCCACGAGGACCTTCGCGCCGCTGGTCTCGCTGCGGGGCTCGATTGTCATGGCTCACCCCTCAATCGCTGAGGACATCAGCAGGTCCGCTGTTCGCTGGACAGCTCAGGGAACTGCAGCTAGGCCGAGACCTCCCGCAGCGCCACGACCGGTATCTCCCGGTCGGTCTGCGATTCGTACGTCGCGTAGCGGTTCGCCGCGGCCTTGAAGCGCTCGAAGCGGGGCTGCCGGTCCTCCCCGAGCGAGGGCTCGGCTCGCATCGAGCGCCTGCCCGCGCGCGTCTGCACCTCGACCATGGGGTTGGCGACGAGGTTGTGGTACCAGCCCGGATTGCTCGGCGCCGCCCCGTTCGAGGCGACGAGCAGCAGCGCGCCGTCCTCTTCGAGGTAGAGCAGCGGTACCGTCCGCTGCTTCCCCGAGCGCCGGCCCATGGTCGTCAACAGCAGCACGGGCAGCTCGAAGCGGCCCATCACCCGTCCCCCGCTCAGCCGGAAGACAAAGATGTGGAACGGAACGAAGAGGCGCAGGAAAAACTTCATGCCTGCCTCCTCCCCTCGATGTCTGGCGCTCGCCTTCCAGTGCTCAGTCTATCGGACCGAGGGGCGACGAGACTGTATGGGGGGGTATGGCTGGCCAAAGGCGACTGTACTGCGAACTTTCGAGCTGGTGGTGGGGCTGTAAGCCCGGTGCGCGAGGACTGTGCTTCCTCCTCGAGCGGGCGATCTGCAGCGTTCAGTTGCTGCGGCTGTCGGGATTCATGCTGTGGCAGAGCGCGTTCAGCGAGTACTACTTCTGCGAGGCGTACTGGCCGGCGTTCCGCCGCATCGACTTCCTGCGGGCGATCCGCTCCTACGCCCAGCGCCAGCGCCGCCGCGGCCGCTGACCCCCCGACGCCTCGGCACGCCTCGAGGCGCGCGCGTCCGTTCAGGGCTGAGTACGGCCCTTGCCGTTGATGTCAGGGCGAGGCCGGGCCCTCGCTCGTAGCGAGCAGGGGAGTGTTGATGGGGACGCCGTCCGCGTAGAGCTCGCGGAAGGCGCGGTTCACGAAGTCCGGCACCCCGAGAATGTAGGAAACGAAGGCGCCGTTCTGTATGGCGTAGAGGGCCTTGACGTGTCGTCCCTCGGCGCACGACGCCAGCTCCTCGACGCTCCCCCCTGCGTAGGTGAGGAGGTTGGAGCCGACGTCGACGGCGCCCCGCAGGCAGGGCGCCGCTGGCCCGGGGGCGATCCGCACGCGGTAGACGCCCTTCCGGCTCCCGTCGGTTGAGGTCACGGTCACCGTCACCTCAACGCCGTCCGCGATCGCCACCTGGTGCCCGCTGGCGCGGGCGTCTGCGTCGGCGGGCGCGATGTCCACGCCCGTCCCGGGTTGCTCAGCGTGGGGATCGATCGTCGTCTCCGTGACCCCCGTGGGAGCGACGGCCGCATACTCCGTCCTGGTGGGTGAGAACTCGCCGATGTCGATGCCGCCGAGCGTGAGCGAGGCGAGGCGTGCGTCGATCGCGTCGGGCATGTTGTAGCTGTAGACGCGGCCGTCGTGCTCGTCCGCGACGTACATCACGCCGCCGTCGGACCAGATGCCGCGCGGGCTGTTGTTGCTTGCCTGCGAGAGGAAGATCTCCCCGAAGTCCTCCTCATCGACGCGCTCGAGCCTGGTCGGCCCGGCCTTCTGCTGCGCGGGCAGGCGGTAGGCGAAGAGGCGCTTGGCTCCATCGTCGGAGACCCAGACCGTCACGCCGTCGGACCAGACTCCGCGCGGGTCGTCGTTTGCGAAATCGAGTCTGTACTCGGCCAGGAAATCGCCGCTCCCGAGATCGTAAGCGAAGAGGGCCGCCCTCTCGCCGTCCACGACCCACACGGTCTCGTCGTCGGCCCAGAGACCGTGCGCGTCGAGGTTCCTCGCGTCGAGAACAATGTCGCGGTGCTCGGCGCGCTCCCCGCTCGCGAGGTCGTAGGCGTAGAGCCGGTTCCGGTCGTGGTTGGAGATCCAGGCCGTCTCGCGGTCGGACCAGAGGCCGCGCGGGGCGCGGTTCCGCTCATCGAGATCGAATTCCGCCCGCTCCCTGCGTTCGCCGCTCGCGAGGTCGTAGGCATAGACGCCGCCGTCGGAGTCCGGGCCGGCCTCGGTGATCCACAAGGTCGTGCCGTCGGACCACAGTCCCGTGGGCCACTCGTTGTGGGCGTCGAGCTCGTCGAGATCGTGCTCGGCGGTCCACTCGAAGTCGACGTCGCTGGGAGGCCGGGACGGCCCGTCCGACCGCGAGCGGGACGGCTCGGTGACCGTGATCGTCACGTTGATGCGCGCGGTCGCACCCGAGGGGTCGGTCGCGGTCACCGTCGCACCGTAGGAGTCTTGCTCGGCGGGATCGAGCACCGTGCCCGCTCTCAGTCGGAGCTGGCCCGTGTGCTCGTCGATGTCGAACGAGCGGGCCGTGCGCTCGGAGAGCCGGTACGTCACCTGGTCGCCGTCCTGATCGATCGCGGCGACCGGCGGGCCGACTTTGGTGCGGGCGGCCGCGCGGCTGTCGACGAATCGGACGGTCGATGCGGTGTGGAACGCGGGCGCGTGGTTCACGATGACTGTGGCCGTGGCCGCCGGTCCGTCGATCGAGGGCTCCTCGTTGACGTCGATCACGGAGACGGTCACGCGGCGCTTCCCGGGGAGGTCGCCTCCATCCTCGGCGAGGACAGTGACCTCGTAGCGGTTGTTCCCGTTCGCATCGGCCGGGCTCTCGAAGTCGGGCGCCTCCCTGAAGTGCAGCTCACCGTTCGTGACGGTGAAGTGCTGGTGGTCGCTCCCCGCAAGCGACCACGTCGCGGCGCCATCTTCCGGGTCGTCGTAGGTGTAGGCCCCCACCAATGTGCCCGAGCCCTCCTCGACGCCGACGCCGACCGGGCCGAAGACATCGGGCGGCTCGTTCAGGTCCGTGACGGTGACGCTCACGGCGAGAAAGCCCGTCGCGGATCCGTCGGATGCGTGGACGCCCACCCGGTACACGTTGTCCGCGTCGGCGTCCGCCGGGTCGTCGTAGTCGGGAGGCGCGACGAATGAGAGGTCGCCCTCTCTGTTGATGGAGAAGTGGTCGCTGTCAGCGCCGGCCAGCGACCACGCCACACCCGACGTCCAGGGGGCGGCATACGTAGCCACCGTTGTCGTGGCGTTCTCGGTGTACCCGGGCGTGCTGCTTCCGGACACACGCAGCAACTCGTTCTCGTCGTCGACGATCACGCGCACGATCGCCGCGGCCCTCCCCAGACTGGCGTCGCTGCGTGTGTGGAGGATCACCGTCCAGATGTCCTGGGAGTCGTCGTCGCTGTCGGTGATGAGCGTCGCGAGCTGGGGCACATTCCAGTTGCTGGTCGTGAACGTCATCTGGTGCGGCTCGACTCGGACCGCCCCGAGCCGCCAGACCAACAGCTCGACGGTGACGTTGCCCGATGGCTGCGATGGGAGCCTCACGGTGTACCTCTCGCTCTGCCCCTCGGCCATCCGCAGGTAGTTCGTGCTCACGACCGGGCCCGCAGCGACACGGGACCCCCGAGGGATGGCGGAGAGGTTCTGCACGCTCTGTGAGGGGAAGAGCGGAACGGGGTTCCCGTCAGCATCGACGAGGAGGGGCACGACGTCGCGGGCGAACACCGTGTCGGAAGCAACGCGCACGGCCTGGCCGGCCTCTATGCGGGGAGCGGTCAGCCGGATCGTGAGTTCGCTCCCCGACAACGCCGCGCCGGACAGGAGATCTTCGCGGCCATCGATCGTCACGCTCAGGACGCCCCGAATGAGATCCAGCACGGGGACGTTGTGCAGATCGCTGATCAGCGTCACGGCGGGGTTGATGGTGACGGCCTCGCTGAACGTGACGATGATGTTCTCGCCGCTGGTGTCGGTTCGTGCACTCACGAAGACCGGAGCCGTGCTGTCGGCCTCCTGCGCGTGCGCCTGCTGCGCCGCGAATGCGAGCACGCCGAGCGCAACCAGCGCACCGACCACCGCGCGGGACCGAGGCACTGCCGCCCCTCAGCCGGCCGCGCCGCGCTGCGCGACGGCCGGCCTGTCGGCGGGGGCGCCGCAGCGGCGCGGGTCCGGGGATCGGCGGCGTGCGCCCCCCGGAGCGCCAGCACAAGGCAGGTGAGGGTGTCCGTCGTTCATGCGGGCGTGACGTGACCGCACATCCATCTCTCCCGCACATGTCGGGTAGCGGCGGTCCGGTTCAATGTGCCCTGGCGTCATCATGACGGTGATCTCCACGGGCTCGCACCATCTCTATACCCCCATATGGCGCGACCGGATGTCAAGCGCTGCGGACGGTTGTCGTGGCAGTCCGGCTCCGCCGGCGGGGGGATGGACGGGCGAGGGCGTGGCGACGACGCGGCGAGCCTCGATGCGCGCGAGCGGCCGCCTGCCCGAGCCGTCGAGGAGTCCTCGGCGGTCAGCACCCGACGTGCAGCCTCGACCGAAAAGTGAGACGATATATCACGAGATATGCAGGGGACGACGAGGGCCGCGTTCGGCGCTGCTCCCTGCATCCGATGCGGCTCCCGCTTCGTACCGGATACGGAGGGGGCCCGATGACCGAGGAGCTCGGCTGGTCGCGCACCGAATTCACGCTCGCCCAGACCGTGGGGCAGATCGTGTCCGTGGACTCCAACGCCGGGGATGGAGGACCCTGAGTCAATCCCTCCGGGGGGACTGCACCCGTGAAGTCCCCTACAGGGTTGGCTGGCGAAAGAAGACTGTACTGCGAACTTTCGAGTTGGTGGTGGGGCTGTAGGCGTGCCGTGCGGGGGCTGCGCTCATCCTCGATCGGGATGACACCCCATGCGTCCAACTCTCGGGGCGTCGTCACGCCAGTGGTCCTTGGACAGCAGCCCGGGAACGCGCGGGGCCGGGGTTCCGTGACGAGCGCGGGTACAGCAAGGGTTCGTGGGTTGGGGAATTGAGGATTCGCCGCACCTACCTGCCACGTCGGCTATCCTCGCCGTATGACCATCGGCGATCTGCAGCGGCCTGTTGTGCACTCTCCCGAGTGTGAGACAGACCCCGCACTCTCCCCAAGAGGCGAATCAGTCGTGAAGCGCTGGATCGCAGCGGTGTTCGTCTTGGCGACGATCCTGTTGCTAGTAGACGTGGGCGCTGCTGAAGCGCGATCGGCCATGAAGCTCCAGGTTCGCGTCTGGCAGAGCCTCGATGACGAAGAGGCAATCTACGTCAGCGCGCGGATCGACGGTGCACCGTGGGCGGCGCTGGGAACGATTCCGCTGCCGCTGGACGATGGTTCTGACGGTCAATCGCGGTACGGCGTGTTCGCCGTCGATGCGCCAGCGCGCCCGGAGCCGCCGGCGAGCGTCGAGGTACGCGTCTGGCAGAACTTGGAGGCTGGCAGGCGGATCGACATCGAAGCCCGGCCGGAGGGCGGCACATGGCTCATGCTGGGCAGAATCCCGCTCTCGCTCGATGATGGGTTCAGCAGGAGTGGTCGCTACCGCTACGGTGATATCACCGCAACGATCCCGCTATCGACCTTGGAGTGGTATCGACTGGACGGCCCGGCACCATGCCGGGGTGTCCACCCCCCGGGGTGGGGATTCGCCCCCGAAAACAGGCAGCAGCTCATATTGGCTGCAGTGTGCTGGTGGGTGGATGAGCACGGAGAGATCAACCTCTCGCGGATCTGGGAACTCTACCCGGGCTACAACCTGTGGAGCGATGTCGAAATCAGTCCGAACGCAACGAACCTGACACTCTCGTTCTTCGATGAGAGCTACTATGTCCCGGACGTTGTGTACCTGATAGATGGGAGCTGTATCTTCCAGAGCCAACTCGAACCTGGCGGAATTGCTGGACCGCTTCGTAGATTCGCGACGATGGAAGCCTGTGCCCTCGCTGCTGCGCCCGAGGCCCCACGCTGAGCGGAGTCTGGCTGCCGGGGGAGGAATCGAACCTCCATCAAGGGAGCCAAAGTCCCCTGTGCTACCGTTACACCACCCGGCAGCGGCGAGGATTCAGTCTAGGCAAACGGCTCCCACGGCGATAGCCTGATCCGGGGAGGTGGCGCACCCGCGCCGTCGACTCCCAGCGCGCGAGGGGGCCTCGCGATGACCGGGTTGCAAGCCGATACCCAGCGGCGCCTGGACGAGCTTGCGTCGAAGTTCGATGAGCTCGCCGGGCAGTCCCTCGGCTATCCGGCCAACCAGAACTTCGATTACTCGGTGCTGCTGCCGTTCCTCCGCTACTGCCTGAACAACGTCGGCGACCCGTTCCACGACAGCCACTTCTCGACCAACACCCACGATGTCGAGCGCGACGTGATTCGGCGCTTCGCGAGTCTGCTGCGGATGCCGCACGACGAGGTCTGGGGCTACGTCACCAACGGCGGCACCGAGGGGAACATGTACGGCCTGTTCCTCGGCCGCGAGCTGTTCCCGGGTGGGATCGTCTACTTCTCCGAGGACACGCACTACAGCGTGCTGAAGATCACGCGCGTGCTGAAGACGCGCAACATCATGATCAAGAGCCAGCCCAACGGCGAGATCGACTACGACGACCTCTACGAGACGATCCGCATCAACCGCGACGTGCCCGTGATCTTCATGGCCAACATCGGGACGACGATGAAGGGCGCCGTGGACGACATGGGGCGCGTCCGCCAGATCCTCGACGACCTCGCGATCACGCGCCGCTACGTTCACGGCGACGCCGCACTCGGCGGCATGATCCTGCCGTTCGTCGACGACCCGCAGCCCCACACCTTTGCCGATGGGTTCGACAGCCTCTCGATCAGCGGGCACAAGCTGATCGGCGCGCCGATCCCGTGCGGGGTCGCGCTGACGCACAGGGAGCACGTGGCCCGCATCGCACGCTCCATCGAGTACGTCGGCGTGATGGACACGACGCTCACCGGCTCGCGCAACGGGCTGACGCCGCTGATGCTGTGGGTGGCCTGGGAGCGCTACGGCCTCGAGGGCTTCCGCGAGCTGGTCACGGAGATGCTCGCAGTCGCCGCCTACGCCGTCGATCACTTCAACAGCCTCGGCATCCCCGCCTGGCGCCACAGGAACTCGGCGACGGTGGTGATACCGCGGCCGCCCACGGACATCGTGGCGAAGTGGCAGCTCGCTCCCTACCAGGACATCGCACACATCATCACGATGCCGCACGTGACCCGCGAACTGATCGACCAGGTTGCCGAGGACTGCCTGCGGGCCGGCCTCGTGCAGCAGTCTGCGTGAGCCCCAGATGACGATCGCACCGGGCGAAGACTCCATCAGACGCATCATCATCAGCACGAAGAACGAGGTCGGCGTGATCGCCGGGATCACCGCGGCGCTGGCCGAAGGCGGCGTCAACATCCAGTCGCTCGACACCGAGGGCGTCGGCGATCACGGGATGGTCATCATCACCACCGATGACGACGACGGCGCGCTGCTCGCACTCTCCCGCGCCGGCTACCGGGCCGTCGCCGGCGATGCGCTGATCGTGCGGCTGCGTGACGAGCCGGGCGCGCTCGCGCAGCTCTCGGCGCGGTTCCGCGACGCCGGGGTGAACATCCAGAGCATGCACATTCTAAACCGCCACGGCGGGCACGCGACGATCGCGCTGAGCGCCGACGATCTGGAACTCGCAGCGGCGCTCGTGGACGACGACACGATGATCTGAGGCGGGCGAGTTCCCGGCGGACGCGCCGATCATGCGCTCGCCGTCGCCGCCATCGACAGATCCGTCCCGCGTGACAACGGCGCCCTGTTGCCCCGATAGCGGCCGTCCGCGCCCTCAGTCCTCCGAGGGCGAGAGCTGGCCGTAGACGTGCACGGCGCGCGTCGGGAAGGCGAACTCGACGCCCGCCTCGCGGAAGCGGCGCAGCAGCTCCAGGTTGATTGCCTGTTGGGTGTCCATGTAGACGCCGTACTCCGCGCTCAGGATGTAGTAGACCGCCTCGAACTCCAGCGCGGACTCTCCGAAGCCGCGGAAGTGCGCCCGGTCGAAGCGCGTCGTGGACTGCTGCTCGATCAGCTCCTGGATCATGCCCGGGATCGCCTCGAGCTGTTCGAGGGCGGTGTCGTACGTGACGCCGAGGGTGAGGACCACGCGCCGCTCCTCCATCCGCCCGTAGTTGTGGATGCGCGAGTTGAGCAGGTCGCTGTTACCGATCACCAACTGCTCGCCGCTGAGGCTGCGCAGATGCGTCGTCTTGACGCCGATGCGCTCGACGCTCCCCCACATGTCTCCCACCGCCACGAAGTCGCCGACCGCGAACGGGCGGTCGAGCACGATCGCGAGCGAGGCGAACAGATCGCCGAGGATGCTCTGCGCCGCAAGCGCGATCGCGATCCCGCCGATGCCCAGCCCGGCGACCAGCGCCGTGACCTGCACGCCGAGATTGTCGAGCCCGAGGATCAGCAGCAGCGACCAGAGGACCAGCGTGCCGATGTAGCGCCCCGCCTCGGTCACGCCGGGCGCGGCGAAGTCGGGGTCGTGCTCGCGCTGCCAGCGGACCACGAACGTGATCGCGGCGCTGCCCCAGAGGCCGCCCTGCGTCAGCAGCGCGATGAAGGCGACCGCGCGGATCACTCGCTCGAGGTCGTCGGGCAGTGTGAGGGCAGTGGAGCCGGCGAAGAGTGCGAGGATCAGGATGATCGTGGCGTGGGTGCGCCGCTGGATCGCGGCGGCGCACCCACGCAGCAGGGTCACCGCGCCGATCTGAGGCCCGCGCTCGGTGAAACGCACGAGCACCCAGCGGAGCAGCAGCAGGCCGGCGAAGACGCCGACCGCGATCAGCGCCGAGTTGATCCAGTCCTCGCCGCTGTTGCTTCCGAAGGCCTCGAAGTCCATGGCGGCAATCCTACGGGATGATCAGTGTGTCGCCAGTGCGGATCAGGCGTTGGTCGGCAATGCCGTTCACTCGCACGATCTCCTCGACGGTGGTGTCCCAGCGGCGGGCGAGGCTCCAGAGGTTGTCGCCCGGCGCGATCGTGTGGCTGCGCCGCGCCGGCGGAGGAGCGGGCGGCCCGGCGGCGGAGCCGGCGCCGGCGGGCGGGATGACGATCCGCTGGCCGATCCGGATGCTGCCGGGATCCGTGATGCCGTTGACGCGGACGATCTCCTCGACGCTGCTGTCCCAGCGCCGGGCGAGGTTCCAGAGGCTGTCGCCCGGCGCGATCGTGTGGCTGCCGCGGTCGGCCGGGGCGCCGGGCACAGTGATCGGCTGGCCGATCCAGACGTGGCCGGGGTCCGCGATCTCGTTGACGCGTGCGATCTCCTCGACGGTGGTGCCCCAGCGCGCGGCGAGATCCCAGAGGCTGTCGCCCGGCGCGATCGTGTGGACGCCGCCGCCCGGGCGCCACGAGGCAACATGAGCGCCCCGGCCGGAGGCGAACGGCACCGTGAGTTGCTGGCCGATCCGGATGTGGTCCGCGCTCGTGATCCCGTTCGCTGCCATCAACTCCGTGAGATCGGCGCCCCAGTCGTCGGCAAGGACGCTCAGCGCATCGCCCGGCCGCACGATGTAGCTCATCGGCCGCGGCGGCGTGTCTCTCAGCAGTTGCAGGATGCCGGGATCGATCTCGCCGACCCGCCAGACCGAGACCGACTCCGCGAGCAGCGCGAAGGCCTCGTCCAGGAACTCCGGCCAGCCTTCGCTGCTGCTCGCGGAACCATCGCCGATCGGATGGATCGGGAGTCCGAACTCGCGGAGTCGCGGCATCGCGGCGGAGAGCACGAAACGCGGAGTGATGCCCTCGATGCCGCCGGGATCGTAGCCCTCGTCGCGGAAGCGGGCGAGGTTGGCCGAGTCACGGAAATCGTCCCAGTAGACCTGCGGGGCGACCTCGTTCGCGAAGCTGGCGAACTCGGCGAGCGGGATGCGCCCGATTTCCCAGGGCCGCGGATCGATCGCGATCGACAGCCACGCGTCCGGATGGCGTGCGCGCAGCGTCTCGCCGATCCGCAGCGCCCCCTGCGGCGTGCCCTCCCAGAACCCGGCATGCGCCTCGAGGTCGATGAAGAGGCTGCGTGCGCCGGCGTCGAGCACGTCGGCGGACATCTCCGCCTCGCCGGCCGGCTTGACGCCGCGGGCGTTGTACCAGGTGTGGAAGGGCACGCCGCCGGCCTCGAAGAACGCCCCAAGCCTGGCGACCTGGCCCGGCCCGCTCACGGCATCCTCGGAGGCGTCGAATTCGGACATCCAGTGGTCGCCGTCGTGCGTCTTGACGACGATCCCGAGGCCGTGTGCAGCCAGGAGCTCGCGGATCTGCTCGCGGCTGCCGCCGGTATTGAACTCCCAGACCCACGCAAAGTGCGTCAGCTCACCGTCGAGCGCGGGATTGTTGACGGAGCCCACCGCGGGCAGCGGCAGCGAGGGACCGAGGCGCTCCGCGGCGCTCCGGGCGAACATGCGCCCCGGCGCGAGCGCGAACGCGGCGGCGGTTCCGGCGAGTGCAGTCAGAAAGTGCCGGCGGGGGAGGCGACGACGTGTGTGCACGGAGCCCGTACCCTCCAGTGCCTCCCCGCGAACTGCATTCTCGCACGCCCCGCACCAGGCCGACAGACGCCGGCCGCCCTCGTGGAGCGTGGTGGGTCTAGAATGGGCGCGATGGCGTCCCTGCCTGCCTTCTCGCTGCGCGATCAATCCGCCGGGGAGCGGCGCTTCCCGAGCGGCCGTCCGGCGCTGCTCGTCTTCGTCAAGGAAGACTGCCCCACCTGCGGCACCTCGATGTCGCTGATCGAGGGCGCGCACCGCGCCTTCGGCACGGGCGTCGATGTCTGGGCGGTCGGGCAGGAAGCGGAAGGCAACGCCGCGCTGGTCGAACGCCACGCCCTCACTGTGCCGATGCTCGACGACTCCGAACTCGGCGTCTCGTTCCGCTACGACCTCGACACGGTGCCGACGGTGCTGCTCGCGGACGCGGACGGCGCGGAGCTGCGGCGCTTCGTCGGGTTCGGGCGCGACGACTGGCGCTCGCTCTATGCGCAGCTGGGCGACTTGAGCGGCGCATCACCTCCGCCGGTCGATTGGGAGCGCTACCCGCTGAGCGAGCCGGGCTGCGGCGCGCGCAACGTGGAGCCGGGCATCGCCGAGCGGCTCGCCGCGGTGGCCGAGGGCAGCCCGCTGCACGCGCGGCGCATCGAGATCGGCTCGGCCGACGACCCCGACGAGTTCATGTACGACCAGGGCTTCAGCGACGGCCTGCCCGTGATGGCGCCGACGCCGGAGCGCGTGCTGCGCATGCTGCGCGGCACGCGGCGGGACGCGCAGGAGCTGGTCGCGGTCGTGCCGCCGAACATGGCCCCGGCGACCGTCGAGAAGGTCGCGATCAACGCCGTGCTCGCCGGTTGCCGCCCGGAGTACCTGCCCGTCGTGATCGCGAGCCTGGAGGCGGTCTGCACCGACACCTTCAACGGGCACGGCGTGATGGCGACGACGATGGGCGCCTCGCCGGCGCTGATCGTGAACGGGCCGATCCGCGATCGGATCGGGATGAACTCCCGCCTCGGCGCGCTGGGGCAGGGCAACCGCGCGAACGCGACGATCGGGCGAGCGCTGCGGCTGGTGCTGCGCAACGTCGGCGGCGCGAAGCCGGGCGGGACGGAGCGCTCGACGCTCGGGTCGCCCGCGAAGTTCACGTTCTCGTTCGCGGAGTGGGAGGAGCGCAGCCCCTGGACTCCGCTGCACGTCGAGCGTGGCTACGACCTCGAGCAGAGCGTCGTGACCGCGTTCCCCGCCGTGCCCGGCCCGCTCACCAGCATGGACCAGACATCGCGCAGCGCCGAGCCGCTCGCGGGCAGCCTTGCGATGTCGCTGCAGGCGATGACGCATCCGAAGTCCGGGGGCCGTGACACGCTGCTCGTGATCACGCCCGAGCATGTCGATACGCTGTGGCGCGACCGCTGGACGAAGCAGCAGCTTCGCGAGCGGCTCTGGGAGCTGACGCACCGCCCGCTGCGCGAGCTGATCGCGGACGAGCAGAGCGGCGTCGGGCGGCCGCTCGATGCGTTCGGGCCGGACGGCCCGACTGAGGAGCAGCTGGACGAGCTGATCCCGAAGTTTGACTCGCCGCAGCGCATCCATATCGTTGTCGCGGGCAGCGAGGCCGGCAAGATCACCGCGATCTTCCCCGGCTGGGGCAGCGAGGTAGAGAGCCAGGTGATCGAGGACGTCGTCTAGGCGGACACGGGTGTCGCAACCCGGTGAGCCTCGGCACAGGCGGCGCGCAGGACAGGGAGGCCGCATGACCACGATTCTGGACCCCACGGACGAGCGCGAGCCGGTCGGGCGGCAGCGCTCACGACGCCCGGAGCAGATCTCCGGCACCGTCGGCCTGCTCGACATCAGCAAGCCTCGGGGCAACGTCCTGCTGGACCGCCTCGAGGAGCTGATCGGCGAGCGGCTGCCGGAGGTGCAGGTGCGGCGCTACATGAAGCCGACCTTCACGAAGCCGGCGCCGGACGAGCTGTTGCGCAAGATGGCGGGGGAGGTGGACTTCGTCATCGAAGGACTTGCCGACTGAGGGTCGTGTACGACGTGCAGTGTGCACGACACGGTCTGGTTCGAGATTCAGGGCAAGCCCTCGGTGATGATCGCCTCGACGGAGTTCGTGAACGCCGCGGAGGCGCAGGCGCAGTCGCTCGGCCTCCCCGACCTCTCCCGCGTCTTCGTCCCGCATCCGATCCAGGATGCGAATGACGAGGAGATGCGCGCGAAGGCGGACCAGGCGCTCGATCAACTGATCGCGGCGCTGGTCGACTGAGCCGGGCGGCGGGCGCGAGTCCGCCGGGCATGGGTATAGTGTCGCGGGCATCACCCCTCCGCCGGAGGGGCGGAGGGGGGCATCGTGCGGCTTGATATCTTCCACGAGTTCTGTCAGGGCGCCGGCTATCCGGCTCCACACGGGGCGGACCGGCAGCTGTTCGCGGACGTCCTCGAGCAGGCCGAGGTCGCCGACGAGGCGGACTTCGACGTCTTCTGGTCCGTGGAGCACCACGGCTCCGTCGAGGTCACCCACATGCCCGCGCCGGAGCAGTTCCTGACCGCCGTCGCGATGCGCACGAAGCAGCTGCGGGTCGGCCACTCCGTGGTGCTCACGCACCCGCTGTTCAACCACCCCGTGCGCGTGGCCGAGCGCGCCTCGGTGCTCGACAACCTGAGCGGCGGGCGCCTCGAGATGGGGTTCGGGCGGTCGACGCCGCGCGAGTGGGCAATCTTCCACATCGACGGGGATGAAACGCGCCCGGTGCTCGAAGAGGTGCTGCACCTCATGCCGAAGATCTGGACGCAGGACAGCTTCCAGTACGACGGCGAGTACTTCCAGGTCGCGCCGATCACGCTGGTGCCGCGGATGCTGCAGAAGCCGCACCCGCGGATGTGGATCGCCGCTGGCAGCGACGAGTCGCTGAAGATGGCGGGCAGGCTCGGGATCGGCGTGCTCAGCCTGACGCTGCTGCGCCCGTTCTCGGAGCTTGAGAAGACGCTCAACATCTACCGCGAGGCGCAGCAGGTGCAGACCCCGGTCGCGCCCGACCTGGTCAACAACCAGGCCGGCGCGTTCACCTTCGTCTACTGCGCGCCCACCCTCGACGAGGCGATCAACGACGGCGCCTCGGAAGCCGCGGCCTGGTACATGAGCAAGGTCTACGCGCTCTACGGCTCGATCCCCGTGCGCGAGGGCGAGGCCGGCTACCACTTCGCCCGCGACCGCGCGGCGCAGATCGAGGCGATCGAGCGCTCCGGCGACTCCCCCGGCCGCCAGGTCATGCTCAAGCTCCTCGACGAGGTTCCCGTGCCGCGCGAGGAGTTCTACGAGGCGATGAACGCGGAGAACCAGATCGTCGTCGGCACCCCGGACGAGGTGATCCGCAAGCTGGAGGCCTACGAGGGCATCGGGCTCGACCGCATGATGTGCATGGTGATGGGCGGACCGGACCTGCCGCAGGAGAAGATCCTGCAGTCGCTCAAGCTGATGGGCGAGACGGTGATCCCGCACTTCCACGACCGCTCGTCCGACCCGAGGCCGCCCATCGAGTAGGCGCCTCCCGGCGAGGGCGCGACAGGGAGCGCAACGCGATGTCTTTCGTACGCGAACGGATGCGCATGGACGGCCGTGTCGCCGTCGTGACCGGCGCCGGACAGGGCGTCGGCCGAGCGATCGCGCTCGGCATGGCGGATGTCGGCGCCCGCGTCGTGATCGGCGAGATCAACGAGGAGACCGGCCCGCGCACCGCGTCGGAGATCGAGGAACTCGGCGGCGAGGCGCTCTGGGTCCTCACCGACGTCCGCAAGCCCGCGGACATCACCGCGCTGGTCCAGGCCGCGCAGGAGCACTTCGGACGCATCGACGCGATGTTCAACAACGCGGGCGGTAACTTCCAGTTGCCGGCGATCGACATCTCCGAGGGCGGCTTCGACGCGATCGTGCGCATGAACCTGAAGTCGATGTTCCTCGGCAGCCAGGCGGCGGCGCGCGCGATGCTGGCCGAGGGCCGAGCCGGCAGCATCGTCAGCACGTCCTCGGTGGCGGGGCTCCGTTCGGGTGGCAACCAGACCGCCGTCTACTCGGCGGCGAAGGCCGGCATCATGGGCATGACGCGCGCCCTCGCGGCCGAATGGGGCGAGCACGGCATCCGCGTCAACTCCGTCGCGCCCGGCGCCGTCGACACCGCCGGACGGCTGCGCAACATGCAGGGCGACCCGTGGGAGCGGTCGGCGGGCAATCCGCTCGGCGTGCTCGCCCAGCCCGAGGACATCGCCGGGGCGGCGGTCTTCCTCGCCTCGGATCTGGCGGGCCACATCACCGGCCAGGTGCTCGCGGTGGACGGCGGCGCCAGCACCTCCTGAGCGCCATCCGCCGCTGCGCGAAGGGCCTACGAGGCCGTCGCGCCCTCCGTCGTGGCGCCGTCGAAGGAGACGAACTCCACGATCTCCAGCCCGTAGCCGTCGAGGCCGGAGCGCTTGACCGGGTTGTCCGTGATCAGACGCATCCTCTGCACCCCGAGATCGACGAGGATCTGCATCGCGATGCCGTAGTCGGGGAGGCCCAGCGCCTCGGTGGCGGTTTCGCCGGCGGAGCCGGTGGCCGGCAAGTGGCCGCTGCCGGCCTTCTGGTGCACGCCAACGCCGCGGCCCTGCTGGTAGAGGTAGACGATCACGCCGCGTCCCTCTTCACCGACGAGCCGCATCGCGGTCTGGAGCTGCTGCCCGCAGTCGCAGCCGAGCGAGCGCAGCACGTCGCCGGTGACGCACTGGTCGTGTACGCGCACCAGCACCGGCTCATCGCCGCCGAGGTCTCCCGTCACGAACGCGATGTGCTCGCGCGTGTCGATCAGCGTGCGATAGGCGACGGCGCTGAAGTCGCCGTAGCGGCTCGGCAGATCCGCCGAGGCGACCCGTTCGATCAGCGAGTCGGTGCGCAGGCGGTGGGCGATCAGGTCGTTGACGGTGACGATCTTGAAGCCATGCTCGCGGCCGAAGGCGACGAGGTCCGGCATGCGCGCCATCGTCCCGTCCGGGCGCATCATCTCGCAGATCACGGCGGCCGGCGCGCAGCCGGCCAGCCGCGCGAGGTCGACCGAGGCCTCCGTGTGGCCGGCGCGCTCCAGCACGCCGCCCTCGCGGGCGCGCAGGGGGAAGATGTGCCCCGGCCGGGTCAGCTGTTCCGGGCTGGTCGAGGGGTCGACGAGCAGGCTGATCGTGTGCGCTTTGTCGTGCGCGGAGGCGCCGGTGGTGACGCCGTCGCGGGCCTCGACGGTGACGGTGAAGCCCTTGGCCAGCGGGGAGGTGTTGCGGCCGGTCATCAGCGGGATCGCCAGATGATCGAGTTGCTCGCCCGTCATGGTGACGCAGATCAGGCCACGCGTCTCGCGGGCCATGAAGGCGATCAGCTCGGCGCTGATGAACTGCGCCGGGACGCAGAGGTCGCCCTCGTTCTCCCGCCCCTCGTCGTCCGCGATGATGACGGGGCGGCCGTTGCGGAACTCCTCGATCGCCTCGGGTACGGAGACGATCTCCCCCTCGTGCTCGTGCTGGCTGCCCTGAGTCGAGGTCATGGCCGCCCCCCGTTCCGCTTCTGATTCGAGCGTATCACGGGCAGGACTCAGAGCCCCTGCTCGTCGCACAGATCCTGGTCCCAGAGCACGTAGCCGCTGAACCCCGGTGGCTGCTCGCAGATCCAGGCCGTCGCCTTCGCCATTGCCTCGGCGACCTCGAACTCCAGCGGATCGCCGAAGTCGCGGCCGGCGTAGAGGTTGCCGGGCGTCTTGAGGCGGCCCATCGGTGAGAGCACGTTGGTGGAGATGCCGGAGCCGTCGAACTGCAGGTCGCGCGCCAGTTGCTCGTTGAAGCGGTTGAGCCCGGCCTTGAAGGCGGCGTAGATGAAGCTCCCGCCTCGCGGCCGCTCGTACGGCGCGGGCCCGATCGGGCGCGCGGCGTTCGAGGAGACGTTGATGATGTGCCCGCCGCCGCTCGCGCGCATGTGCGGGATCGACTGCCGGCAGAGAACGATCGGCGCGCGCAGATCGATCTGCCAGATCAGCTCCAGGCGCTCCAGCGGGATCTCCTCGACGCCTCCCTGGAAGGTGATGCCCGCGTTGTTGACGAGGATGTCGAGGCGCCCGAACTCGGCGACGGTGGCGTCGACCAGCGCCTGCGTGTCCTCGATGTAGCGCACGTTCGTGCGCACGGCGAGCGCGCGCCCGCCGCGTTCCTCGATCTCACTGACGACGGAGTGGATCGTGCCGGGCAGGCGCGGATCGGGCTCCTGCTCGCTGCGCGCGGCGACGGCGACGGCGACGCCGAGGCCGCCGAGGTGGCGCGCGATATCCGCGCCGATCCCCCGGCTCGCTCCCGTGACGATCGCGACCTTGCCCTGAAGCGCCATCGAGGGCGGAGTCTACCCGTCGCGCGCGTGAAGGTCGCGCGCCGCTGCCATGAACGCTAGTGCGTGCTGCGGACGTCAAGCCTTACGCGTGCCGAATATGGAGGCCAGCAGCGGACCGGCGAGGAGCAGCGTGAGCACCATCGACACAAGGAGGGCGGAGGCTATCCCGATGTGAACAGACACCCACCATCCTGGTCCGGCATGCGTTGGGACGGCGCTGGTCCAGGCGTTGATCGCCGTGAACGTGCCGTCGGCCCAAGCGACGAGCCCCGCGCACGAGCCTGCAAGCGCGAGCAGCGCCGTAGCGCCTGCAGACCGACTCGCCCAGACGCCGCGCAGCCCGAGCCGCCGCAGCAACAGCAGGTGCGAGCCGATCAGCAGTCCGCCGAGCACGCCCGCCACGACCCTGTAGGCGACGCTCTCTTCGAAGAAGTGCCGGCTCCAGGCGTCGGCGCAGTCGCGCGCGGCGGGTTCGAGGTCCGCGAGTTCGGCGCAGCGATCGAGGCCAAGCGGCTCGATTGGCGGGGTGCCGGAGATGAACGCGGCCCCCTGCCAGAGCCCGAGCACCGCGGCGGCGACGCCGGAGACACCGATGGCGACAAGGGCTCCTCCGAGCACCAGCGCGAGGTGCGCGTACGCGGCGAGCAGCAGCACGAGCGCGCGCGGCCGCTCCGCGAAGCCCGCGGCGACCTCGGCGGGCGAACCGAGCCGCGCGAGCGCCTCGGCGGCGGCGGCCTCCTCGCCGAGCCCGCGTTCGCGCGCGGCGTCGAGCGCCTCGTGGAGGTGATCGCGCAACTCGTCGAGGATCGCCACGCGCCTCTCGTCGGCGACCGGGAGGGCGGCGGAGACGCGTGCGAGGCACGACTCGAAGCGGATCGCGGCGCGGCTCACGAGGCCGCTCCCGCCTCAGGCTGGAGCACGGCGCCGATCGCGGAGGCGAAGCGGCGCCAGACGCCGCGGCGCTCGGCCAGTGACGCGCTCCCCGCGGCGGTGAGCGCGTAGACGCGTCGTCGTCGGCCCGCCACGACCGTCCAGCGGCTCGACAGCAGCCCGCCGCGCTCCAGGCGGTGCAGCGCTGGATACACGGCGCCCTCGGGAAGATCGAACGCTCCGCCGCTGCGCTCGCCGAGCGCGGCGATCAGGGCGTAGCCGTGCAGCGGCCCGCGCTCAAGGATCGCGAGCAGCAGCGCGTCGAGATGGCCCTTGATGAGATCCTTGGCGGTGGGTCGTGCCATACCTAAGTAGTCTAGGTATTGCGCGTGACTTCGGCAACTCCGTCGCGCGCGCTCGCTATGCTCACTACGTATGGGAGGGGGACGCGATGGCTTACGGCGATACGGAGCACGATGCGATGCTGAAGGAGGCGTGGGAGCGCTTCTGCGACGACCTCAAGGCGGCGGGGTCGTACATCTTCGATGACCCCGCGCCCGCGACGGCGCTCGACCGCGCGCGAGGCTTTCAGTATCTCTCGCAGAACATCTCGCTCGGACTCGACGTCAACGTCGAGCACTCCGATCCGCTCTATCCGGATTTCTTCCGCCCGATGACGCCGACGCGCAAGTACGGCGGGGACAACCCGGACTGCATCTACCTGCGGACCTACATCGACGGATCCGAAACGTACCGCATCACGGGCAACCGCGGCGGCGTCCACTACCTCGTGTTCGGCTCCTACCGGCCGCGTGACACGGTGCCGCCGGGCGAGTCCGCCGAGGTGGGGCGCATCATGGGCAAGGATCTCATCACCAACTGGGACGGTAGCTTCGAGATCATCGTCAGCCCGGACGAGCACCCGGGAAACTGGCTTCGCACGGTGCCCGACGTGAGCCAGATCACGATCCGCCAGTTCTTCGGCGACTGGGCCGCCGAGGCTCCCATTGACGTGCTGATCGAGCGGGTCGGCGACCACGGGCCGCCGCAGCCGATGTCGCCGGAGCGGATGGCGCAGGGCCTCGCCGGTGCGGCCGGATGGGTAGCGGACACGGCGGACTACTGGCGCGAGTGGCAGAAGCGCTACCGCGAGCAGCCGAACAACTTCCGCAGCTCGGCGACGCAGGGCACGGTCGGCGCCGCGCCGGGCGGCATCATCTACCACATGTACTGGATGGTGCAGCCGGACGAGGCGCTGCTGATCGAGTTCACACCACCGGTCTGCGACTACTGGGAGCTGGAGCTGAACGACTACTGGATGACCTCGATCGACTACCGCTACCACATGGCCGGCGTGAACTGCCGGCAGTCGCCGACCGAGCGTGACGGCTCAGCGCGCGTGGTCGTCTCGCACGAGGATCCCGGCGTCCCGAACTGGCTCTCGACCGCCGGCCAGAATGAGGGCCACATCGGACTGCGCTGGATGCAGTGCGAGACCGACGACCCGCCGTTCCCGCCGACGCGCCTCGTCAAGCTCGCGGACCTCGACGGTTTGCTGCCGGAGGACGCGCTGCGCATGGACGCCGAGGGCCGCCGCGCGCAGATGGCGCACCGCCGCCGCGGCGTCGCGCGCCGCTTCCGCGTCTAGCCGCAGCGAGCGGCTGCCGCCGGACGCGGCTACGATCGCGGGCGCTGCCTGCATCGCGCGTCGCGTCGTAGCGCCTGATCGCCGGCGGGGAACGGAGCAGGGACGGTGGCGGACAGGATCGCGATCCTCGACGGGACCAAGCTCAATCCGGGCGATCTCAGCTGGGACGGCCTCGCGGCCTTCGGCGAGCTGACGGTCTACGAGCGCACCACGCCGGACGCGGTCCTGGAACACGCCGCCGGCTGCCGCTACGTGTTCACGAACAAGACGCTGCTTCCCGCCGAGACGATCCGGCAGCTGCCGGACCTCGCCTACATCGGCGTGCTCGCCACCGGCTACGACGTCGTCGACGCCGCGGAGGCGGTGCGCCGGGGCATCGTCGTGACGAACGTGCCGGCCTACGGCACGGACTCCGTAGCGCAGCACGCGGCGGCGCTGATGCTGGAACTCGCGCGCCGCACTGTCCCGCACGCCGAGGCGGTGCGCGACGGTGCCTGGAGCGGCGACGGCGAGTGGTGCTTCTCCGTGGCGCCGATCACCGAGCTTTCGGGCCGCACGCTCGGCATCGTTGGGCTGGGGCGCATCGGCCGCGCCTTCGCGCGCATCGGCGCGGCGATGAACATGGCGATCCTCGCCAGCGACGAGCACCGCCCGGACGCCGCGGCGCTCGACGGCCTCGAGGTGGAGTTCACCGGCATCGACGAGCTCTTCCAGCGCGCCGACGTACTGAGCCTGCACTGCCCGCTGACGGCGGAGACGGAGCGGCTCGTCGACGCGCGGCGGCTGGCACTGATGAAGCCCGAAGCGCTGCTGATCAACACCGGCCGCGGCCCGCTGGTGGACAGCGCCGCCCTCGCCGCGGCGCTCGAGGCGGGGACCATCGCCGGCGCGGGCCTCGACGTGCTCGAGGCCGAGCCGCCGCCGGAGGATCACCCACTGCTGCGCGCGCCGAACTGCCTCGTCACGCCGCACATCGCCTGGTACGCGCGGGCGGCGCGGCAGCGGCTGATGGACATCGCCGTCGCCAACGTGCGCGCCTTCGTCGAGGGGCGGCCCGTCAACACCGTGGGCTGAGCGCGGCCTACTCCTCGCGAGGCCCCACGGAGGCCTGCCCGGCGGCGTGGGCTGGGCGTCCGTCGAACACCAGGCGGCGACCGGCGGCGGGATCGCCGGGATCATCCAGGACCATGCCGTGGCGGAAGTAGAACTCGTCGCGGATCTCGTCGCTGTTCGCGTGCAGCCCGAGGAGCCAGCCCTCACGAGTAGCGAGATCGCGCACGAGGCTCCAGAGCCGATCGCCGTCGCCGGGAGGACCGCGCCCCGGCCCGAAGCGCCAGCGGATGAGCGTGTCGGCGTAGTAGTCGATGGGCTGTGCGAAGCGTCTGGCCCGCCAGCCGATGCCCACGACCACGAGCACGTTCGGCAGGGTCACAAACATGAGCAGCACGGCGCAGAGCTTGATCCAGCCCCCGGCGGCGCCCTCCGCGATCGGCGAGCTGAGCAGGACGGTCATCGAGACGAGGACGGCGGGCAGAAACACCGCGAGGTGACGGAGCCGGCCTCGGAGCGGGCTGATTCTCACGCTCGCTCGTCCGCCGGGCAGAGTGTAGAGGGGACCGTAGCCGTTGGGCAGCAGCAGCAAGAGCAGCGTGTAGAGGAGAGCGAGGAGCCCGGCAACCGGGCGTGGAATCGAGGCGGGCAAGGCGACGTAGGCGTATTGGCCCTGCGCCCAGGCAGACCGCCAGTACTTCCACGGGCTGACGCGCTGGATGGTCATCGAGTGCTTCGTCCCCCGGCGTCGGAACTCCCTGCGGGTACCGGGGTGGCTGGTGCCGAAGGTGGGAGTCGAACCCACACGGGCCGTGAAGCCCAACGGTTTTTGAGACCGTCGCGTCTGCCATTCCGCCACTTCGGCCGAGCGTCACTGTCAGCATCGCGCGACGACGACGGCGCGACAAGTACCGCAGCGCGGGTGCGAGCGGGCGAGGTGGTGAGAGTGGAGCGGAAGACGGGGGTCGAACCCGCGACCTCCTCCTTGGCAAGGAGGCGCTCTACCACTGAGCTACTTCCGCTGGCTGTGCCATGGTACGGCGAGGGCTCGCGCGCGGGCAACGTTCGCCGCACGGCGGACCACATCCGGCCCTTGAGACGGGGCGCTGCAAGGCGTAGGCTGGACGGACGCCGACCGCACGTTTGTTCGCCGGAGTGCCAATGACGCCCGTTGAAGCGCCGATCGCGAGCCGCATCGACTTCCATCCCGCCGTCGCGGCCTGGTTCCGCGGCCGCTTCGAGGCGCCGACCGATGCGCAGACGGCGGGCTGGCCGCAGATCGCGAGTGGGCGCGACACGCTGATCAGCGCGCCGACCGGCTCCGGCAAGACGCTCGCCGCCTTCCTCGCCGGCATCGACGGTCTCGTCCGCAAGGCCGAGGCGGGCGCCCTCGAGGACGTGACGGAGATCGTCTACGTTACGCCGCTCAAGGCGCTCGGCAACGACATCCAGCGCAACCTCGAGACCCCGCTCGAGGAGATCCGCGAGGTCGCCGCGGAACTCGGCCTCGAGCCGCCCGCGATCCGCACGGCGGTGCGCAGCGGCGACACGACCCAGAGCGAGCGGCAGGCGATGGTGCGCAAGCCGCCGCACATCCTGATCACCACGCCCGAGTCGCTCTACCTGCTGCTCACCGCCGAGCGCAGCCGAGAGAACCTGCGGCGCGTGCGCACGGTGATCGTCGACGAGATCCACGCGCTCGCCCGCGACCGGAGAGGCAGCCACCTCGCGCTCACGCTGGCGCGGCTCGACCAGCTCATCGCCGACTCCGGCGGCGAGCGCCCCGCGCGCATCGGGCTCTCGGCGACGCAGCGCCCGATCGAGGAGATCGCGCGCTTCCTCGTGGGCGCCGATCGCCTCAATGGGGACGGCGAGCCGGACTGCTCGATCGTCGACCTCGGCCACCAGCGCGACCTCGACCTCGCCGTCGAGCTGCCGCCGAGCGACCTCGAGGCGGTGGCCCCGGCGGAGCAGTGGGGCGAGATCTACGAGCGCATCGCGGAGCTGATCGCGGAGCACCGCACCACGCTCATCTTCGTGAACACGAGGCGGCTCTCGGAGCGCGTCGCGCACCAGCTCAGCCAGCGGGTCGGCGAGGAGCACGTCGCCAGCCACCACGGCAGCCTCTCCAAGGAGCGGCGCCTGAGGCTGGAGCAGCGGCTCAAGGACGGCGAACTGCGCGCGCTGGTGGCCACGGCCTCGCTCGAACTGGGCATCGACATCGGCTCGATCGACCTCGTCTGCCAGATCGGTTCGCCGCGCAGCATCACGACCTTCCTGCAGCGCGTCGGGCGTTCCGGGCACGCGCTCGGCGTGCGGCCCAAGGGGCGCATCTTCCCCGGCACGCGCGACGAGCTGGTGGAGAGCGCGGCGCTGACGAGGGCGGTCCGCGCGGGACGCCTCGACAAGATCGTGCAGCCGGTTGCGCCGCTCGACGTGCTCGCACAGCAGATCGTCGCCGAGTGCGCCGCGCGCGAGTGGAACGAGGACGAGCTGTTCGACCTCGTGCGCCGCGCCGCGCCGTACCGCGACCTCGGGAGGACGGACTACGACGAGGTGCTCACGATGCTCGCGAGCGGCGTGGGCGAGGGAGCGGGGCGATCGAAGCCGCTGCTGCACCGCGACCGCATCGCCGGCGTGCTGCGCGCCCGCCGCGCCTCGCGCATGGTCGCGATCCAGAACGGCGGCACGATCCCCGAGCTGGGCGACTACCGCGTGATCGCCGAGCCGGACGAGACCGTGGTCGGCACCGTCAACGAGGACTGGGCGATCGAGAGCATGGCCGGGGACGTCTTCCTGCTCGGCAGCACCTCGTGGCGCATTCGCCGCATCGAGAACGGGACGGTGCGGGTGGTGGACGCGCGCGGCGCGCCGCCGACGATCCCGTTCTGGCTCGGCGAGGGCCCCGGCCGCACGATCGAGCTGAGCGAGGAGGTCGGCCGCCTGCGCCGCGAGATCGCCGAGGGCCTCGACGACGTCGAGCCGCTTACGAACATGCTGGTCGAGGAGACCGGCGTCGGCCTCTCCGGCGCGCAGCAGCTGATCGACTACATCCGCGCGACGCGCGACGGGCTCGGCATCGTGCCCACCGACAGCGACGTGGTGTTCGAGCGCTTCTTCGACGAGTCCGGCGGGATGCAGCTCGTCGTGCACGCGCCCTTCGGATCGAGGATCAACCGCGCCTGGGGCCTCGCGCTGCGCAAGCGCTTCTGCGTGCGCTTCGACTTCGAGCTGCAGGCCGCGGCCAACGATGACGGGATGGTCCTCTCGCTGGGGCCGCAGCACAGCTTCCCCCTCGAGGAGTCGTTCGCCTACGTCACCTCGCGCAACGTGGCGGAGGCGGTGCGGCAATCCTGCTTCTACATCCCGCTCTTCCCCACGCGCTGGCGCTGGAACACCACGAGGGCGCTCGCCGTGCCTCGGCAGCGCGGCGGCAAGAAGGTGCAGCCCTACCTGCAGCGCATGATCGCCGACGACCTGCTGGCGGCGACCTTCCCCGAACAGGTCGGCTGCCAGGAGAACGTCACCGGGCCGCTCGAGATGCCCGACCACGTGCTGCTGCGCCAGACCATGGACGACTGCCTGCACGAGGCGATGGACATCGAGAGCCTCGAGCAGGTGCTGCGGCGCATCGAGGACGGCGAGATCCGGCTGCACGCGCGCGACACCACCGAGCCCTCGCCGATGGCGCACGAGATCATCAACGGCAAGCCCTACACCTTCCTCGACGACGCGCCGCTCGAGGAGCGCCGCACGCGCGCCGTGATGCTGCGCCGATCGCTGCCGCGCGAGGCGCGCGACCTCGGCGCGCTCGACGCGGACGCCATCGAGCGCGTGTCGGAGCAGGCCTGGCCGCAGCCGCGCAACGCCGACGAGACGCACGAGGCACTCGTGGGTCTCATCGCGGTGCACGAGGAGGACGCCGCGGGCTGGGAGAGCTGGCTGCTCGATCTTGCAGCGCAGGGCCGCGCGGGCGCCTTCGAGACGGCCGGCGCGCGGCTCTGGTTCGCCGCCGAGCAGCACCCGTCGATCGCGCTGCTCTACCCGGACGCCGCGGACGCGATCGCCCCGGTCGCGGCGGCGCTGCCCGAGGGCGTCGCGGAGCCCTGCGCCGACCGCGAGGAGGCGCGGCGGCGGCTGCTGCGCGGGCACAGCGAGGTGCGCGGCCCGTTCACGCCCTCGGGGCTGGCCTCGCGCACCGCGCTCGATGCGAAGGACGTCGCGCGCGGCCTGCAGCAGATCGAGGCGAGCGGCTTCGTGCTGCGCGGGCGCTTCACGCCCGGCCGTAGCGAGGACGGCGAGAACGAGTTCTGCGACCGCCGGCTGCTCGCCCGCATCCACCGCGAAACGCTCGACCGGCTGCGGCGCGAGATCGATCCCGTAAGCGCGCAGGACCTCATGCGCTTCCTGCTGCGCTGGCAGCACGTCGCGCCCGGCACGCAGCTCGCCGGCCGCCGCGGCGTGCGCCAGGCGGTCGCCCAGCTCGGCGGCTTCGAGGCCCCAGCCGCGAGCTGGGAGCGCGACCTGCTGCGCGCCCGCGTCGAGGACTACGGCCCGAACTGGCTCGACGAACTGTGCCTCGCCGGCGAGGTCGCGTGGGGACGCCTCGCCCCGCCGCGCGCGTCCACGAACGGGCAGGACGCCGAGCAGGGCGCTCGCGAGGCGGCGCGCATGTCGCGCGCGACGAAGGTCACGCCGGTCACGGTCGCCTCGCGCGCGGACCTCGCGATGCTGCTCGCGGCGGCGCGCGCGGACGGCCGCCGGTTGCGCGAGCCCGCCGCCGGGGCCGCCGCGGAACTCCTCGCGCTGTTGCGCGAGCGCGGCGCGCTCTTCTTTGACGAGCTGGCCACCGGCTCGCGCCGCCTCGCGAGCGACGTCGAGGAGGGCCTGCGCGAACTGATCGCCGCCGGGCTCGTCGCCTCCGATGGCTTCCGCGGACTGCGCGACCTCACCCGCCGCTCCGCCCGCCGCGCCCGGCGCGGGCGCTACCTCGGCGGCGGGCGCTACGCCGGTGGCGGACCGGCCGGCCGCTGGGCGCTGCTGCGCCCCGGCGAGGCCGACCCGGCCGAGCGCGACGAGTTCGCCGAGGAGCTCGCACAGCTCTTGCTGCGGCGCTACGGCGTCGTCTTCCGCGACGTGGTCGCCGCCGAGAGCTTCACCGTGCCGTGGCGCGATCTGCTGCGGGCGCTGCGACGCCTCGAGGCGCGCGGCATCGTGCGCGGCGGGCGCTTCGTCAGCGGCTTCGTCGGCGAGCAGTTCGCCCTCCCGGAGGCACTGGAGGCGCTGCGCTCGGTGCGCCGCAGCCCGCGCACCGGCGAGCGCGTGCGCCTCAGCGCCGCCGACCCGCTCAACCTGACCGGCGTGATCCTGCCCGGCCCGCGCATCCCCGCCGTGCAGGATCGCAGCCTCGAGCTCGTCGACGGCGCACTCGCAGAGCCGCCCGCCGAGGGCCTGCTCGCCCCCGGCGCCGATCTCGCCTCCATCGCCGAGGGCGCACGCGCGCCCTCGCAGGCCGCGAACGGGCAGCCGCCCCCGCGCTCGCCACGCCGCGCCATCCCGCGCTCCGCGCGCTGAGGCGGGACGCCCGTGCGCCGTGCGTGGTCGTGACCCAACAGGGATGTGCTACGCTCGCTGACAAGGAGCGTGGCGCTCCGAAGCACGGGCAGGTCCGGGTATTCGGGGCTCTGTGAGACTCTCCAAGCGGAAGAAGCCGGCCATGAAGACAATGACCGTGGAAGACAGCCTGTACGGCGCGCTCAAGGCGTCCGCCGATCGGAATGGCAGGTCGGTCCAGGATTTGTTGAACGAGGCGATCGAGTCATGGCTGGCAGATGCCGCGATGGATGATGCCGACCACTCCGCGATCGAGCGATCCAGGCTCGAAGCCGCCGAGCAGGGCGGAGTCGAGTTCGAAGCATTCTTCCACGGACTGCTGGAGGACCAGGACTGATTGGCGGGGCCGTATCGGGTCGAACTGGCCCCGGCCGCACAGCGTCAGGCGCGAAGACTCGCACCGGACGACGCTCGGCGCGTGCGACATACCCTCCGCGAACTGGCCAGCGATCCTCGCCCCGCAGGCAGCGCGAAACTCGCGGGGTTCGCTGCTGTATGGCGTGTCAGGACAGGCCGGTTTCGAGTCATCTACGAGGTTCACGAGGACGAGCAGCGGGTAATGGTGCTCCGCGTCGCGAGGCGGCACGAGCGCACCTACCGGGGCCTGTGATCGGCTCGGACGACCCGGACGCCGCGCTCGTGGTGGTCTCAGGCACGATCGCTCGCCGCCCTGCGCGGTAGTGGATTCACTCCGCCAGGAACCGCAGGAGCGTGGCGAGGCCTGAGCCGCGGCTGCGCGAGAGCATCCCAAACCAAAGGTGCGTGGAACGGTACACCCCGCGATCATCGAGCACATCGCGGCATCCGTGTGGACGAACACGGCCATCGGCGACGACGGCGAGTGGGTGTGGCCATGAGCCGCGCCATCCCGCGCTCCGCCCCTTGAGCACAAACGCGCTAAGGTAGATGTCCGGGCGGTGCACCCCAGAGCGCCGCCGGCGAGACGAGCGGAGCATCCCCGTGCCGCGACCGATCTGGCGAGGCGCCATCAGTTTCGGAATGGTCGCCATTCCCGTGCGCCTCTTTAGCGCGACCGAGAGCAAGGACGTGTCCTTCCGGCAACTGCACCGCGAGGACCACTCGCGCGTGAAGCAGTTGCGCTGGAACCCCAACCTCGACCGCGAGGTGTCCTACGACGAGATCGTGCGCGGCTACGAGTACGCGAAGGACCGCTACGTCGTCCTCGAGAACGAGGACTTCGACAAGCTCCCGCTGCCGACGAAACAGACGATCGCGATCAAGGCATTCGTGAAGCTCGAGGAGATCGACCCCGTCTTCTACGAGCGCGCCTACTACCTGGAGCCGGACGAGACCGGCGCCAAGCCGTTCGCGCTGCTGCTGAAGGCGCTGGAGGCGAAGGGGCTGACGGCGATCGCGCAGATCGCGATCCGCAACAAGGAGCGGCTCTGCGCGCTGCGGCCGGGCGCCGAGGGGCGCGTGCTCCTCGAAACGCTCTACTACCCCGACGAGATCCGCACGGCAGCGCTCGAGCCGTTCGAGCAGTCCGAGGTCTCCGAGGACGAGCTGCAGATGGCCTTCACGCTGATCGAGATGCTCGAAGCGCCCTTCGCGCCCGAGGACTACCGCGACGAGTACCGCGACGCGCTGATGCAGCTGATCGAGGCCAAGCTCGAGGGCCAGGAGCTCGTCGAGGCCGAGGTGCCCGAGACCGCGAAGGTGGTCGACCTGATGGCGGCGCTCAGGGCCAGCGTCGAGGCCGCCGGCAAGCGCGCCGCCGCCAGCCCGAAGCCCGAGGCCGGGGCGGCCTCGGGCGAGCGCTCCCGCGCGAGGGCGAGCTAGCCCGCGCCTCCCGCCGGGCGCGCGCAGCACGGACCAGCAGCCATGCCTCCACGCAGGCGCACGAGTGAGTCCGGCGCTTCGCCGGCGGGGACACCCGAGTCCACGCGCAGCCTCGCGGAGTACGAGGCGAAGCGCGACTTCGCGAAGACCCCGGAGCCGCCGCCCGAACAGCCCGCGACGGCGGGCGGCCCGCTCACCTTCGTCGTCCAGCAGCACCGCGCGACGCGCATGCACTACGACGTGCGTCTCGAGGTCGCGGGCGCGATGCCCTCGTGGCCGGTGCCGCGCGGGCCCTCGCTCGACCCGGGCGAGCGGCGGCTCGCGATCCAGACGGAGGACCACCCGCTCGGCTACGCCTCCTTCGAGGGCGTGATCCCGAGGGGCGAGTACGGCGCGGGCGAGGTGATCGTCTGGGACAACGGCACCTACTCCCCCGACGAGGACGGCGCGCTCTCCTTCCACGACCGCGCCGAGGCCGAGGCGCGCGTCCTCGATGGCATCGAGCGCGGCAAGCTCTCGGTCACCTTCCGCGGCCGCAAGCTGAAGGGCTCGTGGGCGCTCGTGCGGACCAGCGAGGAGGAGCGCAGCTGGCTGCTCATCAAGCACCGCGACGAGGCCGCCGACCCCTCGCGCGACCTCGTCGCCGAGGACTCTTCGGTTATCTCCGGTCTGTCGATCGCCGACTTGCAGGCGGGTCGCCTGCCCGACCCGGCGCGGCGGGGTGTCCCGCCCGACATCGCCGCGCTTCCCCGCGTCGAGCGCGGCGAGCTACCGCGCACGCTCGCGCCGATGCAGGCCGCGCTCGCCGATGGGCCGTTCGACAGCGCGGACTGGCTCTTCGAGCCGAAGCTCGACGGCATCCGCGCGCTCGCCTTCATTGAGGACGGCGCGGTGACGCTACGCTCGCGGCGCGGCCTTGATGTCAGCGCGCAGTACCCGGCGCTCGCGAGGGCGATCGCCGCGCAGCCCGTGTCGAGCGCGATCCTCGACGGCGAGATCGTCGCCCTTGACGAGCACGGGAGGCCCTCCTTCGAGCGGCTGCAGCAGCGCATGAACCTGGGCGGCGACGGCGACATCGCGCGCGCCGACGCCGAGCTGCCAGTGCTGTTCTTCCCCTTCGACCTGCTCTACCTCGACGGCTTCGACCTGCGCCGCGTGACGCTCGCGGAGCGCATCGAGGTGCTCGCGCGGGTGCTGCGGCCGGGGCCGCTGTTGCAGCCGGTGCAGAGCTTCGAGGCCGACGGCGTCGCCGCCTACGAGGCCGCGGTCGCGCTCGGCTTCGAGGGCGTCGTCGCCAAGCGCCGGGGCGGCGCCTACCTCGACGGACGGCGCTCGCGGCAGTGGCTGAAGGTGAAGGCGCGGCGTTCCGCGGACTTCGTAGTCGGCGGCTGGCGGGCGGGCGAGGGCGCTCGCACCGGGAGCTTCGGCGCGCTGCTGCTCGGCGCCTACGACGAGGACGGCGCGCTGCGCTACGCCGGCCGCGTCGGCTCCGGCTTCAGCGATCGCGCGCTCGGCGAGCTGCGCCCACGCCTCGACGCCCTCGCCAGCGACCTCGACCCGTTCGCCGACGCGCCGCCGGAGCCGGGGCGCGTCGCGTTCGTGCGCCCGGAGCTGGTCGCGGATGTGGAGTTCGCGAACTGGACCGGTGACGGACGCCTGCGCGCGCCCGTCTTTCTGCGCATGCGTGACGACAAGTCACCCTCGGGGGTCCTGCGGGCGGACGCAGTCGCGGCGCCGCCTCCCGCGGCCGAGGCGCACGAGGTGGCCGACCCCGGCGGCACGGCCGTCGACTCGATACTCGAGCAGCTCGAGCGCGAGGGGCAGGCGACGCACCTCGATGTCGGTGGGATGGAACTGCCCGTCTCCAACCTCGACAAGGTGCTGTGGCCGGAGACGGCAGAGCAGCGCGCGCTCACGAAGCGCGACCTGCTGCGCTACCTCGCGACAGTCTCGCGCTGGCTGCTGCCGCACCTGCGCGATCGGCCGCTGACGCTCACGCGCTACCCGAACGGCATCGAGGGCGGCTCGTTCTACCAGAAGCACTACGACCGCCCGCCGCCGTTCGTCGAGACGGTGAGGGTCTACACGGACTCCGCGAACGGCGATCAGCAGGCGATCCTCTGCAACAACCTGCCGACACTGCTCTGGCTCGGGCAGCTCGCCGACCTTGAGCTGCACATCTCGCTCGCGCGCGTCAGTCCACAGCCGGACGGCGGGCGCCTCGGCGCGAACTTCAGCGGCTCGAAGGCGCAAGTCGAAGCGTCGCTGCTGAACTACCCAGACTTCGTGCTCTTCGACCTCGATCCCTACATCTACGCCGGCACGGAGCGGGCGGGTGACGAGCCGGCGCTGAACAGGCGCGCCTTCGCGAAGGCCGTCGAGGTCGCACGGGGGCTCAAGGAGCTGCTCGACGCCGCCTCGCTGTCCTCGTTCGTCAAGACCTCGGGCGCTACGGGGCTGCACATCTGCGTGCCGGTGCTGCGCCAGTTCGACTACGCGGCGGTGCGCTCGGTGGCGGAGACGTTCGGCGGCTTCCTGCAGCGCGCGCGACCGCGCGACGTGACGCTGGAGTGGTCGGTGGACAAGCGGGGCGGGAAGATCTTCGTCGACGTGAACCAGAACGCGCGGATCAAGAACCTCGCGGCGGCGTTCTCACCGCGGCCCAAGCCGGGCGCGCCGGTCTCGATGCCGCTGCGCTGGGACGAGCTGGACGAGGTCTACCCGACGGACTTCACGATCCTCACCGCGCCCGCCCGCATCGCCGAGGTCGGCGACCCGTGGGCGGACATCCTCTCGCACAAGCACGATCTGGCGGCGCTGCTCGACACGGAGTAGCGAGCCGCCTCGTATCTCCCCGCTGGGCGCGAAGAGGCCGCCCCGCGTGGGGCGGCCTCTGTCGTTCTCGCCTGGTGTCCGGACTGGCGGCCCTGGGGCTACCGGCCCTGGAAGACTGGCTCGCGGCGCTCCATGAAGGACTTCATGCCCTCCTTGGAGTCCTCGGTCTGGTGAGCGACGGAGCCGCCCCAGGACTCGACCTGCATCGCCTCGAGGAGCGTCGGCGCCTCGGCGGCGCGCCAGATCAGCTTCTTGTCCAGCTCGAGGGTGATCGTTGGGCCGGCAGCGATCTGCTCGGCCAACTCCATCGCCTGCGGCATCAGGTCGTCCTGCTCGTGGACGGCGCTGACCAGGCCGATCTCCTTGGCCTCGTCCGCCAGCACGAAGCGGTCGGTCCACAGCAGCTCGAGAGCCTTCGAGACCCCGACGGCGCGCGGCAGGTAGTAGGACATGCCCGCGTGCACGACCATCGCGCGCTTCGTGAAGATGGTGGAGAAGCGAGCCTTCTCGGCGGCCATGCGGATGTCGCAGGCCAGGATGAGCGCGAGGCCGGCGGCCACCGCGACGCCGTTGACGGCGGCGATGGTCGGCTTGCGACACTCGCCGACGCGCTGAATCGCGTAGCTGAGGACGCCGCCCGGGTACTCGGTCATCGCCCGCTCGCCCAGCTTGGCGCGGTAGATCGGGCCGTCCACGGCGGCCCTGCTCAGGTCCGCGCCGGAGGAGAAGCCACGGCCCGCGCCCGTGAAGATGATGCAGCGAACCTCATCGTCCATCTCCGCCCGCTCGATCTCCACGATGATCTCGTAGAGCGAGCGGAACGTGATCGGGTTCAGCTTCTCCGGGGCGTTGAGGGTGATGATCTCAACGTGCCCCTTCTTCTCGACCAGAATCTCTTCGTACGCTTCCTCAGCCATCGGCTCTCCCCCACAACGTATTCACGTGGCGTGTTGCAATTGCCGGGAATCCGCTTCCCGACGCTCGCCATCATACACGCCCGCGCCACCTCGCCACAGCGAGGGCGATCAGGCCGATCGCGATCGCCGCGGCGAGTGCGATGGGGAGCGTTGAGAGGTCGTCACTGGAGAGCGGGTCTTTGCTAGGAAGCGGGTCTTCGCTGGGGAGTGGGTCTTCCCTGATGGACGCCCCCAGTTGGTCGACGGGACGGTCGTCGTATGAACCGTGGAACCGGTCAACCCACTTGCCGAGCGCGGTGTCGTAGATCGCGTAGGCGTAGGTGGGCCCCTGGAACCCCTTCCACTCCCAGGTGATCTGGGTCGATCCGTCCGCGGTCTGCGTCGACTCGCGCAGCGCGATCCGGGATCTTCGCGGGGTTGTGAACGTGTAGGCCGTTTCGACGACACGGAACGTGTGTCCACCCTCGAGTGCCTGGCCGAAGATCGCGATCGGGATGGCGTCGGCCCCAACCCGCAGCGTGACCGCTTCCACGGTGTAGGAGGCGTCGCCCACACCGCCTGCCGTCCACGGCCGCACCTCGAACGCGTAGGGCTGTCCGGGTTGTAGCCCGGAAAGCCGATGGCTCCTGGTGCTCTCATCACTGCCGGGCACATTCGTCCAGGCCTCCCACGCGGCACCCTCACCCGGTCCTCTCCGCCGGTATTGCCAGCGCGTGGCGTCCTCGTTGGCGATCGTCCACTTCAACAGGATCTCGCCCGCACGGCCGCCGGCCAAAGCCGTCAGTTTTGGAACACCGCTCGGCCGGGAGGGCGTGTCCGGTGCTCCGAGCCACGAGGACTCGATGATCCTGTCGAACGCTGCCGAGATCTCGGGCGCGTCCGGATCTATCCCGCGATCCCACTCATCGTAGTCGGGCAGGCCGAGCCTCATACGCGATCGGCTGTCCGCGTGTCTCACGATCAGCCAATAGCGGTTGTCGTGGTGGAGTCCAACCGCCTGGATCGTGATTCGGATTCCCGCCGGCACATCGAAGATGAGGGACGAGTCGAAGATAGAGGACGAGTCGCCTCTGAGTACGAAGGAGCCGTCGGACAGGATTGTGTCCCCGTCGCCGTAGGCTTTGATGGGCGGCAGGCAGTCGGGGAGTCCCAACAAGTCGAGGTCGTTGTTCGGCACGGCGAGCAGCGACGGCGGGACGCAGCGCGTGAGCGCGTTCCCGCCGAGGTAGACGTGCGTCAGCCTGGTCAGTTGGCCGAGCTTCGACGGGATCGCGCCCGTGAGCGCGTTGCCGTCCAGCCACAACTCCTCAATGCTCGTCAGGTTCCCAAGCAAGCCCGAGAGCTCGCCCGTCAGGCCGCTGCCGGTGAGGCTCAGTTTCCTCACGCGCAGGGCCTTCCCGCCGATGGTGACGCCGGTCCACGTCGTCATGGGGGTGTCGTGGTCCCAGTCGAGCGTCCCCGTGCCGGCCAGCGTGTCCCTGAGCCTCAGGAGCTGCACACGGTCTGACAGCAGCCCAGGGTTGCCGGGGACGGTCGCGATCTTGAGGTCGCCGTAGCGGTACTGCCCATCGGGGCTATAGCCGTCGTCGAGCGGCAGCGGGATCGCCCCCAGCGGGCGCGGGATCGACCGGCGCGAGGGATGCTGGCAATGGTGAGCGCAAATGAAGATGCTCTCGTCGTCAGGGGCGTCCAAGTCCTGCCAGATGCGCAACGTCGCGCCGACCACCGTGAGATCGCCGTAGCGGTAGTAGTAGATGAAGTGGCTGCCGCGTGCCTCGTACACATTCTCGAGCGGGAAGGGAACCGTGCCGACCGTGCCCCAGTCGCCTCCCAGGGGCCGGGCGCTGACCAGGAGGTTCTCGGGGTCGTCGACATCCTGCCAGACGCGCAAGTCGATGATGACCTCGACGGGGGCGGTGTCACCGTCCTGCTCAGCGGCGGCGCCGGGCGGCGCGGTCGCGGCCGCGGCGATGGCCGCAATCAGCAGCGAGACTGCGAGGAACGCGAGGCGCAGAGTCATCGGCGAGACTCCTTAACCGGCACGGCGACCTCGCCCTCACCTCCGTCGGCACGTCGAAGACGAGTCCCCCTTTGAGTACGCAGGAGCCGCCTGTTCGGATCTCGTCCCAGTTCGAGACTGCGACGGGCGGCGAGCAGTCCGGGAGCCCGAGGAGCGCGAGGCGCATGCCCGTCGCGGTGCTCCTCTGGTCGGCGTGGCGGCCAGGCTACATACAGGAATGCTAGCAGTGCTGGCAGCCCGAAAGACTCCCAGCACGCGCTCCGGTGTACCGTGTTCGCCGCCTGGTAACCCGACGAAGGGAGCGACGCATGAAGGCAGCCCTGCTGCGCGCGATCCACGAGCCGCTGACCGTCGAGGAGATCGAGATCGCCGAGCCGAAGGCCGGCGAGGTGCTCGTCCGCATCGAGGCGAGCGGCGTCTGCCACAGCGACCTGCACCGCATCCACGGCGACTTCCCCTCGCCGCTGCCGATGGTGATGGGCCACGAGGGCTCCGGCGTCGTCGAGCAGGTCGGGCCCGGCGTCGGCAGCCCGCAGGTCGGCGACCACGTCGTGCTCAGCATCGGGCCCTACTGCGGCGAGTGTCTGGCCTGCGGCGCGGGCCGTTTCAGCGACTGCCCGAAGATCGCCGCGATGCGCCCGCTCGGCGCGCTCTTCGACGGAACGAGCCGCCTCAGCAAGGGCGGCGAGCGGATCAGCAACCAGTCCTTCGTCTCCTCGTTCGCCGAATACACCGTCGTCCCCGCGACCGGCGCGATTCCCGTGCGCAAGGACGCGCCGCTGGACACGATCGCGCTCGTCGGCTGCGGCGTCACGACGGGCGTCGCCGCCGTCTTCAACGACGCACAGGTCGCGCCCGGCGATCGTGTCGCGGTCTTCGGCTGCGGCGGCGTCGGCCTCAACGCCGTGCAGGCCGCGGCGCTCTCCGGCGCGGAGATGGTAATCGGCGTCGACCTGCTCGACTCGAAGCTCGAACTCGCCGAGCAGTTCGGCGCGACGCACGTCGTCAACGCCTCCGAGGGCGATCCCGTCGAGCAGATCCGGGCGCTCACGCGCATCGGCGTCGATCACGCGTTCGAGGTGATCGGCATCCCCGAGGTGGTGTTGCAGGGGATGCGCTCCCTGAAGCCCGGCGGCCGGATGTGGGTGCTCGGCGTGCTGCCGGCCGACGCGGTCCTCGAGATCCCGTGGTGGCAGCTGATGGCGGGCCGGCAGGGCCTGCAGTTCAGCGGCTTCGGCGCCGCCAACCCGCGCGCCGACATCCCGCGCATCGTCGATCTCTACATGGCGGGCAAGCTGAAGCTCGACGAGTTGATCAGCGAGCGGCTCCCGCTGGAACGGATCAACGACGCCTTCGGCCTGATGGAGCGCGGCGAGGTCGCCCGCACCCTGGTCTACCCTCGGTAGCTCCGGCTCAGTCGCCCGTGTCGTCGAGGTAGTCGAGGACGAGACGCAGCGCCGCAGCGGCGGCGCGCTGCTTCGTCTCCTCGCGATCACCGGGGAAGACGTGGCGCTCGACGCGCTCGAACTCATCGGCGACGAGGGCAACGTAGTAGAGGCCGGCCGGGCGCTCGGGGTTGGCGCGTTCGGGTGGCAGCGCGCTCGCCATGCCCGTCTCGGCGAGCGTGAGGTCCGCGCCGAAGGCAGACCGCGCCCCGTGCGCCATCGCAAGCGCGGTCTCGGCGGAGACGGAGCCGTGCGCCTCAAGCACCGAGGCCGGAACGCCAAGCAGCGCCTGCTTCGGCGGATTCGCGTAGGCGGTGATGCCGCCGGGGAAGACGCGCGAGGCGCCGTGCACGTCCGTGAGCGCGTGCCCGATCAGCCCGCCTACCGTCGACTCGGCCGTCGCGAGCTGCAGACCTCGAGCCGTCATGCGCTCGACGACCTCGCGCGCGGCGGCGGCGGTCTCCTCGGCAGGGGTCCGCTCGGCGGGCGTCATGGGGTCAGCCAGTGCTGGAGCCAGGCGACGGAGCGGTCGTAGTACTCCTTGCGCAGTGAGGCGTGGCCGCTGCGCAGGAAGAGGTGGGAGCAGCCGGGGAAGCGCGCGAACTCCACCGTCTTGCCGCGCCGCTTGAGCGCCACGTAGAGCTCCTCGGACTGCGAGATCGGCACGCGGATGTCGTCCTCTCCGTGGAGCAGCAGCACGGGCGTGGTGACCCGGTCGGCGTACGTGAGCGGCGAGCGCTCGACATAATGGTCGAAGTTGTCCTGCGGCAGCCCGCCCCACTGCCGTTCGCCGAACGATACGGCAATGTCCGTCTGCCCGTACATCGAGACGAGGTTCGTGACCGGCGCGCCGATCACCGCCGCGCGGAAGCGATCGCTGTGCCCGACGATCCAGCTGCTCATGTAGCCGCCGTAGGAGTAGCCGTGCAGCCCCAGCCGCTGCTCGTCGACGTAGGGGCGGCGGCAGGCGGCGTCGACGGCGGCGAGCAGATCGAGGTAGTCTTCGCCGCCCCAGTCCTCGAAGACCTGCGCGGTGAAGTCCGCCCCGTAGCTGCTGGAGCCTCGAGGGTTCACCGCCAGCACGAGGAAGCCCGCGCCGGCGAGCACCTGGTGCAGCGGGCTGAAGCCGTCGCCGTGGAACGCGTTCGGGCCGCCGTGAATCTCCAGCACCAGCGGATAGCGCCGCGTGCGGTCGAAGTCCGGCGGATGCAGCAGCCGCGCCTCGATCGACTCGCCCGCGCGGCGCACACGGAAGCGCTCGGTGCGCCCCGGCGGATGCGCCGCGAGGTACTCCGAACCCACCCGGGTGAGCGCCCGGGCGCGTCCGCTGCCCACCTCGAGCGTACGCACCTGCGGCGCCGCTCGCGGGCTCGAGGCGACGAAGGCGAGCCGCTCGCCGTCGGGAGTCGCGTCAAGCCCGCCGATCAGCTCGCGCCGCGCGCGCACGGACTCGAGTTCGCCCGAGGACGTCACGGCGTAGACGCCGGATGCGCCCGCGGCGTCGGCGAGGAACAGCACGCGCTCCTCATGCCAGACCAGCGGCGGCGCGGGCGCGATCGGGAAGAAGCCTGTCTGCGGATCGATCGAGTCGTCCGTGAGGCGCCGACACTCGCCCGACGCGAGATCGAGCAGGTAGACGTAGCGCTGCCAGATGTGCTCCTCGGGCGCGCCGACGAAGGCGATCTGCTCCGCGCCCGGCGCGCGTCCCGGCCGCCAGGCAATGCCGCCGACAGCGACGACGTCGCGCGCCAGCCGTTGCACGCGCCCGCCCCCGGCGGGCATCACGCACAGCTCCGCGCCCCAGGGCTCGCGCTCCTGGCGCCTCCGCGAGCGGTCCGAGGCGAACGCGAGCGCCGCGCCGTCCGGGGAGACGGCGAGCGCCCGGTGCTGGAAGCCGCCGCGCGTGAGCCGCCGCGCGCGCCCGCCCGCAGCCGGTACCGCGAAGATCTGCCGCCGCGTCCGCCCGCGCCAGCCGATCGTGTCGCCTCGGTAGTAGATCTCGTGCACCTCGCGGACCCGCGGGACGGGCGGCTCCCGTTCGGCCGAGGCGGGGAGGGCGTCGGGGTCGACGTCGCTCGTGCAGTAGATCGTTGCGCCGTCCGGCGACCAGGCGAACTCGGCGACGCCGCCGCGCAGCGAGGTCAGCGGGGCCGCCTCGCCGCCCTCCGCGGGCAGCAGCCAGAGCTGTGCTGCCCCGTCCTCCTCGCGACGCACGAACGCGAGCGCGCTCCCGTCCGGCGACCAGCGCGGCGAGGCGTCGCGCGGCCCCGAGGTGAGCGGCCGCGCCGCCCCGCCGCCAAACGGCACGCGCTCGATGTGCGATTCGGCCGCCAGCGTCTCGCGATCGACGCGCGTGACGACGTAGGCGACCGCCGCATCGCCGGGCCGGATCGCAGGGGCGCCTACCGAGGGCAGGTCGAGCACGAAGTCGCTGTCGAACGGGCGAACTTGCTGTGCTGGCTGCGGCACGGCTGTCTCCTCGCGCGGGGCGCGGGCCATGCTACGCGGCACGGCGGCCCGTCGCTGCCTTGACCACGGCGGGCCGCCGTTGGACTGTGCGTGCGTTCGCCCGGAGGAGGACCATGAGCGCAGCCGACCAGTCACGGCACGAGGCGCGGGGCCCGCTGCTTCTCGCCGGCCGCACCGCGGCGGTCGAGTGGGCCTCGCTGCTGCTGCGCCGCGCCGGACACGAGGTCCGCCTGCTGGAGCCGCGTGCCGGGGGCGTCGCGGTGCGTGCCGTCTGGAGCGAGGACGGCGAGGGCCCTGCGGGGTTCTTCCCCTCGATCGCGGATGCGGTCACGACCCTTGATGCGTCGGCGCTGCTCGTCGACTTCGACGACCACGAGGGCTGGCCGGGCGGCGGGCTGCCCGATGACCTGCCCTGTCCCGCCGTCGTGATCTCCGCCTTCGGCCGCGGGCCAGATGCGCCGCGGGGCGGGAACCTGACGGTCGCGGCGGCCTCGGGTGTGCTCCACCTCACGGGCGCCTCGGGAGACCCGGAGGGCCGCCCGCTGGCGCTGCACGAGCAGCAAACCGAGACGATCGCCGGCTCCTACGCCGCGATGGCGACGCTGCTCGCCGCCGCGCAGGGCCGCCCCGGCCAGGTGATCGAGCTGACGAAGCACGAGTGCTTCTCGATCTGCGCCGCCGGCGAGGTGGTCAAGTGGACCTACGCGGGCGTGGCGCCCACGCGCCTCGGCTCGCCGCTCTTCCAGCCGACGGAAGTGATGCGCGCGGCGGACGGCGATCTCTTCGTGCTCTGCACCAACGAGGAGCAGTGGCAGCGCCTGATGGGGGAGATGGGCGACCCGGAGTGGGCGAGCTGGGAGATCTTCGCCCACCGCGGCTTGCGAGGCGAGCACTGGGACGTCCTCGAGCCCCGGCTCGCCGAGTGGATCGCGGGCCGCACGTGCGACGAGCTCATGGAGCTTGCACTCCGCGAGCGGCTGCCCTTCGCCTTCGCCCTCGCCCCGCCCGGGGTCGAGGAGTTGGAGGAGGAACTCTCCGGCAGCGCCGAGGTGCACGACTGGCTCTACCGCCTGACGCCGTCCCCCAGATCAGCGCCGCCCTCGCAAGCCGCGCGCGTGGCGGACCTCGCGCGACCGCTCGAGGGCGTCACGGTGCTCGACCTGAGCACGGTCTGGGCGACGCCGCTGAGCACGGCGCAGCTCGCGCACCTCGGCGCGCGCGTGATCAAGATGGAGTCGCGCGCGCGCCTCGATCACACGCGCGCGCGCATCGGCGAGCTCTCGGTACCCGACGCGGATCTGCCTGAGTGGGACCGCAAGGGCTCGTTCCGGGAGACGAACCAGGGCAAGGAGAGCGCGACGGTCAACCTCACGACCGAGGAGGGACGGCGGCTCTTCCTCGAGCTGGCGAGCCGCGCCGATGTCGTCGTCTCCAACTTCACCCCCGGCGTCGCGGAGCGGCTCGGCCTGTCGACGGAGGCGTTGTGGGAGGCGAACCCCGCTCTGATCATCGGGCGGCTCTCCGCGTACCAACCGCAGAGCCATCTCGCCGGCCTCGTCGGGTTCGGCTACGCGATGCTGCTCGCATGCGGCTTCGGCTACCAGGGCGAGGGCGAGCCGTGGATCGACCGCAGCATCGCCTACCCCGATCCGCAGGCCGGCTTCGTGCTCGCCTTCGCGACGATCGACGCGCTCCAGCGGCGCGCGCACAGCGGACGCGGCGCGCTGATCGAGGTGGACTTGTTCGGCCCCTCGGCGGCGCTCCACCGCTACCTCGGGAGCAACTACCCCCAGCCCGGCGGCCGCGAGGAGCGCGACGCTGCCCGCGGCTTCGCGCTCCCGGCGCCCGCGTTCAGCGAATGTCTGCCCTGCCTCCACGACGAGTGGGTCGCCGTCGTCTGCGCATCACCCGCGGAGGTCGAGCGCCTCGCGGACACCCTCGGCGCGGACGGCCCCGCCGCCGGGGAGACGCCGCGCGAGCTGGCGAGGCGGCTGGGCGCGGCGAGCCTCCAGCGCGAGGCGCAGCAACTGGAGACGCTGCTGCGGGACCGCGGCCTCGCCGCACAGCGAGTACTCGATCTGCGGCAGCTCGTTCGCGAGGCTGGGCTGACCGCCGCCGCGCACGCCTCGTCCGGGCTCTACCGCGTCACGCCCGGCGAGCACCACATCCACGCCGCCAGCCCCTGGGTGCTCGACGGGGAGCGCTACGACTCGAAGCGCCGCGCCCCGCGGCTCGGCGAGCACACCGCAGCCGTGCTGGGCGAGCTGGCCGGCCTCACAGCGGACGAGATCGCCGGCCTCGAAGCGCGCGAGGTGGCGTGGTAGCGGGCTGCCGGAGCGCCGGTGGGCGCGGCTGCGGCTAGCGGCCCGTCCAGACGGGCGGGCGCTTCTCGGCGAAGGCGCGGGCGCCCTCGCGGATGTCCTCCGAGCTGTCGATGTTGGCTCGGTAGACCCACTCGCTGAGGCGGTACGAGTAGTCCATGTTGTCGTGCCGCCAGGCGCGGTAGGCGGCCTTCGTGCCCTTGATCGCCAGCGGGGCGTTGGCCGCGATCGCCTCCGCGATCTCGATCGCGCGAGGCAGCAGCCGCTCCGGCTCGACGACCTCGGCGACGATGCCCCACTCCTTCGCGCGATCGGGCTCCACGCGGTCGCCGGTGAGCAGCATGTAGCTGGCGGCGGCGAGGTTGATCATCCTCGGCAGGTGGTGGATGGCGTAGCCGGCCATGCGCCCGCGCTTCGGCTCGAAGAGCGCGAACCAGGCCTCCGTCGAGCAGATGCGGATGTCGCAATCGAGCGCGCGCTCGAGGCCGCCGCCGACGGCGAGGCCGTTGACCGCGGCGATGTAGGGCTTCTGCGCCAGCGAGTAGGGTGCGGACTCGCTGAAGCGCACGGTGGGCTTGGTCTGGCCGGCGGAGAACTGCTCGTTGCTCTCCTTGAGGTCGGCGCCCGCGCAGAAGGCGCGGCCCGCGCCGGTCACGATGCCGGCGCGCATATCCGGGTCCGCCTCGAAGTCCGCGACGGCGCGCTTGAGGTCCTCCTGCATCGCCCCGCCGAGGGCGTTGAGCCGCTCGGGCCGGTTCATCGTGAAGATGGCGAAGTGGTCGCGCTTCTCGTACAGCAGATCGGGCATGGTGAGTCCTGTCTGTCTCCGCCGCGATCATGACGACGCCCGCGCCGCTTCGCAACCCCTGGCGCAGGACTGACTACGCGCCGAGCGGCCAGCCGCCCCGTGCTGCGATTGCCTCGTCGATGCGCTCCATCACGCGCGGCGTCTCGGCGAGGGCGGCGCAGACCCGCCGGTACCAGGCGATGTCATCGAACGAGAGCGTGCGGCCCTTGCGGTCCTTCAGCCACTTCTCGGCGGGCCGGTAGCCGCCGATGGTGAGCGCCCACGTCTCCGGCGAGACGCCCTCGAAGTGCTGCTTACCGTTGATCCAGACGCGGCCCGCCGTGTCGCCTGATGGCTCGACGTAGCGAACGCGCTCGACGCGGTGGTCGCCGCCAACGGGGAAGGCGGGCGCGTTCGCGCCGTCGGCCTCCATCAGGTGGAGGGTCGCGAGGCGTGCGCCCAGCGTGGCGAGTTCCGCGAACAGCGCCGTGTCACCGGGTAGCGGGACGCGCGGGAAGTCCGACTTGAGGAAATCCGCGTAGCGGCGGCGGTATTCCGGGCTATGGAGCACGGCGTAGATGTAGTGGAACACGTCCTCCGGCCCGAATGTCTCCTCGAGGTCGCCTCGTCCATCTGGCATGAAGCGCAGCCCGGTCGCATCCGCGAGCGCCCCGGTAAAGGCCGGCGCGAGGTTTGGGGAGCGTTGCGCAACGCCGAGTTGCATAGCGTCCTCCCCCAGCGGGTAGACATAGAGCGGGAACAGGCAGTTGCCTCCCCGCCGGAAGAGGTTGAAGTCTGTTGGGGAGTCCACAGCCACAATGACATCCCAGGCCTCTGAGCCGATAACTTGCCCGGCTCGGCCGACGGACAGCCCCAGATTCGGCCCCGCGAGCATGTGCCGCATAACGCGTTCGCGCCGGTGGACTGCAACGTTCCGGTCAAAGATCGTCGTCCTTGTGTCAAAGGGACGGTACTGGATGGCTTCGATGTGATTACGCCACTCGCCGTCCGCCAGCTCCTTCTTCGCGCGCTCGTACTGCCACTGGTTCTGCGAGCACAGACGCCAGACCGACCGTGCCTCGCCCTCTGACCCGGCAGCCAGCAATCGCTCCACCTTTGAGGCCGCCTCGGTAGGTGTCCAGGAGATCGCGAACTGGTCGTGAGTCGTAACGATGCCCGGAGCGGGATCGCCGTTTGGAGAGAATATCGCGGGCACTGACCACGCAGCCTCGTACTCGTCGATCAGCGCCTCGTCGCGCGGTACGAAGAGGTAGTGCGGCGACTTGGGCGAGAGCTCGGCCCAGTCCGTGCTGGCGATGTCGTTGGCGGCAAGCCAGCCGTACTTGCCGCCGTCGGCCCCGTCCTCGCGCTCTCCCCAGAGATCCGCGTGGAACACGCGCGCCGGTAGGCCGTTGCCCTCCTTTCGCTTGACGAAGAGCCCAACGGCGACACCCTGCTGAATGTCGAACACGTTCTCGTCCGGCCCGCCGTCAGGCGCGCGCTCCCGCTTCTTGCTGTTGCCGTGGAGGTCGAGCAGCCGGATCTCGTCGAACGTCGTCATCAGCGACTGACGCATCCCGCGGAAGGTCGGGTTGTCGAGGTAGCTGTGGTTGGTGACGAAGCCGAGCACGCCATAGCCCGTTCGCTCGATGCGCCATTGTGCGAAGCGGATGAACTTCACGTAGTCGTCGCTCAGCCACTTCGCCTGTCCAGGCTTCCGCAACTCAGGAATGCCCTGCTTGTAAGCCCCGATCAAATCCCTGATCCACTTGCCCTTGTTGGCGGAGTGACCCGAGTAGGGCGGATTGCCGAGCACGACCATCACCTGGTGGTCCCGCTTCACGGCGTCTGCTTCCCGGGCCTCACGCGCGATTTCGGCACCGAACAACGGGTGACTGATCGCCTCGTGCGCCTCCTCGAGCGAGTTGGTGAGGAACACGTTCAGTCGCTCGTCTGCCGGCAGCGCGAACGCGCTGCTCTCTCCGCCGATCTCTATGGCGAGCTTGAGGTGGCAGATCGCATACGGCGCCATCAATAGTTCGAAGCCGAACAGGCGCGGCAGCAGGTGCTCGCGCACGTAGTCCGGCCACGCGCCGCCGAGGCCCTTGTCCGCGATCGTCCGGCGGACCCTCGAGACGACCTCGCGCAGGAAGGTACCGGTGCCGGCCGCCGGATCGAGGATCAGTACGCGCGGGCTCGTCCGCGCCTCGCCGTCCGCCGTCGCGACCTCGACGGTGGCGGTATCTGCGAGGCCGTCGGCGAGTCCGAACTCGTCGCGCAGCACCCGGTCGACGCTGCGGACGATGTAGGAGACGACAGGCTCGGGCGTGTAGTAGACGCCACGCAGTTCGCGCAGCTTCGGGTCGTAGGCGGCGAGGAAGTCCTCGTAGAAGTGCACGACCGGATCCTCTTGCCCTGTGTGCTGCCCGAAGTTCTCGAGGATCGCCGCCATGTCGGCGCGCACGAGCAACAGTGCGAGGTCGTCCACGATCCAGGCGATGCTCGGATCGGCGGCTGGCCCGGCGACGCGCGTGAAGACGTCGCGCAGGAACGGCGTAGTCTGCGCAAACACCGCCGACTGGCGCGTGAATTCCGTGGCGGGGCCTTCGTGTAGACAGCGCGCCGCGAACAGGCCGTAGGCCGCCGTCTGCGCTTGCAGGTCGGCGAACTCGTCCGCGTCGAGGTCGCTGATCAGCACCTCGCGGTAGCTCGCCAGTAGTTCGCCAAGCGCCGCGGGTTCGTCGTCGTCCTCAAGGATGCGACGGATGGTCTCGCGGAGCAGTCGTGTCTTGCCTGCCATCCGCCGCGCCAGATCGGCCGGGTCATCGATCGTGGCGTGGTCGGCGGCGAAGAACGCATCCAGCAACGCCCGCACGGCAGCGCCGCCGCCGCTCTCCGCGGTGTACGCGCCACCGCTGTCGAATCGGCCGAGGCGAGCACTTTCGCGCAGCTCGCCCTCGGCGTACCAGCGGAACTCCAGATAGTCGGTGAGGATGAGGTTGGGGAGTGCTTCGCGGTAGCGCTTGAGTTGCTCGCTGCTCCCGGCGGCGTCGAGGTTCTCGCCGATGTCCTTGCACTCGATATGTCCGATTGGCGCGCCGCGCCGCTGGACGATGAAGTCGGGCGCCCCAGCTACGATGCGCGCGGGCTCGTTGATCGCCTCGGCGCCGTCCCCGCCCAGCGCCTCGACCAGCGCCTTGAAGGCCGGCCGGTAGCTGTGCTCTGTCGCCTGCCCGCTGGCGTGCGTCTGCCGCACCGCGCCACGGTACGCGCGCAAGGCCTGGTTGGCGGTCTGCTGCTGCGTGCCCGTGCTCATGCAGGCAAGTCTATCTGACACCGACGCGCGCGCCGCGCGCCGAGGAATCGCATCCTTGACTACGCGTTGAGCGGGTAGACCTTCTCGGCCTGCAGGCGCTCGCTCGCGTAGCGCAGGCAGGCGTGGATGTCTTCGCGAACCAGACCTGGATACTGGTCGAGGATCGTCTCCTCGGTCCACCCGTCGGCCAGTAGCTCGACGATGAACTCCACAGCCAGGCGCGTGCCCCTCACGACCGGCTTCCCGGCCAGGATGTCGGGATTGAGTTCGATCCGCTGTTCCCAGCCCATGGACGTGATCCTCCCCTGTCAACGTCTACAGCGTACCCGCTCTCTCGCCCGGTAGCTGAGCGGACAGCAGCGGGAGTTTCGATCCGCACCGCCGCGCGCGCCGCTCGCCGAGGTCGGCTACCCTGCTGCAAGGACGCGGAGGAGCGGCGATGAGCGCGCGCATCGGGCTGGGCATGGCGGCGTTCCCGTTCGCCTCGGCACGGGCCTTCCGCGAGTGGGTCGAACTCTGCGAGGAGTGCGACATCGACTCGATCTGGCAGTCGGACCGCCTGATCTCGCCGCAACCGCAGCTCGAGGCGATGAGCACGATGGCCGCGCTCGCCGGGGCCACCGACCGGCTCAAGTTCGGGATGAGCGTCGTCGTTCTGCCGCTGCGCGACCCGCTGGTGCTCGCGATGCAGTGCGCGACGATCGACTTCCTCAGCGACGGCCGCCTGCTGCCCGCCTTCGGCGTCGGCCCCGAGATCGCACCCGAGTGGGTCGCGACCGGCCGCGCGCCGCGCGGACGCGGGCCGAGGTCCGACGAGATGCTGGAGATCGTGACCCGCCTCTGGCGCGGCGAGAGCGTGAGCTTCGAGGGCGAGCATTACCGCTACAAGGACGCCTCGATCGCGCAGCAGCCGGCGCAGCAGCCGCTCCCGCTCTGGATCGGCGGGTCCAGCCCCGCGGCGGTGCGGCGCATCGCGCGCTTCGGCAACGGCTGGCTGGGCGGGCTGCAATCGCCGGCGCAAGTGGGGCCCGTGGTCGCCTCGATCCGTCGCGTCTCGCGGGAGGCGGGGCGGCCCGTGCCCGAGGATCACTACGGCGCGAGCTTCCCGTTCCGCTTCGGCGGCTGGGACGACCCCGCCGTCGAGCGCGCTGCCGCTGCCGTCGCTCGCCGACCCGGCGGCCCCGAGCGCGCCGACCCTCGCGACTACTTCGCCGTCGGCGACGCGGGCGCGATCCTCGAACGCATCGACGAGTACGCGGCCGTGGGCGTCTCCAAGTTCGTGATGCGCCCGATCGCCGAGAGCGACGAGGAGCTGATGGCGCAGACGCGCATGCTCGCCGAGACCGTGCTGCCCGCCGTCCACGGCGCGTAGCCGGCGAACCCGCGATGGCGCCAGCCGGACCCTCGCCGCACCTCGAACCGGTGCGGCGCCACTTCGAGTCGCAGCGCCTGCGCCTCGCCTACTGGGAGTGGGGCAGCGCGGAGGCGCCGCCGCTGGTGCTGCTGCACGGCAAGCGCGACCACGCCCGCTCGCTCGATCGCCTCGCGGCCGCGTTCTGCGACGACTACCGCGTGATCGCCCCCGACCTGCGAGGGCACGGCGACTCCGACTGGGCCGTCGGCGGCTACTACGGCATGTCCGAGCACGTCGCGGACCTGTTGGCGCTGATCGAGCTGATCGGCGGACGCGCGGACGTGATCGGGCACTCGTTCGGCTCGCGGATCGCGCTCTACGCGGCGGGCGCCTTACTCGCGCGACACGGGCTGGCGGCCGGGCGGGGGGTGAGGAGTGAGGGCGAGCGGTTCGCCGGAGTTCCGTGGTGTAGCATCAGCAACATGGAGCTGAGCCTCAGCCTGCCGCACGAGGATGTCGAGTTCATCGACCGGTACCTCGCCGAGCACGACGAAGCGTCGCGCTCCAAGGTGGTGCGGAAGGCGCTGGGGTTGCTGCGCGAGCGGGAGCTCGGCGACGCGTACCAGGCCGCCTGGGAAGAGTGGGTGGAGGACGGCGAGGACAAACTCTGGGATCTGACGGTCGGCGACGGCATCGAGCCCGAGGACTGGTCGTCGGAGCCGAGCCACCCTTCGAGGACTACAGCGCCCTGAGCTCCGCGAGCACCCGCTCCAGCCGCTCGCACAGCACGCCGATGTTCGCCGCCGCGTCGTCGTAGCCGACGCACCACGCGGCCACTCCGGCCGTTTGCAGTTTCGTGCGAGGATCCTTGTAGGCGAACTTGTCATTGGCGAACTCGCCTGCCCAAGCCTCCAGCCGATCCCGCAGGTCGTCGGGGAGCCCACTGAAGAACTCAGGGTTGTTTGCGTTGCCCGCGCCGAACGAGAATTCGCGCACCGGTTGCCACGAAGATTCGCGCCCAGGTGCGAGCAGCCATGCGATGGTCAGTGGAGTGTCGTGAACGCGCGTGCGGATGCTGATCCCGCTTCTGTACCCCAGAAAGGTCGCGCCCGCCCTGCTCGCAGCGTCGAGCAGACCTTGAGCGGCGGCGCTGTGTTCGGGGTTCTGGAAAGCTTCAGGGAAGGTCGTGCGCGTCCAGTTGTCCCCGCCGCCCGACTTCGACGGAGAGGCGGCAAGCGTGCCGATGACGGTGGGCACGAAGGTCTCGCTCGCGCCGCTGGCGTAGCGCTTCACCTCGACGGCCAGCACCTCGACCTTGCTCATCTGCTCGTTCAGGAACTCGACGATCCGGGCGAGTTCATCGGGGATACTGTCGGCCACGACCAGCAGGCGGAGGTTCGACGCGCGAAGGTTCGTCTCCACGTCCTGCCAGAACCCGTCGGCGTCCGGTTCTTCGTCGGCCAGCAGCACGGCGAGGTCTCGGCCGGGATCGTCGGCTCGCTCCTCGAAGGTGCGGCGCAAGTCACCCGCGTCCCAACTGTGGCGGGCGTGTGCGGCGTACTCCAGCAACTGGCCGACGACCTCGCGGCGGACCTGCGTGTTCGAACCGCGCTTCACCTCGACGAGTGTCGGTACCGCCTCCTGGTCGATCAGCAGGTGATCGACGGCCCAGCGGTCGCTGGCGCCTGGAGCGTCGGGGACGCCTTTTTCGCGTGTGATGAGGATCCAGCGACGGGGATCGCGTGGGCGGATGCGGCCGCCACCGATCAGATCGGGGTGCTCCGCGATCAGTCGCTGGATCGCATCCTCGGAGTCAAAGGGCTGCTCCTCCAGCTCCTCCATCTTGCCGTTCGTTCGGACGTAGATGCGATCGCTCATCGTCCTACTCCACGCCGTAGCGCGCCTCGAGCTCGTGCCAGTCGGGGGCGCCGACGATCTCTTCGAACTCGTGGAAGCCGGTGAGGGCGTCGATGCGGCTGGCGGTGGTCTTCTCGTCGTGGAGGGCGCGGAAGGTGGCGGCGACGGCCTTCGCCGCGCTGAACAGCGCCGCCAGCGGGAAGACCACCATCCCGTAGCCGAGCTCCTGCAACTCGGTGGTGGAGAGCAGCGGCGTCTTGCCGCCCTCGATCATGTTGGCGAAGAGCGGCGCGTCCGGGATCGCCTCGCGCACCGCCTTCAGCTCGTCGAGCGACTGGGGCGCCTCGACGAAGACGACGTCCGCGCCGGCCTCGTGGTAGAGCCGCCCGCGGCGGATCGCCTCGTCCAGGCCGAGCGGCGCGCGCGCGTCGGTGCGGCCGATGATCACGAGGTCGTCGTCGTCGCGGGCGTCGACGGCGGCGCGGAGCTTCTGCACCTGCTCCTCGGCAGGGATCACGCGCTTGCCCTCGAAGTGGCCGCACTTCTTGGGCCACTCCTGGTCCTCGAGGATGATGCCGGCGACGCCCGCGCTCACGCACTCGCGGACGGTGCGGACCACGTTGAGCGGATTGCCGTATCCGGTGTCCATGTCGGCCACGAGCGGCACGTCGACGGCTGCGACGATGGGCCGCACACGGTCGAGCACCTCGGAGGCGGTGAGCAGGCCGTAGTCGGGGGCGCCGAGGGCGGCGGCGGAGAAGCCGAAGCCGGTGGTGAAGACGGCGTCGAAGCCGGCCTGCTCTGCGAGCCGCGCGGAGAGCGCGTCATAGGCGCCGGGCAGCACGATGATCTCCGGCCCGCCGAGCCGGGCCCGCAAGGCGGTCGAGTGGCGCATCTGGTCCTCCATCCGGCCCCGGGCAGATCGCGGGGCGCGCGCGGAGAATAGCGGACCCGGCCGCCGGGGGCGTCGCCGCTCTGCCACGGTGCGGCGACGGCTGTGACGGTTGCGGGGGAATCATGCTATTATTCGTTCTCCGGGCGGGGGTTGTCGCACCTGATCGCCATCGAACGAGCGGGAATGTCTCGCGCAATGTTGGCCCTAATGCGACATGACTGTGATGGTTGAAAAGGAACATCAGATACAGGTTGAAGGCCTGTGGAAGATATTCGGCGAAAACGCCGATCGTGTCTTTGAGCCTGAGTACATTACTAAGAGCAGATCTGAAATACAGGATGAACTTGATGCGGTAGTCGGCCTCCGCGACGTATCGTTCAGCGTCGAACCCGGGGAGATCTTCGTGGTGATGGGACTCTCCGGCAGCGGCAAGTCCACGCTTGCCCGCTGCCTGATCCGGCTGATCGAGGCGACACGGGGCTCGATCCGCTTCGACGGCGAAGAGATTTGCGACTACACGGAGAAGGAACTCACCGAGTTCCGCCGCACGAAGACAGCGATGGTGTTTCAGCACTTCGGCCTGCTGCCGCACCGCCACGTCCTCGACAACGTGGCCTACGGCCTCGAGATCCAGGGCGCCGACGAGGAGACGCGGTACGCGGCGGCCACGGAGGCCATCGAGACGGTCGGGCTGGACGGCTGGGAGAGCTACTACCCGCACGAGATGAGCGGCGGTATGCAGCAGCGCGTCGGGATCGCCCGGGCGCTGGCGGTCGATCCGGACGTGCTGATCATGGACGAGCCGTTCAGCGGCCTCGATCCGCTCATCCGGCGGAAGATGCAGGACGAGCTGGTCTCGCTGGAGCAGCAGCTGCACAAGACCATCGTCTTCATCACGCACGATCTCAACGAGGCGATCAAGCTGGGCGACCGAATCGCGATCATGCGCGACGGCGTGATCGTCCAGGAAGGCCCGCCCGAGGAAATCGTGACGCACCCCGCCGACGAATACGTCGCCGACTTCGTGCGGGACGTGTCGAGCGTCGCTGAGCTCCGAGCGCGCGCTTCGGAGGCTGTCGGCGCGAGCGGGCAGGAGGCCGGGTAGTGGCCGCCACGGACATCGAGGGGGCGCAAAGCGGTGCTCGGTTCGTGTCGCCTCGCTACGGACTGATGGCTCTCCACTCCCGCGTGCCGTGGCTGGCAGGCGTAGTGGCGGTACTGGCCGTGCTGGTGGCGAGCCTGCTGGTCTGGGGCCCGGAGATGGGATTCCCTACGACCCTCTCCGAGTCCGAGGCGCCCACCTCAAGCGACAGAACCGTCACCCTGCAGCGGACGGTGCGCGGCGCCACGGGTGACACCATCGACAACGCCGTCGACTGGCTCACCGATGAGGGTGACTGGCTCTTCGACGGCGTGAGCGATGCCATCGTCTACACGCTCTTGAACATCGAAGACGCGCTCAAGTGGGTGCCCTGGCCGGCCATCATCGTCGCTCTCGGCCTGCTCGCCTTCGCGGTAGGCCGCTGGACGCTGCTCGGCTTCACCTCGCTCGCCTTGCTCTACATCGGGTTCATGGACCTCTGGCCGAACGCGATCGACACGATCGCGCTGATCCTGGTGGCGGTGGTCATCTCGCTGGCGATCGGCTTGCCGCTGGGCGTATTCGGCGCGCGCAGCCGCATGGGCGACAACGTGATGCGTCCGATCCTCGACGCGATGCAGACGATGCCAAGTTTCGTCTACCTGCTGCCCGGGATCCTCTTCTTCGGGCTGGGCAAGCCGGCCGGGATCTTCGCCACCGTCATCTACGCCGTGCCTCCGGTCATCCGGCTGACGAACCTCGGCATCCGCCAGGTGTCACCGGAGGTAGTCGAGGCCGCCCTCGCCTTCGGGTCGTCCCCGTGGCAGGTGCTGACGAAGGTCCAGATCCCGATGGCGCTGCCGACGATCATGGCGGGCATCAACCAGACCACGCTCATGGCTCTGGCAATGGTCACGGTCGCCAGCATGGTCGCTGCCGGGGGTCTGGGCGATAATGTGCTGCGGGCGCTGCAGAAGAACCAATCGGGGAACGGGCTGATCGCGGGGCTCGCGATCGTCTTCCTCGCCATCATCATCGATCGTCTGACACAATCCATCGGCTCCGGCGAGAAGGGACGAGTGAGCGCCGGCTGACCAGGCCGGCCGTGATGAACATAACGCAGCGCAATCTGAACGGCGAACCGATCCGCAAGCGCGGAGGCGGTTCAATCGGCGCGATCAGCCGCTGGTACGCCCGCCGCTGCTATCAGCAGTGAGGCGCCTCGACACGATCAAGCACGGGAATCCTTGGCTACAACAGCCACGGAAGGGAGTTGGAATTTGCTGACCAGGTACAAGATGTTCGCTCTCACGATGGTCGCCATGCTCGTCTTTGCGGTCGCTGCGGCTTGCGGGGACGACGACGGCGGCGACAAGGAGACCCTTGTCTTCAGCGACCTGAACTGGACGAGCGCACAGGTCCAGAACCGCATCGCGCAGTACGTCGTCGAGATGGGCTACGACTATCCGACCGACGTGGTGCTGGGAGCCACGCTGCCCCTGTTCCAGGGTCTGCGCAGCGGCGACACGCACATCACCATGGAAATCTGGCTGCCCAACCAGAGCGAGGCGTGGAGTGAAGCGCAGGCCAACGGCGAGGTCGTCTCGCTCGGCCAGAGCCTCGGCAAGGACTGGCAGTCCGCATTCGTGATCCCGCGCTACCTTCAGGAGGAGTACCCGGATCTCGACAGCGTCGATGACCTCAAGGACCCGAAGTTCCAGGAGCTGTTCGCGACCGCCGAGACCGGCGGCAAGGCGCGGCTGGTCTCCTGCGTCATCGGCTGGAACTGTGAGGAAGTCAACGCCGCACAGGTCGAGGGCTACGGCCTCTCCGACCACATCGAGATCATCGCCCCCGGCGATGGCGCAGCTCTGAACGCCGACCTGATCGGCGCGTACGAGAAGGGCGAGCCGTGGCTTGGCTACCAGTGGGGCACCAACGGGCCCGCGCTGGTCCTCGACCTCGTTCGGCTCACCGAGCCCGAGTACAGCGCCGAGTGCTGGTTCACCACCAAGGCCTGTGCCTACCAGGACGCCACGATCCTGATCGCGGCGCACCCCGATGTCGTGACCAAGGCTCCGGACGTGGTCTCGGTGCTGAGGGCGTGGACCTTCGACATCGAGCAGTACAAGACGGTGGCCGCCTGGCTCGAGGACAACCCGGACGCCGACGCCAACGACGCCGCCCTCTGGTGGCTCAGTGGCAACGAGGCCGTGTGGAGCACCTGGGTGACCAAGGATGCAGCCTCGGCCATCAGCAAGGCGCTCGACGACGGCGAAATCCCGGACGGCTGGCCCGAGGAAGGCTAGGCCCGAAGGACTGACCCGGGAGTAACCCCGGAATGCGCCTGCGCCGCCCCATCGCGGGGCGGCGCGGGCGCGCCGGGCGTGGCGAGCGCGCGGGATCATGCCGGCTACGCTCGTCCTCGCCGCCGCCGACATCGCCGTCGCGGCGGCACTGCTGTACGCCGCCACCGAGGCGTTCCGCTGCTGGACGCTGCTGCGTGGCGCCGCTCCGCCCGGATCGCCAGGGCAGGCCGGTTACTGGCGGCTGGCGGCCGCCGGCCTCGCCGGTCTCGCCTTCGACGAACTGATCGGCTTGCACGAGGCGATCGGATGGGTGATCGCCTCGCTTGGCGTGCCCGCGCCCTGGCACACCTCGCACTGGGACGACGTGGTCCTCGCGGGCTACGTCCTGCTCGCCGCGGCTATCTCGCTCGCGCACCTCGGCGAGTTGCGCCGCAGCCGCCGTGCCTTCGCCCTGCTGGCGCTGGGCTTCGGCCTCGCCGCGCTCGCGGTGCTCCTCGACAACCTCGCGCAGTCCCCGGCAGGGGGCATCGGGCGGTTCGGGGCCCTCGAGGAGCTGCTGGAACTGGCAAGCGGCGTGATGATCGCGATAGCGATGCGCGTCCGCCGCATCGAGGCGAGCGCCGCGCCCCGTCTGCGCGGCTCGCCCCCCGCGCGAGGGCTCGATGGCCCAGCGTCGGTGCGGGCCGACTCGGTCTGAGCGAGGCCGCGCGTGGCCCCCGGCGCGCTATCCTCGCGACGTGTCTGGCATCGTCACGCTGACTACGGACTTCGGGACGCGCGACCCCTACGTCGCGCAGCTCAAGGGCGTATTGCTCGCGCGCTGCGACGGTGTGCGCATCCACGACCTCACTCACGAGATCGCGCTGCAGGACGTGCTCGAAGGCGCGCTCTTCCTCGCGGCGGCCGTGCCGACGTTCCCGCCGGGCACGGTGCATCTCGCCGTCGTCGACCCCGGCGTCGGGACCGCGCGCGGCGCGATCGCCGTGAGCGCGGGCGGGCAGTACCTGGTCTGCCCGGACAACGGCCTGCTCACGCTGCTCGCGAGGCGCGGCGCCATCGAGGCGATCCGGTTGATCGAGAGCACCTCGCTGCGGCGGGAGCCCGTCAGCCCCACGTTCCACGGCCGCGATCTCTTCGCGCCGGCCGCTGCCCTCCTCGCCTGCGGTGGCGCGCTGGAGAAGCTCGGTCCGCCGCTCGACGCGCTCGTCGAGCTGCCGTTGCCGCGACCGCGCGCCGAGGGCGCACGGCTCGTCGGCGAGGTGCTGCACGTCGACCGCTTCGGGAACGCGATCACCAACCTCGCACGCTCTGACATCGAGGCCGTCGCTGGCGGGCGCGCCGTGCGCGCCGAGGCGGGCGGACGGCTGCTGCCGCTGGCGCGCACCTACGGCGACGTGGCGGAGGGCGAGGCGCTGGCGTTGATCGGCAGCGCCGATCTGCTGGAGGTGGCGGTCCGCGGAGGCAGCGCCGCCACAGCGCTCGGCCTCGGGCGTGGCAGCGAGGTGACGGTCGCGGCGGGGTAGGCGGCTCGCGGTTATGATGCGTGCCGGGCAGGCACGCAGAACCACGGAGGACGGATGCAACAGCTCGCCGGCGACCTGCGCGTGATCGACCTCAGCAGCGGACCGGCCGGCGGCATCGCCACGATGGTGCTCGCCGACTTCGGCGCCGACGTGATCAAGGTCGAGCGTCCCGGCGGCGACCCGCTGCGCCGCTTCCCCGCATCGCCGATGTGGCTGCGCGGCAAGCGCAGCGTCGAGCTCGACCTCAAATCCGAGGCTGGCCGCGAGCGACTGCACCGGCTTGCCGGCGGAGCGGACGTCGTCGTCGCCTCGTACCGTCCGGGGCAGGCGGAGAAGCTCGGCGCGGACTACGAGACGCTGGCGATCGACAACCCCGGCCTCGTCTACTGCTCGATCACGGGCTGGGGTCCGGACGGCCCCTACGCCGGCTACGCGCCCTACGAGGGCGTCGTCGCCGCCAAGTCCGGGCGGATGCAGTCGTTCGCCGGGCAGCCGCGCCGCGAGGGCCCGGCCTACACCGCGGTGCAGATCGGCGTCCACGCCACGTCTCAGTCCGCCGTCAACGGCATCCTCGGCGCCCTCCTCGCGCGGGAGCGCGACGGGCGCGGACAGCTCGTGGAGACGAGCCTGCTGCAGGGCATGTTCCCGCCGGACCTCTTCGGCCTCGTGCGCACGCAGCTCGCCCGGCGTTACCCGCGCGGCTTCGAGGGCGACCCCTACGCGAAGTTCGAGCCGATGCCGACGCTGCAGTACCACCCCGTGGTCGCCAGCGACGGGCGCTGGATCCAGCTGGCGAATCTCCTCGAGCACCACTTCCACGCCTACATCAGCGCGATCGGCCTCTCCGAGATCTACGCCGACCCGCGCTTCGTCAACGCCCCGACGGGACTGACGCCGGAGACGCGCCGCGCGCTCAGCGACCTGATGCTGGAGCGCATGCAGGATCGCAGCCTCGACGAGTGGATGGAGCTCTTCAAGGCGGACGGGCAGATCGCCTCGGAGCCGGTGCAGTCCGCGCAGGACGGCCTGCTGCACCCGGACCTCGAGGCCAACGACGAGGTCGTCGCCTTCGAGCATCCGCGCCACGGGCCGGTGCGCCAGCTCGGCCCGATCGCGCAACTCAGCGAGACGCCGGGCGAGGCGCCCCGCTGGTTCGCGGAGCCCGGCGAGCACACGCAGGAGCTGCTCGCCGAGCCGCCGCGCGCGCCCTGGCAGCCGGCCAACGGCGCCGCGCCCAGCGATCGCCCACCCCTCGAGGGCGTCACGATCGTCGAGTTCGGCACGATCATCGCCGCGCCGCTCGGCATCACCTTCCTCGCGGACCTCGGCGCGCGCGTGATCAAGGTCGAGGCGCCCGAGGGCGATCCCTACCGGGGGATGGGCTACGGGCTCGGCTCCTTCTGCGGCATCGCCAAGACCTCGGCCGGCAAGGAGAGCATCTGCATCGACCTCAAGCGCGAGGAGGGGCGCGCGGTCGTGCGCAGGCTGCTCGAGCAGGCGGACGCGGTGATGCACAACTTCCGGCCCGGCGTGCCGGAACGCCTCGGCATCGGCTACGAGCAGGTGCGCGAGATCCGCCCGGACGTCGTCTACCTCCAGGTCAACGGCTACGGCCCGAAGGGGCCGAGCGCGGCTCGCCCCTCGGCGCATCCGATCCCCGGCGCCGCCACCGGCGGTCAGCTCTACCAGGCCGGCGCCGCGATGCCCCCGGCCGAGGTCGGCTCGATCCCGGATGCGAGCGAGGCCGCACGCTGGCTCTACCGCGCGAACGAGGGCAACCCCGACCCGAACACCGGCTGCGTCGTCCAGAACGCGATGATGCTCGGGCTCTACGCGCGGCAGCGCTTCGGCATCGGGCAGCTGATCTCGATGAGCATGCTCGGCGCGAACGCCTACGCGAACTCCGATGACTTCCTCTCCTACGAGGGCAAAGCGCCGCGGCCCACCGTCGACGCCGACCTCTACGGGCTGAACGCGCTCTACCGCCTCTACCCCGCCGCCGAGGGCTGGGTGTTCCTCGGCATCGTGACGGACGGGGAGTGGGCCACGTTCACGGACACGGCCGGCCGCGCCGACCTCGCCACGGACCCGCGCTTCGCGACCCGCGACGCGCGGCGGGAGCACGATGCGGCGCTCTGCGAGGAGCTGCGCGGCCTCTTCGCGCAGCGTTCGGCGACGCAGTGGGAGCAGCTGCTCGCGCCGCTCGGCGTCGGCTGCGTGCAGGCGGACGGCGGATCGCCCGGCGAGTTCTTCGCCGACGACCCGCAGATCGAGGCGAACGGCTGGGACCTCGAGGCGGAGCACGGCCTCTGGGGCCGCTACCGGCGGCACGGCCCGCAGGTGACGCTGAGCCGCACGCCCGGCTCGTACCGCGCGGGCGCGCTGGCCGGCGAGCACGGTGACGCCCTCCTCGCGGAGCTGGGCTACGACGCCGCGGAGATCGCGAGCCTGCGCGAGCAGCGCGTCGTCACCTCGGAGCCGCTCTTCGACCCCGCGGAGTACGTCCCGCCCGGCGTGGGGTACCCGTAGCGCCTGCTCCAGAACCTTCACGGCCTCGGGCACGGCAAGCGCCGCAGCGCGGGAACAAAGGCGCGCCTCGAGGCGTCCCTATCTTGACGGCATGAAGCCGATCTCAAGCTGATCCCGGAGGTCGCCCGGATGAAAACCAGAGTCAAGACCGCGCTGCTCTACGCGATCGGCGCCTGGCTTGCCCTCATGGCGGTCGTCGGCTGCCAGAGCGAGGCCGTGCCGGCCAACGCGACGCTGGAGATCCCGTCGGGCCGCGATCCCGACGCATCGGTCAGCGGCACGGTGACCTACCGCGAGCGGCTTGCCCTGACGCCCGGCGCGAGACTGGTCGTGGAGCTGCGAGACGTCTCCTATGCCGACGCCGCCGCGCCGCTGATCGCACGCCAGACCATCACCGAGCCCGGCCAGGCGCCGATCAGCTTCAAGGTCGAGTACAGCCGCGACGACATCGACTCGATGAATCGATACTCGGTCAGCGCCGACATCGTCGAATCCGACGGCCGCCTCGCCTTCACCAACGACACCGCGTACGAGGTCATCACCCGAGGCAAGCCGAGCAAGGTGGACATGCTGCTCGTGTTCGTGCAGCCCCCGCCCAGCCTCGTCGGTGAGGGCGATGCTTCTGACTGGCGAACCTGGGTCGAGGTCCCGGTCCCGGTCGTCTCGGCCAACCTGATCCCGAACGAGCAGGAGCACTTCCTGCGGGTCGCCTACTACCAGTCCACCATCGAGGGCTGCGCGCGCCCCGGCAACGAGAGCCTCGAGGTGGACGGCGACGCCATCCGCGTCCGCGTGACCCTGATGCAGCCACCTCCGACCGCCTGGGCGATCCCCTGCGACGAGGAGGTCGTCGAACTCGACACCGTGCTGCGCATCACGGAGCCCCTCGAGGCAGGGCGAACCTACCGGGTGATCGTGAACGACCGCGCCGTCTCCACCTTCACTCTGCCGGAGCCCGACCTCCGCGACACCTTCATCTCCGAGTCGCCGATCGAGAGTGTCGAGGTGGACGTGCTGGAGAGCGCGCCGCCCCAGTACCAGCTGCGCAGTGAGCGGCCCTGATCCGCGCCTCCGTGCAGACGAGACAGATCCCCGGCTCGGTTACGCTCGTACTGAGAGCAGATGATGGTGCTTCAAGCGCTGCGCCGGCCCGTGGTGCGTGCCCTCCTCGGTGGTGCGCTATTGCTCGTGGCCTCGCTCGCCTGCACCAGCGGCGGTGAGGAGGCACCCTCGCCCGCGCCGACTGACGCGCCCGCAACCCCCGCACCTACCGCGACCACCGAGACGCCATCGCCGACGGCGACTCTCACGGCAACGGCTACCGCTACGGCGACGCGCGTCACGACGCGCATTCTCACTCCAGGGCAGATGCTCACCATCGAAGAGTACGGGGAGTGGTGCGCGGGCAATTTTGGAGTGGGCGAGGTCCCCAAAATCTCGACATGGGGCGCGTATGCGTCGCTATTGGACAGAGCCATTCTAGGGGGACGCAGCGTCGCGCCTCCCGATGTACTTCGCGACTACCACGCGGCAGCCATTGAGGGCCTTGTGCAGGTCTGGCTGGCCGCCCGGAAGTTCGAGCCGGAAGCGGTGTTCACTCCCGACGACCTGCACACATCAGCTCTCCTGACGGCCTGGCTGCTCGGCCGAGCACTTGACGCGCTTCCAGGCGACGTGCGGGACACGCTCGAAGAGGCCGGGTGCATCTACGTCGACGCCGCTGCTATCGCCACACCGGCTCCGGGCCCAACCGCCACCCCGGCTCGGACACCTACCGCCGAGGCAAGTGCGGAGGCGGTGCCGATCGTGGCGGACGGCCCGCCGTCCTGGCGCACGCTCCGGCACGTGATAGCCCGCGACGAGCTCTGGTGCGGTGTCAAGCAGACGCAACCGCTGTTCGGCTTCAAGGAGCCCGACGGCAGCGTGGTCGGCTTCGACATCGAGTTCTGCAAGGCGATCGCCGCCGCGGTGCTCGGCGACGCAACGAAGGTCAAGTACGTCGACGCCTCGGACGCGTCGACGCGCTTCGAGCTGCTGGCGGACGCCGAGATCGACGTGCTGATTCGCACGACCACGGTCACTGCCTTGCGCGACCGCGAGCTGGGCATCGACTTCGCGCAACCGATCTTCTACACCGGCCAGGGCTTCGCCGTCCGCAGGTACTCTGGCTACGACTCGACATCCGACATGGCGGAGGCCGTGATCTGCGTGCAGACCGGCACGACGACCGAGCGGAACGTGGCGGATCACTTCACGGAGATCGGTCTGACCTACGACCCGACGGGCAGTTTCAGCAGCGATGTCGCGGATGCGTTCTTCTCCGGACGCTGCGACGTGCTGACCGCGGACGCTTCGGACCTCGCCTCGCGGATCGCGTTGTGGGATGGTGCGGCCGACTACAAGATCCTCCCGCAGATCATCTCGAAGGAGCCGCTCGCGCCGGCCGTCCGCGACTACGACAGCGAGTGGAAGGACGTGGTCAACTGGGTCGTCCACGGCCTGATCGCGGCTGAGGAGCTGGGCATCACGCAGGCCAACGTGGCCCAAATCGCCGCGAACCCGCCGAACACCGCGATCGCCCGCCTGCTCGGCGTGCCGTACGAGGGCCGTGTGGTCTCGACGTTGGGCTTCGACTCGATCGGCGCGCAATTCATCCAGCGGGCGATCGCGGCCGTCGGCAACTACGGCGAGATCTACGAGCGCACGATCGGCGACCACCTCCCGCGCGCCTGCACTCTCAACGCGCTGGCCAGCGACCGGTCGGTCGACTGCCCGCCGGGGCAGGGCGGCATCATGTACGCGCTGCCGTACCGCTAGGAACGCCCGCCGCGCACCCCGTCACTCGATGAGCGCGAGGCGCTGGCGAGCGTCGGCGACGGCGTCGGCGCCGCCGAAGAGCAGCAGCCGGTTGCCGCGCTGGAGCACCGTGTCGCCGTGCGGCACCACGTCCTCGTCGGCACGGCGCACGAGCAGGACCAGCACCCGCTGCGGCAGGTGCAAGTCGCGCACACGACGCCCATGGAGGCCGGAGCCGACGACGAACTCGACGGTCAGGCGGTCCTCGCCGCCGGGCGCGAGTGCTTCCCGCAGCACCGGCTGCCCGATCACCGACATCAGCGCGTCCGCGACCGCCTCGTCGGCGCCAATCGTCGCGATGCCCGAGCGGCGGAACGCCTCGACGGCGTCGGACTGCTCGACGCGCGCGAAGGCGGTCGCCTCCGGGTTCTCGGCGCGCACGTACTGGCAGAACAGCAGGTTCGTATCGTCGCTGTTGGTGGCGCCGACAGCGAGCGAGGCCTCGCGGCCTCCGAGCTTGCGCAGCAGCGCCACGTTCGAGGCGTCGCCGACCTCGGCGTTGAGGCCGTCCTCGCGGGCGCGGGCGACGGCCTCCTCGTTCGTGTCGATCAGCATCACGTCGAAGCCGCCGGCCTCCAGTTGCTGGCCGATCCGCCTCGAGACCTTCCCGGCGCCGGCAATCAGTGCGCGCATCGATCGCACCCCCAACAGCCGCGCGAGGGGCGCGGCATAGCTCGACTGTACGGCAACGGTGAGGGCGACCGTGAGGAACACGAGCGCCGTCAACTGCGGCCCCAGCAGCTCCTCGCCCAGCGCCTCGCCCGCGAAGGCGGCGAGCGCGACCGCCACCACGCCTCGAGGCGCGATCGCGGCGACGTAGAGTCGCTCGCGCAGCCGCAGGTCCGACCCGAGTGAGCAGAGCGCAACGGAGAGCGGGCGCACGATCACCATCAGCCCGATCACGACCAGCACCCCGTTCGGCCAGAGCGCGCGCAGCAGACCGAGGTCGAGCGTCGCCGCCGCGAGCACGTAGACCGCGGCGAGCAGGATGCGCGACAGCTCGTCCTCGAACGATCGCACCACGTCGCGGTGGGGCAGGTCGGCGGCGGCGAGCACGACGCCCATCGTCGCCATCGCCGTCAGGCCGGCGTCCGGCAGCAGGCGCTCGGAGAGCGCGAGGATGCCCGCGCTCACGCCGAGCAGCAGCAGCGTCATCTCCGTCGGCGACGGATCGCGGTTGAGGTAGAGCACGCCTCGCACGGTGAGTACGCCGAGCAGCCCCAACGCCGCCCCGCCGATCAGCCGCGAGGGCACCCAGAGGAACGGCTCGGTATGGACGCCGGAGAGCACGAACTGCAACACGACCACCGCGAGGATCGCGCCGAGCGGGTCGATCAGCACGCCCTCGCCGAGCAGCACCGCGCGCACGTGATCGTTGAGCCGCACGGAGCGCACGAGCGGCCCGATCACCGTCGGCCCCGTGACGGAGACCAGCGCGCCGAACATGAACGCCGTCCGCCAGGGCAGCACGTCGAGCAGCCCTGCCAGCAGCGTCCCCGTGAGGAACGTCACCATCAAGCCAACCGTCAGCAGGTTGCGCACGACCGCGCCGACGCGCCGCAGGAACTGCACGTCGATGACGAACGCACCCTCGAAGACCAGCAGACCGACGAGCACCTCGAGCGCGAGCGGGAAGATCCCGTGGAGATCGGCGGGAGCGAAGAGACCGAATACGGACGGACCCGCGAGGACGCCGACGATGAGGTAGATCAGGATCGGCGGCACGTGCAGCCGCCTCGCGAGCTGGTTCGTGACGGCGACGGCGAAGCCGATCACGCCGAGAGCCGAGATTGCCGCCGTTTCCATCGCACCACCTGAGCCGCCGCGGCACCCGCTCGCAGGCGTACGCTAGCCTGCGAGGGTCGAAGGCGCGACGTGCGTGGGCCTGCCGGCTACGAGTCTTGCCCCGCCAAAGGAGGACCGGCGATGTCGACGCGCGAGCCCGCTCGCAGGCCGCCCGGCCCCGATCCCCGCACCGTCGAGGTCGCCGTCGAGCGCCGCGAGGGCGGGAGCGCACGGGGCGCCCTCGACGACGTGGCCGCCGAGGAGCCGCTCGAGATCGCCATCGACGGCAGCCCGATCGCGGTGGTGATGCGCACGCCGGGCGACGACGACGACCTCGTGCGCGGCTTCCTGCTGACCGAGGGCATCGTGCTGCGCCCCGAGGAGGTCGCCACGGTGGAGCTGGACGACGAGGGACGCGCCGACGCGCGCTTCGCGCCCGGCGTCGCGATCGACCCGGAGCAGTTCCGCCGCAGCATGTTCACATCCAGCTCGTGCGGCGTCTGCGGCAAGGCCTCGATCGAGGCGGTGATGCTGCATGCGCCCTCGGCCAAGTGGATCGAGGTCTCCTCGGCCGTCATCGCCCGGCTGACGGACGAGCTGCGGGCCTGGCAGCCGGCGTTCGACGCGACGGGCGGCCTGCACGCCGCCGGCATCTTCAGCCTCGACGGCACTCCGCTGGTCGTGCGGGAGGACGTCGGGCGACATAACGCGGTTGACAAGGCAGTCGGCGCCTTCGGCCGCGAGGGCGGTGCGCGTCAGCCCGCGCTGCTCGTCGTCTCAGGCCGCCAGAGCTTCGAGATCGTGCAGAAGGCCGCGATGGCGCGGCTGACGGGGGTGGTGGGCGTCTCGGCGCCCAGCTCGCTCGCCGTCGATCTCGCGCGGGATCTCGGCCTGCTGCTCGTCGGCTTCGCGCGCGAGGGCAACTACAACGTCTACGCGGGCTCGGAACGGCTCGTGGACTGACGTTCCGCCGCGCGCGCGGCGGCCAGTTGCTCCGGCGTGTTCACGTTGAGGAACGAGCGGCCCTGCGGATCGAGGTGGGCGTAAGCCTCCGGAGGCAACAGCGCCGCCTCCAGCGCCTCGGCAGCGTCGGCGACGGCGCGGTCGCCCGCGTCGATACGCTCGCGCAGCACAGGGAGCGCGTCGCGCCGCCAGGCCGAGCAGAGCCACTGCGGGACGCCCTCGTGCAGTGGCGCGACGAGCGGGCTTCCCGCGTGCGCCCACTCGCCGAGCAGGTGCAGCAACACCGGCTGGAGCGCGGGCGCGTCGCAGCCGACCGCGATCGCGACGGGCGCCGAGGCCGCTTCCAGCCCCTCGGCGATCGCGACCAGTGGCCCGGCGTCCTCGAACGGGTCGGCGACGTGGCGCAGCGGCGTCCGGCTGCGCACTTCCGGAGGCGGCCGCCCCGGCGCGTGGACGACGATGATCTCGCCGACAACCTCGTCGAGGGCGTCCACGACGCGCTGGATCAGCGTGCGGCCGCCGACCTCGAGGGCGCACTTGTCGCGGCCCATGCGCCGCGATCCACCCCCGGCGAGGATGATGCCGCTCGTTCGCATCGGCGCTGGTTCAGGTGCGGAGTCGGGCGTGGCGTCAGTCCTCGAGCGGCTCATACATGCAGCGCCCGTCGCGGACGGCGCGGCGTCCGAGGCCGGGGAAGCGGAAGTGGCCGCCGATCACGAGCGCGCCCTCGTCATCGACGCGCTGCATGATCGCGGCGCGCGAGCGGTTGCCCTGCTCGTGATCCGTGTCGGCGCGGTCCGACCACTCCGTCTCGCAGACCTGCATCGCGATGTGGCAGGAGTCGCCGAGGATGTAGGCGGCCTCGCCCTCGCTCGCGATGTGCAGCACCTGGTGGCCCGGCGTGTGTCCGTAGGCGGCGACCGCCGAGATCTCCGGCGTGATCTCGCGGTGCCCGTCCAGCAGCTCGATCATCGAGGCCGCCTCGAGCGGGCGGATGCTGCGCTCGAGGACGGGGCCGGGGAAGCCGCGATCGGTGGCGACCCAGTGCTCCCAGTCCGGCCGCTGGATCAGGTGCTTCGCGTTCGGGAACGTCGGCACCCAGCCGTCGCCCTCGCGGCGTGTGTTCCAGCCGACGTGGTCGAAGTGCAGGTGCGTGTGCACGACGAAGTCGATCGAGGCGGGGTCGATCCCTTCCTGCTCCATCAACACGAGCAGTTGCGAGTGCTCCTCCAGATCGTGGCGACCCATCGGCTGGTCTGCGATGCCGCTGTCGGCGAGCACGCGCACGCCCTGCGACTCCAGCAGGTAGACGGTCATGCTCAGCTCGGTCGTGCCGTCCTCGTCGATCAGGTGCTGGTAGGGGGCGAGGTCGGCCTCGACCTCGGGACGGAGGATGTCGCGTGGCGCCCAGCGCGCGCGTCCGTCCTGCAGCGCGGTCAGCGCGACGGCGCCAATGTTGCGGCGGTAGACCTCGCCCATTAGATCCTCCTGGCTCGCCCGCCTACGCGTTCGGCTTCGCTCCGGCGCGCCGCATCAGGCGGTCGATCGCGGCGACCCAGTGGTCCTCGTCGACCTCGCCGGCCTTGGCCTCGCCGGACCTGGCGACGTGGCGCTTGTACGCCTCGTAGGCGGGGATGTCATCGTCGGCGAGGGGCTGCATCCACTCCTTGCGAGCGAGTGCGGCCTCGATGTAGGGGGCGAGTTCCTCTTGCTTGCGCTGCTGCTTCTGCTCCGCGCGCTCCTGGAACTCCGGCATGATCTCGTCGGCGAAGGTGCGCAGCGACTCGCAGATGTCCTCGTGGGCGATCTTGCCCATCTGCGCCATGAACAGCACCTCGTCGCAGCCCATGCCCTCGTAGATCTGCATCATCTTGCGCGCCTGGTCGGGCGTGCCGACGGTGCTGGGCGCGCCGTAGCCCTCGAACGACTCGCGCAGGATCGGCCAGGCCTGCTCGTACTGCTCCCAGATGTCGGTGCGGCCGGGCTTGTGCATGCCGTCCACGTAGTGGTGGTTGCTGGCGAAGGTGAAGAAGTAGCGCCCCTTGAACCCGCGCTCCCGCGCCTTCTCCTCGTCCGCGTCGAGCGAGAGCGGCGAGGTCAGGGCGATGTTCGCATTGACCGTGTGCCCGATCGGCACGCACTCGGTCTTGATGATCTCGTAGTACTCGTCGATCCAGCCCTTCGCGGTCTTCGCGTCCACGAGCGCGAAGCCGAGCGCGCCGAGTCCGAGGCGCGCGGCGAGCTTGATCTGCTCATGGTTGGAGCAGGCCATCCACATCGGCGGGTGCGGCTTCTGCACCGTCTTCGGCACCACGTTGCGCACGGGCATGGAGAAGAAGCGGCCCTCGTAGCCGGGGTAGGGGTCCATCGCCAGCATGTTCGCGACCTGCTCGGTGCACTCCAGCCACTGCTGCCGCTTCTCCTCCAGCGGCACGCCGTAGCCCTCGAGCTCCGCGCGCGAGGAGGACTCGCCGGTGCCGAACTCGACGCGCCCGTTGGAGACGAGGTCGAGGGTGGCGATGCGCTCGGCAACGCGCGCGGTCTGGTTGTAGCCGGGCGGCATCAGCACGATGCCGTGCCCGAGGCGAAGGTTTTTCGTGCGCTGCGAGATCGCGGCGAGGAAGACCTCCGGCGAGGAGGAGTGTGCGTACTCCTCGAGGAAGTGGTGTTCCACCTCCCAGACGGAGTGGTAACCGAGCTGGTCGGTCAGCTCGACCTGTTCGAGGACGTTCTGGAAGAACTGCCGCTCGCCGTCTTCCGGCCACGGCCGCGGGTATTGCAGTTCCAGCAGCGTACCGAATCTCATCGCCGGTCCCCTTCAGTCGTGGACGCCTCAGCCTGGCCGAGCCTAGCCGCTGACGGCCTTGCGGTCAGCCGAGCAGGAATCCGCCGTCGACCACGAGCGTCTCCCCGGTCACGTAGGAGGCGCCGTCCGAGGCGAGGAAGACCGCGGCCTTCGCGATCTCGTCCGGACCGGACCGCCTGCCGAGCGGAATCGTGCGTGTCGGTCCCGCAGCCATCCGCTCCTTGTCGGCGTCGGTCAGACTCTCCCGCAGCTGGGAGGTGCCCTCGGTGCTGATGCCGCCGGGAGCGATCGCGTTCACGCGGATGCGGTGCGGCGCGAGCTCCAGCGCGAGCGCCTTCGTGAACATCACGACGCCGCCCTTCGACATGTTGTACGCGGCGAGGCCGACGAACGTCGGACGGAAGCCGTCGACCGAGGCGAGGTTGATCATCGCCCCACCGGTGCCTTGCTCGACCATGCGTCGCCCGACCGCCTGCGTGCAGTAGGCGAGCCCGCGCGAGTTCACCTGGTAGATCAGGTCGAAGGTCTCCTGCGGCATCTCCAGCATCGGTGCTATCGGGTACACCCCGGCGTTGTTGACGAGGATGTCGATCGAACCCAGCTCGGCGACGGCGCGGGCCGCCAGCTGCTCGCCGGCGTCGTCCTCCCTCACGTCGAGCCGCATCGAGACGACCGTGCCCGCGCCCTCGGCGGTGAGTTCGCTCGCCGTGCGCTCCGCCCAGTCGCCGTCGATATCGGCGATCAGCACGTTCGCGCCGGCCTCGAGGAAGCGTGTGGCGATGCCGCGGCCGATGCCGCGCGCGCCGCCGGTCACTATCGCGTTCCTGCCGTTGAGGCTGAATGGTCCCCAGTCCGCCATCGCTCGCTCCTCCCGCCGCACTGCGGCCCTGCCCGGCGAGGTTAGCCGGGCAGCATCGTCTCGATCGGTGGCACGTCGTCGGACCAGGCGGCGCCGCTCTCGCGGAGCAGCGCGATCCCCTCGCTGCTGTAGCCGAGCTCGTCGAGCAGCGCGTCGGTGTGCTGCCCGGCGAGCACACCCGGCCCGTAGCGGCCCGGCGTCTCCGTGAAGGTCACGAGCGGCCCCCAGCGCTGGTGCTCGCCCCAGAGGGCGTGGTGCGCCGTCTGGATGAATCCGTTCTCGTACACGTGCGGGTCGTCCAGCAGGAACTCGCCCGGGAGGCCGGGATCCGCACGCACGCAGCCGACATCAACGGCGATCAGCACGCGCTCCCAGTCGTCGGCGTCACGCTCCACGAAGCAGGCGGCGAGGGCGTCCGCGAGCGCCTCGGCGTGCGTCTCGCGCGCCTCGGCGCTGACGAAGCGCGGGTCCGCCGCCAGCGTTCCGTTCGGCCCGCCGTCGAGGACGGCGCAGAAGCGCGCCCACTCCTCGTCGTTGGTGACGGCGAGGAAGACCCAGCCCTCGCGCGCCTCGTAGAGGCGGTAGAGCGGGCCGGGGCCGTGCAGCTCGGCGTCGAGCGGCTGTCGCGGGCGCGCGCCCTTGTAGTCGACGAAGGCGTCGGCGTTGGCGTAGGTGTTCGCGCCGAGCATGCTCACGAAGATCTGCTGCCCGCGGCCCGTGCGCCGCCGCGCGTAGAGCCCGAGCATCGCCGAGGACGCCACCACCATCGAGGTGTTCGGATCGGGGTTGCCCTCGTTGGAGCGGAACAGCCAGCGCGCGGCCTCACGCAGCTCATCGAGGTCATCACAGTGCGCGGGCGGCATGCCCGACCCCGCCTGCTGCAGCGCGCCGCCGACGACGGCGCCGGGCACGGGGTGCGCCGAGGGCCGCGAGGCACTGGGACCCTTCGGCCCGTAGCCGTTGACGGAGACGTGCACGATGCCGGGGTTGATCGCGCTCGCAAGCTCGTAGCCGATGCCCAGCCGCTCCGGGACGCCGGGCCGGTAGTTGTGGATCAGCACGTCGGCGTCCCTGAGCAGCTTCGCGACGACCTCGCGGCCCGCGTCCTGCTTGAGGTCGAGGCAGATGCCTTCCTTGCCGGCGGTCGTCTTCGCGACGCCGACGTGGCCGGGCAGCCCGGCCGTGTTGCCGCGGAAGGCCTCGCCGCCGATCGGCTCCACCTTGATCACGCGCGCCCCGAGGTCCGCGAGCAGCGCCGCGCCGAGCGGCGCCGCGATCACCGTCGCGAACTCGAGCACGGTGATGCCCTCGAGGGCATGCGCGGGCATCGCGCCCGCTCCCGCGGGCGCCGTCCAGGCGGCTCGCGGCGGCTCGGCGAGGACCTCCGTGGTGTCCGCGCCGGGGTCGGGCGCCGGGCCGCCCACGGTCCCCGGTGTCTGCGTCAGGTTGGCGACGAGGCCGAGCTGGCGCACGGGCCCGAGCCGCGGGTGCTCGACCTCGACGACCTCGGCGTTGGCGACGAGGTCGGGGTTCGTGAGGGCGCTGAGGGTGTTCCCGAACGGTTCGGCGGCCACGTTCGGGGCGGCGCGGAAGTCGCGCATCCACTCCTCGCTGGTGCGCTCCCGCACGCGCAGCAGCATGCGCTCGCGGAGCTCCTCGCGATCCGCCTCGGCGAGCCAGCGCGGAGCGCCGTTGAAGCGCTCCTCCGTGTAGATGTCCTCGAGGCCGATCGTCGCGATGAAGGCGTGAAAGAGGTGATCGATGAGGTTTGCCGGCTGGATCCACCGTCCGTCGCTGGCCATCACCGGCTGGTAATAGATCGGCGGCTGCGCACCGTAGGCGCCGAGCTGGTTACCCGCCATCTGCGCCGGGAAGCTGCGCTCCAGTTGCGTGCGGACCAGGCTGTTCATGTCGTAGGCCATCAGGCCCTGCAGCAGGCTGGTCTCGATCAGCTGCCCGCGCCCGCTGCGCTCGCGCACCAGCAGCGCGCCGAGGATGCCCGTCAGCGCGGACTGCGCCGCCGCATGCGTCCCCGTCTGCACCGCGGCGAACGCCGGCCCCTCGCGCGTGGAAACGCCGCCGAAGTGGTGCATCCGCCCGGACTTCGCGGCCACGACGCCCTCGTAGCCGGGGTACTCCGCGTACGGCCCGCGCGGCCCGAAGCCGGTGATCGAGCAGTAGACGAGGCCGGGGTTGTCACGGCTCAGCGTCGCGTAGTCCGCGCCGAGCGCCTCGGCGCGGCCGGGCCGGAACGAGGCGACCACCACGTCCGCGCCCGCCGCCAACTCGCGCACTCGGCCCCACGAGGCCTCGTCGGCCGGATCGAGGGTGATCGAGCGCTTGCCGCGCAGCCACACCGGCGCGGCGGTGAGAGCGCGGAACCTGTCGCCGCCCGGCCGCTCGACCTTGATCACGTCGGCGCCGTAGTCGGCGAGCATCATCGTCGCGATGCCGCCCACGGGGCCGCTGCTGAGATCAATCACGCGGATGTCGTCGCAGGGCCCGTGCAGGGCACCGTTCCCGGTCCCGTTCGTCACGATACCGCCACGCCTTCCTTGGCAGCCGCGAGCGCGCGGTCGAGCGCGTCGTAGTCCGCGATCAGCGCTGCCTGGTACTCCTCGACGACCGCTCGGGTGTCGGGGTGGGTGAAGATGAAGCGCCGGTTCTCGCGCACGCCGTCGAGGATGCGCGTGGCCATGATCGCCGGGTCGGCGGGCTCGCGGCGCGGCGGGATCGGCATCGGCGGCTGCGTGAGCGGCCCGCCGAAGCGCTGCTGCCGGTTGCGTCCGGCGGTCGGCAGGCCCGTCGCCATCATGCTCGGGCAGAGCACCGAGACGCCGATGCCCTCGGCGGCCAGCTCCTCGCGCAGCACGAAGCTGTAGCCGACGACGGCGTACTTGCTGGCGGTGTAGACGCCGTGCGCGTTGTCGCGCGCGACGACGCCGTTGAGCGAGGCGGTGTTGACGATGTGCGCCTCGCCGCCCCCGTCGCGCGCCCGCTGCTCGCGGATCCGAGGCAGGAACGCGCCGACGCCGTGCAGCTGGCCCCAGAGGTTGACCGAGAGCACCCACTGCCAGTCCTGCTCGCTCATCTCCGCCAGCGCGCCGTGCATCGCCACACCGGCGTTGTTGAACAGCAGGTGGACGGCGCCGAACTCCGCGTACGCTCGCTCTGCGAGGGCTTCGACCGAGGCGCGCACTGCCACGTCCGTCTCCACGGCGAGGCTGCGCACCCCGCGCGCCGCGATCTCCTCGGCGGTCTGCGCGGAGAGCGAACTGTCGATGTCGGCGACCACGACGTGCGCGCCGGCGTCCGCCAGCTCGAGGCCGATCGCCCGCCCGATGCCCGACGCTCCGCCGGTGATCACGGCGACACGGTCCCGGAAGTCGTCCATCGCTGATCCTCGCTCGCGTGTGGCGGTCCGGCGCGGCGTCCGTGCGCAGCAGGCACGATGGTATGCGCTAGATCACCACACCGTCATCGCGGAGCGCCACGATCTCCTCGTCGCCGTAGCCGAACTCGCGCAGCACCTCAGTGCTGTGCCCGCCCGGAGCGGGTGCGGGGCCCTGCGCGCGCGGCGGTGTCTTCGACATCTCGATCCAGGCGTCGAGCTGGCGCTGCGGCCCGCTCAGCGGATCGTCGATCTCGGCGAACCAGGACGCCGTCTGCGGATCGTCGGCGAGTTGCTCCGGGAAGCGCAGCGGCGCGGCGGGGGCGCCCGTGCGGCGCAGCGCCTCGATCCATTCCGCCGTCGTGCGCGTGCGCATGATCTCGGCGACGTGCCGTTTGACCTCGGTCATGCGCTCGCGCGTCGCATCGTCGAGCGGATCGAAGTCCGGGTCGTCGCCGCCCTCGTACTCGAAGCCGATCGCCTCACGGATGGCCTCGCGGTTGGCCCGCGTGAGCGCGCCGACGACGACGGCGCCGTCGCTGGTCTCGTAGGCGGTGTGGTAGATGCGGCGGACGACGGCGGTGGGCGCGAGGCCGCCTTGCCCGTAGCCCTCGATCGCGTCGGCGTAGCTCGCGCCGGCCTCGAGGGCGTCGCGCACCCGCTTCAGCGCCGGCTCCGTGATTACGGCGTCGCTGACGGGCTCCTGCAGTACCGCACGGCCGATGCCCGCCATCGCCCCGCGCAGCAGCGAGGCGTCGATCAGCTGGCCCTCGCCGGTCAGGGCGCGGTGGTAGAGCGCGGACGCCACGCCGATCGTCGCGGACAGCCCGGCCATCAGATCGGACACCGGCAGCGCGCGGATGCGCCTCGGCGCGCCCCACTCGTCCACCGCCCCCTCATCGGCCAGCATCCCCGAGTAGGCCTGCCCGACGATGTCCGAGGCGGGTTGATCCGCCAGCGGACCCTCCGGCCCGAAGCCCGTGACGCGCGCGTAGATCAGATCCGGCCGCAGCGCCGAGAGCGTCTCGTAATCGATCCGCTGCCGTTCAAGCACGCCCGGCCGCGGGTTCGCGACGACCACGTCGAAGGACGGGACCATGCGGTGCACGATCGCCTGCGCGCGCGGATCGCGCAGGTTGAGCATCAGGCTGCGCTTGCCGCGGTTGTACCACTGGAACCCCTTGCTGGTTCCCGGCACCACGCTGCCCGTGCGGCGGAAGGCGTCGCCTTCGGGTGGCTCGATCTTGACGACGTCCGCGCCGAGGTCGGCAAGAAACTGCCCGATCACCGGGCCGGCGACGACCTGGCAGAACTCGAGCACGCGAATGCCATCGAAGGGGCCTGTTGCCATCGTGCGTCATTCTCGCCGCTGTGCGGCCTCGTCGCCAGCGCTCAGACGCCGCGACTACGACCCTCGCGCATAGCCGGTAGACCGCCGAACATGGTTCGCGCTGTAGCGTGCGAGCCGGTGGGCGGGGCTGCTCGCGCGGCCTTGGATGTGCCGTGGACCTTCACTCGCATCGGCCTCGATCACTTCGGCGCCTGCTCCTGCCCTGGGCGCTGCTCGCCGCGATCCTGCTCTACGCCTCGATACCCGCCAACCCCGCGAACGCGGCCGGACCGCTCGCTGACGGCCAGCAGGCCGTCATCAGCGCCGACGGCGACTGCCTGCGCCTGCGCCAGATGCCGAGCCTCACCGCCGCCGAACTCGATTGCGTCGATGACGGCACGGTCGTGACCGCCCGCGGCGCGCAGTACCTGGCGGACGGGCACTGCTGGGAGGCCGTCACCAAGGACGGCCTCAACGGCTGGATGGCGGCCGAATACCTCGTACCCGTGAGCGGCGAGGCGGACGACGACGCCGATCCGTGCGCCGACGCCGAGAGCGCCGATGACAGCGAGGAAGCGACGCCCCCGGACGAACCTCGCGTCCTGCCCGCGCCGCCTCCCGGCGGGTTCAGCGAAGGCGTCGCAGGCACGTCGGACCTCGAGGCGCTCGTCGCCGCGCAGATCTTCGATGTCGCGAGCGTGTGGGTGTTCGAGCCCGCCACGCAGGACTTCCTCCTCCACATCCCCGGAGCTCCGGCGTTCGCGAACAGTCTCACCTCCGACTCGCTGAGCGCGGACAGCGTCGTGCTCACGCTCCGCCGCGGCGACAAGCACGACGACCTTGGTGAGGCGCCCGTTGCCGACGACGAGGCGCCTCGCGGCGTCGCCAACGTACTGCCGACGCCGCCGGAGGGCGGGTTCACTCTGGGCGTGTCCGGCACGAACGATCCGGCGGTGCTTGCCGCCTCGCAGCTCTTCGAGGTGCGCCTCATCGCGATGCTCGACGTGCCGTCGCAGATCTGGCTGACCTACATCCCCGGTGGGCCCGACTTCGTGCAGACGCTGTCGCGCGGCCTCCTGCAGCCCGAGTCGATCGTCTGGATGCGCGCAGGCACGGCGCCGGACCCCGAACCGGAGCCGACGGCCACGCCCGAGCCCGAGCCGACGGCCACCTCGGAGCCCGAGCCGACAGCGACGCCGGGGGGAACCACCGTCGAGGCCGCGATCACCTACTTCTACTGCAACCAGGGGACGATCTCGGCCGGCATCGGCGATGGTGGCGGCTGGTGTGAGTACATGGCCAACGGCGAGATCGTTCACGAGGGCGCCGCCGCCTGCTCACGCGACAACTTCGGGCAGCGCTTCCGCATCATCGGCGACCCCAACGGCCTCATCTATACCTGCAAGGACACCGGCAACGCCGTCCATGGCCAGCAGCGCGACGTCTGGTTCGACAACAGCGACGACGGCTTCAACTGGATCCGCGAGGTCGGCACGATGGCGCTCGTCGAGATCCTCCCGGAGTAGCGAGGCCCGCCGCACGCCGCTACGGTCTCCCCATGGAGCCGCCACCCGACCCGCAGGAACTCTCGCCCGCAGTGCGCGCGTTCGTCGAGGCGCAGCGCGTCGCGCGCCTCGCCACCATCGACCCAGCGGGGACGCCACACATCGTGCCCGTCTGCTTCGTACTGCTCGGCGGGCGCTGCTACTCCGTGGTCGACGAGAAGCCGAAGCGCAGCGCGCGGCTGCAGCGCCTCCGCAACATCGAGGCGCATCGCGCGGCCACGCTGCTCTGCGACGTCTACAGCGACGACTGGGAGCGCCTCGCGTGGGCGATGCTGCGCTGCCACGCCGAGGTGCTCGCCGAGGACGGCGCCGGTTACGAGGCCGCGCTCGACGCGCTGCGCGCGAAGTACCCGCAGTACCGCGCGATGGCGCTCGACGGCCGGCCGCTGGTCGCCCTCACGCCGCTGCGCGTCAGCAGCTGGGGCGTCGAGAGCCGCGCGCCGTGAGCGAGGCCGCCTCGCTCGCGGCGCTGGAGGGCGAGATCGTCGCCTGCCGCGCCTGCCCGCGACTCGTCGAGTGGCGCGAGCGGGTGGCGCGCGAGAAACGCGCGGCCTTCCGCGACTGGGACTACTGGGGCAGGCCGGTGCCCGGCTTCGGCGATCCCGAGGCGCGCCTCGTCGTCGTCGGGCTCGCACCGGCGGCGCACGGGGCGAACCGCACCGGGCGCGTCTTCACCGGCGACCGATCCGGCGACTGGCTCTTCCGCGCGATGCACCGCGCCGGATTCGCCAACCAGCCGCACGCCGAGCACCGCGACGACGGCCTCACGCTCCTCAATGCCTACGTCGCAGCGACCGTGCGCTGCGCGCCGCCCGACAACCGCCCGACCGTCGAGGAGCGCGACCGCTGCCATCCGTACTTCGAGCGCGAGCTGGCGCTGCTCGACCGCGCGCGCGTCTACGTCGCGCTCGGCGGGTGGGCGCTGAGCCGCCTCGCCGTCCTCGAGGAGCTGCGCCCGCGTCCGCGCTTCGGGCACGGCGCGGAGTTCGCGCTCGCCGGCGGGCGCACGCTGCTCTGCTCGTATCACCCGAGCCAGCAGAACACCTTCACCGGCCGCCTCACGGAGCCGATGTTCGACGCCGTATTCGCCCGCGCACGCGCGCTCCTCGACGCGGCTAAGGGTGGAAGCGGATCGGGAGCCGCGCGAAGCCACGCAGGGTGAAGCCCGGCGTCGCCAGCCGTTCCGCGGGCTCCGCGCGCTCGAGGCTTACGTAGCGGTCCAGCAGGCCGTTCAGCACGGCCCTGAGTTCCGCCCGCGCCAAGGGCGCGCCGAGGCAGTAGTGGATGCCGTGCCCGAACGCGAGGTGCGAGCCGAGCTCGCGGTCCAGGAGGAAGCGGTCGGGGTCCGGGAACTCGCGTTCGTCGCGGTTCGCGGAGCCGTAGATCACGGCCACCGTCGAGCCCTCGGGGATCGTGACGCCGCGCACCTCGACGTCCCGCACGGCGCGACGCCAGAGCAGCTGCAGCGGGCTGTCGAAGCGCAGCCCCTCCTCGATCGCCGCGTCCACCAGCGAGCGGTCCCAGCGCAGCCGTGCCCAGAGGTCGGGACGGTCCACGAGCACGTTCAGCAGGTTGCTGATCAGGGCCGTGCTGGTCTGGTTCCCGGACACGAGCATCACCTGGCAGATGTCCAGCAGTTCCTCCTCGGAAAGCGGCTCGCCTTCGGCATCCTCGTGCACGAGTACGGAGATCAGGTCGTCCCGATGCTCGGCGCGCCGGCTCGCGGCTACCTCGCGGAACAGCGCGTGCATCTCCCGCACGGCGCTGGAGGTGGCCTCGGCCGGGGCGTCGGTGGCGATCACGGCGTCGGACCAGGCCCTGAAGCGCCGGTAGTCCTCGGGGGCGATGCCGAGCACGCGCGCGATCACGATCACCGGGAGCGGAATTGCCAGCGCCGGGACGAGGTCGACCGGCTGTGCCGTCGCCGCATCGAGGAGATCGCCGACGAGTGCCTCCAGCTCCGGCGCCAGCTCCTCGATCTCCCCGCGCGCGAGCGGCCGGTTCACGAGCCGGCGGATGCGCGTGTGGCCGGGCTGGTCCTGCCCAACCAGCACCCGCGCCGAGCGCCGCGGCCCGAGCCGCGAGTCGGCGCCCCTCGTGTTCTCCGAGGAGAACGCCTCGTGGTCGGCGAGGGCGGCGTACACGTCCTCGAAGCGGCTGAGCAGCCAGGCGCCGGTGCGGGGATCGCGGTAGACGGGGTGGTGGTCGCGCAGGATGCGGTACGAGGGGAACGGGTCGTGCTTGAACTCGGGGGTGAACAGCTCGACCGGATCCATCGCGTCTCCTCGCCGCCGGGAGCGCGCCCATCTTCACCCTCGTGCGAGGCCTGTCAAGACGAACGTCGTAGCCGTGGCGCAACTGCCAACGCAGAAGAGCCGCCCCCGCCGGGACGGCTCTTCGCGACGGCCTCGACGGGCATATCGCAGACGGCGTCCTCACCTCGCACTGGATGCCCGAGATCATGCGCGGGCCCCACACTCCAATGTTTCCGCGGCGGCAGCCTCTCCGAGGTCCGGGAGTACCGCTTTCGCCACATGCCGGCGGCGCGACGGCCTAGACTGGCATATGGGCAGCAGCAGCCGTTCCCGCCGCCTTCCGCCCGGCCTCCAGACCGACCTGTTCGAGGGCGACGAGCCGCGCCTGCCGAGCGGCGCCGTCGCCGCCGACGCTCCCGCCGCCCCGCTCGCCGCCCGGATGCGCCCGGCCAGCCTCGACGACTTCGTCGGGCAGGAGGACGTGGTCGGGCCGGGCAGCCCGCTGCGCGGCATGATCGAGCGCGACGAGACGCCCTCGCTCGTGCTCTGGGGCCCGCCCGGCACGGGCAAGACGACGCTGGCGGCGATCATCGCGCGCACCACCCGTCGCCGCTTCGAGCCGCTCTCCGCCGTCGACTCCGGCGTCGCCGACATCCGCCGCGTCGTCTCCGAGGCGCGCGAGCGCCGGCGCATCTCCGGCATCGAGACGATCCTCTTCATCGACGAGCTGCACCGCTTCAGCCGCAACCAGCAGGACGCCGTGCTCCCACACGTCGAGGAGGGCGCCGTCACGGTGATCGGCGCGACCACCGAGAACCCCTCGTTTCACGTCGTCGCGCCGCTGCTCTCACGCGCCCGCGTCTTCGTGTTGCACCCGCTCGATGCGGAGGCGCTGCGCACGATCCTCGCCCGCGCGATCGAGCGCGACGAGCGGCTGCGCGAGCAGCAGGTGAGCGTCGACGAGGGCGGACTGAGCGTGATCGTCCACCTCGCGGGGGGCGACGCGCGCGCCGCGCTCAACCTGCTGGAGCTGGCGGCGGCGACTGTCCAGCCTTCGGCCAATGGGGCTCGCGCGATCACTCGCGAGGCCGTCGAGGCCGCGGGCCAGCACCCGACGCTGCTCTATGACCGCCAGGGCGACGGCCACTACGACCACATCTCCGCCTACATCAAGTCCGTTCGCGGCTCGGACCCGGACGGCGCGCTCTACTGGCTCGCGCGCATGCTCGAGGCCGGCGAGGATCCGCTCTTCGTCGCCCGCCGCGTGGTGATCCTCGCCTCGGAGGACATCGGGCTCGCTGATCCGGCGGCGCTGCCGCTGGCGGTGGCGGCGCAGCAGGCCGTGCACTTCCTCGGCATGCCGGAGGCGCGGCTGCCGCTGGCCGAGGCAACCGTCTACCTGGCGCGCGCACCGAAGTCGAACAGCGCCTACGTGGCCTACCAGCGCGCCGCCGCCGACGCCGAGCGCACGCGCAACGAGCCGGTCCCGCTGCACCTGCGCAACGCCGCGACCGGGCTCATGCGCGACCTCGGCTACGGCAGCGGCTACCAGTACGCCCACGACTACGAGGGCCACACCCCGCCCTCGCAAACCCACCGCCCGCCCCCGGCGGAGGGGAACACCTACTACACGCCCGGGGAACTGGGGGATGAGGCGCAGTAACTTCGAGAGCGAGGGCGATCGTTGGTTCAGCAGCCCGGCGGAGACGCGACACGTAACGCTATAGACAGTCTCGCGGTAGCGGTCGGGAAGCTCGCAATTGATACACGGTGGCCAAGCACCGAGCAGGGCCGCGCATGCGGACCCCTGGCCATCGACATATCGGAGCACTCCTGGCTATTCGCGGCCGGATACTTGAACGGCCGCTTGTCCGCGACGCTAAGTCTCGCGCGTCCACTCACGGAGCGACTGCACACCATCATGGCGGCGGGAATGGACTCTGCTTTCGCTCGTCGCTACTTGGACACTGGCGTCGCTGTTGGCGAGGCGCGGAAACGACCGCGGGCGCGTGCGGACGATGCTCGAGGGATTCTTGGAAGGGCACGACATCCGAACGACCGTGAGGCACAAAAGGTCTTTCATGAGGAACTCGCCGCTCTGCTCGGTACCCAAAGCGAGTATCTGCATGGTTCGCTGCTGAGTCCTCACATCACACTGCTATCGGCGGTTTTTCCAAATCATCCGATTGCGTCCAACATGGCTATCGTTGTGGGTACCCAGCTAACTTGGGCGGTACACCATCTGGCGATCGTGGCAACGATTCTTGACAGTCAGCCAAGCCTGACTCAGGCGATCGGCGCTGTCGAGCAGTGGCGAGATGCTCTTGAAGCGATAGGGGAGACGGGCGTCCAAGAGGTGCGCGACGCCGTAGACCGTATGGAGTGACCGGCTCCGAGTCCGCAAACTCGCGGGTTACAGACGCGAGGGCTGCAGAGCCGCATGCGAAAGGAGCCGGTCAGGAAGATGACTACCACATATGCAGGGATGGATGCACACGCGCGGGCGATCCACGTGGCGGTGCTGGCGCCGGGGGCCGAGCGGCCCGAGGAGTGGCAGCTGGCGAACGAGCCGAAGGCGGTGAAGCGGCTCGCGCAGCGCCTGCGGCGCATGGCGCCGGGGCCGGTCGTGGCCTGCTACGAGGCGGGGCCGGGGGGCTTCGCGCTGCAGCGCCAGCTCGAGGCCGAGGGCATCGAATGCCAGGTGATCGCGCCGGCGCTCATCCCCAGGCGGCCCGGCGACCGCGTCAAGACCGACCGCCGCGACGCCAGGAAGCTGGCCGAGCTGCTGCGCGCGGACCTGCTCACGGCGGTGCATCCCCCGACCATCGACCAGGAGGCGGTGCGCGACCTCTGCCGGGCGCGCGAGGACGCCGTGACCGACCGCACCCGGGCGCGCCACCGCCTGGCGAAGCTGCTGCTGCGGCGCGGCATCGCCTACGACGGCCGGAACTGGACGCTGCGGCACCGCCGCTGGCTGCTGACGCTGCGCTTCGAACACCCGGCCGCGCAGGCCACCTTCGACGACTACCTGCGCGCGCTCGAGGGCGTGGAGGAGCGGCTGCGCACGCTGGAGCAGGAACTGGCCGCGTGTGCCGCCAGCGACGACTACCGCGAGGCGGTGGGGCTGCTGCGCTGCTTCCGCGGGGTCGACACGGTGACGGCGATGACGGTGCTGGCCGAGCTCGGCGACGTCACGCGCTTCGGCAGCGCCCGGCAGTTGATGTCCTACCTCGGGCTCACGCCGAGCGAGTACAGCAGCGGCGCCCGTCAGCGGCGGGGACCGATCACGAAGACAGGGAACAGCCACGTGCGCCGCATCCTGGTGGAGAGCGCCTGGCACTACCGCCACCCGCCGCGGGTGGGGGCAGCGCTGCGCAAGCGCAGGGAGGGCCAGCCGGGCTGGGCCGTGGTGTTGGCCGACCGGGCGCAGACCCGGCTCTATCGCCGCCACCGGCGGCTGGCCGCTCACGGCAAGCCATCGGTCGTGGCGAACGTGGCCGTCGCCCGTGAACTCGCGGGTTACCTGTGGGCGGTGCTGAACATCGGCGCCCGGGAGCAGGCGGCGGCCTGACAGCACGCGCGCGGTCCGCGGCGAAGGCGGAGCTGGCGATACGCCGCTCCGGAGCAGGAGGGGGTGGATGAGCGAGGGCAGGCTCAGGAGGACGCGCGGTACAGCTATGCGGCAGCGGCGCCCGGCGCCGTCAACCCGCGACCGTAGACGGCGACCCCTCCCGGCGAAGCACGGTCATGCGGCAAGGCCCCAGGCAACCCGCGAATATCAGAGTGACACGTCGTCGAAGCAGCGCCCTCGTTCGTCCATCTCCCCCCGTTCCGGAGCCGGATCGCCACGACCACCGCCGGTGCTGCTTGACAACCGGTCACTCCATATCAGCTGGCTTGCGCCCGTGGCTAGACGAACTCTGTGCTGACCTCCGCAAGCCCGATCTTGGGCTAACCAGTCAACAGTAGGGCGAACGCCTATCGGCTGCGCCACTGGGGTGCTGCTGGTCCTTGGCGGATACCCGGCAAGTTGGGGGATGAGGCGCAGCCTTAGCGTCGAGGGGTGCGAGCGGCCAGCTGAGCGTCGTCGACCGCCCTATCGCGCGTCCGAGGGCGCGCGCTGCTCGAGGACGGAGCGGAGCACGTCCTCCAGGGTGCGCGGGGGCGGCTGCGCCGCAAGCGCGTCGGCGACGAGCATCGTGGCCTCGCGGCGCGAGTACTGGAGCGTCACGAGCGCCTCGACGGCGTCGTCGCGCACGTCGGGGGTCGGCTCGCGCTCGCCGTCGACGGCGTCCCGCAGCAGCGCCTCCTGGACGAGCTTGCCGCGCAGGTGCGCGACGATGGTCTGGGCGAGGCGCTCGCCGATGCCGGGCAACTGGCGCAGCGAGCGCTGGTCCTCGGACTCGATCCAGCCGGCGATCTCCGAGACGGGCCGGGTCAGCGCGCGCACGGCCTTGGCGGGGCCCACGTCCGGGACCTCGATGAACTTGCGGAAGAACTCGCGCTCGGCCATGTGCGGGAAGCCGTAGAGCGTGGGCAGGGGCTGGCGCTCGGTGGCGTGGTAGTAGGTGAAGACCTTCACCTCATCACCCGGGGCGTGGGCGGCGGCCCAGTCCGCCGCGAAGGCGGGCAGGTGCACCTCGTAGGTGATGCCGCCCGCCTCGATCCAGAGCGCGGAGCGCTCGGCGTCCCAACGCGCGAGGGGGCCGCTGAGCGCCGCGATCACGGCCCGCCCCCGCTGGCGGCGAGGCGCTCCTCGAATCCGACCTCGGCGAGGCGCGTGAGAGCGATCGCGAGCGCGTCGGCGGCGTCCAGCGGCTGCGGCGGCTCGGCGAGCCCGAGCTGCAGCGTGACCATCGCCTGCACCTGTTCCTTGGGCGCCCCGCCGTGTCCCGCCACCGAGGCCTTGATCGTCGCGGGCGGGTACTCGAAGACGGGCGTCGCGTGCGCGGCCGCCGCGATCATCACCGCGGCCCGCGCCTCGCCGATCGCGAGGGCGGAGCGCGCGTTCTTCGCCACGAACGGCTCCTCGATCGCGACCTCCTGCGGGCCGTGCTCCTCGATCAGTGCGCCGACGTGCTCGTGGATGTGGTGCAGGCGCTCGGCGCGGCTCCAGCGCGGGCGCGTGCGGATCGCGCCGTAGGCGATCACCTCCGCCGTCCGGGCGTCGCCCTCGATGATGCCGTAGCCGGTGGCGGCCAGGCCGGGATCGATGCCCAGCACGCGCCGAACGCCGTCGCTCACGGTGCGCCTGCTCCGGTCATTCCCCGAGGCCGGCCGCGGCGAGCGCCTCGGCGCTGAAGTCCGCGTTGCTGTAGACGCGCGAGACATCGTCCAGCTCGTCGAGCTGATCGAGCAGGCGCAGCGTCTGCGCCGACTTCTGTTCGTCGAGTTCGACGACGGTCTTCGCCACCTGCGCGATCTCGGCGCTGGCGATGGTGAAGCCCGCATCCGTCAGCGCCTCGCGCACGGTCTCGAGGTCGCCCGGGCTGCTCAGCACCTCGACCAGCTCGTCGTCCGCGCTGACGTCCTCCGCGCCGGCCTCGATGGCGGTGAGCTGGACCTCGTCGGCGTCGGCGCTGGCGGCGTCGACTGTGATCACGCCGCGCAGGTTGAACATCCAGGCGACCGCGCCGTTCTCGGCGAGCGTGCCGCCGCCGCGGTTCAGCGTCACGCGGATGTCGGCGACGGTGCGGTTGCGGTTGTCCGTCACGGTCTGGATCAGCACCGCCGTGCCGCCCGGCGCGTAGCCCTCGTAGACGATCTCCTCGAGGGATGCGCCGTCGCCGCCGCCGGTGGCGCGCAGGATCGCGCGCTCGACGTTGGCGCCGGGCATGTTGCTATCGCGCGCCTTCTGGATCGTGAGGCGCAGCGCCGAGTTCATCTCGGGGTCGGCGCCGCCGCGGGCGGCGACGGTGATGTCGCGCGCCAGCTTGGTGAAGAGCTGCCCGCGCTTGGCGTCGGTCGCAGCCTTCTTGTGCTTGATCGAGGACCACTTGGAGTGACCGGACACGAATCCCTCCCGAGGTTGGCGCACAGCTTGCGCCCGCATCGAGGCATCACGACAGGTACGGGCATGGTAGCACCGGCGAACAGGCGCGCTACGTGCGCCCCTCGCCCAGGGTGACGTTGTCGATCAGCCTCGCCGCCCCGAACCGCACCGCCAGCGAGAGCAGCGCCGGCGGCTCGACGGCGCCCTCGATCTCGGCCAGCGTCTCCGAATCGGCGAGCGAGATGTAGTCGATCTCCGCCAGCGGCTCGGCGGCGATGCGGTTGCGCACCAGCGTGCGCAGCGCCGAGGCGTCGCGCTCGCCATCCTCGAAGGCCGCGGCGGCGGCGCGCAGGCTGGCGTGGAGCACGGGCGCCTGCGCGCGCTCATCGGGCGTGAGGTAGATGTTGCGCGAGGAGCGCGCGAGGCCGTCCGGCTCGCGGACGGTGGTGCAGCCGACGACCTCGATGGGGAAGTGCATATCCGCCGTCATGCGCTTCAGCACGGCGAGCTGCTGCGCGTCCTTCTCGCCGAAGTAGGCGCGGTCCGGCTGCACCATCAGGAAGAGCCGGGCGACCACGGTGGCGACGCCCTCGAAGTGGCCGGGGCGCCGATCGCCCTCCAGCACCTCACTCAGGCCCCCGACGCGCACGCGAGTCGACTCGCCGGGCGGGTAGATCTCTTCGACCGACGGCATGAAGGCGATGTCAGCGCCCGCGTCTCCGAGCAGATCGAGGTCGCGGTCCTCGTCGCGCGGGTAGTCCTCGAAGTCCTCGTTCGGGCCGAACTGGGTGGGGTTCACGAAGATCGAGACGACCACAGTGGGGCACTGCGCCTTGGCCGCCTCGACCAGCGAGAGGTGCCCCTCGTGCAGGAAGCCCATCGTCGGCACGAGGCCGACCGGCGCGGCCGGCGCACGCAGCGCCGTGCGCAGTTCGGCGATCGAGCGCGCGACGATCAGCATTGGAGCGTCACTGCCATCGAGGCGTCGCCGGCGACCGGCTAGACGACCTCGTCCTCTTGCAGCATCGCCACTTCCGCGTCGACGCCCTCGTGCGCACTGTCGTGTGCGGGTGCGTATGCACGGTCGGGGGCGCGTGCGCTGTCGTGTGCGTGGCGGGCGAGCGTCGCCTCGATGTGTTCGCGCTTGGCGGCGTCGAGGAAGAACGACTCCGCGGCGGTGGGGAAGCTGCGGTTCTCGACGGCCTCGCGGTACTCGGTGAGTGCGCCGCGCACGAGTTCCCCGCCTTCGAGGAAGCGGCGCGCGTGCCTGGGCTCGATGTCCGGGTAGAGGCCGAGCATGTCATGCAGCACCTGGACCTGCCCGCTGCAGTAGGGACCGGCGCCGATGCCGATGGTGGGGACATTGAGCCGCTCGGTGATCCTCCAGGCGACGATGGCGGGCACGACCTCGAGCACGACCGCGTAGGCGCCGGCCTCATCGAGGGACTTCGCGTCGTTGAGCACGCGCACGGCGTCGCGCGGGGTGCGCCCCTGGATCTTGTAGCCGCCCATGGCGTTCACGGACTGCGGGGTGAGGCCGACATGGCCCATCACCGGGATGCCGGCGTCGACGAGGCGCTTGACGATCTCCGCCGAGCGCTGTCCGCCCTCGAGCTTTACCGCGCTGCAGCCGGTCTCCTGCATGATCCGGGAGGCGTTGCGCATCGCGCTCTTCCAGCCGGCCTGGTAGGAGCCGAACGGCATGTCGACCACGACGTGCGCGCGTTCTGCGCCGCGCGTCACCGCCGATCCGTGGTGGATCATGTCCTCCATCGTCACCGGCAGGGTCGAGTCGTAGCCAAGGACCACCATCCCGAGCGAGTCGCCAACGAGGATGACCGGGATGCCGGCCTCGTCGGCGAGCCGCGCCGTGGGGTAGTCGTAGGCCGTGATCATCGTGATCGGCTGGCCCTTGCGGTGCATCCGCTGCAAGTCGCTGACACTGACGCGCTTCATGCCTGCGGTCATCGTCCTGCTCCCTCTGCAACTGGCTCGCGCAGCTCGGCCGGATGGGCGCCGTTCACGAGGTTGGAGTCGGTCAGGTGGGCGACGCGGTTGCGTTCGTCGACAAGCACGATGCGTGGGCGGTGCCCGGCGAGGCGATCCTCGGGGACGCCCTCGTAGGCCATGATGATCACCATGTCGCCCGGGCTCACGAGGTGGGCGGCGGCGCCGTTGATCTGGATCTCGCCGGAGCCCGCGGGCGCCGGGATCACGTAGGTCTCGAGGCGCGCCCCGTTGGTCAGATCGACGACGTGGACCTGCTCCCACTCGGCAACACCGGCGGCGTCCAGCAGGACTTGATCGATGCTGATCGAGCCCTCGTAGTCGAGGTCGGCGGCGGTGACGGTGGCGCGATGAATCTTCGAGCGCAGCATGATTCGCATCATCGCCGCGCTCCGTTCCTGGCTGGCGCTCGCACGCCTGATTGGTGGGCGTCAGCCGCCCGGCTCGGTGCTGGGGTCATGTGGTCACTCCCGTCCCGATCCCGGCGGGATACAGACGAGTACGCATGGGCCACTGCACGAACGCGCGCACAGTATAGGCACCCACGCAACCCCGCGGATCGCATCACTGGATCTGTTACCGAAATCACGCCCCGTGCATCACAACCGGTGTTACTGAAGTCGGCTTTACGAAGTCTGTGCGCGGGATCGACCGCGGGAATTGCCCGACACGTGGTGACGACGTAGCGCCTGAGCGCGTCTCCGTCATCCGCGTTGCACTGGACGGCGGGAATCACCCGTGGGAGGGGCGCCACTCCGAGCTCCGGGACGATGCGATAGATGAGCGCGCCTCCCGAGTCGTGGACGCGCTCGTCCTGTGGCGCGCCTCGAACTGAACGCGGCGCTGGTCCCCACGGATGGCGTCCATGCCTTGGTAGGATGAGCCCATGCGAGTGGACAAGATCAGCATCTCGCTCGACGCCGGGCTGGGCGATGCGGTTCGCCAGGCTGCGCGGCGGGACGACAAGGGCCTCTCCGCCTGGCTGGCCGAAGCGGCCAGGGCGAAGCTGCGCGCGGAGGCGCTCGGAACCTTCCTCGACGCCTGGGAGCGGGAGCACGGCCCGCTCACCGTCGAGGAACTGCGCCGCGCCGAGGCCGAGCTGGCCTTGGCGCGGAGGCCCCCTCCCGGTGAGCGCGCTCGTGCTTGACGCCGGCGCGTTCGTCGCCGTCGATCGCGGCGAGCGCACGATGATCGCGCGCCTGCGAGCCGCTGAGCAGCATGCGGTCGGGCTTCGTACGAGCGCCATCGTCGTCGCCCAGGTATGGCGCGATCCGGCCGGCAGGCAGGCACGGTTGGCGCACCTGCTCCGCGCTGTGGACATCCGGGCCGTCGACGATCGGCTTGCGCGCGATGCCGGCGTCCTGCTCGGACGCGCGGGAGCGGCCGACCCGATCGACGCGACCGTGGTCCTCGTCGCCGAGAGCGGCGATCGCATTCTCACCAGCGACCCCGGCGACCTGCGCCGCCTCGCCGATGCCGCCGGCGCGCGCGTTGCCGTGGTCCCCTGCTGACGGCAGCCGCGTGTGAGGCGGCGGAACCGGTAGTGCCGTCGCTGCGAGTGGCGCGACCGTCGCTGCCTGAGCTTGCCTGGCGCCGCTGCGAACACGCGCCGACCCGACCGCAGCGTAGTCGGAGCGCCTGCTTGGGTAACCGAGTTGTGATGCAGCGAAAGCGAGGTACGGTAACAGTCACTTCTGATGCACCGCACCCCGATCGCTGCGCGCCCTGCGCCTGCCCCGCTGGAGGCCCCTCCGAGCGCCGACCGAGGGCATTCCGGCAGGCGGCTCCGGCCCCCTCGGACGCTCCCGGAGGGCCGCCGTTGCGCGCCGTCAGCGCCCCTCCCGCGCCCACTCCGCAGCCGACGGGACGCCCGCGAGACCATCCGCCGCGTTGACGCCGTTGAGCACCGCGCGCTCCACCGCGCGCGTCGCGAGCGCCTCGAGGGCGGCGTAGGCGTAGCGATCGATCTCGACGGCGCCCGTGGCGAGCGCGAAGATCACGTCGCCGTCGCTGCGGCAGTGCGCGGGCCAGATCGTGCGCGCGAAACCGTCGTGGCAGACGCTCGCCAGCCGGTTCGCCTGCTCGCGCGTGAGGCGCGCGTCGGTCGCGACGACGGCGATGGTCGTGTTCTCGGGGCCGTCCTCGCCGTCCACCTCGTCGGGGTCGGGCAGCTCCGGCCAGCGCCGCCCGGTGCTGAGGTGCGCATCGAGGTCGACGAAACCGCTGCCGTCGGCGCGCGGCGCGGCCACGAATGAGCCGTCGCTCGGATCGCGAATCGCACCGGCGGCGTTGACGGCGACGATCGCGCCGACCGTCGCTCCGCTCTCGAGCCGTTCGCTGGCGCTGCCGAGGCCGCCCTTGAGCGCACGATCGCGGCCGAGCAGCGAGGCGACCGTCGCACCGGTGCCAGCGCCGACCGATCCCTGCGCGACGCGCCCACCCGTGGCGCGCCTGGCTGCGCGCTCGCCCTCCTCGGCGCCGGGACGCCGCAGGCCGCTGCCGAGCCCGAGGTCGAAGAGGATCGCGGCCGGAACGATCGGGATCGTCTGTTCCGCGAAGTTCAGGCCGATTCCGCGCTCTTCGAGGTAACGCATGACGCCACCCGCCGCGTCCAGCCCGAAGGCCGAGCCGCCGGAGAGCACGACGGCGTGAACCTCCTCGACGAGGTTGCCGGGCCGCAGCAGATCGGTCTCGCGCGTGCCGGGGGCGGCCCCGCGCACGTCGACGCCGCCGACCGCGCCATCCGCGCAGATCACCACGGTGCAGCCGGTCGCCCAGCGGCGGTGCGTCCAGTGCCCGACGCGGATGCCGCGAACGTCCGTGATCGCGTCGCGCGGTCCGGAGGTCGTGCCTGCCGTGCGTTGCGCCGGCATCAGAGTGCGGGCGCGAGCGGCTGCCGCGCCGGGGTGATCGATTCGATGTAGCCGAGGCACTGCGCGAGGTAGGCGGTGGGGTCGGCACGATACGCTCCGCAGTGCTCGCTTAGCGGCGGGAGCCAGATCCGGTCGCCTGCATTGAGTGACGCTGCCCCGAGGTTCAGCGTGTTCTCCACGGGCACCTCGGGATCATCTTCGGCGTGGATGTAGAGCACCGGCTGGGTGAGCTGCGGGATCACCCCGATCGGCGAGACCGCGTCCATGTCCGCGTGGAAGAAGCGGCGCGCCAGTCCGACGGCGAGCAAGAACACCAGCTCGGGCCAGTGCTCGTACTCACGCCGCAGCTGGCTGCGCATCGAGGCGAACGGCGAGTCCGCGATCACGCCCGTCACGCCGGGATCGCGCGCGGCGATCATGAGCGCCAGTGCCGCGCCCATCCCGAATCCGTGGAGCACCAGCGGGTAGTGCGGCCCGCGGCTCCGCGCGTAGCCGAGCGCCGCCTCGACATCGGTCAGTTCGGCTGCACCAAGGTGGTCGTGATGGCCCTCGGACTCCCCGCGCCCTCTGAGATCGAAGCTGAGCACGTTCATGCCGCGGCGGACGTAGTCGCGCTGCAGATCGAGCAGGCCCTGGCTCGGGTCCGAGCGCGTGCCGGCGGCGTCGTGGATCACCACGATCGTGGCCCGCGCGCCCGGCGATTCCAGGTACCAGCCGCGCATCATCACGCCGTCGGCCGCCCGGAACTGCACCTCGTCGTGGCGGAGCAGCATGTCGGCCGGGTTGCCCTGGACGCGCCAGCGCTTCGTCCGCGTCAGCGTCTCGGCGAGGTAGTAGGCCGCGAGGAGGCAGGCGAGCAGCAGCATGCCCGCGATCGCAATCATCGCGACAAGCACCAGAACGACCACGCCGTCCCGCCCCGTCCTGAGTCCGGCGTCTGCGACGTACGGCTCGGACCGTACCAGCGCGTTTCGAGCCTCACAAGCGCCGCGTGTTTGTGCCGGCCGGCGCAGCAGTGGCGCTACTGGGGCGTGCAGCCGCCGGGAATCCGCAGCGTCCAGCCGATATACACCAGATCGGGGTTGCTGAACGTGCGGCCGTCGTCCATGACGCGATCGCGGTTGGCCGCCCAGATCTCCTGCCAGCCCGCGCCATTGCCGTAGCAGTGCGCGGCGATCCGGCTGAGGTAGTCACCCGGCTGCACGACGTAGTCGCTCGCGGGTTCAGTCGGCTCGTCGCCGCTCCCCGTGTCGGTGGTCCCGCTGTCCGTGGTCCCGCTGTCGGTGGTCCCGCTGTCCGTGGTCCCGCTGTCGGTGGTCCCACTGTCCGCCGGCTCGGTGACGGCGGGCCAGGTGAGCAGTACCCAGCCGTCGGCGCCGAGGGCGATCACGCGCGGACCCAGCGCCGAGGCGGCGAGCAGCTGCGGATCGTCGCTCTGCAACCGCGCCAGTGCCGACGCGTCCAGCCGCAGCTCCTCCGGCTCCGGTCCGGAACGGTCGAAGCTCTCATCGATCCACGTGTCTTCGCTCAGGTAGGAGGTCAGATAGTAGGTGCGCGTGCCCACGAGCCGCGCCGCGTTGGGTGTGCTGTGTTCGGTCTCGCCTTCCTCGAGTTCCGCCATCGCCTCGGCTGCGTCGACGGCGGCTCGACCGGTACTGGGCGCCGCCGCGTCGTCGGCCATGGCGTCGGCCATGGCTTCGGGTTCATTGAACACGGCGTCCGGCTCCTCGGCGAGGTAGGACGTGTACGGCGTGACGATGCCGAAGCGGTTGGCGATCGCGATGATCTCTTCGATCAGGCCCTCGCGCCGCCCTTCGACGCGCAATTCGGTCAGCAGGTCCGCGATCCGCCGCTGCGCCCAGAGCAGCGCGACGCCGGAGTCGTCGGCGCTCTCCGGGAGCGACAGCTCGTAGGCGAAGCGCTGCTCGCCGTCCGCGGCCTGCCCGGTGAGCACCGCCGTGACCGCGCCCGATCCCTGGTAGCGCCCGGTGATCAGCGTCTGCTCGCCGCCGAAGATGCCGCCCGGGCTGACGGGTGCGAGCCCACTGAGAGTCGGTTCCGAGGCGCCCTCGGGCAGCTCGAACGAGATCGTTGTGGCCAGCAGCACCGGCGAGGAGATGCGCTCGCTGAGGTGCCCCACCTCCGTGTCGATCCGCTCGTCCGGCGTGACGTAGTGGCTGGAGCCGGTGAAGCGCGAGGTCAGCCCGTCCAGCAGCAGCGTGTCGACATCGTAGCCAACGCCGAAGGCGAAGAGCTGCAGCTGCTCCGGCGCCGCCGCCGAGGCGACGGCCACGATGCCGTCCGTATCCTCCACTCCGGCCGTGGGCAGGCCGTCCGTCAGGAAGACGAGCGTGGCGGGCCGGTCGCCGGGGAGCAGCTTCAGCGCTTCGTCGAGGGCGCCCGAGATGTTGGTCAGCCCTTCCGCCCGGATGCGCTCGATCCACGCGCGGCCCTCCGGCGCAGCGGATGCGGGCTGGAGTTCGCCCTCGAAGGACGCCACCGCGGCCGCGAAGCTCACGATGCCGAAGCGATCGTCGATGCCGAGGTCGTCGAGGATGCGGATGGCGGCGTCGCGCGCCTGCACGATCTTCTCGCCCTGCATCGAACCGCTGCGGTCGAGGACGATCACGATGTCCCGCGGGACTCGATCGCCGGTCTCCAGCGCGGGGGCGAGGAGCAGCGCGAAGTAGCCGTCCTCCTCGTCGTCCGTCGTGCTGCGGTGCGCCAGCAGCCGCGCGTCGACGAGCCCCTCGCCGCCGGCGAGGTGCAGCCGGAAGTCGCGCTCGGCGGCCCAGCCGTCTGGCGACTCCCACGACACGCTGAGCCGGCCCGTCCCCTCGCGCACGACCGCGGGCACGTGGCCCGGCGCGATCGCCGATCGCACCTCCCACGGCACGTCGATCTCCGCGCTGAGCGAGGCTGCCGCCGGGCGCGGCGACATCCTCGACCAGGGCGCCTCGATCACCGCCTCCCCGGCTTCCGCCGTCAGCGGCGTCGTGACGGTGTAGCGCACCTCGCGCGTCTCGCCTTGCGGCACGGGGAAGGCCTTGATCTCGTAGAGGTCGCCGCCGAGCGAGCGCAGCAGCGCGGGGTCGATCAGGCGGCGCACGATCTCCTCGTAAATGCGAGACGCATCGTCGGCGTCGAGCAGCCGGCCCTCGAGCGTCTGCGTGCCGTCACCCAGCGTGAGATCGGTGACGACGCTGCCCGGCGGCAGCGGGACGATCACGCGGCCCTCGGCGGGCCCGAAGCGCACGCCGCCGTGGAGGTCGTCGGGGTGCGCGAAGGTCAGCGTCCAGCTGGTGCGGTAGCGCCCGTCTCCCACGTCGACACTGGCGTCGGCGCGCGTGAGCCGCGCGTCGGACGGTCCGGCCCACCAGCAGTCGAAGCACGGCGGCGGGATCGGCCTCTGGGCGGCCGCGGGCGAGGGCAGCGCCTGCACGGCGACGACGATCATTGCGAGCAGGACGAGTGCGATCGTGTGGCGCATGCGCATGGTGGCCTCTGTCCGGCGTGCGCGGGCGGATGCTCGACGCACCCGTCACCCCCTGATCAGAGTGTATGCGTCGGTGCGCCGATTCGTTCCCTCAGCGGCGCTGGCAACTCGCGCAGAAGTGCGTCGCGCGTCCGCCGAGGTAGATGCGTTGGATCTCGCGCCCGCGGCAACGCGGGCGCTCGCAGGGCTCGCCCTCGCGGCGGAAGACGTGCACGCGCAGGTGGTGCCCGCCCGTGAGGCCGAAGGCGTCGCGGTAGTCGTCGAACGAGCTGCCGCGATCGGCCAGGCCCTCGCGCAGCGTCTCCAGCAGCGCGGCGTGCAGCCGCGCGACCCGTCGCGGGCCGATCGAGCCCGCCGGGATGCGCGGGTCGATGCCGGCGATCCACAGCGCCTCGTCGGCGTAGATGTTGCCGACCCCGGCAGCCACGCGCTGATCGAGCAGCGCCGACTTCACCGCCACGCTGCGCCGTCCGAGGGCGTCCCGCAGCCAGCGCACGCTGAACTCAGCGGAGAGCGCGTCCGGCCCGATGCGCGGCATCGCCTCTGCCGGGTCGTCGACCAGGTGCCAGGTGCCGAACTTGCGGATGTCGTTGAAGCGCAGCGCACAGCCGTCGTCGAGATCGATGCGCGCGCGCTCGAAGCGCTCGCTGGGCGCGGTGCGATCGCCGAGCAGCAGTACGCCGGTCATGCGCAGGTGCAGCACCCAGCTGCGGTCGTCGTCGAGGGCGGCGATCAGGTACTTGCCGTGGCGGCCGAGCGCCTCGATGCGCCGTCCCGCCAGCTCGAGCTCCAGTTCGCGCGGGGAGTGGGTGACGGCCAGGCGTTCGGCCCCGGCATGGATGCGCACCACCTCGATGGTGCGACCGGCGAGCCGCGGCTCCAGGCCACGGCGGATCGTCTCGACCTCGGGCAGCTCAGGCATCGCGGAGCAGCCGGCGGCGGCTCACGCCGTCTCGGCCATCTCGCCCCACGAGCGGCCGTACTTCTCGTCCAGTTCCAGCGGCACGGAGAGCTGGACGGCCGGCATGAGGCGACGGGCGATCTCGCGCACGGCGTCGAGTTCCTCGCGAGGCAGTTCGAACAGCAGCTCGTCGTGGACCTGCAGCACCATGCGCGCCCGGCCTCCGCTGGCGCGGTGGGCGATCAGCTCGGCGTCGATGCGGTTCATGGCGATCTTGATGATGTCGGCGGCGGCGCCCTGGATCGGCATGTTGATCGCGATCCGCTCCGCTCCGAGGCGGCGGTTGTGGTTCCTCGAGCGCAGATCGGGGATGTAGCGGCGACGTCCCGTCAGCGTCTCGGCGTAGCCGCGGTCGCGGGCCTCGGTGACGACGGCGTCGCGCCAGTGCGCGACCTGCTGGTAGGCCGCGAAGTAGGCGCGGATGAACTCCTCCGCCTCGTCGCGGGGGATGCCCTCGCGCTGCGACAGCCCGAAGGCCGTGAGGCCGTAGAGCACGCCGAAGTTGAACACCTTCGCGCGGCGGCGCATCTCCGCGTCCACCTCGTCCGGGCCGACCTTGAAGACGTTCGAGGCCGTGGCGCGGTGGACGTCCTCGCCGGCGAGGAATGCGCGCCGCAGCTCCTCGTCGCCGGAGACGTGGGCGAGGATGCGCAGCTCGATCTGCGAGTAGTCGAGCGAGAGCAGCAGCGGATCCTCGCCGCAGTCGCGCGCGATGAAGGCGTTGCGCACGGCGGCGCCGATCTCGGTGCGCACGGGGATGTTCTGCAGGTTCGGGTCGTTCGAGGAGAGCCGGCCGGTGGCGGCCGTGGTCTGCGAGAAGACGGTGTGCACGCGCCCGGTCACCGGGTGGATCTGCCCCGGCAGCGTGTCCACGTAGGTCGATTGGATCTTCGTCAACTCGCGCCAGCGCAGCACCGCCTCCACGGCCGGGTGCGCCTGGCGCAGCGGTTCGAGGGCGTTCGCGTCCGTCGTCCAGCCCCTCGTCGTCCTGCGCGTCTTCGGCAGGTCCAGCTCCTCGAAGAGCACGTGCGAGAGCTGCTGCGGCGAGCCGATCTGGAACTCGTGCCCGACGGCGGAGAAGACCTCGTCCCGCGCCGCCTCCGACAGCTCCGCCAGCTCCGCGCCGAGGATCGCGAGCGCCTCGCGGTCCACGGCGAGACCGTACTGCTCGATGCGCGCCAGCACCGGCAGATGCGGCAGGTCGATCTCCCGGAAGACGCCGTCGAGGTCGTTCGCCTCGAGTTCGGCGGACAGATCGCCCGCGAGCCGCAGCGTCGCGTCGGCAGCGCCGGCGGCGAGGCCCGCAGCGTCCTCCGGGTCCGTGCGCGAGAACGGGATCGCCTTGCGGCCCGTGCCGAGCAGGCTCTTCGCCTCGGGCAGCTCGTGGCCGAGCCGCTCAAACGCCAGCCCGCGGATGTCGCGCGCGCGCTCGCCGAGCACGTACGCGGCGACCGAGGTGTCGAAGTCGATGCTCGCGGTCCAGACGCCGCCCGGCGTCTGGGCGAGGGCGAGCATCTGGTTCTTGCCGCTGCTGGAGAGGCGCTCGATCTCCGGGTCGGTGAAGAGCATGTGGGCCGCTTCGAGGACGGCGTCGCGCGGGAGCTGGGCGATTTGCGCCTCGGGCTCCGGCGCATCCATCGGCATCTCCTGCTGGCCCTCCGCCGGCGGCAGCGGCTCGCTTGTGTGGCCGAAGGGCAGGTACCAGCCCTTCCCCGGCTCGATGCTGAGCGCGAGACCGACGAGGCCGTAGGCCGCGCGCATCGGGTGCTCGTCGTCAGCCAGCAGCTCGAAGGCGAAGCGCCCGGCCGCGCGCACTTCCGCGACAACCTCGCCGAGGCGGTCGGTTGTCGTGACGACCTCGTAGTCGCCGCCGCGGGTGATGGCGCCCTCGGGCTGCGCGCCGTCCGGAGCGGCGTCATCCGCGTGCTGCGGCAGCCGCCCGACGAGCGAGCGGAACTCGAGCTCCTGGAACATCGCCAGCACCGCGTCGCGGTCGTAGTCGTGCACCCTCGACGCAGCGAGGTCGAGCGCGACGTCCGGCACGTCGGTGACGATGGTCGCCAGGCGCTTGTAGTGGCGAGCGTCCTCGACGGCGCCGGCCAGCGCCTTCTGCGCGCGCGGCGGCTTGATCTCGTCGAGGTGCTCGATCATGCCCTCGAGCGTGCCCCACTCCCCGATCAGCGCCTTCGCGCCCTTGTCGCCGATACCCTTGACGCCGGCGATGTTGTCGCTGTTGTCGCCGACGAGAGCCTTGAAGTCCGGTATCTGGCTCGGGTCGAAGCCCCAGCGCTCGCGGACGCCCGCCGTGTCATAGAGGACATAATCGCGCTGATAGGGCCGATACATCAGCACGCGCACGCCCGGCTGGACGAGCTGCACCATGTCGTGGTCGAGCGTGACGAGCACGGTCTCCACGCCCGCCGCCTTCGCCTGCGTGGCGAGCGTGCCGAGGACGTCGTCGGCCTCGAACCCCGGCGCCTCGATCACGGGGATGCGGAACGCGCCGAGCAGATCGCGGACGCGCTCGATCTGCGGCCGGAGATCGTCCGGCATCGGCGCGCGGGTCGCCTTGTAGTCGGCATCGGCCTCGTGGCGGAAGGTGGGGGTGGGGCCGTCCCAGGCCGCGATGATGTGCGTCGGACGCAACTCGTCGAGCACGTAGAGCAGCGAGTTGGCGTAGCCGTAGACGGCCCAGACCGGTTCGCCGGTGCGCCGCAGGGTGCTCGCGAAGCTGTCGCGCAGCGCGAAGTACGAGCGATAGATGATGCCGTGCGAGTCGAGGATGACGAGCAGATTCGGGCGGTCCGACAGATCGAGGGCCATCGCCCGCAGTATATCGCTGCGCCCGGCGGCGGGGGGCTACACCTCCACCGGCGCGCGGTCGGCGCGCTCGAGGGCCTCGCGCACGTCGGCGAGCAGGCCGGGCGGCAGGCCCTCCTTGCTGCACGTCGGGCAGGTCGGTTCATCCGGAGCGCCCATGTCGAAGAGGCGCACGCGCCGGGGACGGTCCGCGATCAGGATGCCGCAGATGGTGTCGACGCGGGCGGTGAAGTAGAGGCGCGGCTCCAGCTCCTCGGCGGCGTGCAGCACCACCCAGTGCCAGTCGTCGGCGAGATCGTCCATCGCCTTGCCGACGATGCGCACCTCAGCCACGCGGCGCGTCCGCGGCCGGGCGATCGTGGTCGGCGCTGCGGCGCGCGATGCGCCAGCCCTCGGCGGTGCGCCGCCACTCGTCGCGGCAGACGCCGCTGCTCACGGTGCGCGGGTGTTGGTCGCCGGGACCGATGCTGGTGAGCAGCATCATCGTGCGAGTGCGCGCCGCATCGGCGGTCAGCTCATCGAAGACCGTCGCGCGCTGGTGGTGGCGCGTGAGCACGCCCTCGGGGAGCGCCCCGAAGGCGTCCGTCGCCCAGCGGCGCAACGCCTCGCGGCCCTCGATGGCGTAGACCGGCCCCTGCGAGCCGATCTCATGGCGCTCGAACACGCCGTCCTCGGTGAAGAGGCCGACCATGCCCTCGGCGTCCTGATCGTCCGCCGCGTACGAGTAGCGGCCGATCTGCTCGAGGATGGCGAGTCGGTCTTCGGCGGTCACGGGCGCACGATAGCCGATTTCGGGACGAGGATCAGGGTTGCGGATCATCGCGCGCGATGATCCGCTCCATGCGCGCGCGAATCTGCGCGTCGAAGTCGGTGCCATGCGAGAAGATGTAGAAGCGCTCCGCGCGCAGCCCCTCGACCACGGCCGCCGCGACTCCCGAGGGCGGCATGTTGCGTCCCATGTTCTCGCCGGTCTCGTCGCGCGCGCGCGCGAAGGCAGCCGCGCGCTCCGGGTCGTCCGTCTCGCCCTCGGGGTTGCGCAGTTCGGTCGGGCGGTTGCGCTCGGCGAGGTAGCTGCGCGTCGCGACCCCGCCGGGGCAGAGCAGATGCGCGCGCACGGGCGAGCCGAGCTCGCGCAGCTGCATCTGGAGCGCCTCGGTGATGCGGCCCACGGCGAACTTCGTCGAGCTGTAGGCGACGAGGCTGGCGCCGCCCTGGAAGCTCTGCACGGAGCCGGTGTTGACGATGTGCGCCGGCTCGCCCTGTTCGAGCAGCAGGGGCGTGAAGGCGCGGATGCCGTGCACGACGCCCCAGAAGTTGACCCCGTAGGTCCAGCGCCAGTCCTCGAGCGTCAGGTCCCACATCGGGACGCCGCCCTCGGGGTGCAGCGAGCCCCAGTCGTTGACGGCGGCGACACCGGCGTTGTTGCAGACGACGTGCACGCCGCCCCAGGCCTCGAACGCCGCCTGTGCAAGCGCATCCACCGAGGGCTGGCTGGAGACGTCCACCTGCTCCCCGCGCACCTCGTGGCCCGCGTCCCGCAGCTCCGCGACGGCCGCATCGAGGGCGCCCGCCTCGACGTCGGCGAGCACGACGCGCATGCCCTCCTCGGCGAAGCGCTGCGCGAGGCCGCGCCCGATGCCACTCGCCGCGCCGGTGACGACGGCGACTTTGCCCTCGAAGTCCTGCATGGCCGCCCCCCGTCCAGTGGCCCGAAGCGTGTCCGCTGGAGTGTATGCGGGTGGCGGCCCCGCCGTGGCTACATCGCGGTGTAGCCGCCATCGACGGGCAGCACGATGCCGGTGATGAACGAGGCCTCGTCGCTGGCGAGGAAGACGGCCGCGGACGCGATCTCCGAGGGCCGCGCGATGCGTCCGAGCGGGTGGATCGCGTCGGCGGGGTGCGGGTCGCCCTCGGTGAAGTCGCTGCCGCCTCGCAGCATCGGCGTGTCGATGCCGCCGGGCGCGATCGCGTTGACGCGCACGCCGCGGCGGCCGTAAACGACGGCGAACTGCCTCGTCAGCCCCACGACGCCGGACTTCGCGGCGATGTAGCCGACCGGCCCGGAGGGTAGCGGGCCGCCGTCGCGCGGCAGCCGGTGATGTCGCAGCGCGACCAGCGCGCCGACGGAGGCGGTGCTGACGATCGCGCCGCCGCCCTGTGCGGCGAGCAGCGCCGCTCCGTGCTGCAAGCCGTAGTAGACGCCCTCGAGGTTGACCGCGATCGTCCGCGACCAATCGCCGGCGCCGCCCCCGACGGCGGCGTTGTTCATCAGCACGTCGAGCCGCCCGAAGCGCTCGACGGCCTCGCGCAGCATCGCCTCGACCTCGGGCTCGCGGGAGACGTCGACGCGACGCGCGACGGCGCGGCCGCCCGCGTCCTCGATGCTCGCGACCGTGGTGGCGAGGCCGTCCTCGTTGACGTCGGCGCAGAGCACGGACGCGCCTTCCGAGGCGCAGCGTTGCGCCATCGCGCGCCCGGCGCCGGAGGCAGCGCCCGTGACGATGGCGGCCTTGCCCTGGAGGCGCTGCGTCACCGCGCCGCGTTCGTCGAGGCGGGCTACAGCCCCGCGGCGAACTCGCCGATCAGCTCGGCGATGCGCTCGGGGCGCTCCCACGGGCTGTAGTGCCCGGCGCCGCGCAGCCAGTGCAGCTCCGCGCCCGGCAGCATCCTCGCGAGATCGAACCCGTTGAAGGGCACGGCCACCCGGTCCGCGGTCCCGTAGATCAGCAGCGTCGGCTGCGTCCACTTCGCCCAGTACTGCTCCGCGTTCATCGATCCGAGGATCGAGAGGGAGAGCATTATCTTCTCGCGCGAGTTCCGGTCCTCGAACATGCCGTCGAGCAGCGCGCGCTGCTCGTCCGTCTCCCCGAATCCGGCGCCGCAGTAGGTCTCGACAAAGAGCTTCGCGTAGGAGTCGGCATCGAGGCCCCGCTTGGTCGAGAGCGGGTACATGTTGGCGGACGCGGCCGGATCGCCGGCGAACATGCCGCCGGAGTTGAGGAGGACCAGCCCGCGCACGTCGTCCGGGTTACGCACGATGTGGTTGGACGCGACGCCTCCTCCGAAGGCGTGACCGAGCGAGAGCACCGGGCCGTCGCTGACGTGAGCGATCAGCGCGTGCAGATCGTCCGCGGCGACATCGATGCTGGCGCTCTCCGCCACGATTTCCGTGTCGCCGAAGCCGCGTACGTCGTAGGTGACGACGCGGAAGTTCTCGGCGAGCATCGGGACCAGCGGGCCCCAGAACTTCGAGGGCGTGTTGTAGCCGGCGGTGAGGACGATCGTGTCGCCCGCTCCCTGCTCGTGGTAGTGCAGCCTCGCCCCGTCCACGTCGAGCATCGGCATCGCGGTCACCTCCCGTATCGCGTTGCGAACCCTAGCGGCGCACCCCCCGCGCGGCAAGCGGCGGGATGGGACTCTGGCCGCGGATGATGGGGAGGGCCACCTCGTGGGGAACGCGGCTGTCACCGTCCGCTTCCAAGGCGGCGAGCGTGTCCTCAAGCTCCTCGTTCCGTTCGATCAGAGCGTCGTACTCCGTCCGGAGCAGGGTGATCGTTTCTTCGCTAGTCATAGGTCATGCTTCCGTCCCGCTCGACACTCAGGTTACGCGATGGCCGTCCAGGAGGCTTGCACTTCCCGACGCGCCGTTGCAGCAAGCTGCCGCCGGGTCGAACCGCACGGCAGTCGCGAGGCTCATCGCCTAAACTGCGGAGATGATCGCACCCTCCCGTAGACCCTCACGCTCGCCCGCCCTCGCGGGCGGTCTGGCGTCGTGACCGCCGCCCCGACGCGGGGCGCCGCCGGGCGCCCGATCGACCTGCCGCCGGGGGCGGGCGGCAGCTTCGGAGGCGGGCGGCAACTCCGCACCTTCGACTCCTTCTCCGACCGCGAGTTCCGCTGGTTCTACCTCGCGCTGCTGGGCCAGATGGCCGCGATGAACATGCAGATGCTCATCCGCGGCTACCTCGTGTACGACCTCACGGAGAGCTTCGCGGCGCTCGGCGTGATCTCCCTCGGAAGCGCCGTGCCGATGCTCACGCTTTCGGTCTTTGGCGGGGTGCTCGCCGACCGTGCGCCGAAGAAGCTGGTGCTGCAGGCCGGGCAGGTGGCCAACGTCGTGATCTCGGTCATCGTCGGCCTGCTGCTGCTGTTCGACCTGCTTGAGTTCGCGCACCTGATGGTCGCCGGCGTCGCTCACGGCATCGTGATCTCGCTGATGATGCCCTCGAGGCAGGCGATCATGCCGGAGGTCGTGGGCATGGACCGCCTGATGAACGCCGTCGCGCTGAGCGCCGCCGCGACGAACCTGATGCGCCTCATGGCGCCGGCGCTGGGCGGCTTCATGATCGCCTTCGTCGGCGCGGAGTGGGTCTACTTCCTGATGGCCGCGCTCTACGGCTTCGCCGTCATCACGCTCGCCCGCGTGCAGCCGCAGTACGAGCCCCCCGCCCGCCCCCGCCGCACCAGCGGGTACGTCGATCTGATCGAAGGCCTCCGTTACGTCCGCGCCGAGCGCACGCTCGCGCTGCTCCTCCTCGCGGGCCTGGTCGGTTCGTTGCTCGCGATGCCGTACCAGCTCATGCTCCCCGGTTTCGTGCGCGGCGTGCTCGACGGCGGCCCGGTCGAGCTCGGCCTGCTGATCGCGGTGAGCGGCCTCGGATCGCTGGCCGGATCGCTGGTGCTCGCCTCGCTGCCTGCGAGGCGCCGGGGCGTGCTGCTGCTGCTCAGCTCCATGGTCATCGGCATGGCGCTCGTGGGGTTCGCCGCGACAAGGCTGATCTGGGTGGCCGGCTTCTTCATGCTCTTCGTCGGCCTCGGCAGCGCCGGGCGGCAGGCGCTGGGCAACGTGCTGCTGCAGCACTACTCGCTGGACGAGTTCCGAGGGCGCGTGATGTCGCTCTACATGACAGAGTTCGGCCTGATGGCGTTCGGGGCGGTGCTGTTCGGCCTGTTCGCCGAGCAGGTCGGCGGCCAGTGGGCGCTCGGATCCACGTCCGCCGCGCTGGTCCTCGTCACGATCGCGATGATCGCGCTCCTGCCGCGCCTGCGGCGGCTCGATTAGCCGCGGGGCGTGCCGAGCGAGGAGCGCGGCGGACCCGGCGGCACGACGCGCACGGGGCGGCGGCGGTAGCGCGCCATCAGTTCCGAGGGTGGCGTCGCCCACAGCACCGCCGGAATCGCGAACAGCGCGACCACACCCGTCGACGCGAACCCGATCGCGTAGCCTCCGGTCGCGTCCACGCTCAAGCCCAGCAGCCACGGCCCGAGGAATGCGCCGAGCGTCCCGATCAACATCGAGACGCCGTTGATCGCGCCGAACGAGCGTGTCCCGTAGTAGTCCGCCAGCAGCGCCGTGCGGATCGGGTTGGCGCCGCCGACGCCGGCGGCGATCACCGTCAGCACCAGCCCCGCCTGCCAGAGGTTCTGCACCAGCGAAAAGAGCGGCATCGAGAGCCCTGCCACCAGCACGACCAGCGCCAGCACCACGCGCTTGTCGAGGCGGTCCGCGGCCTCGCCGGAGATGATCCGCCCCACCAGCGAGGAGAGCGCGAACAACGCCGAGCCCACGCCCGCCGCCGTCTTGGAGATGCCGACGTCGTCCTCCATGAACGGCACGTGCAGCACGACGATGGCCGTGATCGAAAAGAAGATCGTGAACTGCGCGAAGGCCAGCAGCCAGAACGCCCGCGTGCGCAGCGCCTCGCGCAGCGTCGTACCCCAGCGATCGTCGTCGTCGTCGTAGTCGTGTGCTGAGCCCGGGGGGCGCGGGATGCCGTCGAGCGGCTGGTGGTGGCCTCGCGGCCGCATGCGCACGTTGGAGCCCGCGAGGACGCCGCCGACGAGCAGGCACAGCGCCATGATCCGCAGCGTGTCCCGCCAGCCGAGCGACTCGACGAGGAAGGCGATAGCCACGACGAGCACCCCGCCGAGCGTCCCTCCCGCCGTGCCCAGCGCCAGCGCGCGCGCCCGCTTGCGCTCGAACCAGCTGACGGTGGAGACCATCGTCACCTGCCCGCCAGAGGTGCTGGTGCCCGCCGCCATGATCAGCATCAGCACGTAGAAATGCATGATGTTCTGCATGAACGAAAGCAGAAAGAGGCAGCACGCGGCGACGACGAGCCCCAGAATCATCATCAGCCGCGAGCCGATGCGGTCGATCAGCGCCCCGACGAAGGGGGCGGCGATGCCGTTGACCTCGGAGCGAACGGCGAAGGCGAAGGCGGTGGCGCCGTGGCTCCAGCCGAACTCGTTGACGATCGGGTTGAAGATCGGCCCGAGGCCCCAGAAGACCGCAGCGGAGAGGATGAACAGCGTCACCGACGAGGCGCCGACGACGATCCAGCCCTCGTAGATGTGCGGGAAGAGCCTCGCGACCATGCCGCCTCCAGCGGCCCACTCTAGCCCCGGCTGCCGCGGACCGCAGGTCGGGCCGCTGTCCGCGGCGTGTCATGCGCTTCGCTAGACTGCGGGCGGCAAGGATTCCCGGCCCTCGGGGCGACTCAGGGAGGTCAACGTGAGCATCGTCTACTCAGCACGGGGCCTCGACCGCCCCGTATCCCGCGAGGCGGCATCGTGAGCGCGGCAGCGGCTCCGCCGCCCGTCCACCCCTTCGAGGTCATCGACGCCTACACGCACTGCGGGCTGAGCAAGTACTACCCCTACGAGACGCTGCGAGGGGTGCTGGACGCTGCGGGCGTGAGCCGGGTGGTGATCGTCCAGCACATGGGCGAGTACGACAACGCCTATCTCGCAGGCGTCGTCCGGGAGCATCGCGACACGGTCGCCTGCGTCTGCCTGGTCAATCACCGCGATCCGAGGGCGCGCGATCAACTCGCAGAGCTGGCTGAGGTCGGTGACTTCAAGGGTGTGCGGCTCACCTCGGAGATGATGTTCGAGCGGCCGGAGCTCGTGATGGCCGCGGCGCACCTCGGCCTCGTCATCCAGGCGATGCCCCATCACGCGCCGGCCGACTGGGTCCCGTACCTCGAGGCGGCGATCGCGCGCCACCCGGAGACGCGCGTGATGCTCTCGCACCTCGCGACGCCGCGCCCGCAGGACGCGCCCGACTTCGCGCCGCAGCAGCCGGTCTGGGATCTGGCGCGCCATCCGGGGGTCTGGTTCCAGCTCTCGTTCCCGAGCCGCTACGCCCCACACCCGCACGAGGCGGTCTACCCCGTGGTCGCGCAGGCGGTGGAGGCGTTCGGGGCGGAGCGTATCGTCTGGGGCTCGAACTACCCGGCCTCCGGGGGCCTCGACGAGTACCTGGCCGACCTCGACCTGCTGCTCGACGGCAAGCTGCCGGTCCCCGATGACGCGATCGAGGCCATCGCGGGCGGCAACGCGCGCCGCTTCTGGTTCGGCGAAGACTGACCCCCCGCCCCGCTTACTGAGCCGTGTAGCCGCCGTCCACGGGCAGCGCCACGCCAGTCACGAAGGAGGCGTCGTCACTCGCGAGGAAGAGGATCGCGTTCGCCACGTCCTCGGGCTTCCCGAGGCGGCCGATCGGGTGCAGCGCGATCGACTGCTCGCGCCGCGCCTCGTCGCGAAGCATGAACTCCGTCATCGGGGTCTCGATGTAGCCGGGGTTCACGCAGTTCACCCGCACGCCGCGCCCACCGTAGGTCAGCGCGTACGTCCGCGTCAGACCGAGCACGCCGTGCTTGGAGGCGGTGTAAGCCGGCGCGGAGCCGCCCACGAGCCCCATGATCGAGGAGAGGCTGACGATCGAACCGCCGCCGTGCTGTTCGATCAGCGGAGCGCCGTGCTCCAGGCAGTAGTAGACGCCGTTGAGATTGACGTCGATCACGGAGTGGTACTCGTGTCCGCGGCCGCTGATCCCGGCGTCGTTGATGAGTATGTGCAGCGCGCCGAGTTCCTCGACTGTGGCCGCGAGGGCGGCCTGCACGGCAGCCTCGTCGGTCACGTCCAGCTGGACGATCGCGGCCGTCCCGCCGTCCGCGGCGATCGCGTCCGCCGTCTCCTGTGCGCCCTCGGTGTTGATGTCGGCGCACATCACGGCTGCGCCCTCACGAGCGAGCGTCCGCGCCGTGGCTCGCCCGATGCCCGAGGCCGCTCCCGTGACCATCGCGACCTTGCCCTCGAGCCGCATCGTTCACCTCCCAGGCCTCACGCCCTGCGGTCCTGATCCGTTCCGCCGGGCAGCATAGCGCGGTGTGGCACGAGGCGGGATCACGGCTCGCCGAGGCGTACAATGGACCGCGTGACCACCACAGCGAGCACCGAGTTCGAACTGGTCAGCGACTTCCGGCCGACGGGCGACCAGCCGCAGGCGATCGAGGAGCTTAGCGAGGGCCTTGATCGCGGCCTGACGATGCAGACCATGCTCGGGGCCACCGGCTCCGGCAAGACCTTCACGATGGCGAACATCATCGCCCAGCACCAGCGGCCGACGCTGGTGCTCGCGCCCAATCGCACGCTGGCCGCGCAGCTGACCTCGGAGTTCCGCGACTTCTTCCCGCGCAACGCCGTCGAGTACTTCGTCTCCTACTACGACTACTACCAGCCCGAGGCCTATATCCCGCGCACCGACACCTACATCGCCAAGGACGCCGACATCAACGACGAGATCGACAAGATGCGGCACTCGGCGACGCGCGCGCTGTTCGAGCACCGCGACGTGCTGATCGTCGCCTCCGTGTCCTGCATCTACGGCCTCGGCGAGCCGGGCGAGTACGAGTCGTTCGTCGTGAAGATGCACGTCGGGCGGCACGTCAACCGCAACTCGCTGATCCGCCAGCTCGTCGATATGCAGTACGCGCGCAACGACATGAACCTCGTGCGCGGCACCTTCCGCGTGCGCGGCGACACGCTGACGATCTTCCCGGCCTACGAGGACATCGCCGTGCGCGTCGACTTCTGGGGCGACGAGATCGAGCGCATCGTCACCGTCGATCCGCTCTCCGGCGAGCTGCTGACACCGCAGGATCGCTTCTCGATCTACCCCGCGAAGCACTTCGTGACCTCCAGCGATCGCCTCGACCTCGCCATCACCAACATCGAGGAAGAGCTGCGCGAGCGCTCCGTCGCGCTGCGCCGCGAGGGCCGCATCCTCGAGGCGACCCGGCTGGAGGAGCGCACGCGCTACGACCTCGAGATGCTGCGCGAGAGCGGCTACTGCTCGGGTATCGAGAACTACTCGAGGCACCTGCAGGGGCGCGGCAAGGGCTCCACCCCGTGGACGCTGCTCGACTACTTCCCGGACGACTGGCTGGTGTTCATCGACGAGTCGCACATCGCCGTGCCGCAGGTCCGCGGGATGTACTTCGGGGACATCCGGCGCAAGGAGACGCTGGTCGATTTCGGCTTCCGGCTGCCCTCGGCGCTCGACAATCGCCCGCTCGACTTCGCCGAGTTCGAGCAGCACCTCAACCAGGTGATCTTCGTCTCGGCGACGCCCGGCCCGTACGAGCTGGAGCGCTCGCAGCAGGTCGCCGAGCAGGTGATCCGCCCGACCGGCCTTCCCGACCCCATCGTCGAGGTGCGCGAGACGCAGGGGCAGATCGACGACCTGCTCGCCGAGGTGCGCACGCGGGCGGAGCGCCGCGAGCGCGTGCTGGTGACGACACTGACCAAGAAGATGTCCGAGGACCTGACCGACTACCTGCTCGAGATGGACGTGAAGGCGGCCTACCTCCACTCCGAGATCGACACCCTCGAGCGCGTCGACATCCTCCGCGACCTGCGCCAGGGCGTGTACGACGTGCTCGTCGGTATCAACCTGTTGCGCGAGGGCCTCGACCTGCCCGAGGTCTCGCTGGTCTGCATCCTCGACGCCGACAAGGAGGGCTTCCTGCGCTCCGGCGGGTCACTGATCCAGACGATCGGCCGCGCCGCCCGCCACGCCGGGGGCCGCGTGATCATGTACGCCGACACGATCACGAAGTCGATGCGCACCGCCCTCGACGAGACGGGCCGCCGGCGCGCGATCCAGGTCGCCTGGAACGAGCAGCACGGCATCGAGCCCGAGGGCATCAGCAAGGAGATCCGCGACATCACCGACGGCCTGCGCGTCGCCGAGGAGTCGCCCGCCTACGTCGTCGCCTCGGACCTGCCGCGCGACGAGGTGCTGCGGATGATCAAGGAGCTGGAGTCGCAGATGAAGTCCGCGGCGCGCGGGCTGGAGTTCGAGCGCGCCGCCCAGCTCCGCGACCAGATCGTCGAGCTGCGCCGCGAACTCGTCGGCGACACCCCCGAGGGCCTGCGCGCCTTCGACGCCCCCTCGCCCCGCCCGCAGCGCGCGAATGCCGGCGGGGGGCGGCGCGGCGGGCGGCGGCGGGGGCGGTAGGCGGAGCGGTGGGGCGGGTCAGCGGGCGAGGGTCTACACTACGTCTGACCGTTGCTCCAGGTCTGTGCGGGCAAGGCACAAAGGCTGACTGCGATGCTCGAACGTCTCCACATCAAGAACTTCCGCGCTCTGCGCGACCTCGAGATAGATGGGCTCGCGCGAATCAACCTGATCGGCGGACGCAACAACTCCGGTAAGACCAGCCTGCTTGAAGCGCTATTCCTGCTGTCCACGGCCGGGAAACCGGGAGGGGCGCTCGACACGAACCTGATCCGCACCGACGGCGCGCGCGATAGCCTCCGCGATGCGGCGCCGTGGCGGGAGTTGTTCAACGGGTTGGACCATCAGGCAGCCATTGAAGTCGCCGTGACCCATAAGGCGTTTGGCGCATGGACGCTCAGCATCGAGAGGGAGTGGCCAACAACCCCGGAAGTCCCGATCGGATCGGCGAAGCGCCGGTCCCTGCGAGACGTGTCATCGCAGGCATGCCTCAGGCCGACGCTTGCCTTGCGTTACATTCAGCCGGGTAAGGATGCTCGCTCATGGCATCGCTCGGAGGGACAGGGGGTCAAGATCGAATGGGCAGATCACCCTTTCCCGTTCGATGCGGCGATCCTGTTGTCGCGCGCCCCCGCCGATCAAGGCGAGTTGGCGAACCGCCTGGGTAACCTGAACAAGCTCAAGCGAGGCCACCTGCTCCTCGACGCACTCCGGGTCGTCGAACCCAGGCTCCAAAGCATCGAGTTTCTTCCGGGGCGCGACAAGCCCATGATCTGGTGCGACATTGGCCTCCCCGAGCTCGTGCCCCTGACCGTGGTCGGGGAGGGCATGATCCACCTCGCGGAAGTGGTGCTGTCGATCGAACATGCCGCCGGCAGCCTCCTGCTGGTCGATGAGATCGAAAACGGGTTCCACCACTCCGTGTTGCCGGACCTGTGGAAGGTGGTCGGGAAGGCGGCGGCGGACGCCGACACGCAGATCTTTGCCACGACGCACAGCTACGAGTGCTTCGAGGCCGCGCAGAAGTCGCTGGACCCCGACGCGTTCCGCTACCACCGGCTCGACGTGGTCGATGGGGGGGTCCGCGCTGTGACGTACGACCCCGAGGTGGCCGCCGCAGCCGTCGAGCACTACTTCGAGGTCCGGTAGTGCCGGAACCGCAGTCGATTTCCCGAAGCATTCAACTGCTCGTCGAGGGCAACGACCAGCGAAACTTCTTCTCGGCGCTCTGTGACCATATCTCGATCACGGATGTCCAGATTCAGAACTTCGGTGGCGTGCCCGAACTGCGCGGCTTCCTGCTCGCCCTCTCCAACGCATCAGCCTTTAGCAGGGTGCTGAAAAACCCCTGAAGTCGGGAAACGGAGCGTTTCGAGGCACTGCGGCGCTCGGAAAAACCCTTGAAAACAAAGGGTTTCTTAGTAGCCGCACGCAGTCGATTCCGGGCCGAGACCGTCCCAGACGACTTTTTCAGCACCCTGTTGGTAGTGTCAGCAGTATCGGTATCGTGCGGGATGCGGAGGGGAACGCCGCGGATGCTCTCCGCAGCGTTCAGGGCTCGCTCCGCAACGCGGGGTTGCCCGTGCCAGACCGCCCCGGAGAGCGCGTCGGCGAACACCCGACGGCATCGGTCTTGATATTGCCAGGCGGTAGCAGGCGAGGCATGCTCGAAACGCTGCTCTGCGAGACCTTCGCGGACGACCGGGAGAACGACTGCATCGAGGCGTTCTTCGAGTGTGTTGAGTCGTTGCCAGGTCTGTCGGTGGACCGGCCAGACAAGGCTCGCGCCCAAGCGTGGTTGGCAACGAGGCCCGATCCGCACGTCTCCGTAGGCGTAGCGGCACAGAAGGGCTACTGGGATCTCGAGCACAGTGCTCTTGATTCGGTTCGCGAGTTCCTGACGGCCCTATAGCCGAGCGCCCGCTACCCGTCCCGATCCACCACCGGCGCACCCCCGACAGGAGCGGCCGCCGACTCCGCATCGTCATCGGCGTCGAGGAGGACGGGGCGGCTGCCGGAGCCGCCCTCGGAGGCGCCGACGACGCCCTGGTCCTCGAGCTCGTCCATGACACGCGCGGCGCGCGGGTAGCCGATGCGCAGGCGGCGCTGCAGCAGCGATGTCGAGATGTGGTCGTGCTCGCGGGCCAGCTCGAGGGCCTTCGTGATCATCGGGTCGACCTCGGAGGAGGGGGACCCGGCGGCGGCGCCCGCTTCGAGGGCGGCGACCTCCTCGGCGGCTTCGTCGATGAGCTCGTCGAAGCTGGCGGGGCGCAGGTTCTCGAAGCGGTCGTGGCTCCAGAAGTTCACGACTTCGTCGATCTCGCCGTCGGAGACGTAGACGCCCTGCAGGCGGGTCGGCTTCCCCTGGTCCTTCGGCTGGAAGAGCATGTCGCCCTTGCCGAGCAGCTTCTCGGCCCCGCCGCCGTCGAGGATGGTGCGCGAGTCCACCTGCGAGGAGACGGCGAACGCGATCCTCGTGGGGAAGTTCGCCTTGATCAGTCCCGTCACCACGTCCACCGAGGGCCGCTGCGTGGCGACTACGAGGTGGATGCCGGTCGCCCTCGCGAGCTGCGCGAGGCGCACCAACTGGTGCTCCACCTGGTAGGGCGCGGCGAGCATCAGGTCCGCGAGCTCGTCGATGACCACCACCCAGTAGGGCAGGCGGGCGCTCCCGGCCTGCTCGTTGTAGCGCGCGATGTTGCGCACGCCCACGTTCGCGAAGCGGCGGTAGCGCGACTCCATCTCGTGGATGATGGCCTGCAGCGCGCCCACCACCTTGTCCATGTCGATCACGATCTCGCTGAACGCGAGGTGCGGCACGTCGGCGAACGGAGCGAGCTCGACGCGCTTCGGGTCGATCAGCACGAAGCGGAGCTGCTCCGGCGAGCAGTTCATCAGCAGGCAGGCGATGATCGCGTTGAGGCAGACCGACTTGCCCGAGCCGGTCGCGCCCGCGATCAGCAGGTGCGGCATCTCCGTGAGGTCCGCGACCACCGGCGTGCCGGACACGCCGGAGCCGAGCGCGATCGGCAGCGGTGACTTGCCCGCCGCCTTCGCGAACTCTCGCGACTCCAGCACGCTGCGCAGCGTCACCACCGCCGAGCTGGCGTTCGGCACCTCGATGCCGACGACGGACCTCCCGGGAACGGGCGCCTCGATGCGCAGCGCGGGCGTAGCGAGCGCGAGCGCGAGGTCGTTCTGCAGCGCCGTGATGCGGTTCACGCGCACGCGCGTCCTCGAGACCTCGATCTGCTTCGTGCGCGGCTGGCCATCGTCGTCGAGCAGCGCCGCGCCCTCGGGGGTGCGTTCGGCGACGGTGCGGGTGCGCACGTCCCAGCCGGGCTCGACGCCGAACTGGGTGACGGTGGGGCCTTCGTTGATCTGGCTGACGCGCGCCTCGACGCCGAAGGAGGCGAGCGTTTCGACGATCAGCTCGGCGCGCCGCTGCTGGTCGCCGAGCTCGGGCGCGAGCGGCTCCGCCTCGGCGAGCAGCTCGATCGGCGGGAGCTGCCAGCCGTCGCTGGAGTGACGCCAGCTGCTGACGTCGTGCTCGAGGTCCATCTCGATCTGCTTGGGAGGAGACGGCTGCGGGGCGGGGGTCTCGTCCGCCGCGGCGGGTTCCGCCTCAGCGCTGTCGGAAGCGGCGGCCGGGCCGCTCTCCAGCCGCGTGGGCAGTCCGGCTCCGATGGGCAGCCCGGCGCGGAGGTCGGCGTAGGGGTGGCGATCCGCCGCGGGATCGCGCCGGCGCATCCGGTAGCTGCGGATGTGCGCGGCGGCGGTTCGGGCGGCGGGCCTGACGGCGTGGCGCCAGAGCCAGCCGATGCCGCGCCCGAGCGTGCCGGGCGTCCTGCGCAGCAGGTGCAGCGCCGTGCGCGGCCAGAGCAGCGTGAAGCCGAGCGCGAACGTCGCGACCCAGGCGATCGATGCAAGCCCGCCGCCCGTAAGTTCGCGGCCGACCCGGCCGCCCGCCGAACTCGCGCCGAGGTCGACCTCGCCGACAATCACGTTGGGGGTCCAGAACCCGAGCGCACCCGCGCTGAACACCAGCAGCAGGGCCGCGCCGGCGATGTGCCGCGCTCGCCCTCGCAGTCGCTTGCCCTGGCGCAGCGCGAGCAGCAGGCCGATCGCGAGCGTCAGCACGACGAGGCTGAAGACGTGCAGCCCGAGCGCGCCCACCAGTTCGTCGCGGGCGTCGTTCACGATGCGGCTGAGCGGAAGCTGCGGGAGCAGGTAGAACAGCAGCGCCGCTGCGAGGACGATGAGGACCGTGCCGATGATCTCAGGGCGCAGCACGCGACGCACGATCGATCGCGAGGGCGCGCGCGGCGTCGGGCGGCCTGTGCTGCGGCGGGTGTTCGTTTGGGTCATCGCTCCGCTCCTTCACCGGCCGCCCCCCGCCAAGCAGACGGGCCGGTTCGAGGGCTGGACTCACTCCTCCGTCGTTGCGCTCCGTTGCAGTGCGCCGCTCCGTCCGCCGGAGGGCGCCTCCACGGTCACCGACAGGACCAGCGGCCGCCGGTGCGTCTCGCGATAGAGGAGGCGAGCCACCTCGTCCTCCAGTGTCTCACGCCAGTCGGTCCAGTCGAACCGCCCGCCCTCGCCGCCGGCGAGGTCAGCGACCAACTGGCGCACACGCTCCGTGATCAGATCTTCTTCTTCGGGGCCCACGAAGCCCTGCGACAGCACCTGCGGCACGCCTGCCAGCTTGCCGCGCCGGCGGTCGATGGCGACGACGACGACGCAGACGCCCTCCGCGGCGAGCCGCCGCCGGTCGCGCAGCACGATGTGGTCGATGTCGCCAATGCCGAGGCCGTCCACGTATACGTAATCGGCAGATACCTTGTCGACAATCGCGGCGCCGTCGTCGCGGATCTCCAGCACGTCGCCGTCGCTGAGCACGAACGCGTCGTCCTCGTCGAGTCCGAGCTCGACGGCGAGATCGCGATGCATGACGAGGTGGCGGTGCTCGCCGTGGATGCCGATGAAGTGCCGCGGCTGCACCAGCCGGTGGATGATCTTCAGCTCCTCGCGGGCGGCGTGGCCGCGCACGTGGACGGGTGCGATGCGGTTGTAGACCACGCGCGCCCCGGCGCGGAAGAGGTTGTCGATGTTGCGGTCGACGAGCGCCTCGTTGCCGGGGATCGGATTCGAGGAGAGGACCACGGTATCGCCCTCGGTCATGGCGATGTGCTGGTGGTCGCCGTTCGCCATGCGGGTGAGCGCGGCGGTCGGCTCGCCCTGCGCGCCGGTGCTGATCACGACGGTGCGCGAGTCCGGATGCTCCTGCATCTCGCGCACGTTCATCAGGATGCCATCGGGTACGTCGAGGTAGCCGAGCTCGCGGGCCATCTGCACGTTGTTGACCATCGAGCGGCCCGTCACGAAGACGCGCAGGTCGTGCCGTTCGGCGGCGTCGATCACCATCTGCACGCGCGAGATCAGCGAGGCGAAGGTGGCGACGATGACCCGCCCCGGTGCGTCCCCGATCACCCGATCGAGGGCCTCGGCGACGGTCTGCTCGGAGGGTGTGTAGCCCTCGATCTCGGCGTAGGTCGAGTCCGCGGCGAGCAGCAGCACGCCCTCGCGGCCGATCTCGGCGAGGCGCGTGAGGTCGGTGTGCTGCTCCATCACGGGGGTGTGATCGATCTTGAAGTCGCCGGTGTGCACGACCGGGCCGAGGCGGGTGTGGATGATGAAGCCCACGGAGTCCGGGATGGAGTGCGAGACGGCGAACGGCTCGACGGAGAACGAGCCGGCCTCGATCGTCTGGCCGGGCTCAATCACCTGGACGTGCGCGTCGTCGAGCAGGCGGTGCTCGCGCAGCTTGACCTGCACGAGGCCCCTCGTGAGCCGCGTGCAGAACACCGGCGGCAGCGCCTCGCCCCGGTCGCGCAGCGCGCGCATCAGGAAGGACAGCGCGCCGATGTGGTCCTCGTGCCCGTGGGTGAGGAAGACGGCGCGCAGCCGCTCCGGGTCGCGCAGCAGGTAGCTCCAGTCCGGGATCACGAGGTCGACGCCGGGCATGTGCTCCTCGGGGAACATCAGCCCGACATCGACGGCGATCACGTCGTCGCCCTGCTCGTAGAGCATCATGTTGCGGCCGATGTCGCCGAGGCCGCCGAGGGGGATGACCCGCAGGGCTTCCCCGTTGCGCGCGCTCACAGCAGCGAGTGCTGCCCCGCCGACGGGCGGGAAGCAGCGGCCGCGGTTACTGGCGTGAGAGGCGTGGACGGCTCCGAGGCCTCGCCGTCCATGCGCTGACCCTCGCTGCGCGCCTCGGCGAGCAGCTCCGGGATGCGGGCGAAGTCGGCCTCGATCACCGGGCGCAGGTCGCCGCGGTGGAGCGCGGCGGCGGGGTGGTACATCGGCAGCACGATGCGCCCCTCGAAGCGCTTGGGCTGGCCGTGGATGCGGCTGATCGCGGCGCCCGGGAACCAGCGCGACATCGAGAAGCGCCCGAGCGTGACGATCAGCAGCGGGTCGACGAGCGCGATCTGACGTTCGAGGAAGGGAGTGCAGGCCGCGATCTCCTCGGGTTGCGGATCGCGGTTCCCGGGCGGGCGGCACTTGACGACGTTGGCGATATGGACCGCCTCCCGCGAGAGTCCGACGCTGCCCAGCAGCTCGTCGAGGAAGCGCCCGGCCGGTCCGACGAAGGGGAGACCCTGTTCGTCCTCGCGTGCGCCGGGGGCCTCGCCGATGCACATCACCTCGGCAGGGGCGGGACCGACGCCGGGCACGGTCTGCGTGCGGTGACGCGCCAGCTCGCAGGCAGGGCAGTCTGCGATCTCCTCGTAGAGGGTGAGCAGGGCGGGGTTGGGCGCCTGTGGCGGACTGCCGATCGCGTCGCTCATCTGCGGCCTATCGTAGCACGCCGCCGGAAACGGCTGCGCTGCGTATACAGCTGCACCGTCTCGCGATCGCGCCGTCCGCGGGCGCTAGTCGGATGACGGGCGCACGACCCAGGCGAGGGCGATGCCGAGGCCGTAGAGCACGATCATCGGGCCGGCCACGAGCGACTGCGTCACGGGGTCGATCGTCGGTGTCGCGATCGCCGAGACCACGAAGGCGCCGATGACCGCGATGCGCCACCAGCCGAGCAGCTTGCGCCAGTGCACGATGCGCATCCTCGCGAGGCCCATGATCAGGATCGGCATCTCGAACACTAACCCGAGGACCACGATCAGTCGCAGCGTCAGGTCCATGTAGCTGCTGATCCGCGGGGTGGGGGAGGCAAGGTCGCTCGCGAACTGGAACAGGAAGCTGTAGGCCGCCGGCAGCACGACGTAGTAGGCGAAGGCCATCCCCGCGAGGAAGGCGAACGAGGCGCCCCCGGCGATCGGGTAGATCCAGCGCCTCTCCTTCTTCGTCAGCGCCGGGGCCACGAAGCGCATCGTCTGGTAGACGAGCATCGGCATCGCCACGGCGAGCCCGCAGGCGAGGGCGATGCGGAAGTAGACGCCGAGGTTCTCCAGCGGCTCGATCGCCTGCGCCTCGAAGCCGGGGATGCGCGACCTCGCCGGTTCGAGCAGGAACTCCCAGACCGCGAAGTTGATGGGAAACGGGAAGAAGATGCACATCCCGACGATGATCGCGCCGGCCATCCAGGTGATGCGCGAGCGAAGCTCCAGGAGGTGGCCCATCAGGGTCATCTCGCCGCCTTCGCGCTGCTCCTCGGCGTCCGGCGGGGTCTCCTCGTCGGCGTCCGGCGGGGTCGGCTCGTCAGTCACGGCGGTGGCCACGGCTGGTTAGCTGCCCTCGGCGTCGCTGGCGGGCAGCTCGCGAGGCGTGCGCAGGCCGCCGGCCGCCGAGGCGGGCGGGCTCGCGCCGTTGCCCGCCGGGTCAGGCTCGACCTCCCGCGGCTGCGCCTGCGCCGCCGGTGCGCCCTGCACGGCGTCTCCCGCCTCGCGCCCGATGTTCTCGATCTCGCTGCGGGTCTCCGCGATCGAGGTGGAGAGGCCGGTGGCGATCTCCTCGTGCGCGGCCTGGAGCTCGTCCCTCTGCTGCTCGACCTCGGCCTCGAGCTCCGCCATCGCGCCGCGCACGTCGGCGGTGACCTCGGCCGCGTAGCGGCGGGCCATGCGGAAGTAGCGGCCCCCTTCGCGGGCAATCTCGGGAAAGCGCTGCGGGCCCACGACGATGAGCGCGATCACGAGGACCACGAACGCCTCGGCCGCACCGACGCCCAGCAGTTCCATGTCTACAGGATAGTACGCGCGGCGCCGATCCGGTCGGCCGCCAGCGGATCGCCGCAACCCCGGGGCCGGGACGCCGCCCGTCGCTGGCGCGGGCTAGTCGTCGTCGATACCGAGGTCGTGCAGGTAATCGATCGCGTCCTGGACGCTCTGGATCTTCTCGGCGTCCTCGTCGGAGATCTCGATCTCCGTGCCGTCGCCGGAGAACTCCTCCTCCATCGACATGATCAGCTCGACGAGGTCGAGCGAGTCGGCGTTGAGGTCATCGACGAAGGAAGCGTTCGGGGTCACCTCGGACTCGTCGACGCCGAGTTGGTCGACGATCAGGGCGCGAACGCGCTCGTACGTGGTTGCCACCGTGCGGTCCTCTCGGTCTGGGGGCGGCGCCGGCTCAGTCGAGTCCGGCAGAGCGCCCGGTGTGCTCGTTCGTTGTCGCCTCGTGGTTCGCGGCTTCCGCCGCTGCAATGCCTCCCAGGACTCCGTGCACGAAGCGCCCGGAAGACTCCGAACCATATCCCTTGGCCAGCTCGACGGCCTCGTTGATCACGACCGGGAGCGGGGCAGGGCGATTATCGAAGCATATCTCGAAGAGGGCAAGGCGCAGCACGTTGCGATCCGTAGGCGCCATCGAGGAGAGCGGAAAAGCCGGCGCCTGCGCGGCGATCCGCTCGTCCAATTGCTCGCGGTGCGCCTCGACGCCGTCGACGAGCGAGCGCGTGAACTGCGCCGCCTCCGCGGAGAGCCGCGATTCGTCGAGCTGGCGATCGAGGATGTGCTGCGGATCGCGGCCGGATTGGTCCGCCTCGTAGAGCACCTGGAAGGCGACGATGCGGGAGCGGCGGCGGGAGGCGGGCGGCATCGCCCGCTACTGCATCACCAGGCCGCCGTCGACATGCAGCGTCTGGCCGGTGATGTAGCTCGCGGCGTCGGAGGCGAGGAAGGCAACCAGCGGGGCGATGTCCTCGGGCTCGGCGTGGCGGCCCAGCGGGATCAGGTCGAGGATCGCCTGCTTCTGGCCGTCGCTGAGCCCGGCCGTCATGTCCGTCAGCACGAAGCCGGGCGCGACCGCGTTGACCGTGACCTGCCGCGAGGCGACCTCGCGAGCGACGGCGCGCGTGAAGCCGATCATGCCCGCCTTGGCGGCCGCGTAGTTGGCCTGCCCGGCGTTGCCCATGACGCCGGAGACGGAGGTGATGTTGATCACGCGGCCCCAGCGCGCGCGTGTCATCTGCCGCAGCGCCAGCCGTGTTGCGAGGAAGGCGCCGCGCAGGTTCGTCTCTATCACGCGGTCCCACGAGTCGTCGCTCATCCGCACTACGAGGCCGTCCTCGGTGACGCCGGCGTTGTTGACGAGGATGTCGATCTTGCCGTAGCGCTGCCGCCCCTCCTCGAACAGCGCCTCCAGATCTTCCTGGTTGCGCACGTCCACCTGCACCGCGGTGCAGCTCGTGCCGAGGGCGCGGATGTCGCTCGCCACAGCGCTCGCGAGCTGCTCCTCGCGGCGGTAGGTGATGATCACGTTGGCGCCCTGGCGGCCGAGCTCCATCGCGATCGCGCGGCCGATGCCGCGCGCGCCGCCGGTGACGGCTGCGTTGCGACCGAGGAGCGGCCTCGTGCTTGCCTCGGCGACCATGCCGCTACTCCCCGTCTCCGCCGCGCGCGTCGGCTGCGGTCGCCACGTTGCGCACGGCCGCCGAACGATCGGTCCGGCCCACCGTCCCGCTCAGCACCCGGCCCGGCCCGAACTCGACGAACGAGGTCACGCCCGCGCCGAGCATCGTGCGCAGCGAGTCCAGCCAGAGCACGGGGCTGGTGATCTGGTTGCGCAGCTCGGCGGCGAGGGCGTCACCGGCGGTCAGCGGCTGCGCCGTCACGTTGGAGACGACCGGCGTGCCGGGATTCATAAAGGGCGCCGCAGCGAGGACGGCCGCCATGCCCTCTGCGGCGCTCGTCATCAGCGGCGTGTGGAAGGCGCCGGCGACGTTGAGCGGGACCACCCGCGAGGCGCCGGCCTCGGTGGCCGCTGCGCTCGCCGCCGCGACGGCCTCGGCGGTCCCGCCGATGCTGATGTTGCCGGCGGCGTTCTCGTTGCAGACCGCGGCGTCGTGATCGGCGCAGATCGTCTCCAGCGCGCCGCGCTCGAGGCCGAGGATGGCGGCCATCGTGCCCGGCTGCGCGTCGCAGGCGATCTGCATCAGCCGCCCGCGCTCGCGCACCAGCTTGATGCCGTCCTCGAAGCCGATCGCGCCCGCGGCGATCAGCGCCGCGTACTCGCCGAGCGAGTGACCGGCGAGCAGGGCCGGCGCCTCGCTCACGCTGCCCTGGTCGATCGCCGCGGCGAGCGCGGCGATACCGTGCGCGACCAGCGCCGGCTGCGTGTTGACGGTGCGCAGCAATTCGTCCTCGGGGCCTTCGAAGCAGAGCGAGGAGAGCGAGAATCCGAGCGCCTCGTCAGCCGCCTCGAAGACTGCGCGCGCGGCCGGGATCTCCTCGGCGAGGTCCTTGCCCATCCCAACGTGCTGTGCGCCCTGCCCGGGGAAGAGCCAAGCGCTGGCTGCGTCATCGCTGGCTGGGGGCAGGTCCGGGATGGTGATTGGTGTCATTGGCGTTCTGCGAGCTACTCCGTATCTGTCGGGAGCGGCCTCGCCGAACCGGCGAGCGCTACTCCGTCTCTTCAGCCTCCGCTGCCGGGGCCGGCGCGGCGGCGTCATTGTAGTCAACCGCGCAGGTCTCGCACACGTGATGGCTGATGTGCCACGAGTTGCACGTGGTGCAGCGCACCAGGTGGGGAGCGTTGATGCGGTGGTGGCTGCGGCGATGCTGCTGCTTCGCCTTCGGGGTTCTACGTTTCGGTAGCGCCATCGCTCTCCTCCGTGGCGTGCAGCCGCTCGCTCAGAGCGGACAGCGCCTCCCAGGGACCCGCCGTGCCTGCCTTCGCGCACTCGCAGGGAGCGAGGTTGCGATTGGACCCGCACTCCGGACAGAGCCCGGCGCAGGCGGGACGGCAAATCGGCTGAATCGGGATCGCCGTCTGTTCATACTGCCGGACTGCCTCGCTGAGGTCGAGATGGTGCTGCCCGTCGATCCGGAACTCGTCCGCGTCGATCGTTTCCACTGCCTCGCCCGTGACGAGGTCGTACGGAGCCACGAACTCCTCGTCGATAGTCAGCGAGACTACTTGCCGGAACGCCTCGAGGCAGCGCGCGCACTCGGCGAGCGGCTCCGTCTCCAGCCGCGCCTGCACCAGCACCCCGCGGTCCGAGCGCAGCAGCCGCACCTCGCCGCTGGCGATGGCGTCCCAGCCCGCCGCGGCCACGTGCATCGCCTCGCCCTCGAGGCGCCCGGCGCGGCGGCTGCCCATCGGCTCCTGCAGCAGGGTGGCGACGTTGAAGTGCACGGTGGCCTCCGGGGCGGCCCCTGGAGCGATCAGGCGGGGCTGCCGAGAGCCTCGGACGCCCGCGAGCGCGGGCAGGTAACGATCGTAGCACCGCGCACGGCTCGGCATATACTCGCAGTGCGGCGGCGTTGCAGATGGCCTGAGGCGGCGGGGGACTGCGAGGGAACCCTGAGCGGCATGCGCGCGGTGTGGCGACTCCAGCGATCACGGCGCCTCCGCGCCCCGTTCCCGGCTGCGGCGGCCCTCGGCATCCTCGCGCTGCTCGCGGGCGCCTGCGGCAGCGGCGGGGACGCGACGATCACGGTCGCCGCGGCGTCGTCGCTGCGTCACGTGCTGCCCCGCATCGCCGAGGAGTTCGAGCGCGCCCATCCCGGCACCGACATCGAGCTGCGGTTCGCCGGATCGCAATTGATCTCGGCACAGATCGAGGAAGGGGCGGACGACGATCTCTTCATCTCCGCCAATCCGCTGCAGGCGAGCCGCCTCATGGACGCCGGGCTCGCCGCGCTCCCCACGGTGGTCACGGCAAACCTGCTCGTCGTCGCGGTCGCGGACGACGCGCCGTGGCGGACCGTGAGCGATCTGGCGTTGGCGGACGTGCGGATCGCCGCCGCGGCGCCCTCGGTGCCGGTCGGCGCGCTCACGGCGATCGCCCTCGAGCTCCTGCGGCCGGAGACCGCGGACGCGCTGCGCGGCAAGATCATAACGGAGGATCCGAACGTGCGAATCGTGCTCTCGCGGCTCGAACTGGACGAGGTCGACGCTGCCTTCGTCTACGCCTCGGACGTCGAGGTCGCGCACGGGCTGCGGGCGATCGCGCTGCCGCCGGCGACGCCGCCGAACGAGTATGTGGCCGTGCTGATCGAGGATGCCGATCCGGCGGCAGAGGATCTGCTGGCGTGGCTGCTGTCCCCGCGGGCGCAGGCGATCTTCCAGCTGTACGGCTTCCGGCCCAGCGTCGTCGGGGTGCGGGCCCGGTGAGCCGCGGCGTCTCGCTTGGACTGGCCGCGGCGGCGACGCTGCTCGCGCTGCTGCTGTTGCTGCCGCTCGGCGGCCTCGTCTGGCGCGCGCTGAGCGACGGCGACGTCGCCGCCGAGCTGGGCGCGGGGGCGACCTGGGGCGCGCTGCGCCTCTCGCTGGTCACGGCGACGATCACGCTCGTGCTCGCCGTGCTGCTCGGCACCCCCCTCGCCTGGCTGCTCGCGCGCAGCCGCACGAGGGCGGCCCGCCTCGCGGCGGCGCTGCTCGATCTGCCGCTGGTGCTGCCGCCGACGGTCGCCGGCATCGCGCTGCTGACCGCGTTCGGGCGCAGCGGCTACCTCGGCGACGTGCTCGGCGGGATCGGGCTGACGCTCTCCTTCACCACGGCGGCGGTGGTGCTGGCGCAGCTCTTCGTCTCCGCGCCGTTCTACGTGCGCTCCGCCTACGCCGGCTTCGCGGGCGCCGATCCGCGCTTCGAGGGTGTTGCCTACACCCTCGGCCTCTCGCGCTGGCGGACCTTCCGCAGCGTCACGCTGCCCCTGATCTGGCCCTCGCTCGCGGGCGGCGCGGTGCTCTGCTGGGCGCGCGCGCTCGGCGAACTGGGCGCGACGCTGCTCTTCGCGGGCTCGCTGCCGGGCAGGACGCAGACGATGCCGCTCGCGATCCTCGCCGCCTTCGAGTCCGAGGCCGGGATCGCCGGCGCGGTCTCGCTCTCCGTAGTGCTGCTCTTCTTTGCCGCCGCGCTCCTGCTGGCGCTGCACCGCGTGACCGCGACGGCGGGAGCGTACCGATGACGCTGCGAGCGCAGTTCGAGGCGCGCGTCGGGGACTTCGATCTCACGGTCGCCCTCGACGCCGACGACGAGCTGGTGGTGCTGTACGGACGCTCGGGCTCCGGGAAGAGCCTGACGCTGCGCGCCATCGCCGGCCTGCTGCGCCCGCTCAGCGGGCGGATCGAGATCGGCGGCCGCACCGTCTTCGACGCGGCTGCGGGCGTCGACCTGCCGCCGCAGCAGCGCCGCAGCGGCTACGTGGTCCAGGAGCCGACGCTGTTCCCGCACCTCGATCTGCGCCGCAACGTGCTGATCGGCCTCGAGCGCGACGTGGACGCTCCCGCGCGCTACGAGCAACTGTTGCACCTGCTCTCGATCGAGGGCCTCGACGGGCGGCGGCCACACCAGCTCTCGGGCGGGCAGCAGCAGCGCGCCGCCCTCGCGCGAGCGCTCGTGCGCCACTCGGACGTGCTGCTGCTCGACGAGCCGTTCTCGGCGCTGGACGAGGCATTGCGCACCGATCTGCGCGCGGAGCTGCTGCGCCTACGCCGCGAGATGCGGCTCTCGATCGTCTTCGTCACGCACGACCTGCGCGAGGCGCACCTGCTCGCCGACCGCATCGCCGTCCTCGACGAGGGCCGCGTGCTGCAGTTCGGCCCGCGCGACGAGGTCTTCCACCGCCCCGCCTCGCGGCTGGTCGCGGAGCTGACCGGCTTCTCCAACATCTTCGAGGCGCACCGACACGCCGAGGGCGTGGCCGTCGCCGGGCTGCCGCTACGCGCGGCTGTCCCAGCGGGCGTGGCCGACTCGGAGGCGGTCGACGTCGCGATCCGCGCAGAGCGCTGCGTGCTGCGGCGGGTCGATCCGGACGGGGGGCTGCCCGAGAACTGCTTCGTGGCGCACGTCGTCGACGACCTCGCGTTCGGCAACACGCACACGCTGCACCTCGCGCCCGAGGGCGACGGGCCGCCCGTGGCCGTCGAGGTCGCCTCGAGGCCGTACGAGGTCCTCGGCATCGCGCGCCGCGCGCGCTGGGTGGTGGAGTTGCCGGCGGACGATCTGCACGTGATGTCGCGGGCGGCAGCCGGGGCGGAGTAGGATCGAAGCTGGTCAGGGGGCCGGACGGCCGCCGGCGGAACGCCCTCGGGTGAGCCGCGGGAGGAAAGTCCGAACTCCTCCGGACAGGGCGCCGGCTAACGGCCGGGCGGCGTGAGCCGACGGAAAGTGCCACAGAAACATACCGCCGCCGTGGGCCTCGGTCCGAGGCGGTAAGGGTGAAATGGTGCGGTAAGAGCGCACCGGCGTCCCGGAGACGGGGCGGCCGGGCAAACCCCGCCCGGAGCAAGGCCAAATAGGGGAGCGCACCGCGCGCTTGCGTGCGGCAAGGGGTGTCCGGCTCCGCTCCCGGGTAGGCCGCTGGAGGCGGCGGGCAACCGCCGTCCTAGATGGATGGCCGTCGCCGCCCTCGTTTCGAGGGCGGTACAGAATTCGGCTTACAGGCCCCCTGGCCACTTACCCCATTCAAGTGACATAACTATGCCCGCGCCGCAGAGCCTCGGCGGCATATGCCATATGTGCTAGCCTCACGCGACGACGGGCGTGTAGCCGCAATCGAAGGCGGGATCCCTATCCGATGACGCGCGGTCGCATGCTCTCGCGAGCCCGATCACCGCGCAGGCTCGCAGCCGCCGCCCTTGTCGTCGTAGCCGTTGCGACAATGTTCGTCGCTCTGCGCCATGTGGGCTGGGAGTCCAGCGCTCCGGGCCCTGAAGCAAGCGCTCACGAGCTCCTGCAGCGGGCTGATCTGGCGGCGCGTGCGCCGCAGGATGCCGGGATCCAGACACTTGTGGCCAGACTGCGTGTAGCGATCTACTACCTCGGCGACCAGCGAACGGGCACACCCTGGATCTCGGTCGAAACTGCTACCTGGTACGAGGCGCCGGATCGCTAGCGCGTCGAGGTCGAGTTTGAGTTCGCGCCCGGGGCGCGGGCGCCGGACGGCTCCGCAGCTGTCGGGTACTCCCAAACCGGAGTCTGGGACGGGGCCAATCACTGGACGCGCGATGCAGGCGATGGGGCCATCACCGTCCGGCGCCAGGAGCAGCGAGGTTCCGCCTTCGGGTTCGGCGATCTCCTTGGTGTGGCGCCGTCGACGGTTGCGGAGGCTGATCCGCTCCAGTCCACCCGTTGTACTTCGGTCGCCGTGAGCGGCGAGGGAACGGTTGCCGGACGCGACGCGTGGATCGTCGAGTTCGGTCGCCCTCGCTGCGGGTTGTCGCTTGTCGATCGCCAGGGTCTTCTTACCAGTCGTCGCCAGAGTCATTTGACCACCCTGGGCAGCCGGTACGCGGCTTGATATCAGTGCCTGTCTGTGTCGTCAATCACCTCCTTGCGGCCGCTCGAGCAGGGCGCGGTGCGGCGAGAGTCGCTGGCGGTAGCTCTCGCCCTCGATCACGATCTGGTAGCTGGCGTTGGCGAGCCGGTCGAGGGCGCTGTTGCCGAGGATCGGGTCGTCGAAGAGGCCGAGCCACTCCTCGACGGCGCGGTTGGAGGTGATGACGAAGCTGGAGCTGCGGTGGCGGCCGATGACCAGCTCGTAGAGGTCGATCGACTGCTGTGCGCTGAGCCGGTGGAGCCCGAGGTCGTCGAGGATCAGCAGGTCGGGGGCGAGGAAGGCGCGGAACGTCTTCTCGGTGGAGTGGTCGGCCCGGGCCTGCGCCAGCTCGCGGAAGTACTGGTCGGCAGTCACGAAGCGGACGCTGTGCCCGGAGCGGACGGCGGCGTAGCCGAGCGCCTGGGCGAGGAAGCTCTTGCCGACGCCGACGGGGCCGACGAGCAGGACGTGCTCGCGGCGGTCGAGGAAGCGCAGCGAGCAGGCGGCGTCGAGCAGCCTGCGGTCGAGGCGGACCTGTGCCGACCAGTCGAAGTCCTCGAGCCTGCAGAGCTGCTCGAAGCCGGCCTGGCGGAGGCGCAGTTCCAGCCGCCCGTGGTCGCGGCGGCTCACCTCGCCGGCGAGGACGATCTGCAGGAAGTCGGCGTAGTCGAGCCCGTCGCGCCTCGCGAGAGCGATGCGCTCGGGCAGGGTGTCGAGCATCGGGCCCAGCTTGAGGCGCTTGAGCAGCGGTCGGAGTTCGGCGGTCGTGGCGGTCATCGTGACGCTCCTGTCGTGGTCTGCGTGGCGGTCAGTGCGAAGACGGCGCCGGGGCGGGCGAAGCGGCCCGGCGGCGGGGGCCCGGGCGGCTGCTGCGGGGTGGTCTCCTGCTCGAGGGCCTCGACGAGGATGCGCTCGAGCCGGCGCACGTCGATCAGCTCGACCTCGAGCGCCCGCAGGCAGGCGGCATCGAGGCGGGCGGGGGAGTAGCGCTCCGCGAGCCGCAGCAGCTTGTGGCCCTGCCGGAGCTTCGCCCAGGGCAGGGGTCCCTCGAAGAGCCGCTCGGCGTAGCTGCCCACGGCCTCGCCCAGCTCGGCCGCGCGCCGCTGGATCTGCTCGGGCGCACGCCGCGTGTAGGGGCTGAGCTCTGCCGGGTAGTCGTTCGGGTCGGTGGCCCGGCCGCCGCGCTGCTGGCGCGGATGGACCTTGAGCAGCGCGCCGCGGTGGTAGATGCGCACCAGCTTCGCGCCGAGTTGCACCTCCACCTTCTGCCCCGGCGGGCAGAGCTCCGACGGCACCGAATAGAGTGCGTACTGGCAGGCGACGTGGTGGTCTGCGTGGACCGTCGCCGTACGCCAGTCGGGCAGCTCGTACGGTTCCCCGTCCCACGGGGCGAGCAGCGGGCGCTCCTCCTCCTGGAAGACCTCGAGCGGGCGCCTGCGGGTCGTCCCGTGGATGCGCTGCCCCGCCACCTCCAGGCACCAGCGCCGGGCGACGGAGCGCATCTCGGCGAGGTCCCGGAACTGGGCACCCTTGAAGAAGCGCTCGCGCACGTACGGGACGCTGCGCTCGACGCGCGGCTTGTCGCGGGGCCGGCGCACGCGTGCGGGGTCGCTGATGAAGCCGCGGTGGCGGGCGTACTCCAGGAAGCCCCGCGTGAAGCGCGGGTGCAGCGCGTCGGCCCCGGCCACGGCGGCCGGGAAGTTATCGATGACGAGGTAGCGGGGCACGCCCCCGAAACAGGCCCAGGCCGCCTCCAGGCCCTCGATCACCGCCCCCAGCTGCTGGCTGGTGGTGGGCCAGACGAAGCAGTGCCGCGAGTAGCGCCAGACCACGATCAGCGCCCACACCGTGCGCCGGCGGCCGCTCTCGGGATCCGTGACCAGGCCGAGCCGGCCGAAGTCCATCTCGGCGACCTCGCCCGGCGGCCCGTCCTCCATGCGCACGGTCACAGGCTGCCGCTGGCGCCAGCCGCGGCGCCGGATGAAGCGCCGCAGCGAGCTGTACGAGACCTCGCAGCCGCGCTCGGCCAGCAGCTCCTGGACCCGCGTCACCTGCAGGCGCTCGGCCGTCAGCCAGCCCTCGATCTGCTCCGCCCACGGCGCCAGCAGCTGCTCGCTCGGCGCCTCCGCCTGCCGCGGCCCGGTCCGGCTCAGCGTCGCCAGGCGGGCGAGCTGCTCCTCACTCGGCTCGGGACCGCCGGGCTCAAGCCCGGCCGCCTCCGCCGCCTCGATGTAGCGCCGCACCGTCGGCCGCGACACTCCCGTGCCGCCAGCGATCCGGCGCTGGCTGAGTCCCGCCTGCCAGCGGCGGATGACTTCCCTGATCTCCACGCAATGCACCTCCCGGTAGGCCATCGCTGCTCCCTTCCCTGGGGATGCAGACGATGCTGGCCGTACCGGCGGCCCGGGTGGTCAATAGACCCTGGCGAAGTGGTCAAAAGACCCTGGCGATCTCGCCGTTTGGTGGTAAATAGATCCTGGCGATTCACACCCCGGACCTCCCCGGCGAGGACGGGCGCAAGGTCGTGTGGATCGACAAGGCAACCAACCTGGCCCTGAGGTCAGAGTCGTACGCGGCGGATGGGCAACTATATGCCTCAGGAGAGATCACGCACCTTGAGGTCAATGGGACGATCGACCCGGACCGCTTTCGCTTCGTCGCGCCTGGCGATGCCATTCTCCACGACCTCAGAGGCACAGCAGCGCCTGCGGCCCCGATCGAAGCCGTGGCGCCTCCGGTCCCGATCTCACTTGCGGAAGCCACCGCGGAGGCGACATTCGACGTGCTGGCGCCGGCAACCGTTCCAGACGGGTTCGAACTGGAGTCCGTCGAGCACTACTGGAGCAACGAACACGCTCGCATGGTCCGCTCGCACGCCGATTGGCTGCGGCTGCGCTACACGAACGCCGCCGGCGACTGGGTCGTCATCGAGCAGGGGTTCGGTGGGCCGCTGGTCCTCTTCGCCACAGCTGCTCCGGTCAATGCCCCGCAGGGCGTCGTCCGCATCAACGGCGCGAGCGCACGGTGGATTGACGGCAATCCGACGACCGGCTGGGAGCCCGGGGTGATGATGCTCTTGTACATCGATGGCGGCAGGCGCGGCGCCGGCTGGGCAATCGGCCCGGATGGCGGAACGGTGATCGGGAGCCCGTTTCACGTGGTGCTCGCCAGTAACGCGCTGACCATGGCGGATCTCGTCGCGGTTGCTGAGTCGGTGCAGTGAGGCTTGTGTGGAGCGACGATGAGGCCTCGGGCCTGGGCACAGCCACGCTGGTGGATTGAGACGTTGCGCCCCCGTACTGGCCGAGTGTGGGCTGGACTCCACGCGGAGTTGTCCCGGCGGAGAGGCGAAGGGAAGAGGATCGCTGGTCGACCGCCCGGTGATTTCTCCTGCCACATAAGTTACATAACTAGGCACGGGCGAGAGCCTGCTCCGCAAGCGTGTTGAAGCCCTCCACGGACCAACCGACGCGATCTTCGCCGAGCCGCTGCCGCAGCTCCTGGTGGAGCGCTCGCGCCGCGCGCTCGTCGCGCCAGTCGCCGTAGCCGAGGTCCGCGAAGCGGGCGGGGAGGGGGCGGCGCGCCGTGCGCTGTCCCGTCGCCCCATCGCCAGTGAACGTGTCGACTACGGCGCGGGCGGCGGCCTCGGCGATCAGTCCGGCGAAGCGCTCGCGGTGGTGCGGCAGCACGGGGCTGACGGCGGCCTGCACGGCGATGCCGAGCGCGCGCGCACGCCGCATCGCCGCGAATCGGCGCTCGATGCTCGGGCAGGTCGGCGTGAGCGCACGCCGCACCGCGTCGTCGTCCGTCTCGACGGTCATCGAGAGCCAGGCGAACGGCAGCTCCGCGATCAGCTCGAGGTCGCGCTCCACCAACGGCGATCGCGTCTGCAGCAGCAGCAGGCCCACCGGCAGCTCGCGGAACACTTCGAGGATCGAGCGGGTGATGCGGTATCGCGACTCGGCAGGCTGGTAGGGGTCCGTTGCCGAGCTCATGAAGATTCGGACCTCGTCGAGGCGCGGTTGGCGCTCCAGCTCCCGGCGCAACGCCTCGGCGGCGTTCGTCTTGACGCGTAGCCACTGGCCCCAGGGGCGGTCGGCGAAGCGCCCGATCGGCGACTCGGCGACGTAGCAGTAGACGCCGCAGCCGCGATCGCCGAAGGCGCAGCCCGCATACGGGTTGAGCGTGTGCGAGAACGCCGAGAGGTAGCCGCCGGTGGGCGTCAGCAACCTGCGCGTCGGCCCGAGCTCGACCTCCAGCCGGGAGGGAGGAGTCATGCCTGCATGGTAGCGCTCCGGGTCCGGCGCGACGGAACCCGATCCGCTCGTCCCCGCGTGTTAGGTTCGATCCATGAGCGCCCGTGTCGCCGCTGCCGTGCTGCTGCTGATCGCGGCCGCCCTCGCCGGGTGCGACCGCGGCAGCGACTCCCGCCCCGCTCCGGTGGCCGTCTCGACGCCAGCCCCGCAGTCGACGCCCGCGCCGACTGCGACGCCGACGGCTGCACCAAGCCCGGTTCCAAGCCCGGTTCCAACCTCGACGCCTACACCGAGCCCGACTTCGACGCCTGCCCCGACTCCGACACCAGCGCCGACACCCAGTGCCGAGGAACTCGCCGCCGAACTCGCCTCGATCGTGCTCGCGGCGATCACCGAGGAGTTCGGCGAGAACGAGCTTGAGGCGCGCGCACTGGATCTCGGCTTGCGGGACGCAGACGGCGCGTACTGGGCCGTGCTCACGAACGGCCTGCGGCCGTTCTACGTGAACCGTAACGGCGACCCCATCAACTTTTTCCACCTCGTCGCCGTCCACCGGCTCAACAACGACGGATCATGGTCCGATGAGATCGACCGGATCGAGATCGACACCGCGCCGTACGGCACGGACGTCGCCGAGTTGGTCGACCTCGATGGCCGCGCGGGCGGGAGCGCGTGGATCGCGATCCGAGACAATACGGGCGCGCACGCCGGGACGCTGGACGTGATCCGCTTCGATGGCGGCCTGGAGACGGTGCTCTCGCACCTCAGCTCGAGGCCGGACGCGGGGGAGATCGTCGACCTCGACGGAGACGGCGTGCCCGAGTTCGTGCTGAACGCCTCGAACCCGTACGTCTTCTGCTACGCCTGCGCCGTCGAGGAGCACGCGGTCGACCTCTACCGCTGGGACGGCACGAGGCTCAGCAGGGTGGAGCTCGAGGTTCCCGCCGGCCTGGCGCCGGATGCCGCGACGCAGGCCCGGCGCGTCGTGGCGCTCGCCCAAGCCGATCTCTGGCGGGAGGCCGCCGCGCTTGCTGTGCAGACCGCGAGCGGGACGCCGGACGAGGACGGCCTGCGCTGGCTCTCGATCCTGGTGAACCAGATGGCCGCGGCGCGGCTCGGGCACGCGGGATCGCCCGGCCAGCCGCTGCTGACCAACGTGCTCGCCGGCGAGTACGCCGCGGCGCTCGAGCTGATGCGCGCCCATGCGCCGGCCGAGGCGTTCGCCCTCGACGGCCCGCTGATCGTCGGTACCGCGGCCGAGATCGACATCACGACGATGGCCGTGACGATCCTCGACTACAGCGAGCGCGCACTCACGGAGCGGCCCGACGACGCTGCGATCCACGCGCTGCGCGCGCTCGGGCTGGCGCTGGCGTCGCCGGACGATCTCGGCCAGGCGCGCGAGGCGGCGGCACGCGCGCTCGAACTCGCGCCGGCGGACGAGTTCCTGCAGCAGGCGTCGGCGTTCCTCGAAGCGACCGGGCGCGCGCCCGGGCTGCCGCCCGAGGCGCCGTCAGCCGAGGAGCTGCTGCCCGCGCCCTCAGCGGAGCGGTTCGCCGACGGCTACACGCTCGGCGCAGGCGACCGAGGACGCTTCGTGCGCGCGCTGCAGCAGCGACTGGCGCGCGTGCGAGGACTCGGCTTCCTCGATCCGGGCCGCTACTACGACGTCTACGACACGGCGACCCGCGAGGCGGTGATCCGCATCCAGCTGCGGGCCGACCTCGAACCGACGGGCGTCGTCGACGCCGCCACCTGGGCCGCCCTCGAGGCCGCCTGGCAGCAGCCCGAGCCTGTTGAGGAACCCCCCGATCGAGTGGACCCGGCACACCCGCCGGCGCACAACCGATCGGGCGCCCCCGTGGCGTACCTGACCTTCGACGACGGACCTCATCCCACGTGGACGCCCGAGGTGCTTGACGTCCTCGCGCGCTACGAGGTGACGGCGACATTCTTCGTGCTGGGCCTCAATGTCTCCAGGTACCCGCAGATCATCGAGCGCATGGTCGACGCGGGGCACGAGGCCGAGAACCACACCTTCGACCACATCTGGCTGAGCAAGGCCGCCCGCGAGGACATCATCTCGCAGGTGACGAGCACGGATGACGCCCTCCACGCGGTTGCCGGCACGCGCGTCGACCCGATCAAGTGCCTGCGGCCCCCGTACGCGGCGACGAACGAGCGCGCCGTCCGCACCGCCGCCGAACTCGGCAAGTCGATCGTGCTCTGGTCCATCGACCCGCAGGACTGGCGGCGTCCCCCTGCCGAGCAGATCGCCTCGCACGTGCTGGCCAATGTGCGACCGGGCGCGATCATCCTGATGCACGACGGAGGCGGCGAGCGCTCGCAGACGGTGGCCGCCCTCAAGACCGTGCTCGATGGCCTGACTGGCCGCGGCTACGCCTTCGGGGTGATCTGCCGCTGACCCGCTCCCGCGCCCACGGGCGGCGCGTCGGTGCTGAGTGCCCTCGATGCTACTATCGGCGCCCAGCTCGGGAAGGGTGCTGACTCGTGACGGGAGCCTGTAGCGGACTCCGCGTGCTCGACTTCACCAGGGGCATGCACAGCAACCTCGCCGGCATGATCCTCGCCGACTACGGGGCCGAGGTCGTCAAGATCGAGCCGCCCTCGGGGGATCCGTTCCGCGGGCATCATGCCTGGGGCTTCTGGAACCGCGGCAAGGGCAGCCGCGTGCTCGATCTCAAGTCCGGCGAGGGCCAAGCCGCCGCCCTCGAACTCATCGCCGCGGCCGACGTGCTGATCGAGAGCTTCCGGCCCGGTGTGATGACGCGCCTGGGCCTCGGCTACGAGGAGGCCCGCGAGCTCAATCCGGCGCTCGTCTACGCCTCGATCAGCGGCTTCGGCGCGCGCGGTCCGTGGGCGCAGCTGAAGGGCTACGAGGGCATCGTCTCGGCGAAGACCGGACGCATGCTCGAGTTCGCGAGCCTGGTCCCTGATCGCGGCGGACCGGCGTTCGCGGCCATGCCGTCCGCGGGCTACGGCGCGCTCCACGCGGCGCTCCAGGGCATCCTGGCCGCCCTGCACGTGCGCCGCCAGACGCATCGAGGCACGCACGTCGAGACGAGCCTGCTGCAGGGCAACAGCGCCTACGACATGATCCGCTGGTACGCCATGCAGGCGGCCTCGGCGGACCCGCTCGCCACCGATCGGCTCAGCTCCTGGGGTGCGATCCAGCACCAGATCCCGCGCCCGAACTACCTCACCGCGGTCACGAAGGACGGCGTCTGGCTGCAGTTCGCGAACACCTTGCCGCATCTCTTCATGGCGCAGATGAACGCCCTCGGCCTGACGGATCTCTACACCGACCCGCGCTACGTCGACCTCCCCGCAATCAAGAACCCCGAGGACAGCGAGGGCGTCTGGGAGGCCGTGCTCGATCGCGTGCGCGAGAAGACCTGGGCCGAATGGCAGCCGATCTTCGACGGCGAGCGCGACCTCGCCGTCGAGCCCTTCTTCGAGGCGAGCGACGCGTTCGATCACCCGCAGGTCCGGCACAACGAGCACATCATCGAGATCGACGGCGTGGAGCAGGTCGGCCCGCTCGTGCGGCAGACGGAGACGCCGGTCGCTCCCAGCCGCGGGGCCCCGCAGCTCGGCTCGGCCAACGGCGTCGACTCCGGAAGCTGGGCCGCGATCGCGTCCGGGGAGCCCGGGCCCGCGCCTGCGACACCCCTCGACGGGATCCTGGTCGTCGACTTCTCGACGTTCTTCGCGACGCCGTTCGGGAGCGCGCTGTTGGCCGACCTCGGGGCACGCGTGATCAAGGTCGAGCCGCCCGAGGGCGAGGTCAGCCGGTACACGGCGGGCAGGATGCTGTTCTTCAAGACCACGGCGGGCAAGGAGAGCATCGGCGTCAACCTCAAGACGCCGCAGGGCCAGGAGATCGTCCACCGGCTGCTACGCCGAGCGGATGTCGTCATGCACAACTTCCGCCCCGGCGTCGCCGAGCGGCTCGGCATCGGCTACGAGCAGGCGAGGCAGCTCAACCCCGGGGTCGTCTACCACTACGGCGCCTCGTACGGGGACTCCGGCCCGTACTCGTACAAGCCGGCGATGCACCCGATTGCGGGCGCGCTCGGCGGCGGCGCGATTCAGCAGATGCCACCGAGCAAGCTCCACGCCAACGACGCCGAGCTGCCGATGGACGCGCTCAAGCAGAAGGCGTGGCGCCTGCAGAACGCGAACGAGGGCAACCCCGACGTCAACGCCGCCCTCGGCCTCGGGAGCAGCCTGCTGCTCGGCCTCCGCGCCGCCGAGGAGCTCGGCGTCGGCCAGTACCAACTGACGACGATGATCGCCTCGAACCTCTACGCCAACGCCGATGGCGCCGTGCGCGGGCCCGGCATCCCGCGGCGCCAGCAGCCCGACGGCGAGCTGCTCGGCCAGGGGCCGCTCTATCGCCTCTACCGCACCAGCGACGACGCCTGGGTGTTCCTCGCCGCCCCGTTCGAGCACGAGTGGCGCGCGCTCTGCGCCGAGCTCGGGCGCGAGGAGTGGCTCGCGGACCCTCGCTTCGAGAGCCTCGAGGCGCGGGCGGAGCACGGCGACGCGCTCGCCGCCGCCCTGTCCGAGGCGTTCCTCGCGCGCAGCGCCGCCGAGTGGGAGCGCGACCTCGCCGGCCGAGATGTCGCCTGCGTCCGCGCCGACGCCGCCAACGTCGCCGAGTTCGCCGTGAACGAGGAAACGAACCGCGAGCTCGGCTTCACCGTCCGGGTCAGCCATCCGACGTTCGGCGAGTACTGGCGTCACGGCCCGATCGTCACCCTCGACAGCGCCCCGTCGACGATCCGCGCTGCCTGCGAGCCCGGCGAGCACACGCGGCAGATCCTCGCCGAACTCGGCTATGCGCCCGCCGAGATCGAGCGTCTCAGGGACGCCGGCATCGTCGGCTGGCCCGACGAGGGCGGCGAGGACGCGGCCGCCCGGGCTTCCGAGGCGCGGCAACGCAGCAGGGTCGCCGCAGCCCCACGGCCGCAGCGCTAGCTGTAGTTCCCACGTAGGTTGTTGACAGGTGAGGGGCTCCGCCTGCTGCTGTGTGTGTGAAACGAACGCACCAGTAGCAGGAGAGGAGCCTCTCGTGGCACATCCTAACGCGCGTCTGACTCCGGCCACCCGGCTGGAGCTGGTTCTGGAGGTCGAGGCCGGCTGGTCGCAGGCGGAGGTTGCGCGGCGCTTCCGGGTTTCTCGTGCGACGGTCGCCAAGTGGTGGCGCCGCTACCGGGAGGAGGGTGCGGCCGGTCTCCGCGACCGCAGCTCCGCTCCGCGTTCCAACCCGCGGCGCACCGCAGCCGCGCTCGAGCAGCGCATCTGCGCCGTGCGCCGCAGCCAGGGGTTCGGGCCGCACCGCATCGCCTGGGCGCTTGGGATCGCCCGCTCCACCGCCTACGCCGTGCTCAGGCGCTTCGGTCTCAACCGCCTCGACCGCCTGCACCGCGTCACCCGCGCGGTGGTCCGCTACGAGCACTCCGCCCCCGGCGACCTGCTGCATATCGACGTGAAGAAGCTGGGCCGCATCCCCGAGGGCGGCGGGCACCGCGTGCGCGGGCGCTCCGCCCGGACCCCGCGCACCCGCGGCCTCGACTACCTCCACGTCGCCGTCGACGACCACAGCCGCTACGCCTACGTCGCCGCCCTGCCCGACGAGCGCGGCCCCAGCTGCGCCGCCTTCCTCGAGCAGGCGCTCGCCGCCTTCGGCCGCCGCGGCGTGCGCGTGCGCGGCGTGCTCACGGACAACGCGAAGGTCTACACCGTCTCCGGCGACTTCCGCCGCGTGGCCGCCGCCGCTGGCGTGGCACTGCGGCACACCCGGCCCTACCGCCCGCAGACGAACGGCAAGGCCGAGCGCTTCATCCAGATCCTGCAGCACGAGTGGGCCTACGCCCGCCCCTACCGCTCCAACGCCGAGCGGCTGCACCAGCTCCCGCGCTGGCTCTACCGCTACAATGCTCGCCGGCCACACGGCGGTATCGGCGGGGCTGTCCCCGCCTCACGCCTGTAAACAACGTTCGTGGGAACTACAGCTAGCCGAGCGGGGGCAACGCTTCCGCGCGGGCGAGTTCTCCCCGCACCGGCGCCAGCGCCTCCTCGGTCGCCCACAGGGCTGCGCGTAGACGGCCGATTGGGGAAGATGCGATAGCACTCGTCCGCACCCGGATCTCCTCGCTCGGGCCCTTCCCGGCGCAGGACGGACACAACGAGGCAGGACCGATGAACGCACGTCTGAGGTCAGTGGTAGCCGTTCTCCTCGTCGCGCTCGTGTCGGCCGTGCTGGCGGCATGCACTTCCGAACCTTCGCCCGCGCCAACTCCTGCGCCCACGGCCGCGGCCACGCCGGTGGCGGCGACACCCACCCCGACTGCAGCGCCCACGGCGACGCCCACCCCGACCCCGGCGCCCACGGCGACGCCCACCCCGACTCCGGCGCCCACGGCGACGCCCACCCCGACTGCGGCGCCCACGGCGACGCCCACCCCGACTCCGGCACCCACGGCGACGCCCACCCCGGCTCCGGCGCCCACGGCGACGCCCACCCCGGCTCCGGTTCCCACGGCGACGCCCACGCCGACTCCGGAACCGACGGCCACCCCCGCGCCGACGGTATCGAGGCCCGACGATCCTCTACCCTTCGATCCCACGGTGGTCCGGGGCACCCTCGGCAATGGCCTGTCCTACTACATCAGGCACAACGAGGAGCCGCGCGGCCGGGCGCAACTCTCGTTGGTGGTGAAGGCCGGCTCCGTCCTCGAAGAGGAGGAACAGCGCGGGCTGGCCCACTTCGTCGAGCACATGGCCTTCAACGGGACGGAGCGCTTCGCCAAGCAGCAGATCGTCGACTACCTCGAGTCCATCGGCAGCACCTTCGGCGCCGACCTGAACGCTCAAACCGGCTACGACTCCACCATGTACTTCCTGGAGATTCCGACCGACGACCCCGACATCCTCGAGAGCGCGTTCCAGATTCTCAGCGACTGGGCCTACGCAATCACGCTCTCGCCCGACGAGGTAGAGCTGGAGCGCGGGGTGATCCTGGAGGAGTGGCGCCTGTTCCAGGGGTTCGGCTCTCGCTTCCAGACCAACCTCTCCCCGCTGCTCTTCGGCTCCTCCCGCTACGCCGAGCGGAGCCCGATTGGCCTCACCGATGTCATCGAAACCGCGCCCGTGGAGCAGTTGAGGGCGTACTACGAGCGCTGGTACAGGCCTGAGCTGATGGCCGTTGTCGCCGTGGGTGACTTCGATACGGAGCTGATCGAGGCGAAGCTGAGACGGCACTTCGCGCCGCCGCCGGAGGGCGAGGCCTCGCAGGAGCGGGCCGCCGTCGCAGATCCGACCAGCCGGCCAAGCTTCGACATCCCCGACAACGACGCTCCGCTCGTCGACGTGTTCACCGATCCCGAGGCACCCGTGACGCAGCTGATCCTGGTCCGCAAGGTTGCCCCCGATACCGGCCAGGACCTGTCGGCATTCCGGCGCGGCGTGGCGCAACGGCTTGCCTTCATGATGCTGAACGCGCGGCTGTTCGAGCGGGGCCAGATGGCCGATCCTCCTTACCTCGGGGCCGGAGCCGGGCGCGGTGCGTTCGTGGAACCACTGGACATCGCGACGTTCTCGCTCCAGGTGGAACAGGACGGCGTCGAGCGCGGCTTCGCGGCCTTGCTGGAGGAGCTGCAGCGCGCCGGACAGCATGGCTTTACCGACAGCGAGCTGGCTCGAGAGAAGGTCAACCTGCTGAGCTCGGTGGAACGCGTGTACACGCAACGGGACCAGCAGCGGTCGGGCCAGCTGGCCGGTTCGTACAGGGACCACTTCCTCAGCGGCACGCCGGTTCCCGGTATCGAGGCCGAGTGGGAGCTGTATCAGGAGGTGCTGCCAGAGGTCTCGTTAGCGGAGATCGGTGACGCGGCAGCGTACTGGACGCAGCCCGGGAACACGGTGCTCCTGGTCCTGGGGCCCGAGGCGATCGACCCGACCGGAGGCAGTGCGCTGGCCGCGGCGCTGCGGACACAGCTCGAGGGCGCCGACGCACTGACGGTGGAGCCGTACACGGACACCTTCGACGATGTCCCGCTGCTGGCAACACTCCCGACTCCGGGGAGCATCACCGCGGAAGAGCACATCGAGTCCATCGATGCCGTGCGCTGGACACTCTCGAACGGCATCACCGTCATCGCCAAGCAGACCGACTTCCGCGATGACGAAGTGCGATTCAGCGCCTTCAGCCCCGGGGGGCACTCGCTGGTCGCCGATGCGGACCATGTCTCCGCCCTGTTCGCCGCCGCGCTGGTTTCCGGCAGCGGCGTCGGCCTGCACGACAGCGTCACCCTGGGCAAGTTGCTCGCCGGCAAGAGGGTTTCCGTGTCCCCCTATATCGGGGAGTTGTTCGAGGGCCTGAACGGCAGCGCATCTCCGGAGGACCTCGAGACTCTGTTCCAGCTGGTCACGCTGTATGCGACCGACCCGCGGCTCGATCCGGCCTACTTCTCGACCTACGAGGCAAGGCTGCGCAGCGTCGCCGAAACTCGCCCCAGCCAGCCGGACGCGGTGCTCTTCGACACCGTGAGCACGGTGCTGAGCCAGGACCACTTCCGGCGCCGTCCCCTGACCCTCGAACTACTGGAGGAACTCAGCCTGGAGCGTGCGGAAGCGGTGTACGCCGACCGGTTCGCCGATCTGGGCGACGCGACCTTCGTGTTCGTGGGCGCCTTCGACTGGGCTGACCTTCGCTCGTTGACCGCCACCTACCTCGCCAGCCTGCCGACGACCGGGCGCGCCGAGCAGTGGCGGGACGTGGGGGCCGACCCGCCGGAAGGCGTCGAGAACCTCGTCGTGCGCAGCGGCATCGAACCACGCGCTAACACGGTGTGGGTGTTCGCCGGAGATGCGGAGTGGAGTGGTGGAGAAGCGCTGACGCTTCGGGTGGCAGGCGAGGTGCTCGGAATCCGCCTGCGCGAGCGAGTGCGGGAACAACTCGGCGGCACCTACAGCATCAGCGTCAGCGCCAACGCCCGGCTTCTGCCGGATCCCGAGTACCAGGTCGCCATCATCTTCGGGAGTGACCCTTCCCGTGCGGAGGAGCTTGTGGCGGAGGTGGCCGTGGAACTGGAATGGCTGCGCGCCGGGGGTGAGCAGAGATACCTGGACACGGTCAAGGAACTGCTACGCACGTCACGCGAGGAACAGTTGCGTGACAACGGGTTCTGGCTGAATGGGATCCTTGGGGCCACCCAGCGGGGCGAGCCGCTCACGGAGATCAACCGCTTCGATGAGTCGTTGGAGGCGCTGACCCTCGGGCAGGTCGCAGCCGCGGCCCGGCGCTACCTGCCCGAGGACCGCTACGTACGCGTCGTACTGCTTCCGGAGGACGAGTAGCCTAGCCGACCGGGGGTAGCCCTTCGCCGCGCCGGACGTCGTTGAGGGTCTCCATCACGCGCTGCCGGAACGGCGCGTACTGGACCTCGAACTCCTCGACGAGCCGCGAATTGTCCATCAGGTAGAGACTCGAGAGGTCGTACCCGCCCTCGTCCTCCTCGAACGTGATCTCCGCCTCGGGCAGGAACTCGCGCACGAGGTCGCCGAGCTCGCCCATGTTCAGCGAATTCCCGCCCGAGTTGTAGATCGAGTAGTGCGTCTCCTCGGCGAGCGTCACGCGCAGGAAGACCTCGGCGATGTCCTCGACGTGGAGCGGCAACGTCATCATGTCGCGGTAGGGGAAGTGGATGGGCTCGTTCCGCGCCGGGAGCACCTGGCACTGCACGTGGTTCATCGAGCCGCGCACCTTGTCGGGGCCCGTGATGTTCGCGGGCCTCACGCCGGTGATGGCCATGTCGTAGGCGCGGTTGTACCAGTCGGCCTGGTGTTCGTTGAAGATCTTCGAGACCGCGTAGAGGCTCGTGCCGAGCCGGGCTTCGTCCTCGGTCACGAGATGCTCGCCGTGCAGTCGCTGCGCACCGTAGACGGCAAGTGAGCTCGCGTAGACCACCCGCCGGATGCCGAGGATGCGGGCAGCCTCGAAGCAGTTGTCCATCCCGAGGATGTTCAGCCGCACCTGCGGGTGCGGGTCGCCCTCGGACTGGCCCAGGGTGTACGCGAGGTTGAGGACGCGGTCGGGCTTGCTCGACACGAGCGCCTCGAAGACGTCGTCCATGAGGGTGATGTCGCCGCGCATGACCTGGATCCGGTCACGAAGCGGGTCGAGCGCCGGAGCATCCGGCGCGATGTCCATGCAGTGGACCTCGTGTCCATGCTCCACCAGCCGACGCATCACACGCGGCCCAATGAAGCCGCTTCCGCCCAGTACAGCAACACGCATCCCGCACCGCCCTTCCGCCGCGCCCTCGCGCCAATGTAGCGCCACCAGAGTGATCTAGCGATGCGGTGCGAGAGGCAGCGACTTCGAGTTCACCGCGATCCGCCCGCCGGCGCCGGCGAGCGCCACGCGCTACCCGAGGCAGACCACGCCGGTCTCACGCGTGAAGCGGTATTCGATGCCGGGGTTCCGCCGTCCCTCGGTGTGGCCGAGACGCAGGATCTGCGCTTCCAGCTTGTCCCCGTCCAGCTCGAGCAGCCCGACCGTCCCGAGGCGAGTGGACCAGTGGTGCGGGAGCGTCGCGCTCCCCGAGTTGATCTGCAGCACCCCGTCCCGGTAGTCGATCCGTTCGAAGTGTGTGTCACCCGTCACCATGATGTCGGCGTGCTCGCCTCCCAGATGGCGCCGGCGCAGCTCGTCGATCGGTCGGGTCTCGGGCTCCATGTCGTGCACCATCGCGAGTCGCAGCCCCTCGATATCGAGCAACTGCAGGTCCTTCACGCGGGGATCCTGCCAACCCACGTCGTTGTTGCCTCGCGCAGCCAGCACCGGGGCGGTCTCCTCCAGCCAGTCGAGCACCATCGGGTGAACGATGTCTCCGGCGTGGAGGATCAGGTCGACGCCCCGGAACGCCGTGCGCACCTCGTCCCAGGGGGTTCGTTGCTCCGATGGCAGGTGCGTGTCGGAGATCAGGCCGATGAGCATGGGGCCAACTCCTCCCCCCCTGTACGTCGAACGGGAAGCAGCGACGCGACGCAACTCCCGCCGGCTACCAGTCCGCGGCGCTGGGGCGCGGCGCGCCCTCCGGCGCCGACCCGTAGTCGCCGAATGGGCCGTCGCGCCAGGCAAGCGCCGCGGCCAGGCCTTGCTCGCGCGAGATGCGGCCGAACTCCCCGCCGCCCGGGCGCACCGAGCTCAGCGTCTGGATGTCGGCGCCGCTCGCGAGCGCGGTGCGGATGCCCATGACCTCGTAGGCGCGGTTCAGCTGCCGCTTCGTCATCTGCAGCATTGGGCTGTCGATCAACGCAATGCGCTCGGCGAAGGCCTCGGTCCCCGTGGCGAGTTCGTCGATGGGAAACGCGCGATTCGCCCAGCCGATCTCGGCCGCCTCCTGCCCGGAGATCGGGTCGCCCGTATACAGCAACTCACGGGCCTTGCGCATCGGCATATGCCACGGGTGGTAGGCGATGTCGACGCTGGTCATCGCGGGACCGGCGGGTAGCCGATCTGCGCGTCCTCGGCCACGAACATCAGGTCGCACATCGTGGCGAGCTCCGTCGCCCCCGCGAGGCAGTAGCCGTGGACCTGCGCGATCACCGGCTTGGTGAGCTCCCAGATCTGCCAGTAGCCGCTGAGCAGGTGCTGCGGCCACTGGCCCTGCCCGGGGTGGATCGGCCCCACGGCCGGCAGCCCGCTGCGCGTGTCGATGTAGTCGCGATCCGAGTCCGTCTCCGAGATGCCCGCGAGGTCGTAGCCGGCGCTGAAGGCGCGGCCCGAGCCGCGGATGATGATCACGCGCACGTCCGGGTCGGCCTCGAAGTCCTTGAGCCCGTCGAAGAGCTCGGCGCGCATGTTGTGGCTGAGCGCGTTCATCTTCTCCGGACGGTTGAGCTGCACGATCCCGTGGCGCTCGCTCTTGATCGTCAGGATGTCGCTGTAGTCACGCTCTGGCATGGCGGGGCGCTCCGATTCCGGCCTGCGGCGGCGGCGAGGTCGTGTGCGATTACGACTATAGGCAGCGACGGCACGCGGTCGCGGGTCGTGCCGTCGCCGAACGGGTCGAGCTGGCCTCGCCGTACCGGAAGCCGTCAGGCGTACTGCGGTTCGTCGGCGATCACCTCGTCGTCGCGCAGGCGCCGGATCTCCTCCGGGCTGAGCCCCAGCTCGCCCAGGATCTCGTCGTTGTGCTCCGCGAAGCGGGGGGACGGCCGGCGGACGCGTGCCGGGGTCCGCGAGAGCCGCCACGGGAAGCCGTCCCAGCGCTGGTGCCCGGTGTCCGGGTGCACGATGTCGACGAAGTAGCCGCGCTCGTAGAGGTGCGGGTCGCTCACGATCTCCCAGTTCGCGAGCACCGGCCCCGCCGGGACGCCGGCCTCCTGCAGCAGCTCGGTGGCGCGGTTGTGATTGCGCGTCTCCGACCAGGCTCCGATGGCCGCGTCGATCTCGTCGTGGGCTCCGAGGCGTGCTTCGAGTGTGGGGAAGCGATCGGCAAGGTCGGGTCGCCCGATCGCCGTGCAGAGCGCCCGCCACTGACCATCGGTCTCGACGCCGAGCGCGAGCCAGCAGTCGGTCCCGAGTGAGCGGTAGGCGCCCTGCGGCGCGATGCGCGTCGAGCGGTTCCCGCGCGGCCGCGCGACCCGGCCATTCAGCCGGTAGTCCATGATCGACTCCGTGATGAACGCTGCCGCCGACTCTTGCAGCGCCATGTCGAGCCGTTGCCCGTTGCCCGTGCGCTCGCGCGCGAGCAGCGCGGCGAGGATGCCGACGGTGGCATGCGCCCCGGTGACCGGATCCGCGTAGTACGAACCGGTACCGTGGGGAACGCCGTCGCTGTACCCGGTCTGCGCCACCAGCCCGCACGAGGCCTCGATGTTCGAGCCGTACGCCAGGTGGTCTCGCTCCGGCCCGGTGGCGCCGAAGCCGGAGATCGAGCACATCACCACGCGTGGATTGCGCTTCGCAAGCGTCTCGTAGCCGAGGCCGAGCTGGGGAAAGACGCGTGCGCTGTTGTTCTCCAGTACGACGTCGGCATCCTCGACGAGTCGCAGGAAGAGCTCGCGACCGCGGTCGGTCGCCAGGTCGAGGCAGAGGTCGCGCTTGTTGCGATTGAAGAGGTTGAAGTAGCCGGACCGGTTGTAGAACGTCTCCCAGCCTTCTCCCCCCGGCGGGTGGCTGACGCGGGTAGCGGGCCGGCGTGCGAGCTCAACCTTCACCACCTCCGCCCCGAGGTCTCCGAAGTGCCTGCCGGTGAGCGGTCCCGACCAGTTGCCCGTGACCTCCAGGACCCTGATCCCCTCGAGGGGTAGTGCATCCGGGTCGCCTCCCCGGAGCTGCCTCTGCTCGCGAGGTGGAGGCACGTACCCGGCGTCGGCGTCGAGGCGAGGCGCCGCGCCGGCTGGGCCGGCGGGGGTGCCGGACATCGCCCACGGCGGACCGGGGAGGAGCAGGGCGCCGAGCTCCGGGTGCGGCGTCTCTCGCCACCAGCCCCGCTCCCGAAGCTGCCGCGAGTTCGAGAGTTCCTCCACGGTGTTGACCTGCGTGATGGCCAACCGCAGCGCCTGCCCCCGCTCGCAGACATCGCCACGGGAGCGGTCACGCGCCCACTCCGCGAAGAGGGCGCGAATCTCCGGTACCGCGGCCCGCCAGCCCTCGGGCGTCGCCCAGCGCGGGTCGTCGACCAGCTCCGCGCGCTCGATCAGCACGAAGATGTCGAGATTGCGCATCCCCATCCAGATCACCTGGCCGTCGGCACAGGGGATGAGCATCGAGGGCTCGCGGGACTGGATCACGCCGCCGTGCGTCCACATCGTCGTGAGCCAGACGTGCGCATTCAGCATCGCTTCGAGGGTGGAGACCTCGAGGTGCTGACCGGCGCCCGTGCGGCGCGCGTGCCACAGCGCCGCCAGCGCCCCCGCGGCGAGCTGCATGCCCCCGTGCAACTCCGCCTGGTGGCCGTGCACCATCAGCGGCGACCGCCCGGGGTCGCCGCCGAAGTACATGTAGCCGCCCATCGCCCAGTCGACGATCTCGCTCGTGACGCGTCTCGCGTAGGGCCCGGTCAACCCGAACGGCGAGTGGGAGGCGTAGACGAGTTGCGGATGGCCCTCGAGCAGCGAGCCGGGCCCGAGTCCCCGACCCTCCATCACTCCGGGTCCGGCGTTTTCGAGCAGGACGTCGGCCTGCATCGCCAGCGCACGGAGCCGCTCCCGGCCGGCGCGGGACTCGAGGTCGAGCACCACCGAGCGCTTGCCCGCGTTCAGCGCGAGGTGGAGGCCTCCGGCCTCGAGGTCGGGGCTGTCGCCGGGGAACGGTCCAAGGGCGCGGAGGCTGTCGCCCGACGGCGGCTCGACCTTCACGACCTCGGCGCCGAGGTCCGCGAGCAGCCGGCCGGCGTAGCCCCCGGCCACGCCCTCGCTCACGTCGACGACCAGGACGCTAGCCAGTGCGCCGGCCTCCGTTGTGACCGGCGACGGCGCGCCGCGTGACGGCAGGGATCGGCTCGACTCTTCGGAGGGCATGTCGCGCGTTATCGTACCTCCCGCGGTGTAGTCGCCGGACTACGAACCTCGAGGACCGGACGGCCGGTACGACGGCAGATCGTTCGCCCATGAAGGACGACCGCCAGCCCCGGGCGGAAGCACTGCGGCGACCGCGCGATGCCGCGCGAACTGCCCGTCGAGCGTGTCAGATCGCTACCGGGTCGCCGGGCATCGGATCGCGTTCCGGGGGCCGGCGTCACCATCGGCCGCCCGAGGCGTTGCGCGCCCACGCCTCACGCCCGCGTGAGTCGCGGCAAGGGTCGCGGATGAACGTCAGCGGCAACGATCGTGTGTGCGGGCATCGCACCAGGTCCGGGCCGTGACGCCGCTGCGAGCAGACCTGCGCCCAGCGGCCGTCTTCGCCCTGTGTCCGCGCGCGATGCCGATCCAGAGAGCGCCGATTCCCTCGGCGGGATTGTTGGTGGTGGAGACGGGGGAGAATTGAACTCCCCGTCCAGAGAGCGTCCGTCACGAATCTACTACGGGCGTAGTCGGTGAGAAGGTCTCACCGGCCTGCCTTCACCGACGAGGGGTGGGCCGGCCAGCCGCAGTGATCTTGGCCGCGAGACCTGTGGCGCGTCTTCGCAGTTGCAGCCCGGCGTAACGTCGCCGCCTCCCGGTCTGCCGGGCTGAGCCCGGGGGCGACGTCACCGCCTGGTTAGGCGGCGAGGGCGAGTTCTCTTTCGCCAGTTACGGTTTGCCACCTGTTTAACGAGGTTGGTGGCGCCTCGGCCCGCAATCCGTGTCCGTAAACTCCTGTCGACTCCTATCGTCCCCACGTCTGTTCGCGCTGCCGCACGCCCGGCCTTGCCTCCGCTGCGGCCGGCTCAGCGCAGTTCCCTGCGCAGCGCCCGCTGCATCGTCCGCTCGGCCTCGCGCGTCGCGATCGCCTGCCGCTTGTCGTAGCGGCGACGGCCGCGACCGAGCCCGATCTCGACCTTCGCCAGCCCGCGGGTCAGGTAGAGCCGCAGCGGGACGATCGTCGTGCCGGGCTGCTCGCGCAGCGCTCGCTCCAGCCGCTCGAGCTGGCTGCGATGCAGCAGCAGCTTTCGCGGACGCGTCGGCTCGTGGTTCTCACGTGCAGCCGCGTACGGAGCGATGTGAACATTATATAGCCACAACTCGCCGCGCTGGAAGCGGCCGAAGCCCTCGGCGATGTTGGCCTGGCCGCCGCGGATCGACTTGATCTCGGAGCCGGTGAGCACGATCCCGGCCTCGATGTTCTGCGTGAGCTCGTAGTCGTAGCGGGCGCGGCGGTTCGTCGCGACGGCGCCTCCGTCGCGAGCCTTGCGCTGCCCGCGTGATCGCTTCTTCGCCATGGCGCTGCTCTCCCGGCGTCACCGCGCCCGCGCACCGTGTGCCGGGGCGGGGAGTGTGGCGCACAGGCTACATAACTACGAGCTCGCTGAGTTCTGCGCCTCGACCTGTCCGCGCAGCGCGTCGATGGCCCGATAGAGCGCCACGTCGCGCCGCTCCTCGATGTCCTCGACGGTCAGTTCCACCTCGATGTCGGGAGTAACGCCCTGGCCTTCGATCAGGTTGCGATCGGGGGTGAGCCAGCGGGCGATCGAGACGTAGACGGCGCCGCCGTTGCTGAGGTCGCGGGCGTGGCTGACCGTGCCCTTGCCGAAGGAGGGCGAGCCGACCACGATCGCGCGGTCGTTCTCCTGCAGCGCCGCCGCCAGCAACTCGGAGCCGGAGGCGGAGAACTCGTCCTGCAGGATCGCGATCGGGATGTCCGTGACCGTGCCCGACTGCGCGTTGAAGATCTGCTCGTTCCCGTCGCGATCGACCTGCACGAGGATCGTCCCGCCATCGAGGAACAGGTCCGCGGTCTGCGCGGTCTCCACCAGCAGGCCGCCCGGGTTGCTGCGCAGGTCGAGGATCAGCCCCTTCACGTCCCCGGCCGCCTCGATCGCGCGCCTTAGCTCCGTCGGCGTGCGCGCCGTGAAGGTGCGGATGCGGATGTAGGCGAGGTCCGTGACCTCGTTATCGTCGCTGTCCTTGAGCACGCCGCCCGGCGGCGAGGTGCCCACCGAGGCGACGAGGATCTCGTCGCGGGTGATCGGGATCAGTTCCTCGGTGCCGTCGGCGTGCCGGACCAGCAACTCGACAGTGGTGCCGGTGCGGCCGCGGATGCGCAGCACCGCCTTCTCCACGCTCCAGCCCTCGGCCGAGTCGCCGTCGACCTCGAGGATGATGTCGCCGGCCATGATGCCGGCGCGCTCGGCGGGCGTGCCGGGCAGCGGCCGCACGATCACCACGAAGTTGTCCTGCTGCGCGATCGTCGCGCCGATGCCCTGGAAGGCGCCGGAGAAGTCGCTTCGCGAGATCGAGAACGTCTGCGGGTCGATGTAGGTGGAGTGCGGGTCGTTGAGCGCGGTGAAGATGCCGTTAATCGCGCCCTCGAACAGGAACTGGCGGTCGATGCGCTCCGGCTCGACGAAGTCCTCGGCGAGGATGTCGACGATCTCGTCGAAAATCCCGGGGTGGATATTCACGCCGCCGTCGGCGACGCTCGCATCCGGTGTGGGCGGGGTGTCCGCCGCAGGCGTCGCGGTGACCTCGGCGACAGCGGCGGGGGTCGCGACCTCGTCACCATCGTCGAGGACGATGACGGCGGCGAGGAAGCCGGCGGCGATCAGGAGCGCGCCGATCACGGCGGAGAGCACTCCGACGAGAGCGTTGCGCGCCGCGTTCGAGTTCATGCCGGCTCCTTGGGCTCGTTTCAGGTGCGGCAGGCACTTAAGTCTATCACCGTGCTTCGCGCTGCCGCCGGAGCCGCTACAGGCAGAGGAGAGATCCTGGAGTCGTCGCGCCCGTGGACGCGCGCCGGGTCGGGGAGGGGCGCGTTGGGGTTACATAACTGAGGCTGGGCGAGTCTCTACGCCCCGACTTGCGCGCGCAGCGCGTCGATCGCCCGATGGAGCACGACATCGCGGTGCGTCTCGATGTCCTCGATGGTCGGTTCCACCTCGATGTCGGGCGTAACGCCCTGGCCCTCGATCAGGTTGCGATCGGGAGTGAGCCAGCGGGCAATCGAGACGTAGACGGCGCCGCCGTTGCTGAGTTCCACGGCCTGGCTGACCGTGCCCTTGCCGAAAGAGCGGGCTCCGACCACGATCGCGCGGTCGTTCTCCTGCAACGCCGCCGCGAGCAGCTCGGAGCCGGAGGCGGAGAACTCGTCCTGCAGGATGGCGATCGGGACGTCCGTGACCGCGCCGCGCTGCGCGTCAAAAACCTGCTCGTTCCTGTCACGATCGACCTGCACAAGGATGTTCCCGCCATCGAGGAACAAGTCCGCCGTCTGCGCGGTCTCCACCAGCAGGCCGCCGGGGTTGCTGCGCACGTCAAGGATCAGGCCCGCGACCTCACCGGCCTCGTCGATCGCGCGCCGTAGTTCGCCAGGCGTCCGCGCGGTGAAGGTGCGGATGCGGATGTAAGCGAGGTCGGCGACCTCGTTGTCGTTGCTGTCCTTGAACGCACCGCCTGGCGGCGTGGTGCCCACCGAGGCCACGAGGATCTCGTCGCGGGTAATCGGGAGCAGCTCCTCGGCGCCATCGCCGCGCCGGATCAGCAGCTCGACCGTCGTGCCGATGCGGCCGCGGACGCGTAGCACCGCCTCCTCCACACTCCAGCCCTCGGCCGACTCGCCGTCGACCTCGAGGATGATGTCGCCGGCCATGATGCCGGCGCGCTCGGCAGGCGTGCCTGGCAGTGGCCGTACGATCACCACGAAGTTGTCTTGCCGTGCGATTGTTGCGCCGATGCCCTGGAAGGCGCCGCGGAAATCAGGACGTGAGACCGCGAACGTCGGTGGGTCGATGTAGGCCAGGTGAGGATCGCCGAGCTCGGTGAAGATGCCGTTGATCGCGGCCTCGATCAGGGCCTCTCGGTCGACAAGCTCCGGATCGACGAATAGCTCCTTGAGGATGGCAATGATCTCGTCGATGACGCCGGGGTGAATCTCGCTGCGCCCGGCGGCGGCCGGAGCCGCCGTTGGCATCGCGGGGACGTCAGCGACGCTGGCGGGCATTGCCTCCGGGCCACCGTTGTCGATCACGATGATGGCGGCGAAGAAGCCGGCGGCGATCAGCAGGACCCCGATCATGGCCAGGGCCACCGAGGCGAGAGCGTTACGCGCTGTCCTCAAGTCCATCGTGGGTCCTTGCGCTGATTCCTGATGCGGAGCACATCAAAGTCTATCAGCGCGCTCAGCATTGCCGAACGAACTGACAGACATAAGAAAGATAGGGCGAAGTTTAGCGACGTGATCCGGCACGGCCTGGCTTCCGAGGACTGCCAGCCCCTCCCGAAGCCGCTTCCGAGGAAACGGGGCGCGCTCGACTGCGGCGCTGCTCGAAGGCGCGGTGGCTCGTCGTAGTCCTCGGCGACCCGGAGCGACTGCGGCGGCCAGCGCGGCTCTGCGGCCGGGCTGCCGGCTCCGAGGCAAGGCGCGGGGAAGCGAGAGCGCTTCGCGCACGAACCGGCGAAGCGGAGACCGGCGCGCACCGCCCACGTGGCGTCGGCCTGAGGGCTCACGAATGCGGAGATCGCTCGAAGCCAGCGTTATGTAGTGTCGCGCGGCAATCCCCGCGCGAGGCGCGAGTCCGGGGGCTACGAGCGAGCGGCGAGGTCGCGCAGCGCCTTGAGCACGGTCTCGCCGTGATCGGCGGCGCGGGCGCGCTTCCAGACGCGCAGCAGCTTCCCCCGGGGCCCGATGATGAACGTCGCGCGTGTCATGCCGATGCTCTTGCGGCCGTAGAGGGTCTTCTCACCCCACGCCCCGTAGCGCGTCGAAACCTTCGCGCCCTCGTCCGAGAGCAGCGGGAAGTCCAGCCGGTGCTCCTCGCGGAAGCGGCGATGCGAGTCCTGGTCGTCCGTCGAGACACCGAGGATCACGGCGCCCTCGGCGGCGATCTGCTCGTTCGTGTCGCGCAGCGAGCAGCCTGTTTCGTGCAGCCCGGTGTCTGAGCTTCCCCCGGGGCCCGATGATGAACGTCGCGCGTGTCATGCCGATGCTCTTGCGGCCGTAGAGGGTCTTCTCACCCCACGCCCCGTAGCGCGTCGAAACCTTCGCGCCCTCGTCCGAGAGCAGCGGGAAGTCCAGCCGGTGCTCCTCGCGGAAGCGGCGATGCGAGTCCTGGTCGTCCGTCGAGACACCGAGGATCACGGCGCCCTCGGCGGCGATCTGCTCGTTCGTGTCGCGCAGCGAGCAGGCCTGTTTCGTGCAGCCCGGCGTGAAGTCCCGCGGATAGAAGTAGAGCACCACCGTCTGCCCGCGGTAGTCGCCCAGGCGGTGCGTCGCGCCGTCCTGGTCCTGCAGCGTGAACGCCGGAGCGCGGTCGCCGGCCTCGAGGGTGATCGCCATCGTCTGCTCCTCCGGGCGCGTCCGGCGCAGGGCTAGCCGGAGGTGGGGTTGTCGCTGGGGAACGCGACGAGCGAGGTCGTGGACTGGATGCCCTTGATGGTGCGGATTTCGCCGGAGAGGATGGGTGGAATCTCGGTCAGGCTCTCGGCCACGATCTCGGCGACGATGTCGTAGGGCCCCATCACCTCGCTGACGGCTTGAATCCGGGGCAGCGCCGCGAGTGTGTCCATGACGTAGCGCGTGCTCCCGGGGTCCGTAACGATCAGCACGTACGCCTTAATCACGCTGTCCCCTCCCCGCGCGGGTGTCGTTCGTCGCTCGCCTCCATCATACGAAGGCCTCCCGATACAGGCAGCGCTGCACTCGGTGTTATGTCCACATCGGGGCGCGCCGCGTTCGTGGGTCGCCGTCCCTCGCGTGCTACAGTTCGCGCGCTTTCGCCCGGCGTCATGCGCCAGCGGACGGAAGGGCGAGGGGGCGCACGATGGCAACGGTCCCGACCGCACGAGGCGACATCGACACGAGCGATCTCGGCTTCACGCTCATGCACGAGCATCTGAAGGTGGAGTCTCCGAATATCCGGGCGAACTGGCCCCACCTCTTCCCCGACTACGACCGCGCGGCAGAGATCGAGTACGCCGTCGAGAAGCTCGAGGAGGCGTACGAGGCCGGCATCCACACGATGGTCGAACTGACGACGGTGGACCTCGGCCGGGAGATCGAGTTCGTGCAGGAGGTCGCGGAGCGCTCGCCCGTCCAGATCATCGTCGCCACCGGGATCCACTCGCACCCGCCACTGTTTCTCAGCCGCGGTGATCCCGATCTGATCGTGCCGCTGTACGTCCACGACGTCGAGGAAGGCATCGCCGGGAGCGGGATCCGCGCCGGCGTGATCAAGGTCGCGACCGACGCGGCGGTGACCGAGGCGAACGCGGTGCAGCTTCGCGCAGCGGCGCGTGCCCACCGCCAGACCGGCGTGCCGATCATCACGCACTCCAGCGCGGTCGATCAGACGGGGCGCGATCAGCAAGACCTCTTCGAGGCGGAAGGCGTCGATCTCACGCGCGTGCTGATCGGCCATGTCGGCGACACGACGGACCTCGACTACCTCACGAGCCTGATGGAACGCGGCAGCATGATCGGCCTCGATCGCTTCGGCCTCGCGAGGGTCAGCCTGGAGGATCGCATCGCGACGGTGGCGGAGCTGTGCAAGCGCGGCTTCGCCTCGCAGCTGGCGCTCTCGCACGATGCGAGCACCTACCTGGATGTCTCGCCGCGGGAGACGCGCCAGGGGCCCGTGGCCGAGGACTGGAACTTCCTCACGGTCTCCCGCAAGGTGCTCCCTGCCCTCACCGCGCTCGGTGTGGGCGAGGAGCAGCAGCGCACGATGATGGTCGAGAACCCTCGCCGCTTCTTCGAGGCGCAGGGAGCGTACTGAGGCGCATCGGCCCGCCTCCCCGCGCGGCGCGATTTGGGCATTATGCTTTGTGCTGACGGCTGGCCTTGCCACGCCACCCCGCAGCCGCACCCGAGGAGGGCGTGATGGTCGACTTCGCGGACAGTCCCGAGCAGGCGGCGTGGCGGCGCGAGGTCTCCGAATACATCGACGCGCACCTCGACGCCAAGCTGCGCGACGACGCGCAGTACAGCGGGCTCGGCGGTCCCGGCTCCGCGTCCGTGTGGCCCGAGGACGAGGAGCACCAGCAGTTGGTGCGCGAGTTCCGCCGGGCACTGATCGAGCGCGGCTGGACCGCACCCGGATGGCCGAAGGAGTACGGCGGCGCCAACCTCTCCGTGGAGCAGCAGTTCATCCTCAACGAGGTGCTGGCCGGCTTCCGCGCGCCCGGCGGCGGCGGCGTCCCGGACCTGGTCGGCGCCACGCTCCTCGTGCATGGCTCCGAGGAGATGAAGCGGCGCTTCCTGCCCGGCCTGATGAAGGGCGAGGAGCGCTGGGCGCAGGGCTACTCCGAGCCCGGCGCCGGCTCCGACCTCGCCTCGCTGCAGACCCGGGCGGACCGCGACGGCGACGATTTCGTGCTCAACGGGCAGAAGATCTGGACCTCGTTCGCCGACGAGGCGAAGTGGCTGTTCGGGCTCTTCCGCACCGACCCCGACGCACCCAAGCACCGCGGCATCACCTACCTGCTGATGCCGATGAACACGCCCGGCATCAGCGTCCGCCCGATGGAGCAGATCAACGGCAACCGCGAGTTCAATGAGGTGTTCTTCGAGGACGCTCGCGTAGCCGCGAGCAACGCCGTGGGCGAGGTCAACCGCGGCTGGTATGTCGGCGCCACGCACCTCGACTTCGAGCGCTCCTCGATCGGCTCGGGCGTGCACATCCTGCTCACGCTCGACGACCTGCGGCGGCTGATCGAGGACGAGGCGCCGTCCGGCGCGGCCGCGCGGGCGCGCGCCGACCGCTCCCCTACCCTGCGCGGCGAGATCGCCGATCGCTACGTCGAGGGGCACCTCGCGCGGCTCTTCTCCTACCGCGTGATCTCGCTGCAGCTGCGCGGTGGTGTCCCCAACTACGAGGCATCGATGCAGAAGCTGTTCAGCGACCAGTTGGTGCAGGGCATCGCGCGGACGGCGCTGAAGACGCTCGGCCTCTACGGCGCACTGTGGGACAAGGAGGACGCCCCGATGCGCTCCCGCTGGTCTCGCGGTTATGTCGGGTGCGTGGCCGCCACGATCGGCGGCGGGACCTCCGAGATCCAGCGCAACATCATCGCGACGCGCGGGCTCGGACTGCCCCGTTCCTGACCTCGTGGACGCGTTGTGGATTCGGCTGGGTTATGTCGCTCGCGCGAATAGCGGCTGCAGAGCGGCGCGGACGGTTGAACGTAGCCGTACGCGGGAACGATACTCCTTATCTGGAAGCATCGCGTACGATGCAGAGGGAACCTCCCCAGGATAATCGCGAGGCCGGGCGCCACCGATGACGGCACTCCGGATCACAGGCCATACACCACGCACAAGGCGTACGTCGCTCCGGCATTGCCGATCCCTGTACCCTCGCGCGCGATTGGCCCTCCTGGCCCCCCGTTCGAGTGGATCCGAGGTCTCCCAGGCGCGACTCCGGGATGAGGACAGATGAGTACAGACCTGATCGTCCGGTTCGCAGGTGAAGGTGGCCAGGGTCAGGTCACCGCCGCCGAGGGGCTCGCGCAGGCAGCCGGCCGCGTCGGCTACCACGTGCAGACCTATTCGACCTATCCGTCGCAGATCAAGGGCGGCCCCACCTGGGCGCAGACCCGCATCTCGACGAATCCGATCCAGCACGACGGCGACGCCCTCGACATCCTCGTGGTGCTCAACAGCGAGGCCTACGAGAGCCACATCTCCGAACTGCGTGACGGCGGCGTGCTGGTCTACAACTCCGAGGACGTCGACCTCGATACCAACGGCAGCGCCGTCGGCATCGCCGTCGACGAGCTGGCGCGCTCCACCGGCAACCCGCGCGCGGCCAACATGGTCGTGATCGGCGCGGTCGCCGCGCTCGGCGGGATGCCCCCCGAGTACTTCGAGGACTTCATCCGCGAGCGCTTCACGCGCGGGCGCGACAACGACCAGCAGATCATCGACGCCAACATCGAGGCGCTGAAGCTCGGCGTGCAGGAGATCGAGCGAGCCGGCTTCAAGGTCTCCGACCTCGACGCCCCGCCGGCCGGGAACGGCCCGCGCGTGGTGATCAAGGGCAACGACCTGCTCTCGCTCGGAGCGATCACCTCGGGCCTCGACATCTTCGTCGGCTATCCCATCTCGCCGGCGACGACGATCCTCGTGTTCATGGAGGACTATCTCGTCGGCGAGGGCAAGTCGGTCGTCCAGGCCAGCTCGGAGATCGAGTCGATCTCGACGATCATCGGAGCGGGCTACGCCGGCAAGAAGGCGATGACCTCGACGGCCGGTCCGGGGCTGAGCCTGATGGGCGAGGGCCTCGGCTTCGCCTGGATGGCGGAGATCCCCTGCGTGGTGGTCGATGTGCAGCGCGGCGGCCCGGCGACGGGCCTGCCGACGAAGACGGAGCAGTCCGACCTGCTGGCCTGCCTCAACCCCGGCCACGGCGACCTGCGAATGCCGGTGATCGCGCCGGGCACCGTCGAGGAGTGCTGGACGGCCGGGATCATGGGCCTCAACTGGGCCGAGCGTTACCAGGGCCCGGTGATCGTGCTCAGCGAGATGCAGCTCGCCGAGCGCGCGCAGGACATCCCGCGCCCCAACCCCGCCGACGCCGTCGTCGAGCAGCGCGTCGTCTCCGACGGCTCGGTGGGCAACCGCCGCTACGCCGGCGACGGCGTGACGCCCTTCCCCGTACCGGGCGGGGTCGGCGCCTACGTCGCGAACGCCTCCGAGCACGACGAGCAGGGCGACACCGTCCACCAGCCGGACACGCACCCGACGATGACGGCGCGCCGCTTCAACAAGCTCAAGATCCTCGAGGACGGCGACTACGAGGCGGAGAACACTGATTCGCCGGTGGTGCTGATGCCGTGGGGCGGCTCGAAGGGCGCGGCGCGCGCGGCCTACGAGGAACTGCGCGCAGCGGGCGTGGACATAGGCTGGTGTTATACGATGTACCTCAACCCGCTGCCCCCGGCGCTGCTCGATCACTTGCGCAGCAGGGAGTTGGTGCTTGTGCCGGAACTCAACTATCTCGGGCAGTTCTCGAGCGTCTTGCGGCAAATCGGCGTGCCTGCGGAGTCGATCACGCAGTTCACCGGGTTGCCGTTCAAGGTGCGTAACCTCGTCGAACGAGTCCAGGAGCGCTGCGGCGCCGGAAGGCTGGCTCAGGTATGACCAAGCGCAATCCCGACTACGACTTCAAGTGGTGCCCGGGCTGCGGGGACTTTGCGGTGGTTCGCGCCGTCGAGCTCTCCCTCGCTGAGTGGGTCAACAACACGAAGCGGCCGATCGAGGAGACCGTGATGGTCGCCGGCATCGGCTGCTCGGGGAACCTCGTGCATCTGCAGGAGGGCCCGCAGCCGTTCGGCATCCACGGCATCCACGGCCGCACGCTGCCGATCGCGCTCGGCGTGAAGTCGTCGCGGCCGGACCTCAACGTCGTGGTGGTGGCCGGCGATGGCGACTTCCTCAGCATCGGCGCCGAGCACATCGCCCCGGCGGCGAAGCGCAACCTCGATGTGACCTGCATCATCATGGACAACGGGGTCTACGGGCTGACCAAGGGTCAGGCTTCGCCGACCACCGACTTCGGCCAGATCACACCGACCACGCCCTACGGCAAGCTCGACGACCCGATGAACCCGCTGCTGCTGTACCTCTCGTACGGAGTGCCGTTCATCGTCTCCGCGGTCTCGACGCAGCCGCGTGTGATAGCGGCGCGGATCGGTGAGGCGATGGACTACCCCGGCTTCTCCATCATCCATGTGCAGTCCCCCTGCACCCAATACAACGACACCTACGAGGCACTCAAGGGCAACCCGGCCAAGGGCATCGACCCCGGCGCCTGGGACATCCCGGAGAGCCACGACCCGTCCAACCTCGCCGCTGCGCTCGACCTCGTCCGTCAGGACGGCATCCCGGTCGGCGTGCTGCACCGCGCGATCAACAGCGTGCCGATGCACGAGCGCCTCGTCGAGGCGAAGCAACGTCTGCGCGTCAAGGAGCGCAGCGTCGACCAGTTGCTCGACATGGTTGCCGTCTGAGCCGACGGCACGAGCGATGAACGTGACGAGGGCAGCCGTGCGGCTGCCCTCGTTCGTTGGGCTGGCCGCCGGACGTCCGGGCGCAATGCGATGAGCGGGGCGAGCGCGGAGCGGCGCGCGGTCACGGTCGAGGGCGTCCGCCTGCGCTTTGCCGCCGCGCACATGGCGACGCTCGGCGACGAGCTGGAGCCGCTGCACGGTCACAACTACATCGTGCGCTGCCGCGTCGAGGGCGCGCTGACCGCAGACCACTGGGTGATCGACTTCAGCGTGCTCAAGCGTATCGCGCGCGAGGCCTGCGAACGCCTCGATCACCGCTTCCTGCTCCAGCGCGACTCGACGCTGCTGGAGATCGAGGAGCAGCCGGACGCCTGGGTCGTGCGCTTCGGCGACCGCGAGTACCGCTTCCCCGCCACCGATGTCGCCGTGCTCCCGATCGAGAACAGCACCGCCGAGCTGCTGGCGCAGTGGCTCTGCGAGACCGTCGTCACCGCCCTCGCGGCCGAGGGCTGTGACAACCTCACGCGCATCGCCATCGAGGTGGAGGAGATGCCGGGCCAATCCGGCAGCTACGAGCGCGAACTGGCCGCGGGGCAGCCAGGCGGGTAGCGCCCTCGCGAGGACTGGGCCGCCCTGCGGGCTGTGCTACTCGTCGAAGACGGCGCTCACCGTGCAGCTGAAGCCGGGCAGCACGTCCTCGCCGTCCAGATCGTCGCCCGCGGCGAGCATCACGCGGCGTTCGCCCGGCCGGTGCACGGCGACCGTGCGCGACTCGGGATACACGGCCCACGCGAGGCGCACGCCGCTGGACAGCCACATATGCGACTTGTCGAAGATCGCGTTGCGGCCGTCTGTGAAGGACTCGACCTCGGCCACGAGGTCGGGGAGAACCTCAGCGTAGCCGGTCACGCGCCCGTCCAGCCGCCCCGGCGCGAAGTACGCGATGTCGGCCTTGCGCACCGTGTCCGGGTCGTGGTCGAGCCAGATCCCGGATCCCATGGCCAAGCGCCCCAGCCGGCGGGTTTGGACGAAGCTGGCCAGTAGCGCGCCCAGAGTGGCCAGCACGCGGCCATGCTCGGCCCCCTCCGGCTCCGTCTCGCAACACACGCCCCGGATCAACTCGCCGCGCTCACCCTTGCTGTAGAGCCGCAGCAGGTCGTCGGCGCTCAGCAGCTTCGTTTCGGTGGCCGTCATTGCTGTTCGCTCCTGTGCACCGTCATGGTACGCGCTCACAGGCGGCCATCATGCGCTCGCGAGGCGCCGTTCACCCGGGTTGGGGCCGGTTGAGCCCTGCCTCCCTAATCGTGCTCCTGATCGTCCGTGGGCGCGTCCGGACCCATCTCGCTCGCTATCCTCTGCGTGTCCTCGGCGATCCGGAAGAGCACGAGCATCACCTCCAGCAAGATGCGGGACATGAGCAACGCGAGGATGAAGAACAGCGGGGCGAGGATCAGGCCGAGGACGGCCCCTACTGCGCCGCCCGTGGACGCGAGCCATAACAGGATCCCCAGCGCATACAGCGCCGCCAGCGCAATCGTGATGATGTACACGATCCTGATGATGGTGGGCGTGATGAACTCCTCGAACGATAAGTCGAAGAGCTTCGCGAAGAAACTACCCACGGTGATTCACCACCTTCCAGCCGACGCGCAGGTTGACCGCACCATACACCGCCGCACGTGGGGCAGGCGCTTCTGGCGGCCAGACGGTCGACGGGATAGCGCCCTCTCGGGCGCGGGGCCGCGTTGACAGTGCCCGGGCCACGCGTACCATCCAGTGAGCCCGACCGACCGCACGGAGGGATGAGGGTGCGCATCAACTGGGAAGAGGCGATCAACCAGATCTTCGCGCGTCGGCTCACCTGCCCGCGCTGCCAGACCGACTTCGAGGCCCTCGTCGTCGGCTACTCCCGCAAGCCGGAGCTCTCGCCCTTCGCGCCGCGCCACCACAACTGCCCCCGCGGCGACGCCTGCGAGGCGCGCAAGCTCGTCACCCTCTGCGAGGACTGCGCACGCCCCGAGCGGCTGCGCGGCTCCACCGCCGATGCGGGCCAACTGCTCGAGACCTACATGCTCGACTGCCGCCGCGACCTCGAGGACTCGCTCGACTACCTCGCCGAGTACTGGCGCGACGAGTTCGACCTCGACGAGGAGAGCTTCGATCGCCGCTTCGAGGAGGTAGACCCGGACGCCTACCACGAGGAGTCGGAGTGGCGGCGGCGTCTCGAGGAGGAGTACCTGCGCTACCACCGCGAGTTCCGCGATCTGCACCGCCGCATCCCGGCCGCCGGCTGGCGCGCCGAATACGTCGAGGAGATCCGCTCGCTCGGCTACGAGACGGTCCTCGGAGACTGACCGGCGCTCGCCCGCTCGATGCGTGGCGGGAGGAGACCATGGCGTACGACAAGCCGCTCCCGCAGCCGACGCCAGAGACCCAGGAGTACTGGGACGGCCTGAAGCGGCACGAGCTGCGCATCCAGCGCTGCCTCGACTGCGAGCGGTTCTACTTCTTCCCCCGCCCCTTCTGCCCGCACCCGGGCTGCCGCTCCGGCAACGTGCAGTGGGAGACCGTCTCCGGCCGCGCGAAGCTCCATACCTACGTGATCTCGCATCGCGGCTTCGGCGGCTTCGCCGAGGAGACGCCCTTCGTGATCGCCGTCGTCGAACTGGACGAGGGCCCGCGGATGATGACCAACCTCGTCGAGGTGGAGCCGGTGCCCGAGGCGCTACCCGTCGACATGCCGCTCGAAATCGTCTTCGACGACGTCACCGAGGACGTGACGCTGCCGAAGTTCCGGCCCATGCAGGGCTAGCGAGGAGCCGGTCATGCCCGCAGCGAGCCGCATCAGCCGCAAGGTCGCGATCGTCGGCGCCTCGGAGACGGCGGAGATCGGCGTCCTGCCGGACCGCTCGATGATCCAGCTGCACGCCGAGGCCGCCCGTCTCGCCCTCGCCGACGCGGGGCTGACCGAGGACGACGTCGACGGGATCGCCACCGCGGGCGCGACGCCGGCGCAGATCTCGGAGTACTTGCACATCAGGCCGCGCTGGGTGGACGGCACCGCGGTGGGCGGCGGCTCGTTCCTCATGCACGTCGGCCACGCGGCCGCCGCGATCGAGGCCGGCTACTGCGACACGGTGCTGGTCACGCACGGCGAGTCCGGCCGCTCGGGCGTCGGCATGCCGCCGCGCGACAGCGGGCCATCGAGCATCGCCGGGCAGTTCGAGGAGCCGTTCGGGGGCTGGGGCCCGCCGAGCATGTTCTCGATCCCGCAGGTGCGGCACATGCACCGCTTCGGCAGCACCGAGGAGCAGTTCGCCGCCGTGGCCGTGGCGACGCGGCGCTGGGCGACGCTCAACCCTCGCGCGATGATGCGCGACCCGATCAGCGTGGAGGACGTGCTGAACTCACGCCTGATCGCCTGGCCGCTGCGTCTGTTCAACTGCTGCCTCGTGACCGACGGTGGCGGCGCGCTGGTGCTGGTGAGCGAGGAACGCGCGCGCGACTTCCCGAAGCCGCCCGTCTGGCTGCTCGGACGCGGCGAGGCGACGGCGCATGAGGCGATCAGCTTCATGGACGACATGACCGAGTGGACGTCCGCGAAACAGACCGGCGCCGACGCCTTCGCGATGGCCGGGCTCGACCACTCGGCGATCCGCCACCTGATGCTCTACGACGCCTTCACGCACGTCCCCGTCTACGCCCTCGAGGCGCTCGGCTTCGTGCAGCCGGGCGAGGGCGGCCCCTACTTCGCGGAGATGCGCAGCGCACCCGGCGGCGAGCTGCCGATCAACACAAACGGCGGCGGGCTCTCCTACACCCACACCGGCATGTACGGCATGTTCGCGATCATGGAGTCCGTCACACAGCTGCGCGGCGAGGCCGGCGAGCGCCAGCTCCCCGACCTTGAGCTGAGCATGACGCACGCTCCCGCAGGCATGTTCTCCGGCACGTCGACGCTGATCCTCGGGAACCAGTAGCGCCGGCACGACGACAGATGACCGCTGCGGGTCGCAGCGCCCTTGACTGTCACCCCATGGCTGCCTACTCTGTCACCTCAAGGGCGACAGCATGGAGATCCGGTTCCGGACGAGGCGGCTGGAGCGATGCTTCATCGAGACAAGCCGCGCAGTCCGGGAGTGGGGACCTGATGTCGGCAGGCGCTACGTTCAGCGCGTGAACGTGATCATGCAGGCGCGCGGCCTCGACGATCTGGCGAACACCCCGCCTCTGCACTTCCACATGCTGACGGGCGACCGCGCCGGCCAGTACGCCATCCGCCTGACCGGTCAGGTTCGCCTGGTGATGACGTTCCCGGATCCCGGGACCGCGATGATCGAGGAGGTCGTCGACTACCATGGCTAGCACACTCACCGCGGCCCCACGCCTGCATTCGGATATGCCCATCCCTCCAGGGGAGTTCCTGCGTGAGCACCTCGAGGAGACCGGAATGAGTCAGGCCGAACTTGCGCGGCGGCTCGGTCGGCCTCGGCAGGCCGTGAACGAGATCATCCGGGGCAAGAAGGCAATCACCGCCGAGACCGCCCTGCAGCTCGAGCGCGTCCTTTCGACACCTGCCCACATCTGGCTCGGGCTCGAACAGGAATACCGGCTCGTGCTGGCCCGCAACGCGCTCGCAGCGAGCGAGTAGCGGCGGCGGACCGGCACGACGACGGAGGCCTGTGATGGACCTCGGCGTGATGATCGAGGGGCAGGAGGGGCTCGGCTGGGAGCTGTGGCGGCGCATCGTCCGCGCGACGGAGGACTCCGGGTTCGAGTCGCTCTGGCGCTCCGATCACTTCCACTCGCTGAGCGGCCCGCGTGATCGCGACGCACTGGAGACGTTCATCTCCCTCGTGCTGGCCGCCGAGGAGAGCGAGCGCATCCGCTTCGGGCCGCTCGTCGCCTCGATGACGTTCCGGCACCCCTCGCTGCTCGCGCGGATGGCGGCGCAACTCGACGAACTGAGCGGCGGCCGCTTCATCCTCGGCGTCGGCGCGGGCTGGAACGCCGGGGAGCACGAGGCGTTCGGCCTGCCCTTTCCCAGCCTGCGCGAGCGCATGGACCGCCTCGAGGAAGGCGTGCAGGTCGTGCTGGCGCTGCTCGGCGACGAGCCGGCGACTTTCGAGGGGCGTTACTACCGGCTGCACGAGGCGCTCAGCTATCCGAAGCCGCTGCAGCGCCCGCTGCCGCTCCTGGTCGGCGGCCGGGGCGAACGGCGCACCCTGCAAATCGTCGCCCGCCATGCGCAGGAGTGGAACTTTGCGGGGATCGATCTCGATGAGTACCGCCGGCTCACCGACGTGCTCGCCGCGCACTGCGACGAGGCCGGGCGAGACGCCTCGGACGTGCGTCACTCGCAGATGGCGGGGTTCGTGATCGGGCGCGACGAGGCGGAGCAGCGCGCGCACCTAAAGCGTGTTGTGGCTCAGGTTCCGGCGTTCGGGCAGCAACCGTTCGAGGAGGCGCTACCCGTCCTCGAGGCACGCGGCTGGCTGGTCGGCTCTCCCGACGCGATCGTGGAGGAGATCGGGCGGCGCGAGGAAGCCGGCATCACGCGGATCATGCTCCAGCACCACGCGATGACGGACTTCGCCTCGCTCGAGTTGATCGCCTCGCGGGTGCTGCCGCAGGTGCAGCGCTGAGGCCGGTACTCCGCGCTACTCGCCCGCGACGACGCTGAAGCGGCCGCTGTCGCTGCGTCCAAAGACCTCGGGGAAGAAGGTCTCCTCCGCGTGGGCAGGGGCGACGAAGAAGTCGCCGGGCGTCGTCGCTCGCGCGTAGTAGACGAACTCGTGCACGCCCTGCGGCAGGCGGTTGGCGAGCAGCACGACCCGGTCGTCGCGGATGTCCGTCTGATCCCACGGGTTGTAGTACCAGGCGTACCACGGCGCGTAGTACCTGGGCGCATCCCCGAGCAGGGCCTCGGTGCGATCGGCCTGCAGTCGCTCCCGCAACTCGACCGGGACGATCTTGAGGCGCGGATCGATCGGCTCGAGGCCCGCGGGCAGGAAGTCCTCGACTTTCGCGAAGACGCGGTCCGTGGGCGCGATCACGGTCACCTGCACCCGCACCACGTCGCCGAGGGAGGCGCTGCTGATGGGCTGGTCGGGCTCATCCAGCAGGGTGTAGCGGTGTGAGACGGCGAACCCGCGGTTCAGCGCCTCGATCTCGCTCGCGGGTGTCACGTAGCGCAGGTTGAGGCCGTAGTACATCCGCCCCTCGCGGCCGGCCTCGCGCTCGAACTGCACGCGGCTGACCTCGCCCAGCGGCAGCTCGGCGAGCGCGATCTCCGTGCTGTCGAGGTAGTCGCGCGCGGGCACGTCGAAGTCGCCGTCCAGCACCTCGCGCGCGTTGAGCCAGACCGAGTACTCGTACTGACCGAGGTGCTCGCCGGTGAGCTCGGCGTAGGCGCCCAGCGAGGCCATGCCCTGCGCGCGGCCGACGTTCGTCTGCCAGCGCTCGGCCGTGCGGGCGAGCGCCAGCCAGCGCGCGGTCTCCTCGATCAGCGGGTGTCGCGGATCGACCTCGGTGAGAGCGCGCAGCACGAGCGCGGTGGTGCGCACGCTGCCGTTGTGCATCGAGCCGGCTACCCGCTCGTCCTGCCAGTGGTTGCCGTTGGCGCTGGCGATGGTGTCGGCGGTGAGATCGTTGAGCAGTACGCGCACGCCTTCGTGATCAGCCTCGTGACCGGTCGCGAGCAGCCCGAGCAGCAGGTAGGCGCGCCCCCAGCTCGTGAGGCGCGCGCGGTCCTGCTCCACGATCGCGCGCATCGTGCCTGCCTGCCGTCGCGCGAGCCAACTCGCCACATCACCGCGATTCGAGGCGTCGGCGAGCGCGTACAGCAGGAAGGCGTGCTGGTTGGGATCCGCGGTGCGCTGGTAGTCGGTGATGCGCTGCACATGGGTGGTGACCAAGCGCCATGCCCGCGTCAGCGCATCGGCCGTGACGTGGAACCCGGCGTCGCGCGCTTCGCCGAGCGCGATCAGCACCCAGCCGGTGCACATCATGTTCGTGCGGCAGCCCCGGCACCATCCCCAGCCGCTGTCGTAGCGCTGCCGGGCGATCAGTTCCGTCACGTCGGCCCGGAGCTGGCCTTCCTGCGCGGGGCTGAGGCCGCCCGCCGTCCCGCGCCGCACCGCGACGGACGCAATCACGCGGCTGGCGATCGTGATGTTCGACTCCAGCCAGTAGGGCTCGGGTGCGAAGTAGTGCAGCTCCGTCTCGAGCGCCCCGATCAGCGAACCCTGGACCGAGATCTCCAGTGAGCCGCTTCCCGTGATCACGTAGTCCGGCAGGTACACCGCCTCGACGGCCACTTCGCCGTCGATCACGCCGCCCGTCGCTGTCGTCTCCGGCGTGACGTCGAGGTGCACGGGCAGGCTGATCTCGATCGCGTCGCCGTATCCGCCCGGGGCGCCGGCACGGAAGCGGATCGTCGCCGTGCCCTGCTCGAGCGCGCGCGCGGGCCACTCGAAGATCTCCGAGGCGTCCGGCGCGACGCGGGCCGAGAGCGTGGCTTCGCCATCGAGCGTGACGCCTCCGGCCTCGATGGTGACGCTGATGTCGCGGGCGACGGCCGTGCCGTTGCGCACGAGCGCCCGCAGGATGACCTCGTCGCCGACGCGCAGGAAGCGGGGCAGCGCGGGGCGCACGAGCAACGGCTGCGTGACCAGCAGCTCGCTTGTCGCTTCGCCGACCTGCGTCGTGCCGCTGACGGCGCGGGCCTGCGCGCGCCAGGTGGTGGCGTTGTCCGGCAGTTGCAGCTCGAAGCTCGCCCTGCCGTGCTCATCTGTCGTGAGTTGCCCGATCCAGAGCGCGGTGTTCTTGAACTCCGACCGCAATCGCGAATTCGAGCTCCCCGCTCCCTTCCCGAGTTCTTCCTCCGGCTCGCTGATCACGTCGTTCGTGCGATCCACCGAGACGGCAAGCGACGAGGCCGTCGCGACGCCAAGCGGACGCTGGAACCAGAACGCGCGCAACCCGTCCGGGCCCACCTCGTCCGCCAGCGAGAGCACCGCCTGGTCGACGATGGCGACCGAGACCTCGGCGGCGGCGGCGCGGCCCTGCCAGTCCGTCACCTGCACCTCGTAGCGCACCGTCTCGCCGGGCGCGGCCCGCTCCCGATCCGGCTTGATCTGCACATCGAGCCTGCGTGGCGCCGTCGAAACGGGCAGCTCGACGTAGCCGACGTGGTAGCGAGGCAGGGGGTCATCCGCGGTAGGCGCGCGGTAGAGCACCACGCTGACATAGACGTTGGGCAGGTGATGGTCCTCGATCGGAATCAGCAGCCGCTCGCTGTTCGTCTCGAAGACCCGCACCTCGCGGCTCAGCACGCGCCCGCGCTCGATCGTCACGAGGCCGATCGCGCCCTCGAACGGCGTCGGCACGAGCACTTCGGCGACGTCCCCGACCTCGTAGCTCTTGCGGTCGGCGATCAGTTCGATGATGTCGTCGTTGCGCACCCGCCACAGGGCGCGCTGCCTGCCGCTGACCCACAGGAAGCGAGCCGAGCGCGCCACGCGGCCCTCATCGTCAAGCGACTCCGCCACGATGCGGTACGAGCCCGACGACGGCGGCGTGAACGTGATCGACGCCTCACCGTCTCTATTCGTCGTCACCGATTGCACCTCGATCTCGGTGTCGACGGCTTCGCTGTGGTAGCTGCGGCCGCCGCCGGCGGTCTCCACCTTGGTGGTGACCCACTTGCGCTCGAAGATGCGTACCGTGACCGGCCGGTGCGGCGCGATCTTGCTCTCGACATCGACGCTCACCAGGTGCACGGCGGTCGGCTTCCCGGCCGTCGCGATGTACGACTCGGGCCTGACGCCTGCGTACCAGCTGGCCGGGTGCACGGTCACCGTGGTGCTATTCGCGACGGCCTGCGCGTTCGCATCCGTCACGGTCGCGCTGATCGTGAAGCGTTGCGGGCCCTCGCCGCCCTCGAGCGCCGCGTGAACCTCGAATGGCGCGGAGCCTGCGGGGCCCGTCCGTGCGCTGCCCTCGGCGCGCAGCGGCTGCTCGAACTTCGCCCATCGATAGCGGTCGTATTCGCTGAAGGAGTAACCCTCGTAGCCCTCGACGCGAATCGCCGCCGGCGACGACAGCACCGCCCACGTGAGGCCCGCGCCAACGACCGGGCCGCCGAAGAAGAAGCTCGCACGCGCCTCGGCGGGGATCTGATCGCCGTCGACGTAGTGCGCCTGCGGCGTCTCGACCGCGACCTTGAACTCGGGCACACGGAACTCGGCGACGGTGAAGCTCGTGGAGGTGATGTAGCCGCCGCCCGCACGGGACAGCTGGACGTAGTAGCGGCCCGTCGGTGCTTCGCCCGGCAGCACGGCTTCGCCCGCGATCGTGCCGAGCTCGTTGACCTGGGCGGTCGTTCGCAGAATCTCGCTACCCCGTGAGCTGCTGACGCGCACGTCGAACTCGCTGCCCGGCCCGGGGATCGAGTACGTCGCGTCATCGTCCTCGCGTATCACGCCCTTGAAGTAGACCGTCTCGCCGGGCCGGTAGATCGGGCGGTCGGTGTAGAGGTGACCCAGCAGGTCGTATGCGTAGGGGGAGTACGGCACGTTCAGTTGCCAGGGAGCGCTGCCCTGTCGCCAGTTGGTGGATGTCACGCCGCGACGTCCGTCGGCATCAAGCTGCACGAGGTAGCTCGAGTGGCGGTCGGAGATGCCGACCCGTGCGATCCCGTCGGCGTCCGTCTTCGCGGTCGCCCAGAAGCGCGGCGCATTCCCGGTCTGGTCGACGGCAGTCACCTCGACCCCGGCGAGCGGCTCGCCGGTCTCGTAGTCGAGGGCCCACACCAGCAGCTCGTCGAGGGAAACCTTCGTCACGAGGGTCGCGTTGACGACGCTGAGCATCACCTTGTGGGTTCCTCGCTGGCCGGTCACAGCCAGCAGGTAGTCGCCCGCCGGAAGCGGTTCACCGTCGCCGAGCGATGTCGAGTGGAGCCGCTGGGTGTCGCGCAGCTCCTCGCTGATCTCGTCGGTCCACACCCGCATCGGCGCGCTCGAGGGCTTGAACTCGACCCACTTCCTGTTGATCCAGCGATCGATGTAGTTGCGGCGCAGCAGGAGTTCCGCTTCGTGAGCGAAGAGCGGATGGAGCTTGAAGCTGACGGACGGCGTGTGGGCCGCGTGGTAGTACAGCAGCTGCTGGTGGCTTGCCGACCAGGTCACGAATCGGCCCGGCGCCACGAGGTTCAGCCGCGGCGACGGCGCGCGCCGCTTCCTCGTCGTGAACGAGAACTCGGCGGCCGGCAGTGGCCGCCCACCGCGATCGCGCACGCCCGCGGCGACCTTCACCGTGTAGTGGGTCAGATACTGGAGCGGCGCATACACGTAGGCTCTGTCGTAGTACACGCTCACACGGATGTCTTCGTCATCGATGCCGCTGATTGAGATGCGGTCCTCGAACGACTCGCGATCCATCGGGTTGTTGTACGCGAGCCTGATGCGGTACCGGCCGACGCCTACCTGTCCGTTGGACGGTGACGTGCTCACGAGCCGCGGCGGGCTGACCGTCGTGAAGCGGGAGACACGCCCGGAGCGCAACTCGCCCCCGTTCGCCCCCCTCAGTCCGGCCGGCGCGATCAGCTCGTACGCGGCGCTCAGCGCCAGTGGCCCGGTCGGCGTGAGCCTGACGACGGTGTCGTTGTTGCTCCACTCGAACGAGGTCGTGACGTCGCCAGACCATGAGAACGCCTCACTGACACCGGGATCGCTCTCCGCGCGAAGCACGAGGCCCGCCTCGACCGAGGCGCGGTCCATCGGCTGGTTGAACGCGACCACGAAGGGGCCGCCCGGCTCCACGAGGGACGTGCGGTCGCCCGGACGGAACCATGTGATCGCGGGCTGGAAGGTGGAGAACCTCCACTCGAAGTCGGACTCGAGGACCCCGTCGGCCGCCGAGGTCAGTCCCGCCGGGATGCGCACGCGGTACTCCGTGCTGGGCCGCAGGTCGGTGGGGATGAAGCGGTAGAGCGCGGTGTTGAGCCACTCCCCCTGTCCCGCGAGCGGGGGATCGAACTCCAGCACGTCCGGCGCGGGCCCCTCCTGGAGTACGGTCAGCGCCGCGACCGATCGGTTGAACTGCACGAGGATCTGTGCCGAATCGGGCACCTCCCGGTCGCCGGGGCCGGGGATGACGTAGCTCACCTCCAGCTGCCCCTCGACGGTGAACGCGTGCGCGTGATCGTCCTCGATGCCGGCGGCCGAGGCGTCCACGAGCAGCCGGTAGCTCTGGCCTCGCTGCCAGCCGGGGAACTCCGGCTGGAACAGCAGCGTGCGGTCGTCCACCCAGATGAAGGAGCCCTCGGCCGGGGGATCGATCCGCACGAGCGCCGCGCCGTCCGCTTCGCGGGGCGGATTCTGGAAGGCGATCTTCACGGTCGCGAGCCTCGGCACCTCCGCGCCTCCGGGCGAGACGGCGACCGGGGGCGGGATCGCAGGCGTAGCGGTGGCAGTGGGCGAGGGCGAGGCGGTGCCGGTAGGCGAAGGCGAGGCCGCTGGCGTGGCCGTGCCGGTGGCGGTCGGCGAGGGGGAGGGCGAGGGCGAGGCCGTAACTGCCGGCGAAGCGACTGCCGCCGGCGAGGGCGTCGCGACGATTCGGCCCGGCTCGTCTCGCTCTCCGCTCGGGGTGGCCAGCAGCGCCATTGCGACCACGAGGGTCGCGAGGACGGAGAGCCCGGCCATCCACAGCCATGGCCGCTCATTCCAGCGTGGCCGGTTCGCCCGGCTCATCGGTCGCGCACCTCGAACCGGGCGGACGCCGTGGCCGTGCCGCCGCCCGCGAGCTGCGCCACCACCTCCAGCCTGTGCACGCCAACGGTCAGCGGCCACACCACCCGCGCGTCCGGGCCGGTCGCGCTGCCAACGGCCACGCCATCGACGAGGAAGTCGACTCGTTCCGATTCCGCCGGCGCGGCGACGCGCAGCAGCGCCTCCTGCCGCGCCAGTTCCGGAGCGAGGAAGAGCACCGCTCCCCGTGCCGGTTGGACGATCGTGAGACCGGCCTCGGTTGCGCCGTCCTCGTGCCTGGCGAGCCGCACGCCGGCCCGCGCGGCCCAGGGGCGCGCCTCGGCAGGTGGGTCGATCGCGAGGGCGCCGTCGGACCGGGACACGTAGTACGTCTCGGTCTCGACGGGTTCCGTTCCGGTGATGAACCACTCGCGCACCGGAGACGGACAGTGCGGACCGGGCAGCAGCCCCGTCGGCGCACACACCGTGACGGCCACCACCGTCTCCGGCCGGGTGAACCCGAGCACGGGCCGGTCCGCCACGGCCGCCTCGATTACGTCACGCCAGATCGGCGCCGCCCCGGCGAGGCCCGGCAGGTCGATCATCGGCGCCCCGTCGGCGTTGCCGACCCAGACGCCGACCGCGCGCTCGGGCGTGAATCCCACGGCCCAGCTGTCGCGGAACTCGGAGGTCGTCCCGGTCTTCACCGCCGCCGGGAAGGGCGTCTCCAGCACCGAGCCGAAGCCGAAGGCCGGCGCGCGCGCGATCGGGTCGCTGAGAATGTCCGCCAGCAGGAACGCGTGCTCCGCGCCGACCACGCGCTCGGGCGCGGGAGGCGCGCGTTCGTAGAGCAGCTCGCCCGTCGCCGCGTCGCGCACGCGCTCGATGGCGTAGGGCTCGGTGCGGAGGCCGCCCGCGGCCAGCGCGCCGTAGGCCGCCGTGAGATCGAGCAGCGGCACCTCGCCAGAGCCGAGCGTCAGCGAAAGTCCGTGGTCCTCGGACGCCGAGAGCTCCTCGAGGCCGACGCGATCCGCGATCTCGAGCAGCGCGTCGACGCCGATCTGGTCGAGCGTGCGCACCGCCGGCACGTTGAGCGACGAGGCGAGCGCGGTCCGCAGCGGCGTGGGGCCGCGGTAGCGCAAGTCGTAGTTCACCGGCTGGTAGCTGCCGACCGGGGTCTGGAAGCTCGACGGCACATCGAGCAGCACCGAGGCCGCCGTGTAGCCTTGCTCGAAGGCCGCGGCGTAGAGGAACGGCTTGAGCGCGGACCCCGGCTGCCGCAGCGCGAGTGCCATGTTGACCTGGCCCGAGCGCTCCTCGGAGAAGTCCGCGCTGCCGACGAGGGCGAGTAGTGCGCCGCTCCCCGCATCGAGTACGACGACGGCGCCGTTGCCGGCGTTGCGGTCGGCTACGCGGCTCAGGTGCGCGCGCACGGATCGCGCCGCCTCGCGCTGCAGCGCGCTGTCGAGCGTCGTCTCGATGATCAGGCCGGGCCGCCCGGCGAGGTCGGGACGCAACCTCGCGAGTTCGTCATCCACCATCGTCGTGAAGTGCGGCGCGAGCGCGGGTTCGCCCTCGGCGGCGAAGGCGAGCGGGGTGCGAGCGGCGTTCGACGCCTGTTCCGGCGTGATCACGCCGTCCGCCGCGAGGCGGTCGAGCACGTAGCGCTGCCGCGTGCGCGCGGCGGCGACATCGTCGCCGGCGCCGTAGACGCTCGGCAGTTGCGGCAGGCCCGCGAGGTAGCTCGCCTGCGCAAGATCGAGGTGGCGCGCGCTGACGCCGAAGTAGAGGCGCGCCGCCGCCTCGATGCCGTACGCGCCGCGACCGTAGTAGACGTGGTTGAGGTAGGCCTCGATCAGCTCGTGCTTCGTGTGGCGCGCCTCAAGCTGGAGCGCGATCAGCGCCTCGCGAGCCTTACGCAGCAGCGCGGGCGAGTCCGTGCCGGACAGGTAGAGCAGCCGCGCGAGCTGCTGCGAAAGCGTCGAGGCGCCTCGCAGCTGCGCCCGCCCCGTGGCCGCGCCGGTCAGCGCGCTCGCCACCGCGAGGGGGTCGACGCCGGGGTGCTGCCAGAAGCGCTGATCCTCGGCGGCAACGGTGGCGCTGACGGCGATCGGGGCGATGTCGTCGAGGCCGACGGGGATGTGCACGCCCTCGGACGCGTCGCGCAGCAACGGCGCTCCGTGGCGATCGACGATCACCGTGCCGGCGGGCGGCGCCTGCTGCTCGAGCGGCGTCAGCGGGACGAGGTGTGCGTAGGCCAGCAGCGCGCAGACGGTGCCGAGGGCGGCCGCTCCGGCCGCGAGGCCGATCCGCAACAGCGCGCTCCGCCGGTCGCGCCGCAGCAGGTGGATGGCAATCGTCCGGCTCAGCTGCCCGTGCAAACTCTCACCTCGATCGTGCCCCCGGGGGCGTATGCCAGCGGGCGGCGGCGCGGCTCGACTCGACGAGTTCAGCGGCGCCGCTTGCTGATGAGACGTTGGCGCCGGCCGGAAGGTTCCCGGCGCCTGCCCCACGCGGGGGCACGGGTGACGGCGAGTTCAGGTGCTGGAGGGTGTTGGCTGTGGTTCAGCGCCGACCGAGGCGTCGGGCGGTGAGCGCCTCGCTGATTTCACGTGGATGCAACATCGGCGGAACACGGCCGTCACGCAGCGCGCCGATAGTACGGTTGCGCCCGGAGGGAACAGGCAGATGCAGTCAGCGCGAGTGACCCGCCCCGGCAGCCCGCCCCGGAGCCCCGACTGCGTGTGATCAGCCGGCAGATGCGCGCCGGTTCCCGCCCGAGCCGGCAGATGCGCGCCTGCGGCCTGCGCAGCCCGCAGGCGCGCTAGACGATTCCCCCGGCGCCCTTCCAACCCGCCCGGCTCGAACCCACCAGGCCGCTCTCCGCCTCCACCGCCACGCCTGCAGCGCCGTATCCTGTCGGGGTGACTTCCTCCATGACCGACATGCTTGCGGCGTACGAACAGCTGGCGGGCCCGGACGAGATGCTGGACCGGGAGGGTCGGCCGCACCCGGCTTAAGCCGAGTTCGCCTCGAGGCTGGCGTCCTGGACCATCGAGGACATCGATACGCGCCAGCAGCGCGCCGAACTGGAGATGCTGACCGGCGGCATCACCTTCACGGTCTACGAGGATGACGCCGGCGCCGAGCGGATCTTCCCCTTCTCGATCCTGCCCCGCGTCGTCGCCGCGGCCGAGTGGTGCACGATCGAGGCCGGGCTGATCCAGCGCGTGCGCGCCCTCAACGCCTTCCTCGCCGATGTCTACTCCACGCAACGCTGCGTCACGGACGGCGTGATCCCCGGCGAGGTGCTGTTCTCCGCCGCCACCTTCAACCTGCGCATGGTGAACCTCCAGCCGCCGCTCGGCGTCTACGTGCACATCGTCGGCAGCGATCTGATCCGCGATCAGCAGGGGCAGTTCCGCGTCATCGAGGACAACGTGCGAACGCCCTCGGGCGTCTCCTACGTGATCGAGAACCGGCGGGTGATGCTCAACGCCGTGCCCGACCTGTTCCCGGAGGGTGCGGGCCAACCCGTCGGCGACGACGCCGAGCGGCTGCTGGAGACGCTGATCGCCGTTCGCCCGGAGCACGTGAGCCATGACGAGACGCGCGTCGTCGTGCTCACGCCGGGCGGCTACAACTCCGCCTATTTCGAACACGCCTTCCTCGCGCAGGAAATGGGCGTCGAGCTCGTCGACGGCCGCGACCTGATCGTTCACGACCACACCGTCTACCTGCGCGCCACCACCGGGCTGGAGCCGGTGCACGTCATCTACCGGCGCATCGACGACGACTTCCTCGATCCACTCGCCTTCCGGCCGGATTCCGCGCTCGGCGTCACCGGACTCGCCGACGCGTACCGGGCGGGCCGCGTCACGCTCGTGAACGCCCCGGGCGTCGGCGTCGCCGACGACAAGGTGGGTACCGCTTCGTGCCGGACTTCATCCGCTACTACCTGGGCGAGGAACCGATCCTCCCGAACATCGAGACCCTCGCCGCCGTTCTGCCCGAAGACCTCGAGCAGATGTGCGCGCACCTCGACGAGCTCGTGACGAAGCCGGCGGGCGAATCCGGCGGCTACGGCCTGGTGATCGGGCCGCAGGCGTCCGCGGAGGAGCTGCGCGCGCTGGAGGAGAAGGTGCGGGCCGATCCGCGCAACTGGATTGCGCAGCCGCTGCAGGAGTTCAGCACCATCCCCACGCTGCTGGACGGCAAGTTGCGGGCGCGCCGCTCCGACCTGCGGCCGTTCGTCCTCACGGGCGAGCACAGCTGGGTGCTGCCCTGCGGCCTCACGCGCGTCGCGCTGCGGGACGGCTCGTACGTGGTCAACTCCTCGCAGGGCGGGGGCGGCAAGGACACCTGGGTGCTACGCACGCCGCTCGGAACGGGGGCCTAGGCAGTGCTGAGCCGCGTCGCCGAGAACCTCTACTGGCTGGGCCGCAACCTCGAGCGGGTCGAGAACATCGCGCGCATGGCCGATGTCTCGTACTACGCCTCGGTGGAGGCTGGCGGTCTCCACACGGATCCGCAGGTCTGGGACGCCGTGATCACCGCCACCGGAGCGCGTGAACTCTTCCGCGAGGCCAGGGAGGCCGACCCGAGCGTCAGTCCCGGCGAGTTCCTGCTGCTCTCCACCGAGAACCCGAACTCGCTGCGCTCCACCCTGAACTACGCCCGCCGGCTGGCTCGCGAACTGCGCGAGCAGCTCTCCCGCGAGGTCTGGGAGGAGATCAACCGGCTCTACCTGGAGGTGCGGCGCGGCATTGCCGCGATCTTCGGCCTCTTCAACAACACCGTGCAGCTGGACGAGGGGCGGGACTGGTTCCGCTGCGGCATCTTCATCGAGCGCGCCGACATGACCAGCCGCATCATCGACGCGAAGTACTTCGTGCTGCTACCGGAGGGACAGGAGGTCGGTGGGTCGGTCGACCGCCTGCAGTGGACCTCGGTGCTGCGCTCGGCGGGCGCTAGGCAGGCCTTCCGCATGACCCACCGCGGCCCGCCCAGCGGCCCCGACGTCGCGGCCATGCTGGTGGTGAGCGAGCGCTTCCCGCGCAGTCTCCGCTTCTGCATACGCGCCTTCCGCCGCCACTACGAGGGGGCGACCGCGCTCACCTCTCCCTCCGTCTCCGTCCACGTCGCGCGCGAACTCGCCCTGCTCGGCCTCGATCTCTCGTCGCTGGATGAGCGGCGCCTGGTCCAGGAAGGGCTGCACGAGTTCCTCGACAGCTTCCAGGCGCGACTGAGCGGGATCGATGTGCACCTGCACGAACAGATCTTCCGCCTCACCCCGTCGGCAATCGGTTAGGACGGCCGGGATGCACATCGCCGTGCGCTGGGAATCCTCGTACCTCTACTCGGAGGCCGTCCGGCTGCTCCATACGGAGTTGCGCGTGATCCCGGCGGACGGCTTCGGACAGCGGCGGATCAGCGCCAGCCTCACGCTCACGCCGCAGGCGCCGCTCCAGCTCCTCAAGGACGCCTTCGGCAACGAGTACCACCACGCCGACTTCCTCGATGAAATCGATCACGTCCACGTCGCGCTGCACGCGGAGCTGGAGACGCAGCAGCCCACCGAGCACGACGAACCGTCGCCGCTGATGCGCCACCTCTACCTCAGCCCCTCGCTCCGCTCGCCGCTGGATCCGGCGGTGGCGGAGCTATTCGAGGGGATCTCGGGGGACCTCGATCCGGTCACCGCCGGCCTCGCGATCTCCTCGCTCCTGCACGAGCGTTTCGGCTTCAGAGTCGGGAGCACGGACGTCGGCTCGACGGCGCTCGATCTGTTGAACGTCGGGCACGGTGTCTGCCAGGACTTCACGCACCTCATGCTTGCCGCCTTGCGCATGCGCGGCATTCCGGCCCGCTACGTGAGCGGCTACCTCGCTCCCGACGTCGGCGAGGAGGCGGCGCAGGCCAGCCACGCCTGGGTGCAGCTGCTGGCGCCCGATGGCTGGCATGGCTTCGATCCCGCCAACGACTCTCCCCAGGACGGCCGCTATGTAGTCACAGCCGTGGGTCGCGACTACGATGACGTTCCGCCGATACGTGGCGCGTTCACGGGCTCGGCCGCAGAGCACTGGAGCACCATGGTGCGGGTGCGCTCGGAGTCCATGGAGCAATGATCCCCGCCGGGGAGCGCCTCCCCGGGAACCCGGAAAGGGCCCGCGCGTGACGTTCTGCCTCGGGATGAAGTGCGAGGAGGGCCTGCTCGCGATCGCCGACACGCGCATCACCAGCGGGACCGAGACCTCGATCGCCCGGAAGATCGCGGTCCACCAGGGCGACGAGCACTGCCTCTTCATCCTCACCAGCGGCCTGCGCTCGATCCGCGACAAGGCCCTCACCTACTTCGAGGAACGCCTTGATCACGAGGAATCCAGCCTCACCAAGCTGTACGAGGCCGCGAACGTCCTCGCGGACGAGGTGCGGCGTGTGCGCGAGGAGGACGCCCGCTGGCTGATCGACAGCGGCCTCACCTTCGACCTGCACTGCATCGTCGGCGGGCAACTGGGGCGCGACACCGAACCGCATCTCTACCTGCTCTATCCCGAGGGCAACTGGGTGGAGGTGCGGTCAGGGACGCCGTACGTGATCATCGGCGAGTCGCGCTACGGGAAGCCGATCCTGGACCGCGCGTGGAGCTACGATCAGCCGCTGCTGCACGCGCTGCGCGACGGCCTGCTCGCCTTCGACGCGACGGTCACGAGCGCCTCCGACGTCGACCCCCGGTCGACTGCGCGCTCTACCGTCGCGACAGCTTCCAGGTCAACGAGCAGCGCTTCGACGCAGCCGACCTCGAGGCGCTCAGCAGCTACTGGAGCGCCGCCCTGCGCGTGGCCGTGGACGACGCCGTCCCGCTGGTGGATCCGCTCATGCAGCAGCTCACGGCGGCTGAACCCTCCCCTGACCGTATTTGCTCGTTTGGATCCTCTGAGTAGAGCATCGTCGCCGGCCTCGCAGCCCGGGCGTCCGCAAGTCGGCGGACGGACAGGCTCCGCCTACCCTGCGGCGTACTCGCTGATCGAGCGCACGTACGGGGCGTGCTTCGAGGCGGCGCGCACCAGTCGCTCGTCGGCCGACCAGCACTCGACCCCGAGCTCGGCAGCCAACGCCACGTATGAGGCGTCGTACGCGCTGATGCCCAGCTCGCGTGCGAACTGCAGCGCGGCGAGTGGCGCCGGCTCGTGTAGTTCGATGCCGGACGCCATCAGGTTGGCGAGCGCTTCCGTGGTGAGTTCGGGCGAGAGTCGGAAGCGCCGCTCGGCGGTACGGAGGGCGTTGGTCAACTCGTATGCGAGCATCATCGGCGCGTGCAGTTCGACCGCGCCGTCGACGAGGCAGGCATCGCGCAGCGCCAGCGCCTGCGGGACGTCGTCCTCGTCGTCGAGCTGCCACTTCAAGACGACCGAGGTATCGACGACGTAGCGCCGGGGGCCAACGCGGTATGTCACCTCGGCGGCGCCGCGCCGGCGAGCTCGCCGGTAGCCCGGATCGGCGCCATCAGAAGCGGCGCCCGTCCTCGATCAGTTCGCGCGCCGTGGCGTCCACGCGCCCGATGCGTGCGCGCAACGTGTCCATGCGGCGCGCCAACTCACTGCCGCCGGCGCCGGTCCCGCCGATGCGCTCCAGGTAGTCGCGAATGGTCACGATCGTGCCGTCCTGTTCTTCATGCGGGTAGACATCGACCGGGCGTCCGTTCTCCAGCACCACCAGCGCCGGAACCGCCCCCCCGAAGTCTTGCCCGGAGTACTTGTTCGTCCCGAAGACGCGCCGCACCCGGTAGCGCTTGCTGACCGAAGGCCGCACGGCGCGGCTGACATACGCCTCCTCGCGCTCTTGCTGAGTGAGACCGTCCACCACCCGGTACTCCACTCCCACCTCCCGGATTTGCCGTTCCAGGCGGGGCAGGTCATTGGCGGAGAGCCCGGCGTTCACCGGGTCACCCTCACGCACTTCGCCGGCGTTGTAGTAGACCTCGAACTCACTCATGGCCTACTCCATACTGCCACTGGTACCCCTCCCAGTGTCTGGTAGTATATCCCACCCAAGCCCGCGTGCCAACCTCCCGGCGCGGCCCATCCGGCGGACGACCGCCCAGAAGCGCAGTACGGAACACGGTGACCGTTGGAACACGCAGTGGCGCACCCCGGCGTACAGCTCAGGCCACGCCGGTCCCGTGGCGCGAGGGCGGGTTCGCGCGTCTACCCGCCGCCGAGCGCAGGCAGGATGTGCACCTCGGAGCCTTCGGGCACCTTCCCCATCAGCCCCGTTGCCGAGAGCACGCCGTCGACCGCCAGTTGCAGGCCAGGCCGGACGCGTCCGTCCTCGATGATCAGAGCCTTGATCCCCGGGTACTCCGCGTCGAGGTTGTCGACCACCTGCCGCAGCGTGGCCCCGGCCACCTCGACGGTCTCGCGATCGTCCGTCATCTTGCGCATCAGCGAGGGAATGAAGACCGTCGCCATTGCTGTTATGTCTCCTTCGAGAGCAGCTCGTCCAGCACCGCGCGCGGCGAGGCCGGGAGCTTCTGCATCCGCACGCCCGCGGCGGCGTGGATCGCGTTCGTGATCGCCGCCAGTGGCGGGACGATCGGCACCTCGCCCACGCCGCGCACCCCGTAGGGGTGTCCGGGATTCGCGACCTCCACGAGGACCGCGTCGATCATCGGCGCGTCGAGGGCGGTCGGCATCCGGTAGTCGAGCAGGCTCGAGTTCTTCATCACGCCGTCGTCGTCGTAGAAATACTCCTCGGTCAGCGCCATGCCGATGCCCTGCAGCGCCCCGCCCTGCAGCTGGCCCTCGACGTACGAGGGGTGGATCGCCTTCCCCACGTCCTGCACCGCGGTGTAGCGCAGGATGTCGACCTTGCCGGTCTCGGGGTCCACCTCCACGTCGACGACGTGTCCGGCGAAGGCGGGGCCGACCGTGGTCGGGTTCACGTCCGCGCGCGCCTGGATCATGCCGCCGCTGCCGGCGAGCTGCCCCGCCAGCTGCTTGAACGTCAGTGAGCGCTCTGCGCCGTCATCGTCCTCCGGTCCGCGCAGCACGCCGTCATCGCCGTAGCTGACGGCCTCGCGCTCGACGCCCCAGATCTGGGCGGCGCGGGTTTGGAACTGCTCCCGCAGATCCTGCGCCAGCTCGTGCATCGCCCAGCCGCCGGCGAAGGTGCTGCGGCTGCCCCCGGTGACCGAGCTGCGGCCGACCGCGCCGGTGTCGACGACCTGCGGGCGGATGTCGTCGTACTCGAGGCCGAGCGCCTCGGCGAGCTGCATCGCGTGCGTGGCCCGCAACCCACCGATGTCGACCGTGCCGACCACCAGGTTAATGGTGCCGTCGGCGTTGACGACCGCGTAGGCGCTCGTCTCCATGCCGCCGTTGCGCCAGTAGCCCATCGCCACGCCGCGGCCGCGGTTCTCGCCCTGCAGCTCGGAGCGGTAGTGCTCGCTGCCCTGCACGCTCTCCATCACCTCGATGTTGCCGACGACGCCAAGCGGCGTGCCATCGGACAGGCGAGTGCCCTCGCGCGCGGCGTTCTGCAGGCGCAGATCCATCGGATCGCGATCGAGCAGCGCCGCCAGTTCGTCGACGACGGACTCGACGGCGAACGCGGTTGCGGGAGCGCCCGGCGCGCGGTAGGCGGCGACCTTCGGCTTGTTGACGCAGACGTCCCAGCCCTCGACGCGCTGGTTCGCGATGTCGTACGGGCCCAGCGCGCAGAGCGCGCCGGCGGAGAACGGTGATCCGGGGAACGCGCCGGCCTCGAAGGCCAGCTCCACCTCGGCGGCGACGATGCGCCCGTCGCGCCGGACGCCGATCCGCGCGCGCACCCATGTGCCGGAGGTTGGGCCGGTGGCCTCGAGCACCTCCTGGCGCGTCATGGTCATCTTGACCGGCCGCCCGGTCTTCTTCGAGAGGATCGCGGCCATCGGCTCCATGTAGACCGGAATCTTGCCGCCGAAGCCGCCGCCGATCTCCATCGGCACGACCTTCACCTTCGAGAGCGGCAGATCGAGCAGCACGTGCAGCTGCTCACGCACCACGAACGGACCCTGCGAGCTGTTCCAGACGGTCAGCTCACCGTCCTCGCTCCACATCGCCGTGCCGTTGTGCGGCTCGATGTAGCCCTGATGCGCCATCGAGGTCTCGAACTCGCGCTCGACGACGATGTCGGCTTCCGCGAAGCCGGCGTCGATGTCGCCGCGGCGGAGCTCGAGGTGCTTGCCGATATTCGTCGGCGCTTCGCTGCCGGGCCCGCCGCTGAGGTCCTCGGTGTAGAGGTCGTCGTGCAGCAGGGGCGCGTTCGGGTCCATCGCCTCGCGCACGTCGAGTACCGGCGGGAGTGGCTCGTACTCCACCTCGATCAGGTCGAGCGCGTCTTCGGCGATGTGCGGGTCGGTGGCGCAGACGGCGGCGACGGCGTGGCCCTTGTAGAGGACCTTGTCGCTCGCGAAGACGTTGCGCGCCATCCAGCGCGACGCGGCCGCGCCCTCGCCAAGGTCCGCGACCTTGCTCCAGTCGCGCGGCGGCAGGTCGTCCCAGGTGGCGACGGCGCGGACGCCGTCGAGCGCCTCGGCCTTCGAGGTGTCGATGTGGATGATCCGCGCGTGCGCGTGCGGGCTGCGCAGCACGCGCCCGTAGAGCATCCCGGGCAGCAGGATATCCGCGCCGTAGCGCGCGCGTCCGGTGACCTTGTCCGCGCCGTCGGGGCGGACCGGCCGGCTGCCGATAACACGGTACCCTGCTGACGCCGCGGGCTTGTCCGTCGCAACCATCGCATCCTCCTCGCACGCTAGCGGGCTCGTTCGCCCCGCTCACCATGGATTGTATACGCCAGCGGAGCGGTCGCTGCTGCCGCGGCCGGCCGCGCCCGCCCCGGAACGCAGCGGCGGCGCCCCTGAGGGCGCCGCCGGATGGTCGCTTGCTTGATGCCCCGGAGGGCGGCTCGCTACTCGTCTTCGGGGAGCAGCTCCTCGAGCATCGCGCGCGGGGACATCGGCAGCTGGCGCATCCGCGTGCCGATCGCGTCCGCGATGGCGTTCGCGATAGCCGGCGCGGGCGGGATGATCGGCACCTCGCCGACGCCACGCACGCCGTAGGGGTGCCCGGGGTTGGGCACCTCGACGATGTGCGTCTCGATCATCGGCAGATCGAGCGCCGTCGGCATGCGGTAGTCGAGCAGGCTCGAGTTCAGCAGCCGTCCGTCATCGGCGTAGAAGTACTCCTCCGTCAGCGCCATGCCGACGCCCTGGGCGACGCCGCCCTGGATCTGGCCCTCGACGTACGAGGGGTGGATCGCGGTGCCGGCGTCCTGGACGGCGGTGTAGCGCAGGATGTCGACCTTGCCGGTCTCCGGGTCCACCTCGACATCGACGATGTGCCCGGCGAAAGCCGGTCCGGCCTCCATGCTGTTGACGTCGGCGCGGCCCTGGATCATGCCGCCGCTGCCGGCGAGCTGACCCGCCAGCTCCTTGAACGTGAACGCGCGCTCGTTCCCGTCATCGTCGGCGGGGCCATGGACGCCGCCGTCGCTGTACGAGACCTGATCGCGGTCCACGTCCCAGATCGCGGCGGCGCGCTCCTCCATCTGTCGGCGGATGTCCATCGCCGACTCATAGGCGGCCCAGCCGCCGGCGAAGGTCGTGCGGCTGCCGCCGGTGACCATCGTGTAGCCGACCGAGTCCGTGTCCACCACCTGCGGCTTCACGTCCTCGGCGGCGATGCCGAGCGTCTCGGCGAGCTGCATCGCGATCGAGGCGCGCGTGCCACCGATGTCCACCGAGCCGAGCGAGAGGCTGACGGTGCCGTCGGCCTGCACGCTGGCGTAGGCGCTGGACTCCATGCCGACGTTGAACCAGAAGCCCATGGCGACGCCACGGCCGCGGTTCTCACCCTGCAACTCGGAGCGGTAATGGTCGCTGCTCTTGACAACGTCCATCACTTCCACATTGCCGATCACGCCGAAGACGGCGCCGTCGGCGCGCCGCGATCCCTCGACCGCGGCGTTCTTGAGGCGGAAGTCCATCGGGTCAATCTCAAGCTGCTGCGCGATCTCGTCGATCACCGTCTCGACGGCGTACTCGGAGGCCGGCGCGCCGGGGGCGCGGTAGGCCGCGACCTTCGGCTTGTTGACGACAACGTCGTAGCCCTCGACGTGGGCGTTCGCGATCTGGTACGGCGCGAGGGCGCACATCGCGCCGGCGCCCATGGGCGAGCCCGGGAAGGCGCCGGCCTCGTACACGAGGTAGCAGTAGGCGGAGACGATCGTGCCGTCGTTCTTGGCGCCGATCTTCACCCGCATGTACGTCCCGGAGGTGGGGCCGGTCGCTTGCAGCACCGCCTCGCGGGTCATCGTGAACTTGACGGGCTTGCCCGTCTTCTTGGACAGCAGGGCTGCGAGCGGCTCCAGGTAGATGCCGATCTTGCCGCCGAAGCCGCCGCCGATCTCCACCGGCTCGCACTTCACCTGCGAGACGGGGACCTGGAGCAGGCCCGCCGTCATGTCACGCACGCCAAAGAGGCCCTGCGTGGAGCTCCAGATGGTGATGTGCCCGTCCGTGTTGTAGTAGGCGCTGCCGTTGTGCGGCTCGATGTAGCCCTGGTGCGCCATCGTGGTCGTGAACTCGCGGTCCACGATCACGTCTGCCTCTTCGAAGCCGGCGTCGGTGTCGCCGGCCTTGAACTCGAGGCGCTTCGCGACGTTGCTCGGCTTCGTCCCGACCATGTCGCCGGGCATGAAGGCGCCGGCGATCTCCTCCGTGCGGAGGAAGTCGTGCAGCACCGGCGCGTTCTCGTCCATCGCCTCGCGCACGTCCAGCACCGGCTCGAGTACCTCGTACTCGACCTCGATCAGGTCGAGCGCGTCCTCGGCGATGTGCGGGTCGGTGGCGGCGACGGCGGCGACGGCGTGGCCGGTGTAGAGCACCTTCTCGCCGGCGAGCACGTTGTCGAGCAGCCAGCGCGCGCTGGTCGTCGCGCCCTCGCCGATCTCGACCTTCGAGTCGTCGGGCTGAGGGAAGTCGGCGTTGGTGATCACGCCGCGCACGCCCTCGAGGGCCTCGGCCTTCGAGGTGTCGATGCTCTTGATGCGAGCGTGGGCGTGGGGGCTGCGCAGCACGCGGCCGAACAGCATCCCCGCCGCCTGGTAGTCGGCGCCGTACCCGGCACGGCCGGTGACCTTGTCGGTCCCGTCGTGGCGGATCGGGCGGGTACCGACGACCTGATAGCTCCCGGGCTTCTCAGTGGCGACCATGGTGTGGTTCTCCTGCCTGCTCTCTGAGTGCCTGCTCTCTGGCTGTCTCTACGCCTCGGCGGCCTTGAGGACCGCGCGGATGATCTTGTCGTAGCCGGTGCAGCGGCAGAGGTTACCGGCCAGCCAGTAGCGGGCCTCGTACTCCGTCGGGTTCGGGTTGGCGTCGAGCAGCGCCTTCGAGGCAATGAGGAAGCCGGGGGTGCAGATCCCGCACTGGAGCGCGGCCTCCTCCAGGAAGGCCTGCTGCAGCGGAATCAACCCGTCCTCGGTCGCCAGGCCCTCGACGGTGGTGACGTCGGCGCCCTCGACCTCGGCTGCCATGACGAGGCAGGAGTTGACGAGGCGGCCGTCCATGAGCACGGAGCAGGCGCCGCAGTTGCCGTCGTTGCAGCCCTCCTTCGTGCCGGTCAGACCGATGCGCTCGCGCAGCGCGTCGAGCAGGCTGTCGCGCTGGTCGGCGAGGAACTCGAGCGGCTCGCCGTTGATGGTGGCCGAAACGATCATGCGATCCGTCACGTTAGTGTCCTCCCACCGACGGGATGTCCTCGCCGCGAGCGCGCGCCACTGCCTGCTGCAATGTGCGCCTGGTGAGCACCGCGGAGAGGTGCTTGCGCTGCTTGATCGAGCCCCGCATGTCGTCGATCGGCGTCGCGGCGGCCTTGGCGGCTTCAGCGGCGGCCTCGATCGTCTCGTCCGTGAGCGGCTTCCCGACGAGCGCCTCGGCCGCGCCGTCCACGAGCAGCGGAATCGGCGCCACGGCCCCGATCGAGACGCGCGCCCAGCGCACGGTGTCGCCGTCCAGCTTCACCGCCGAGGCGGCGTTGCAGACCGCGATGTCCATCTCGTTGCGCGGAATGAAGCGCAGGAAGCGCGCGCCGCCGTTGGCGTCTGGCGCCGGGAACGAGATCGAGACCACGAACTCGCCCCGCTCCAGCACGTTGCGGCCCGGACCCGTGCAGAAGTCCTCGACGGGCACGGAGCGCTCTCCGTTCGGGCCGGCGATGTTCGCCACGGCCTCGAGCACGATCTGCGTCGGGATTGTGTCGCCCGACGGCGAGGAGTTGCAGAGGTTCCCGCCGAAGCTGGCGCGACCCTGGATCCCCGTCCCGCCGATCAGCGTCGCGCAGTCGATAATCGCCGGGTAGTTCGCCACGATGTCGGCGTTGCCGTAGATCTCGTAGCACGGCGTCGCCGCGCCGATCGTGAGGCCCGTACCCGGATCCCACTCGATCGCCATCAACTCCGGAATGTGCTTGACGTCGACCAGTACGTCGATGTTCCGGACTCGCGCCCGGGCGATGACGATCACGTCGGTCCCGCCCGCGAGCGGACGGGCGCCGTCGCCTCCCTCGTTCAGTTGTTCGATGGCCTCCTGGACGGTGGTAGGCCGGACCACCTTTAACGCCTGCAAATGCGTATCCCTCCTGCCGTTGGCGAGCGAGCGCACGCCGCCGCGCAGCATACCGCAGGATGGCGGAACTGCGCAGTACGCAGCCGCGATCGGCGCCGTCCCGGCCGCAGCGAGGCCCATGCGCGCGCTGTACCCCCTCCGGCACGGGCCGTACGATGATGCTTGGACCGACCGCCCCGGGGGGTGCATGAACGAGAAGCAGCAGTTCGGCCTGGCCGCGGCCGCGTTCGTCGCGGGCGTCGCCTGGGGCTCCTTCCGGCACCGCCAGAACGGCCATGCCGGCGCGCTCGCGCTGCTGCAGGGCTGCGAGTGGTTCATCGCCTATGGCGGCGCGGCCGTGCTGATCGGCTGGCTGCGCAGCGCGCTCGACGAAACCGCCGAGGGCGGCGCGGACGCGCTCGCCGACGAGCGCATCACGCGCATCCGGCGGGTCGTGACCGAGCAATCCAGCGCGGACTGACGGCGGCGGCCCAGGGCAGGCGATGACGCGAATCCTGCTCGTCTACGACAGCCGCGCCGGCCTCGTGCAGCAACTCGCGGACGCCGTCGCCGAGGGCGCCCGCGGCATCGAGGGCGCGCAGGTGCGCAGCCTTCGCATCGGGGAAGCCGACCCGTCCGAGTTGCTGCACTGCGACGCGCTGATCCTCGGATCACCGAACTGGACGGGCGTGACGGGCGAGCTGAAAGTCTGGCTCGATCAGTCCGGCGACCTCTGGGAGTCCGGCGAGTTGGCCGGCAAGCCCGGCGCGGCATTCGCCGCCGGCTGGTCGCCGCACGGAGGGCTGGAGGCGACGCTGTTGCAGTTGATGCACCTGTTGGTGGGGCACGGGATGATCTTCGTCGGCCTGCCCTGGAGCGAGCGGATGCGGCGATCCGGTTCCTACTACGGCGCGACGGCCGTCGGGGCCGTCACGGACGACGACCGCGAGCAGGCGCGCGCCCTCGGGCGGCGCGTGGCGCGGCTCGCCGTCCGCCTGGCGGGCGCCTCGTGAGCGAGCGCGGCGGCGAGTCCGGCGCTGCCGATGACGGCGCGCCCGCGCTGCCGATGGCGGCGCGCGTCCGTGCGCTACTCGAAGCGCCGCCCTGGAACGACCGCCCCTACGCGCTCACCCTGCTCGCCGTGGAGGCGCCCGAGGGCGTTCCGGCGATCCCGCAGCGGCTCTGGCTCATCCTCGACGTGGCCGACGCACGCGATCTGGACGGCGAGTGGCGCGAACCGCTGCTGCGGCATCGGCTGCGGCGCGTCCGCGACGAGGAGATCGAGACCACCGTCGCCACCACGGACGGCGTCGAGTCGCTCCTCGACGGCGTCTCGCGCCGCTCGCTGGAGGTCCGCTGGGAGTTCCACCACGCCACGGCACTGCACGATCCAAGCGGGCGTGCCCAACGCCTCGCGGCGGCGGCGCGGCGCGTTCCCGAAGACGCGCTGGAGCGCCTGGTGCGCCCGCTCTACCTGCAGGCCGGGCGCGCGCTGGAGGCGCTGGACCGCGCGCATGCCGCCTCGGCGGATTCGGGAGGCGGCGCATCCGCGACGATCGCCGGCGGCGAGGCGGCGAGCGCGCTCACGCGGCTGGCCTGCATCCTGGAGGAAGGCGCGCATCCGACGGCGGACTGGCTGGACGCCGCCGCTCGCGAGACCGCGCTGGGACGCCGCATCGCGCCCTGGCTCGACGACCGTTCGCCCGCCATCGCCGCCACCGTCCTCGGCGAGGCGGCGCGCGCGCTGCGCTCCCACTTCGCGGACCGGGAGTGGCTGCGCGAGCCGGAGATCTACGCCCTGCGCCCGCCGCCGCGGCAGTAGGCGCCCGGCTACTGCTCCACGTCGACCACGTACTCCTCGCGCACCCACGAGGCGTCCCCGCCCACCTGCGCCAGTAGCCAGCCCTCGCAGCGTCCGCTGCCCACTTCGAGCACCTCGATTTCCTGGCCCTCCGGCCAGCCCTGGCCGGGGAGTGAGACGCGGGCGTCGTCCTCGCAGTCGTCACGCAGCGAGACGCCGTCGCCATCCGTATTCCCGATCGCCCGTTCGAGCGACAGCGTGGGCTCCCGCACCGGGGTCGGCGTCGAGGTCGGTGTTGGCGTGGGCGTCGCCGTGGGTATCAGCGCGGGCGTGACGGTAGACGTCGACGAGGGAGTCGCCGTCGGTGTGCTCGGCGTGGCGGTGCTCGTCGCGGTGGCGACCGGCGTCGCCGTCGCTTCCGGTGGCGCCGTGCCGGTGATCCCGTCGACGAAGTCGCCGACCGCGGCGGCGGCGGCGCCCGAGGCGTCGAGCGCCCGATCCACCGGCCAGGTCCGCGTGCCGAGCAGGGCGAGGCCGACGAGGATGGCCGCGATCGCGACGGCGCCAACGAACGCGATCACGACCCCGCAGGTGAAGTAGTCGCCGATGCTGACCTTGCGGGCTCGTTGCGGCGCCCGCGCCGGCGCCGGCTCCGCTGGTGCAGCCTCTGCGGCGGCGTCCATTGCCGCCTCGGAGTCTGCGGACGCCGGGGCGGGCTCCAGCAGATCGTCGATCGCGTCCGCCACCGTATCGAGGGCCTCGATCATCCACTCCGACGCCTCGGCAACGTACGAGTCCGGGAACTCGCCACTCGTGGGATACGCCCAGTTGCGCCGCACCCTGAACACGGTGCGCAGCAGCCAGCGCTCCCGGCCGCTGAGATCGCAGTTGTCGAGGACGATGGTCGTGAGGTCCGCCGGCCCGAGCAGCCCGATACGCTCCTCGGGCGTCAGTTGCGATGCGTCCCCGACGTACCGCTCAACGGCCGCGCGCCGCTGTTCAGCGACGCGCTGCTCCCACCACTCCGCGGGCGATTCGCGTTCGGCCCAGCCGAGGAAGACGCGGCGCATCCCGTCGCTGTGCCGTTTCACCTCGTCGCTGAGTCGTGCGTAGGCGCTCTCGGGTACGTCGCCTCCCTCGCGCAGCGCCAGGATCTCCGCGGCCGCCGGGAGCTGGTAGTACGCCAGTGTCTCGTGCATCGCGTCGAGCGCCCGGTCGACCTCCTCCGCCGGGTAGTCGCCTTCCGGGGGATCGGCCCAGCGCCGGTGCGTCTCCTGCACCTGGCGCATCAGTTGCGTGATCTGCTCGCCGGCGCGGAAGCGCTCGCTGAAGATCGAGGCGAAGTGGCGCACATCGAGGAACTCGACGCCGCTCCTGGGGAGCACGCCCTCGCGCGCCTCGTCGATGTCGTCCGCGTGCTGCCTGCGTTCGCGATCGAGGATTGCGATCTGCTCGGCGGAGAGGCTCGTGCGGACGTATTCCTCCCACCAATCCTCGCGCACACGATGGTCGATGTAGCGGCGCAGCGCGTCACTGTAGTGCTTCAGCCCGTAGCTGAGCCGGGCGTAGTTGGTGGCGGGACTCACGCGCGGCTCCCGTCCGTCATCGCGGCGCGCTATCCCTCGCCCCGCGCCTGCTCGAGCAGGCGGCGCGCGATCACGAGGCGCTGCACCTCGTTCGTACCTTCGCCGACGATCAGCAAGGGCGCATCCCGCAGGTAGCGCTCAACCGGCAGATCCTGCATGTAGCCGGCGCCGCCGTGGATGCGCATGCCCTCCAGCGCGCACATCTGCGCCGCTTCCGTGGCGAAGAGCTTGGCCTGCCCGGCCTCGAGGTCCACGCGCTGCCCGGCGTCCTTCAGCCGCGCCGCACGCTGCGTGAGCAGCCGGGCCGCCTCGATCGCCACGGACATGTCGGCGAGCTTGATCTGAATCGCCTGGTGCTCGGCGATCGGCACGCCGAAGCTGTGGCGCTGCTGCGCGTAGGCGAGGGCGTCCTCGTAGGCCGCGCGCGCCAGCCCGACGCCGCGCGCGGCGACGTTGAGGCGGCCCAGTTCGAGGCCGGCCATGACCTGCTGGAAGCCGCGCCCCTCGCCGCCGACGAGGTTATCGGCGGGCACGGCGCAGTCCTCGAAGAACAGCTCGGAGGTCTCTATGCCGCGGTAGCCCAGCTTCTGGAAGTCGCGCCCGACGCTGAAGCCGGGCGTGCCGCGCTCGACGACGAAGAGCGCCATGCCGCGATGCGCCGGCTGCGCCGCCGGGTCGGTCTTGGCGAGCACGGCGACGTAGCGGGCGCGCCTCCCGTTGGTGATGAAGTGCTTCTGGCCGTTCAGCACGTAGACGTCGCCGTCGCGGCGCGCCGTCGTCGCGATCGCCTGCACGTCGCTGCCCGCGCCGGGCTCGGTCAGCGCCAGCGCACCCTGCGCCTCGCCGGAGGCGAGGCCGGGCAGGAAGCGCGCGCGCTGATCGTCCGTGCCGAAGCGCTCGACGATGTGCGCGAGGATCAGGTGCGAGTTGAAGACGCCCGCGAGGGTCATCCAGCCGCGCGAGACTTCCTCGACGGCCGCGACGTAGGTCTCGTAGTCCAGGCCCGCGCCGCCGTTGGCGGGGTCGAGGACAGCGCCGAAGAGGCCGAAATCGCGCATGTCCTGCACGAGTTCGGCCGGGTACTCGTCGCGCAGCTCGTACTCGCTGGCGACGGGCAGCACGCGCCGCCGTACCCAGTCGCGCAGGTTCGCGACGAGCAGCTCGCGCCCCTCGTCGCTTGCGGGCGTCGCGGTCATGCGGCGGGCGTCCTCTCCGGTCCGCTGACGACGCCGCCCTCGCGCAGGGCGGCGATGCGCGCCGCATCGTAGCCCAGCACCGAGCTCAGCACCTCGTCGCTGTCCTCGCCGAGTGCCGCGGCGCGCCGGTACTGCGGCTCGTCGCCGGCGAAGCGGAACGGGGTGGCGATCTGGCGCAGCACGCCGAAGCGCTCGTGCTCGATCTCGACGATGTCGCCGCGCTCGCGCAGGAAGTCGTCGGCGAGCGCCTCAGGCAGCTCGCGCGGCACGGCGACGGGCACAGTCCCGCGCAGCGCCGCCATCCAGTCCGCGGTCGAGCGCTGCACGAACACCTCGGCGAGCAGCTCGACGAGCGTCTCACGGTGCTCGAGCCGCGCGGCGGCGTTCGCGAAGCGCGGGTCGGCGGCGAGGTCGGGCCGCTCGATGACCTCGCAGAGCGCGCCGTAGAAGGACTCCTTGTTGCACATCACGAAGAGGTGGCCGTCCGCCGTGGCGAACACCTGCGAGGGGACGAGGCTGGGATGCGCCGAGCCCGGCAGCCGCTCCGGCTGGTAGCCGCGCGTGAGGTGCCAGGAGGCCACGTAGTTCAGCATCCCCAGCCCGATCTCATAGAGCGAGAGATCGATGTCCGCGCCCCGGCCCGTGCGCTGCGCCTGCTGCACCCCGGCGAGCAGCGCGAAGGCGGCTGCGTAGCCCGCCGCCCAGTCGACGACGGAGACGCCGGAGCGCGTCGGCGGCGCGCCCGGCTCGCCGGTCAGCGCCATGTAGCCGAGTTCCGCCTGGATCAGGTAGTCGAAGGCCGGCTCGCTCGCGCGCGATCCGCTCGTCCCGTAGCCGCTCAGCGAGCAGCAGACGATGCGCGGGTTGCGATGGCGCAACTGCTCGTACGTCAGTCCCAGCCGGGCCGGACCGTCGCCGCGCAGGTTGCAGAACAGCGCATCCGAGACCGCGACGAGATCGCCGAGCACCGAGGCGCCCTCGGGCGAGCGCAGGTCCAGCGCGAGGCTGCGCTTGCCGCGGTTGAGCGCCTGGAAGAAGAGGCTATCCTGCTCGTCGGTGTAGGGCGGCACGTAGCGGCCCATGTCCCCGCCGGCCGCGGGATCCTCGATCTTGATCACGTCCGCGCCGAGGTCGGCGAGGTGCAGCGTCGCGAACGGCCCTGCCCCGTACTGGGAGACCGCGACCACCCGCAGCCCCTCGAGCGGCCGTCCCGGCGTCTGGTCCGCGCTCACGCCGCCTCCCCCTCCGGGGGGCGGCGCGGCAGCAGCACCGAGCGGCGGAAGGACAGCACCGGCTCGCCGCGCTGGTTCTCGGCGACCGTCTCCACCTCGAGCACGCCGCGGTCGGGACGGCGCTCGCTGGGCTGCACGTCCAGCACGGTCGAACGCGCGTAGATGGTGTCGCCGTGGAACGTCGGGCCCAGGTGGCGGACCGCGTCGTACTGCAGGTTCGCGATCGCGCGGCCGGAGATGTCGCGCACCGTCATCCCCACGACGAGGCTGAAGACGAGTGTCCCGACGACGAGGCGCTGCCCGTGCTGCGTGCCCTCGGCGTAGGCGGCGTCGCTGTGTAGTGGGTGCTGGTTCATCGTCAGCGCTGCGAAGAGCGTGTCGTCGTACTCCGTGATCGTGCGCCCGGGCCAGTGGGCGAACTCGTCGCCCGGCACGAAGTCGTCGAGGTAGCGTCCGAAGCTGTCGCGGCCGTCGTGGTGCTCCGGCGCGCGCGTCCCTGTCGGGTTGGTTGCGTCCCTCATCCTGCTCCTGTTGCCGTGAGCCGGGCGAGTCCGCCCGCTCAGGGCCGCTGTGAGGATAACGCCGTCGCAGCCGCTGGGGTTCCGGGACGCCGCGATCAGCTCGACGCGGCCAGCGCCACCGCCGGGGGACGCTCGCCGAAGAGGTCGAGCGCGAGGCGCTCGCGCAGCGCGTCGATGCCCCAGCCACGCAGCGCCGAGACGACCAGCGTGCCGGCGTGCGGGAGGTCCGGGTGCGCGAGCGCGGACTCGTGCGCCGGGTTCTCGCCATCGAGGCGCGCGAGGTCGGATTCGGCGCCCGGCAGCGAGCCGTCGGGCAGCTCAAGCTCGTCGGCCTTGTTGAGCACGGTGAGCACCGGCCGCCCCGCCAGATCGAGGTCGACGAGCGTGTCGAGCACGGTCTCGCCCTGCGCCGCCGCCGCCGGAGAGCTGGCGTCGACGACATGGAGCAGCAGGTCCGCGGACTGAAGCTCCTCGAGCGTCGCGCGGAAGGCCGAGATCAGTTGTGCCGGCAGCTTCTGGATGAAGCCCACGGTGTCGGTCAGCAGGAAGGCCTGGCCGCCCGGCACGCCGACGCGGCGCGTCAGCGGGTCGAGCGTCGCGAACGGCGCGTCGGCGGTGAACGCCTCGGCGCCGGCGAGCGCCTGCAGCAGCGAGGACTTGCCGGCGTTGGTGTAGCCCACGAGCGCGACCACGGGGACGCCATCACGCTCGCGGCGGCGGCGGTGCAGCGCGCGCTGCTTGCGTACGGCCTCGATCGAGCGCTTGAGGTGGCTGATGCGCGCGCCGATCAGGCGGCGGTCGGTCTCGAGCTGGGTCTCGCCCGGCCCGCGCGCGCCGATCGCGCCCTCGGTGCGTTCGAGGTGGCGCCACTGCCCGCGCAGGCGCGGCAGCAGGTACTCGTGCTGCGCCAGCTCCACCTGCAGCGTCGCTTCGTGGGTGCGCGCGCGGCTCGCGAAGATGTCGAGGATCAGCGCGCTGCGGTCCAGCACCTTGACGTCGAGCGCCGATTCGAGGCGCAGCTGCTGTGCGGGCGAGAGTTGCTCGTCGAAGATCACGAGCGAGTAGCCCGTGGTTTCCCGCGCGGCCTTGATCTCCTCGAGCTTGCCCGCGCCGATCCAGGTCGCCGGGTCGGGGCGTGCGCGCCGCTGCAGCGCCTGCCCGACGACGGTCGCGCCCGCGGTGCGCGCGAGCCGCGCCAGCTCGCGCAGCGACTCGCGGGGCGGCATCAGCGGCCGGCGCTGGTAGTCCAGGCCGACGAGGAAGGCGCGCTCCTGCACCGGAGCGGTCGCGTGCCCGCGGCCGTTCCTGCGTGCGCCGTCGGCCCTGCCGTTGCGTCCGTTGCGTGCGCGCTTCCTGGGGATGCGGTCCTCCTCGTCGCCCATGCAGGATACGGGCTGCGAGGCCCGCCGTGTCCGTCTGCGGCTGCGAGGGGCGCGTCAGCGCCAGCTGGTCATCTGGAAGCGGATGCTGGCCTCGGGCGCCTTGAACTGGCGGCTGAGGTTTACGCCCTGCCGCTGGAAGTGCGATCCGAGCTCGCTGCTGCCGTAGAGGACCGCGGGCGCCTCGGCCATCCGCTCGAAGCCGAGGCGCGCGATCGGTTGGCCGTCCTCGAGCATGAATGGCACGTCGTGCGCCCGTACCTCGAACACCGCCTGCGTGCCGTGCAGCTCCGTGCCGTAGCCGAAGCCGGGGTCACAGAAACCTGCATAGTGCGTGCGCAGTTCGCCGTTGGTCGGGTCGTAGGCGATCATCTCCGCCGCGACGTCCGGCGGGATGCTCACGAACTCCTTCGAGATCAGCAGGTGGAAGTCGTCCGGCTGGATCACCAGCCGCCCGGCCGACTCCGCGAAGACCGGCTCCCAGTAGTCGAACGGGTCGTAGGCGGCCGTCTTCGCGAGGTCGAGCAGCGCGCTGTTGCGCTTCGCCCGCCAGCCGCAGAACTCGCCGCCGGGCAGATCGACGCTGAGCAGCAGCCCGCGCTGGCCGATCGTCGGCGCCTCGATGCGCTCGCGAGGCGTGCTGCCGCTGGAGCCGCCGTGCGCGAAGACGAGGCCGTCGCGCGCGTGCAGCTCCCGGATCGCGGCGGCGTCCAGCCACGAGTCCCCCGAGGAGATGCGCAGCTGCGTGAGGGCGAGGCCCTGGCGCGCGTTTACGGTGAACGTGTTGGAGTAGACCTCGAGCCAGAGCGGGCCCTCGTAGCCCGGCTCGATCTCGTCGAACTGCGTCCCGTGGTCGCTGATCACGCGCGTGAAGACATCGAGCCGGCCGGTGGAGCTGCGCGGGTTGGTGCGCCCCGTGGCGTCCTCGGGCAACCGCACGCTCTCCATCAGCCGCACGAGGTAGGGCCGTCCCGGCTCGAGGACGACGCCCTCCGGGTCCGCGAGGTCGAGCGGCGCGCCCATCTGCAGCTCCGGCAGCCGATCGCGCACGCGCGCCGAGGCGCCCGGCAGGAAGCTGCTGCGCAGCCGGTACGCCTTCGCGCCAAGCCGCAGATCGATGCTGGCCGGCTGGATCTGCGCCGCCGGAATCCGCTTCGGCGAGATGCGCCCGGCCTCGATCGCCTCGCGCAGCATCCGCGAGGAGAAGACGCCCGGGCCGGGCGCCGGCGTCTCGGTACTCGCGGTGCCGGGGGCGGCTGTGGTCGTGGCCATCGCTGCGGTTCCAGGGGGAGCGCCGCGATGATAGCGCGCGCAGGGGCAGGGTGCTGGCGCGCGCAGGGGCAGGGTGCTGGCGCGGTGGGCCCGGGAGTCCCCTCACCCCAGCCCTCTCCCCGGGGAGAGGGCGCCGGAGCTAGTCCTTGCGGCTGGGGGCGTGCGCCATCCTCATGTAGACGCCGCCCTGCTCCAGCTCGTCGAGCATCTGCGCGAGGCGGCGCTCGCGCGTCTCCGGGCGCTGTGCACGAGCGATCCACGCGAGGTAGTCGTTGCGCTGGTAGAACGGGCGCGCCTCGTAGCCGGCGAGCACGCCGCGCGCCTCGAGGGCGTCGCGCACGGCGGGCGGCATCGGCTGCTGCGGGCGGCGCGGCATCGGCGGCTCCGGGCTCGGCTTACGCCTGGCGTCCTCGCGCGAACGCGCTGAGGCGAGAGAGCGCCTCCTCGAGACGCTCGTCGGCGAGCGTGAGCGAGATGCGAATGTAGCCCTCGCCCGCGTCGCCGTAGCTCACGCCCGGCGTGACCACGACGCCGGTCTGCTCGACCAGCCGCTGCGCATACTCCGCCGAGGAGTGTTCCCCGTCAGGCAACCGCGCCCAGACGTAGAGCGAGGCCTTTGGCGGATCGACATGCAGGCCGAGCTCGCGCAGCACCTCGACGACGCGGTCGCGGCGGCGCTGGTAGATCTCGTTATGTCGCTCGATCGAGTCGCGCGGGTCGTCCAGCGCGGTGATCGCCATCTGCTGCACGGCCTGCGGCACGCCGCTGTCGAGGTTCGACTTGACGCGCCGCAGCACACCCACGAGCTCGGCGTTGCCCACCGCCATGCCAACCCGCCAGCCGGTCATGTTGAAGGTCTTGGAGAGCGAGTTGAACTCGATCGCCACCTCGCGCGCGCCCTCCACCTCGAGGATCGAGGGCGCGCGGTAGCCGTCGAAGCAGACGTCCGAGTAGGCGAGGTCGTGCGCGATCACCACGTCGTTGTCGCGCGCCCAGGCGATCGCGCGGGCGAAGAAGGCCTCGTCGGCGATCGCGCCGGTCGGGTTGTTCGGGTAGTTGAGCCAGACCAGACGGGCGCGCTCCGCCTCGGCGGCGGGCACGTCCTCGAGGCGCGGCAGCCAGCCGTCCTCCTCGCGCAGCGGCAGCGAGAGCGTCTCGCCGCCGGCGAACATCGTCGCGATCTCGTAGACGGGGTAACCGGGCTGCATGCCAATCGCGAGGTCGCCGGGGTCGATCAGGCAGAGCGGCAGGTGGCCGAGCCCCTCCTTCGAGCCGATCAGCGAGACGACCTCGGTCTCCGGGTCCAGCGTTACGCCGTGCCGCGTCTGGTACCAGCGCGCGACGGCCTCGCGGAACTCCGGCAGGCCCTCGGTCTCCGGGTAGCGGTGGTTCGCGGGATCCCCGGCGGCCTCGCGCAGCGAGTCGAGCACGTGCTGCGGCGTCGGCAGATCGGGGTCGCCGATCCCGAGCGAGATCACGTCGACGCCGGCGGCCCGCTGCGCGGCGATCAGCTCCGAGATGCGTGCGAAGAGGTAGGGCGGGAGCTGCTCGACGCGGCGCGCCAGTCTCACGCCGCTACCGCCAGTTGCCGAAGCGGACCTTCATGCCGCGAATGCGCGCGTCGTCGCGCACCTTCCGCAGCACCTCTTCGTCCGAGTCGCGCCGCAGCTCGATGCCGCGCCGTCCCACGAGGTAGCCGAGCGCCGTGGCGGTGCGGGCCGCCGTCGGGATGTCGGGGCGCACGCGCACCGCGGCCTCGCGTCCGTCCGAGGCAGCGAGCTGGTACGTGGCCGCTCCGAGGATCACCTTGCCGAGGCCGTCGCCCTGGGCGTCCGGGGCCACGGCACAGGACATGACCTCGCCACGCCCGTCCTCGACGGCGGTGTTGATCGCGTAGGCGATCACCTCGCCGTCGCGCTCGAGCACGCCGGTCCAGCCGGCCTCCTCGATGCGCGCGAGGGTCGCCCCCTCGCCTTCGGTCCAGTCGCCGTAGGCGGCGCCCTCGATCGCGACGATCGCCGCGGCGTCGCCGGGCTGGGCGCGGCGCATCGTCAGGCCCTCGGGGATCTCGGGCGGGACGACATCGCGCACGCCGGGGTGCACGAGCTCGAGCCACTCGCCCATCGCCTGGAAGTCGCACTCGGCGAGCAGGTTCTCGATCCAGCGCCGGTTGACGTGCTCCACGAGGTCGATCGTCACGTAGGGGAAGCCGGAGCCGGAGATGCTTGGGCGCAGCGCGTCGAAGCACGGATGCCAGGCCGCGGTCATCGCCTCGAGGTCGTCGAAGGCGTAGTGCAGGTGGAGCTGGCCGCGCTCGCGTACCAGCGCCATCTCGCCGACGTCGGTCTCCACCGCCTCGGCGGCGTCGCTGTCGAGCAGCGCCTCCCAGGAGTCGATGCTGCGAGGCGCGTTGCGCGTCTGCAGCGCGTCGCCGAGTTGGCCGCCGATCCTTGCCTGCGTCATGACTGCCTCTCCCCGGATTCACTGTCTCTGGAACTCACTGGAGTCTCATACTGACGTGTTGCCTCACTACGGGCCCGGCTCGCGCCAGACCGACTCGAACACCTTGACGGCCGGGCCCTCAAGGGTCACCTCGCCCTCGCCGTCCCACTCGATGCCGAGCACGCCGCCGGGCAGCGTCACCGCGACGCGGGCGCCGGTGAGGCCGTGCAGACACGCGGCGACGACGGCGGCGCAGGCGCCGGAGCCGCAGGCGAGCGTCTCGCCCGCCCCGCGCTCCCAGACGCGCATCTCGATCGCCTCGCGATCGCGCACGCGCACGATCTCGACGTTCGTGCGGTTCGCGAACAGCGGGTGATGCTCGATCGCCGGCCCGATCCGCTCGAGCTCGAACGACTCGACCGGCTCGCTGCCGAACATCACGGCGTGCGGGTTGCCCATCGAGACGAGCGTGACGCGGTGCTCCCCGCCGGCCGCCTCGAGCGGCAGGTCGAGCACCGGCGGCGCCTGCTCGACGAGCGCGCCGAGCGCCTCCGGCTCGAAGCGCGGCGCGCCCATGCCGACGCGCACGCGCGCGACGGCACCGTCCGCGCCGGGCGTCGCCACGGTGTCGAGCACGCCCGCGAGCGTCTCCACGCGCAGCTCGCCGCGCGCGCGCAACGCGTCGTCCTGGTCGAGCGCGAACTTGACGAGGCAGCGAATGCCGTTGCCGCACATCTCCGCCTCGGAGCCGTCGGGGTTGAACATGCGCATCCGCAGGTCCGCCACGTCCGAGGGCAGCACGGCGATCAGCCCGTCCCCGCCGACGCCGAAGCGCCGGTCGCAGACGCGCTGCGCGAGCGCGCCCCACTCCTTCTCGGAGCGTGTCGCGTCGTCCTCGGCGGCGAGCACGACGAAGTCGTTGCCCGCGCCGTGCATCTTCCAGAACGGCAACTCGTTCATCCAGCCATCGTACGGTCGCCCGCGCGGCGGGCTCAACAGGAGGGCACGAGGTGAGGGCGCACAACATGCTCGGGTGGGTTGGAGTCTGTGCGCCGTTGAATGTGTGCGACGGCGATCGCAACCCCCGCGACGTGAGTGCCATACCGTGGTCCTAAGTGCGCAGACGGGACGACCGCAACGTGCTCCCGGCGGACGCCGAGGGGGATACTGTCATCGAGAGGACGAGTGTCCGGGAGACGGCGCGATGGAACTCGATCGCTTGACTGCTCGAGCTTTGGCAGGGGTGCGGTGGGCCGCTACGTTCCGACCCGCTCTCTATCCGCTGGTGCGCGCTGGGAGGTATGGCCCGCCGAACCCGGACCGTCTCACCACCGCAGCCCGCACACTGGCGGAGTGGCTTGCGTTCACGTGGCGTCCGGTCGACATCGAGACGCTGCCGACGTTCGGGCCTCAGGACTATCCGAAGCGACTCGCTGCGCTGCACTTCGAGGCTGGCATCGCTCATCTGGATAGTCAGCACGCGCAGGCTACCGCCCTCGACAGCAAGCTGGCAGTCGCTGGAGCCACGGCACTTGCAATGGCTGCGCTGATTCTCTCTGCTCTTTCGATCTTCGATCCTCTGCAGCAAGCACTCGGGGGAACTGAGTTGCTGCTGATCTCCGCGGGTTCAGCAGTTTTGTTCTTCGCGTTCGTCAACAGCGTGCGGGGTCTCTGGCCCCGAACCTACAGGGAGCTGCCAAGCCTTTCGGACATCCGCGAACTCGCCGCCACGAAGGAGATCGATGAAGACGTCCACTGGCTAGTCGCCGCGTCAGTAGAGCAAGCTGTGGCGGTCAACGAGCGCGTGATGAAGGCTCGCGTTGCCACGACAAAGCTCACCTACTCCTCGATGATGTTGGGAGCAGCGCTCATCGTCGCTGGGTTCGGACCACACATCCCGTTGTGATCGATCACCCCTGAAGTCTTGGAATCTCACCCGATCGACAGGTGCAAGCCCTTCGGGCAGGGCAAACAGGACGCAACCAACCCTCTCATCTCGAACCCGAAGTACGGCCTTTTTCTGCACGCCCAGAGGTCGGTGGCCGTCGGCGCTCTGGTGGCGGTGCCGGACGCGGCGGATTTGCGAGTGATGGCGACCGCTGGCTCCCTGCTTCGTTCGGCATCGGATCCGCTACTCGCACGGATCGAACTATGGTGCTCGTTTCGGTGGGCGATAGCCCGCGTCTTTTCGCCCGGGGGGCGGTGGCTTTGGGCGCTCGCGCTGAGGCGGGCGTGGCGGCGGACTCGGATTCGGCATTCTGTTCCGAAGACGAAGGCTAGAGGCTAGCCTGTCCTTCTTGGCGTGGAGGGTGCGCCCCTCTCACTGTAGCTTGGCTGCGGCGGCTGCTGTGGGAGCCTGGGCTGCGACGGCCGAGGCGCAACTGGACGTGGCGACGTTGGTCTTCTGTCCCCCCCTGCGGTCATGGAGATCTCCTCGGGCGCTGCCGAGCCATCATACCAGCGCACAGGCGTTCGCGCACCCGCTTGACCGATTGTGTCATTCACTCCCGGGAGTCCCAAGTCGCCCGGAGCTTCCGACTCCTGGACAGGGGCGAACCGCGTATCATGCGAGTGGTGACACTGGAGGACGGCGAGACGATCCACACGGCGTTCATCGACAGGAACTTCCGGAGGGCGGACGCGCCATGAGACTCGGCTACGATCCGGAGACCGACTCCGCCTACATCAAGTTCCAGCCGCAGCCCAGCACCGAGTCGTTCGAGCTGTGCGACGGGATCGTGGTCGACCTCGACGCGGACGAGCACGTCGTCGGCATCGAGATCGAGTGGGCATCGCAGAAGTTCGACATCGAGAAGTTGCGGGCCGCCCTCGAGTCCGAGACGGCCACCCGCCCCGCCTGACCTCGGCGGACGCCGACACGCGCCCACCCCCTGCCCCCGCCGCACGCCGGTGCTACGCTCGCGGCGATGTATCCGAAGAACGAACGGCAGGCCGGCCTGCTCTTGCTCGCACAGTCGCTCGCGGCCGCGTTCGCGGAGCGCGCGGGGGAGCACGACCGCGAGGGGTCCTTCCCGTTCGAGAACTTCGAGGAGCTGCGGCGCAGCGGATACACGGCGGCGTCCGTGCCCGCCGAGTACGGCGGCGGCGGGTACGGGCTGGACGATGTCGCGCTCGCCCACCTCGCGCTCGCGAAGGGGGATGGCTCGACGGCGATCGGGCTGGCGATGCACCTCATGCTCTGCGGCGGCGAGGGCCAGTCGCGCGCCTGGCCGGAGGCCGTCCGCGCACGCATCTTCGATGAGGTCGTGCGCGACGGCGCGCTGCTCAACAACGCCGCCGCCGAGCCCGAGCTCGGCTCGCCGCAGGGGGCGGCCGGCCTCGTGCGAACGTCACGCCCGACGGGCCGGGCCGCTGGCGGCTGAGCGGGCACAAGGTCTTCACCACGGCCGCGCCCGCGCTCAGTTACTTCATCACCTACGTCGCGGTCGAGGACGGCTCGGGCGAGACCGCGCGCGTCGCCGTGCATCGCGACCTGCCCGGCGTGCGCGTCGAGGAGACCTGGGACGCGCTCGGCATGCGCGCCAGCGGCTCCGACGACGTCCACTTCGACCGCGTCGCCGTCGGCGACGCCGACTTCCTCTCGCGCAGCGATCCCGCCGCCCGGCGCGGGGCCGCCCCGGCCGCGTGGTTCCCGATCCTCGTCGGCGCCACGAGCCTCGGCGTCGCGGAGGCCGCGCGCGACTATGCCGTGCGTTTCGCGCGCGAGCGCCGCCCGCTCGGCGCGGCGGGCCCGATCGCGTCCATCCCCCACGTCCGCGAGCAGATCGGCCGCATCGACGCGACCGTGATGGCGGCCCGCGCCCTGCTGCTGCAGACCGCGGAGGATTGGGAACAGCACCCCGGCGAGCGCGGCCGCATGGGTCCGCAGATCGCTGCCGCGAAGCGTCTGGCCACCAACAGCGCCGTCGAGGTCGTCGAGATCGCGATGCGCCTGGTCGGCGGGGTCGCGCTGCACCGTTCCGAGCCCCTCGAGCGGTACTTCCGCGATGTCCGCAGCGGCCTCGTCAACCCGCCGATCGAGGCGCGCGCCCTCGAAGCGATCGCGCGCGCCGCGCTGGATGGTCCGGAGTAGGGACGAGCCGCGCAGTCCGTCGAACGCATCCCGCGGGGCATGTGTATTCTGCCGGGCATGCCGCTCTCCGAAGCCGACACACGCGCGAAACTGATCACACCCGCCCTTACGCGCGCGCGGCTGGTCCGAGGACTGGATTCGACGGGAGGTCACTCCCGGCGAGGCCGTCCTCTGGGGCACAGAGACCCGCCGCACGCGAGGTCGCTCCGACTACGTGCTGAGCGCGCCCGCAGGCCCCGACGGACGGCTGCTGCCAGTGGCCTTGATTGAGGCGAAGCCCGAAGGGAGCCCGCCTTTCGCCGGTATGGAGCAGGCGAAGGGCTACGGACGCGCGCACCACGTCCCATTCGTCTACTCCTGCAATGGCGTGCTGTTCGCCGAGCACTGCCTCGACGACGGCGAGACCCGCGGCCCGCTGCCGCTCTCGCGCTTCCCCACGCCCGACGAGCTGCTCGCGCGCTACCGCGCGCTGCGCGGCGTCGACCTCGACGCTCCCGACTCGGCCCCGCTGCTGCATCCGCCGCGCGACGGCGAGCGCCATTACCAGCGCGCCGCCGCCCGCGCCGTGCTGGAGCGCGTCGCGCGCGGCGAGAAGCGCGCGCTGCTCTCGCTCGCCACCGGCACGGGCAAGACACGCATCGCCGTCGGCATCCTGCGCGCGCTCGTCGAGGCCGGTCCGTTGCGCCGCGCCCTCTTCGTCTGCGACCGCGATGAGTTGCGCAACCAGGCGCTCTCCGCCCTCCACGATGTGTTCGGCTCCGACGCGGCGGCGGCGACCACGCGCAATCCGGAGCACAACGCGCGCATCATCGTCGCCAGCTACCAGACGCTCGGCGTCGAGGGCGACGCAGCGGAGGGCGAGGATGGCGAACCGTCGTACCTCGAACGCCACTACGAGGAGAACTACTTCAGCCACATCATCATCGACGAGTGCCACCGCTCCGCCTGGAACAAGTGGAGCGCCGTGCTCACACGCAACAGCGAGGCCGTCCAGATCGGCCTCACGGCCACCCCCCGGCAGATCGTGACCGGCGCCGCGGCGGACGACGCCGACACTGCCGAGGCGGATGCGATCACCCGCGACAACTACGAGTACTTCGGCGAGCCGGTCTACGAGTACGGCATCGTCGACGGCATGGAGGACGGCTACCTCGCCGCGATGAGCCTCGTGCGCAGCGATGTCTTCACGGCGGGACAGCTCGAGCGCGAGCAGGGCGTCGAGCGCGACAGCCTCGCGGCCGGCGAGATCCGCGACGCGCGCACGGGCGCAGACCTCAACGTCGCCGACATGTCCCCGCACTTCGGCGCGGGCTCGATCGAGCAGCGGCTGCTGCTGCCGGACCGCGTGCGCGAGATGTGCGCGGACCTCTTCGCGCAACTGGTCGACTCGGGCGGGCCGGAGCAGAAGACGCTGATCTTCTGCGTCACCGATGAGCACGCCGATCTCGTCGCGGCGGCGATGGGCAACCTCTACGCGAGCTGGGCGGCGGAACAGGGACGCCGGCCGGCCGAGCCCTACGCCTTCAAGTGCACCGCCGCCGGAGGCCGCGACCTGCTGGCCGATCTCAGGAGCAACCAGGCGCGCGCCTTCGCCGCCTGCACTGTCGATCTGATCAGCACAGGCGTCGATGTGCCCTGCCTGCGCAACATCGTCTTCTTCCGCTATCTCAAGTCGCCGATCGTCTTCCACCAGATGCTGGGGCGCGGCACGCGCATCCACGAGCCGAGCGGCAAGCTGAGCTTCACCGTCCACGACTACACTAACGCCAGCCGCCTGCTCGACGAACCGCTCGCCCAGCGCGACTACGACGCGCCGCCGCCCGGCGGAGAGCCGGGCGAGGAACGCGACCCGCAGCGCCGCTTCGAGGTCGAGGGCATCGAGGTGCGCGTCCAGCACGGCGAGACAACAGTCGGCGTGATGGAGGGCGGGCAATTGCGCTTCGTCGCGCTGCGCGAGTACGGCGAGCGCATCGCCAACCGCCTGCTTGAGGACGTTGGGGGCCTCGGCGAGTTCCGCGAGCGCTGGATCCGGCCCGAAGCGCGCAAGGCGCTGGTCGAGGCCCTGCCAGAGCAGGGCCGCAGCGCCGAGGCGTACCGTCGCGCCGCCGAACTCGCGGACTGCGATCTCTACGACGTGCTCGCGCACGCGGGCTGGCAGCAGACGCCGCGCCCGCGCGTCGACCGCGCCGAGCGCGTGCGGGAGGCGGCGGGCGAGCCTATCATCCGCATCCTCGCCGCCCAGTTTGGGCGGGACGGCACAGAGGCGCTGGAGAGTCAGATGCTCGGCTCCGTACCGGCGGTGCGCGAGGCGGGCGGCCTCGCCGCCCTCGGTCCCGGCGCGATGCCGGACCTCAAGCGCCGCCTGCTCGCCGGCGACAGTGAATGGAGCGCACCGTGACCGAGGACGGCCCTCTCCCCGAGGGCTGGCGCTACGTTACGCTGGGCGAGATCACGACTGGCGCGGCCAATACCGATCCCCGGAGCAGGCCCAACGAAGAGTTCGTGTACGTCGATATCTCCAGCGTCGATCGGCTGACAAAACTTATCGCGAGTCCAAAAGACATACTGGGAACGGACGCGCCCAGCCGGGCGCGCAGGCTAATCCGCGCGGACGACGTAATCGTCTCCACGACCCGCCCGAACCTCAACGCAGTCGCGCATATCGACCGATCTCTCGACGGCGCGATTTGCAGTACGGGATTCTGCGTGCTGCGCCCGGGCGATCAGTGTCACCCCGCCTACATCTTTCGCTTGGTGCAGTCGGTGGGGTTCGTGGACAGCATGACCGCGAAGATGACGGGGGCCTCCTACCCTGCCGTCACTAACAAGGTCGTGCGCGCCTTCAAGTTCGCCCTCCCACCCCTCGAGGAGCAGCGCCGCATCGCGGGACTGATGAACGCCGCCGAGCGCGTACGGGCCGCCGCAGCGGCCCAGGTCGCCGCCGCAGAAGGCCTGATGACGACGTTGCTGCGGCAGTCGTTCGGCGCGGCGGCATGAGCGGGCCACTCTCTCAGGACGCCCTGAATAGCAGGATCTGGGCGATCTGCGACATCATGCGCCGCTCCAACTACCCCGGGGCGATGGGGTACATCACCGATCTGACCTGGTTGCTCTTCCTGCGCCTGCTCGATGAGCGGGAGCGGCGGGAAGAGGTCGAGCGCGAGGCGATCGGCATCCCCTGGTCGCCGGTTCTCAACAAGCACTACCGCTGGTCGAACTGGGCCGCGACGGGTGGCGATCTCCGCGAAGAGATCGGCGTCGGCGGGCGTGGCGGCGCCATCGGCTTCGTGGACGACGAGCTGCTCCCCTATCTCCGCAATCTCCGCACGTCCCCCTCCGCTACATCGGTGCAGCGGATCGTCAGCCAGCTTGTCGCGAATATCGACGCCGTGGGTATGGACGGCAACAAGAACCTCCTCGATATCCTCGACCTGCTTCACGACATCCGGGTTGACCGCGCGGATCGCGAGAGCGTGTTCGCCCTCTCGCAGGCGTACGAGGGCCTCTTGTTGGAAATGGGGGAAACGAACAAGGACGCGGGCCAGTTCTTCACGCCGCGCGTCGTCGTGCGCGCGATCGTGCGCGCCATCGAGCCGAAGTTCGGGGAGACCGTCTACGACCCCTGCTGCGGCACCGGCGGCTTCCTCGCCCAGTCGTACGAGTTCATGCGCGACTCGCTGGGCGACGAAGCCACGGGGCCGAAGCTGGAACAGTTGGCCGCCGGCACGTTCTATGGCCGCGAGAAGGCCGATCTCGTCCACTCGATCGCCCTCGGCAACCTCGTGCTGCACGGCATTGATGAGCCGCGCGTCTGGCACGGCAACACGCTGACCCGCTCGGCAACCTATGGCGGCCTCTATGTCGAGGCACCTGATTTGTTCGATGTGATCCTGACGAATCCGCCGTTTGGCGGACGCGAGGGGCCTGACGCTCAACAGCGCTACGCCCACAAGTCGCGCGAGACCCAGTTGCTCTTCCTGCAGGAAGTGATCGACACCCTCGCGCCGGACGGTCGCGCGGGCATGGTGATCGACGAGGGCACGCTGTTCAAGTCGACCAACGCCCATCAGCAGATCCGCCGCAAGCTGCTTGACGAATGCGACCTGTGGTGCATCGCTAGCCTCGCGACAGGGGCTTTCCTCGGAGCCGGCACCGGTGTGAAGACGAACCTGCTCTTTTTCACGAAGGGCCGGCGGACGGAACGTATCTGGTACTTCGAGGTCGCGCCGCCGCCGGACGCCTCCGGCGCGGGAGGGTCGGGTCGACATCGCACCTTCACCAAACGCTACCCCCTCACCCTCGACCACTTCGAGGAGTTCTTCGCTCTCCTGCCGGAGCGCGCGGACTCCGAGCGCTCGTGGACCGTGAGCCGCGAGGAGATCGAGGAGCGCGGCTACGACCTCAAGGCCGTCAACCCGCATCGCGTGGAGGACGCCGACACGCGGACGCCAGAGGAGCTACTGGACGAGATCGCCCACCACGGGCGGGAGCTTGAGGACGCGCTGGCGGAGTTACGCGCCGCCCTACGCGCGTAGCTCCGCGAACGCCGCCTCCACTGCCGACACGACGCCCTCGAGGTCCGCGCCGTCGCGCCAGTCGATGCGACGGTCGGCGGGGCGGAACCAGGCAGCCTGGCGGCGGATCAGGCGGCGCGTCGCCGCCTGCGTGCGTTGGATCGCCTCCGCCTCGTCCCACGTGCCGCGCAGCACCCCCAGCGCCTCGGCGTAGCCGATCGAGCTCAGCGCCTCGAAGTCCTTGCCGCGGCGGGCGACCAGCGCGCGCGTCTCCTCGACCAGGCCCGCGGCGTACATGCGCACGGCGCGCTCGTCGGCGCGGCGACGGAGCGCGCTCCGTGACCACTCGAGGCCGACGGCGCGCCACGGCCAGGGCGGCGGCACGCGCGGCAGCGGGGCGATCGGCTCGCCGGTCGCCTCGATGATTTCGAGCGCGCGGATCAGGCGCCGTTGGTTGCGCCGGTCGATGCGCTCCGCGGAGCGCGGGTCGAGCGAGGCGAGCCGCGCGTGCAGCGCCCCGGGGCCTTGTTCCCGCCACTCCGCTTCGAGGCGCGCGCGCAGCGCCGGGTCCGGCGCCACGGCGGGCGGCCGCCAGCCTTCGAGCAGCGCCCAGACGTACTGCCCCGCTCCGCCGGCGAGCAGCGGCAGCCGCCCGCGCGCGTGGATGCCCTCGATCGCCGCGTGCGCGCCCTCGAGGAAGTCGGCGAGCGTCCACGGCGCGTCCGGCTCGGTGACGCCGACGAGGTGGTGCGGTACGGCGGCGAGCTCCTCGTCGCTGGGCGCGGCGGTGCCGATGCGCATCCCGCGCCGGATCTGGCGCGAGTCGGCGGAGACGACCTCGATCGGTAGCCGTTGGGCGATGGCGACGGCGGCCGCCGTCTTACCCGAGGCGGTGGGACCGACCAGCACGACGACGCCGGGCGCGCTCAGCGGCTTACTCCCTGGCCGCTGCGGCGACGGCTCGGCAGATCGTGGCGAAGGCCGAGGCGTCGAGCGAGGCCCCGCCGACGAGCGCGCCGTCGATGTCTGACTGGCCGGCGAGGTCGGCGACGTTCTCCGCGTTGACGGAGCCGCCGTACTGGATGCGGCAGGACTCGGCGCTCGCCGCGCCGAAGCGGTCCGCGACCATGCGGCGGATCTCGGCGACGGTGGCCTGGGCGATCTCCGGCGTCGCGGTCAGCCCCGTGCCGATCGCCCAGACCGGCTCGTAGGCGATCGTGAAGCCCTCGGGCAGCCGGTCGACGCCGGCGAAGGCGGCGTCGAGCTGGCGTCGCAGCACCTCGGCGGTGCGCCCGCCCTCGCGCTCCTCGCGCTGCTCGCCGACGGCGAGGATCGGCTGCAGCGCGAGCCCGAGCACGGCGTCGAGCTTGCGCCCGCTGTCCTCGTCGCTCTCGCCGAAGACGTGGCGGCGCTCGGAGTGGCCGACGAGCACGTACTCGGCAGTGCCGACGAGCATCGCCGCACCGACCTCGCCGGTGTAGGCGCCGTGCGGCAGCCAGTAGGCGTTCTGCGCGCCGACGCGCAGCGTGCTGCCCTCGAGCGCGTCGGCGGCGTCGCCGAGCCAGGGCGCCGGCGGGAAGATCACGACTTCGACGCCCTCGAGACCGTCGAGCTGATCGCGCAGTTCGCGCAGCAGCTCGCGCGCGCCTGCGCGGTCGAGGTGCATCTTCCAGTTGCCGCCGACGATCGGCGTTCGCGTGGGCATCGCGGCTCCCCTCAGGCACCGAACTTGGTGAGGCGCATGGCGTGGGCGAAGGCGAGCGGGAGCAGCTCCTTCGCGGGCATCGTGCCGAGGCCGCCGACCGCGCACTCGTCCTCGTCGAAGTGGTGCGAGGCGTCCGTGCGGACGTTGTCGCCCCAGAGCAGCAGCGGGACCGGGTGCCAGGAGTGCGCCGCCATCATCGCGGGCGTCGAGTGGTCGCCCGCGATGACGAGCACGTTCGGCTTGAGGGCGAGCAGCTCCGGCACGCAGGCGTCGAAGTCGCGCAGCGCCTGCCGCTTGCGCGCGAAGTCGCCGTCCTCGCCGGCGGCGTCGGTCGGCTTGAAGTGCAGGAAGAAGAAGTCATGGTCGTCCCAGGCGCCACGCAGCGTGGCGATCGCCGTCTCGAACGACTCGCCCGCGTCGAGCACGTCCATGCCGACGAGCCGGGCGAGCCCTCGATACATCGGGTAGACGGCGATGGCAGCGGCACGCAGCTTCCAGAGCTCCGGCAGTTGCGGCAGATCGGGCAGGCTCGACCAGCCGCGCAGCAGCACGTCGTTTGCCGTCTCGCGGCCCGCGAGGCGCGCACGCGCCTCCCGGGCGAACTGGTTGACGAGCGCGGCTGTGTGTTCGCCCTCGGGCGCGGTGGCGACGGCATCGAGCGGCGGGACGCCCTCGGCCTGCGGATCGGTCTCGCTGATCTGATCGCTCAGCGGCGGGCTTCCCTCGCTGGCGCGCAGCACGAGTACGAAGCGATGTTCGCGCACGGCGTGGACGGCGACCTCACAGCCGGGCAGCTCGATCGTCGAAAGCTCCGCCGCGATCTCCGTCGTGACCTCGGTGGCGACGCGCCCGGCGCGGCGGTCCGTGATGCGCCCCTCGGCGTCGACGCTGCAGAGGTTGCCGCGGGCGGCGAGGTCCGAGGGCCGCAGCGCGATGTCGATGCCCGTCGCCTCGAGGACGCCTCGCCCGACCTCGTAGACCAGCGGGTCGTAGCCGAAGAGCGCGAGGTGGCCGGGGCCGGAGCCGGGCGTGATGCCGTAGCCGACGGGGATCGTCTGGCCGAGCGCACCGTCGGTCGCGAGGCGGTCGAGGTGGCGGCTATCGGCGGACTCCAGCTCGCTGCGCCCGACGGGCCCCGGCAGCCCGCCGAGCCCGTCGAGGACGCAGAGCAGCACCTTGCTCTCGCCCGGAATCGATAGCCGCCGGATCAGATCGGGGTCCATGGCTCCATGCTATCGGGCGCGCCGCTATCGCGCGCGCGGCGCCCTCGTGGCGTGCGGACGCCGCGGGCTATTCGAGCCAGTTCTCGACGGCGAGGCCGGGGACGCGCTGGAAGTGGCGCACGTTGCCGGTAACGACCGCGAGGTCGTTCGCGAGCGCGATCGCCGCGATCTGCGTGTCCGGGTGACCGATCGGCGTCCCCCGGGCCTCAAGGTACGCTCGAAGCTGGCCGTATTCCTCAGCGGCAGCCTCGTCGAAGGGGAGAACCAGGAAGTCCTCGGACACAATACGCCGGGCGTGCTCCAGCAACTCCGGGGATCGCACTCCGGCGCGGTGAGCGCCGAACAGCAACTCACCGGCGGTCACACTCGACGTCGCTCGATCCTCCGCGGCACTACTCGCCACGCGCAGCAGCATCACTGCCGAGGGTGGATCCTTCATCAATTCACTGACCGCGTTGGTGTCGAGCAGGTACCTCACGCGACCCAGTCGCTGGTGTCGATCTCACGGGGGACATCTCGCTCGCGGTCCGCGTAGATCGCCGCAACCATCTCGTCGATCTCTTCGTCCGACAGGATGCCGCGCCACATGCCGCTCAACCGGAGCCCCCCGGTGCGGCCCGGCGCCGGTAGCCGGTCGGCTTCGAGGCTTTCGAGTTCCTCGACACTCACGAGCGCGGCGGCCGGCTTGCCGTGGCGCTCGATGACGTAGTGCTCGCCGCGGTGCTGGACGCCCTCGATCAGCGCCGAGAAGGTGCCCTTCGCCTCGGCCACGCCGACGTGCCTCGGGCCGGACTCCGGGTTCTCCTGATACGCTGCCTCGCGATCGTTGGCATTTCCGTATCGCGCCGGGTCGTCCGTCATCGCTTCGCCCCTCACCGCGCCGAGGGCCACCCGCGGCCGCGCGCAAGACTCTGGCGAGCGAATCCACGTTCTGTGCTCTCTGACCAGTATGACCTATATGACCTGAAATCTGCAAGACGCGGCCTCTGCCCGAAAGTGCCAGCGCTACGATGCAGGTATGGGACCACGGCTGATCAAAGCATTGACCCGGCTGCAGCAGCCGCTGTTCACGTTGATGCGTGGGCGCTCGCAGGGGCCGCCGACGCTGCGGCTGTGGACGAGGGGACGGATGTCGGGCCGCGAGCGGTCGGTGCTGCTGCTGTATCTCGACGACGGGCCTCGGGTGGTCGTGGTGGCGTCGTACGGGGGGCACTCGGAGCATCCGGAATGGTGGAAGAACCTGTTGGTTGAGCCAAACTGCCGCACCTGGTCGGCGAAGCGAGGCGCCGAGGTGATGGTGGCGTCGGAGTTGGACGGGGAGGAGCGGGACGATGCCTGGCAGCGTCTGATCGCGATGTACTCATCGTATGCGGCCTATCAGCAGAAGACATCGAGACGTATCCCCCTGGTCACGTTGTCCCCGGCGGAACGAGACGCAACCGCACCCTGATAGAGAACTCGCGGAGCCGGCGTTGGGAGAGGACGTGTGTCAGCTGCTCAACGACGAGATCCACGCAGTGGCGCAATCGGAGCCGGAGCGATTCGTACCGATGGGAACGGCGCCGATCGGCCACACCACAGGGGCGCTCAGGCGTCATCCAACGCCACCTCGGCCGGCAGCGGCTTGCCCTGCAGCATCGCCAGCGAGGCGGCGCCGCCCGTCGAGACGTGGCTCATGCGGTCCGCCACGCCGGCCCGCTGCACGACGGCGGCCGTCTCGCCTCCGCCGACCACCACGGTGCCGTCGAGGTCGGCCAGTATCTCCGCCATCGCCAGCGATCCGTGGTCGAACGGCTCGCGCTCGAACCAGCCGAGCGGCCCGTTCCAGACGATCGTGCGCATCGGCGCCAGCGCACTGCGGAACAACTCGATCGTCGCCGGTCCGATGTCGAGGATGCGCCAGCCCGACGGCACCTGGTCGACGGGCGCCCTGCGCACGTGATCGCGGTCGGCGGCGCCGAAGCCCACGACGGCGTCGACGGGCAGGTAGAGCCGCAGATCGGGGCGCGCCTCCACCTGCTCGAAGACGCGTCGCGCGGCCGGGACGCCCTCGGCGTCCCACAGCGAGTCGGCGATGTCGATGCCCTGCGTGCTGAGGAACGTGTTCGCGACTCCGCCTCCGACACAGATCACGTTCGCCTGATCGCAGAGGTGGTTGAGAATGCCGATCTTGTCCGCGACCTTCGCTCCCCCGAGCACCAGCCCGAAGGGGTGCTCCGGGTTCGTCGAGAGCCGCTTCAGGTACTCGATCTCGCGCTCCATCAGCAGCCCGGCGACGGCCGGAAGGTACTTCGGCACGCCGACGATCGAGGCGTGCGCGCGATGCGCCGTGCCGAAGGCGTCGCCGACGTAGACGTCGGCGAACGAGGCGAGCTGGCGGGCGAACTCCGGGTCGTTCTCCTCTTCCCCGGCGTGGAAGCGCACGTTCTCCAGCAGCACCATGTCGCCCGGCGCCAGCGCATCCACGGCCGCCTCGACCTCGGGGCCGATGCAGTCGCCCGCCGATGCGACCGGAGCGCCGATCAGGCTGCTGAGGTGTCTGGCGACCGGTGCGTTGCGCAGCGTCTCGACGATCTGGCCGCGCGGTCGCCCGCGGTGCGAGCAGATCGCGATCCTCGCGCCGGCTTCCCGCAGGTACTCGATCGTGGGCAACGACTCGCGCAGCCGCAGGTCGTCGAAGACGAAGCCGTGTTCATCGAGCTGCACGTTGTAGTCGACACGGAGGAAGACCCGGCGCCCGTGGAGGTCGATGTCGCGGACCGTGCGCTTCGAGTGTGCCGGGCTCACGGCCGGGATGATAGGTGTGGTCTCCGGGGCGGGCAATCCGCCCCGCTAGGCGTCGCGTGCGGAGAGCAGTTCCGCCAGCTCCGCGAACAGCGCGCGGTCGTCCCCCAGCGAGAGCGGCGTCAGCGCGGACATCGCCGCCTCGACCTGGTCGGCGGCGAGGCGCTCGGTGGCGGCGCGCGCGCCGGCGGCCTCGATCTCGTCGGCGAGCGCGGCGATGTCGATCGCCGCGTCCGGGTGATCGCGATAGGCGGCGGCGAGTGCGGGCGCCTCGCCGCTCTCGATGGCGGCGATCACGGGGTAGGTCTGCTTGCGGGAGATCAGGTCGTCGCCGACGGGCTTGCCCGTGACCGCCGGGTCGCCCCAGATGCCGAGCAGGTCGTCGGCCGCCTGGAAGGCGAGTCCGACCTGCCGGCCGAACTCCCGCATCGCGTCCACGGAGTCCTCCGGCGCGCCGGCAATCCGCGCCCCCATGGCGAAGCAGGCGGCGAGCAGGGCCGCCGTCTTGCCCTCGATCATGGCGAGGTACTCGTCGTGGCTCACGGTGCTGCGGTCCTCGAAGGAGATGTCGAGCTGCTGGCCCTCGATGAGACGTAGACAGGCGTGCTCCAGCTCGGCGATCACCTCCAGGGTGCGCTGCTCGCCGATGCCGCGATCGCGGAGGCGCAGCAGCGCGAGGCGGGAGAGCGTGTACATGCCGTCGCCGGCGTTGATCGCTTGCGCGATGCCGGTGATGGTCCAGAGCGTGGCGCGGCCGCGCCGGGTTTCGCTCTCATCCTCGATGTCGTCGTGGAGCAGCGAGAAGTCATGGACGAGCTGGACGGCGGCGGCGGCCGGGAGTGCCTGCTCGATCTCGCCGCCCAGCGCCTCCGCCGCGAGCAGCAGCGCCGCCGGGCGCAGCAGCTTGCCGGGCGAGGTCTCGGCCGGGTGGCCCTGCGTGTCTTCCCATCCGAGGTGGTAGCGCATCCACGAGTAGAGCGGGGCAGGGTCAGTGCCGACGATGTCGCGCATCTCGCGCACGACGTGCGGGCGATAGATCGCCAGCCGATCGTTGATCGCCGTCATCGCTCCGCTCCTCCCGTCGTTGCCGCCGGCTGGAGCAGCAGGTGGTGCTCCGCGTGGGCCTCGACGGCTTCGCGAGAGTACAGCAGCGGCCGCTGCCTCCCGGCGCGGAACTCCTCGATCGAGTCGTCGTAGCGGGGGTGGCCGGGAATGCCGGAGGCGCCCGTCGGGAGCTGGAACGTGGAGCGGTCCCAGCGCCCGAGGTCCAGTACCTGCCGGTAGCCTGGGCTGAAGCCGGCGGGCGCGGCGCCACCCTCGGCGGCGGCATATGCGCCTTGCCAGACCGTGTTCATGTCGCCGCCGGCCGGGTACGGGCCGCGCGAGAAGGCGCGACCGACGACCGGCACGACTGCGAGCATGTGCGGCAGGAGCTGGAGGTTCAGCGCTCCCCAACTCCAGGCGTCCGGGTCGGGCCCAAGCCGCTCGCGCAGCTCGCCGAGGGCGCTCCACCAGGCCGCGCGCAGCACGCGGTCGCGGTCCTCCTCCCCGTCGAACCAGGGCGAGGCGGCGCGCTCGCAGGCCTCCACCACGGGACCCTGCAGGCGGTAGGAAAAGCGGCTCTCGGGTGTGAAGACTCCAGCGGGCCCCTCGACCTTCGCTCCCAGCACGAGCGGTGCGAGCGTCCCGGCGATGCGCCGCGCCAGGCGGCGCGCGAGCTGCCGGTAGGCCGCCTCCAGCAGCGCCGCGCCCGCGCTGTCCGGCCTCGCCTGCCCATCCCAGGCCGCCGCGACGCGTGCGGCCTTCGGGTCGCCGATCACGCCGCGAGCGATCGAGAGGTCGCGGAGGCGGCGCAGCGGCTCGCTGTGGAAGTCGATCTGGATCGCCTGCATCGAGGCGACCGTGTGCGGGCCGCCTTCCGCGAGCAGTTCCGCGATGCGGATGGCGCGCCAGGGCTCGGTGAACTCCTCGCCCAACTCAAGCTCGCCGCCCGGGTGCTGGTTCGCCGAGACCACGACGCCGCCCGGAGGATCAAGCACGCCGGGTAGCTCGTCGCCGGGAATCGGCGGCGGCGGGTCGTCTGCCGTGTCCCCGTCGGCGGGGAACAGCCCCTCGCCGCGCGCGCGGGCCGGGATTGCGCCCGCCAGACGGTAGCCGATCCGTCCCGCGTCCCCACCCTCGCGCGAGGCGAAGACGAAGTTGAACGTCGCGCCCGGCCAACGCGCGAGCGCCGCCTCGAACTCCTCGATGTCGCGCGCGCGGGCCAGGGCGAGCATCGCCGCCAGCGTCTCGGACGCCTCGATGGCCGTCGAGCGCAACGCGATCGCGCGCTCGCCGTCCGGCGCGGGGCCGACCACGGGGCCGTGGCGGGTCTCCAGCACGCGTTCCTCGACGGGCTCGCCGTCGCGCACGACGATGCGCTCGATGCGCACTCGGCCGCGCGCCCAGCCGCCGGGCGTGCGGTAGCGGCCGGGGTCGGAGGAATCGACGGTCGTGAGATAGCAGTCGCTCACATCGGCCATGCCGGCGGTCAGGCCCCAGGCGAGATCGCGGTTGTGCCCCGCGATCACGCCCGGCAAGCCTGGCACGCCCGCCCCGATCACATCGAACTCGCCCCCGGCGAGGTGCGTGACGTGGAAGAGGCCGGGGATCGCCGGCCGCAGGTGCGGGTCGCAGGCGAGCAGCGGGGCGCCCGAGGCGGTGTGCTCGCCCGTGACCGCCCAGGCGTTCGATCCGCCACCGGCCGGAGCGCCCGCCTCGATCGCGCGCCGGTACGCCTCGAGCAGCCGCGTGGCCGCGTCGAGGACGGGTGCGCCGGCCGCGGTTGGCGCGTCCTCGGGGTAGGGAACGTCGACGAGGGCGGTGCGGGCGGGGCCGATTGCCTCGAGCAGTTGGAGGCGCTGCAGCTCCGTATCCCAGTTCGGGGCGAAGCTGAACATCAGGAGACGGCCCAGCAGCAGCGTGTGCTCGGGATGCCACGGCTCCGGCCGCGTCTGCAGCAGCGCGTACTCCGGCGGCAGCGCCCGCAGGCTGCGTATCCCCGCGTTGACGCCGGCCGTGTAGGCGATCAGCAGCTCGCGGTCGTCCGGATCGAGCGAAGGGAGGTCACGCGCGGCTCGGTCCGCGAAGCCAAGGCGCCGCATCAGCCGGTCGGTCTCGACGCCGCGCTCGCCAACGGTCTCGGCGAGTCGCCCCGCCGCAACCCGCCGCTGGACATCGATCTGGAAGAGGCGGTCCTGGGCGTGGACGAAGCCCTGCCCGTAGATCGCGCCCGCCTCGGTCGCCGCGTAGACGTGCGGCACGCCGAAGCGGTCACGTACGATGCGCACCGGCTCGCGCAGTCCCCTCGCCGCAACGCGGCCATCGAGGCGCGGATGCGCGCGCCCGCTGCTGGCCACGGCGAGCGCTCGCGCGGCCGCGGCCGCCTGTCCTGGAAGTGAGCGCAGGTCCTCGAGGGAGATCACAGTGCCGCGATCGTACCCCAGCGCCACCCGGCGGGCTGGCGGCGACTCAGGCGTCGAGGGTGCGGGCGTCCTCCTCGCTGGCGACGCGGGCGCCTTCGGCAACGTCCACCCACCTCAGCACGATCGTGCCGGCAACGATGATCACCAGGATCGAGGCGACCGCGACGCGGGTGTCGAACACGGCCGTCGCGACGATGTAGATCGTTGGGCCGAGCACCGACGACGCTCTGCTGATGAAGCCGAAGAAGGAGAAGAACTCGCCACTCCGGCGTTCGGGCGTGATCTGCGCGTAGAGGCTCCGCGCGAGCGCCTGGCTGCCGCCGATGATCGTGCCCACCAGCACGCCGAGCAGCAGCCACTGGTAGCCGACATCGATGCCTAGCGGGCTCCACAGCACGCCGCGCACCAGCGAGGGCCACCAGTCGATCGGGCCCGCGCCCAGCACCGAGGGGTGGGCGGGGCCGACGGCGGACTCGCCGTCGAGGCCACCTCCGAGGATCGACAGGCTGTACTCGACATCCTCGGACTCCCGTACGGCCTCCGGCAGGTTGCGGAGCGTGCCCACGCTGAGGGCGGCGCCCTCCTCGAGGGACCAGTACTCGCCCTCCCAACGCAACTCGAAGGCCTCGTCCAGATCCGGGGCGGCCTCGACGACGTAGTCGCCGGACTCCTGCCGGTAGCTGAGTTGGAAGTCGTAGTCGGCGTGCCCGTCCGGCGGCAGCGGCGCCAGCGCGACGCCGAAGAGGACGATGCCGATCCAGCCGATCAGCGAGACGATGAGAGCGGCCTTCGTCGCGATGCGGTCCGCCAGCCAGCCGAAGGCGAGCGCGCCGGGCACGGCAACGAACTGGATGATCGCGATCGTCGCCATGTTGAAGGCGAGCGGGATGCCCAGCGTGTCGGCGGCGAACGCTCCGGCGATCGCCAGCACGGTCTGCACGCCGTCGTTGAACAGCAGGTAGGCCGCGAGGAAGACGAGGACCACGCGGAAGCGCCTCAGTTCGCGGAACGTCTGCCGGAGCTCCCGAAAGGCGGTCGCAACCGCCGCGGCGGCGGTCAGCCCGCTGGCGGGCTGCCGGACCGGCGGCTCCGGCACCACCCGCAGCGTCCAGATCGCCCACCCGAACCACCAGAAGCCGACCGATGCGATGGCGATGCGGGTGGCGAGGTCCTCGAAGTCCGTGCCTCGGGCCGCGAGGATCAGCGCGAGGTGCACGACCAGGAGCAGCCCGCCGCCCGCGTAGCCGTACGCGAAGCCGCGGCTGCTGATGTCATCGAGCAGATGCCTCGGTCCAAGGTGGGGCAGGAACGAGTTGTAGAAGACCAGGCCCCCGGCGAACCCGATGTTGGCGATCGTGAACATGAAGAACACCCAGAGCCACGGCTCGGGCGTGTAGGCCGAGAAGAACGCGAGCAGCGTGAAGAACGAGCCGATGATCGTGTACGTCCAGAGCAGCTTCCGCCTGATCGGAGCGCGGTCTGCGATCACGCCGATCAGCGGGCTGGAGAAGGCGACGATCGCGGTCGATAGCGCGACCCCGAGGCTCCACATCGAGCTGCCGGTGAAGGTGACCCCGAGGAACACCTCGCTCTCGCCGAGCGAGTCATTGAAGAGGTGGACGAAGTAGACGGCACGATCGCGACGAGGCTGGTGGCGAACGCCGAGTTCGCCCAGTCGTACATGCACCAGGCGCGGATGATCCTCCGCTGGGCCGCGGGCAGGTCGCTGATCGAGGGGAGGCTCATGTAGCTATGCGCCCAGCGCCGCGAGCGCCACCGCCGCGTCGATCGGCCCCTCGCGCAGGACGGCGGGCGGGCGCGCGGTGAGGTCGATGACCGTCGAGGGCGGGCGGCGGCGCGGGCCACCGTCGAGCACGGGCAGCTCGTCGCCGAACATCGCGATCGCCTCGGAAGCGAGTTCGGCCGGCGGTTCGCCGCTGCGGTTCGCGCTGGTGACCGCGAGCGCGCCGCCGCAGGCGCGGATCACCGCGAGGGCCAGCGGGTCGTCGGGCATGCGCAGGCCGATCGTGCCCTGCGGCGTGACGGCGGGCTCGACGAAGGCGTGGGCCGACGACTGCGCGACACGCACGACCGCCGTCAGCGGCCCCGGCCAGAACGGATCGAGCGCGTCGAGGGCGCCCGGATCCTCGACCGCCGCGCGGATCGCCTCGATGTTGTCGAACAGCACGGCGAACGGCTGGTCCTCCGGGCGTCCCTTCAGGGCCGCCAGCCGGCGCAACGCCGCCTCGTCGTCGGGCAGCGCGGCGAGGCCGTAGACGGTGTCTGTCGGAATCGCGGCGACCTCGCCCGCGCGGATCGCGCGCGCGACCTCCTCGATGCGCTCCTCGGTGGACCCGTGGCCGGCCGGAGGTGTCACGGACTCCGCTAGTGCGCGTGCGCGTAGTGCTGCGCGAGGATGTCCGCGCCGAAGTCGCCTTCCGGATCGCGCCAGACCGAGTGGATGTGGTTCACGTCGCTCTGCACGTTGTCGAACTCGATCAGGAAGCGCGGCGCCTGCAGGCGGTAGTAATGAGGCTGGCGCGGCTCGGCCGGACCGGCCCAGGCGAAGTGGATCGCATCGAACGCCGCGCCGTCGAGCTTCGCCCACTCGAGCTCCGCGATCTCCTCGGGCATGCGGTCGACGTACTGGCGCACGAGCGCCGTCAGCAGCTCGCGCTGCGGTGCGCCCAGCGCGGACGCGACGAGGCCGCGCGGGTCCGTCGAGGAGTAGCGCAGCACCGCCTCCATCTCTTCGGTGAGGCCGAGCACGGCGCGCTGCCGGGCCTCGCGCTCGTAGGCCTCCGTCCGCGCCGGCTCCTTGCGGTCCATCAACTCGGCGAGGGGGAAGTTGATCACGCCCTCGGCCACGCGGGAGCGGTTCGACTGCACGATGTCGGTGGGCGCGGCGGGCGAGATCACGGCGGTGGCGCGCTGCTCCTCGTCGAGCGCGTGCAGCAGCTCGCGCGCGAGATCCTCCTCGGCGGCGAGGGGGCGCAGCGCGTGCGTGCCGACCTGCCGCGCCTCGGCCGGGTGCGCGCCGAAGAAGGTCGGCGTCGGGCTGACGATCTGGCCCCCGGCGATCGTGTACTGCAGCGCGACGTGGTGGCCGCCGATGCGCCAGCCCCACGGCGCCTCGCCGCCCGGCTCGCCGAAGACGGCGGCGTAGTACATCCCGGGGTCGCGGAACGGCACGTCCGGCCGCGTCTCCGCGTAGGCCCGCGCCGGCCAGCCGTCGAGGCCCTCGAGCGTGGCCTCGAGGCCGATGATCGTGCTTGCGGTGACGAAGCCGCCGCTGCTCAGCCCGGAGCCCATCAGCCGCATCGCGAGGCGGCGCTGCTGCGGGCGCATCTCGCCGAGGGTGAGGCCGCAGCGCTCGATCGGGGTGTAGTGCCAGGTCTGGCGCTCCGCCTCGTCGTCGAAGGGCAGCATTGCGAGCGCGCGCTGCCCCTCGTCGAGGGCATCGAGGAAGTCCGTCGCCGCCTCGGTCATGCGCTCAGCCGTCTGCGGGGCCGTGCTCGCCATCCTCGTCACCCTCTCGCTCGCCACGCGCGTTCGTGCGGCGAGTATAGGCTGGCGGGGCCAGCGTCGTTGACCCGGCGCGGGCGCGCCGATACGATCCGGCTCCGGACCTTCCGGAGCGCCTCCCCGAAGGCGCTTCTCCCCTCGATGGTGTGAGATGGTCGACACGAGCGAAGCGTCTGCCGCGGTCGCAGGGGCGAGTGATCGCATTCGCACCTCCGGCGACAGCGAAGTCAGTACCTACCTCGAGATCGCCGAGGCGCGCGCGCCCGGCCAGCTCCTGACACCCTGCCCCCGAAGCGCCCGAGGCGATCGTCGTGCTCGACTACGGCTCGCAGTTCTCGATGCTGATCACGCGGCGCATCCGCGAGGCCGGCGTCTACGCCGAGCTCGCGCCCTGGGACACGCCCTCGGAGAAGCTCTCGCACCTCAAGGTGAAGGGCTTCGTGCTCTCCGGCGGCCCCGCCTCCGTCTACGACGAGGGCGCGCCGACGCTGCCGCCTTATGTCGTAGGCTCCGGGCTGCCGGTGCTCGGCATCTGCTACGGGATGCAACTGCTGGCGCAGTCGCTCGGCGGGCGCGTCGCTCCCGCCTCGCGGCGCGAGTACGGGCACGCCGTGATCACGCTCTCCGATCCGGCGCACGGACTGCTGCGCGAGCTGCCCGCGACGATGCCCGTCTGGATGTCGCACTCCGACCGCATCGTCGAGCTGCCGCCCGGTTTCCGCTCCGTCGCCTACTCGGACGACTCGCCGATCGCGGCGATGTCGAACGACGCGGGCTGCCTCGGCATCCAGTTCCACCCGGAGGTGGTGCACACGCCGCAGGGCAGCCAGCTGCTGCGCAACTTCCTCTTCGAGGTCGCCGGCTGCGCGGGCGACTGGACCGCCGCCAACTTCGTCGAGGAGTCGGTCCAGACCATTCGCGCGCAGGTCGGCAGCGGGCAGGTGATCTGCGCGCTCTCCGGAGGCGTCGACTCGGCCGTGGCGGCCTCGCTGGTGCACGCCGCCGTCGGCGACCAGCTGACCTGCATCTTCGTCGACAACGGACTGCTGCGCGCCGAGGAGCCGGAGCGCGTGGTCAACACCTTCCGCGGCCACATGTCGATCAACCTGCGCCACGTCGACGCCGCCGATCGCTTCCTCGCCGACCTCACGGAGATCACAAACCCCGAGACCAAGCGGATGCGCATCGGCGAGACGTTCATCCGCGTCTTCGAGGAGCACGCGCGCGGCATCGGCGACGTCAACTACATCGTGCAGGGCACCACCTACCCCGATGTGATCGAGTCCGCCTCGAGCGGCACGGACGCGACGGCGAAGATCAAGACGCATCACAACGTGGGCGGCCTGCCGAAGGACATGGAGCTCTCGCTGATCGAGCCGCTGCGCAACCTCTTCAAGGACGAAGTGCGGCGCGTCGGCAAGGAGCTGGGCCTGCCGGACGAGATGGTCTACCGCCAGCCGTTCCCCGGTCCCGGCCTCGCGATCCGCGTGATCGGCGAGGTGACCCGCGACAAGCTCGACATCCTGCGCCGCGCCGACTGGATCGTGATGGACGAGATCAAGAACGCGGCGGTGTACTACGACCTCTGGCAGTCGTTCGCGGTGCTGACCGACACGCGCACCGTGGGCGTGCAGGGCGACGGCCGCACCTACGGCCACTGCGTCGCGCTGCGCTGCGTCACTGCCGAGGACGCGATGACGGCGGACTGGGCGCGTCTACCCTACGACCTGCTCGCCGTGATCTCGCGCCGCATCGTCAACGAGGTCCCCGAGGTCAACCGCGTCGTCTACGACATCACCTCGAAGCCTCCGGGCACGATCGAGTGGGAGTAGGCAGACGTGAGCGCCTCGGCGGCCAGGTGAGGCAGAAGGGGCGATGAGCAGCAACGTCCTCCTGCTCGGCGGCGGCGGGCGCGAGCACGCGATCGCCTGGAAGCTCACGCAGTCCCCGCGCCTCGGCAGCCTCACGAGCGCGCCCGGCAATGCCGGCACGGCGCAGTACGGCGAGAACCTCGACAGCCTCGATGAGAACGACGGGGCGGCGGTCGTCGAGGCGGCTGCGCGGCTGCGCGCCGACCTCGTCGTCGTCGGGCCGGAGGCCCCGCTCGCGGCGGGCGTCGCCGACGCGCTGCGCGCCGAGGGCGTCCCCGTGTTCGGCCCCTCGCGCGCTGGGGCGGAGATCGAGTCGTCGAAGTCGTTCGCGAAGGAGCTGATGAGGGACGCCGGCATCGAGACCGGCCACGCCGCCGTCTTCGACGACCCCGAGGCCGCCATGCACTACGTGCGCCGCTTCGGCGGCGAGCACGTCGTGAAGGCCGACGGCCTCGCCGCCGGCAAGGGCGTCACGGTCTGCGACACGCCCGCCGAGGCCCTCGCGGCGATCGAGGCGGCGATGGTGGACCACGCGTTCGGTGAGTCCGGCGCGCGCGTGCTGATCGAGCAGCGGCTGCGCGGCCCGGAGACCTCGGCGCACGCCTTCACGGACGGGACGACCGTCGTGCACATGCCGTTCAGCTGCGACCACAAGCCCGTGTTCGACGGCGATCGCGGCCCCAACACCGGCGGCATGGGCGTCTACTCGCCGCCCGGCTGGCTGGCCGAGGCGGACGCACGCCGCATCGAGCGCGATGTGACCGAGCGCACCGTCGCCGCCCTCGCCGCCTCCGGCCGCGAGTACCGGGGCGTGCTCTACCCCGGCATGATGCTCACCGCCGACGGCCCGAAGGTGATCGAGTTCAACTGCCGCTTCGGCGACCCCGAGGCCGAGGCGCTGCTGCCGCGCCTGCGCTCCGACCTGCTCGAGATCTGCGAGGCCGTCGCACACGGCCGCCTCGCCGACGTCGCTGTCGAGTGGTCCGAGGAAGCCACAGTCGGCGTGATGATGGCCTCGGGCGGCTATCCCGGCAGCTACGAGACGGGCCTCCCGATCGGCGGCGTCGAGGGCGCAGACGACGGCGTGCAGGTCTTCCTCGCGGGCGCACAACGGGACGCGGACGGCGTGCTGCGCACGGCGGGCGGCAGGGTGCTCTGCGTCGTCGCCAGCGGGGCGAGCCTGACCGAGGCGCGCGAACGCGCCTACGAGCGCGTGCGCGGCATCAGCTTCGAGGGCGCGCACTACCGCACCGACATCGGCGCGCGAGAGAGCGAACTGGGAGCGGCGGGCGGGAGCGGCGCATGACGACGCGCGACCCGAGCCCGCTGCGCTGTCCGATGCCCGAGTGCCGCCGCGCCCTCGAGTCCGAGTTCTGGTCGACGACGGGAACGCGCACGAGCGAGCCATGCATCCACTTCGTCGCGATCTGGCCCGAGGGTGCCGGGAGCGAGGCAGCAATGGTCGAGGCCGTCTTCCACGCCCTCGCCGGCGACCGCGAGTTCGTGATCCGCAACGTGCGCGCGGGCGACGAGGAGGTGCACCGCCGGCTGCGCGACGCCGACGCGGAGGCGCTCGGCGCCATCGTGCGGCAGCGCCTGCACGTCGTGATCGAGGACGGCGGCCGGCTGGGGGCTGCCTTCGGCGACCGCCACGAGCGCTCCGCAGCGAGCCGCGAGTTGGCGCAGATCATCGCGGGCCCGGACCCGATGCTCGGCGGTGGCTCGATGCGGCCGGCCTGAGGCGAGCGCGAGAGAGTGCGAATGAAGACAATCGGAGCAGACACTGCGGGACGAGGGACGGTGTGATGGCTGAGCGCGCACTGGTCGCGATCGTGATGGGCTCGCAGTCCGACGAGGAGGCGATGTCGGGCTGCGGCCAGCTGCTGGAGCGCCTCGGCATCCCCTACGAGCAGCACGTGATGTCGGCGCACCGCACGCCCGACGTGGTGCGCGAGTTCACCCTCGGCGCCGCCGACGCGGGTATCGAGGTGATCATCGCGGGCGCGGGCGGGGCCGCGGCGCTGCCCGGCGTCGCCGCCGCCTACAGCCCGCTGCCGGTGATCGGCGTGCCGCTGGCATCCTCCGAGCTGAAGGGCGTGGACGCGCTGTACGCGATCGCGCAGATGCCGCCGGGCGTACCCGTCGCGGCGATGGGCATCGGCAGTTGGGGGGCGCGTAACGCCGCGATCTACGCGGCGCGCATCCTCGCGCTCTCGCACCCGGAGATCGCAACGGCGCTGGCGTCGTATCGTGAGGAGCAGGCGCGGCGCTAGCCGCGCGCGAGGCGGGAGCAGCCCGATGAGCGAGATCCGGATCCGCAGCTACGAGAACCTGAACCCGATCGCCCAGTTCCCCGGCGTGACGCGCCGCACTCTCGTCTCCGGCGACCGCCTCACGTTCGTCGAGATCCAGCTGGAGCCGAACGCCGAGGTGCCCGAGCACACGCACCCGCACGAGCAGGCCGGACACGTCGCCGCGGGGCGCGTCCGCTTCCGCATCGGCGCCGTCGAGTCCGAACTCGGCCCCGGCGCCTCGTACCTGATCCCCGGCGATATCCCGCACCACGTCGTCGCCCTCGAGGACGCGACGCTGATCGAGGTCTTCTCGCCGGTCCGCGAGGACTTCGCCGATGACTGAGCCGGCCGCCAGTCGCGGACTCGCCCGATGATCCCCCGCTACAGCCTGCCCGAGATCGCCACGATCTGGTCCGACGCGTTCAAGTTCGATCGCTGGCTGGAAGTCGAGATCGCCGTGACCGAGGCGTGGGCCGACGCCGGCGTCGTCCCGCGCGAGGACGCGGAGCGGATCGCGCGCGATGCCGCCATCGATGTCGAGGCGATCCAGCGCTACATCGAGGAGACGCACCACGACGTGACCGCGTTTCTGCGCTCGGTCGCCGACTCGCTCGGCGAGGAGTCGCGCTGGGTGCACTACGGGCTCACCTCGAACGACGTCTGGGACACGGCCACCTCGCTGCAGCTCGCCGCTGCCGCCGACGTGATCGCCGGCATGCTGGGCGAACTGCGCGAGGCCGTCGCCCGGCGCGCGGTCGAGCACAAGGGGACGGTCTGCGCCGGGCGCACGCACGGCATACACGCCGAGCCGACGACGTTCGGCCTCAAGCTCGCCGTCTGGGTCGCCGAGATCGATCGCCACGCCGAGCGCCTGCTGGCGGCACGCGACACGATCGCCGTCGGTCAGATGTCCGGCCCCGTCGGCACGCACGCGACCGTGCCTCCCGAGGTCGAGGAGGCCGCCTGCCGCCGCCTCGGCCTGCGCGTCGCCGAGGTGACGACGCAGATCATCCAGCGCGACCGCCACGCCCACTACCTCTCGGCGCTGGCCGGCCTCGGCGCCTCGCTCGAGAAGTTCGCGACCGAGATCCGCGGGCTGCAGCGCACCGAGATCGGCGAGGTCGCCGAGCCGTTCGCCGCGGGCCAGACGGGCTCTTCCTCGATGCCGCACAAGCGCAACCCGGAGCTGTGCGAGCGCGTTGCCGGCCTCGCGCGCACGCTGCGCGGCTACGCTTCGGCGGGCCTCGAGAACGTCGCGCTCTGGCACGAGCGCGACATCTCGCACTCCTCGGTAGAGCGCATCGTGCTGCCGGATGCGACGGGTCTGCTGGCCTACATGCTGCGCCTCTTCACGGGCGTGATCGCCGGCCTCGACGTATACCCGGAGCGGATGCGCCGCAACCTCGACGCCACGCAGGGCCTCGTCTTCTCGCAGAAGGTGCTGCTCGCGCTGATCGAGGCGGGCATGAGCCGCGAGGCGGCCTACGCGATCGTGCAGCGCCACTCGCTGACCGCGCAGGACGAGGGCGTCCCGCTGCTCGGCCTGCTGCTCGGCGACGCCGAGGTGCGCGCGCGCCTCGATGAGTCGGCGCTGACGGCGATCTTCGATGCCGGGGCGTACCTGGTGCACGTCGACGAGTCGTTCCGCAGGATCGGGTTACTGGACACGTAAGACGGGAAGCGAGGCAACGGATGACGGACTGGTCGAAGCAGAACTCTTACGCTGGAAAGATCCGCACCGGCAAAGTGCGCGAACTCTATGAACTAACGGACGACCGCCTGCTCATGGTCGCGACGGATCGCATCTCCGCCTACGACGTGGTGATGCCGAACAGCATCCCGCATAAGGGCGAGGTGCTGACCCGGCTGTCCGCTTACTGGTTCGACCGCACCAAGGCCGTTGTCCCGAATCACATGATCTCCGTCCTTGAGCCCGACGACCGCGTCGATCTCGGTGGAGTCTCCATCCCCGCGGGCGAGTCCGATCTCGCCGGACGCTCGATGGTGGTGCGCAAGGCCGAGCCGATCCTGGTGGAGTGCGTCGTGCGCGGCTACCTCGTGGGCTCCGGCTGGGCCGAGTACCAGCGCTCCGGCTCCGTCTGCGGCATCGAGCTACCGGAGGGGCTGCAGGAGGCGCAGCAGTTGATCGATCCGCTCTTCACCCCCACGACGAAGGCGGCGGAGGGCCACGACGAGCCGATGACCTACGAGGAGGTCGAGGCGCTCGTGGGCGTGGAGACGGCCAACGTCCTCAAGCTGCGATCCTTGGCGCTCTACGGTTACGCCGCGGGCGTCGCGCGCGAGCGCGGCGTGATCATCGCGGACACGAAGTTCGAGTTCGGCTGGCTCGACGGCGAGATCACGCTGATCGACGAGGCGCTGACGCCGGACTCCTCGCGCTTCTGGCCCGCCTCGGAGTACCAGCCGGGCCACGATCAGCCGTCGTTCGACAAGCAGTACGTGCGCAACTGGCTGACCGACGCCGGCTGGAATCGCGAGCCGCCCGCGCCCGAGCTGCCGCCCGAGGTCGTCGCGGCCAGCTCCGAGCGCTACACCGAGGCCTACCGGCTGCTCACCGGCGAGCCGCTGCCCGGAGCGAGCTAGCGATGACGGCGTACCTCGCGCGCATCGACGTGATGCTGAAGCCGCTGGTGAACGACCCGCAGGGTCTCGCCGTCGCCGACGGCCTGCGCAACCTCGGCTTCGAGGGCGTCCGCGAGGTCCGCGTCGGCAAGCGCATCGAGGTCACCCTCGAGGCCGCCGACGCCGCTGCCGCCGAGGCTGCCGCGCGCGAGATGTGCAAGCGCCTGCTCGCCAACCCCGTGATCGAGGACTTCGCCCTCGAGGTCACGGAGGCGGCTGCGGCCGGATAGCGGCGTCAGGCGGGCGCGTTCGGCGCCTTCGCTCGCGGCTCATGACAGCGTTCTGATATCATTTCGATATCGACTCGGCTTCGGAGGTTGACATGCCCGACCTGGCGCTGCGCGGGATCCCCGAGGATGTGCACCGCGACCTCAAGACGGCCGCGAGCCGGAACCACCGCAGCCTGAACGGCGAGATCCTGGCCAGGCTGACGGCGTCGGTGCATGGGAACACGGTGGACACCGCCGAACTCCTGGAGCGAATCCGGCGGCAGCGCGACGCCCTCGGAAACATCGACGTGAGCGACGAGACCATCCGCGAGATGCGGGACGCAGGACGGCCTTGATCGTCGTAGACACGAACGTCCTGGTTCGGCTCTTCGTGGGCAGTGACGGCCAGGCCGATGCCGCCCTGCTGCTTGAGCGAGACCCTGAGTGGGCAGCGCCCACGATCGTAGTGAATGAGTTGCGCAACGTGCTGCTCGGGTTCGTGCGCCGGGGCGACATGGATCCGGATCAGGCCAGAGCCAGGTGCGACTCCGCCGATCAAGTGCTGGGTGATCGCGTCGCGAGCGTGCCGCACGACCGGGTGATCGACACGGCACTGGAGTGCGGACTCACGGCCTACGACGCGGAGTTCGTCGTTCTGGCCCGGACGCTCGGCGTGCCATTGGCGACATCGGATCGTGAGATCCTCGAAGGCGCTCCGGACGTCGCTGTCTCGGTGCGAGACGCCTGGGAGCGGGCTCGACGGCAGTAAGCGCCCGAGGCCACGAGCACCGTGGCTCGATCTTCGCCGCGCACTACTCCGTCACGGCGCGCACCGCCGCGCCGATGGCGTCGACGATCTGGTCGATCTCCTCGGGCTGCACGACGAGCGGCGGGGCGAAGACGATCTCGTCGGCGACGAAGCGCGTGATGACGGAGCCCTCCTCGCGCATGTGGCGCGCGATGCGTCCGCCCGTGCCCTCGCCCGGGTCGAAGCGCTCGCCGCTGGCGCGGTCGCGCACCAGCGAGAGGCCGGCCATCAGGCCGAGGCGGCGGATGTTGTCGACGTGCGGGTGGTCGCCCAGCTCCGAGCTCAGACCCTCGCCGAGGCGCTCGCCCATTGCGGCGGCGTGCTCGACCAGGCCCTCCTCCTCGATGATTTGCAGGTTGCGCAGCGCGACCGCGCAGGCTGTGGGGTGGGCGCTGTTCGTGTAGGCGTGCATGAAGCGCGCGTCCGGCGGCAGGTCCTGCAGCGCGTCCATGATCTCGCCGCTCACGAGGAAGCCGCCGAGCGGCACGTAGCCGGAGGTGATCGCCTTCGACATCGTCATGATGTCCGGCTGCACGCCCCAGCGCTCGAGGGCGAACCAGTGACCGGTGCGCCCGTAGCCGGTGATCACCTCGTCGGCGATGAACAGCACCTCGTTGCGGTCGCAGATCTCACGCACCTGCGCGAAGTAGTCGTCCGAGGGCGTCCAGACACCGCCGGCGCCCTTGACGGGCTCGGCGATGAACGCCGCCACGGTCTCCGCGCCCTCGCGCTCGATCGCCGCTTCCAGCCAGCAGGCGCACTCGCCATCGGCGTTGGGCATGCACTCGCAGCTCGTATCGGGCTGGGCGGTGTGGACGACCTCCGCGGGGAGTGGGCCGAAGTACTTCCAGAAGGGCGCCAGGCCGGTCATCGCCGTCGTCAGCAGCGTGCCGCCGTGGTAGGCGCGCGGCCGGGCGATGATCTTCACCTTTCCCGAGCGCCCACGCAGGTTCCAGTAGAAGCGCGCCGTCTTGGCCGCGCCCTCGTTCGCCTCGGATCCCGAGTTGGTGAAGAACACGCCCTGCAGGTTGTCGTAGGCGAGGTCGCTGAGCTTCTCCGCCAGCTCGATGGCGGGAACGTTCGAGTAGCCGGTGTAGTTGTTGACGAAGGCGGCCTTGCGCATCTGCTCCGCCGCGGCGTCCGCGAGTTCGGCGCGGCCGTGGCCGACGGCGACGTTCCAGAGCGAGGCGAGCGCGTCGATGTAGCGGCGTCCGCGCACGTCGGTCAGCCATACGCCCTCGCCGTGGTCGTAGATCACGGGGTGCGTGTGATCCGGCGCGTAGTACTGCGGGTGGAGCAGGTGCGCGAGGTCGGTCGCTTCGAGGCTGGCGATCGTCTGATCGTCGAGGCTACCCGCGGCGGACGGCCCGTCTGCGGCCCAACTGTCTGTGGTCATCGCGTGCGCTCCCTTCGCGCAGCCCGTGCGAGCGTGTGCCCGCGAGCCGGTACGAGACTGTACGAGCCTATGGTCAATCGTCGGGCTCGGCAAAGCGCTCGCGCAGTGCGGCGCGCGCGGCCTCGGCGTCGTCCCAGGGGTGCGAGCCGTCGGCGCGCTCGATCGTCGGCTCGTGGCCCTTGCCGGCGATGAGCACCACGTCGCCCTGCTCGGCCAGCGCGATCGCACGCGTGATCGCGGCGGTGCGGTCCGGGACGCGCTCGAAGCGCCGCCCCTCCGCCGCGCCCGCGGCGCTCATCGCCCGCGCGATCTCGTCGATGATCTCGTCGGCCGGCTCGGAGCGGGAGTCCTCCTCGGTGAGTACGGCGTAGTCGGCGTGGCGCGCGGCGGCCTCGGCCATGCCCGTGCGCCGCTCGTGGGGCCGCTCGCCCGCCGCGCCGAAGACGGCGATCAGCCGCCCGTCCGTGAGTTCGCGCAGCAGTTCGAGGACGTTCGTGAGCGCGTCGCCGGTGTGCGCGTAGTCCACCACGACGCCGATCGGGCTGGTCAGCACGCGCTCCATCCGCCCCGGCACGCCTTGCGTCTGCGAGATGCCGACGCTGGCCATGTACGGATCGAGGCCGAGCGCGATCACCGCGCCGAACGCCGCGAGCGCGTTCGCCACGTTGAAGCGGCCCGGCAGGCGCAGCTGCGCCAGCAGCGAGGCGTCCGGCGTCACCAGCTCGAAGCTCGACCCGTCGCCGACATTGTCGATCCGCCGCGCGGTCAGATCCGCATCGGCGCCGTCGAGGGCGTAGCTGAGCACGGGCGCGCTGCTGGCCTCGGCGAATCGCGCGTACTCAGGGTCGTCGGCGTTGAGGACGGCCATTCCCGCGAGGCGCTCGAACAGCCGCAACTTCGCCGCGCGGTAGGCCTCGAAGCTGCCGTGGAAGTCGAAGTGGTCCTCGGCGAGTTGCGTGAGCACGCCGACGTCGAAGGCGACGTCGGCGAGCCGATCGAGCGCGAGCCCGTGCGAGGTCGCCTCGACGACGGCGTACTCGCAGCCGGCCTCGAGCATCTCGGCGAGCAGGCGCTGGATGGCGGGCGCCTCGGGCGTGCTCATGCGGTTGTCGTTCATCGACTGGCGCGAGCCGATCCGCGTCTCGACGGTGTTGATCAGCCCGGCCTCCTCGCCGACGGCCTCGAGGGCGGCGTGAATGAGCAGCGAGGTCGTCGTCTTGCCGTTCGTGCCGGTGACACCGACGACGGTCAGGCGCTGCGAGGGGTTGCCCTCGTGCGCCGCGGCGATCGATGAGAGTGCGCGGCGCGCGTCCGGCACGGCGACCACGGGCACGCCGAGGTCGGCGACGGCGGCCTCGCGGCCTTGCTCGACGACGAGCGCTGCGGCGCCCGTCGCGGCGGCGGCCGACGCGAAGTCGTGCCCGTCGAAGCGCTGGCCGGGGATGCAGACGAAGAGATCGCCGGGCTGCACCTCGCGGGAGTCGAGGCGTACGGCGCCGACGGGAGGCAAATCCGCCCGATCGCCCGCCTCGGGGGGCAGTCCAGTCCGCCAGTCGCCGCGTGCGCTCATCGAGGCCCTCCGCGATCCCGTCGCCGCGCCTGCGTTAGACTACCGCGCCGATGGCTTGACGCCCGCCACCGCGCCGAAACGAGGTGCTCCGATGATCGTGCTGACCGGAGAGATGCGGCTCGCCGTCGACAACGCCCTCGACGACGGCTGCCCCGTGATCTCGAGCAGTGTTGATGGCGAGGGGCAGCCGAGCCTCTCCTACTTCGGCAGCGCACAGATCCACGGCGACGACCAGCTCGCGCTGTGGGTGCGCAACCCCGCGGGCGGGTTTCTGCGCCGCATCGCCGCCAACCCGCACGTCGCCTTCCTCTACCGCAACCCGGATCAACGCCAGATGTGGCAGTTCCACGGCCGCGCACGCGTCGTCGACGACCAGGACTCGCGCGACACGATCTACGACCGCTCGAACAAGCTCGAGCGCGATCGCGACCCGGACCGTATCGGCGTCGCCGTCGTCGTCGACCTCGACCGCGTGATGGAGCGGGGCGCGGTGGTGATGGAGCGTTGAGGGCGCGGCTCTGCTACTGCGTCGCGCGCTCGCGCCGGCGCGGCAGCGAGACCTCGATAGCGAGGCCGCCCCCGGGCAGCGAGCGCGCCGTCGCCTCGCCGCGGTGGGCGCGCACGATGGCGCGCACGATCGAGAGGCCGAGGCCATGGCCGCCCCGGCCGCGCGTGCGGGAGGCCTCCAGCCTCGCAAAGCGCTCGAAGAGCCGAGGCGCCTCGTTCTCCGGGATCAGCGGGCCGCCGTTGGAGAGTCGCAGCGTCACCGTGTCCTCGTCCTGACTGCTCGTGATCTCGATCCAGCCGCCGCCCTCGTTGTGCTCGACGGCGTTGTCGACGAGGTTGCCCGCGAGCCGGTCGAGCAGCATCGGGTCGCCCTCGACGCTCGCCTCGGCGAGGTCGAGCGTGACGCGCAGGCCGAGCTCCGCGATCTCCGCGGCGCGGGCGTCGAGGGCGCGGCGCACGGCGTCGGCGAGGTCGCTCTCCTCGCCGCGCTGCAGCGGCTCCTCGGCGCGGGCCAGCACGAGCAGGCGGTCGATCAGGCCCTCGGTACGGGTGATGGCGCGGCGGACGACATCGGCGGTGCTCGCCAGTTGCTCGCGTCCGGCGTCCGGGTCGTCGAGCGTGACGTCGATCTCGGTGCGGATGATCGTGAGCGGGGTGCGCAGCTCGTGCGAGGCGTTGGCGACGAACTCGCGCTGCGCCTCGAAGGCCGACTGCAGGCGGTCGAGCATCGCATCGAACTGGTCGGCGAGATCCTTCAGCTCGTCGGGTGGTCCCGCGAGGTCGATTCGCTCCTCGAGGCTCTCGTCGCTGATGCGCCGCGCGGTGGCGGCGATCTCGTGGACGGGCCGCAGCATGCGCCCGGCGACGAACCAGCCGAGGCCGATCGAGAGCACGGCCATCAGCGCCAGCGCGATGCTTGATTGCCAGACGACCTGCTGCAGCGTGTCGGTCTTGATCTGGGAGATGAGACTGTTGAAGAGCGGCGTGGCGGCGACACCGCGCAGCACGCCGACCGGGCGGCCACGAGCGGATGGCCGCTGCAACAGGAAGACGAACTCGCCGCGCAGCTCGCCCGGCTCCAGCTCCAGACGGTGCTCGATTGTCTCCCGCAGGTCATCGTCATCCGAGGGGAAGTTGCGGGCCACGAGCGCGAAGTTGAGCGCCAGCAGCACCGTCCCGGCCAGCAGGAAGAGCGCGCCGTACCAGAGGGTGAGGCGCAGCCGGATCGACGGCTTCGGGACCGCATCCCGCAGCAGGCGCATCAGGGGATGCGGTAGCCGACGCCGCGCAGCGTCTCGATCAGCGGCGGCTCGCCGAGGCTCTTGCGCAGCTTCATGATCGTCACTCGCACCACGTTTGTGAATGGGTCCGTGTGCTCGTCCCAAGCGCGGTCGAGCAGCTCCTCGGGGCTGACGACGGCGCCAGCGGCTTCGAGGAGCACCTGGAGCACGGCGAACTCCTTGCGCGTCAAGTCGAGCGCCCGACCGTCGCGGCTGGCGCTGCGCCGCGCCGCGTCGAGTTGCACGCCGCCGCGCTCGAGTACCGGCAGCGCCGCCGGGCGCGAGCGCCGCCCGAGCGCACGGATGCGCGCGCGCAACTCGCCGAAGTCGAACGGCTTCGCGAGGTAATCGTCCGCGCCGAGGTCGAGGCCCTCGATGCGGTCGTGGACGGCGGCGGCGGCGGTGAGCATGAGGATGCGGCAATCGCCCTCGGCGGCGACCAGTTCGCGGCAGACCTCGTCGCCGTGGACGCGCGGCAGGTCGCGATCGAGCACGACGACGTCGTAAGGGTGGACCGTCGCCTTCTCGATCGCCGTGGCGCCGTCGAAGGCGACGTCGACCGCGAGGCCGTCGCGCCGCAGTCCCCTCGCGATTGCGTTCGCGAGATCGCGCTCGTCCTCGACCAGCAGCACGCGCATCAGGTTTCCTCGTTCTGCCCGCCAGCCGCGCGTCACAGTACGCCGCCGATCCTAACGCGAACGTAACCTCCACCATCGGCTCACTTACGGAGACGTTATGCGCGCTCGTGCACGGTGGCGCGAATCTCCGTCGCTACCCGACCCGGATGAGAGACGACCCATGAGCGACGTTGACATCGATGTCCTGATCCGAGGCCGCCGCTCACGCAAGCGCTGGCTGCTGCCGGCAGCCGTGGCGGTGCTGGTGGCCGCGGCGGCAGCCGGCTACGTGCTGCTGGGTTCGGAGGAGTCCGATGTGGTGGTCGAGCCGCAGCGTGCCGAGGCCGTCACGGGCCAACTGAGCAGCACCATCGATCTCTCCGGCTCGGCGGCCGCGGAGCGCAGCGCGACGCTCAGCTTCGACAGCGCCGGCGTCGTCGCCTCCGTCGCGGTCGAGAGCGGCGACGCGGTCCGCGCGGGCGATGCGCTGGCGACGCTCGATGACGCCGAGGCGCAACGCCGCGTCGAGACTGCCGAGGTGCAGCTACGTCTGGCCCAGTTGCGGCTCGACGCCCTGCTGGCCGATCCCGAGGCATCGGACATCGCCTCCGCGAGACAGTCGATCGAGTCGGCGGAGTCGCAGGTCGTGAGCGCCGAGCAGGCGCTGGCGCGACTGTCGGAGCCGGCGGGCGCGAGCGAGCTGGCGAGCGCCGAGCAAGCGGTGGCGAACGCCCTCGGCCAGCGCTCGAGGCCGGGGAGGCGCTGGCCGCGCTGATCGCGGCCCCGAACGAGGCGGAGATCGCCTCGTCGCGGTCCGCCACGACGCAGGCGCGGGCGCAGCTCACCAGCGCCACAAACCAGGCGGAGGCTTCTCGCGACACCCTCAACAACGCCTCCGAGGACTACTGCGCGCGCTAGCGGCGCCGAGATCGCCGAGGTCGCGAGCGAGATCGCCGCGCTCGGCGGCCAGGCTGGAGACGCCGCCGCGTTCCTTCGTGATGCAGTCGGAGGCGCGGGCGGCCTCGGAGACGCGGGCGGTGCGGGCGGCACGACGGGCGCTGGACGCGGAGCAGGCGCCGGCGCGGGAGGCGCCCGTGGCCCTCTCGCCGGACTTGAACTGCCCGAGGGCGTCACGATCCAGCAGCTGCTGCAGGCGCTCGCCAACGGCGAGCCGTTGCCCGAGGGCGTCATCCTGCCCGAGGGCTTCGAGATCCCGCCGCAGCTCCTCCAACGCCTCGCTGCCGGCGCCCTGGGTACAGGCCGCCAGCAGGATGCCGCCGGGCAGCCGGGCGCCGCCGCACGGCCACTCCCGGCGCCCGGCATGAGCGCCAGCGTCACGATCCTCACCGAGCTGCGCGAGGAGGCGGTGCTCGTGCCCGTCTCTGGCGTGCGCCAGCTCGACGGCGCATGGTTCGTCACCGTCCCGACGGCGGACGACGGCTCCGCGATCGCCTTCGAACGCGTCACCGTCGAGGTCGGCGGGTCCGACGGCGTGAACGTCGAGATCACGAGCGGCCTCGATGCCGGCGCGGTGCTGCTGATCGGCGCGGACAGCGCGGGCGTCGCCTTCAGCGCGACGCAGCAGCAACAGCAGCAGCTTCCCGGGCCGGGCGGTGGCTTCGGGCCCGGCGGTGGCTTCGGCGGTGGGGGTGGAGGTCTCGGAGGCGGAGGCCGCCAGTGATCCGCCTCGATGACGTCACCCGGGTCTACGCCACCGGCGGTACTGCCGTGCACGCCCTCGCCGGCGTCAGCCTCGAGATCGGGCGGGGGGAGTTCGTCGCGATCATGGGGCAATCCGGCTCGGGCAAAACCACGATGATGAACATCATCGGCCTGCTCGACCGCCCCAGCGGCGGCGAGTACGCCTTCGCCGGGCGCGACGTGGCGCAGCTCTCCGAGGACGCACGCGCACGCCTGCGCGGCAGTGCCTTCGGGTTCGTCTTCCAGTCCTACAACCTGCTGCCGCGCATGACCGCCCTCGAACAGGTCGAGCTGCCGCTGATCTACCAGGGCGTGCGCGATCGCAGGCGGCGCGCCGCCGAGGCGCTCGTGCGCGTCGGACTGCGCGACCGCATCACACACCAGCCGACCGAACTCTCCGGCGGCGAGCAGCAGCGCGTCGCGATCGCGCGATCGCTCGTCGTCGACCCGCTCGTGCTGCTGGCCGACGAGCCGACGGGCGCCCTCGACACGGCGACCGGGCACGAGCTGATGACGCTGCTCGCGGAGCTGGTGGACCAGCAGGGCCTGACCGTGGTGCTGGTGACGCACGAACCGGAGGTCGCCGCCTACGCGCGCCGCACCGTGCGCATGCGCGACGGGCGGATCGTTGAAGACACTGGCCGCGAGAGCGGCAGCACTGAGCCGGATCGGGCGGCGGAGGAGCTCGCGAGGTGAGCCCGCTCGACGCCTTCCGCATCGCGCTGCGCGCGATCTTCGCGAACCGGCTGCGCAGCGCGCTCACCTCGCTGGGGCTGATCATCGGCGTCAGTTCGGTGATCGTGCTGATCGCGGTCGGTCAGGGCACGCAGAAGGGCGTGACCGACCGGATCCGGGGGCTCGGCACCGATCTGATCTTCGTCGAATCGAGCGCCGCGGCGACGACGTCGCAGGGCGGCGGTCTCGCAGGCCTCGCCACGTCCACGCTCGTCCAGGGCGACGCCACGGCGATCGCCGCCGATGCGATTCCGGGTGTCGTCGCCGTCGCCGCGCGGGTAGCGATCGACGCGCAGGCCGTGGCCGGCGCGAACAACGTCGGCGCCGGGATCGTCGGCACCTCGAGCGGGTACGCCGAGGTACGCGATCTGGCGATCCGCTCGGGCTCCTTCATTACGCCGCTGCACGACGAGGGCCACTCGCTGGTCGCCGTGCTCGGGGCGCGCGTCGCGGAGACGCTCTACCCCGGCCTCGAGCCGGTCGGGCAGGAAGTGCGCCTCTCCTTCGCGGGCGGGCGGATCACGCTCGCCTTCGTCGTGGTCGGCGTGCTCGAGGAGCAGGGCGGCGCGAGCGAGGCGAACGATCAGGTATTCGTGCCGCTGAGCGGCGTCGCCGGCCGCCTGCGCTTCCTTTTCACGCCCAGCGGCGACCTGCGCGTCACCCAGATCGATGTCCAGACGGCGAACGGCGCCGACGAGGAGCGCGTGAAGGAGGAGGTCGGCGAGTTGCTGCTCTTCCGCCACGACACGACCGAGCCGGACTTCGTGATCCAGAGCCAGGACGACCTGATCAGCGCCGCCACCGAGGTCAGCAACACGCTCTCGATCCTGCTCGGCAGCATCGCCGGTATCTCGCTGCTGGTCGGCGGGATCGGGGTGATGAACATCATGCTCGTCTCCGTCACGGAGCGGACCCGCGAGATCGGCATCCGCCGCGCGGTGGGCGCGACGGCGGGCGACATCGTGAAGCAGTTCGTGACCGAGGCGCTGACGCTCAGCCTCTTCGGGGGCGTCGTCGGGATCGCCCTCGGCATCGGCGCCTCGCTCGCCCTCGATGGGCGCGAGCTGGGCGGGCAGGAGATGACGACGCTGATCCAGCCGTGGAGCATCGCGGCGGCGTTCCTCGTGGCCGCCGGCGTGGGCTTCGCGAGCGGGAGCTACCCCGCCTATCGCGCCACCGCCGTCGACCCGATCGCCGCACTCCGCAACGAGTAGCGCGCGCCGCGACTTCCGAGGGGCGGCGAACGTTAGCGGAAAGTCAACAGAGGGCTTACGGAGACCTTACGGGGCGCTCGCTAGCCTGCGGCCAACACTCTCCACCCGGGACAGCAGGCTCCACCGGAGCGGAAGGAACGGCCAAATGAGACGAACGAAGATCATCCTCGCCACGCTCGTCGGAGGCGCCGCCGCCGTGCTGCTCGTCGGCAGCGCGATGGCGCACCCCGGCGGAATCGTCGACCGCGTCGAGATGCTCGCGGAAGCGCTCGGCATCACCGCCGAGGAAGTCGAAACCGCGAAGGAAGCCGGCACGCTGCGCGGCCTCCTCGATGACGTCTCGCGCGACGACCTCAAGGACGCCTACGAGACCGCCGCGGGCGCGGCGATCGACTCCGCCTCCGAGTCCGGCGACATCACCGCGACACAGGCCGAACGCCTCAAGGAAGTCGTCTCGGCGGACAAGAGCGACCTCGACGAGAGTGACATCGAGGAGCTGAAGAGCCTGCGCGGCGTCATCGAGGTCGACGTGATCGCCGTCTACGCCTCGCTGCTCGACATGACCAGCGAGGAGGTCGAGGCGGCGAAGGAAGACGGCACGCTGCGCGACCTGCTGGCCGGCGTGAACCGCGTCGCCCTCGCCGCCGCGCTGGTCGACGCGCGGGACGCGGCGATCGACCAGGCAGTCGAGGACGGTGAGATCACCGAGGCGCAGGCGGAGCTGTTGCGCGACGCCGGCGCGAAGTTCGGCCACGGCAGCAAGGGCCGCGGTCACGGCGGCGGCCGTGGGCATTCAGGCCGGCACGGTCACGGCTGCGACGACTCGAACGGCGGCGGCAAGAAGGATGCGACGGACGTCGCCACGGGCGGGTCCGCGTAGGCAGTTTTTCCCTCGGGCTGCCACGGCAGAGGGGCGCCCGTGGGGCGCCCCTCTTGCCGTCTCCCGCGTCGCGCCCCCGGGGCGCTGGGGCCCTCGGGGTGGCGCGTTCGCGGCCCGCTACGACTCGTTCCAGAGCCGGATGCCAAGCGGCACGAAGAGCAGCGGCGCCACGACGTCGATGAACACCCAGACCTGGCCGTCGGGTGTCTGGTCGCCGGCGGCCCAGCCGATCTGCACGGCGTTCCAGAGGAAGAGCAGCGTCAGCGCCGCCGCGACGTAGAACTTGATGTTCGCCGTGAGGTATTCGCGCACATCCGCCCCACCGTTGAGCCCGCGCTTCGCCTCGAAGGTGACGAGCAGGGCGATCGCCAGACCGATTGCCATCAGCCAGTCGAGGATGATCCAGAGCACGGGCGTGCCGTCGCCCTCGGCCCACTCGTAGATGAGCGGGTCGAGCACGAAGTGCACGGCCACGGCCGCCCCCACGATCGCGAGGTACAACCCCGCCAGGCGCTTCACCATCTCCACGGTCGGACCTCCTCCCGCTCGCGGCCGCGAGCATTTGATACCCGGTCGCCAGTCTACATACCTTTCCTGCTGATTCATGAGCGCCGTGTCGGCGGCGTCGCCAGCACGGTAGCGGTGTGCTAGCGTGCGCGAAGGCGCAGAGATCGGGGAAGCCGGTGCAATTCCGGCGCTGTCCCGCAACTGTGAGCCGCGCTACAGCCCTCGAGGCGAGACGCGGTGAGCCAGAGCACCGGCCTGTGCCATGTCGAGACCCTGCGAGGACAGGCGTCGGCATGCTGCACGAACCGCCCGCCGCCGGGCGACCCCCGCTGTAGCATCGTCACACTGCCTGCCCCCTCGCACGGAGGGGGCTTCAAGCGCCGCACGGCGCGCGCCCCCTCAAGTGCCGGGAGGCGTGCGCTCATGCTGGATCGAACGGTTCCGAAGACCCCTGTGAGTCCGTGGCAGCGCCGGCTTCTGCCGGTGCTGCTAGCGACGCTCGCGCTGCTCGCGGCGGGCTGCGGCGGTGGCGACGACCCGCCCGCTGCGACGGCAACACCGGCCGCGACCGCGGCGCCTGCGACAGCCACCGCAACCCCGACGCCGGCCCCGGCCACACCCACCGCGACCCCGACGCTCGCTCCGGCGACGCCGACGGCAACAGCGACCGCCACGCCCACCCCGACGCCTACCGCGGCGGCGACGCCCACGGCGGCTCCGACCGTGGCCGCCTTCCCGCTGACCATCGAGGACTCCGGCGGGACCATGGTCACGCTGGAAGCCGCGCCCGAGCGGATCATCTCCTATTCGCCGGGCGCGACGGAGCTGCTCTTCGCCATCGGGGCCGGGGCGCGCGTCGTCGCGACCGACGAGTTCTCCGACTTCCCCACCGAGACGGAGGCGCTTCCGAAGCTCGCCTACTCCAGCCCGGATCCGGAGCGCGCGCTCACCCTCGACCCCGATCTGCTGCTCATGGCCACCCAGCAGCGCGAGCAGGTCGAGCAGTTCCGCAGTCTCGGGATGACGGTGCTGTTCCTCGACTCCGCCCAGGACGTTGCCGGAGTGTTCGGGATGGTCGCCTTGCTCGGCGAGGTCACGGGCAACCACCAGCAGGCGGCCGAGCTGACCGCGTCGATGCTTGAGCGGATCGGGGCGGTGACGGTAGCCCTCGACAGCGTCGAAGAGGGCCCGATCGTCTTCTTCGAGCTGACCGCGGACCTCTACACGGTCGGCGAGGACACGTTCGTGGGCGAGCTGCTGACGCTCGCGAAAGCGCGCAACGTCGCCGCTGGAGCGGCCTCGTCCTACCCGCAGCTGACCGCCGAGGCGATCATCGCCGCCGCGCCGGACGTGGTGCTGCTCGCCGACGGCGAGTGGGGCGAGAGCTACGAGACGGTCTGCGCCCGCCCCGGCTGGGACGCGATCCCGGCCTGCGTCAACCAGCGCGTGCACCCAGTGCACGGCGATCTCACCAGCCGCCCCGGCCCGCGCATCGTCGACGGCCTCGAGCAGATCGCGCGGCTGCTCTACCCGGATCGCTTCCCGTGAGCCGCGAGCCCGTCAGCGCGCGCGCCGTCGAGGGCGCCCTGGACCCGATCGCCCGGACGGCCGTGTCGGGGTCGACGCCGCTGGCGCGGGCGTTCGGGGCCGTGCGCGGCCTCGGACCGGCCTCGGCCGCGGCGGCGCTGCTCGCGGCGGTCGCACTCGCCGCGCTGACGCGAGGCGCGGCCGAGATCCCGTCCGAGGTCGTGCTGCAAATCCTGCTCGGTCGCCTGCCGCTGATCGAGGTCGAGGTGAACGCACCGGCGACGTGGGAGCGGATCGTGATGGACATCCGGTTGCCGCGGGTGATCGCCGCGGGCGTGGTCGGCGCGGCGCTGGCCTACTCGGGCGCCTCGTACCAGGGGGTGTTCCGCAACCCGCTCGCCGGGCCGTTCCTGCTTGGGGTCGCCTCCGGCGCGGCGCTCGGCGCCGCGATCGCGATCATCTCGCCACTGCATGTCGACGCCTACGGCTTCGGCTGGGTGCCGGTCTTCGCCTTCGCCGGCGCGTTGCTCACGGTGGTGCTCGTCTACCTGCTCGCGACCGGCAGCGGGAGGCTGGACAACGTGACGCTGATCCTCGCCGGGGTGGCGCTGTCCGCCGTCTTCGGCGCGGCGACGGCGTTCATCATGCTGACCGGCGGGGAGCAGGCGCGGCCGATCTTCTCGTTCCTCTTCGGGGGCTTCAACACCGCGAGCTGGGAGCGCGTCGCCTGGGCGGCGCCCTACCTCGCCGTCGGCGCGGTCATCGTCGCCGTCCACGCGCGCACGATGAACGTGCTCCAGCTCGACGAGGAGCAGGCAGCGCACCTCGGCGTGGACGTGACGCGCACGAAGCTGATCGTGCTCGCGGCAGCCTCGCTGATGGCGGCGACGGCGGTCGCGATCGCCGGCGTGATCGGCTTCGTCGGGCTGCTCGTGCCGCACGCCGTGCGGCTGGTCTTCGGGACCGACTACCGGCGGCTGCTCCCGCTCTCCGCGCTGTTCGGCGCCTCGTTCCTGATCGCCGTGGACACGTTCGCCCGCACCGTGCTCGCGCCGCAGGAGCTGCCGGTGGGCGTGATGACCGCGCTGATCGGCGGGCCGTTCTTCCTCTGGCTGCTGCGCACCCGCCGGGTTGAGGTGATCTGATGGCCGCCACCGCTCCCGCCCCATCCGCCGTCCGCACGCCCACGGCGCCGGCGACCGCGCCGCTCCTCGAAGCGCGCGACATCGAGGTCGAGATCGGCGGCAACGCCGTGCTGGACGGCGTGAGCGTCGAGGTCCGCGCGGGTGAGATCGTCGGCCTGGTCGGGCCGAACGGGGCGGGCAAGAGCACGCTGCTGCGCGCCGCCACGGGCCTCGTGCCGCTGCGGCGCGGCCGCATCCGCGTCGGCGGAGACGCCCTCGACTCGCTCTCGCGCCGCGAGCTGGCGAAGCGCGTCGCCGTGGTGCAACAGCTGCCCGAGGCGCCCGCGACGCTGGGCGTCCGGCAGCTCGCGCTGCTCGGCCGGCATCCGCACCTGGGGCTGCTCGCACGCGAGTCGGCCCGCGACCTCGCGATCACCGAGGGCGCGATGCGGCAGGCGGGCTGTCTCGAGCTCGCCGGACGCGAGCTGGGCACGCTCTCCGGCGGCGAGCGCCGCCGCGCCTTCATCGCGCGCGCGCTCGCGCAGCAGGCACCGCTGCTGCTGCTCGACGAGCCGACGGCGAACCTCGACGCGGGGGCGCAGCACGAGGTGCTCGAGCTGGTCTCGGAACTGGCGGGGCGCGGGACGGGCGTGCTGCTGGTGGTCCACGACCTGACGCTGGCGACGGCCTACTGCGATCGCCTCGCGCTGCTCGATCAGGGGCGCGTCGTCGCCGCCGGCGCGCCCGCCGAGGTGATCACCTCGGAGATCATTCGTCGCGTCTACGGGGAATCGGTCTCCGTGGTGGCGCACCCGCTGACGGGCGCGCCGCTGGTGCTGCCCGCGCGGCTGGGGCCCTGAGCTGGCCGCCGTCGAGCAGCCGCGAGGGCAGGGCGAGGGCCTGGTCCGGAAGCGCGAGCGCTGGTGCTGCTCTACACCGGGCACGGCAAGGGCAAGACCAGCTCCGCCCTCGGCGTCACGATGCGTGCCTCGGGCCGCGGCTGGAACGTCTGCTGGCTGCAGTTCATCAAGTCGAAGACCGCGAATTACGGCGAGACGCGCGCGGCGGCCCGCATGGGCATCGAGATGATCCCGCTCGGCGACGGCTTCACCTGGCTCTCGAAGGACATCGAGCACGACATCGCGCTCGCCCGCGAGTGCTGGGCGCTGGCGTGCGAGAAGATCGAGTCCGGCGCCTACGACCTCGTGGTCCTCGACGAGATCACGTACCCGATCAGCTACGGCTGGCTCGACGTGGACGAGGTGATCGCGGCGCTGCGTGCCCGCCCCGCCGACGTGCACCTGATCCTCACGGACCGCGACGCTGCCGAGGCGCTGCTCGAGTTCGCCGACCTCGTGACGGAGATGACCGAGGTCAAACACCCCTTCCAGCGAGGCCTCAAGGCCCAGCCCGGCCTCGACTTCTGAGCACGGGGATCCTGCCACCGGGGGAAAGGGGACCGGTCCGGCGCCCTCTCCCCTTGTGGGAGAGGGCGGGGGGTGAGGGGTCCGTCGCGCCCCGGCGCGGCCACCGAGGGCGGTCCGGGGCCAGCGGGCCGGGGCCAGCGGGCCGGGGTGACAGCGCATCCGCCGCGTGCTGGAATGCCGGCATGACCGACGACCAGCGCTTCGAGGATCCCGTCCGAGAGTTCGCCGACACCATCGCGGCCAACTTCGCGCTGCCGGTTGTGGCCCAGCCCGAGGACCAACTCAAGACACCCGTCCGCGAGTTGCTGCGGGCCTGCGGCGAGGCGTGGGACATCGAGACTGCGTCGCGCACCGAGGCGCAGGCCGAGGGCGACATCGGTCGCCCGGACCTCGGCGTCACCGCTGGCCGGCTGCTCTGCGGCTACGTCGAACTGAAAGCGCCGGGACGCGGCGCGAGGCCGGAGCGCTTCCGGGGCCGTGACCGGGAGCAGTGGCAGCGCTTCCAGGCGTTACCCAACCTGATCTATACCGACGGCTCCGAGTGGAGCCTCTACCGCGACGGTCAACTGCCGCCCGTCGCGCGCGTCCGCATAGCCGACGACGTGAGTGCGGAGGGGGCGTCTGGCCTGGACGCCGCCGCGATCCCGAAGCTCGCGGGGTTACTGCGCGACTTCCTGATGCATGAGCCGGTCACGCCGAACACGGCGCGCGGGCTTGCGGAGTTCCTCGCCCCCCTCGCGCGCCTGCTCCGCGACGAGGTGAGCGATGCGCTCGACCGCGAGGGCAGTGCCGTGCGGAAGATCGCCGACGAGTGGCGGGGCGTGCTCTTCGCGGACGCGGATGCGGCCCAGTTCGCGGACGCGTATGCGCAGACGGTGACGTACGCGCTGCTGCTCGCGCGCTTCGAGGGCGCGCAGAACCTCCGCCAGGCGTTCGCAGTCGACGCGCTGCGTGAGAGCCAGCACGACCTGCTGGCGACGGCGCTCGATCTGCTGGAGAACAGGCCCGCGCGCGAAGAACTCTCGATGTCAATCGAGCTGCTGGAACGGGCGATCGGCGCCGTCGACGCGTCGGCATTGCTCGCGGATCGCGGACGCCAGGGAGCCTTCAATCCTTCGCAGGAGATCGACCGCGATCCCTGGCTGTACTTCTACGAGCACTTCCTCGGCGCGTACGACCCCGAGCTCCGCAGAAACCGCGGTGTCTACTACACGCCTGTCGCGGTCGTGCGCGCGCAGGTGCGGTTCGCAAGCGAGCTGCTGCGTGAGCGCTTCGGGAAGACGATGGGATTTGCCGACGACGGCGTGGAGGTGCTCGATCCGGCGTGCGGCACCGGCGCCTACCCACGAGCCGTGCTGGAAGATGCGGCGGATGCGGCACGCAAGCGGCTCGGCGATGGGGCCGTGCCGGAGCGGCTGCGCAACCTTGCCGCGCGGCTGCACGCCTTCGAGATCCTGGTCGGGCCGTACGCGGTGGCGCAGTTACGCCTCACGCAGCGGCTGCGAGAATCAGGCGTAACCGATCGCAACCCACTCGTGTATCTCGCCGACACACTGGAATCGCCGAACCTGCGGCCGCAATTCCCGCATGCGGCCTTCTACGAACCCCTCACGAGCGAGCATGAGCGCGCGCAACGCGTGAAGCAGGAGGCGCGCATCTTCGTCTGCCTCGGCAATCCGCCCTACGACCGCGAGCAGCACGGCCCGGACGACGAGGTGACACGGCGCAAGGGCGGTTGGGTGCGCTACGGCGATGAAGGCGAGGATGCCGATCCGCTACTCGAGACCTTCTTGGCGCCGGTGCGTGCGGCGGGCGGCGGCGTCCACCTGAAGAATCTCTACAACGACTACGTCTACTTCTGGCGCTGGGCGTTGTGGAAGGTCTTCGATTCAACCGACGACGGAGGAATCGTCACCTTCATCACCGCGTCCTCGTATCTGCGCGGCCCGGCCTTCGCGGGCATGCGCCGCAAGATGCGCGAGGTCTTCGATGAGTTGTGGATCATCGACCTCGAGGGCGACAGCCTCGGCGCCCGCAAGACTGAGAACGTCTTCGCGATTCGCACCCCGGTAGCCATCGCGATTGGCATCCGTAACGGCAAGCCAGACCTCGATAGCCCGATCGCCCCCGCGCAGGTGAGGAAGGTGCGCCTCACGGGCAGCGAGCAGGAGAAGCTCGGCGCGCTCGACGCCGCCGAGGAGCTCGCTGACTTCCAATGGCGCGACTGCGCAGCGGAGTGGAACGCGCCGTTCATGCCTACCGAGGCAGGTGGTTACTTCGACTGGCCAGCCGTCACCGACGTGTTCCCCTGGCAGCACTCGGGTGCACAGTTCAAGCGGACCTGGCCCATCGGCGAGACCCCTGAGGTCCTGACCGACAGGTGGCGCGCCTTGCTGGAGCATGCTCCCGAAGGACGCGCGGCCCTGTTCAGGGAGACAAGAGACCGTACCGTCCGAGGGGAGTACCCAAGACTCCTGGGCGGCGGGAGTGCTCCGCCGCTCATCACGCTTAGTCGCGACGAAGTGCCGCCGGAGATCGTCCCGTATGCGTACCGGTCCTTGGACCGAGAGTTCATTGTGCGCGATGCAAGGCTGGGCGACTGAAGTCGCCCAGCCTTGCATCGCGCACATGGTGAACAGCAGACCTACATCACGGGCCTACTTACAGACACTCTGGGTGCGGGTCCGGCACTCATGGCGGCAGCCGCGATTCCCGACCTCCACTACTACTGCGGTCGTGGAGCGAAGGACGTCATCCCCCTCTACCGCGATGCCGAAGGGGCTGGTCCCAACGTCACCGGAGGGCTCCTGCAACGCATCGCCGAAGCGCATGGCGCGGCGGCGACGGTGGAGCGCCTCTTTGCCTACGCCTACGGCGTGCTCGCGCAGCCGGCTTACGTCGCACGCTTTTGGGACGAGTTGGAGCAGCCGCCGCCGCGGCTGCCGATCACGAAGGACGCGGGGCTGTTCGCGCGCGTCACCGATCTCGGCGAGCGGTTGCTGCACTTGCACACTTACGGCGAGCGCTTCCGCAGCCCGGATCGCGCGACCATCCCGCAAGGAGAGGCGCGTTGTACAAAGGCGGTCCCGCCGACGCCGCTGCCGGAGGGGCACTCGTACGACACTGAGACACGCACCTTGCACGTCGGAGACGGCGAGTTCGCGCCCGTCAGCCCGGAGGTCTACGGCTACTCTGTCTCCGGCTTCCACGTGGTCAAGTCATGGCTCGACCGCCGCAAGCTCAAGCGTTCCGGCAGAAAATCGTCGGATCTCGACGACATCCGACCGGAGCGCTGGGAGTTCACGGGCGAGTTGCTCGAGCTGCTGTGGGTGCTGGAGGAGACGGTGCGCCTGCAGCCGGAAGGCAAGGCACTGCTCGACGAGGTCTGCGCCTCGGAGCTCTTCACCGCCGACGAACTGCCGACGCCGACGGACGAAGAGCGCCAGCCTCCGGGCGCGGCGCGGCAGGCCTCGCTTCGCCTCTGACGCCACGCCGCGCCCCGCCCGCGCACTCGACCGCGGACGCGCGCTGTCCGAGGATGGGGCGGACGCGGAGCACGAGCACGTGCGGCCGGGCAGCGGGAGGGCCGGACGATCAGCAGCGGCGAAGGCGCCGAGCGGCGCTTCTACCTCGATCTGCACTCGCACTCGACCGACGCCTCCGACGACGCCGGCGGCACCGTCGAGGGCTACCTCAAGTGGATCGTCGCACGCCGCAAGCGCGGCTACCTCGTCGACGGCTTCGTGCTCACGGAGCACCGCCAGTTCGACCCCGCCGTCTCCTATGACGCGCTCGCCGAGCAGTACGAAGTCGTGGTGCTGCGCGGCGCGGAGTTGGAGACCGAGGTCGGCCACGTGCTCGTGTACGGCATCAGCGAGGAGTTCTCGCGGCGCTTCGACCTCTCCTCGGTGTTCCTGCCCTCGGCCGAGGTCTTCCGCGTGGCGCGCGAGACCGGCGGCTTCGCCGTCGGCGCGCACGCAGGGCGTGCGCGCATCGGCCTCGCCGGGCACGTCGCGGCGGGCTACAGCCTCGATGGTGTCGAGGCGCTGGAGACGCTCAACGGCGGCAGCTCGGACGCCGAGAACGCCTTCGGGCTAGAGCTGGCGCAAGAGCACGGCCTGGGCTGCGTGGGCGGCAGTGACGCGCACTACGTGAGCGCGATCGGCCGCTGCCTCACCGCCTTCGCCCGCCCCGTCCCCACGATCGAGGCGCTCGTCGCGGAGTTGGCAGCGGGCGACTACCACCCCGTCACGATCGAGGAGACGCGGGAGGACGGCGCGTAAGTCCGGGCTCCGAGGAATCCCGACCTGTGCTGCGCGGAGCTATGGTCTAGACTAGACTAGACCATAGCTCCGCTGGGAGGATGCCATGACCACGCAGCGCGCCAAGCCCGACCGTGTCTGGACCGTCGCCGAGGCAAAGGCGCGGCTGTCCGAGATCCTGCGGCTCGCCGAGGAGGAGGGGCCGCAGCGGATCGGCGCGCGGAAGCCGTTCGTCGTGGTGCCCGAGCACGTGTGGCGCGAGAGGACGGAGCCTCGCAAGCCCCTCGGCCAGTGGCTCGTCGAGAACATGCCGCGCGGTACCGATCTCGAAGTCCCTCGGGATAGGGCTTCTCACAGGCCGATTCCCTTCATTGATGACGAAGAGTCGGCGTGAGCGGGTTCCTCCTCGACACCAACGTGGTCTCCGAGATGACAAGAAGCGCGCCTGCCCCGAGCGTCCTTGCCTTTCTGGGTGGACAGCACGACCTTTGGCTCTCGTCAGTGGTTGTCTACGAGTTGGAGTTCGGCGTGCGGCTTCTTCCGCAGAGTCGGCGGCGGGATGAGTTGGAGGCTGGACTGGCCGGCATCATCGCTGGATATGAAGGGCGCATCCTGCCGCTTGAACGCCGAGAGGCCGAGTGGGCCGCTGAGCTGCGGGCGCACGCCCGCCGTTCCGGCCGCGTGCTCGACCTCGGCGACGCCTTCATCGCCGGGACGGCCAAGGCCCATGATCTCGCGGTAGCCACGCGCAACATCACGGACTTTGAGTACCTCGACATCGACGTCGTCAACCCATGGGAAGGGCTCTGACCACTCACAACGTTGCGTGCGGTCGCTCGTTGGTAAAGGTTACGACGTAGCCTTTACTTCACGAGCACCCTGAAGGGCTCCGATCCGAGCCCGACGCCCTCCCGGCGCGTACGGCATGGCCCCCGCCCGGGTTAGCTGAACACCAGCAGGCTGCGCGCGCCGTCGCCCTCGTCCATCGCGCGGAAGGCGTCGTTGATGTCGTCCAGCGGGATGCGGCGCGTGATCATCTCGTCGAGGCGGAGGCGGCCCTGGCCGTACAGCTCCAGGTAGTTGGGGATGTCGAAGCGGAAGGCGTTCGACCCCATCCTCGAGGTCTGGAGGCGGCACTCCGGGCGCAGCGCCTCCCACGGGAACTCGATGTTCGCGCCCGCCGGCAGCACACCGACGACCGTCGCCGTCCCGTGGATCGCGAGGCTACGCACGGCCTGGCTGACGAGCACCGGGAGGCCGACGGCCTCGAAGGCGTGGTCGACGCCTCGGCCGCCCGTCAGCTCGCGGATCGCGTCGACGGGGTCGGTCGCGGTGGCGTTGACGGTGTCGGTCGCGCCCAGCTCGCGCGCGAGCTCCAGCTTCGCGTCGAACTTGTCGACGGCGATAATGCGCCGCGCCCCGGCAACGCGCGCGCCCTGGATGATCGAGAGCCCGACGCCGCCGCAGCCGTAGATCGCCGCCGTCTCGCCGGGCTTGAGGCCCGATGAGCGGATCGCCGCGCCGAAGCCCGTGGTGACGGCGCAGCCGACGATGGCGGCCGTCTCCAGCGGGTAGCGCTTGTCGATCTTCACCACCGAGTTCTCGTGCAGCAGCATCGCCTCGGAGTGACTGGCGATCTCGGAGCCCTGCCGCACCGGCACTCCATCGATCGACAGCCTCGGCGGCTCCCCACTGCCGCGCGTGACGACGTCCTCCTTGCCCGTGCAGAGGTTCGGCCGCCCGCGCAGGCACTGCTCGCAGCTCCCGCAGAACCCGGAGAGGCAGGCAACGATGTGGTCGCCCGGCTCGACGTAGGTCACCTCGGGCCCGATCGCCTCGACAACGCCGGAGCCCTCGTGCCCGAGGACGACGCGGTCGAAGCCGCTCCACCGCGCACCGACGAGGTCGTCGAGGGAGTGCTTGTCGCTGTGGCAAACACCGGAGGCGGCGGTGCGGACGAGCACCTCCTTGCCGATCGGATCGGCGATCTCGACCTCCTCGATGATCAGCGGCTCGTGTGGTTTCCGGAAGATCGCCGCGCGCATCTGCATCTTCGCCATCCCTCCGCTTGCGTTCCGTGAGCAGCATATCCCGCACGCGTCGTCCATCGAGCGCGCGCGCACGCGCTATCATGACTGACGTACGCACTCCCGGCGCAGACAGGCATGAGGGGCACGCCATGGACTGGAGCGACAGCACCGCACAAGCCGAGTTCAGAGCCGAGGTGCGCAGCCTCGCCACCGAGGGCCTGCCCCCGCTCTACCGCCGTCTGGCCGAGGAAGGCCGCAACGAGGCGAACTGGCAGTCGGATCGCGGCTCGGACGACCCGGTGCGCCGCGAAGCCGCGGCGGGATGGGCGAACGCCCTCGCCGGGCAGGGCTGGATCGCGCCGCACTGGCCGAAGGAGTACGGCGGCGCCGGCCTCGGCCCGATGGAGCAGTTCATCTTCAAGCAGGAGCTGGCGATGGCCGGAGCGCCCGAGGTTGGCGGCCACGGCGTGATGACGTTCGGCCCGACGCTGATCGTGCACGGCAGCGAGGAGCAGAAGGCGCGCTACCTGCCTCCAATCCTCGCCGGCGATGTCGCCTGGGCGCAGGGCTATTCGGAGCCGAGCGCCGGTTCCGACCTCGCCTCGTTGCAGACCTCGGCGGATCGCGACGGCGACGAGTATGTGATCAACGGGCAGAAGATCTGGACGTCCGGCGCGCACGTCTCGGACTCGCTCTTCCTGCTCGCGCGCACCGACCGCCACGCGCCGAAGCACCGCGGCATCTCCTTCATGATCGTCGACGACATCCACACCAACGGCCTGCAGGTCCGCCCGCTCGTCGACATGGGCTGGCAGCACGAGTTCAACGAAACCTTCTTCGAGGACGTCAGGACGCCGGCGACGCACGTCGTGGGCGAGGTCAACCGCGGCTGGTACGTCGGCATGACGCTGATGGACTTCGAGCGCTCCGGCGTGGCCGGAGCCGTGCGCCTGCGCGCCGACCTCGATCGCTTCGTGGGCGAGCTGCGCGGCGAGGAGCGCTGGCGCTCGCGCCTCGAGCGCTACCCGGTGCTGCGCTCCGCCGTCGCCGAGCGCTTCGCGGAGACCGAGGTCGGCTTCAACTTCTCGGCGCGGATCGCCTCGATGCAGGACCAGGGCATCGTGCCCAACTACGAGGCCTCGATCGCGAAGGTCTTCGTGAGCGAGACCGGGCAGCGCATCGCCCAGACGGCGTCGCGCGCCTTCGGCCTCTACGCGAACCTCTGGGATCCCAACGACGCGCGCGCGCCGCTGCATGCTGGACCCACGCGTGAGTACGTGCGCCGGGTCGCCACGACGATCTACAGCGGCACGTCCGAGATCCAGCGCAACATCATCGCGACGCGCGGCCTCGGGCTGCCGCGCTCGTAGCGGCGTAGCATCCGCAGCGCGTGAGCCCGCCGCAGCGCACCGTCCGCCTGCTCGGCGTCGACGTTGGCGGGACGTTCACCGACTTCCTCTACTGGGACGGCGAGGCGCTGCGCATCGCCAAGCGGCCCTCGACGCCCGATGACCCCTCGCGCGCGGTGCTCGACGGGATCGCCGAGGCCGGGTGGACGCCCCAGGAGGTGGTGCACGGCTCGACGGTCGCGACCAACACGCTGCTCACCCGCAGTGGCGCCCGCACGGCGCTCATCACCACCGAGGGCTTCCGCGATACGCTCGTGATCGGCCGCCAGGCGCGTCCCGACCTCTACGCGCTCCACCCCACCCGCCCGCCGCCGCTCGTGCCCGACGAACTGCGCTTCGAGGTCGCCGAGCGCATCGCCGCGGACGGCGAGGTCGTCGCGCCTCTCGATGAGGCCGGGGCCGAGCGCGTACTGCGCGCGATCGCCGAGGCCGGAGTGGACGCGATCGCGATCTGCACGCTCTTCTCGTTCGTGAACCCGGATCACGAACGCCGCCTCTCCGAGCTGGCCGGCGGCCTCGCGGGGACATCCGGCCTGCATCGCTCCGTCTCGCACGAGGTGCTGCCTGAGCACCGCGAGTTCGAGCGGATGAGCACGACGGTCGCCAACGCGTATGTCGCCCCGGCGATGACGCGCTACCTCAGCGCCCTCGATGACGGCCTCGCGGACGCCGCCTCCGGTAGCGGCGCGCCGCTGCGGCTGCGCATCATGCAGTCGAACGGCGGCAGCATCAGCGCGGCGCAGGCCGGGCGGGACGCCGTGCGCACGGTGCTCTCGGGGCCGGCGGGGGGCGTCGCCGGGGCCTTCGAGGCCGCGCGCGCCTCGGGCATCGAGCGCGCGATCACCTTCGACATGGGGGGCACATCCACCGACGTCAGCCTCTGCCCCGGCCGCATCCTCGAGCGCAGCGACCACAGCGTGGACGGCATGCCGATCCGCACGCCCGCCGTCGATGTGCACACCGTCGGCGCGGGCGGCGGCTCGATCGCCTGGATCGACGGCGGCGGCGCGCTGCGCGTCGGGCCGCAGAGCGCGGGCGCGGACCCCGGCCCCGCCGCCTACGGCCGCGGCGAGTTGCCGGCCGTCACCGACGCGCACGTCGTGCTCGGACGGCTGCGGCCGGATCGCTTCCTCGGCGGCGGCATGGCGCTCCATCCCGATCGCGCCGAGCGCGCGCTCGCGACGATCGCGCCTGCCTTCGGCGACGACGTGCGGCGCGCCGCGCGGGCGGTGATCGAGGTCGTCAACGCCAGCATGGTCCGCGCCCTGCGCCTGATCTCGGTCGAGCGTGGCTTCGACCCCGCCGACTTCGCGCTCGTCGCCTTCGGCGGCGCGGGGCCGCTCCACGCCTGCGAGGTGGCCTCCGAGCTCGGCGTCGAGACGGTGATCGTGCCTGCCGCGCCGGGCGTGCTCTCGGCCTCCGGCATGCTGCACGCCGACGTCACGAAGGATCTCGCGCGCGGGTTGATGCTGCGCGTCCCCGCCAGCGCCAGCGGGGCACTCGACGCGCTGAGCGCGGCCTTCGCGGACCTCGAGGCGCAGGCGCGGGCGGCGCTCGCGGCGGACGGCTACCGGCGGGGCGTGCGCATCGAGCGCAGCGCCGATCTGCGTTACGCCGGGCAGTCGCACGAGCTGACTGTCCCGCTCGGACGCTCGCTTGGCGCCTCGGCGCTGCGGGGCGCGCTCGCCGAGGCGCACCGCGAGCGCTTCGGCCACGCCGACCCGGAGCGCGCCGCGGAGATCGTCGTCGCGCGCGTGAAGGCGCGCGCCGCCGGCTTCCGCAGCGAGGCGCAGGCGAGCCCGGAGCACGGCGTCACCCTCGATGAGACGGTGAGCACCGTCGTCTGGGACCGGCCGCGCCGCACGCGCATCCTCGATCGGCACGCCATCGAGGGCGCTGGCGTCGAGGGGCCGGCGATCCTCACGCAGCTCGACACCACGACGCTGGTGCCGCCGGGCTGGCGCGCGCGGCCCGATCCGGAGGCCTCGGGCAACCTGATCCTGCGCGAGATCGGGGGAGGGCGGCGATGAGCGCACTCGATCCGGCGCGGCTCGCGATCTTCGATTCGCTCGTCTCCTCGGCGGCCGAGGAGATGGGCGCGACGCTGCGGCACACCGCGCTCTCGCCCAACATCAAGGAGCGGCAGGACTTTTCCTGCGCGGTCTTCGACCCCGCCGGGCAACTGCTCGCCCAGGCCGCGCACATCCCGGTCCACCTCGGCGCGATGCCGGAGTCCGTGCGCGCCGTCGAGTCGCTCGCCCCCTGGACCGAGGGCGACATCGCGATCCTCAACGACCCCTACCTCGGCGGGACGCACCTGCCCGACGTGACGATGGTCTCGCCCGTCTTTGCAGAGCAGGGGCCGCGCGCGCCGCGCGGGCCGAGCGGTCGCCGCGGACGGCGCGCCCGACCGATCGGCTTCGTCGCCAGCCGCGCGCACCAGGCGGACATCGGCGGCAGCGCGCCGGGCTCGATGCCGGTCGCGCGCGAGCTGATCCAGGAGGGGATGGTGATCCCGCCGGTCCGCATCTACCGGGCCGGCGAACTCGTCGAGGAGACGCTGGCGCTGGTGCTGCGCAACGTCCGCACCCCGGACGAGCGGCGCGGCGACTTCGCGGCGCAGGTCGCGGCGCAGCGCGTCGGCGGCGCGCGGCTGCGAGCGCTCGCCGCACGCCTCGGACTCCCGCAGTTCCGGCGATCGGCGGCGGCACTGCTCGACTACGGAGAGCGGATCGCGCGCACGACGATCGCGACGCTCCCGAACGGCAGCTACCACTTCGAGGACGCGATGGACGACGACGGCTTCGGGGACGGGCCGCTGCCGATCGTCGTGGAGCTGACGATCTCCGGGCGCGGGCTGCACCTCGACTTCAGCGGCACGGCGCCGCAGCGGCCCGCCTCGATCAACGCCGTGGCTGCCGTGACGCGCTCCGCCTCCTACTACGTGCTGCGCTGCCTGCTGCCGCCGGGCGCGCCGACGAACGCCGGGCTGTTCCGCCCGTTCAGCTTCACCCTGCCCGAGGCCAGCATCGTCAACGCACGCCCGCCCGTCGCCGTCAACGCCGGCAACGTCGAGACCTCGCAGCGCATCGTCGACACGGTCTGGGGGGCGCTCAGCCAGGCGCTGCCGGAGCGGATGCCGGCGGCCTCGAGCGGCACGATGAACAACCTTACGGCGGGCGGCATCGACCCGCGCAACGGCCGGCCCTGGGCCTACTACGAGACCACCGGCGGCGGGCTCGGCGGCGGCCCGGACGGGCCCGGCCTCGCGGCGGCCCACAGCCACATGACCAACACGCTCAACACCCCTGCCGAGGCGCTCGAGCTGGCCTACCCGCTGCGCGTCGTCGAGCAGAGCGTGCGCCGCGGCAGCGGCGGCGCCGGACGCTTCGAGGGCGGCGACGGCATGGTCCGCCGCACGCAGTTCCTCGGTGCCGCGACCGTGACGATCGTCAGCGAGCGCCGCCTCACCGAGCCCTGGGGCGCGCAGGGCGGCTCACCCGGCATGCCGGGCCGCAACGCCCTCGAGCGCGACGGCGAGGAGCTGCCGCTCGCCGGCAAGGCGACGTTCGACGCCCTTCCGGGTGACGTCGTGCGCCTCGAGACGCCGGGCGGCGGCGGCTGGGGCGCGCCAGCCGCCTCGTAGTCCCGTTCGCCTCGCGCGAGTCCGCGCTCCTGCTTAGCCGAAGCGCGAGTAGGTGTAGCTCTGCTGCGTGATGAACTCGAGCAGTGCCGGCCTGCCCGCCTCGGTCTGCTCGATGCCGCGCCGGATCGCCGGGATGATGTCCGAGGGCTGCTCGACGCGCTCGCCGTAGCCTCCGAGCGCCGTCGCGAAGTCCGCGTAGTGCCCCGAGATGTCGGTGGAGTTGTACTTCTCCTGTGAGACCGGCATGACCGGGATCTCGATCGCCATCGAGAAGTTGTTGAACAGCACCGAGAGGATCGGGATGCGTTCGCGCACGGCGGTCTCGAAGTCCATGCCCGTCATGCCGATCGCGGCGTCGCCCCAGACGTTGATGCAGAGCTTCTCCGGCCTCGCGATCTTCGCGCCCATCGCCAGCCCGAGGCCATAGCCGAGCTGCGTCGTCTTGCCCCAGCCGATGTAGCTGAGCGGCTCGGTCGAGCGCCAGAACGGCGAGATCTGGTCGCGCGGGCTGCCCGCGTCGTGCGTGATGATCGTGTTCTGCACGTCGACGGTGGCGAGCAGGTCGCGGATCACGCGGTAGGGGGAGAGCGGCACGCTCTCGTCGTCGAGGAACGGCTGCCACTCGCGCATCCACTCGGCGTGATGCTTCTGGATCTCCGCCGCGACGGCGTCGGCGCGTCCGCGCCCGCCGCTGCCGACGCGCTCGCGGACGGCCTCGATCAGCGCGCGCAGCGTGAGCTGCGCGTCGCCGACGAGCGCGTGTTGGACCTCGACTGTGTTGTTGAGGTCGGCGGGGTCGAGCGTGGCGTGGATCACGGTGCGGCCGGTGGGGAACTGGATGCCGTAGCTGGTCTGCGCGAACGAGCAGCCGATGCCGAAGATCACGTCGGCCTGCTGCAGGAAGTGGTGCAGCTCCCCGGTCAGCGAGCGCCCGCCGGATCCGAGGGAGAGCCGATGGTCCTCGGGGAAGGCGCTCTTGCCCTGCAGGCTCGTGGTGACGGGCGCCTCAAGCAGCTCCGCGAGTTCGCGCAACTCGGCCCAGGCCTCGGCGTAGTGGACGCCCTGCCCGGCGTAGATCAGCGGGCGGTCGGCGTCGACGAGCACCTGCGCGGCCTCGTCGACCGCCTGCGGGTCGGGCGCGGAGCGCGCGGAGACGACGGGCCGATAGTCGAGCTCGCCGAGGTCTTCGCCGAAGAGATCGCTCGGGATCTCGACGAGCGCCGGCCTCGGGCGGCCGTTGCGGGCGGCGTTGAAGGCGCGCCGCAGCGCCGGAGCGACCGCGCCGGGCACGGTGACCTGCTCGATGGACTTGACGACGTGCTGGAAGTTGACGAGGGCGCTGAAGTGCGGCGGCACGTTCGTGGCGCCTCGCGGGTAGCCCGCGGGCAGCACGACGATCGGCGAGGAGTCGCCGTAGGCCTGCGCGACGCCGCCGAACGAGTTCTCCGTGCCGGGCCCGGCCTGCGAGGCGAAGACACCGATCTTGTTGCCGGAGTTGATGCGGCTGTAGCCGTCCGCCATGTGAATGCCGGTGCGCTCCTGGCGCACGATGATGGTGCGGATGTCCGCACGCGCCGCCGCCTCGATGATCGGGTTCACGGGGTAGGCGGTGATGAACTCGACCCCCTCGCGCTTGAGGATTTCCGCGATCGCGTCGTCTACCTTCATCGAAGCTGTGCTCCCCTCGCGTGCGCCCGTGTGGTTCGCGAATGGCGCGCTGGCCGCCTGTTAGCATACCGGCCATGCTCGATACCGGGGCGGCTCCCCAGGGCGGCTCCGCGATAGCCGGCGGACCACGGCGTGAAGGACGAAAGGCAGGCGCGATGAGCGAGCAGATGGGCATCTTCGAGGTCATGTACCACTGCCGCTCGATGCGCCGGCTGAAGCCGGATCCCGTCCCCGAGGAGCTGCTGCTGCGCCTCTGCGAGGCGGGCAACCAGGCTCCGACCGGCTCCAACATGCAGGGCGTGCGCTGGATCATCGTGCGCGATGCGGAGCAGCGCGCCCGCCTCGCCGCGCTCAACAAGCGCAGCGTCGAGGACTACGTCACCATCCGCCGCGCCGACGTGCCGCACCACGATCCGGAGAAGCGCCAGCGAATGCTCAACGCCGTGCTCTGGCAGGCGGAGCACCTCGGCGAGGTGCCCGCGCTCATCATCGCCTGCCAGCAGTGGGCGGAGCCGCCCGCCGACGCGGCCGCGCGCGCGGGCGCGGGCGGCTCGGTCTGGCCGGCGGTGCAGAACCTGCTGCTCGCCGCGCGGGCGCTCGACCTCGGCGCCGCGCCGACGACGCTGGGGCTGATCGACAAGCCGGCCGTGCGCGAGATCCTGGGCACGCCAGAGACGGTCGAACCGTACGTGCTGATCCCGGTCGGCTATCCGACGGGCAAATTCGGCCCCGTCACGCGCCTGCCCGTCGAGCAGACGGTGCGGTACGACCGATGGTAGCCGCGACGAACGGCGGCTCGCTCGCGGGCAAGGCGGCGCTGATCACCGGCGCCGCATCCGGCATCGGCCGCGCCACGGCGCTGCGCTTCGCTTCCGAGGGCGCCTCGGTAGCCTGCGCCGACCTCGATGGCGACGGCGCGGAGGACACGGCCGCGCGGATCGCCGAGTCCGGCGGCGCGAGCCTCGCGATCCAGCTCGACGTGACCGCGGAACAGGAGGTGCAGGACGCACTGGCGCGCTGCACGTCCGAGTTCGGGGCGCTCGACGTGCTTTACAACAACGCAGGTGTCGGCGGGGGTGGCAGCTGGGAGGACACGCTCGGCGTGAACCTCAGCGGCGTCTACTACGGGCTCCTCCACGGCGCGCGGCTGATGGCCGAGCGCGGCGGCGGCTCGATCGTCAACACCGCCTCGATCCTCGGCCTGGTCGCGTCCGTGCCGCGCCCGCACCGGCCCGAGCCGGACGCCGAGGGCCCGCCCGCCGCGGGCGCCTACGTGGCCAGCAAGCACGGCGTGATAGGGCTCACGCGCAGCTTCGCGGTCCGCTACGGCCCGCTCGGCGTGCGCGTCAACGCGATCTGCCCCGGCTACATCGAGACCCCGATGACGGCCTCGATCCGAGAGACGCCCGAGGACATCGCGCACCTCGTCGCGCTGCACCCGATCGGCCGGCTCGGACGCCCCGAGGAGATCGCTTCCGTCGCCGCCTTCCTCGCGAGCGATGCGTCCTCGTTCCTCACGGGCGTGGCGCTGCCGGTGGACGGCGGCTACACCGCCCGCTGAGCGGCCTTGCCCCTGAGTCGGTGTCGAGCGCGCCTCTGGGCTGTCGCGCAGTGCAGAGGTGCGCCAGACGGGGCTGTCGCGCAGTGCAGAGGTGCGCCAGGCAAGGCTGTCGCATAATGCGCCGGTACGGAAGGGGGCCGCGATGAGCGGCGGCGCGCTCGACGGCATCCGCGTGCTGGAGTTCTCGCAGATCATCGCGGGGCCGGTGGTCGGGGTGAACCTCTCCGACCTCGGCGCGGACGTGATCAAGGTCGAGCCGCCCGGAGGCGAGCCGATCCGCAATTCCGGCTCGGTCGTCCCCGGCGAGAGCAAGGCCTACCAGAGCTACAACCGAGGCAAGCGCGGCATGGTGCTCAACCTGCACGACCCGCGCGGCCTGCAGACGGCCTACCGCCTGATCCCGCACATGGACGTCGTGATCACGAACTTCCGCCCCGGCGTCGTGCAGCGGATCGGCATCGACTACGCCACGCTGCGCGAGCTGCGCGAGGACCTCATCTACCTTGAGGCGACGGGCTTCGGCACGACCGGCCCCGAGGCCCACCAGGGCGGCAACGACGGCGTGATCCGCGCCTACTCCGGCATCGCGGGCGGCGATGGGCAGACCGACGAGCACGGCGCGCCGATCATCATCGGCGCCACGCCGATCGCGGACTACTCGACGGCGATCGCGGGCGCGATGGGCATCTGCGCGGCGCTCTTCCACCGCGAGCGCACGGGCCAGGGCCAGTACATCGGCGCCTCGCTGCTGCGCTCCTCGATCTTCATCCAGGGTTACACGGTGATGCGCGAACCGGTCACGGACGCCAGCGTCGCCGACGTGATCCGCGCCAACATCGCCGAGGCGCGCTCGCGCGGCGCGCCCTGGACGGAGGTGGTGGCGCTGCGCAAGGACCACTTCCGCCTGCGCGCCTCCGGGCGCATCTACTACGGCTCCTACAACGCCAAGGACGGGCCGCTCGTCCTCGGTGCGCTGACCACGCAGACGCGCAACATCATGCGCGAGCTGTTCGACATGCAGGACGAGCGCTCCGACTCACCCGACTTCGACGCCGCCGATCCCGAGAACTGGGAGCGGGTCGAGAAGTGGCAGCAGTACGTGCGCGACAGGCTCGCGCAGAAGACAGTCGCCGAGTGGCAGAAGATCTTCGACGAGGCCGGCGTACCGACCTCGCCGTTCTACCTGCCCGAGGAGGTCGCGGACATCCGACACGCGCGCGAGACCGGGATGATGGTCGAACTCGAGCACCCGATCACCGGCCCGCAGATCCACGCGGGGCCGCTGCTCGAGATGTCGGAGACTCCGCCGACGGCCGCCCGCCCCTCGCCCGCGACCGGCGAGCACACCGCCGAGGTGCTGCTGGAGTGCGGCTTCACCCCGGACGAGGTCGCCGAACTCCTCGCGGAAGGCGTCGTCGAGTAGCGCCGACGGTCGTGCGTGCTACGCCGGCGCGTCCGGCAGGCGCTGCTCCTCGATGCCCGGCATCACCCACTGGCCGCGGCGAGGGGCGTACTCGTCGAAGCTCTGGCCGGGGCGGCCGGGGCCGGCGTTGAGCAGCGTGATCCGCTCCTCTTCGGCGTAGTGGACCGCGCCGCCCCCGAGGCGGAACGGCCGGTCGTGGCCGGGGTAGATCAGCGCGCCGTCCCGCTCGCTCGACTGCGCGATCCGCCGCACCGAGGCGTCCGCCTGCGCGGCGTTCCAGAAGACGAGCGGGTTCTGCCCCGCCACGGCGACACCGGCGTGGTGCACCGCGTCGCCGGTGATCAGGCAAAGGCCGTCGTCCGTCTCCACCTCGAGGCCGATGCTGCCGGGCGAGTGCCCCGGCAGCTCGATCACGCGGCAGCCCGGCATCAACTCCGAGCCCTCGGCCACTTCCTCGATGCGCATCAGGTCGAGGATCGCGCCCGTCCAGGGCGGCGTCGCCCAGTCGTTGCGGTGCGGCTTGTGCGCGTACGCGACCTCCGAGGGGTGGGCAAGCAGCGGCGCGTGGTCGAACAGGTCGGCGTTCTGGACGTGGTCCCAGTGCGCGTGGCTCATCACCTGCGCGTCGATGTCGCGCGTGGTCAGCCCCCGCTCGGCGAGCTGCTCCCCCAGGTAGACGCGCCGCCCGACGTGCGCCGAGTCGAAGAGGATGCGCCGCTCGCCCTCGATCAGCACGACGGCGCAGAAGCCGACGACGCCGATGTCGGTGCTGAGGCCCGAGCCGTGCATAACGACGTCGATCGACGGCATTACTTCTCCTGGCGCTCGAACAGTTCCGGCAGGCCCTCGCGCCGCCTGCGCCACTCGAGCAGCGTGGCGACGGCGCGCGCCGCCCGCTCGAGGGTCGGGAACACTCCGACGCCGCGCTCGAAGGCGGGCTGGCCGGCGTCCTCGATCTGCGCCTCGCGGAGGACCAGCGCGATCGGCACGCCGTTCGCCTGCGCGATGCGGTCGAGTTCGTCGGCGGTCAGCTCCAGCCGGCGGCGCCGCGCGTCGCGCGAGTGGTCCTGGCCGGGGTGCCAGCGCGTGCCGACGGTGGTGAAGATCAGGTCCGTCGTCGGCGAGTTGGCGATCAACTCGAAGGCGCGGCGCGTGAAGCCCGTATCGCTGCTGAAGTCCATCGGGTGGTCTCGCCCGAAGTTGGCGTCCACGGGGTTGCGCACGCTGGTCCCGGCAATCGGGATGAACTCGTGCAGCTTGTCCTGCACCTCGTCGGGCAGCGGTGGGACCGTCAGGCCCTCCATCGCCATCTGGTCGGAGGAGAGCACCGCATAGCCGCCGCCCGCGCCGACCAGCGCGACCTTGTGCCCGCGCGCGTGGCGCAGCTCCGTGGTGGCGGCCACCGCGAGGTCGAGCAGGTCGTCGAGCGTGCGCACGCGCATCGCGCCCGCCTGGCGGCAGAGCGCATCGAAGACGTCGATGGAGCCGGCGAGCGAGCCGGTGTGCGAGCGCGCGGCGCGCGCGCCGTCCTCGGTGATCCCGCCCTTGAGCACGATCGTCGGCTTCACGCGCGCGAGGCGCTTCAGCGCCTCGAAGAACGCCCGCCCGTCGCGCGGCCCCTCGATGTAGGCGACGACCAGTTCGGTCTGCGGGTCGTGCAGCGCGTAGTCGAGGAAGTCGTGGGCCTTGAGGTCGGCGGCGTTGCCGTAGGAGACGCCCTTGGAGAAGCGCAGTCCGCGCGCGCCGAGGCCGGTGATGATCGCGCCGGCGTTCGCGCCCGACTGCGAGAGCAGGAAGACGTTGCCCTCCTCGGTCGGCGATTCGGAGTTGAAGGAGAGTCCGGGGCCGGGGGCGTAGAGGCCCATGCAGTTGGGGCCGATCAGCCGCATCCCGGCGGCGCGCGCGCGCTCGACGAGCTCCCGTTCCTGGCGCGCGAGTTCCTCGTCCCCGGTCTCGGACAGCCCGGCTGTGAAGAAGTGCAACGAGCGCACGCCACGCTGGATGCAGTGCTCGACCAGCTCCGGTACGCCCTCGGCGGGGATCTGCGAGATCACGTGGTCCAGCGGGTCCGGGATATCCAGGACGGACGGGTAGCAGGTGACGCCGCGGACCTCGCTCATCTTCGGGTTGACGGCGTAGAGCGCGTGCTTGCGGTCGTAGCCCTGCTCGAGCAGGGCGTTGAGGAAGTTGCCGCCCATGCGCCCGTCCGGGCCGGGCTGGGTCGAGACCCCGACGACAGCGACGCCGCGGGGGTGGAAGATCATGTCGAGGGGATGCGGGTCTGAACTGGCGCCGTCGTGTCCGTCGCGGTCGCTCACGGGAATTTCGTGCTCCATTCCGTAGGTTCGGCACGCGTCCGGCGACGCTGCCGCGCTGATTCTATGGTGGCTCGCGCTCAGGGACGAGGCAGCCGCGCGCCCGCCGTGGCACGATGCCCCGATGCCGCGCCTCTTCTACGGCTGGTACATCGCCCTCGCCGGGTCGGTGAACAACTTCCTGGTGCTCGGCTTCGTGATGATCGGAGCGAGCATCTTCATCGAGCCGATCCGCGCCGAGCTCGGCTGGAGCGTCTCGGCGATCGCCTTCGGGTTCTCGCTGCGCAGCTTCGAGCAGGGTCTGCTCGCGCCTCTGACCGGGATGGTGATCGACGTCGTTGGGGCGCGGCGAATGGCGTTCGCGGGAGCGATCTTCATCTCGGCGGGCCTGCTGATCTTCGCGCAGTCCCAGGAGCTCTGGCACTACTACGCGGCGAGCCTCGTGATGTCGTTCGGGCTCAGCGTTGGCTCGGGCGCGGCGTTCCCGGCCACGATCATGAAGTGGTTCGAGGCCAAGCGCGGCCGGGCCACGGGGCTGATGAACGCCGGGAACGCGGCGGCCTGGCTCGCGGCTCCGGTGCTGGCCCTGCTCGTCGAATCCATCGGCTGGCGTTCAACCGTCACGCTCGGCGCCATCGCGATCTTCATCGTCGGCATGATCAGCGCGCTGGTGTTGCGCGATCGCCCCGAGGATCTCGGGCTGACGATCGACGGAACGAGCGCGAGCCGCTCGCAGTCCAGTATCGCCATCTCCGAGGGCGGGCTCGGTGCGGCCGAGGCGCTGCGCACGCCGGCGCTCTACCTGCTGGCGGTCGCCTCGGCGCTCGGCGTGGCGGCGCTCATCACCTGGACGATATTCCTGATACCGCACCTCCAGGCGGTGGGCTTTTCGCTTCGCGCGGCGGCGCTCATCACGGGACTCTACGGGGCGTGCCAGCTGGTGCTGCGAGTCTCCGCAGGGTGGGTCGGCGACCGCTTTGGACGTCGCCGCGTCTTCACGGTCTCGTTCGTCGCCATGGGGATCGGGTTGCTGATGTTCGCAAACCTGAACCCGGACCGGATCTGGCTCATCCCGCTCTACTACCTGTTCTTCGGCTTCGGCCACGCCGCCTGGCTGGTGCTGCAGATGGCTGTAATCGCCGACTACTTCGGGACGCGCCGCTTCGCGACGGTCCGGGGACTGGTCTCGATGCTGCAAATGCCCGTCAACGTAGCGGCTCCGGTGCTGGCGGGCTGGTCGTTCGACGCGACGGGGAGCTACCACACCGCCTTCACGGTCTTCGCGATCGGCACGTTCGGAGGGATGATCGCGGTCATGCTGATCCGCCGCCCCACCTGGGCGGACCTCCCGGCTGCTCGGCGCGGTCAGCCCAGCGAGGGACAGTCCAGCGAGGTTCAGTCGAGCGACGGCTAGTCCAGGGGATCTGGCCCGAGGTCGTAATCGACGAGCAGGTCGGCAAGCTGCCGCCGGTGGTAGCGAGGGCTCCCGAGCTGGTGGTAAAGGGAGCGCGAGAGCGTCGTGTAGAGCGTGAGCCCGTACTCGTGCATCACGCCGACGCCGGCGTGCACCTCGTGCGAGTAGTTCACCGCGTGCACGAAGCCCTCGCTCGTGACCGCCTTCGCGAGGTGCGAGGCGACGTCGCCGCCGGGCTTGCCGGAGTCGAGCCGCCAGAGCGCCTCGTAGGTGGTCCAGCGCGAGGCGTCGACGTGGTTGACGAGCTGGATGATGTGGTTCTGGACGTGCTGGAAGCGCCCGATCGGCTGGCCGAACTGGTGGCGCTCGCGGCTGTAGGCCACGGCCATGTCGAACGCCGCCTGCCCCCCGCCGACCTGGTAGGCGGACAGCACCGGGGCCGCGCGCGTGAGCGCCCGCACCAGCGGCGCCTCCGCCGCTCCCGCCTCGCCGAGCGCCGCCGAGGCCGGCACGCGCACGCCCTCGAAGCGCACGACGCACTCGGAGCCGGTGAAGCCCTGCAGCCTGCGCACGGAGACGCCCGGCGCCGAGGCGTCGACGACCAGCAGCGTCAGCCCGTCGTCGCCGCCGGTGCGGACTGCGGTGATCAGGTGCGTGGCGCCGATCGCGTCGTGCACGAAGAGCTTGACGCCGTCCAGCACGTAGTCGCCGCCGCTCGCGGCGGCGTGCAGGTGGACGCCCTCGGGGCCCCAGCTGTAGCCGGGCTCGGTGAGCGCGAGCACGGCGATCGCCTGCCCGCTGACGATGCGCGGCAGCAGCTCGGCGCGCTGCTCCTCGCTGCCGGCTTCCTCGACGATCAGCGCCGAGACGACGCCCGAGGAGATGAACGGGCCGGGCAGGGCCGCATAGCCGAAGGCCTCGAACAGCACGGCGGCGTCTGTCAGGCCGAGGCCCGCGCCGCCGTAGCGCTCCGGGATGGCCGCGCCCAGCCAGCCCAGCTCCGCGACGCGCGCGTAGTGCTCCGGCGAGTAGCCGAGTTCGCTGTCCGAGAGCTCGATCACGGCCTCGCGTGGCGCCTCGCGCGCGACGAAGTCCTCGACGCCCTGCTTGAGGAGTTGCTGCTCTTCGCTGAGGGAGAGATCCACCGCGCGCCGCCTACTCGACCGTGCGGCCGGCGCGTTCGCGCTCGCCGCGCCCGATGCCGATGCGGCGGGCCATGATCACCTTCTGGATGTCCGCCGTCCCGCCCGGATGCAGCGAGACGATCGCGTTGCGCAGGTAGGAGTCGAAGCGCCCCCCGGTGGGGTCGAACTCCGCGTCGTTGAGCAGCGCGTAGGGGCCGAGCAGCTCGAGCATGATCTGCGAGGCGCGGAGGCCGCTCATCTTGCGGTAGTAGGAGGCCTGCGGGCCCTCGTAGCTCATCTCCTGGTGGGTGCGGTTCATCCAGAAGTTGCGCAGCTCGAACAGCCGCTGCACCTCGGTCTCCATGAACAGGTCGGCGAGCAGACCGCGCGTCTCATCGTCCTCGAGCGGGTTCACGCCGTTCGTGGGCAACGAGCGCAGGCGATCGCGCGTGCGCTCGAACCAGACGTTGCGCGCGATCCGCCCTCCCGAGCCGTGCTCAAGCTCAAGGTGGGTGCTCGCGACGCGCCAGCCGTTGTTCTCGCCGCCGACGAGGTTCTCGGCGGGCACGCGCACGTTGTCGAAGTAGATCGTGTTCTTGTAGCCGCGGCCGATGCCCTCGCGGCCGTCGCTGAGCAGGTACATGCGCTCGACGGTGATGCCCGGCAGATCCGAGGGGATCATGAACCAGCTCACGTTCTGGTGGCGCGCCCCCTCGCGGTCGGTGCGCACGATCGTCCAGAACGAGTCGGCCCCGTGTGAGCCGCCGATGAAGATCTTCGTGCCGTTAATCACGTACTCGTCGCCGTCGCGCACGGCGTCGGTCTGGGTCGAGGCGAGGTCCGAGCCGGCCTCGGGGCCGGTCAGCAACTGCCAGGTCACGGTTTCACCGCGGAAGATCGGGGGCAGCAGGCGGCGCTTCTGCTCTTCGCTGCCCCAGACGAGGATGCTCGCCCCGCCGAGGCTGCCGCCGCTGTCGTAGTAGGGCGGGCTCGTCAGGTCGTGGCGGTCCATCTCCTCGGCGAGCACGATCGCGTGATCGACGGAGAGTCCGCCGCCGCCGTACTCGAGCGGCGCGGTCGGGCGCAGCCAGCCCTGCGCGCCGAGATCGCGCCCGAGCTGACGATACTTCTCGTAGTTCTCGTCGGAGTCCTGGTCACCCTCGACGCTCGGGACGTGCTCATCGAGCCACTCGCGCACCTCGGTGCGGAACGCGCGCTGCTCCGGCGTGTACGCAGGCTCGAAGTCCACGCTGTGCCTCCTCGCTGCGACGCGAGCGTAGGCACGGGCGCGGCGACGGTCAACGCGAGGTGCGATGCGGGCGTGGTCAGCCGGCGGACGCGACGACGGCGACCGCCACGGCAGCGATGCCGCTCACGGCCACGACGATCGCGGTTCCCTGAATCCAGAGCGCCCGATGCAAGTCCGACCGGAACTCGTGCAACTCCAAGCGAAGCTCCGCACGAAGGTCGTTGAGTTCCCGGCGGAGGATGTCTCGTGTAACGAGCGGACTCGTGGAGTCGTTAGCTCGCGGCTTGTGGCTCACCCGACGAGGGCCGCAACGGCCACCGCCGTAGCGGCGAGGCCACTGATCGCAGCGACGACGCCCACCCCCAGAATCCAGAGCGCTCGATACAGCTCCGAACGAAACTCGTGCAGCTCCGAACGAAGCTCGTGCAGCTCCGAACGAAGCTCCGAACGAAGGTCGTTGAGTTCCAGACGGAGGATGTCGCGCGTGACGAGCGGGCTCGTAGCTTCTTCCACGACCTCCACGATACCCTCGGCGGCCTGCTCGTCGACACCCGCGCCACGAAGCTTGCGGACTGCGTCGTGCGTGTCGAAGGTCGGCGCTGCCATCGTGAGCCGTCGCTTCCTTGGGCTGAGGCTATCCTATCCCCAGGATAGTGACATGGACGTGTCAGGGCGAGCAAGCGGCTACAGCAGACCCGCACCCATCCCGCTCCCGCCCGGTGGTACCGTGACCGCCATGGCAGACCCCACGCCCGACGCCGACAAGGCCCGCCGCACGCTGCGCCCGACCGAGGCGGAGGCCCTCGACGCGTGGCGCGCGCTGCAGCGCGCCGCCAACGAGCAGGGCGAGCGGATGCGCGAGCAGGCGCCGCCCGCCGACGAGTGGGGGGCGATGGCCGACATCTTCGCGCCCGGCCCGGACGCCTACCCGGCGCCCGAGCTGCCGCTGCTGGAGGCGCTGGCGAGGCCCCACGACCACTGGCTCGAGGTCGGCGCGGGGGCGGGACGGCTCGCGATCCCGCTCGCCCGCCGTGTGCGCCGCATGAGCGCCCTCGACCGCTCGCCCGGCATGACGGCGCGGCTGCGCGAGGAGGCGGCCGCCTCCGGCCTCGACAACTTCGAGGTGCTGCCAGCCACGGGCTGGCCGCCGCTGAGCGCGCCCGGCGAGGCCGCACCGATCGTCGACGTGGCCCTGACGGCGAGCGTGCTCTTCTTCATCGAGGAGATCGGAGGCTTCCTCGATGCGCTGGAAGGCCACGCGCGGCGCCTCTGCGTCGTCGTGCTGATGGACCGGATGCCGGGGACGCCGCTGGAGCTGCTCTGGTCCGGGCTGTACGACGAGCCGGCCGCCGAACTGCCCGCGCTGCGCGAGTTCCTCGCGGTGCTCGGCGCGCGCGGCCGCACCTTCGATCTGCGCGCCACGCAGCCGCCGCCCGAGCCGCCGCTCTCCCTCGACGAGGTCATCGACTCGAACCGCCACCGCTACTTCGTCGGCCGTGGATCGGCGCGCGAGGGGCGCATGCGCGAGCTGCTTGCGGAGCGCTACGCCGGCGCCGACGGCCGCGTGGCGCTGCCGCTCCCGTTCAGCCAGACCGCCGTGGTCAGCTGGGCGCCGCCTTCGTCCTGACGCCTTCGCCCCGGCGCTATGCGCCTCGCCGCCAATGCGTCACGATGCGCGCGTGACACAGACACGCGAACGCCCCGGGACGCCCCAGAACCCCATCCCCGTCGATGAAGCGGTCGCCGGTGGCGAGCGACGCTTTCGGACCTTCGAATCGTTCAGCATCGTCAGCTTCCGCTGGTTCTTCACCTCGATGTTCGTGGGCTTCGCAGCGGTCGGCGTGCAGATGTTCGTGAGCGGCTGGCTGGCCTTCGAGCTCACCGGATCGTTCGCCGCGCTCGGCGTGCTGCACCTCGCCGGGGGCATCTCCAGCCTGCTCGCCTCGGTGCCGGCGGGCGTGCTCGCCGACAAGATCCGGCACCGCAAGCGATTCATCCAGACGGGGCAGGCCGCGGGCGCGCTCGCCTCGCTGGCAATGGGGCTGCTCGTCACGAGCGGCAACCTGCAGTTCTGGCAGGTCACCGCAGGGGCCGCGATGATCTCGGCAGCGCACTCGCTCACGATGCCGACGCGGCAGGCGGTGACGCCCTCGGTGGTCGGGATGAAGCACCTGACGAACGCGATGGCGCTCTACACCACCGGGCAGAATGCGTCGTTCCTGCTCATGCCCGCGCTGGCCGGCTGGATGATCGGCGCGCTCGGGCCCGCCGGCAGCATCGACGGTACCCAGTACGTCTACTACCTGATGGCCGCGTTCTACGTTGGCGCGCTGCTGCTGCTCATCCCGGTCGAGATCGGCCCGAGGGCGGCCGCGGCGCCGGCGCGCGCCATCGGCCAGCTCGCCGACGGGCTGCGCTACGTGTGGCGCGACCCGGTGATGCGCCCACTGCTGGTCTACAACGCCTCCGTCGCGCTCTTCTGGATGACCTACATGACGCTGCTGCCCGGCTATGCCAAGGACGTGCTGGGCGCCGGCGCGAGCGCGCTCGGGGTGATGCTCAGCGTGGGCGGCCTCGGCGCGGTCGCCGGCTCGCTGATCGTCGCCTCGATCCCGGCGAGGCAGCGCGGGCGCGTGTGGATCCTCAGCGTCACGCTGATCGGCGCCGCGATGCTCGTCTTCTCGCTGAACACGGCCTACTGGGTCGCCCTCGTGTGCGCGGTGTTTATCGGCCTCGGGCAGGCGGGCTACCTCGCACTCGGCAGCGTGCTGCTGCAGGCCTACGTGGAGGACGAGTACCGGGGGCGCGTGCTGAGCGTGTACCTGATGCAGTACGGCCTGATGTCGCTCGGTACGCTCTTCGTCAGCCTCGTCGCGAACGCGATCGGACCGCAGCTCGCCGTCGGCCTCGCCGCCCTGGCGCTGCTCGCGATCACCGCCGGCCAGTTCATCGCACGCACGCCGATCAGCCGCCTGCGCTGACGGCGGGGAGGACAGCACCATGCCACAAGCACCCGAGGATGCCGGAACGATCGAGCGCCAGCCCTACGACCTGACAATCGCCGAGGCGGCCGCGGCGCTGCGCGGCGGCTCGCTGAGCGCGCTCGCACTGACCGAGTCCGTGCTGGCGCGCATCGAGGAGACCGAACCGACGCTCAACGCCTACATGCTCGTCACGGCGGACCTCGCACGCGAGCAGGCCGCCCGCGCCGACGAGGAGCTGGCGAACGGCCTCGATCGCGGACCGCTGCATGGCATCCCGTTCGCGCTCAAGGATCTGTTCGAGACCGCCGGGATCACGACGACGGGCGGCTCCGGCTTCCTGCGCGACCGCGTGCCCGAGGAGGACGCGTTCGTCGTCGCGAAGCTGCACGAGGCGGGCATCGCGCTCACGGGCAAGCTCGGGCTCCACGAGTTCGCCTTCGGCACCACCAGCGACAACGCCCACTTCGGCGCGATCCGCAACCCCTGGAACCCGGACCACTCGCCGGGCGGCAGCAGCGGCGGCAGCGGCGCGGCGACGGCGGCGGGTTCCGCCCTCGGGACGCTCGGCAGCGACACCGGTGGCTCGATCCGCATACCCGCGGCCGCCTGCGGCGTGGCCGGCCTGAAGCCGACACGCGGCCTCGTCAGCCGCAGCGGCGTCGTCCCGCTCTCGAGCACGCTCGACCACGCCGGCCCGCTCTCGAAGACGGTCGAGGACTCGGCGCTGATCCTCAACGCGATCGCCGGGTACGACCCCGCCGACCAGCAGTCGCTCGACCGTCCGCCCGAGGACTTCGCGCGCGAGCTGGGCCGCGATCTCGGCGGGCTGCGCCTCGGCGTGCCGCGCCACCCACTCTGGGAGAACTGCGACGACGAGGTGGCCGCGGCCTGCGAGGCTGCCCTCGAGGAGTTGCGGGGGCTCGGCTGCGAGACGGTCGAGGTGGAGTTCCCGCGGTTCGCAACCGCCGGGCGGCTGCTGATCAGCCAGGTCGAGGGCGCCGCCTTCCACGAGCCGTGGCTGCGCGAGCATCCCGAGCGCTACAGCGACGAGCTCCGCGGCAAGATCGAGCCGGGACTCGAGCGCCGGGCGATTGACTACGTGCACGATCTGGAGATGCGCAACGTCATCGAGCGCGAGGCGCTCGCCGTCCTCGGGACAGTCGATCTGCTGGTCTCGCCGACCCAGCCGCGCACGGCGCCGACGGTCGCCGAGGGCGACCCCGGATCGCGCCTCGCGAGCTACACGCGGGCGTACAACATCAGCGGCGTGCCGGCGATCAGCGTGCCCTGCGGCTTCGACGGCGCGGGGCTGCCGATCGGCCTGATGATCGCCGGGCGCCCCTTCGCTGAGGCGACCGTGTGCCGCGCCGCTCACGCTTACGAGCAGGTGATGGGCTGGCGCCTCCGCCGCCCGACCCTGTAGCGCGCGGCAAGGCTCAGGCCGGGAGCGGCGCCCCTGCGAGGACGGCGCGCGCCTCGGCGACCATGTCGGCGATGACCTGGCTGGTCGGGCGGATCTCGTCGATCAGGCCGACACCCTGGCCGGCGGCGACGTTCATGAACTCCTCGACGTGGTGGTCGTCGATCGCCTGCATGATCTTCGCCATGAGCATCGGCTGGAGCGGCATCACGAGCGGCTCGGGTGCGTCCGGCTGCTCCCAGGCGTCGATCAGCTTCGAGCGCAGGCGTGCCGCGGGCTTGCCGGTCAGGGCGCGGCTCTTGGTCGAGTCCTCGGTCGCGGCCTTGACCAGCTTCTCCTTGAGGTAAGGGTCGATGTGCGACTCGGTGGTCGCCTGCCAGATCGTGCCGCACCAGACGCCCGAGGCGCCGAGCGCCAGCGCCGCGGCCAGGTGCTCGCCACGCGTCACGCCGCCCGCGGCGAGGATCGGCGTGTCGTACTCGCGCGCCATCCTCGCCACCGCCGGGACCAGCGAGAAAGTGCCGATCCGCCCGGAGTGCGCGCCCGAGTCGCCGCCCTGCGCAATCACCAGGTCCACGCCCGCCTCGAACTCACGGCGCGCCTGCCGGGTCATGCCGATCAGGCCCCAGACCTTCGTGCCGGCCGCGTGCGCGCGATCGAGGATCACGGCGGGGTTGCCCAGGCCCGAGGCGAAGATCGGCACGCGCTCCTCGAGCGTCACGTCGATGTGGTCGCGGGCGCGTTGCAGCAGGTCCGCGCCGACCGAGGGTTGCCACGGCGGCGGGGTGCTCGGGTCCGGGATCTCGTTGTCGAGCTGCAGCCGCTCGACGAAGTCGCGGTGCTCCTGCGGGATCATCGCCTCGAGTTCCTCGACGTTGCCCTCCTGGAAGGTGGCCGGCAGCAGCGTGTCGATGCCGAACGGCTTGTCGCCGACCTGATCGCGGATCCAGCGCACGTCGCGGCGGAACTCGTCCTTCAGGAGCTGGGTGGTGCCGAGGATGCCGATGCCCCCGGCGTTCGTGGCGGCGGCGACGACCTCCTTTGTGTGGCAGAAGGCGACGATCGGGTACTCGCAGCCGTACTCCTCGCAGAGCCGCGTGCGCAGCGCGTCCTCGTTCATCGCACACATCCGATCACTTCACCTTGGAGTCCGGTTCGCCGCGCAGGATACGGCCCGGCGCCGATGCGGCTCCAGTGAGGAGCGCGGCGCCCGGCGGAGCGGCGCTCAGTCCTCGAACTCGAACAGCACGGGCGCGTGGTCGGAGGGCTTCGGCCCCTTGCGGAACTCACGATCGATACCCGCCGCTCGCAGCCGCGAGGCCAGGTCCGGGCTCACGAGCGCGAGGTCGATGCGCATGCCCATGCCGCGGTGGAAGTGTCCCTGCCGGTAGTCCCACCAGGTGTGCTGCACGGTCTCCGGCTCGACGACGCGGAAGGCGTCCGCGAGCCCGCTCCCGAGCAGCGCGCCGAGGCGCTCCCGCTCCGGCGCGCTGGCGTGCGTGGCGCCCTCGAAGGCGGCGGGGTCCCAGATGTCGATGTCCGCCGGCGCGATGTTGTAGTCGCCGGCGATTGCCAGCGGCTGATCCGCCAGCTGCGCCGCCCGCTCCGCCATTGCGTCGAGGAAGGCGAGCTTCGCCTCGTACATCGGATCGTCGAGCGCGCGGCCGTTGACGACGTAGACGCTGACGGCGCGCAGCCCCGCGACGGTCGCCTCGATCCAGCGCGCGTCCTCCGGCAGCGGGCTGCCCGGCAGGCCGCACGAGACGTCCTCGAGCGCGTGGTCGTCGCGCGCGAGGATCGCGACGCCGGCCCAGCGCCCGCCGGACTCGTCCGCGGCGGCGTAGCCCGCCTCGCGCAGCGCCCCGGCCGGGAATTCGCCCGCCGCGGTCTTCGTCTCCTGCAGGCAGACGACGTCGGGCCGGTGGACCGCGAGGAACTCGAGCAGGCGCGGCATCCGCGCGCGCACCGAGTTCACGTTCCAGGTGGCGAGTTTCATGCGCGCTTCGCGGCCGCCGCCCGCTGGGCGGGCGTCGGGAACTCGATGCCGGGCGGGGGCGGCCAGTAGCGCCAGCGCACGCGCCCGAGCAGTGACTCCGGCGGGAACGCGCCGAGCGTGCGGCTGTCCGTGCTCGCCTCGGCGTTGTCGCCGAGCAGGAAGAACTCGCCGCCGGGCTCGCAGATACCGATGCGCTTGACCAGCGTGCGTCGTGGGTCGCGGGGATCGCGCACGAGCGCGACCTCGCCCTCGCAGGGCTCGCTGCGCTCCCAGGCGAGCCGGTCCACGATCACCCAGTCGCCCGAGCGCAGCGCCGGCAGCATGCTCTCACCCGCGATCTCGTAGCGGGTGAAGCGCCGTCGGAGGCGCAGCGCGAGCCAGGCGATCGCGCCCGCCACGGCGCAGCAGACGAGGGCGGGCACGAGCCCGCGCCGCTGCAACCGGCTGACGGTCAGGCTACCTGCCCGGCTAGCCGGCCAGGTAGAACGGGACGTCGCTGCGGCCCTTGGAGGCCCAGAAGACGTTGTGGATCTCCTCGATCGTGGCGAGCAGCTCCTCACCGGCCTCGACGCTCAGTTCCGTCTTGTTGCGGGAGCAGAGCTTGGCGGCGTTCCAGAACGTCTGCCAGAGGTCCGGGGTGCCCGCGGTGCGCTCCGGGTTGAAGTAGTCCGTCCAGAGGATGTTGAGCTCGCGCTTGGCCAGCTCCGCCTGCTCCTCCTTGATCGCGGTGAAGCGAGAACGCGTGTTGTTCGTCGCCGAGTCGTCGGCGTCGCCGAGGTCGACGATCTTGCGCGCCATGGAGACCACAGCCTCGGCGGCGATGCGCGCCGACGCGGGGTCGTAGACGCCGCAAGGGCCGTCGCAGTGGGCCTCGGCGACGCGCCGGGGGCGCAACAGGGTGGCGAGGACGTGCATGCGGGGGGCTCCCTTCGCGGGCGCACCGCTCGTGCGCCCAACAGCTTCCGTGCAGGCGGAGGCCGCGACGTTACGCGCCGCAGGCCGACGCTGCCTATTGTCGGCACGCCTGCGAATAACGCAAGCACGCTGCTCCCCTTCATCCGTACGCGTGCAATGTGCTAGAGTCCACCCAGCCAGCAACGAGCGGAACATCGAGGAGCCAACCTTGGACCTGCAACACGTCATCACCGAGAAGCTCGGCCACATCTACCACATCCGCCTGAACCGGCCCGAGCGCCTGAACGCGATCGGCGCCCAGATCCGCCACGACCTCAACCAGGCCTGGTACGAGTTCGAGAACGACCCTGAGTTGCGCATCGCCGTCGTCAGCGGCGAGGGTCGCATCTTCTCCGCGGGCCGCGACATCCGGGAGCAGGCCGGGGGCCGCCCTGACATCAGCAACCCCGACGCCCCCGTTTCCAAGACGGGCTTCTACGGCGTCCCCGACACCGACAAGCCGATCATCACCGCCGTTCAGGGCGGCGCATGGGGGGCGGGCTTCTACATCGTCTGCGGCTCCGACATCTGTGTCGCCGCCGAGGGCGCGCGCTTCGCGATGTCGGAGATTCCGACGGGCATCATCGGCCCGGCGCTGTTCGTGATCCTGCAGAACCTGTACTGGCTGCCCGGCTCCGAGATCGTGATCCGCGGCCACCAGTTCGACGCGCAGCGCGCCTACGAGCTCGGCATCATCAACCACGTCGTGCCGGCCGAGCAGTTGATGTCGACGGCGATGGACATCGCCGAGGAGATCGCCGCGCTTCCCCCGGTGCACGTGCAGGTCACGAAGCAGCAGTTGATGATGGCTCGGCCGCGACCAACTGCCTACCAGGCCGAGATCGCCTTCCCGCAGGCGCTCAGTGGGCTCATGGATCTCGAGGACACACGCGAGGCGGCGATGGCCTTCGCCGAGAAGCGCACCCCGGTCTTCAAGGGCCGCTAGCAACCAGCCGCGCAAAGAGCACGCAGGGGCCGGCCCATGGGCCGGCCCTTTGCTTGCGCGCCGCGCCCCTCCGCGCCGTGCTGCGTGGACGGCGGCGGGCGCGGTTTGACACTCGTGGAGTTCGTCGGGATGCTGGCCTGCGGTACACGGCTCGCCGCGCGGATGCGCCCGCCGAGGGCGCGCACGCAGCGATTGCGAGAGAGAAGAGGAGCAGCTTGTGAAGGTCGACATCTTCTCGGAGATGCAGCAACCGAAGGAACTTTGGGGTCCCGACGTCGAGAACCATGAGCACCGGCTGTTCGAGGAGACCCTCGCGCAGGCGAAGCTCGCCGACGAGATGGGCTACGGGATCTGGTGGGAGGTGGAGCACCACACCGCCGTCGAGTTCAGCTACAGCTCGGCGCCGGAGATCATGCTCACCAACATCGCCGCCAACACCAAGAACCTGCGAGTCGGCCACTCCGCCGTGCTCTCCCCCTTCCGCTTCAACCACCCGATGCGGATCGCGGAGCGCGCCGCCTTCCTGGACCACGTCAGCAACGGCCGCTTCGAACTCGGCCTCGCCCGCTCCACCATCCCTGAGTGGCGCACCTTCAACATCGACCCCGACGAGACGCGCGACCAGATGCAGCAAGCCTTCGAGATGATCCCGAAGATGTGGACCACCGACAGCTTCTCCTGGAAGAGCGACTTCTACGAGATCAACAACGTCTCCGTGATCCCGAAGCCCTACCAGAAGCCGCACCCGAAGCTCTGGCAGGCCTGCTCCAGCCCGACCTCGTTCGAGCAGGCGGGCCGCAACGGCGTCGGCGCCCTCGGCGTCACGCTCTGGGCCTCGCTCGACCAGGTCGCCGAGTGGATTGGGCTCTACCGGGACGCGATCAAGGAGTGCGACCCGGTGGGTGAGGAGGTCAACGACCAGGTTGCCTTCTTCACCTTCGTGCACGCCGCGGAGAGCGAGGAGCAGGCGATGATGAACGGCGCCGCCGACGCGGCCGCCTGGTACACCAACGGCGCCTTCACCTTCTTCGAGGCGAAGGAGGCCTTCGTGCTCACCGCCAGGGAACTGGAGGCGGCGGCGGCCGACCCCGCGGGCGGCGGCCTCACCGGCCAGTTCCTGCGCGAGCACGCCGACGACACGGTGAGCGAGGCGCAGCTGATCGTCGCCAAGGTCATGGAGGGTGAGGAAGTCACCCCCGAGGAGGTCTGGGAGGTGCTCTCCAAGCAGCACTCCCTGATCGTCGGCAGCCAGGACCAGGTGCGCGAGGGCATGAAGGTCTACCAGGAGGCCGGCATCGACCGCCTGATGTCCTTCCACCAGGTCGGCGCGATTCCGCACGAGGCGATCATGGAGAGCATCCGCCTCACCGGCGAGCTCATCCCCGAGTTCGACCCCGACGCGCGCGGCTAGACCCCCTCGCAGACTCGCAAGGAAGGCCGCCCCGGGGCGGCCTTCCTGCTGTCCGGGATCCGCAGCCGGAGCGTCCGGCCGCCTCGCGGCGCGCTACGTCAGCGCGTCGAGGAACGGCGTGACCGCGTCGAGGAAGCCGGAGGTGTTCTGCGAGTGGACGTTATGTCCACAGTCCGGCACGGTCCGTAGCTGCCCCTGCGGCATCGCCGCGGCGAAGTCGTCGGCGCCCTGCTCGGTGAGCACGTTCGAGTCGCCGCCGCGGATCACGAGCGCGGGCAGGTCGAAGCTGCGCACCACGTCGAGGCCGATGCTGAGCGGGACGCCGTCGTTATCGCGGGCGCGGCGGAAGGCGGGATCTTTCAGGATGCGGTCGGACTTCGTGATGTACTTACCGTCGGCGCGCTGGATCAGGTTGTAGCGCACCGTCCGCGTGATGTGCTCGCGCGTGCGGTACGGGTCGTACTCCACCACCCGCTCGATGAACGTGTCGAGGTCGTCGAACTCGATGTTGCGCTGGATGAAGTCGCGGATCATGCGCGTGCCTTCGCCGCTGATCTCCGGGCCGACATCGACGAAGACGGCGGCGCGCGCGATGCCCGGCCGGCGCTTCAGCACCTCCATCGTGACGCGCCCGCCCATCGAGTGCCCCATCACGATCGGGCGCTCAAGGCCCTGCTGCCCGATGAACGCGATCGCGTCCTCGGCCATCTCGCCGATGCCGTAGGCGGCGTCACGCGCCCACTCGCTGTCGCCGTGACCGCGCTGGTCGAGCGCCAGCACGCGGTAGCGCCCCGCCAGGTGAAGGCTGACGAGGTCCCAGGAGTGCGCGGACTGGTTGCCTCCATGGAGCAACACCAGCGGCGGCGCCCCGGGATCGCCCCACTCCAGGAAGTGGAAGCGCTGCCGTTGCACCACGGTATTGCGCGAGACGTAACGCACGCTCGGCTGGTGCGGGATGCCGAGATCGCTCGCGCTCTGCAGCAGGCTGCGGAACTCCTCGGCGTCGCTCATGTCGAGGGCGTCAAGGTCCTGCGCGAACTCGTTCAGATACATGGCAACTCCCGCCGGTCGGCTTGCGCCGGCCCTGGTTCCGTCGCGACCGCGCCCGGCGGCGGGCCGCTATTCCTCCGGGTACAACTCCGCGAGGATCACATCCGGCGTGGCGGGCAGCTTGCGCACGCGCACCCCGATGGCGTCCTCGATCGCATTCGCGACCGCCGCCAGCGGCGGCACGATCGGCACCTCGCCGACGCCGCGCACGCCGTAGGGGTGGCCCGGATTCGGCACCTCGACGAGCACCGTCTCGATCATCGGCAGGTCGAGCGCCGTCGGCATGCGGTAGTCGAGCAGACTCGAGTTGCGCATGCGGCCGGTCTCGTCGAAGTCGTAGCCCTCGCTCAGTGCCATCCCGACGCCCTGCTGGACGCCGCCCTGGATCTGCCCCTCGACGTACGAGGGGTGCACGGCCGTCCCCACGTCCTGCACCGCAGTGTAGCGAAGCACGTCGACCTTGCCGGTCTCCGGGTCGACCTCGACGTCGACGATGTGGCCCGCGAAGGCGGGGCCGACGGTGGTCGGCTTGACGTTGGCGCGGCCCTGGATCATGCCGCCGGTGCGACCCAGCTGGCCGGCGATCTCCTTGAAGCCCATCGCGCGCTCGTTGCCGTCGTCGTCCGCGGGGCCGTGGAGCATGCCGTCGTCGCCGTAGCTCACCGTGTCGCGCTCGACCTCCCAGATCGCGGCGGCGCGCTCCTCCAGCTGGCGGCGGATGTCCATCGCCGCCTCGTAGGCGGCCCAGCCCGTCGCGAAGGTGGTGCGGCTGCCGCCGGTGTTGCCGGTGAAGCCGATCGAGTCGGTGTCCGACGCCACGGAGGGATTCACGTCCGTGGCCTCGAGGCCGAGCGTCTCCGCAAGCGTCATCGCCAGCGCCGCCCGCTGCCCGCCGATGTCGACCGAGCCGGTGACGAGGCTGACCGTGCCGTCGGCGTTCACGTTGGCGTAGGCGCTGGACTCGTTGCCGCCGTTGAACCAGAAGCCCATCGCGACGCCGCGTCCGCGGTTCTCGCCCTGCAGCTCGGAGCGGTAGTGCTCGCTGTTGCGGATCTCCTCCATCACATCCTTCGCGCCGATCGAGCCGAAGGCGGCGCCGTCCGTGCGGCGCGTGCCCTCGACGGCGCTGTTCATGAGGCGCAGGTCCATCGGGTCCATCTCGAGCCGCTCGGCCAGCTCGTCCAGCAGCGACTCGACCGCGAACTCCGAGGAGGGAGCGCCGGGTGCGCGGTAGGCGGAGACCTGCGGCTTGTTGAGCACCACGTCCCAGGCCTCGACGAACTGGTTCGCGATGTCGTACGGGCCGAACGCGCAGCGTGCGCCGGCGACGTAGGGAGAGCCGGGGTAGGCGCCCGCCTCGTAGGCGAAGTGGCCCTCGGCGGCGACGAGCGTGCCGTCGTTCTTCGCGCCGATCTTGACGCGGTGGTGCGTCCCGGAGGTGGGGCCGCTTGCCTCCAGCACCTCCGTGCGCGTCATCTGCATCTTCACCGGGTGGCCGGTCTTGCGGGAAAGCAGCGCCGCGAGCGGCTCGTAGTAGAGCTTCAGCTTGCCGCCGAAGCCGCCCCCGATCTCCGTCGGGATCACCTTGATCTGCGAGACCGGCAGTTCGAGGATCATCGCCAGGTTGTCGCGGATGCCGAAGGCGCCCTGCGTCGCGGTCCAGACGATCAGCTCGCCGTCCTGCTGCCACATCGCCGTCGAGGCGTGCGGCTCGATGTAGCCCTGGTGCGCCATCGTCGTGCCGTACTCGCCCTCGACGATGATGTCCGCCTCGGCGAAGCCGGCCTCGACATCGCCGATCGCCATCTCGAGGTGCTTGGCGATGTTGGTCTGCTGGTCCGCCGGCTTGTCGCCCTGGGCGTTGTATGCGGCCTGCGCCAGCTCCTCGGTGCGCAGGTCTTCGTGCAGCACCGGGGCCGCGTCGGACATCGCCTCCTGCACGTCGAGCACCGGAGGCAGTTCCTCGTACTCGATTTCGATCAGATCGAGGGCGTCCTCGGCGATGTGCGGGTCGGTCGCGCAGACGGCGGCGATCGGGTGGCCTCGGAAGACCAGCTTGTCGTTGGCGAGCAGGAAGCCGCGCAACCAGCGCAGCGGCGTCAGGCCGCGGATCGTCGGGACGATGCGGTCGCCGGGGTCCGGCAGGTCCGCCGCCGTAAGCACGGCGAGCACGCCGTCGAGCGCCTCCGCCTTCGAGGTGTCGACGCTGATCAGGCGCGCGTGCGCGACGGGGCTGCGCTTGACGCGTCCGAAGAGCATCCGCGGCAGCCGCACGTCGGCGCCGTACTGCGCCCGTCCGGTTACCTTGTCGGCTCCGTCGTGGCGGACGGGGCGGGTTCCGATCACCCGGTACGGCTTGTCTGTGGCGACCATGCGCGGCACTCCTTCTTCGAACGCTGGCGTGCGCGGCGTCTGCGGCGCGATCCGCCGTGCATTGTAGCGAATCCGCCAGCGGCGACGATGCTAACCCACGTCCGGGCGGTCAACACGCGACAGGCTATCTCCGCTTGTGCTAAATCTTGCCCCGGAGACGACCAGCGACGCGCGCCGGATCAGCCTCGATCGCGGCGCGGAAGGAGCACCGGCATGACGTCACCACTCGATGGGATTCGCATCCTCGACTTCACCCGCTATCAGAACGGCCCGCACGGCACGCAGCTGCTGGCCGACATGGGCGCCGAGGTGCTGAAGGTGGAGTTACCCGGCGACGGCGACCCGGGGCGCTCGGTGATGCGGCTGCCCGACGGGTTCTCCGCCTACTTCGAGGCGCTCAACCGCGGCAAGCGCAGCATCACGCTCGAACTGCGCACCGAGGAGGGGCGCGAGGTGATCCGCAAGCTCGTCCCGGAGGTCGACGTGATGGCGGAGAACTTCCGCCCGGGCGTCATGGACCGCCTCGGCATCGGCTACGACGAGTCGGTCAAGCTGAATCCGAAGCTGATCTACGCGGTGAACAGCGGGTTCGGCCCGGATGGCGAGTGGAGCAAGCGCGGCTCCTTCGACCACGTCGCGCAGGGGATGAGTGGGGCGCTCATCGCCCAGGGCGGAGGACCGGGCGCCACGCCCACCTCCGTCGCCTGGGGGCTCGCCGACCAGGTCGGCGGGATGACCCTCGCCTACGGGGTGATGACCGCGCTGCTCGCCCGCGAGCGCTTCGGCGTGGGGCAGAAGGTCGACGTCTCCCAGCTCGGCGCGATGATCTCGCTGCAGAGCTTCGGGATCCTGGGCTACCTCCACACGGGCAAGCAGGAGCGCCGCGATCCCGGGGTCTCGCGCAACCCCGCCTTCAGCTGGTACCAGGGCTCCGACGACGAGTGGTTCACGATCGCGGGCCTCGACCCGAAGTTCTGGTCGCGAATCTGCCGCGCGCTGGAGCGCGAGGATCTGATCGACGACCCGCGCTCGGCCGACCCCTTCGCCCGCTTCGAGAACGGACCGTGGCTCGCCGCCGAGTTCCGCGCGGTCTTTGCCACGAAGCCGCGCAAGGATTGGCTGCACGCCCTCGTTGAGGCGGAGGTCCCCTGCGGCCCCGTCTACGACTACGCGGGCGTGACCGCCGAGCCGCAGCACTGGCAGAACGGCTACCTCGTCGACCTCGAGCACCCGACCTACCCGGGCCACCGCACGATCGGGATCCCGGTGCAGTTGAGCGAGACGCCGGGCGGCGTGCAGGGGCCCGCGCCGGAGCTGGGACAGCACACCGAGGAGATCCTGCTCGACCTCGGCTACGACTGGCCCGACATCGAACGGTTGCACGACCGCGGCGTCACCGCGGCGCGCTGAGCGCCCGGAGCGACGACGGCGTAGCGGCGAGAGAGGAACGAACAATGGAAAAGCTGATCATCGAGGCCTCGATCAACGAGTCCGCTCGCAAGGAGGACAACCCGCACGTCCCCTACGGCCCCGAGGAAGGCGCGCGGGACGGCATCGCCGCTGCGAAGGCCGGCGCGGCGATCGTCCACTACCACGCCCGCGACGAGGAGGGCCAGAACCTCTGGCACCTCGGCACGGAGATGTACCTCGAGTGCTACCGGCTGATCCGCGCGGAGTGCCCGGACGTGATCGTCTACCCCACGCAGCGCGGCGCCCACGAGGAGAACACACCGCACCTCTTCGAGCTCGCGCGCAACGAGGAGGAGGGCCTCGAACTCGCGACCGTCGACATCTTCCCGGAGGAGGGCATCACCGGGCATGACGCCAGCTTCGTGGCCAGGCTGCTCGAGGATCTGCGGGCGCTCAACACCCGCTACAGCATCGGCGTGCGCCACACCGGCCACATGCGGCACCTCGCCCGCTTCCATGAGCAGGGGCTGATCGGCGACACGCTGATCATGAAGATCTTCTGGAACGAGTTCTCGCTGGGGCCGCCGCCAGGCATGGACGGCCTGAAGATGTACCTCGACCTGCTGCCGCCGGGCCTGAACTGCCAGTGGTTCAACACCGTCTACGACGGCCTCCCGGGCGAGCCGACGCTGCGTCGCACCAGCATGCTCGCCGCCGCCACCGGCGGTCACATCCGCACCGGCATCGGCGAGAACCCGATGCTCGACGGTAAGCGCGGCTCCGAGGCCTACACGAACGTCGACCACGTCGAGATGGCCGTCGAGCTGGCCCACCACGCCGGCCGCGAGGTCGCGACATCCGACGAGGCGCGCGCGATCCTCGGCATGCCGCCGCGGGAGATCGGGAAGCGCACGGAGGCCTGACCGCGAGCTGGCCGGCATCGGTGAGAGCGCGCCGGGCGCAGCCGATGCATAATGTCACCATATGGCAGCCGCGCGATGACGGGCACCACTTGTCGGAACGTCTGACGGCGCTGTTGGCAGCACCTCACAGCAGAGTCCAGTTTGCCCTCTCAGCGTGCGGTTCGAGATCCGCTTCGCCTTCGCTTTGAGGATAGAAGGGCGGTGTCATGCTGCTGTCGAGAATCCGTCTCCGCGGGTACCGATGTATGAGCGACACGGAGCTGTCGCTTGGTCGACGCACGTTACTGATTGGCGGCAACGGGACCGGGAAGACGTCGGTACTCGAAGCTGTCGATAAGGTCTTCGGGGCCGGTAGGCGCAACTATGGGTTCCGCGAGCAGGACCTTGGCGCAGGTGTATCAGAGCTGACTGTCGACTTCGAGTTGCGCCCGGACGACGGATCCACCTTCACGCCGGAAGAGCACGCGTTGTTCGAGACCCACGTCGATATTGGTGCTGACGGGGGTGAGGTAGTTCTCATCCGTGTGATCGCAGGGCTAGAGGAAGATGGGGTCTTCCGATCGCGTGGAGTGTTCATGAAGTCCGATGGCGAGTCAGACGGGTTGCTCGACGCCCCGACACGAGGACTCATCAGCTTCTTCTACCTGCCTGCGGCGCGCGACGCTCGTCGTGAGTTTGACGATGCGCGCGGTCTGTGGTCACGGCTCGTAAGTTTGCTGGAGACGGCCCACGACCCCGACATACTCAAAGAGTTGACAGCGGCTGCCGGACGAGATCTCGTTGGTACGGTCTTGGGTGAGGAGCGCCTTGATGAACTTTCAGAGACGGTACGGAGGTTCGTCGCAGCGATGTATGGCGATTCGCGCCTCCACGCTGAACTCCGCGCTACCGCGATCGATTTCAGAACCCTACTCCGACGTACGTCACTGGTAGTTGGGAAGCGAGGAGATCTCGCGCCGCTCGACGAACAATCGACCGGGCTTCAGACTTTGGCCTTGTTTGGCCTGTTCCGCGCCTATCTCGAGACTGCTGGCGGACACCTCATCGGCACGGGACTCGAGGAGCCGGAGAACCATCTAGCGCCTCACGTCGCGCGCGCGCTCGTCTCGCTCGCGACCGAGCCAGGCAATCAAGTGCTATTGACTACGCACGCGCCGGCGATAACGGACGCCGTGCCGATCGAGGAAGTCAGAGTCCTGCGTGCGAGCGACGCTGGGACAATCGCTCGAGAGATTTCCCCGGAGCTTTTCGAACAAGAGGAACTGGCTAGACTGCGACGTGAGCTCCGAACCGTAGGAACCGAGTTCTTGTTCGCCCGAGCCGTGCTCTTGTGCGAGGGACCTAGTGAACGGGGCGCGCTGCCTGAGTTCGCTCGCAAGATGGAGATAGATCTCGACTCTGCTGGCATCAGCGTGCTGCCGGTTGGTGGTGGTGGTTTTCTGCCCTATCTCAGGCTTCTCGGTCCAGAAGGGTTCGACATTCCACATGCGGTGGTGTGTGACAACGACCGTACCCTCAAGACCCTCATAAAGAATCTGGCAGCACTGGGTCGGTTGCCTGACGGCATCGAACTACACGCCGAAGTTGGAGAGACTGCGCTGGAAATTCTTCGCAATGACGGATTCTTTGCATGGTCGTCAGGCGATCTCGAGTCTTACCTCATTAGGGAAGACGGCTACGGCTGCTTCGAGGCAGCGGCAGACTTCCTTTATGGACCGGGAGATCTGGCCAGCTTCCGGAGCCGGAAGCTCACTGAGGGCGTCGATGATGATGACGCAGAGATCCTCCGACGCTACACAAGTCGACGCCGCGTCCGGAAGCCAGAGCTAGCAGCCGAGTGTGCTACCCGGTTCGCGTGCGTTCCGTCCGAAGTGGCGGCACTCGTCGACTTCGTCACCTCGTTGGCTGCCGTCGAGACTGACGGCACCGCCCCGGAGGGCTAGGTGGCCGAGTCGACGGACGCAATCCTACGAGAGGCTCTCGACGCCGACCAGCTGGCAATCGCCGCGTGCTTCGAGGGCAATACCCTCGTTCTGGCCCCTCCGGGCAGCGGAAAGACCCGTGTGCTCGTGAACGCCGCCGCACACCGCGTCCGCCACGCTCGCCAGTTGGTGGGGTACGACCATGCCCGAGTCATGTGCCTCACATTCGGCACCGACGCCGCAATGGAGATGCGTCAGCGTCTCCTGGCTCGACCGCTTTCGGTCCCACCCAATCGAATGTGGGTTGGGAACTATCACGCTCTCGCGGCGTACTTCCTCCGTCGCTATGGCCATCTGCTCGGGTGGCCGAGGGACGCCGGGCTCCTTCCAGCTCCGACAAACGAACCAGTGCTGTCAGAAGCGATCGCCGACTTGGGCATTCGAAATCTGAAGGCAACCAACGCTGCAAGTGCAATTAGCGCAATGAAAGGACGGAGGACAGTCGACGACGACGGGACTCTGCAGGCACTCCGCCATCGCTATGACGAGCTCCTCAAGGAGCGGCACCTCCGGGACTTCGACGATCTCATCATCCACGCCCGAGACCTCCTAGAACAGCACCCCGAAGTTCGGAGGGTCATTCACGATGCCTACCCATTCCTATTCATCGACGAACTCCAGGACACCAACCTCCTTCAGTTGGATTTGCTGAACCTCCTCGTCGGCGAGAACACCCATGTGTTCGCAGTTGCGGATGATGATCAGATGATCTACGGGTGGGTAGACGCCCACCCGGAGAACGTCACCGAGTTCGTCGAGCGCTTCGGTGCCAAGGAGGTACCTCTCCTTAGTAGCTACCGCTGCCCACCGCACATCGTCCGTGCCGCAAACCGGGTGATCGCGCTCAACGAACGTCGTCGTGACGTATTCATGGAATCGCGAGTCGAGACCCGGGGAGGCGATGTCATCGTCCTCGCTGCGCAGAACATGTCGGAAGGCGAAGTTGTCGCGCGTGAGATCGAGCGGGCACTCGCGGATGGGATCCCACAGGGCGAGATTGCGATACTTGCCCCCCATCACTTCAAATTCAATGATGTCGCGGCGTCTCTAGGTAGCCACGGCATTCGCTACGTCCACACTCAGCGGGGTCGGTTCAGCTCCGTTCCCCTGGTGAATCTGTTGAGCCTGGGGCTCCGCTGCGTCGCAGGGGGAACGATCGTACCAGGCGACATTCCGGCCCTACCCGGGACCAAGACCTTGGCTCTGTCCGTCGCCGCGGTCCGGGCCGCCGCGGAGGAGGCTTCGGCAGGATCACCCCGGGGCCTGATCAATCGATTGGTGGCATCCTTCGGGCTAGGAACCGTCTCACAGCCAAATCTGGATGCCGACTCTGTTCGCCTCCTAGCGCGCATGGCGCGGAAGGCAGTCGACGACGAGAATCCGTCAACGACTGCGGAGCTGGCTCAGGCGATGATCCGGGACTGGGACCGGCTCGAACGCGCAGCCCTGCGAACCGAAGATGCCGTTAAGATCATGACCAGTTACACCGCGAAGGGCACCGAGTACGAGGTTGTGATCCTGCCGTTCCTCAACGACAAGGTCGTTCCCTACGCGCCACGCGGTCAGGAGATCGACTGGCAGGAAGCACGACGACTGTTTTATGTGGCTCTCACTCGATCAAAGCGACGAGTGGTCCTTATCTATGATGCTGCGAAAGCGAAATCAACCCTGTTAGAAGCGGTCGAGTCCGCCGCAACTGAGCTCGAATCTCGATAGCTCGCCATCAGCGGCCGCGAATAGCCTGAGGCCGCCCGCCCGCGACGGAGCGGCGCTACTCGTCCAGCAGCCAGAGCCGCAGCGCCGAGGGGTGCGCGGCGTCGTGCAGCACCTGCTGCACCGCGGGGCGCGTCTCGACGGCGCTCCACGAGGGCTCGCCGGTGTTCGGGTTCGTGTCGAAGCGCGGGAAGTTCGAGCTTGAGACCTGGAGCCGCAGGCGCTGGCCGACGCCGAAGCGGTAGGCCGTGCTGCCCAACTCGATCTCGTAGCGGTAGGCCTCGCCGGGCGTCACCGGCGAGGGCTCGGACAGAGACTCGCGGAAGCTGGCGCGGCGGATGCCGTCGCAGAGCGAGATCGCCCGCCCGTCCGGCTCGACGGCGACGAGCTTCGCGGTCCAGTCCGTGTCCGGCGCGTCGGTCACCGCCCACAGCTCGACCGTGACCGGCCCGGCGACGGTCAGCGGCTGCTCGAACGGCGCGGTCGTGTAGCAGAGCACGTCGTCGCGCGCCTCGATCGCGGACTGCTCACGCGGGCCGGGCTGGCCGATCGACTGCTGAAGCAGCGAGCCACCCTCGGTCGGCACGGGCCGCTCCGGGTCGTAGAGGTAGCGATCGGGCGGCTCGTCGCGCGCGGGCGGGCCGTCCTCGAGGCGGCCGTCGCCGCGCGCGCTGTGCGCCTCGCCGCCGGAGTGCAGGTAGAGCGCCTGCGCTCGAGCCTCCGGCGGAGGCCAGGCCGAGGCGTCGCGCCACTCGTTCTGCCCCATCAGGAAGTAGCGCACGGCCGGCTGCGGCGCCTCGGGCTCCTGCCCGCCCAGGTACTCGTCGAAGAACGCGAGGTAGGCGTCACCTACCCCGCAGAGCCCCACCGGCGCGGTCCCGCCGAAGTCGACGTCGCCGTGGTAGCGCTCGTACGAGGTGTGCGACCATGGACCCATCCAGAGCCGCTGCGGGGCGACGCCCGCCGCGTGCAGCCCCTGGAAGTTGCGCACGGTCCCCAGCGTGAAGAGGTCGAACCAGCCGCCGACGTGCATCACGGGGACCTGGAAGTCCGTGTAGTCCCTCGAGAGGCGCAACGCCTCCCAGTGCTCGTCGCGGCGGTCGTGCTCCAGCCACTCCGCCCAGAAGGGAGCGACGCCCGGCCGCGACATGCCGGGCAGCTCACTGAGCGGGCGGTGTCGCAGCGTCTCGTGCGGCGAGGCCATCGCGAGGGCGAGCGCCTCGGCATCCTCGGGCGCGACGCCGTGGTCCTCGCGCAGCAGTTGCACGGCCGCGAGGCCCATGCCCCAGGTGCCGCTGAAGCCGAGCTGCAGCGCCCCGCCGTAGTGCGTCCAGTCGTCGAAGTAGTCGCTGGCGGTGATGACCGCGGCAGCGCAGCGCAGCGAGGGCGGGCGCTCGCGCGTCGCCAGCAGCGTAGTCGCCCCGTAGTAGGAGAGCCCGAAGATGCCGACCTCGCCGTTGCAGAACGGCTGCGCGGCCATCCACTCGACGGTGTCATGGCCGTCGCGGCCCTCGTTGTGGAAGGGCACGAACGCGCCCTGCGAGGAGTAGCGGCCGCGCACGTCGACGACCAGCACGGCATAGCCCGCCTCGGCGAACTTGAGCGGCGCCGGCAGCACCCGGGTGGCGCCGATCGCCTCCTTGTCGTAGGGCGTGCGGCAGACGATACCGGGGACGGGCGGCCCTTCGGCGGGCCGGTAGAGGTCGCCCCGTGTCTCGACGCCGTCGCGCATCGTGACCGTGACGTGCTTTTCGACCAGCACTCGTTCGACCGCCATCGCGTCCTCCCGCAAGATTCGCGCCGAGAGCATATCCTGACGCCGCCGCCGTTCAGGCGCACGCGGCGCGCAGGCGTCAGGGCAGACGGCGGGGAACCGGAGGACGCGATGGCGCAGGTCGAGACCGCACTTGGACCAATCGACGACGGCGAGCTGGGGTTCACGCTCAGCCATGAGCACGTCTTTACCTCGAACAGCGGGGACAACCACTGGTACCCGTGGCTCTTCGATTTCGACGCCAGCCGCCGCGTGATCCTCGAACGGCTCGCGGCGGCGCGCGCCGTCGGCGTGCAGACGCTGATCGACCTCACGACGCCGGACCTCGGCCGCGACGCTGCGCTGGTGCGCGAGATGTCGGAGCAGTCCGGCATGCACGTCATCTGCGCGACGGGCATGTGGCGCGTGCCCCCGATGTCCTTCACCAATCGCGACCCGGACGAGGTCGCCGACATCTTCGTGCGCGAGATCGAGGTCGGCATCGGCGACACCGGCATCAAGGCCGGCGTGATCAAGGTCGCCAACGACATCGACGGCGTGACCGAGGCGTACGACTCGACGATCCGCGGCGCGGCGCGCGCCTGCAAGCGCACCGGCACCCCGATCTCGACGCACCACTGGGCGCTCACCGAGGTCGGCCGCCGCCAGGTCGAGATCTTCCAGGAGGAGGACGCGCCGATGGACCGCATCGCGATCGGCCACTCCGCCGACACGACGGATGTCGACTACCTCGAGGACTTGCTCAAGGCCGGCGTCTACCTCTCGATGGACCGTTATCCGGGCCGCCCGGGGCGCGCGAACTGGGAGGAGCGCAACGCGAGCGTGAAGACGCTGATCGAGCGCGGCTGGGCGGACAAGCTGATGCTCGGCCACGACGGCTTGACGCCACTGCTGCGCGTCGGCGAGACCGAGGTCCCGCACGACCCGACGGGCCCTAACGGCTTCACGTTCCTCTGCACCACGGCGATCCCCGCGATGCTGGAGAACGGCATCCCGCAGGAGACGATCGACCTGATGACGATCGAGGTGCCTCGCAGGTTCCTCACCGGCGAGGCGTAGCGCGCGCGGGCACCAGGGCGCTAGAACTCGATGATCGAGCGGCCGGCGATCTCGCCGCGGCGCAGGCGCTCCGTGGCGTCGTTGATGTCATCGAGGCTGACGCGCTCGGTGACGAGCGCGTCGAGGTCGAGCATGCCCTCCTTGTGCCAGCGGATGAACTCCGGGAAGTCGCGATCGGGGCGGCAGGAGCCGCCGTAGGAGCCGATGAAGCGCTTCTCGCCGCGCAGGATGTCGAGCATGTTCAGCGAGGCCTCGCCGTCCGGCACGCCGACCAGCACCGCCGTGCCGCCGCGCGTGTTCGTGATGTCGCCGGGGCGCACCACCTCGGCGATCTGGTGCATCGTGATCTCCTTGCCGATGCAGTCGAAGGCGAATTCGAGGCCGCTCGTCGGCTGGTTGAACCAGTTGACGGCGCCCGGCCCCGTCAGCTCGCCGATCGCCGTCACCGCGTCGCGCTCGGCGGCGTTCACGCCGATGGTCGCGCCGAAGCGCTTCGCCAGCTCCAGCTTCGCGTCGTCGAGGTCGACGGCGATGATCGGGTCCGCCTCGCGCGCGGCGAGGGCGGCGATCGCGGAGAGGCCGACGCCGCCGACGCCGAAGACGGCGGCAGACTGCCCGCGCTGCACGTTCGCGGTGTTCAGCACCGCGCCGGCGCCCGTCATCACGGCGCAGCCGATGATGCTGGTCACGTCGCGGGCGACGTCATCCGGGACACGCACGACGAACTCGTGGCGGGCGAGGGTGTGCTCGGACCAGCAGTAGATGCCGCGCGCGATGTTCTCGCCGCGCCAGCGGATCTCGCCCGTGAGCGGCGGCGGCATGCCGTCGCCGGGCTCGGCGTCGCGCGGGATCCAGGTGAGAAACACGGTGTCGCCGGCAGCGACGTGGCCGACGCCCTCGCCGATCGCTATGACCTCGCCGGTGGCCTCGTGGCCGAGCATGAACGGGCCGGGCACAGCGCGCGGGCCGTGCATCTGGTGCAGCTGGGAGTGGCAGATGCCGGAGGCGAAGTTGCGCACCAGCACCTCGCCCGGACCCGGCTCGCCGTACTCGACATCCTCGACGACGAGGGGCTGGCCCGGCTCGGTGAAGATCGCGGCTTTCGACTGCATGTCGTGGCTCCCCTTCGCGCTGCTCGCGCCGCGCCGGATGGAAGGTGGCGGGCGGCGCAAGCCGGTATAGCACGATGCGGCGCGGAGGGGCAGGCACCGAGGTCGGAGAGCGTGCTCGTTCGCGTTGCCCCACTCCGGGTCGTGGTGTACGGTTCAAGCCGCGTCGCGGAGTATTGGGCACGCCGCCGCGCCTGCTGGCGTGCGGCGAACCCGGTGTCTGTGCGGCCAGACACACAGCGAGTGCACATCGAACGACACTCAGGAGAGGGCAAAGGAGCACAGATGGCCTACGAGGCAGAGTACGTCAAGTACGAGGTGGACGGCCACGTCGCCACCATCACCATGAACCGGCCCGAGCGGCTCAACGCCTTCGGCGCGAAGATGGGCGACGAGCTCGGTGGCGCCTGGATGGAAGCGATGGGCGACGACGAGGTGCGCTGCGTCGTCCTCACCGGTGAGGGCCGCATCTTCTGCGCCGGACGCGACATTCGCGAGCAGGCCGAATCGGGCGCGCTCGGCCGCAGTGGCCCCTCCCGTGCCGACATCTTCGGCATCTATCTCGTCCCCGAGACCGACAAGCCGATCATCTCTGCCGTGCAGGGCGGCGCCTGGGGCGCCGGCTGGTACATGTGCTGCGGCTCCGACATCGTCGTCTCCGCGGACAACGCCCGCTTCGCCATGTCCGAGCTGCCGACCGGCATCATCGGCCCGGCGTTCGTGCCGATTCTCAACAACCTGCCGTGGCTGCCCGGCTCCGAGATCGTGCTGCGCGGCCATCAGATCACGGCGCAGCGCGCCTACGAGCTGGGCCTCGTCAACCACGTGACGGCGCCCGAGGACGTGATGAGCACCGCGATGGACCTGGCCGAGGAGATCGCCGGCCTGCCGCCGGTCCACGTCCAGGTCACCAAGCAGCAGCTGATGCTGGCGCGCCCGCGCCCCGTCAGCTACCAGTTCGGCATCGCCTTCCCGCAGGCGATGGCGGGCCTGATGAAGCTCGACGACACGCGCGAGGCGGCGGCGGCCTTCGCCGAGAAGCGCAAGCCGGTCTTCCAGGGCCACTAGGCCTCGCGAGATCCGAACAGCACGCCGGGCGGCTGGGCCGCCCGGCGTTTCTGTGTCCGCCTCGCACGCCCCGCCGCCCTATACTCTCCGTAATGCCGAGCCCGCCGCCCGTACCCGCCGTCCCCGCCTCGCGCCGTCTCGCACGGCGCTGGATCCCGCGCCGCCTGCGCGCTGAGGCCGCGATCGTGCGACGTCACCTCCGCGACCGCCGCAGCGGGCTCGCCTTCGCAGCCGGACGCGGCTCGCCGGACGCCTTCCCGCACCGCTTCGAGCGCTACCGCCTCCCGATGCTGATCTACCCCGGCCAGGAGCAGCTGGCCGAGGGCAAGCGCCACAACCAGCGGCTCATGGCCTCGGCGCTGCACGGCGCGCGCGTCGAACCCGGCGAGGTGCTCTCGCTCTGGCGCCGCAGCGGCCGGCCGAGCGCGCGGCGCGGCTACCTGGAGGGCTCGGCGATCGTCGACGGCCGGGTCACCGCCGAGGCCGGCGGCGCCGTCTGCCTGCTCTCCACCGTGCTCTACAACGCCGGGCTGCTCGCCGCGCTCGAGATCGTGGAGCGGCACGCTCACTCCGCCGACATCTACGGCGAGGCGCGCTACTTCGAGATCGGACGCGACGCGACGATTGAGTACGGCGTGCTCGACCTGCGCTTCCGCAATCCCCACCCCTGGCCGGTGCTGCTCGACATCTCCTCGGACGACACCGAGGTCAGCGCCGTCTTCCGCGCGCCCACGCCCGACCTCCCCGGCGTGGCGATCGAGGTGCAGCAGCCGCCCGCGCAGCAGGTGGGGCTGCTCTCCGCGCGCACCCTGCGCCGCATCACGCCGCCGGGCGGCGCGCCGCGCGTCGAGGACCTCGGCTGGTCGCGCTACCGCGTCCCCGACGCCTCGGATGTCACGGCAGCGACTTCCCCCGCCTGACGGGCGCCGCCGCTCCCCCGTAAGCGCCCGCACGCTACAATCGGGCGCGTTGCGCGCGTCGCGCGCGCCCTCCCGCAGACGCACACCGCCCGGCGGGCAGCGAAAGTGAGCCGATGAGCGACGCGCCCGCGAGCACCTCCCAGCACCCGCTTGAGCCGATCTTCCACCCGCGCTCGATCGCGATCGTCGGCGTCCCGCGCGAGGTGAGCGCACCGGGCGGCGGCGGCGGCTTCCTGCTCGCGCTGCAGGAGCAGGGCTTCCACAAGGAGAAGCCCCTCTACCTCGTCAACCCCAACGCCGACGAGATTCGCGGCCTGCCCTGCTACCCCTCGCTGCTCGACACGCCCGGCCCCGTCGATCACGTGATCTCGAGCGTCCCCGCGCGCGCCGTCGAGGGGCTGATCGAGCAGTCGATCGAGAAGGGCGTGCGCTCGATTCACTTCTACACCGCCGGCTTCGCGGAGATCGGCGACCCCGAGCTGGCACGGCTCCAGGAACAGCTGATGGCGCGGGCGATCGACGCGGGCATCCGCGTGATCGGCCCCAACTGCATGGGCCTCTACGTCCCCCGTGAGAGGATCGCGTTCCAGACCCGGTTCCCCACCGAGCCCGGCAACGTGATGGCGATCTCCCAGTCCGGCGGCAACGCGATGGACATCGTCTTTGGCCTCGCGCTGCGCGGCGTGCGCTTCTCCAAGCTCGTCTCCTTCGGCAACGCCGCCGACGTCGCCGCGCCGGAGCTGTTCGATTACGCCGCCAGCGATCCCGAGACCGAGGCGGTGATCTCCTACCTCGAGGGCGCCGACGGCGGGCGGGCGCTGTTCGAGGCGCTGGGGCGCTGCGCACGCGTCAAGCCGACGATCATCCTCAAGGGCGGCCTCACCGACGCCGGCGCGCGCGCCGCCAACTCGCACACCGGGTCGCTCGCCGGCTCGCGCGACATCTTCGAGGCGATGTGCCGCCAGACCGGCGCAATCCGCGCCGAGACGATGCTCGAGCTGCACGACCTGCTGATCGGCGTGACCACCAACCTGCGCCACGTGCAGGGCCCGCGCGCGATGATGGTCGGTGGCGGCGGCGGCTTCTCCGTCCTCGCTGCCGACGCGATGGCCAACGTCGGCGTCGATCTGCCGGAGCTGGCCGAGGAGACGACGGCCGAGCTGCGGCGGCTCATGCCGGTCGCCGGCAACAGCATCCGCAACCCGATCGACGCGAGCCACTTCCACTCCGGCGACGCGCGCGAGGACTCGCTGCGCGAGCTGCTGCGCGTCGCCGCCCACGCGCCGGGCATCGACGCGCTGTTCGTCACGACCGGCAGCGCGCCGAGCTGGATCGACCCGCCCGCGCCGGGCTCGAAGCCCGATCCGGAGCGCGAGCGACGCCGCGAGGAACGCCGCCTGCTCGCCGAGAAGCAGGCGATGCAGGATCTGATCGACATGCAGACCGAGGCCGAGCGGCCCGTGATCGGCGTGCGCCGCGCCCGCGGCGTCGAGCGCTGGCTGACCGACGAGGTGCTGGAGCTGGCCTACCGGCACGGCCTCGCGGTCTTCCCCTCGGTGCCGCGCGCCGCCCGCACGGTTGGCCGCCTGCTCGAGTGGCGCGCCCGCCGCGAGGGCCTCCCGGAGCTGTTCTGATCACCTCGCGCCGCTCGTCCCCGGCGGCCTCGCTGCGATGACCGACGGCGCCCCGCTGCTCGTCGGCCAGTCGCTCGAGCTGTGGCGCGAGCCGCTCGCCGGGGCGCTGCGCCGCCGTGATCGCGGCCCGCTCATCGAACGCGCCCGCCGCCAGCTCGAGGCCGCCCGCGCGGCCGCACGCTCGCGTGTCGCGCTCGAGCTCAATCTCGGCCTCGGCGAGGGCGTGCCGCCCGCGCACCTCGCGAACGACCTCGTCTGGGCCGCCTCGGCGATCCGCACGGCCGCGCCGGGCGTCGCGATCTGGCTCGACTGCGGCAGCCACGAGGCGCTCACCGTCGCCGTCGCCGAGATCCCCGCGCCCGTCACGGTCAACGCCGTCTTCCTCGGTCGCCCCGGCGCGCGCGAACTGCTCGCGGCTGCTGCCGAGGCCGGAGCGGGTGTCGTCGTCTCCCCCGCCGAGCGCCCCGACGCCGACCTCGACGCCCTCCTGCGCGCCGCCGCGCACGCCCGTGAGCTGCTCGCGCAGTCAGGCCTCGGCGAGGCCTGGTTCGACTGCCTCGCAACGCCCCCGCCCGCGCCGCCCGGCCGCGCGCTCGGCCTCGTGCGCGCGCTCGCCGCCAGCGACAAGGCGCCCAGGCTGCGCCCGCTGCTCGCGGCCGGGAATGCGGGTTATGTCGCCGACGCCTCGCCGCCGCTGCGCGCCGCGCTGCGCGCGCTCTACGCCGCCGTCGCCTGCGGCGCGGGCGTGGAGGCGCTGATCGGGCCACTCGAACAGCCCTCGCTGCTCGTCGCAGCCGCCTGTGCCGGTCCGTCGCCCAGAGACGCCGCCGGCCGCTGGCTGCGCGCCACCTCCGAAGCCGCCGCGCGCGGCGAGCCGCCGCCGAGGCCGCACGCGGCATTCGCGGCGGAGCACCCGGATCTCGATCTCGCCTGGTCGCTGCTCTTCGGCTAGCTGCGCTCCTGCTCAGGACCGCCCGAAGGAGCGGCGCAGCTGCTCGCGGCTGAGGTGCAGCAGCGTCGGGCGGCCATGCGGGCAGGTCTGCGGCAGCGCACAGCGCTCGAGCGCGGCCAGCAGCTCCCGCTGCTGCGCCTCGGTCACGCGGTCGCCCGCGCGGATCGCGGCGCGGCAGGCGAGGCTCGCCGCCGTGCGATCGGGGCCCGAGAGCCGCTCCTCCGCCTCCATGCGATCGAGCAACTCGGCCAGCGCTGCGCCCGGATCCCCGTCTCCCAGCAACACCGGCAGCGCGCGCACGATCAGCGCCGCGTCGTCGGTCTGCTCCAGCACCCAGCCAAGCGCGGCCAGCGTCTCCGCCTCGACGGCGGCGAGCGCCGCCTGCGAGGCGCTCAGCGGCGCGACGACCGCCTGCAGCAGCGGCTGCGAGGCCGCCTCGCCGGCCGCGAGCTGCGCGCGTACGCGCTCGTACAGCACGCGCTCGTGCGCCGCATGCTGGTCGACGAGGCAGAGCCCGTCCGGCGCCTCGGCCACGAGGAAGGTCCCGTCCACCTGCCCGAGCGGGCGCAGCGCCGGCAGCCGCTCACCGAGCGGCAGCTCCGGCGCGTGCGGCGCGGGCTCGCGCGGCTCGGCAGGCCGCGCCGAACGCAGCAACGCCGCCGCCGAGGATTGCGGCGACGGCACGAACGGCGAGGGCGGCGCAGCCCACGGCGCGCTCGCGTCCGCCGTGATCGGCAGCGGCCCCTCGGGGGCGGGCGCACCGGAGAGGGCCGCCCGCAGCGCCGCGCCGACGGCGCGCGCCACCGCGCGCTCGTCGCGGAAGCGCACCTCGGCCTTCGTCGGGTGCACGTTGACGTCGATCAGCTCCGGCGGCAGCTCGATGCGCAGCAGCCCGAGCGGGTGGCGGCCCGCCGGCAGCAGCCCCTCGTAGGCGCGCTCGACCGCGAACGCGAGGGCGCGATCGACGATCGCGCGCCCGTTGGCGACGAGGTGCAGCGCGCCGCGGTTGCCGCGGTGCAGCGAGGGCGGTCCCGCCAGCCCGCTCACCCGCAGCAGCCCGCCCTCGGCAGGCTCGCGGTGATCGAGCGCGAGCAGCGCGCGCGCCGACTGCGCGTCGTAGACGGCCGCCCAGGCCGAGCGCGCCTCGCCGTCGCCGGGGCTGGCGAGCGCGGCCCGGCCGTCCAGCTCCAGCCGGAAGGCGACCGCCGGATAGGCGAGCGCGCAATCCTCGAGCACGCGCGCGACCGCCCGTGCCTCGGCGCGCGGCGAGCGCAGGAAGGCGCGCCGCGCCGGCAGCCCGGCGAACAGATCGCGCGCCTCGACGCTCGTGCCCGGCGCGCCCGCGGCGCTGCCCTGCGCCGTGGGCCGCCCGCCGCGGAAGCGCGCGGTCGCCGCCGCCGACTCCCCCGCCACGCGCGTCGTGCAGTCGACCTCGGCGGCCGCGACGATCGCCGCCAGCGCCTCGCCGCGGAAGCCGAGCGACCGCACCGCGAACAGCTCCTCGGCGCTGCGCAGCTTCGAGGTCGCGTGCCGCTCGAAGGCGTCGGCAAGCTGCTCCGCGGGAATCCCGCAGCCGTCGTCGCGTACGCGGATGCGATCGATGCCGCCGCTCTCGACGGCGACCTCGATGCGCCCCGCCCCGGCGTCGAGCGCGTTCTCGATCAGCTCCTTGACGATCGATGCGGGCCGCTCGATCACCTCGCCCGCCGCGATCCGCGCCGCCGCCTCGGGCGGCAGCAGGCGGATCGGCGCTCGGGGTTCGGTGCCCGATCGCGTCGCCGCCGCCTCGGTCGTCACCGGCTCAGCCCTCCACGCCGAGGCGCGCCCGCGCGGCGGCGCGCAGCTCGTAGAGCCGCTGCAGCGCCTCCAGCGGGCTCAGCTCGTCGGGATCGAGCCGCGCCAGCTCCTCGGTCAGCGCGTCCGGCGGCGCGGCCAGCAGCGGCAGCTGCGCCTCGCCGGGCAGCGCCTCCGGCGATCCGCCGCCCGGGCGCTCGGCCCAGTCCGCGCCCTGCGGCGCCGCCTCGAGCTGCGCGAGCAGCTCGCGCGCCCTCGACACCACCGCGCGCGGCAGCCCCGCCAGCGCGGCGACGTGCACGCCATAGGCGCGATCCGCCGCGCCGTCCTCGATACGGTGCAGGAAGACCAGCTCGCCGCCCTGCTCGGCGACCGCCACGGCGCGGTTCGTCACGCGCGGCAGCAGCCCGGCCAGCGCCGTCAGCTCGCGATAGTGCGTCGCGAACAGCGTGCGCGGCGCGCCGCCCGGGCGGTGGTGCAGCGCCTCCACCACCGCGCGCGCGATCGCCAGCCCGTCGCGCGTCGAGGTGCCGCGCCCGATCTCGTCGAGCAGCACCAGCGATCGCTCCGTCGCGCGGTGCAGGATCTGCGCCGTCTCCACCATCTCCAGCATGAAGGTCGATCGGCCGCCCGCCAGGTCATCGTGCGCCCCCACGCGCGTGAAGATCGCGTCGACCATGCCGACCTCGGCGCGCGCGGCGGGCACGTAGCTGCCGCACTGCGCGAGCAGCACGATCAGCGCCGTCTGCCGCAGGTAGGTGGACTTGCCACCCATGTTCGGCCCGGTCAGCAGGATGATCCCCGCGCCCTCGCCGAGACTCAGATCGTTGGGCACGAATGCGCCCGGCTCGAGCCGCCGCTCGACCACCGGGTGACGCCCGTCCTCGATCACGATCGGTCCCGCCGGCCGCAGCCGCGGGCGCGTGTAGCCGCCGTCGGCAGCGATCTCCGCGAGTGCCGCAGCCACATCGAGCCGCGCCACGGCCGCCGCCGCACGCTCGATCGCCGGCCCGGCCGCCGCCACCTGCTCGCAGAGCCGCGCCAGCGCCTCGCGCTCCGCCTCGACCAGCCGCTCCTTCGCGCCGAGGATGCGGTCCTCGAGCTCGCTCAGCGGGCGGTAGCGGAAGCGCTGCGCGTTCGCCAGGGTCTGGCGGGGCTCGTACTCGGGCGGCGCCTGCGAGGCCTGCGAGCGCGGCAGCTCCAGGTAGTAGCCGAAGATGCGGTGATAGCCGACCTTGAGGCTGCGCAGCCCGCTGCGCTCGCGCTCCGCCGTCTCCAGCGCCGCCAGCGCCCCGCGCGCGTCGGCGGCGACCGCGCGCAGCGCGTCGAGCTCCGCGTCCGCGCCCGGCCGCAGCGACTCGCCCTCGCCGGCCTCCGGCGGATCGTCGGCCAGCGCCGCCGCCAGCGCCCCGGCCGTCTCGCCCGTACCGCCGAGCTCGGCGGCGATCGGCGCCGCGGCGCCGCCGGCCGCGCGCGCCTGCGCCGTCAGCTCCGGCAGTCGTTCCAGGGCGCGCCGCAGCTGCAGCAGCTGGCGCGGTCCCGCGCTGCCCGCACGCACGCGCCCCAGCAGCCGCTCCAGGTCCGGCAGCCCGCGCAGCGCGCGTCGCAGCGCCGAGCGCGCGAGCGGCGCCTCGAGCCAGGCCGCGAGCTCGTCGAGCCGCGCCTCGGCGGCCGCGGCGTCGCGCAGCGGACGCCCCAGCCGCTCGCGCAGCAGCCGCGCGCCCGGCCCCGTCAGCGTGCGGTCGATCGTCCCCAGTAGCGTCGCCTCCGGCCCGCCGACGCTCTCGAACAGCTCCAGCGTGCGCCGCGTCTGCACGTCGAGCGCGACGAACTCGCCGGGCCGCGGCGTGCGCGGCGTGCGCAGCTGGCGCAGCGCCTGCGGCCACGACTCCTCGAGGTAGCCGAGCAGCGCGCCGGCGGCCCCCACGGCCGCGTCCAGCTCCGCCAGCCCGAACCCGTCGAGGCTGGCCACGCCGTAGCGCTCGCAGAGCGCGCGCGCCGCCTCGGCCGCTGCGAAGGCCCGCGCCGGCCGCGCGGTGCGCCGCGCCTCCGGCGCGAGATCCTCGGGCAGCGCCCCCGCCGCGCCCTCGGGCAGCAGCAGCTCGCGCGCCGCCAGCCGCGCCAGCTCCCCGCCCAGCGCGCCCTCGGCGACGAGCTGGCACTCCAGCTCGCCTGTCGTCGCATCGCAGGCGGCGAGGCCCCAGCGCCGCTCGCCGTCCCCGCCGCGCTGCCGCGCCGCCGCCTCCGGGGCGAGCGCCACCAGCCAGTTGTGGCTGCCCTCCGGCAGCAGCGCGCCGCCCTCGACGGTGCCGGGCGTGACCACGCGCAGCACGCGCCGCTCGACGAGCCCGCGGCCGGGTGGCTCGACCTGCTCGGCGAGCGCGACGCGCAGCCCGGCGGTGACGAGTTGATCGAGGTAGCGTTCGAGCGCGTGATGCGGGATCCCGGCCATCGGCACGCGGCCCTCGTCCTTGCCGAGCGGCCGCGAGGTGAGCGCGATCCCCAGCGTCTCCGCCAGCCGCGCCGCGTCGTCGTCGAACGCCTCGTAGAAGTCGCCCATGCGGAACAGCAGCAGCGCATCGCGATGCTGCGCCTTGAGCGCCAGGTACTGCCGGCGGACGGGGGTGCTCAGGGCGTCTTCACGCCTCTCCGGGGATGCGCCCCAGTGTAGCCCCCCGCGCCCCCGCTCAACAGCCCGTCCACAGGGGCGAGGCGAAGCGCCGGACCGCGGCTGACGGCGAGCAGCGCCGCCTCAGCGACGCCGCTGGCCCCGCAGGCCGGGCAGCAGCGAGCGCACGCTATCCGCGCCAAGGGCGTAGGCGACGCCTTGGACGGACCCGGAGGTGAGCTTCGTCAACACCACTCCGGCGACATCGCCCCAGAAGGCGTTCAGCAGCGGCCCGCCGCTGTCGCCGGAATTCACAGCCGCATTCGTGCGGATGTAGTTCAAACCGTTCTCGGGATAGCGCTCGGAGACGATCCCGTCCTTGGCGGCTGCGACGGCTCCGCGCTGCCCGAGCCCGTAGCCGAGGACCAGCACCGGCGCGGCTTGGAACGGCGTCGTGCCCAGTTCGAGCGGCTCGGCTGAGCTCTTCGCAGTGAGGAGGGCGAGATCAGCATCGGCATGTGCGCCCTTCACGGTCGCGGTGACGGCCGCCGCGGCGTTGACCAGTCGCACGCTAGTCTCGCCGCTGATCACATGCTCGGCTGTGATCCACTCGGCGTCGCCGATGTAGAACGCGGTCCCCCATCTCTCACCGGCCCGCACCTGCGCGACGCTGCCGCTTGCCCGGGCGGTCACGGTCTGGATGTCGCCGGGCGTTCTTGCGGCAGCTCCCTTGACGGCCTCCATCCGCAGGCTGACGGAGAGCGCGGTCGCAAGCGCCGCAGGCCACTCGCTCAACCCTCCCGGATTTCGCGCCTCGAACCAGAGCACGGCGGCGACAACATTCAGTGCGCTGGCCTTCCTGGCTTCGTCCGGGACGCTGCTCCCAAGTCCGTCGACCAGCACGGTCGCCTGACTGGCCCTGTTCAGTTCGTCGCCTCTGTTCCCGGCAGCCGCGCGAAGCCTGACGGCCAGCTCGCGCTCGAGTGTGGCGGTCAACTCCATCAGTTGACGCCCCGGCCCTGTGACGAGTGACCGGTCAGCACGCTGCTCGAGGAAGCCCGCGACGGCGCGCAGCGCCGCCGCGTCGTCCGGCGGAGGCGGGCCGCCGCGCACGCGCCGCCCGCGCCCGCTCACAGCGAGGCCCGCCCCTACGTGACCGAGCGCGCCGCCGCGAGCGCGACGAGGTCGTCGCGGGCGATGCCGCGCGGGGCGAGGTCGTGGCAGGCGCCGCAGCGGATGCAGAGATCGTCGTCGAGCGAGTAGCCGCCGCGCGGCGAACCGCGGATCGCCTCCACGGGGCAGATCAGGCGCGCCGCCTCCAGCCGCGGGTCGCTCTGGTCCGCCACCCTGAAGCGCAGGAAGCCGCGCCCCTCAAGCCCCGGATCGGCTGCCTCGATGTGCGCGTCGAACTCCTCGCTGAAGTAGCGCAACGTGTTGCGCATGATCGTCGGGCTGGCCGAGCCGTGCACGCAGTTCGAGTACTGCAGCGCCTGGCCGAGCTGCTCGAGGTTGTAGCGGTCCTCGGCCCGGCCGCCGCCCAACAGCACGCGCTTGAAGACCTCGGTCATGCGCTGGTTGCCGTGGTGGCAGCTGGTGCAGCGCCCGCACGACTCCTCCTCAAGGAACTCGGCGAACATCACGTTCAGGTCGATCGAGTTCGCGTCCTCGCCGACGAAGACGATGCCGCCGGCGCCGATCAGCGTGCCCTGCGCGGCGAAGTCCTCCTTCTCGAGGTTCAGCCCGTCGGCGATCGAGGCGGGCAGGTAGCCGGCGAGCGGGCCGCCCGGCTGGATCGCCTTGAGCGGGCCCGGCGCTCCGCTGCTGCGCGTCGCCCCGCCGAGCGCCGTCAGCACCTCGCGCAGCGGCGTGCCCCAGGGCAGCTCCATGAAGCCGGTGCGCGCGATGTCGCCCGAGAAGGAGAAGATCTTCGTGCCGCTGTTGCGCTCCGTGCCCTGCTCGCGGTACCACTCGGCGCCGTGTGCGAGCACGAGCGCGGCGTTCGCGTAGGTCTCGACGTTGTTGACGTTGGTCGGCTTGTAGAAGACGCCCGCCTGCGCCGGGAAGGGCGGCTTGACGCGCGGCATCCCGCGGTCGTCCTGGATCGAGGCGATCAGCCCCGTCTCCTCGCCGCAGACGTAGGAGCCCGCACCGACGATCACCTCCATCGTGCAGGAGAAGTCGCCGCCGAGGATGTGCTCGCCGAGCAGCCCGGCCTGCTCCGCCTGCGCGATCGCGTCGCGCACGCGCTCGACGGCCAGCGGGTACTCGCCGCGGATGTAGATGAAGCCGTGGATCGCGGCGGTCGCGTAGGCCGCGATCAGCATGCCCTCGATGATCAGGTGCGGGTCGCCCTCCATCAGCACGCGGTTGACCCACGCGCCGGGGTCGCCCTCGTCGGCGTTGCAGACCAGGTAGCGCTCGTCGTCGGGCGCGCCGGCGAGGAAGTTCCACTTCACCCCGGCGGGGAAGAAGGCGCCGCCGCGCCCGATCAGCCCGGCGTCCTGCTGCAGCTGGCGCACCGCCTCCGCGCCGTGGTGGCGGTCCAGCATGCGCGCCAGCGCGCGGTAGCCACCCGTCGCGAGGTAGTGGTCGAGCGACTCCGGATCACTGCGCCCGATCCGCCCGAGCAGCCGCCGCTCGTCCTCGCAGGCGAGGAAGGGGTGCCGCTCGATCGGCGGCAGCCCCGGGCGCTCGCCCGCGATCACGCCGAGCGCCAGCTCCGCCGCCGCGCCCGCGCGACCCGTCGCCTCGTCGAGCAGCAGGCCGACCTTGTCCGGCGTGACCGGGCCGTAGAGCACCGAGGCGCCGTCCGGCCAGGTGATCTGCGCGAGCGGCTGCAGCCACTGCAGCCCGTAGCCATGCACCCGTCCGAGGTCGACCGCCGCGGCTCGCGCCTCCGCCTCGGCCTCGAGCGCGGCGCGCGTGCGCCCCGCGCCGGCCGCCAGCGCCGAGGTGTCCCAGGCGAGGTCGATGCGTGGCCGCACGGGCCGCTGCCACTCGGCGTAGGCGGCGTCGGCCGGTTCGCGCAGCGCGGCGTAGGCGTCGAGCATCGCTAGCCCCGATCCGTCACGGGCTCGTCGTCGGGCAGCCCGAGCGTCTCCGGATCCGCGCCCGCCGACAGCGAGCGCGCGAGTTCGACCGCGCGCGCGGCGTTGAGCTTGCCGAGCACGCGGCCCTGCAGCCAGAGCTGCGGGGCCTGCTCGCAGGTGCCGACGCACTGGCCGAGCGTGAAGGCGACGCGCCCGTCGGGGCTGTCCTCGCCCAGCTCGCAGCCGAGCACGGCCTCGATACCGGCGCGGATGCCGCTTGCGTTGCGCAGCCGGCAGGCCGGGCCCGAACACCAGGCGAGCGCGACCGGCGGCGGCGGCGTGGTGCGGAAGTCCGAGTAGTAGGTGGTCGCGCCGTAGACGTGCGCCGCGGTGAGCCGCAATTGCTGCGCGATCACCTCCATCGCCTCGCGCGAGATGTAGCCGTAGCTGTGGTGCACGCGGTGCAGCGCCTCGAGCAGGTCGCCGTCTCCCGGCACCAGTCCATCGAGCAGCGCGCGGATTGCGGCCTTCGCCTCGGTTTCGAGCGGCACGCTCGCTCCCTCACGCCCGCGCGGCGACGCATCCCGCGCCGCCCCGTTCGTCCGCCCCGACTATATGAGCGCGCCATGGTCCGAACAAGGAACCGGCGGCGCCCGGCCGCCGCTCAAGCGATGCGCTGGATCGCGCCCACGGCATCGAACCCCGTGTCGTAGCTCCAGATACTGTTGCAACCGATACGCTGCATCACCGCGAGATGCAGACAGTCGCGGGAGGAGAGCCGGGGGTACCGCCCTGAGTGGGCGCGCGCCTGATCGACGTCGTCCTTGGTCACATCGGCAACCATCGAGATCATCGCCTCGAGCGCGTCGTAGGCGGCGCCGAGGTGTTCAGGGTCGCCGAGCGCACGGTAGCGATGCAGGAGTTCCTGGAACGTCTCGGCGCTCGTGACGAGTTGGTCGCGCGCCGAAAGGAGCTGCGGGACGAGGGCCACGACGCGCCGCTTGTGCGGGTGTTCGGCGCCGACGAGGTACATCGGCACGTTCGAATCGACATAGATCATGCGAGCGCACGGCCGCGCTCGATCTCGCCGAGCAACTGATCGATGTCCCCGGTCGGGCCGGCAAACCGCGCGAAGCGCAATATCGCGGCGATGCGCTGCTCCGGCGCCACCTGCTGCTCCTCGGCCACCGTGCGCCGGAGGCTCTCGCGCACGATGCGCGACAGGGGCTTCCCCTCGCGCCTCGCGATGTCTGCGACCGCGCGGTACTCGTCGTCGGGCATGATGACCTGGAGCCGCTTACTCATGTCATGAGTATAATCTTACTCACAACCCATATCAATCGGGAGTGGTCGCTGGAGCGCGGCGTACCGGCGGGCAGCTGCGGTGCAGCTCGAGGCGGAGAGCCGACGGCGCCTCACGCCCCGTCCGGCGTCGAGGGCGTCTCGAGCGCGGCGAGCACGCGCGCCTTGAGTGCGACGAAGACCTCGGCCGTCACGTCGGCGCTGCGGCGCGGGCGCGGCAGCGGCACCTCGATGCGCTCGACGATCCGTCCGGGGCGCGGCGACATCACGTAGACGATGTCGGAGAGCAGCAGCGCCTCATCGACATCATGCGTCACCAGCAACACCGTGCGGCCGTCGCGCCCCCAGACGTCCTGCAGCCAGCCCTGCATGCCGCGCCGCGTGTGCGCGTCGAGCGCGCCGAACGGCTCGTCGAGCAGCAGCGTGTCACGCGGCATCAGGAAGGTGCGCAGCAGCGCGAGGCGCTGCCGCATCCCGCCCGAGAGCTGGGCCGGCCACGAGCGTTCGAACCCCTCCAGCCCGAACCGCCCGTAGAGCTCGCGCGCCCGCGTCCTTGCCTCCTGGCGCGCGACGCCGGCGACCTCCGCGCCGAGCGTCGCGTTGCCCTCGACGCGCCGCCAGGGCAGCAGCAGGTCGCGCTGCGGCATGTAGGCGGTCAGCGCCGGCTCGCCGATCGTGCTGGTCCCGCCGGCTGCCGCCTCGCCGCGCGAGGGCACGAGCAGGCCGGCGAGCACCTGCAGGATCGTGCTCTTGCCGCAGCCGCTGGGGCCGAGCAGGCTGACGAACGCGCCCCGCGCCGCCTCGAGGTCGACGCCGTCGAGCGCGGCCACGGGCGGATCGCCGGGGTAGCTGTGCCCCAGCGAGCGCACCCGCAGCGCGGGCTCGGCCACGTCGCTCACCGGCGGCGCTCTGCCGCGCCTCCCGCTACGGCTCCGGCAGGTAGTCGTTCGTGAAGGCCAGGTTCACGTCTACCGGCGCGTCGATCAGCCCGGAGTCGCGCAGGAACGCCTCGAAGCGCTCCCAGACGGCCTGTTCCTGGTGGCCCCACACCCGGCCCGCCGCGCGATAGCGCGACGCGTGGTACTGGGCGCTCGCCTTGACCAGCGCCTCGTCGAGTTCCGGAGCGGCCTCGAGCAGCAGCTCGGCGGCCTCCCCCGGGTTCGCGATCGCGTGCTCGTAGCCGCGCGTCGTCGCCTTCAGGAAGTCGCGCACGAGGTCCGGGTCGTCCTCGATCAGATCGCGGCTGGTGATCAGGATCGGCGTGTACCAGTCCGGGATGCAGTCCGTGTGGTCGAAGAACAGCACGCTGCTCAGCGCACGGCCCTCGAGCTCGCGGGCGCGCAGCGCGTCCCAGCCCTCGAACACCCAGACGAAGTCGAAGCGGTCCTGATCCATCCCGCCGAGGTAGTCGATGTTCCCCACCTCGACGAACTCGACGAGCGAGGGATCGCCGCCGTCGCAGGCGACGAGCGTGTCGATCAGCTCCTTCTCGAGCGAGCCGCCGTAGCCGCCGTAGGTCTTGCCCTCGAAGTCCTTCGGGCGCGTGATGCCCTCGTCGGCGAGCGCCATCAGGCTCGAGTCGTTGTAGTGCAGCAAGGCCGCGATCGCGACGACGTCCGCCCCGCCGAGGCGCGCGGGGAGCAGGCTCTCGGCCTGGGAGATGCCGAAGTGCGCCGACCCCGAGGCAACGACGGCATCCGCCCCGGCGGCTGCCGGCTCGATGATCGTCAGCTCGATGCCCTCGTCCTCGTACCAGCCGTTCGCCTGCGCGGCGTAGATGCCGGCGTGGTGGTTGTTGGGCGTCCAGTTCAGCATCAGCGTCACCGGGCGCAGTTCCTCGTCGCCCCCGCACGCGGCGAGCAGCAGCGCGGCGAGCGCGGCGGCGAGAATCAGCAGTCGTCTCATCTCAGTTTCCTTCCGTTGGGGCGCCGGCGTGGCGCCACGGCATTGCATACCTCGCGAGCAGGTGCACGCAGATGAAGAGCGTGATGCTGATCAGCGCGATCAGCACCACCGCCATGAAGATCTGGTCCGTGCGGAATGCCCGCTGGGAGCGGATGATGAAGAGCCCGAGGCCGGAACTGGCGCCCATCCACTCGGCGATCACCGCGGCGATCACCGCGTAGGCGGCCCCGATCTGCAGACCCGCGAAGAACGAGGGCACCGCCGAGGGGATCAGCACCAGGCGCAGCACCTTGAGGCGGTCGGCGCCCATGCTGCGCACCAGCGCCACCATCTCGCGGTCGGCGTTCATCAACCCGTCCGCCGTGTTCACGGCGATCGGGAAGAAGCCGATCAGCACGACGATCAGGACCTTCGGGGTGAGGCCGAAGCCGAACCAGACCGCGAGCAGCGGCGCGAGCACCAGCACCGGGATGTTCTGGCTGACCACGAGCAGCGGGTAGAGCACGCGCCGCGCCAGCGGCAGGCTGGCGATCAGCGCCGCCGCCCCCACGCCGAGCAGCGCCGCGAACGCGAGCCCCAGCAGCGCCTCGCTGAGCGTCGTGCGGATGTGCCCCGGCAGCGCCGCGCGCTGGTCGAGGAACGCGTCCAGCAGCGAGCCCGGCGGCGGCAGCAGGTAGGACGGCGTCCCGGCGACGCGCACCCACACGTCCCACACAGCGATCAGCGCCGCGAGGAAGAGCGCCGCCGGCAGGTAGTGCCGAGCCGCCCTCAGGGCCGCCGTCACGAGGCGGGCTCGCCGTTCCGGAACGGAGCCGTCAGCCCCTCCATCCACGGGGTACCGTCATCGACGGCCCGCTGGCCGACCTTGATCACCGAGACCACGCTCTCGGCCCCGGACTCAAGGCAGGCCTCGTGGACCCTGCGCATGAGCGGCCACAGCTCGTCGGGATCCCCTTCGACGGTCGTGCCGAGCGCGCCGACCTCGTACTTCAGGCCGGAGTTCTGGATGACGGCGATCGCCGCCTCGACGTGCTCGAACTGGACATCGGGCGTGCCCGGCGGCGTTGGCAGGCACTCTATCTCCACAATCACGCGGCGCCTCCTCCTCTACAGCGTGCGAGGATGCGCCGCGGGACACGGATCGCGAGTGGGAGGATCAGCCGGGATACGTTACCGGGCGGCCCCGTCGGGGCCAGTCAGGTTCGCCATCACCGCATTCCCTACGCTCGCATTACCGAGGTCAGGTTCCAGGGGTTGTCCTCGACGGATCTCAGCCTTGCGGCTCCCCCAGCGGCACATCGCGCACTCCCGGCGCGTACGCCGGGCCTTGCGATCGAGTCGAGGCTACGGACGGAGCGGCGCGGCTGTCAACGCGCCGAGGGCTAGCGCGGCTACGCCTCGCCTCGCGCGAGATGCAGCCGCAGCGGTGGCTGGACCGGCGTCACGCCTCCTCCGCCTCGAGATCGGCAACCATCTCGCGCAGCAGCCCGACCAGCCTCTCCGCGCCGCGTGCGGCCAGGCGCTCCGCCTCGGCGCCGGGCGTCAGCGCGTCCCCGCGCAAGTAGGCGGCTTCGTGGTCCAGTTGCTCCGCGACCCACGTGATCGCCTCGGCGGCGGGTTCGCCGTCGGGCAATTCCTGCGTGGCCAGGTCTGCGATCTCGCCGACCGGCACGCCCGTGGCCATTTCCTCGTAGCACTCGGCCAGCCACACGGCGAACTCCCCGGCCTCCGAGCCGTCCCGCCTGCTCTCGAACGCCCGATCGGCGATGTCCAGGAGCACGTCGCTGATCACGAGGCACGCAATCGCGGCGGACTCGACATCCTGTCCGGATTCGTCCGGCGGCTTCTTCCGGCTCACGCCCAGCCCGCCTCCCCGTCCCCTGCTCCGGCTGCCGTGGTGCGATCGGCGTCCGCCATCGCCAGCCGCGCGACCTCGATGCCCATGCGCATCGTGTAGTTCTGGCCGCGGTCCTCCGGGTAGATCTGCGTGTTGTTCGCCAGGTAGAAGCCCTCGATGCCGGTGCGGTGCGGCGGAATCGTCTCGTGGTAGCGCCAGTGCACGATCGGCTGGCCGGCACGGTCCTTGAACAGCCACTTGTCGTGGATCCAGCTGCGCTCGAACGCCGGGTTGATGCGCCGGATGTACGGCTCGTAGCGATCCAGCACCTGCTCCACGTCCTCCTCGACCATCGGGTCGCCGGGATCGGCGTAGTTCGAGAAGTAGACGATGTGCTGACCGCCGTACTCCGAGGGGTCACGGAAGTTCGTCTGCTCGACCGCCACCACGAAGGGGCAGTCGTCGTCGGTGATCGTCAGCCAGTAGATCTCGGAGAGCGGGCGGTCCAGCGCCAGCAGCAGCACCGTCGCCCACTGGTACTCGACCTGGCCGAGCAGCGCCTGGTAGTCCTCCGGCAGATCGGGCGCGATGCGCGGCAGCACGCCCGAGTGCACGGTCGCGATCACCATGTCCGCCTCGAGGAACTCCGGCTCGCCGCCCTCCTCTTTGGGAGCGAGCTCGACCCCGCGCACGCGGCCGTCCTCGCTGACGATGCGCTGCACCGGGCGCCCCGCCTGGACCGAGCCGCCGCGCGCGCGGATCGCCTCGGCGAGGGCGTCGACCATGCGCCCGAAGGAGCCGCGCAGGTAGCCGAGCTGCTCCTTCGCCAGCGGCCCGCCCTGCCGCGAGGCGAAGCGCAGGTAGATCTTGCCCCAGAACCAGACCATCGCGACCTCGGGCGCGTGCCGCCCGAACTTCGCGCGCAGCAGCGGTCCCCAGACGCGCTCGTAGCCCTCCTTGCCGACCTTCGAGGTGATCCAGTCCTTCGCCTTCATGCCCTCGTAGCGCCGCCAGTCGGCGACGCGGCGCAACCACAGCGCGGTCACGCCGAGGCGCAGCCGCGTGAGCAGCGAGACGCGGTCGAAGCGCAGCAGGTCGCCCGCGCTCGTGAAGGGGTAGACGCGCTCGTCGCCGAACATCCCGACGCGCGAGTCCACCCACTCGAGGTCCTCGCCGAGCCCGATCTCCTCGATGATCTCCGCGATCACCGTGTCGGAGCGGAACAGGTGGTGGTAGAAGGACTCGATCCGCCCGCCGCCGATCTCGAAGGTGCGGACCTGACCGCCGAGCACCGGCCCGGCCTCGACGAGGGTGACCTCGTGCCCCGCCTTCGCCAGCTCCCAGGCGGCGGCGAGTCCACCGACGCCGCCACCGACGACGACCGCGCGCACTAGCCGCTGCCCCGCGGCGTCGAGGCGGCCGGGGCGTCCTCGGGCGCGGTGCGCAGCAGGCCGCGCAGGCCGATGTGCCGCCGCCAGAGCAGCAGCAGCCCGAGCGCGGCGACGGGGATCAGCAGCAGCGCGTGCAGCGCGATCGCGTAGGCCGTGCCCGCCGCGGCGCTCGCACCGAAGACGACGGCGACCTCACGGGCGAAGAACTCGAACGGCCCGATGCCGCCGGAGGTGCTCGGCGCGGCGATCGCGAGGTTCGCGGCTCCGCAGACGGCGAGGTAGAGCAGCGGGTCGAGATCGAGGCCGAGCCCGATCCCGACGAGCCAGTACATCGCCGCCTCGATCGCCCAGGAGGCGGCCGTCACGGCGAAGATCGCGCTCCAGGCGCGCGTCCCGCGGATCGTCGTCAGGCCCTCGACGAAGCGATCGAGGCGCGGCGCGACGAGGCGCTGCAGCCGCGCCGGCAGCGGCCGCAGCAGCCGCTGCGCCGCTTCCGGGTTGGCCGCCAGCCGTGGACCGCCAAACAGCAGCGCGAGCGCGAGCGCGACGAAGGCCACGCCCGTGGCGGCGGCGAGCAGGCGCAACGCGCCGCTACCGCCCGCGAGCGCGATCGTGCCGGCGAGGAAGAGCGCCAGCACGACGCCGTCGAAGATGCGCTCGACGAGGATCGTGCCCAGCGCGGCGATGCGGTCCGCCCCGTGGCGCTCGTGCAGCAGCTGCGCGCGCACCAGCTCGCCGGCGCGCACGGGCAGCACGTTGTTGGCCGCGTAGCCGATCACCACGAGGGCGGTCGCGTCACTGGTGCTGATGGGCGTCGCGCCGCGCAGCACCAGTTTCCAGCGCAGCCCTCGCAGCCAGAGCGCGCCGAGGTAGATCGCGAAGGCGGCGGCGAGCCAGCCCGGCGAGGCGGCGGCGAAGGCGTCGCCCAGCTCCGGCCCGTTGACCTGACGGAGCAGCAGCACGATGAAGATCGCGCTGACGACGAGACCGATCAGTGAGCGCCGCCAGTTCACGCTGCCGCTCCCTCGCGAGGCCGCCTTCGGCCCCGTGTCCGCGAACCGTCCCTCTGCCGATGCTTCTCCATGTTCGGGGATCGCGCGGTCGGGCGCGATGCCGCGGGGTCGTCAGCGCAGCGGGAACCAGACGTGGCCGTGCAGCGCTCCGACTGAGTCCTCCTCGGTACGCGTCACGACGAAACTCACCCAGTCGGCGAGCAACTCGCCGCTGGCGAGCTTGCCGAGGACGCCGCGCGGCGTGGCGGCGCGGTAGCCATCCTCCCGGAACCACCAGCGGTGCACGTAGGGCCGGGGCGGCTCGAAGCGGTCGCTCATCGCCCAGTTCGGCCCGACGGTGCTGCTCGCGCTGATCAGCAGCGCGCCCTCGCCCGGCCCCTGGTCGCGGATCGCGTCCGCCCCGAGGTAGCCGACGTTGGGCACGTCGCGCAGGTACCAGGCCCAGGGCCAGGTCAGCGAGGCGGTGGTGTCGACGATCACCGGCGTCGGCGTCGCCTGCGCGCGCACGAACTCCTCGATCTCCCGCGCCAGCAGGGGCACCTGCGGCGAGGTCTGGGTGTAGATCAGCGGCTCGACGGGGGTGTCCGGGTGGTGGTAGGAGACGCCGAAGGCCGTCCACAGCGAGGCCGCCACGAGCAGCGCGGCGACGGCGGCTCCGGCGGCCCAGAGCCCGGCCGAGCGCAGGCTGCGCTCGGGGGTCGCGGGGTCGTCGCGGGCCCTGCGGAGCGAGCGCCACGCGTCGGGCAGCGCGAGGCCGAGCACGCGTCCGGCGAGCAGCGCCAGAGGCAGGGCGAAGTGCACGTTCAGCCACGGCATCTTTTCCCCCGCCAGGGAGAGCAGAATGAAGAGCCCGACCAGCCACCACGCCAGCAGCCGCGTCAGCGGATCGCCGCGCCAGAGCAGCCAGGCGCCGCCGATCAGCGCCGGAACGAGCGCGAGGAACTCGTAGGTCGGGACCATCATCAGGTAGTAGTGGAGCGGCTGCTTGCCGCGCTGCACGTCCTGCTGGTCCAGCCAGTAGTCGAGCTGGCCCCAGAAGGCGGAGAGGAAGCCGTCCTGGTTCGTGAAGCCGGTGGTGAACAGCGGGATCGTGATCAGCCAGGCGAGGGCGGCCAGCGGCAGCCACGTCCCAGGGCGCCAGAGCACGCCGATGATCATGCTGATCACCATCAGTTCGACAACCAGCACGGTCTCGATGTTCTCGAAGGTCGAGGACTCGATCCCCGGGAACGGAATGCGCAGCGCGGCGGCGAGGAACGGCGCGGTGATCGTGCCGCAGACGATCATCAGGTCGCCCTCGCGCGGCAGCGTCTCCCAGCCGAAGCGGCGCCGCAGCGGGCCCAGCGGAGACCAGAGCGCGGCGATCAGCCAGGCGACGGGGAAGAGCGCGATCCACGAGGCGATCTGCGGCGCGTGCCGGTAGTGCGCGCTCGGCCCGCGCGACTGCCGCAGCAGGCTGCTGGTGAGCGTCGCGTTGATGTAAAGCAGCGACAGGCCGGCGAACAGGTAGGCCGTCTCCTTCGTCGCGAACGAGAGCGCGAGCGAGGCGGCCACCAGCACCAGCCAGCGCTCCCGCCCGTCGTCGCGGTAGCGCCAGATCGCGGCGATCAGCAGCACGGTCCAGAGCGCCGCGGGCACGTCGTTGCGCGAGAAGCGGGAGTAGTAGAGCAGCACCGGCGAGAACGCGATCAGCGTCCCCGCGGCTAGCACCCCGACGTTCCCGAGCCAGCGGCGGAACAGCAGCGGCCCGAGCACCAGCACGGCCCCCGCGAGGGCCATCGGCGCCCGCGACGCCACCTCGCTGTCCCCGGCGACCACGAAGACGCCGGCCACCGTGTGGAAGAGCAGCGGTCCGTGCATCAGCGGGTTGTGCGTGTAGCCGCGCCCCTCGGCGAGATCCCAGGCGTACTTGGCGTGCAGCGACTCGTCGTGGTGCATCGCCCGCGCGTCGAGGTCGATCAGGCGCAGCAGGAGCGCGACGGCGGCGATGCCGAGCAGGATCAGCAGCGTCCGGTCCGTCCGCAGCAGATCGAGGCGCGCGAGCATCCCGCCGCTCATCGGCCGCCCCCGGGCACGGCGACGATCCGCGCGCCGGGCGCCTCGAACACGGTCGGCCAGTCCTGGAAGCGCGAAACCACGTCTGCGCCGAACTGGCGGCGCTCCTCGCGTCCGAGGTAGATGTGCGTCAGACCGTGCGCGTGCGCCAGCCGCAGCGTCTCCGGGCCGGCTCCGTCGCGGTAGATCGTGCTCACCACGTTGAGTCGCTCCGTCAGCGGCGCGTTGCTGTGCCACTGCAACTGGTGGCCCGGCCAGCCGATCAGCGTCGGCGTCGCGCTTGCCGCTGAGATCATGTTACCCGGCCCGTAGCTACGGCTCGCGGCCTCGAGCAGCACGTGGCGCTCCGCGTCCAGCTCGCTGCTCACCCAGCGCAGCGCCTCGCCGAGGCCGGGATCGCGCCGCTCGACGTGCGCGAGCGCGTCGATGCCGCGCGCCTGCCCCTCGCCCCCACGGCTGACCGCCGCCGCAGGCGCATACAGCAGCGAGCCGAGCCAGAGCAGCGCCGCCACGGCTGCGAACGCCGCGAGCGCTCCCCGTGGCGACGCGAGCCGCCCTCGGATCGCGGCGAGCGGGCGGCGCGGCGCGGCGTCGTAGGCGAGGGCGAGGCCGATCGCCCCCGACGCCGCGAGCAGCGGCCAGGCGACATACCAGAACTTGAAGACCGTGTTCATGCGCGCATGCCGCAGGGCGTCGGTGACGTGGAACAGCTCGGTCGCGAGCACGATCGCGCCAGCCGCCGCCGCCAGCGCCAGCCAGGCGGCGTGATCGCGCCGTCCGTCTGCGTAGCGGCTCGCCGAGGCCGCGCCCGCCGCGCCCGTCACCAGCACGAGGCCCGCGAGCGTCAGCCAGCCGGCGCCCCGCTGGCCGAACGCGGCGCCCTCGCCGCCACTGGCCGCCCACAGCGCCCAGTAGGCCAGCGGCGCCGCCGCCAGCGCCAGGCCCCAGGCCAACGCACGCCTCGAGGCGCGCTGGCGGGTCAGCAGCGCCGCGAGCAGGACGGGCAGCAGCGGCGCACCCCAGAACAGCAGCAACCGCACGGGGTCGCTCGCCGCGTCGGTGACCAGCGTCGCCCCCACCGATGAGCTATCGAGCGTTTGCAGCAGCGGCCAGGCGATCACCAGCCCGACAAGCGTGGGCGCCGCGAGGTAGCGCGCCGCTCCGAAGAGCGCGCCGAAGAGCGGCCAGCCGACGGCGCGGAACGCGGCGGCCGCGGCGGCAAGCCAGATCAGGCCGTAGGCCAGCACATCCCAGGCGTTCGTCATCGCCAGTCCGGCGAAGAGCGCGCCGGCCAGCAGCAGCGCGCCCGGCTGCGTGGTCCAGCGCCGCCAGGAGAGCGTCATCCCGCCCTCGAAGGTGTCGAGGGCGAGCGCGAGCGCGACGAGCGCGAGCGGCAGCGCCAGCACGTGCGCGTGCGGGTCGCCGAGGATGTAGGAGAAGGCGGGAAACTCGCTGATCGTGCCGGGGATGACGCGCGTCGCCCGCCACCACCACCAGAACTGGTCCGGCGCGCCATACGTCGCCTCGGCCGGGCCGGGCAGGCCCTTCACGCCGAGGGAGCCCCAGACGCCCTCGCCGCCGAGGCCGTTCGCCGCCGCGAGATCGGCCAGGCCCTCGAGCGGCGCGAGCCAGATCAGCGCCACGACCGCGACGGCGGCGGCGATCCAGGGCGTGGCGCGCCGCCGCAGCGGGCCGAGTGCGACCGCGTCGCTTGCGAGGCCGGCGATCGCGACCGCCGCGAGCGCGGCTGCCGCCGCCAGCCCGAGGTTGAACCCGAAGCGCGGCGCGATCCCCGCCAGACGCCCGCTGACATCGATCATCACGTGCCCGAGGTGGTAGTAGGAGACTCCGTAGCCCGCGAGCCAGGAGTCCGCGGGCGGCATCCGTTCGGCCTCGTGCACCGCGGTGAGCAGCATCAGGTCCATCGGCTTCTCGGTGTTGATCGCGGCGGGCGCCTGGGCGCGCACCAGCAGCACGATCGCGAACACCGCGAGGAAGAGCACCTCGCCGGCGAGGACCGTGCGGCGCACGCGCCAGAGCGACCGCAGCCGCTCCGGCTCTCGCCAGGCCAGCCACGCGGACCAGCCGTAGAGCGCGGCGACCGCGGCCGCCGCGAGGCCGGTCCCGTAGGGAATCGAGGTGAGCGCGGCCGTCAGCCAGGCGATCTGCGCGACGAGCAGCAGCGCCAGCGGGCGCGCGTAGCACACCCCGCGCGAGCGCAGGCGCCCGAACAGCAGCGTCGCCGGCAGCAGCCCACCGCCGCCGACCAGCAGCAGTGCGAGGTACCACGTGAGCGCCTCGTACACGGCGCCGGTCCGCTAGTCCTGCTCGGTCCCGGAGGGCGCGAGCAAGCCGTCCACGAACGACTGCGCATCGAAGGGCGCCAGATCCCCCGGTCCGTCCCCGACTCCGATAAAGCGCACCGGCAGCCCCAACTCCGAGGCGACCGCGAAGACGATACCGCCCCGCGCGCTGCCGTCGAGCTTCGTCAGGATCACCGAGGTCACCTCGATCGCCTCGGTGAAGGCGCGTGCCTGGGCGAGGCCGTTCTGCCCCGTGGTCGCATCGAGCACGAGCGCGACCTCGTCCGGCCCGCGCCCCAGCTGACGCTCGATCACGCGCCGGACCTTGGCCAGCTCGTTCATCAGATTCTGCTTGTTATGTAGCCTCCCTGCCGTGTCGACCAGCACGAGGTCGTGGCCGCGCGCCCGCGCCGCCTCGATCGCGTCGAAGGCGACGGCGGCGGGGTCCGAGCCCTGCTGGTGTGCGATCACGTCGAAGCCGATCCGCTCGCCCCAGCTGCGCAGCTGCTCGATCGCGGCGGCGCGGAAGGTGTCGCTGGCCGCCGCGATCACGCGCTGGCCCTCGGCCTGGTAGGCGTGGGCGAGCCTCGCGACGGCCGTCGTCTTGCCCGTGCCGTTGACTCCCGCGATCAGCACGACCGCGGGCCGGGGTGGCTCGTCATCGTCCTCGCCCCAGAGCTTGCCCGCGCCCTCGGGCGCCTCGAGGATCGCGATCAGTTCGTGCCGCAGCGCGGCGTGCAGTTCTTCCGGCTCTCGCGGGCCGGCTGCGCGCACCCGCTCGAGCACGCCGAGGGTGGTCTCCACCCCGGCGTCGGAGCCGATCAGCACCTCTTCCAGCGAGTCCCAGAGTTCCGGCGTGATCTCGTTCCCGCGCAGCAGATCGCCGACGCGGCCGAACCAGGATCGGCGCGTACGCGAGAGCGCCTGCCCGGTCGCTTCCCCGGACCCGGCGTCGGCTCGAAACAGCCTCACGGCATCATCCTGGTCACGCGCCGATCGCAGCGGATCGCCGCTGCGCGCTGCCGAGCGTAGCGAGGCAGGCAGTGGCTGGCGAGTGGTGGACGCACCCTCCGCGTTACGAGGCCTGCGGAAGATCGGCCAGGCGCAGCGAGAGCACGCGCGAGACCGAGTCGTCGCCCATCGAGACGCCGTAGATCATGTCTGCGGCCTCGACGGTGCCGCGGTTGTGCGTGATCACGATGAATTGCGAGCGCTCGCAGAGCCCGCGCAGTGTCTCGACGAAGCGCCCCACGTTCGCCTCGTCGAGCGCCGCGTCGACCTCGTCCAGGACGCACACGGGAGCCGGGTTCACGGCCAGCAGCGCGAACAGCAGCGCCACGGAGGTGAGGGCACGCTCACCGCCCGAGAGCATCGCCAGCGAGGAGATGCGCTTGCCCGGCGGCTGCGCGCGCACGTCCACGCCCGCCTCGCCGTCCTCGTCCTCCGGCTCGACGATGGTGAGTTCCGCCCGTCCGCCGCCGAAGAAGCGCTCGAAGTAGTCGCCGAAGCTCGTGTTAACCAGCTCGAAGGTCTCGTTGAAGCGCGCGCGGATCTCGCGTTCGAGCTCCGTGATCGCCGTGCGGAGGTGCGCCTCGGCCGCCTCGAGGTCTTCGACCTGTCCGCTCAGGAAGTCGTGCCGCTCACTCTCCTCGCTGAGGTCCTCGAGCGCTTCGAGGTTGACCGGGCCGAGGGCGCGGATCTCGCCGCGCAGTTCGGAGATGCGCTCGCGCAGCTGCACCGTGTCCACCTCGGCGCCGCCGCTCGCGGGGACTACCGAGAACACAAGCTGAGCCGCGCCATCATCCGTGCCGTTGGCGCCGACCGGCACCAGCTCCTCTGCGAAGCTGTCGGCGGGTGCGGCGGGTGCGGCGGGAACCTGGTCGGTGCGCGGGCGGCGCACGCTGCCGTCCTCGTGCAGCACGAGGCCGTCATCGGCGATCTGCTGTGTGAGGCTCTGTACGCGGCTCGCCAGCTCCCGCAGCGTGGACTGCGCATCCAGCAGCTCACGCTCGGCAGCGAAGAGGCGTGCCTGGCTATCGCCTCGCGTCGCCGTCAGCTCGCGCTCGGCACGCTCCGCCTCCGCCAGCGCGGCGTGCGCCGGGGCGACGGCTTCTTCGGCGGCGCGGCGCGCGCTTTCGACGTTCGCGATCTGCTCGCGCAGGTCGCGCAGCGTGAGTTCGAGGTCTTCCAGTTCGCGGCGGATCGCGAGCGACTGATCGCGGCGCTCCGCCAGCCGCTCGACACTGCGCCGTCGCGCCTCCTCCAGCGCCTCCCGGCGGTCGCGCACGGCCGAGCGTTCGCCCTCGGCGGCGGCGAGTGCGGCGGCGTGCTGCGCGACCCGATCGCCGGCGCTGTCGCGCTCCGTGTCGACGGCCTCCGAGCGATCGCGCAGTTCCGCGATCCGCGTGTCGAGCGCCGTCAGCGCGGCCCGTTCACGCGTGATCGCCTCCCCGGAGTCGTCCGCCTCGGCTTCCGGGTCGTCCTCGGCGAGCACCGTGTGCACCAGGCGCAACTCGCTGCCGAGGGCTACCAGCCGCCGCCGCAGCCGCGCGGTCTCGCGCTCGTGGTCGCGTTGTGCATTCTCCGCCGCGATCGCGGCGCGCCGCGCCGCCTCGAGGGCGTCGCGGGCGTCGGCGACGACGTCGTCGAGGTGCTGCACCTGCCCGGCGGCGGCGTCCTCCGCGGCGCGCGCCGCCTCGATCGCCTCGGGCAGCGACTGCTCCTCGTCCTGCAGCACGAACTGCTCCGCCGCCATGCCGCGCGATCCCCCGTAGATCGTGCCGTCGGAGCGCACCAGTACGCCCTCGCGGGTGACGACGGAACCGAGCCCGCGCGAGACGGTCTTGAGCGCCGTGGGCAAGTCCTCGACCACGATCGTGCGCCCGATCAGCAGGTCGACCAGTGGGCGGTACCTGCGATCGGTCTTGACCAGGGTCGAGGCGACGCCCAGCACTCCGCGCTCGCTGAGCATGTTGAGCGGGTACTGCCGCGGGATGCTGTCGAGCGGCAGCACCGAGACGGAGCCGCCTTCACGCTCGCGCAGGTGCGCGATCGCCGCCAGCGCCTCGTCCTGCCGCTCCACCACGACCGCGCCGATCTGCTCGGCGAGGGCTGCCTCGATTGCGTGTTCAAGGCCCTGGGGTACGCGGATCAGGCGACCGACGAGGCCAATCACGCCGCTCAGCGGCTGCTCGTCCGGGCCGGGCTCGTTCGCCGCGCGGAGCAGCTCCTGGGCTGCGGACCCCTGCTTCGCGAGTTGGGTCGCCAGTGTCGCGAGCAGCTCCCGGCGGGCCACCAACTGCTCGCGCTGTGTGGTCGCCGCGCGCAGCGCCTCGCGTCCGGCCTCGGCTTGCGTGCGCGTCTCCTCGATGCGCCGCTCCGCGACGTCGCGGCGGCGCATCGTCTCGGCGACGTCCAGGGCGAGGCGTTCCTGCTCGCGGCGCGCCGCGAGCGCGCGCCGTCCGTAGTCGCGCAGTTCGCCGCTGAGCACCTCGCGCCGCCCGTTTGCCTCCTCGCGCTCGCGCTCGCGGCGGCGGCGTTCCGTCTCCGCCCGCGCGAGCCGCGCTTCGGCGTCGCGAATGCCCAACTCGATGCGCGAGCGACGGGCCTCGGCCTCGGCCAGTTCGCGCAGCACGTCGCGCACGGCTTCGTCCGCGGCGCGCATCGCCTCCCGCGCTGCTTCCAGCTCGGCGCCGGCCGCGGAGACCCGCGCCTCAAGTGCGACGAGCGGGCCGCCCTCAGGCGCGACGCCGTCCGGCGCGGCGCCTGCGGGAGCGCCAGCGCCGGGCGCGGCTGTCAGTTCCTCGATGGCGGCTTCGATCTCGTCGCGGCGCACGAGCAGCAGCTCGCGGCGCTGCTCGGCGAGGGCGCGCTGCTGGCCGAGCGCCAGCGAGCGTTCCGCCAGCTCGCGCTCGCGCCGCTGTGCGCCGGCCAGTTCGGAGCGCGCAGCGGCGACGGCGCGTTCGGCTACGGCCATCTCCGGGGCGAATGCCTCCGCCTGGCGGCGCGCCGACGCGAACGCCTCGGAGCGCTGGTCGTGCCGCGACTGCGCGGCAGTCAGCGCCTCGCTCGCCTGCCGCAGCTCGGTCTCGTACCAGGCCTCGAGGGCGGCGCCGAGCTGGGCGTCGAGCTCGCGGTAGCGGCTCGCGCGCTTCGACTGCCGCTCCAACTGCCGCAGGCGCGGAGCGAGCTCGCGGATCATCACCCGCACGTGGCCGAGGTTGTCGCGCGTCTGCGTCAGCCGCCGCTCGGCCTTCGTGAGCTCAATGCGGTGGCGGTGAACCTCGGCGGCCTCCTCGATCAGGTTGCGCCGCTCGAGCGGACGCAGGCCGAGCACCTGGTCGACGAGGCCCTGCGACATCATCGCGTAGGAGTTCTGGCCGACCTGGGCGCGCCGGAAGAGATCGTGCACGTCCAGCAGCCGCACCTTCTGGCCGTTGATGCGGTACTCGTTCTCGCCACTGCGGTAGGCGCGCCGGCTGACGCTCACCTCGTCGAAGTCGATCGGCATCCACTGCTCGGAGTTGTCGAGGAACAGCGTCACCTCGGCGACGCCCATCTCGCGCCGTTCGTCGGAGCCGGAGAAGATCACGTCGCCGGTCTTGCGGGCGCGGATCGAGCGCGCCGACTGCTCGCCGAGGGCCCAGCGGATGGCGTCGGAGACGTTGGACTTGCCGGAGCCGTTGGGTCCGACGACCGCGGTCAGGCCGGGGCCGAACTCGAAGACCTGGCGGTCCGCGAAGGACTTGAACCCGTACGCCTCGACTCGCCGCAGGTACATCCGGGCTAGTCCGCCCGCGCCGAGGGCATGCGTTCGCCGGGCTGCGGCTCCTGTGCGCGCAGCACTTGCAAGGCCTCGCGGGCCGCTTCCTTCTCTGCCTGCTGTTTCGTGTGCCCGCTCCCCCGGCCCAGGATCTCGCCGTCGATCCGTACTTCGACCGAGAACTCGCGCGCGTGCTCAGGCCCGCGCTCCTCGACCGTGACGTACTGCGGGCGGGGGAAACGCCCCTCGCAGTACTGCTGGAGCGCGCCCTTGGTGTTCAGTTCGGCGGGGTCAGTCTGCAACGCTTCGAGCTCCGGCGCCAGCGTGCGCTCGATAAAGCGTCGAGCGCCCTCGAGGCCGCCGTCGGGTCCGCGGTCCAGCTTGAGCGCGCCGATCAGCGCCTCGTAGGCGTCCGCCAGGTTGCCGGGGCGCTCGCGCCCGCCGGTCGCCTCCTCGCCGCGGCCGAGCAGCAGCCAGCGTCCGAGGCCCAGGCGCTGCGCCGCCTGCGCCAGTGTCGGGCCTTGCACGATGTGCGCGCGCCAGAGCGTCAGTTGGCCTTCCTCGATGTCGGGGAAGCGCTCGTAGAGCCGCTCGGCGATGACCATGCCGAGCACCGCGTCGCCGAGGAACTCGAGCCGCTCGAAGGAGCCGGGGGCGCCCTCGTGCTCGTTCGTGTAGGAGGGATGGGTCATGGCAAGACGCAGCAGCGCCTGATCGGCGAACTCGATGCCGAGGGCTGACTGGACGTCGTGGGGTGAACAGGGCGCAGAGGCCAAGCGACAACCCTTTCGGGCGCACGTGCTCCGCAACCACGTACGCTACCGTCCGGAGACCCAGCCGCTCGAAACACGAGACGGGCTGGGGTTCGCCCCGCGCACTCATTCATCCTAGGAGCGGGTACTTCCTGGTGTCAAGAATCGCTCACCCGCTTATGCGTCCTACGCTCCCGCGCCTGCGCCGCGTGCTGTCTGCCGACGCGCGCCTCCTGCTCGACGCCGCCCGCGACGCCGCCTCGGAACTCGGTGTTGAGCTGTGGGTGGTCGGCGGTGCGATCCGGGACCTCGCCGCGGGTGTCGCGCCGGCCGAGCTGGACCTCGCGTGCAGCGGGGACGCCGCCACCCTCGCCGCCGCGACGGCGGCCCGGCTGCGCGACGTGAGCGGCGAGGCCGCCTCGGTGCAGCAGGAGCCGCGTTTCGCCACCGCGCGCGTGCAGCTGCGCGGGCAGCGGATCGACCTCGCCGCACTGCGCGGCGAGCGCTACACACGGCCGGGCGCGCTGCCCGAGGTGCGTCCCGGCGTGACCGTCGAGGAAGACCTCGGGCGGCGCGACTTCAGCGTCAACGCGATCGCCCTCGGCGTGACGGGACCGCGCCGCGGCGAGCTCCTCGATCCGTTGGACGGCCTCGGCGATCTCGCCGCGCGCCGTTTGCGCGCCCTGCACGCGGAGAGCTTCCGCGACGACGCGACGCGGCTCTGGCGCGGCGCGCGCTATGCCGCCGCCCTCGGGCTGCGGCCCGATCCCGAGACGGCGCGCTGGATCGAGGACGCCTCGCGCTGGATCGCGCGCATCTCCGGCCGCCGCCTCTGGGCGGAGTTCGAGCGCATCGCCGCCAGCCGCCGCGTCGGCGCCGCGCTGCGCCTGCTCGACGGCTGGGGCGTGCTGCGCGGCGTGCATCCGGCGTGGTCGCTGCCGCCCGAGGCCTCACGAGCGCTGGCGCGGCGGCCGGGCCCGCATCCGCCCTCGCTGCTGCTCGCCGTGCTGATCGCGCCGCTGGGCGAACGCGACGCCATCGCCGACCGGCTCATGGCTCCGCGCGCTGCCCGCCGCGCCGTGGCGGACGCCGCGCGCCTGATCGCCGCGCGCGAGCGCACGCCGGACGCCCTCGCGGCCCTCGAGGGCGTCTCCGGCGAGGCCCGCCTCGCCGCCCGCTGGCTCGAACCCGCGGGGCAGCGTCCGCTGCAGCGCGAGCTGCGCCGCTGGGAGCGCACGAGGCCGCCGCTGGACGCGCGGGCGCTGCTGCGGCTCGGCGTCGAGCCCGGTCCCGCCCTCGGCGCATGGCTCGACCGCTTGCGTCGCGAGCGTTATCTCGGCACTCTGAGGGATGCGGCGAGCGCGCGCCGCGCCGTGCGCGCCGCACTGTGCGCCGCCGGCGCGACGGAGGAACTACGATGAGCACGCTGCCCGCCCAACGCCAGCCGACACAGGCGCCCGCAAAGACCGTGACGCTGATCGAGTGTGCCGTCTGCGGCATCGAGGCGCCGTCCCGGGAGATGGCCGACTGCGCCGACTGCGGCGCCGTCTTCCACATCGACCTCAGCCGGGAGGCGCTGGGCCGCAGCTGCGGCGCGGCGATGTTCGGCCAGGCCTGCGGCTTCAGCTTCAGCTGCGACCCCTGCATCGAGCGCAACGAGGCCACCGCCGCCGCGGGCGGACCCTGGCGTTCGGTCGTCCGCTAGCGGCTGCGCGCGCAGCCACGCACGAGGAGGCACGCGAGCCATGACCGCCGCCAACACCGACACCTGCGCGATCTGCGAGGTGACCGTCAGCGACCCCGGGCTGCTCGCCGATTGCAGCAACTGCGGCGTGATGTTCCACCTCAACCCCCGCAATGACATCGAGGGCATCGACTGCGGCGACGTCTGGGTCGGCGACTGCGACGAGCCGGTGCTGCAGTTCTTTTGCAACCGCTGTCTGGAGCTGATCCGGGGGAGTATCCAGTCCGAGGGCTTCCAGGCGCCCTCGGCCGGCTTCGACCCGTTGGGAGCCCCGTTCGGCGCGCACGCGGGCACGGTTCCCACTCCCCCGCCCGCTCCGGCCGCACGGCCTGCGGTCAGCGCGCCTCCGCCCGCCGCGGCGTCGACGCGCACGAGGCGTCGCCGCTTCCGCCGCGTCGACGGCCCCTAGCCCGCGGTGGCGTCGCGCCGCCGCCGCTTCCGCCCCCGGCGCAGCGAGACGCGATCGCCGCCCGTTGCCGCCGCGTCCCTCCCTGCGCGCCGTCCGAGCCGCCTCGGCATCGCGCTGTCGCTGCTGGTGGGCTACTGGATCGGGCGGTTCGCCACGCTCGTGCCCGCGGACGCGCTGCCGCTGCTGGATATTGCCGCCGCGCTGCTCAGCGCCGTGCTGTTCGCCGTCTGGTACCGCCGCGGCGCGCGGCGCTACCTCGAGGCCCGTCAGGCGGCGCGGCAGCGCAGCGGTGCGAACGGGGACGCCGGGGACACCCCCGACGGGGCTACGGAGTAGGCAGCCGGAACCAGGTCGCGTCGTCCCCGGGCAGAGGCGAGCGCAGCGGCGCGTATCCGGCGCGCAGCCAGAAGTAGAGCCCCCGCCCGTTGCCACGCGGCGCGCGCCCGAAGAACGTGGTGACGCCCTCGCGGCGCAGCCGCCGCTCCGCGATCCGCACCGCGCGCACGGCGGTCGAACGCCCGCGGCGCTCGGGGTCGATCGCGACGCCCGAGAACGTGACGGTCCGCGCTCCCGGCCCGCTCGCGATGCCCAACACCCCGACGGTCTCGCCCTCGGCGCGCACGTGGAAGAGCCGCGTCTCCGGCAGCGGCGGCGCGACCGACCCTCGGTAGCCGCGCGCGATGCCCTCGCGGATCGCCTGCACGACGCCCTCGCCGTCCGGCGGCGCGTCCGCCGCGAGGAGCGTGATGCCCTCGCCGCGCGCCCAGAGGCGCGATCGTGTCCGCTCGCTGCGCGACTCAGGCACGAGGCGCCTCGGCCAGCCAGGCGGCGACGGCCGCGGGCACCTCGCGCGAGCCGAGCGTGCGCTGTTCGCACTCAGGCAGCGCTTCGAGGAACGCCTCCCCGTAGGCGCGCGCGCTGACGCGGCGGTCGAGGATCAGGAAGACGCCCCTATCTCGCGGGCCGCGGATCAGGCGTCCGAAGCCCTGGCGGAAGCGCAGCACGGCCTGCGGCAGCATGTACTCGCCGAACGCGTCCTCGTGGAGCGCGGCGCGGGCGGCGTGAATCGGATCGGTCGGCACGGGGAAGGGCAGCCGCGCGAGCGCGAGCTGCGAGAGCGCCGGGCCGGGCACGTCGACGCCCTCCCAGAACGCCGCGGTGCCCAGCACCAGCGAGCGCGGGCGCTCCGCGAGCGCGCGCAGCAGCCGCGCCGGTCCGCCGTCGAGATCGTGCGCGAGCACGCCGATGCCGTCCGCGGCGAGCGGACCGCGCAGCGCTGCAGCCGCCGAGCGCAGCGCCCCGTGCGAGGTGTAGAGCGCCAGCGTGCGCCCGCCCGCGGCGCGCGCCGCCTCCGCTAGCACGCGCTGCGCCGCCGCCTCGTAGTCCGGCGCGTTCGGCGGCGGCAGATCGTCGACGACGAGCACGAGCACCGCGCGCCGGTAGTCGAACGGCGATCCGACGTCGAGGACGTCCGCGTCGGGCAGGCCGATGCGCTGGAGGCTGAAGTCGAAGCGCTGCTGCGCCGTCAGTGTCGCGCTGGTGACCAGCACCGAGCCGCGCCGCGCCCACAACTCGTCCTCGAGGCGATCGGCGACATCGAGCGGGGCGGTGCGCACGCGCGCACTGCGACCGCCGCTGTCGAGCCAGACGATCCGTCCCGGATCGGCGCGCTGCAGCGCCTCGCGCAGCGTCGCCGCCTGGCGCGCCGCCGCCTCGGCCGCCCGCGCGACCGCGCCGCGCAGCGAGGCAAGCGCCGGAGCGCCGTCCGTTGGCAGCGACGCGACCGCCGACTCCGCGTGCAGCAGGCGCCGCGCCAACTGGTCGAGCGCGAGTTCCAGGTGCAACGCCCCGTCTTCGACATCCGCCCAGAGTGGTTGCGCCCGCCGGCCGGGCGTGATCGTCAGTTGCGAGCCGCTGGCGCGGTCCGCGAACTCCTCGATGTAGCCAGCCATCGCCGCCTCGAGGTCCGGGATCCGCGCGCGTGCCATCGCCGCCGCCGAGGCGATCTCGTCCGCGAGCGGGGCGAGACCGGCAGCGGGCGAGAGCGGCATCGGGTCGAGCCGGGCCGCCCCGCGCAGCGACGCCGCCAGTGAGCCGCCGCCCACCGCCGCCTCGTCGAGCAGCTGCGCGATCTCGTGCAGCGCGACGGAGTCGCCGAACTGGCTCGTCGCGACGCCCTCGAGACGGTGCGCCTCGTCGACGACGAGGTGGCGGAACGGCGGCAGCACCTGGTCGCCGCTGGCCGCGTTGACGAGCAGCAGGGCGTGGTTGACGACCAGCACGTGCGCCGCCGCTGCCTCCGCGCGCGCCCGCTGGAGGAAGCAGCTGCCCTCGCGCACGAACGCGCAGCGCCGCGCGAGGCAGTCGTTCGTGTCGGCGGCGAGGGCGCGCCAGTGCGGCCACTCGTCACCGCGCAGGTAGAGCTCGGCGCGGTCGCCGCGCTCCGTTTCGCCGAGCCAGACGGCGATGCGGGCGAGCACGCGCGCCTGATCCGCGCTGCGCGGCTCCTCGGATTCGATCGCCTGCGACCAGCGCTCGAGGCAGAGGTAGTTCGCGCGCCCCTTCAGCACTGCCGTCCGCAGCGAGCCCGGCGGCGCGCCCGCCGCCGACTCGGCCAGCGCCGCCGCCGCCGGCATGTCGCGCTCGGCGATCTGCTCCTGCAGGTTCAGCGTGTGCGTCGAGATCACGACGCGCTCCCCGCTGCGCAGCGCGTGCGAGAGCGCGGGCACGAGGTAGGCGAGCGACTTGCCCGTCCCCGTCCCCGCCTCGACGGCGAGCTGGCCGTCGTGGGCGATGTTGGTGGCGACGGCGCGCGCCATCGCGGTCTGGCCCTCGCGCGCCTCGAAGCCGGGGAGCAGGTCGGCGCGGCGCCACGCCTCGGCGAAGCGCGCCTCGACCTCGTCCTCGTCGAGGGGAGCGAACTCCGGGAGCGGGCGCAGTGGCGGCGGCAACGCCTGCGGCTCGCGCGCCAGCCCGCCGGGCGCGAGGCCGTCGCCCAGCGCCGGTGCTTCGACGCCCCGCCGTGCGAGCGCATCGCCGAACAACGGCGCGAGGCTCCACGCGGACTGCTCGGCGAGCCGCACGAGGTCGCGCAGCGTCGCCGCCGGCAGGCGCTCAAGGCGTCCGAGCAGCCGCAGGAACACCGCCGCCGTCGTCTCCGCGTCGGCGAGCGCGCGGTGCGCCTCGGTGACCTCGACGCCCAGCGACTCGGCGAGCGAGCGCAGGTCGAGCCGCGTCGCCGTCGGCAGCAGCACCGAGGCGAGCTCGTAGCTGTCGTAGGCCGGCGCCTGCGGCTGCAACCCCGCCTCGGCGAGGAATCCGAGGTCGAACGGCGCGTTGTGCGCCACCAGCGGGAGGCCCCGCGCAAAGGCGGCGAACTCGTGCACCGCGAGCGAGGGCGGAGGCGCGCCAACGAGATCGGCGTCCTCGATCTTCGTGAGCATGCGGATCGCGGGCGGCAGCGGCCGGCCGGGGCTGACGAAGGTGCGGAAGCGCTCGCGCGGCCCGTCCGCGCCGAAGCGCACCGCGCCGATCTCGATGATGCGATCCGCCGCCGGGTCGAGGCCCGTCGTTTCGAGGTCGACCGCGACGTACTCGCCGCCGCCGTCGGTTGCCGGATCGTCGGGACTGCGCGGCATGACGCCTTCGCCGCCCTCTCCGGGGGAGTATCGCTAGCCGCGAGCCGCCGCCACCGCCTCGACGACGCCCGGCTCGAAGCGCGCGAAGTTGCCGTCGGCGGAGCGCACGATCGCCTCGAAGCGGCCGGCGTGCAGCTCTTCGAGCAGCTCGGACTCGCTTTGCAGTTCGCGCTCGAAGCCGGTCGCGTAGTAGCCGATGCCGCTTTCCGAGTGCACGTCGCTGCCGCCGGTGGTCGGCAGTCCGCGTTCGCGCGCGACCTCGTAGGCGAAGTAGTTCTCGCGCGGGGTATTGCAGCCGTTGGCGATCTCGATCGCGTCGGCAAGCTGGAAGACCGGGAGGCGGGCCGCCTCGGCGGGGGTCAGCTCGAAGCGCACGCTACCTTTGCGCATCGCCGTCACGTCGTCGAAGACGTGGCGGAAGGGGTGCGCGACGATCAGGAAGCCGCCGACGGCGTCGAGTTCCTCGCGCAGCTGCTCGGCGCGGCGGATGCCGCTCACGTAGGCGGGCAGGCCGATCACGAGCATGTGGCCGTGGTCGGTCGAGATCTCCATCCCGAAGTTGACGAGGAAGTCGGTGTGCTGCGCGCGGTACTCGGCGCGCAGGTGCCGGTCCCACATCTTGTCGTGCTCGCAGATGTTCGCGCCCGTCAGCCCGGCCGCGCGCCCGAGTGCGGGCAGCTTGTGCGGGTTGAGCGTGCTGTCCGAGGAAGCGACCGCGGAGTGGACGTGCATATCGAGCACGCTGCGCTGCAGTCCAGGCGTGAGCTCCAGCGTACGTCTCCTTAGCTCGGCGGTTCGCGGCCCGCCGCCAGCGGGCGCAGCCCAAGGGTACGAGATGCCCGAACGCGCCGCACCACCCGGCCGCCCCGAGCCACCCTCAGCCCGCCAGCGCGGGCAGCAGAATGCCGAACGCGAACGCCGCCACGATCGCCGTCGCCCAGATCGCGCCGCTCAGGCGCCGCAGCACGAACGCCGCCGCGAGGACTGCGATCAACACCAGGGCATGCACGATCATGCCGAAGCGCAGCGGGTCGCCCACCTGGAGGTAGGCCGCTCCCAGCAAGAGCCCGAGCAGCGTCCAGCCGATCAGCGCGCCGTTGACCAGCACGACGCCCAGCAGCGGCGCCGACAATCGCTCGAGGCCCGCCGCGCGCTCCCGCCAGCGGGGGCTGCGGCTCATGCTCCAGAGCGCGATCGCGACCGTCGCGAACGCCGCCGCCGCACCCGAGACGAAGCCGGCGAAGAGCGCACGGCTCGCGTCGACCTCGGCGCTCATGCCTCCTCCGTGATCGCAAGCGCCTCGGCGCGGGTGAGCGTGCGCGCCGGGATCGCCTCTGCGCCGACCTGTTCGAGGTCGCGCCGCAAGTCCGGCATCTTCGCGCGCTCGTGCACCAGCAGGAAGACCGCGGGGCCGGTGCCGGTGAGGTGCAGCGGCACGCCGCCGAGCGAGGAGGCGTAGGCGGCGTAGTGCGCGAGCAGCTCCGACTCCGTGCGCTCGATCACCGCCTCGAAGGCGTTCCAGAGATCGCGGGCCGGGGGTGGGGCCTCGCGCCGCACGCGGTGCGCCATGCGCGCCGAGCGCGCGCCGTCGGTCAGGTCGTGCGGATGCAGCGCGCCGAAGCGCCGCGCGGTCTTCGCCGGCGCCTGCGGGACCGGCGGCAGCAAGAGGAGCAGTCGCAGCGGACGCAGGTCGCGCAGCGGCGTCACGATCTCCCCGCGCCCGCGGCAGCGCGCCACCCCCCCGTGCAGGAAGAACGGCACGTCCGAACCGACCGAGGCCGCGACTTCCCCCAGCCGCTCGATCGGCCAATCGAGCTCCCAGAGGTGCGCGAGCCCGCGCAGCACCGCCGCCGCGTCCGAGGATCCACCACCGAGCCCGGCCGCCGCCGGGATGCGCTTCTCGACCTCGATGGCGACGTTCGGCTCGCGCCCGGCCGCCGTCGCGAGCGCCCGCGCGGCGGCGGCCGACAGTTCGCCCTCGCCGGCGATCTCCGCCGCGCCGCGCCCGCTGAGGCGCACGTCGAGCGCGGGGGCAGGGCGCAGACGCACGCGGTCGGCGAGGTCGATCGTCGTCATCACCGTGTCGAGGTCGTGGTAGCCGTCGTCGCGCCGCCCGGTCACCTCGAGCACGAGGTTCAGCTTCGCCGGCGCGAGCAGCGAGAGGGCGAGCGCTCCCGGCCCCTCCGGGGCTGGCGCGCTAGCCGACATCGAGGCTCCTCGGCCAGCGCGCTTCGGTGAGCGCGTGGAGCCGCTGCCAGTCGTCGAGCGCGAGGTGCTGGGCGCGCAGCACCGGATCAATGGCGGCCTCGTGGAGCAGCGAATGCACCTCGGCACGCGTGAGGCCGAGGGCGGAACGCAGCCCGTTGTGCAGCTGCTTGCGCGGCTCCGAGAAGCCCGCGCGCAGCAGCAGGAAGAAGCGCGCGAGCGCGGGCGGCGGTAGCGCGACCGCCGGCTCCGGCAACCGCTCGATCCGCACCAGCGCCGATTGCACCTTCGGGGCGGGCCAGAACGCGCTCGACGGCACGTCGAAGAGCGCCTCGGGCCGGCCGTAGGTCTTGACCGAGAGCGAGAGCAGCGACTCCTTGCCCGGCCCGCCGACGATGCGGCGCGCGACCTCGCGCTGCACCAGCACGACCATGCGATCGGGCGGCTCGTCCGCCTCGAGGAAGCGCCGGATCAGCGGTTGCGTGATGTAGTACGGCAGGTTGCCGACCATGACGTACGGGGCGCTCGCCCCGCACTCCTCGAGCAGCTCGCCCGGCGTGACACCGAGCGCGTCCGCGGCCACGACGCAGACCCGCCCGCGTCCCTCGAGCTGCCGGCGCGCCAGCCCCGCGAGCTCCTCGTCGATCTCGACGGCGACGAGCGTGCCGGCGCGGGCGGCCAGCTCGACGCTCAGCCCGCCCGGCCCGGCGCCGATCTCGATCACGGTGTCCTCGGGGCCGAGATCGCAGGCGTCGGCGATGCGCGAGAGCAGCAGTTCGTCGACGAGGAAGTGCTGGCCGAGCGCCTTGCGAGGGCTGACGCCGAGCCGCCGCAGGAACTCGGGCGGGGCCTCGGGCTCGTCGCCTCCGCCGGGCCTCGGGCGTCGCGAGCGGCGGGCGCCGCGTGCGGCGCTCACGGTACGCCGCGCGCCCGCGCGAGCGAGGGCGCCGGCATCGGGGAATGCGGAAGTGGTCGTGCCCCGCCGTTGATACGCACTCCGGGCTTGCCTCCATCAGCCAACTCAAGCCCGGCGCCCCTACGACGCACGATGTGACCGGCGTACCGCTGCTGCCTTCCGGCCCTGACGGGATTAACCGGGCATCGTCGCGCAGGACCAGGCTCTCAACGCCGCTTGATCTCGGCAGTCCCCGGGGGACGAACCGCGGGCGGGCATTCAGCCCCGCTGAGCGGATTGCGGGTTACAGGGCACCGCTAGCTCCCCGCCTAGCACGACCACCTGGATCGTAGGCGCGCCCGCGCCGGGGCGTCAAAGCGCGCGGCACGGAGGAGGCCACACGGTGGTAGCTACCTATCGTTGCCTAGTCAGGAAACATCGTGCGAGCGACTGCCAGGACGGCTTCGACGTTGCTTCCACTCAGGCTCTCCGACCAACCCACAATCGTGTGAACGCTTTCTGCAGCGGCGTTGTAGACGGTTGCTTCGATGGGGGAGATCCGACTCCAGTTGGATGAGGTGCGCGGGAAGTAGGACACCAGCGCCGCATAACCGTTGACCACGCGCACCTCAACCGTGGCACCAAAGCGATCCTTCGTGCGGGAGGGGTTGGCCCTCCCGGCAGCGTGACTTGCGCACACTTCGACTACACCCACAGCACGGTCGGCCAGGCTGAGTCGTGCGCAGTATCCGTAGACGGGGGCGTCCAGGCCGCCGGTGCTAGCCCAATCGAGGGTCCAGCCCGGAAGGTCGCGCCAGTAGGGGAGCTGCCGCGCCTCAGTTAAACTCTCGGTGATGCCAGGGTTGTCGGCCGAATCACCCGGTGCAGCCATGTAGCCACCGAGGTCAAGCTCGCCGGTCCAGCCCTCCGGCACGACCTGGAACACGCCGTACACGACCGGATAGGCCAAGTCCGGACCACCCCACGCGAGCGGCTCCCGCCACATCGCGACGCTCGACGCGTCCGACGCGTCCGCCCCGCTGCAGCCCGTGTAGGCGTACCCGTACGGCTCGAGGGCGAACAGCTTGCGAGGCGCGGCGCCTGTCGGATCGGGCTCCACTCCCGTCACCCGGTAGCCGGTCCAGCAATCATCCGCGTAGCGCCACTCGAAGGTGTCGTCGGCCTCGCGCCATTCGAAGAGGTCGCCGGCCTCGACGGCGTCGTAGAGCGCCGCCTGCGAGGCGCCGTGGGCGTCGGACTTGTGGATCAGCAGCGCCGTCGTCGTGCCGTCGCGCAGCGCCTCGTACGTGGTGACGGCGCTCGTCGTGTCGGCGGGGTCCTCGAGGAAGGCGTAGCTGCCGGGCTCGGCGACCGCGCCGGTCGTGTCGTAGGTGTCGTAGCGGAAGGTGGTTGGGGGAGGACCGGCAGGCGGCAGTATGAACTTCTTGGCGATCTCGATCGTTGCCTCGGGGTCGTTGTTGCGGGACTTGGGGCCGCCGCGGACGCTGTAGATGAGGCCGGTCGTCTCGTCGAAGATGGCCACGTACGCATGCGAGATGCCCGTCCTCACGCGCTCGTAGGCAACCTGCGCGGGACGCCCGTCAATCATCCGGAACTCGTGGATCACGCCAGCCGCGTCGTAGGTATCACTCAGGCGGTAAACGTCAATCGGCCAGCCGCCGAGTTGGAATATGTACACATCCAGAAACCCGCCGTCGGTATGCGAATAGAGGCCCTCCAGCTCCCACGGGGGAAGGCCCGGCCCGATGCCACCTGTCCAGCCAGCCCCGAGCTCGAAGGTCGGGAGGGGGGAGGGCGGCCAGGTGATCGGCGGCGGCGTGAATGGCTCCGTCTCGGGGACCGGCCCGGTCCAGTTCTCCGGAACCAGCAGCCACGGACCGTGCCACGTGGGAGCCGTGAACGCTCCCGTCTTTAGCACCTCGGGCGACCACGTGAATTGGCGCTCAGTGGACTGCGCGCCGGCGCTCCCGGAGGCGCTGGAGCTGCCGATCGCACCGCTGCAGCCGGTGTAGGTGTGGGAGTACGACTTGATCGCGAACTCCCGGACGTTGCCGTTACCCGCGTCAACCTCGGTCACCTTGTAGCGCACGAAGCAGTCGTCGGCCTCGTGCCACTCGAAGAGGTCGCCGGCCGCCACGCCGTCGTAGAGCGCCGCCTGCGAGGCGCCGTGGGCGTCGGACGTGTGGATCAGCAGCGCCGTCGTCGTGCCGTCGCGCAGCGCCTCGTAGGTGGTGACGGCGCTCGTCGTGTCGGCGGGGTCCGCGAGGAACGCGTAGCTGCCCGGCTCCGTGACCTCGCCGGTGAGGTCGTAGGTGTCGTAGGTGTCGTAGCGGAAGGTGGTTGGGGGCGGCAGCGGATTCGGAGGCTCGAACAGGCTGCGCGCGATCGCGATCACATCGAAGCTGGGATCCTCAACGTGAAGCTCGTACCCGCTCTGGGTGGCCACGTCATAGATCCGGAGCCCGTACAGCACGGTTGGAGTCTGGTTGGAGCCGGCGGGTGAATAGTACTCCAGCATCGCCGCGCGGCCGGCGACTATCCCGGTCATGTAGGCCAACCTGCCATTGAGCTGTGACGCCGTAGTGGGTAAGCCCGAGTAGGCAGCGTGGTAACCGCAGATGTGAATGGCCGGCCCGTAGCGGTCGCTGAGCCCCCATTCGGCACAGTAGCCGTACAGCGGGCCGTCCCAGGTGCCGCTGTCCGCACGATAGAGCCGTAAGCCCGCCGGCAGCGCCGGATCGCGCCAGTACGGTAGCTCGCGGCGCGCGACAACAGGATCGGCGGTCGAGAAGAAACCGTCGGGGTCGTCCCGGTAGAGGTCGATGGACTGAACCGGCGGCAGATCAAGTCTGTCCAACTCGATCGAGCCCGCCCAGCCAACCGGTACTAGCTGCCACGTGCCATGGCGAATGGGTACGGTCAGGCTGACCCCACCCAGGTCCGGCAACTCGCCCCAATCCACCGTGGCGACAGTGTCCGCCGACACCGTGCCGCTACAGCCCGTGAAGGCATACGTCATCCATTCGACGGCGAGCAGCTTGCGAGGCGCGGTGCCGGCCGGGTCGGGCTTGACCTCGGTCACCTTGTAGCGCACGAAGCAGTCGTCGGCCTCGCGCCACTCGAAGAGGTCGCCGGCCGCCACGGCGTCGTAGAGCGCCGCCTGCGAGGCGCCGTGAGCGTCCGACTTGTGGATCAGCAGCGCCGTCGTCGTGCCGTCGCGCAGCGCCTCGTAGGTGGTGACCGCGCTCGTCGTGGCGGCGGGGTCCTCGAGGAAGGCGTAGTTGCCCGGCGTCGTCACCGCGCCGGTGGTGTCGTAGGTGTCGTAGCGGAAGGCCGTCGGCGATGGCGTCTCGGCGGGCGCGGCAGTCGCGACCGGCGTTGGCGTGGCTGCCGAGGTCGGCGCGACAGTCGCGACCGGCGGCGGCGAGGGTGTCTCGGTCGGCTGCGAGGCGGCGGGTGCCGCCGTCGCGGCGGGCGCCGGTCGCTCCTCCGGCGCTCCGCTGCACGCGGCAAGGCTCGCCGCGAGCGCCAATGCGAGGCAGGTCGCCATCAGGACCGCGAGCGAACGATGTGCGTCGCGCACAGGCATGGCGGCCCCCTCCTGGACTCCCCTTCAGGTTAGACGACCGCTCGGCGCGTGCGGTTCCGCGCGGCTGGCGCACTCGCTCCCGCCTCCAGCGAGTGCGCAGGTACAATCAATCGCGAGCGTCGAGGACCGCGAGACGCTTCCGGCGAAGGAGCCGACCCGTGCGCCTGCTCTCCATCGGACGCCCCCTGCCCGACATGGCGATCGACAACCACACGATCTTCAACGCGCCCGCCTGCTTCGACTACGACGCGATCGCAATCGATCCGGAGGGCGTGTTCAGCAGCATCCGCGAGCTGCTCGACGCCTCGCAGGAGCACGCCACGCACGGCGACGCGCAGGTCGTGAACGCGCTCAGCGGGCCGGGCGTCGCGGCGGGCGAGATCCTGCAGCGCCGGCGCGACGAGCTGGTGCGCGCGCTCGAGCGCGGCGCGCTGGTCGTGGTGTTCACGCACCCGCAGGCGATGATCACGGAGGTCGCGGGCTTCCCCGGCCTCGATCGCTACTTCTTCCTGCCCGCCCCCGCCGGGCTGGCCTGGGACACCGGGCTGATCCGCTGGGGCGAGGGCGTGCAGGCCGCGGTCGCCGATCACCGGCACCCCTTCGCGCGTTATGTCGATGCCGTCGGCAACGACATGCTCTACCGCGCGCACTTCAACGACTCGGCGCCCGGCTTCGCGAACGTCGCGAGCGTCTTCGCGCGATCCGGCGGCGGCGCGCCCGTGGGCGTCGAGTTCCGCGTGCTCGGCGGCACGGTCGTCTTCCTGCCCGCGCCGCGCAGCCGCGGCGGCGACGGCGGGCGTAAGCAGGCGGCCGCGATCCTCGCCGCCGCGCGTGAGCTGCTCGACCAACCGGCCGGAGACCCGCCCCACTGGCTGCGCCAGCAGCCCCTGCCCGGCCTCGAGGAGCTCGAGGCGGCAAGCACCGAGGCGGAGGGCGCCCTCGCGCGCGCCGAGGCGCAGCGCGAAGCCGCCGCCGGGGAGCTGGCGCAATTGACGCGCGTGCACGACGTGCTCTGGACCGAGGGCGCCCACGCCCTGATGCCAGCCGTCGTGCGCTGCCTCGAGCTGCTCGGCTTCCGCACCCGCGAACGCGACGGCCAGGTGACGCTGAGCGACAGCGCCAGCCGAATCGAGCTTGAAGCCGAAGGCTCGATCGAGGCGATCGGGATGGCCCCGCACTACCGCCTGCGCGCGCGCCTCGACCAGCGCATCGAGCAGGAGAGCCGCGCCGCGCGCGGCCTCGTCGTCGCGAACGGCGAGCGGCTGCAGCCGCCGGATAGCCGCAAGGCGCCGATCGCCGACGCGCTGCGCGTCGCCGCCGAGGCGACGTCCTACGCCGTGCTGCCTTCGTCCGAGCTGTTCGCAGCCGCTGCGGCCGCCCTCGAAGGGCTCGACGACGAGACGCTGGCCGCACTGCGCGCCCGCCTCGCCGAGCACGACGGCGTGGTCAGCCTCGGCGACCTGCTCGGCGCGGCCGAGCCGGAGGACGCGGCGGCGGTGCCGATGAGCCGGCCCTAGCGAGCCGATTGCCCCCTCGCCCTCTGGGAGAGGGTTGGGGTGTGGGGGCTTCCGGGCGCCGCAGCGCCCTCACCCTAACCCTCTCCCCTGGCGGGAGAGGGTTAGGGTGAGGGGGACTCCGAGGCCGATCGCGTGTCGCCTGCGGGGGGCTGCGCCCCCCACACCCCCATCCCGGACGAGCACGCTACGCGGCTCTGGCCCACCCACCCACCCTCGGATTTCTTTTCTGTGGGGGCTGCGCCCCCACGCCCCCACCCGGATCGGCAGCCGGAACACAGCCCCGAGGGCCCACCCTCCGATCCCCTCTCCCCTCGCGGGAGATGGAGCCGGAGCGCCCTCGGAACGGGAGTTTCGCAAAGGTCTTCTGAGGGAGACGGTGACAGCGGGGTCCCGGACCGGAGTCACGCCAGCGCGCGGTGCACCTCTGTCGGCGCGTCGTAGTCGACGCCCTCGATGCCGAAGCCGAACAGCCGCTGGAAGTAGCGCTGCCAGCCGGCGTAGTCGCTGAGCTCGCCGAGCGAGGCGGTGTCGATGGCGGCCATGCGCCGCGCGACCTCGGACTGCACCTCGGGCGTCATCTCCAGGTCGTCGAGGCGGATGCGGCCTTCGTCGTCGGTCTTGGGGGTGACGCCGGGGCCGAGGTGGTCGCGCATCATGCGCGCGATCTGCTCGATCGGACCTTCGTGCGTGCCCTGCGCCTTCATCACGGCGAAGAGCACGCTCATGTAGAGCGCCACGCCGGGGATGGCCGCCGAGGCCTGCGTGACGACGCCCTTGTTGATGCTCACCCAGGCGCCGCCGCCGCCCGGCGCGAGCTGCGCGTGCAGGTCGCGCGCGGTCGCCTCGATGTGCTCCTTGGCCCGCCCGATCGTGCCCGCGCGGTAGATGTCGTGCGTCGCCGCGGGGCCGATGTAGCTGTAGGCGACGCTGCGGCAGTTGTCGGCGAGCAGGCCTTCGGCGCCGAGCCAGCGCACCCACTCGGCCCAGTCCTCGCCGCCCATCACCTTCACGGTCGCGGCGATCTCTTCCTCGTTCGCCGCCTCGATGGTCGCCTCGGTCACGCGGTCGCGGCGCAGGTCGATGCTCTTGCCGGTCCAGTCCTGGCCGATCGGCTTGAGCGTGCTGCGCCAGACCTCGCCCGTGTCCGCGTCGCGGCGCAACGGCGCGGCGAGGCTGTAGACGAGCAGCTCGAGCTGCCCGCGCAGCGCGCGCAGCTCGGCGGCGACCTGCTCCTTCGCCTCGGTCGAGAAGGCGTCTGTGTTGACGGTGCGCAGCGGGCGGCCCTCGGCGGCCGCGATGCGGTGCGCCTCGGCGAGGTTGTACCAACCGGCGCTGCCGGGCTTGTCGTCCTCCGAGGGCCGTTCGAGGCAGACGCCGACGGAGGGCGCGCCGTAGCCGAAGGAGGCCGAGAGCAGACTGGCGAGCCCGTAGCCCGTGCTGGACCCGATCACGAGGGCAGGCCCGAGGGGCGGAGCGCCCTCGGCGGCGGCCCGGGCGACCTCGATCTGCCCACGCACGTTGGCGGCGCAGCCCTCGGGATGCGCGGTCAGCGAGATGAAGCCGCGAATGCGCGGCGCGACGACCTGCTCTGACATCGAGGCGACCTCCCGGGTGCGCGCGTATCGTACGGGCGCTGCGGGAGGCGGGCGAGACGGGGGCGGCAGTGTCAGGGCGGCGTGAGCATCTCGCAGGTGGGGCCGCTGGCGCGGCTGAGCCGGAGGTCGAGCGTCACCAGCGGGCAGTCAAGCGATTCGGCCAACGCCACGTACCAGGCATCGTAGGCAGTCAGGTTGTGACGCAGATCCCACACGCGATCAGCGAACGGCGAGAACGGGTGCAGGACGATGGCGAGCCTCATCAGATCGAAGCGGCCAGCGGCGGCCTTATCGCGCGACAGATCGCCGGAGAGCTCCATCCGGCGCAAGATGTTGGTTGCCTCTGCCAAGGCCAGTTCGGGACCGGCGAGCTCATCACTCGCCATCAGCGAGTCCGCCCACTCGCCCTCGCGTTGCGAATCGACGAATGCGGCGATGAGTGCGGATGCGTCGACGACGAGCGTCACTTCCGGTCCGCATCGCGGTGGCGAAGGATCGTAGCCGTCCCGATGTACGAGGGCGACGCGGCCTTGCGGGCGCGCACCTCGTCCATCAACTCCTCTACAGAGGGCATCGAGGCGATCCGCTCCAGTTCACCAAGCAGGTACTCCTGCATCGACTGGCGCTGGCGCGCGGCGCGCGCCTTCAGCACGTCGCGGACTTCCTCGGAGACGTTGCGGATCGTGATTTGTACCGGCATGACAGCATTCTGACAGCGCTGACAGCATTTTGCAAGCGCCCTACCACTCACTCCCGCAGCTTGAGCACGGCCATGAACGCCTCCTGCGGGACCTCGACGGCGCCGAGCATCTTCATGCGCTTCTTGCCCGCCTTCTGACGCTCCAGGAGCTTGCGCTTGCGCGTGACGTCGCCGCCGTAGCACTTGGCGAGCACGTTCTTGCGCATCGCCCGCACCGTCTCGCGCGCCACGATGCGGCCTCCCACGGCGGCCTGGATCGGCACGGCGAAGAGTTGGCGCGGGATCAGCTCCTTCAGCGCCGCCGTGAGCTGCCGCCCCTTCGCGGCCGCGCCCTGCGACTGCACGATCGTCGAGAGCGCGTCGACGGGCTCGCCGTTGACGAGGATGTCGAGCCGCAGCACCTTCGCCGGCTCGAAGCCCTCGATCTGGTAGTCGAGCGAGGCGTAACCCTGGGTGCGCGACTTTAACTGGTCGTAGAAGTCGACGAGGATCTCGGCGAGCGGGCAGAGGAACTCCGCGAGCACGCGCGCGTCACCCTCGGCGACTCCGTGGTCGAGGTACTCCAGCCGCAGGTGCCGTCCGCGCCGCCCCGTCACCAGCTCCATCACCGCGCCGAGGTAGCGTGAGGGCACGGTGATCGCGAGCCGCACCCAGGGCTCGCGCACCTCGCTGGTCTCGTTCGGCGGCGGCAGCTGGGCGGGGCTGTCCACGACGATCTCGCGGCCGTCGGAGCGCGTCACCTCGTACTCCACCGAGGGCGCCGTGGCGACCAGGTCGAGGCTGAACTCGCGCTCCAGCCGCTCCTGCACGATCTCCATATGCAGCAGCCCGAGGAAGCCGGCGCGGAAGCCGAAGCCGAGCGCTGCCGAGCTCTCCGGCTGCCAGACCAGCGAGGCGTCGTTGAGGCTGAGGCGCTCGAAGGCGGCGCGCAGCTCCTCGTACTCGTTGGGGTCGGTCGGGTAGATGCCGGCGAAGACCATCGGCTTGGCCGGGCGGTAGCCGGGGAGCGGCTCTTCCGCGCCGCGGCGGTCGAGCGTGACCGTGTCGCCGACACGGCTCTGGTGGACGCTCTTGAGACCCGTCGCGAGGTAGCCGACCTGTCCCGCATCGAGGCGCGGCTGGACCTCCAGCTCGGGCCGGAAGGCGCCGACGTCCAGCGGCTCGAAACGCGTGCCCTGTTGCATCAGGCGCAGCCGCTGCCCCGCCGCCAGCGATCCGTCCACCACGCGCACGTAGACGAGCACGCCCTTGTAGGCGTCGTACTTCGAGTCGAAGACGAGCGCGCGCGGCGGGGCGTCCGGATCGCCCTTGGGCGCGGGGACGTGGGCGACGACCGCTTCGAGGATCGCCTCGATGCCCTCGCCGCTCTTGGCCGAGGCGTAGAGCACCTGGTCCGGCTCGAAGCCGATGACGTCGACCAGTTCGCGGGCCACGCGATCCGGGTCGGCGGCGGGGAGGTCGATCTTGTTGACGACGGGGATCAGCGCGAGGTCGAGGTCGAGTGCCGCGTAGACGTTGGCCAGCGTCTGCGCCTGGATGCCCTGGGCGGCGTCGACGACCAGCACGGCGCCCTCGCAGGCGGCGAGGGCGCGCGAGACCTCGTAGGCGAAGTCGACGTGGCCGGGCGTGTCGATCAGGTTCAGTTCGTAGTCGAGGCCGTCCGCTGCGCGGTAGAGCATGCGCACGGCCTGCGCCTTGATCGTGATGCCCTTCTCGCGTTCAAGGTCCATCTGGTCGAGCAGCTGCTCGCGCATGTCGCGGCCGGAGACGGCTCCGGTGTGCTCCAGCATGCGGTCGGCGAGCGTCGACTTGCCGTGGTCGATGTGGGCGATGATCGAGAAGTTGCGAATTCGTTGCACTCGATCATCGTAGCCGGGCGGGGCATGCAGGCGCACGCGCGAGCCCGTGGGCGCGCAGTCGGTGCTCGGCGGGCGGACGTGCGCGAGGGCGGGTTTCCCCGCCCTCGTGGTTTGCGGATGCCTGGACGCGGCCGTTAGACGCGGTGGCAGGCCACCCAGTGGTCCCGGCCGATCTCGCGCCACTCGGGGATCCGTTCGCGGCACTCGGCGATCACGATCGGGCAGCGCGTGTTGAAGACGCAGCCGGGAGGAGGACGCACAGGCGAGGGCACGTCGCCGACGAGGATGATGCGCTCGCGCGCGCGCTCGACCTCCGGGTCGGTGATCGGCACGGCGGAGAGCAGCGCCTTCGTGTAGGGGTGCAGCGGGTTCTCGTAGAGCTCGTTGCGGTCGGCGAGCTCCATGATGCGCCCGAGGTACATCACGGCGACGCGGTCGGAGATGTGCCGCACGACCGCCAGGTCGTGGGCGATGAACAGGTAGGTGAGGTTGAACTCGTTCTGCAGATCTTCCAGCAGGTTGATGATCTGCGCCTGAATCGAGACGTCGAGGGCGGAGACCGGCTCGTCGAGGACGATGAACTCCGGCTCGACGGCGAGCGCCCGCGCGACGCCGATGCGCTGCCGCTGGCCGCCGGAGAACTCGTGCGGGTAGCGCTTCGCGAAGTAGGGGTTGAGGCCTACCTGCTCAAGCAGGTACTCGACGCGCTCCTGCCGCTCCCTCCCCTTGTAGAGGCCGTGAATCACCATCGGCTCGGAGATGATGCTGCTGACGCTCATGCGCGGGTTCAGGGACGAGTAGGGGTCCTGGAAGATCATCTGCATGCGCCGCCGGAAGGCGCGCAGCGAGCGACCCTTGATTTCGTTGAGGACGGTGCCGTCGAAGGTGATCGTCCCCTCCGTCGGGCGGTAGAGCTGGAGAATGGCCCGGCCCGTCGTCGACTTGCCGCAGCCGGATTCTCCGACGAGCCCGAGCGTCTCGCCCTCGCGGACGAAGAACGAAATCCCGTCCACGGCCTTGACGTCGGCGATCTTGCGCTGGAAGAGGATCCCGGAGGTGACCGGGAAGTACATCTTCAGCGCGTCGACCTCGACAAGGTTCTTGGCGGACCCGTTACTGGTTTCCGTCATCGTGGCGGCGTCTGTGGTCATGAGCGGGCTCCCGTCCGGCCTGCGGGCCTAGCTGATGTCCATGGTCGCGGTGCTGCGCGTGCGTTCGTCCTTCTGCGGGTCGCGCCAGCAGGCGGACCAGTGCCGCTCCTCCTTGAGTTCGAGCGGCGGTTGATCCGTCACGCACTTGTCGATCGCCCAGTCGCAGCGCGGCTCGAACGAGCAACCCGGAATCGGATCGATCAGCAGCGGCGGCTGCCCCTCGATCGCATCGAGCCGGACGTGCTCCGTCTCGTCCAGACGCGGCACCGACCGCATGAGGCCGACGGTGTAGGGGTGACGGGGATCCTTGAAGATGTCCATCGTCGAGCCGGACTCGACGATCTTCCCCGCGTACATCACGTTCACCCGGTCGGCGTAGCGGGAGACCACGCCGAGGTTGTGCGTGATGATCACGACCGCCGTCCCGAGGTCCTTCGAGAGCTGGGCCATCAGCTCCAGGATCTGCGCCTGGATCGTGACGTCGAGGGCAGTGGTCGGCTCATCCGCCAGCAGCAGCTTCGGGTTACAGGAGAGCGCCATCGCGATCATCACGCGCTGGCGCATCCCGCCCGAGAACTGGTGCGGGTAGTCGTCGAGGCGGTTCGCCGCCTCCGGGATGCCGACCAGCTCGAGCAACTCGGCGGCGCGGGAGCGCGAGTCGGCCTTCTCCAGCCCGAGGTGCAGGGTGATCGCCTCCGTCAGCTGGTTGCCGATCGTGAGCACCGGATTGAGCGAGGTCATCGGCTCCTGGAAGATCATGGCGATCCGGTTGCCGCGAATCGAGCGCATCTCGGCGTCCGATACGTCCAGCAGGTTCTCGCCCTCGAAGATGATCTCCCCGTCGACGATCCGCCCGGGCGGGCGTGGGATCAGCCGCAGGATGGAGAGCGCGGAGACGGACTTGCCGCACCCGGACTCACCAACGAGTCCGAGCGTCTCGCCTTCCTCGAGGTCCCAGGAGACCCCGTCGACCGCACGGACGACGCCCTCTTCCGTGTAGAAGTACGTCCGCAAATTGTTGATCTCGAGCAGCTTCACCAAGGACCCCCTCCGGCCGGAGAAGCGGAACCCGCCCTGCGGGCTCCGATGGTGGGGAAGAGGAGATTCGAACTCCTACGCCTCGCGGCACATGATCCTAAATCATGCTCGTCTACCAGTTCCGACACTTCCCCGTAGACGCGTTTCCCCTGCGTGCGTGCCCCCACCGCTGACGGCGCGCGATTATAGATCATTCGCGCCGTGCCTGTCGGTCGCCTCGCCACGGACGGCGAGGAATCGACGCCTCACTATAGACTGCCGCGAGCCGCCTGGGGCGGGAGACTCGCCGATGTCTACTGGTGAGCCCCCAGGGATTCGAACCCTGAACCGGCTGATTAAGAGTCAGCTGCTCTGCCATTGAGCTAGAGGCCCGCTACAGCATACAAGAACTCTCGCTTGCCGCCTCCGCGCCGGCCGGCGGCGTTGACGCCTCGCGAGGGCCGGGGCTAGGCTCGATTTCAGGCCTCGCTGCGTACGCGCGGGGCCGCCACGCCGGTCCGGGCGGTTAGCTCAGATGGCTAGAGCGCAGCGTTGACATCGCTGAGGTCACTGGTTCGAATCCAGTATCGCCCACCACTCCGCTTTGCCTGCCCCCGCTCCGCAGCTCGCGAATTGAGCGCGAGCCGCGGCCGCCGCTTCCCTCAGGCGCGCCGGTTGCTACCATGGATCGAGGTCCGGCGTCCGCGGACGCCGCAAGACCGAGCGTCGATGGGGGCGCACGCCTGCGCGAACGCGGCGACCAGAGAGCGGGGCCCCGGCTGGAAGCCCCGCCGCCGTACGCGAAGGCGCACCACCCCGGAGCCCGCGGGCTAACCCGCGGCGGCCGGCCCCGTTAGCGGCCTCCAATGAGCCTCGAGCGCCGCGCCCGTCGGTGACCGAGGGAAACAGGGTGGAACCACGTGAGGCGCGCCTCCCGTCCCTGAGCGGACGGCGGCGCGCCGTTTCGCGTCCCTCGGTTCCCGCGCGCGCCGCCAGACCCGCGGCGATCCGATGCGCAGCGAGCAGGAGCGAGCGATGAGCAGCAACCCGAACGATGCCGGGCCCATCTCCTCAGACGCCGTCCCCGATGCGGCCCCCGCCGACGACCACCGGGACGAGGCGCCCCTGGAGACGCTGACGCCTGCGGAGCGCCTCTACCGCATGCGCCACTCCGCCGCGCACGTCCTCGCCGAGGCCGTGATCGAGATGTTCCCGGAGGGCAAGTACGCGATCGGCCCGCCGATCGAGCATGGCTTCTACTACGACTTCGAGCTGCCGCGCCCGCTGACCCCCGAGGACCTCGCGCGCATCGAGCGGCGGATGCGCCGCACGGTGAAGCGCAACGTGCCGATCGAGGGCCGCTGGATCCCCAAGGACGAGGCGCGCGCGATCTTCGCCGAGCAGCCCTACAAGCTCGAGCTGATCGACGAGATCGAGGAGGAGACCGTCGGCCACTTCCGCCACGCCCGGTTCGACGATCTGTGCCGTGGCGGACACACCGAGCGCACGGGGCAGGTCGGCGCGTTCAAGCTCACGCACTCGGCTGGCGCCTACTGGCGCGGCGACGAGCGCCGGCCAATGCTGCAGCGCATCTACGGCGCGCTCTTCCCCACGCAGGAGGAGCTGGACGCCTGGCTCGAGGCGCGCGCGGATGCGGAGCGGCGCGACCACCGCCGCCTCGGTCGCGAGCTGGATCTCTTCACCTCGAGCGAGCTCGTCGGGCAGGGACTGCCGACGCTGCTGCCGAAGGGCGCGACGATCCGGCGGCTGCTGGAGGACTACATGCTCGGCCTCGAACGCCGGGCCGGCTACCAGCACGTGTACTCGCCGGTGCTCGGCAAGGTCGATCTCTATAAGCGCTCGGGGCACTGGGAGCACTACCAGGAAAACATGTTCCCGCCGATGCAGCTGGAGCACGACGAGCTGGTGCTGCGGCCGATGAACTGCCCGCACCACATCCTGGTCTACGAGACGCAGTTGCACTCCTATCGCGACCTGCCGCTGCGCATCGCCGAGTTCGGGACGATGTACCGCTTCGAACGTTCCGGGGTGGTCGGCGGGCTCAGCCGCGTGCGCGCGATGTCGCTCAACGACGCGCACATCTTCTGCACGCCGGACCAGATCAAGTCCGAGTTCGCCGGCGTGATGCGACTCGTCGAGGAGGTCTACGCCGTCCTCGGCATCACGGAGTACTCCTACCGCCTCTCGCTCCGCGATCCCACGGACACGGAGAAGTACGTCGGCAACGACGCGATGTGGGAGCTCGGCCAGCGCGTGCTCCGCGAGGCGCTGGACGAACTCGGCCTCGACTACGTGACCGCCGAGGGCGAGGCGGCGTTCTACGGCCCGAAGCTCGACATCCAGATCCGCGACCTGCTCGGGCGCGAGGATACGATGTCGACAATCCAGGTCGACTTCCACCTGCCGGAGCAGTTCGGGCTGCGCTACATCGGCGAGGACGGCGCGGAGCACCGCCCCGTGATCCTGCACCGTGGCGTGCTCGGCACGGCGGAGCGGATGATGGCGCACCTGATCGAGCTCTACGCCGGCGCTTTCCCCGTCTGGCTCGCGCCGGTGCAGGCGACCGTCATCCCGATCGCCGACCGCCACCTCGACTACGCCCGCGAGGTGCGCGACGCGCTGCTGGAGCCCGATCTGCGCGTCGAGGTGGACGATGGCGGCGACCGCATGGGCGCGAAGATCCGCAAGGCTCAGTTGCAGAAGGTTCCCTACATGCTCGTCATCGGCGACCGCGAGGCCGAGGCGCGCGCCGTCTCGCTGCGCCACCGCGCGCTCGGCGACCTCGGCGCCACGCCCCTCGCCGAGGCGGTCGCGCGCATCGCGGGGGAGCGCGACGCGAAGTCGCTGGACCCGGAGGCGGAGGAGGATGGGTAGCGCGGCGTACCGCGCCGTTCGCGGTTGCTTGACGGCCGCATGCCGTGACACGCTGGCGCGCGCCTTCGAGGCGCCGTGAGACTGGATGAGCGATGCCGAAGCGCGTGCTGCTGGCCAACCGCGGGGAGATCGCGCTGCGCGTCCAGCGCAGTTGCCGCGAGCTGGGCATCGAGACCGTCGCCGTCTACTCCGAGGCGGACCGTGACGCGCTGCACGTGCGCAACGCCGACGCGGCTGTCCTGATTGGCCCCGGTCCGGCGACGCAGTCCTATCTGGTCATCGAGAAGATCATCGAGGCGGCGCTGCAGACCGGCGCCGACGCGGTGCACCCCGGCTACGGCTTCCTCTCCGAGAACCCGGCCTTCGCCGACGCCTGCGAGGCGGCGGGCATCACCTTCATCGGCCCGCCCGCCTCGGCGATGCGCGCGATGGGCGACAAGGTGCAGGCGCGGCGGCTGATGGAGGCCGCCGGCGTGCCCGTCGTCCCCGGCGCCGAGGATATCGACCCGCAGAATCTCGAACACGCGCGCGCCGAGGCCGAGCGGATCGGCTTCCCGCTGCTCGTCAAGGCCGCCTCCGGCGGCGGCGGGCGCGGCATCCGCATCGTCGAGGAGGTCGACCAGCTTGAGGATGCGATGCGCGTCTCCGGCACGGAGGCGGCCGCCGCCTTCGGCGACGCGACGATCTTCCTCGAGCGCTACGTCTCACGCGCGCGGCATGTCGAGGTGCAGATCATGGCCGACGCGCACGGCAACGTGCGCACCTTCGGCGAGCGCGAGTGCTCGATCCAGCGCCGCCGCCAGAAGCTGGTCGAGGAAGCGCCCTCGGTCGCCGTCGATCCCGAGCTGCGGGCGCGGCTCTGCGAGGTGGCGGTGACGGCCGCGCGCAGCTGCGGCTACCGCAACGCCGGCACGGTCGAGTTCCTGCTCGGCGAGGACGGCGAGTTCTACTTCCTCGAGATGAACGCGCGACTCCAGGTGGAGCATCCCGTCACCGAGTTCGTCTACGGCGTCGACCTCGTCGCGCTGCAACTGGCGGTCGCCGACGGCGAGCCACTGCCTGAGGACGCGGGACTCGAGCAGCCGCACGGCTGGGCGATCGAGGCGCGCATCAACGCGGAGAACGCCTACGCGAACTTCGCGCCCTCGTTCGGCCTCGTGCGGCGCGTCGAGGCGCCGCTGGGGCCGGGCGCCCGCTTCGACTCGATGCTCTACGACGGGCTGGACGTGCCGGTCTTCTACGACTCGCTGCTGGGCAAGCTGATCGTCTGGGCGGAGGACCGCCCGGCCGCGATCGCGCGGCTGCGGCGCGCGCTGCAGGATCTGCTGGTCGCCGGCATCGACACCAACGCGCCCTTCCACCTCGCGCTGCTCGATCACCCGGACTACGTCTCGGGCGCGGTCGACACCGGCTGGCTGGAGCGCGAGTTCGAGATGCCACCACCGCCCGAGGACGACCCGCGCGAGGTCACGGCGCTGATCGCCGCTGCCCTCGCGGCGGGGCTCGGCAGCGGTCGCGGAGGGGGAGCGAACGGGGCCGCGGGCGCGCCGGGACGCGGCTGGACGCAGGCTGGGCGCAGCGACGCACTGAGCGCGCGTACACGGCACGCGGAGGGACGAGGATGGCGAAGCGGCATCGGCTCCTCGTAGGCGGCGAGGAGCGCACGGTCATCCTCGACGGCGCCGCCGGCTCCCCCGCCGAGACGCTCGTCACGATCGACGACGGCGAGCCGATCGCGATCGAGGGGGAAGCCGCGGAGCTGCCGGGCTTCGTCTCGTTCCGCATCGGCGGCGTCACGCGGCGCGCCTACGTCGCGCGCAAGGGCGCGGCGTTCGACGTGACGGTCGGCTCCCGGCGCTTCGTCATCGATCAGGTCACGGGCAGCGGGCGCGGGCGCGGCGTGGTCGGCGGCGCGGATGACGTGCCCGGCGAGATCACTTCCCCCCTCGCGGGCGTCGTCGTCGAGGTGCGGGTCGCGCCCGGCGACGAACTCAAGGCCGGGACGACAGTGCTGGTGCTCGAGGCGATGAAGATGCAGAACGAGGTGCTGATCCCGCTCGACGGCACGGTGACCGCCGTGCACGTGAGCGCCCGCGACAGCGTCGAGCAGGGCCAGTTGCTCGCCGAGTACGATCCCGCGGGAGCGGATTAGCAGTAGCGAGACTACCGGAACGGCGGCCACAGGCGGCGTGCAGAGTGCTAGAATCAGCGCCCGCGCGCCCCGGCCGGGCGCCTGAAGGCGGATGAGAGGCCCTTCCTATCGCGAAAGAGCTGCGGGTCAACGAGCAGATACAGGTACCGCAGGTCCGCGTGATCCGTGACACCGACCAACTCGGCATCCTCGATATTCGCGAGGCACAGCGCATCGCCGATGATGCGAACCTCGACCTCGTGGAAGTCGCGCCGACGGCGAGCCCGCCGGTGGTGCGGATCATGGACTACGGCAAGTTCAAGTATCAGCAGGCGAAGAGGGAGCGCGAGTCGCGCAAGTCCTCGCGCCACTCCTCGCTGCGCGAGGTGCGGATGCGCGTCAAGATCGACGAGCACGACATCGCCTTCAAGGCGCGCACGGCGCGCAAGCTGCTGGCCGAGGGCGACAAGGTGAAGATCTCGGTGATGTTCCGGGCACGCGAGATCACCCACCCCGAGGTCGGCCGCGACCTGCTCGATCGCTTCTACTCCCGCATCGAGGACGTCGCGGCCGTCGAGCGCCCGCCGCAGATGGAGGGCCGGATGCTCTCGATGGTCGTGATGCGCGACCCGAAGGCAGCGGCCGCGGAAGCGGCAGCCGACGAGGCGGCGGTGAGTTCGTAACGCCCGATTGCGGCCGCCGCTTGGAGCGGGGCCGCTGGCCCGTAGCGCGTCCGCCTCGGTAGACTCGAATGCGGAACTCAACAGGACTCACTCGATGCCGAAGATGAAGACGCACCGCGGTGCGGCGAAGCGCGTGAAGGTCACCGGGAGCGGGAAGCTGCTGGTGCGCGCGCATCACCTGAACAACAAGCGCATGAAGAAGCGCCGCGAGAAGCTGCAGGCGCTCGGCCGCATGCACGAGCTGCACCCCTCGCAGCGTAAGCGCATCCGCCGGCTGCTGGCCCGCTAGGCCGAACGAGGGATAACACGATGCCCCGCACGCGCAATCGCGTCGTCACGCGCGCCCGCCACAAGAAGATCCTCCGCCGCGCACGCGGCCACCGCGGCAAGCGCCATACCAACTTCAAGGTCGCCAACGAGTCGGTGATGCACGCCCTGCGCTACTCGACCGACCACCGGCGCGATCGCAAGGGCGACTTCCGCCGCCTCTGGATCGTGCGCATCAACGCGGCTGCTCGCCTGCATGGCCTCAGCTACAGCCGCCTGATGCAGGGCCTCAAGCGCGCCGGCATCGAGATCGACCGCAAGATGCTCGCCGACCTCGCGGCCCGTGAGCCGGAGGCGTTCGGCCAGCTCGCTTCCCGCGCCGAGGCCGCCCTGGCCTGAGCGCGCCTGGCTTCCTCCTGCCCGCAACACTGCTTCGAGGGCGTCCGTGCGCCCACAGCCGGAGCACGCCTGCCGCTTCGCGGGCAAAGCAACGGGGCGGCTGAGCCGCCCCGTTGGTCTGGTCGTTGCTTGTCTGCGTCGGCGTTAGTTCACCGGCGGGAAGCGCCTCGCGTCGTCGGCGGCGTAGCCCGCCACCGCCAGGTCGGCGCCGCCGGCCGCCTCGATCTTCGAGACGACATCGGCCAGCTGGTCTGCTGGAATCGCACAGGTCATTTCGGAGTTGGACATCCCGGTCCGTACACGACTGAGCTGTCAGCCAACGCTCGCGGCAGCGACTCCATGTTCCTTCGCCATCGCGACGATGTGGCACTGCGGCTTGCCCTGCAGGCTCAGGTCCGGCAGCGCGTCGGACAGCACCATCAGCTGCCGCCCGGTCACCCGCAGCATCACGACGTCCGGGTCGATCGGCGTCCCGGCCAGCGGGCCGTAGGTGATCGCGCCCGGCTTCTCCTTGACCACCGGAATCAGCGGGACGATGTCCATCGTCACCCAGCCGCACTCGAGGATCGCGGCCACGTCGGAGTTGCCGCCAACTTCCTCAAGGGTCTTGAGGCCGTGTGTGAGGCTGCCGATGCTGCAGTTGCCGTGGTCCTCGGCCACGGTCGAGAAGGTGCGGTCCGTGGACTTCATCCAGAACACGCAGCCCGCCGAGACGCGACCGGTGCGGCCGTCCTCGAGGGGCGGCGGCATCGGGTCGTCGAAAGCGTCCACGCCGTCGGGCGGCGCATCCGAGAAGGTGATCGCGATCGGCGGCACGTCGGTCCCGACGCTCGACATCAGCCGTTGGCTGAGGCCCGCCCAGTCCTCTGTCGTGGCCATCGCCACCTCCCCACTGGAGCGAGGGCCAAAGGCCCGCCGCACAAGGTTCCCAATACTCTGTCCGATGCTCATGGCTGGAGTATGCTCCAACCCTCGCCAAATGACAAAGCCCGACGCCCCGAGGCGCGCGGCTCCCAACGTCGAACTGACTGCTGTAGCGCGCTCTGGACGGCAGCCTACGCGCGCTGCTCCGCGCCGTGCTCGCGCGCGAGGCGCTGGAGGATGCGCGCCTGCTCGCGGTTGGCGTCCTCGCTGGTGAGCGTGCGGTCGGGCGCCTGGTAGCGGATCGCGAAGGCGATCGACTTCTTGCCCGTGGGCAACTGCTCGCCGCGGTAGACGTCGAAGACGCGCGCCTCGGCGACCAGCCGCGACTGCTCGATCAGCGCCTGCAGCGCGCCCGCCGGGACGCCCTCGTCCACGACCAGCGCGAGGTCCTGCTCGACCGCCGGGAAGCGCGGCACCGGCTCGGCGCTGCGCCGCGCGGGCGAGGCGCCGAGCAGCGCGGCCAGGTCCAGCTCGAAGAGCGCGACCGGCTGCGAGACGCCGAACGCCTCGAGGGTGTCCGGATGCACCTCGCCGAGCGTGCCGACGGGCGTCCCGTCCACGCTGATGCGGGCGCAGCGGCCCGCGAGCAGGCCGTGCTCCTCGTGCGGGGCGTACTCGAAGGCGACGGACAGCCGCTCCCCCAGTTCCTCGATCACTCCCTTCGCGTCGAAGAAGCTGAGGGCGCGGTCGAGCGGGCTGCCCCAACGGTCGCGCTCGACGCCGCAGAGGGCGCCGGTGACGATCTCGCGCTCGTCGGGCAGCGGGCCGTCCGCGCCGCGGCGCGGGGCGTAGGTGCGCCCGGCCTCGAAGATCGCGATCTCGTCCGCGCCGGCGCGCAGGTTGCGGTCGACGGCCTCGATCAGCGAGTGGCGCAGCGAGGTGCGCAGCACCTGGTGCTCCGAGGAGAGCGTGTTGCGCAGCTGCAGCGGCGGGTTCGCCTCCAGCAGCGCGGCGGGCTGGACGCGGCGCAGCACGTCGCCGGTCGTCAGCGAGTAGCTGATCACCTCCTGCAGCCCCGCCGCGGCGAGCGCCCGGCGCACATGATCGCGCAGCGCCGGCAGCGGCGCCGGCTCGTACGCGGGCACGCGCCCGCGCACGGTCGTCGCCGGCAGCCGGTCGTAGCCGGCGATGCGCACGACCTCCTCGGCGAGGTCGTCGGGGATGGCGACGTCGGTGCGCCACCACGGCGCGCCGACGACGAAGCGCTCCGCGCGTCCGCCGTCGCCGCCCTCGGGGGCGACCGCAAAGCCGAGCGCTTCGAGGGCGGACTGGACCTCGGCGTCGGGCACGTGGAAGCCGAGCACGGTGTCGAGGCGCGCGCGCTCGAGGGCCACGCTCGTCGCGCGCTGCGGCCGTGGGTAGACGTCGACCGCGCCGCGCCGCGCCGTGCCGCCGCAAACCTCGACCAGCAGCTGCGTCGCGCGCCGCGAGGCGTGCGCGGCCAGCTCCGGCGAGAGCCCGCGCTCGAAGCGCGAGGAGGCCTCGCTGCGCAGGCGCAGCCGCGTCGAGGTGCGGCGGACGCTGGCCGGGTCGAACTGCGCGGCCTCCAGCAGCACGCGGGTCGTGCCCTCGGAGACCTCGCTGTCGAGGCCGCCCATCACGCCGGCGAGCGCGATCGGCCCGCTGTCGTCGGTGATCAGCAGCGTGTCGTCGCTCAGCTCGCGATCCTCGCCGTCGAGCGTCCTCAGCCGCTCCCCCTCGCTTGCGAGGCGCACGACGATCGCGCCCTGGAGGCGGTCGGCGTCGAAGGCGTGCAGCGGGTTGCCGAGTTCGAGCATGACGTAGTTCGTCACGTCGACGACGTTGTTGATCGGGCGCTGGCCGGCGGCGCGCAGGCGCTCCTGCATCCAGCGCGGCGAGGGCCCCACGCGCACGCCCTCGATCACGGTGGCGATGTAGCGCGCGCACAGCTCCGGGTCGTCGATCGCGACGGCGGCGGCGTGTGTGACGTCGGCGTCGCTCTCGGCGTGCTCGCTGTCCGGGAGGCGCAGCGCCGCGCCGCTGATCGCGGCGACCTCGCGGGCGACGCCGACCATGTTCATCATGTCGGCGCGGTTCGGCCAGGTGTGCACGTCCAGCACCACGTCGCCGAGGTAGTCGGCGAGCGGCGCGCCCACGGGCGCGTCCAGGGGCAGCTCGAGGATGCCCTCGTGCTCGTCGGACAGCCCCAGCTCGCGCTCGGACAGCACCATCCCCGAGGACTCGACGCCGCGAATGCGCGCGCCCTTGAGCGTCGAGGACTCGCCGCTGCGCGGGTCGATCAGCTGCGCGCCCTCGCGCGCGAAGGCGACGCGCTGCCCGGCGGCCACGTTCGGCGCGCCGCAGACGACGGTGTGCGGCTCGCCCGCGCCGTACTCGACGGTGGCGAGCACGAGGCGGTCCGCGTTCGGGTGCGGATCGACGGAGAGCACCTCGGCGACCGTCACGAGGTCGCGGTCCCAGCCACCGATGCGCTCGATGCCCTCGACCTCCGCGGAGGCCATCGTCAGCCGCTCCGCGAACGCCTCAACGTCGAGGTCGTCCGGGAGGTCGACGTAGTCGCGGAGCCACTTGAGGGAGACGAGCATTCGGCAGGCTCCGCTAGAACTGGTCGAACATGATCGCGTTGCCGTCGGGGTCTTCGAGGACGATGTGCGCGGGGCCCTCGTCCGCCTCGGCAGGCAGCGCCACCGCGGGATCCTCGCTGTCCGGCATCTCGTGCAGCAGCTCGGTCTCGAGGCCGCGCTCGGCGAGGCGACGCCTGACGGCGCGCACGTCGGGGGGATTGAAGGTCAGGATGTTGCCCTCGAACATCCCCTGGAAGAGGCCGATCATCGCGCCGCCCTGGCGCATCATCAGCCAGCCCTCGCCGCCGCCCAGCGGCTCGAAGCCGAGCTGCTCGTAGAACGCCTTCGAGACCTCGAGATCGCGCACCGAGAGGCTCACCGAGAAGTAGCCGAGGTTGGGGTCGCCGGCCGGCGGCGGCTCGGGCGGCGCCGCCCCGCTCGCACCGGAGTCTGCTGCTCCGTTATCTGGGTCGGCCATCGTCAAACCCCCTGGAACTGGCGCAGGAAGCGCAGGTCGTTGGCGTAGAAGTTGCGGATGTCCTCGATGCCGTAGCGCAGCATCGCGATCCGCTCGACGCCCATGCCGGCGGCGAAGCCGGTGTAGCGCGCGGGGTCGTAGCCGGAGGCGGCGAGCACCTCCGGGTGCACCATCCCCGCGCCGAGGATCTCGAGCCAGCCGCTGCCGCGGCAGACCCCGCAGGACGGGTCGTCGCCGGGGCAGGAGAAGCAGTCGACGGCGACCTCGACGCCGGGTTCGACGAAGGGGAAGTAGGAGTGCCGCAGCAGCACCCTGCGATCGGCGCCGAAGAGCTGGCGCGCGAACTCCAGCAGCGTGCCCTTGAGATCGGCGAGCGAGACGCCCTCGTCGACGGCGAGCAGCTCGACCTGCGTCATCATCCACTCGTGCGTCGCGTCGGTCGCCTCGTAGCGGTAGCAGCGGCCCGGCACGGCGATGCGCACCGGCGGCTCGTGGGCGTCGAGGTAGCGAATCTGCATCGGCGAGGTATGCGTGCGCAGCAGCAGCGGCTGCTCGCCGTCCACGTCCTCGTCGAGCCAGAAGGTGTCCCACATATCGCGGGCGGGGTGGTCCTCGGGGATGCGCAGGCGGGTGAAGTTGTAGTCGTCGAGCTCGACCTCGGGGCCCTCGACGGTGGCGAAGCCCATGCGCGTGAAGGCGTCGAGGATCTCCTGCAGCGTCTGCGTCACGGGGTGCAGCCCGCCGCGCCTCCGCCGCCTGCCCGGCAGCGTCACATCGACGGCGCCCTCCGCGAGCTGCGAGGCGAGCGCGGCCGCGCGCAGCTCCTCCTGGCGCGCCTCCAGCGCCGCCTCCAGGTCGCGCTTGAGCGCGTTGGCGGCCTGCCCGGCCTCGCGCCGCTGATCCTGCGGCAGCGCGGAGAGCCCGCGCAGCACGCCGGTGAGCGCCCCGGAGCGCCCGAGCACGGAGCGCCGCCACTCCTCGACAGCCTCCTCGTCGCCCGCCGCCGCGAGCGCCTCGCGCGATTCGCACGCGAGGGTTTCGAGGTCAGCGGGGGGGTTGGTGGCGTCTGCGGTCATGGAGGGAGTGTCGCGCGGGCGGCGGGTGAGGGCAACGCGCCCAAGACATCCAGCGACCGCTACCCGAGGCGCGCCGCGCCATAGCGCGTGAGAGACTCCGAGTGCTGCACCACCGCATCCGATGCGCGGCGCCAATCTCTTGTGTGCGCTGCTCCTAAGAGCTTAATGGACATCAAGGCTTCCATAAGGACTAGCTGTATCCTGCACGACGCCATGAATACGAAATCACTTCTTTGCTGTTCCGACTCGGCCGTCGATGATGACCGAACGGAATGTGAGAGCGTAGCCATCAGGAGATCGGGGTGCACTACCGAGCTTCCAATCCTGTGCAGGTTAATCCTCGACATCAATAGGGTATCTTCGGCTGGCACCAGACTTCTCTCCCACCGACTGATGATGCCCCGCGGTTCCCCTGGACGCTTCTTCTCGCTCATGACTGAGTCCCGCTTCGATGCATCGTCAAACTGCTGAGTAGAGAACTCAGTATCGAGCGCCGCTGCGAGCATATGCTCAGACCGTTCCTGAAGTGGTCGGGTCATCGCCATAGCTGCCGACCAGCGTTCCGCGCCGATATCGTCCAAAATCGACGAGCAGAAGTCCAAGGCATCTCGGGCAAAGAACTGGACGACCGCACTCTGTTTTGTATCGGGCCATGGGGTGTCATCCATAAGTGATGTCAACACCTCGCATAGTCTTGTGATGCTCGCGACCTCTTCCACTACCCCCTTCCCTTACCCGATCTCGCGCCCGCTGAAGCTCGTCACCTCCACCGGCCCCGTCACGTCGAGGCGGAAGATGCCGTGCTCGTCGGTGTCGATGTCGCGCGCGGCCTCGAGGCGCTCCTCGTCCGTGGCGTAGGGGCCGAGCAACTCCGGCTCCACGTCGCCCCAGATGAAGAGCAGGTAGTGCTGCTCCGCGCCGTTCGCGCCGTTCGTCTCGCTCGTCATGCCATCCTCCTTCACGCCAGACCCGGCGTGCGTTGCCGCCAGCGGTACACCTCGCCGTAGGTCATGAATCCGCAGAGCTTGTCGAGACCGCTCGCCTGGAACGTCGGGCGGCGCAACTGCCGCGCGAACAGGCCACGCCTGTTCTCGTCTGAGACGACGGTGAACTTCGGCGTCTCGCCGATCGTCAGATGCGTGTCGTTGAAGCGCAGCAGCCCGGAGTAGATCGGCGTCGAGTGCTCGACCTCGTAGAGGCTGACCGGCGCGCTGCCCCCGCGCGCCATCCACACGACATCGATCTCGCGCAGCACGGCGTCGAGCCCCGGCGGGATGGCCGTCCGGAACGGGAACCGCGGGGCCAGCGTCCAGTCCATCTTCGAGCGGTCGTTCGGCGGTATCCAGACATCGAGCCCGCGCGCGTCTCCGATGGCGCCGAGCAGCGTCTGCACCTGCGAGTGATCCAGTACGGGCGGCTCCTCGCGTGCATCGGCGAGCGCGCTTAGCAGCGGCTCCCAGCCGAAGTACGGCTCGACGTTATGGCGTCCGGCCCGCGTCACGTAGAACTCGGTCGGATCATCTCCGCGCAGGTACACCTGGGCCTTGTACTGGCCGTCGGCTGCGGCCTCGGATTCGTCGAAGAGCCCGGCGAACTCGGCGAGGGGCAGCAGCAGCGGCTCGGTCTGCCCGTCCCACAGCAGGGCGATGAACGCCGTCCGCCCTTCCAGTTCGCGGAGGTCTTCCTCGCGCAGGCCGTAGAACGTCGCGCCCTTCGGGTGGACGCGCGAGTAGCGGACGTAGACGAACGCCTGCCCGTCGCCGATTTCGAACAGCGAGCGGCTGCGGCCCAGCCTCCTCGGCTCGCCCGCCCGCTCCGCCAGCTCTCGTAGAAACGCTTCGCGCCGCTTCATCTGTGTACGACCATACCTGTAGAGGCTTCCGAACGCACGTTCCGGTGCGCCGACCCCGCCCCCCGTCCCCTACAATCCCCCCACACCGCACTCCCGAAAGGAGCACCCCGTGAGCGTTCGCGGCTACATCCTCGTCGAGACCGAGGTGGGGAGGACGCAGGCCGTGGGGCGCGCCATGCGCGACCTCGTGTCCGAACTCGCCACCGTCAACGCCGTCGATACCGTCACCGGCCCCTACGACGTGATCGTCCAGCTCGAGGCCCCCGACCTCGACCAGCTCGGCAAGTGCATCACCGAGGAGCTCCAGTCCGTCGCCGGCGTGCAGCGCACCACCACCTGCCTCGCAGTGTCCCTCGGGTAGCTGTCGCTCGGATCGCCCTCGAGGCGCACGCACGCACGCCCCGCGCTGGCGCGTGAGCGCCGGCTGCCCGACGCTGGGTACCATGACCGCGACGATCGCGCTGCTCGGGCATCCGGTCGCCCACTCGATCTCTCCGGCCTTCCAGCAGGCCGCCCTCGACGCGCTCGGCGTCGACACGCGCTACGAGGCCTGGGACACGCCGCCCGCGGACTTGCCGGCCGCGCTCGAGCGGCTGCGCGACCCCGCCATGCTCGGCGCGAACGTGACCGTCCCCCACAAGCTCGAGGCGCTGCGCCTCGCCGACCACGCCGACCCCGCCGCGCGGCGCATCGGCGCGGCCAACACGCTCATCCGCCGCGGCCGCGAGCTGCACGCGACCAACACCGACGTCGCCGGCGTGCAGCGCGCGCTCGCCGAGGCGGGGATCGACCTCGACGGCGTCGGGGCGGTGCTGATCGGCGCGGGGGGCGCCGCCCGCGCGGTCGTCGCGGCGCTGCGCGCGGGCGGCGCGCGCTCGCTCACGGTCGCGAACCGCACGCCGGAGCGCGCCGAGGCGCTGCGCGAGATCGCCGAGGAGGGCGACTCGCCGGCCCTCGAGCTGCGCGTCTGCGCGCTGGACGCCGACTCCGGCGAGCTGCGCGCGGCGCTGGGCCGCGCCGGGCTGGTGATACACTCGACCCCGCTGGGGATGCGCCACGGGCCGGACGAGGCCGCGACGCCATTGCCCGCCGAATGTTTCTCGCCGGGACAGGCCGCCTTCGACCTGGTCTACACGCCCGAGCGCACGCCGTTTCTGGAGGCCGCCGGGGCCGCGGGCGCCCGGCCGATCGGTGGGTTGGGAATGCTGGTCCACCAGGGCGCCGAGTCGTTCCGCCTCTGGACCGGCCTCGAGCCGCCGCTCGAGGTGATGTTCGAGGCGGCCCGCGCGGCGCTTGCCTCGCAGGACGCACCATCCGGGGAGTTGGCGCCGTGATCGAGATCGGGATCATCGCCACGGTCGTGATCGGCGGCGCGCTCGGCTGGGTGATCGTCCAGTCCTTCTTCGGCCACCGCTACTGGCGCCGCGCCATCGCCGAGGGCGACGAGGGCGCGATGCGCGCCGCGCTGATCGAGGCGCTCGACACCTGGCGGCGGATGCGCCCGCCGGCCGACACGATTCCCTCGGACTGGCGTGCGCTGCAATCGGCGGAGATCGTCGCCGCCGACGGCTCGCGCTGCCGCGTCTCGCTGCTCGCCGACCCCGACATCCGCGTCGTCGACGGCGTGCGCGACGAGGTCGGCGGCGCGATCCACGTCGCGCGGAGGGCCGCCGTGCAGATGGCAGAGCGGCTGCTCTACGAGATCCCGCTGGTCCGCTTCGGCGCCGTGCAGGTGGACGTCTACACGCAGTACCGCGGCCCCGAAGGCGCGACCGAGTCCGTCGCCCTGCTCACCACGCAGCTGACGCGCGAGGAGGCCTCCGAGACGTACTGGGACGAGCTCGGCTTCGAGGAGATCCTCGAGACCTGGAGCACGCGCGAGCGGCAGCCCGACGCCCCGCTCGACCCCGAGGACGGCGCGCTGCTCGCGACCCCCGAGGCGCCTGCGCAGCCCGCGAGCCTGGAGCAGGCATCATGAGCCGCTGGCGCTTCCTCACCGCGGGCGAGTCGCACGGCAAGGCGCTGACCGTGATCATCGAGGGCGTCCCGGCCGGGCTGCGCATCAACGAGGACATGATCGCGGTGGACCTGGTGCGGCGGCAGCGCGGCTACGGGCGCGGCAAGCGCCAGCAGATCGAGACCGACCGCGCCGAGATCACCTCGGGCGTACGCCACGGGCGCACGATCGGCTCGCCGATCGCCCTCTGGCTGCGCAACAAGGACCACGACAACGCCAACTGGCGCGTGCGCATGGCCACCGAGGAGGTCGACGAGGAGGTCGAGCGCGTGACGCTGCTGCGGCCCGGTCACGCCGACCTCGCCGGCACGCAGAAGTACCAGTTCGACGACGTGCGCCAGATCCTCGAACGTTCGAGCGCGCGCGAGACCGCGATGCGCGTCGCCGCCGCGGCGATCGCGCGCGCGCTGATGGCGGAGATCGGCGTCGCGGTGCACTCGCACACGATCGCCGTCGGCGACGTCGAGGCCGCGCCGCCCGAGGGCGCGATCGACTGGGAGGCCGTCGAGGCCTCGCCGGTGCGGGTCGCCGACCGCGAGGCGGAGCCGCGCATGATCGCGGCGATCGACGCCGCGAAGGAATCGCTCGACAGCCTCGGCGGGGTGTTCGAGGTGCGGGCCGGCGGGCTGCCGATCGGCCTCGGGTCGCACGTGCAGTGGGACCGCCGGCTGGACGGCCGGATCGCGCAGGCGATCCTCGCGATCAACGCCGTCAAGGGCGTCGAGATCGGCCCCGCCTTCGACAACGCGCACAAGCCCGGCTCCGAGGTGCACGACCAGTTGCTGCCCGCCTCGCAGTGGAGCGATCGCCCCTGGGAGCGGCGCACGAACCGCGCGGGCGGCCTCGAGGCGGGCATGACGAACGGCGAGGAACTCGTCGTGCGCGCCGCGCTGAAGCCGATCTCCACCATTCCGCGCCGCCTGCCCACCGCCGACCTGCTGACCGGCGAGGAGACCGAGGCCTTCTACGAGCGCGCCGACACCTGCGTGGTGCCCGCCGCCGGCGTGATCGGCGAGGCGATGGTGCTGATGACGCTCGCCGACGCCGCCCTCGAGAAGTTCGGCGGCGACCACCTCGACGAGTTCCTGCGCAACTACGAGGCCTACCAGGCGACCGTCGGCCCGCGCGAGCCGGACGCATGAGCCCGAACGGCTCTCGGGCGGACGCCGCGATGCAGCAGATCGTGCTGATCGGCCTCAGCGGCGTCGGCAAGTCCTCGGTCGGCGCGATTCTCGCCGAGCGCCTCGGCTGGCCGCTGATCGACACCGACGACCTCGTGACCGAGGTCGAGGGCCGGACGCCTGCGGAGCTGATCACCAGCCGCGGCGAGCCCGCGTTCCGCAGGATCGAGGAGCGCGTCGTGGCCGAGGCCGCCAGGCGGGCGCCTGCGGTGATCTCGATCGGCGGCGGGGCGTTCCTCAGCGCGCGCTCGCGGCGCGCCCTCGGGGAGCGCGGGCTGATCTGCTGGCTGGACGCCGCGCCCGCCGAGATCGCGCGCCGCCTGCGCGAGGCGCCGGACTCCACGGAGCGCCCGCTGCTGGGCGAGGATCTCGAGGGCCGCCTGCAGGAGCTGAGCGACGAGCGGCGCGTCCACTACAGCCAGGCCGATCTCTGGACGCCCGCGCAGGGCCTCACGCCCGAGGACGTGGCGGCGCGCATCCTGCAGGCCTGGTCGGGCGGGCAGCACGTGCGCGCCGGCGGCCCGCGCCGCCTCGAGCGGCTGGGCAGCGCCCACCCCGCCGCCGGCCCGGCGGCGATCGTGGACACGGGCAGCGAGCGCTACCCGATCTGGGTCGGCGCCGGCGAACTGATGCGGCTTCCGGAGCGGCTGCGCACGCTTGGCCTCGAGGGCGCCGTCTTCGTCGTCGCCGACGAGGCGGTGATGGAGGCGCACGGCGAGCGACTGGTCGAGGCGCTCGATACGGGCGGCTACCGCGGCGCCTCGTACGTGGTCCCGCCGGGTGAGACATCGAAGAGCCTGCGCGCCGCCGAGGAGATCTACGGCTGGCTCGCGCAGTCCCGCGCCGAGCGCCGCGACGCGGTGATCGCGTTCGGCGGCGGCATGGTCGGCGACCTCGCGGGGTATGTCGCCGCGACGTACCTGCGCGGGATGCCGTTCGTGCAGGTGCCCACCTCCGTGCTGGCGATGAACGACGCCGCGATCGGCGGCAAGGTCGCCGTCGATCTGCCGGGCGGCAAGAACCTCGTCGGCGCGTTCCACCAGCCGCGCGCCGTCCTCTCAGACACCGACCTGCTGCGCACGCTGCCGCGCCGCGCCTTCACCGAGGGGCTCGCCGAGGTGGTCAAGCACGCGCTGATCCTCGACCCGCTGCTGCTCGGCGAGATCGAGCGGCACGCCGGCGACCTCGGCAGCACGCAGCCGGACCGCGAGCGGCTGACGCGCGTGATCGCGCGCTCCTCGCGGCTGAAGGCGCTGATCGTCTCCGCCGACCCGAAGGAGCGCGGGCTGCGCGCGATCCTCAACTACGGCCACACCATCGGCCACGCGATCGAGGCCGTGACCGGCTACGAGGACTACCTGCACGGCGAGGCGGTCTCCGTCGGCATGATGGGCGCGGCCCGCATCGCCGAACGCCTCGGCCTCCTCGACAACGAGGTCGTCGCCCGCCAGGCGGACGTGCTGCGCACCCTCGGCCTGCCGCTCGCCGCGCCGGGCGTCGACGCGGAGGCGGTGATGAAGACGATGTTCCTCGACAAGAAGGTCGAGGCCGGACGGCTGCGCTTCGTGCTGCTCGAGGAGATCGGACGTCCGGTGGTGCGGGGCGACGTGCCGCAGGAGATCGTGCGCGAGGTCGTGCGCGGTCTCACCGCCGGGTAGGCGCAGCGTGGCGCTGGGCGACGGCGCTCACGAGGGCGGGAGCCTCGCCGATCCGCGCCGTCCCCGGCGGCTCGTCGCGAAGGCGATCGGGCGCGTCCAGGGCGTCAGCTACCGCGCCTTCTGCGCCGACGAGGCGCTGCGGATGAACATCGACGGTTTCGCCCGCAACCTCCCGGACGGCCGCAGCGTCGAGGTCCAGGCCGAGGCGGACGAGCCGACGCTGCGCCGCTTCATCGAGCGCCTGCGCGAGGGCCCGCGCATGGCCGTCGTGCACGACGTCGAGTACCGCTGGGAAGACGCCACCGGCGAGTTCACCGGCTTCGAGGCGGTGATCTGAGCACCCGTGCACGGAGGGTGGAGAGGAGCGGGGGTGGCGAGCGATGGATAGCGAGGCGTTCGAAGTACGCGAACCGCTGATGCTCATCTCGGTGGGGCAGAGCTACCGGGAGGGAGTCGACGCCTACGAGGCCGCGAGGTACGCGTGGAAGGTCGATGCCCAGCGCGCTCGCCGCTACGACCTCGTGCTCGCGCACAGCGGCGGAGTGATCGTTGGAGCCTTCCGCCCGGACGAGTGGCTGCCTGCCACGAGCGGACACTTCCCCGGGAGGGACGACGTCCCAGGCCGGTGGGGCTTCGTCGGCCGCGAGGCCGAGCCTGGAGTGCGGGACTACTACGTCGGGAGGCGCGTACCAGATCGGTATCGACCCCGCGGCGCGGCCAACCCCGTCCGCTACTGCGAGCCGGAGTAGGGGCCCGACCGCATCTAGCGCCGCCAGATCCCTCGCAGCCGCGCGAGCAGGCCGCCGTCGGGCGGCGCCTCACCCCGCAGCAGCCGCGCCTCGACGAGCGCCGCCAGGTCGGCGACCGCCTCCGCGCCTCGCTCGGTGAAGTCACGCTCGAGGCGTGCCGCCTCGACCGAGGCGAGCAGGTCGGCCGCGACGACAGACCCCGCGTCCCCCTTCCCTGCTACCGCTGGGGCGGTCAGTTCGACGGCGGGGACGCCGGGCTCCTCGTAGCCCTCGCCGAGCACGAGGTCCGTGCGGGGGTCGAGTGAGGCGAGGAAGGCGGCGAGGTCGGCAGCGCTCGCCAGCGCCATGCCCCCGGAGGCCGGGGTCACCCTCGTTCCGCTGGGCAGCGTCACGGAGGCGCGCCCGTCGGCCAGCAGTTCGGCGGTGGCGGTGCGCACGCCGCGCGCGCGCAGCGCCTCGACGAGGGCGATCACGAGCAGGTTGCGCGCCGGGACTTGCGGCCCCACGACACGCAGCACGGGCGGCCCGGCATCGCCGGGCGGCGGAGGCCCCGTGGTCATCGCCCGGGCGCGGCGTCCGGGACGCGTTCGATCAGCAGCACCTCGACCTCGTCGCCCGGCTCCACCGGGCGCGCGTCCTCGGGGACGACGGCGATGCCGTTGGCGAGGGCGAACGAGGTGAGCACGCCGGAGCCCTGCGGGCCGGTCAGGCGCGCATGGTAGCGCCCGTCGCGGCGCTCGACGATGGCGCGGGCGTAGAAGCGCCGCTCGTCCGGCCGCGCGATCCGCTCCTCGGCGATCGCGCGCACGCGAGGGCGCTCCCACGCCTGCGGCTTGCCGAGCATCGTGAACAGGGCCGGCCGCCCGAACAGCTCGAAGGTCATCATCGCGGAGACCGGGTTGCCCGGCAGCCCGAGGTGCGGCACGACGCGCCTCTCGCCGCCCTCGCCCGCGCTGAACGTCCCGAAGGCGAGCGGCTTGCCGGGCCGCATCCGCACCGTCCAGAAGCCGACCTCGCCCTCGCGCGCGAGCACCTCCTTGACCACGTCGAAGTCGCCGCGCGAGACGCCGGCCGAGGTGACCAGCAGATCGGCGTCGGCGACGCCCTCGCGGACGCGCGCGGTCAGCGCCTCGACGCTGTCCCGGGCGATCTCGAGCACGAGCGGCTCGCCGCCCATCTCGCGCACCATCGAGGCCAGCGAGAAGCCGTTGGCGTCGTAGATCGCGCCCGGCCGCAGCGGCTCCCCGGGTCGCAGCAGCTCGTCGCCGGTCGAGAGCACGGCGACGCGCGGACGGCGTATCACCGTGACGCTCCCGAAGCCGAGCGATGCCAGCACGCCAATCTGCGCGGGCCCGAGGACCGTGCCGGCGGGCAGCACCAGCTCGCCCGCACGGACATCCTCACCGGCGGGGCGCACGTTCGCGCCGGGCGCCGCGGCGACGTCGATGCGCACCTCGGCGCGCGGGGCGTCCTCCCAGCGGGCGGACTGCTCTTCCTCGTCGGTCTCCTCGAAGGGGACGATCGCGTCGGCGCCGTCGGGCAGGGGCGCGCCGGTCATGATCCGCACGGCCTCGCCGGGGCCGACCGCGCCGTCGTAGACGGAGCCCGCGGCCAGGTAGCCCGTCACGTGCAGCCGCCGCGGGCTCGTCGGTACGGCGCCGGCGGTGTCCTCGGCGCGCACGGCGTAGCCGTCCATCGAGGTGTTCGCGAGCGGCGGAATGTCGAACCCGCCATGCACGTCGGCGGCGAGCACCTGCCCAAGCGTCTCGAGCAGTGGCGTGGAGACCGCCTCGAGCGGTGCGAAGTGCGCGAGGATGCGCGCGCGCGCCTCCTCCACGGAGATCATGTCGGCGGGCAGCACGTGGCGGTGTTCGGGCTCGCTCATGCCTCGATCATACGTGGTCGCCGGGTCTTGGCGGCGGGATCAGCGGCCGAGGTACTCGGCGACGTTCGCGTTGTGCTCGGCGAGCGTCTCGGCGAAGGCGTGGGAGCCGTCGCCGCGCGCGACGAAGTAGAAGAAGTCCGTGTCCGCCGGGCTGAGGACCGCCCTGATGGCGGCCAGGCCCGGGCTGGCGATTGGTCCGGGCGGCAGACCCGCGAAGAGGTACGTGTTGTAGGGCGACTGGAAGGCGAGATCGTCGAGGGTCAGGTCGATCTTCCACCAGCCGTCATCCGGCTCCTCGCTGCTGCCCGTGGTGATCGCGTACTGCACGGTCGGGTCGGCATCGAGCTTGACCCCCACCGCGAGGCGGTTGAGGAAGACCGAGGCGACCACGGGCATCTCGTCGCGCAGCAGCGTCTCGCGCTCGACGATCGAGGCGAGCGTGAGCACCTCGTGCAGCGTCAGCGAGGAGAGCGCAATCCGGCCGCGCAGCACCTGATCGATCGACTCGTCGAGGGCCTCCAGCATCGCGACGACGAGGCTCTCGGCGGTGGTCTCCTCGTCAATCGGATACGTCGCCGGGAAGAGGTAGCCGTTGAGGGTGGCCCCGCCTGGCAGGTCACGCAGGACGGACTCCTCGCGCGGCAATGAGACGGCCTCTTCCCACTCCTCCTCCGTCGCGAGATCGAGCGCGACCATCGTCTGGCCGATTTCCCCGAGGCGCAGCCCCTCGTGCACCACGAAGAAGCGCTCCCTGGCGACACCGGCTCGCAGTTGGCGAATGACCTCGGCGGCGGGGCTGCCCGGCGCGAAGCGGTAGCTGTCCGCGCGCAACTCGGTGCCCACGCCCATGAGCAGCAGCAACGTGCGGAAGCGCTCGTCGTTCTCGAGGACTCCCTGCTCGACCAACTGTGCGGCAATCGTGTCGACGCCGGACCCGGGCTCGATCGTGACCGCGATCGTGTCGGCTTCGGGATCCGTCCCGGCAGAGCCGTCCTGGGCAGGCGGGACACCCGCGGCCATCGCCCCAACCGTTCGGGCCTCCGTGTCGGTCAGCGTTCCGGCCAGCACGGACACGACGAGCGCGACCCAGACCAGCGTGAGTACACCGGCGATCAGGATCGGGTCGAATCTACGAGTCACTCGCGTCTTCCGTCCGCTCCGCATCCCGCAGCCGTCGCCGCCGATCGATGAACTGCTGCAGCAGCAGCGCGGCGGCGAGATCGTCGCTGGCGCGGCTCGACAGCGTCGATCGCTCGGCTGCGACGGAGGTCAGGCGTTCGTCCTCGTACTCGACCGGCAGCGCGAGGCGGTTGCGCAGGCGCTCGCCGAGCGCGCGCGCAGCGGCGGCGGCGGCGCCCTCCTCGCCCCCGAGCAGGCGCGGCAGACCGACCACGATGCCGCCGATCTCCTCACGCTTCGCGATGCTGCGAATCGCGGGGAAGGCGGCGGCGGCCGGGACGACCTCGATCGGCACGGCGATACGCTCGTCGGGGTCGCACGCGGCAATGCCGACGCGTGCTTCGCCGGGGTCGATGCCCAGCCATCTCATCGTTGCAGCCTCACCCCTGCCCGCACTCCGGGCCTACCCTGAGTCCGCGTCCGAGCCGTCGCCGCCGTCCGCACCATCCTCGTCGCCTTCGCCTTCCGCGCCGCCGTCCGCGTTCTCCTCGTCGTCCGGGGGTTCGCCGGCGATGGCAGCGCCGAGTTCCTCCGGGCTGACGAGCGTGATCGAGATGCGATCGGAGCGGCGAGGCATGCGCAGGCCGGGGATCCATCCGGGATGCACGGTGATCAGCGGATCCATCGTGAGCTCAAGCTGCTCGCTCAGCCGCTCGGCGGCGACGTCAGGCGACACGTTCGTCAGCACGCCGCGCAGGGTGGTGGGATCGAGCAGCGGACTCGCGAGGCCGGTCGCGGTGAAGTCCACGGTCAGGCGGCTGCCGTCGAACGAGTAGGCCTCGCTGATCGAGGCGGCGGACGTGCCAGGCAGCAGCGCCATGCCATCGGGCAGCTTGCTCTGGAGCAGTTGCTGCGCGACGCGGTCGGCATCCTCGTCGGTCAGCACGAACGCGCTGGCGACGGCGGTGTACTCCATCGGGAAGACGTCCGCCTGGTCGCCGACCTCGGCGCGCGGGGTCTGGCTGAGGATCGCGACGGCGATGGTCTCCGTGAAGACCGTCCCGCCCGTGATCGTGCGCAGCAGCCTGCGCTCGCCCTCGCTCCGCAGCACGCTGTCGGCGAGGGACGCGACGGTGGCGACGTCGTCGGGGCTGACCACGGAGACCTCGGTGTCCGTGCCGCCCTCGGCGGCGATGTTGGTGACAGTCAGGGTGGCCGGGAATCCGCTCAGCTGCGTCAGGGTGTCTGCCGCGACGTTGCCGGCGCTCCCCGGCTCGATCGCGGTTGCGCCGACCGTGGAGCTGGAGCCCGCCGGGATGGAGACCGAGCCATTCGTGGTGAACGTGATGCCGTCGATGGTCTCGACCGGCGTGCCGATCGACAGCACGAGGTCGGCATCGCCCCGGTTGGTGAACGTGAGTCTCGCGCGCGCTCGCGTATCGCCCGCGGTGGCCACGCCGGTCGAGCCGACCGCGATCACGAAGACGACCTCCGTCTGTACGGAGTCGACGGCGATCACGCCGAGTCCGAGGTCCGTCTCTCCGAGCGGGCTCAGGCGCACGCGCTGGGTCACCGTCAGCGTCTCAGCGGGCGGAGCGACCAGGATCGTCGCCGAGGGCACATAGGTGCAGGCCGCGAGGCCGATCACGAAGAGCACGCCCGCGAACAGCGCCGCCCGGATGAATGGACCGATCGGTGGGGCGCGCAGCACGAACTCGCGGCTCCCGAAGGGAATGCGAAGCGCGCGCCGGGGACGCAGTCCGCGCACGGTGCGCGCGGCGGGCAGCCCCGCATCCACTGCGTGCTGTCGCACGTCCCCGCGGCTCGCGAGCACCCGCAGGTGGATCCCGCGCTGCCGGACATAGGCGGCGATCCGCAGCCACTCCACCGCGTTGCGCAGCGCGTACGCGCGGCGCGGCACGACGAGCAGCAAGTCGACCTCGCTCGCCACATCGATGCGGCCGATGATCGCCCGCGCGTCGTCCTCGCGTTCCGCGACGATGGTGGCCGCGCCGGAAAGTCGCGGACCGCGCCGCCGCCGCGGTACGTCCTGCGCGGCAGGCGCGGCAGGCGCCTCGTCCAATTCTGCCGGCCAGCCTTCGGGGTCGCCGCCCCGCAGCCTGTCGCTGAGGCGGCGGCGCAGCGCGCCGATCCGGCCCGCGAGCTCCGCGACGGCGTCCAGAAATACGGGCCAGTAACGCCGGAAGGCGTCCTGCATCTGCTGCATGATCCCGGAGGCTCGCTGCCGCGCCACCGCGGGCTACGCCCCGCCCAGACGCTCGCGCGCCAACCGGCGCGCGGCCTCGAGGGCCTCACCGAGGCGGCTTGCGTCACGCCCGCCGGCCTGGGCAAGGCCCGGCCGGCCGCCGCCGCCGCCGCCGACCACGGCCGCGGCGGCCTTCACGACTTCGTCGGCGCGCAGCCCGCGCTCGACCACGTCGTCCGTCGCCAGTGCGAGCAACTGGGGGCGATCGCCGATCACCGCGCCGAGCGTGACGAAGGCGCTGTCCATGAGTTCGCGCAGTCGATCGGCCATGCCGCGCAGCGCCTCGGCGGAGTCGGCCTCGACGCGGGCGATGAGGATCTGCACGCCGTCGAGCTGTTCGGCTTCGTCCGCCAGCGTCTCCGCGACGCCGGCGGCGCGGCTTGCGGACTGCGCGCGGGCGAGGCGGCGCTCCTCGGCCAGCTGCTCCTCGAGGGCGTCGATGCGGCCCGCGATCTCCGCGGGCGGCGCCTTGAAGCGCTGGGAGAGATCGTCCACCAGCTCGAGGCGCTCCTCGATGTAGCGCTCCGCCTCGGGGCCGGTCAGCGCCTCGATGCGACGCAGACCCGCGCCGATCGAGGAGTCGCCGGTGATCACGAAGTTGCCGACGCCGCCGGTGGAGTGCAGGTGCGTGCCGCCGCACAGCTCGCGGCTGAAGCAGGCGGCCGTGTGCCGGTGCGAGGACGGACCGCCGGAGGCGGCGCGCGCCTCGCAGTACTCGACCATGCGCACCTCGGCAGCGTAGCGGTCCTCGAAGAACGCGATCGCGCCGCGATCGATCGCCTCCTCGTAGGGGAGGATGAAGGTCTCCTGCGCGATGTCGTCGCGAATCCTCGCGTTGACCAGCCGCTGCGCCTCGCGCAGATCGGGTGCGGACGGCGCCTGCGGGTGCGTGTAGTCGAAGCGCAGGTGGTCCGGCGCGACGAGCGAGCCGGCCTGCCGCACGTGCGGCCCCAGGACCTCGCGCAGCGCCGCGTGCAGCAGGTGCGTGGCGGTGTGGTTGCGGCGGCTGCCCGCGCGCCAGACCGGGTCGACCCGCGCCTCGGCGGGCTCGCCCTCCGTCAGCGCGCCCTCGACGACCTCGCCACGATGCACGTGCACGCCGCCTAGCGGCTGCGTGTCGTCGACGCGGAAGCGCCCGCCGGCGGTGACGATCTCGCCGCGATCGCCGACCTGGCCGCCGCTCTCCGCGTAGAACGCGGTCGCCTCGAGCACCACTTCGCCCTCGGCGCCTGCTTCGAGGCGCTCGACGCGCTCGCCTCCGCTGAACAGCGCGGTGACGGCCGACTGCGCCTCGTGCGCCTCGTAGCCGAGGAAGGTGCTGGTCTGGCCGAGGGCGGCGAAGCGCTCGGCTTCGTCGTCGCCGTAGTCACTGAAGACAGTCTCGCCTCGAGAGCGCTCGCGCTGAGCGGCCATCTCCGCCTCGAAGCCCTCCTCGTCCACGGCGTAGCCGCGCGCCGTCGCCAGCTCGCGGGTCAGCTCGGGCGGCAGGCCATGGGTGTCGTAGAGCGTGAACATGTCGCGCCCCGGGACGCGGCGCCCGTCTGCTTCGCGCTCGATCACGCCCTCGAGCAGCTCCATGCCGCGCGCCAGCGCCGCCTGGAAGCGGCGCTCCTCGTCCCCGGCGACCCGGACAATGAAGGCGCGCTGCTCGTCGAGGCCGGCGTGCGCGCCCTTCGAGGCCTCGACGGCGGCCTCGATCACGCCCTCGATGAAGGGCTCGCGCAGCCCGATCGTGTAGCCGAAGTAAATGGCGCGGCGCAGCACGCGGCGCAGCACGTAGCCGCGGCCCTCGTTGCCGGGCAGGACGCCGTCGTGGATCAGGAACGCCGCGGCGCGCGCATGCTCGGCGATGGCGCGCAGCGCGCGTGCCTGCGCGGGCGCGCCGTCCGGGTCGTAGGCGATCCCCGCAGCCGCCTCGGCGCTCGCGAGGATCGCGCGCAGCTGGTCCGTCTCGTAGACGGAGCGCACGCCCTGCAGCACCCAGGCGAGCCGCTCCAGCCCCGCCCCCGTGTCGATGTTCTGCGAGGGCAGCGGCGTCAGCGAGCCGTCGGCCGCGCGGTCGAAGGCCATGAAGACCAGGTTCCAGATCTCGAGGAAGTTGGGCGATTCGAGGTCGATCTGGCCGTCCGGCAGGCGCGGCTCCGCGGCGTCGTCGTCGCCGAAGTAGTAGTGCAGCTCGGAGCAGGGACCGCACGGTCCGGTCTCGCCGGAGTACCAGTAGTTCCCCAGTTCGGCGCTGTAGCGAAGGATGCGCTCGGCCGGCACGCCCTGGGCGCGCCAGAGGTCGAACGCCTCGTCGTCGTCCGTGTAGACGGTGACCCAGAGCCGTTCGAACTCAAGCCCCAGCTCGCCGGCGAGGAATCCGAGCGCAGCCTCGATCGCCTCGGCCTTGAAGTAGTCGCCGAGCGAGAAGTTGCCGAGCATCTCGAAGAACGTGAGGTGCGAGTCGTCCCCGACCGACTCGATGTCGGTGGCGCGGAAGCATTTCTGCACGGACGTCAGGCGCGTCGCGGGCGGCGTTTCGAGGCCCAGGAAGTACGGCTTGAACTGCACCATGCCCGCGGAGGTGAACAGCAGCGAGGGGTCGCCGTAGGGGACGAGCGAGGCGGATGGAATGCGACGATGGGCGCGCGCCTCGAAGTACGCGAGGAACGCGGCGCGGAGCTCTTCGACGATCACGCTGCGATCACTGCCGATCGATCACTGCCACGCCCCTGCGGCGCAGTCTCCGGGCCAGCGATCGGGCCGCTCCGGTAGAGACAGGGCCGCCTGCGAGTGTAGAATGGGCGCGAGCGACGGGTCAATTTTCGCAGCGGCTTCCGCACCTGGCGGAGCAGGCGCGTGACCGTGGAGCACCACGATCGAGACAAGCGCCGACAGCGACAAACCTCCCTCGCCCCGCTTCGCATGACGCCCGGGCGTTCGCAACCGCTGCGCGGCTGGACCGCCGTCGTGCTCGCAGCCGGGCGCGGCGTCCGCATGCGCTCGCGCCGACCGAAGGCGCTGCACGAGGTCGCCGGCCGACCGATGCTGAGCCTGCTGCTGGACGCCCTCGCCGCCGCCGGCTGCGATCGCGCCGTGGTCGTCGCCGCCGATGCGGAGGACGCCGTCGCATGCGCGGCCCGCGAGGCGGGCGCGCTCGTCGCGGTCCAGCGCGAGCCGCGCGGCACCGCGGATGCCGCCCTCGCGGCGGCCGAGGCCGTCGGCGAGGCCGGCCGCGTACTGATCGCCCACGGCGACCTGCCGCTGCTCACGGCTGACAGCCTCGCGGCACTCGCGAACGCGCATGTCGAGGCACAGGCCACGCTCAGCCTCCTCACCGTCGAGGTCGAAGACCCCACGGGGTATGGACGCATCGTGCGCTCCGCGGGTTCCGTGACGGCGATCGTCGAGGAGACGGAGACCGACGCCGAGACGGCCGCGATCCGCGAGATCAACGTCGGCGTCTACGCTGCCGAGGCCGCCTGGCTCTGGCCGGCGCTGGCCTCGCTCGCGCCCTCGCCGCGCGGCGAGGTCTACCTGCCCGACGCGGTGCGCGCCGCCCTCGAAGCCGGCCACACAGCGCTCGCCTGCCCGCTCGCCGACGCGAGCGAGGCGCAGCAGGTCAACACCCGCGCCCAGCTCGCCGCCGCCGAGGCCACGATGCGCACCCGCGTGCGCGAGGAGCTGATGGCCGGCGGCGTCACCATCGTCGACCCACCCACGACCTGGGTCGACGCCGGCGTGCAGGTCGGCGAGGACGTCACGCTGCTGCCGGGCGTCCACCTGCTCGGCGCGACGGCGGTCGGGCGCGACTGCCGGATCGGGCCGGCGGCTGTGCTGCGCGACACGCGGGTGGGCGAGCGCTGCACGATCGGCGGCTCCACCATCGAAGGCGCCACGCTCGGCGACGATGTGCACGTCGGGCCTTACTGCCACATCCGCCCCGGCTCGACGATCGAGACGGGCGCGCGGCTCGGCAACTACGCGGAGGTGAAGGCCTCGCGCGTCGGCGCGGGCAGCCGCGTCGGGCACTTCTCCTACCTCGGTGACGCGGACGTGGGCGAGGACGTGAATATCGGCGCGGGCACGATCACGGCGAACTTCGACGGCGCGGACAAGCACCGCACCGTGATCGGAGACGGGGCGTTCATCGGTAGCGACTCGATGCTTGTGGCGCCGGTTAACATCGGCGCGGGCGCGCGCACGGGGGTCGGTTCGGTGGTCACGCGCGACGTGCCGCCGGGCGCCTCGGCGATCGGCGCGCCCGCGCGCATCCGGCAGCCAGCGAGCAGCGAAGCGGGAGAGGAGCAGTAGCGGGCCGCCTGCGGCCCGTCGCGGTTTGGATACCCTGACAGCAGTGGCTCTGGTGGTGATGATTTGCGCGGGCGTGCTGCTCGTGCTGATCTCGGCCGCCGAGGCGGGGGTGGCCACGATCACCCGCCGCCGCACCCGCATCCGCGCCGAGAACGGTGTGGCGGGCCTCTTCGACAGCTACATCAAGCAACGCCAGCAGATCCTCAGCGCGCTCGGCGCCGGCGCGACGCTCGCGACCGTGACGCTCAGCCTCGGGATCGCCCTGCTGCTGATCGGCGGTCGCGAGTTGAGCGTCCTCGCGGCGGCCGCCGCCGGCGTGATCGCGCTGCTCGTCGTCGCCGCGCTGCGCCAGAACGCGCGCACGATCGCGCTCGCCAGCCCGGAGGGCGCCGGCTACCGGCTCGCGCGCGTGATCGCCTTCCTCGCGCCCCTGCTCACCCCCTTCGCCTGGCTGATGAGCGCCCCCGCCCGCGGGGTGCTGCGCCTCGCCGGCCGCCGCGCCGAGATCGTCGACGACCCGGCCGCCGAGCTGCTCGCCATCCTCGAGGCTCCCGCCGACGGCAACGGCGGAGAGACGCTCACCGAGGAGCGACGGATGATGCGCGGCATCCTGGCCATGTCACGGCAGACCGCCCGCGAGATTATGTCACCTCGCATCGACATCGTCGCGGTCTCGACCGAGGCCTCGGTCGGCGACGTCATGAAGGTGGTGGACTCCTCGGGGTTCAGCCGCATCCCGCTCTACGAGGAGAACATCGACCGCATCATCGGGGTGCTCTACGCCAAGGATCTGCTCGCCCGCCTGCAGAGCGGCGTCACCTCGCCCAACCTGCGCCTGATCGCCCGCCCGCCCTACTTCGTGCCCGAGACCAAGCGCACCGACGAACTGCTCGCCGACCTGCGCCGCGACCAGACCCACGTCGCCATCGTCGTCGACGAGTACGGCGGCACCGCCGGCCTCGTCACCGTCGAGGACGTGCTCGAGGAGATCGTCGGCGAGATCGCCGACGAGTACGACACGGACGAGATCGAGATCGAAGTGATCTCCGAGGACGAAGCGATCGTCGACGCGCGGCTCGCGATCGACGAGCTGAACGAGCTGTTCGGCGCGGCGGTCGAGAATGAGGACTTCGACACCGTGGGGGGCTTCGTGTTCTCGCTGCTGGGCCGCCTCGCGGTGCCCGGAGACCGTGTAGCCAGCGAGGAGCACGGCCTGGAGCTGCAGGTGCTGTCCGTGCACGGCCGCCGCATTCGCCGCGTGCGCGTCACCCAGCGCCCACCGATGGACGCGGCCGCCGCCGGCTAGGCTGCGCGACTCACTACGCGCTCAGTTCCGGAAAGTACGTCTCGAAGAAGCCACGATCCCGCGTGAGGAAGGTGTCCGCCGCGGCGACGGCGTGAGCGCCAATCAGGAAGTCGGAGATGATCCGCGCCCTTGGCCCTCCAGCGCGCCGGTATTGCATCCAGCGCCGCCCCGCCTCGTAGGCGATGGACGTATCGATTGGGGAGAGCCTGGCGTTGATCTCCCTCAGCGCCTCATCCAGCGCCGCCCGGTCGCCGAACGCCGGGACAAGCTCCGCGTAGACGATGTCGCAGACGAGGATGGCCCCCGCGTCATAGGCAACTCGGACGGCTTCCCGCGACTCGGCGTGGTGGGGTGCATCGGACAGGAAGATGTCCAGCAGGACGTTCGTGTCGACGGCCGTGATCACCGCCCGCGGATCTCCTCGATGTACTCATCCACGTCGAACGCGCCGTCGAGGATCCCGCTGATGCGGTCCACGGGATGTTCGACAGCCGTCTTCTTCCGGATCAGGAGACCCTGCTCTGTGGGCGTGATCTCGACCTCGACGTTGTGATTCATCCCGAAGCGGTCGCGCAGCGGCTTGGGTATGGTGATCTGGCCGCGTTCGGACACTCGCATGAGCATTCCAGTATGAATGTACTGCGAGCCTAATCATACTCCACCAACTTCGGGCTTGCAATCTACCCGGACTTGCCCCCTTGCCAACGGCTGGTAGGCTGTGGGCCATGGACGAGGTAAGAACAAATGCTCTGCCCTTCTGGGTGGCGTTCCACCGCATCTCCCGCCTCGGGGCCATGCGCTTCGGGCTGCTGGAGCGCGCCTTCCCCTCGCTCGAGGAGGCGTGGGCGGCCGATCGCGGGGCGCTGCGCGCGGCCGGGCTGGACGCCGCGACGGTGGACCTCGTGGTCGCGCAACGGCCGGAAATCGAGCCGGAGCGGGAACTGGAGCGCCTCGACGAGGCCGGAGTGCGGGCGATTCCGCGCTTCCACCCCGCCTACCCCGCCCGGCTGCGCGAGATCCCCGACCCGCCGCCGCTGATCTACGTCCGGGGCACGTTGACGCAGCAGGACGAGTGGGCACTCGCCGTCGTCGGGACGCGGCGCGCGACGGCCTACGGGCGGCAAGCGGCGGGCGAGCTGGCGCGCGACCTCGCCGCGAACAGCGTGACCGTCGTCTCCGGGCTCGCGCGAGGCATCGACACGATCGCGCACCGCGCGGCGCTCGACGCCGGCGCGCGCACGATCGCCGTGCTGGCGAACGGCCTCGACACGGTCTACCCGCCGGAGAACCGCGGGCTGGCGAGCGAGATCGCCGAGGTGGGAGCGCTGATCAGCGACTACCCGCTGGGCACGAAGCCGCGCGCCGAGTTCTTCCCGCGCCGCAATCGCATCATGTCCGGGATCTCCCTCGGCACGCTCGTCGTCGAGGGCGACGTGAAGAGCGGAGCGATGATCACCGCGCGCTTCGCGGGGGAGCAGAATCGCGAGGTCTTCGCCGTGCCGGGCTCGATTTTCGCGCCGCAGTCACGCGGCCCGCTCTCCCTGATCCGCGACGGCGCGACGCCGGTCGCGAGCGTCGAACACATCCTCGAGGCGCTGAACCTGACGATGATCGGGGCGCAGATGGACTTCGGCCGCGCGGCGCCCGCGGCGAGCGAGGACGAGCAGGCGCTGATGGCGGCGCTCACGCGCGAACCGCGCCACGTCGACGAGGTCGTGCGAAACACCGGTTTGGCCGCAGCCCGTGTCTCGGCTACGCTCGCATTGCTTGAGCTCAAGGGTCAGGTGCGCGATCTGGGCGGGATGCAGTACGTCCGGGTGCGCGAACCGGCCGCCGTGTACGAGTCCGAATCCCCATCACCGGAGAAGGAGCCGACGCCGTGAGCAGCAGCGCAACGCGCGGACGCAGACGGAAGGGCGCAGACGCCGCCGGGAACGGCGGCCCACGCCTCGTGATCGTCGAATCACCGGCCAAGGCGCGCACGATCGCGGGCTTCCTCGGTCCCGACTACGTGGTCGAATCCTCGATCGGGCACATCCGCGATCTGCCCCAGGGGAACGACGCCGTCGACATCGAGGACGGCTTCAAGCCGCGCTACGAGATCCCGAGCGACAAGCAGGCGCAGGTTCGCAAACTGCGCCAGCTCGCGAAGGGGGCGAGCGAGCTCTACCTCGCAACGGACGAGGACCGCGAGGGCGAGGCGATCGCCTGGCACCTCGCCCAGGTGCTCAAGCCGACGGCGCCGGTGCGCCGCATGGTGTTCCACGAGATCACGGAGCGAGCGATCGCCGACGCGCTCGCCAACCCGCGCGAGATCGACGAGCACCTGGTCTCCGCGCAGGAGGCGCGCCGCGTCCTCGACCGGCTCTACGGGTACGAGGTCTCGCCGGTGCTGTGGCGGAAGGTGCGTCCGCGGCTCTCCGCCGGGCGCGTGCAGTCGGCGGCGATCCGCCTGATCGTCGCGCGCGAGCGGGAGCGCATGCGGTTCTCCAGCGCCTCGTTCTGGGACGTGCGCTCGCAGGTACGGAGCGAGCAGGACGTTCCTCCGCCGGAGCCCTTCGCGGCGCGCCTCGCCGAACTCGGCGGGCAACGCCTGGCGCGAGGGAACGACTTCGAGCCGGAGACCGGGCAGCTGCGCGAGGGCGCCTCGGCGCTGGCACTCGACGAGGAGCGCGCCCGCGCCATCGCGGGCGCGGTGGCGGAGGCGGCATACACCGTCACCGAGGTGAACGAGCGGCCCTACACGCAGCGGCCGCCGGCCCCCTTCATCACCTCGAGCCTGCAGCAGGAGGCCGGGCGCAAGCTGGGCTTCACCGCGCAGCGCACGATGCGCACCGCGCAGAACCTCTACGAGAACGGCTTCATCACCTACATGCGCACGGACTCGGTGAACCTCTCCGACCAGGCGCTCAACGCCGCCCGCAGGCAGGCGCGCGACCTCTACGGCGCGGACTACGTGCCCGCGCAGCCGCGGCGCTACCGCACGCGCGCACGCGGCGCGCAGGAAGCGCACGAGGCGATCCGGCCAGCCGGCGACATCTTCCGCACGCCGGACAGCCTGCGCGGCGCGCTGCGGCCCGACGAGCTGCGCCTCTACGACCTGGTCTGGAAGCGCACGGTCGCCTCGCAGATGAAAGACGCCCGCGGGCGGCGCACGCGCGCCCGCCTGCTCGCCGACACGGGCGAGCATGGCGACGCCGTGTTCGCCGTCTCCGGCAAGGTGATCGACTTCCCCGGCTTCCTGCGCGCCTACGTCGAGGGCTCGGACGACCCCGACGCCGCGCTCGACGACCAGGAGCGCATCCTCCCGCCGCTCACCGAGGGCCAGGTACTGCGCGGCGTCTCCGCCGAGGCGCAGGGCCACGAGACGCGCCCGCCCGCCCGCTACACCGAGGCCAGCCTCGTGCGCGAGCTGGAGGAACTCGGCATCGGGCGGCCCTCCACCTACGCCTCGATCATCCAGACCGTGCAGGACCGCGGCTACGTCTGGAAGCTGGGCGCCGCGCTGACGCCGACACTGACGGCGTTCGCCGTCGTCGCGCTGCTGGAGCAGCACTTCGCCGACCTCGTGGACCTCGGCTTCACGGCGCGCATGGAGGACGACCTGGACCGCATCGCCGACGGCGAGCTCGAGCGCGAGCCGTGGCTGCATCGCTTCTACTTCGGCGACGACAGCGAATCCGGCGAGGGCCTCGCCGCGGAAGGGCTCAAGCAGCGCATCGACTCCAGCTGGGAGGCGATCGACGCGCGCGCGATCTCCACGATCCCGCTCGGCGTGGACGCCGACGGCCGGCCGGTCGCCGCGCGCGTCGGACGTTACGGGCCATACATCGAGGCCGGCGAAGGTGAGCAGCGCGCCAGCATTCCCGAAGACCAGCCGCCGGACGAGTTGACGATCGAGCGCGCGCTCGAACTGCTCGCCGAAGCCGCCCTCGGAGGCCGCGTCGTGGCATCCGAGGCGGAGAGCGGCAAGCCGATCTACGTCAAGAGCGGGCCGAACGGGCCCTACGTGCAGATCGGCGAGAACGACGACAACGACGGGAAGCCGAAGCGCGCCAGCCTCTGGCCCGACATGGCCATCGAGACGCTGACCGCGGAGCAGGCGCTCGATCTGCTGTCCTACCCGCGCGTGCTCGGCGCGCACCCGGAGAGCGGCGAGGAGATAGCCGCCCAGGACGGGCGCTACGGGCCCTACGTCCGCGCCGGCAAGGAGACGCGCAGCCTGCGCGACCACGAGCACCTGCGCACGATCGAACTCGACGAGGCCGTGCGGCTCCTGCGCGAGCCCAAGCGCGGCAGGCGCGGCGCGGCGGCGGGGCCGCTCGCGGTGCTGGGCGCGCATCCGGACAGCGGCGCGAGCATCGAGCTGCGCAACGGGCGCTACGGGCCGTACGTCACCGACGGCCAGGTCAACGCCTCGCTGCCGCGCGGGCAGGAGCCCTCGGGCGTCACGCTCGAGGACGCCGTCGGCCTGATCGCGGCACGCGAGGAGCGCATGCGCGCGCAGGGCCAGGATCCGCGCGCCCCGAAGCCGAAGCGCGGCGGCAAGCGCAGCGGCGGCGCGCGGCGCACGACCCGCGCGCCGAAGAAGCGCTCCGCCTGATCCTCAGCCCGCAGCCAGCGTGCTACGCTCGATGCGGCGGGGTGCTGGAGATCGCCGGAGACTGACGGTGTCCGAGCCGCGCACCCTTGAGCAACCGCACCCCGACGCCCGCGCCCTCGAGGCGCTCGAGCGCTACCTCGATGAACTCGCCCTCGTGCGGCAGCGTTCCGAGCGCACGATCCGTAACTACCGCGACGACCTCACGGGCTTCTTCGTGCACCTCGCCGGCGCGGGGGTGGAATTCGACGAGGCGGGCCGCGAGCAGGCGCGCACGTACCTCGGGCTGCTGCTGCAGGGCGAGCACCGCGCGCCCGCCTCGGTGAAGCGCATCGCCTCGACGATCCGCGCGTTCTACGGCTGGCTGGATCGCGAGGGCGAACTGCGCCCGGGCCGGCCCGGCGATTCGATCCTGCGGCTGCGCTCGCCGAAGGCCCCGAACCGCCTGCCGCAGATCCTCTCCGGCGAGGAGGCCGCCGATCTGATGGCCGCCCCCGAGGACGGCACGCCGGCCGGGCTGCGCGACCGCGCCCTGCTGGAGCTGCTCTACGGCGCTGGCCTGCGCGTCAGCGAGGCTGTGGCGCTCGACAGCGCCGACCTCGATCTCGCGAACCGGCAGGCGCGCGTCATGGGCAAGGGCAGGCGGCAGCGCATCGCGCTCTTCGGCCGCCCGGCCCGCGACGCGCTGCGCAACTACCTGGAGCGCGGCCGCCCGCAACTGGCGCGCGGGGCGGAGGCGGCGCTCTTCCTCAACCGCTCCGGCGGACGCCTCTCGGCGCGCTCGATCCAGTCGATGGTGCGCGCGGCGGGTTCGGCGGCGGCGGTCCGCCAGCGCGTGCATCCGCACCTGCTGCGCCACAGTTTCGCGACGCATATGCTGGACGAGGGCGCGGACCTGCGGATCGTGCAGCAACTGCTGGGGCACGCGTCGGCGGACACGACCCAGATCTACACCGCAGTGACCGGCTCGCGGAAACAGGCGATCGTCTCCAAGGCGCTGGCCCGCGCTCGCGACATCGAGCGCGAGGGCGACCACGAGGCGAACGCCGCACAGACCGGGTAAGGGCCCGGCTGAAGGAACTGCCCGCGATGCGCGTGCTGATACTCAACGGCCCCAACCTCAACCTCCTCGGCGAGCGCGAGCCGGAGATCTACGGCCACGAGACGCTCGCCACGCTCGAGGAGCGCTGCCGCGAGCGCGCCGCCGAACTCGGCCTCGAGGTCGCGTTCGCGCAGTCCAACTCCGAGGGCGAAATGGTCGACATGCTGCAGCAGCACCGCGACTGGGACGGCGCGATCCTCAACGCCGCGGCCTACACGCACACCTCGCTCGCGCTCGCCGACGCCCTCGCGGCGTTCGAGCCGCCGGTCGTCGAGGTGCACCTGAGCAACATCCACGCACGCGAGGAGATCCGCCGCCAGTCGCTGACCGCGCCCCATGCCTGGGGGCTGATCAGCGGCTTCGGCTTCCGCGGCTACCTCGCCGCGCTCGACCTGCTGCACTCGCGGCTGAGCGAAGGCGCGGCCGAGTGAGCGACACCGCGACGCGGCTCGATCGGCTGCGCGAGCGATTCGACGCCCTCGAGGTCGATGCGCTGCTGGTGACCGCGCCGGCGAACCGCCGCTGGCTCTCCGGCTTCACCGGCTCCGCCGGCGTGCTGCTCGTCAGCGCCGAGACCGCCCGCATCGCCACCGACGGCCGCTACCACGAGCAGGCGCGCCTGCAGGCGCCCGCGTTCGATCTCGTCCCCGCCCCGCTGCGGCGCATCGGCTCCTTCGCCTCTGACCTGCTCGCGTGCCTCGCAGGCAAGACCATCGGCGTCGAGGCGGCGCACCTATCGATGGCCGAACACGCCGAGTGGGTCGAGGCGATGGAGCTGCTCGCGCCATCGGACCGCCCGCGCCTCAAGCCCGTGCTCGATGCGGTCGAGCCGCTGCGCGCGGTCAAGGATAGCGAGGAGATCGAGGCGATCACGCGCGCGGTGCGCCTCGGCGACGAGGCCTGCGCGCACGCCGCCTCACTGCTGCGGCCGGGCGTCAGCGAGCGCGAGCTGGCCTGGGAGGTGCAGCGCTACGCGATCGAGCACGGCGCGGAGCGCCTCTCCTTCGAGACGATCGTCGCCGCCGGATCGCATGGCTCGATGGCGCACGCGCGCCCTCGCGACGTCGCCGTCGAGGCCGGGCAGGGCGTGGTCATGGACCTCGGCGTGGTCGTCGACGGCTACTGCTCGGACCTCACGCGCACGCTCTTCGCCGGCGAGCCGGATGCCCGCTTCGCGCGGGTCTATGATGCAGTCCTGACCGCGCAGACGATGGCCATCGAGCGAATCGAGGCGGGCATGAGCGGCGCCGACGCGCACGCGATCGCGGCGACCGTGCTCGCCGAGTTCGGCTACGGCGAGGCCTTCACGCACGGCCTCGGCCACGGCGTCGGCCTCGAGGTGCACGAGGCGCCGCGGCTCGCAGCGGACTCGGACGCCGTGCTCGCCGACGGGCACGTCGTGACGGTCGAGCCGGGGGCGTATTTCCCGGGCTGGGGCGGCGTGCGCATCGAGGACCAGTGCGTGCTGGAAGACGGACGGCTGCGCGTACTCTCGCGTGCGCCGAAACTCGATCTGGAAGTCGGGCAGTCAGTCGGCTCGGGAGTGGGGGTGGCCTCGTGATCGGAAGCGGGGATCTGCGGCGTGGGAGCACCGTCGAGGTGGACGGCACGCTCTACCAGGTGGTCGAGGCGCATCACATCAAGACCAAGAAGTCGGCCGTCTACCGCGTGAAGATGCGCGACCTGCGCGCCGGCCACCAGATCGAGCGCACCTTCAACGCCGGCGAGAAGCTCACCGCCGCGCGCGTCGAGCGGCGAGCGATGCAGTACCTCTACGCCGACGGCGAGATGATGACGTTCATGAACACCGAGACCTACGACCAGATCCTCGTGCCGAGCGCACTGATCGGCGACCAACTCCCCTACGTGAAGGAGAACGACGTCGTCCAGGTGCTGACATACGGCGAGGAGGCGCTCGGCGTCGAACTGCCCGCCGCCGTCACGCTCGTCATCACCGAGACCGAGCCCGGCGTGAAGGGCGACACCGCGACCGGCGCGACGAAGCAGGCGACGATGGAGACGGGCCTGGTCGTCGACGTGCCGCTGTTCATCAACCGCGGCGACACGATCAAGGTCTCGACCTCAGGCGGCGGCTACCTCGAGCGGACCTCGACCGCCTAGGCGCACGCGCGATGCCTCCCGAGGTCTACCCGGTCCGCCAGGTCACCCGCTACCTGCGAGAGCTGATCGAGAGCAACCGGCACCTCTCGCAGATCTGGGTCGCCGGCGAGGTTCGCAACCTCTCGGCGGCGTCCTCGGGGCACATCTACTTCACCCTCACCGATGAGCAGGCCCGCGCCGGGCTCCGCTGCGCCTTCTTCCGCCAGCGCAACATCGGCCAACGCGAGCGGCTTGCCGAGGGCGTCTCGGTCGTCGTCTACGGCTCGCTCTCGGTCTACGAGCCACGCGGCGAACTCTCCTTCATCGTCGACTTCGTGCAGCCCGAGGGCACGGGGGCGCAGGCGGCGGAGTTCGAGCGGGTGCGCGCGCTGTTCGAGGCGGACGGGCTGCTGGCGCCCGAGCGCAAGCGCCCCCTGCCCGCCTTCCCGCAGCGCATCGGCGTCGTGACCTCGGCCGCCGGCGCGGTGCTGCACGACGTGATCGACGTGCTGCGCCGCCGCTGGCCGCTCGCCGCGGTGATCGTGCAGCCGACGCCGGTGCAGGGCGCGGGCGCGGGCGCGCTGATCGCCGAGGCGTTGCGCGCGCTCGGCGAGCAGGCGCAGCCGGAGCGTCGCCCGGACGTGATCATCCTCGCGCGCGGCGGCGGGGCGGCCGAGGACCTCCAGGCCTTCAACGAGGAGCCCGTCGGCCGCGCGATCTTCGCCTCACCGGTGCCCGTCGTCTCCGCCGTCGGGCACGAGACCGACACCACCCTCGCCGACCTCGTCGCCGACCTGCGCGCGCCCACGCCCTCGGCCGCCGCCGAGCTCGTCGCACCCGACCGCCTCGAGGTCGCACAGCGCATCGACGCGATCTCGCGGCGCGGTGAGGCCTGGCTGGCGCGCCTGCTGCGCGACGCCCACGACCGGATCGGCCGCACGACCGTGGCGCTCGACGCGGGGCTGCCCGACCTCGGCGCAGCGCAGCGCGCGATCGACGCGCGCGGGGACGCCGCGGCGCGCGCCCTCGGCAAGCAGATCGGCGTAGCGCGGGAGCAGGCCGCCGTGTTCGCGGGGCGGCTCGCCGCACTCTCCCCGCAGGCCACGCTCGAACGCGGCTACGCCGTCGTCGAGCGCGCCGACGGCACGCTGGCGACCTCGGCCGCGGCCCTGCAGCGCGACGAGGCGGTAGCATTGCGCCTGCGCGACGGCGTCCGCGGCGCGCGCATCGAGGACTGACGGGGTCCTCAGGGGACGCCCCGTCCGGCCCCCTCTCCCTGGGGAGAGGGCGGGGGTGAGGGGGAGACCCCCTCCAACAAAGAAAGATGCGAAGGGACAGCATGGCACAGGCTGAGTTCCCGGCCCCGGACCCGCCCGCCCCCGGCGGCGCCGCCCCGAACGAGACCTTCGAGGCGCTGTTCGCGCGCCTCGGGGAAGTCACGGCGCAACTCGAAGCGGGCGATGTCGCCCTCGACCGCGCCGTCGCGCTCTACGAGGAAGGCATGACCCTCGCGCAGCGCTGCCAGCGCCTGCTCGGCGAGGCCGAACAGCGCATCGAGCAGCTGCGCGAGGCCTACGACGGCGAGTCGGGCGCGCCGTGACTCCGAGGCCACGGTGACGCTGCGCATCGGCTGGTTCACGACGGCGCGCGGGCCGGGATCACGCGCGATGTTCGAGGCCGTACGCGACGCCATCGAGGCGGGCGCGATGGACGCCGAGCTGGCCTTCGTCTTCTGCAACCGCGAGCGCGGCGAGGCCGAGGCGACCGACTCCTTCTTCGAGCTGGTCGAGCAGGCCGGGGCGCCGCTGGTGGCGCGCTCCTCGGTGCGCTACCGGCGGGCGGTCGGCGGCGCGCTCTCGCGCCCCGGCGAGCCGCTGCCAGCCTGGCGCATCGAGTACGACCGGCTCGTCGACCAGGATCTCGAGGCGCACAAGTTCGACATCGGAATGCTCGCCGGCTACATGCTGATCCTCGAGCGCGAGTTCGTCGCCCGCCACGCGGTGCTGAACCTGCATCCGGCGCTGCCGGACGGCCCGGTGGGCATGTGGCAGGCCGTGATCCGCGAGCTGATCCGCAGCGGCGCGGAGGAGAGCGGCGTGATGCTGCACCTCGCGATCGCCGAGGTGGACGAGGGCCCGCGGGTCGCCTACTGCCGCTACCCGCTGCGCGACCCGGAGCTCGAGGCGCTGCGCGCGCGCCTCCCCGCCCCGCCCGCCGAGCTCGACGACGCCGCCCGCGACGCCTCCGAGCTGTTCGCCGCGATCCGCGCCCGCGGCGTCGCCCGCGAGGCCCCGCTCGTCGTCGCCACCCTCGCCGAGTTCGCCGCCGGCCGCCTCCGCGTCGCCGGCTCCCGCGTCCTCGACGCCGCCGGCGCCCCCGCCGAGCCGACGGACCTGACCGCGGAGGTGGACGCGCAGTTGGGTCGGACGTAGTCGTGTCGGGGGTGTGTTGAACGCGAAGCTGCTCTTCGACGACATCGAACGGTCGGACGATGCTCCTCTGCGCGCGGGCGAGTCGCCGTTTGGCTTCCTGAACCGATCGGCTTGGCCGAGAAATCCGAATGTCCGCAGCGAACTAGAGCGCTGGTACAAGCGTTTCCCTGACTCGAACGGTGACCTGCGATCACGGTTCCGGAGGAAAGACCAGAACCACGAGTCGGCGTTCTTCGAGCTGTTCCTGCACGAGTTGTTCGTGAGGCTCGGGCTCTCCGTCGAGGTGAACCCCACCTTGGCCGGCGGCTCCAAGCCGGACTTCCTAGTTGCCGGATCGGGGAGCCGTGCTTATGTCGAGGCAACCGTCGTGGCCGACACGATCGGGGACTCTCCGCTCGAAGCTCCAGTGTTCGAGGCCATCAACCGCTTGGACGGTGAGGTTCCCGCGGGCTGGGGGGTGTCGATCGACACTGAAGGGACACTCGAACGGGCGCCTCGCCTACCCTCGATTACCCGCAAAATCCGCTCGTGGCTCAACGATTTGGAGCCGGCGGCTCCAACGTGGAAGAACTTCGACTCAAGCACTGCCCCGCGCCTGGAAGTGTCTGCCGATCCCGCGTGTGGAGATTGGGTTGTGCGTGCCAAGGCCGTACCGCGCTCGGCTGGCGGTAGCGTGATTCAGGCGAGGCATTTCGGCGGCTCCGGAACGCTCGGCGGCCCAGTGCGGGACGCGATTTCAACCAAAGCAAGACAGCTCGAGACCCATGGAGACCTCCTCATCGTCGCAGTGAATGACGGCAGTGGTTACGGGACAAGGCACGAGGCAGCTGCCCTTTTCGGCCCTGTAACAATCGGCATACCAAGTGGCGAGATACTGCCGCCTACAGGCGGGATTTGGACCGGGAAGCGAACTGACGAGCCCTGGAATCCCACCCACGCCGAGATCAGCGCTGTGATGATCTTTCGCCGTGCCTCCCCGTACACCGCGGCGAGCGTTGAGGCTTGCTTGTACCTGAACCCCTACCTCGAGGACCGGATTCCGGAAGAGTTGCGAGCGTTCGGGTACGCGGCGGCTGAGGGCGACGATGTCAAGTGGCACGCTGGCACCTCGACTGGCCAGATACTCAGCCTAGAAGACGATTGGCCCGGGCCGTTCCCGCCCCAAGCGTTCCGGGGCGGAACGTAGTACGCCGCTAGCCGGACCCGGAGGCTCGCGCTAGGCTGGCGGCGTCCCCACGAGGAGGAAGCATGGCGGAGCGCCACCTGCCCGTACCGCTGCCTACGCTTCGAGGCGCGCTCGTGCGGCGCGAGCGGCGGCTGCCTGCACGGCTGCCGGCGCGGGCGCTGCCCGTGGTGCGGCGCTCGCTGCTCGTGGCGGGGGCGGCGCTGGCCGCCGAGTACGCGCTGCGAGCCGCCGTCGGCGGGACGCTCTCGTGGCTGTTCTCGCCCGTCCGCTCCGGCGCGGCGATCGCGCGCACCGAGCTCACGGAGTGGCTGATCGTCGAGCGCTTCCGTCGCCGCCGGGGCTAGCCGCCCACCCGTGCCCGAGGAGCGGCTGCAGAAGATCCTCGCGCGCCACGGCCTCGGCAGCCGCCGCAGCGTCGAGCAGCTGATCCGCGAGGGCCGCGTGCGCGTCGATGGCGATGTCGCCGAACTCGGCCGGCGCGCCGACCCCGCCGCCAGCCGCGTCACCGTCGACGGCGCGCCGCTGCCCCCGCTCCCGCCCGATCGCACGCTGCTGCTGCACAAGCCGCGAGGCGTCCTCGTCACCGCCTCGGACGAGCGCGGGCGCGAGACGGTGTTCGACCTGCTCGACGATCCGCCGGCCAGCCTGCGGCACGTCGGGCGGCTCGACCGCGACAGCGAGGGGCTGCTGCTGCTCACCACCAACGGCGAGCTGGCGCACCGCCTGACGCACCCCCGCCATCGCGTCGACAAGACCTACGAGGCGCTCGTCGAGGGCGTCCCGGACGCCTCGGCGCTGGCCCGCCTGCGCGAGGGCGTCGAGCTGGACGACGGCCCGACCGCGCCCGCCGAGGCGGAGCTGCTGCGCCACGAGCGCGACGGCGCCTGGCTGCGCGTGGTGCTGCACGAGGGCCGCAAGCGCCAGCTGCGGCGCATGCTGGACGCGGTCGGGCATCCGGTGCGGCGGCTGATCCGCAGCTCCGTCGGTGGTCTCGACCTCGGCGGGCTCGCGCCCGGCGCCTCGCGGCCGCTCGCCGCCGCCGAGGAGCGCGCGCTGCTCGCGCTCGTCGGGCTGCTGGACGCCCCGGAGGAGGCCTCCATATCATCGCCGGGCACGCGAGCCGCGGACGCCTCGATGGCGACTGGCGGCGGCGCGGGGACGGAGCCGGGCGCGATCGCAGCCGAACGTGCCCAGCCGCCCTCCCCCGCACAGGGCGATGTCGCGAGCGAGTCGGTCGCGCGCAGCCTCGCGCTCGACGGGCCGATCGCCTCGGGCAAGAGCGCCGTCGGACGCGCGCTCGCCGGGCGGCTCGGCTTCGGCTTCCTCGACACCGGCATGATGTACCGCGCCTGCACGCGCGCCGTCTTCGACGCGGGCATCGACCCCGAGGACGGCGCCGCCGTGATCGCCCGCGTGCGCTCGGCCAGCCTCGATGTCACGTGGCCGGACCCGGCGACGCCTCGCGTGTCGGTGGACGGCGCGGACGTGACGGACGGCCTGCGCGAGCCGGCGATCGAGGCGAGCGTCTCGCTGATCTCGCGCCTGCCCGAGGTGCGCGACGAGATGGTGCGCCATCAGCGCGCTGTCGCCGAGCGCAGCCCGGTGGTGATGGCCGGTCGCGACATCGGCACGCGCGTGCTCACCGACGCGCGCGCGAAGATCTTCCTCGCCGCCTCGATCGAGGTGCGCGCCCGCCGCCGCCTCGCCGAGGAGCTCGCCGCCGGACGCGAGACGGACCTGGAGCGCGTGGTCGAGGAGACCGCGCGCCGCGACGGCCTCGATCAGACCGGGAAGCGCGCGATTCACCCGGAGCAGGCCGCCGGGGACGCGATCATCCTCGACACGGACGCTCTCGGCATCGACGAGGTCGTCGCGCACGCCCTCGAGGCCTACGAGCGGGCGAACGCCTCGTGAAGCTGTGGGTCTGGGAGCGCTTCTCGATCTTCGCGTACTGGATCGCGCGCCGCGCCGTGTACTGGTTCGTGCGCACCGCCGCCCGCCTCGAGGTGGTCCACGCCGAGCGCATGCCGATGGAGGGCCGCGTCGTCGTCGTCGCGAACCACCTCAGCAACTTCGATCCTGTGCTGGTCTGCGGCTGTTCGCCGCGGGGCATGCGCGTGATGGCGAAGCGCGAGATGTTTGAGACGCCGCTGGTCGGCTGGACGGTCTGGGCCTTCGGCGCGTTCCCCGTGCGGCGACATTCGGCCGACTTCGGGGCGCTGCGCGTCGGGCGCAATCACCTCCTCGCCGGTCGCGCGGTGCTCGTCTTCCCCGAGGGCACTCGAGCTCCCGAGCAGGCGCTGATCCCCGCCCTGCCGGGCTCGGCGATGCTCGCGCTGCTGGGCGACGCCCCCGTCGTGCCGGTCGCCGTGACGGGTACCGAGGCGCTACGCGGGCCGCGCGCCATCCTCGGCGGACTGCTGCGCGGGCGGCCAACCGTGCGCGTCGAGTTCGGCGAGCCGTTCACGCTCGGCGAGGGCGCACCGACGGGGCGGCGGGCGAAGCAGGCGACGGACCTGCTGATGCGCCGCATCGCCGAGCTGCTGCCGGAGCGCTACCGCGGCGCCTACGGCCCCGGCAGCGAGGGCGAGATCGTCGTCGTCCGCCAGCAGCAGGCGCGGGAAGAGGCATAGGGGCGGCTACGCCTCGTAGGCTGGTGGCTCCTCCGCGACGGCGGTGGCGCGCGTTGCGGCGCGGCGCGGGGCCGCCTCGTGCATACCGCCGAGATAGCCGACGTAGTGCGAGACCGCGTTCGAGAGCAGACGGTTGAGGCTCACGCCCTCCAGCCGGGCCAGCATTGAGGCGCGCTCGTGCACGGAGGGCAACAGGCGCAGGGTAACGCGGCCGGAGAACTCGCTGTGCAGCATCGGCGGCGGGATCTCGGCGCCCTCGTCGAGTGTGGCGCCGACCCAGACCTCGATCGCTTCGTCGAGGTTCGCCATCGCCTCGTCCGGCGTATCGCCGCTGGAGTGGCAGCCCGGGAACTCGAGCACCTCGGCGGCGTAGCGGCCGTCCTCGTCGCGGGTGAGGATCCGCGCGTACGGCCCGAGTTGCGCCACCTTGATGACGCTGGATTCGTCACGGTAGGTCATCGGAGACGCTCCCTTCATCGAGCATCGTGAGGATGCGGAGCACGGTCGGCCTGGCGGGCCTTGCGGGAATCACGATCCGCGGCGCCCCAGGCTTCGCCCACACGCGATGGCTTCCCTTGCCGCGGCCCCGCACCTCCACCCAGCCCCGCGCCTCCGCCTCGCGGATCAGGTCGCGGGCGCTCAGACTGCCGGCCTGCGCGCGCAGAGCAGCGAGATCTCGCGGTCGCGGAGGCGGCGTGGTGTCACTATAGACTCTGCTCCATCGAGGTCAAATGCCCGTTCGCATCCTCGTTCCGAGCGCCCGCCCGCCAATGAGGACCCGAGAGCGACGACGGCGCATCGCGAGCCTTTCGCGGCTACGCCCTATAATGCGTGCACAGTGTGCGGGGGCAGCGCGAGCCCGTGGCGGCGCGCGTCCTTTGCATCCCATGATTCACTCCCCACGGCGCGCGATGCCGTCGCGCCCGCGAGAGGCCTGCGATGACCACCACCGCGCCCGAAGGCACGACCGCGGCGACAACCCTCCCGCCGGTCTTCGCCTTCGGCGGCGGCAGCGCCGACGGCGACGCCTCGATGCGCAACCTGCTCGGCGGCAAGGGCGCCGGCCTCGCCGAGATGAGCAGCCTCGGCATCCCCGTCCCGCCCGGCTTCACCATCACCACCGAGGTCTGCAACGCCTTCTACGCCCTCGGCCGCCACTACCCCGACGGCCTCGAGGACGCCGTGCGCGAGGCCGTCGAGGCGGTCGGGCGCCGCGTCGGTGCGGGCTTCGGCGACGCGGACAACCCGCTGCTGGTCTCCGTGCGCTCCGGCGCGCGCGTCTCGATGCCGGGGATGATGGACACGGTGCTCAACCTCGGCCTCAACGACGCGACCGCCGAGGGACTCGCGCGGCGTTCCGGCAGCCCGCGCTTCGCCTACGACTCCTACCGCCGCTTCGTGCAGATGTACGGCGACGTCGTGCTCGGCGTGCGCGCCGAGTCCGATACCGACGAGGACCCCTTCGAGGCGTTGCTCGAACGCAAGAAGCACGATCGCGGCGTCGAGCTGGACACGGAGCTCGACGACGGCGCGCTGCGCGAGCTCGTGGCCGACTTCAAGGCCGTGATCGCCTCGCACACTGGCCTCGCCTTCCCCGACGACCCCTGGGAGCAGCTCTGGGGTGCGATCGGCGCGGTCTTCAACTCCTGGGAGAACCCGCGCGCCGCCGTCTACCGCGAGCTCTACGGCTACCCCTCGGACTGGGGGACGGCGGTCACCGTGCAGGCGATGGTCTTCGGCAACCTCGGCGAGGACTGCGCGACCGGCGTCGTCTTCACGCGCGACCCCTCCACCGGCGAGCGGAGGCTCAGCGGCGAGTACCTGATCAACGCGCAGGGCGAGGACGTCGTCGCCGGCATCCGCACCCCGCAGCCGCTGCTCGCCGTCCCCGGCGGCGCGGGCAACTCGCTCGAGGAGCTGATGCCCGAGGCGCAGCGGGAGCTGGCCGAGGCCTGCGAGCGGCTCGAGCACCACTTCGGCGACATGCAGGACATCGAGTTCACGGTCCAGCAGGGGCGGCTCTGGGTGCTGCAGACGCGCTCCGGCAAGCGCACCGGCCAGGCGATGGTCAAGATCGCCGTCGACCTCGTGGACGAGGGCCTGATCGACGAGGCCGAGGCGCTGGCGCGTCAGGAGCCGGCGAGGCTCGACGAGCTGCTCCACCCCACCTTCGACCCGGGCGCCGAGCGGCGCGTGATCGCGACCGGCCTCGGCGCCTCGCCGGGCGCGGCCGTCGGGCGCGTGGTGTTTTCCGCCGAACAGGCCGCCGAGTGGGCCGCCCGCGGCGAAGCCGTCGTGCTCGTGCGCGTGGAAACCAGCCCCGAGGACCTCGCGGGCATGCAGGTCGCGCAGGGCATCCTGACGGCGCGCGGCGGCGCGACCTCGCACGCCGCGGTCGTGGCGCGCGGCATGGGCAAGTGCTGCGTCGCAGGCTGCGGCGCGCTGGCGATCGACTACGCGCGCGAGCGCTTCAGCGTCGAGACGCCCGGCAGCGAAACGGTCACCGTGCACCTCGGCGACACGATCTCGATCGATGGCTCGAGCGGCGAGGTGCTGCTCGGCGCGGTGTCGCTGGTCGAGCCCACGCTGCCCGCCGAGTACCGGCGGCTGATGGCGTGGGCGGACAGCCGGCGGCGGCTGGGCGTGCGCGCCAACGCCGACACGCCCGAGGACGCCGCCGGCGCGCGCGCCTTCGGCGCGGAAGGCATCGGCCTCTGCCGTACGGAGCACATGTTCTTCGGCGAGGACCGCATCCTCGCCGTGCGGCGCATGATCCTCGCGACCGACGAGGCGGGGCGGCGCGAGGCGCTCGCCCACATCCTGCCGATGCAGCGCGAGGACTTCGTCGGCATCCTGCGCGCGATGGCGGGCTTCCCGGTCACGATCCGCCTGCTCGACCCGCCCCTGCACGAGTTCCTGCCGCAGGGCGCGGCCGAGATCGCCGAAGTCGCCGTCGCGCTCGGCATCGACGGCGGCGAGATCCGCCGCCGCCTCGACGCGCTGCACGAGTTCAACCCGATGCTCGGCCACCGCGGCGTGCGGCTCGCGATCAGCTTCCCCGAGATCTACGAGGTGCAGACGCGCGCGATCCTCGAGGCGGCCTGCGAGCTCAGCGCCGAGGGCGTCGCGGTGCTGCCGGAGATCATGATCCCGCTCGTCAGCGTCGAGGAGGAGCTGCGGCGCCTGCGCGAGCAGGTCACGGCCGTCGCGGAGGCGGTGATCGCCGAGCGCGGCGTGCGCCCCGACTACCTGATCGGCACGATGATCGAGCTGCCGCGCGCCTGCATCGTGGCGGACCGGATCGCCGAGCACGCGGACTTCTTCTCGTTCGGCACGAACGACCTCACGCAGACCACGTTCGGGCTCTCGCGCGACGACGCCGGGCGCTTCCTGTCGGACTACCTTGACACGCAGGTGCTGTCGGTCGACCCCTTCGTCGAGATCGACATCGAGGGCGTCGGCGGCCTTGTGCGCATCGCGGCCGAGCGAGGGCGCGGGGCGAAGCCCGGCCTGAAGCTCGGCATCTGCGGCGAGCACGGCGGCGATCCCGCCTCGGTCGGCTTCTTCCACCGCGTCGGCCTCGACTACGTCTCCTGCTCCCCCTACCGCGTCCCGATCGCCCGCCTCGCGGCGGCGCAGGCAGCGCTGGCCGAGGGGTAGCGCGCCGTGGCCGATCCCCCGCAAGACTACGACCGCGTCGAGCTCGTGTGGCCAGGCAAGCGCACCGAGGTCGAACGCGTGCGGCTCCCGTTCCAGGTCATCGAGCGTGTGAACGACGTGAGCCGCTCACGCGAGGGGCAGGCGCCGATGCTCACGGGGGCTGCGGACCTTCCGGACTGGTGGCCGGAGGGATGGCGCAACAAGCTGATCTGGGGCGACAACAAGTACGTCCTCGCGTCCCTCCTCAACGAGTTCGCCGGCAGAGTGGACCTCATCTACGTGGACCCGCCCTTCGCGACCGGGAATGACTTCTCTTACGAAGTTAAGGTGGGAGATGTTCCCGTTACAAAGCAGCCATCGATCATCGAAGAGACTGCTTACCGCGACACATGGCAATCGTATGCTCAGTTCTTCTACAATCGCATGATATTGGCGCGCGATCTACTCAAGGCAGACGGATCCATTTACGTTCACCTGGATCCGACGATTGGTCACTACGCTAAGGTAATTCTAGATGAGGTGTTCGGTGCCGAGTCATTTCAGCGCGAGATTGTCTGGCGAATAGGCTGGATTTCCGGCTACAAGAGCCAGGCGCGGAATTGGATCAGGAATCACGATTCGATATACTATTATACCAAGGACCAGACCAACTTCACGTTCAACAAGGAGTATGTTCCGTACGACTCCGAGTATAGGCGCCGAGGCGAAGATGCTCCCCCGGAGGAAGGGAGGGGTTATCCCATTGAAGATGTGTGGAACGCGAATAGATTCGAGTTCGCGCTGCAAGGCGAAGATAGCCTGGATTCAATCCAGATTAAGAGTTTCTCGCAAGAGAAGACCGGATTCCCTACACAGAAGAACGTTAGTCTAGTAAAGCGTATAATCCGCGCATCTAGTAATCCGGGTGACCTGGTGCTCGACTTCTTTGTCGGGTCAGGAACGACCGCGGTCGTGGCAGAGCAGACAGATCGCAGGTGGCTCGGTGTAGATTTGAGCAGGTTTGGGATTCATACGGCGAGAAAACGCCTCCTGGAGATGAGCGAATGCAGACCTTTTGAGGTGCTCAATCTCGGGCGGTACGAGCGCCGATACTGGCAGGGCATCGAGGCCGGGGAGGCCATTCACGACTACTACCGCTTTGTTCTGGAGTTGTACGGCGCACAGCCGATCGCCGGCTTCATGCACCTGCACGGCGAGCGCGCTGGACGCTTCGTGCATGTTGGTGCTACGGACGCGCCTGTCACCCTAGACGAACTAGAGCGGACGCTTGAGGAGTGCGTGGCAAGCGGTCTCACGGCCATCGACGTGCTCGGCTGGGAGTGGGAGATGGGCCTCAACCCCGCCGGAAAGGACGAACTCGCGGCGAAACATCGCGTTGCCGTGCGTCTCTTCCACATCCCACGCGAAGTCATGGACAAGCGCGCCGTCGATGCAGGCGACGTGCACTTCTTCGAGTTGTCCGTGGTCGAACTCGAGGCGGACATCGACGAGTCCACAGTCGAGGTTGAACTGACCGGGTTCCTGCCTGCCGTCGACGACTACATGCACGAGAAGGTCAGTGGGAAGATCACGAGGTGGTCCGACTGGATCGACTACTGGTCGATCGACTTCGCGTTCGATGGCGAGACGTTCGTGAATCAGTGGCAGGCGTACCGCACGCGCAAGGACCCGACGCTGACGCTCCGCTCCGACCCGCACGAGTACGCCGAGCCGGGCGAGCATCGCGTCGTGGTCAAGGTGATCGACATCTTCGGCAACGACACCACCCGCGAACTCCGCGTCACCATCGAGTCGTAGCGGTGCGAGGCGCTTGAGCATGGGCACTGCTCGCCTATTCGCGGCCTACCAAATCCCCGCGAGTCAGCGCGACTCGCGAGCGGCGCTCGTGCCGTCCGTCCGCGCAGCCGTGCATGCCTGGCGTAGTCGCGGCTACGAAGGCGCCACCGGGACGAGCAAGCGGCTGCTCCGCCAGTGGTTTGAGAGCGACCATCTAACCGCGGGCGGCGAGGAGTGGCTGTACTACTACTGCCAGCGCGAGGCGATCGAGACGCTGATCTACCTGTACGAGGTCGTCCGGGCTCGCAGCCTCTACGACCTCGCGAAGCACTTCGATGACAGCCAGCGCGTCCGGGTCAACCCGGCGGAAGACCGTTGGGCCCGGTACGTGTTCAAAATGGCGACGGGCTCCGGCAAGACGAAGGTCATGTCGCTCGCCATCGTCTGGTCGTACTTCAACGCGCGCTTCGAGCGGGATCTCCGCAGCCAGTACACGCAGACGTTCGCCCTGATCGCACCGAACGTCATCGTGTACCAGCGGCTGCTGGAGGACTTCCGGGGCGGCGCGATCTTCCGCAGCGACCCGTTGATCCCGCCGGAGTGGGAATCGGACTGGCAGTTCACCGTCGTCACCCGTGACGACCCGGTCGTGTCGTCGACGCCGGGCACCCTTTATCTCACCAACATCCACCAACTGTACGAGTCGCGGGGGCGGGTGCGCGCTGGAGCCGAGCCGGCCGAGATGACGGCCGTACTCGGCGGTCCTCGGCCGGGCGCGCTCGAAGGAACGGGCGTTGGGCTGCGCGAGCGGATGCTGTCGCACGACGAGTTGATGGTGCTGAACGACGAGGGGCATCACCTGCACACGGATGAGCTTGAATGGGCGAGGGTCATCCAGCGCATGGACGAGGAACTGCGCTCGCGCACGGGAACCGGGCTCCGGGCCCAACTCGACTTTACCGCCACGCCGAAGCATACAAACGGCGCTCTCTTCAATGAGATCGTCGTCGACTACCCGATCGCGCAGGCCGTCGAGGACCGCATCGTGAAGCGACCCATCCTCGGCGAACTGTCGGGAGACATCGAGTACGCGGCCGAGAACGCGGCCGACCGCCACCGCGACAAGCTGCACGCCGGCATCGAGAAGTGGCGCGACCAGCGCGATGCGCTGAAGGACGTGAAGCGCAATCCCCTGCTCTTCGTGATGACTGAGAACACGAAGGCTGCGGACGAAGTCGGCGAGTGGCTCAAGATGCAGCCGGACTTCAGCGAGGAGAGCGTGCTCGTCATCCACACAAACCAGAGGGGTGAGATCTCGGAAGCTCCCAGCAGGCAGAAGGAGCTCGATCTCCTCCGGGAGGCGGCACGCAAGGTCGATGAGCCCGACAACCCCTACCGCGCCATCGTGTCGGTGTTGATGCTCCGCGAGGGATGGGACGTGCGGAACGTCACCACCATCGTGCCGCTCCGTGCGTACTCAGCGAAGTCCGAGATTCTGCCGGAGCAGACGCTGGGGCGCGGGCTGCGCCGCATGTGGCCGGTAGCCACGGGCGATCTGCGCGAGGAAGTCATCGTCATCGAGCACGAGGCGTTCCGGCAGTTCTGGGACCACGAGCTCCAGGAGGAAGGGCTCGACATCGAACGCGTTCCTGTCGAGCGAGTACGCCCCAAGATCCAGACGGTTCTCGTCGACAAGTCGAAACTCGACTACGAGATCGACATACCTCGGTTGACCCCGGCACTCGCCGTCGCTGTCCCGGACCTCAGCCAGATCGATGTGCATCAGCTTCCAGCCCATCGCCTCGATCTCCCATTGCCCGGGAGGGTCGCAGAGCAGCCCCTGCACTACCGCGGCCGTGACATGCTCACCCGCGAGGTCGTGGACGAGGCAGAGTTCGAGCGCGACTTCCCGGCGGACCCGGCGGGGTACCTCAACGTCCTCGCTCGGCTTGTGCTGCGCGAATGCCGTCTCGCCAACCTGTCGGACGGGTTCGCGAAGCTGGCCCCGCTGATGAAGCGCTACATCGAGGCCGTGATGTTCTCCGCGCAGGCGGGGATGGACGAGCGCCGGGCGATGATGCGCCTCAACCAGAGCGACGCGAAGTCGCTGCTCTTCGATGTCTTCGTGTCAGCGATCCGCGAAATCTCGATCGTGGAGCGTGAGGTCCAGCCGACCGGAGAGTGGATTCGCGTCTCGTCGACGGAACCGTACCCGACGACCCGCCCCGTTCTGGCAGCGGAGAAGACGGTATTCAACCTCGTACCGTGCGACAGCCCGCTGGAGGAACGGTTCGTCCGCTGGCTCGACGATGTCGCCTCCGACGTCCTCGCCTTCGCAAAGAACGAGGCCGCCCTCCACTTCGAAGTCACGTACGTGAGCGCGGGTGGTGGCGTTCGTTACTACCGGCCGGACTTCTTGATCCGGACGCCACAGGCGATGTACGTCGTGGAGACGAAAGGCTTGGAGACCCTCGAGGTTCCTCGCAAGGACCAGCGCATGGCTCGCTGGTGCCAGGACGCTACCGCGCTGACCGGCGACGAGTGGCGCTACGTCAAGGTCAGCGAGGCTCTGTTTGATTCAGACCTCTGGGATTCACTCGCGATGCTGGAACGAGCCTCCCAGCCATCCGGCTGAGCGTCCCGGGACGGGCACCCCCTCCCGCCGGCAGGACGCCTCAGAAGGCGAGCCAGGCGAGGACCGCGGTCACACCGGCGACGACGAGGCCCGCGACCGTCACGGCCGCGCTCTCCAGCGTCACGGGGCCGAGATAGAGCAGCGGGAAGCTGACGATCGTCCCGAGGAGGACGACGTGGCGGAGCCTCTGCTTCACAGCGCCTGACAGCACGGTTACCTCGACAGTCCCGGCAGCAGCTCGATGATGACGATCGCCTCGATTCCGGCGAGGAGCACGAGCAGCAGGATGTAGGGGATCACGATCCGGAAGATCTCGCGCTCCCTGCCGGCGAGACCAACGACGGCGGCGCCGACGAGCACCTTGGCCGGCGCCATCGGACTGCCCACCGAGGCGCCGATCGACTGGATGCTCGAGATCGTCACCGTGCCGATGTCGAGCGCCCTCGCCGTCTCCAGCTGGAGCAGGCCGAACATGACGTTGGAGTTCGTGTTGCTCCCGCTCATGAACGAGCCGAGCAGGCCGATGAACGGAGAGACGAGGGGGAAGACCGGCCCCGAGATGTCGGCGACGCCCCTGGCCAGCAGCACCGTCATCCCGGAATCGGCCATGACCACGGCCATCATCACCATCGTCGCGACGCCGATGGTCGTGCCCAGGCACTGCGAGTACGTGAGCTTCAGCGCTTCCCACTCGACGCCTCGGCGCCAGCGTCCGGCGAGGACGTAGAGGCCCGCGCTGATCAGTACAGAGAACACGATCAGCGGGGCCGGGTGGTTCAGCAGCCGGATCGGCGCGTAGCCGTCGACGGCCGGGACGGCGAACCCCTCGCCGGTGACGAATCCGGGGTAGTCGAGCGCCCACCTGAGGCCGGACACGGCCTCCTTGATCGGACCGATCTGCGAGATCACGCTCAGCGTGATCAGCAGCAGGTACGGCATGAAGGCCAGCCAGAAGGGCATCGACCCGCCCTCGTCGCCGTCCGGGTCCGAGGGCGCTCCGGCGGGGTCGGGCTCCCCTCGGAACAGCGGTGTGCGTGAGACGAGGGCGATCGCGACCATGCCCAGCACGGCGGGCACGCTCGAGGCGATCTGCGGCGCGCCGACGGACGCGAGCACGTACATGCCCGCCGCCATGATCGAGCCCGCGACGATCACGAGGGGCAGGCTGCGCCTCACTGCCGCGAGGCCGCCGTGGATATGCGCGACGAGCGCGCCGCTGACGACGATGATCGGCGCGAACAGCAGCGCCATGTGCGGCGCGATCACGTCGCCCTCGATGCCGGTGACGAGCTGGATCGTGTAGTACGAGGAGCCCATCGAACCGAAGGTGACGGCCCAGCCGTGGCCGACCAGCGCCATGCCCGCGGCTCTCGCGGGCGAGAAGCCGAGCATGATCAGCAGCGGCGCGGCGACGGCGATGGGGACGCCGAAGCCGGTGATGCCCTGGATGAAGCTGGCGAAGCCCCAGCCGATCAGCAATGCCTGCGTGAGCCGGTCGTCCGCCAACCTCGCCATCGCGCGGCCGATCGAGTCGATGCCCTTCAGCCGGTCGACCAGATTGAACATGTAGACCGACGCCCAGACGATCGTCAGGACGAACAGCGCCAGGCTGAGGCCCTTGGCGCTGGCGATCGCGACGTGGTCGCGCGCCGCGCCGAAGACGATCAGGCCGAGCGCCAGTGCCAGCGCCCAGGCCGCCGCTCCGGCCCGGGGCGCGCTCCAGTTCAGGAGGAGAATCGTCACCACCAGCAGGACCACGGGCGCGGAGGCCAGCAGCCAGTTGGCAAGCGTGAGATCGGGGCCTGTCACGAGGACCGTCCCTGCCGTTGCGCCACTATTCGTTCTTCCGCCGCTTCGCCTGAACTACGTTCGTGTTCCCCGCACCATGGCATCGCGGGCCGATCACCCGCCCGCCACGGAGTTGACGGCGAGGCGCAACCAGCGCGTAGCGGGACTGCCCGACTACGCTCCGATGGAGTGCTGCGTCGGCCTGACCGGTGGCGGCGGCTCGTTGTCTGGCCCGGCCATCCGCCGGATTTCCGTAGCGATCTTGTACAACACGTCGTCGAGAGCATTGACTCGCGCTGAGGCTGGTAAGTGCACGATTTCGTAGGACGTCTCGTCGGTTGATTCGCGCCACGCGACCACTCCAGCTCCGTCGAGGTACGAGTGCACGAGTGATTGCACTTCCTGAACCATCTTTTCGATGCTGTCTGATTGCCTGAGGCGCGCCGCCCACAAAAGGTACATCCGCGGTGGCTGATTGCTGCGCCACTCGTCCCAGTGATCTATCTGGGTCTCCATTCCTCGACGAGAGAGCTTGAGGTCAGTTGCGGCGAACTTCAATTCCTTGCGCCGGTTCGTCCAGTCGCTCATAGCGCCGCGGGCCCCATGTGAGCCATACGGAGGACCACCGGTAACCTTTGTTTCCGTGCAGATTAGAGGATCGAAATCCCTAACCGGCCAAGCCACGTCGATTTGGTGAACTTGTGAAAATCCCCGTACGCGGCTTCGTGGCGCAATCCGCTGCGTAGTCTGATTCTCCAGAAGCAGCGCGACAACCTCGGCGAACCAGTTGCCCTTGCGACGAGAAATCGCGTTGAGGCGAGCATTCGGGTCCTTAGGCCCCGGCATTCTGGCTGGCGGCACACCTCTCCTGCGGTAGGTGTCGAGAGTCCACATCAGATCGAGCCAGTCTTGCTGAATGTCCGAGAAGCGCAAGATCGCATCAGACTGGATGCGCTCGATCAGCGCATCCCACTTCTCGCCCGGATGCCCAACCTGCTCTTCTATCTCGCGACTCCGGCGCACCATCACAGGCCCCCGTCTTGATCAGCTGTCGCCAATCCTGCGTTTGCGCAGAGAGCGCGCCGCCTCATGCAGTTCCGCGACGTCGCGGCTACCGAGGCCCATAGTTTGCTGCAGCAGTGCTTCATCGACTCGCTTGACAACATTCGTCCACAGCCCCTTACGAAGCTGACGATCAATCGCGGTGCGCTCGTCCTTCAAGGTATTCCAAGCATCCGAGAGTTCCCGGTGCGAAGCGACGGGTAGCGTGGCCGCCTCACGGGGCTCCATTTTCAGCACCCCGCCGCCATATGAGCGCCCGAAGAGTTCGGCACCAAGCATCGTGACGGAGTTGAGCGCAAGCACCGGGAGAGCCGCCTTGGCGCTCCTTGGCGTTCCGTCCCGGAGCCGCAAACCGTGCATCGAGTTGAGGTGCCTCACTCCGGCGTGATTCGCTACTAATCGCGGGTAGCGATGGCTCATGTAGGTGAAAAAGAGGTCCGGTTCTGCGACCAGCGGTGGACGCCACCACGGGGTACGGACTTGGCACTTGTAGGCCTCGGTTACTCCGACTTCCTCGCCATATTCGATATAGCTCATTAGGCAGTCGTTAACGTCCCCGGTGTCTGGGTGTAACAGCCATACTGACTCACCGGCGGCGCGCATCTTCTCCCAGTCGCGAGTCGTGAAAGACAGCCCTCGCAAATGTCTTGTGCCTGGCGGACTGATCCGGACAACGTCGCTGTCTGAGAGTCCGTACTGCAGCTTCGTTTCTTCCGTGATGGCGAAATAGTGATTGGCGCCGGTAACCGTCCCGAGTTCAGGAGATCCATAAGAATCGAGACTTGTAAAGTGTTCTTCGATCACTGCGCGGAACAGTTGTCGTTGATAAGCGGGCAGGAGCAGATCAGTCCACTTGCCTTCCGCGGGAGGGGTCACATTGACATGATCGAAAGGCCGAATGCTGGCTAAGTCACCGGCATCGTGAACGTGGAACAACGAGAAGGCGTCGCAACCCCCAGTGCCTTGCGCGAGGACCAGAACTACGTTCTCCAGCGCATTCGCGAACTGTAGGCGTTCGAACATTACGAGATGGACAGTCGAGAATCTGCGCCGGAGCCAGCGCCGGACTGGTTCCGCGTAGTGCACCGAGAGGAGCTCGGCTGGCAGTACCATCGCGAGTCGGCCTTCGGGCTTCAGAAAGGCGCACGCATGCACAACAAGTGCTGCCCAGGATGAGGCGAGCCCGGAGAGGCGTACACCCTGAGCCAGCGCGGCCTGGGCCGCGCGGTGACGCACGACCCCGGTGTGCGCCTGATAGCGGATGAATGGGGGATTCCCGACCACGGCGTCGACGAGCGGCAACGATGCTCCGGGCTCGTCGGGGCTCGGCAGCGCAAAGAAGTCCTGAGCAAGAAGATGTGCGCCGAGGCTATCGGCGTCGAGTATGCGAGCGGCTTCTTCAAGTGACTGCGGGTGCACATCGACACCGAAGACCCGATCGGGCAGGCTGCTGACCGTCGCACCCAGTTGTTTCAGTATTGCTCCGGCCGCCTGAAGAAAGACCGCCTCACCGCATGTCGGGTCGAGGACTCTCGCGTCCGGATTGTTGTTGATAGCCCAAGCGGCAAGGAAGTCAGCGATCGGCTTGGGCGTAAAGAAGGCGCCCCGTGCCTTCTGGTCGGTTCGCCCGCTGGTCGGTACTGGCCACAGTGAGGCTTGAGCGACGGGCACGAATTATCCCCCTGCGAACCTATGTTCCGCTATGCTACCGTGCCGCTCCGCCGCTCGCAAGGGTTCTACTCCACCGTCACGGTCTTGGCGAGGTTGCGCGGCTGATCGATGTCCGCACCGCGCTCCAGTGCTATGTGGTAGGCAAGCAGCTGCAGCGGCACGAGGCTCACCACCGGCGCGAGGGCGCCCTCGAAGGCGGGGACGGCGATCACCTCGTCCGCGATCCCGTCGAGGCTGTCGTCACCCTCGCTGACGAGCGCGATCACGGGGCCGCGGCGCGCCTTCACCTGCTCGATGTTGGAGCGCATCTTGTCGCGCACCTCGTCGCGCGTCGCGATTGCGACGGTGGCCAGTCGCTCGTCGATCAGCGCGATCGGGCCATGCTTCATCTCGCCGGCGGCGTAGCCCTCGGCGTGGATGTAGGAGACCTCCTTGAGCTTCAGCGCACCCTCGAGTGCCACCGGGTAGGAGAGCCCGCGCCCGAGGAACAGGAAGTCCTCGAACTGCGCGTAGCGCCGGGCGACGGCGGCGACGCGCTCCTCGAGCAGCAGCGCCTCGCCGAGCACCGCGGGCAGCCGCAGCGCGGCCTCGACCTCGGCGCGTTCGAGCGCGGGATCGAGGCTGCCGCGCAGCCGCCCGAGGTGCAGCGCCATGGCGTGCAGCGCGATCACCGAGGCGGTCATCGTCTTCGTGCTGGCCACGGCGATCTCGGGTCCGGCGCGGGTGTGGATCACGCCGTCGGCGATGCGCGTGGCCTGCGATCCCGGTGTGTTGCAGACCGTGAGCTGCGGGCAGCCCTCGCGGCGCGCCTCCTCCATCGCCAGCAGCGTGTCCACCGTCTCGCCCGACTGCGCGACGGAGACGACCAGCGTGCGCGGGTCCAGCACGGGCCGCCGGTAGCCGAACTCCGAGGCGTTGTCGACCTCGGCGGGCAGCCGCGCGAAGCGCTCGATGTAGTGCCGCCCGATCATCGCGGCGTACTGCGAGGTGCCCATCCCCACCAGCACCGCCCGCTGCAACGCGACAGCCTGACCGGCCGTGGTCTCGGAGCCGTCGTCCAACTCGACGCGGGGCGGATCCTGCACGTAGCGCCCTCGCATCGTGTCGAGGGCGACGTCCGGCTGCTCGTGGATCTCCTTCAGCATGAAGTGCCGGTAGCGTCCCTTGACCGCGGCGACCGGGTCGTACGGCTGCAGCTGAGGCGGTCGCTCGACTGGCGCGCCTGCGGCGTCGGTGATGGTGACGCCCTCGCGGCGGATGTCGGCGATCTCGCCCGGACCGAGGAAGGTGACGCGCCGGGAATACGGCAGCACCGCGGCCAGGTCCGAGGCGACGAACTGCTCGCCGTCGCCGTGGCCGATCACGAGCCCGCCGGCGTTCCCGGCGCGCGCCGCCACCAGCCGCCCCGGATCGTCCGTCGCGATCACGACGACGGAGTAGGCGCCCTCGGTCTCGGCGAGCGCGGCCCGCAGCGCCTCGGCGAGGTCGGCCCCTCCGGCCAGCGCATCGGCGACGAGGTGCGCGAGCACCTCGGTATCGGTCTCCGAGGCGAAGTGCGCACCGCGATCGGTGAAACGCCGGCGCAACGCCGCGAAGTTCTCGATGATGCCGTTGTGCACCACCGCGACGCGCCCCGAGGGGTCCAGTTGCGGGTGTGCGTTCTCCTCGGAGGGCCGGCCGTGGGTGGCCCAGCGCGTGTGCCCGATGCCGGCGACGGCGGGCGGCAGGACGCCCTCGATGCGGCTCGTGAGCTGATCGAGCTTGCCGGTGGCGCGGGCACAGAAGAGGCGGTGCTGTTCGTCGAAGAGCGCGATCCCGGCGGAGTCGTAGCCGCGGTATTCGAGGCGGCTGAGGCTCTCGAGGAGAATCGGACCCGCGGGCCGCTCTCCGCTGTAACCGATGATTCCGCACATGGCCGCCGCTCCTCGCCGGCCCCCCGCGCACAGATCAGCGTACCGCGCGCGGCGCTGCTGCGGAAACGCCCCTCTTGCGGCTGGTCCCGCACGCCGGCGCGTGGGGGGCCCGCCGGGCTTGCTACAATCCCGCCAGAACCGGCCGGATCGGCGTTTCCCCGAACGCAAACCGGAACGACGCGGCGCCAGCCGACTGGCCGCCCGCGCTGGAGCGGGATCGTGCACGGCATCGGCGAGATCATCGATATGCGACGCGGCTCCGACCGCGCGGGCCCGGGTGAGCGAGTCTGATCGTGCGGGATGAGCCGCCGGAAGGCTCCGCGTGATGCGCTGGCTTGCGCCGCTCCTCGCCTTCCTCGTGGCGGCCGCGGTCAGCGCGGCACTCGTGTGGCTGCTGCTCGACGGCTCGTCCGGGGAGGACGCGCCCGTTCCAGCGGCTCCCGCAGACCCCACCGCCACCGCGACGGCGCCGCCGACGGCCACCCCGGACGTGACCCCGAGCGCGACCGCAGACGCGGCCACACGGACCAGCCCGGCCACGCCATCGGCGACTGCGTCGCCTCGCGTGTCCTCGACGCCATCGCCGGAGGCAACGGCGCCGTCCGCGGCGACACCGACGGACCGGCGGGACTACCCGGACCTGGTGGTGAGCGACGTCTTCGCGCGCGACAACCAGCTCGTGGTCGTTGTCAGCAATACCGGCAGCGCCGACGCCGACGGGCGGATCGAGGTCAGCGTGGACGGCGCACCCCCGCAGCGCATCGACACCGGCAAGGGGCTGCGCCCGGGCGATCTCCTCGAGCAGCCGATTGAGGGCGAGTACGTGCAGCGCCGCGCGCAGGTGGTGGTCACGGTGCACTCGTCCGCTTCGATCGTCGAACGGAACGCCGGCAACAACATCTTCGTCGGCGTGGTGACCCCGGACGCGCCCAACGACATCTCGGTCGTCGAGGTCAGCTACGGGGGCAGTGGCCCCCACCTGATCGCGACGATTCTCAACCAGAGCCCGATTCCGCTGCAGGGGGAGGTTACGATCGGTGTCCGCGAGTTCGCGCCGCAGGACCGCCTCCTGCTGCGCGAGCGGCGGACCCTCGATGTCAAGAGTGGGGCGACGCAGTCGTTCGAGTTCCCCGGGATCACGAGCGCCCCGCTGGAGTCCGTGCGGGTGATCGTTTCGACCGATGCGATCAATGATGCCGACGGATCCAACAACGCGCTGCCGCGCTGGGGACCGCGCTGAGGTGATGCAGTGAGCGAAGCAGCCGCCGGGGCAACGCAATCCGGCACCGGCGACGGCGCCGAGGAGCTGCGCGCCCGCCTCGATCGATCGCGGGCCGCGCTGCTGAACGTGCTCGCGAATCTCACCGAGCGCGACTTCGCCAGCGAGATCGAGGACGGGCGCAGCGTGCTCGACCTGCTTGCCGCGCTCGCGCCCGCCGAGCGCGCCTCCGCGGCGGCGGCCCTGCCGGACGGCGCGGCGCCGGGGGGCAAGGAGCGCGCCCGCCGGCGCGGGGACGCCATGTTGCCGCCGCAGGTGGTCCACGACCTCTCCGGCGCGCGGCGCCGGACGCTGCTCGCCCTCGATGCGATCGAGGCGGCGGGCAGCACCGCGGGCGACCCACTGGCGGAGTTGCGCGCGATCGCCGAGCGCGAGGAGCAGGCCGCGGCGGCGATCGGCGCACGCTTCGGCGAGCGCGAGGGCGGCACGTAGCGCCGCGCCAGCGCTCGACCGTAACGATCCGGCGTCTCCGGTGTCTTAACAGATAGACCATGAGTACGATCGATGAAGTGAAATCGCGTCTCGATATTGTCGAGACTGTCGGCAGTTACGTGCCGAACCTCAAGCGGAGCGGCCGGACGTGGAAGGCGAACTGCCCCTTCCACAACGAGCGCACGCCCTCGTTCATCGTCGATCCCGGCCGCAACAGCTGGCACTGCTTCGGCGCCTGCTCGACCGGCGGCGACGTGATCGAGTTCGTGCGGCGCTTCGAGGGGCTGGAGTTCCGCGAGGCGCTGCGCCGTTGCGCCGATCGCGCCGGCGTCGAGCTGCGCCCTCCCACGCGCGCCGAGCGGCAGGAGCGCGAGCAGCACGAGCAGTTGCTGAGCGCCAACGAGGCCGCCGCCGTCTTCTTCCAGGCCGCCCTCGGCGCTGCCGAGGGCGCCTCGGCGCTCGCCTACGCGGAGGGGCGCGGGCTGGACGCGGCAGCGCGCCGCGACTGGCAGCTCGGCTACGCGCCGGACAGCTGGAACGCGCTCACGGACCACCTCGCGGCCCGCGGGTTCGGGCCTGACGTGCTGATCGCGGCCGGCCTCGCCATCCAGGGCGATCGCGGACCCTACGACCGCTTCCGCGGCCGGCTGATCTTTCCGACCCGCGACGAGCGCGGCCGGCTCACGGGCTTCGGCGGGCGCGCGCTGCTCGAGGGACAGGAGCCGAAGTACCTCAACACGCCGCAGACCCCGCTCTTCGACAAGAGCGGCACGCTCTACGGCCTCGACCGCTCGGCCCCCGAGGCGCGCCGCGCCGAGCAGCTGATCATCGTCGAGGGCTACATGGACGTGATCGGCTGCTGGCAGTCCGGCATGCGCAACGTCGCCGCCTCGATGGGCACCGCGATCAGCGAGCGCCAGATGCGGCTCGTCAAGCGCTTCACGCCCAACGTCGTGCTCGCCCTCGACGCCGACAACGCCGGTTCCGAGGCAACCTTGCGCGCGATCGGCGTCGCCGCCGGCGCCGCCGACCACGACACGGTCGCGACCCTCGACTGGCGCGGGCTCGTCTCCTACCAGGACGTGCTGCGCGCCGACATCCGCATCGCCGCGCTGCCCGAGGGCGAGGATCCGGACTCGCTGGCGCGCAAGAACCCCGATGACCTGCGCGCGCTGATCGATACCGCCAAGCCCGTCGCCGAACACCTCTTCGACGCGATCACGGAGCGCATCAACCTCGAGGATCCGCGCGCCCGCTCGCAGGCCGTCGAAGCGCTCGCGCCGACGGTCGCGGCGATGGCGGACCCAGTCGTGCGGGCGCGCTATCTACAGCGGCTGGCGCGCATCGGGCGCATCGAGGAAACCGACGCCCTGAGGCTGGTTCAGCGTGGGCGCGGTCCGGCCCGTCCGACTCCGGTACCGTCCTCGCGCGAACTTGCCGCCGCGCGGCAACCGGCGAGGCCGCCTCCGCCTGAGCAGACCGCCGCCGCCACGAACCCCGGTGAGTCGCTGTTGCTGCGGTTGCTGCTGCTTCATCCGTCATGCCGCGACGCCGGCGAAGCGCTCGACCCCGATACGTTCGAGGACGGCGCGCACCGCCGCCTCTTCGAGGCCTGGCTCAGCAGCGATGATCTCGATGAGCGCCTGGCGGAGCTGGACGAGGAGCTGTGGGAGCTGCATGCGTCGCTGCACGGGGCGGGGCTGGACGAGGCGTACGGGCAGATGACCGCGGCGCAGCTTTGCGAGATCGTGAACGGCACCGCCTGGCAGCTGCGGACACGCCGCCGCCAGACGCGCGTGCGCTTCGAGGCCATCTCCGTCGCGGAGCAGGTCGCCGAGGCGCGCCGCGAAGGCGCCGGGGTGCTGGAGTTCGCGCGGACCGCCGCCGAACGCGGCGCGCTCCCGGCGGACGCGGCGAGCGAGGAGGCGGAACTGGCCGCGAGCTTCGTCGACCTGAGCAGGCAGCAACGCGAATTGGCCCGCGCCTTCGCGTCCACCGCCGAGACCTCGGGCGCCCGGGCGGACGCGAACGGCGGCCGGGATCACATCGAGCACACGGAGATGCACACAGGACTGGACGCGCCGGATGGCGACCAGGATGGGGGGACGAGATGACCCAGACCTTCGAGCCCGCGGGCATGGAGGAGCTGCTGACCAAGGGTCGGCGCTCCGGGCAGGTCTCTGCCGAAGACGTGCTCGCGGCAATTCCCGAGGCGGAGACGAGCCGCGAGCGGCTCTCCGCGATCGTCGCGCAACTGTCGGAGAACGGCATCACCGTCCGTATCGACTCGGACGGCGACAGCCGCGCGGCCAGCGCCGCCGTCGAGGAGGCGCGTCGCATCGTCGACGAGGCCGTGGGCATCGACGACCCGGTCCGCATGTACCTGCGCGAGATCGGCAAGGTGCCGCTGCTCACCGCGCAGGACGAGAAGCGCCTGGCGCGGGCGATGGAGGAGCGCGATCACCTCATCAAGGTGATCGTGCGCCTCTTCACGGACGACGAGGTGGAAGACGATAAGATCGACCACGTCGTGAAGGCCGCGGTGCAGATCCTCCGCGACGAGCTCGACGCGGCCGTGACCAGCACGGCGACGGCGCTCCTCGGCTTCCGCCGCCAGCGGCAGAACCGCGGCGCCTACGGCGAGACGGCGGCGGAGATCCTGCGGCGCTTCCGCGGCAGCGACACTGCCTACGGCGAGGTCTTTGTGGGCCTCGTGAGGGAGTTCCAGAAGGCGCGCCCGGTGTACCAGGCCGTCAGCCGCCACTTGGACTCGCCGCGCCACTCCGTCTCCGAGCGCATCGCGTGCCACATGAAGTGCTGCAAGCCGATCGATCCCGCCGCCGTCGCGGAGCCCTTCCGCGCGACCGTAGACTACGAACTCGACGAGGGCGCGCACCTGTACCTGCAGGACTTCTTCGGCTGGGACGAGGCCCGCGCCAAGCTGGCGCTCGAGGAGATCTCGATCGTCACCCACATCCTGCGGCCCGAGCACATCCACTGGGCGGCCGCGATCGCGGGCTCCGAGCCGAAGGTCTTCCCGCCCAAGCCCGACCTCGCCGAACAGCTCTGCGCCCGCCGCGGTGGCGCCCTCAAGTACTACTTCGACCGCATCATCCACGAGGGCGCGCGCTCCGAGCGGCAGCTCACCGAGGCCAACCTGCGCCTCGTCGTCTCGGTCGCCAAGAAGTACATCGGCCGCGGTATGTCCCTGCTCGACCTGATCCAGGAGGGCAACATCGGACTGATCCGCGCCGTCGAGAAGTTCGACTACCGCAAGGGCTACAAGTTCTCGACCTACGCGACGTGGTGGATCCGCCAGGCGATCACCCGCGCGATCGCCGATCAGGCGCGCACGATCCGCATCCCCGTCCACATGGTGGAGACGATCAACAAGCTCGTCCGCGTCTCGCGCCGCCTCGTGCAGGAGTACGGCCGCGAGCCGACCTCCGAGGAGATCGGCCGCGAACTCGAGCTGCCGCCCGAGCGCGTGCGCGAGATCATGAAGGTCTCGCAGGAGCCGGTCTCCCTGGAGACGCCGATCGGCGAGGAGGAGGACTCCCACCTCGGCGACTTCCTGCCCGACGAGGCGGCGCTCGCCCCGGCCGACGCGGCCTCGCACCAGCTGCTCAAGGAGCAGGTGATGGACGTGCTGTCCTCGCTCACTCCGCGCGAGCGCAAGGTGCTGGAGCTGCGCTTCGGCCTCGAGGACGGCCGCTCGCGCACGCTCGAGGAAGTCGGTCGCGAGTTCAACGTGACGCGCGAGCGGATCCGCCAGATCGAGGCGAAGGCGCTGCGCAAGTTGCGCCATCCGACGCGCTCGCGGAAGCTCAAGGACTATCTGGACTAAACGTCCGGATCAGGACGGCTGGACTGACGGCCGGGGCGCGCCTCGACAAGCGCGCCCCGCCGCACGGAAGGGACCTAGATGCCGACTTACGAGTACCGCTGCAAGAAGTGCAACCACGAGTACGAGCAGCGGCGCAGCATGGCGGACATGGACAAGCGCCGCGCCTGCCCCGAGTGCCGCTCCCGCGCCGTGGAGCGCAAGCTGAACATGTCCTTCGCCGTCGTCGGCATCTCCCGCGGCGGTAGTGACTTCGATCTCGGCGACTTCGGCGGTATGGAAGGCATGGAGGGCATGGACGGCATGCCGGAGGGCCTGGGCGACTTCTAGCCGCCGCTACTCGCACCCGGCGCGCTCGCCTCCCGCAGGCTCAGTTCGCGGCGGCGCTTCCGCTGCTCGGAGGTGAGGTAGGCGTGCCCGGCGAGGGCCAGCAGGGCGCCCTCGAGGGCGCTCAGCAGGCCGACCGCCAGCGTGACGTCGAACCAGAAGCCGCGCGGGTACATCTGGATCAGGTGATCGCGGGCCGGACTGAGCTTCCAGAGATCGTTCGCGAACGAGATCACGTGGAACTGCCGGAACAGGCTGTCGAAGCCCACCAGCACGGCAACCGCGGCGACCCCGAGCAGCACCACCGTCAAGACGCCGGCGATGCGCAACTGGCTCGCGAGGCGCGTGAGCGACCGCTCGCGGCTCCACAGGAACACCGCCGTCACGCAGGCCACGAGGAGTACGAACGCGATCTCGTGCGCCCGGAAGGCGGCCCGCATCAGCGACTTCACGTCGCGCATGTGCAGCACCTCGCGCTCACTGAAGAGCGGCGCCAGCTCCCCCTCGGCTGTGACCTCGATCTCGAGCAGGTCCGCATCGTTGCGGAAGTAGGCGATGATCTCGCGCGCCGCCCGATCGAGTTCGGCGCGATCCACGCCGGTTCTCGCCTCGCCGTCGTAGCGCGCGAAGGAGTACTCGTGCACGCGCGGCTCGACGGTCGCGATGCGCACGTTCGTAAGCACGATGAATACGGGCAACGAAACGATGAAGAGCGCGGTCGCCACCCTGCGAGCTGCCAGCACGCCGCGAGTATACTCCCGGCCATGATTCACCCATCGCAGCGATGAGCGGCAGCACAGACGAACACCGGGGCGCCGCCCCGATGGACACCGAGCCCTGGGAGGACGCGCACACCGTCGCCGGGCTGCGCGCGATCATGGCGCGCCTCTACGCCCCCGGCGGCTGCCCCTGGGACCGCGAGCAGACGCACGAGTCGCTGCGCGGCTCGCTGATCGAGGAGAGCTACGAGGCCGTCGAGGCGATCGAGCGGGGTGACCTCGAGGGGCTGCGCGAGGAGCTCGGCGATCTGCTGATGCAGATCGTCTTCCACACGACGATCGCCGAGGCGGCGGGCGAGTTCAGCCTCGACGAGGTGGTCGAGGCGATCTGCCGCAAGATGCTGCGCCGCCATCCGCACGTATTCGCCGGCGAGGACGCCGCCGACAGTTCCGAGGTGTGGGCGCGCTGGGAGGCGATCAAGGCGCAGGAGCGCGCCGACGCAGGCGCCGACGAGTCGCCCGCGAGCACGCTCGCCTCGCTGCCTCGTTCGCTGCCCGCGCTGCAACGCGCCCAGGCGCTGATCGGGCGCGCCGAGCGCTCACGGATCGCGCCCGCCGACGCGCCACCGATCGAGGTGCTCGGCGACGCCCTCGAAGCGCTCCGGGCGCACGAGGGCGATCCGGGCGCCGGAGACGCCGGCGAGTTGCTGGGGGCGCTGCTCTGGGCCGCCGTCCGTTACGCCCGCGCACACGACCTCGACGCGGAGGGCTTGCTGCGCGAGCGCGCGAACGGCTTTATCGACTCAGTCGCGGCCTCGGTCGCGGGGGACGGCTCCGGCTAGCTGCCGAGAGCGCCCTCGAGCAGCGCGCGGAGCTCGCTCAGCTGGGCGTGCCGCCAGTTGACCGCGTGCGCCCACGTCGCGTCCATGTAGCTGGCGCGGGCGGCGTCCCACTCGGGGCTGCCCTGCTCCGTGCCGGCCATGATCTCGCGCAGCGGGCCCATCTCCTCGTTCGCGAGCGCGGGGCGCTCGATCCAGTGGCCGAGCTCGTTGTGGTCCCCGTCGTACAAGACGATCGTGGGGATCGATTCGAACTCGCCGTCCTTGAGGAACTCGGACATGATGTCCTTGTTCTGGTCGCGGAAGAACATGCGCACTTCCATGCCCGCGCCCTCGGCGATCTTCGCCATCACCGGCAGCCCTCGCCAGACGTCGGGACACCAGTCCTCGCCGAGCACGAGCGCCTTCACGCCGTGCGACTCGACCAGCGAGGCGACGGCGGCGATGTCGTCCGCGTCCGGCTCGTACTCGTCGTAGTGGCGCTGGAACTCCTCGCTGCGGACCTCAATGGCGCCCATCCACTCGCCGAACGAGGGCAGCCCGCTCGCGAAGCGATCGGGAGTGACAACGGAAGTCTCGCTGGTCATCGGTTCCTCCTGCAGTTGCGTTCGAGCCGGCGCCATGCCGCGGGCCCCGGGGACACGAGGATACACCCGGCGCGAGCCGGCGTGCCTCCGAGCTCAGGCCTGACCCGGCGCCGATCCGCCGATCGTCCCGGAGGCAGTCTCGCGTCCCATGGGCTCCTCCTGGAGGGAGGGGCGGCGAGGGAGCACGACCGCCTGCACCGCCTCGGCGGCCTGTGGAGAGGTCTGAGCCGCGCGGCGCCGGCGGCGGACCGGCGCGGCCTCGCTGGCCTCGGGCGCGCCCTCGGCCGCTGTGGCAACCGCCTCCTCGGCTTGAGGGGCCGCTGCGGGCTGCTCGCGAGGCACGGCGCAGAACGGGCAATGCCGCCAGGCGTTCATCAGCAGGTGTCCGCAGCTCTGGCAGGGCTGCTTCAGCGCATGGCTGCAGAACGCGCAGATCATCCACTCGCCGTCGATCGGACGCCGGCACTCCGGGCACGCCGGCGCGGAGTGCAGCTCGGAGAGGATCGCTTCCTGTTCGAGCTGGCGGTCGTACGCCTCGCGCAGGGTCTGCGACGGCCGCACGGCGAGGTAGACGGGGTAGCCGATCAGCGGCAGGAAGACCAGCACCGAGACACCGGCCAGCTGGGTGACGAAGTCGTGCGTGCGGCTGCGCATGTCCCGGTAGGCCCAGAACAGCGAGGCAACCCAGATCAGGAAGAGGTACGCGCCGATGATCCCGCCGACGATCTTCGCGATCGTCAGCAGGTTGCCCGGCAAGCTGTCGATCAGGGTGTCCACGCGCGCTCCTTCGTTCGTCCCGCACGCTCGCCCCGCCAGCACACAAAGCGTACCATGAGGCCACCGGGGTCGCCTTCGGCGCACTTCCGGCTCCAGTGCCGCTCCCTATCCCCCGCGAAGGCCCCATGAGCGCCGCCACAGATGTCCTGCACGGCCTCAACGAGGCGCAACGCCGGGCCGTCGAGGTTCCCGACGGGGCGCTGCTGATCCTCGCCGGGCCGGGCTCCGGCAAGACGCGCGTGATCGCGCACCGCATCGCCTGGCTCGCGCGCGTGCAGCACGTGGAGCCGTGGCGCATCCTCGCCGTGACCTTCACAAACAAGGCCGCTCGCGAGATGCGCGAGCGGGTCGCGCTGCTGCTCGGCGGCGACGCGCACGGCGTCACCCTCGGCACCTTCCACTCCGTCTGCGCCCGCATCCTGCGCCGCGATGGTGAGGTGATCGGCCTGCCGTCCGGCTTCGTGATCTACGACCGCGACGACCAGATCGGCCTGATCAAGCAGGCGCAGCGCGCGCTCAATATCGACCCGAAGCGCTACCCGCCCGGCGCGATGCTCTCCGCGATCTCCTCCGCGAAGAACGAGCGGCGGGACGCCTCGGCGACACTGCGCGAGGCCGGCTCCTACTTCGAGGAGCTCGTGGGGCGCGTCTTCGAGCACTACCAGCAGGCGCTGCGCAACAGCGGGGCGGTCGACTTCGACGACCTGCTGGGGGAGACGCTGCGACTCTTCGAGCAGCACCCGGACGTGCGCGACCGCTACGCCGGGCGCTACCGGTACGTGCTGATCGACGAGTTCCAGGACACCAACCTCGTGCAGTACCGGCTCGCGCAGGAGCTGGCGAGCACGCACGGCTCGATCACCGCCGTCGGCGACCCGGACCAGTCGATCTACTCCTGGCGCGCCGCGGACGCGCGCAACCTCCAGCACTTCGAGCGCGACTTCCCGAACGCCGAGGTGATCCTGCTGGAGCAGAACTACCGCTCCACCGGGCGCATCCTGCAGGCCGCCCACGCGCTCATCGATCGCGCCACAGGACGCCGCGAGCGCGAACTCTGGACCGAGAACCCCGAGGGCGACCCGATCATCGTCGAGGAGCTCTACGACGGCGACGAGGAGGGCCACTTCGTCGCCCTCGAGATCTCGCGCCAGATCCGCGAGGAGGGCCGCGACTTCGCGGACTTCGCAGTGATGTACCGCACCAACGCGCAGTCGCGCGCGATCGAGGAAGCGTGCATCCAGCAGGGCATCCGCTACCGCATCGTCGGCGGCACGCGCTTCTACGACCGGCGCGAGATCCGCGACCTGCTGGCCTACCTGCGGCTGATCCACAACCACGCCGACGCGATGGCGTTCCGCCGCGTCGTCAACGTCCCCGGCCGGGGCATCGGCGCGCGGTCCATGGAGCGCATCCAGCACGCCGCCGAGCAGCTCGAGCGGCCGCTGCTGGCGGTCGCGGCGATGATCGCGCGCGGCGACGACGACCCCGCGCTGCCGCAACTACGCGGCGACATCCGCATCGCGCTGCGCGACTTCGTGGCGCTGATCGACCGCCTCAGCGCGGCCGCCGATGAGCAGAGCGTCTCCGGCCTGGTCGGCGAGGTGCTCGCGGAAACTCGCTACCGTGAGCACCTCGAACGCTCCGAGGAGGAGCGCGCCGAGCTGCGCTGGGAGAACGTGCAGGAACTGCTCAGCGTCGCCGCGCAGTACGAGGATCTCGAGGGCGAAGCCTCGCTCGCCACGTTCCTCGAGGAGGTCGCGCTCGTCGCCGACGTCGACGACCCGGGCGCGGACACGCCGGACGCGGTCACGCTGACCACGCTGCACGCGGCGAAGGGCCTCGAGTACCCGGTCGTCTTCATGCCGGGCGTCGAGGAGGGCCTCCTGCCGCACTTCCGCTCGCTCGACGACCCGGCGCAGATGGAGGAGGAGCGCCGCGTCTGTTATGTCGGCATGACACGCGCACAGCAGCGGCTCTATCTCACGCGGGCGCGACGCCGCTTCCAGTACGGGAGCTACCGCGCCGCCCTGCCCTCGCGCTTCATCGACGACCTCCCGGAGGAGCTGACGCTGAGCGCGCGCGGCGGGCGGGCGCCGGCGCGGCCATCGCGCAGCGCGCGCGAGCGCCGCGCCGGCCTCGCGCAGTGGCGAACGATCGACCCGGCGGCAGGCGACGGCGAGGCGGATGACGGCGCCGTCGATGAGCCGCGCTACGCCCCCGGCGACCGCGTCACGCACGGGACCTTCGGACCGGGCGTCGTCGTCTCCTGCGAGCTGCTGCGCGGCGACCAGAAGGTCACGGTCGCCTTCGAGGGCAAGGGCGTGAAGCAGTTGCTGCTCTCGCTCGCGCCCCTCGAGCCGCGGGCGTAGGCCGCCACCCCGGGAGGCTCGGCATCGTCTGGATCATCGCGGTCCCCTCGGTCGTCGTCGTCGCCGTGGTTGCGCTGATCGGCGCCGGCGTGGTGCTGCCGCGCGAGCACGTCGCAGCGCGACGCGTGCGGCTGCGCCGGCCACCCGAGGACGTCTGGGCGCGAATCCGCGACCACGCCGCCGAGCCCGGCTGGCGGCCGCAGCTCGACCGCGTCGAGCGCCTGCCCGACGAGGGCGGGCGCGAGCGCTGGAAGGAAGTGCAGGGCCGCTCCTCGCTCACCTTCGAGACCCTCGAGGCCGTCCCGCCGCGCAAGCTCGTGCGCCGCATCGCGGACGAGAAGCTGCCCTTCGGCGGCTCGTGGACGATCGAGGTCGGGGACGACGGCGCGGGCGGCAGCGTCGCCGCCGTGACCGAGCACGGCGAGGTGAAGCACCCGCTGTTCCGCGTGATCAGCCGCTTCGTGATCGGCCACACGCGGACGATCGATGGCTATCTGAACGACCTCACCACAAGCTTCGGGGAGGACGCCACGCCGGAGCCCGCCGAACCGGCGGACCCGCCTGCTTCGTAGCCGGGAACGTCAGTCCGCGAGCAGGGAGGCGAGCGTCTCGTCGTCGATGGCCGCGGCCATCAGCTCGCCGGCGCGCTCGGCCTTGGCCTCGCCGGCGAAGGCGGAGCGGCCGAAGCTGCCCTCGATGTCGCGCACGGTCTCGACCGTGCCCTCGGGCGCGAGCAGCAGCGTCGTGCGGCGCGAGGAGGCGACGCGGTCCAGCAGGTACGGGCTCGGCTCCCCGCCTCCGCTGAGGATCAGGCACTCCGGCTCGACGCGCAGCGCGGCGAGGGCGATATCGACCTTCGCGGCGCGCGTCACGACGGCGCTGCGCGGGAAGCGGGCGAAGTAGGCATCGCCGGCGTCCGGGGCGATCGGGCCGATCACGATGTGCTCGCAGATTGCCGCGTCGCCCTCGGTCGAGCGCGCGATCACCTGCGCCCCGCTCGCCTCGATCAATGTGCCGACCGTCGGGGCGGCGAGCAGGCGGTCCTCCGGCAGGGCCAGCGGCGTGCCCATCCGCGCGTGCGTGGCGAGGGCGACCCGTCCGTTCGCCGCGGGCGATTCCGCGGCGTCGGCGCGCGAGACGGCGATGAGGCGGGCGCCCAGTTCGGCGGCGAGCGCCTCGCCGTCCACGCCCGCGGGCGCCTCGGCGATCACGATCTCGTCGCCCTCGGCGGCGAGGTCGGACGCCTCGACGGGCGTCCCTCCGGCGTGCGCGAACTCCAGGGCGGCGAAGGCGGAGGCGTCGGCCTCCGCGCGCGCATCTCCGGCGAGTCGCTCGAGGCGCACCGACCGTCCGGCGTGGGCGAGCCGGTGCGCCAGCCCGGCGGCGACGGTGCTTGCTCCCGCCTCGGCGGTTCCGGCGACGAGGATCAGCGGCATGGCGGCATCCTCGTCACTTCCTCTCGAGCGGTCTCGCGGCCGGTGTACTGGTGCCGAGGGGCAGATTTGAACTGCCGACACCGCGATTTTCAGTCGCGTGCTCTACCAACTGAGCTACCTCGGCGCACGCGGATCGTACGCGAGGGCGCAGGGGCGAACAACAGCCGGGCGCACCGGTGGAGCGCCCGACCGCGGCGGCGCGCTACTCCTCGTACCCTGCCGGCGGCTCCTCGAACGTCAGGTGGCGGTGCTTGATCTTCCACTCGCCGTCGACCTTGACCAGCTTGTCGCGGTAGACGCCGGTCACGCCCGTCGTGGAGGCCGCGCCGGTGTTCACCATCATCAGCATGGTGGTCATCGACGCCTCGTGGCCGTCGCCGTCGATGACCGGGTTGCCCATCCAGTGGCGGCTGCCGGTGTCGCCGCCGGTCTCGCCCGCCCTCGCCGAGAAGGCCCTCAGCGCGTCGTGGCCCTCGAAGAGGCCGACGGGCCGCGCGTCGAAGACGCCGTCCGGCGTGAAGCAGTTCGTGTAGTCGTCCGGCTGGATGAAGTCGAAGGCCTGCGCGTAGCGGTAGGCGAGGTTGAGGATGGCGAGGTGGTCCTCGACGGGCAGCGGCATGACCGCACTCCTTCCCGGGCCGCTCCGGCGGCCCGACGCGGGGGCAGCATAGCAAGCCGCCGCCCGCATCGGGCAGCGCCCGCGCGGCTGATCCGTCCGAGAAGCCGCTACGAGGCGCCCGCGGGCGTCGCCTCCGGGTCGAACTCGGGGATCAGGTGCTCGCCGACCAGGCGCATGCTCTTCTTGATCGCCTCGTGAGAGAGGTTGCCGACCTGCTGGAAGCACATCAGCCGGTCGAGGCCAATCTCCTGGTAGCGCTTCATCTTCTTCCGGCAGGTGTCGACATCGCCGATGATCACCGTGTCCTGCTCGTTGAGGATCTCGTAGGCCTCCTCGTTGCTGATGTGCTCGCCGGAGACCATGCGGTTGAGCAGCCGCGTGAACTCGGTCTCCTCGACATGCGCGGCGGCCTCCTCCTGCATGCTGGCCCACTCCGCCAGCGCGCTGCCGGGGTTGGCGGCCACGGCGGCGGCGAGCTCATCGCCCGCCCGCAGCATGAACTCCCGCACCTCGAAGAAGTCGGACACGGTGTTCACGTACCAGGCGGCGGCGGCCGCGGCGCCGTTGTCGATCGCCTCCTGCTCGGTCTCGGCGCAGTGGACGAACGTGAACAGCGCGACCTGGTCGTTCACGAACTTGCCGACCGGGTCGCAGTTCTTGATCTCCTCGCGGTAGATCGCGAGCATCGATGCGACCGCCTCGATGGGGAAGTTGACCGTCGTGAGCAGCACGCCGACGCCGTTGCGTCCGGCCTGCTGGAAGCCGCCGGCGGTGCCGACCGCCTGCCAGAGCCGCGGGTGCGGCTTCTGGTAGGGCTTCGGAACGATGTTGCGGCGGTCGATCTTGAAGTTCTCGCTGTCCCAGGAGAACTCGTCCTCCGTCCAGATCTTCGGCAGCATCTCGAACGCCTCTTGCATCTGGTCTCGGGCATCGTCGGGCGGGATGTTGAACAGCCGCCACTCCGGCGCGGTCGAGCGCGCGAGGCCGACCTCGAGGCGGCCCTGGCTGATGTGGTCCAGGAACGCGGCGCGCTCCGCCACGCGCACCGGGTGGTTGAAGTTGAACGGCGCGAGGACCGCGGCGTGGCCGACGCGCAGGTTCTTCGTCTGGTTCGCGATCGTCGTGAGCATGATCTCGGGCGCCGAGCTGTGGCTGAAGATCCCGGCGGCGTGGTGCTCCACCTCCCACCAGCAGCTGTAGCCGAGTTCGTCGGCGAGCCGCGCCTGCTCCAGCGTCTCCTGGATCAGGACCTGCTCGTGGTCTTCGCCCCAGGACTCCTTGGCCTTCTGGACCTCGCAAAAGATGTCGATCTTCATGTTCGCGCCTTCCGACGTGCCGTCGTGTTCCAGCGGCGCAGCCTAGCCCACGCCCATGCAACACGCAGCTTCCCCGGAACGCGTACCATGGATCGTGCGGCGGCGGGCCCCCGAAGATCGAGGGCGCACCCGGTTCGTCGCGATCCACAACCCGTGTTCGCATCGAGAGGCATCGCCATGTCCTGGTTCTTCGGCAAGAAGATGGAACTCCCCTCGGCGGAGGACGCCCTGCCGGGCCGCTCCGAGCGCATGCCCGTCCCGGACGCGCACTTCTTGCACGGCCGCCCCCTCGAGGCGCCGTTCCCCGAGGGGCTGGAGCAGGCGATGTTCGGGATGGGCTGCTTCTGGGGCGCGGAGCGCGTCTTCTGGCAGCTCCCCGGCGTCTACAGCACCGCCGTCGGCTACGCCGCCGGCCACACGCGGAACCCGAACTACCGCGAGATCTGCAGCAGCCTCACCGGCCACAACGAGGTCGTGCTCGTCGTCTTCGACCCCGAGAAGATCAGCTACGAGGAGCTGCTGCGCGCCTTCTGGGAGGGCCACGACCCGACGCAGGGCATGCGCCAGGGCAACGACGTCGGCACGCAGTACCGCTCCGGCATCTACGCCTACGACGAGGCGCAGCGCGAGGCCGCCGAGCGCAGCCGCGACCACTACCAGGAGGCGCTGCGCGCCTCCCGTTACGGCGCGATCACGACCGAGATCCTCGACGCGCCGGAGTTCTACTACGCCGAGGGCGTCCACCAGCAGTACCTGGCGAAGAACCCCAACGGCTACTGCGGCATCGGCGGCACGGGCGTGAGCTGCCCCGTCGGGCTGGTGGAGGCCAGCTAGCTCGATGTTCGGCTCCGGCGGGAGGCCGCACCTCGGCATCTCCTTCCGCGTCGACGACCTCGAGGACGCAGAGCAGGCGCGGCTGCGCGCGATGCTCGAGATCGCCGAGTCGGTCGGCATCTCGCGGATCGCGATCGGCGACTCGCAGTGGTCGCACTTCGACGCGGTGATCGTCGCGACGCTGATGGCGCAGCAGACCGAGCGCGCGCTGGTCGGCATCTCGCCGACGAACCCGGTGACGCGCGAGCCGAGCGTGATGGCCTCGGTGCTCGCGGGCCTCGATTCGCTCTCAAAGGGCCGCGCCTGCCTCGTCATGGCATCGGGCGACACGGCCGCCTACAACGCCGGGCTCAAGCCCGGCCGGCGCGCGGTGATCGAGGACTACGTGCAGTGCATGCGCGACCTGATCCGCGACGGGCGCGCGACCTTCCAGGGCCGCGAGCAGGTGGTCCGCTGGGCGCCGTGGGCGTACCGCCCGGAGGCGCTGATCTACATCCTTGCGGAGGGCCCGCTGATGCTGCATCTCGCCGGCCGCATCGGCGACGGCGTCGTGATCGGATCGGGGCTGCTCCCGGAGACGATCGAGGATGCCCTGCAGCGCATTGAGGCGGGAGCGAAGGAGTCCGGCCGCACCCTCGACGACCTCGATATCTGGTGGACGGCGCGGCCCTCGCTCGAGCCGACACTGGACGAGGCGATCGAGGTCGCGAAGGGCAGCATCTCCTCGGCGGGCAACCACTCGATGCGCTTCGGCTTCGAGGGCAAGAACGTGCCGCCGGAACTGGCCCCGCAGCTCAAGCAATTCGTCGCGAGCTACGACACGACGCAGCACCAGTTCGCCCACGGCGACAACGTGCGGCGCATGGAGAAAGCTGGCCTCACGGAGTACTTCTACGAGCGCTACGGCGTCGTCGGAGACCCGCCAACATTCGCCGCCCGCCTGCGCGAACTCCAGTCCCGAGGCATCGACAAGGTCTGGCTCGCCTGGGGCGCCGGCCAGCTCCGCCACCTCGAACTGCTCCGCGACGAGGTCCTGCCCGCGCTGTAGGGGTGCGCGCGGATCTAGCGGATGAGCGCGATCTCGATGTCCGAACCGAGATCGAGGGCGTCCCAGGCCCTGTCAGCCGTAAGGACCGACGCTCCCACCCGCGACGCGAGTGCAAGGCACGCGCGATCGCCGAACGAGAGGCCAGCCGACCGGGTGGGGAGTCGGAGCAGGCCAGCCGCGAAGGCGTCCTCGGCGCCGAAGGCGGCGACATCCAGTCGAATTGCCTCAAGCACTCTCCGTATTTCGAGTTCCGGCATCCCCGAGTCGGCAAACTTCGCCACGACTTCCGAGAGATTCACGGTACTGATGGCGGCGCCCACCGCGATCACATCCGAGACGCGCTCCATGCCGGGCTCCCTGTGCAGCAAGGCCATCAGCGCCGAGGCATCCAGAACCCAACTACTCACGAGCGGCCTCGGCGCGGCGTTCGGCGATCAGTTCGTCGACGAGTGACCGCTCGGGGGATACGTACTTGGCAACGATCTCTTGCGCTCGCCAGATCGCCTGGGCGCGCGTCAGGATCCGCAGCGCACCGTCATCAAGCTGAACCACGACGGCGTCGCCCGCGCGAAGTCCGAGGGCCCGCCGGTACTCAACCGGGATCACCACGCGGCCGTGCCGGTCGACCTTGGTCGCGGTTTGCTGCATGTGGCGCCTCGATCCCGATTATGGCACGTGAGCCAGCATCTGCCATGCAATGCAGATACTACCATACAAGCACCTGCATGGGAGAGTCGCCCTACCCGGCAGCCATCCCCTCCAGCGGCTCGATGCCCGTCTGCACGGCGGCGTCCGCGAGGCGCTGCCAGGTGCCGTCGTCGAGGTCGATGCCGTCGCGGCGGCGCCGGTCGCGGCTGCGGCGCTCCAGCTCGCCGGGGACGACGATCTCCTCGACGCCCGGCTGCCGCGGCGTCTCCCGCACGTAGTCGAGGAAGGCGCCGAATACCTCGGTGTACTCCGAGGGCTCCCGGAAGCGCTCCAGGTCCACCGCGAGCATGACGGTGCTGCTGCCTCGGTGCGTGCCCAGCGCCCCCTGCGGGGCGAGCGCACCGAGAGCCGTCACCGCCAGCGAGAGCCCGAAGCCCTTGTGCCCGGCCGGCCCGCCGAGGGGCAGGATCGCGCCGCCGGCCTCGATCGCCGAGGGGTCGCGCGTGGGACGGCCCTGCGCGTCGAGCGCCCAGTCCAGGGGCAGCTCGGAGCCGGCGGCGTCGGCAACCTTCACCTTGCCGCCCGCGGCGACCGAGGTGGCCATGTCGAGCACGAACGGCTGCTCCGGATCGGGGGTCGGCGCGGCGACGACGATCGGGTTGGTGGAGAGCCGGCCCTCGGCGCCTCCGAAGGGCGCGACAATGCGCCCCTGGCCCTGCACCGTCGCGATCGCGAGCATGCCCTCGCGCGCGGCCTGTTCGCCGTAGGTGCCCATCCGCCCGGTGTGCGAGATCTCCCAGGCGACCGTGATGCCGATGCCGCTGGCGCGCGCCTTCGCGATCGCGATGTCCATGGCCTCGCGACCGACGACCTGGCCGTAGTTCCAGTTCCCGCGCAGCAGCGTCGTCGTCTCCGTCTCGCGCACCACCTCGGACGATGCGCCGGGCACGATCAGCCCGGTCTCGATCTGCCCGAGGTACTGCGGCGCGCGGATCACGCCGTGCGAGTCGTGCCCCGTGAGGTTGGAGTCGATCAGGTGTGCCGCCAGCTCGCGGGCGTCGTGCTCGGGCGTGCCGACGGCCTGGAACATCCGCACGATGAACTCGCCCAGTGCGCCGCTCTCGACGACAGGCATGGCACCCCTCCCTCGCGGCGCGCAGCCCGGCGGCCCTTGCCTTCGTGCGGCAAGGCGGCGAGGCTGGCGCCATGAGCACCGCCGACCGGCTCGCAATCCTCGAGGCGATCCAGCGCTACTCGTACGCCACCGACAGCCGCGACGCCGAGGCGTACGCGGCGCTGTTCAGTCTACGCGGCGTCTTCGAGGTCACGTCGGCGACGAGGCCGCAGCCGTTCATCCACGCCGAGGGCCGCGACGGCATCCGCGACTGGGTGCGCGGGGCGATGGAGCGCTGGGGCGACGTCCAGACGCGCCACCACCAGAGCTGCACCGTCTTCGACGCGTTCTCGGATGACTCCGCCCGCACCCGCACAATGCTGCTCGAATCGCGCATGTTCCCGGATGGGCATGTGCCCAGGCCCTGGACGCAGGGTGTCTACACGGACGACTGGGTGCGCGAGCCGGACGGCTGGCGCCTCGCCCGCCGCGCCCTCCGCCTCGATTTCAGTCCCGCCCACGAGGGGGGCTGAGCGGCGGCGCTCTTCGCGGCGCCACACCGCCTGTCCGCCAATCGAGCGTAGCGCACGAGGCGGCGCCGCCGTCGCGGTCAGGCGCGCGGCGTGCTTCCCTTGGCGGCGATGAGCGTGATGGACACGTTGCTCCGGGGTATCGACGCCGATGGGCGGCGGCTCGTCGCGACGAGGGCGATACGCTCGCTCGGCGACGGCTTCGCCAGCGTCGCGCTCGCCGCCTACCTGAGCGAGCGCGGCTTCAGCGCCTTCGAGATCGGCCTGCTCGTCACCGTCGCGCTCTTTGGGAAGTCCGTCGCGACGCTGATCGCGGGCTTCGTCGTGGACTACTTCGGGCGGCGGCGCACGCTGATGGCGGGCTCGCTGATGGTGATGGCGAGCAGCGTCGCGTTCGCCCTCGCGGAGCCGTACTGGCTGCTGCTGGTCGTTGCCTTCGCGGGCACGCTCAGCCCGAGCGCGGGCGACTTCTCGCTATTCCAGCCGATTGAGCAGGCGGCGCTGGCGACGACCACGGAGCCGCTGCGGCGGACCTGGCTCTACGCCCGCTACACGCTCTTCGGCTCGCTTGCCTTCGCCCTCGGCTCGCTCGCCAGCGGTGCCGCGGGGCCGTTCGCGGACGCGACCGGCGTCGAGCTCGCGACGACCCTGCGCTGGGGCTTCGCCCTCTACGGCCTGACCGGCCTCGCGATGCTCGCGACCTACCGCCCGCTCACCCGCGCCGTCGAGCTCGAGCAGATCGAGGGCGTGCCGCGCGGCCGGCTGCGCGAGTCGCGCGGCACCGTGCTGCGGCTCTCCGGCCTCTTCGCCGTCGACGCCTTCGGGGGCGGCCTCGCCGTACAGACGGTGCTCGCGATCTGGTTGTTCGAGCGCTTCGGGCTCTCGATCGAGCAGGCGGCGCTGATCTTCTTCACGGGGCGGCTGCTCAGCACCTTCTCGCTGCTGCTCGCGCCGGCGATCACCGAGCGCATCGGCATCGTCGAGACGATGGCCTACGCGCACCTGCCGGCGAACCTGGCGCTGATGGTCGCGCCGCTGATGCCGACGCTGCCGCTGGTCCTCGTGGCGCTGTTCGTGCGGCAGGCGCTCTCGCCGATCGACATCGCGCCGCGCACGACGCTGATCGTCTCCGTCGTGACGCCCGAGGAGCGCGCGCCCGCGGCGAGCGTCACCAACGTGGTGCGCACGCTCTCCGCCTCGGCGAGTCCGGCGCTCGGTGGCGCGCTGCTCTCGATCGGTCCGTTCGGGCTGCCGCTGCTCGTGGGCGGTGCGCTCAAGGCCGGGTACGACGTCGCCTTGCTCGCCGTCTTCCGCCGCATCCAGCTGCGCGGGTAGGGCTGCTGAGAGTCTCCCCCGGACCCTCACCCCCGCCCTAATGGGGTTCGACCAGCAGCCCGGTGTATCGGGCAGACTGGTCCCGGACCCGCCAGCGGGTGAGCACTTCCTCGCCCAGAGGAGACCCTTGCGAAACTCCCGTTCCGAGGGCGGTCCGGCTCCCTCTCCCCTTGCGGGAGAGGGCGGGGGTGAGGGGTCCGCCGCGCGCCAGCGCGGCGAGATGGAGCCGCACGCCGCGATCGGATCGGCGGCGCGAACACGCGCCGCGACAGCGAGAGCGTCTGCTGCGGGGAGCTGTTTCGATCGCGACGCGAGGAGACCTCGCAGGGCCCCCACGCCCCCGACCGAACGACGGCGCGTCTCCCGCCATGCCGCGCTGCTCCCTGCTCCTCCTCGCGTCGAGAGGGAACCGGACTGCCCTCGATAGCCGCGCTGGGGCGCGGCGCCCCTCACCCCCACCCTCTCCCGCGAGGGGAGAGGGAGCCGGAGCCTGCGCGCCTTGTACCCGAAGCGCGCTGTGCCCCGTTCCGCGGGCGTTTCGCAAAGGTCTCCAGAGGAGAGGGAGCTGGAGCTCTTCCTGGCGCCCTGCTAGGTCGCCGAGGGGGCGAGCGCCTCGGCGACGCGCTCGAAGTCCGGCAGGCGCGGGAGCAGCAGCGGCTCCTGCACGCCGGCGGCGCGATACTCCTCGATCCGCTCGCGGCAGCGCGAGGCGGGGCCGAGCAGCACGAGGGCGTCGACCAGTTCGTCGCCGACGAGGCGCGCGGCCTCGGACGGGCCGGAGGCGGCCAGCGTCTCGCGCAGCCGGGCGGGCAGCGAGGCGTCGAAGCCGCCCCACTCGAGCAGCACCTCGCCGGTATGCGGCTCGGCGAGCAGGCTGGCGAGCCGCTCGCGGAGCTGCGGGCGCAGCTCCTCGGGGCGACCGCTGAGGCGCACGACCAGCATGCAGGCGATGCGCACCGCATCGGGGTCGCGTCCGGCCTCGCGGGCGGCGTCGCGCACCTCGGCGACCGCCCGGCGCACGTAGGCCGCGGGCGCGTAGGCGTTGAGCACCACGCCGTCGGCGACGGCCCCCGCGAGCCGGAGCGCCCGAGGCCCGATCGCCGCGACGTAGATCGGGACGCGCTCGCGCTCAGGCGTGAGGGCGAGCCGCACGGCGCCGGCGGGCTCCCCGGCGAGCAGCGCGCGGACCGTCTCGACAGCCTCGCGCAGGCGCTCGCGCGGGCGGTCGTAGGGGATGCCGAGCGCGCCCTCGATCACCTCGCGCTCGCTGCGGCCGAGGCCGAGCACGAGGCGGCCGCCGGAGAGGCGGTCGAGCGTCGCCGCGGCCATCGCCAGCAGCGCGGGCGGGCGCGTGTAGGGGTTCACCACGCCGACGCCGAGGCCGATGCGCTCCGTTTCCGCCGCGAGGAAGCCGAGCAGCGCGGCGGTCTCCTCGTGGAAGTAGCGCTCCGTCACCCAGAGCGAGTCGTAGCCGAGGCGCTCGGCGAGCTGCCCGTAGCCGCGCAGTTGCGCGCCGTCCTCGATGCCGTGGTGCAGCACCATGCCGAGCTGTGGCATCGGCTCCCCTTCTCTCGCGCCGAGGTTCGCGCACGCATCGAGGCGCGGTCAACGCGGGGGCGCGCCGTCCCTCGTGCCGTCGCCGCCGGGGCGCTACCATTCGGCGCGGAACGGAGGCGTTGTGGTGCTATCCGCAGCGGACCGGCTCGCGATCCTCGATCTGGTTGCTCGCTACAACCACACGATGGACAGCCGCGACGCCGAGGCCTGGGCCGACTGCTTCGCGCCCGATGGCGTCTTCGACGGCGGGCCGAGGCTGCAGGCCAGCGGCCGCGACGGGCTGGTCGCGTTCATGGAGCGTCTGATCGCGCGCGACATTCCGGCCGTCCACTGGACGAACAACATCGTCATCGAGGGCTCGGGCGACGCCGCCCGGATGACGCTCTACCTGCTGGTGATCGACCTGCGAGGGGATGCCCCGCGTGCGAGCCACCTGGGCGTGTACCACGACGAGCTCGTGCGGACGGCTGACGGGTGGCGCTTCCAGAAGCGCCGGCTCGGCCACCGCTGACGACGAATCCATCGAAGGGACCACCCGATGCAGGCTGAGACGCAGACCGCCGACCGGCTCGCGATCCTCGAGCAGATCGCGCGCTACTCCTACGCCTGGGACGACCGCGACCTCGAGGCCTACGTCGCGCTCTTCGCCGAGGACGCCGTCTTCGTGGTCGATCCGGAGCTGCCGGACGGGCCGAGCGTGGACGCCGAGGGTCACGAGGCGATCCGCGCCTGGGCGCAGCAGCGCATGGCCGCGCGCAAGCCGGGCGTGCAGGTCCGCCACCACCAGAGCGGGACGCTCTTCGATGAGCTGGACGAGGACCAGGCGCGCACGCGCACGATGCTGCTGACCTCGCGCGTCGGCCCGGACGGCGAGCCGCCGGGCAGCGGCATCTACTACGACGAGTGGCGCCGCACCGCCGACGGCTGGCGCTTCGCACGCCGCACCCTCCGCCACGACTTCCCGCGGCGGCTCTGAGTCCCCGTGCTCCCTGGCGCTGGCCGCGTTCCGTCGCGCGCTATCGCGTAGGATCGAAGCGTGCTGCCACTTGGAACGCTGGCCGCCCTTGCCTTGGGCAGTCTCCGCGAGCACTGGCGGGTCACGCTCGCGCTGCTCCTCGGCTCGCTGCTGCTGAGCGGCGCGCTCGCGGCTGTCCCGATCACGCACGAACGGCTGCGCGACGCGGCGCTCCGCGATTCGCTCGCGACGGCTCCGCCCGGCTCGCTCGAACTGCGCGTCACGCGCGAGGGCGTCGCCCTCGACCGCGTCGCCTACCGCGACGCGCAGGCCGCCCTCGACCAGGCAGTCGCCGACGCGCTCGGCGACGCGATCGCCGGGCAGACGCGCGGCGGCACGACGGCGGCGCTCTCGCTCGCGACCGTGCGCGCGGGCGCCGGGCCGCTCGCTGCGATCGAGGAGACGCTCGGACCCGCCGCGCTGCGCTTCCGCTCAGACCTCGAGGCGCACGTCACGCTGCTCGAGGGGCGCTTCCCCGAGGCGCTCCCGCGCGGCATCGGCGATCCGATCCCGGTGCTGGCCGCGTCCGACACCGCACGGCAGGCGAACCTCGCACCGGGACAGGAACTGGTGCTCGTGCCGCGCCGCTCCTCCGGCTTGCCCCCGATCCCGGTCGTGATCGCCGGGATCGCCGAGCCGCTTGATCCCGCGAGCCCGTACTGGGGCGGGCGGCCCGGCCTGCTCGAGCGCAGCACGGGCGGAGCCTTCGCCCTGTTCGTGCCGGAGGCCACGTTCTTCGGCGCGATGCCGGACCTGCTGACCCGCGCGAGCGCCGCCTTCGAGGCGAGCTACGCGGTCAACCCGGACGCCGTGCAGACGGGCGACGTCGCGAACATCGCGGCCCGCGTGCGCGAGCTGCCAAGACAGCTCGCCGCCCTCGGAGGCGCCGAGGTGGAAAGCGACCTCGCGCAGGCGATCGAGGGCGCAGCCGACGTGCCCGGCTTCGACCGGCCCGCGCTCGCGCTGCACCTCGGGCAGATCGCGGCCGCGGCCGGGCTGCTCGTCTTCGGCGCCGCCTCGGGGCTGGCGGCGCGCCGCGCGCCGCTGCGCGCCCGTCTGCGGCTGGGAGGCGCATCGAGGACCCAGATCGCCGCAGTCGAGGCCAGCGCCGCCCTGCCTGCGGCGCTGCTCGCCCTCGTCGCGGGCGCGCCGCTGGGCGCGCTCGCCGTCGCCGCGCTCGGCCGCCTCGAGGGCTTCGAGGCGCTCGGCAGCGGCTTCACGCTGACGCCGCAACGCGATCTGCCGTGGGCCGCAGCGGGGGCGCTCGCGGTCCTCGCGCTCGGCATGGCGGCCTCGGGCGTTGCGGGCCGCCGGCCAGCGGGACGCGGGGTCTGGCTGGCCGCGGTGGCGGTCGGCGCGGGCGTGCTGTTCTGGGCGCTCACGCGTCAGGAGACGCTGTTCGAGGCCGGCGAGACTCGCTACGCACTGCTGCTCGCGCCCGCAGCACTGCTGACGCCCGTGGCGCTGCTCGCGTGGCTGCTCGTCCCGCTGATCGCCCGGCCGCTCGCCTGGCTCGCATCGATCGGACGAGGGATCGCGCTGCTGGGCGGCCTGCGGGCCGTGGCGCGCCGCCCCCTGGGCGTCGCCTTCCCGCTCGTGCTGCTTGCAGCGGCGGCCGCCGTGCTGCTCGCGACGCTGCCGGGGACACTCGAACGCTCGCCCGCCGAGCGGGCGGCCCACGCCGCGGGCGGCGATGTCCGCGCGAGCGGCCTCGCAGGACTCGCGGACGCTGGCGAGGCCGAACGCCGCGCGGCGATCGCCGGCGCGGGGATGGAGGCATCCTCGCCGCTGGTGCGCGCCGCCGCTGCGCTCAGCCGCGGGGGCGCGCCCCTGGCCGTCGAGGTGCTGGGGATCGACCCGGCCAGCTTCGGCGCGGTCGCGAACGTTCGCCCTGACCTCACTGCCGACCCGCTCCCGGCAATCCTCTCCGCCCTGAGCGCGAACGCCGCCGTCCTTGAAGGGCCTCCCGTTCCCGCGAACACGCGCCAACTCGGCGCGTGGGTGCGGCTGACGGACACGAGTGGCGAGGTGCGCATCGCGCTCTCGCTGCGCAACGAACGCGGGCGCTACGTGCAGCTGCTGCTGGGCAGCAGCGACGCCGATCCCGGCGGCGTGCGCTGGCTCTTCCACGCTGCCGATCTCGCGACGCCGCTCGACATCGACGGCGCGCCGATCCCCGGCAGCGAGCTCGCGGGACGGCTCACGCTGCACGGCTACTACCTGCTGCTTGGCGAGGAGGCGTCCGCCGCACCCGGCAGCGCGCTGCTCGGCCCCGTGCTCGCCACGCTGGACGCGCCCGCCACGCCGCGCGACCGCATCGATCGCCTCAGCGGCGCGCGCCAGGCCTTCGAGCAGCGCGCGATCGTCCACGACCTCGGAGAGCGCGCCGGCCTCGAGGCGATCGACGGCCTCGCCGCGGGCGGCGCGTCCGTGGTCGCGCGCGACTCCTCCCTCTCGGCGCCCGGCTTCCGCGGCGTGCAGCACCTCGACTGGGGCCCCGCGACCGAGGCTGGCGAATCCTCGATGCGCGGCCTGCGGCAGGCGACGGACGGTGCGCCGGCGCTTGTCTACGCCTCCCACTCTGTGGTCGAGCAGCTTGCACTCGGACCCGGCGAGGAGCTCACGCTCACGGTCCGGGGGCGAACGATGCCCGCGCAGCTCGCGGGCGAACTGGCGGGCTTCCCGACCTTCCCCGCGGACGCCGCCTTCGTCGTGGCCGGGCTCGACCGTCTGCTCTCCGCCGTCAACGCCTCGCCGCACCGCGATCCGCTGGCGACGAACGAGGCATGGTTCGCCAGCACCGCGCCCGCGCGGGCCGCCGCCGCGCTGCGCGCCCCGCCGTTCGAGGCCGCGACCGTCATCGACCGCGAGTCGGCGCGGGCCGCCCTCGGCAGGGAGCAGGCGGCGGCGCTCGGCTGGCGCACGGTGCTCACGCTCGGCTTCGCGGCGCTGCTCGCGGCTGCGTTCGCGGGCGTGCTGCTGGACCTCGCGGCGCGCCGCGAGGAGCGCGAACGCGATCACGCCGCCATCGAGGCGCTCGGCGGATCGCCGGGCGGATGGATCGGCGGGGTCGCCGTCCAGACGGTGACCCGCCTCGGGGCAGCCGCCGCGATCGGCGCGGCCGCCGCCGTCCCGCTGGCGTGGTGGCTGCTCGCGATCCTCGCGCTGGACACGAGCGCGACCGTGATCGAGCCGCCGCTGCGGCTCCAGACGGAGAGCGGTCCGCTCTGGCTCGCCGCGGCCGTGCTCGCGGCGGGTGTCGTTGTGACGGTCGCCGCTGCGGCGCTACGGTATCGGGGGCGCACCGGATGGCCGTCGCAGGCCAGCGCCGCGCCCGCCGGGGAGGCCTGAGATGGCCGCTGCACAGCCGACCGCCAGCACGCCCGCGGGCGCGCACCTCGAGAGCCACGTCGAGTGCAGCGGCCTCACCCTCGAGGCCGCGAACGGCTGCGACTTCGCGCTGCGCGATCTCTCCTTCACGCTCGAGCGAGGCGCGTTGCGGCCGCTGCTCGGACCCGCCGCCGCGGGCAAGAGCGCGCTGCTGCGCGTGATCGCCGGGCTGGTCCGCCCGCAGGCCGGGCGCGTCCGCGTCGACGGCCTGGAACTCTCGCTCGCGAGCGAGGCGGAGTTGCGCGAACTGCGCTGCGGCTCGGTCGGCCTCGCGAGCGGCGGGACGGGGCTGACTCCGCGAGCCAGCGTCTCCGCCCACGTCGAACTACCGCTGAGGCTCGCGGGCGTCCCGGCGGGACGCGCGCGGCGGCGCACCGCAGACATGGTCGCGCTCGTGGGCCTCGAGGAGATGGCGCGCGTGCGTGCGGAGCGCCTCTCCCCGCTCGCTGCGGTCCGCACCGCGATCGCCGCCGCGCTGGCGCACGAGCCCGCGCTCCTGCTGCTCGATGAGCCCGCCGCCGCGCTGCACCTCGACGAGCGCGAGGAGCTGATCGATCTGCTGCGGCGGCTGCACCGCGACCTCGGCCTCACACTGCTGGTGGCGACGCGCGACGCCTCGCTGGCTCGACGGATCGGCGGCGAGGTGCGGATGCGCGAAGGCCGCATCGTCTCGGAGCTGGTCCGCCGCTCGGCGTTCTCGCGAGGCGAGGGTGAGCGCATCGACGAGCTCGCCGTGCTCGACCGCGACGGGCGCGTCGAGATCCCGCCCGCGCAGCGCGAGGCGCTCGGCATAGGCCGACGCGCACGCGTCACGATCGAGGACGACCACGTCGGCGTCTGGCCGGACCGCCCGCCCCCCGATCCGCGGCCGCCCTGGAGACGCCGGTGACGCCTCAGGAGCCGCTGATCGCCCTCGAGGGGGTCTCCGTCGCCTACCGCACGCGCGATCGCGCGCGCGGCGCACTGCACGAGGTGAGCCTTGAGGCGGAGGCGGGTGAGATCGTCAGCATCGAGGGCCCGCCCGGAGCGGGAAAGACCACGCTGCTGCTGGTCGCCGCCGGACTGCTGGCGCCCGACGAGGGCGCCGTCCGCTTCGAGGACGAGGAGCTCGCCTCGCTACCCGCAGCGCGGCGGCGGGCGCTGCGCCGGGACGCGATCGCGCTGCTGCCGGAAGGCGGCGGACTCCTGCCCTCGCTCTCGGTTGCGGAGCAGATCGACCTCGCGCTGCGCATCGCCGGCCTCGGACGACGCGAGCGCGACACGAGGCGCGGCGAGACGCTGGCGACGGTTGGCATCGCGCACCTCGCCGCGTATCGCCCGCACGAGCTGACGCCCTGCGAGCGCGCGCTCGCCGCGCTGGCGCGCACGACGGCGGTGCGCCCTCGCGTGCTGCTCGCCGACGAGCCCGCCGCCGCGATGGACGCCGCGGCGCTGGCGACGCTGGAGCGGCAACTCGCGCTGCTCACGGCGCGTGGCGGCCTGGCGCTGCTCACCACGAACGACGCTGCGGTCGGCGAGCTGGCCGGGCGGCGTTTCGCCATCGAGGACGGCCGCGTGCGCCCGGCGAGCGGCGTCGCCGGGCAGCCCGGCGCGCTGCCCATGGCTGGGGCCGCGCCCGGCGAGCAGGCCGCGGGCTGAGCGCGGGCGATGACGGCGGCGCTGCTGCACCTGGTGGTCGCGAGCCTGCGTGAGGACCTCGGCGAGGCGGAACGCGACGAGCTCGCCGCCCTCGCCCGCGCGCTCGGCTCGGCCGAGGGCGTGCAGGCGACGCTCGCCGCCTGCACGGAGCGCGAGTTGATCACGGCCACCTGGCTGCGCTCCGCCGACGACCTCGAGGCGTTCGCCTCCTCGGCGCCGCACCTGCGCTTCGTGCTCGAAGGGGTCGCACGGCACGCGACGGGGATGTGGAGCGCCACCGCGAGCATGGCCGCGGGCCCCCCGCCCGACCGGGGCGGCGCCGGCGCGCTCTGGGCGTTCGGCCTCCCGGCCGAGCCGCCTGCCTTCGAGTGGCAGGTCCGCAATCTGCTGACGGCGATCGAGGCGCTCCCGGGCGATGCCGCCGCGGGACCGACCACCGAGGAGCGCGAGCGCTTCCGCGCCGCCGGCGTCGTCCTCGTGCCTGACGAGCAGCGCGCTGCGTTCGATCAGGCCCTCCGCGAGGCGCGCTCCGCGTGGGGTGAACTCGGCGAGAGCCTGCGGGACGCCCAGGCTCCGCTCCTGGCCGAGTAGGCAGCGCGGACGGGGCGCTCAGCGCCCGCCCGTCTCGACGAGGCGCAGGAAGAGCGTGCCGTTGTCCCACTGCACGATCTCGTGCGGCGGCTCGACGTGGATCCAGGCGATGCGCGTGTCGCGGCCGTTGCGCACCTGCAGCCGCCATGTCTCGAACGAGCCGGCGGGCACCTCAATCGTCTGCCGGTCGACCAGCACCAGCCGCGCCGTGACCTGCGAGGCGTCGCGCGGGTTGACGGAGACGTAGTTCGCCTCGAACCCCTCGCCGAGAGCGATCGCGCGCCAGATCCAGAGCGAGGACTGGCTGTCGTAGTGGTGGTCGCGAAGCTCGATCTCGCGGGTCCGTTCGTCTCCGCCGCTGCGCTGCGTTATGACGAGTTGAGGCTCGGCCCCGCCGGCCCCGTAGGACGCCTCGTACGACTCGTCGTCCGAGGGGTCGCGCCGCTGGATCGTGCGCGTGGACGTGCGCGGCTTCAGCGTGGCCGCGTCGACCAGCACGGTTGCGACATCGATGATCGGCCGCTCGCCGGACGGCGTCTCGACCTCCTCGTAGGTCTGGACCAGTTCGAACGCGTCGTCCCGCGCGGTCGTGGTGAAGACGCCGCGGCCGACGACCACGCCATCGGCGTCGACCAGCTCGTAGACGAGCCGCTCGCCGTCCTCGAAGGGCACGGAGCGCACGACGTCCTCGGTGTCCCCGCTCGCTGTCCCGCCGCCCTCGCAGGCGGCGCCGAGCAGGGCCACCAGGGCCAGCAGCGCCACCGTCCAGCGCATCCGCACGCAGCTGCTCCTAACGCCGAGGCCGAAACGGGCCGCCGCGGAGGCTAGCAGAGGGGACGGTTGAGATCGCTGCGGCCGAGGCAACGGGCGGGCGGAACTACGTGGTGGGCGCGCGCTCCCAGAGGGACTCGTAGCCCTCGCCGCCGATGATCGCGGCGACGACCTCGGCGCGCTCGGCCGAGCGCACCTCGTCGAAGACCTCGCCGCAGCGCCGCGCGAGGGCCGCGCCGCCGAGTTCGAACATGCGCTGCTCGAGCCGCTGCCAGAGGCCCGCCTCACGCATGACCTCGACGTAGCGAGGCCAGCTGAGCACGGTGATCTGGTCCGGGAGCGGGACGCCGGGGCGCAGCTTCTGCAGGTAGCGGTAGCGCTCCTCCGCCGAGGAGACCGGGGGCACCAGCCGCAGTTGCGGGCTGTCCTCGGGCGACTCGCGGGTGTCCACGAGGAGGCGCTGCGGGATGACGTGGAAGCGGATGATCAGAACCCCCGCCTCGTCAATGACGCGGCCCATCTCATCGATGTCGAGTCCGCTGTACTCGCCTGGCATCCCAAGCAGCGTAGCAAACGTCGCCCGACATTCACAACGGGGGCGCGGACGGATACCGGGTTGGCATCCGTCCGCCGCGTGCCGGACGGCAGCTTATGCCGGGAGCTGGTAGGTGCGGTCCAGGTACGGGATGCGGATCAGGCCACTCATCTGCAGCCCGAACACGACCAGCAGCACACCACCCACGCGCGTCGCCGTGTCCAGGTGCTCCTGCACCTGACCGCCGAGGAATCCCGCGGATGCGCCGACGAAGGCGAAGACCAGCGTGAACCCGACGACGAAGACGACCGAGTGGATGAACAGCTGCCGCCGCGCCGACAGCGAGCTGCCCGAGAGCTGGAACACCTCGCCCGCGAGGTTCGCGAGGTAGACCGGCACCAGCGGCAGCACGCACGGCGAGAGGAAGGAGACGATGCCCCCGACGAAGGCAATCGCCGGGCCGGCGATCCCGTCCGTACCCTGCGAGAGGTTCTCCTCCGCGCTCGAAGTCTGATCGAAGAGGAAGCCGAACGACTGGAAGTAGGTGTTGAGCCGCCCGAACTCGCCGAGCAGCATCAGCGCGCCGACGACGATGAAGAGCGCGCCGCTCACCGCCATCATCCGCGGCATGTACGGCTGCAGCTTCCGCACCTTTGGCGCGAACCAGCCGAACGCCGCCCCGAAGGCGACGAACCAGACCCCGAGGCCGAGCGAGTAGAAGATCAGCAGCAGCGCGCCCTGCGCCGCCGTCCCCGATGTCGCCGCGAGCGTGAGCACCACGCCGAGGATCGGCCCGATGCATGGCGACCACGCCACCGAGAACGCAGCCCCGATGGCGAACGAGCGCGGATAACCACCGCTGTACCAGTGAGACGGAGCCGAACCAGCCGCTGCTGCCATCGTGCTACTCCTCGTCTCCGGGGTCGGGGATGCCGAGCAGGCGGCGACGGGCGGCGTCGTAGCGGTCCTTGGCGTTGGCCTCGCGGTTCAGTAGCCCCTTGAGCCTCGAGGGGTGTAACGCCTCGCCTTCGAGCAGCACGGCGTGCATCTGCTCAAGCTGCTTCCGCCAGCCCTCCCAGGCGCTGCGGTAGGCGGCCTGTGGCGTCTCTCCGGTCATGCAGCCAGTTTAGTCGAGATTCGCGACGGCGAGAATCACGAGGGCAGGCGCAAGGGCAGTGAACAGCACGGGCACGGGCACGGCGAGCGGCGAGTGCGCATCGAGGACCGCGTCCCGGCGCCACCAGCCTTGAACGCGCACCCGGGTCCGATCCCACCACTCGCGCTGCAGGAGGATCGTGAAGCCAACGGCCAGCAACAGGAACCCGGCAACGGCGAGCATGACCCAGTAGGGAACGGCCTCGCTCTCGCGGTTGAGCCAGAGGAAGCGCAGCGCCACACCGGACAGCGTGACCACCGCGGAGACGCCGAGCCAGCGCGCACCCAGCGCCATCGCGATCCCGAGCAGCGCGATGCCCTCGATCAGTAGCACGAGGCCCCAGCGGGCGCCGCCCGGCTCGAAGCCCTGCTCGGCCTGGGGGAGCACGAGCAGCGCCGCGCCGGCGAGTTGCAGCACTTCGTGCCAGCTGAGGTTGCGCGAGAGCGTCTCAGAGGTGCGCATGGTCAGTCCGACGAGAGCGAGGTAGAGCGCGGCGGGCACGGTATGAGCCTGCACGTTCCCGGGCTCGAGCGTTGCGATCGCGAGCTCGAGCGCGACCATGACCAGCGCCGACGCCGGCAGGGAGGCCCAGCGGATCCCGAGCCGGCGCCCCTCGAACTCCACCGCCGCCGCGAGTGGCAGCAGCAGCGCGGCGAGCATCCGGAACTCGACCAGCGTCGCGGGATTGGCATCGAGCGACTCGAGCCGCAGGTCCATTGCCTGAAGCGCCATGAGCGGACCGAGCACCAGACCGGCCCAGGAGAGCGCTTGCACGGCCAGCGCGGGAGCGTCGCTGCCGATACGCCGCCAGCGGGAGAGCGCGAGGAACGCGCCCGCGCCCGCCAGCGAGTAGGCGCCCGCGAGGATCCACATGGGCCAGTCGAAGACGGGCCAGAGCGCAGCGGCGCAGCCGAACACGACCGCCAGCGCCGCGACCAGCGGCTCCCAGCGCCGGAGACGCCAGGCCTCGAAGGCGAACAACGGCGCAAGCAGCAGCACGATCAGCACCAGCGCGCGGTACTCGGTCGTGCCCGGCGCCTCGATGGCGGCCTCTTCGAGGCGGGCGCCGAGGGCGATGCGGGCGGCGAGGATGCCCGCGACGACCGGCAGCCAGGACAGCACCTGCACAGCGATCGCGTTTGAGTCGTTGGCGCCACGCCGCCAGCGGGAGAGCGCCACGAAGCCGCCCGCGCCGGCGACCGCAAACATGGCGGCGAGGGTCCACGTCGGCCAGTCGAAGACCGGCCAGAGCGCGGCGACGCTGCCCAGCAGGATGGCGAGCGCGGGGACCGCGGGCTCCCAGCGGCGGAAGCGCCACGCCTCGAAGGTGAGCAGCGGCGCCAGCAGCAGCACGATCAGCACGAGCGACCGATATTCGACAGTGCTGACTGCCTCGATCGACGTACCCGCGACGCGGCTGGCGAGGGCCACGAGGGCAGCGGCAACTGCTGCGGCGAGCGGGAGCCAGGAGAGCGCCTGGACCGCGCTGAGTGTCTCCGCTCCGGCGGGGCGGGGCACTCGATACTGGCGCAGCGGAGTGAGTACGCCGAAGAGGGGGATGGCAATCGCCGCGTAGAGCGCGGCAAGGCGCCACCACGGCCACGCCTGCGATTCCCAGAGCGCGGCGAGCGCGAGCATGCCGAGCGCCACCGAGACGGCGGCAAGGCTCCAGCGCCGCAGCAGGACGAACGCGGCGAGCATGTGAGCGGCCGGCAGGGCAAGCAGCACCGCGTCATGACCCGCGAAGCGGTCGACGGGATACTGAATCGAGACGCCGGTCGCGAGGAGCAGCGCGGGCAGGATCGCCCACAGCAGGGACGGCGCCCGCCGAGCGGATGCGACGATGGCTGCTGAGGCGATGACGGCGAGCGCGGCGAACGCCCAGCCCGTGTCGGGGCGGGCAACCTCGAGCGCGCGTTGCGCGAAGCCGACGGCGATCAGCAGGGAGATGAAGCCGAGCCATCCGAACGCGATGCGCTCCATCGGGTGCGTGATCGACCGCAGATCCCAGTCCGAAGCGAAGATGCCGTCGCTGTCGTTGCGCCATGCAACGGCCGCCGCGAGCGCGCCTGCCGCGAGGAAGGCGGCGGCCGCGCCCCAGCTGCCGCCCTGAAGATGTGTGTCGTTCAGGACGAACGGCGCCAGCACCCCCGCGGCGGTGAGCAGCCATGCGCTGTGCGCCAGCCGCGGACTCCAGCCCTGCCAGCGCGGCCTGCTGACAAGCAGCAGCGCCGAGGCGACCAGTGGCGGGGCGCTGAACCACTGCGGGGGCAACTCGGCCGCCCACACGCCGGCGAGACCAGTCGCGACAGCAAGCACCGTCACGGCGAGGAGCGCGAGCGGCTGGCGCGCGTACCAGCCGACGACAGCGACGATCACCGTGAAGAGCGCATAGCTGGATGGGAGCTGCCAGCGATGATCGGCGTTCGCCCTCGAACCATGACGACGGGGACGAAGGCGACGAAGTTGGCGAAGAGCAGCGGGAGGATCGCGATCGCGGCGATCGGCACGACCGTGGCCACTCTCCAGCGGCGGGTAATCGAGAACACGAGCGTGGCGGCGAGCGCGAAGCCCATCCACCACGCCCCAAACCACTCGAACGGCAGTCCAAGGACGATCGGGAGGGAGCCCCAGGCGCTCAGCAGCGCGATCGCCGCGGGAATCACGTAGAGACGCCCAAGGCCACGGGCGGCCAGGAAGCCATAGAAGACCGTGCTATAGCTGGATGCGGCGAACCAGACGAGCTCACCCGAAACCTGCCGGTCGCCGAGCACCTCGTTGTAGAGCAGCACGAAGTTGAGCGGCGTCATCAGCGCGCCGATCGCGAGGAAGACCGGCCCGGCCTCGCGCACCCTCGGCCAGCGCCGCAGCACCAGCCCGGCGGCCATGAAGGCGGCGGTGTAGACGGCGAGGATCGCGACGCGCCAGCCACCGGGCAGTGCCTGGTCGCGACTGGAGGTGAAGATCAGCGCCGAGACGACCAGCAGGAAGGCGCCGAGATACAGCAACACGTCCGCCTGACGCCGGGCGGCCCACTCGCCGATGACGAGCACCGGCGGGCGCCGTGGCGGTGCAGGCGGGGGCGGCGGATCGGGAGGCACGAGTGGAGGCGGTGATTCCGGAGGCTCCGGGACATCGGGCGGAGTTTCGGGAGCGGCCAGGCCGGCGAGTGCGGGAGCGGCAGCCGGCTCCTCGGAAGCCTCGGGCTCGGTGGGTGCCGGCGGAGGGAGCAGCTCGGCGCGGCGGCGCTCGTAGTGAGCTCGCAGTCGCGCGAACGAGGTGGCGTCCAGCAGGCCGTCGGCGCGCCAGATATCGATCGCGTCGAGCAGGCCGGCGATCGCCTCGGGCGTGTCGTCGAGGCCGCCCGGAACCAGACTCGCGCCGCAGTTGCCGCAGGTGTCGGCGTCGGGGAAACGCTCCGCGCCGCAGGCATGGCAGTACCGCGGCGGTGGATCCTGAGGATCGCGGATGGGCCACCTCCAGAGGTGCGCCAACTGGATCGCACGGCCCCGTCGGTCAGGCTAACCGATCCCTGTTCGCGATGTCCTACGGGCCAACGTGCCGCGTATCATCCGCGCGCCGGAAGGGAGCCGCGGTGGCCTACGACGAGGCGCTCGCCGAGCGCGTGCGCGAGCTGCTTGCCGACCTCGCCGAGGTGCGCGAGCAGCGCATGTTCGGCGGCCTCGCCTTCATGGTGCGCGGCAACATGTGCTGCGGCGTCCACGGCTCCGAGCTGATCGCGCGGCTCTCGCCCGAGGACGGCGAGGCCGCCCTCGAGGAGCCGTTCGCGCGCCCGATGGACATGACGAGCCGCCCAATGCGCGGGTGGCTGTTCGTCGGCCCGGCGACGGACTTCGAGGACGAGCGGCTGGACGGCTGGGTCCGTCGCTGCCTCGACCACTGCCTCACGCTCAAGCCGAAGTAGCGCCGTCGCGGAGCGCGGCGACCCGCCCTCGATACGCCTCCGTGTTGTGAGCAGCGCCCGCTCCGGTGTAGAACGGAGGCAGCGCAGGGGGGCGCGCCACGAGGCGCACAGAGCGCAGCCGCGCTCCGCACGCCGCAGGCCGCACCAGCAGCGAAGGAGCAGCCCGATGACCACGATCGCCACCGCCACCACGCGGGTCTACGACCCGACCGGTCACCCGCGGATCATTCCCGTCCAGCCCGCGGCGCGGCCGCAAAGCCTCGAGGGCCTGCGGCCGGGCATTCTCACCAACCGCAAGATGAACGCCCGCGCCCTCCTCGAGGCGATGATGGGCGAGGTCGCGGGTTCCGTCTCGCTCGCCGCTGCGCCGGTGGTGGAGAGCAAGCCCTCCAACGGCCCGCCGATCCAGCGCATCGTCGACAGCATGACGGAGGGAGCCGACTTCGCCTTAGTCGGAACCAGCGACTGAGGGTCCTGCACCGCGTGGAGTGTCCACGCCGCCCTCGTCCTCGAAGAGCTCGGTATCCCGACCGTCAACGTCACGACGCCTGCATTCGTCGATCTGCTGCACCTGGAGGCTGAGCAGCGCGGGCTGCGCGACCTGCGCTACGTCGTCGTGTCGCACCCGATCGGCGGGCTGCACGCCGACGCGATGATCGCGAAGGCGCAGGCCGTCACCAACGAGGTGATCGAGGCCTTCACCAAGCCATACGCCAGCAGCAACGGCGCCCGCGCCAACGGGGCGGGCGGCGCCGCCGCCGCCGCGAGCGGCCTCGGACGCGAGAGCGTCATGGTGGACGTGCCCGCGGACGAGCAGGCGCTGCGCCGCGAGTTCTCGCGCCGCACCTGGTCCGACGGCCTGCCCGTGATCGCGCCCACCGAGGAGCGCGTCGAGGCGATGCTGGAGTACTGCGACCGCGACCCGCTCGAGGTGCTGGGTGTGATCGCGCCGCGCCGCGGTGAGGCCACCGTCCAGGCGGTCGCCGTCTGTGCCGTGATGGCGGGCTGCGAGCCTCGCATGTTCCCCGCGCTCGTCGCGGCGGTGCAGGGCATCGGGCGCGAGGAGTTCAACATCAGTGGCGTCAACGCCACCACGCACCCGAACACGGTGATGATGCTGCTCAACGGGCCGATCGCGCGCGAGATCGGCGCGCACGGCGGGATGGGCTGCTTCGGGCCGACCTTCGAGACCAACGCCACCCTCGGCCGAGCGCTGCGCCTGGTCCAGCTCAACATCGGCGGCGCCACGCCCGGCCACGGCGACCGCGCCACGCAGGGCACGCCCGCCAAGTTCACCTTCTGCGTCGCGGAGAACGAGGCGGAGAGCCCCTGGGCGCCGTTCCAGACGACCCGCGGCTTCAGCGCCGAGGACAGCACGGTCACCGTCTACGCCTGCGAGGCCCCGCACAACATCGAGGACCACGGCAGCAACACCGGCCTCGGCATCATGCAGACGGTCGTCGGCTCCATGGGCCAGGCGGGCAGCAACAACATCCTCGCGCGCGGGGACACGCTGCTCGCGCTGACGCCGGAGCACGCCGCCGTGATCGCCGGCGACGGCTGGGACCGCGAGAAGATGCGCGAGTACATCTTCGAGCTGGCCCGCTTCCCCGCCGACCACCTCTCGGTGGAGTTCATCGACCACATCAACGAGCGCATCGACCCGGACACGCCGACGTTCCTGAACGACTCGCGGCTGCCGATCGTGGCGAACCGCGAATCGATCCACATCTTCGTCGCGGGCGGGCCGGGCAAGCACTCCTCGTGGATGCCGGGCTTCGGCGACATGTCGCTGCCACAGACGGTGGCGATCACCAACCGCGAGGGCGAGCCCGTGCGCAGCATCGAGGAGCTGCGGCGCTAGCGGAGCGCGTCGCCGCAACGCCCGAAAGGACGGACGCCGCATGACCCCCGTGGAGGGGCGAGCCGAGGCCGAGCAGGCCGCCGTCGCCGCCGTCGAGGCCTTCTACCAGGCCTGGAGCGAGGGCGACATCGAGGCGCTGCGGGAGACGATGAACTACCCGCACGTCTCGCTCTTCCCCGGCCACATCGAGGTGCGCGCCACGCCTGCGGACTTCGAGTCGCCGTTCGAGCGCCTGCGCGAGGGGCAGGGCTGGCATCGCAGCAGCCTGGACCGCTTGCACGTGATCTGGACCCGCGACGACAAGGTCTGCGTAGACGCGCACTGGAGCCGCTACGGCGAGGACGGCACGCGCTACCTCTCCGGCAACATCATCTACCTCGTGACCCGCGTCGACGGCCACTGGGGCATCCAGTTCCGCGCCCGCAGCGAACCGCGCGATCACGACGGTCCACCGCAGGAGCCCACCGCCGGTCGCAGCCGCAGGAGCGCGATGCTCACCCTCGTGGCGGAGGAGATCGAGGAGTACGCGCGGCAGCACACCACGGCGCTGCCGCCGCACCTCGCGGAGCTCGCCCGCTTCACGCTCGAGGAGATGGAGTACGGGCTGATGCTCTCGGGCCCGATCGAGGGCGGCCTGCTCCAGTTCCTCGTCTGGGCCTCGGGCGCGCGGCGCGTGCTCGAGATCGGCTGTTTCACCGGCTTCAGCGCCCAGATGATGGCCGCGGCGCTGCCCGAGGACGGCGAGCTCATCACCTGCGAGCTCGATCCGGAGACGGCGGAGATCGCGCGCACGTACGCCGACCAGGGGCCGGACGGCCACAAGATCGAGATCCGCGATCGGCCCCGCCGCGGAGACGCTCAAGACCCTCGATGGCCCCTTCGACCTCGTGTTCATCGACGCCGACAAGGAGCCGTACGCGGACTACTACGAGGCGGCGATGAAGCTGCTCTCCGAGCGCGGGATCATCGCGGTGGACAACGTGCTGCTGAACGGACGCGTGCTGAATCCGGAGTCCCGCTCCGGCAGCACGATGGCCGCCTTCAACGCGCATGTCGCCTCGGACCCGCGGGTGCAAGCAGGTGATGCTCCCCGTTCGCGACGGCCTGCTGCTGATTCGCAAGGTCTGACCCCGCAGCCCGGCCGGGGCGGGGCGGGCGGATGCGACAGTGGCACGGGGCCCCGCTACCATTGCACGATGCCACTCCCGCGCTGCCAGTTCTGCACCGTACGGCCCATGCGCGAGGTCGCCGTCGCACGCTGGCGCGACGACCCTGATGATGTCGAGCGCACGACGATCGAACTCTGTGGCAAGCATCTCAAGCGCCTCAACAAGCTGGGCAAACGCGGCCACACGCACCGCGGCCTGAGCTACCGCATCGGCTTCTGGTAGCCCGGCCAGCGGGGCGTGCAACGCAGTATCGACGCCTCCAGACCCGATCAGGACTCGATCAGACCCTCCTGGGGCGCGGTCCAGGGCAGCGCGTAGAGCGGCGCGATCTGCGGCGCGCGCGGGATCGGCAGGTCTCCGAAGGGGACGTCGATGACCGCCGGCGCGTCGCGCTCCAGCGCGGCCGGGAGCAGCGTCTCGAGCTCCGTCGGATCGTTAGCCCTCATACCGACCGCGCCGAAGGACTCGGCGAACTTCACGAGGTCCGGGTTGTGCAGGTCGGTGCCGTAGGTTCCGCCGAACAGCTCGTGCAGGTCGCGGGCGACGTTGCCGTAGGAGTCGTTCCTCAGCGCAGCGCGCGCAGCTCGCCATCCGCGGTCACGATGTAGACAGCGCCGCTGGTGACGAGCACCTGCGAGAGCGAGACGCCGTCGATCACTTGCCGGTCGATTTCCTCGCCGGTTCGGGGATCGAGGACGACGAGAGCGGACCCCTCGATCAGCAGCAGCCCCTGCGCCATCAATACTGGAGCGTCGACGAGGGGCGCTCCCTCGCGCTCCCACAGAGACACGCCGTCCTCCAGCGAGGCCGCCAGCACGCGCCCGTCCTCGCAGGCGAATACGACCTGCGCCGGCTGCAGGACCGGAGCCAGCAAGGGACAGTCCAGTAGCCTGACCCAGCGGAGCGGCTGGGGCGGCGTCGGTGGGGCGAGCCCCCAGATGTGGGCCCAGAACCACGCCCGGCGCATGCCCTCCCACCACGGCTGGGGGACATCCTCATCGAAGGCAAGCACCACGACGTCGGAGACGCCGATCACGATGCCGTGCCCTGCGACGAGATGCGTCGTGCGGAATGAGCGCGCGAAGAACTCGTGCTGGCCGGACTCGATATCAAAGAAGTGCATGCGCCGCCAGGAGCGGAAGATGACCCGTTCGTCGCCGACGGCGAGCCCGCCGAGCGCCATCACCTCGTCGCCGGAGGCGCCCCCACCCAGCCGCTCGCCCGTCTCGGCATCGTAGGCGAGCATCACGCCGCGCCCGCCGACCCAGACGATGCCGTCGACGACCACCGCTCCGCTGAGGATGTCCTCACCGGTATCGATCCTCCAGCGCACGCGGCCCGTGCGCGCCTCGAGGGCGACCAGTCCGCCGCTGCGCAGCGAGGCGTAGACCGTGTCGCCGGCGATAACGGGCGAGTCGTCGAGCTGGCCCGGCACGGGGTAGCTCCACAGCTCGCTGCCGTCTGCCGTCGCAAAGGCGACGAGCCGGGCGTCCCTGTGGGCGGCGTAGATCGCGAATTCGTCCGCCACGAGCGGCGCCGTGAGGTCGGACTCGAGCTTGCGGGACCAGGCGATCTCCCCGTGCAGCGGCGGATTCGCCCGGGTGACGCGAGTCGCGCCGGCATCGGCGCCTGCCGCGGCCCAGACACCCGGACCCGTGGCCACAGACCGCGGGCCGCTGGCCTGATCGCGGGATGGCGCCGGCCAGAAGCACTGCACGTAGATCACACCGGCAAGCGTCGCGAGCAGCAGCAACTGGAGCCAGCGGTAGCGCGGCACGCGGCGGATCCGCCCCCACAGGGATGTGGGCTCAACCTCGGCCGCAGACCGCTCGATGCGCACCGCGGCGACATCGCTGAGGTTCGTCAGGCAATGGTGGCAGATCCGGCTCTCGGCCGGCATCCACTCCTCGCAGCGCGGGCAGTGCTTGACGAGATCCCGGGCGCGGCCCGGCTCGGCACCGGGGATCGGCTCCTGCAACTGCGGCACACGCCACCTGAAGGTCATGCCTCGATCATAGAGGGTAGCGCCCTTAGCCCGAATCCACCGATCGAAGCTTGACGGGGCGGGCTGCCGGGCTGCCGGAGAGTTCGGCGGGTGCGCCGGCGTTCGCCGGGCGGTGCCGGGGGCGGGCCGGAGCGAGGAGCCCTCGCTCAGCGCCGCTCGGGGGCGCTGAGGGCGCGGGCGCGAGGGTGCGCGAGGCGTGCGCGGGCATGCTGGCGCGAGCCTCGGACCCGGGGCCGGCGCTGTGAGCGGGCGTCAGGCCGGGAGCGGTAGCGCCCGTAGTCGCGCGAGCGCGGCTGCCCACTGGCCGGCCCAGGGCCAGCGCTTCGGGAGGTGCAGCGTCCAGCGCCGGGCAGAATGGGTGAGCCGTCCGGCGAGAGCGAAGTAGCGCCGCCTGAGCGTCCTGGTCGTCACGATCCCCTCGCCGAGCCCCAGGCGCGCCGTCCAGCGGGCGAGGTTGTGCGCGATCACCTGCACCGCGAGCCACGCCGCGTTCGCGGCGAAGCGGCCCGAGGGGAGATGGTTCAGCCCGACGCCGTACTTGAGGTCGCGGATCGCGTTCTCGACCTCGGCGTGGCGGCGATGGTCGGCCTCCAGCTCCAGCAGCGCGCCCGCGCGGTCGGTGATGAAGGCGTGGTAGCTGTAGCTGGTGAAGAGCGCGAGCTGGGAGCCGGGCGCCGGCTTGACGCGCCGCACGATAAGCCGCACCGGGGCGGCGTCCTCCCTGTGCCGGAACGGGGTGTAGGTCGTCTCGGCGACAGCGGCGCCGTCGTCCAGCCAGTACGGGATCGGCGTCCAGTCCTCTTCCGCGATCGCCTCGATCAGCGTGCGCACGCTCGGCTGCTGGCGGATCGTGACCGAGAAGCGGACGTCGAGCGCGCGGCAGGCGGCGACGACGGCGTGGGTGTAGAAGCCGCTGTCGGCGCGCATCGTCAACTGCCCGCTCGCTCCGGCGCCGCGCACCCGCGCCACCGTCTCACGCAGGAAGTGGGCGGCGCCGCGGCCGCTGCTCGCGCGGCCCTCGCGCAGCCGCGCCATCAGCACCTCGCCGCTGCCGGCCGCCACCGCGAGCAACGGGTGATAGCCGCGCGCGCCCGTGTAGCCGGGCTGGCGGGCGCCCTCCTTGGCGAGGCCGTAGGTCTCGCAGAGCGTCGAGTCGAGGTCGATCGTGAGCGGCGCGTCGCCCGGTCCCGCCCCGGCCGCCCAGCCGCGGGCGAGCAACTCGCGGCTGAGGCGGTCGAGCTGGCGGGCGTGGCCCCAGCGGAAGCTGCGCAGGAACGTGCCGAGGGTGGACGGCGCCTTCACGGTGCAGCCGAGCACGCGCCCGGCGCCGCCTGAGCGCAACGCATCGGCGTCGTCGATGCAGTCACCGCCCGCGAGCGCCGAGGCGACCAGGGTCAGCAGCTTGTCGCCGGCGTTCGCGCGCCCCGCCGCGTCACCGAGGTCGACGTGGGCGTCCGCCAGTTCACGGAAGCCGAGCCGGCGGGCGAGCGTGGCGGGGAGCAGCAGGCCCGCGTGGTCCACGAGGCGGTCGTCGTCGAAGGCGATGTCTATCCGGTCGGGGTCGCTCGTTGCTAGCATCGAATGGGTGCTCCCTGTGGCTGTGACGTGATTCGTGAAAACCCATTGTCCCAGCTACAGCGGAGCACCCAACCGCAGCCGCTCGCGCGCTCCTCTTCGGTGGATCAGGGCTTAGCGCCGCCCATCCGATGCAGGGCCGCGACCCGCGCTCCGTCCGTGTGGCCCATCTCACTGTGTGGACGAGCGAACTATGGGGCGCCGACCATCTCCAGCAGCGCGAGGACGGTGCGCCAGTTCCGCATCGTGCTCGCAGTTTGCAACTGCCTGGTGAGGTGCTCGTTCGTGAGCTTGCTCCGTGCCGTGCCGTTCGGGTAGTGCAAGTAGACGTTGCGCCCGCGTACAGCGAACACGTCCTGCGGCGAGCGTTCCGGATCAAGACCGGCGACTGCCTCGGCGCCGGGGATGTCATCGAGGAATGCCACCTGGAGGAAGCGCGGGTCGCCAGAGGTATCGAAGGGGTTCGACGTGGCGACCTGCTGGAGCTCGTTGCTCGATCGCACGATGAGGGCCGTAGCGATGTCGAAGCGCTGGCCAATGGCCCGAGCCACGAGTTCAGGCACGCGCTCGATGAGGTTCGGCGCCGCCTCGAACACAACGTTCCCGCTCTGAATGTAGGTCTTCACCCCGGTGCAGCCGACCGCGCTGAAGACGTCCCTCAACTCCGCCATCGGCAGCCTGTTCTTGCCGCCGACGTTGATACCACGAAGGAGAGCGACATACCGCCGCGAGCTGGGCGCCACGGACCATTCCCCCTGTCAGACGATGCCCCGCCCAATGCCGAACGCTCGTTGACGGCCAACTCCAGCTCCGTCCGGTCCATGTCGAGCTCTCAGAAGTCGATGTCGCCTTCCCAGTGCAGCCTTCGTAACTCGACCGGCATCAGCGCACGAAAAGCCTCGGCCCGCACGATCAGGGCGCTCAGCCAGTGGTCTGGTGAGAGCAGCGCAGCCGCCTCCTCCGCAGTAACCCATCTGTGCCCGGAATGCTCGTCACTCAGGTTGAGCCCCGATGCGTCCTCGACAGAGCATCCGAAGCTCACACCGACCATCTCGTTGCCCGGCACAGGCTCGCCGCGATAGAAGTGCGTAGTTCCGAGGAGGCACTCGATACGCACGTCGAGGCCCAACTCCTCACGCGACTCCCTCCGCAACGCCTCAATGAATCCCTCTCCCTGTTCGAGTCGGCCGGAGCCGGACTCCCACTGTCCGGGCGCGTGGTCCCGGGTCGGTGACCGCCGAAGCAGCAGATAGCGCCCCTCGTGCCGATGCCACACGAGCATGCAAACCATCGCCATGTAGCGCCCTGCTGTCACCGCTGCCTCCTGCGGTCAGCAATTGCAAGGGTTCTTGATATTGCCGGGAGTGGTGGCGCATGCGGGATTCGAACCCGCGATCTTCGCCTTGAGAGGGCGATGTCCTGGGCCACTAGACGAATGCGCCGCCGAGTGGCCATCAGCCTAACAAAGCCCCTTCCGCACGCTCAAGCGACCCGCGAGGGCGCTCACTCGCCCTCCTCGCCCGGGTAGCGCAGCCGGATCTGCGTCGCCGGGCCGAAGTGCGGCCCGAAGCGCGTGTCGAAGGCGAGGCCGGCGCGCGCGAAGACGCCCGGCGGGATGCCGAGGTCGGCGAGCCACAGGTCGCCCGCCTGCTCCCGGCGCAGCCCGTGCTTCGGCAGCGCCAGCGTGAGCGTGCGCATCGCCCGCACCGCGACGCCGGGCGTCTCTCCGCTGTCGGCGTCGACGCCCGAGGGCACGTCGAGGGAGAGCACTGGCGCGGATGCAGCCTGCGCGGCGCGAATCAGCGCCATTACGGGGCCCGTCGGCGCATCGCGCAGCCCGTAGCCGACGATCGCGTCGATCACGAGGTCCGCCTCGCCGATGTCGAAGGCATCGGACCAGGCGATCACATGCGCGGGGGTCTCGTGCAACATTCGCAACTGGGCGGCGACCGCGCCGTTCGCCGTCGCCGGCCTGGCGATCGTCACCGCCAGCACCTCGACGCCGCGGCTGGCGAGCAGGCGTGCGGCGCAGAGGCCGCCCCCGCCGTTGCCGCCGCTCCCGGCAAGCACGACGACGCGCGCATCCGGCCAACGCTCGCCGAGCATCGCGAGCGCCGCGCGGGCCAGTTCGAGCCCGGCGTGCTCCATCATCTGCAGCAGTCCGGGGCCGGTGTCGTCGACCGCGATGCGGTCGATCTCGCGCATCTCCTCGGCGGAGACGGAGGGCACGAGGTGGCCGCCGGTGGTCGCGAAGCAGCCGCGCGGGATCGCCACTCGCTCGCCTCCGTCGCCGCGCTGGGCGGGCGGGCGCCTCGCTCCGTGCGCCTCGCCGCTGAGCGCGCACGATAGCAGGCCGGCCGCTCCGACTCTGGCGCAGCGGGGGCGCACGAGGCGTGCCGGGCATTATCCTGATCCGTGTGCTGAGCTACGTCGGCCGCCACCGCCGCCTGGTCGCGATCCAGTTGCCGGTCCTCGCGATCTCCATCGCGCTGCTGGTCTGGCGCGTCGACATCGTCGAGGGTTTGCGAGGCCTGCCGGACCTGCGGCCGGGCTGGATCCTGCTGGGGATGGTCACGTTCACCGCCTCGAAGGCGATCCATGCCTACCGCTGGCGCGTGCTGCTGCAGCACCGCGAGGCGCCGCTAAAGCCGCTGCTCGGCATCTTCCTCGCCTCGAACCTGGCGAACGCGCTCGTGCCGTTCCGCGCGGGCGACCTGCTGCGCATCGAGTTGCCGAGCCGGCTGCTGAACCTGCCGCGCGCCGAGCTCGCGAGCAGCGTGCTGATCGTCGAGACGATCTTCGACGGGCTCGCCTTCGTGCTGCTGCTGCTCGCGGCGGTCGCGCTCTTCGGCGATCTCGTCTTCGCGTTGCCGGCGATTGTCTTCTTCGCCGGCCTGGTCCTGGTCGTGTTCCTCGGCTTGAGCTGGCTCGCGCGCCTTGGCGTCCCCGAGGATCACGAGCGCTCGGCCCTGCTGCGCTGGCTGCCCGAGCGCTGGCGCGGGCGCGGAGCACGCATCACGCGCCAGTTCATCGAGGGCATGAGTTCGCTGCGCGACTTCCGGCGCATCGCCGGGGCGCTGGTCGTCTCGATCGTGGCCTGGCTCGCGGAGGTCTCCGTCTACTGGATGCTGGGCCGGGCGTTCGGCTTCGAGCTGGACGCCGGCGAGGCGATCGTGCTGATGATCGCGGCGAACCTCGTGGTCTCGCTGCCGCTGACGCCCTGGGACGTCGGCCCCTACGAGATCGCGGTGACCGAGGCGTTCGTGCTGCTCGGCGGCGATCGGGTCGATGCGAGCACCTACGCGGTGGGCTCGCACCTCGTGCTGCTCGTGTGGATCACGCTGAGCGGGGCCGTGGCGATGCTGGCGCTGAGCCTCCGCCCGGGCGACGTCTTCCGTCGGGGGAGCGCATCCCTCGACGAGCCGCCTGAAGGCGGGCCGCCTCGAGACGACCCGGAGTGACCGCGAACTGACGGCTGCGCCCTGCACGTCCGGCGTACGCGCCTTCGACGAGGTCGAGCGCTTCGCCCACGTCGCCGACCTCAAGCGGTGCAGGCATGGCAATCTCCCTCTTTATGCGACGCCCGCATCGTAGAGCCGCCCGGGGCCGCGTGAGGGGGCTCGGGGCCGCGCCGCCGGCGACTTGAGCCGTGCGCGCCGCGCACGCCGGGGCGCTAGAATCCAGCCGGAGCCACGATTCGTAGCCGGAGGTCGTGATGGAGATCAGGGCGGCAGTGCTCTACGAGGCGAACACCCCGCTGGTCGTCGAGCCCGTGCAGCTCGACGACCCGAAGGACGGCGAGGTCCTCGTGCGCATCGCCGCGGCGGGCGTGTGTCACTCCGACTACCACGTGATGAAGGGCGAATGGACGCCGCCGCTGCCGATGGTGCTCGGCCACGAGGCCGCCGGCGTCGTTGAGAAGGTGGGCGCGGGCGTCCAGCGGGTGCGGCCGGGCGACCACGTGATCCTGAACTTCCGCCCGAACTGCGGCTGGTGCGACCACTGCAGCCGCGGCCAGCCCGTGCTCTGCAACGGATCGGACAGCGACCGCTGGCTGCTGTTCGACGGCACCGCGCGGCTGCATACCAGCGGCGGGCGGGATCTCCACCACTTCGCGCGAGTCGCCTCGTTCGCCGAGTACGCGGTCGTCCCCGAGTCGGGCGCGGTGCCCGTCCGCGACGACGTGCCCCTCGACAAGGCGGCGCTGATCGGCTGCGCGGTGATGACCGGGGTCGGCGCGGTCATCAACACCGCGAAGGTCGAGGCCGGCAGCTCGGTGCTGGTGATCGGCTGCGGCGGGGTCGGCCTGAACTGCATCCAGGGCGCCGTGCTTGCGGGGGCGCAGCGGATCATCGCCGTCGACGTGAAGGCCAACAAGCTCGAGTACGCGAAGCAGTTCGGCGCGACCGACGTCCTCGACGCGAGCGAGGGCGACACCGCGGCCCGGGTCATCGAGCTGACCGGTGGAGGCGTGGACTACGCGTTCGAGGCGATCGGCCTCTCGAAGACGATCGTCGACTGCTACGAGTCGACGCGGCTCGGCGGCACGACGGTCGTCGTCGGCATGGCGCCCGAGGACGACATGATGACCATCCCCGCGCTCTCGCTTCCGCGCACGGAGAAGGTGCTGCGCGGCTCGTGGTACGGCTCCGCCCGCCCCTGGATCGACCTCCCGAAGATGGTCGACCTCTACATGGGCGGCCGCCTGCAGGTCGATCCGCTCGTCAGCCGCACCTACCCGCTCGAGCAGATCAACGAGGCGTACGCGGCCCTCGATCGCGGCGATGTCGCACGCAGCGTGCTCCTGATGGACTGAGCTGCGCATCCAGCCGATTCGTTCGGCCCCGCTGCAAGCCAGGCGATGACGGCGCTTCGCGCTCAGCTGCCGTGGGCGGGCGTCGCCGCCGCGGCGGAGCGACCCCGCCCAGCGACCGAAGAAGGTGCAGTCACCCGGTGAGAGCCCGCTGCTGTAGCCGCGGCCCTGCAGGCCGGGCGTCGTGCGCCCGCCCGCGAGCCAGTGGATCCGGACCGGAGTCGACCCGCTGACGGTTTTCGCGGCGGCTCGGGCACGCGTCCGCGTCGTTCACGATGGACATCTACGGACATATGTTGCCGGGGCAACAGGGCCCCTGCGGCCGAGGGGCTCGACCACTTGATCGTGTAGTTGGCCCCGGAATGGCCCCACTCGAGCCAGCTGAACAAACGAGGGCGGCGAAAAGCCCTTGTGAACTTTGGTGCCCCCAAGGGGGTTCGAACCCCTGTTTCCACCTTGAAAGGGAAGCGCCGCGCAGTCAAAGACGGTACGAACACAATGGGCCATTCGCGCCCCTTCGCTCCATGAACAGTAGTAAGAGTGACCGCGTCGACGGCGATGTCGTCCTCGCCCTCGAATCCCTCATACGCGCCGTGCGCGTAGTTCTGCACGAAGGTCGCAAGCCGGAAGAAGAAGAACTGTCCTCGGTCTTCACCACCGATCTGCTCTCCGGGGGTGTCGAGGTCGGGCCGGGAACGCCGCTGGACACTTTCGAAGTCAGCGAGGATACGCGAGCACCGCGCGAGGGAGCCTAGACGGGCGACCTGCGCCGGGTCGCTAGGGTTCCACTCGAGTACGCCGCTGGCCTCGAGCAAGCGGTAGTAGTCCCCAACCAGGTCTGCCGGCCGGGTCGCGTTCGCTACTTCGGACTTCCAGCCCGCCAGGATCGCACTCACTTCCCGTCGGCGTTCGTCACCGAAGCCGAACTCGAGCTCGTATAGTTCCAAGAGCTCTTCGAGCTCGACCTTGTTGCGATAGCCCCACTCCTCGTCGCTCCAATCTATGTCAGCCAAGAACGCGAAGGTACGGCCGAACAGTCGCGCGAGGGGATGATCGAACAACCCGGTCGCCGCGCCTGTCATTACGGGAGTGTTCTTGAGTGCTCGGAGCAGCGCTGGGTAGGCCACCCTGCCTCGGACTAGTATGGCCATGTCGGCATAACGCCAGCCTTGCTCGTTAAGGGTGCGAATCGCTTCTGCGATCGCCGCTGCTTCGGCCTCCTCCGTTGGAGCGGCCCAGATGGAGTGATCTGGCTCGGCCCGCGGCCTGTCGCGGCGCATCTCTTTCGGCAGCCGGTCTTGGATTCTCCTGGAAACTTGGTTTGCGAGGTCCACGATCCCCGGGCGGCTACGCCTGTTGACGGCAATGGAGTATTGCTCAGCCTCGTAGCGTTGCTCGAACTCGAGAATGTTCGTGACGTCCGCGCCGCGCCATTGGTAGATCGATTGATCATCGTCTCCAACTACGCAGAGCTCGACCGGTCCGGTCGCAAGCAGTTCGACGAGGCGCTCCTGGGCTGGGTTGATGTCCTGGTACTCGTCGACCACGAGGTGCCGCAAGGAAGAGTGAATCGTCTCAAGGAGGCCGCCAGTCTCCAAGGCGCGAACCGCCTGACTGATCTGCTGCCCGTAGGTGAGGAGGCGGCGCAGCTCTAGCTCGTCGTAGTACCTGCCCACGACATCTCGGAAGTCCCCGGTGAGTTGCTCGATCCCCAGTAGCTCGTTCTCAACAACGCCGACGTTCGCACGGAACTGGCGAATGGCCTGGAACAGCCTCGGGTTGAGCAGCTTCAGCTCAAGACGGCGCGACTCGACAGACAGGAACGCCGAGAGGCCATGATCATCAAGGACGCCGTAGGCTTCGAACCTCGGAACGTGCCGCTGGAGGAGCCTGAAGTAGTACGCGTGGATCGTACCAATAAAGCACTCATTCAAGCGGTCCAAGAACTCGGCCCCCAGACGCTGAGCGACGCGGTCCTCGACACGTGACTTCAGTTCCTCAGCGGCGGCTTCGTTGAACGTGAACGCCACGATCTGCCCTGGTAAAGCGCCGTCAGCAAGTAGGTCGGCGATACGTTGCGAAACGACCTCGGTCTTCCCTGAGCCCGCAGAGGCGATGATCTGGAGGTGACTACCGCGGTGCTTCACGGCTGCCCGCGCGTTACCCCTCAGGGTGGGAGGTGCTGGCACTAGAATCTCCAAGCGATTCGCGGAGACGTCGCCGCCGCTTTGCTCGCGGCCGTTGCGCGCATCTAAGGACAGCGCACGTATCCCCCGATGCTCCATTGCCGGACTGCCTCTCCCGGCAGGTGGGAGAGTCATCGACGGAGACTGCGGGCGCGCCGTGATCAACCTACAGGCGCGTTTCGGTGCGGGCACCCGCCCGATTGCGTCAGTATTCCACGGCCCGCTCACCCGACAGTTGCAGGGCAGCCGGCATCGGCTCGGCGGGTCGAGGGTAGCAGAACGACCGCCAGGCTCATCCGCGGCCCGGCCCCTCGCAAGCCGCGCTTGTCCGGGAGGGCTGGCGATCGTCTCGTGTCGGGCCCCGCAGACCGCGACCCCGCCCTGACGGTAGACTGCCTGCATGGCATCGGAATGGGTTACGTCACTGCTCGCATCGGACAAGCCTCCGCTCGGGTTCAAGCGGCTTCCGAGCGCGAACGCACGCGTTCGCAGCTTCCTCGACAAGCACCAGACACTGGCCGTCGCGAAGCTAGCGCTGGCCAAGGAAGAAGCAGGCAAACTCGTACCGAACATCGCCGACACGGGGCACTCGCTTTCCTTGCTCACGTCGTTCTTTTTCTTGAACGAGATGCTCACGCAGGCCACGCCTCCGGTCTCGTCGCTTGCGATTGTCCCGTCAGGCCAGACCCTGGGGAGCCGCTTGGAGAACATCGTGGCGGCCCGGCTTCGCGAGCTGGTCACACAGGCCGGCTTCTCGTTCGAGGTCGCCAGCAAGGGCGACCGCGGGAGCAAAGACACTCGGTTCGAGCTCACTGACTATTGGCCATACGAGACGCCGCCCGCAGCGCCGGCCGGCACCGCCGTGGACACAGCCCTTCGGCAATTGGGGAGAGGACACCTAATCCAGCCTGACGTCGTTGTCTGGCGAACGAGGCGCGCCAAGTTCCACCGCGTTGACGGTGGCAAACTCGTCACGGAAGAACATGAACTGCGGCAGCTCTTCGCATGCATCTCGGGGAAGGCGACGATTCGCTCGGACCGTTCGCAGAGCGCACGCTACGAGGGGCTAGTCGTCTCAAGGTGGGGGCGGGCCCGTGCGCCGCACTTTGTTGTTGTGACAGCTGAGCCTGTCCCCTCGCGCCTCGGCAGCTTGGCTTGGGGCCTGGGTGAGATCGACTGCGTCTATCACGTCGACCTTGGTTCGCTCGTCCCAGCAGTACGCCAAGCTGAGGAAGAGCTTTCAAGGTCAACGCCCAATCGCCCTTCAGATGAACTGCAGGAGCTGATCGAGCAGGCGCGTGTCCGCGACCTGTCGGATCTCTTCGACGACCTCTTCGACGACCTCCGACCGTGACTCCAAGGCTGTAGGGAGCGGAGGCGAGGTTGGTCGACCGGCCCGAGATCGATGGCGACGAACGAATCGGCCTCTTGCTCCGGTGGGGAAGAGAGTTCGGCCGGTCATTCCCGTGGCGATCCGAGCGAGGCTTCCGGCTGGCAGTCGCGGAGGTCCTGCTGCAGAAGACCCGTGGCGCCACCGTTGAGCCTGTCTGGAGGGCGCTCCTTCGGGCGTACCCGGACGCGCGCAGCCTTGCGGGCGCTGATCGCAGCGATGTCAAAGGACTCGTTGGTGCGCTCGGCCTGGGCAAGCAACGTGCGGGAAGACTCATCGCAATGGCGCGGTCCTGTTCTCAGCCTGCCGGGCATGCATCGCATGGGTTAGGGCCGTACGGCCGGGGAGTCGTCCGCCTCGCGAACGGTGAACTGCCCGAAATGGCGCCAGTGGACGGGAACTTGGCTCGCGTCGTGTCGCGCCTGCATGGATGGACGTTCGAACGGGGTGAGCCGCGCAAGAAGCGAGAAGTACATCAAGCTGTGATGGAGTTGCTTGGCACAGTGCGGCCGCGCGACCGCATGGAAACCTTCTACGCGCTGGTCGACATCGGCGCGACTGTGTGCTTCCCTCAGCGGCCTCGCTGCGAGAGCTGCCCGCTGTCCGGCACGTGCGTCTATCGCAGCCAGCAGACTTAGCCGAGAACCCCGGGCCCAGAGGAACGCCGGCCGCCGCGGCGGCTTACTGGAGCCGGCTCTCCATGCGCTCATCCCAGGCCCAGATCAACGAGTCCGAGTCGGCCCAGTAGTCGTGGAGGGCGACCTCCGCGAGCACTCTGTCGGCAACTACGAAGGAGTTCGGGCGGAGTCGAGGGCCCTCGAACGTCCCGCGGATGCGGATGGCGTGCCCGTCACGGGCTGCCGTTCCATACTCCGCAGCGATTGTCAGGCTTCGCTCACTGCCCTCCTCGCCGGAGTCCTCCTGCAGCTTGCCTCCGATCACAGATCGAAACAAGCGCCACTCCTCGCTGACCTCACTCAGAAATGCCGGACAACCACCGCGAAATACACAGTACCTGCACTGCTCGATCCCCGGCTCCGCGAGCTCGATGAAGTCAGCGCCGGCGTCGACCAGCCGGTTGAATGACTCGAGCGCTGCCACTGCTTCGGCCGCGAGACCATCGCACTCGGCCGGTACGATCTCTACCGGCAAGCGGGTGCCGTCGAGCATTTCGATGGCCGCATCTGCCGGCCACTCACCCGAGGTCTCGTGCCAGAGCCAGGAGTACAGCTGGAGCTGTTGTCTGTAAGCCACCGGGAGGTCGCCGGGGTCGATTGCGCTGGTCTTCAGATCGACAACGGTGACGTGTCCACCGCGAATCTCCACTCTGTCCGGCTGGCCCACAACCCTGCCATCCGCCGACTTGAGCCGGTGTTCGACCTGGGTCGATGGTGAGGCACTGCCCGCGATCGAGGATATGAACGTACTCGTCGAGATGGCGGCGGCACGCGCGGCGGCGCGCAGCCGCTTCAGCTGATAGTCACGCCACCGTGGCGGATCTTGAGCTCCCGGTAGCCGGCCGGCGAGCTTGATGATCAGGCTGTCCCAGGCCTCCAGCGCCGCCAGCCTTGGAGCGCTCGCAGCGGCGAACTCGCCGCGGTACGCGGCTTCGAGGACTGCATGGGCAGCCGCGCCCATGGCTGCGGCCGGCGAGAACCTGCCGAGCTCGGCGAACGACGGATCGCGCTCAAAGGCTGCCTGACACACACAGCTGAGGACCGCAGAGCGGGTCGGCGAGATCGACCCGAGCGGGCGGGGTTGAGGCGCGCGCGCCGTGATCAAAGTGCTCCCCCGCTCAGCCACCCGAAGATGCGGTTCGGCAACCTCGCGAACGTAAAAGCATCGAACGAGATGGCCTCCGCACCCAGTTCTGATTCCGCCACGACTTGCGCCTCGGCCTGTTGTTCGGAGTAGTACTGCGGTTCGAAGGGCCACAGCGGTGGTGAAATGAAGACGGCCCGCCTAGTTCCGGTGTGCAGGATGCCCGCCAGTGAACCAAGCTGCACCGGTTGCAGTGGCGCACCGGCGTAGCCGGCCACGAATGCGTCGACATCACCGGGCACCGGCTCGAGCCAGCGTTCATCGTGCAGCTGTTCACCAGCGGCCAGCTCAGCGACATCGAGCGCGAGCCGCCAGTCAAGTGCCGGATGGAGCCAGCGGTTGTCGTAGCTTCGCAGGCAATCGGGACATGAGCCTCCGCAGCGCGCCGCATGCGGTTGCCGTTCGAACGACTGGCCCAGCTGGAGAGCCTGCCGCAGCAGGCGCTGCATTTCGGCCTGGCGGCCGAGGAACGATGCGTACCCTGCGCCGTTCGCAAGGTCGTCGGCGAAGAAGATCCTCTGCGTAAGCTCACCCTCGACCCTGACCGGTTGCAACCCGACCTGTAGTTCTTCGGCACGGATGTCCAGGACTTGCTGGGCGGCGGTTACCCGCAGAAGCGCCGCGTAAGACAGGAGGGCCGCTAGCCCGGGAGCGAGTGTGGTGCCCGGGGGCCTTCGGGTACTGATCACTCGCAGCCCGCCAGGGAGAGGCAGATCCACGAGAGTCAGGGTCAGGGCGTCGGTGCGGCGGATTGCGCCGATCGCTGCCCGGAAGTCGGGAGGATCCTCGCCGAGCCCGATGTTTGGAGGATCAGCGTAGATGGACGGATCCTCGACGAGCACCGACCTTCCTCGATACTTGAGCCCGAACAACCTTCCGCCGTTGTCGTTAATCGTGAACACGTCTGCAGCCTCGAAGACGCTGGCTTCGACGCCTCCCGCCCGGTAGGTCTCGCGCGCCGCAACGTTCAGGCCCAACTGTGGGCGGGCGGACGCCGGCCCTCGCTCGAAGCGGTCGTCGAAGTCTTGAGGATGAAAGTCTGTCCTGAATCCTTGCGGCTCGTACATGGCGAAGGTGTCGGCGGTCCGGTCGCACACGGGGCAGGCCTCAGAGACCCCCTCCTGTACCGCCACAGCGCCGCAGTGTGTGCAACGCAGTATCGAGTGGGCTTCGCCGAGGGGGTCGTTGACCTGAACCGCGCGTCCGCCGGAAGGGATCCAGTGCGCGAATCCAACCGCGGTGTGCTTTCGCTTGTCCTTCACGACCTCGGACCCCGGTGCGAAGTTGGAGACCGCGAGCTCGATGTCTCGGTCCGAGACGATCGCATCTTCGATGTCTCTGTCGGATTCTGGCGCGCGCCCGTAGAGCGACCGGACGCGAGTGGGGAACCCGAACATCGGGAGCAGCCCCGCGTTGGCGAGTCGCTCGCTCAGATCAGGGTGCGTGTAGGCACGGTTCTCGAGCGCTCGGTCGATCTCACCCGGGAGGACGGCCCGCAACCATTCTTCGAGCCGCGGTGCTTCGACGCCAGTGTAGTTCGTGAGGCGCGCAGCGACCTCCCGGACGTCAGACGCGGAGGCCAGCCAAGCGACGATTCGAGGGCCTTCCTCCTCCCAGTCCGCCGCCGGCCCGAAGGGCCCGTGGACATTCATTCCCCCGTCGAAGTCGGGGCCCAAGGTCGAGAATGCGCGCCGGAGCACTTCAGCCGTTGCCACGCGGCGCACGATCGACTCGCGGGAGACGTCCAGGTAGGGGCTCGGGGGCTGGTCACCTGTGATTCGTTTCGGGTTGTTGAAGTAATAGTCGTCGTGAGTCTGATCGCGGCAGACTGTCAGCGCGTACGAGTACGGTTGACCCAGCCGTCCAGCACGCCCTACGCGCTGCTGGTAGTTGAAGCGCTGCGGCGGCATGTTGGCCATCACGACGGAGCGCAAGCTCCCGATGTCGACTCCGACCTCCATGGTCGTCGTGACGCTGAGCACGTCGATCCCGTGACTGAGCGCGTGTTCAGCCGGTGCCGTCCTGAACGCGCCCTTGAAATAGCGCTGCCGCGACCGCTGCTCGGAGAGCGGCTTCGTCTGGCCGGTGAGCTCCTCCGTCCGGAGGCGGAAGGGCTCCGTCCGGGCAAGCCATTCGAAATAGCCGTCATCCCGCGCCGACAGATCAGCGGGCTCGAACCCTGTGGAGTAGCACTCGCGAGACGTGCAGACGCCCGCGGATGGGTGCAGATGCACTCGCGCGCACTGGGTACAGCGAACTGGAGCCGTCTCGCCGTCCGACCATCGCGCTACTTGCAGGTGCGCAGGGTCCAACGCCCACTCGTCGGTGATGACCCCCGTCTCCCGAAGGGCTACTGCGAGTTCGTTCGCCAGAGCATCCGCCGCAACCCCGTGGAGCGCTGCCACAGCGCGAACATACTTGCGCAGGGCTTGAGGCATGCTTTCCCGGCCGGTGAACCAACGCGCGCCCGGGTAGGTGCCCGCGAGACCAAGCACGCGAATCGCGCTCAGCAGCAGCTCCCTTGTCTCGGCGGGAGTGAGGGAACCGAGCGAGGAGGGTCCGGGTTCGGTTGGCTCGATCCAGCCGAGCCCCAGCGACTCGAAATCTCTAGCTGTCAGATCGAACAGGGACTGGAAGAGCGTGACGGAGAGCTCCTGCTCTCGCGTTTCACGGGACCGCTCCTGGCGGTCCACCGCGGAGGAGGCAGTATCCCAGGCCCCTTCGTCTGGCGGCGCGTAGGCCTGCCACCAACCGAACGATCTGCCCGGACCCCAACTCGTATGGCTGGGGCCAGGGCCTGCCGGATTAACACCGAGTCGCACCAGTTCCCGCTCGAGGCGGCGCAACAGGTCGTCCCAGGAGAGCTTCTGAGCTGTTCTGGCCTGAGCCTCCTCGAACGCTTGGACAGTAGCCTGCGGTTCCTCATTCTCGACGCCGTACTGGTACACAGCTGTGTAGGCGGCCCAAGCATCTGGGTACTCGCTCTTCGCAACCTCGAGCTGAGCTGATTCGTTCTCACTCAGGTCCTGGCCCTGCGCTGCAGAACGCATGAGATCCGCAAGCGAGTGTTGCGCACTCAGTAGCCGGTCGATGAACTGGCGCACTAGGTCGCGGAAGTGGTTCAGTTCGATCCCCGCAGCCGCGACAGCAGCCTCGTCACGACTGTCGGAGAAGACGATCGTCCTCCGTTCTCCGCCACCTTCTGCGAGAGCCCGAATGAGCTGGTCGAGGGCGACTTGGCTGACGCGCGCGAAGCCTGTTCGCATCCCGCGGATTGAAGTCCGAACACTTCCGCGAAAAAACTCTCCCGGTGGATTGCGCCGGCTATGAGCGCAATTCGGACATCGTTCTGGTAGCGCCGGAACGACGCCATCCGCCGGATCTGGGGCGCCGCTCACCCAGAACATCGTTCCCGTCGGCCGACCGGCCGGCAGGGTTCTGCGGAGACGACCGAGCTGGGGTGTCCACGTTGCGGGCGCGAATCCGAGTCTAGTGCCCCTGTGGGTCCACTCGTCCATCTCCAAGCTGGGTGGCCTCGGCCGGTACCACATGTAGGAGCGGTAGAGTCGCTGGCTAACCATCGCCCGCTGGACGGGAGGAAACTCGGCCTCGTCGGCGCTGAGGTACCACGAGGGCGCGCCGCCCGCAGTCTCCTCAGCAACGACGACTCCGCCTAGCGACTCCTCGCCGCACTGGTCGCAGTAGAGGAGCTCGAGTACGCGCGAGCCACATCCACAGGACGGCGTCGGCGACACAAAGAGCCTCCCGATGGTGCGATCTTCGTGGCGCCATTGCTCGTCGATCTCGCTGCAATCCGGGTTCGAGCACGCCCAGAGGCCGGTCACGCTCCGGATGAACATGTGCGACCGAAAGGTCACCGCATCGTGGCCCGGTGTCCGGGTCGCGAGAGCCTCGAGAGCAACATCGATCGCTGGGGACCCATCCACCGCATTCCCAAAGAGGGACCGTTCGACCTCCCGAATCGGGGTTGCGCGCGGGGGGAACCCCTCGCAACTGGCCGAGACGGCCTCGGGCAGCCGGAATCGCTCAACGAGGTCGCGCATCGCGTTGCCCCGCTCAGCGCCCTCGAGCTTATCGATCTCCTCGAAGCGGTCGCGCGGAAGCGGGAGCTCAGCCACTGGGGCCACGGGGCTGCCCGGCACGATCTCAAACCGGCTCCGCGGGACACCGAAGAACTGCTCGAGGTACTCCTCGGGCAGCCCGGCCCCGTCTCCCCCGCCGTCGGTGTCGAGAGACGCGCTCGTGCCTATGCAACGGAGCTGCGGGGAGTCCGGCTCCAGCCCGAGCCGCATCAGCAGGTTGCGGATGACCAGCGCCACCTCGCTACCCGGGGTGCCGCGCTGCTGGTGGAGTTCGTCGATCACCAGGGTGAACGCGTGCTCGGGGTCGAGCAGCCACTCGCGAGTCCGCTCCCAGATGGGATTCTCGAATGCCCGCATCAGCATCACGTTGAGCATCGAGAAGTTCGATACCAGGATATCGGGCGGTGCCGCGACCATGTCCCAGCGTGTGACGAGCTCACCGCGCGCCGGATCGGGGAACTGAACCCGAAGATCTTCTTCAACCGTACCGAGCCCCGCAGCGTCGACAGCCATCCGGCGGACCTCGCGTGCTGCCTGCAGGACGCGCTGGCCCTGAAGCCGGGCGGGTCGTTGGGTGCGTGCGCCGCCGAGCGTCTCACCCGTGTAGCGCCCGAAGAAGAACTGCGGTCCTGACCCGTCCGGCCCGGCAGCGATGTGGATCGCTCTTCGGAGCCGGGTGATCTGATCCTCCACGAGTGCGTTCGTCGGATACAGGATCAGCGCGCGCACTGCGGCGGGCCGTTCGTCGCGCAAGGTTCTGACCGGCTCCCACTTCGATCCTTCGACCCCCTCCCACCAGCGGTGAACCGGCTCGGCGCCAGCACGCCATCCACCGTGTTGCTCCGCCTCGCGGAGAAGCCTGGCGAACACGGGGAGGAGGAAGCTCTCGGTCTTGCCGGAACCAGTCCCCGTGGTGATTACGGGGTTCACTGGACCTGCGCCGGTGCTTGAGAGCGAGATTTCAAGTGCCCTGCTCTGGTGCTCGCGCGACCGGAAGGAGGAGTCGGAAGCGAGGCCCGGGAACAGCATCCTAGCCAGTCTGTCCGCGACGCCACGGCTCAGACCGGCACGATCAGTCACGTCCGAAAGGCGTTCCGCCGGTGGATAGGGCAGAACCGGCTCAAGGAGCGGCTCTCGCGTAATGACGCCGTCGGCCTCGAGCAGAGCGCGACGCTCCGCTCGTACCACGGGTGTGCGCACCCAGAATGCAGTGTCGTAGTACCTGAGGTACGCATCCGTGAGCTGCCGGTAGACGTCTCGGGGTTGCGCCATCAGCTCACCTCCTCCATGCGTCAGGTCCGAGAGTCCACCCTAGCCACGCAGCGACTTCCGCCGTAACCCCCTCGTAGACGGAAGTGCTGTTGGAGAGCGACCGAGGCAGCTCGCCCGTGCAGAGAACGAGAGGCCGTTCGTAGATCCCGGGAGGGCGCGCCCCCAACAGGCATGTGAGGGTCTCATCACCTGCGTTGTACGAGATGATTTCGCGGCCTGTCGCTGCAGCACCCACATACTTCGCGACCGAGTTGTCGCACTCGCGCAGCCCGCCGTCCGCCAGGGCCGCATAGTGGCGGGTGTCTGCCGTGATCCGGTAGGCGCCCGCCACGTCGATTCGCTCTACGCCTCGCCATGCATTCGCGTCGAAGTCGAACCTCTCAATAGAGGCCTCTCGAGGAACGTGGAGCTCAGGTCGCTGCTGGTAGACGTCCCGGATAGACGGCAGCATCTGAGCGATCCTCCTCGGGGTATCGCGGACACACACCAAGCCGGTCCTCGCCGCAAGCGTCTCGTAGTCGCTGTCGCGCAGGCCATGCACCTGAACGAGAACCGGCCGCCCGCTGCGCGGATGGCGAAACATAGAGCCGCCGAGCTGCCGGGCCTCCGTCTCGACCTCTTGGAGCAACCGCTCGCTGCGAGATCCCGTGATGAACGCACTGAGACCGTCAGGGAGGACGGCCAGTGTGGCTGGCGTCGCGCACCAGCGCCGGGGTCGCAAAGCGCGATGGTCAAGCTCGAGATCGATGTAGCCGAGCGCGCTGAGGTTACGAGCCGCCTCCAGGGGTTCCCATTGCTCAAGGCTCGAATAGCGGATGAGTTGATCCAGCGAGTGCCAGGTGCCCCCACCCGTCGCGATCAGCGCATCGAGAATCAGGTCCAGATCCGCCTCGAACCGGCTGTCAATCTCGCCAGCGCCCGTCGAGTCTCCTCCTGAGGATGTGCGAGCTGTCGGCCCGAGGTGCTGGTCCGCCCAGGCTAACCCCTTCTGGGTCAGCTGCGGCCTGCCGCCGTCAATGGTTGCGAGCCCCAGGCGGAGCAAGTTGTCGAGCTCGGCGTCGAGTGCCGAGCGGTCCGCCACCGGGAAAAGGCGCACAAGGCTCTCGACATCTCCGATCGAGATGCGGCTGCTGAGGCGGGCTGGCAGCGTAAGCGGCGGAACCGACGATTGCCTGGCTTGGGCGCCAGAGACGGAAGCGCCACGAACCATTCCTCCACTGGTCGTATCAGGAGCCGTCGCTGAGAGGACGCTCCATCCGTCGAACGACGGTCCACCTTGGTAAGCCAGCTGAACATCCGTGGGTGGATCGAGGTGCGCTGACTCTGCGGACCTGAGCCTGAGCCCCCGCGAGGTGAGGTGGGCCCCAACGTTACCCGACGGTGTCAGCTCGTTGAGGACGACCCGGTAGTTGCCGTCAGCGAGTCCGGTTTCACTCAATGCAACCCTCGCCTCGCCCGAGTACGTGCCCAGCAACGTTTCTCCGTGCTCCCCACCACTACCGGACTCATCGAACAGGCTGATGCCGAAGCGCCTTCCAGGCGCGTCTACTGCGATCACATCTGGAGGTGCCGACGAGTGCCAGCGGCCAGCAGATAGCTGCATCCCGCCAGTTAGAGCGATTTGCGTGGTCGATAGGGGAACGAGAGCCTGGAGCGGCTCGGACGAATCACGAAGCAGTGACCAAACATAGACACCCACGTACAGCGTCCAGCCTTCAGGCACTCCCGCTGCCGCGCTCACAACTCTAAAGCCCGGTCGCGCTATGCCTTCCAGCGCTTCGTTCACCGCGGCCGTGAGATCGTTCCGGACGAGCACGAAATGCTCGCGGCCGAGTTCGACTCGCGCCGACTCAATGAACAGGCCGCGCGCTTCGTCCATGAGGAGTACGACGACCGATCGTTGCGGCCGCGAGATCGTCGTGTTGGTCGATTCGTGCGTGAGCTCCAGCGAACCTCGCAACGCTGAGCGAAGTAACTGGTCCGCCGGGGACTGCGGTGCCTCTGTCTCGAGCCGGACCAAACCGCCCGGCTCACGCGTGACGTGTAGTGCGCCAGAGATTCCAAGAGGATTGGAGCCGTCAGAGAAGCGGTAGCGCCCAACCGGCACCTGGCCTTCGTCACGCACGGCGAGGATCATCGAGAATTCCGGGATAGGGACTTCCTCGTAGCTCGCCACAAGAACACCTCGGAGTTGCCGCTGTGCACCGGAGTGCTCGACGGGAGAAGTCCCGTCCCAGTGCTCAAGTTCGATGCACACAACGTCGGCGATGCGGCGGCGCGCTTCGTGACTCGAAGCCCAGAGAGACTTCAGTGCGCCGCTGAGATGCGAGCCTGGCAACCAGGTAGCGAGAATCTCTCGCATGTCGAATCGCGAGAATTGCTGCCTTGGGTTCAACATGTAGGAAGAGAAGAACTCTGGAAGCCTATCGCGGTCTGCGGCTCGCACGAGTGCCTGCGAGATCGGGATACCCACGTGAACGAGGTGGTCGAACGCTTCGGCAGTGGGGATCCCGCGGGTTCCATGAGCGCGGTGCAGCCACGCGTTCAGCTGTGCCCACAGCCGGTGGCCGTGCTGCCTGAATCCATTCTGGACTTTGCGGATCCCCGAGTCGTCGTCCACTTCAAGAAGCTCACACAGGCGGCCGTAGTAGTTTGTCTGGCGCATCCCCTCATCTGAGCGCATCCACTCGGCGGCGAGCGAGAAGAGCGCCAGTACCGCCACGAAAGGAGGGGGCTCGGCGTGCTGAGGGCGCTGCGTGCCTGCACCTTGCACCGCCGAAGCAGCCCAGGCTGCGGCCGCATGGGTGTGCGCTTCAAGCATCGGAGCGTCATGCGCCCGGAGCTCGAGAGTCCGCGCAACTGATCTGGTGAACGCCTGAGTGGGGTTAGCCGCAGCCAGGTCTACGGGAGCCCCGATCGCGGCCGCCAGGCGGTCGAGCACGTCAGCCTCGAGGTCGAGGTAGACGGGACGTCCCGCTCTCGAACCACCAAAGAACTCTTGAGTGAGAGCCTCATTCCAAATGTTGTAGGCGCACCACCTAGCCCAAGCCGCCTGTTGGGCGCCGGTGAACGCCGCGAGCAGCGCCGGCAAGTCGGCTGCGTCGATACGGTCGGAGCTGCCTGCGAGTGCTCGGTAGACCTCACTCGAGCTGGGCGTCCGGCCAGTCAGCGCCGAAGCGCGGGCCAGCAGATCTGAAAACTCTGAGCTCACCGTCTCGTTAAGCAGCCGGCTCAGCTGCATCCTTGCCCCGATGAGGACGCTAGTACGGTTGTTTGCGGTCAGCTCCCCAAGCATCGCTCGATCGGTGTCGCGCGTTGACTGCACCCCGTATTGGTCCCTGAGCGCCGCACCCCCGGGCTCGTCGAGTCCCCTGAGGGCGGCGGAGATTGCTCCGAGGGACTGCGCGACGGCGTTCCTATCCGTCACCGAGCCGGCTCTCGTCCGGGACCAGCGGATTGTGGGCGTCCACCAACGCCGCTCACCGGTCCTTCGGCTGGCGGTGCAGGCAGAGCCTGGAGTTCTGCGCCGCGGGGCGCGGTGGGCCTGCCGGACCGTGCCGGGGAGCGGCGCTGTAGCGTCCCTCGAACAGCCCCATGATGGAGGCCGCCCCCTTGCCGGTCGGGTGCATCTCCGAGATCGGTACATCCACCACGGTGCCATTGTCCAGATCGCGTGGCTCCAGTGGCGTGGGTCCCGCGTTCGCGTATCGGGCCTTCGCGCTCAAAATCATGGCCGGTCTCTCCCCAGTGCGTGCACGCGCTCATCCTACTTCGCGGGCGTCACGATGGGCTTGCTTGCCTTGACGCTGCGACCTCGGTGTCCATCGCGTGTATCCAGCACATGCGTTGCAGCGAGCAACCCTCGTTGGGTGGCTCAGGGCCGAGTTCTGAGCGCCAATGATGGCGCTCGGCGTTGCTGGCGGGGGCCAGGACGGCGTCACGAGGCGGAAGTGCAGCTTCGGGATGGCCCGTGTGAATCGCCAGGATCTATTTACCACCAAACGGCGAGATCGCCAGGGTCTTTTGACCACTTCGCCAGGGTCTATTGACCACCCGGGCCGCCGGTACGGCCAGCATCGTCTGCATCCCCAGGGAAGGGAGCAGCGATGGCCTACCGGGAGGTGCATTGCGTGGAGATCAGGGAAGTCATCCGCCGCTGGCAGGCGGGACTCAGCCAGCGCCGGATCGCTGGCGGCACGGGAGTGTCGCGGCCGACGGTGCGGCGCTACATCGAGGCGGCGGAGGCGGCCGGGCTTGAGCCCGGCGGTCCCGAGCCGAGTGAGGAGCAGCTCGCCCGCCTGGCGACGCTGAGCCGGACCGGGCCGCGGCAGGCGGAGGCGCCGAGCGAGCAGCTGCTGGCGCCGTGGGCGGAGCAGATCGAGGGCTGGCTGACGGCCGAGCGCCTGCAGGTGACGCGGGTCCAGGAGCTGCTGGCCGAGCGCGGCTGCGAGGTCTCGTACAGCTCGCTGCGGCGCTTCATCCGGCGCCGCGGCTGGCGCCAGCGGCAGCCTGTGACCGTGCGCATGGAGGACGGGCCGCCGGGCGAGGTCGCCGAGATGGACTTCGGCCGGCTCGGCCTGGTCACGGATCCCGAGAGCGGCCGCCGGCGCACGGTGTGGGCGCTGATCGTGGTCTGGCGCTACTCGCGGCACTGCTTCGTCTGGCCCACCACCAGCCAGCAGCTGGGGGCGGTGATCGAGGGCCTGGAGGCGGCCTGGGCCTGTTTCGGGGGCGTGCCCCGCTACCTCGTCATCGATAACTTCCCGGCCGCCGTGGCCGGGGCCGACGCGCTGCACCCGCGCTTCACGCGGGGCTTCCTGGAGTACGCCCGCCACCGCGGCTTCATCAGCGACCCCGCACGCGTGCGCCGGCCCCGCGACAAGCCGCGCGTCGAGCGCAGCGTCCCGTACGTGCGCGAGCGCTTCTTCAAGGGTGCCCAGTTCCGGGACCTCGCCGAGATGCGCTCCGTCGCCCGGCGCTGGTGCCTGGAGGTGGCGGGGCAGCGCATCCACGGCACGACCCGCAGGCGCCCGCTCGAGGTCTTCCAGGAGGAGGAGCGCCCGCTGCTCGCCCCGTGGGACGGGGAACCGTACGAGCTGCCCGACTGGCGTACGGCGACGGTCCACGCAGACCACCACGTCGCCTGCCAGTACGCACTCTATTCGGTGCCGTCGGAGCTCTGCCCGCCGGGGCAGAAGGTGGAGGTGCAACTCGGCGCGAAGCTGGTGCGCATCTACCACCGCGGCGCGCTGCTCAAGGTCCATCCGCGCCAGCAGCGCGGCGGCCGGGCCACCGACCCGAACGACTACCCGGCAGAGCTCAGCCCCTACACGCGGCGTGCGCCCGAGCAGATCCAGCGGCGCGCGGCCGAGCTGGGCGAGGCCGTGGGCAGCTACGCCGAGCGGCTCTTCGAGGGACCCCTGCCCTGGGCGAAGCTCCGGCAGGGCCACAAGCTGCTGCGGCTCGCGGAGCGCTACTCCCCCGCCCGCCTCGATGCCGCCTGCCTGCGGGCGCTCGAGGTCGACCTGATCGACGTGCGCCGGCTCGAGCGCATCCTCGTCGAGGCCCTCGAGCAGGAGACCACCCCGCAGCAGCCGCCCGGGCCCCCGCCGCCGGGCCGCTTCGCCCGCCCCGGCGCCGTCTTCGCACTGACCGCCACGCAGACCACGACAGGAGCGTCACGATGACCGCCACGACCGCCGAACTCCGACCGCTGCTCAAGCGCCTCAAGCTGGGCCCGATGCTCGACACCCTGCCCGAGCGCATCGCTCTCGCGAGGCGCGACGGGCTCGACTACGCCGACTTCCTGCAGATCGTCCTCGCCGACGAGGTGAGCCGCCGCGACCACGGGCGGCTGGAACTGCGCCTCCGCCAGGCCGGCTTCGAGCAGCTCTGCAGGCTCGAGGACTTCGACTGGTCGGCACAGGTCCGCCTCGACCGCAGGCTGCTCGACGCCGCCTGCTCGCTGCGCTTCCTCGACCGCCGCGAGCACGTCCTGCTCGTCGGCCCCGTCGGCGTCGGCAAGAGCTTCCTCGCCCAGGCGCTCGGCTACGCCGCCGTCCGCTCCGGGCACAGCGTCCGCTTCGTGACTGCCGACCAGTACTTCCGCGAGCTGGCGCAGGCCCGGGCCGACCACTCCACCGAGAAGACGTTCCGCGCCTTCCTCGCCCCCGACCTGCTGATCCTCGACGACCTCGGGCTCCACCGGCTCAGCGCACAGCAGTCGATCGACCTCTACGAGCTGGTCATCGGCCGCCACCGCAGCTCCAGCTTCGTCATCACCTCCAACCGCGCCGTCGAGGAGTGGCTCGGCCTCTTCGACGACCCGATCCTCGGCAACAGCGCCCTCGACCGGCTCGCCAACGCCAGCTACCAGATCGTGATCGAGGGCGAGAGCTACCGCCAGCGACTCTCGCCGCACCGCGCCCTGCTCGAGCGGCCGCAAGGAGGTGATTGACGACACAGACAGGCACTGATATCAAGCCGCGTACCGGCTGCCCAGGGTGGTCAAATGACTCTGGCGACGACTGGTAAGAAGACCCTGGCGATCGACACCCCGACTTCCTGAGATCCTGAGGCGAGAGGTACCGAACAAGACGGGCCGACAGTCTGATCCGGACCGCTTCAGCCTACTGCCTCGCCAGATCCTCAAATTCAGGGTTAGGGCTTGATAGCGTCAGCGCATGCACAATAGGATATGCGCACTCCCCTCTGCTTGGAACGGCTGTGCTATATTCACCAAGTGGCCGCTCTCGGAGTAGGGCGGCCGGCCGGAGCAAACCCGCACGGGGGCGTGTTCACCGTCGGGAGTGCGCACTCGAAGCGGGGCGCCTGCCGGTGATTCGGCGGCTTGCCCTTCGCTGCGCATCAAGGGGGCTACCGCGGTGAGTGGACTGAGTGTCTTTGAGATCTGTGCCGGCGCAGGCGGCCAGGCTATCGGGTTGGAGGCTGCAGGGTGGCATCACGCTGCGGCGGTGGACAACGACCCGCACGCCTGCACCACCCTCCGCCTGAACCGCCCGTCGTGGCGCGTCATCGAGTCTGACGTTGCGGCGCTTGACGGCACGCAGTTCCGTGGCGTCGATCTATTGGCGGGCGGACTCCCGTGCCCGCCATTCTCCATCGCGGGCGAGCAGCTTGGCCCAGACGACGAGCGTGATCTGTTCCCGCAGGCGCTGCGGCTCATCAGAGAGTCACGTCCGGCTGCCGTCATGATCGAGAATGTGCGGGGGTTCACCACCAGGCGCTTCGAGCCCTACAGGCAGTGGCTCTTCGACGAGTTGCGAGACCTCGGCTATGAGGCCGACTGGCGGCTACTCGTGGCATCGGACTTCGGAGTGCCGCAGTTGCGCCCGAGGTTCGTGCTCGTCGCCTTGCGCCCACACCATGCGAAGCGATTCGTCTGGCCCGAAGCCACACGGGAAGCCCCATCAGTGGGCGAAGCGCTCGGCGATCTTATGGCGGCAAGCGGGTGGGCCGGTGCTGCGGCATGGGCCAAGCGAGCCGATGGCATAGCGCCTACCATCGTGGGCGGCTCGAAGAAGCATGGTGGCCCGGACCTGGGTCCGACGCGTGCCCGGAAGGCGTGGCGGACACTTGGTGTGGATGGGCTTGGACTTGCTGACGCCCCGCCGTCGGCTGAGATGAGCGGCGACTTCGTGCCGCGCCTCACCGTGCCGATGGTCGCCCGCCTCCAGGGGTTCCCGGACGGCTGGGCGATCTCGGGCCGTAAGACGGCGGCCTACCGCCAGGTTGGCAACGCCTTCCCGCCGCCTGTCGCGGAGGCAGTAGGTCGTGCCATCCGCCAAGCTCTCCAGAGCAACCAGATCAATGGCGGCAACGTGTTGCGGGGTGTGGGAGAGCGGGTGGCCAGTGGCGCCGCCCTCGCTTAGCCCGAATCCACCGATCGAAGCTTGACGGGGCGGGCTGCCGGGCTGGCGGAGAGTTCGGCGGGTGCGCCGGCGTTCGCCGGGCGGTGCCGGGGGCGGGCCGGAGCGAGGAGCCCTCGCTCAGCGCCGCTCGGGGGCGCTGAGGGCGCGGGCGCGAGGGTGCGCGAGGCGTGCGCGGGCATGCTGGCGCGAGCCTCGGACCCGGGGCCGGCGCTGTGAGCGGGCGTCAGGCCGGGAGCGGTAGCGCCCGTAGTCGCGCGAGCGCGGCTGCCCACTGGCCGGCCCAGGGCCAGCGCTTCGGGAGGTGCAGCGTCCAGCGCCGGGCAGAATGGGTGAGCCGTCCGGCGAGAGCGAAGTAGCGCCGCCTGAGCGTCCTGGTCGTCACGATCCCCTCGCCGAGCCCCAGGCGCGCCGTCCAGCGGGCGAGGTTGTGCGCGATCACCTGCACCGCGAGCCACGCCGCGTTCGCGGCGAAGCGGCCCGAGGGGAGATGGTTCAGCCCGACGCCGTACTTGAGGTCGCGGATCGCGTTCTCGACCTCGGCGTGGCGGCGATGGCCGGCCTCCAGCTCCAGCAGCGCGCCCGCGCGGTCGGTGATGAAGGCGTGGTAGACCGTATGGAGTGACCGGCTCCGAGTCCGCAAACTCGCGGGTTACAGACGCGAGGGCTGCAGAGCCGCATGCGAAAGGAGCCGGTCAGGAAGATGACTACCACATATGCAGGGATGGATGCACACGCGCGGGCGATCCACGTGGCGGTGCTGGCGCCGGGGGCCGAGCGGCCCGAGGAGTGGCAGCTGGCGAACGAGCCGAAGGCGGTGAAGCGGCTCGCGCAGCGCCTGCGGCGCATGGCGCCGGGGCCGGTCGTGGCCTGCTACGAGGCGGGGCCGGGGGGCTTCGCGCTGCAGCGCCAGCTCGAGGCCGAGGGCATCGAATGCCAGGTGATCGCGCCGGCGCTCATCCCCAGGCGGCCCGGCGACCGCGTCAAGACCGACCGCCGCGACGCCAGGAAGCTGGCCGAGCTGCTGCGCGCGGACCTGCTCACGGCGGTGCATCCCCCGACCATCGACCAGGAGGCGGTGCGCGACCTCTGCCGGGCGCGCGAGGACGCCGTGACCGACCGCACCCGGGCGCGCCACCGCCTGGCGAAGCTGCTGCTGCGGCGCGGCATCGCCTACGACGGCCGGAACTGGACGCTGCGGCACCGCCGCTGGCTGCTGACGCTGCGCTTCGAACACCCGGCCGCGCAGGCCACCTTCGACGACTACCTGCGCGCGCTCGAGGGCGTGGAGGAGCGGCTGCGCACGCTGGAGCAGGAACTGGCCGCGTGTGCCGCCAGCGACGACTACCGCGAGGCGGTGGGGCTGCTGCGCTGCTTCCGCGGGGTCGACACGGTGACGGCGATGACGGTGCTGGCCGAGCTCGGCGACGTCACGCGCTTCGGCAGCGCCCGGCAGTTGATGTCCTACCTCGGGCTCACGCCGAGCGAGTACAGCAGCGGCGCCCGTCAGCGGCGGGGACCGATCACGAAGACAGGGAACAGCCACGTGCGCCGCATCCTGGTGGAGAGCGCCTGGCACTACCGCCACCCGCCGCGGGTGGGGGCAGCGCTGCGCAAGCGCAGGGAGGGCCAGCCGGGCTGGGCCGTGGTGTTGGCCGACCGGGCGCAGACCCGGCTCTATCGCCGCCACCGGCGGCTGGCCGCTCACGGCAAGCCATCGGTCGTGGCGAACGTGGCCGTCGCCCGTGAACTCGCGGGTTACCTGTGGGCGGTGCTGAACATCGGCGCCCGGGAGCAGGCGGCGGCCTGACAGCACGCGCGCGGTCCGCGGCGAAGGCGGAGCTGGCGATACGCCGCTCCGGAGCAGGAGGGGGTGGATGAGCGAGGGCAGGCTCAGGAGGACGCGCGGTACAGCTATGCGGCAGCGGCGCCCGGCGCCGTCAACCCGCGACCGTAGACGGCGACCCCTCCCGGCGAAGCACGGTCATGCGGCAAGGCCCCAGGCAACCCGCGAATATCAGAGTGACACGTCGTCGAAGCAGCGCCCTCGTTCGTCCATCTCCCCCCGTTCCGGAGCCGGATCGCCACGACCACCGCCGGTGCTGCTTGACAACCGGTCACTCCATATCAGCTGTAGCTGGTGAAGAGCGCGAGCTGGGAGCCGGGCGCCGGCTTGACGCGCCGCACGATAAGCCGCACCGGGGCGGCGTCCTCCCTGTGCCGGAACGGGGTGTACGTCGTCTCGGCGACAGCGGCGCCGTCGTCCAGCCAGTACGGGATCGGTGTCCAGTCCTCTTCCGCTATCGCCTCGATCAGCGTGCGCACGCTCGGCTGCTGGCGGATCGTGACCGAGAAGCGGACGTCGAGCGCGCGGCAGGCGGCGACGACGGCGTGGGTGTAGAAGCCGCTGTCGGCGCGCATCGTCAGCTGCCCGCTCGCTCCGGCAGCGCGCACCCGGCCCACCGTCTCACGCAGGAAGTGGGCGGCGCCGCGGCCGCTGTGCGCGCGGCCCTCGCGCAGCCGCGCCATCAGCACGTCGCCTGAGCCGGCTGCCACCGCGAGCAGCGGGTGATAGCCGCGCGCGCCCGTGTAGCCGGGCTGGCGGGCGCCCTCCTTGGCGAGGCCGTAGGTCTCGCAGAGCGTCGAGTCGAGGTCGATCGTGAGCGGCGCGTCGCCCGGTCCCGCCCCGGCCGCCCAGCCGCGGGCGAGCAACTCGCGGCTGAGGCGGTCGAGCTGGCGGGCGTGGCCCCAGCGGAAGCTGCGCAGGAACGTGCCGAGGGTGGACGGCGCCTTCACGGTGCAGCCGAGCACGCGCCCGGCGCCGCCTGAGCGCAACGCATCGGCGTCGTCGATGCAGTCACCGCCCGCGAGCGCCGAGGCGACCAGGGTCAGCAGCTTGTCGCCGGCGTTCGCGCGCCCCGCCGCGTCACCGAGGTCGACGTGGGCGTCCGCCAGTTCACGGAAGCCGAGCCGGCGGGCGAGCGTGGCGGGGAGCAGCAGGCCCGCGTGGTCCACGAGGCGGTCGTCGTCGAAGGCGATGTCTATCCGGTCGGGGTCGCTCGTTGCTAGCATCGAATGGGTGCTCCCTGTGGCTGTGACGTGATTCGTGAAAACCCATTGTCCCAGCTACAGCGGAGCACCCAACCGCAGCCGCTCGCGCGCTCCTCTTCGGTGGATCAGGGCTTAGGTTGCCTTCTTGGGTATGACACTCTGAAGTGGCCCCACCTGAGGCCGAAATGATGATCGAAAGTGGCCCCACCTCCGACCGATCCAGTGCCTACGCTCGGGTGAACGTGACTTCCCCGCAGCGAAGGAAAAGGAGTTGTCGAAGGTGGAGCTGTTCGAGCATATCCGGAGAGACAGCCGTGAGAGCGGCTCGTCGCTACGCGAGCTGGCGCGCCGCCACCGCGTGCACCGGCGCACGGTGCGGCAGGCGCTGAAGTCGGCGCTGCCGCCGCCGCGCAAGCCGGTAGCGAAGGCGGCGCCGCGACTCGGTCCGCACCGCGCGACGATCCGCGAGTGGCTGGTCGCCGACCTGAGCGCGCCCCGCAAGCAGCGCCACACGGCGAGGCGGGTCTGGCAGCGCCTCGTGGACGAGCGCGGCGCGAGCGTCGCCGAGTCGACGGTGCGCGCCTACGTCGGCCGCGTGCGCCGCGAGCTCGAGTCCGGGAGCGTGGTCGTGACGATCCCCCAGCTGCATCCGCCGGGCGAGGAAGCGGAGGTCGACTTCGGCGGGGTCAGCGTCTGGCTCGACGGCGTGCTGACCGAGCTGTCGATGTTCGTCATGCGGCTCTCGCACTCGGGACGGGCGGTCCACGTCTGCTTCCCGGGCGAGGGCCAGGAGGCGTTCCTCGAGGGCCACGCGATCGCCCTCCGCCGCCTCGGCGGGGTGCCGCGGCGGGTCCGCTACGACAACCTCAAGGCGGCCGTGGTGCGCGTGCTCGCCGGACGTGACCGCATCGAGAGCGACCGCTTCGCCGCGCTGCGCTCGCACTACGACTTCGACGCGTTCTTCTGCGAGCCCGGGATCGGGGGCGCCCACGAGAAGGGTGGCGTGGAGGGCGAGGTCGGCCGCTTCCGCCGTCGCCACCTCGTGCCGGTCCCGCACGTGCAGAGCCTGGCCGAGCTGAACGCGTTGCTGGAGGCGGCAGACCGCGCAGACGACGCCCGCCACATCGCCGGCCGGCTCGCCACCGTCGGCCAGATGGCGGAGGCAGAACGGCCTGCGCTGCGGCCCCTCCCCGCCGAAGCCTTCGACCCCACGGTCGCGCTGCAAGCGAAGGCCGACCGCAAGGCGCGCATCGCCGTGCGTGGCTCGCGCTACTCGGTACCTGCGGCCTGCGCGGGCCGCACGGTGGACGTGCGCCTGGGCGGCGGGACCGTGACCGCCCTCCTCGGGGGCCGGGTGCTCGCCCGCCACGAGCGCAGCGCGCACAAGGGGGCCGAGATCCTCGTGCTCGACCACTACCTTGAGGTGCTGTCCCGCAAGCCCGGCGCCCTGCCCGGCTCGATCGCGCTCGAGCAAGCGCGCGTCTCGGGGAGCTTCACCGCTGCGCACGAACGCTTCTGGCAGCGCGCACGCCGCCGTCTCGGTGACCGCGACGGGACGCGGGCGCTCATCGAGGTGCTGCTGCTGCATCGCCACCTGCCCGCCGCCTCGGTGCATGCCGCGCTCGAGGCGATGGAGCGCCTCGGCTCGGTCGACCCCGCGCTGGTCGCCATCGAGGCGCGCCGCATCGCCGCCGGCCGCCGCGAGGTCGCGGTCGTGGAGCGGCCGGCGCTGAGGCGCTTCGACCGCCCTGCCCCAGCCTTGGCCGGCTACGACGCACTGCTCGCCGGGAGCGCCCGATGAGCGCGCCCGTGACCGAGCAGGCGGCGGCGCTGACGGTCGAGGCGACCAGCCGGGCGCTGCACCTCCCCACCGTGCGCCAGCAGGCCGCCGCGCTCGCCGAGGCCGCGCTGCGCGACCGGCTCACCCATCTCGTCTACCTCGCCGAGGTGCTCCAGGCCGAGCTCGACGACCGCGAGGCGCGCCGCCGTGAACGCCGCATCCACGAGGCGCGCTTCCCACGGCTCAAGCTGCTCGCCGACTTCGACCTGGCGGCGGCGCCCACGGTCGACCCGACCATGCTCGCCACGCTGGAGCGCGGCGAGTGGATCGCCTCGGGCCAGCCCGTCGTGCTGCTCGGCGACAGCGGCACCGGCAAGTCGCACCTGCTGATCGGGCTCGGCATGGCCGCCTGCCAGCGCGGGCTGCGGGTGCGCTACACGACGGCGGCCGCGCTCGTGAACGAGCTGGCCGAAGCCGCCGACGAGCGCACGCTCTCGCGCGTGGTCGCCCGCTACGGCCGGCTCGATCTGCTCTGCCTCGACGAGTTCGGCTACGTCCACCTCGACCCGCGCGGCGCCGAGCTGCTCTTCCAGGTCCTCACCGAGCGTGAGGAGCGCGCGTCGGTGGCGGTCGCCTCCAACGCCCCGTTCTCGGAGTGGGGTCAGACCTTCGCCGACCCCCGCCTCGCCGCCGCGGTCGTCGACCGGCTCACGTTCCATGCCCACATCATCGAGACCGGCAGCGAATCCTATCGCCTGCGGGTCACCACGTCCGCGAGGGGAGGTGCCCAGGCAAGCTGATCGTGACCACGGGGTGGTGGGGCCAGAACTGATCATCACGGTGGGGCCAAATGGAGTTGTCATTCCCACGCCGACGACGGCGCCCCAGTCGCCGCCCTGCACGCCGTAGCGCTCGTGGCCGAGCTCCGCCATCAGCGCGTGCATCCGCTCCGCGATCCGGCCAGGGTGCATCCCCGGCTGCCGCGGCGCCTCGGAGCACCCGAACCCCGGCAGCGAGGGCACGACGACCTCGAAGCCCGGCGCGCCCTCGACTCCCTGCGCGAGCAGCTCCGCCGCGGGCAGCAGCTCGATGAACGAGCCCGGCCAGCCGTGCATCAGCAGCAACGGCGTGCGTCCGCCGCCGTCCCGCCCGACGACGGCGCAGTGCAGCGCCTCGCCCTCGTCGCCGACGGGCCCTCGCAGGTGGGTCAGGCGGTTGAGCGAGTCCTGGACCGCGAACCAGTCGAACTCGCTCCGCCAGTAGCGCACGAGGTCGCGCAGCACGTCGTCGTCGGTGCCGGCGGACCAGCCGGTGGCGAACGGAATCGAGGGCCAGCGCGTCGCATCGATGCGCCGGTGGAGGTCCGCGACCGCGGCCTCGCCGAAGTCGATGCGGAAGGGCTGCAGCGCCATGGCGGCAGTATCGCCTACTCGCGGCCCCTGCGCCGGTACTGGATCGCCTCGGCCAGGTGCGCGGAAGAGATCTCGTCGGCGCCGTCGAGGTCGGCGATGGTGCGGGCCACGCGCAGCACGCGGTGGAAGGCGCGCGCGGAGAGGCCGATCTGCTCCATCGCCGCCGCGAGCAGCGGCTCGGCCCCCGCCTCGAGGCGCTGCTGGCAGAAGCGCCGCACGTCCTGCGGGCCCATCTCCGCGTTGGTCAACGCGGCAGGGGAGGCGTTCCCGGCTTCCGCCAAGCGCTCGCGCTGCCTCGCCCGCGCCGTCTCCACCCGCTCGCGCACCGCCGCGCTCGTCTCGCCGGAGGGCGCGCGCGTCAGGTCTTCGTACTCGACGCGCGGCACGTCGACGAAGAGGTCGAAGCGATCGAGCAGCGGGCCCGAGACACGCCGCTGGTAGCGCGAGACGGTCGCCTCCGGGCAGGAGCAGGAGCGGCGGCTGTCGCCGTAGTAGCCGCAGGGACAGGGGTTCATCGCCGCGACAAGCAGGATGCGCGCGGGAAAGCTGACGGAGCCGCGCACGCGCGAGATCGTGAGCGAGCCCGCCTCCAGCGGCTCGCGCAGCGCCTCGAGGGCGCTGCCGGGGTACTCCGCGAACTCGTCGAGGAAGAGCACGCCGCGGTGCGCCAGCGAGATCTCGCCCGGCCGGATCACACTGCCGCCGCCGACGAGGCCGGCGTGCGAGATCGTGTGATGCGGGGCGCGGAACGGCCGCTGGCGGATGAACGGGCGGTCCGGGCCCATCATGCCGGCGACCGAGTAGATCTTCGTCACCTCGAGCGCCTCGGCCGCGGTCAGTTCCGGCAGCAGGCCCGGCACGCAGCGCGCCAGCAGCGTCTTCCCGGAGCCGGGCGGGCCCTGCAGCATCACGTTGTGCCCGCCCGCCGCGGCGACCTCGATCGCGCGCTTCACGTGCTCCTGCCCGTGCACCACCGCGAGGTCGAACGCCGGGCCCGGGAGTTCGTCCGGCTCCTTGCCGTCTTCCTCGCAGGGCCAGCCGTCCGGCTCGCCGCGCACGTCGGAGAGGGTGGAGAGGCCGCGCACGTTCACCAGCTCGGCGAGGCGCGCCTCGGCGACGTCGGCGGGCGGCACCACCGCCGTGCTGATGCCCTGGTCGGCGCACATCGAGACGAGCGGCAGCACGCCGCTGACGTGACGCAGGCGGCCGTCGAGCGAGAGTTCGCCGAGCAGCGCCATCTCCTTGAAGCGATCCGGCACCTGGTGCGAGGCAACGAGGATGGCAACCGCGATCGGGAGGTCGTAGAGCGGGCCCTGCTTGCGCACGTCGGCGGGCGCGAGATTGACGGTGATGCGCCTCAGCGGGAACTCGAAGCCCGCGTTGCGGATCGCCGCCCGCACGCGCTCCTTCGCCTCCTGCACCGCCGTGTCCGGCAACCCCACGATCTGGAACGCGGGCAAGCCGCTTCCGATGTCCACCTCGACGTCGACGGGGATTCCGTCGATGCCTACCACTGCTCCGCTGCGAACCTTTGCGAGTGCCATGGCACGGTTGTAGCACACACGTTCGCTATCTGGCAACCCCACCACCGACGGCGGCAGGGGGTCCGGGGGGTCAGGGGTCAGCGCTCGGAGCGGGTCACCGAGACCACGCCGCGCACGCTGTCGAGGCGGCTCATCAGGCGCGAGACCTGGGCGCGGCCCTCCGTCTCGAGGGTGAGGTGGACCGTCGTCATGCGATCCTCGAGCTCGGTGCGCACGGCGACCATGTTCACCCGCTCGGCGGCGACGAGCGTGCTGATGTCGCGCAGCAGCCCGACGCGATCCCAGGCCTGGACCTCGACGGCGGCGGCGTAGAGATCACCCTCGCGAACCCAGTCGCATTCGACGAAGCGCTGCGGCTCGGCGTCGCTGCGGGTGTTGTGGCAGTCGCGCCGGTGCACCGTGACGCCTCGGGAGCGCGTGACGTAGCCGATGATGCCGTCGCCCGGCAGCGGCCCGCAGCAGCGCGCGAGCGTGACGTGCAGCCCCGCCGACCCGAGCACGCGCACGTTCGGCGGGCCGCGCCGGACCGAGGGCGTCGACAGCGCCTGCTTGCTGATCTCGGGCGGATCGGGCATCTGGTCGGCGAGCTTCTGGCCGAGCGCCTGCAGTGAGACGTCGCCGTAGCCGATGGCCGCGAGCATGTCCTCGAGGGACTCGTAGTGGAACTCGCGATGGAGGTCGCCGGGCACCTCGGCGATGCCCATGCGCTTGCGCTCGCGGTCCAGCAGCTCGCGTCCCTTCGCGACGTTCTCGCCCCGCTTCTGCCGCCGGAACCACTGCCGCACCTTCTGCCGCGCCATGCTCGATCCGAGGTAGCCGGCCTCGGGGTTCAGCCAGTCCCTCGAGGGCCCCCCGTCGCGCCGCCCGCGGACGATCTCGATCACGTCCCCGTTCTGCAGCTTCGTGCTCAGCGCCACCAGCCGGCCGTTGACCCTCGCGCCGGTGCAGTGGTGCCCGAGGTCCGTGTGGATGCGGTAGGCGAAGTCAATCGGGGTCGACCCCGCAGGCAGCACGCGCACGTCGCCGCGAGGCGTGAAGAGGAAGACCTGGTCACGGAAGACGTCCGTCTTCACCGAGTCGAGGAAGTCCTCGGTGCCCGACGCCTCCTGCTGCCACTCGATGAGATGGCGCAGCCAGGCCATGCGCTCCTCGTACTGGCGGTCGCGCGCGCCGGCGTGCTCCTTGTAGCGCCAGTGGGCGGCGACGCCGTACTCGGCGACCTCGTGCATCTCGCGCGTGCGGATCTGCACCTCGAAGGGGCGCGCACCGGGGCCGAGCACGCTCGTGTGCAGGGACTGGTACAGCGACTCCTTGGGGTTGCCGATGTAGTCATCGAAGCTATTCGGGATCGGGTGCCACGTCTGGTGGACGACACCGAGCGCGTGGTAGCACTCGCCCACCGTGTCGACGAGGACGCGCACGGCGAGCAGATCGTGGATCTGGTCGAGCGACTTCCCGTCCGCCGAGTAGCGCTGCATCTTCTGGTGGATCGAGTAGAGGTGCTTGACGCGCCCCATCACCTCGGCCTCGATGCCCGCTTCCTTGAGGGCCTCGCGCAGGCCGCGCTCGACCCGGCGCACGAAGCGCTCGCGCTCCGCGCGGCGCGAGGCGAGCGTGGAGGCGACGCGGCGGTAGTGCTCCGGCTCCAGCACGCGGAACGCGAGATCCTCGAGCTGCCACTTCATCTGCCAGATGCCGAGCCGCCCGGCGAGCGGCGCGTAGATGTCCATCGTCTCGCGCGCGATCGCCTCCTGCCGCTCCGGGTCCAGGAACTCGATCGTCTGCATGTTGTGCAGCCGGTCCGCGACCTTGACGATGACGACGCGCACGTCCTCTGCCATCGCGACCAGCATCTTGCGCAGCGTCTCGGCGTCCTCGGCGCTCTTGCGCGTGCGCAGCGCGACATCCGCCGAGGGCAGGTGCTCGATCTTCGTGGCGCCCTCGACGAGGCTGGCGACCTCCGCGCCGAAGCGCTGGGTCAGCTCGCGGGCGCTGATGCCGCAGTCCTCCATCACGTCGTGCAGCAGCGCCGCCTGGATCGTGTGCACGTCCATGCGCAGCCCCGCGACGTGAAGGGCGACAGAGACGGGGTGGACGATGTAGGGGTCGCCGGACCTGCGGGTCTGGCCCTCGTGGCAGTCGGCGGCGTAGCTGTAGGCCTCGAGGGCGGCCTCGACGCGGTCGTCCGGGAGATAGCCGCGGAGCACGTCGAGCAACTCGGCCGAGCCGTCGTGATACCCGGCCTGGTGGTCGCGAATCGCGATGCCTTGCGCGCTGCGTCCGTCGCCGGTCATGGCCTCTGAGCGTATGCCGTATGTGGCGTCGCCGCAACGCATCCCGCCCCGAGGCGAGGCTGGAGCACTGCGCCAGCCGCGGCGAGGCCGTAGGCTGGAAGCTGGCGAGGCGGCCTCGGAGGACACGATGGCGGAGCTTCAGGCACCGCGCGGCATGAGCGACCTCCTGCCCGAGGACGCGGCGCTGTGGCGCTTCGTCCGCGACACCAGCGAGCGCGTCGCGGGGCTGTTCGGCTACCACCTGATCTCCACGCCGATCGTCGAGGACGTGCGCGTCTTCGCGCGCACCTCGGGCGACGAGAGCGACATCGTCTCGAAGGAGATGTACGTCTTCGAGGACCGCGGCGGCGGTCGGCTCGCGCTGCGTCCCGAGGGCACCGCGTCCGTCTGCCGCGCCTACCTGGAGCACGGCATGGCGAGCCGCCCGCAGCCGGTGCGCCTCTACTACTTCGGCCCGATGTTCCGCTACGACCGCCCGCAGGCGGGCCGCTACCGCCAGCTCTGGCAGTTCGGCGCGGAGTGCATCGGCGACCCCTCCCCCGCCGCCGACGCCGAGGCGATCGAGTTGCAGCACGCGATCTTCCGCGAGCTCGGCCTGATTGGCCCGGATGCCGTGATACCCGGCAGGGACAACCTCGTGCTGCGCATCAACTCGATCGGCACGGCGGAGACGCGGAGCGACTACGTCGAGCACCTGCGCGAGCACCTCCGCCCGCACCTCGAGACGCTGTCGCACGACTCGCAGCGGCGCTTCGAGACGAACGCGCTGCGCATCCTCGACTCGAAGGAGGACGCCGCCCACCCGGCCGTGCTTGAGGCGCCGAGCATCCTCGATCACCTCTCCGGCGAGGACGCCGAGCACTTCGCCGCCGTGCGCTCGCTGCTCGACGCCGCGGGCGTCGCCTACGAGGTCGACCACCGCATCGTGCGCGGTCTGGACTACTACGCGCGCACGGTCTGGGAGTTCGAGCCGCCCTCGGAGGACGGCTCGGCGGGCGGGCAGGCGACCGTCGGCGCCGGCGGGCGCTACGACGGCCTGATCGAGTTGCTCGGCGGCCCGCCGACGCCCGGCACCGGCTTCGCGACGGGCATCGAGCGCACGCTGCTCAACCTGCGCGCGCGCGGCACCGAGGCCCCCGAGTCGCCCTCGGTGGACGTGGCGACGATCCCGCTCGGCGAGCACGGCCCGGCAGCGGCGCTGCGCCTCGCGCAGACGCTGCGCGCGGCGGGCCTCGCCGTCCGCGCGGGCGCCCCCGGCCGCTCCCTCCGCGCGCAGCTCCGAGGCGCGAACGCCTCGGGCGCTCGCTACGCCGCCATCGTCGGCGACGACGAAGCCGCCCGCGGCGTCGCCCAGCTCAAGCCGCTCACGGCGGACGGCGAGCAGTTCGAGGTGCCGATCGCGGACGCGGCGGCTGCGGTACGGGGCGGTAGCTGATGCCGCGACGATCGGCACAGAGCGATCCCGAGACGACCCGCGAAGAAGCGGTCAACGTCCTCCTGGCCGAACTGCTCCGCGACCACGGCCTGGCGGCCCGGGCGGAGCGCCGCAGCCGGGAAGGCGTGCCCGATATTCGCGTCGAGTTGCGAAGCGGCGACCTCGTGCTGCTGGAATGCAAGTGGGAGGGCTCGGCCGGACTCCTGGAACACCAACTCGGAGAACGCTTGACAGATTTCCCTGAAGCCCTGGGCACGGTCGGCGTCCTCTATCCCGACAGGCTGCAACATGCGGAGGACACGAGCGCCGCGCTCGAAGAAGCTGCGGACCTCCAGTGGTGGCTACATGGCTCCCGAGGCGCAAGGCATCCAGAGTGGCGCGTCCGGACCGGCTCTGCGGCGGAAGTGGCCGACGAGTTGCGCACCCTTCCGCTAGAGTTGGAGGGCGTGGACCGCGTGGCCGCCGCCGCCATCGCGGTCGGGTACGCGCTGGAGCAGGCGGCCGGAAAACTCACCAAGCACGCTCGAATATCCCGCCGCATCGCCGACATCATCGCCAGCACCGACCAGGAGAAGGACCGCGCCGCGGCCCTCCGCATCGGGTGTCTCGTGCTCTTCAACGCCATCGTGTTTCAGGACCGTCTCGCCGCCGTCAACGAGCAGGTTCCGACCGTGGACGAGGCGCTGAGACGCGACCTCCCGGGGTTGCGCGGAGCATGGCGCGGCATCTGCGACGACATCGACTACGTACCTGTGTTCGAGCTGGCGGGCGATATCCTCGACGTGATCGCCGACGCGCCGCACGACGAACAGGCATCGATCCTCAAACCGCTGGTCAAGGCGATGGAAGCCACGCGGAGGCTGGAAGGGCATGACCTGTCCGGGCGGCTGTTCCACACGCTGTTGAGCGACGCCAAGTTCACCGGCGCCTACTACACGTCGGTACCGGCGGCCACGCTGCTTTCCCGGCTGGTGTTTCACGACTGGCCGCCGCACGTCGATTGGAGCGATCACGAATTCCCTGCATCGCTCAACATCGCCGACCTTGCGTGCGGCACGGGCACGCTGTTGATGGCGGTCGCCACCGAGGTCGAGCGCCGGCACCGCGACGCCGGTGGGCAGCACGCCGCCGAGTTGCACAAGGCCATGGTGGAGCAGGCCCTGCATGGCTACGACGTGCAGCTCTCGGCGGTGCACTTCGCGGCCACGAGCCTGGCGATGCTCAACGCGCAGATCCAGTTCGACCGCATGAATCTCTATGTGATGCCGCTGGGCGTCGACGCCGACACGACCTCGCTCGGCTCGCTCGACTTCCTCGGCGAGGACGAGGCGCCAGTCCAGTACGCCCTCTCCATGGACGCCGCTGGCATCTCGACCCAGGGCGCCGAACGGGTCTCCGGCGAAGGCGCGCGCGGCGTCGCCGAGGGCGTCACCGCCACGCTGCCCGAACTCGACCTCGCGATCATGAATCCGCCGTTCACGCGCTCGGTGGGCGGCAACCTGCTGTTCGGCAGTCTGCCTGGCCCGGAGCGGCGGCAACTCCAGAAGGAGCTGTCCCGCCGCCTGCGTCAGCGGCGCGGTGAGTTCGAGCAACGGCAAGGGTCGTCCACGCCCGGACTGGCCGCTGCGTTCGTAGCCACGGCCGCGCCAAAGCTGCGGCGCGGCGAGGGGCGGCTCGCGCTGGTGCTGCCCGCCACCGTGTGCACGGGCCCGTCGTGGGAACGGACCAGGGCCCTCATCGAGCGCGAGTTCACGCTCGACATCGTGATCACGTCGCATGATCCGCAGCGCTGGAACTTCTCGGACAGCACGTCACTTTCCGAGGTGCTCCTGATCGCCACCCGGCGCCCGGAGGAAACGGCCCGGCGGAAGGAGGAGCGCACGGTGTTCGTCAACCTCTGGCAGAACCCGGACGGCGTGCTCGATGCGCACCGGGCCGCGCAGGCTATCACCACGACGATGCCTGCGAGGCTCGAGGAAACGGGTACGGCGCTGCTCGACGTTGACGGCCAGCACATCGGCGAAGCGTTCTCGATCCCGGAATCGAGGCTCGTCCGCAAGAAGTGGTCCGGCATGCAGTTCGCCCGCGCGGACATGGTGCGCAGCGCGCTCCGGCTACTCGACGACGGCGAGGTCTGGATTCCCGGCGAGGAAGGGACCACCAGCGTTTCGCTGTGCCGGCTTGGTGACATCGGTCAAGTCGGCCCCGACAGACGCAGACTTGTCGATGGGTTCGACAGGACCAGTTCTATCACCGCTTACCCTATGGTCGAAGGACACGACACGGAGCAGCGAACGTCCCTGATATGTACACCGGACTCCTGGCTGTCACCCTTGGCGAAGCCAAAGGGCGGACAAAAGCCGGGCTATGGCGAACATCTCTGGCTCCAGGCGGGACGGCTCCTCGTGGCCGAACGGCTGAGGCTCGACACGACCAGAGTCATCGCCATGCGCTCGGAGACGAGAGTGCTGTCCAACGTCTGGTGGCCCATCCGGGTTGAAGACGCGTCAATCGAAAAGGTGCTCGCCGTCTGGCTGAATTCCAGCCTCGGCCTGTCGACCCTTCTGGCGCGGCGGACCAGCACGGAGGGAAGCTGGGTCGCCATGAAGAAGGGCGATCTGGAAGAACTCCCGGTACTCGATGTGCGCGCCCTCTCGCCGGTACAGCTTCAGGCCTTGTCAGACCTGTTCGACGAACTAACGGAGGCCGAATTCGAGCGTCTGCCCGCGATGGCGTACTGCCCGGCGCGTAAGTCCCTGGACGATGGAGTCTCGCGTATCCTCGGACTGCCGGACCTGGGCAACCTCCGCGACCTGCTGGCGTCGGAGCCCGTGGTGTCCAACCGGCGTCTGTAGCGCCGCTACGCGACGACCCCAGGCCACATCTCGTCGATCAGCAGCCTCAACCGGCGGGCAGTTCCCGCTTCCGGAGCCACTCGGCCTCGGCCTGCTCAGCTTCCTCGTCGTTGCGGCGGATCCAGGCGTCGATCTCGTCGCGGTAGTCGAGGTAGTAGAGCACCGCCGCCCGCACCAAATGGTTCGGTTGGCCCATCAACTCGACGGTGCGGTCGACCGCACGTTCGATCGCCTGTTCGCTGTCCATCGGCTCATCGAGGAAGTACCCCGCGACCTGCCAGACATCGGGACCGCCCATGAGTACGGCGCGCCGTCCGGCGGGCCCCGTGCGGAAGAAGACCCAGGGGTGCCGCGCCATGCGCAGCCCCTCCTCGATCAGCCGCTCGGCTGCCGCGGAGCGTGACTCGCCCGTCTCCCGGCTGTGCTCGTCGAGCCGTTCGAGGGAGTCGCCGTCCAGGCCTACCGAGATTCGCCGGCTGGCCATCGTGGTCTCCTGCTTGCGATGCATCTCGCCGTCACATCGTAGCACCGGCGCCCGCGCGGGCCCGCGCGCGGTCCCCCCGGCCTCAGTCCGGCGGAGCGAGCCAGTGCTCACCCTCGACCGCAGCGCCTGATGTGAGGAGCTCGTCCAGCGCGTTCACGAGGCGGCCGAGCGTGCGCCGGTTGCCGCGCGGCCAGCGATGGTCGCTCGTGAGGATGAGCGCGGGGTAGGGGCGGCCGGCGCGGGCCTCGGCCGCGCCGAGCCTGCGGTAGTCGCCCCGATCTTCGGTCACGACCGCGCGGTCCTCGGCAAGGGCCGCTGCGAGGATGACGGCATCCACCTTGGTCCGGAGGTCGGGCCGCTCGACGACGGAGATCACATCGTGGCCGCGATCACGCAGTTGCCGCGCGATGCGTGCGCCCCACATCTCGTCGAGGAGCAGCCTCAAGCCCGGAGCAGCGCCCGCTTGCGGAGCCACTCGGCCTCGGCCCGCTCCGCTTCCTCGTCGAGGCGCCGCATCCAGTCGTCGATCTCGTCGCGGTACTCGAGGTAATAGCGGATGGCCGCCAGCACGATGCCGGTCGGGAGCTCCATCTGCTCGGCGGTGTCCGCAGCCGCGGCCTCAATGGCTGCCTCACCGTCGAGCGGCTGCTCGCGGAAGAGACGGGCCAGCACCCAGACCTGCGGCCCGTCGGCCGTCGCGGGGCGGCGTCCCGTGGCCCCGTCGCGGAAGACGATGCCAGGATGCCGCTTGATGCGTCGCGCTTCCTCGGCCGGAGTGATTGCCATCGCGGTCTCCTGCGCCGTGCGTGTCGCCGCACACATCGTAGCACCGGCGCCCTCGCGGGCTCCCGCACGCGGCCCCTGCTACCCTAGTCGCATGCATGAACGTATCGCAGAGATCGAGGCGCGGTTCGAGGAGTTGACACAGCTCCTCAGCGATCCGGAGGTGGCGTCCGACCACCGCCGCATGGCCGAACTCGCCCGCGAACGCTCCCGCCTCGAACCGGTCGTCGATCTCGGCCGCCGCTTCCGCGAGACCGGCGAGGCCCTCGCCGACGCGCACGACCTGCTGCGCTCCGGCGACGAGGACGAGCGCGAACTCGCCCGCGAGGAGGAGGAGCGCCTGACGCCGCTGCTCGCGGACCTCGAGGAAGACCTGAAACTCGCGCTGCTGCCTCGCGACCCCGCCGACGAGAAGGACGCGATCATCGAGATCCGCGCCGGCGCGGGCGGCGAGGAAGCCGCACTCTTCGCCGCCGACCTGTTCCGCATGTACCAGCGCTACGCCGAGCGCCAGGGCTGGCGGCTGGAGGTGCTCAACACCTCGGAGGCCGGACCCGGCGGCTACCGCGAGATGACCTTCGAGCTGTCCGGCCGGGACGCCTACCGGCGCATGAAGCACGAGTCCGGCGTGCACCGCGTGCAGCGCGTCCCGGAGACGGAGTCGCAGGGCCGCATCCACACCTCGACGGCCACGGTCGCCGTGCTGCCCGAGGTCGACGAGGTCGAGGTCGATATCGACTGGTCCGAGGTGCGGACGGACATCTTCCACGCGAGCAGCGCGGGCGGGCAGAACGTGAACAAGGTGGCGACCGCCGTGCGCTTCACGCACGAGCCGACCGGCATCGTCGTCATCTGCCAGGACGAGCGCTCGCAGGCCAAGAACCGCGCGAAGGCGGAGAGCGTGCTGCGCGCGCGCCTCTACGAGCTCGAGCGCGCGAAAGCCGCCGCCGAGGTCGCCGATGTGCGCCGCACGCAGGTCGGCAGCGGCGACCGCTCGGAGAAGATCCGCACCTACAACTTCCCCGACGACCGCGTCACCGACCATCGCGTGCGGCTCACCAAGCACGGCCTCCCGCGCATCCTCGACGGCGAGATCGACGCGCTGATCGACGCGGTGGCGATGGAGGAGCAGTCGCGGCTCCTCCAGCAGCAACAGCAGCCCCTACGGGCCTGACGGGCGCCTCGATGGCGCTCAGCGGGCGGCCGGAGCAACGGGATCAGCAGCACGACCCCGGAGGCACCGTCGGCGCGCTGCTGCTGCAGGCGGCGCGCGGGCTGGTCGCGATCTGGGCCGCGGAGAGCCTCGACGAAGGGCGGCTGGAAGCCGACCTGCTCTACGGCGAGGCGGCAGGGCTGAGTCGCGCGCAGGTGATCGCGGCCGGCCGCGAGTCGCCGCCGCCCGAGGCGCGCTCCCGCTTCGACGCGCTGCTGCGGCGTCGCATGGCGCGCGAGCCGCTCGCCTACATCCTCGGACGCCGCGAGTTCCACGGCCTGACGTTCGAGGTCGGCCCCGGCGCGCTGATCCCGCGTCCGGAGACCGAGACGCTCGTCGAGGCCTCGCTGGCGGCGATCCGCGAGCACCCCAACGCCCGCCGCATCGTGCGCGTCGCCGACGCCGGTACGGGCAGCGGCGCGGTCGCGCTGGCGATCGCGCGGCATGGCGCCCTCGGCGAAGGTCATCGCGACGGACGCCTCGACGGAGGCGCTGGCCTGGGCGGGCCGCAACCGCGCGCGGCTCGGCCTGATGGAGCGCGTCGTGCTGCTCGCCGGCGACCTGCTGGAGCCGATCGGCGAGCCGCTCGACGTGGTCGCCGCGAACCTGCCCTACATCCCCACCGAGGAGTACGAGCGCCTCCCCGCCGAGATCCGCGCCGGCGAGCCCCGCCTGGCCGTCGACGGCGGCGAGGACGGCCTCGAGCTGGTCCGTCGCCTCGTCGACCAACTCCCGGACCACCTCGCGGACGGCCCGGTAGCCGTGCTGCTCGAACTCGGCGGCGGCCAGTCCGCCCTCGTCGCCGACTGGGTCACGGAGGCCCTCGGCGGTGGGGACGCCGACGTGGGTGTCGAGGTGCACCGGGATCTGGCGGGGAACCGGCGGGTGTTGGAGGTGCGGCGGGGGTACTGAGGGGCGGCCTGCCGGGTGGGACTCCTCAGGTTGCGTCCCGCATCACCCGGCGCTCCCAGCAGGATCTTTGCCAGACAGTTCTTCGGTGCGTTGCCTCAGTTGCTGGACGGCTCCTGGGACATCGTACAGTTGGCGAACCAGTTCCGATATCAGCCCCAACAGCATCAGGAGATCTTGGCTGGTGACGTTGCTCCAGTCATCAAGGTCAGGGTGTGCTGCTTCGTTGCCGATGAGCCTGATCGAGTGGGCGACGGTCTTAAGGTCTTCGGAAATCTCAAGCGAATCGATTTCGTCGGCGAGGTTCTTGCCGCTCGCGCCCCTATCGCGCACAACGAGCTGGATCGCACGACGAGCCAACATGCAGCCGCCCACCACCTGCTCCAACGGCACCGCAGAGTCTCGCCTCCTGAAGTGACTCGACGATTCCTGAGCCTTCGGGAAGAAAGGGGCTGGGAGTAACCTCAACCCCCGCTGGAGGGTAGAAGCGGAACATTCGCGTATTCCCTGTGTCCGTACTTAGGACCTCAGTTTCGGCTGTGAACGCCCTCTGACAGTGCTCGCAACGAAGCACCATCACACGCACGAGGAACAGCTCGTTTATTGTTTCTGGAAACAGCCGCTTAAAGGTCACAGCCTTCGTGCCGCACCGTGGGCAGTTGCCCCGATAGCCAGCGTAAAACTTGAAGTACGAACCAGGCGAGAGATCGTTCACCATTCATGGACCATCCTGTGCGCGCCTAAGCGGCTCGAGCTTGCTCCGAAGCACATCTTCGAACGCGGCGCGAGAGATAGGTTCGGCCGAGAGTAGCTTGCGCCGCGAGTCTTCGAGTGTCAGCACTTCCCAGTGCCCGCGCTCCAAGTGGTACCGGCCGCTGCTGTCGGCGACGAGGTCGGGTACCATCCAGATCACGTCGCCGGCATCAAGGTCGTCACTGGGCGCGACGCTCGGACCCCCGATCGAGTCGAAGAATGGCCGGTCCACCGCGACGGCGGTCTTACGCCCCCACTGCCGGAGCAGCGGAACCTTGACGTCCAACTGTGGCATCAGACGCTTTGCGCTCGACGAGCGCCAGTCCGGACGGCGGACAGCGTTGGGGAAGGGCGCGGAGCGCTCGTCGCCGGGCTCGCTCCGCTGAGCTTCGATTTCCGCCGGCATCCCGCTACCCGAGAAGTAGACGGCCTGCATCTCCATCCCGTACCACTCGATCCTGCCGTTCGGGTCCGTTGCCACTACCAAGTCGATCATCCCGGCTGCGCGGCCCGTGTTCGGGTTCCGCATGAACGCAACTTCACGGGCGATCTGTACCTGACCCGGAGGGAAACCAACGATCTCGGCGAGCCAGAGTACAAGTAGGCGGCCCTCTTCGAATCTTCGCGGGCAGGTAATGACCGGCTCCCCGTCCGGCTCGCCGAGCCGACTATCGTCACCCTCCGCGTACCGGTCGATGGAGCAGACACCGTACTTCTTGGAACACGGGGGCTCGCCGTCCTGGAACGGGCAGGGTGGGGGCTCACCGCCACCAAGCGCGCGGTCAGCGAGCCGTGTGCGCGCCGCTGGCGTGAGCGTGGCGAACCGCTGGCCGTACCACTCCGCGATGCCGTAGCGGGGAGCCTTCATCCCGAGAACACCGGACGCCGCGTGATCACCAACTCCTGTACTTGCGCGTGGTGCGTGTTCTTCATCGAGACGCCGACAGCACAGAACCCATGCTTCTCCACGAGCGAAACAATCTCTGGCGCGCGGTCGTAGGTCATCAGGAACTCTGCCCCAGAGTCATCCAACAGCGCGAACAGGTCCGCGTGATCGAACTCGTGCGAAGCGTAGAGGCGTGCGCCAGCCCGTTTACCTCCGGCTGTGTAAGGCGGATCGGCAAACACGACCGACCCTGGAGTTCGTACGGTCGCCGCGAGGAGTTGCATCCCGTCCGTCTCGCAGAACACGAGCCGGTCGACGCAGCCGGAGATCTCACGCAGCCGGTTCGCGATCGTCTCTGGGTACCAGCGGGATCTGATTCCCTTGCCGTTCTCACCGTTCCGGGTGAATGACGCCCCGGGCGCCAGGATGCCGCCGCGGCGCGTCCGATTCAGAACGAGCGTGCGGAACCCACGGTCGACGACATTCTCCGGGTGCTGACGCGCCAACTGCTCGACCGTCTCCCGCGTTGGTTCGAAGCCGAGCCACCGCTTCCGCAGTTCGTCGCCGTGACGGAGCGCCGCGTGCCAGAACGCGGCTACGTCGCGATCGATCTCGGCCATCAGTGCCCGCTCGACGTACCCTTCCATGACTGCGGTGAGCGACACGATGCCGCCGCCGCAGAAAGGCTCGATCAGCAGTCGCTGTTCGGACTCCAATGCCTCGAGCCAAGCACGGATATGCGGGATCAGCCACGTCTTACCACCGGGATAGCGGAGCGGGCTGCGCTGGGGTACGGAGGCGACGTTCACGGCCGGGATAGGCGAAGTTGGGATCTTGTCGGGCTCCGTCTGGGGAGACGGAACGAGACTCGCCTGCGTCATGCTCCCCAGACCTTCATGGGCTGCCATCATGAAGCAGAAACATGTGTTCTGTCAATGCCCCCGCCCCTACCCTGGCGTCTGCTGCGCCAGCTGGTAGATCTTCCCCTCCGTCTTGATCGACGGAGCAATCACCATGCGCGCGGCGTGGAACTCCGGGATGGTGAGGGCGCCGCAGGTGGCCATCGAGGTGCGCAGGGCGCCGACCAGGTTCTCGGTGCCGTCCGTGCGCGAGGTCGGGCCGAAGAGCAGCGTGTCGAGGGTGCGCGGCTGGCCGACGTGCACGCGCACGCCTCGAGGCAGCTCCGCGTGCGGGGTCGCCATGCCCCAGTGGTAGCCGCGCCCCGGGGCTTCCTTCGTCGCCGAGAACGGGGAGCCGATCATCACCGCGTCGGCGCCCGCGCAGATCGACTTCGAGAGGTCGCCGCCGGTGCGGATGCCGCCGTCCGTGATGATCGGCACGTAGCGGCCCGTCTGCTCGTGGTAGAGGTCGCGCGCGTAGGCGGTGTCGAGCGTGGCGCTGACCTGCGGGATGCCGATGCCCAGCACCTCGCGCGAGGTGCACGCCGCGCCCGGCCCCACGCCGACGAGCAGCGCGTGCACGCCCGTCTCCATCAGCTCCATCGCCGCCCCGGTGTCAACCGTGTTGCCGACGAGCACGGGGACGGGGGCGATCTGCTCGACCAGCTCGTCGAGGCGCAGACCGCGCAGGGAGCGCGAGACGTGGCGGGCGGTGGTGACGGTGGACTGCACGGCGAAGAAGCTCGCGCCCGCGTCCTTCGCGATCGGCGCCAGGCGCTTCGTGTTCTGCGGCGTGGCGCTGACGGCGGCGATGCCGCCACGCTCGATGATCTCCTCGATGCGGCGTCCGACGAGCTCGTCGCGGATCGGCTGGGAGTAGACGTGCTGGATGATCTCGGTCGAGTGCTCGAGGTTGGCGGCGGCGATCTCCTCGAAGATGCCCTCGGTGTCCTCGTAGCGGGTTTGCAGGCCCTCGAGGTTGAGCACGGCGAGGCCGCCGGCCTTGGTGAGCGCGGAGGCGAAGGAGGGGTCGACGACCGCGTCCATGGCCGAGGCGAGGATCGGGACGGGGAAGGAGTGCTCGCCGAGGGTGAGGACGGGCTCGACGAGGTCGGGGTTCGTGGTGACGGCGCCGGGGACGATCGCCACGTCGTCGAACCCCCAGGCGCGCTCGAGGCTCTTGCGCTGCGCTGCCGTCATCCTCGTATCCCTCCCCCGTCGGTGGCTCAGGTGACGCCGAGCGGCGAGCACAGCGACCGGGGAGGGCGCATGAGGCGCGTGGGGCGCATACACAAAGACCCCGCCACTGGGGAGGGGTCTTGCCCGGGATGCGCCCGAGGCCGTCCGTTGCCAGGTTGTCGCATGGGTCCCGCCACGGTCACCCTGCTTTTGTGAATGGTAGAGCCCGCCGGATCGAGGGTCAACGTCGCGGCCCTCGGGAGCTGCGATTCGGGCCTTACCGGGCCGCGCGAGGGCTACCGCACCTCGTGCCTGTACCAGCCCTGCCAGACCGCCTTGCCGACGGAACAGCGCGATGAAGCATGGATCGCCGTGAGGAGCGTGTCCGGCACGATCACGTCCGCGTCGACGAAGACCAGCACCTCACCCTCGGCGTTGCGGGCGCCGGCGGTGCGGGCCCGCGCGATGCCCTGCACCGGCTCGTCGACCACCCTCGCGCCCTGCTCGCGAGCGATGGCGGCGGTCCCGTCCTCGCTGTTGTTGGCGACGACGATCGTCTCGATCCCGGCGTCGGAGTGGGCGCGCAGGTGCGCGGCGGCGGCCTTGATGGAATCGAGGGTCGCGGCGAGGTAGGCCTCTTCGTTGAAGGCGGGGACGACGATCGTGAGCTTCACGGGCAGTCAGCGTGCCTGATGCCGGCCGAGCCGCGGCAGGTGGCCCTGCGGGGTGCAGGTGCTACGATTCCAGCGATGGCCGAAACCGTCCTCGCCGCGGTCGCCTGGCCTTATGCGAACAGCGCGCTGCACGCGGGCCAGATCGCGGGCGCCTACCTGCCCGCCGACATCTTCTGCCGTTACCACCGCATGCGCGGCAACCGCACGCTGATGGTCTCCGGCTCCGACGTGCACGGCACGCCCGTCACGATCCGCGCCGAGGAGCAGGGCGTTACACCCGAGGCCGTGATCGAGCGCGCCCACGCCTCCTTCCTCGATACCTTCGAGCGCTTCGGCATCGCCTTCGACCTGTTCACCTCGACCGGCACCGCGAACCACGCCGAGGTCACGCAGGACATGTTCCTGCGCCTCCACGAGCGGGGCTACATCTACGAGGCCGAGATGACGATGCTGTTCGACCCGCAGGCCGAACGCTTCCTGCCGGACCGTTATGTCGAGGGCACCTGCCCGTACTGCGACTACGAGGACGCGCGCGGCGACCAGTGCGACCAGTGCGGCCGCACGATGGACGCCCTCGAGCTGATCGGGCCGCGCTCGCGCCTCTCCGAGGCGACGCCGGAGCCTCGCCGCACGAACCACTGCTTCCTGCGGCTCAGCGCCTTCAACGATCAGCTGCTCGAGTGGGTCGAGCCGCGGACGCACTGGCGGCCCGCCGTGCGCAACTTCACGCTCGGCCTGCTGCGCGAGGGCCTGCACGACCGCGCGATCACGCGCGACATCCAGTGGGGCGTGCCCGTACCCCTCGATGGCTGGGACGACAAGCGCATCTACGTCTGGTTCGAGGCGGTGATCGGCTACCTCTCGGCGACGAAGGAGTGGGCGCAGCGCTCGGGGCAGCCGGACGCCTGGGAGGCGTTCTGGAAGGACCCGTCGGCGCGCACCGTCTACTTCCAGGGCAAGGACAACGTGCCGTTCCACACCACCATCTGGCCGGCCATGCTGCTCGGCTACGGCGGCCTCAACCTCCCCTACGACGTGCCCGCCAACCAGTACGTCACGATCTCCGGCTCGAAGGCGTCGTCCTCGCGCAACTGGGCGATCTGGATGCCCGACTACCTCGACCGCCACGACCCCGACCCGCTGCGCTACGGGCTGACCGCGATGATGCCCGAGAGCTCCGACACCGACTTCACGTGGGCGGAGTACGTGCGCCGCAACAACGACGAGCTCGTCGCGCGCTGGGGCAACCTCGTGCACCGCGTGCTCACCCTCACGCGGCGGCACTTCGACGCGCGCGTGCCGGAGACCGAGGGCGCTCCCGCTCCGGAGTCGGCCGCGCTGCTCGCGCGCGTCGATGCGGCCTTCGAGGAGGTCGGCGCGCACATCAACGGCCTGCGCCTGCGCGCGGCACTGGGGGCCGCGATGAGCGTCGCGCAGGATGCGAACCGCTACCTCGACGAGCGCGCGCCCTGGACGGCCGTGCGCGAGGACCGCGAGTCGGCGGCGGAGACGCTCTCGACGGCGATCCAGGTGATCGCGGGGCTGGCCACGCTGCTGCAGCCGTTCCTCCCCTTCACCTCACCGCGCGCGTGGGCGCTCGCCGGCTGCGAGGGCGAGATCGAGGCGGCGGGCTGGGCGCGCACCCCGGTCGCGCCCGGCACGGCCCTGCCCGAGCCGGCACCGCTGTTCCGCAAGCTCGACCCGTCGCTGGTCGAGGAAGAAGAGGCGCGGCTCGGCCAGTAAGCCGGGCGACGGAGGTCAAGCAAGCGATGAGCCCCCTCGACGCCCCGATTATCGATGCGCACGCGCACACCTGGTCCGGCGCCTTCGACGAGGACCACGACGAGGTGATGGAGCGCGCCTGGGGCTCCGGCCTGACGGCGGTCGTCGAGGTCGGCGGCAGCGCGCCGAGCAGCGAGGAGGCGTACGCTCTCGCGGCGGCCGACGAGCGCGTCCACGCGGTCGCCGGCCTGCACCCGCACCGCGCGAAGGATCTGCCGGAGCAGCGCGAGCAGCTGCACGAGCAGGCGCACAGCGGGCGCTTCGTCGGGCTCGGCGAGATGGGCCTCGACTTCTATCGCAATCTCTCTCCGCACGACGTGCAGTACGAGGCGTTCCGCTACCAGCTCGACCTGGCGCGCGAGGCCTCGCTGCCGGTGGTGATCCACAGCCGCGACTCCGACGAGGAGTCGTACGCGGTGATCGAGGAGTGGGCGCGCCACTCGGGGCGCTACCTCGGGCCGGACCGCGAGATCGGGATGATGCACTGCTACGCCGGCGACACCGAACTCGGTGAGCGCTATCGCGCGCTCGGCTTCCTGCTCTCCATCCCCGGCCCGGTCACCTACCCTGGCGGCACGCAGCGCCAGCAGGTCGCGAGGACGGCGCCGCTCGAGTCGCTGCTGGTCGAGACCGACGCGCCGGCACTGACGCCGCAGTCGCACCGCGGGGGGCGCAACGAGCCGGCCTACATCCTCGAGACGATCGCCTTCATCGCGCAGCTGCGCGGCGACACGCCGGAGACGGTCGCGCGCGTGACGGCGGAGAACGCCGCGCGGCTCTTCGGCTTCGAGCTGCCTCGATGACCGCGCCAGCCAGCCAGTTCGAGGTCTACGGCCCCGTCGCGGACGATCTCCCGCGCGTCGACGAGCTGCTCGACTCGCTGTGCGATGTCGAGTTCCCGTGGCTGCGCGAGATGCTCGAAGCGGTGCTCGGCGGCGGCGGCAAGCGGCTGCGGCCGGCGCTGACGCTGCTCGCGGGACGCCTCGGACGCTACGACCTCGATCTGCTCGTGCCGATGGCGGCGAGCGTCGAGTTGCTGCACACGGCGACGCTCGTCCACGACGACGTAATCGATGAGGCGAGGGAGCGGCGAGGGCGGCCGACGGCGGCGGCGCAGTTCAGCAACGGACCGAGCGTGATGCTCGGCGACTACATGTTCGCCCACGCCGCCCACTTCGTGGCGCAGACGGGCAACCTGCGCGTGGTGCGCAACTTCGCCGAGACACTGCGCGTGATGGCGCGCGGCGAGATCAGCCAGGACCTCGCGGCCTACGAGTACTCGCCCGACGTGCGCCGCTACCTCGACCGCATCCACGGCAAGACCGCCTCGCTCTTCGCCACCGCTGCAGAGGGCGGGGCGATCGTCTGCGGCGCGCCCGAGCCGCTCGTCGAGCCGGCCCGCCGCTTCGGCGAGCAGCTCGGCATGGCCTTCCAGGTGGTCGACGACGTGCTGGACTTCAGCGCAACGGCCGAGGAGCTCGGCAAGCCCGTCGGCTCCGACCTGCTCGCCGGAACGCTGACGCTGCCCGCGCTCCTCTACCTGGACCGCTACCCGGACGACAACCCGATCCGGCGCGCCTTCAGCGGCGTGCGCAGCCGCGCCAATCTGCAGCGCGCGATCAGCGAGATCCGCGAGTCGGGCCTCCTCGACGAGTCATTGGAGACGGCGCAGCGTTTCGCCGAGCAGGCCGCGGAGGCGCTTGAGGCGCTGCCCGGCGGCGAGCCTCGCGAGACGTTCGAGTCGCTGACGGAGTACGTGCTGACGCGCCGCAGTTGAGCGGCTTGCGGCAACCCGGAGATCGAGGAGCTACGCGCCCTTGCCCTCGCCGCGAGCGCGGCGGCGGCCGCGCGAGCCGCTGCCCCTGGCGCGCTCCCGGACCTCCACCGTGGCCTTGCCGGCGGCCACCTCCTCGGGCGTGAGCTTCGTCGATGCCGAGACGATGCGCGGGTCCTTCACCAGGAAGGGCTCCATCTTGCGCACGTCGTTGGTCTGCATCGGCTTCGTGGACTGGCCCTTGGGGGTCCAGTAGAGGTTCTGGTCCGGGATGCGCCGCGGCATGCCGCCGCGCATGGTGAAGGCGTGCACCTCGGTTGGCATCAGGCGCCGCCCGTCGCCGTCGCAGACGACGCACGGCTGCGAGTCCGAGGACTCGCGCACCGGGCGAATCAGTTCGAAGATGCCGTCGCAACCTTCGCAGTAGTACTCGTAGAGCGGCATGCCGCGTCTCCTCGATCCGTCAGTCAGTCGTCCAGGCTGTCCGGCTCAGTATACGCGTGCGCCTCCCTGAGGGATGCCGCCGCCGCCGGGGCCTCGGGCGCCTCGCCGCCGCCGGCCGCCCGAGGCGTCCGGCGCACCTCGGAGAGGAAGCGCGCGCTGCCCAGATCGCGCTCCGCCATTGCGCGCATCAGCTCGTGCATCACCCACTCCAGGCCGGAGGCGAGATCGGGGCTCAGGCGCACCCGCGCGGCCTCCTCGTACGGCTCCTGCTGGATGAAGCGCAGCACCTTCAGCACCGACACGTCGATCGGCCCCGCCTCCGGATGCGCCGCCCGGCACGCCGTGCAGAGCACGCCTCCCGCCAGCGGCGACCACGCCAGCGCGTCCGGCGAGACCGGCTCCCCGCAGGCGGCGCAGTCACGCCACTCCGGCCGGAAGCCCGTCGCATCGAGCAGCCCCAGCTCGAACGACCTCACGACGATCTGCTCGCCGTCGCCGCGCGCGAGGCGCAACAGCGCGACCAGCAGCAGACGGTAGACGCCGTCGGCCTCCGCGTGCTCGACCGTGAAGCGGTCGGCCAGTTCCAGCAGGTAGAGCGCGAGGCTGAGCCGATCGAGGTCGTCGCGGATCGCGGCGAAGCCCTCGATCGTCTGCGCCTGCGTGATGATGTCGAGGTTGCGGCCGTGGGCGAGCAGCACCTCGGCGTGGGTCAGCGGCTCGAGGTGCCCGGCAAGCCTGCTGCGCGGGCGCAGCGCGCCCTTGGCGATCGCGTCCAGCTTCCCGCGCGCGGGGGTGAGCAGCGTGACGATGCGGTCGCTGTCGCCGAAGCGCCGGTGGCGGATCACCACCACCTCGCTGCGGGTGACGCGGGGCGCACGCGCGGGCATGGCTACTCGACGCGCTGGCGGTGGGTAAGGGCGCGCTCGAGCGTGACGTTGTCCGCATACTCGAGGTCAGCGCCCGCCGGGAGCCCGCGCGCGAGGCGCGTGACCTGCACCCCCAGCGGCTCGATCAGCCTCGCGAGGTACATCGCGGTCGCCTCGCCCTCGAGGTTGGGGTTCGTCGCGACGATCACCTCGGAGACGGGCACGGCGTCGGACGCCGCGGATTCCTCGCCCTCCTCGCCGTCGGACGGCTCGGCGCCTCCGACGCCGTCGAGGCGCCTCAGCAGTTCGCGAATCCGCAGGTCCTCGGGGCCGACGCCGTCGGCAGGCGAGATCACGCCGTGGAGCACGTGGTAGAGCCCGTGGAAGCCCTGCGTGCGCTCGATCGCGACGAGGTCCAGCGGCTCCTCGACCACGCAGATCACGCTGCGGTCGCGCTGCCCGTCGAGGCAGATCGGGCAGGGATCGCCGTCGCTGATCTGCTGGCAGCGCGAGCAGAAGACGGTGCGCTCCTTCACCTCGATCAGCGCCTCGGCGAGATCGCGCGCCTCGCCCGCGGGCGAGCGCAGCACGTGGTAGGCGAGGCGCTGCGCGGACTTCGGCCCCACGCCCGGCAGCCGCCGGAACGCCTCGACGAGACGCGAGATCGAGGAGCCGGAGCCGCCTTGCCGCAGCGTCACGATCGCCGCTCCGGGAAGGGCTGCGCCGTCGTGCGCGCTGTGTGTCGGGGGAGGAGCCGCACGCAGCCGCTACTCCTCGACTGGGACGGCGCCGAGCCTGCGCGCCTCATCGAAGAGATGGCCGCCGCGTTCGGCGGGCGGCGCAGCGGCCGACGGCGGCCCGGCAGGCGGCGGCCCGGCAGGCGGTGGTGCGCCACCCGGCGGCGGCGCAGCCGGGGCAGCGGCGCGCGGCGGAGCGGCGCTCTGCAACACCTCCCAGACGACCGGCACGACCTTCACCTCGCGGCCGGCGACGCCCCCGACGGCGGCGCTCATCGCCTCCAGCACCGCCGGATCGCCAAGCGCCTTCTCGACCAGCAGCTTCGATTGGAAGCCGATCTCGACCGTGTCGCCCTCGAAGCTCTTGATGTAGCAGCGCGAGTTCAGCAGCGCGCCCGCGGTCTGGTGCGCGGCGCGCGCACCGTCGCGGATCTCGGCGTGGCGCTCGCGCAGCGCGGCGAGCTCAGGCGACGCGGCCTCGCCCTCGGGCAGGACAGGCGGAGGGGGCGAGCGGCGAGCGGGCGAGGCGGCAGCACGCGCGGGCGCGCCGGCGGCTGCTGCGCTGCCCGTCGGCGGCTCGGCGCGCGGCTGCGGCGGGCGCGGCGCAGGCGGCTGCTGTGGCGCGCGCTGCGCGCGTTCACGACGCGGAGCGGCCTCACGGCGGCCCTGTGGCTGCTGCTGCGCGGGTTGGGCCGGTGCAGCGGGAGCAGGCGCCGCAGCCTCCGGCGTCGCGAGCGCGTCGGCCTCCGCCGGCAGCCCGACGGCGAACGAGGCGAAGGCGATCTCCGCGGGCAGCGCGTCGTAGGCGTCGCCCGCGAAGTCGATCTCGCCGAGGGCGCGCAGCGCGGCGACGATCTCCACCGCCTGGGTCTCCTCGGCGATCGGACGCAGCTCCTCGAGCTGGGCGTCGGAGAGCCCGATCTCCTCGCGTGCGCCCGCGCGCAGCAGCAGCAGCGTGCGCAGCGTCTGGACCACCTCGCGAATGAACGCCCGCACCTCGATGCCGTCGTCGCGCACCGAGGACAGCAGCGAGAGGCCGGTCGCCAGATCGCGGCCGACCGCGGCGCGCGCGAGCGCCGCCGCGCGGTCGTCGACGACGAGGCCGAGGCCGCGCTGCACCGCCTCGAGGTCGAGTTCGGACCCGTGGTAGGCGGCCAGCTGGTCGAGCAGGTTCACGGCGTCGCGGAAGGAGCCGCCGGCCTGGCGCGCGATCAGCTCCGGCCCGCCCTCGGCGACGCTGATGCCCTCGCCGTCGGCGATCACGCCGATGCGCTCGACGAGCGCGGGCAGCGAGGCGCGCCGGAAGTCGAAACGCTGGCAGCGCGAGCTGATTGTCGGCGGGATGCGGTGTGGCTCGGTGGTGGCGAGGACGAAGATGACGTGGGCGGGCGGCTCCTCGAGCGTCTTGAGCAGGGCGTTGAAGGCCGCGTCCGTCAGCATGTGGACCTCGTCCACGAGGTAGACCTTGTAGCTGCCCGCGTTGGGAGCGTAGCCGACGCTCTCGCGCAGCGCGCGCACCTCGTCGATGCCGCGGTTGGAGGCCGCGTCGAGCTCGATCAGGTCGAGCGCGCGGCCCTCGTTGAACGCGAGGCAGGAGATGCAGGCGTTGTCCGGCTCGCCGCCGCGGGGGGCCTCGCAGTTCACGGCCTTGGCGAGGATGCGCCCGGTACTGGTTTTGCCGGTGCCGCGCGGGCCGGTGAAGAGGTAGGCGTGGGCGGGCGAACCCGCGGCGACCGCGTTGCGCAGCGTCGTGGTGATCGGGTCTTGTCCGGCGACCTCGGCGAAGCCGCCGGGACGCCACTTCCGGTAGAGGACTTCCTGGCTCACCGACACCCCATGCGCCGACCGGGGGACTCGGCCGTCGCCGCCCGGCCAGTGTACCAGCGCGGCGCGCCGGCAGCCGTCCGCCCGCCATCGCTCGCGCTCGCGGCGCGCAACCACGGCCCCCTGTACCCTCGATCCATGGCCTACGAGATCTCGATCGAGCTGGACGGCGCGGCGCGCGGCCTCGACGTGCGGCCCGTACGCGTGATGATCGCGAACGCCCTCGCCGGCGAGGGCCTGGACGCCGCCGCCGTCGCGCTGCTCTTCGCCGGCGACGAGCTGCTGCTGCGGCTCAACCGCGAGCACCGCGGCATCGAGGACTTCACGGACGTGCTCGCCTTCCCCGCCGAGGAGGACGAGACCGCGGCGCGCGACGATCGCGAGGACGGCGACGAGCCTCCGCCGTTCCTCGGCGACATCGCCGTCTCCGCGCCCGCCGTGCGCCGCCAGGCCGAGGACGCCGGCCTCACCTTCGAGCTGGAGCTCCACCACGTGGTGCTGCACGGCCTGCTCCACCTCCTCGGCTACGACCACGACGCCGCCGAGGACGCCGTGACGATGCGTGAGCGCGAGGAGGCCGTCCTGGGCAGCGAGATCCACGCCGCCGGCGGCGGCCACGGCCAGCACCACGGCGGCTGACCGGTCAGGCTGCGGGGGTTTCGAGGGCGCCTCGAAGGCGGTTGCCCGCGAGGGACTCGGAGGAGCACGCGCTGCGCGCGGCTCTGGCCCGCCCACCCACCCCGGATTGTTCTCTATGTGGGGGCTGCGCCCCCACACCCCCACGAGCTGCCGGCGGCGTGGCTCCGCGCCAAAGCGGGTTCCCTTCCCCGTACCGGCTGAGCGAACCGTGCCCGAGACGCCTCGGACCATCCTGAGCCCTCGACGCCCGCGCGCGGGGACGCCGCGGCTTCACAGAGGGCACATCGCCGCGCCTGTCTGGATGAGGGCTGCGCCCCCTGCGGGGGGCGCAGCCCCCACAGCGGACGCGCGCCTACCTCGGGCCCGCGCTTGCACTGCCAACCCGCCGGGGGCGTGGGGGCAAAGCCCCCACAGCGGACGCGCGCCTACCTCGGGCCCGCGCTTGCACTGCCAACCCGCCGGGGGCGTGGGGGCAAAGCCCCCACAGAAAGAAACTCCGAGGGCGGGCGGGTGGGCCAGAGCCGCCCTGCGGGGTATCCCCGCGTCAACAGAAGCACCCTGCGCGTGCTCCTCCGGGATGGGGGCGTGGGGGGCGCAGCCCCTCACAACAGACATGCGCCTGCCTCGGGGCCGCAGTTGCGCTGCCGACCCGCCGGGGGCGTGGGGGCGAAGCCCCCACAGAAAGAAACTCCGAGGGCGGGCGGGTGGGCCAGAGCCGCGCGCAGCGCGTGCTCCTCCGGGATGGGGGCGTGGGGGGCTGCGCCCCCCACAACAGACATGCGCCTGCCTCGGGGCGGCGGTTGCACTGCCAACCCGCCGGGGGCGTGGGGACACAGCCCCCACAGATAGAAACTCCGAGGGCGGGCGGGTGGGGAGAGCCGCGCGCGGCGCGCTCTCGCTCCGCGCTACGGCGCGGCGATGACGAGCGTCTCCGCAGCGCGCTGGGCGGCGCCGAGCAACGGACCGGGGATCAGGCCGAAGAACAGCACCGCGAGGGCGGCGAGGCCGAGCAGCACCTGGACCGGCGCGCTCGCGTGGAAGGGAGCCTCGTCCTCGGGCTCGTCGAGCACCATCGTGCGCACCCAGCGCAGGTAGTAGAAGGCGGAGACGGCGGAGTTGAGCACGGCGATCACGACCAGCCAGACGAGCCAGTCGTGGCCAGACTGGACCGCGCTGTTGAAGATATACAGCTTCGCGAGGAACCCCGCGGCCGGGGGGATGCCCGTGAGCGAGAGCAGGCACAAGGCCAGCACCCCCGCCACCAGCGGCGATCGCTTCATCAGGCCGGCGTAACCGCTCAGATCCTCGACGCCGATGCGCTCGGAGACGACGATCACGCAGAGGAACGCGCCCACGTTCGTCGCCGCGTAGGCCCCGAGGAAGAACAGCACCGCCGAGGGCCCGGCGACGCTCCCGGCTGCCACGGCGGCGAGCCCGACCGCGATGTTGCCCGCCTGCGCGATCGAGGAATAGGCGAGCAGCCGCTTCACGTTCGTCTGCAGGATCGCGGCGGCGTTGCCGAAGATCATCGAGGCGGCTGCAAGCACGGCGATCAGCGCCGCCCAGTGCTCGGCGATGAAGGTGTCGCCGCCCCCGAGGCCGCCGTAGAAGATGCGCAGCGCCACCGCGAAGCCCGCCGCCTTCGAGGCGACCGAAAGGAAGGTGGTGACGGTCGTCGGGGCGCCCTCGTAGACGTCCGGTACCCACGCATGGAAGGGCGCGATCGACATCTTGAAGCCCAGCCCCGCCACGACCAGCACGAAGCCGAGCACGAGCGCCAGTTGTGTCCCGTCCGACCCGGTCTGGACGAAGGCGGCGATGCCCTCGAGCGAGGTCGTGCCGGAGAGGCCGAACAGGAACGCGAAGCCGTAGAGCAGCACGGCGGCGGCGACGGCGCCGCTCAGCAGGTACTTGATCCCCGCCTCGGAGGAGCGGTCGTCGCGGGCGATGCCGGCCAGCACGAACTGCGCGATCGAGGTCGTCTCGAGCGCGACGAAGATCGCGATCAGGTCGTTGGACTGCGCCAGCAGCACCATCGCGCCGGTCGCCGTCAGCAGCAGCGCGAAGAATTCGGGCCGGTGCTCGACGCGCGAGAGGCCCTCGGAAGTGGCGATCACGACGGCCAGCGAGACGCCGATCAGCAGGAAGGTGAAGAACAGCGCGAAGCGGTCGACGACGATCGCGCCCGAGAGCGCGGGGCCCTCGATGCCGGAGACGGCCTGCACAATCGCCCAGAGGCCCGCCGCGAGCAGCACGAGGATCGTGAGCGCGAGGACAGGCGCGCGGCGCGGCGCGATCAGGTCGGCCGTCATCACGACGCCCGCGCCGAGCAGCAGCGCGAAGGCCGGGCCGATGTAGTGGAGCTGTTCGTACCAGTTCATGCGGCGGCCCGCACGATCAGCGCGATCGGCTCGATGCCGAGTTCAACCACGTCGGTGAGCAGCCGCGGGTAGACGCCGACGCCGATCACGAAGACCAGCATCGCGGCCATCGCCGCAAGCTCCCACCACTCGGTCGCGTCGCCGAGGCCGGACCAGCGCTCGTTGGCGGGGCCGGTGAAGACGCGCTGCACGGCCCAGAGGATGTAGCCCGCCGCGAGCACGACGCCGAAGGCGGAGATGATCGTCGCCGCCGGGTGCACCTGCAGCGTCCCGGCGAAGACCGCGAACTCGGCGACGAAGCCGCTCAGGGCCGGCAGCCCGAGCGCCGCGAAGCCCGCGATGATCGCCACGAGGCCGAGCAGCGGCATCTGGTGCAGCAACCCGCCGAGGTCGGAGATCTGGCGCGTGTGGGTGCGGTCGTACATCAGGCCCACGACGATGAAGAGCAGGCCAGTGATGACGCCGTGCGAGAACATCTGCAGCGCCGCGCCGGAGAGGCCGGCCGCCCCCATCGCGGACACGCCGAGCAGCACGTAGCCCATGTGCGAGACCGAGGAGTAGGCGATGAGCCGCTTCAGATCGCGCTGCTGCAGCGTCAGCACCGCGCCGTAGATCACGGAGATGGCTGCGATAGCCGCGAGGATGACTCGGAAGTCCTGCGCCTCGCCGGGCAGGATCGGCAGCACGATGCGCAGAATGCCGTAGCCGCCCATCTTCAGCAGCACACCGGCGAGCATCACGGAGACCGCCGTCGGCGCGTCGGTGTGCGCGTCGGGCAGCCAGCTGTGCAGCGGGAAGACCGGCAGCTTGACGAGGAAGGCGGCCATGATCAGCCAGAACACGAGGCTGAGCGGGACCAGCGCCTCCGTCGGCGGGTCTGCGGTGAGCACCGCAATGTCGAACGTCCCCGCCTGGAGGCCGAGCACGAGGAAGCCGGCGAGCATCAGCGCGGAACCGGCCATCGTGAACAGCAGGAACTTCATCGCGCTGTAGCGCGGCCGTCCGCTGCCCCAGATGCTGATCAGCATGTACATCGGGAGCAGCTCCAGTTCCCAGAAGAAGAAGAACTGGATCAGGTCGAGCGAGAGGAAGACCCCGGCGACCGCCGTCTCCAGGATGAGCAGCCAGACGAAGTACTCCTTCACCCGCTTGTCGATGCGCCACGAGACCAGTACCGAGACCAACCCGAGCAGCCCCGTGAGCAGCACCAGCGGCGCCGAGAGGCCGTCCACGCCGAGCACGTACTGCACCGCGAACCCGGTGTCGCCCGCGCGGATCCAGTCGAAGCGATCGACCAGTTGGTAGCCCTCGGCGACGCGGTCGAGGCGGGCGAAGATCACGATCCCGAGCACGAAGGTGATCATGCTGAAGAACAGCGCGATCCAGCGGGCGTCGCCCGTGCGGGCGCGCGGCAGCGTGGCGATGATCAGGGCCCCGACGGCCGGCAGCAGCACGAAGACCGACAGCATCAGCGGCCCACCACGTCAGTGCCGAGGACCGCGACCGCGACGACGGCGATCACGACTCCGATGAAGAACAGCGAGGTGTAGGCCTGCACGTAGCCCGCCTCGGAGCGGCGCAGCGCGTCGCCGGCGAGCCGCGTGCCCGTGCCGATCCCGTCCGCGATGGCGTCGACGATGTAGCGGTCGAAGAGCTCGGCGGCACGCTGCAGTCCGGTGTTGAGGATCCAGCGCACGATCACCGTCTCGGCGAGGAAGTCGAGGTAGTACTTCTGCTCGACGACGCCCGGAAGCGGACCGAGGCGGGCGGCGACGGCCTCGGAAGCGGGCCGGCGGTAGAGGTAGACCGCGGTAGCGACGCCGATGCCCGCGAGGGCGGCGACGAGCGAGGCGGCGACGACGATGCCCTCGATGTGCGGCTTGCCGTGCCGCAACTCAGCCGGCAGCGAGCCCTCGATCAGGTGCGTGAAGCCGCCGCCGAGCGCGAACAGGCCGGCGAGGACGGCCGGCACGGCGAGGATCAGCAGCGGGAACGCCATCGAGGGCGGGGACTCGTGGGGAACGGTGGAGATATCGCCGCGGCCGGCCTCGGGCTCCTCGCCGCCGCGGTACTCGCCCCAGAAGGTGAGGAAGATCGCGCGGAACATGTAGAGCGCGGTCATGAAGGCGACGGCGATGCCGATCACGAACAGCAGCTTGTCGTGGTTCCAGGCGTCGAGCAGGATCTCGTCCTTGCTCCAGAACCCCGCGAGGGGGAACACGCCAGACAGCGAGAGCGCGCCGATCACGAAGGTCACGTAGGTGATCGGCATGTACGAGCGCAGGCCGCCCATGCGGCGCATGTCGAAGCTGTACGTCGCGTGGTTGACCGAGCCGGCGCCGAGGAAGAGCAGCGCCTTGAAGAAGGCGTGCGTGAAGAGGTGGAAGATCGCCGCCACGTAGCCGAACACCCCGAGCGCCAGCACCATGTAGCCGATCTGCGAGATCGTCGAGTAGGCGAGCACGCGCTTGATGTCCGTCTGCACCAGCCCCAACACGGCCGCCAGCAACGCCGTGAAGCCGCCGATGTAGGCCACGAGGTCCAGGATCTCCGCCGGGGCGGCCTCGAAGCTGGGGAACATGCGCGCGATCAGGTAGACGCCGGCGACGACCATCGTGGCGGCGTGGATCAGCGCGGAGACGGGCGTCGGGCCCTCCATCGCGTCGGGCAGCCAGATGTGCAGCGGGAACTGCGCGGACTTGCCGATGGCGCCCGAGAGCAGACCGAGCGTGAAGCCCGTGAGCACCGCCGAGGAGAGCGCGCCCGCGAGCGCCAGCTCGTTGATCTCGTGGATGTCGAACGTCCCGGCCTTGCCCCAGATCAGCAGCACGGCGAGCAGGAAGGCGAAGTCGCCGAAGCGCGTGACGATGAACGCCTTCTTCGCGGCCGCCGCCGCCGCGGGCCGGTGGAACCAGAAGCCGATCAGCAGGTACGAGGCGAGCCCGACCAGCTCCCAGTGCACGAACAACTGGAGCAAGCTCGAGGAGAGCACCAGCCCCAGCATCGCCGCCGTGAACAGCGACATGAATGCGAAGTAGCGGGCGTAGCCGCTGTCGCCGTGCATGTAGCCGACGGAGTAGATCTGGACGAGCAGCGAGACGCTCGTGACGACCACGACCATGATCGCGGAGAGGCCGTCGATTCGCACACCCATCTCGACATGCAGGTCGAACAGCGTCAGCCACTGGTGCGCGTGGAAGCCGAGCGCCTCGCCCCCCGCCTCGATGGAGCTGTCGAGCGCCCACAGCGCGGCGAGCCAGGCGACGGTGAGCGCGGCGATGGTGAGTCGTCCGGCCCACTCGTCACGCAGCCAGCGGGCACCGAACAGCCGCCGCGCGATCAGCCCGGCGGTGATCAGCAGCGTCGAGGCGACCGGGGCGAAATAGATCGCCCAGACGACGGCTTCGGGGACTTGACCGAGCAGCATCAGGCCTCGCCAGCTTGTGTTCGGTTTCCGGGTGTGCGCATCGCCGCTAGATCTTGTTCAGCACTTCGCGGGCGACGTGGGTCTTGCCGTCGGGCGCCCAGATCTCGCGGGGCGCGGACATCGGGCCGATTTCGAGGGGCGGCACGATGCGCACGGCGATGGCTTCCGTGTTGAACAGCTCCCACCACATCGCTGCGGCGTAGCCGTCGGGCGCGTCCATGAACTTCACCCACATACGCCCCTCCGCCCTACCAGCGCATCAGGTTGATGCGATCGAGGTCGACGGTCTCGCGCCGCCGGTAGATCAGCACCGCCATCGCGAGGGCGACCGCGGCCTCGGCGGCGGCGACGGTAAGCACGAAGATGACGAAGACGTGGCCCGCGAGCGGGGCGTCCCCGCCGTCGAAGGCGCCGCCGAAGCGCGAGAACGCGAGGAAGGTGAGGTTGACGCCGTTGAGCATCAACTCGACGCCCATCAGCACGGCGATCGCGTTGCGCTTGGAGAGCGCGATGGCGATCCCGACGCCGAAGATCATCGCGCCCACGGTCAGGTAGTGGGCCAGCTCCACGCTCATGCCGGCTCGTCCTCTCGCACCAGCACGATCGCGCCGATCAGCGCAGCGAGCAACAGCACCGAGGCGATCTCGAAGGCGAGCACGTAGCGCCCGAGCAGCGCGTCGCCGATCGCGTCGGCGGTGGTCTCGAAGGACTGGCCGGCGAGCGCGGCGCCGCCGAGCGCGCCCCACTCGGCATCGATCGCGATGATCGCGACGACCACGGCGAAGGCGCCACCGAGCAGCACGCCGGGCACGACGAAGAGCGAGTTGCCGTTGTCGCGCCCCGCGAGCGGGGTGAGCATCACGGCGAAGACCATCAGCACCGGAATCGCGCCAGCGTAGATCAGCACCTGCGCGACGGCGATGAAGTCCGCGGAGAGCGTGAGGAACAGCCCCGCGGTGGCGACGAACGAGAGCACGAGCAGCGCGACGGCGTGAATCAGGTTCCTCGCGAGGAAGACACCGATGGCGGAGCCCACCGCAATCGCGGAGAGCAGCCAGAAGGCGACGATGATTCCCGCGGAGTCCATCAGGCCTCCGTCCCCATCTCCAGCACGCCGGGCTCCGCCGCGCCGAGCCTGCGCGCCGCCTGCATCCCGCCGACATCCTGGGTGAGCACCGGCCGCCGGACTGCCTCGTGCTCCGGGCGGTAGCCGAGGCGGCGCGCCCACTCGCGCAGGAGGAACGCCGCAGCGGCCCAGTTCACGATCGCGAAGAGCCCGAGGCTGACAATACCCTCGACTTCCCAGCGCGCGAACAGGGATGCCTCGGCGGCGACGATCAGCAGGTTGACGAGCGAGAGCGGGATCAGGAACTGCCAGGCGAAGCGCATCAGCTGGTCCAGGCGGAAGCGCGGGAGCGTGCCGCGCAGCCAGATCAGCAGGAAGTAGGCCGCCGAGATCTTCGCCCCGAGGATCAGGTAGCCCGGTATCCACTCCTCGAGGCCGAACAACGACCAGCCGCCGAGGAAGAGCGTCGCCGTCAGCGCCGCGACGAAGAGCGCGTTGCCCAGCTCGACGGCGTAGAAGAGCCCGAACTTCATGCCGGAGTACTCGGTGTGGAAGCCGGCGACGATCTCGGACTCCGCCTCGGCGATGTCGTTGGGCGTGCGGTTCAGTTCGGCGGTCGCGGAGAAGAAGTAGGTCAGCATCGCCAGCGGCAGCAGCGCGGCGAGCCAGGCGTTGTGGGTGGCCTGCCACTCCACGATCACCGAGAGCTGCATCGAGCCGCTGAGCAGCACCACGGAGAGCAGCGCGAGGGAGAGCGGGATCTCGTAGGAGATCATCATCGCGATCGTGCGCATAGCGCCGAGCAGCGCGTAGTGGTTATTCGACGACCAGCCGGCCATGAAGATCGCCAGCGTGGTGAGCGAGCTGACGGCGATCAGGAAGAGGATCCCGACGTGCACGTCGAGGTAGGACATCTGCCCGCCCCACGGGATCGGACCCCAGGCGACGATCATCGGGATGAAGATGATCGCGGGCGGGAGGAAGAACATCGCGCGGTCCGCGCCGCGCGGCATCAGCACTTCCTTCTGGATCAGCTTGAGCGCGTCGGCGACCGGCTGCAGCAGGCCGTAGGGCCCGACGCGGTTCGGTCCGCGGCGGATCTGCATGCGGCCGATCAGCCGCCGCTCGACCCAGATCAGGATCAGCAGCGCGCCGCCGACGAGGCTGAGGATGCCGGTAGCGCCCAGCAGCGCCGTGACGGCGTACGAGATCCAGTGCTGGCCGAGGAAGTCGAGGATGCCCGGCTGCTGCGCGTTGCGATCGTCCAGCCACTCGCGCAGCGCCTCGACGCCGATGCCGAGATCGCGCACGTCGTACCACTGCCCATCGAGATGGCCGTCGATCACGACGTAGCCGATGGCCACGTTGACGGCGAGGAAGCCAAGCGCGCCGAGCGCGCCGAGCACCATCAGCGCGCGCGGAACCACGCGCTGCGGGAGCCGCTTGCCGGTTCGCAGCGAACTCATCGGTCGATCTCCCCGACGACGATGTCGATGGAGCCGAGCGCCACGATCGCGTCCGGCAGCGAGGCGCCGGTCGCCATCTCGCGCAGCAGCGAGAGGTTGATCAGCGAGGGCGCGCGGATGTGGAAGCGGAACGGCGCGGAGCCGCCGTCGGAGACGACGTAGAAGCCGAGCTCACCGCGCGGGCCCTCGACGCGGGCGTAGGCCTCGCCGGGATCGGGCCGCAGCGCGAGCGGGATCTGCGTCTTGTGCGGGCCGGACGGCAACCCGTCGAGCGCCTGGCGGATGATGCGCGTCGACTGGCGGACCTCCTCGAGGCGTACGAGGAAGCGATCGTACGCGTCGCCCCGCCGCCCCACGGGGATCTCGAAGTCGACGCGATCGTAGACGCAATAGGGCTCGGCCTTGCGCAGATCCCAGGGCACGCCCGAGCCGCGCAGCATCGGTCCGACGAGCGAGCCGTTGATCGCGTCCTCGGCGGTGATGATGCCCACGCCGCGCCCGCGCGCGAGCAGGATCTCGTTGTCGACCAGCAGCTCCGCGTACTCGTCGATGCGCTCCGGCAGCTCATCGACCAGCGAGTTGATCGCCGGGTAGAACTCGTCCGGCGGGTCGAAGGCGACACCGCCGATGCGCATGTAGTTCGTGGTGAGGCGCGCGCCGCAGGTCATCTCGAAAAGATCGAGGATGCGCTCGCGCTCGCGGAACATGTACATCAGCGGCGTCTGCCACGCGCCCGCGTCGTTGACGAACGTGCCGTTCGCCATCGAGTGGCTGGCGATGCGCTGCAGCTCCGCGAAGATCACGCGCAGGTAGGAGGCGCGCTCCGGCACCTCGACACCCGCGAGGCGCTCCACGGCGAGGCAGTAGCCGAGGTTGCCGCTCATCGCCGCCAGGTAGTCGGCGCGGTCGGTGAAAGGGATGTTCTGCGTGTAGCTGCGCTCCTCGGCCAGCTTCTCCATCGAGCGGTGGAGGTAGCCGACCACCATCTCGACGTCCTGGATGCGCTCGCCGTCCATGACGACGCGCAGCCGGAACACCCCGTGGGTCGAGGGGTGCTGAGGCCCGATGTTCAGGACGTACGGCTCGGTCGCGGCGGTCATCGCGTCACCGTCATCTTGCCTGCACCCCGGGTTCCTCGAAGGGGAACTTCGGCAGGCCGGGGTGGTGCTCGGGGATTTGCAGGAAGTCCTTGCGCAGCGGGAAGCCGGGGAAGCCCTCCCAGAGGAACATGCGGCGCAGGTCCGGGTGGCCCTCGAAGCGCACGCCCATCAGGTCGTAGGCCTCGCGCTCCTGCAGCAGCGCGCCCTTGTAGACGCCGTAGGAGCTCGGCAGCGAGGGCTCGTCGTGCTCGGCGATGATCGCCTTGATCACGATCTGATGGTTCTGGTCGAGCGACTGCAAGTGGTAGACCACCTCGAAGCGGTCGTAGCGGTCGACGGCGCAGAGGCTGCTGAGCTGCCGCGCGTCGAGGTCGGCGTCGTCGTGCAGGAAGCGCAGCACGTCCACGATGCGCTCGGGCCGCACCTCGACCCACTCGTCGGTCGCGCGCAGGATCGCGTCGGGGACAGCTGCGGCGAGGGGCGCCGCGACGACCTCGCCGCTCAGCTGCCGCGGGCCCGCCGGCACGCTAGCGCCACTCCAGCGCGCGGCGCCGCCAGGCGTAGGCAAGGCCGAAGGCCAGCACGCCGACGAAGATCGCGGCCTTGAACAGCGCATCGGTGTTGAGCACGCCGTGCTGCAGCGCCCACGGATAGAGGAAGACGACCTCCACGTCGAAGATCACGAAGCCGAGCCCGAACAGGTAGTAGCGGGCGTTGAACTGCCCCCAGGCGTTGCCCTCGGATTCGACGCCGCACTCGTAGGTGGCGTGCTTGATGGGGTCGGGATTGCTGGGCCGGCGGCGCAGCAGGTAGATGCCGAAGGAGGCAATGAGCGGAATCGCGGGAAAGACCACGCCCAGAAGGATAAGTACCCCGACGCGGCCGAACAGCTCTGGAATCACCCGGGCGCGCTCCTCAGCGGTCCCCGCCAGGGGGCTGCGCGTCCCTCGAACCGGGACGCCGCGACCCGCCACCGGGCCCCCGAACCGCTCGGTCCGGCATCGAGCGAGAAGGTAGCACCGGCCCCTACAGCGCGCCAGCGCCAGCCGCGCCCGAGGGGTCGCCGCCTTCCGGCTGGACCTCGCCGGAGGCGGCGTCGCGCTCTTGCTGCTGGTACTCCTCGCGGCTGATCTCCATGCGCTCGAAGTCGTAGCCGTCGCGGCGCACGGAGCGGAGGCGGCGGAAGCCGGCGCGGCGGAAGGCGTGCTGTGCGCGCACGTTGCTGGTCAGCGTGTGCAGGTAGACGCGCCGCAGCTCCAGCTCCCCGAAGAGGTGCCCGAGCAGGTAGCGCACGGCCTCGCTGCCATAGCCCCTCGCCCAGTACGCCCGGTCCCCGATCGTGATCCCCAGCTCGGCCTCGCCGAGGTACGAGTCGTACCCGTAGTACATCACGTTGCCGATGTGCGTCCCGCTCTCGCGGTCCTCGATCGCGAAGGTGCGGCGGAACCGGGAGGGGCGGCGCAGATCCTCCGTGATGGTCGCGGTGTAGGCCCGGAAGGTCATCGTGATCGGGCGCGTCGCGTCGTAGTCGGCGAGTTCCCGGTCCTTGCGCCAGGTGTAGTCCCGCCAGGCGTCCTCGATCTGCTTCTCGCGCAGGCGCACGAGGCGGCCCTCGGCGATGACGCGCGGCGCGGTGGCGGTCATCTTGGCGCCTCGCCGCCGTTGAGCGCCTCGATCGCCCGTTCGACGATCGAGCGCTCGTTCCCGTACGTCATGCGCTTGCACGCCTCGTGGGCGTCGAACCACCCGGCCAGGTCGTACTCCTCGTCGTGATGTTCGAGGTCGCCGCCGATCGGCTGCATCAGGTAGTGGTGGACGACCTTGTTGACGCGCCCGCCCTCCCGCGGCGCCTCGTACGAGTAGCGGATCGAGCCGAGCGGTTCGCGCCGATCGATGGCGACCCGCAGCCCCGTCTCCTCGGCGACCTCGCGCAGCGCCGTCTGTTCGATGCTCTCGCCGGGCTCGGGCTTGCCCTTGGGCAGCGCCCAGAGGCGCTCGCGCGGCCGCGCGACGAGCACGACCTCGAGGCCGGAGGAGCCGCCGCGCCGGTAGACGACGCCGCCCGCCGACCAGATCTCGCGCGCGCCGTCGCAGGCGCTCATCAGTCCCCGGTCCATTCGAGGGGCGACTCCTCGCCGGGATCGACCGCCATCATCCGCGCTTCCTCGGCAGCCTGCCCCGCGGCTCCGGCGATGTGCGGCTCGGGGCTGCGCAGCAGATCCCGCAGGATCTGCTCGGCGCGGTCGCCGGCGATCTCGCCGAGCGCGCTGATCGCGGCCACCTGCACCTCCTGCTCCTCGTCCTCGAGCAGCAGCGTGAGGGGTTCGACGGCGGCCTCGAGCAGCAGATTGCCGGCGGAGATGGCGGCGGCCGCGCGCACGTCCTCGTCTTCGTCCTCGAAGGTCTGGATCAGCACGGGCAGCCAGTCGTCGGAGCCGTGGCGACCCATCGCCGCCACGGCTGCGAGGCGCATCCGCGTGCTGCCGGTCTCGTACTGCTCGGCGACCAGCTCGGCGACCCACTCCTCCGAGGACGCGCCGAGGGCGGTGAGCGCGGTTCCGCGCACCTCGTCCTGTTCCGTGACGTCCTCGATGCGGTCGCGCAGCGCGTCCAGCATGCGCTCGCCCAGCTCCAGCGGCAGCATCCCGAACTCGTTGCTGACGACGAAGCTGGCGAGACCGTCGGCGGCGGCGGCGCGCACGCTCGCCTCGGCGTCGTCGCTCGCGAGGTCCAGCAGGACTGCGGCGTACTCCGGGCGCTCGCTCTCCCAGAGCCCGCGAATCGCGAGGATGCGCGTCGCGACGTCCGGGTCGTGCAGCGCGGAGAGCTGGATGCGCTCGAAGCCCAGCGTCGCATCCTCGTCAGCCAGCTGCTGGATCGCCGCGAGGAAGTCGCGGCGACGGTTCGGCGTCAGCCGGCTCCAGAGGGCGAAGACGCGCCCGACGGTGGCGTCGTCAGGGTTGCTGAGCGCGGGCAGGTCGGCGAAGGCGATCGGCCCCGTCTCGTCCGCGATCGCGGCGAGCACGTCCGCCGCGGCCGGGTACTCGCGCTGCCGATCATCGGCGAACGGATCGCCGTCGCTTGCGGCGCCGTCCGTCGCATCGGGAGGACTCATCGGCGACCTCCGAGGGGGAGTCTAGCAGCGCCTATCGTCAGCGGCCCGGCGATCAGGCGAGTTCCGACATCGGGTCGCGCTCGAGCAGCACCGCCAGCGCCTCCTGCGGCGAGATCTCCTCGTCGAGAATCGCCTGCAGCGCGGCGGCGATCGGCAGTTCGACGCCGAGGCGGGAAGCGAGGCGCAGGGCGGCCGGCGTCGTCGAGACGCCCTCGACCGTCTCGCCGATGCTGGCGAGGGCGTCCGCGCGGCTCGCTCCGCCGCCGATCAGCTCGCCGAGGCGGCGGTTGCGCGCGAGCGGGCTGTAGGAGCTGGCCATCAGGTCACCGACGCCGGCGAGGCCCAGGAAGGTCAGCGGATCGGCGCCGGCGGCCACGCCGAGCCTCGATATCTCGGCGAGGCCGCGCGCGATGAGCGCGGCCTTCGCGTTGTCGCCGAAGCCGAAGGCGTCCTCCATTCCGGCCGCGATCGCGATGATGTTCTTGAGCGCCCCGCCAAACTCGACGCCGACGACGTCGCCGCTGGTGTAGACGCGGAACGCGGCGCTGTGGAACGCGGCGCGGATCGCCTCGAGCGACGGATCGGCGGAGGCGATGACGGTCGCGCCGGGGAGCCCGGCGGCGACCTCGCGCGAGAGATTCGGCCCGGACAGGGCGGCGAGCGGACGGCCCGGCAGTTGCGAGGCCAGCACCTCCGTCATGCGGCGGCCGCTCTCGCTCTCGATGCCCTTGGAGCCGGAGAGCAGCGGCGTGGACGGCGGCACGTGCGCCGCGAGGGCGGCGGCGTTCGCCGCCATGGTCTGCGCCGGCACGACGAAGCAGATCAGATCGGCGACCTCGAGCGTGGTGGGGTCCGAGGAGATCGCGAGGCCCGGCGGGAACGTCACGCCGGGCAGGCGATGGAGCTCGCCGTCCGTGCGCAGGCGCTCGGCTTCCTCGTCGCTGCGTGCGAGCAGGGTGACGGAGACGCCGTTACCCGCGAGCAGGATCGCGATCGTCACGCCCCAGCCGGTGGCCCCGACGACGGCGGCCCGGCGGATCGGCGCCGGGGCCGCCTCGCGCTCAGGCACCGCCCGTGCGCGGGGAGCCGCCCTGGCCGAGCTTCGGCTCCACGCCGGCGAGCAGGCGGCGAATGTTGCCGATGTGGCTGAGCTCGATCGAGGCGGTCACCGTGAGGGCAAACAGCAGGTAGTGCGGGGGCAGCCATCCGGCGACGACCAGCGCGACGATCGCGAGGCACCCCGCGGCCGTGGCGGTCACCGTCGTCAGCGAGGCGTAGCGCGTCGCCGCCAACGCGATAACGGCGCAGGCAATCAGCACCAGGCCGGCGATGGGAGCGATCGCGGCGAACGCGCCGAACGCGGTCGCCGCGCCCCGGCCGCCCCGGAAGCCGGCGAACAGCGGGAACATGTGACCGGCCACCGCCGCGACGCCGCCAAGCGCGACGGCCCAGGGGTCGTCGAAGACGAAGCGCCCGATCAGGATCGGCACGACGCCCTTCATGGTGTCCCCGACGGCGACGATCAGCGCGGCGCCCCAGCCCAGTGAGCGCAACGTGTTGGTGAAGCCGATCTTGCCGGACCCGTAGTCGCGCACGTCCACGCCTCGGTAGATGCGGCCGACCAGCACGCCCACGGGGATCGAGCCGATCAGGTAGCCGACGAGGACGAGCAGTGCGGCAATCACGCGAGGGCCCCCACCTGTTCCGGCGTGCGACTGCGGAAACGCATCCGGATCGCCGTCCCTTCGAACCCGAAGGCGTCGCGGATGCGATTCTCCAGGAACCGACGATAGGCGAAATGAAGCAGGTCTGGATCATTCACGAAGAAGACAAATGTGGGCGGCGCCACCTCCGCCTGCGTCACGTAGAGCACCTTGAGCCGTCGCTGCCCCTGGTAGCGCGGCGGCTGCTGCGCCACCGCGCGCAGCAGCACGCGATTCAACTCCGAGGTCTGGATGCGGCGCTGCCGCACTTCCTCGACGTGGATCGCGAGCTGCAAGAGATCGGGGATGCCCGCGCCGGTCAGCGCCGAGGTGAAATGGACCGGGGCCCAGGGCGCGAAGCGGTAGCGGTGGTCGATGCGCTTGGCGAACTGGTGGCGATCGGTGCCGGGTGCGGCGAGATCCCACTTGTTGACGGCGAGCACGAGCCCGGTCCCGCGCTCGATCGCCCAGCCCGCGATGTGCGAGTCCTGAGCCGCCACCGGCTCCGAGGGGTCGATCAGCAGCACCACCACGTCGGCGCGCGTGATCGCGCGCTCGGCCTGCTGCACGGAGTGGCGCTCCGCCCCGCGACCGATCTTCCCGCGGCGGCGGATCCCCGCCGTATCGACCAGCACCATCGACCGCCCCTCCCAGGCGAACGGCGAATCGATGGAGTCGCGGGTCGCGCCTGGCACCTCGGAGACGATCACGCGCTGCTCGCCGAGGATGGCGTTGACGAGCGAGGACTTGCCGACGTTGGGACGCCCGACGATCGCAATCCGCAGCGCGCGATCGCCGGGATCGCGCTCCTGCGCCTCCTCATCGGGCGCCTCCGGCAGCGCCTCGAAGACGAGGTCGAGCAGATCGCCGATGCCCTCGGCGTGGTAGGCGGAGATCAGCAGCGGATCGCCGAGGCCGAGCGCGTGCGCCTCGTGCACGTTGCTGCGCGATTCGCGGCGGTCGCTCTTGTTGGCCACGACCAGCACGGGCCGGTCGGAGCGGCGCAGTTGCTCGGCGATCACGTGGTCCGCCGCCGTCAGACCGCTTGCTGCGTCGACCACGAAGAGCAGCAGCGCCGCTTCCGAGAGCGCCTGCCCGACCTGCTCCCGAATCGGCGCGTCGAAGGGATCGTCCGAGGGGCCCTCGAGGCCGCCCGTGTCGACGACGCGGAACTCGCGGCCGCGCCAGCGGCAGTTGCCGTACTGGCGGTCGCGCGTGGTGCCGGGGAGACGCTCGACGAGCGCGCGGCGCGAGCGCGTGAGCCGGTTGAACAGCGCAGACTTGCCGACGTTCGGACGCCCGACGATCGCGACGAGCGGCGCTTCCAGGGTCATTCGTCGTTCTCCACGGTGGCGTCCGGCACAGCCTCTGTCGGCGTCGCCGTCGCCGTTGCTGTCGGTGTCGGTGTCGGCGTCGCGATCGGCCGAAGCGTAAGCTCAATCTGCGCGGGTCGCACCTCTCGCACGCGAATTCGCTCCGGCGCCTCGATCAGCACTTCTACCTGCGACACGCCGGCGTTGAGTCCGCTCGCGTCGACGTCGGCGCGGAGATCGTCAGGGCCGAGTGCGTTGAGCAGCGGAAGCTCGCCCTCGAGCACGACGGTCACGACCAGCGGGCCGAGGGCGCCCCTCAGGCCGGCCGGCACTCCGATCAGCCTCGGCACGACCGTAAGGGCAGTGGAGCCCTCGATGGGCGCGATGGAGACGATCACGTCAACGTCCTCCGCGGACACGGCGCTGACTCCTGGCGGCAGGCGCGGCGACCGCGCGACGCTCAGGTTCGCGCGCGCGCCGTCGAGCAGCACCTGCCCGAGCGAGAGGCCGTCGATGGTCTGGAGCACTTCGAAGCTTCCCTCGACGACGAAGACGCCGGGCTGAATCTGGACGCCTTCGACGCGGTAGCCGGGCGCCGGTTGCCCGAGCAGCTGGACATCGAGCGGCACGGTGCGGGTGAGCACCGTCTGTTCGATCGCGACCTCGATGCGGACGTTGGGAGGAACGATCGTGACGCCGCGGATCTCCCCGCCGCCCGCGCCGCGGGCGACGAGCCGGAGCGACTGTGAGATGCCAAGGGTCAGCCCCGTGACGTTGATGTCGGCGCCGGCGCTGACCACCAGGTCGACGAGCGACTCGGGGCCGGAGACCTCTACGGTGGCGGGGTCGGGCACGGCCTCCCCGGCCGCGAACCCGCGCGGCAGTGCGCCGACGAGGCGCGCGTCGACCGGCACGCCGCGGGTCACGATCTGTTCGAGGTTCACCAGGATCTCCGGGGGATCGACGCTGACCACGCGCACGCCGCGCGCGTCGTTGACCTCGACGCGCACGGGCACGGTCTGCTCCCGCGCGTTGAGGCCGTTGAGGTCGACGATCGCGCGGAAGTTGGCGCTGGTGAGGCTGTCCCAGCGATCCTCGGGCGCGGCGATGCGGATGCTGGCGGACGGCAGCGCGTTGGCGACGGCGACCTCGCGCCCGACGTTGACGGCGACGACCTCGATCGGGCTGGCGAAGAGGCCGCTCAGTGTGGGGTTCTCCTCCTCGGTGACGAAGAACCAGATCGCGATTCCGAGCGCGATCGAGAGCAGCAACAGGCCGGGCGTGCGACGCACCGCGTTGAAGCTGCGCCACCAGACGCCGCCGAGTATTTCGCGCAGGTCGGTGAGCGGCGCGTGCGGGAAGTGCGAACGCGCCATCTCAGGAGGCCTCGTGCCGCGAACCGGCGGTGTCGGCGAGCGGAAGCTCGGCGGACGAGCCGTCTCCGGTCAGGTGGAACATCCGGCGGAGCTGCGAGCGCAGGCGCTCCTCATCCAGATCCATCAGCATCCGCCCCTGCGAGCACAGCGAGATCGCGCCGCTCTCCTCGGAGACGGTGACGACCACGGCGTCGCTGCCCTCCGTGATGCCGAGGCCGGCGCGGTGACGCATGCCGAGGTCGGCGGGGAGCGGGGCCTCGGAAAGCGGCAGCGTGCAGCCGGCGGCGATGATGCGGTTCGAGCGCACGATCACGGCGCCGTCATGCAGCGGCGTGCCGGGCGCGAAGATGCTGCCGAGGATCTCCGGCGTCAGCTCCGAGCCGAGCGACACTCCGGTGTCGATGACCTCCTGCAGCCCGGTCTCGCGTTCCAGCACCACCAGCGCGCCATGCGACTGCCGCGAGAGCCTCAGAGCCGCCCGCACGACGTGCTCGATGCTCTGCTCCTGTTCCGCGCGCACGAGTGAGGGCCGCCAGCCGGTCCGCCCCAGCCGCTCCAGGGCGCGGCGGATTTCCGGGTGGAAGACGATGATCACGCCGATCACGAGACCGGTGATGATGCGTTCGAGGAGCCAGTTCACAACGCTCAGGTCGAAGATGCGGGCGAGCAGGAAGGTGCCGAAGAACAGTACGGAGACGCCTCGCAGCACCGTCATCGCGGTGGTGCCGCGCAGCAGCAGCAGCAGCCAGTAGATGGCGACCGTGATCAGCAGGATGTCGAGCACCGCGCCCGCGTCGAGGCGCTCGGCGACATCGCGCACGCCGTCCGGGATTTCCGGCACCTGAACGCCTCCCACTTCGGACCGTGCGTGCCGTGCCGGGGAAGGCTCTGCGCTCCCCGCAGCCAGCGATCAGCCCGCGCCACCACCCAGCAGCCAGCCGAGGAGCGCCTGCTGCGCGTGCAAGCGATTCTCCGCCTGGTCGAAGATGACCGAACGCGGCGACTCCATCACACCGGCGCTGATCTCCTGGCCGCGGTGCGCGGGCATGTCGTGCATCACCAGCGCATCGGGCGGTGCGGCGTCCAGCAGTTGCTCGTCGAGGCGGAACGCCTCGAAGGTCTCGAGGCGGCTCGTCAGCTTGTCCTCGTCGCCCATCGAGGCCCACACGTCCGTATAGACGGCGGCGGCATCGCGCACAGCCTCCTCGGCATCGCTGAGGCGCTCGACGCGGCCGCCCCCGGGGGCGGCGTGCGCGCGCTCGATGTCGGCGTCGCTCAGTCCGTAGCCCTCGGGCGAGGCGCAGCGCAGCTCCATGCCCGCGAGCACGCTCGCGTAGGCGAGCGAGCGCGCGACGTTGTTGCCCTCGCCGAGGTAGGCGATGCGCAGGCCGCGCAACGACGAGAAACGCTCGCGCAGCGTCAGCAGGTCGGCGAGCGTCTGGCAGGGGTGCTCGCGGTCGCTGAGCGCGTTGATCACGGGCACCCCGGCCCACTCCGCGAACTCGAGGACGGTGTCATGCTCGTAGGTGCGGGCGGCGATGCCGTGCACCATGCGCCCCAGCACCCTCGCGATGTCTCGCACCGGCTCGCGCTCGCCGGGGCCGATCTCCTGCGGTCCGAGGTAGATCGCGCGCCCGCCGAGGCGCTGCATCGCGACCTCGAACGAGACGCGCGTGCGCAGTGACGGCTTCTCGAAGACGAGCGCCAGCGAGCGCCCGGCGAGCACCGGACCGCAGCCGTCGCGCTTGATCGCGAGCGCCGCGTCAAGCAGGTCGCCGAGTTGCCCCGGGGAGAGATCGAGGATCGAAGAAAAATGGCGGGGAGTCACCGCTAGCTCCTGCAGTCCGGTGTTGTTCGGTGTGTCGGCTGCCGTCCAGTATATGCCGCCAAGCGGGCAACACGCGCCGCCGCGAGCGTGCGGACGATCGGCGCCCGGCGGCGCGTTCCTACCCCTTCTGTCCGCGGGAGAGGGCCAGGCTGAAGGCGGCGTCAGGCCGAGTCGCCGCCGGGGAAGGCGGGCGGCGCGAGCAGATCGGCGACGGCGCGGGCAAGCTCGAGCAGGGACTGATCGCCGCCGTGACGCCCGACGAGCTGAACGCCGACCGGCAGGCCGCCCTCGCCCGCGCCGGTGGGCAGGGCGACGCAGGGCAGGCGCAGCAGCGTCCAGACGCGGTTGTAGAGCGGGTCGCCCGTGGAGGAGAGGCCAGCGGGCGCCTCGCCGGGCGCGCTCGGCGTGAGGAAGGCGTCGACCTGCGCGAAGGTCTCGCTGACGGCCGCGCGGCAGTGCAGGGCCAGCGATTCGGCCTCACTGCGCGCGGGGCCAGCGAGGACGCGGCCCGCCTCGATCAGCTCGCGCAGCGCGGGGCTGAGGCCTTCGCGCTGCTCGCCGTACTCGCGCGCGAAGGCGCTCGCCGCGCCGGCCGCCACGATCGGGCCCCAGGCCTCGCCCAGGCCGTCGCACTCGGCCGGCAGATCGAGGTCGGTGACCTGCCCGCCCGCGGCCTCGATCGCTGCCGCCGTCTCCTCGATGGCGCGCTGCCCCGCGGGCGAGACGCGCCCCCACTCCGGCGTGCGGACGACGCCGACGCGCAGCGGCTGCGCGGGCGCGTCCAGCGCGGCCGACTGCGTGGTGCTGAGCACTGCCCCGACGAGCGCGAGATCCTCGATGCTGCGTGCGAACCAGCCGACGGTGTCGAGCGCCGTGGCCAGCGGGTGCACGCCGTCGCTGTTGACGAAGCCGTAGGTCGGCTTGAAGGCGAAGATGCCGCAGAACGCCGCCGGACGGATCGTCGATCCTCCGGTCTGGGTGCCGAGGGCGAACGGGACCATGCCGTCGGCGACGGCTGCCGCCGAGCCGCTCGAGGATCCGCCGGGCGTGTGCTCCGGGCGGTGCGGGTTCCTCGTCGCGCCGGGCGTGCGGAAGGCGAACTCGGTCGTCACCGTCTTGCCGAGGACCAGCGCGCCGGCCTCGCGCAGTGCGGCGACCGCGGCGCTGTCGCGGGCCGGCTGGTGGCCCTCGTAGAGCGGGGAGCCGTACCCGGTCGGCATCTCGGCGGTGTCGAAGATGTCCTTCACGCCGAACGGCACGCCGTGCAGCGGCCCCATGGGCTCCGCGGTGTCGGCTGCCCGCGCGCGGGCGAGGGCGTCCGCGGGATCGAGCGCCGTCCAGGCGCGCACCAGCGGCTCGCGCTGCTCGATGCGCGCGAGGCAGGCGCGGACGAGCGCCTCCGAGCTCAGCGAGCCCTCGGCGATGCGTCGCGCGGCCTCGCTGGCGGTGAGGCGCGCGGGGTCGCCGCTGAGGTCGCTGGGGGCTGTCACGAGGCGCATCTCCTCCGTCGCCGGGCGCGGGCTGCGCGCCGCGCACGCTATGCTACGCGTCGCTGCGCCTTGCAGGCAGGCGCGCGAGGAGCCCGACGAGCACCGGAGGGGATGCAGCATGGCCCAACGCCGGATCCCGCGCCCGTTCAATCTGCTCTGGGGCGGCGGCAGGATCGTCGAGGAAGCGGCGATCGAGGGCGGCCTCCACGCGCCCTCGCTGCAGCTCATGCGCTACGAGACCGGCGAGAAGGCCGGCCAGATGGCGATTCGCTTCGCCGCCTACGATCCCGAGGGGGAACTGGAGCGGCGCTCCCTGATCATCAACGAGCGCGAATTACGCCCGCTCCGCAAGGAACTGGATCGCGCGCCGCGGCTCAAGGCGCTGCTGCGCCAGTTGCTCGAGGACGAGGAGTAGCCCCCGGCGCGTGTCGTACCTCCAGAGGCTTCGCGGGGCGCCGGAAGCGCGCACCGTCCTCCAGATCGCGCTCGGCCTCGCCATAGTCGCCGCCCTCGCGATCCTCGCGCTGCGACCGGGCGAGCCGCGCGGCATCGAGATCGAGGCGCGCGATCCGCGCCAGGGCATTGATGAGATCCGCGTCGACGTCTCGGGCGCGGTGCTGCAGCCGCAGGTGGTGACCGCCGCGCCCGGGGACCGCGTCAGCGACGTGATCGCGCTCGCTGGCGGGCTCGCCCCGGACGCGGACACGGCGCCGCTGAACCTCTCGCGCCGCGTCGTGGACGAGGATGCCGTGCGCGTGCCGCGGCGTGGCGAGGCGGCGGCGCTGCTCGACGTGAACAGCGCCTCGCGCGAGGAGCTGGACGCGCTGCCCGGCATCGGCGCGGCCTACGCCGCCGCGATCATCGCCGAGCGCGAGCGCGCAGGCCCCTACGCCTCGACCGACAATCTCACGGCGCGCGGAGCGATCCCGGAGCACGTCTACGAGGTGATCCGGGACATGATCGCGGCGCGGTGAGCGCGCGGGTTCCCGCACTGCCGCTTGCGGCGGCGGCGTTCATCGCGGGCTGCATCGGCGGCGCGCTGATCGGCGGGCCGTGGACCGTGACCCTGCTGGCCGCGCTCGCGGCGAGCGCGGCGGCGGCGCTCTGGCGCCTCGGACGCGGCGGCCGGGCCCGCACGTTGCTGATGCTGATCGCGGTCGTGGCCCTTGCCGCCGCCGGGCACGCCCGGGGAAGCGAGGCGGACTCGCGCGCCCCGCCGCCGCTCGCCAGCCTCGAGGGCGTGCACGAGATCACGGGCGTGGTGCTCCCGGACCCGCGCGTGTCGGGCGCGATCGCGCGCCTCGATCTGCGCGTCGAGTCGATCGACGGCGCAGCGGCGGAGGGCGGACTGCGGCTCAGGCTGCCTGCCCCGCTGCAGCCGCTGCGTGCGGGCGACCGCATCTCCGCAACGCTGGAGGTCGAGCGTCCCGGCGCCTTCGAGGAGTTCGACTACGCGGCGTTCCTGCGCAGCCGCGGCATCCACGCCGTCGCCGCGTACCCGCAGCGCTGGACGCTGCTCGAACGCAACGCCGAGCCCGCGATCGTCGACGCGCTGCGAGGGATGCGGCGCTGGGCGCTCGGCAACATCGAGCTCGCCCTGCCGGAGCCGGAGGCGTCGCTGGCGGCAGGCATGCTGCTGGGGCGGCAGCGCACGATGCCGGCGGCGTTGGAGGAGAGTCTGCGCCGCACGGGGACGACCCACCTGCTGGTCGTCTCCGGGCAGAACATCGCGCTGCTCCTCGGGACGGCGGTGGGCCTGCTCGGCGCGCTGGTCGCGAGGCGGCAGGCGGCGCTGATCGCGCTCGCGCTGCTGCCGGGCTACGTCGTGCTCACGGGGGCCGAGCCGCCGGTGGTGCGGGCGGCGATCATGGCCGTCGGCATCGCGATCGCCGCGATCACGGGGAGGCGCACGCCCGCCTGGATCTACCTCGTCTACGCGCTCGCGCTGATGCTGGCGCTGCGGCCGCTGCTGATCCGCGACGTGGCCTTCCAACTGAGCGCGACGGCGACCGTCGGGGTGCTGCTGATCGCGCCGCCGCTGCGCGACCGCGCCCTCGCCCGCCTCGGCGTGGCGCCGGGCAGCCTCGCGGCCGGGTTTACCGAGGCGGCGGCGCAGTCGGGGCCTCGCTCGCGGTGCTGCCGGTGCAGGCCGCCGCCTTCGGAACGCTGCCGCTGCTGCAGGCGCCGGCGAACGTGGCCGTCGCGCCGCTCTACGAGGCGACCGTGCTCGTCGCCGCGGTCGCGGCGCTGCTCGGCTGGCTCGAGCCCGTCGCGCGGCTCGTCGAGGTCGCCGGCGTCTTCGCGCCCGCGGCCTTCGTCGCCGCCGTCAAGGCGATGGCCTCGCTGCCGATCGCGACGGTCGAGCTGCGACCGTCGCTCCTCGCCGGCGCGGGCTGGTTCGCGCTGCTGGGCGGCCTCGTCTGGCTGCTCAACCGGCGGGCGTCGCTGATCGCGCTGCCGGGGCAACGTGCGCGCCTCGCGGCGCCGGTCGCGCTCGCGACGGCGGCAGCGGGCCTCTGGCTGGCCGTGCTGACGCCCTCGGACGGCATGGCGAGCGTGACCGTGCTCGATGTCGGACAGGGGCAGGCGATCCTCGTGCGCGATCGCGGCGCGGCCGTACTGGTGGACACCGGACCGGCCGACGGCGCCGTGCTGACGGCGCTGCCTCGCGCCCTCGAGGGCCGCACGCTCGACGCGGTGCTGCTCACGCACGGCGACAGCGATCACGCGGGCGGGCTGGCGGAGTTGCGGCGGCGTCTGCGCGTCGGCGTGCTGCTCGGCAGCGCGGAGACGCTCGCCGCCGTGGCCCCCGATGACGGCGACGGCGGCGCGCGGGCGCTCGACATCGGCGATCGCATCCGGCTCAGCGAGCGGACCTCGATCGAGGTGCTCTCGCCGCCCGTCGTCACGGCGGGCCGCGCGCACCGCGGCGCCAACAACCGCTCGCTCGTGCTGCTGGTGACGATCGGCGAGCGGCGGATCCTGCTGCCCGCGGACATCGAGGCGCCCGCCGAGCAGTGGCTCGCCTCGAGCGGGCTCGACCTGCGGGCGGACGCGCTGGTGCTGCCGCACCACGGCTCGCGCACGTCGTCGAGCGAGGTCTTCCTCGAGGCGGTCGAGCCGAGAGTCGCGATCGCCTCGGTCGGGGCGCGCAACCGGCACGGCCACCCGCACCCGGAGGTGGTCGCGCGCTACGCCGCGATCGCCCTCTACCGCACGGACGAGCACGGGGACGTGACGTTGCGCTCCGACGGCGAGCGGTTGTGGGTGCGGAGTTCGCGCTGATCGCGTGCTACGGTGACTCGAGGGCAGCGATCGGGAGGCCAGCGATGGTGAGCCGACTACGCGGGCGCAGCCTCGAGGAGCTGCGTCCGCTGACGATCGAGACCGGCGTGCTGCGGCACGCCGAGGGCGCCGCGCTGATCTCGATGGGCGACACGCGCGTGCTCTGCGCGGCCAGCGTCGAGCGCGGCGTGCCGCGCTGGCTGCGCGGCACCGGCTCCGGCTGGGTGACGGCGGAGTACGGGATGCTGCCCCGCGCGACGCACACGCGCGGCCGCCGCGAGGCCCGCGAGGGCCGTCAGAGCGGACGCTCCCAGGAGATCCAGCGCCTGATCGGCCGCTCGCTGCGCGCCGCGCTCGACCTCGACCGGCTCGGCGAGCAGACAATCACCGTCGACTGCGACGTGATCCAGGCCGACGGCGGCACCCGCACCGCGGCGGTTACCGGCGGCTGGGTGGCGCTGGCGCTGGCGATCGACTGGCTGCAGCGCGGCGGCGCGCTCGCCGCCTCGCCGCTCACGACGCAGGTCGCCGCGATCTCGGTCGGCCTCAGCGACGGCATGGCGCTGCTCGACCTCGACTACGACGAGGACTCGAGCGCGGAGACGGACTTCAACGTCGTGCAGCTCGGCACGGGGAAGCTCGTCGAGGTGCAGGGCACGGCCGAGCGCGCCCCCTTCTCCCGAGGCGACCTCGATCGCGTCGTCGCGCTCGCGGGGGCGGGGATCGCGGACCTGTTCGTGGCGCAGCGCGAGGCGCTGGCCGAGGAGCGCGCGGCTCAGCGCTGAGCGGCCCGGCGCAGCGCCGGGCCGCTTACCACCAGCCGCTGCCGGGGTTCACGTAGTCGCCCAGGAACGCGCCACCGAGGACGTGGATGTGCGCGTGCTCCTGCGACTGCTTCGCCTCCCAGCCCGCATTCGAGACCAGGCGGTAGCCGTTCGGGCAGTGCTCGCGGCCCACTTCCGAGGCGATCCGTCCGACCTCGGCGAGCAGATCGCTCTCCCAGAGTTGCTCCTGCGTCATGTGCTCTTTGGGCACGGCGAGCAGCATGATCGGCACCCAGCGCAGCTGGTTGCGGAAGACGATCACCCGCTCCGAGTCGTGCAGCACGTCGGCCGGCGCCTGGCCGGCGATGATCCGGCAGAAGATGCAGTAGCGCTCGAACGTGATCGGCAAGTACCTTCCGGGCGGCCATGCTGCGGCCGGGCGGACCGCTCCGCCGCAGCCTAACCGCGGCCCGCGTGGACGGGCTACCCCGCAGCAGCCGAGGAGGCGCCCCATCGCAGAGATCGCTCCCTTCCGCGGGCTCCGCTACGACCCCTCGCGCGTCGATCCGGACGCCGTCATCGCCCCGCCCTACGACGTGGTCGACGAGGACGACGTGGCCGCGCTGCACGCTCGCTCGCCCTACAACGTCGCGCGCGTCGAGTCGCCTCGCGGCGGCGAGCAGCGCTTCGAGGAGGCGGCGGCCGCGCTGCGCAGCTGGGAGGCCGAGGGCGTGCTGCTCCGCGATCCCGAGCCCGCGCTCTACGCCTACGAGCAGCGCACCCGCATCGAGGGCGACGATGGCCCGCGGCGCGTGCGGCGGGGCTACTTCGCGAGGCTGCGCCTGAGCCCGTTCGAGGCGGGCGAGGTGCTTCCGCACGAGCGCACGATGGCCGACCCGAAGGCGGAGCGGCTGGCCCTGCTGCAAGCGACACAGACGAACGTGAGCCCGATCCTCGTGATTTCCGGGGGAGACACGGGCACGGCCTCGGCGCTGCTCGCGGAGGTCGCCTCGCGCGAGCCGGCCTTCGCCGCCACGGACGGACGCGGGGATGAGCACCGCCTCTGGATGATCGACGATCCTTCGGAGATCGCACGGCTGGTGGAGGCGGCCGCCGCCGCGCCGGTCACGATCGCCGACGGCCACCACCGCTACGAGACGGCGCTCGGACACCTTGAGGATCGCGACGAGGAGGGCCGCCGCTGGATGCTCGCCTGCCTCGTCCCCGAGAACGACCCGGGCCTCGACATCCTGCCGACCCACCGACTGGTCCCGGACGTGGACCTCGCAGGGGACTTCATCGAGCGGCTCGAGGAGCTCTACGTCGTCGAGCCGCTGACGCCGCGCGTCTCGGACTCGGCCAACCCGGCGGATAGCGGAGCGGCAATGCGGCTCTGGGAGCAGGTGCAAGCGGAAGCGTCGCAGCCGGGGACGTTCGGGCTGATCGGACTGCCGGGCGGCGGCCTGCACCTGCTGCGTCCACGCTCGCCGGAGGCAATCGATGCGCTCCTCCCAGCCGAGTGGTCCGAGGCGTCGCGCGCGCTCGACGTGCAGATCCTGAACCAGGCGATTCTCCACCCGCTGCTCGGCATCGACGCGGCGGAGCTGAGGGCCGGGCGCGTGCGGTTCAGCGAGGACGCCGGACACGCCTGGGAGTGGGTGCAGGACGGCCCGAACCGCCTCGCCTTCCTCGTCAATCCGCCGCGCATCGACCAGGTGATCGCCGTGGCCGGCTCGGGCGACGTGCTGCCGCAGAAGGCGACGTACTTCTACCCGAAGCTGGCCACCGGCATGGTCCTCAACCGCCTCGACTGACCGGTCCGGCGGCTACGTGAGGTTGATCAGCCGCACGCCGAAGATCGCGTCGAGCGCCTCGAGGGCGGCCCGCTCGCCGGCGTCGAGCGGGCGGTCGATGCCGAGCACCATCAGCGCGCGGCCCGCCTCGCCGCTGGCGACGGACATGAAGTTGATGTTGATCGACCACTCGCCGAGCAGCCCGCCGACCTGTCCGACCATGCCCGGCTGGTCCACGTTCTCCAGCGCCAGCACGTAGGGCGCCGCGCCGGGTGCGATCTCGACCTCGAAGCCGTCGATGCCGACGATGCGGACCCCCGCCGGCGTGTGCGTGGCGGCGACGCTGGTGCCGCCGTTCTCGGAGATGACGCGCACGACCACGAGGTTCGCGTAGGGCTCACGCGCCGCGCCGCGGTCCTCGACGATGCCGATGCCGTGCTCCCGCGCCTCCTGGTCGGCGTTGACGATCGTCACCTTGCCGGACGAGACGCGCTCCAGCACCCCGACGATGGCAGCGGCGCGCAGCGGACCCGTCTCGTGGTTCGCGATCTCTCCGAGGTAATCGATCCTCAACTGCGCGAGCTGGCCGCCCTGGAGCTGCGAGGCGACGCAGGCCGCGACCTCGGCGGCGTCGATGTAGGGGCCGATGATCGCCATCGTCTCCGGGTCGACGAGCGGGGCGTTGACCGCGAAGCGGGCGGGCCGCCCCGCGAGCACGGCCAGCACCTCGTCGACGACGTCGACGGCGGCGCGGTCCTGCGCCTCGGCGGTCGAGGCGGCGAGGTGCGGCGTGACGACGATGCCGTCCGTGGCAGTGAGCACGTTGCCGATCGCGGGCTCCTCGCTGAACACGTCGATCGCCGCGCCGGCGATCACGCCGCCCTCGACCGCCTCATGCAGCGCCTGCTCGTCCACGAGCGCGCCGCGCGCGGTGTTGACGAGGTAGGCGCCCGGCTTCATGCGCGCGAGCTGCTCGCGGCTGATCAGCCCTCGCGTCTCCTCGTGCAGCGCGGTGTGCAGCGTCACGAAGTCGGACTGCTCCAGCAGCGCGTCGAGCGAGACCAGCTCGACGCCGATCGAGGCGGCGCGCTCGCTGGAGACGAACGGGTCGTGGGCGACCACGCGCATTTCGAAGGCGCGCGCACGCTGCGCCACGCCCGTGCCGATGCGCCCGAGGCCGACGATGCCGAGCGTGTGCCCGGCCAGCTCGACCCCCTGCAGCTTGCTGCGCTCCCAGCGGCCCGCGCGCAGCGAGGCGTGGCCCTGCGGCACGTTGCGCGCGACGGCGAGCAGCAGCGCGAGGGCGTGCTCGATGGCGGAGATGGTGTTGGAGAGCGGCGCGTTGACGACGACCACGCCGCGCGCCGTCGCCGCCTCGAGGTCGATGTTGTCGACGCCGACTCCGGCGCGGCCGATCACCGTGAGCTGCGGGGCGGCCTCGATCACGCGCTCGGTGATGCGGGTCTGGCTGCGCACGATGATGCCGGCCACGTCGGCGACGGCTGCGACGAGTTCACCCTCGCTCAGACCGGTGCGGACTACGGCGTCGTGGCGCTCGCGCAGGCGCGCGATGCCCTGTTCGGCGATCTGGTCGGCAACGAGGACGGTCGCCATCGAGCCGCCTCCCGTGGCCTGGGGCGCCCTAGCCGCTCGCCGCCGCCACGGGGGCGTGGCCGAGCTTCGCGAGGCTGCCCTGCAGCGCTTCGAGGGCGCCGCGCACGTCCTCCTCGCTCGTATAGCCGAGGTGGCCGAAGCGGATGATCTTGCCTCCGAGGCTGGCCTGGCCGCCCGCGAAGTCGGTCCCGAAGTCCGAGCGGGCAATCGCGCGCAGCTCGTTCGCGGCGACGCCTTCCGGCGGCAGGATTGCCGTCACGGTGTCGGAGCGGACGCCCTCGGCGGCGTAGAGCTCGAGGCCGAGCTCCCGGATGCCCTCGCGGACGCGCTCGGCGGTGTCGTGGTGGCGCGCCCAGACGTTCTCGATGCCCTCGGCGCGCAGCATGGAGAGCGCCTGCCGCAGCTGGAACATGAGCGAGATCGCCGGGGTCCACGGCGTCTGGCCGGCCTGCATCGAGCGCTGCGCGCGCCGCAGATCGAGGTACATCCGAGGCGTGGTGCAGCGGTCCTGCGCCTCCCACGCGCGCTCGCTGACGCTCACGAAGGAGAGCCCGGGCGCGACCATCCAGCCCTTCTGCGAGCCGGACACGACCACGTCGAGGCCCCACGCGTCCGTCTCCACCGGGATCGAGGAGAGCGACGAGATCGCGTCCACGATCAGCAGCCGGTCGTGACGCCGGACGACCTGCGCGATCTCCTCGAGCGGGTTGGTCACGCCGGTCGAGGTCTCGTTGTGCGTGACCAGCACGGTGCGGATCTCGCCGTCGGCGGCGAGGGCCTCGTCGATGCGGTTCGGGTCGGCGGCCGTGCCGTACTCGAAGGCGAGGTGCACCGGATCGCCTCCGTAGATGCGGACCAGCTCCAGGAAGCGCTCGCCGAAGACGCCGACGGTGACCACCAGCACGCGATCACCCGGCGAGATGTGGTTGACGACGGCGGCCTCCATGCCGGAGGTGCCGGAGCCGGTCAGCACGAGCACGTCGTTCTCGGTGCGGTAGGCGTACTGCAGACCCTCGCCGAGGGCCGCCATCAGTTCGGCGAACTCCGGCCCGCGATGGTTGATCATCGGGGCCACGCCCGCCTGTGCGACTTCCGCGGGAACGGGAATCGGACCCGGCGTACGCAGGTTCACGGTGCCTCCGGAGATGGGGATTCAGGTCGGCGCGCTGGGCCGAATCATCGTCCACCCGCGCCCCGGTAGCGTCAACGCGATCCGCGGCGGGCGCGCAGCCGTGACGGCCGGGCTACGGCGAGTCCTCTGCGGGGGCTTCCGCCTCCGGCGGCGGCAGCTCGCGCTGGGCAATCAGCGGGGTGTCAGGAGGCAGAGCCGCCGGGAAGAGCGCCACGAACCCCTCGTTCACGAACGCCGGCGCGCCCAGGATGTAGTGCACGAAGTCGCCGTCTTGCCAGCTGTACAGCGCCGTCACCGACAGGCTCCGCGCACAGGACTCGAGGTCGGCCAGGCTGCCACCCTCGTAGACGACAAGGCTGAAGCGGCCCGCGACCAGGCCGCGCAGGCACTCCGGCGAGCGCCCCGGTTCCTGGTCCTCTTCTTCCGGCTCGCCATCTTCCGGCTCGCCTTCTTCCGGCTCGCCGATCCGCACCCGGTACACCCGCGTCCGGCTACCGTCCTCCGAGGTCACCGTGACCGTGATCTCCGTGCCATCCTCGATTGCGGCCTGGTGGCCGTTCTCCGCGTCATCATCAGCGTCGGCGGGCGTGATCGCGACGCTCGCGCCGGACTGGACCGTCTCCGCTTCGACCGTGGTCTCGCTCACGCCCTCCCCGAGGACGCCCACGTACACCGGCCTGCGGCCGTCGAACTCGCCGATGTCCACGCCGCTCAGCGCCAGCGAGGCGAGCCGGGCGTCGATGGCGTCGGGCATGTTGTAGACCGTATGGAGTGACCGGCTCCGAGTCCGCAAACTCGCGGGTTACAGACGCGAGGGCTGCAGAGCCGCATGCGAAAGGAGCCGGTCAGGAAGATGACTACCACATATGCAGGGATGGATGCACACGCGCGGGCGATCCACGTGGCGGTGCTGGCGCCGGGGGCCGAGCGGCCCGAGGAGTGGCAGCTGGCGAACGAGCCGAAGGCGGTGAAGCGGCTCGCGCAGCGCCTGCGGCGCATGGCGCCGGGGCCGGTCGTGGCCTGCTACGAGGCGGGGCCGGGGGGCTTCGCGCTGCAGCGCCAGCTCGAGGCCGAGGGCATCGAATGCCAGGTGATCGCGCCGGCGCTCATCCCCAGGCGGCCCGGCGACCGCGTCAAGACCGACCGCCGCGACGCCAGGAAGCTGGCCGAGCTGCTGCGCGCGGACCTGCTCACGGCGGTGCATCCCCCGACCATCGACCAGGAGGCGGTGCGCGACCTCTGCCGGGCGCGCGAGGACGCCGTGACCGACCGCACCCGGGCGCGCCACCGCCTGGCGAAGCTGCTGCTGCGGCGCGGCATCGCCTACGACGGCCGGAACTGGACGCTGCGGCACCGCCGCTGGCTGCTGACGCTGCGCTTCGAACACCCGGCCGCGCAGGCCACCTTCGACGACTACCTGCGCGCGCTCGAGGGCGTGGAGGAGCGGCTGCGCACGCTGGAGCAGGAACTGGCCGCGTGTGCCGCCAGCGACGACTACCGCGAGGCGGTGGGGCTGCTGCGCTGCTTCCGCGGGGTCGACACGGTGACGGCGATGACGGTGCTGGCCGAGCTCGGCGACGTCACGCGCTTCGGCAGCGCCCGGCAGTTGATGTCCTACCTCGGGCTCACGCCGAGCGAGTACAGCAGCGGCGCCCGTCAGCGGCGGGGACCGATCACGAAGACAGGGAACAGCCACGTGCGCCGCATCCTGGTGGAGAGCGCCTGGCACTACCGCCACCCGCCGCGGGTGGGGGCAGCGCTGCGCAAGCGCAGGGAGGGCCAGCCGGGCTGGGCCGTGGTGTTGGCCGACCGGGCGCAGACCCGGCTCTATCGCCGCCACCGGCGGCTGGCCGCTCACGGCAAGCCATCGGTCGTGGCGAACGTGGCCGTCGCCCGTGAACTCGCGGGTTACCTGTGGGCGGTGCTGAACATCGGCGCCCGGGAGCAGGCGGCGGCCTGACAGCACGCGCGCGGTCCGCGGCGAAGGCGGAGCTGGCGATACGCCGCTCCGGAGCAGGAGGGGGTGGATGAGCGAGGGCAGGCTCAGGAGGACGCGCGGTACAGCTATGCGGCAGCGGCGCCCGGCGCCGTCAACCCGCGACCGTAGACGGCGACCCCTCCCGGCGAAGCACGGTCATGCGGCAAGGCCCCAGGCAACCCGCGAATATCAGAGTGACACGTCGTCGAAGCAGCGCCCTCGTTCGTCCATCTCCCCCCGTTCCGGAGCCGGATCGCCACGACCACCGCCGGTGCTGCTTGACAACCGGTCACTCCATATCAGCTGTAGACCTGCTCGTCCAGGGCGTCGACGACGTAGATCACGCTGTAGTCCGACCAGATGCCGCGCGGGCTGTTGTTGCTGGCCCGGCCCAGCCTCGTGAAGTCCTCGTCTGACTCGCGCACGAGGGCGTCGTCGACGAGGCGGTAGGCGAAGAGCCGCTTGGGGTCGTGGTTGGAGACCCAGACCGCGACGCCGTCGGACCAGATGCCGTGCGGGTCGTCGTTGGCGGCGTCGAGTTCGTAGACGGCCGTCTGCTCGCCACTCCCGAGGTCGTAGAGATAGACGCTCTCGTCGCGGTCGTCGAGCACCCAGATCGTCGTCCGATCGGACCAGATGCCGCGCGGGTCGTCGTTCGCATCGCTGAGCTTGATGTCACGCGCCGGGAGGCGCTCGCCGCTCTCCAGGTCGTGGGCGTAGAGCTTCTCCTTGCCGCTGTCGGAAACCCAGATCGTCTCGCCGTTGGACCAGAGGCCGCGCGGGGCGAGGTTGGCGGTGTCGAGTTCGAACTCGCGATCCTCGAGGCGTTCGCCGCTTGCGAGGTCGTAGGCGAAGACGCCGTCGCCGCCGCCGTCGCTGTTCTGCGCTACCCAGATCGTCGCGCCGTCGCCCCAGAGGCCAGTCGCCTCGTCATTCCCGGCGTCGAGCGCGTCGATGTCCTTATCGACGGTCCAGGCGAAGTCGGCGTCGCTCGGCGTGGGGCCGGACGACGGCGGAGCGCCGCCCCCGCCACTCGGCGTGGGGCCGGACGAGGGCGGAGCGCCGCCCCCGCCACTCGGCCCACCAACGATCGGCCCTCCTCGAGATTCGTCGGCCGGGTACACCTCGAATTCGTAGGTGTAGAGGGGCGGCACGCCCAGGGTCTCGTGCGACAGCCAAAAGACTGCCGGACCCGGCTTGCAGGGAACAACCCAGAGAGGCTGATGGATGGCACGACGCCAGTTCTGCGTTGGATGCGAGTCGTTGCAGGCTTCCTCGGCGCTGCCGGGAGAAGGACCTTCGCCCGATCTCGCAACGAAGTCACCGGGATCGCCGGCGTCCACGTACACGTTCAGATGGTCTTCGGCATACCTGGAAATGTCCGTGCGGAAGCGGAATTGGCGCCACTCTCCCACGTACATCGCGGAAGTTCTGGGATCCGGGTCAAACCAGGCCAGCGCACTGGGATCAGGGGCCGGAAGGGTCTGCTCCCCGGGAGTCAGGTATGTCGACACCAGGAAGGGCACGTGCATCGATACCAGCTCGATGGTGTCGCCGGGCTGCATCGGATCGGCCCTCGATACGCTGATCGTGAGCGCGTAGTCATACGTTCCGAATCCGCCCGGGGCATTCGTGCAGGGCTTGAACAGCCTGAGCGTTACTGCCTCCAGACTCTCGTCCACCGCGAGTTCGATATCGCTGCTGGTGTCCTCGCCGTAGCAGTGGCTCGTCCGATCCTCGTGCCCGGTGATGTCGGCGCGGAGCGTCACCATCGAGTAGTCAGCAGGGGCCAGGTTGCTCAGGGTCACCTCGCCCGTGAGGGCGACCGTGTGCGGGACGTGCTGACCCGGTGACAGCTCGATCGAAATCGAGGGTGTGGACTGCGCGTGCAGGGCCGTTGGCGCGCCAGCCAGCAGGATGACGACTGCTCCGAGGAGCGCCAGCAGCGCGGGAGGGATAGTACTCAAGGTCATGCGTTTCACCGGGCCCGGCCCACCGCTCGCCAACGCCGCGCGAGACGCAGGCACCCCCGGCCGAAGCGGTCTCGTCAGGTATATCACATTCGCAATGACCAGGGTCCGCCCAGTACAACCCGGCGGACAGCGCATCCGGCGCTGCCTACCGCACGTGGGCGAGGAGGGCGACGGTGACGCCCTCGCCGCCTTCCTGGGGCGTGCCGCTCTCATAGGCGGTGACCAGGGGGTGGCGCGCGAGCAGCTCGCGCACGGCGCGGCGCAGCGCGCCGGTGCCCTTGCCGTGGATGATGCGCACGCGCTCGCGTCCGGCGCGCGCCGCGTCGTCGAGGAAGGCCTCCACCGAGGGCAGCGCCTCGGCGACGATCTGGCCGCGGATCTCGATCTGCTCGGGCGCGCTCGGCGCGGGCGGCGTGCTCACCGCCACGATCACCGCGCCGTCCGGCTGCTCGATGCGCTCGACCTGGGCGAGGCGCACACGGGTGCGCAGCGCGCCGAGCTGCACCTCGAACTCGCCCGCCGCGTCCGGCTCGCTCAGCGCCTCGCCCGGTGAGCCGATGCCGCGCAGCCAGACCCGCGAGCCCAGCTCCGGCGACGGCAGCGTGCGCGGAGCCCTCACCCCAACCCTCTCCCGCGGGGAGAGGGAGTCTTCGCTGGGCGGCGGCGCGGGCGGCGGTTCGGGCGCGAGCGCGGCGACGGCCTCGCGCGCGCGCTCGAGGTCGGCCGCCGCCTGTTCGAGGCGCGCCGACTCCACCTCGCGGCGCGCGCGCTGCAGCATCCGCTCCGCGTCGCGGACCTCCTCGCGCACGCGCTCGCGCGACTCGGCGCGCAGCCGTTCGCTCTCGCCGGCCAGCGTCGCGAGCTGCCGCTCGAGGTCGCCGCGCAGCTCCTCGGCGGCGTCGCGGTCGGCGGCGGCGCGGGCGGCGCGCTCCTCGGCGGCGCTCAGCTGCGTGCGCAGGTCGCCGAGCACCGCCTCGAGGTCGCGCTGCCCGTGCGAGAGGCCCTCGCGCGCGGCCTCGACGATCGCGCCCGGCATGCCCAGCCGCTCGGCGATCGCGAGCGCGTTGGACTGGCCCGGCACGCCGATACGCAGCCGGTAGGTGGGCGCGAGCGTCTCCACGTCGAACTCAACGGATGCGTTGAGGACCCCCGCCTCGCGGTGCGCGAACAGCTTCAGCTCGCTGTGGTGCGTGGTCGCGATCAGCGTCGCGCCCGCCTCGACGAGCCGCCCGACGATCGCGATCGCCAGCGCGGCGCCCTCGGTCGGGTCGGTGCCGGCGCCCAGTTCGTCGAGCAGCACGAGCGAGCGCGGCCCGGCGCGTTCGAGGATGTCGATGATCGCCGTCACGTGGCCCGAGAACGTCGAGAGCGACTGCTCGATCGACTGCTCGTCGCCGATGTCGGCGAAGACGGCGTCGTAGACGGGGATGCGGGTGCCCTCGTCGGCCGGGACGGGCAGCCCGGCGAGGGCCATCAGCGAGAGCAGGCCCGCGGTCTTCAGTGCGACGGTCTTGCCGCCGGTGTTCGGCCCGGTGATCAGCAGCGCGCGCGTCTCGCCGCCGGCCTCGATGGTGACGGGGACGACCTCGCCCTCGAGCAGGGGGTGCCGCGCTTCCACCAGCCGTAGCGCCGCGGGCGCCTCGACGAGCCAGGGCGCGTCGTTCCCCGCCTCGGTCAAGTCGGCGGCGCCGATCTGCTCGGCGAGGCGCGCCTTCGCCAGCGCGAGGTCGAGTCGCGCGAGGCGCTCGACGGCGTCGACGAGCTCGTGCTCCGCCTCACCGGCCGCCTCGGAGAGCGTGCGCATGATGCGCTCGATCTCGTGGCGCTCCTGCGCCTGCAGCTCGCGCCAGCGGTTGCCGAGCTCGATCACGGCGAGCGGCTCGACGTAGATCGTCGCGCCGGAGGCAGAGCTGTCGTGCACGATGCCGGGCACCGCGCTGCGGGCCTCGGCGCGCACCGGCAGCACGTAGCGCCCGTCGCGCAGCGTGACGATCGGGTCCTGCAGCGAGGGCCGCAGTGAGGCGGAGCGCAGCAGCGCCTCCATGCGCTGCTGCAGGCGGCCGTGCACGGCGTCGCGCTCGCGGCGGATCGCCGCCAGCTCGCGGCTCGCCGAGTCGCGCACCTCGCCGCGCTCGTCGACCGCCGTGGCGATTAGCTCGCGCAGCGCCTCGAGGTCCGCGAGTCCGGCGGCGCGCGTGGAGAGCAGCGGCGTCTCCTGCCGCGTGCGCACGAAGGTGCGCCGCAGCCGCGTCGACGCCCTCGCGAGCTCCGCGATCTCCAGCAGCTCGGAGGCGGCGAGCACCTGCCCAAGCCCCGCCGCGCGCGCCGAGGGCCGCACGTCGCGCACGCCGCCCATCCCGACGTCGACGCGCAGGGTGCGCAGGCGCACCGCCTCGGCGGTCTCGCGCTGGCGCCGGACCGCACGCTCGCGGTCGGCGACGGGGCGCAGCGCCAGCGCCAGCTCGCGCCCGGCCGCGAACGAGGTCTCCCGCGCGAGCCGCTCCCGGATCGCCGGGAACTCGAGGACGGCGAGCGCCTTATCGTCCAGTGGAATCCTCCGGGCTGCCGTCGGCGGCGCCCTCCTCGGGGCCGCAGAGCGCGGTCAGCGAGTCGGCGACGTGGCGATCGTCCGAGGGCGCGACCGTGCGCGGGTCAAGCAGCACCGCGCCGCGCTCGATGCGCGCGACGATCGGCGGGTCGGCGCGGCGCAGCGCGGCGGCGAAGGCGTCGGCGCCGCCGGGCGGCGCGGCGATCGCGCAGACCGCGGACTCCAGGCCCTCGCCCGGCAGCGAGCCCCCCCCGACCATCGAGCGCGCCACGTCGACGGAGGCGTCCGCGTCGCCGGCGCAGGCGCGCACCCAGCGGCGCGCGCGCCGCCGCAGCCCGTCGAGCGGGGCGGCGATCATGCGCCAGATCGGGATCTCCTCGACGGCCTCGCCGCGGGTGTAGTGGCCGAGGGTGGCGGCCAGCCCGGCGATCGAGGCCTTGTCCATGCGCACGGCTCGCGCGAGCGGGTGGCGCTGCATCGTTGCGATCGCGCGCTCGCGCCCGACCGCGATACCCGCCTGCGGCCCGCCGATCAGCTTGTCGCCGGAGAACAGCGCCACGTCCACGCCGGCGGCGACCGAGTCGCGCACCAGCGGCTCCGCCGCCAGCCCGTACTCGCGGGGATCGAGCAGCGCCCCGCTCCCGAGGTCGTCGAGCAGCAACAGCCCGCGCTCGCGCGCGAGCGAGGCCAGCGCCGGGAGCGGCGTCTCCTCGGTGAAGCCGACGACGCGGAAGTTCGAGGCGTGAACGCGCAGCAGCGCCACGGTGCGCTCGCTGATCGCCTCCGCGTAGTCGCGCAGGTACGTGCGGTTCGTCGTGCCGACCTCGACGAGCGTCGCGCCGGACTGGCGCATCACGTCGGGGATGCGGAAGCCGCCGCCGATCTCGACCAGCTGGCCGCGCGCGATCACCACCTCGCCGCCGGTACAGAGCGCCGAGAGCGCCAGCAGCAGCGCAGAGGCGTTGTTGTTGACCGCGATTCCCGCCTCGGCCCCGCTCACGCTCGCCAGCAGTCCGCCGAGGTGGCTGAAGCGCGATCCGCGCTCCCCCGCGTCGAGATCGAACTCGATGTTCGAGTAGCCCTCGGAGGCGGCGGCCATCGCGGCGATCGTCGCCTGCGAGAGCGGAGCGCGTCCGAGGTTCGTGTGGATGATCACGCCGCTCGCGTTGACGACGCGGCGCAGGCTCGGCTCCAGGCTGGCGGCGCGATCGGCCACCGCCTCGGCGGCGGGCTGCTCGGGCGGCGCGCCGGAGCGCTCGATCTCCGCGCGGTAGTCGTCGAGCACCTCGCGCGCGACGCGCACGATCGCGTCGTGGCCGTGGCGCTCGGCGAGCGGGGCCACGCGCGGGTGCGCCAGCAGCCGCTCGATCGCGGGCAGTTCGCGGTAGGGGTTCGTCATCGCCGGCTTCCTCGCGCACCATCGATTGTACGTTCGCGCCCCCGCCCTGCCGAGGGCGACCGCACCGCGGGCAGGCGGGCTGCGCTATCTTCGCGGCGGCACGGGTTCGCGAGGAGGCAGGCGGTGGACTTCACGCTCTCGCCGGAGGTAGACGAACTGCGTCTGCGCATCCGCGACTTCACACAGACGCGCATCATCCCCCTGGAAGCCGACCCGGACTCCTTCGACGAGCACGAGAACATCCGCCTCGACCTGCTCGGCGAACTGCGTGCGGAGGTCAAGGCTCAGGGCATGTGGGCGCCTCAGATGCCGCGCGAGCGCGGGGGCCTCGGCCTCGGCGTGGCGGGGATGGCGGCCTGCTACGAGGAGATGGGCCGCTCGCTGTTCGGGCCGGTCAGCTTCAACTGCGCCGCCCCCGACGACGGCAACATGATCCTGCTTGAGCGCGTCGGGACCGAGGCGCAGAAGCAGCGCTGGCTCGACCCGATCATCGAGGGCCGCGTGCGCTCGGCCTTCGCCATGACCGAGCCCGCGCCGGGCTCCGGCTCGGACCCCTCGATGATGCTCACCACCGCCGAGCGGGACGGCGACCACTGGCGCATCAACGGGCGCAAGTGGTTCATCACCGGCGGCGCCGAGGCGCAGCACTTCATCCTGATCGCGCGCACCGGCGACGACCAGCGCCGCGGCCTGACGGCCTTCCTCTTCGACGCCGCCGAGCCCGGCTGGGAGATCGAGCGGCGCATCCCGATCATGGGCCCCGAGGAGCACGGCGGGCACTGCGAGCTGCGCTTCGACGACCTCGTGATCCCCGACGAGCAGCGCCTGATGGAGGTCGGCGAGGGCCTGAAGGCGACGCAGATCCGCCTCGGCACGGCGCGGCTCACGCACTGCATGCGCTGGCTCGGCATGGCGCAGCGCGCGATGTCGATCGCCGCCGACTACGTGCGCGAGCGCGAGAGCTTCGGGCAGAAGCTGCACGAGCACGAGGGCGTGCAGTGGATGCTCGGCGAGGTCGCGATGGCGATCGAGGTCGGCCGCCTGCTCACGATGCGCGCGGCCTGGCGTCTCGACCAGGGCGACTTCGCCCGCCAGGACGTCTCGATGGCCAAGATCCACGTCTCCGAGACGCTGCACAACGCCGTGGACACCGCGATCCAGCTCTGCGGCGCGCGCGGCTACTCGAAGGACACGCCGCTGGAGTGGATGTACCGCTACGCCCGCCAGGCACGGCTCGTCGACGGCGCATCCGAGGTGCACAAGATGGTGCTCGCCCGGCTCTACATGGAGGAGCAGCACGACTTCTGGAGCTGGCAGTGAGCTCCGCCGCTGCGCCGCTGGACCTCGGCGACGAGGCGGTGCGGGACGCCCTCGCGGGCTGGCTCGCCGCGGTCGCCGGAGCCGAGCGCGCGAGCATCGGCGACACGACGCCGCTCACGGGTGGCGCGATCCACCAGCACTGGCGCATCAACGTGGCCTTCGAGGGCGGCCCCCACGGTGGCGATCCGATCGCCATCGTGCTGCGCGCCGAGGGCGACGCGCGGCTGGAGGAGAGCCACAGCGTCGCCGAGGAGTTCACGATCGCGCGCGCGGCGTTCGAGGCCGGCGTCGCCGTGCCGGAGCCGCTCTGGCAGGCCGACGATTCCGTGCTGGGACGCGCCTTCTCCATCTCACGCTTTGTCGAGGGCGTCGCGGCGGGGCATCTGCTTGTGCGCGACGAGACGCTCGGCGGCCCGCGTCCGGCGCTGCTCGAGCAGCTCGGCGCGGAGCTCGCGCGCATCCAGACGCTGGAGCCGGGAACGGCCGGCCTTGAGTGGCTGCCCACGCCCGAGCCGAGCCCGGCGCTCGCCGCCGTCGCCGAGTATCGAGCCGCCCTCGACGCGCACCCGAAGCCGCGGCCGGCCATGGAGTGGGGCCTGCGCTGGCTGGAGCGCGAGGCGCCACGGACGGACCGCCTGGTGCTGGTCCACAGCGACTACCGGACCGGCAACTTCCTCGTCGGCGAGGGCGGGCTGCACGGGGTCCTCGACTGGGAGTTCGCGCGCTGGGGCGATCCGCTCGATGACGCCGGCTGGTTCAGCGCCCGCTGCTGGCGCTTCAACCGCTACGACCGCCGCGCCGGCGGCCTCGGCGACCTCGCCGACTTCGAGCGCGGCTACGGGCGCGAGCTGCCGCCGAGGGCGCTCCACTACTGGGAGGTGATGGCGCACGTGCGCTGGGCGGTGATCGCCATCCACCAGGGCGAGCGCCACAGCAGCGGACGCCAGCCCTCGCTGGAACTGGCGCTGACCGGCCGCATCGTCGACGAGATCGAAGTAGAGATCCTGACGCTGATCGAGGAGGGCGAGCGCGGCGAGTACGGCAGCGGCGCGGACGCCACGCCTTCGCCCCCGGCGGACGCGGTGGCGTCAGCCGCATCCGATCCCCTCGACGGCGCGGCGCTGCTCGAAGCCGCGCGCGGCGCGCTGATGGACGAGCTCGCGCCGCACGTGCCGGGCGCGCAGCGCTACGCGCTGCTCATGGCCGACAACGCGATGGGCATCGCCGCGCGCGAACTGGAAGCAGGCGAGGCGCCCGCACGACGCGCCCTTGCCGACCTCGCCGCCATCGAGGGCGCACCGGCTGCTGCCGACGCGGACGTGCGCGCCGCACTGCGCGACGCCGAGGCGCGCCTCGCTGGCGACATCCGCGCGGGCCGCTACGACGCCGGCCCGGAGCAGGCCGCCCTCGCCGCCTGGCTGCGCACCCGAGCGCTCGACGCGACGCGGATCAGCAACCCGCGCTTCCTCGCGCGCCGCGGGTTCGCGTAGGAGCGCGGCTCAGGCCGGACTGACGCCGTCCCTGGCGTCGCCCAGCGCTTCGAGGAAGCGCGAGTGCGTGCCCGGGTCCGCCTCGAAGGCGCCGGACAGCCACGTCTCCTCGACGGTCACGCCCTCGCGCTCGGCGCCGAGCGCGGCGAAGCAGAGGTGCGTGGCACGGGAGTGCACGGCGACGCCGCGCGTGCGCTCGGCGTCGAAGACGACCTCGCCGATCTCGCGCGTCATGCGCTGCTGGCTCTGCAGCTTGCGGCTGACGACGCTGACGATCTGGTGCAGCTTGCTCTCGCCGAGGGCGTGGTCGTTCGGCAGGTAGGCCACGCCGACCGTGCCGAAGAAGGGCAGCAGGTGCTCCTCGCAGCTGCTGAGGAAGGAGATGTCGCGCACGACGATCATCTCCGGGGTGCGTCGCTGAACCAGTTCAGCGACGCCTTGAGTTCGCCGGGCTCCGAGAGGTAGCCCGCGTACAGCGTCTTCCACGACTCGACGACGCGATCGGGCGTCTGCTGCAACTCCGCACGCTGCGGCTCGTCGCCGAGCAGCAGCAGCAGCCTCGTGACGTGGTCCCGGGCGTCCGCGTCCAACCCGCTATCGAGCTCCGCGCGCTCCCAGGGGAAGAGGTAGTACAGCTCGCCCTCGTGGCGCGTGACGAGCGCCAGCGTCTCGATGCCGTAGCGGAGGCGCACGCGCTCGGCAGTCCGGCCGGTGTCGATCACGTCGTCGACGGCGACCGTCGCCTCCACGGGCGAGAGCGCGACGCGGACGCCGCGCACGCTGAGCATCGAGGCGACGTGGCTGCCGCCGCGCGGCACGCCCCACACCACCGAGCCCTCACCGAGGCGGTCGCTCAACCCCGCGAGCAGGCCCTGCACGTCGTCCCAGTCGAGGATTCTCGTCTCCACGTCGCTCCTGCCCGGCTCCCCGTGGCGCCCCCCGGCCGCCGGCCCTAGTCCGCGCCCTCGATCAGCCGCCGCCCGTAGCGCTCGCGCAGCGCGGCCTTGTCGAACTTGCCGGTCGAGGTCTTCGGGACTTCGTCGACGGCGACGAAGCCGGCGGGGAGCCACCAGCGCAGGAACTGCGGCTCCAGCCAGGCGCGCAGCTCCTCGTCGCTGGCGCTCACGTCCGGGGCGTGGACGACGGCGGCCAGCGGGCGCTCGCCCCAGCGCTCGTCCTCGGCCGCGAAGACGGCGGCCTCGACGACGGCGGGATGCGCCATCAGCGCGTTCTCCAGCGCCACGCTGCTGATCCACTCGCCGCCGGACTTCACCACGTCGCGCGCGCGGTCGGCGATCAGGATCGAGCCGTGCTCGTCGATCGTCACGATGTCGCCCGTGCGGAACCAGCCGTCGCCGGCGAAGTCGTCGGCGCGCTCGACGCCGTAGTAGGCGCGCGCGATCGTCGGCCCGCGCACCTGCAACTCGCCGAGCGCTTCGCCGTCCCAGGGCTGCACCGTGCCGTCCTCGGAGACGTGGCGGAACTGGATCAGCGGCTGCGCGTGGCCCTGGCGGGCACGCACGGCGAGCGTGCCTTCGTCGTCGAGCCCGTCGTGCGAGCGCTTGAGGTTGGCGATGCTGCCGAGCGGGTTCATCTCCGTCATGCCCCAGGCGTGCGTGACGTGCAGCCCGTGGCGGTCGAAGCCCTCGATCAGCGAGGGCGGCGCCGCCGATCCGCCGATCAGCATCGAGCGCATCGAGGACAGGTCCCACTCGCCGGGCCGCTCGTCGAGCATGCGCAGCACGTCGAGGAAGACGGTGGGCACGCCGCCGGTGAGGGTGACGCCCTCGTCCGCGAAGAGGCGGAGCAAACTCTCCGCGCTGAGGTCGCGACCGGGGAAGACCTGCTTCGCGCCCGCGTACGTCGCGGCGTAGGGCAGGCCCCAGGCGTTCGCGTGGTACATCGGCACCACCGGCAGGATCGAGTCGCGCTCGCGGACGCCGACGGTGTCCGTCATGCAGCTCATCATCGCCAGCAATGAGGTGGAGCGGTGGCTGTAGAGCACGCCCTTGGGGCGGCCCGTGGTGCCCGAGGTGTGGCACATCCCCGAGGCCTGCCGCTCGTCCAGCGGCGGCGGCTCGAACGTCTCGGGCTCGTCCGCGATCAGCTCCTCGTAGTCCCGGTACCCCTCGGGCGTCTCGCCGTCGTCCGGGATCACGATCACGTGCTCCACGGAGACGCGGTCGCGGATCTCCTCGAAGGCGGCGAGCAGCGAGCTGTGCACGAAGAGCGCGCGGTCCGCGGCGTCGTTGACGATGTAGGTCAGCTCGTCGGCGTGCAGGCGCGCGTTGAGCGTGTGCACGACGGCGCCGCTCATCGGCACGGCGAAGTAGAGCTCCAGGTGGCGATGCTCGTTCCAGCAGAGCGTCGCGACCCGGTCGCCGGGCTCGATGCCGAGCGTGGCGAGGGCGTTCGCAAGCTTGCGCGTGCGGCGCGCGAATTCGGCGTAGCGGTAGCGGTGGATGCGGCCGTCGGGGAAGCGGCTGACGAGCTCGTTGTCCGGGAACTGCGTCGCGGCGCGCTCGAACAGCATGGCGAGCGTGAGGGGGTGGTCGTCGCTCATCAGGCTGTGCAGCATCGGCGCGCCATCCCTCCCGTCTGCGTGCGCCCGAGCGTAGCACCCTCGCGCGCAGTTGCTCCCGCCCGGTCAGCGCTCGATCAGGCTGCCGCCGAGATCGGGCGACGGTCGATCGAACGGACGGTAGTCCGCGCGACGGCGGCCGAGGGCGATGAACGCCTGCGGCCGCCAGTCCTCCGGCAGTTCGAGCACCCGCCGCACCTCGTCCGGTGTGTAGAGCGGCGCGGCCATCCAGTAGGCGCCGAGCCCGCGCTCGCTGGCCTCGAGCAGCAGGTTCTGCAGCGCCGCGCCGAACGAGTGCGCCGCCATCGTCCACTCCGCGCGGGTGCGCTCCTCGTCCGGGTAGGTGTTGAGCCCCTCGCCGACGAGGCAGCCCAGCAGCAGCGTGGGCGCGCCCTCGATGCGGCCTCGCGAGCGTTCGAGGGCGCGGCGGCGCACCGCCTCCTCAAGGCCGTCGGCGATCATGTCCGCCTCCCAGGCCGCGGCCATCGCCGAGGCCAGCGCCGCGCGGCGAGCTTGCGAGATCGAGGCGAAGCGCCAGGGGCGGGTGTGGTGCGGCGCCGGCGCGAGCAGCGCCAGCTCGACAAGGCCCTCGATCTCCTCGCGGCTGAGCGGCGGGCCCTGCAGGCCGCGGATCGAGCGGCGGCGTCGCAGCGCGTCGGCGAGGCTCATCGTGGCCGCGATCCCGCGCCTGCTAGCATGGCGCGCGGCGCAGCGCCCGGGCGGCGCCACGCTGGAGGGAGCACAGAGCGATGCGGATCACGCGCGTCTACACCGGCGACGACGGGGAGTCCCACTTCGAGGACATCGACATCGCCTTCCCGGAGGCGATGGGGCTCGGCAACCGCACGCAGCACTTCCCGGCGGAGAGCATCAGCATGCGCGAAGCCACCGCCGAAAACGAGATGGACTTCCACACCGCACCCCGCCGTCAGTTCGTGATCACCGTCCAGGGGCGGGCCGAGATGGTGTGCGGCGACGGCACGACGCGGCAGCTTGGCGCCGGCGACGTGCTGCTGGCCGATGATCTGACGGGCCACGGTCACATCACCCGCACCATCGAGCTGCCGCGCTGCTCGGTCGTCGTACCCGTGCCGGACGACTTCGACCTCGACGCCCTCCGCGCGTAGTCCGCGCATCGAGACGGCCTTGCCGGCGCGGCCCCGCCTTGCCAGCCGCTACGACGCGACGGGCTCGACGGGCTGGTTCGTCACCGGATCGACCTCGAAGGGGCTGTGCAGCTCCAGCGCCCGCCCGATCTCGCGGACGGCCGGGAGCACCTCATCGCCCATCAGCTTCATGCTGCGCATCTGGTCCTCGTGGCTCATCGCGCCCTCGCCGTCCCAGAGGATGATCGAGCCCGGCCGCAGCAGCTCGAGGATGTGGCGCAGCTTCTCGATCACCGTCTGCGGCGATCCGGTGATGATCGTCATGCGCTCGACCTGCTGCTCGTAGGTGCCGGCGGAGCGCTCGATCGTGGAGAGCGCGGGGCCGCTCTCCGGCGGCGGCGCGAGGCCGCGCGAGTAGGCGGTGGCGCGGTTGCGCGCGGCCGCGGGCATCGTGCGGTTCCGCGGCGCGAGACCCGGCAGGTTCTGCAGGTAGCGATGGACGCCGCCCTGGTTGCCCTCGAGGAACGGGTTCGGCGGCCCCTGGATGTACTTGCGGCCGACCTCGTGCGCCAGCTCGTCGGTCGCCTCGACGTGGACCTTGAAGAGGTAGCCGCGGTGCTGCGAGCCGGCCTCGAAGCCGTGCTCGCGCGCCTGCTCGTCGTAGAACGCGAACGACTCGCGCGTCGCCTCGGGCGAGGTCGCGAGCATCACGTAGGGGTAGCGGTGCTGGGCGGCCCAGTCGGTGCTCTCCTTGCTGCCCCCGCCGGGAATCCAGATCGGTGGGTGCGGCTGCTGGTAGGGGCGCGTGAAGGGGTTCACGTAGCGGTAGTTGTAGTGCTCGCCCTCCCAGCGGAAGGGGCCGGACTTCGTCCAGGCGCTGACGATGAAGTCGTGCGCCTCGATGAAGCGCTCGCGGTTGAACGGCGGCTGCGCGTTGTGCGAGACGCTCTCGCGCCCCGAGCCGTGCACCCAGCCGGTCACGAGGCGGCCACGCGAGATCATGTCGATCTCGGCGAGCGACTCGGCGAGCCAGAGCGGGTCCTCCCAGATCGGCAGGATGTTGCCGAGCAGCAGGATCCTCGGCTTCGTGGTGATTCGCGCGAGGATCGCCGCCTCTACGTTCATCACGCCGCCCATGCAGGCGGGGGTGCTGTGGTGCTCGTTGAGCATCAGCGCGTCGAACCCGGCCTCCTCGGCCGCGAGCTTCTCGTCGAGGTAGCGGTGATACAGGAGCGCTCCGAGCCGCGGGTCGTAGTCCTTGTTGCTGAGGCCGAGGTCGAAGTACGCCTCGCGCGTGGTCGAGCCGAAGAAGCCGTGCTCCTCGTCCTGGTATGGCCGTTCCGTGAAATGCCCGATCAGCACCGCCCCCGCCTCTCACGCACCGCCGGCGATCGTGTCTCGCTGGCGTTCCTGGCCCCTGCAGGCCGGGGCTACGGTACCATCCCGGCGCGCCGCATCGCTGGCGCGGAACGGAGCCGGAGATGGAGCTGGGCGTCGTCTTCCCCACGAACGAGATCGGGAACGACCGGATCGCGATCCGCGACTTCGCGCAGGCCGCCGAGGATCTCGGCTACACCCGCCTCGTCGCCTACGATCACGTCCTCGGCGCCCACCCCGATCGCCCCGAGGGCGTCTGGCTCGGGCCCTACGGAAACCGGGTCACGCCGCCCTACACGCATGAGAGTGCCTTCCACGAGCCGTTCGTGCTCTTCGGCTTCCTCGCCGGGCTGACCGAACGCCTCGAGTTCATGACCGGCGTGCTGGTGCTGCCGCAGCGGCAGACTGCGCTCGTCGCCAAGCAGTGCGCGGAGATCGACATCCTCGCGGGTGGCGGGCGGCTCATCCTCGGCGTCGGGGTCGGCTGGAACTCGGTCGAGTTCGAGGCGCTGGGCGAGGACTACCGGACGCGCGGGCGGCGCATGGAGGAGCAGATCGGACTGCTGCGGCAGCTCTGGACGGAGCCGCTCGTGACCTTCGAGGGCCGCTTCGATCGCGTGACCAAGGCGGGGCTGAAGCCGCTGCCCGAACGCCCGATCCCGATCTGGGTCGGCGCGATGGCCGATCTCGCGGTCGACCGCGCGGGCCGCCTCGCGGACGGCTGGCACGTGCCGCGCGCCTACCGCGGCGACCCGGGCCGGATCGCGAGCGAGGCCGAGAAGTTCTTCGGCGCCGCCCGCGCCGCCGGGCGCGACCCCTCGACGCTGGGGCTGAGCAGCAACCTGCACGCCGCGGGCCTCAATCCGGACCAGCAACTCGACCTGGCGGAGCAAGTGCAGGCGGCGGGCGTCACGCACCTGCACTACAGCACCATGGAGCTGGACTACTCGCCCGAGGAGCACATCGGCGCCATCCGCGACTTCGCCGAGCAGTACGGCGTGGGGACGTAGCCCGCGAGGGGAGCAGCGTGCCCGTTCCAGACCTCGACGACTGGCTGCGCAACTGGCAGCGCCCGATCCTCCAGCGCCTCGGCATCCGCGGCGACACCGTCGAGCGCGGCTACGCGCGCATGCGCGTCGACCGCCCCGACGACGCCGACGAGCTGCTGTTCCGCAGCTCGCTCACGATCGCCGCGGACCTGGCGGCGATCTCCGCCGTCAACGCGCAGCGCGACGAGGACGTGCAGCTCGCGAACGGCACCGCCGAGTTGCACCTCTCGTTCGTCGATCCGCCGGGCGGCCGCCTCCCGGACGCCGTCGAGGTGAGCGCGCGCGTGGCGCACTGGGCGGACTACGCCGCGCACATTGAACTCGAGGCGCACGCGCCCGGCGGCGAACTCGTGGCTCGAGGGCTGACGACCTACTCGCTGCGGCCGGTCGCGGGAGCCTCGTGAGCGCCACCGGCGCGCCGAGCGAGGCGATCGGCGGCCAGTGGCGGGAGCACCCGTTCTTCACCGCCTTCGGCATCGAGGTCGAGGAGCTGGCCGAGGGCTACGCGCGGTTGGCCGTCGAGCGCGCCTCGTCGCCGCTGCGCGGGGTCCGCAACTCGCTCAACGGGGGCGTGGTCGCCTCGCTCGCGGACGCGGCGATGCAGCTCTGCACGGGCACGGTGCTGCGGCCCGGCGAGCAGCCGGGGCCGACGCTGGAACTGAGCATCTCCTTCCTCTCATCGGCACGCGGCGAGCGCACCATCGCCGAGGCACGGCTGCTGCGCCGCGGTGGCCGCCTCGCCGTCGGCGACGTCGAGATCCGCGACGCCTCGGATGGCGCGCTCAACGCGAAGGCGCGCGTCACCTGCGGCATCCGGCGAGGCAGCGACACAGAGCGAGGCTAGCGAACGGACGGGAGACCAGCGATGACGGAGCAGAAGCCGCGCTGGGCAGTCGAAGGCGTGCTCAGCGACGAGATGCTGGACCGGCACCGCACGCGGCTCGGCCGCACCTGGGAGGGCGAGGGCCTGCTCGACCGCTCCGCGATCGAGATCTTCGCGCGTGCGATCGGGGACTCCAACCCGCTCTGGCAGGACGCGGCGTACGCCGCGTCCGGGCCCTACGGCGCGCCGATCGCGCCGCCCGGCGCCCTCTACCGCATCCACCTCGGCAACGCGATGCACGGCCTGCGCGGCGTCATGGGCTACAACATCGGCACCGCCTGGGAGCTGCTGGCCCCGGTCTACGAGGGCGACACGATCCACGCCTCGGTCGCCTTCGACGAGATCGAGGAGCGCGACGAGTCGCGCTTCGCCGCGCGCTCGATCATCGAGCACTATCGCGGCGATTGGACGAACCAGCGCGGCGAGCTCGTCGCGCGCTCGCACGTGCGCAACCTGCGCGCCGAGCGCAGCAGCACCCGCCGCAAGGGCCGCGACACCCGGCTCGAGGTGCCGCACCCCTGGAGCGACGAGGAGCGGCTCGCCATCGAGGAGGCATCGGCGCGCGAGCCGGAGCAGATCCGCGGGCGCGAGCCGCTCTGGTGGGAGGACGTGGAGGAAGACACCGCGCTCGAGCCACTGGTCAAGGGGCCGCTGCGCATGTGGGACATGATCTGCTGGTTCTCCGCGCGCGGCATCCTCGACGGCTACTCGCGCTCGATCCGCGGCATCCTCGCCACACCCGCGCTCGGGATGCTGCATCCGGCGAGCAACGCCCGCGAGCCGATCGAGATCGTGCACTTCGACAACGAGGCGGCCCGCACCGCGGGCCTGCCCGGCGCCTACGACCTCGGCGCGGCGCGGCAGTCGTACCAGTTGCAATCCCTGCTCCACGCGGTCGGCGACGACGCCTGGATCAAGCGCAACTCCTGCGACTACCGCCGCTTCGTCTACCTCGGCGACGCGATGACGTTCCGCAACACGATCACGCGCAAGTTCGTGGACGAGGACGGCGAGCACTGCATCCAGGTCGAGGGATCCGTCTTCAACCAGCGCAAGGAGGACGTGATGCCCTCGCGCTCCGTGATCGCGCTGCCCAGCCGCGAGGAGGAGACGACGCCGGCGCGGCGGCGAGCGCGCACGACCTGACGCGCGGTTCGATAGGATGCGCGCGGCCGCCATCACGGGCGGAGTCGGGAGCGCGGACGGAGGACGAGATGGCTTCAATCACCGTGGGCAATGTCGAGATCGTGCAGCTCCTCGACCTCGAGCTGGGATTCCCGTTCGCCAACGTCTTCCCCGATGTGAGCGCCGAGCAGTGGGCTCCCTACTTCGAGCAGTACCCGGGCTCCGGCGAGAGCGCCGATGCGTGGCGCTCGAACGCACAGTGCTACGCCCTGCGCTCCGGCGGCGAGACGCTGCTGATCGACACCGGCTTCGGGCCGGGGCCCTTCGCCTTCCTCGGCGGGGCGTCGGGGAACCTCGTGCCGGACATGCGCGCCCAGGGCATCGAGCCGGAGGCGGTCGGGCGCGTCGCGTTCACGCACCTGCACGGCGATCACGTGGGCTGGAGCGTCACCGAGGACGGCGCGGCCACGTTCGCGAACGCGCGCTACGTGGTGCCGCAGGCGGACTGGGAGCAGTTCCGCGACGAGGCGCACGTCACCGCCCAGATCGAGCCACTCGAGGCGCTGGGCGTGATGGACCTCGTCTCCGGCGAGGTCGCGCTGACCGACGAGATTACGGCGATCCCGACTCCGGGCCACACACCCGGACACCAGAGCTTCGTGATCGCCTCGGCGGGCGAGCGGGCCGTGATCCTCGGCGACGTGATTCACCACCCGGCGCAGACCGAGGAGACCGGCTGGAGCCCCAGCTTCGACAGCGACGGCATGCTGAGCGCGGAGACGCGCAGCGCACTGCTGGAGCGCCTCGAGGCGGACGGCGACCTCGTCGCCGCCTGCCACTTCCCGGCGCCGGGCTTCGGCCACATCGTGCGCGTCGAGGGCAAGCGCACCTTCCGCGCGCTGTAACTCCTCGGCGACGGCGGGTCAGGCGAGCAGCGACTCCAGCACGCCACCGACCTCGCGCGGGTCGCCGTCGGGCATGTAGAGCATCTGCACGTCCGCCCCGAGGCGGGCGCGCTCGGCGAGGTGCTCGCGCACCTGCTCGATCGGACCGATCACCTGGATGCCGGCGATCATCTCGTCGCTGAGGGCGGCCAGCGAGGCCTCGCGATCGCGCTCGCCCCACGCCGCCCTCGAGGCGGCCACGTCGTCCTCGTGGCCGGCGCGGGTGAGCATCCGCCAGTAGAAGTCGCCCATGCGGTTCACGTAGTGGTGCACGTGGCTGCGGGCCGCCATCCACTTGCGCTCGTCCTCGTCCGCGTTGCCGTCGAGGACGAAGACGTTGGTGAACGGAGCGATCGTGATCGCGGAGGCGTCGCGGCCGGCGCTGCTCGCGCCCTCGCCGAGCTGTTCTCGGAGCTGCGGCAGCAGCCGCGTCGGCCAGTGGATCGGGAGGATGCCGTCGGCGATCTCGCCGGTCTGGCGGATCGAGCGAGGGGTGATCGCGGCGATCCAGACCGGGATGCGGTCGCGCACGCGCGGGTAGTCCAGCCGGAAGCCGCGCTGCAGTTGGAACAGCTCGCCTTCGTACTCCAGCCGCTCGCCCGCCATCAGCATCTGGAAGATCTCGACGTACTCGCGGATGCGGCGCAGCGGCCGCTCGAACGGCACGCCGAAGTAGTGCTCGATCACGAGGTGGCCCGAGGAGCCGAGGCCGAGCACCATCCGCCCCTCCGAGATCTGCTCGAGCCGCGCGAACTCCTGGGCGAGCGTCGCGGGGCTGCGCGAGAAGACGTTGAGGATCGAGGGCAGGATCGTGGCGCGCTCCGTGTGCTCCGCCAGCAGCGTGAGCCACGGGATCGCGGACGGGCCCCACGATTCGCCGCCGCTGGTGATGTGCTCGATCCCGAGGTCCTCGGCGATCCGCACCTTCTCCAGCGTCTCCCGCCAGTCGTCCCCCATCGGCGCCTGCAGCCCGAGCTTCATCGCGGCCCCCTCCCGCGCGCCATCGCACGCGGGGCGGATTCTAGCGCCCACCCCCTCACGCCGCCGGGAGGAAGCCGCCGCCCCGTTCCCGCGCTACCATGCGCGCGACGAGCGAGCGAGCCGCGGCGGAGCCCATGCCCAACCAGTACGTGGCCACCGACACGCGCACCGGCCTCGAGGTCACGGTCACGGGCGACTTCCCCGAGGATCCCGATGACCGCGTGCGCATCGCCCGCACCTCGACGCTGTTCACGCGCCTGATGGCGACGATCCTGGCGATGGAGGACGCGACGCCGCGTCGCGAGGGCTTCCGCGCCGTCGAGACGCAGCTCGAGATCGCCGACGCGCTGCTGCGCCGCGAGATGGACGAGGTGCAGCGCCTGATCCGCGAGACGCTCTCCTCGATGGGCATCACCGAGTCCCACCTCAGCGAGATCGAGGCGGAACTGCGCCGCCAGCTCGGCGAGCTCGATAGCGACGAGGAGCCTCCGGCGCTCGCGTAGCCGCCGTACGGGTCTCACATAAAGACGACGCTCAACATCGACGACACCCTGCTGAAGCGATTGCGGGAAGAAGCGACGCGGCGAGAGACAACCATCTCCGCTCTTGTCGAGGCGGGGCTGCGCTGCGTCCTCGATGACGCCCCGCCGCCAACGGACCAGCTGTAGCCGCTGCCGACCAGGAACGGAGGCGTGGCATCCGTCGACGTGGCCGACCGCGAGGCGCTCGCGGCCGCGCTCGACGGCGACGGACCGCTCCCGACCGTCCTCGATCCCACGCGCTGACCTCGCGATCCGGCGCCGCGCGCTGGCGCCGCCGGGGGCGCGGCGCTACGATGGCAGCGAACGCCCATTCGAACCGCCGAGGGGCGCCGCCCGCTCCGCTCGACGCCCTCCCCCACCACACAATCGAGGTGGCCTCTGCCGACCGACCGCATCGCCGTCACCGGGGCACGCGAGCACAATCTCAAGAACATCTCCGTCGAGATTCCGCGTGATCGCCTCGTCGTCATCACCGGGCTCAGCGGCTCCGGCAAGTCCTCGCTCGCCTTCGACACCATCTACGCCGAGGGACAGAGACGTTATGTAGAGTCGCTCTCCGCCTACGCCCGCCAGTTCCTCGGGCTGATGGAGAAGCCGGACGTCGATTACATCGACGGCCTCTCGCCCGCGATCTCGATCGACCAGAAGGGGGTCTCGAAGAACCCGCGCTCCACCGTCGCCACCGTGACCGAGATCTACGACTACCTGCGGCTGCTCTTCGCCCGCGTCGGCATCCCCTACTGCCCGCACTGCGGCCAGGTGATCCGCCGCCAGACCATCCAGCAGATCGTCGATGCGATCCTCGCCGAGGCGCCCGGCACGCGCGCGATGCTGCTCGCGCCCGTGGTGCGCCACCGCCGCGGGCAGCATGAGCAGGTCTTCGACGCGATCCGGCGCGCCGGCTTCGTGCGCGTGCGCGTCGACGGCGCCGTGCGCGACATCGAGGAGCAGTTCGACCTCGACCGCTACCAGTGGCACGACATCGACGTCGTCGTCGACCGGCTGGTCACCCCGGCCGCCGGCGCCGAGGACGCCGAGGCGACGCGGCAGCGCATCGCGGACTCCGTGGAGCAGGCGCTCAAGCTCGGCGAGGGCGTGCTGCTGTTCGCGCCGGAGGGCCGCTCGGAGGAGACCTTCAGCGAGCACTTCGCCTGTCCGAACACGACGCATCCGCCCTACTCGGTGGGCGAGATCGAGCCTCGCAACTTCTCGTTCAACAGCCCGCACGGCGCCTGCGCGGCCTGCGCCGGCCTCGGCATGCGCATGGAGCTCGACCCGGAGCTCGTGGTGCCGAACCCGCGGCTCACGATCAACGAGGGCGCGATCCTGCCCTACCAGCGCCTCAGCACCACGCTGAGCTGGTACCGCCGCCGCCTCGAGGCGCTGGGCCTTGCCTACGGCTTCGACCTCGACACCCCGCTCCAGAACCTCGACGAGCGCCAGAGGTCGGCGCTGATGGACGGCGCGGGCGACGAGCAGATCCAGGTCTCCTACCGCACCCGCAGGGGCCGCGAGCGTGACTACGCAATCTCCTGGGAGGGCGTGCTGCCCAACCTCGAGCGGCGCTACCGCGAGACAGAGTCCGACTGGGTGCGCAACGACCTGGAGCGCTACATGGTGGCGGCGCCCTGCCCGGACTGCCGCGGCGCGCGGCTGAAGCCGGAGATGCTCGCCGTCTCCGTCGATGGCCGATCGATCGCCGAGGCCGTTCGCGAATCCGTCGGGGACGCGCTCGCCTGGGTCGAGCGGCTGCGCGCCGAGGATTCGCCGCTGTCCGCACGCGAGCGCCAGATCGCGCGCCAGATCCTGCAGGAGATCGGGGACCGCCTCACCTTCCTGCGCGACGTCGGCCTCCAATACCTCACGCTGGACCGCGCTTCGGGGACGCTCTCAGGCGGCGAGGGGCAGCGCATCCGCCTGGCGACGCAGATCGGCTCGGCGCTGATGGGCGTGCTCTACGTCTGCGACGAGCCCTCGATCGGCCTCCACGCCGTCGACAACCAGCGGCTGATCGGCACGCTGACGCGCCTGCGCGACCTCGGCAACACCGTGCTCGTCGTCGAGCACGACGAGGCGATGATGCTCGCCGCCGACCACCTGATCGACCTCGGGCCGGGCGCGGGCGAGCACGGCGGCGAGGTGGTGGCCGCGGGCACGCCGCAGCAGGTGATGCGCAACCGCAAGTCGATCACCGCGCAGTACCTCTCAGGCAAGCGCAAGATCCCGATGCCGAAGACGCGCCGCGAGGGCAGTGGCGAGGCGCTCGTCGTGCGCGGCGCGAGCGCACACAACCTGAAGCAGCTCGATGTCGCGTTCCCCCTCGGGACGATGATCTGCGTCACCGGCGTCTCCGGCTCCGGCAAGTCCACGCTGGTCAACGAGATCCTCGCGAAGCGCCTCGCGCACGACCTGCACCGCGCGCGCGAGCGCGCGGGCGCGCACGAAGGCATCGAGGGCCTCGAGCACGTCGACAAGGTGGTCGTGATCGACCAGTCGCCGATCGGGCGCACGCCGCGCTCGAATCCCGCCACCTACACGGGGCTGTTCACGGTGGTGCGCGAGCTCTTCGCGACGGTGCCGGAGGCGCGGGCGCGGGGCTACAAGCCGGGCCGCTTCTCCTTCAACGTCAAAGGCGGACGCTGCGAGGCCTGCAAGGGCGACGGCTACAACCAGATCGAGATGCAGTTCCTGCCCGACGTGACCGTGCCCTGCGAGGTCTGCCGCAGCGACCGCTACAACCGCGAAGCCCTCGAAATCCCATTCCGCGGCAAGAACATCGCCGAGGTGCTGCGCCTGACCGTGACGGAGGCGCTCGAGTTCTTCGACGCGTTCCCGCGCGCGAAGCGCAAGCTGGAGACGCTGCACGCCGTCGGGCTCGGCTACATCCGGCTCGGCCAGCCGGCGACCACGCTCTCCGGCGGCGAGGCGCAGCGCGTCAAGCTCGCGACGGAGCTATCGAGGCGCGCCACCGGCCGCACGGTCTACATCCTCGACGAGCCGACCACCGGCCTCTCGTTCGCGGACATCGAGGCACTGCTGGGCGTACTGCAGCGGCTGGCCGATCAGGGCAACACGGTGATCGTGATCGAGCACCAGATGGACGTGATCAAGAACGCGGACTGGCTCATCGACCTCGGCCCCGAGGGCGGGGAGCGCGGCGGTGAACTGCTCGCCGAGGGTCCCCCGGAGCGCGTCGCCGCCATCGACGCCTCGGCGACGGGCCGCTTCCTGCGCGCCACCCTCGCCCGGCACGGCGTCGCACCCGAGGGCGGCGCGGCGCCCTCGGACAACGGCGCGAGGCCGCGCGCTGCCACGTCGCGCAAGCGCAAGCGCGCGCGGAAGGCGGCAGCGCGGGCGTAGCGCGTGGTTGGCCGGGCCTACGCAGATCTGCTAGGCTAGGCGAACGCAGGTTCTAGAGCTCAGAGGGGCATCCGCATGGCGTCCACAAGGTCGAACAACAAGACCAAGCAGCGCTGGAGCAGACTTGATGAGAAGCGCGCGGGCGGCATCGGCAAGGGTCCGCAAAAGGACCCGACGAAGGGCACGCAGAACCCCTTCACGCAGAACCTGAAGGTTAAGGAGCCACCAAGCTCCGATGGATCCGGATCGAGCAGCTGATACGACGCTGAGTGACGATCCTGCTTCAACTCGGTCTGATCTTCGGCGCGCTCATCGCGCCCGGATTGCTGACCGTCTACCTCGCCCGAGAGGCTTCGCCGTCGCCAGAGCGCGATCCGTCTGCGGAAGCCACCGTTCTCTCGGCGATGACGATAGCCTTAGTCATCGTTTCCCTTGAGTTCTTCGCGCTTTCTGTCCTCTCATTGGCTTTCGACGGCCACCGATTGTGGGGTGGTCTCACCATCGCCGAGCTCGTGTCCGAGGATCCTTGGGCGGCAGTCCAGTCGCGTCCAGAGCAAGTCGCGCCGATCGCATCGACCGAGTACTTGGCGCATCTCGCCTTCCTGGCCGCAACCGGATGGTTCAACCCTGCGAGATCATTGCTGAAGCGGCGCGCCGCAGCGCAAGGCCTCCGGGAATCTCACCCCCTTGTGGATGCGGTGCGGGAGGCACCCGATGAGTTCGGCACCGAGATCGTGTACGCGTCAGCTGTGCTCCGTGACGGGCAGACGTACACGGGCACGCTGCAGAGCGTGTCGTTCCGCCCTCTCAACGACGGGTCGCGCGAGTTGTTCCTACAGTCAGTCGAGCGAATCTCCGACGGCCAGCGGGAGAGGGTTGGACCCGAGAGCATCGAGAACGGCCTGCTGCTCAACACACGCGACATCGTCGCAATCGAGCTCGCATACGCCGACGCCCCCGACGAAGGGGAACCCAAGGCCGTGCCCGCCGAGGCTAACTGAGCACCACCTGACGCCCACCATCCGCCTCCAGCCAGAGGACGCCCGATTCGCCGCGCTGGCCGTCGTCAACCACCTCGGGAGGCCGGGGTAGGAGCTGGACGCGCGGCGCAGGCGCAGGCGCAGGCGCGAGCCTGGCGCGCCGGTGAAGCCGCGGCCGGCCCGCTCACGTGTCGCGCGCTACCAGATCTTCCACCAGGGCTTGCTGGCTCTCACTACCGGCTCGCCCGCCGCCTTCCGGGCGAGCTCGGCCGCGTGCTCGACGGCCTCCTGGCTGGCGCGCGGCACATTCGCGACGAGGCGCGGTATCAGCTCGTAGAGCACGTCCATGTCCTCCGGCGTGAGCCGGTCACGCGCGACCGTGTGCACAAGGGCCGCGCGACGCATCGCGATCGCGCCCGGCACGCGCTCGAACGCCGTGTTGTAAGCCTGAGCCGCACCCTGCGCTGCCTCGAGGTTGTCCGCCGAGAGGCTCAGCCACGAGCGCAGACGGCTCTCCGTGAAGTCGGCCAGCTGCTCGTCCTCAAGCGCGTACTCGGCGCGGATCATCGCTTCGGCCTGCTGCTCCCGTGCAGCTTGATCGAGTGCGGCCAACGCATCGAAGCGCTGCTGCATCTCGGAGACTCGCGCCGATGCCTCCGAGTCGCTGAGCGCCGACCACGTCATGTCCAGTTGCCCGTCGTTCGTCATGGCTCGTTCCTTCCTGTCGCACGCGGGGCGCGCTACGCTGCGCGCGAGACGTGCCTGCCTTGTGCGTTGCGCGGACGTTATCGCATGACCACCATACGCCTCCAGCCCGATGACGCCCGCCTCGCCGCGCTGGCCGTCGTCTACCATCTCGGGCGGCCGGGCTCGGAGATCGATGCGGCGACGCTGCAGCGGCACGATCTCGGGCTGGGGCCGCTGCAGCCGGTTATCGAGAAGCAGCTCGGCCTCGCGGTGGCGACGATCGACGTGACGCCCTACCAGCTCTCGCGCCTCGGCGAGGCGCTGCACGGGACGGTCAACGAGCTCAAGCAGTACGAAATGAGCGAGGGCCGCTCGGTCGTCCCCGGCTTCGCCAAGGCGTTCGCGCGCCTCTTCCCCGACCACGCTGACGAGGAGGGCGGTGCGCTCGACCTCGCCTCGCAGGCGGTGATGCTGCGCCGACGGCTCGACGCCGCCGTCCGCGAGGCGGCGGCTCAGGTGGAGGCCGCCCGCGCCGCCGAGGAGGAGCGCGCGCGCTCCGGGGACGCAGCCAGCGGGGAGCGGCGCGGCCTGTGGCGGCGCCTCTGGCGTCGTAGTTCGGACTGAGGGCGCACGGCCACGGGCCGTCGCTTGTCCCGATGCCGACCCGAACCTAGAATCGAGGTAACCGGACCGCATGAAGGGACGCCCTGCGGGATGACCTACTACATCACCCAGCCGTGTATCGACGTCATGGACCAGTCCTGCGTCGATGTCTGCCCGGTCGATTGCATCCACTTCGAGGAAGACGATGACCGGATGCTCTACATCGACCCCGACGAGTGCATCGACTGCGGCGCGTGCGAGCCGGCTTGCCCGGTGAACGCGATCTACGCCGAAGACGATCTGCCCGACGACCAGTCGGCCTTCGCCGAGATCAACGTGCTGTGGTACCAGGATGCCCCCGCCGCACGCGCGAAGGTGCCCGCCTAGCAGCTCTGGCCGACCCTGGGCCGCGAAGACACCGCACCCTCCCGGCCCGAGGCGTACCGCAAGCACAAGGAAGCGCCGCTCTCGCGGCGCTTCTTCATGTGCGCGAACGCCGGTGCATCCTAGCGCGCCGGCATCGGCGAGCCCTCGAGGATCGGGATGTCGTCGTGGGCGAGGCGCTCGGCGCCCTCGCGCAGCGGGTGCGACTCGAGGCGCACGGTCCCGTCGCGCTCGAGGTGGACCATGAGCACGCGCCCGCCGGTGTGGCCCGCGAGGCCGTCCGGCGCGCCGGAGTAGGCCGCAAGCCCCTCGCCGGCGGCGACGCGCGTCTGCTGTTCCCAGTGGCCCAGCGCGAAGTAGTCGTGGTCCAGCACCGCGAAGTGGTCCTCGTAGATGTGGTACGAGCTGTGGTCGGCGGACATCGGGTGCAGGAAGTGACCGTGCCCGACGCCGATGTGCCAGTCCGCATCGCCGCGCTGGGGAGCATCCTCGAACGGGCGGAAGTCAGGGTCGAGTTCGGTGTGGCTGCGGCCCCACAGCTCGACGCTGAGATCGGGGAGCATCACGGACTCGCCCTCGGGCGTGCGCATCAGGCGCAGGTTCGGCGCCAGTTCCGTGAGGTCCAGCCGGTCATAGACGGAGCCGGGACCGACGTGGTCATGGTTGCCGGGCAGCAGGATCACCGGACCGGGCACGCGCGCCAGCTGCTCGCCGGCGAACTGCATCGTGTCCTCCTGGACGCGGGCGTTGTCGAAGAAGTCGCCGGCGATCACCATGAAGTCGACGCGCTCCGTGATCGACAGGTCGATCACCGAGCGGAAGGTGTCGTGCATCTCCTGCCGGCGCTGCATCGTTCGCTCGGCCCCGCTGTGATCGTAGGCCCCGAGGTGCACATCCGAGGTGTGCAGGAACTTCAGCTCGGTCCGGCCCTGCTGGTCGCTCACTCGTCCCCCGCCTCCTGCACTACCGGCCGCAGCGCCTCGATCCGCTCGCGCAGCGCCTCGACGACGCCATCGAGGGGCACGCGAATCTGCGACATCGTATCGCGTTCCCGGATAGTAACCGCCTCGTCGTCCAATGTCTCGAAATCGACCGTCACGCAGAGCGGCGTGCCGACCTCGTCCTGCCGCCGGTAGCGGCGGCCGATGGACTGCGAGTCATCGTACTGGGTGCGGAAGTGCGGGCGCAGCAGCTCCCAGACGCGGCGCGCCGTCGGAACCAGCCGCTCGTTGCGCGAGAGCGGCAGCACCGCGACGGTCGTCGGCGCGACATCGGGCGCCAGCCGCAGCAGCACGCGCTTCTCGCCGCGCGCATCCACTTCCTCGTCGTAGGCGTCCACGAGCAGCGTGAGCAGGATGCGATCGACGCCCGCCGCCGGCTCGACGACGTGCGGGACGATGTGCTCGCCGCGCTCCTGGTCGAAGTAGGTCAGCGACTTGCCCGAGGCGCTCGCGTGCGCACTCAGGTCGAAGTCGCCGCGATGCGCGATGCCCTCAAGCTCGCCCCAGCCCCAGGGGTAGAGGTACTCGATGTCGGACGTGCCGCGCGAGTAGTGCGAGAGCTCCTCGGCAGTGTGATCGCGCAGCCGCAGCCGCTCCGGGCGCACGCCGATCGAGTAGTACCAGCGCAGCCGCTCCTGCTTCCAGTACTCGTGCCACTCCATCGAGTCCGCCGGGTCGCAGAAGAACTCCATCTCCATCTGCTCGAATTCGAGCATGCGGAAGGTGAAGTGCCCGGTGGTGATCTCGTTGCGGAACGACTTGCCGATCTGCGCGATACCGAACGGCAGCCGTCTCCGGGTTGACTGCTGCACCTGTTCGAAGTTGACGAACATGCCCTGCGCCGTCTCGGGCCGCAGGTAGGCCACCGAGGCGTCGTCCTGCACCGGCCCCACGAAGGTGCGGAAGAGCAGGTTGAACTGCCGCTCCTCCGTGAACCGCCCGACCTCGCCGCACGAGGGACAGGCGTTGTCCTCGATGTGGTCCGCGCGCACGCGGGCGCGGCAGGCGAGGCAGTCGACGAGGGGGTCGGCGAAGCTGTCGACGTGACCGGACGCCTGCCAGACCTTCGGGTTGGTGATCATCGCCGCCTCGATGCCGACGATGTCGGTGCGCTCCTGGACCATCCGCCGCCACCAGTGGTCGCGGATGTTGCGCTTCATCTCGACGCCGAGCGGGCCGTAGTCGTAGGTGGAGGCGAAGCCGCCGTAGATCTCTGCCGAAGGGAAGACGAAGCCGCGGCGCTTGGCGAGCGAGACCAGCGTCTCAAGCTCTACCGGGGCGGCTGCGGAGGCGTCGAGGGTGGCCTCGGTCACGCGGTGACTCCTCGTTACGTCGAGTGCCGGGCTGGCGCTGTTGGACGCAGGGGAGCGTAGCACCGCCCCGCACTGCCCTCAAACGACAAGCCGCCGGCTGTTCGCGTCGGTGATGGCGCGTCAGGGTGGCCCGTGCCCGGCAACCGGCGGGGCGGGCGCCGCCGGCATCGCGGTAGGCTTCGGCTCGGGGGTTGCCTCAGCCGTCGGGGTCGGGTCCGGCGTTGCCTCAGCTGTCGGGGTCGGCGTGGCCGTCTCATCATCATCCTGCTTCGGCCCCGGCGTCTCACCGTCGTCCGGCTTCTCAGTCGTTTCACCCTCGCCTGGTTGCTTCTCGGGCGTCTCGCCGTCGCCGGGTCGCCGTCTCGCCGTCGCCGGGCGTCTCGCCGTCGCCGGGCGTCTCGCCATCGCCCGGCGTCTCGCCATCGTCGGGCGTCTCGCCGTCGTCGGGCGTCTCGCCGTCGTCGGGCGTCTCGCCGTCGTCGGGCGTCTCGCCGTCGTGGGGCGTCTCGCCGTCGTCGGGCGTCTCGCCATCGTCGGGCGTCTCGCCGTCGTCGGGCGTCTCGCCGTCGTCGGGCGTCTCGCCATCGTCGGGCGTCTCGCCATCGTCGGGCGTCTCGCCGTCGTCGGGCGTCTCGCCGTCGTCGGGCGTCTCGCCGTCGTCCGGGGGCTCGGGAGCCTGCGTGGGCTGCAGAGACGGCGAGCACGAGGAAGTGACTACCCTGATGCCGGCGTCGTTGTCGTCGCCGTCATTCCAGTCCTCGAACCAGATTTCCTGACCAACGATCTTGGGATCCCAGCGCTCCTCGGCCAGGAACTGAACGTAGATCCCGAACTGGACCGGACCGTCGCTCCTGAACGTGACGATGGCGCCTTCATCCCTGTTCGTGACGTTCAGGTACTCAGGCTCGGCGCCGGGAGAAGTGCGGTACAGGAAATCGTTCGTGAAGGACGCCTCGCCGCCAAGCACGGTGATCTCGTAGTCAGTGCACGCCTGGGCGCGCACCTCGTTCAGTGCATACAGGGCGACCAGGGCGACCATCGCGGAGCCGACGATCGCCGACCACATCCACGGCTGCCTCCTCGGCCTAGCCATGGCGATCGCCGAGCGCAGCGTGTGCGAACGCACAACTCACCGGACGCGATCGGGCAGCCGACGAGGCTACCGGCTTCAGTCGCGACCGCGCTCCCCCTTGCGCGTGCGAGGTGTCACCGCCGGGCCGGGAGACCCCGGCGGTGCGGGTCATGGGACGGTCAGCCTGGGAGGCACCGTGCCTCTCCCATCACACCCCCGCCTGTTCCGTCACCCCACCGCTTCGACTAGATGAACAGCGGCCCGAACACGACGGCCACGATCGCCATCAGCTTCAACAGGATGTTGAGCGACGGGCCCGAGGTGTCCTTGAACGGGTCGCCGACGGTGTCGCCAATCACTGCCGCGGCATGCGCGTCGGAGCCCTTGCCGCCGTGCGCGCCGGCCTCGATGTACTTCTTCGCGTTGTCCCAGGCGCCGCCCGCGTTCGCCATCATCAGCGCCAGCAGCGCACCCGCGGCGATCGAGCCGGCGAGCAGCCCGCCGAGCGCCTGCGGCCCGATGAAGATGCCAACCCCGACCGGCACCACGACGGCGAGCGTGCCGGGGATGATCATCTCCCGGAGTGCGCCGTCGGTCGCGATCGTCACGGCCAGCGCCGAGTCCGGCTGCTCCGAGCCGTCCATGATGCCGGGATGTTCGCGGAACTGGCGGCGCACCTCGTTGACCATCGCCATCGCCGCACGCCCCACCGCCGCCATCGTCAGCGCGGCGAACAGGAACGGCATCAGCGCGCCGATCAGCAAGCCCGCCAGCACGGTCACGTCGAGCAGGTCGAAGGAGAGCTCGCCGTCCGCGCTGATCACCTGCTGGTACGTGAACATCAGCGCCATCGCCGTCAGCACAGCCGAGCCGATCGCGAAGCCCTTGCCCGTCGCCGCCGTCGTGTTGCCGAGGCTGTCGAGGGCGTCCGTGCGCTCGCGCACCTCGGGCGGTAGCGCCGCCTGCTCGGCGATGCCGCCGGCGTTGTCGGCGACGGGCCCGTAGGCGTCGCTCGCAAGCGTCACGCCCAGCGTGGAGAGCATGCCGACCGCGGCCAGCGCGATCCCGTACAGCCCCGCCAGCTCGAAGGTGATGCCGATCGCGACCACGATCGTCAACAGTGGGATCGCCGTCGAGAGCATGCCGAGGCCGAGGCCTCCGATGATCAGGGTGCCCGCGCCGGTCTCCGCCTGCTCGGCCAGCTTCTTGGTCGGCGAGAACTCGAACGCCGTGTAGTACTCCGTCGCCGTGCCGATGATCTGACCGGCGACGAGCCCGACGAGCACGACCCAGAACAGGTCGTACTTCAAATCCATCACCGTCACCGCGATCAGCGTGCCGACCAGCACGAGCCCGCCCGCCGAGAAGATCCCGGTGCGCAGCGCCCAGAGCAGCCGCCCCATCGTCGCGTTCTCACTCGTGCGCACGAGGAACGTCCCGATGATGGACGAGACGATGCCGATCGCCATCACGAGGAACGGCAGCACGAACGCGTCGCCGGCGTATTCGGCGACCGCGCCCGCGTCGAAGACGTCGCGCGCGCCCACGCCGACGATGGCGACTGTCGCCAGCGACATCGTCGCGACGATCGAGCCGGTGTAGGACTCGAAGAGGTCTGCGCCCATACCGGCCACGTCGCCGACGTTGTCGCCGACGTTGTCGGCGATCGTCGCCGGGTTGCGCGGGTCGTCCTCGGGGATGCCGGCCTCGACCTTGCCCACGAGGTCGGCGCCGACGTCGGCGGCCTTCGTGTAGATGCCGCCGCCGACGCGCGCGAAGAGCGCGATCGAGGAGGCGCCGAAGGCGAAGCCGGTCAGCGGGCCGACGTCCTGGAAGATCAGGTAGAGCACCGCGAGGCAGGCCAGGCTGATGCCGACTACGGTCATGCCCATGACCGAGCCCGAGGAGAAGGCCACGCGCAGCGCCGGGTTCAGCCCCTCGCGCGCCTTCGCCGTGGTGCGCACGTTTGCGCGCACGGCGATGAACATCCCGATGTAGCCTGCCGCGGCCGAGGCGATGGCGCCGACGACGTACGCGATCGCGAAGCGCGGCGCGGCCGTGAGCTGCCCGCTGCCGCCGTCCAGCTTGTCCAGCACGTCGAGGTCGCGGAAGAGCAGCAGCACCACCGCAACGACGACGACGAAGACGGCGATGAAGGAGTATTCGCGCCGCAGGAACGCCGCCGCGCCGACCTGGATCTGCTCGGCGATCGAGCGCATCGTCTCGTCGCCTTCGTCCTCACCAAGAATCCGCTGAGCCGCCACGACTGCAAACACCAGCGCGATCAGCGCTGCCGCAATCGCGATCCAGAGGATCTCCATGTCGCCTCCACTCAATGCGCAACGAGTCCGCCAGCGGGCATGTTCACGCACACGCGACGCACGCGCTACGCACTGAAATAATAGCACAGGTCTGATAAGGCGCGATGGCGCCTATGCAATAGCCAGGGCCGAGGGCGCCGGGCAGACTCGCCCGTCCCAGGTCAGCCCCTAGGGCGAGCCGCCCGCTCCCCCGCCCGCGCCGCGCGCCTCGAAGGCATCGAGGCGGCTTGCGAGCCGGTGCTGCTGCGCCGCCAGCGTGAGGTCGCCGCGCGTGCGCTCGATGATGCCGCGCGTCACGTCCGTGGCGCGGCGCAGGTTGGAGGTCATCGCGTCCGGGTAGTCGATCGTCACCAGCACCGACTGCATCTCGTCCATCCGCTCCAGCATCGCCTCGCAGCGATCGAGGGCGTCCGCGCGCAGCGAGTCCAGCACGTGGCGGCGCAGCTCGCCGATCGCCTCGGCCACACCGTGCAGGTAGGACACGCCGCGCACGCCGAGCGATTGCGGCGTGGGCAGCGGACCGCCGGCGATCAGCGCGAGCGTGATCGCCGCCTCGGCGTACTCCTTTTGCGCGTCGTGGACGAAGCCCGCGTGGGCGATCTGCGGGAAGCCGGTCGTCGCCGTCGCGGCCTCCGCAAGGGCGGAGCGCGCCTCGGCGAGCAGGCGTGCGGCGGTTTCCGTATCGCCGCGATGCACGGCGCGGATGCAGTTTGCCGAGGAGCGGACCGCGCCGCGGCAGAGCGGCAGCGCCGCCTCGCGCGCGCCGTTCATCGCCTCGAGGTCCGCGCGGACGTCCTCGACGGCGCGCGCCAGTTCGGCGCTGAACGCGGTTTCGTCGTCGGACATGGCGCTCAGGCGTCCTGCACGGAGCCGGGCAGCTCGCCCTCGCGGGCGGCATCGATCATCTCGCGGGTTTCGTCGGGCAACTCCATCCCGTACTCCTCGAAGCGCTGCTCCACCCAGCGTCCGATCTGGCGCGGGTCGCGGTACTGGTCCTCGGGACGGCCGCCAGGGCCGGGTGCGCCGTACTCGTCGATCACGTCCTTGTCCGTCTTGAGGCGGGCGACCGAGGAGATCTGGCGCGTGGTGCGGCTGGAGCCGCAGTGCTCGCAGTCCGGCGCCGACGGGTCGGTGCGCATCGAGCGCACGAAGAGGCTGGTCAGGCGCTCGCACTCCTCGCAGCGGTACTCGTAGATCGGCAGGCGGCTAGTCCGGGTTCCCGAGGCTCTTCTTCGCCTTCGCCTCCGCCACCCTGTGGCGGAAGGAGTAGCCAGCGTCGATCCGCTCGACGGGGTCCTCCCCGGCCTCGGCCTTCTCGGCGAGCTCGCGGTAGTTGGAGCCGAGCACCTCGTCGTACTCGGCGCTGGCCTCGCGCGCCCACCTCGCGAAGCCGCGCTCGTCACCGCGTTCGAGGGCGGCCTCGTGCTCGGTGAAGTCGACATCGGCGAGACGCTGCGCGTCGCTGCGCACGCGGGCGAAGGCGGACATGAGGCGGGTGAGTTGCGTGCCGCCGCACTCCGGGCACGCCGGATCCTGGGCCGCCGAGACGGAGCGAAAGAAGAGCTCGACGGACTGCTCGCAGTCTGCGCAGTCGTATTGGTAGATCGGCATGATACTGAAAGTGTAGCGCGCCGCGCCGTCGCCGCAACAGTGGCGGTCGGTGGCGCGCGCCAACGCGCGCGACCGCGATGCGATGATGGGCGCACAGCCGGGGAGGCGATCATGGGGCTCCAGAGCGTCAGAGCGAGGTTCACGGGCGGCAAGCTCGAGCCCCTGGAGCCCCTCGGCCTCGAGGAGGGCGCGGAGGTATCCGTGACCGTTGACGAGCAAGTACACCCCACCGAGGAGGCGGAGGACGCCGCCCTCGCGCGCGCCATCGAGGAAGGGCTGGCGACTGAGCGCGTCAGCGAGCAGGAGATCACGGCCATCCTGCGGGACCGCTGAACAGGCTGCGCGGGCCCTCGCCGAGCCCCCGCCTCAGCCCTCGACGGCGCTGCGGATGTGCTGGAACGAGGCGACCGAGCCGTCCGCCGCGAGATCGATCGCCACGAGATCGATGCGCTGGTCGGCGGGCAGATCCGGGTGCTCCGAGCCGTAGGCCGCCGCCAGCTCGCGCAGACGACGCTGCTTGCGCGCACTCAGCGCCTCGATGGCGCGTCCCGCCTGGCGGGGCCGCCGCAGCTTCACCTCGACGAAGACCAGCGTGCCGCCGTGCAGCGCGATCAGATCGACCTCGCCCTCGCGGCGGCGCACGTTGCGCGCCACCAGCCGGTAGCCGCGCGCGCTCAGGTAGTCGGCGGCCAGGCGCTCGCCGGAGCGCCCCAGCCGGTCGGTCACTCTCGTCACCGTGGCGAGCTGTGCGCCAGCACCTCGCGCACCGGGGCGAAGAGCAGGCGGTGCACGCTGGAGTGCCCGAGGCGGCGCAGCGCCTCGCGGTGCTCGGCGGTGGCGTAGCCCTTGTTGCGCGCGAAGCCGTAGCCGGGAAAGCGAGCGTCGAGGCGGTCCATCATCGCGTCGCGCGCGACCTTCGCGACGATGCTCGCCGCGGCCACCGAGGGGCAGAGCGCGTCGCCGCCGATCACCGCGTGCTGCCTCGTCGCGCACTCGACGACCTCGCGGCCGTCGACGATCAGCGCGTCCGGCGCGCGGTCCAGCTGCTCGACGGCGCGGCGCATCGCCAGCCGGGTCGCGGCGGTCATGCCGAGCTGGTCGATGACGTGCGAGGAGACGACGCCGATGCCGTAGTCGCAGTGGCGGCGGATCCGGGCGGCGAGTTCCTCACGGGAGGCGGCGTCGAGCAGCTTGGAGTCGCGCAGCCGCCGCACCCAGCCGGCGCGCGAGTAGCGCAGCACGACGGCGCCGGCGACGACCGGCCCGGCGAGCGGCCCGCGGCCGACCTCGTCGACGCCGGCGACACGCAGGCAGCCCTCGCGCCAGAGCGCGTTCTCAACCTGCCACGTGGGCTTGGAGGTGCGGCGCGGACGGACGAGTACGGCAGCCACGGCCGCATGCTAGCCACGGCGATACCGATCAGGCAAGTGAGCGGTTGTGATCGTCGACCCCATATGGCGGGCAACGCGTGAACGCTCGCCTACCAGCTATCGTACTGATACCCGATATACGTCCCGGGCCACTCCTCGAAGGACGTGTCACCCCAACACCGTGTCGATCGCCAGGGTCTTCTTACCAGTCGTCGCCAGAGTCATTTGACCACCCTGGGCAGCCGGTACGCGGCTTGATATCAGTGCCTGTCTGTGTCGTCAATCACCTCCTTGCGGCCGCTCGAGCAGGGCGCGGTGCGGCGAGAGTCGCTGGCGGTAGCTCTCGCCCTCGATCACGATCTGGTAGCTGGCGTTGGCGAGCCGGTCGAGGGCGCTGTTGCCGAGGATCGGGTCGTCGAAGAGGCCGAGCCACTCCTCGACGGCGCGGTTGGAGGTGATGACGAAGCTGGAGCTGCGGTGGCGGCCGATGACCAGCTCGTAGAGGTCGATCGACTGCTGTGCGCTGAGCCGGTGGAGCCCGAGGTCGTCGAGGATCAGCAGGTCGGGGGCGAGGAAGGCGCGGAACGTCTTCTCGGTGGAGTGGTCGGCCCGGGCCTGCGCCAGCTCGCGGAAGTACTGGTCGGCAGTCACGAAGCGGACGCTGTGCCCGGAGCGGACGGCGGCGTAGCCGAGCGCCTGGGCGAGGAAGCTCTTGCCGACGCCGACGGGGCCGACGAGCAGGACGTGCTCGCGGCGGTCGAGGAAGCGCAGCGAGCAGGCGGCGTCGAGCAGCCTGCGGTCGAGGCGGACCTGTGCCGACCAGTCGAAGTCCTCGAGCCTGCAGAGCTGCTCGAAGCCGGCCTGGCGGAGGCGCAGTTCCAGCCGCCCGTGGTCGCGGCGGCTCACCTCGCCGGCGAGGACGATCTGCAGGAAGTCGGCGTAGTCGAGCCCGTCGCGCCTCGCGAGAGCGATGCGCTCGGGCAGGGTGTCGAGCATCGGGCCCAGCTTGAGGCGCTTGAGCAGCGGTCGGAGTTCGGCGGTCGTGGCGGTCATCGTGACGCTCCTGTCGTGGTCTGCGTGGCGGTCAGTGCGAAGACGGCGCCGGGGCGGGCGAAGCGGCCCGGCGGCGGGGGCCCGGGCGGCTGCTGCGGGGTGGTCTCCTGCTCGAGGGCCTCGACGAGGATGCGCTCGAGCCGGCGCACGTCGATCAGCTCGACCTCGAGCGCCCGCAGGCAGGCGGCATCGAGGCGGGCGGGGGAGTAGCGCTCCGCGAGCCGCAGCAGCTTGTGGCCCTGCCGGAGCTTCGCCCAGGGCAGGGGTCCCTCGAAGAGCCGCTCGGCGTAGCTGCCCACGGCCTCGCCCAGCTCGGCCGCGCGCCGCTGGATCTGCTCGGGCGCACGCCGCGTGTAGGGGCTGAGCTCTGCCGGGTAGTCGTTCGGGTCGGTGGCCCGGCCGCCGCGCTGCTGGCGCGGATGGACCTTGAGCAGCGCGCCGCGGTGGTAGATGCGCACCAGCTTCGCGCCGAGTTGCACCTCCACCTTCTGCCCCGGCGGGCAGAGCTCCGACGGCACCGAATAGAGTGCGTACTGGCAGGCGACGTGGTGGTCTGCGTGGACCGTCGCCGTACGCCAGTCGGGCAGCTCGTACGGTTCCCCGTCCCACGGGGCGAGCAGCGGGCGCTCCTCCTCCTGGAAGACCTCGAGCGGGCGCCTGCGGGTCGTGCCGTGGATGCGCTGCCCCGCCACCTCCAGGCACCAGCGCCGGGCGACGGAGCGCATCTCGGCGAGGTCCCGGAACTGGGCACCCTTGAAGAAGCGCTCGCGCACGTACGGGACGCTGCGCTCGACGCGCGGCTTGTCGCGGGGCCGGCGCACGCGTGCGGGGTCGCTGATGAAGCCGCGGTGGCGGGCGTACTCCAGGAAGCCCCGCGTGAAGCGCGGGTGCAGCGCGTCGGCCCCGGCCACGGCGGCCGGGAAGTTATCGATGACGAGGTAGCGGGGCACGCCCCCGAAACAGGCCCAGGCCGCCTCCAGGCCCTCGATCACCGCCCCCAGCTGCTGGCTGGTGGTGGGCCAGACGAAGCAGTGCCGCGAGTAGCGCCAGACCACGATCAGCGCCCACACCGTGCGCCGGCGGCCGCTCTCGGGATCCGTGACCAGGCCGAGCCGGCCGAAGTCCATCTCGGCGACCTCGCCCGGCGGCCCGTCCTCCATGCGCACGGTCACAGGCTGCCGCTGGCGCCAGCCGCGGCGCCGGATGAAGCGCCGCAGCGAGCTGTACGAGACCTCGCAGCCGCGCTCGGCCAGCAGCTCCTGGACCCGCGTCACCTGCAGGCGCTCGGCCGTCAGCCAGCCCTCGATCTGCTCCGCCCACGGCGCCAGCAGCTGCTCGCTCGGCGCCTCCGCCTGCCGCGGCCCGGTCCGGCTCAGCGTCGCCAGGCGGGCGAGCTGCTCCTCACTCGGCTCGGGACCGCCGGGCTCAAGCCCGGCCGCCTCCGCCGCCTCGATGTAGCGCCGCACCGTCGGCCGCGACACTCCCGTGCCGCCAGCGATCCGGCGCTGGCTGAGTCCCGCCTGCCAGCGGCGGATGACTTCCCTGATCTCCACGCAATGCACCTCCCGGTAGGCCATCGCTGCTCCCTTCCCTGGGGATGCAGACGATGCTGGCCGTACCGGCGGCCCGGGTGGTCAATAGACCCTGGCGAAGTGGTCAAAAGACCCTGGCGATCTCGCCGTTTGGTGGTAAATAGATCCTGGCGATTCACACCCCGGACCTCCCCTGCCTCGGTGAGTGCACACACGCGATATGTGCTAGTGCTGATCGCGGTGTAGCGGCCGGCTGGGGCTTCCACGCTTCCGTAGTCCCGCCCATCCTTGAGGAGCTGGAACGAACCCCAGCACGTCGCCTCACCTTCGTCGGTCAGGACACAGCCGACACCTCCTCCCGTGCCGATCGCTTCGTAGTTGCCGGACGGGGGATCTTCGTTGAGGTAGCTCCACAGCCCCAGGTCTCCCCAACACGAGGGTTCGCCGGCGTCGGTGAGCGCGCAGGTCACGGCTCTGCCCGCGCTGACGGACTGGTAGGTGCGTGGCGGCACGTCCGTTTCCCCGTGCGAGTCGTGCCCCCAGCACACAACCTCACCGCCTTCAGTCAGCGCGCAGGCGAAGGGGCTCCAGCCAGTACTGATCGCCGCGAATCGTCCCGCTGGCGGGTCGAGCGCAAACCCCTCCTCTAGACCGGACCAACACACCGCCTCACCGGCCTCTGTCAGCGCGCACGTGTTGTAGTAGCCAGCGCTAATCGCGACGTACGGTCCGCGAGGGTAGTCCCCGTACGAATAACCCAGCCCCCAACAGGCTGCCTCCCCGGCCTCGGTGAGGACGCATGTGTGGAGGTCGCCCGCGCTCACGGCGCTGTAGCGGCCCGGCTGCACATCGATCTGTCCGTAGTTGTTCCAGCCCCAGCAGACCACCTCGCCGGCCTCAGTGAGCGCGCAGGTGTGCGAGGGCCCGTTGCTCAGGGCGACATAGCGGCCCGGTGGCGGCTCGGGCTGCTGCGTGACGAGTAGTTCCTCGTCCCAACACATGGCCTCGCCGCTTTCCGCTAGGGATGGTCTGAACAACTCGCGTGTCGGGCGCGGTGCGTATCGATCAGCGTGCCGAGCCGCGCTGTAGGGGCCCGATACCGCGGTCCAGGGGTGGTCTCGCCTCCATGTCGCTCCGCAATCGCCCGCAGGAGCGATTCCGGACGCACGGCTCCCGCGATCACGCGAGCTGAGGCGCCGCTCGCAACAGGTTCGCGAAGCCGAGCAGCAGCGCGAGACGCTGGCGGTTCTTCTCAAGACCCCGGTAGCGCACCTTCGCGTACCCGAAGTGCCGCTTCACGTAGAGAAACGGATGCTCAGCCTTCGCACGCACCGAGGCCTTCCGCCGCTCCGCCTGAGACCCGGGCGCAGCGCCACCTGCCAACTCACCCCCGAACCCGCGTGCTCCGGGCGTTTCTCCGCTCCCTGGTAGCCGGCATCGCCCCACACCGCGCTCTCACCGCCGTGCAACAGGCGATGCGCCTCGGTCACGTCGGAGACGTTCGCCGCCGTCGTGTGCACGCTGTGCACCAGCCCCGTCCGCGCATCCGTGCCGCTGTGCAGCTTCATCCCGAAGTACCACTGCCGGCCCTTTCTGGTCTGATGCATCTCGGGGTCGCGCGCACGCTCCCGGTTCTTCGTCGATGACGGCGCGCTGATGATCGTGGAGTCCACGATCGTGCCCTCGCGCACCTGCAGACCGCGCGCTGCGAAGTGCGCGTTGATCGTCGCGAACAGCGCCATTCCCAGCTGATGACGCTCCAGCAGGTGGCGGAAATGGAGGATCGTCGTCTCATCGGGAATCGGCTCGGAGAGGCTGAGACCGGCGAACTCGAGCATCGAACGGGAGTCGTAGAGTTCCTGCTCCATGCCGGGGTCGCTGAGATTGAACCAGAGCTGCAGGCAGTGGATGCGCAGCATCACGCGCAGCGCGTAGGGGCGGCGTCCGCGGCCGCGCTTCGGGTAGACGGGCGCGATGCGCTGCTCCAGCTCAGCCCAGGGGACGAGCCTGTCCATGCGCTCGAGGAACGTCTGCCGCCTCGTCTTGACCTTCTTGTGCTCGTACTCGACGCTGCCGAACGAACGCTGCTGCATGGGGCGCCCCTCTCCGGGTCCGCGCCCCATGATCGCATCCGCTCACTCGCTCAGGCGAGTTGTTCAGATCATCCCTAGAGCGCAGGCATGGCTCCTCCCGACGCTGACGGCGATGAAGCGCCCAGGCGCCGGGTCGGGCGGGTTCATCGCACGGACGTTTCCCTGGAGCGAAGGCATCGCCTCACACACAGCCTTGCCGGCATCGGTGATAGCGCAACGGAACCTGTCGCTCTCGCTGATCGCCGTGTAGCGCACACCGTCGCCGTAGTCGCCCGTCAGGGCGGGGAGTTCGTGACCGCCGCTACCCTGGCAAGTCGCCTCGCCGCCCGTGGTCAGCCCGCAGAAGTCCCACGGGCCCGCGAGCGCCACCGCGTAACTCCCGCGGTGATAGTGAACGTACGGAACTCGAGTGTTCCCGGCCCCCCAACAGACAACGTCCTGCGTCTCGGCCAAGGCGCAGGTCGTGAAGAAGTACGAGCCGAGCCCGTCGTAGGTGTACGTGACATCGATAGCCTCATACACGCCCGCCGGTGGGTCGGGGGACTGATCGAACGGCGTCTTTCCCTCGGTCGAGGGCCCCCAGCACACCGCCTCGCCCGCTTCGGTCAGCGCACACGAGCGCTCACCGATCGTGCTGATCGCCTTGTAGCGGCCAGGCGGCGCACCATCTGCGGGGTTCCCGCGGCTCAGATCCCCCCAGCACCCGATCTCGCCACCGTCCGTAATGGCACATGTGATTCCCCGTCGAGAGGCAACGTACGTGTAGCGGCCCTCTCGTGGAACAGCATCCTCGACACGGGCGCCGATCCCCCAGCAAGCCACGGTGCCCGACCCAGTCAACGCACATGCTTCGTCGTCACCGACCGCGATCTGCGTGTACCGCGCTGACGGCGCTCCGGCGGGCGTGGGCGGCGCTGTGGTCTGCGGCAGCGCGGTGGGCGCAGGCGTCGCGGTGGGCGTCGCCGTGGCCGTGGCCGTCGGTGCCGCGGTCGGCGTCGGCGTCGCGGTGGGCGTCGCCGTGGCCGTGGCCGTCGGTGCCGCGGTCGGCGTCGGCGTCGCGGTGGGCGTCGCCGTGGCCGTGGCCGTCGGTGCCGCGGTCGGCGTCGGCGTCGCGGTGGGCGTCGCCGTGGCCGTGGCCGTCGGTGCCGCGGTCGGCGTGGGCGTCGGCGTCGGCGTCGCGGTGCGTGTGGCCGTGGGCGTCGCGGTCGTCGTCGGCGTCGTGGCAGCCGTCGCGGCTGGCGTCTGCTCGTCCTCGCCGCCACCTCTGCAGGCGAGCGAGGCCGCGAGGGCAACGATCAGCAGGGCGAGGCTCGGCAGTGCGCTGACCGTCATCCGAGGCGCCCGGGCCATCGCACCGCCACTCTCCGCAGATCGAGCGTATCGCATCGCGCGGCGCACCAAGCCGGATGGCCATATCATCCCCTCGACGAGTCCCGATTCGCCGGAAGGACGCCTCGATGCCCATCGCCCGCATCGAGGTGCTGGCAGGTCGCTCGCTCGCCCGGAAGCGCGAACTGGCGCGCGTCGTCACCGACGCCGTCTGCAACATCGCTCACCCCGCGCCGAGGACACGATCGTCGTCTTCAGCGAGTACGACGCCGAGTCCTGGGCCAGCGACGGCAAGCTCTGCATCGACCACGAGGACGAGGACGACCTCGACTGAGCGCGCGCGGGCGCTACGCGTCTGAGCTGGAGAAGCCGGGCTGCAAGCGGGGCCGGTGATACACTGGATCTGGCGCTGCGCGGGCCAGGCCCGCAGCCTGCGAATCGATCCAGGCGGCCCGGCCCGAGTGCGAGGAGCGGCCCTGGACCATGAAATCCCGCTGGATGCGCAACTCCTTCATCTACATGATCATCCTCGGCGCGGTCATCCTCGCCGTCGTGATGTTCCTGCGCCCGTCCTCCAGCTCGCGTGACATCCCGCTCTCGCAGGTTGTCGAGGAGGCCCAGGCCGGCAACGTCGATCTGATCAGGGTCTCCGGCGATACGCTCGAGGTACACCTCCAGGGCGAGCGCGAGCCGCTCAGCTCGCGCAAGGAAGAGGGCACCTCGATCGCCGAGATCCTGGGCGATCGCGGCGTCGCCGTCGGGACCGGCGAGGGCGCAGTCCAGATCGAGGTCGGCGGGCCGAGCCAGTTCGGCAATATCTTCGGGCTGTTCTTCAACTTCCTGCCGCTGATCCTCTTCGGCGGGATCCTGATCTTCATGATGCGCCAGGCGCAGGGCTCCAACTCCCAGGCGATGTCCTTCGGCCGCAGCAAGGCGAGGATGTCCACCGGCCAGACGTCGACCGTCACCTTCCTCGACGTCGCCGGACAGGATGAGGCGAAGCAGGAGCTCGAGGAGATTGTCGAGTTCCTCAAGTTCCCGGAGAAGTTCGCCGCCCTCGGCGCGCGCATCCCGCACGGCGTGCTGCTGGTCGGCTCGCCCGGCACGGGCAAGACGCTGCTCGCCCGCGCCGTCTCCGGCGAGGCGGGCGTGCCGTTCTTCTCGATCTCGGGCTCCGAGTTCGTGGAGATGTTCGTCGGCGTCGGCGCGAGCCGAGTGCGCGACCTGTTCGAGCAGGCCAAGCGCAACTCCCCGGCGATCGTCTTCGTCGACGAGATCGATGCCGTGGGGCGGCAGCGCGGGGCAGGCCTCGGCGGCTCGCACGACGAGCGCGAGCAGACGCTGAACCAGATCCTGGTGGAGATGGACGGCTTCGACTCCAGCTCGAACGTGATCGTCGTCGCCGCCACCAACCGCCCGGACATCCTCGACCCGGCGCTGCTGAGGCCCGGCCGCTTCGACCGCCAGGTGACGCTCGACCTGCCGGACGTGAAGGGCCGCCGCGCCGTGCTCGACGTGCACGTCAAGGGCAAGCCGCTCGACACCGACGTCGACCTCGAGACGGTGGCGAGGCAGACGCCGGGCTTCTCCGGCGCGGACCTCTCCAACCTCGTCAACGAGGGCGCGATCCTCGCGGCGCGGCGCAACAAGAAGCGTGTCGGGATGGAAGATCTCAACGAGGCCGTGGACCGCGTGATCGCCGGCCCGGAGCGCAAGTCGCGCGTGATCACGCCCGTGGAGAAGCGGATCATCGCCTACCACGAGGGCGGCCACGCCGTCGCCGGGCACTTCCTGCCCAAGGCGGACCCGGTCTTCAAGGTCACGATCGTCGCGCGCGGCATGACCGGCGGCTTCACCCGCTCGATGCCCGCCGACGACCGTCGCCTGCAGGACCGCTCCTACTACGAGGCAACGATGGCGCAGGCGCTCGGCGGCCTCGTCGCCGAGGAGATGGTCTTCGGCGAGCCGACCACCGGCGCGCACGACGACATCGGCAAGGTCACGCACATCGCCCGCGAGATGGTCACGCAGTGGGGCATGAGCGAACGGCTCGGACCGCGCACCTTCGGCCGCCGCGACTCACTGATCTTCCTCGGGCGCGACATCGCCGAGCAGCGCGACTACTCCGAACGCACGGCCGAGGAGATCGACGAGGAAGTGCGCCGCATCGTCGAGGACGCGCACGAGCGCTGCCGCGAGGTGCTGCGCGAGCACCGCGCCAAGCTCGACGAGGTGGCCGTGGCGCTGATCGAGGTCGAGACCCTTGAGGGCGATGATTTGCAGCGGCTGCTCGGCCCGGCGGAAGGCCGCGAGCCACCGCCCGAGCCGGTCCCGCCCCCGCCCGAGGACGCCTCGGGCGCCGACGCGGGCGAGGACGTGGAGGCGGAGCAGCCGATGGGGCGGCCGGGCCTGGCCTGGGGCCAGTCCAGCGCCGCGCCGCCGTCCGGCGGCGGGTAGCCGCCGCCCACGCACGACCTGATCCCGTTCTGTTTGCGTTCCCCGCCCCGCCCGCGAGGGCGCAGCACTATGCCTCGGGGCGCGCGTCCACGGCGGCTGTGGCAGCCTCGGCGGTCTCGGCCGAGGCCTGCTCGTCGCGCATCGCCTTGCGGTAGCTCTTGAGGAACTCGCGCTGGGCGACGACGAACCAGATCGCCGCGCCGAGGCCGAGGCCGATGCGCAGCGCGGGGTGCTCCTCGAGCTTGCCCTCGGGGGTGAGCACTGCCTGCCCGAGGAAGTAGCCGGCGCCTACCCAGGCCGAGTTGGCGATGACCGCGCCGAGGTAGTCGAGCGGCATCCAGATACGCAGCGGCATGCGGATGGCGCCCGCGCCGAACGGCCCCAGCGTCCGCGTCCAGCTGTTGAGGTGGTAGAAGGGAATCAGCCAGAGGGCCTTCCCGCCGACGATCATCCGCCCGATCCGCAGCTGCTTGCCGAAGCGGGAGCGCTCCAGCCGGCCGCCGCCCCAGCGCCCGAGCGCGTAGGAGATCGTGTCGCCGAGCATCGTGCCGAGGATCGCGAGGACCCAGATCAGGGCGATCGGCGTGCCCTGATCGTCGGCGAAGGCGCCTCCGAGGAACATCATGATCACGCCGGGATAAATCAGGCCGAGGCCCACCGTCGCCTCGATCAGCGCCGAGGCGAAGACGACGGGCGCGCCGAAGCGATCGAACAGGTCGTTCGCCGCCAGGAACATCTGGTCGGCGATCCAGTTCAGCAAGTCGTACGGGGCGGTGATGACCTCGAGGAACTCCAGGGCAGCCCTCCGCCCGTGGCGCCCGCCGGCGCGCCTTCATTGACGCTCCGCCCCGGGCCTGCCTAGGATCGTAACGGTCGAGCCTGCGATCACTACACGCCAGCGCCGACCCCCAGCATCGATCAGCCGGAGTACGCCGCCATCTCCTACGCCATCATCCGCACCGGCGGAAAGCAGTACCGCGTGCGCGAGGGCGACAGCCTCGCCGTCGAGCGCCTCGACCTGCCCGAGGGCTCCGAGGTCCAGCTCGACGTGCTGCTGGTCTCCGACGGCGACGCGGTGACAGTCGGCGACCCGACCGTCGAGGGCGCCTCGGTGGCCGCGCGCATCGACGAGCACACGCGCGGCAAGAAGGTCATGGTCTTCAAGTACAAGAACAAGACACGGCAGCGCAAGCTGCGCGGGCATCGGCAGCAGCGCACGCGCATCACCATCACCGGCATCAGCGCGAGTACGTAGCGAGCGAAGCGAGGGCAGCGCGATGGCTCACAAGAAGTCCGGCGGATCGAGCCGTAACGGCCGCGACTCCAACGCGAAACGGCTCGGCGTGAAGCGCTTCGACGGCCAGCTCGTGACCGCCGGTTCGATCCTCGTGCGGCAGCGCGGCACGCGCTTCCACCCCGGCCGGCACGTCGGCGTGGGCCGCGATCACACGCTCTGGGCGCGGGTGGACGGCGTCGTCAAGTTCAGCCCCTACGCCAAGGGCCGGCGCAAGCAGGTCTCGATCCTGCCCGTCGCGGCCGAAGGGTAGCGAGGGCAATGAAGGACAGCATCCACCCCGACTACGACTACGTCGTCTTCGTCGACATCTCCACCGGCGAGGAATACCTGACGCGCTCCACCATGACCTCGGCGGAGCGGCGCGAGGTCGACGGCGTCGAGGCGTACGTGGTGCGCGTCGACATCAGCGCCAGCTCGCACCCGTTCTTCACGGGCGAGCAGCGCATCGTGGACACGGCCGGCCAGGTCGAGCGCTTCCGGCGTCGCTACGCCCGTACGCAGCAGGCCGAGTAGCGCCAGTCCGACCCACGACCGCGGTTCTCCTGCTGGCTCTCCGCCTCGCTCATTCGTGGCCTGCGGCTCCGCGCCTGCGGATCGCGCTACCGTAGCGCTGCTAGCAGAGAGGTCACTCGATGACGGACTCAGCCACGACCCCGGAGCAATCAGCCGCGTACCGGAGGCGCTGGTGGACCCTCGTCATCCTGTCGATGAGCCTGCTCATCATCGGCCTCGACAACACCATCCTGAACGTCGCCATCCCCACCCTGCAGCGAGAGTTCGACGCGACCGCGACCGCGCTCCAATGGATGGTCGACGCGTACATCCTCGTCTTCGCCGGTCTGCTGCTGACGATGGGTTCGCTCGGCGACCGCTTCGGGCGCAAGCGCGCGCTGCAGGCGGGGCTGCTCGTCTTCGGCCTGGCGAGCCTCCTCGCTGCGTACTCTGAATCGAGCGCGCACCTGATCGCCGCGCGCGCCCTGCTGGGTATCGGCGGGGCGCTGATCATGCCGTCCACTCTCTCGATCCTCACCAACGTCTTCCCGAGGGAGGAGCGCGGCAAGGCGATCGGCATCTGGGCCGCGGTCGCCGGACTGGGCATCGGGCTCGGCCCCCTCACCGGCGGCCTGCTGCTTGAGCGTTTCTGGTGGGGTTCCGTATTCCTCGTCAACGTGCCGATCGTCGGATTCGCCCTCGTGGCCGGGCTCCTGCTGATCCCCGAAAGCCGGGACCCACACCCGAGGCCGTTGGATATTCCGGGCGCCGTCCTCTCGATCGCGGCCGTGACCACGCTGGTCTACTCGATCATTGAGGCCCCGGTGCGCGGCTGGACGGATGGCTTGACGATCGCCGGCTTCGTGGGTGGCGCGGCCCTGGTCGCCGCGTTCATGTACTGGGAGATCAAGACCGACCACCCGATGCTCAATCTCGCGTTCTTTAGGAACCTGCGATTCTCGGCGGGAGCGGCCGCGATCTCGATCGGGTTCTTCGCCTTGTTCGGCATGATCTTCGGGATGACGCAGTTCCTCCAGTTCGTCCAGGGCCACACCCCGCTGGAGGCCGGATTGAGGATGGTGCCGATCGCCCTCGGCATGGCGTTCGGGGCGGGCATGAGCCATCGCCTGGTCGGCCGCCTGGGCAGCAACAAGGTGGTGGCGATGGGCCTCACGGGAGTGGCTGCGGTCCTCCTGAGCATCAGCTTCTGGGAGCCGGATACCAGCTACCTGGTGGTAGGCCTGACCTTCTTCCTCCTCGCGTTCAGCATGGGCAACGTCATGGCGCCATCGACCGACGCGGTGATGGGAGCGGTCCCCGAGGCCAACGCCGGCATCGCCTCCGCGATGAACGACGTCACGCGTCAGGTGGCGGGGGCCTTCGGCGTCGCCGTCATCGGCTCCGTCCTCAACACGGTGTACGGCGGCAGGATGCGTGAGGCGGTGACGGGGTTACCACCCGAGGCGGCAGAGGCCGCGAGTGACTCGGTCGGCGCCGCGTCCCGGGTTGCGTCAACGTTGCCCCCCGAGGTCGCCGGCGGATTGGTGGAAGCGGCCAGGGCCGCCTTCACCGACGCGCTCGGCGTCGCCGTGATCGTCGCGGCGGGAGTGGCCATCGCCGGCTCGCTGCTGATCGCGAGGTTCATGCCGGCGCGCCACCTTCCCGAGGGGGAACCCGCGGAATCCGGAAGCGAAGCCGCAGCCTCGTAACCGGGGCACCTGCGGACCGTTCCGCCCGCGCGTCGTAGGCTGCGCACGTGAGTAACGCGAAGGCGGGTCCGGCGATCGCGGCGAGGGCGAACTACGGCGGCCAGGCGGTCGTCGAGGGCGTCATGATCCGCGGGCCGCACGCCGTCGCGACGGCGGTGCGCAAGCCGGACGGCGAGATCGCCATCCGCAGCCGGCCGCTCGGCGGGATCTACAGCGCCAGGCTGCGGCGGGTGCCGTTGCTGCGCGGCGTGCTGGTGCTGTGGGAGACGCTCGCGCTCGGCATCTCCGCGCTCACCTGGTCCTCGGCCGTCGCCAGCGACGAGGTGGACGAGCACGGCGAGGCGAAGCCCCTCGGTGCGGCGGGCTGGACGTTCCTCGCGCTGATGCTGCTGGTCGCGCTCGCCTTCTTCTTCGCCGGGCCGGTAGTGGCGACGGCATGGCTGGAGCGCCGCTTCCCCGGGCCGCTGGTGATCGCCTTCGAGGGCGTGCTGCGGATCGGGCTGCTGATCGGCTACATCTGGCTGATCGGGCGCTCGCAGGACGTGGCGCGGGTCTTTCAGTACCACGGCGCCGAGCACATGACGATCAGCGCCTTCGAGCACGGCCGCGAGCTGACCGTGCAGGCGATCCGGCGCTTCCCGAAAGAGCACCCGCGCTGCGGCACCTCGTTCCTGCTCACTGTCGCCGTGATCGCGGCGGTCGCGTTCATCCTCGTCGGCTCGGACCCGCTGTGGTGGCGCTTCGCCTCGCGGCTGGCGCTGATCCCGCTGATCGCCGCCGTCGCCTACGAGGCGATTCGATTCGCCGGCCGCCGCCTCGACAAGCCCATCGTGCAGGCGCTCTTCTCCGCCAACATCGCGCTCCAGCATCTCACGACGCGCCCCCCGGACGACGCGCAGATCCAGGTGGCGATCGCCTCGCTCGAGGCAGTCCTCGAGGAGGAGGAGCGGGCCGAGCAGCCCTCGGCGTCCACGGGAGAGCCCCGCAGCTAGGCGATCGTCAGCAGCTCCGGCAACTCGCTCAGCGAGCGCACGCGCAGGATCGAGGCGTCCTCAACGCGGTTCGCACGGTCGAGGAGCACGGCGTGCAGGCCCGCGGCGCGCGCCGGGCGGTAGTCGTTGTCGAGGCGGTCGCCGATCGCCAGCGTCGTCTCGGGCTGGCCGCCCATGCGCTCTACGGCGGTGGCGAAGAAGGTCGGGTCCGGCTTCGAGAGCCCGACGTCCTCGGCGTAGTGCGTCGCGGCGAAGTAGCCAGCGAGGCGCACCGAGGCGAGCGGGACGTTGCCGTTCGAGGCCGCCAGCAGCAGCAGCCCGCGGGCGCGCAACTCCGCGAGCACCGGCTCCACGTCCGGGAACACGGCAATCGCCTCGTCCCGGACTCGGTAGTAGCGGTCGTGCACCTCGTCGAGCGCCCGCGGCTCTTCGATGCCGAAGGCCTCGAGGATGCGACGGAACGACTCGCGCCGGATCGCGACGAGCCGGCGGCCGCGCCACGCCGGGTCGCGGCCCACCTCGTTGCGCAGGGCCCGCAGTTGTCGCGGATCCACCTCGACGCCGCCGGCGCGCGCCGAGACATCGCTCGCGACCGCCTCGAGGCCCGCGTCGATCGCCCCCGTGAAGTCCACCAGCGTGCCGTCGACGTCGAAGATGACGAGCGAGACGGCGAAGGGCGGGCCGCTCATGGACGGTCTCGCGTCAGGCGGGCGGCGAGCCGACGAGGCGCGGCGTGGCCGCGTCAGGCTCGACGAAGCAGGAGTGCGCTCCGGTGTGGCAGACGGCGCCGCCGAGCAGCTCGACCTGCAACACGAGCGCGTCGCTGTCGCAATCGGTGCGGATCTCGAAGACGCGCACGTAGTCGCCGGAGGTCGCGCCCTTGTGCCACAGCTCCTGGCGGCTGCGCGACCAGAACACGGCCTGCCCGAGCTCGAGCGTGCGGCGCAGCGACTCGGCGTTCATGTAGCCGAGCATCACGACCTCGTGGCTGACGTGGTCCTGCAGGATCGCCGGGATCAGTCCCTGCGCGTCGAAGCGAAGCTCGGAAGGGTCAATCACGCGCGTCTCCCTCGCCCGCGCCGCCCTCGTTGTCCGTGTCCTCGACGGGCCGCATCGGGATGCCGCGGTCCGAGAGGTAGCGCTTGAGGTCGGCGATGTCGTACGTGCCGAAGTGGAAGATCGAGGCGGCGAGCACGGCCTCCGCGCCGCCCTCGGTGAGCGCCTCGTAGAGATGCTCCGGGGTGCCCGCGCCGCCCGAGGCGATCACAGGCACCTCGACCGAGTCGCTGATCGCGCGCAGCAACTCCAGGTCGTAGCCGGTCTGGTGGCCGTCGCGATCCATCGAGGTCACCAGCAACTCGCCGGAGCCACGCTCGACCGCCTCGCGCGCCCAGGCGAGCGCGTCGATGCCGGTCGGGGTGCGGCCGCCGTGGGTGTAGACCTCCCAGCCCGCGGCCGGGTCGTCGGGCGAGCGGCGCTTGGCGTCGATGGCGACGACGATGCACTGGGAGCCGAAGCCGCGGGCGCCCTCGCTGATCAGCTCCGGCCGCTCGACGGCGGCGGTGTTGATGGAGACCTTGTCGGCGCCCATCTCGAGCATCACGCGCACGTCCTCGGGGGAGCGGATCCCGCCGCCCACGGTGAACGGCACGAACACCTGGTCCGCGGTGCGGGCGACCATGTCGTAGACGCTCGGCCGGCCGTCGGAGGAGGCGGTGATATCGAGGAATACCAGCTCGTCGGCACCGGCCTTCTCGTAGGAGGCGGCGAGCTCGACCGGGTCGCCGGCGTCACGCAGTTCGACGAAGGAGATGCCCTTCACCACGCGCCCGAGGTCGACGTCGAAGCAGGGGATGATGCGTTTCGTCAGCATCGGCTCAGCGCTCCGCCCTCGGCGTTGGGGTCGCCGCCGTCATGCGACGGCCAGCGCTTCGGGCAGCGAGACCTCGCCGGTGTAGAGGGCGCGCCCGACGATCGCGGCCTCGACGCCGCAGTCGGAGAGCCGCCGCAGGTCGTCGAGCGTGCTGACGCCACCGGCGGCGATGACGGCGATCGAGGTGTCCGAGACCAGCGCCTCGTACATCTCGAAATTCGGGGAGCCGCGCACGCCGTCGCGATCGATGTCCGTGTAGACGATCCGCTCGACGCCGATCGAGGCGAGCTGGCGGATGAACGAGGTCGCATCGACGTCGCTGCCCTCGGTCCAGCCTTGCGTTTGCACGATGCCGTTGCGCGCATCGACGGAGACGATCAGCCGGTCACGAGCCACGGCGACGGCCTCGCGGAGCAGGTCCGGGTCGCGGACCGCGGCGGTGCCGAGCACGACGCGGTTCACGCCGTCGTCGAGCGCGGCGCGCAGTGCGCCCAGGTCGCGCAGGCCGCCCCCGGTCTGCACGGCCGCGCCAACGGTGTGGACGATGCGCCGCACGAGCGCGGCGTTGACCTGCTGCCCGGCGCGTGCGCCATCGAGATCGACGATGTGGATGCGGCGCGCGCCTAGCGAGGCCCAGCGCACCGCGACGGCGACCGGGTCGTTGTCGAACACCGTCTCGCGCTCGTAGTCGCCCTGGCTGAGGCGCACGCACTGCCCGCCGCGGATGTCGATCGCCGGGATCACCTCCATCAGGCGCTCCCCTCGGCGGTGGCCGCCGCCTCGGGCGCGATCGAGCCGCCATCGAGCGCGAGCCGCAGGAAGTTCGCGTACATCCGCAGGCCGGACGCCCCGGACTTCTCCGGGTGGAACTGCGTCGCGATCAGGTTGCCCTGCCCGACGATCGAGGCGAAGGGCACGCCGTGCTCGGTGCTGGCGATCGTCAGCGCCGGATCGTCGGGGCGCGGGTAGTAGGAGTGGACGAAGTAGGCGTAGGCGCCGTCCTCGACACCCTCGAGGACCGGGTGCGGGCGCGTGAAGCGGAGCGTGTTCCAGCCCATGTGCGGGACCGTCAGCCCGCCGGGGAAGCGCACGATGCGCCCCGGCAAGACGCCGAGACATTCGTGCTCCCCGCCCTCCTCGGAGACGTCGAACAGCGCCTGCATGCCCATGCAGACGCCGAGGAAGGGGCGATCGGCGGCGATGTAGTCGCGCAGCGGCTCGACGAGCTTCGCGCGGCGCAGGTTGGCCATCGTGTCGGCGGCGGCCCCGACGCCGGGCAGGATCACGGCCCGCGCGCCGTCCACGGCCTCGGCGTCGGAGGTGATGATGGGCTCGATGCCCGCGTGGCGGACCGCCCGCGCCACGCTGCGCAGGTTGCCCGCTCCGTAGTCGACGATCACAACCTCAGCCAATACCCGTGTCTCCTCGATGAGCCTTGATCTGATTCTATCAAGGGCCCGCCCTTATATACTCAGCATGATGACCACGCCCGAGCCCGAAGGGGCGCACGAGGCGGCGCGCCGCGAGATCGCGGAGCTGCGTTCCCTCGTCCGCTATCACGAACACCGCTACCACGTCCTCGACGATCCGGAGATCGGCGACTCCGGGTACGACGCCCTCTATCGCAGGCTCGTGGACCTCGAGGCGCGCTTCCCGGAGCTGACCGCGCCCGACTCCCCGACGCAGCGCGTCGGCGGGGCGGTCGCCGAGGGCTTCGACGTGGTCGAGCACCGCGAGCCGATGCTCTCGCTCAGCAACGCCTTCGACGGCGACGAGCTGCGGGCCTGGTACGCGCGCGTGCTGCGGCTGCTGGAGGTGGAGAGCGCCGCCCTGGTCTGCGAGCCGAAGATCGACGGCCTCGCGATCTCGCTGGTGTACCGCGACGGCGCGCTCGAGGTCGGCGCGACGCGCGGGGACGGCCTGCGCGGCGAGGACATCACGGCGAATCTGCGCACGGTCCGCGCGATCCCGCTGCGCGTGCACGGCGACGACGCCCCGGCCGCCTTCGAGGTGCGCGGCGAGGTCTACCTCTCGCGCGAGGAGTTCGATCGCCTCAACGCGGAGCGCGCCGAGGCCGGCGAGCCGCTCTACATGAACCCGCGCAACACAGCGGCCGGCTCGCTGCGTCAGCTCGATCCGGCCGTCACCGCGCAGCGCCGCCTCCAGCTGTTCGTCTACCAGCGCGGTTGGACCGAGGGCGCCGCGCCGCCCGCGAGCCAGTGGAGCGCCCTCGAGTGGATGCGCGAGGCCGGCTTCCCCACCAACCCGCACGCCCGGCGCTTCGAGGGCATTGAGGCCGCCGTCGCCTTCTGCGAGGACTGGGCGCGGCGTCGCGAGGAGCTGCCGTACGCCATCGACGGCGTCGTCGTGAAGGTCGACGACGTCGGCGAGCAGCGGCAGCTCGGCGTCGTCGGGCGGGAGCCGCGCTGGGCGACGGCGTACAAGTTCCCCGCCGAGCAGGCCGTGACGCGTCTGCGCGACATCCAGGTCTCCGTTGGCCGCACGGGCGCGCTGACGCCGTTCGCGGTCCTCGAGCCTGTGGTGGTGGGCGGGGCGCGCGTGAGCGTGGCGACGCTGCACAACGCGGAGCAGGTGCAGGCGAAGGGCCTGTTGATCGGAGACGACGTGATCGTGCAGCGCGCGGGCGAGGTGATCCCGGAGGTCGTCGGCCCCGTCCTCGCCGCCCGCGAGGGCCGCGAGGACGAACTGCGTCCGTTCGAGGCGCCACAGCGCTGCCCGGTCTGCGAGACGCCGGTGATCACGGACGGACCCGGCGCGCGCTGCCCGAACCTGCGCTGCCCGCCGCGCGTCGCACGCACCGTGGAGCACTTCGCCTCGCGCGGCGGGATGGACATCGAGGGCTTCGGCGAGAAGCTCGCGGCCCGCCTCACCGAGCTCGGGTTCATCGGCGACGTCTCCGACATCTACGGCCTGCACGAGCGCCGCGAGGAACTGCTCGCCCTCAAGGGAATCGGCGAGAAGACGCTGGACAACCTCTTCGCACAGATCGAGGCGAGCAAGCAGCGCCCGCTACGGCTGCTGCTGGTCGCGCTCAGCATCCGCCACGTCGGCCTGGAGACCGCGCGCGACATCGCGGTGCACTTCGGCGATATGGCGCACCTGCGCGCCGCCGGCCTCGAGGAGATCGAGGCGATCGACGGCGTCGGCCCGATCGTCGCGGCGGCACTGCACGAGTACCTCGACGACGACGCCAACGCGGCCGAGATCGACCGTCTCGCCACGGCCGGTGTGCGCATGGACGACGACACGTCGGCGCGCGGCGGGCCGCTGGAGGGCGACGTGGTGGTGGTGACGGGCGCCCTCGAGCGCTGGTCGCGGAACGAGGCGGAGGCGCTGATCAAGGAGCTGGGCGGGCGCGTCAGCGGCGCGGTCGGGAAGCAGACCAGCTACCTGCTGGCGGGCTCCGGCGGCGGCGCGAAACGCGCGCGGGCCGAGGAGCTTGAGACGCCGATCCTCAACGAGGACGAGTTCGTCGCCCGCCTCCGCGAGCGCGGCTGGGAGGGCGAGCCCTAGCCGCCGCGGCCCGCTGCACGAGCCGTTGCGCAGCGGGCTATACTGACTTCGCGGGCGCCTGCGGCGGGGCCCCGCCAGCCTTCCCCTTTCGCGTGACGCGCCCGGCGTCGTGCGTTCGGCATCCTCTGGATGAGACGCCGCGAAAGGGTTCGCTGTGGCCTTCAACCCGCTCTCAAGCTTCCTCGGCATCTTCTCGCACGACATCGGCATCGACCTCGGCACGGCCAACACGCTCGTCTTCGTGCGCGGGCGCGGCATCGTCGTCGACGAGCCGTCCGTGGTCGCGATCGACACCGTCTCGAAGCGCGTACTCGCGATCGGCGAGGAGGCGAAGCTGATGGTCGGGCGCACGCCCTCGACGATCGTGGCGGTGCGCCCGCTGCGCGACGGCGTGATCTCGGACTTCTCGGTGACCGAGCGCATGCTGCATCACTTCATCCGCCAGGTGCACGAGCGCTTCGGGCTCGGCATCCCCAAGCCGCGCGTCGTGATCGGCATTCCGTCCGGCGCGACGGAGGTGGAGAAGCGCGCGGTCCACGACGCCGCCGTCGCGGCCGGCGCGCGGTCGTCCTACCTGATCGAGGAGCCGATGGCCTCGGCCATCGGCGCCAAGCTGCCCGTGATGAATCCCGCCGGGCAGATGATCATCGACATCGGCGGCGGCACCACCGAGGTCGCCGTGATCGCCCTCGGAGGCATCGTCGTCTCAACCTCCGTGCGGGCGGCGGGCGACGCGATGGACCAGGCGCTGATGCAGTACGCGCGGCAGGTCCACAACATGCTCATCGGCGAACGCAGCGCCGAGTCGATCAAGATCGAGGCCGGCTCCGCCTACCCGCTCGAGGAGGAAGGCCGCGTCGACCTGCGCGGTCGCGATCTCGCGACCGGCCTGCCGAAGTCCGTCGAGGTCTCGACGGTCGAGGTGCGGGACGCGCTGTCACCGATCACGAACGAGATCGTCCACGCGGTACAGGCGACGATCGAGCGCACCCCGCCCGAGCTGGTCGCCGATCTGATGCTGCACGGCATCGCGATGGCGGGCGGAGGCGCGCTGCTGCAGGGCCTCGACCGCCGCATCGCCGCCGAGACGCGCTTCCCCACGTACGTGGCCGCGGACCCGCTCCGCTCGGTCGTGCGCGGCTGCGCCGAGACACTCGAGGAAGCCTCGACGCTGCGGAAAGTGCAGGCGCGGGTCAGCGCGCGGCGCCCGGTGCGCTGATCGCGCAGCACGGGCGTCCAGCCGGGACGCGCCGGAGGGGCGATCTGCTAGACTGAACATCGGCTGGGTGGACAGGCGCCGAAGCCGCAAATCCGTCGGTTCTGACGATCTGATCTCCGCGTTTCGCACTCCTCAGCACTGATCGGATCGCGCGGAGGGCTCACCCGTGGCCGTGCTACGCCACGCCTTCTGGCTGATCGCGCTGCTGACGCTCGCGGGCGCGCTGCTCGCCGGCTCACGGGCGCAGGGCGCCGCGACATTCGAGGAGCGCGGGGGCCTGATCATCGCGCCGCTGATCGACGCCGCCGGGGACCTCGCGCGCACGCTGTCCGACTCCGCACAGCACGGCGGTCGCATCGATGAGCTGAGCGACGAGAACGCCGCGCTGCGCCGGCAGATCGCACGCCTCGAGGCCGAGAACTCGAGCCTCCGCGAATCCGTGATCCGGAGCGGCCAACTGGCCGACCTGACCGCCGCCGCCGGAGCGGGCAACGTGGGCTCCACCCTCGCCGCGAAGGTGGTGCTGCGCGATCCCGCGCCCGGGCGCGACGTGATCGTCATCGACCGCGGCGCGCGCGACGGAGTGCGCAAGGGGCAGCCGGTGCTGGGAAGCGGCGCGACGCTGATCGGCCTCGTCTCCTCCGTGCAGCAGCAGCGTGCGCGCGTGCGGCTGCTGAGCGATCCGCAATCGGCGATCGCTGCCGTCGTCCAGTCGACACGAACGCAGACGGCGCTGACCGGCAGCCGGGAAGGTCTGCGGCTCGAGTTCGCGCCGATCGGGGATCCGATCAGCGAGGGCGATCTCGTGCTCACGTCCGCGCTGATCGGGGGGCTGCCCGGCGGGCTGCTCGCCGGGCAGGTGACGGAGGTGGACCGCAGCGGGCAGGACCTGTTCTCGCGGATCCGCGTCGAGCCGCTCGCCACCTACGAGCGGATTGAGCACGTGCTGGTGATCACGGAACCGTCGCGGACGGCCTCGGGGACGGGGACAGCCAAGTGATCCCGCTACCCGGCACGCTGATCGTTCGGCTGCCGCTCGCGCTTGTCGCCGCGCTGCTCGGCACGGGCGCGGCGCTGATGCAGCTCGGGGCCACGCCGATCTGGATCGACCAGCCGCTCGCGGCGCCCGTGCTGCCGCTGGTCGTGATCGCGGGCTGGGGCGCGGCGCGCGGCCTCGGCGAGGCCGTTGCCGCGGCCGTCCTCGCGGCAATCGTGCTGGGCGTCGCGTCCGAGGAGCGGTCGGGCTGGTTCCTGCTCGCGATGCTTCCGACCGCCGCCCTGCTGCTCCCCGCGGCGGCGCTACGGGTCTGGGAGCGGCTCCTCCTGGCGCCGATCGCGGCCTCGCTCGGCGTGCTGGTCTTCCAGGCGATGCTGCGGTTCTCCAGCGGCCTGGCGGCGCTGTCAGAGCAGCAGCAGAACGAGCTGTTCGAGGGCGCGGCCTGGAGCGCGGCCGCCGCCTTCGCCCTCGCCGCTATCCTCGCCGGAGGGGCATGGGCGATGCGGGGCCGGCCGGCTCCGGACCGCGGGGCGCAGCGGAGGCTGTTCGAGTGACCAACCAACGCCTCCGCGCGCTGCAGGCCCTCGGCGCGCTCGTGCTGTTCGTGCTCGCGGTACAGCTCGTCCGGCTCCAGCTCTACGGCGAGGTGCCTGTCGCCGTCGCCGTCCCCGCGGCCTCGCCGGGCGCCGTGCGCGGTGAGTTCGTGCGCAGCATTCCCATCGAGCCGCTGCGCGGGCTGATCACCGACCGCAGCGGCTCCATCCTCGCGCACAACGTCGCCACCTTCTCCCTCGCGCTGGTCCCGGGCGATCTGCCGACCGGCGCGGCGGAACGGCTGGCTGCGCTGCGCGCCCTCGAGCGAATCGGCCTGGCGCCCCGCGCCGCCATCGAGCGGGCGCTGACCCAGCCACTGGCGGAGATCGATCCGCTCGCACCCGTGACGCTGCGCGAGGGCTTCGGACGCGAGGAGGCGATCGCGTTGCGCGCCTCGCTGGCAGACGTGCCGGGCGCCCTTGTGCGCACGGCGCCGAGGCGCGTCTACGGGGGCGGAGACCTGCTCTCGCACCTGATCGGCTACGTGGGGCCGATCACCGCCGAGCAGGCCGACGACTACCTCGACGCCGGGTACCGGCTGGACGCGCTGGTCGGGCGGGCAGGCGTGGAGATGAGCTACGAGACCGAGTTGCGCGGGGAGGATGGCCAGCGGCTGGTCATCGCCGATCCCGTGGGCCGCGAATTGCGGAACCTCGGCGCAGACCCGGCGCGCGGCGGCGCCGATCTGATGCTCAGCATCGACATGCAGCTGCAGCGTGCAGCGAGCGACGCACTGATCAAGGGCATCGAGCAGGGCCGCGCCTACGCCATAGATGTAGAGAAGCGGGATCCGGAGCAACTCTCGCGATCGGGTGCGGCGGTGCTGATCGACGTGCGCAGCGGCGAGCTGTTGGCGCTGGCCACCTACCCCTCGTACGACGTGAGCGCCTTCGCCTGGCACTCCGGCGGCGCGGACGTGGGCGCGCTGCTGAGCGACGCGACGCGCCCGCTGGTCCACCGCGCGTACATGGAAGCCCCGGCTCCCGGCTCGATCTTCAAGCCGTTCGTCGGGGCGGCAGCGCTCGAGGAAGGCGTCGCCACGCCCGAGACCACCATCTTCAGCAGCGGCGCGATCACCATCCGCTCCATCTACGATCCGACGATCGTCTACACCTACAGGGACTGGGCCCCGCACGGGCTGCTGGACTTCTACGGCGGGCTTACGCGCTCCTCGGACGTCTACTACTACTACCTCGCCGGCGGCTACGAGCAGGACGACGAGCACTTCGAGGGTCTCGGGGTGGAACGCGTGGCCGCATACGCGCGCTCGTTCGGTTTCGGGTCGCCGACCGGCCTCGACCTGCCCGGCGAATCCGCCGGCCTGGTCCCCGACGCGGCGTGGAAGGAAGAGGTGATCGGGGAGCCGTGGGTGCTGGGCGACAGCTACAACCTCGGCATCGGGCAGGGCTACCTCGAGGTCACCCCGGTGCAGATGGCAGTCGCGACGGCCGCGCTCGCCAACGGCGGCGAGCTACTGGTGCCGCGCATCGCGCACGGGCTGCGCACTGCCGCGGGCATCGTTCCCTTCGAGCGGGAGGTCGCAGGCACGTTACCGATCGACAGCGAGCACCTGGACGTGGTGCGCGAGGCGCTGCGCCGCGCCGCCAATACGGGCGGGACGGCCTGGCGCGGCGAGCCCGCCGACGTTCAGATCGGCGGCAAGACCGGCACCGCCGAGTTCGGCAGCCGCAACGCGGACGGCCTGCTCGCCTCACACGCGTGGTACATCGGGTTCGCGCCCTACGACGACCCGGAGGTCGCGATCGTCGTCTACCTCGAGTACGGCGTCGGCGCGACGCACGCCGGGCCGGTCGCGCGCGAGATCCTCTCGGCCTACTTCCGCATGGACATCAGTCCGGAAGAGGAGTGGATCTGGAGCCAGGCGACGGTCGGGAGGGCGCGGCCATGATCCGGGAGGCGCTCGCCGGACCGCTGCAGCGCAGCGATGTCACGCTCTGGGCGGTGGTCGTCCTGCTGGCGGCGTTCGGGCTGGTCAGCGTGCACTCGGCCACCCTCGGAGATCCGCCCCATCCGCTGCTGACCGCCGCCGCCTTGCGCCACGCCCTGATCGCGGTAGCCGGGACGGCGATGATGCTGTTCGCCGCGCGGTTCGATTACCGGCTGCTGCGGCAGGGAAGCGGGGCGCTGTATCTCCTGGCCGCGGCGCTGCTGCTCTTCGCCGCCGTCGCCGGGGAGACCGAGTACGGGGCGCGGCGCTGGCTCACGGTGGCGGGCACGACCTTCCAGCCGTCGGAACTCGCCAAGCTGGCGCTCGTGCTCGCGCTCGCGTCCTACGCGAGTGTGAGAACGCCGAGGTTGCCCGCACTGCTGCTCACGTTCGGTCTGCTCGCCGGGCTCTTGCTGCCGGTGCTGACGCAGCCGGATACGGGCACGGCGCTGATCTTCACGTCGGCCTGGCTGGTCGTCGTGGTGGTCTGGGGCGCGTCGCTGCGCATGCTCGGCGGGCTCTTCGCCGGGCTCGCCGGGCTGATGCCGCTGACCTATGCGCTGGCCGTGCCGGACTACCAGCGCGAGCGCATCGCGGTGTTCCTCAACCCCGAGCGCGATCCCCTCGGGACCGGGTACACCCTGCGGCAGGCCGAGACCGCGCTCGCCGAGGGCGGCATCACGGGCAGCGGGCTGTTCGGCGGCAGCGAGTCGCACCTCTACGGCATCCTCGCCCGCTCGAGCGACTTCGTGTTCGCGATGATTGGCGAGGAGCTGGGCCTGATCGGCACGCTCTCCCTGGTCGTGCTGTTCGCGCTGGTCGGCTGGCGCGGGCTGGAGGCGGCGCGCCACGCGCCGGACTCGTTCGGGCGGCTGCTGGCGTCCGGGCTGACGGCGCTGCTGCTGACGCAGGCGATGCTCAACATGGCGGTGAACGTGCGGCTGTTCCCGGCGACGGGTCTGCCACTGCCCTTCATCTCGCAGGGCGGGACGGCCTTGCTGGGGACCTTCGTCGCCGTCGGCCTGCTGCAAAGCATCTATGCCCACCGCGCCCCGCCCCGCCTCCCCCTCTCCGAGCAGCCCGATCCGTCCACCGCGCCGGCGCACGAACCCTGACGCGACGCGAGAGCAGCGCGTGGTTGAGACACGGACGAAGAACGGGCCGCCTTCCGGCGGCCCGTACGATTGTTCCGCGAGGTGCAACGCGCTCAGGGCGTGAGGACGGGCTCCTGCTCCTGCTCCTCCTCCGCCGGCGGCTCCGGCGGTGGGGCGCTGTCGATCTGCTCCGCGGTGACCTCGCCGTCGACGAAGTCGAGGCGGATCGTGGCGCCCTCGGAGAACTGGCCCTCCAGGAGGGCGTCGGAGAGACGGTCCTCGACCTCGTTCTGGATCACGCGGCGCAGCGGGCGCGCGCCGAACACCGGGTCGAAGCCCTTCTTGCCGAGGTGGTCGAGCAGCGCCTTCTCGACTTCGAGGGTGATGTCCTTCTCGCGCAGGTTGTCCCGCACGTCCTTCAGCTCGAGGTCCACGATCTCGCGGATGTGATCCTCCTGGAGCGAGTGGAAGACGACGGACTGGTCGATGCGGTTGAGGAACTCGGGCCGGAAGACCCGCTTCATCTCTTCCGTGACCTTGTCCTTCATCCGCTCGTACATCTGCTCGGCGGTCTTGGCGTCGTCGGTCGCCGTGTTGAAGCCGAAGCGGCTGTCCTTGCGGATCAGGTCGGAGCCGACGTTGGAGGTCTGGATGATGATGGTGTTGCGGAAGTCCACCTTGCGGCCCTTGGCGTCGGACAGGTGCCCGTCGTCGAAGATCTGGAGCAGCATGTTGTAGACGTCCGGGTGCGCCTTCTCGATCTCGTCGAGGAGGATCAGGCAGTAGCTGCGCCGCCGCACCAGGTCCGTCAACTGCCCGCCATCGTCGTAGCCGACGTAGCCGGGCGGTGAGCCGACGAGGCGCGAGACGGTGTGCTTCTCCATGAACTCGGACATGTCGAGCCGGACGATGTTGTCCTTCGAGCCGAACATGAACTCGGCGAGCGTCTCGGCGAGGTAGGTCTTCCCTACGCCCGTGGGTCCCAGGAACATGAACACGCCGATCGGGCGCTTGGGGTTCTTGAGGCCCGCCCGCGCCCGCCGCACGGCCTTGGCGACGGCGCTGATCGCCTCGTCCTGCCCGATCACGCGGTCGCGCAGGAACTGCTCCATCTCGATCAGGCGCGCGGTCTCCTCGGAAGCGATGCGCGTGAGCGGGATGCCCGTCCACATCGAGACGACATCGCGGATGTCCTCCTCGCTGACCAGCAGTTCGCTGCCCTCGCGCTCGCTCTGGACCTCTTGCTCGAGTTCCTCGAGCTTGGCTTGCAGACGCACCTCGCGCTCGCGCAGTTCGGCGGCGTACTCGTACTGCTGGCTGCCGATCGCCTGGTCCTTCTCGCGGCGCAGCGCCTCGAGGCCCTTCGTGGCGTCGCGCACCGAGGGCGGCGTCGAGTGGCGGCGGATGCGCACGCGCGCCGACGCCTCGTCGATCAGGTCGATCGCCTTATCCGGCAGGAAGCGGTCTGAGACGTAGCGCGCGGACAGTTCGGCGGCGGCCTTGATCGCGTCGTCGCTGATCTGCAGCTTGTGGTGCTCCTCGTAGGCGCCGCGGATGCCCTTGAGGATCTCGATGGTCTCCTCGGTCGACGGTTCGTCGACGCGCACGGGCTGGAAGCGGCGCTCGAGCGCGGCGTCGCGCTCGATGTGCTTGCGGTACTCGTCGAGGGTGGTCGCGCCGATCGCCTGCAGCTCGCCGCGCGCGAGCGCCGGCTTGAGGATGTTGGCGGCATCGACGGCGCCTTCGGCGGCGCCGGCGCCGACGAGCATGTGCAGCTCGTCGATGAAGAGGATGCAGTTCTTGGCGGAGCGGATCTCCTCGATCACCTTCTTGAGGCGCTCCTCGAACTCGCCGCGGTACTTGGTGCCGGCGACGAGCGAGCCGATGTCGAGGGTGAGCATGCGCTTCCCGAGCAGCGTTTCGGGGGCGTCGCCCTGCACGATGCGATGGGCGAGGCCCTCGGCGATCGAGGTCTTGCCAACGCCCGGTTCGCCGATCAGCACGGGGTTGTTCTTGGTGCGGCGCGAGAGGATCTGCACGACGCGCTCGATCTCGTTCTCGCGGCCGATCACGGGGTCGAGCTGGCTGCTGCGCGCGGCGGCCGTGAGGTCCACGCCGAGCTGGTCGAGCGTGGGTGTGCGCGCCGTCTGGCGCCCGCCCGAGCCCGCCGCCGCCGCGCCCTGCGGCTGCGTCTGCGCGAGGATGCGCGTGGTCTCGCCGCGCACCCGCTCGAGGTTCACGCCCAGGCTCTCGAGGACGCCCGCCGCGATGCCCTCGCCCTCGCGGACGAGGCCGAGCAGCAGGTGCTCAGTGCCGATGTAGGAGTGGTTGAGCCGGCGCGCCTCATCGACGGCGAGCTCGATCACGCGCTTCGCGCGCGGGGTGAGCCCGATCTCGCCGCTGGTCGTGCGATCGCCGCGGCCGATGATGAACTCGACGGCGGAGCGCACCTTGTTCAGCTCGACGCCGAGGTTGGAGAGCACCTTCGCGGCCACGCCGTCGCCCTCGCGGACGAGGCCGAGCAGCAAGTGCTCGGTGCCGATGTAGTTGTGGTTGAAGCGCTGCGCTTCCTCTTGCGCGAGGGTCAGCACCCGGCGGGCCCGCTCGGTGAATTTGTCGAACCGGTCCGCCATCACGCACTCCCGTCGCGCGCCCTTAAGGCTACCACGGCCCAGAGCGGCGTTCGAGGAGTCCGCTCCGCCCAGCCCGCGGCCGCCGGATTACGTCAAGCGCCACTCCGCCCGAGTCGCTCGCGAGTTGAACGCAGGGCGGCGCAGGTCAGTCCGTAGACCGGCCGGCGTTCGATCCGTCCCGGAAGGCGGGCCCGCGCGTTCACCGCGGTTCGCGGCGGACGCGTCTCCTATTGCTGGGCTTCGTCCGGCGCCTCGGCCGGGGCCTCTTCCGAGGCCTCCGGGGCTTCCGAGGCTTCCGGCGCTTCCGCGGCTTCAGCGGCTTCCGTGGCTTCCGCGGCCTCCGTGGCTTCCGCGGCTTCCGCGGCCTCCGTGGCTTCCGGGGCCTCCGTGGCTTCCGGCGCTTCCGCGGCCTCCGGGGCTTCCGGGGCCTCCGTGGCTTCCGGCGCTTCCGTGGCTTCCGCGGCCTCCGTGGCTTCCGTGGCTTCCGCGGCCTCCGTGGCTTCCGCGGCCTCCGGCGCTTCCGAGGCTTCCGCGGCTTCCGCGGCCTCCGCGGCCTCCGCGGCCTCCCGGGCTTCCGGAGCCTCCGAGGCTTCCTGCGCTTCCTGGGAGGCGAGTTCCTCCCGCGCCTGCTGCATCGCGGCGGCTATCGCCGTCATCGGCGGGGCATCGGGGCGACGCGGCGCGGCCTGATCGGCGGAGCCGGAGCGGCGACCGCGCGCCTCGTCGCGGGCGCGGTCCGCGGCCTCTGCCTCGGCCTGCCGTTCGCCGTAGCGCTCCTCCACGGCGGCGCACTCGTTCGGGAACTCCTCGCGCGCTTCGTCGGCGACGCCCATGACGCGCCCGTGGTCGTCGAAGCGCCAGCCGCGCATCTCGGCTTCCTGCCGCCCTTCGCGCAGCGAGAGCCCGAGCCGGTGCCGGTCGTGCTCGATGCGCACGATCTTGAGCGGCACCACGTCGCCCTCGGTGAGGATCTCGTCGGGCGCGTTGATGCGCCGGTCGACCAGCTCCGAGACGTGCGCCAGGCCCTCGACGGGCCCCGGTAGACGCGTGAAGGCGCCGAACGCGACGACCTTCGTGACGACGCCGGGGACGACGTCGCCGACCTCGTAGCGGGCGATCAGGTCCTGCCACTGCTCCGGCGCGGCGCGGCGCACGGAGAGGGCGATCTTCTTGTTCTCGCGGTCGATGCGCATGACGAAGACGTCGATGTCCTGGCCGATGCTGAAGAGCTGCTCCGGATCCGCGTTGCGGTCCCAGGAGAGCTCCGAGAGGTGCGCGAGGCCGTCGGCCCCGCCGAGGTCGACGAAGACGCCGAAGTTGCGGATCGAGGTGACCTTGCCGCGGCGGACTTCGCCCTCGGTGAGCTCGCCCAGCAGGCGTTCCTTCTGCTCGGCGCGCCACTCCTGCATGGCCGCGCGCTCGGAGAGGATGGCGCGGTTGCGGCGGCGATTGATCTCGATCACCTTCATGCGCAGCTGCCGGCCGACCTGGTCGGAGAGCGGGTTGGCGCCGTCGCTGCCGGGCTTGGCTCCGACGACCTGGGACATGGGGATGAAGGTGTTGACGCCCTCGACGTTGGCGAGCAGCCCGCCCTTGTTGAAGCCGGTGATCTCCGCCTCGAAGATCTCACCGCTCTCGAAGCGCTCCTGCAGGATCCGCCAGCCCTGTTCGCCGCGCGCGCGGTCGATCGAGAGCTGGACCTGCCCGTCCTCGGTCTCCGCCTGCATGACGTAGGCGAGCACGTTCTCGCCGATGCTGAGCCGGGAGAGCGGGTCAGAGCCGAGCGAGTGCATCTCCTGCACGGGCACCACGCCCTCGGACTTGGAGCCGATATCGACGAGGTCGATCAGGACGCCGTCGCGTTCGATGGCCATCACGGGGCCCTCGATGACCTCGCCGCGACGCAGCTGGCGCGGTTCGGGCGCCTCGCCGGCGTCGAGCAGCGCGCCCATGTCGAGGATCTCTTCCTCGATATCGGGTGCGAGCGGTGGTGCGGGCGGGGGAGACGGTTCTGGTGCAGCGACTGCTGCGGGAGCGCCGCCCGGTGGGTCGGTCTGTTCCGGGGTGTCGGGGTTCGTCAAAGTCTGCTGGGCCCTCCTGCTCCTGGGTTCGCCGCCGGCGGGGCCGTAAGGCGGGCCGCCGGACAGCCGGGGGATCATATCACGCGTCGCTCGCACGCTCCGCTGTGCAGTCCGGAAGCCGCTGGACGCGGAGCGAGCCGGCCCGCGTGGAACCGGCTCGCATGAGTCCTGGCAGTGGCCTATTTTCCGCACCCGGTTGCCCGGGGAGTATCGTCGGCGCTGCGGCGTTTCACTTCCGTGTTCGGGATGGGAACGGGTGGGTCCACCGCGCTCTAACCACCAGGACCGTGCAGTATGCGGCGCGACGGGCGGACGGGCAAGATCTCCCGCTCACGAAGAGGTGCAGCGATGGCAGGCAACGAAACCGCCCAGACGTTCCGGCGATACATCGGGCGTTCGATCGCGCACATCATCGCCGCGCTCTCCGAGCTCGAGGAGGCTGGCGTGCCGCTCGATTGGCGCCCTCCGGCTGCCGGCGCGAACAGCGTGTACGCGCTCGCCGTTCACGCCCTCGGCGCGACGGAGCACCGGCTGCTGGCCGTCCTCTGCGGGATCGACGTCGACCGCGATCGGGAGGCGGAGTTCGCCGCCAGCGGTCGCTCCGCGGCGGTGATCGACAGGCAGTGGCGCGCCCTCGAGGCCCGGATCGCCCCGGCGCTCGACAGGCTCAACGGGGCAGACCTCGCGGCATTGAGGCGCCATCCACACCGCGGTGAGATCAGCGGGCTCGAGGTGCTGATCGTGGTCGCGCGGCACATGGCGGAGCACGCGGGCCAGGCGGAGCTCACGCGGGACCTCGCGCTGGCGGCGGCCCGGGGTTGATCGCGTTGCGGACGCAAGACGGGCGCAGCGGTTGCTGCGCCCGTGTCATTGCTTGGTAGCGGGAGAGGGATTCGAACCCCCGACCTTCGGGTTATGAGCCCGACGAGCTACCACTGCTCCATCCCGCGACGATTCCGGATTGCTCCGGGTCCGGCCCGACCAGTCTAGCGGTCAGTATAGCGGCTCCGGAGGTCCGGTTGCGGGCACCCGGGGGCGTCCGCCGGAAGATGAGCGTGACGGTTGCGGCAGGCACGGCGGGGAATGCGGAGGGCGCCTGATGAAGGGTCAAGCCCTCGACCATTAGTACCACTCAGCTACACGCATTGCTGCGCTTCCACCTGTGGCCTATCAAGCGGGTAGTCTTCCCGCGGTCTTACCTGGTTAACCCAGTGGGAGGCCTCATCTTGGAGTTGGCTTCGCGCTTAGATGCTTTCAGCGCTTATCCGTTCCGGACTTGGCTACCCGGCGATGCCCCTGGCGGGACAACCGGCACACCAGAGGTCCGTCCACCCCGGTCCTCTCGTACTAGGGGCAGCGCTCCTCAAGCCTCCTACGCCCACAGCGGATAGAGACCGAACTGTCTCACGACGTTCTGAACCCAGCTCGCGTACCGCTTTAATGGGCGAACAGCCCAACCCTTGGGACCTGATTCAGCCCCAGGATGCGACGAGCCGACATCGAGGTGCCAAACCCTGCCGTCGATATGAACTCTTGGGCAGGATCAGCCTGTTATCCCCGGGGTAGCTTGTATCCGATAAGCCACGGCCCTTCCACTCGGGACCGTAGGATCACTTTGGCCGACTTTCGTCCCTGCTCGACATGTCCGTCTCGCAGTCAAGCCCCCTTCTGCCAATACACGCGTCGGGTGATTGCCATCCACCCTGAGGGGACCATTGCGCGCCTCCGTTACCTTTTGGGAGGCGACCGCCCCAGTCAAACTGCCCACCAGGCGCTGTTCCCATGCTTGCTCACAGGTTAGGAGGACAAACCTGGAAGAGTGGTATTTCACTGTTGGCTCCCCGTCTCCCGAAAGAAACGGTTCACAGCCTCCCACTTATCCTACGCAGTCCAAGCCCGGCCTCCAGCGCCAAGCTGCAGTAAAGCTCCACGGGGTCTTTTTGTCCGGCTGCGGGTAGGCCGCATCTTCACGGCCAGTTCAATTTCGCCGAGTCCTTCGTTGAGACAGCGCCCAGATCGTTACGCCATTCGTGCGGGTCGGAACTTACCCGACAAGGAATTTCGCTACCTTAGGACCGTTATAGTTACGGCCGCCGTTCACCGGGGCTTCGGTTCGCAGCTTGCACCGCTCCCCTTAACCTTCCGGCACTGGGCAGGCGTCAGCCCCTATACATCCGCTTACGCGTTGGCAGAGACCTGTGTTTTTGTTAAACAGTCGCCTGGGCCCGCTCTCTGCGGCCCCGGCCGTGCTCAGGACGCGAAGTCCATCACCGGCCAGGGCGCTCCTTCTCCCGAAGTTACGGAGCTAGATTGCCGAGTTCCTTAACGAAGGTTCTCTCGATCACCTGACGGTACTTACCGCCGCCCACCAGTGTCGGTTTGCGGTACGGGCACCGCGGTTGCTCGGCAGCGAGGTTTTTCTCGCCGGTATGGACTCGACCGGGTCGCTTTGACTGACGTCTCCGCTTCTCTCCAGCCCTCCGCTTGACCTGGGGGCGGATTTGCCTACCCCCAGACGCCTACGGCTGAAGAACGGACCATGTCCAATCGGCCCGCCCAGCCTATCCTTCCGGGTAACCCCTCCTGCCTCAAACGCAGCCGCGGTGGGGCAGGAATACTAACCTGCTGTCCATCGCCTACGACTCTCGTCCTCGGCTTAGGCCCGCCTAACCCTACGCGGATAAACCTTGCGTAGGAACCCTCGGGCTTACGGTGTCCCGGTTTCTCACCGGAATTACGCTACTCATGCCGACATTCTCACTTCCGCGCGCTCCACCGGAGGTCACCCTGCCGGCTTCACTGCTGCGCGGAACGCTCCCCTACCGACCGCTCCCCCGAGGGGGTGCGATCCCCTGGCTTCGGCACCATGCTTGAGCCCCGTTACATTGTCGGCGCCCGATCACTCGACCAGTGAGCTGTTACGCACTCTTTCAATGATGGCTGCTTCTGAGCCAACATCCTGGCTGTCTTTGCGACCGGACATCCTTTCACACTAAGCATGGATTTAGGGGCCTTAGCCGAGGGTCTGGGCTGTTTCCCTTTCGACAACGAAGCTTAGCCCCCGCTGTCTCACTCCCGTATTCTTATGCACTGGCATTCGCGGTTTGGATGGGTTTGGTAAGCGGTAAGCCCCCTAGCCCAACCAGAGCCCTACCTCCAGTGCACATCACACGAGGCTGCGCCTAAACGCATTTCGGGGAGAACCAGCTATCTCCTGGTTCGATTAGCATTTCACCCCTACCCACAGGTCATCCAACCACTTTGCAACGTAGGAAGGTTCGCGCCTCCACGAGGTCTTACCCTCGCTTCACGCTGCCCATGGGTAGCTCACCAGGTTTCGGGTCTGCGTCCCGCGACTGCGACGCCCTGTTCAGACTCGCTTTCGCTCCGGCTCCGCGACTCCCGTCGCTTAACCTTGCCACGGAACGCAACTCGTCGGCTCATTCTTCAATAGGCACGCCGTCACCCGGCTTACGCCAGGCTCCGACTGCTTGTAGGCACACGGTTTCAGGGACTGTTTCACTCCCCTCCCGGGGTGCTTTTCACCTTTCCCTCACGGTACTGGTTCGCTATCGGTCGTTACGGGTATTTAGCCTTGGGAAGTGGTCTCCCCGGATTCCCACGGGATTTCTCGTGTCCCGTGGTACTCAGGATCCCGGCGGGAGCCGCACGAATTTCGCCTACGGGGCTCTCACCCCCTCTGGCGGACCGTTCCAGGTCCTTCGGCTATCCGTGCCGGCACTCCCGTGTCGCCGGTCCTACAACCCCGCCCCCCACAAGGGGGGACGGTTTGGGCTGCTCCCCGTTCGCTCGCCGCTACTAGGGGAATTGTCTCTTTTCCTCGAGGTACTGAGATGTTTCAGTTCCCCCGGTTCCCTCGATCCGGCCTATGTGTTCAGCCGGTCGTGACCCGCCATCACGCGGGCCGGGTTGCCCCATTCGGAAATCCCCGGTTCAGCTTGCTAGACAGCTCGCCGAGGCTTATCGCAGTCTTGCCACGTCCTTCATCGGCCCGTAACGCCAAGGCATCCACCGTGCGCCCTTCGTAGCTTGACCCTTCGTCAGGCACTCTCCGCGTTCCGCCCGCACCGCCTCCGTGGCCCGAGGGCCCCGGTGGCAACGCAGGCAAACGCCGTTCGTGTTGCCTTTGCTCTTGTCACGTTCATCTTCCATTGTGAAAGCGCTTGCGGGGCCAGAGCCCCGCGCCAACGCCGCGCTGCGGCGTGGTCGCCTGTGTGGCGGTCCGTGGAGCGAGTGGTGGAGCCGGGGGGATTCGAACCCCCGACTTCCGCCTTGCAAAGGCGGCGCTCTCCCAACTGAGCTACGGCCCCTTCGCACCAGCAAGCGCTGGTGGGCCATCCTGGACTCGAACCAGGGACCTCAGTCTTATCAGGACTGCGCTCTAACCAGCTGAGCTAATGGCCCCCGCGTGCATCGCCGGCCAGCAGGCCGGCACGCCGCTCCCGCGCTCTCCCCCTCGAGGGGGGTGGCGGAGGCGGCGTGATCGCCGGGGCGGCGCCCGTCCGCTCCGGGGCCGGCGCATGGCCGGCCCCACGGACATCTACCGCTGGATAGCAGCCAGAAGCAGCGCGCCGGATTCGTCCGCGCGGTGCGCGTACCCGGCTTGCC
>OZ250164.1:0-260000 GCA_965237865.1 Dehalococcoidia bacterium | reverse complement strand
CGGCTCGGTCAGCACGCGCCTGCGCTCCCAGACCCGCTCGTCCTCGGTGGTGGCGCTGAGGCGGACGGCGCGCACGAGGCGTCCGTGCACCACGGGCCGTGTGAGCGCGCGCCCCAGCAACTGCCCGAAGGTGTGCAGCAGCGCCTCGCGGCCGATCAGCGGCGGCTCGGCCTGCGCGCGCTCCAGCACGCGCTCGCGCTGCGCGATGGGCGCCAGCGGCGTGGGATCCTCGCCGCGGGCGGCCAGCCAGGCCCGCCCGCCCGCCTCCCCGAGCTGCGCCTCGACGGCGTGGCGCGGCAGCGCCGCGAGCTCGCCGAGCGTGGCGATGCCGAGCAGCGCGAGCCACTCCCGCGCGGCCTGCTCCAGCGGCAGCAGCACGGTCGGCCGCGGCGCGAGGAAGGCGCGCGCCTCGTCGGCGCCCACGCGCCGCCAGGCTCCCGGCTGCGCGGCGAAGGCCGCCGCGCGTGCCGTGAAGCGGCTGTCCGCCACTCCCAGCCGCGCGCCCAGCCCACGCGGAACCCCCTCCAGCAGCGCCCGGGCGAGTGCGTCCTCCTGCGGGTAGAGGCCCTCGAGGCCGCGCAGATCGGCGTAGACCTCGCCCGGGGCTGCCTCCTCGACCAGCGGGCTGACCGCGGCGGCGGCCTCCACGAGCTGCGCGGCGGCGAGCCGCACGCGCGCCGGTCGCGCCTCGATGACCGCGAGCGCCGGGCAGCAGGCCAGCGCCTCGCTGAGCCGCTGTCCCGGCCGCACCCCGCGCGCGGCGGCGGCCTCGCTGGCCTCGGCCACGCGCCGCCCGGAGTCGTCGGTGACGGCGACGGGCCGCCCGTGCAGCTGCGGCCGCGCCGCCAGCTCGGCGGCGAGCGCCGGCGCGGGCACGAGCAGGCATGCGATGTCTGGATGTCGAGTCACCATGGTTCACCCCCGCCAAGAGGCGTGCGCATGGTAGCAGAACGCACGTTCTGCTACCATGCGCACCGGTGCGGCGAAAGGGGTGACGCCGTGGCGAGGACACGCCGGGACCAGCAGCCCGGCTACATGGAGCGCTGGGACGAGTTCGAGGCCCGCCAGGCGCGCGCCATACGGGACACGCCGCGCTCGCGTGCGCCTCGCGATCCCGTGACGCCGCTCGAGCACGCCACGCTCGACGACGTGCCTTACGTGGAGCTGCACGCGCACAGCCACTACTCCCTGCTGGAGGGCGCATCGAGCCCCGGCGAGCTGGTGCGCACCGCCCTGGAGCAGGGCCACGCCGCGCTGGCGCTGACCGACCACGACGGCATGTTCGGGGCGATGGAGTTCGCGCGCGCCGCACGCGAGGCCGGACTGCGGCCGATCAGCGGCCTCGAACTGACTGTCTCCGAACCGGCGGCGTCGGGCGACGACGACTGCGATAGCGGCGAGGTGCGCTCGCACCTCACGCTGCTGGCGGAGACGCGGCAGGGCTACGCCAACCTCTGCCGGCTCTCCAGCTACGCCTTCGGGCTGCGCGAGACCGCTCGCCGCGCGCAGGAGGCGCGGCGGCTCGACCCCGTGCTGCCGCTCGCCGATCTGGAGCGCCACGCGGACGGGCTGATCGTGCTCAGCGGCTGCCGCGAGGGCCGCATCCCCCGCCTCGTGCAGGCGGGACGCCGGGCCGAGGCGGCCGCGGCGCTCGACCGCCTCGTCGGCTGGTTCGGGGCGGACCAGGTCTTCGTCGAGCTGCAGGACAACGACGTGCATGGCGACCGCCCGCGCAACGAGGCACTGGTCGCCCTCGCGGAGCGGGCGGGCGTGGGCGTGGTCGGCACGGGCAATGTGCACTACCACGTGCGCGAGCGGCACCGGCTACAGGACGTGCTGGTCGCGATCCGCCACCGCGCGAGCCTCGACGAGTCCCACGCCGAGCGGCGACCCAACGCCGAGTTCTGGCTGCGCAGCCCGCGGGAGCAGGCCGAGCGCTTCGCGCGCTACCACCCGCAGGCGGCGGCGAACACGGTGCGGATCGCGCGCCGCTGCCGCTTCGACCTGACCGCCGACCTCGGCTACCGGCTGCCCTCGCCGCCGCTGCCCGGGGGCGTGACGCCGCTCGAGGAGCTGGAGCGGCTCTGCCGCGAGCGCCTGGGGGAGCGCTACCGCTCGCCGGCCGAGCTTGACAAGGCCGAGGCGCAACTGGCCGAGGAGCTGCGCCTGATCGGACTGCACGACCTCGCCGGGTTCTTCCTCATCTACCACGAGATCTTCAAGCTGGCGCAGGAGGTGGCCCGCGAGGTGCGCGGACCCGGCGCCGCCCGCAGCGTCACCAACCTGCCGCCCGGGCGTGGCCGCGGCTCCTCGGTCTCCTCGCTGGTCTGCTACCTGATCGGGCTCTCGCACATCGACCCGATCCGCCACCGCCTCTTCATCGGGCGCTTCCTCAACGAGGAGATGGACTCCCTGCCAGACATCGACCTCGACTTCCCGCGCGACATCCGCGCGGAGCTGATCGAGCGCGTCCACGAGCGCTGGGGCCGCGAGCGCAGCGCGCTCGTCGCCGCCTTCGCCACCTACCGGCTGCGCAGCGCGGTCCGCGACGTCGGCAAGGCGCTGGGGCTGCCGGCCGCGGAGCTGGACCGCCTCGCCGGGTCGGCCGGCCCGTACGACGGGCCCGGTCAGCTGCCCGAGGAACTCGCGCGCTCGCCGCAGTTCCGGGACCGCGCGGAGGCGCGCGGCTGGCGGGAGCTGGCCGCGCTCGTGCCGCAGCTCGCGGGCGTGCCGCGCCACCTCTCGCAGCACCCCGGGGGCATGGTGATCTCCTCGGGGCCGCTGATCGACTGCGTGCCCTGCCAGCCGGCGGCGATGGCGGGCCGCTACCTCTGCCACTGGGACAAGGACTCCGTCGACGACGCGCGGATGGTGAAGATCGACTTCCTCGCGCTCGGCATGCTCTCGGTCGTCGAGGAGACAATCGACCTGATCGCCGACGGGCGCGGGCGCATCGTCGACCTCTCGCGCATCGACTTCGAGGACGAGGCGGTCTACGACGCGATCTGCCGCGGCGACACGGTCGGCGTCTTCCAGATCGAGTCGCGCGCGCAGATCGCGATGCTGCCGCGCACGCAGCCGCGCAATCTCGAGGATCTGACCGTGCAGGTCTCGATCGTGCGGCCGGGGCCGATCGTCGGCGGCGCGGTGAACCCCTACGTGCGGCGTCGCGAGCAGCAACGCCGCAACCCCCGCTACCGCCCCGCCCCGCCGCACGAGTGCGTGCGCGAGGTGCTGGAGGAGACGCTGGGGGTGGTGATCTTCCAGGAGCAGGTGCTGCAGGTCGCCCGCCAGATGGGCGGCTTCACGCCCGGCGAGGCCGATCGCTTCCGCCGCTCGCTGGGCCGCAGGCGTGCGCACGAGGAGCTCGATGCCTGGCGCGAGCGCTTCCTCGCGGGCGCGGCGGAGCGCGGCGTGGCCGGCGCGGTAGCGGAACAGGTCTTCGGCAACCTCGCGGGGTTCGCGGAGTTCGGCTTCCCGAAGAGCCACGGCGCGGCCTTCGCGCTGCTCGCCTACCAGTCGAGCTGGCTCAAGCAGCGCTACGGCCCCGAGTTCCTGTGCGCGCTCTTCAACCAGCAGCCGATGGGCTTCTACCCCCCGCACGTGCTGACCAACGACGCGAAGCGCCACGGCGTCGCCGTCGAGCGGCCCGACATCAACGTCAGCGCCGCCCGCTGCACGGTCGAGCTGCCCGAGGGCGCGATCCGCGTCGGCCTCGGCTACGTGCGGGGCCTCGGCGCCGCCTGGGCCGAACGGATCGAGGAGGAGCGCGGGCGCGCGGGCGAGTACCGCTCGCTGTTCGGCTTCGTGCAGCGCACGGGGCTGGGCCGGCAGGCGACGGCGCGCCTCATCCAGGTCGGCGCCTTCGACGGCTTCGGGCTGCAGCGTCGCGAGTTGCTCTGGCAGCTCGGGCTGTTCACGGGCGGCGCCATCGCCGGAACGGCAGGCGCGCCCGCGGCGGAGACGGCCGGGCGTCAGTTACGCCTCGATCTGCCGACGGCGCAGGACATGGTGACGCTACCGGACTTCGGCCCCTACGAGCGGATGGCGGCCGACTACGCGCTGCTGGGCCTCTCGCCCGACCGCCACCCGATGCGCTTCCTGCGCCGCGCGCTCGGCGAGGGCGTCGCCTCCAGCCGCCACCTGCAGACGCTGCCGGCGGGGCGCACGGTGGAGGTGGCGGGGCTGGTGGTCTGCCGTCAGCGTCCGCTCACCGCGCGCGGCATCGTCTTCCTGCTGCTCGAGGACGAGTACGGCCTGATCAACATCCTCGTGCGGCGCGAGTTGGCCGAGGAGCGCCGCGACATCGTGCGCACGGCAGCCTTCGTGCGCGCGCGCGGCGTGCTGGACGAGCGCACCGGCGAGCAGCGCACGCTCATCGCCGGTGCCCTCGACGAGATCACGCCGGCGGGCGCGCTGCCGATGCCGTCCGGCAAGTCCTGGGCCTGAGGCCGATCGCCGCCCGCAGGCGGCCCGCCCTCAGTCGCCTCGCGCGGAGCTGCGCTCAAGGCGCAGCTCCGCGTCCTCCGCCCGCGCCTCGCCGCCGCCGAGGGCCAGCCGCGCGCCGCGCCGCCCGGCGATCCGCAGCAGCGCCTCCAGTTGTCCTGCGCTCAGCGTCAGGCCCAGCCCGGCTGCCGCTCCCCGCAGCACGCGCGACGCAATCGCCTCCGGCAGCGCGCGCAGCCCGGCGCGGTCGATCCGCGCGACCGCGCCCTCGACGCGCACGAGGCGCGCCGACTCCGCCGCCGCCCACGCCTCCAGCGCCTCGTCGTCGCGGCGGGCGCGGCGAGCGAAGCCGGACAGCGCCTCGGCGGCGCGCGGGTTCAGCCGCCGCAGCTCCGGCAGCACCCGCCGCCGCACGCGGTTGCGATCGAACACCAGCGTCTCGTTGCCGGGATCGCGGCGCGGCGCGAGTCCCAGCGCAGCCATTCCCAGCGCGTCGAGGTAGTCGAGCACCTCCTCGCGGCGCAGTTCGAGCAGCGGCCGCAGCAGCCGCGGCGCGGCGTCCGGCTCGGCGCCTCGCTCGCCGTCGAGCGCCACGGGCCACGGCGCATCGGGGGCCATGCCCGCCGCGCCGGCGAGGCCGGCGCCGCGCGTGAGCCGCAGCAGCACCGTCTCCGCCTGGTCGTCCAGCGTGTGGCCGGTCGCGCAGGCGGACGCGCCGATCTCCAGCGCCACGGCACCCAGCCAGCGGTAGCGCGCCTCGCGTGCCGCGTCTTCCGAGGGCGCGATCGGCGCGTCCGGCGCCCCGGCGAGGCAGCGCACGCCGAGACGCTCCGCCAGCGCCTCGACGGCGGCGCGGTCCGCTCCCGTCTCGGCTGGCGGTCGCAGGCCGTGATCGAACGTCGCCGCGATCACCTCGCCGCCCGACGCCGCCTCCCTCGCGCGCACGACGGCGACCAGCGCGGCGCTGGAGTCGGGCCCACCCGAGCAGGCGACAAGCAGCGGCCCGGCTGCGGAGGCGACGCCGCCGAGCGCACGCGCCACCCGCCGCTCGAACGCGCCCGTCACGCGGTTGCGCGCAAGCGACGCGGCCCGACGGAGGGGACGCGGCTGCCGGGGATCCATGCGTGCCATGAGCTCAGCGTACCGCCCGCGTGCAATCGCAGGGCTCGCGACCAGGCCCCGGCGCGAAGGGGCAGCCGCGGCTAACGATCGAAGAGCACTTCCCACCAGCGCTCGGCCGGCTGGCGGCCCGGCTCCCCCGAGGGCGGCGCATCGACGGAGACCACCGTCTCACCCGGGTAGGCGAGGCCAAAGCGGCTGCGCGCGACGGCCTCGACGTACTCGTCGGAGAGGATGTAGTCGCGCAGGCCCTCGAGTTCGGCCTGGCGCACTCGCAGGGCGTGGATCTCGGTCTCGACGGCGCGGCGCTCCTCGGCCAGGCGGTAGTTCTGGGCGGCGGTCTGGAGGGCGGCGTAACCGAACAGCGCGACCAGCAGCGCCACCATGGGGAGCAGCACATGCAATGGGCCGAACGCGAACGGCCGCGGCTTGGGGAGATGGAACCGCATCGCGCTCCTCGCGCGCCGGCCCCGCCACCAATCACCGTACCAGCCGTCCCGGCGCCCGACAATGCCGCGCGCCGAGGGGTCGCCCGGCGCTACTCGTCGCCGGAGAGGTGGCAGCGATCGTTGAGCGTGACCACGGACCAGCCCGTGGGTTCGCCATCCTCGCCCGGCCGCCGCTCCGCCACCGTCAGCGAGGCGAGACCGAGCTCGAAGCGCCGCGCCGCCGCCAGCGGTACGCCGATGACGCGCGCGAGCAGCGCCTTCAGCGCGAGGTTGTGCGAGACGACAGCGACCTCGGTGAAGCCGTCGCCCGAGCCGTGCCGCGCGGCGATCTCGTCGAGGGCGTCGAGCATCCGCGCCTGCGCCTCGCGCATCGTCTCGCCTCCGGGGAAGCGCAGATCGGCGATGTCGTCGTCGCGCCAGCGCTCGATGAAGTCGGCGTACTCGTCGCGGATCTCCGCGATCGTCTGCCCGTCCAGCAGCCCGTGGTCCAGCTCGTGGAGCCGCTCGTCGACGGCGGCCTCGAGGCCGAGCGGCCCGCCGACCGCGCGAGCGGTCTCGCGCGCCCGCGTGGCGGGGCTGCAGTAGAGCGCGACGGGCCGGTGGTGGGCGAGCGCGCCGGCCGCGGACTCCGCCTGGCGCCGCCCGCGCTCAGTCAGCGGGTGGTCGATGCGCCCCTGCGTCTGGCCCGCGGCGTTGCCCTCGGCCTCGGCGTGGCGCAGCAGCAGGAAGCGGACGTTCATCGCGCCAGCCCGAGGAACGCCCGGATCACCGGGTGCTCGCGCACTTCCTCGCGGCTCAGAGGCGGCGATCCGGGCGCGACGTCGTCGCCGTAGAACCCGACGAACCAGAGCAGCAGATTGTCGTGCCAGTAGATGAAGCCGTTGGGCGGCTCGCAGCCTTCCACCAGCGGCTCGGCGCGTTGCCCCGTCTGCCAATCGCCCTGCCTCGCCTCGTTGTCCGGGTAGACCCAGAGCACCCAGACGGCGAAGCGCTCCGTTTCGGCGTCGCCCGCTGCTACGAAGGGCACGCCCCCGACTGCCGCCCCGGCGCAGGCAGACGCCGGATCGTAGAGATCGGTCTCCTCGATGCCCCCCGGGGCGAGCGCGTCCGCGAGGTCGGACAGCGAGTACGGGAAGCCCTCCACGTCCGCGGGCGTTGGCCGCTCCGTCGGCGTTGCCGTCCGCGTCGGCGTTGCCGTGGGGGTCGCCGTTGGCGTCGGGGTGGGTGATGGCGTCGAGGGCGCCGTTGGGATCGCGTTTATCGGGCTGGGTGTTGGGGAGGGTGTCGCCGTCGCGGTTGGCAGCGACCCTGGCGTCGCCTCGCCGCCATCGCCGCCGCCGCAGCCGATCGCGATGATCGCGGCCGCGAGGGCGATGAGGAGCACGAGGAAGGCGGCGCGGGACAACGCGGTCACGCCCGGCCCTCCCCGGCGCCGGCGAGCTGCGGCTCCCCGAGGCGCAGCGCGGTGCGCACGACGCTCGCCGGGCGCGGCTCGATGCCGAGCGCCGCGAGCACCGAGACCGGGCGGCCGGTGTGCTCCTCGTTCAGTTCCAGGTCCATCGCCAGCAGCAGGCGCTCGCCTTCCTCGCGCAGCGCGAGGTCGCGGATCGCCGCCCGCAGGTCGTAGCGGCGCGTCTTCGCGCCGCGCTGCTCCTCCCAGTCGAGCGTGTCGAGCGCCAGCAGCGCATCGAGCCGCGCCTGCACGTCGTCCGCGTCGAGGGCGTCGGGCGCGAACGCGACCTCGTAGGTCGCGCTGCGGATCTGCGACTGGAGCGAGGGCAGCTCGTGCGCCGCCTCCTCTGCGGCGAGCAGCGCCAGCCCCTCCGGCAGCACCGCCGCGAGGCGGCGCGCGAACTCCTCGGGCGCGATCGCGGGCGACATCCAGACGTCCAGCAGCTCGCGCTCACCGACGGTGCCGACGGGCAGCGGTGCGCCGAGCGCGATCCGCGCGTGCGGCGTGAAGCCCTGCGTGTACGCGAGCGGCAGCCGCGCGCGCCGCAGGCTGCGCTCCCACGTGCGCATCAGATCGAGGTGCGCGATGTAGCGCAACACTTCCGCTTTGCGGTACGTCACGCGCAATCGCTGCGGCCGTTCGTCGTTGCTCATCGCCATTCGAGTGTAGCGGTCAGGCGCGCTCTCCCGCCCAGCCGTCCTTCACCCCCTGCAGCAGGGCGGCGGCGGCGGAGCGGGGGTCGCGGCGGCGCGCGGCCACCTCCTCGACGAGGCCCTCGAGGATGCCCGCGCGGCGCGCGGCGTCGAGCGCCTCGCGGTGCAGCGCGGCGCGCGCGAGCGAGATCACCTGCGATCGCGCAAGATCGCGACGCGCTTCGTCGGCATGCTCCGATCCACGCAGGTGCGCCTGGTGACTGTCGATCGCCTCGACCAGCTCCTCGACGCCCTCGCCGCGCCTCGCCACGGCCTTGAGGATCGGCGGCCTCCAGGCGCGCTCGCCGGCGAGGGAGAGCAGCGCCCGCAGCTGCGTGGCGGCGGTGTCGGCGCCGGCGAGGTCGGCCTTGTTGACGACCATCACCTGCGCGACCTCCATCAGCCCCGCCTTCATCGACTGCACCTCGTCGCCGCCGGCCGGCATCGTCACCAGCACGGTCGTCTGTGTCGCCGTGGCGACCTCGACCTCGTCCTGGCCCGCGCCGACGGTCTCGACGATGACGACGTCGTAGCCGGCGGCGTCCATCACGTCGACGACGCCGGAGGCGGTCTCAGCGAGCCCTCCGAGGTTGCCGCGTGACGCCATCGAGCGCATGAACACGCCGGAGTCCGATGTCAGATCCTGCATGCGGATGCGGTCGCCGAGGATCGCGCCGTGCGAGAACGGCGACGAGGGGTCCACCGCGACGATGCCGACGCTGCGCCCGCGATCGCGCTGCGCACGCGCCAGCCGCCCCACCAGCGTCGACTTGCCGACGCCGGCGGAGCCGGTCACGCCGACGGTGTGGGCGCGGCCCGTCCGCGGATAGAGCCCCGCGAGGACGGCGCGGCCCGTCTCCGTATCAGCCTCGACATGTGTGATAGCGCGGGCGAGCGCGCGCCGGTTACCGCTGCCGACGCCCGCGATCAGCTCCGCCGCGTCCACCTGGCCTCAGGCGGTCGGGCTCGCCGCGTTCTCGCGGACGAACTCGATGATCGACTGGGTGTTGGTGCCCGGGCCGAAGACGCCCGAGAAGCCCATCTCCTGAACCGTCGCGATGTCGGCCTCGGGAATGATCCCGCCGCAGAAGAGCAGCACGTCGCTCACCCCGCGCTCATCGAGGGCGTTCACCACGCGGGGGAACAGCTCGAGGTGCGCGCCCGAGAGGATCGAGAGCCCGACGACCTGCACGTCTTCCTGCAGCGCCGCCTCCGCGATCATTTCCGGGGTCTGCCGGATGCCGGTGTAGATCACTTCCATGCCGGCATCGCGCAGGGCGCGCGCCACCACCTTGGCGCCGCGGTCATGCCCGTCGAGGCCGGGCTTCGCGATCAGCACGCGAATCGCCTGTTCGTCAGCCATCTGGGGGGTCTCCTCGTTGCGCGAAGCGCGCGCCGATCTCGCAGGCGAGTCTAGCGAGCCCCGCGCGGCTGCGCGAGTTCGCGGACTAGACGTACTCCAGCAGTTGGATGCGGATGCCGAACGCCTGCTCCGCGCCAATCCCCGAGCGCCGCGTCCCCGGCAGGACCCCTACGTCCGCGTCCGGCACGTCGAGCCCGGCCGCCCGGTAACGGGCGATCTCCGCATCGAGGTCCGCGACCTCGATCGCCACCATCGGGGAGGCGCCTTCGCGTTGCTCCTCGATCGCCTGCGCAAGCGGCGAGTCCGGCCCGTTCGGCGCGAGCAGTTCGAGCATGCACTGCCCGATCGGGAACTGCCCGATCAGCATCCCCGACTCCTCGACGTTGAGCCGCGCGTGCTCCTCGAGGCCGGCGACCTCGCCCCAGCGCCGCTGCGCTGCGTCGTAGTCCGCCACGCGGCAGGCGATGTGATCGAAGCCCTTGTCGGGCGAGGTGTGGCGGTCCTCGACCTCGGCGAGCTCGACCAGCACGCCGTGCATCGAGCGCGGGTGGATGAAGGCGATCTCGCCGGCCAACCCGTAGCGCGGCTCCTCGTCGATCAGCTCGAGGCCGAGCGCCCGGATGCGCGCCAGCTCGGCGCGGATGTCGTCCGTGCGCAGGCAGATGTGGTGCAGCGTGGGGCCGCGGCTCTCGAGGAAGCGCGCCACGCCGGTGTCTTCGCGGACCGGCTGGAGCAGCTCGATCTCGTTCTCGCCGATCGGAAGCAGCACGCCGCGCACGCCCTGCTCCTCGACGATCTCGTCCTTCGCGACGCTCAGGCCCATAACGTCGCGGTAGAAGCCCAACGCCTCATCGGCGTCGGGTACGACGACTCCCATGTGGTGCAGCAGGTCGATCAGAGGCCGTGCTCCCGTCGCCAGGCGCGGATCGCCTCGATGTGCTCGTGGTCGTGTTCGGCGGAGTCCGCGAGGCGGTGCGGAGTGCGGCCCTCGGCGTAGCGCTCGGGCTCGAGCGCGCGCAGGGCGCGGATCGCCTCGTCGTGCTCCTCGCGGGCGGAGCGCAGTCGCGCCATCACGGCTTCCCATGACTGCCCGCGCTGCTCCGCCACGGAGGCCGCGTTGTAGGCGTTGTCGGCCGCGTCCGGGTCGTCGCGGTTGGGCTCGTAGCCGGGCACCGAGGGCCGCTCGCCGGCGACGACCGCGCGCAGCGCGTGGCTCCAGCCCTCCTGCCAGCGGGCGAGGTGCGCGAGCACGTCCTGCACGGACCACTGCTCCGGGCCGTACCAGCCCTCGGTGCGCCGCTCTCCGGGCAGCGCGTCGATCGCGTCCAGCAGATCGGCGCGCGCCTGTGCGTTCTGTTCGATGATCGCGTCGACGGCGTCAGGCATGGGACTCCTCACCCCAACCCTCTCCCCAGGGAGAGGGCCTCGGAATCTTCATATCGTCACGACCTCCTGGTACTCGCCCCACTCCTCGCGGAGCACTCCGCAGATCTCGCCGATCGTGGCGTAGGCCTCCACCGCCGCGACCAGCAGCGGCATCATGTTCTCGTCGCTGCGCGCGGCGGCGCGGATGTCCGCCAGCGCGCGATCGACGGCGGCGCCGTCGCGCTCGGCGCGCAACGCCGCGAGGCGCTCCGACTGCCGCACCTGCACCATGCGATCGTGCTGCGCCAGCGCCGGCACCTCGAGCTCTTCGGTCTGGAAGCGATTCACGCCGACGACGATCCGCTCCTCGCGCTCCTGCATGCGCTGCAGGCGGAACGCGCTCTCCTGGATCTCGCGCTGCTGGAAGCCTTCCTCGATGCCGCGCAGCGCTCCGCCGATGTCCTCGATGCGCCGCAGGTAGGCGTTCGCCTCCTCCTCGACACGGTCGGTCAACGCCTCGATGTAGTAGGAGCCCGCGAGCGGATCGATCACGTCGGCCACGCCGGCCTCGAAGCCGATCAGCTGCTGCGTGCGCAGCGCCATCTCCACCGATTCCTCGGTCGGCAGCGCCAGCGCCTCGTCCCAGGAGTTGGTGTGCAGCGACTGCGTGCCGCCGAGGACCGCGGAGAGCGCCTGCAGGGCCGTCCGCACCACGTTGTTCATCGGCTGCTGCGCGGTCAGCGTCGCGCCGCCGGTCTGCGTGTGGAAGCGCAGCATCTGCGAGCGCGGGTTCGTCGATCCGTAGCGCTTCGTCGCGATCTCCGCCCACATCCGCCGCGAGGCGCGGAACTTCGCGATCTCCTCGAGGAAGTTCGAGTGGCAGGCCCAGAAGAAGGAGAGCCTCGGCGCGAACTCGTCGAACTCCAGTCCCGCGTCGAGGGCCGCGTCGACGTATTCGATCGCGTCGGCAAACGTGAAGGCCAGCTCCTGCGCGGCGGTGCATCCCGCCTCGCGCATGTGGTAGCCGGAGATCGAGATCGTGTTCCAGGCCGGCAGCTCGTCCTTGCACCAGGCGAAGACGTCCGTGATCAGCCGCAACGAGGGGCGCGGCGGGAAGATGTAGGTGCCGCGCGCGATGTACTCCTTGAGAATGTCGTTCTGCGTGGTGCCGCCGACCTTCGCGAGGTCCGCGCCCTGCTTCTTCGCCGCCGCCACGTACATCGCGAGCAGGATCGGCCCCGTCGCGTTGATCGTCATCGAGGTGGTGACGCGCTCCAGCGGGAGGCCGTCGGTCAGCGTCTCCATGTCCTGCAGCGAGGCGATCGCCACGCCCACCTTGCCCACCTCGCCGTGGGCCTGCGGATCGTCCGAGTCGTAGCCGATCTGCGTAGGCAGGTCGAAGGCGACGGAGAGGCCGGTCTGGCCCTGTTCGAGCAGGAAGCGATAGCGGCGGTTGGACTCCTCGGCGTCGGCGAAGCCGGCGTACTGGCGCATCGTCCAGAGCCGCCCGCGGTACATCGTCGGCTGCACGCCGCGCGTGAACGGGAACTCGCCGGGGTAGCCGAGCTTCTCGTGGTAGTTCCAGTCGGCCATATCCTCGGGCGAGTAGAGCGGGTCGACCTCGGCGCCCGACGAGCTTTCGAAGTGGGGCAGCCGCTCGGCGTTGCGCTCGATCGCTTTCGCGTAGGGGCCCTGCTCCCGCCACTCGCGCGCGCTCCTGCTGGCCATGGGGCTCCTCCGCCGGCTGCGTCGCCGCGCCGCGCCCTCGGGGGCGGCCGGTGCGCCGAGTGTAGGCAGCCGCGCGAATCAACGCTACCGCGCTCCCGGCGGGTGAGCAGGTGGCTCGCGGTCACCTTCGAGGGCTCCCGCGAGGCGGTGCCCCCTTCAGCGCGCGCGGATCAGGTCGCGCGCCTCGACGATCGTCCGCAGCTTCGCCTCGGCGATGCCGGCAGAGGCGACGGGGTTGTCGGCGAACGTCGCGAAGCCGCAGTCCGGCGTGAGCAGCACGCGCTCCTCGCCGAAGAGCTCGATCGCGCGCGCGATGCGCCGCCGGATCTCCTCGACCGGCTCGACGGCGACGAGCTTCTGGTTCACGACGCCGACACCGATGCGCTTGCCCTCCGGAAGATCGCGGAGCACGTCGATCTCCCCGGCGCGCGGCGTGGAGAGCTCGAGGAAGAGCGTGCCCACCGCGGCCCGCCCGAGGAAGCCGAGCAGCGGCCGGTAGTCGCCGGCAAGGGCGGCGGACTCGTCGGGCGTCCAGTTGCCGCGGCAGACGTGCAGCGCCAGCGATTCCGCCGGGAGGCCGCGCACCACCTCGTCCAGCAGCCCGGCGGCGAAGTCCAGCTCCGAGGCCGATTCGAGCCGCTCGCTCAGCGCCCCGCACATGAAGCTGCGCGTGCCGCCCGCGCTGCCATGGACCACCTCCATCAGCACCGGCTCGTCGAACTGCACCAGCGCGGCGCCCGAGGCGAGCAGGAAGTGCGCCTCCTCGCGCAGGACGCGGACCACGTCGCGCGCGAGCTCCTCGCGCGTCTCGTATGGGCGATCAGCGAGGCAGTCGAGCCACATCATGCGCGTGAGCAGGTAGGGCCCCGGCAGCGCGACCTTCAGCGGGACGTCCGTGCAGGTCGCGGCGAACTCCAGCTCGTGAACGGCGAGCGGGAGGCCCCGCCCGAGCGCCCCGTAGACCACCGGATGGCGCACCTCCGAGGCCGGTACATCGAGGGCGCGGAGTTCCTGCTCGAACTCGGACGGGTCGTCGACCATCGCGGTCAGGTCGCTGAGCGGGATCAGCTGGCAGTTGTCGAGGCGCCCGCCCACGAAGCTGGCGTAGTTGTCGCGGCGCTGCTCGCCGTCGGTCACGACCTCGGCGCCCGCCCGCAGTTGCGCGGCGACGCTCAGCCGGACCGCGTCGTCCGCCGTGGCCTGGAACTCCGTCTCGCCGAGCCTGCCTTCGAGGCGGTCGTGCATCGCCTGCAGCATCCAGCGCGGCCGCGGCCAACTGCCGACACCCATCACAGAGAGCGGCGCTATCGCCGGCGCGGCGGCCGGCCGCGGAAGCGAGTCCGGAATCGTGACCGCGACCCGGAGCTGCTCGCCGAACGTGCCCACCGAGGGCGCCGCGACCGCTGGCGCCTCGCGCGCCGCGGCCGCCGCCTGCGCGCGATCCTCGAGGGAGCCCTTGCAGACCAGGAAGCTGCGCTGCTCTCCGCGCTTCGTCCACGAGACGAGCTCGTTGCTGGTCAAGCGGCACCAGGCGGGCAACTCCACCTCGACCGTCGAATCGGTCGAGAGGATCTCGAGCAGACCGCCGGGTTCGAGCGGGTCGATGTGACGCCGGATCAGCAGCAGCAGCCCCCCGCCGCAGTCGAGGTTGCCGCCGTCGAAGCTGGCGTCGGGCTCGTGGGTGTGCCGCTCGATCGAGTCCATCGGGGGTGGTCTGTCAGCAGTCGATCGCGACGAGGCGCGCTAGTAGGAGATGGAGGGGGTGCCGTCGGAGAGGAACTCGACCAGCTTCGCCCCACCGACCATCGCCGCGCCGTCGACCAGGTTGTCCGCGTCGAGGCCGCGCTTGTTGAAGCAGGGCGCGCAGACGTAGATCTCCCCGCCGCCGCCGGCGAAGGCAGCCATCAACTCGCTGAGCGCCATGAAGCCGTCCTCGTGGATGTCGTCGGCGTAGCCCCGCTCGGCGAGGCGGACGCCCTCTGTGCTGAGGAAGACGACGGTCTCCTGCTCCGACCCCAGCGCCGCGTTGGCCACGACGAAGGCGACCGTCGCCCTGTCGGGGTCTTCCCCCGCGTGGGTCAGGCTCACGCAGAACTTTCCAGCCAAGACGGTTTCCCTTCCCTTTGGCCTATGCGCTCCGTGTCTGCTCGATCCAGTAGTGCGGGTGTTCCTCGCGGAGCAAGCGGCGGCCTGTGAGCCGGCACCATGCCGGAATGTCGGCGGGGGCGCCCAGGTCGCGCGCGGTCAGCTTGAGGACTGCGCCGGGGCCGAGCTTCTGCATCCGCATCCTGAGCAGGATGATCACCTCACCGCATCCCATGTCGCCCGCGTCCCACTCGTCGGCGACGTTCATCTCCTCGATCGCCCCGGAGTGCTGCGAGGGCGGTTCGGGATCAGCCATTGAGCCTCATCCGGGTCACCGCCGCGGCGTCCTGCGATTCGGGATCGGAATGGTACGGCGCGGCGGCGCTCCGGGCACGTGCGGCTCGGACAGGCCAACTGCGGCCGCTCATCGCGCCCGGGGAGGGTCGACGCGGACCGTGATGATGTCGGTGTCGTGGAACTGCTGATGGCGCACGGACGAGGCGTAGTTCCGCAGCAGCCGCAGCGAGACGTCCTGCTCGACCATCGTCTCCGAGTCGTGCTGCTGGAGCTGCCGGATCCGGTCCTCCATGTTCTCGTCGTCTCCTCCGCCGATGAACTCGAGGTCCGCGACCGGACCCTCGCTGGATGCCAGCACGATTAGCTGCCGCTCTTCCTTGTCCTCGTCGTCGCCGTCGTTCCCTTCGAGGAGTCCCTCCAGGTCGAGGGGAGCGAGCGTGAGGAGCGTCTCCTCCGCCACGGCGCTCAGCCGGTCCTTCATCGGGTCGTCCCAGCCCCTGCGATCGGCGAATCTGGCGATGAACGCGTTGAGTTCCGGCAGGGCGTCGATGTGGAGTCGGGACTGGAAACGCATGCGCCGCGGGTTGGTGAACTCCAGGTAGAGGATCATCACGACGGCGGCGAGTCCGCCGGTGGTGATGCCGCTCTTGAGCAGCGCCCCCAGCACCGGACCGAGGTCCGGCAGGGCAAAGAGCTTGAACTGGAAGGCCGCGCCAATCCAGAAGCAGACGCCGGCGACCGCGATCTTCTCGTTGTCCTGTTCGTTCTGGATCACGGTCCGCGCTCCGTCGACGAAGAGGGAGCCCGTCACCATGATCAGGTAGCCCGTCATCACCGGCCCCGGGATGCTGCTCAGCAACCCGGACACCTTCGGCAGAAACGCCAGCACGATGAAGAAGATGCCGATGCTGTATCCGAGGCTGCGGGCGGCGACGCCGGTGATCTGCGTGAACGGCACGATGCCAGGATTGATCGCGTTGGGCACCGCGGCAGCGAGGGCAGCGAGGACGTTGCTCGCGGCGCCTCCCGCCACCGCTCCCTGCACCTGGCGGAAGTCCACCGCCCGGTCCTCGCGCGACGCGACCCGCTGCATGGAGATGGCCGCGCCGTTCGCCTGGATCGAGATGATCACGCCAAGGAACAGGAACGCCGGCACCAGCGTCCAGAACTCGAGTCCGAAGTCGAGCCCCAGCTCTGGCCGCTCGGGCGGGAGCCCCACCCAGGCGGCCTCGGCCACCCGCTCCGTGTCGAAGATACCGAGTGCCCCGGCCACCACGCAGCCAACGATGATGCCGGCGATCGGCCCCCAGAACCGCAGCAGCGGCGATCGGCGCAGCGTCAGCGCGGCAGCGACGACCATAGTCACGAACGCGGTGAGCGACGCCGCTTCGGGCTCTACCTGCGTGGCGTCGTCCAGCAGGTCGAACACGACGGAGGCGAGGGTGATGGAGAGGATCATCATCACCGTGCCGCTCACGGTCGGGGTGACGACCCGCCTCAGGATGAAGAGCCAGCGCGAGATGGCGAGCTGGGCTCCCGCCGAGACGAGCAGCAGCGTCGTCAGCGTCGCCGGCCCGCCGTCAACCACCGCGGTGATGCAGAACGGGATCGCGAAGGCGGCCGTGAACATCGGCAGCACCGCGCCGGCGCCGACGAAGCCGAGCCGCCGCACCTGCAGCAGCGTGGACAGCCCGACAACCACCAGCGAGGCGAAGACCATCCACACGACATACGGCTCGCCCCGGCCCGATGCGTTGGGACGATTACAGGCGTGACCAGCAGCGTGGCGGACGCGATCAGGCTGAACTGCGCACCGAGACCCAGGGTCGTGAGGAATGGCGGGCGCTCGTGCGCCTCGTAGCGGGGGTGCGCGGAAGCCGCCAGAACTACCTCCTGAGCTGCGGGGGAGCCGCCTCGGTGGCCCTCACCTGACGGCGGGCGGCGCCACCTCCGAACCGGCGGTCACACTATGGGCGGCCCGGCCACGCGTGCGCGCCGCGTTACCGGTTGAAGCTGTCAGTATTCAGCACCGGCTGCGTGCTTCTGTCCCCGCACAGCACGACCAGCAGATTGCTGACCATGGCTGCCTTCCGCTCCTCGTCGAGCTCGACGACGTTGCGCGCGGACAGCTGATCGAGCGCCATCTGCACCATGCTCACAGCGCCCTCCACGATCTGGGTGCGGGCGGCGATGATCGCGCCCGCCTGCTGCCGCTGGAGCATCGCCGAGGCAATCTCCGGCGCGTAGGCCAGGTGTGTGATCCGCGCCTCCATGACCTCGACACCGGCTTCGACCAGCCGGCCCTGGATCTCCGCCTGCAGCTGGCCCGCGATCTCCTCCGTATCGCCGCGCAGCGAGAGCTGCCCGTCCTCCTGCGTGTCGTACGGGTAGTGGGTCGCGAGGTTGCGCACCGCCGACTCGCTCTGGACGTGCACGTAGTTGACGTAGTCGTCCACCTGGAACGTGGCCACGGCCGTGTCCATCACCTTCCAGACGACGACGGCCGCCATCTCGATCGGATTGCCGTCGGTGTCGTTGACCTTCGAGCGCGTCGTCTCGAAGTTGCGTACCCGCACGGAGATGCGCTGCTTGGTGTAGAGCGGGTTGGTGTAGCGCAGCCCCGGACTGCGCACGGTGCCGACGTACCTCCCGAACAGCTGGAGCACGCGCGCCTCGTTCGGCGGGACGGCGAACAAGCCGACGAAGCAGAAGAGGATGATCGGACAGAGCACGCTGGCGATGGTGACCAGCACCCAGCCTCCCTCGAGCCAGGTCACGCTGCCGACCACGATCAGCGCGATGTCCAGCAGCAGCACAAGCAGCAGGATGATCAGTGCAGGCACGCCCGAGGGCGCCTCGCGAACCTGTTCCGTAACCATGAACAACCTCCGACAAACCCGATGATCGGCGAGGAGACCGGCGACGGGCAGCGCACGCACGTGGGGATGGTGGGCGATGGAGGGCTCGAACCTCCGACCTCCCGGGTGTAAACCGGACGCTCTGGCCTGCTGAGCTAATCGCCCCGGCGCACAGGCGCCCGCTCGAGGGTGCGCCCTGCCCGCTACCGCCTTCGATGCTAGGAGCGCGGCGATCGACGGGTCAACCGCGCGGCGGCGGTTCGCCCGGCCGGCGCCGCAGCAGCGTCTCGAGGCCGACGACAAACCAGCTGGAGAAGGCTGGGCCAGGCCACCCAACGATGACTCACTCGCAGGACCGTTATGTCCTCACCACAACGTCGAACGAACTGCTGGGCCTCACGGACGAGAAGTAGAACTCCTCGACGGCATCCCATCGTGCGTGCCACAGTTGGCGACCACGGCGAGGTCAGGGAGGCCGCACTCCAGGCATGCGTATCAGACCGATGATTCCGGCCGGGATGGTGTATGCGGTAGCCCCAACCGCGGCCGTCATCATGGGCGACTCACTGATGTACGTCGTGCTGCCCGTGGCGGCGGCCGAATTTGGGGCCGGTGACCATTTCGGCCTTGCCGCGTCATTCTGGATTGGGTTTGCACTCAGCATCAACCGCTTCATTCGCCTGGTCAGCAATGCCCTCGCTGCCCCTGTGTACCAGCGGTTTGGTGTGCGTTGGCCTTTCGTCGCTTCCATTGCCGTCGGCGCTCTGACGACGCTTGCATACGGTCTGGGAAGCGGTCTCGTGTCGCTGCTACTGGCCCGCGCTGTGTGGGGCATTTCGTACTCGCACATGCGACTAGCGGCGCAGCTGACGGCGTTTGGGGTCGGTACATCCGCAATGCGGGGCAGACTGATGGGGTTCTTCAATTCCGGTCAACGGCTCGGCAGTCTTATCGCAGTCACCGCCGGCGCGGTGCTATTCCAACTCACCTCGAGGGAGGTGACGTTCACAGCTCTGGCAGGCGTCGGACTGATCGGCGTGATCATCGCCACTCGGGTCCCGAACCTCAGGCCCGAGCGCATCCGATCATCTGGCGGAGGCTTGCGAAACAGCCTGAATCCCTGGGACCTCGCCGTATCCAGACTACCGGGGTACGGCCGCAAGCTCAGGCTTCCCCTTCTCTCGATTAGCTTGATGCGGTTCGCCACAGCGTTCGCGGCAAATGGTCTGGCCATTGCTACCGTGGCTCCCTACCTCGCTGAATTCGCTGATGAGAACGGGAAGGTACTCGGAGGATCGCTTGCCGTGGTTACTCTTGCAGGCCTCCTGGTTGGTTTCAGGTGGTTCTCCGACCTCGGCCTTGGCGTACCTCTGGGGCACCTCTCGGACCGCGTGGGCAGGCGGACGTCCATCGCCTACGGAGTGGCCGCAATGTTTGCTTCGCTGGCCCTGATAGCCGCATTTGATTCCGTGGTCGCCGCGATCGTTGGGATACCGCTGTTGTTCATCGCATCCGTGGGAGTGAACGCCGCACTGGATGCGGCCATAGGCGAAACATCGCCCGACTCAACACGCGCCGCCGTGATGGGCAGGTATTCAACCTGGCTGGATCTGGGGGCGGCATTGGGCCCGCTCACAGGATTTGTGATTGCTGACAGAATTGGCTTTCAGGGAGGGTTTCTCGTTGCAGCCGTGCTCCTGGCCGGCGCCTGGGCGCTATACGTGGCTGTCACAGGTAACCCGTTGCAGCGAAGAGCGTGCTAAACGAATTCATTGAACACGCCCCAGCTATGTGCATGACTACAAGGACGAGTTGGGCATCCCTGATCGCCCGTCATACTCCGCCCGCTTTTCCGACATAGCAGGAGACGGGTGGAACGATGGAAGTCCAGGGCCCGTAGGAGCGCGTCAATCGGCGGGTCAACCGGGCGGCGGCGGCTCGTCCGTCCGGCCTCGCAGCAGCGTCCCGAGGCCGACGACGAACCAGAGGTAGCCGCTGATCAGGATCAACTCGAACAGCCCCCGCACGTAGGGGCCGGCCAGCGCCTCCACGAGGTCGCCGCCGAACCAGAGGTTGACGAGCAGCGCGGCGAAGAGCACAAGATGCCGCGGCCAGCCCATGATTCCCTCCGGATTCCCCGGACGCGCGCAGGGTACAGCAGCCGATGTCCGACTTCGATGCGAGCGTGAACGAGCCCTCCCGCGCAGCCGCGCCCGACGCCGGGGCGGTCGAGCAACTCAGCCTCCCGGAGATCGAGGAAGCGATCGGCGAGATCGAGCGCCGCATCGCCGTGGCGCTGCGCGCCCTCGGCGAGCGGGCCGCCGACGAGCCGGACCCCGCGGGTCGCTCCCCGCGCCGCGAGGCCGCCGAGCTGGCCGCGGACCTCGAGCTGGCCGCGCTCGCTCTCGCGGTGGTCGCCGAGGGCGGCGCGCTGCCCTCGGAACCGGGCGACCGCCGGACGGCGCTCGCCGCCGGGCTGATGTACGCCGCACCGACGATTCCCGCGCTGCTGCAGCGGCTCGACCAGGACCGCCGCCTGCTCGTCTCGCTCGCGCGCGCGGCTGCCGAGCGCCTCGGCGGGGACGCGGACCCGGAGGACGAGCGCGCGCTGCGCCGCCTGCTCGTCGAGGCCGGGCTCGGCGCCGCCGCCCGCTGCGCGATGGCGCTCGAGGCCGCCCTCGCACGACGCGCCGAGGCGGACGAGCCGGAGCCAGAGGCGACCGGCGGGCCGTGAGGGCCGCGATCGCATAGAATCGGTCGCGCTCAGCACCTGAACCCCTTGGAAGGGAGCGACCCGGATGCAGTCACGCGCCGTCATCTTCGCCGAAATGGGCAAGCCCCTGCTCGTCGAGCAGGTCGACTACGACGACGAGGTCGCGCCCGGTCACGCCCTCGTGCGCAACTTCGCGAGCGGCGTCTGCCACTCGCAGTTGCACGCCCTGCACGGGCACACCAACCCCACGTTCCCCACCGTGCTCGGCCACGAGTCCACCGGCGAGGTTGTCGCGGTCGGCGACGGCGTGGACCACGTCGCGCCCGGCGACAAGGTGCTCGTCGGCTGGCTGCCGAGGAACCCGCAGCCCGGCGCGGGCCGCACCGTCTCCAGCGCGCCGGTGCGCTGGCGCGGCGAGGACCTCAACGGCCACGCCGGCATCTTCACCTGGTCCGAGCACACCGTCTGCAATGCCGAGTTCGTGCTCAAGGTTCCGGACGACACCCCCAACGAGGTCACCTCGATCATCGGTTGCGCCGTGATGACCGGTTCCGGCGCGGTCACCAACTCGCTGAACGTGCAGAAGGGCGAGTCCTGCGCCGTCTACGGCGTCGGCGGCGTCGGCCTCTGCGCGATCGCCGCGCTCGCCGTGCGCGAGGCGGACCCGATCATCGCCGTCGACCTCTCCGACGAGAAGCTGGAGTTCGCGAAGCACTTCGGCGCGACCGTGCTGATCAACGCGCGCGAGGTCAACCCGGTCGAGGAGATCCTGCGCATCACCGACGGCGGCGCGGACTACGCCATCGACGCGATCGGCGCGCCGGAGACGACGGGCCAGATCATCGACTCCGTGAGGCCCTCGCAGTGGGACGGGCGGCGCGGCGGGATCGCCGCGATCATCGGCTCCGGACTCGGGCGGCAGGAGATCCCGACACGCGCGATGCTGCAGGGTGAGAGGACGCTGATCGGCACGCTCGGCGGCTCGTGCGTCCCGGAGAAGGACTTCCCGGAGTTCCTGCGCTGGTACAACGAGGGCCAGTTGGACCTCGATGCGCTGGTCACGGAGCGCCACTCGATCGACAACATCAACGAGGCCGTCGGCCGCCTCGAGCGCGGCGAGGTCTTCGGCCGCAGCATCCTGACGTTCTAGGGAGGCTGCCGGAGGCCTCCTGGGCTAACGCCCGGCCTCGATGAGCTGACGGGTCAACTCGGCGTGGGCGGCGTGCTCGGCCGTGTGCTGCGCGGTGAAGATAAGCAGATCGTGGCCCGTCACCTCGCCGCGGCGAGGGTGTTGCCGAACCTCGTCCAGCGCCTCATCCGTCAGCGCCGCCAGGGCCTCGGCGATCTCGGGGCGCAGCCGCTCCCAGCGCGCGACGGGCGCGCCGGCCGTCGCGTCCGAGGCGCGGAACTCGGCATCGCGGTCGCGCGAGCGAGGCTGGCCGCACAGCACCCCGAGCAGCGTCTCATCGAGCGCCCCGAGCATGTGAGTGGCGAGCACGAAGAGGCTGTTCGTCTCCGCTCCCGCCGGACGCCAGTTCAGTTCGTCGGCCTCGAGGCCATCGAGCGTGGCCACGATCTGGTCGACCGAGTGCTCGATGTAGGACCAGACCCGCGTGCTCGTGCGAGTGCTCATCGGTCATGGCCCCTCTCGCCACGCGACCCGGCAGCAGTCGGCGAGCATTGTAGCGGCGGGTCCGGCGCGCGGACGGGCGCCCCGCGGCGCGCACGCGCGGGGTCGGCGCATGGCCATTCACCGGTCGAGGGTCCCCGGCCCGGCAGCCGCTGAGCAGCAGCAACCCCAGCACCACTCCAACGCCGAGCGCACTCCGCAGCTTCATGGCCCCGCCTCGCCTTCGGCCGCGAGTTCGCCGCCTGGCCCTATGCGTACTAGGACGTTCATGTCCGATCCGTCCGGAGCGACCGTGAAGAGCACCACGCCGGCGTGGGGGCAAGTAGCGAGATTGCCGCAAGGGAGAAGGGGATTCTGGCGGACGGCAAGGCGCGTGCCCGCCGGAGACCAGGCCAGGCCCAGGGGCTCGTTGACAAACTGAGCAACGCGGCGGATCCGCGGCGGCCCGTCAACAGAGACGGCAAACAGTCTGCCATCTGGATCGACCGGGGAGGACCGCAGGCCGTACACCTCGCCGGCGGGCGACCAGAGCAGCGGCCCGAACGGCCCTTCAATGATCTTCGTCAGTGCTCCATTTTCAACCTCGAAGATGTACAGCACGTCCGAACCGTCGGTCGGCATCGGATGCAGCGAGCCGTCCTGCAGGAACGCGATGCGGGTTCCGTCCGGCGACCAGGCCGGAGCCCCTTCCGCCCCATCCGCTACGAGCGTGAGGTTCGAGCCGTCCGCGTCGACGACGTAGAGCGAAACTTCTCGCCAGGAGCGCGCAGACCCACGGAACGCCAGCCGCGTTCCGTCCGGCGACCACGCCGGGGGCTCGTATATCCCGGAGATGCCCGGCGCGATGCTGCGCGGATCCGAGCCGCCGGCCGCCATCGTGTGCAGGTTGCCGTCCAGCAGGAAGGCGATGCGTGTCCCGTCCGGCGACCAGGCGGGCGCGGCCTGCGACTCCCGGCCGGGCCTGAGTCGCCGGTGCTCCCTGCCGCCCCCGAAGAGCCCCAGCACGCGCTCCTGCTCCTCGAGCGTCGTCGTCGCGATGTGGAACAACTCGTAGGGGTACCGCTTCGTGGCGTAGAGCAGGCGCGTTCCGTCGGGAGAGATCGCCGGGGACGAGTCGTACGCAACCCCGCTGTCCGTCCATGTGTAGTCCCCGATGGATTCGCTCAGCAGGGTCAGGCCCGTCCCGTCCTCACCGATCATGTACAGGCTTCCGCCAGTTCGCGGCAGTCCCTCATGCCACCCGAAGACGATCACGGCGCCAGCGTCGGTGCGCCCCCAGGCCGGACCAGCATGCCCCTTGGTCCTGTCCCAGTCGCTGCGGATGGGAGGAAACTCGTCGTCACCGCTGCAGAGACTACTCGCCACCAGGAGCGGCATCACCGCCGTGAGCATCACGAGTGCGGCGCCGCGCACGGCGCGCCTGCCGTTGAGCAGAGGGCCGCGCGACGCCAGGCGGCGCACGCCTCGAGGCCCGTCAGTTCTCATTGGGTGTCTCATTGCGTGCGGGAGACCGTGTAGGTGCCGGAGCCACCGCACCCCTGAGAGCTGTCAATGAACCATCTCGCCGCGGCGATGGCCTGCGCTTCGGTCGGAGCTACCCCGAGCCGGATCGGGCCGGGTCCGCTCTCGCAGGTCACCGTGGCCCGCCAGCCGGAGTCGGACGGGACCGAGTGCTCGATGTAGGACCAGAACCGCGCGCTCGTGCGGGTGCTCATCGGTCATCGACCCTCTCGCCACGCGACCCGGCGGCAGTCGGCGCGCATTGTAGCGGCAGAGCCCGCGCCGGGATGCGGCGGCGCCCGCGTCGACAGCGACGCGATCGCGAGCCTAAGATCGCGGTCTCGGCAGGGTAGCTCAGTGGTAGAGCAGCGGACTCATAAGCCGTCGGTCGCCGGTTCAAATCCGGCCCCTGCTACCAACCTCGCACAGGCGCCGCGCACAGGCGCCGGCCTCTCACGGCCGGCTCCCCGGCAAGCACCGGACGCGCCGAGGCAGGACTCCGCTCAGCGGCCCTGCCAGACCGGCTGCCGCTTCTCCGCGAACGCGCGCTTCGCCTCGGCGGAGTCTTCCGTCTTCGAGAGGATCGCCGTCTGCGACTGCTCGTAGCGGTAGCCGTTCTTGATGTCCATGTTCTCGATCAGGTTGAGGTTGGACTTCACCATCTGGACGCCGAGCGGCATCTTCGAGGCGATCACCCGCGCCTCGGCCATCGCCTCGTCCATCAGCTGCTCCGGAGGCACCACGCGCAGCACCGCGCCTGCCGTCAGCGCCTGCTGCGCGTTGATGCGCTGGCCGGTCATGTTCGCCCAGCGCAGCCAGCCGTGCGGGAACACGCGCCCCATCTGGCTCGCCCCGCCGAGCAGCCCGACGTTGACCTCCGGCAGCCCGAACGTTGCGTTCTCCGAGGCGATCAGGAAGTCACAGCAGGCGGCCAGCGCCATCCCCGCGCCAAGCGCGTGCCCGTTGATCGCGCCGATCACCGGCACCGCGCACTCCACGATCGCGTTGTAGCGCTCGCGGGCGGCGCGGCTCGTCGCCAGTCGCGTACCCGGGGGAGGCGTGGTGCCCGCCTCGCGCGCCCCGCGCTTCACGTCCGCGCCCGCGCAGAACGCGCGCGTCCCCGCGCCGGTGAGCACGCACACCCGCACGTCGTCGCGGTCCGCGAACGAGTCGAGCAGCGCGATCATGTCCCACTCGCGGTCCATCGCGTTCACCGGCGGGTTGTCCATCGTAATAACCGCGATGTAGTCCGATACCTCAAGGCGCAATTCCGACATCTCGTCCCCCTCTCGCGCCCGCCTGACCGCGCGCCGCGGCCATCGAGGCGCCTCGGCAGCCACTATACTGATCATCGGCGGCGCCCCCGCCCCACCTGACCGGCGCTGGCGATCACGGGAAGCGACGCCGACCCATGACCCGCATCCATCAGCCGGAGAGTGGCCTCCAGGGCGCGGACCTGCATCGGCGCATGTACCGCGAGATGCTGCTCACGCGCGAGATCAACGACCGCATGCTCATCCTCAACCGCCAGGGCCGAGCCGCCTTCGCGGTCACCGGCACCGGCCACGAGGCGGCGCAGGTGGGCTCCGCCCACGCAATCAAGCGAGGCGTCGACTGGGTGCTGCCCTACTACCGCGACACCGGCGTCATGGTCGTGCTCGGCATGAGCGCCGAGGAGATCATGCTCGGCCTCTTCGCCAAGGCCGACGACCCCAACTCGGGCGGACGCCAGATGCCGAGCCACTGGTCCTTCCCCGAGCAGCGCGTCGTCACCCGCTCCAGCGTGATCGCCGCCAACCTGCCGCACGCCGCGGGCGTCGCCTACGCCTCGAAGCTGCGAGGGCTGGACGAGGTCGCCGTCGTCTACTTCGGCGAGGGCGCCACCGCCCAGGGGGACTTTCACGAGGCGCTCAACTTCGCCGCCATCCACCAGCTGCCCGTGATCTTCTTCTGCGAGAACAACGGCTACGCCATCTCCGAAACCAGCGAGAAGCAGATGTCCGTCCGCCACGTCGCCGAGCGCGCCCGCGGCTACGACGTCCAGGCCTCGACCGTCGACGGCAACGACGTCCTCGCCGTCTACCAGGAGATGCGCTGGAGCGTCGAGGAGCTGCGCCGCGGCCACGGCCCGAAGCTGATCGAGGCGAAGACCTACCGCCTCGTCCCCCACACCTCGAGCGACGACGACCGCCGCTACCGCCCTCGCGCCGAGGTCGAGGAGTGGGCGCGCAACGACCCGATCGACCGCTTCCGCACACGCCTCCTCGAATCCGCCACGCTCAGCGAGGGCGAGGCCGGGCAGTGGGCCGAGGAGATCCGCGCCGAGGTCGACCAGGCCGTCGATCGGGCCGAAGCCGCGGCGGATCCGACTCCCCAGTCGGCGCTCCGGCACGTCTTCCATGAAGCGGACGGCGCATCATGACCGAGTCGCCGACGACGGAAGCGACCTACATCGAGGCGATCCACGCGGCGCTCGCCGAGGAGATGGAGCGCCTGCCCACGATGGTCATCCTCGGCGAGGACATCCAGGAGGGCGGCGTGTTCCGCGTCACGGACGGGTTCCTCGAGCGGTTCGGCCCCCAGCGCGTCCTCGACACACCGCTGGCGGAGTCGAGCATCGTCGGAGTGGCGATCGGGATGGCGCAGAACGGCTGCGTGCCCGTCGCCGAGATCCAGTTCGCCGACTTCTCGTTCCCCGCCTTCAACCAGCTCGTGAGCGAGGCCGCCCGCTGGCGCTACCGCTCGAACGGCGCGGCGGGCTGCCCGATCGTCGTGCGCATGCCCTACGGCGCCGGCATCCAGGGCGCGCTCTACCACTCGCAGTCGCCCGAGGCGTTCTACGCGCACGTACCCGGCCTGAAGGTCGTCGCGCCCTCGACGCCGCACGACGCGAAGGGGCTGCTCAAGGCCGCGATCCGTGATCCCGATCCGGTGATCTACTTCGAGCACAAGCGCGCCTACCGGCTGATCAAGGGCGAGGTGCCCGACGAGGACTACGTCGTGCCGATCGGCCAGGCCGCGCTGCGCCGCGAGGGCGACGACCTCACCGTGATCGCCTGGGGCATGATGCTCCACGAGTCCCTCGAGGCGGCCGGAGAGCTTGCCGCCGAGGGCATCGAGGCGAGCGTGCTCGATCTGCGCACGCTCGCCCCGCTCGACCGCGAGGCGATCCTCAGCGCCGCCCGCGCGACCGGGAAGGTGCTGATCGTGCACGAGGACAACATCAGCGGCGGTTTGGGAGGCGAGATCGCCGCGCTGATCGCGGAGCACGCCTTCGACTACCTCGACGCGCCCGTGCGCCGCCTCGCCACGCCGGACATCCCGGCGATGCCGTTCAGCAAGCCGCTCGAGGACTACTGGCTGCCATCCAGCGAGCGTATCGCCGCTGCGATGCGTGAACTGGCGGCCTACTGATGCGAGGCCGCTGATGCCCAGCCTCACCATGCCCAACGTCGGCGAGGGCGTCACCGAGGGCGAGATCGTCCGCTGGATGAAGCAGCTCGGCGACTTCGTCGCCCGCGACGAGCCGGTCGTCGAGATCGAGACCGACAAGGCGATCGTCGAGATCCCGTCGCCGTTCGAGGGCACGCTCACCAGCATCCTCGTGCCGGAAGGGGAGACCGTCCCCATCGGCACGGCGATTGCCGAGATCACAACGGCCGACAGCGTCGCGCCCGAGCCCGCACCTGCGGCCGCACCGCCGGCGCCCGAGCCGTCGCCAGCCTCGAGGCCACAGGCCGCCGAGCCGTCGTCGGCCTCAAGGCCTCAGCCCGCGCCGCCGGCGGGAAGCTACTCGCCCGCGGTCCGCAGGCTGGCAGCGGAGCACGGCATCGACCTCTCGCTGGTGCCGGGCAGCGGCGCGAACGGACGCGTCTCGCGCCAGGACGTGCTCCGCTACCTGGAGCGCCCAGCGCCCGCCGAGGCAGCCGCGCCGCCCTCGCCAGCACCGCCCCCGGCCGCCAGGCCCGCGCCGCCGCCCACGGCTGCGCCCGGCGAGGGCGAGCGGATCAGGCTGAGCGCGACGCGCCGCGCGATCGCGCGGCACATGTCCGAGGCACACGCGACGATTCCGATCGCCTGGATGGCCATCGAGGCGGACGTGAGCGGCCTCGCCGAGCTGCGCCGCCGCGCCCGCGCCGCCTTCGAGGAGGCGCACGGCGTCCGCCTCACCTACATGCCGTTCTTCGTGCGCGCGATCGCGCACACGCTGCGCGAGCACCCCGCGCTCAACGCCAGCTACAGCGAGGACGGCGTGCTGCGCCACGCCCGCCTCGACATGGGCATCGCCGTCGCCACCGACTCCGGGCTGCTCGTGCCCGTGCTGCGCGCCGCCGACTCGAAGTCCCTCGCCCAGCTCGCCGGCGAGCTGCTGGACCTCGGCGAGCGTGCCCGCGCCCGCACCCTCACCCACGAGGAGCTCACCGGCGCGACGCTCACGATCGACAACACCGGCGCCTTCGGCTCGCTGATCTCGCAGCCCATCGTCCCGCTCGGCCAGGTCGCGATCGTCACGACCGAGGCGATCCGCCGCGAGCTGCGCATCATCCCCGGCGACGACGGCGACGCCTTCGCGCCGCGCTCCGTCATGAACCTCGCGATCAGCTTCGACCACCGCGCCCTCGACGGCGCCGAGGCGGGCGCCTTCATGGCCGCGCTCAAGTCCCACCTCGAGGCGATCGCCCCGGACGACGCGCCAGGTGCGGGAGCATGACCGATCCCATCGTTGAGCGCCTCACGAGTTACGCGAACAGCCTCGAATACCAGGACCTGCCGAGCGAGGTTGTGCACCAGGTCAAGCGGCTAGTAATCGATTCCATGGGTTGTGGATTGGCGGCTAGCGATGCCGCCCCTGTGCGTGCGGCCCGAGACCTGGCCCTCGAGATGCATGGTTCGTCACCGGCCACGCTGCTGGGGACCACCGACACGACCACGCCAGACATGGCCGCCTTCGTGAACGGCGTCATGGTGCGCTATCTGGACTTCAACGACTCCTACAACGGCAAGGACGTCGCCCACCCTTCCGACAACATCCCCGCAGTACTGGCTGCCGCCGAGGCGCATGGAGGGTCGGGCCGGCAGCTGATTGCGGCTGTCGCACTCGCTTACGAGGTGCAGGCTGCCTGGGTGGACAGCTTCCAGCTCGCCTCGGGTGGTGTCTGGGATCAAGCCGCCTATGCCGCCATCTCCGTACCGCTCGGCGCAGGCAGAGTGATCGGCCTGACGATGGAGCAGCTCGCGGAAGCACTGCGCATCTCCGTGGTCAGCAGCATGACGCTTGGCGAGGCCCGGCGTGGGACCATCTCCCACTGGAAGGCGGCGGCTGTCCCAAACGCGGGCCGGAACGGCGTCTTCGCAGCCATGCTCGCTCGGCGTGGGATGACCGGTCCGCCCGAGGTGTTCTCCGGCTCGCACGGGTTCTTCGCGGGGGTGACGGCCGCCCCTGTCGAGCTTGCCCCTCTGGCGCGGGAAGATGGCAATGACCGTGCGTTCCGGCTGATGGAGTCGCGCTTCAAGCGATTCCCGGCGGGGTTCTTTTCCCAAACAGCGATCGAAGGCGCGATAGAGGCACGGGCGGTACTTGGCATCGCCGACGCGGACGACGTCGACCGCGTCCAGATCCGGACATTCGAGAGCGGCAAGCGAGTCATGGCGGGCGACCCGACTCGCTGGCGCCCTGAGACGCGAGAGACGGCCGACCACAGTCTCCCCTTCGTTGTTGCCTGCGCTCTTCGGTTCGGCACGCTCGAGCCCGCGCACTTCGAGGACGATGTCCTGCGCGACCCGGTGTTGCTGGACCTGATGCAGCGGATCGAGGTCGTGCGAGACCCGGAATGTGACGCCGCCTGGCCGGAGGCCATACTCAACATCTTGACGGTCCGGACCGCGGACGGCCGTCAGCACACGGTGGCCGTCCCCTACTACACCGGGCACTTCAAGAGGCCCATGAGCGACACCGACATCGAGGACAAGTTCCGCGGGCTCACGACTGGCCTGCTCGAAGAGCCCCGTCAGCAGACGGCGTTGGACCGCCTGTGGCGCCTCGACGAGGAGACCGACCTTGGTCGAGTCATGGCGGCGCTCGTTATCGCGTAGCCTGCCTTACCTCACCGCTGAGCCACGGCTCCTGGCTCCACGGCTTGCAGCATCCCGCGCACGCGGCAACGAGCGCCGCTCGAACCGCACGCTGTCGGGGCTTGGCGCAAGCAGCCGGCCGTCCCGACACGCATCCCGCCCGCCCGGCGGCGCCGGCCCTGCGCGGTTGCCGCTTCTTGCTCTGCTCAGGTTCCGCCTCGAGGCGATCGCCCCGGACGACCCGCTGGACTGACGGCGAGCCGCGTCAGGGGCGCTGGTGTCGAGTGGGCGCCCTGCGCGTCAGTTCGCGCCCGCGGGCGGCGAGGCGGGGGCGGGCTTCGTCGGGGGCCGGACATCGTCGCGGCGGAGGCGGCGCAACTCGCCGGACGCCGCGTAGACGGCGATGGCGAACGCGGCCAGGGCCAGCACCCCGGCTGCCACGGTGACGCCGGGGCCTACGAACTGCGCGCCGAGCGCAGTCATGAAGCCGCCCGCGACGGCCAGGTGCGTGGTCAGCGACCAGATCCCCATCACCCGCCCTCGCAGCCGGTCGGGGACGAGCAGTTGCATCACGGTCAGCCCGATGATGAGGTACAGCTCCGCCGCGAAGCCGACGACCAGCAGCAACGGCAGCGCGAACGCGGGCGCAATTGAGGCCGCTGCCACGAACGCCGCGGTGAGTACGCCGTAGCTGGCTGCCGAGGCGAGCATCAGGATGCCAGGGCGACCGCCGATCCCGAGGCGGACAACCCACAAGGCGGCTGCGAGTCCGCCCACTCCTGCCAGCGCACCCAGGAGCAGCCCCCAAACGGCGACGGCGGGCAGGTCCGCGACGAAGACGGGCAGCAGTCCGATGGACCGAACTCCGAACACCGAGGTTGCGAACGACAGCCCCATGACAGCGAGAAACACCGGGTGTCCGAAAACGAAACGGATGCCGGCCATGACGCTCTTGCTCTCGTTGCCGCCCTCCTCGCCGCCTCGTTCCGCAGAATCGCGGGCGGGGACGTGAACCGTGAGGAGCACGCGGAACGAGACTGCACTGATCGTCGCGGCGACCAGGAGGGCCCACTCCGCATAGGAACCCTTCAGCAGGAAGACCAGTACCCACACCGCACCCTTCGGGTCGATCATCGAGAAGAATGTCCACAGAGCGATCGGGGCGACGATGCCCATCGCGCTGCTGATGCTGCTGATCAGCGCAACGGCGCTCGGCATCGCGGTGTGGTCGATGAGCCGGGGCAACATCGTGTACGCCGCCGGCGCCGCGACCGCGAGTAGCACGCCGTTGGCGGCACTCCAGACGATGGCCATCCACAGTTCGACGACCCCGGCCAGGGCCAGGAGGGCGAGCACCGCCTGGCCCAGAAGCATCAGGACTCGGCTCCCGACGAGGAGCCGGTACGGCTCGTGCCGGTCCGCCAGCAAGCCACCCGGGATCGAGAGCACGGTCGCGGGAATGGCAGTCGCCAGCCCCACCCAGAGCCCCCCGGACCGCAACTCGTGGAGTTCGCCCAGGACAAGGCCAGCCACGCCGAGGGACTGGAAGTAGAGCGCGAAGGTGTGAATGACCTCGGCGACCCAGAAGCGTCGGTAGTTGGGGTAGGAGAGGGCGATCCGGGGACGACGAGGTGCGTTCATCACGGATGCCATTGGGTGATCGTATGGCCGGGCCCGCGCCCGCAGCAACGAGCGCCGCTCGAACCGCACGCCGTCGGGGCCCGGCGCAGGTGGCCGACCGCCACCGACCCGCGTCCCGCCGCCCGACGGCCCGCGCAGCGACCTACTATGCTACGGCGCGCGACGCGCCAGACATGCTGAGACTTCGGACCGCCGATGGCCCCAGACACCGGCCCGATCACCGCGACCAGCGCCGTCCTCGTCCGGCTGCTCACGCGCGGCCCCGCCCGCGTCTCGCTCGATGGCGGCGTGCTGCGCTTCGGGGACGCCGTCGGGACACCTGTCGGCGCCATCGACCGCATCGAGGCGCGCCGCTCGTGGTTCTGGACGCGGCTGACGATCCGCGAGGCCGGCGGTGTCGAGCGCGCCATCGGCGGACTCGACCGGCGCGAGGCGGAACGGGTCGCCGAGGCGATCCGCGAGGACGCGGCTCGCGCCGCGGAGACGCTGGCCCCGCAGTTCACCCGGCTCGACTCCCGCCTCAGCCGCTTCCAGGCGGCGGACCGCTACATCCGCAAATCCCTGAGCAGCGGGCTCCAGGCGGACATCGCCGACGCCGTACAGCAGTGCGGCGGTGCACTGGCGCGGGCGCATCTGCCGCCGCGCGCTGCCGAGGCGCTCGCCCGCCTCGATCGCGTCGCCGGCCCCGACGCGTTCGAGGCGGCGCGGGAGGCGGCGAACTCCCGCTTCGTCGCCGCGCTCGCTCCCGCCGTGCTCAGCGCGGCGGCGGGCGTGCTCTCCTCGCCGCCGACCGGCGAGCAGGCCGAGGCGATCGCCACGGACGAGGACACGACGCTCGTGCTCGCGGGCGCGGGCACGGGCAAGACCGCCGTGATCACCGGCAAGATCGCCCACCTCGTGCGCAACCAGGGCGTCCCGCCGGACGAGATCCTCGTGCTCGCCTTCAACCGCAAGGCCGCCGAGGAGATCCGCGAGCGCCTCCCGGACGACCTCGCCGGCGCGCACGTCGCCACCTTCCACGCCTTCGGCCGCCGCGTCATCGCCGATGTCGAGGTCGCGCCGACCATCTCGAAGCTGGCGGAGGACGAGGCGAGGCTCATTACGGTCATCGACCGGATCCTCACCGAGCTGCTGGCCGATCCGCGGCAGAGCAGGGCGGTCACGAACTTCATCTCCCGCCACCGCGTGGACTACCGCTCGCAGTTCGACTTCGCAACGCCCGGCGAGTACTACGACTACATCCGCCGCTCCGAGCTGCGAACGCTCAGCGGCGACCTCGTCAAGAGCTTCGAGGAGCTGGAGATCGCCAACTTCCTGACGCTCAACGGCGTCAGCTTCAGGTACGAAGCGCGCTACGAGATCGAGTCCGCCACGGCGTGGCACCGCCAGTACCAGCCGGACTTCTACCTCCCCGACCACGGGATCTACATCGAGCACTTCGCGCTGGACAGACAGGGCCGTCCGCCCCCGGAGTGGACGGGCTACGCCGAGGGCGTCGAGTGGAAGCGAGGCATCCATGAGCAGTACGGCACGAAGCTGCTCGAGACGTACAGCTGGCAGCAGCGCGACGGGGTGCTGCGCCGGACGCTGCGCGCGCAGCTCGAGGAGGCGGGCGTCACCTTCGAGCGGGTCGCGATCCGGACGCTGCTCGAGCGGCTGGGCCGCTGGCTGATCTCGTGGCTGGCGCAACTGCTGGCGACGTTCCTGAACCACATCAAGACCAGCGGCCTGTCGCCGGACGCGCTGCGCGTCCGCGCGCGTGACTCGGGCGATCGCACGCGTAACGAGGCGTTCCTCGACGTCTTCGAGCAGGTCCGCTCCCGCTACGAGCAGCTGCTCGGTGGCGAGAAGGACTTTCACGACCTTATCAACCACGCCGCGGCGCACATCCGCGAGGGCCGCTGGGAGTCGCCGTACCGCTACGTGCTGGTCGACGAGTTCCAGGACGTCTCGGCAGGGCGGATGGCGCTGCTCCAGGCGCTCAGACGCCCCGGGGTCGCCTACTTCCTCGTCGGCGACGACTGGCAATCGATCTATCGCTTCGCGGGCAGCGATGTCGGGCTCGTGCGCGACTGCGGGCGCTACCTCGGCCACGTGCGGGAGCGCACGCTCGGCCAGACCTTCCGCTTCGCCCGCGGCATCCTGGAGCCCTCGACGGCCTTCGTGGTGCGCAACCCCGCCCAGACGCAGCGCACGCTGCGCCCCGCCGACGGCGTGCGCGACGAGGGCGTCACCGTCATCGCCAACGACGATCCCGCGCGCGGCCTGCAAAGCGCGCTGCGCGAGATCGAGGCTCGGGAGGGCGAGAGCGGCCCGCCGCTCACCGTCCTCGTGCTCGGGCGCTACCGCGGCAGCCGCGCCGCGCTTCCCCGGCCCAGCCGCGGACGGCTGCGCGTCGAGTTCAGCACCGTGCACGCGGCGAAGGGTCGCGAGGCGGACTACGTCGCCGTGCTCGACCTTCGGGACGCCCGGCGCGGCTTCCCCTCGCAGCACGAGGACGACCCGCTGCTCGGCCTCGTGCTGCCGCCGCCGCCGGGGGGCCACTATCCGCATGCCGAGGAGCGCCGCCTCTTCTACGTCGCGCTGACCCGCGCGCGGCGCGGGACGTACCTGATCGCCGACTCGCTGCGCCCCTCGGCGTTCGTCGCCGAGTTGCTCCGCGCGTCTCCCGGCCTGCGCCGCCTCGGGGAGTTCAGGCGGGATCACACGCCTGCCTGTCCGCGCTGCCGCACGGGCCGGCTCGACGTGTCGCGGACGGGCCGCAGCATGAACTGCCTCAACTTCCCCTTCTGCCGCTACCGCGCGCCACGCTGCCAGCGCTGCCGCAGTGGCTTCGTGGCGGTCTCTCGCGGCGCCGCCCGCTGCCTGAACGCCTCGTGCGACGACCGCCCTCGGGCCTGCGAGTCGTGCGGTGCGGGGGTGCTGGTCAGCCGCAGGGGACGCACGGGCTGGTTCCTCGGGTGCAGCGAGTACGCCTCCGATCAGCCGTGCATGAACACCCGGAGCTTCGAGGCCGCCCGCCGCGCCTGAGCCGCGCCGTCCGGACGCGCCCACCGGCGGCGTTCACAATCAACCGTAATCGCCTCCCCGAAGTGCTACCCTGCGGGCGTGACAGGTTTCGGACGGCTCTGGAGGGCGTGATGAGCGAGCAAGGAACGGCAGTAGGGACCGCCGATCTCGGGTTGGCGGTCGGAACACCCGATATCAAGTCAGTGGGGCCCATCGCGTTCGGCCCGGACGGCATCCTGTTCGTCGCGGACAACGCGGGCGCCGCGATCTTCGCGATCGACTTCGGTCCCGCCGGTCCCGCGCCCGGCTCCCAGGCGTTTGCGATCGACAACCTCGACGCCCGCCTCGCGTCGCGCCTGGGCTGCTCGCGCGAGGACGTATCGATCCGCGACATGGCCGTGTGCCCGTTGACGGGCGAGGTCTACCTGTCGGTGATGCGGGGCAGCGGATCCGACGCCATCCCGGTGATCGCCCGGACCGGCCCCGACGGTCAACTCACGGACGTCTCCCTCGAGGGCGTCCCGTTCGCCCGCACGGCGATCGAGGACGCCCCCGACCCCGGCGACGAGCGGGTCGACATCCAGGTGTTGCCAGACGACAGCGCCGAGGGTCAACAGATCGAGACGGGCTCCGGGGTGACTCTGCGCATCGCGCGAGAGGACCTCCGCACCGTGACCGTGACGGACATGAGCTACGTGGACGGCTTGCTGCTCGTGGCGGGCGCGTCGAACGAGGAGTTCTCCTCGACGCTGCGCCGCATCCCCTTCCCGTTCAACGGGGGAGCGCAGTCGAACTCGCTTGAGATCTTCCACGTCTCCCACGGCAAGTACGAGACGGCGTCGCCGATCCGCACCTTCGTCCCGTACGACGGGGACAGCAGCATCCTCGCCAGCTACACCTGCACCCCGATCGTGAACTTCTCCCTGAGCGACATGGAGTCCGCGACACACATCATGGGCTCGACGGTCGCGGAGCTGGGCTCGATGAACAGCCCGACCGACATGGTGTCGTACCGGCGCGACGGCGCGGAGTACCTGCTGGTCGCGACCGCTCGCCTCCCGCTCGTGCGCATCGCCTGCGCCGACATCGACGGGCAGGAGTCGCTGACCGAGCCCGACGAGCCGGTCGGCGTGCCTCGCGAGGCGTTGAGCCACTCCGGCGTGCTGCGCATGGCGAACCTCGACGACGGCGCGGTGGTGATGCTGCAACAGGACGGTGACGGCGCCGTCGCGCTTCGCTCCTACGAGTGCGCGGCGCTGTAGCCGGCAACCTCCGCAGGGGAGCCGAACAGCGGCGATGAGCGGGCGGCGGCAGCTTGCGATCGAGCTGTCGACCGCCGGACGGTCGCACCGTGTGCGGCTCCGGGGCCTGCCCCCGGCGACGCTGCGCCGCCTCGGATCCCTGAGCGAACAGGAGCTCGCGCGCGAGTTTCCCGTCTACCCGCGCGATCACCTCCCTACCGACGCAGTCGAGTTCGAGCCGATGGCGGGCCGCTACGAGGCCGGCCCGGATGCGGTGACCTTCGTTCCGCGCTACCCGCTCGTGCCGGGCCTCTGCTACGCCATGCTGGTGCAGGCGCGCGAGGGCGGGGAGCAGCGCCTCGCGTTTCGCCTGCCGGCTGCTCGCGCCGAGCCGACCGCCCGGGTACTCGCGATCTACCCGAGCGGAGACCGGCTCGTGCGCAACCAGCTCAAGCTCTACGTCCAGTTCTCGGCGAGCATGAGCGAGGGCCGGGTCGCGAGCCATGTGCGGCTCGTTCGCGCCGACCACGGCGAGCCCATCGAATCGCCCTTCGTCCCCGAGCCGGAGCTCTGGGATCGTGAACGCCGACGCCTCACGCTGCTCTTCGATCCGGGCCGGCTCAAGCGCGGCCTGCGATCGCACGAGGACGCGGGCTACCCGCTCCAGGAGGGCGTCCCCGTCCGGCTGGTGATCGACGAGGGCTTCCGCGACGCGGACGGCAACCCACTCCGGGAGCACTTCGAGCAGCGCTACGAGGTCGGCGGCGATCTGCGGACCCGCGTGGACCCTCGCAACTGGGAGTGCCGCCTTCCAGCGGCCGGGACGGCCGACGCGTTGCACGTGCGCTTCGACAGGCCGCTCGATCACGCGCTGCTGCAGCACGCCCTCGAGGTCAGCGACGGCGCCGGCAGTCCCGTCCGAGGGCGTCCCGAGATCGGCGCCGCCGAGCGCTCGTGGACCTTCACCCCCGCCGCGCCGTGGCGGGCGGGCGAGTACCGGCTCGCGATCGACCCGCGGCTCGAGGACCTCGCCGGCAACTCGCTCGCCCGCGTCTTCGATCGCGATCTCGAGCGCGACGAGGCGCCCCTAGATCCGGCACGCGAGTGGATCTCGTTCGCGCTGTAGGACCGGCCCAACCACGAGTGATTCCCGGCGCTTGCTCCACACTCGTCCGGGTGCCAGACTCCCCGGCCCACCTCCGTCCGTGATGGCGGGTGATGAGCCGCCGCTGGAGGATCCCGTGCACTACGCCTGGGCGATGGCCGGGGCCTGGACTCAGCAGTGGTCGGAGATGGCCACCACGTACAAGGATCCGCTCTTCTACATCCGGGACATCCCGCAGATCGCCGTCCTCGCCTGGATCGTCACGCAGGCCGAGGACGCGGTGGTCGCGACCTACGTGGTGGTCGGAGTCGTGCTGCTCACGACCTCCAACCGCTCGCTCTGGCGATGTTCTCGCTGGCCGGGCGCTTCGCGGGCGACGAGGCGGCCGCGCATCGCTACGCGGTCGGGATGGCATACGTGCTTACCCGGCGGGGGGAATACGTATGCGGCTCCCCTTCTCGGGGGAACCCGTGCCGAATGCACCGAGAGGGCCGCCGCTACTGCTCCGCAAGAGAAGGGTTGTGTACTGAGACAGACCCGTCCGGTTGCGCTAACAAGACGACACGGAATCCCTGCGTATCAGTAGGAGATTCGCTTAGTTGAATGAGAAGGGACACAGTGTGTCCGAAAGTTTTTCTGTGAGTAGCGAGTCCGTCAATGCGCTTGGCGAGCAATTTTCCGAAGGCGAGGTAGAAGGCGTCAACCTTCCCGATGGCGTGAACATCGTCGATGTGCGCGAGAGCGACAGTCCTCGCGTGATCAGCGGTCTCGCCTTCCATCCCCTCGCCGTATTCACACTCGGCGCAATCACTTACGATCTTCGTCCCACGTTCCTGGGCACCGGTGCCGTCCGTGTCAGTCACGCTTCCCCCTCCGTCAACGCCTAGCTGTGGTCGGTGGCAGCAGCCCTGCCGCAAAGGAGGCAGCGACTGCTGCTTGTACTAGTGCCGGGTCCCCACCGGCCTGCCTGATCTCCCCCATGTACTGCACGAAGAAGCCTGCCAGGACCTCACTAGCTGTAGTTCCCACGAACGTTGTTTACAGGCGTGAGGCGGGGACAGCCCCGCCGATACCCCCGTGTGGCCGGCGAGCATTGTAGCGGTAGAGCCAGCGCGGGAGTTGGTGCAGCCGCTCGGCGTTGGAGCGGTAGGGGCGGGCGTAGGCCCACTCGTTCTGCAGGATCTGGATGAAGCGCTCGGCCTTCCCGTTGGTCTGCGGGCGGTAGGGCCGGGTGTGCCGCAGCTCCACGCCCGCGGCGGCGGCCACGCGGCGGAAGTCGCGGGAGACGGTGTAGGCCTTCGCGTTGTCCGTGAGCACGCCGCGCACGCGCACGCCGCGGCGGCCGAAGGCGGCGAGCGCCTGCTCGAGGAAGGCGGCGCAGCTCGCGCCGCGCTCGTCGGGCAGCGCGGCGACGTAGGCGTAGCGGCTGTGGTCGTCCACGGCGACGTGCAGGTAGTCGAGGCCGCGCGTGCGCGGGGTCGCGGCGGAGCGCCCGCGCACGCGGTGTCCGCCGCCCTCGGGGATGCGGCCCAGCTTCTTCACGTCGATATGCAGCAGGTCGCCGGGGGCGGAGTGCTCGTAGCGGACCACCGCGCGGGTGACGCGGTGCAGACGGTCGAGGCGGTTGAGACCGAAGCGCCTGAGCACGGCGTAGGCGGTGGAGCGGGCGATCCCGAGCGCCCAGGCAATGCGGTGCGGCCCGAACCCCTGGCCGCGGCGCACGGCGCAGATGCGCTGCTCGAGCGCGGCTGCGGTGCGGCGCGGGTTGGAACGCGGAGCGGAGCTGCGGTCGCGGAGACCAGCCGCACCCTCCTCCCGGTAGCGGCGCCACCACTTGGCGACCGTCGCACGAGAAACCCGGAAGCGCCGCGCAACCTCCGCCTGCGACCAGCCGGCCTCGACCTCCAGAACCAGCTCCAGCCGGGTGGCCGGAGTCAGACGCGCGTTAGGATGTGCCACGAGCGGCTCCTCTCCTGCTACTGGTGCGTTCGTTTCACACACACAGCAGCAGGCGGACCCCCTCACCTGCAACAACCTACGTGGGAACTACAACTAGCCGAGCCCATATTCTCGCCCGCCTCTAGGCTCAGGCCGAATATCTCCATAGCGTTCTCCAACAGCTCAGCCCCCATGACGGCAGTGGTCATGCAAGACCGCAGGTACTCGTTGGCGTCAGGCTGCAAGAAGTCGTCTCGCAGGAGGTTGCCTGCGACATGGAAGGCTGCGGACACTGCCGCAGCCTGGTCTATCAGGTTGGTGGCTGCTTGATCCTGCTCCGCAGCCTCAGCTCGCCGCAGCTTGTCCTCTTGCAGCTCTCGCTCCATAGCTTCCGGCGTCTGCTGCTGCTCCGCCTGCTCCCTCTTGTGGCGTGGACCGGCCCGGCCTGCTATCGCCTCACCAATCTTGCGAAACCTCATCTGCACCTCCGCGCCAGGACTTCCCCAACCTCGGCGTAGGCGTAGCACTCGAACGAAACCTCCAGGTGGTGCTTGCCACCATCCAGTTCGACCACCACGAAGTAGTTGCCTATGCCGTCGCGCCAACGCTCAACAACTGTGTACTCCTCATGGACGCAGGCTACCGCGAGGAACACTATTCCTGTAACAAGAAGTATGATGAGGGGGCGCAGGTACACGCTGGTGCCCCCTTACATGCCGCAGCCGGGACCGCTGCTACCACACAGAAGGCTAGGGCATTGACGACCTGCAAGGGGGCATGAGGGCCCGGCACTCCCCATGCGCCAGCACTGTTAGGTGGTAGCAACTCAGGGACGGTAGCACCAAAATGGATCTACCGCTTCTCGAGGGGCCTCGGGCGCGGCGGCACGCAGGAGACCGTCGCACTCGACGACCTGAACCTCACGATCACGCCCGGCTCGGTGTTCGGCCTGCTCGGCCCGAACGGCGCGGGCAAGACCACGACCGTGCGCATCCTCGCGACGCTGCTCACGCCGACGAGCGGGACCGCGCGCGTGCTCGGCCACGACGTCGTCGAGGCGCCGAAACGGGTCCGCGAGCACGTCGGGCTGATCCTCGGCGGCGACCGAGGGCTCTACACGCGCCTCAGCGGACGCCAGAACCTGAGCTACCACGCCGCGCTCAACCACATGAACCGCAAGCGGGCCCGCGAGCGCCGCGAGACGCTCCTCGACCTCGTGGGCCTGAGCGACGCCGCCGACACGGCGGTCGAGCGCTATTCGCGAGGGATGAAGCAGCGCCTGCACATCGCGCGCGGGCTGCTGACCGAGCCCGACGTGGTCTTCATGGACGAGCCGACGATCGGCCTCGATCCGATCGGGGCGCAGGAGGTGCGGGCGATGATCCCGGAACTCGCCGCCGCCGGGCACACCATCCTGCTCACAACGCACTACATGTTCGAAGCCGACCAGCTCTGCGACGAGGTGGCGATCATCAACGAGGGCCGGCTGGTGGCGCAAGACACTCCAGCGGCCGTCCGCAGGCGCTTCGCGACGTTCCGCGTCGTCGAGCTCGCGGTCCGCGAGCCGGACGCCGGGCTGGCGGAACGCCTCGGAGCGCTCGCGGGAGTCGAGCACGTGCAAACCGGCTCGGACGGCGCGCTCCAGACCTTCTCGATCCGCGTCCCGCCGGACGCCAACCTGCGCGGCGCCGTCGAGGCGGCCGTGGGGCGGGACAACGTCGAGAGCCTCCTCCAGCGCGACCCGACGCTCGAGGAGGCCTACCTGGCGCTGCTGAGCTAGCCGCGCTGGCGGCCCCTTGTGCACGCAGGAAGCGCGGACAGCGTTGCCACGCCACCTTGTGGTTGGCGGTGAATGTCTCGTGGTCGGCGAGGAGGCGCCGCGGCCCGGCCGGCCGCCTCAGCAGTTGCCCATAGCCTATATTCGCTTTCCTGACGTCCTTGCAGCGTGCAACCGTGATCGGAGACTGCGGCATGGGCTCAATCCATGTGGTGCCATCATTGGTTTCGTCTCACCGCCCGCCGGTGCTGCTCATTCATGGGGCTGCAAATTCCTCGGGGGTCTGGAGGTTCTGGCAGGAGGCTCTTGCGGAGCTCGGATGGAGTAGCTACGCCGTGGATCTTCGAGGTCACGGCCGGAGTTCAGGCTCAGCCGATGGAGCGAGGATGTCGGACTACGCTGATGACGTCGCGGCTGCGGCGGCTGAACTCTCCGAGACCCCAGTCCTGATGGGGTGGAGCATGGGCGGTCTCGTCGCCATCATGGTCGCGGCTATGGCGCAGGCAAGAGCGTGTGTCGGCCTGGCACCTAGCACTCCGGCGGCGCGCCGCGACGATCAGATGCAGATTCGCCCGGGCGTGTTCGGCCCCGAAGAGTACGGGATCACGAGTCCCGACCCCGCTAAGCAGCCATCCATGCCTGACCTGGATACTCAGGAGCGATTGATCGCACTTGAGTCAGCGTCGCAGGAGTCGCGGGCAGCGCGGGACGACCGCAAGGCGGGGATTGTGGTCACTGAACTCCCATGCCCGCTCATGGTCGTTACAGGTAGTGAAGACCGGGCTTGGCCTCGATCAGCGTATACGGGGATGCATTTGCGAGCCGAACACCTCGAATCACTCGGCGCCTCACACTGGGGGCTCGTGCTCAACCGTCGCCTGTTGCCGGAGCTGTCGAGGCGTGTAACCGAGTGGCTGGACGCGAACGCGATTTGACGAGGGGTCGCGCCCTCCCAAATCACCGCCAGCTGGCGCTGCTCAGTTAGCCGCGCTGGCGGCGCATCACGCGGTAGATGTTGTTGCGCTGGACCTCGCTCGCGCCCTCGTAGATGCGGGCGACGCGGATGTCGCGGTAGAGACGCTCGATCGGCGATCCGCGCAGGTAGCCGACGCCGCCATGGAGCTGCAGCGAGCGGTCCACCACCCGCTGCGCCGCCTCGCTGGCGTAGACCTTGCAGATCGAGGCCTCCGCCGCCACGTCCTCGCCGGCGTCGAGCTGCATCGCCGTGCGGTAGATCAGCGACTCCGCCGCCATCACCTCGATCGCCATGTCGGCGAAGGCGTGCTGCGTCACCTGGAAGTCGCCGATCGTCTGCCCGAACAGCTCGCGCTCGTGCGCGTAGCGCCAGCCGAGCTCAAGCGCCTCCTTCGCCACGCCGAGGCACATCGCGCCGATGCCGACGCGCGATCCGTTGAGCACCGAGAGCGCGAGCCGGAAGCCCCCGTCCGCCTCCCCGACGAGGCTCGCCCTCGGCACGCGCGCGCCGTCGAGGATCACGTGCGCCGTCGACGAGGCGCGCAGGCCCATCTTGTCCTCGAGGCGCGCGACCTCGAGGCCGGGCGTCCCGCCCTCGACGGCGAAGAGCGAGATGCCCTCGCGCCCGCGCTCAGGCGCGGTCTTGGCGAAGACGAGGTAGACGCCGGCGCGGTCGCCGTTGGTGACGTACGCCTTCTCGCCGTCGAGCACGTAGTCGTCGCCGTCGGCGCGCGCCGTCGTGCGCATCGCCGGCACGTCGCTGCCGCCGCCGGGCTCGGTGAGGCAGAACGAGCCGACGACCTCGCCGCTGACGAGCCCCCGCAGCCAGCGCTCGCGCTGCTCGTCGCTGCCGAAGCGCTCGACCAGCGGCGCCGCGAGGCCGGTCGAGGCGGCGAGCACGAGCGCCGTGGAGACGTGCGCGCGCGACAGCTCCTCGAGGGTGATCGCGAAGCCGATCTGCCCGAGCTCGGCGCCGCCCCACTCGGCCGGGAAGGGCGCGCCGAAGAAGCCGACCTCGCCCAGCAGCGCGATCACGTCGTCCGCGATGCGCTCCCGCGCCTCCATCTCGTCGACGCGCGGGCGCAGCTCGCGGTCGGCGAACTCGCGCGCCGTGCGGCGCAGCGCGGCGATCTCGGGCGGCAGTCCGGCGTCGGCGTCCATCGAGGTTCCTCGCTGCGCTCCGGCGGCTCAGTGCGCGCTCAACGCGCGCGGCCGCCGCCGTCGATGTTGTAGATCGCGCCGTTGATGTAGGAGGCGTCGTCGCTCAGCAGGAAGGTGACCAGCGAGGCGACCTCCTCCGGCTCGCCGTAGCGGCCCATCGGGTTGCGCTGCTGGTACTGGCGGTAGGTGGTCTCCGGGCTGTCGGGCGTCCGGCTCGCCTCCAGGCGGCGCATCATCTGCGTCTCGATCGGCGAGGGGCAGACCGCGTTCACGCGCACGCCTGCGTCGCCGAACTCCAGCGCCCCCGTCTTCGTCATCCCGACAACCGCGTGCTTGCTCGCCCCGTAGGCGACGATGCCCGGCGTGCCGCTCAGGCCCGCCACCGAGGCGGTGTTCACGATCGAGCCGCCGCCGCGGTCGATCATCCCCGGCACCACGTACTTCATGCCCAGCCACACGCCCTTGAGGTTGACGGCGATGACCCGGTCGAACAGCTCCTCCGGGTACTCGGTGAGCGGGTGCACCGAGCCCTCGATGCCCGCGTTGTTGAAGAACACGTCGATGCCGCCAAAGTGCTCCGTGGCTCGCTCGACGTAGCCCTCGACCTCCTCGGCGTGCCGCACGTCGGCCTCGAGGGTCAGCACCTCGGCGCCGGCCTCGCGCACCGGCCCCGCCGCGGCAACGAGGTCGGTCCCGTCGAGGTCGACGAGCACGATGCGCGCGCCCTCGCTGGCGAGGCGCAGCGCCGTCGCGCGGCCGATCCCGCCCGCGCCGCCGGTGATCAGTGCCGTCTTGCCCTCGAATCGCCCGTCCATCGCGCCCTCCGCTTCCCGCGTGCTCCGTGTGCGTTACGCGGTCTCTCGTTGCCCGGCCTGGTGCAGCCTAAACGAAGGTCGGCTGTTCGTACTCGCCGAGTCCCGCCCTCAGGCCGCCAGCGCGTGCACGAGCCGCGCGTCGACGCTGCGGATCGCCGCCTCGGCGGTCGAGACGCCCTCGCGCTCCGCGAGCCGCAGCAGCTCCAGCGTCGTCGGGCTGACGCGCTCGAGGAGTTCCGCCACGCGCGCCGCGCCGCCGCCCGCGTGATCGACGCCGGCGGCGACCACGCCGCCGGAGTTCACGACGTAGTCGGGCGTGTAGAGGATCCCGCGCGCGGCCAGCAGCTCGGCGTCGGCGGGATCGTGCAGCAGCTGGTTGTTCGCCGCTCCGCAGACCACGCGGCAGCGCAGCTGCGGGATCGACTGCGGATTGAGCACCCCGCCGAGCGCGTTGGGCGAGAGCACGTCGCAGGGCTGCAGGTACGCGCCCTCGAGGGCGATGTGCTCGCCGCCGATCTCGCTCGCCAGGGCCGCAGCGCCGTCCTCGTAGAGGTCCGCGACGGCGACATCGGCGCCCGCGGCGGCGGCGCGGCGCGCCACCTTGCCACCGACCTTGCCCGTGCCCACGACGACGACGCGGCGACCCGCCAGCGAGCTGTGTCCGAAGGCGAACTCGCAGGCCGCGTGCATCCCGTTGACCACCGTGCGGGCCGTCGGCTCCGAGGTGTCCACGTCGTGCTCGCGGCCCCGCGCCACACCCGCGATGTGCACGGTCTGCCGCGCGATCGCCTGCAGGTCGCCGAGCGTCGTGCCGACGTCGGTGGTGGTCACGTAGCGCCCGCCGAGCCGCTCGATGAAGCGGCCGAAGGCGGCGAGCTGCGCGGGCGTCTTCGCCGCCGAGTCGCCGATGATCGCGGCCTTGCCGCCGCCGTAGTCGAGGCCCGCGACCGCCGATTTCGCCGTCATCGCCGCCGACAGCCGGAGCACGTCGATCAGCGCCTCGCCGATGTTCTCGTACGCCCGCCAGCGCGCGCCGCCGAACCCGTGACCGAGCACGGTGGAGTGCAGCGCGACCAGCGCGCGCAGCCCGGTCTCAGGGTCGCGATGGTAGTAGACCGCCTCGTGGCTATCGGGGTCGTAGGGGCGACCGAGGCGTGCGCCGTCGCCGCCCGGCATCCGCGTCGCGGTCCAGCGCAGCAGGTCCGCGTCCAGCTCCTCGGCGCGGCCAAGCAGCCCTTCGAGGGCGGCGCGATCGTCCTGGAAACCTGGTGCGGATGCGTTCGTCATGGTTAAAGGATAGCGCTGCGAGGGCCGACGATCCCTACGCGTTCCCGGCGGCTGCCGCCAGGATCGAGGCGTGCCCCGCGACGAAGGCCGCCGTCGCCGCGCCCAGCGGCACAGTCGGCGGCTCGTCGCCGCTCAGCAGGTCGCCCACCTCGTCCACGTCGTCGCGCAGCGAGGGCAGTTCGAGCCAGGCGACGCCCCGTCCGGCCGCCTCGCCGAGCGCGCGGTGGCGCGCGCCCGATCCGATGCCGAAAGCCGGGGTGATCGCGTCCGGCGGGCGCAGCCCCAGCAGCCCCGTCCCGCCGTCGCGCGACGGCGCGACGACGACCCCGTGCTCCCCGAGCGCCTCGATCGCGGTGCGCAGCTCCGAGGGCTGCGCGCGCGGCTGGTCGGCGGGCAGCACCAGCGCCGCGCCCGCCTCCCGCGTCCCCGCGGCGGCGAGGGCCTGCGCCACCGCGGCGTTGTAGCCGCCGCCCGCATCGGCGAGCAGATCCGCGCCCGCTCGCTCCGCGGCGGGTGCGCACCCCTCGTCCGGCGTCACCAACAGCAGCGGTCCGTCGTGCACCGCGCGCACGGCGATCAGCACGTCCTCGAGCATCGCCAGCACCAGCGAGGCGCGCTGCTCTGGACCCAGCACCGAGGCCAGGCGTGACTTCGCCTCGCCGAGGCCCTTGACCGGCACGATCACGCAGAGGTCGCCCGGCCCGGCGCTCACGGCGTCGCCGCCTCGAGGACGCGCCGCGCCAGCGCCTCGCGCCGCTCCGCGCTCGTCATCATCGTGTCGCAGACGACGGCGCGCAGGCCAAGCGCCTCGACGGCGCCGGCGAGCGCGGCGTCGACGGCATCGAGGACGAACACGTCCAGCAGCCCGGCGTAGAGCCGCGCCACCCCGAGCGCGGAGACCTCGTGGCCGAGGCTGCGCATCATCGCGGCGGCCGGGCCCTTGACCGCATCCCCGCCGACGATCGGGCTGACCGCGACGCGCGTAGCGCGCGACGCCTCGATGGCCTCACGCACGCCGGGCACGGCGAGCAGCGGGTCGATCGAGACGAACGGGTTACTCGGCGCGACGATCACGGCGTCGGCCTCCGTGATCGCCTCGATCACGCCGGGCGCGGGCCGTGCCTGTGCGGCGCCGGGAAAGCGCAGCCCCGTCACGGTCGCCGCGGCGCGCCCGCGCACGAAGTAGTCCTGGAAGGCCAGTTCACCCTCGGGCGTGACGACCACGGTCGGGTGCGGATCGTCGGTCACGGGCAAGAGCCGGCAGCGCAGGCCGCGCCGCCTCGCCAGCTCCTGCGTGACCGCGCTCAGCGTCTCGCCGCCGCGCAGCCGCTCGCTGCGCCAGACGTGCGTCGCGAGGTCGCGATCGCCGATGCGGAACCACGGCTCCTCGCCCAGCGCCTCCAGCTCGTCGAGCATCGCGAACGTGTCGCCGCGGCGGCCCCAGCCCTGCTCGCCCTCGAGGCCGGCAAGCGTGTAGATCACCGTGTCGATGTCGGGCGAGACGTGCAGCCCGCGCCACTGGAAGTCGTCGCCGACGTTGCAGATGACGGTGATCTCTTCTGGATCCGCGACGCGGCAGAGCCCGTCGAGGAAGCGCGCGGCCCCCACGCCGCCGGCCAGCACCGTGATCCGCACGCTGCCGCTCCGGTCAGCCCACGCCCGCCGCGCCGCCTAGATCCCGGACTGGTAGCCGGCGTTCTCCTCGATCACCCGCACCGGCGAGCCGGCGAGGAAGGCGGCGATGTCCTCCACCGCGTCGCCGTAGTAGCCGCGGTAGCCCTCCTCGATCACGTAGCCGACGTGCGGCGTCAGCACCGTGTTGGGCAGCCGCCGCAGCGGGTGGTCGAGCGGCAGCGGCTCGCGGTCGAAGGTGTCGAGGCCGGCGCCGGCGACCGCGCCCGCCTCGAGCGCCTCGACGAGCGCGTCCTCGTCGATGATCGGACCCCGCGAGGTGTTCACGATGTAGGCGCTCTGCTTCATCGCCTCCAGCTCGGGCGCGCCGATCAGCCCTCGCGTGCGTTCGCTGAGCTTGAGGTGGATCGTGACCACGTCCGAGCGCGCGAGCAGATCCTCGAGCGGCACGAGTTCCGCGCCCGCCGCCTGCGCACGCTCAGTCGTCAGGTTCTGGCTCCAGGCGACGAGCTCCATCCCGAAGGCCGTGCCGATCCTCGCCACCTGGCCGCCGAGGTTGCCGAGCCCGATGATGCCGAGCGTGCGGCCCTGCAGCCCCTGCCCCAGCGCGACCTGCCAGCCACCCTCGCGGATCGCCTGGTCCTCGCGCGGGATCTGCCGCGCCAGCGCGAGGATCAGGCCCCACGTCAGCTCCGCCGTCGCGAAGCCGAGCGAGCCGGTCCCGCACACGATCGCGCCCAGCTCACGCGCCGCCTCGACGTCGATCGCGGCGTTCTGGCTGCCGGTCGTGATCAGCAGCTCCAGCCGCGGCAGCCGCTCCAGCAGCTCGCGCGGGAACGGCGTGCGCTCCCGCATCGCGACGACGATCTCGAAGTCCTGCAGCCGCTCCGCGACCGCCTCGATGTCGTCGAGGTGGTCGGAGAACGTCTGGACCTCGGTCCCTGTCGGGAGGACGGACCAGTCGGCCACCTCCATCGCCACGTTCTGGTAGTCGTCCAGCACCGCTACGCGCATCGGAACCTCCTCGGGGACTCCCGCCGTCCGGGGCCTTGCTAGCCCTGCTCCGGCGCGTCCGTCTCGTGACGCTGGTGATACTCCATGCCCGCCGTCGCCGGCGCGCGACCGTCGACGATCGCCTCGGCGCGGGCGCGCGCGATCGCATGGCCGATGTCCGGCCGGCTGATGATGTAGAAGCGATCCTCGCGGATCGAGTCGATCACGTGCCCGGCGATCTCGTCGGCCGTCGGGTAGTCGGTGCGGCTCTCCGAGACCGCGAGGCGCACGTGGTAGCGCTCCATGTCGAGCTCCGCCTGATCCTCATGGCCGGGATTCACGAACTCCTCGGGCCTTCGCGTGCGCGTCACCGCGCCGCGGATGTGCGGGATCAGCACGGAGACGCTGACCGCGGCCTCGTCGCGCTTCAGCTCGTGCCAGAGCACCTCGCTCAGCGCCAGCACGGCGCTCTTCGTGACCACGTAGCTGCCGGTGCCCGGCCGCCCCGCGAGGCCCGCCGTCGAGGCAGTGTTGACGATGTGCCCCTCCTCGCCGCTCTCCAGCATGATCGGGACGAAGATGCGCAGCGCGTGGATCATCCCCCAGAGGTTCGCGCCAATCGCCCACTCCCAGTCGCGCTCGCTCGTCGTCCAGACCGAGACGTCGCGGGTGTTGATCCCGACGTTGTTGCAGAGCACGTGGACGCCGCCGAGTTCGCCCGTGACGCGCGCGGCCAGCGCCTCGACGCTCTCGCCGCTGGAGATGTCCGTCTCGACCGAGATCACGCGCGCGCCGCGCTCCAGCAGCTCCTCCCGGGTCGCGGCGAGGGCGTCGACGTCCGCGTCGGCGAGGGCGACCGCCATGCCCTCGCGCGCGAAGCGGCGCGCCATGGCCGCGCCCAGCACTCCGCCGCCGCCCATCACGACCGCGACCTTGCCGGCGAACTCCTGCACCGCACACCCCCTCGCCCCGCCTCGCGACCCTCGCGCAGGGGCGATCCGTACCACGCACCGCCCGCGCTCGTCACGCTGCGGACGTGCGCAGGATAGAATCCGCGGAGCCGTCGCGGCGCACGCCGCGCACGATCAGCCCCGGAGGGAGCCCCGATGCGAGCAGTGATCTTCCATGACGTCGGCAAGCCGATCACCATCGAGAACGTCGAGATCGACGAGCCAATCGCCGGCGAGGTGCTCGTCAAGACCGCCGCCAGCGGCATCTGCGGCAGCGACCTCCACTACTTCGACGGCACCTCCGCGATGCCCTACCCCGCCGTCTTCGGCCACGAGGGCGCCGGCGTCGTCGAGGCCGTTGGCCCGGGCGTCGATCAGTTCAAGCCCGGCGACCATGTGATCGCCTGTCTCTCCGTCTACTGCGGGGAGTGCTCGGACTGCCTGACCGGCCGCACCAACCTCTGCGAGATGAAGCCGGAGCGCGGCCCCGACGACCCGCCGCGGCTCTCGCGCGACGGCCAGGGCCTGCACCAGCACGCCCGCGTCGGCAGCCACGCGGAGTACATGCTGCTGCACAAGAACGGGCTCGTGAAGATCCGCGACGACATGCCCCTCGACCGCGCCTCGCTGATCGGCTGCGGCGTCACCACGGGCTTCGGCGCGGCGTTGCGCACGGCGAAGGTGGAGCCCGGCAGCACCGTCGCCGTCTTCGGCACCGGCGGCGTCGGCCTCAGTGCGATCAACGGCGCCGTCGTCGCCGGCGCGCGCACCGTGATCGCCGTCGACATCCGCGACGACAAGCTCGTCAACGCCACCAACATCGGCGCCACCCACGTCGTCAACGGCGCCGAGACCGACCCCGTCGAGGCGATCCGCGAGATCACCGGCGGCGGCGCGGACTACACCTTCGAGGCGATCGGCAAGCCCGAGGTCGGACGCCAGGCCTTCGACGCGCTCCGCTCAGGCGGCACCTGCACCGTGATCGGCGTGATGCCGATCGGCTCCGAGATCCGCATCGCCGGGCGAGACCTGCTGCGCGAGAAGAAGCTGCAGGGCTCCTCAATGGGGTCGAACCGGTTGAAGGTGGACATCCCGCGTTATGTCGATATGTATCTGGGGGGCCAGCTCAAGCTCGACGCGATGATCACCAACCGCGGCACCATCGACGACGCCGTCGGCATGTTCGACTCCGCCATCGCCGGCGACGAGGCCCGCCAGATCTTCCTCTTCGACGGGTAGTGTGGCCGCAGTGAGCGATCCCGCCGCGTTCGCCGGCCTCGAGGGCGAGGACCACGTCAGCCTCGCGACGTTCAGGCGCAGCGGCGAGGCCGTCCCGACCGCGCTCTGGTTCGCCCTCCACGATGGCGCGCTGTACGCGCGCTCGCTGGCCGCCGCCGGCAAGATGAAGCGAATCCGCAATGGCAGCGGCGTGCGGATCGCCAGCTGCGACGCGGCCGGGGTCGTGGGTGGCCCGTGGATCGACGGCGAGGCGCGGATCCTCGAGGACTCGGACCCGCTCGCCGCCACCGCCGACGCGCTGCTCGACGAGAAGTACGGGGAGCGACGGCGCGCGCTCGCGCGCTCACGGGCGCCCGGCGTGCGGATGGCCTGGATCGAAATACGGCCGGCCTAGCCGGTCAGGCAGCGAGGAGGACGCGATGCCCACCGTCGAAACCGCGCTCGGCCCCGTCGATACGGCGGACCTCGGCTTCACGCTCTCGCACGAGCACATCATCAGCGGGGACCTCGCGGTGCGGCACAACTGGCCGCACGTGATCGATGTCGAGGCGGAGATCGCGGCCGCCCGGGTACGCCTCGACGAGGTCTACGACCACGGCGTGCGCACCATGGTCGATCTCACGACGGTGGACCTCGGGCGCGACGCCTCGATCATCCGGCGGGTCGCCGAGGGCACGAAGATCCAGATCATCCTCGCCACCGGCGTCCACCTGCGGATCCCCCGCTACTTCGAGCGGCGCACGCCCGAGCCGGTGGTCGAGCTGTTCGTGATGGACATCGAGCAGGGCCTGGCGGACAGCGGCGTCAAGGCCGCCTGCATCAAGCTCGCGACCGAGGAGGAAGTGACGCCGCTCAACGAGCTGATGCTGCGCGCGGGCGCGCTCACCCATCGCGCAACCGGTGTGCCGGTCATGACGCACTCGAACCCGTTCCACGGCACCGGCAAGGACCAGCAGGACGTCTTCGAGGCCGAGGGCGTCGATCTGGCGCGCGTCGTGATCGGCCACTCCGGCGATACGGACGACCTCGACTACCTGATGGGGGTGATGGACCGCGGCAGCATCATCGGGATGGACCGCTACGGGACGAAGATCGGCGCGGACACGGAGAAGCGCACCGACGTGATCGCCGAGCTGTGCAGCCGCGGCTACGCGGACCGGATGGTGCTCTCGCACGACGCCGGGTCGTTCTCGCTGAACGTGCCGCGCCACATCCGCGACACGCGCTTCCCGGAGTGGAACTACCTCACGATCCCCACGAAGGTGATCCCCGGCCTGCGCGATCGCGGCGTGCCGGAGGAGCAGATCGACGAGGTGACGACGGGTAACCTGCGCCGCATCTTCGAGCAGCAGGGCGCCTACTAGCATCGCGCCCGCCGCGCGAGACGACGAAAGGCCTGGACCATGACACCCGAAGAAGCAGACGCCTTCCTGCGCGAACCGCGCATCGCCGACCTCGCGACGGTGCGGCCGGACGGCTCGCCGCACGTCGCGCCGGTCTGGTTCCACTACGACGGCGAGACGGTGAAGGTGTTCGCGCGGCCGACGGCGGTGAAGCTGCGCAACATCGCGCACGATCCGCGCGTCGCCGTCTCCGTCGCGACCCCCGACGAACCGTACCGCTACGTGATCGTCAACGGCACGGCTACGGTCTCCGACGCCGAGGACGTCACGCAGCTCGTCCACGCGATGGCGCTGAACTACAAGGGCGAGAACGAGGGCCCGCCCTACGCCGAGCAGATCCTCTCGCGCATGAACTTCGTCGTGATCACGGTGACGCCGTCGAGGATCAGCGGCTGGTCGGAGTAGCAGCGCTGGCAGGAGCGGGCCGCTGCGCCCCGTGAGAGACGCGAGCCAGGCATTGCAGCGTGCCCAGACGCCGCGTCAACTCGTGCGCGACCGGGATTGCCGGCCAGAGTCCTGCCCTTGCGGTTCCGGGCCGAGCACTGCCGTGGCTTGCTCGATGTCGGCGAGCGCCTGGCGGAAGACCACCTGCTTGAGATAGGTCTGGTAGGGCACGCCGAGGATGGCCGCTGCTCGCTTGACGACGGCGATCTGCCCCTTGCCCCACCGCAGACTGACGTTGCCTGCTCCCAGTTCGCGGTCTGCCTCCGTCTCGAGGCGCGAGACGAGCTCGGACACGTGAGCATCCTCCTCGACGCGCTCGGACACGACCTTCATTTCGAGGGGCTTGCGTGGATTGGTCATCATTCCTTCTCCCGTTCGAAGCAACTGATCACCATCACCGAGCGGTCATGCGCGTGGCGTGTCCAGTAGAGGCCATGTGTCTCGCTCACGGTCTCGAACCGCTGTCTGGCCCCGTCCCACGGTCCGCTCTCACCTTCGAAGAACGCGCGGATAGCGTCCCGTGGTGTGGTTCCGTGCCTCAGCGTGATATGGAGCACTTGCGGCGCCTCCGCATCGTAGTAGAAGCGGAACAGCTCGCCTCACGCCTCGATGAGGAGCGCCTCACGCGTCGGCATGACGCGATTGTACCGCACATTGCATTACAAGCGCTCGCAGTTGCCGTAGCCGGCGCGCAGCGCACACTCGGCGGCGTCGCTGTCTGAGGCGCCGCCTAGCGGCGCCACTCGGCGATGTTCCAGAGCTCGCTGTCCCAGGCGTTCATGCGCACGCCCTGCAGGGTGTTCGCGTGCGCGGACACGAAGCCGCGGTTCGCGAGCGGGATCGCGTAGTAGTGCTGCACCAGGATGTCATTCAGCCGCTTGACCAGCGCCTCGCGCTCCGGCCCGAGCCCGGCCTGCGAGAGCTGGACGAACAGCGCGTCGTACTCGGGGTTGCAGAAGCGGGCGTTGTTGCTGTCGCCCCAGCCATTGTCCCGCGCCGGGATCTGCTCGCACTGGAGACCGGACAGGTGCTGCTGGGGATCGATGCCAGGGCCGGTCGTGTACATCTGCACGTCCGCGAAGAACCGGCGGTACGACTCGTCCGGGTTGACCGCGGGGTCACCGCCGAAGAAGAGGCTGGCGTCGTGCTGCACGAGGTCCGTCTCGATGCCGATCTGACGCCACCAATCGCGAATGAGGGCCTGCGTCTCCTGGCGGATCGCGTTCGTCGAGGTCTGGTAGACGATCCGCAGGGGCACGCCCTCGTGCTCGCGGATGCCGTCGCCGTCCGTATCGAGGACGCCGCTCTCGTCCAGCAGCCGGTTGGCGCCCTCGATGTCCTGGGTCAGGCAGCCGTCGTTCCCGGTTGAGACGTAGACCGGCGGCCCCACGATCAGGTTGCACGTGGGCTCTGCGGCGAAGCCGTAGAGCCGGTCCGAGATGAGCCTGCGATCGATCGCCAGCGACATGGCCCGGGGGATCGGCGTGAAGGTCAGGAACGGATGCGGATTCCGTCCGCCGAGGTACTCGGAACGATCCTCGCCCAGCGCGGGGTCCGGGTTCGTGTGGTTGATGATGATCCGCTCGGTGTCGCTGGCGAACGCGGCGACCACGGCGCCGTGGCCGGCCGTCTCCATCCCGGTCAGCACCTCCGGCGCCACCTGCAGGTTCCAGGCGTAGTCGGCTTCGCCCGCCTCCATCACCGCACGCGCCGCGGAGATCGCGTCCCCGCCGCCCTTGAGGACCACACGGTCGAACCAGGGCTCGTCGCCCCGGTAGTGCGGGTTCCGCTCGTACTCGGCCCTCTCGTTAGGCATGAACTCAGTGATGCGGTACGGGCCCGTGCCGAGCGGGGCCGTGTTCTGTTCCTCGCACGACGTGGCCGCCGCGCCGATGCAGCCGGCGAACTGCGTGCTGCTGAGGATCGGCGAGCCGGCGCTGACGAACGCGTTGTACGGGTACGTCGTGGGCGCCTCGAAGGTGATCCTGACCGTCAGTTCATCGACAGCCTCCACGGAGGCGATGCCGGTGAAGGCGCTGTGCGCGGTGCAGCCCGTCGCCTCGTCGACGCAGTAGCGCCAGGTGAAGACCACGTCATCGGCGGTCACGTCGCTGCCGTCGGACCACTTCAGCCCCTCGCGGAGCGTCCACGTGATCGACACCAGATCCCCGGACAGGCCGCCGTTCGCGAGCGTCGGGATGTCGGCGGCCAGCCTCGCGACCAGCACGCCGTCCGGGTTGTAGCTGGCCAACGGCTCGAGCGTGATGGCGCCGGCGTCCCGATCCTTGTAGCCGGCCGCGAGGTACGGACCGGGCAGCGTCGGCGCCTGCCAGTAGAGGATCGTCAGCACCCGCTCCTCATCCGAGGACTGAAACGGCACGCAGGCGGCGAGCAGCAAGAGGAACATCAGGCTGAAGGCGAGCGTCGGCAGCGTGCGCATGGGCTGAATCCTGAAACTCGGTACACGATCAAGCGGAGCGATAGTGGGCCAGCAGGGCCCGCGTCGCAAGCGCCGGGCCCGAACGCGCCTGCCGCTACCCCGCTCGCCAGGCGACCTCGCCGCCGAGGACCGTGAGCGCCGGATCGAGGCGCAACTCACCCTCGGCGCTGCCGCCGGACATGTCGACCCAGCTCACCGCGCCCTCGACCAGCTCGAAGACGGCGGCGTCCCCCGCCATGCCGGGGGCGAGCGAGCCGATCTCGTCCCCCAGGCCGAGGACGGCGGCGGGGCGGGCGGTGCTCGCCTCGACGGCGTCTTCGAGCGGCATGCCGAGCGCGTGCAGGTGCGCGATCAGCTCGTGCATGCGGTAGGTGACGCGGCCGGGCGGCGGGATGTGGATGTCCGTGCTGATCGTCGAGGGCGGGAAGCCCTGCGCGATCGCCTGCCTCGCCACCTCGATGCCGAAGTGCACGCCAGCGTGACCGACGTCGATCACCACGCCGCGCTCGCGCGCCGCCAGCACCTCCGGCCGCAGCGCGCCGCGCCCGTCGAGGATGCCCTCGCTGTGCGGGTTGAACGCGTGCGTCATCACGTCGCCCTCGCCGAGCACGTCGAGGATCTCCGGCAGCGGGATCGGCGTGCCGCTGACGTGCACCATCAGCAGCGAGTCGGAGTCGTCGGCCGCCTTGCGCGCCAGCGCCAGCGCCTCGCGCGCGTCCCAGTGCGAGACGGCATTGCGCTCCATCCGCACCTTCACGCCGAGCAGGAATCCGCGGTTGGCGCGTATCTCCCCGGCTGTCGCATCGACATCGATCAGCCGCAGGTCGCGCAGCTCGCCGCCGACGGCGCGCGAGTGCGCGAGCCCGACCGCGCCGATGTGCAGCAGCGCGAGCAGGCGCATGCGCTGCGCGGGAAACACGTAGTCACGCATCGCCCCGTAGTTCGCGAAGCCCGCGCTCCCGGCGTCGAGGCCGGTCGTCACGCCCGAGGGCAGGCAGGCCTCGTCGGCGGCGACCGCGCTGCCATTGCCGCCGTGGTAGAAGTGCCCGTGCAGGTCCACCAGCCCCGGCGTCACCAGCCGCCCGGCGACATCGACGACCTCGGCCGCCGTCTCCGCCTCGATCCGCTCGGCGACGGCGCTGACCCGCCCCCCGCGGAAGGCGATGTCGCGGGTTCCGTGCACACCCTGCGCGGGATCGAGCAGCGTCCCGCCGCTCAGGAGCAGATCGTGCTGTAGCTCAGCCATCGCCGTCAGTCCCTTCCCGCCTCCGGCGCCGCGCGCGCCCCGAGGGCTACCCCGCGCCAGCGTGAGCAGATCGGCCGCTGTCATCTCGAGCGCATCGGCCAGCGCGTGGATGTTACCAAGCGAGGTGTTGCGCTCGCTGCGTTCGACCGAGCCGACGTGGGCGTAATGCAGCCCGGCGAGGACCGCGAGGGCCTCCTGCGAGAGCCGTCGGACACGCGGCAGCCCGCGCACGCGCTCTCCGAACGCACGCCGTCGCACTCGTATCCGCCCGGACAATTCGCCCGATGGCACGCTAGGCGGGTTGATGACAATGTATCGACAGACATACGTCGTAGCACTCAGGACTTGTGAGGTGCTGTTTGGGATCGTTGTGGCAATGGTGGAGTGGACTACGCCGACGGTGGAAGATCGCCTGGGTCATCGGCGCGCTGTTCGCGGCGCTCACAGTCCTCGGTACCGTCTCGCCTGCGCCAGAGGAGGAGCAGACGCCTGACGGCGACCGGCAGGCCACAGCCACAGCGCCGGCCGCTGCAACAGCGACGCCAGCGCGAGCGCTCACGCCGACCGCGACCCCGATCTCGACGGAAGTACCATCGCCACGAACACTCCCACCCGGATTCTGGCCGTTCGACGTACCGCCGATTGGGAGCGATCTGATTCTCGAATCAGATGGTGCTCCGTACGTCTATGAGATCATGCAGCCGGTAAACGAGGAGACGCTCTGTCGCGCTGCGTTACTGTCGGTCGAGGGGACATGTGGCCTTATTGAGGAGACCTCCACTCCCTTCTGGGAGGCTGCGGTCGTGGAAGGCGAGGTCTATCTAATGCCTCTCAGGTGGGACTTTCGTGTCTCGGTCGAAGGGGCGGATGGACATACCTATGCGGTAGACATCGCGGCCGATCCGGAATCTGCGCTCTCCGAGTGGTTCGCCATCCCCACACCCCAATAGCGATCATCCCGACTGCCACACCAACCCACCGCCTCCGTTACGGCAGGCGGTGTTGGAGTCGGCGGGCGCAACACAGAGCGTATTCTTGCGAGCGAAGGTAGCACTGGCCTGTCTCGATCGGGTCGCCGTCGCAACCCGGCGCAGCAACGCTCGGCGGGCACCCCGCTAGCGGCGGCGGGTTCGAGGGCTGCGTCTCGGACGGGCAGTACGGCGGGGGCGTTCGGCTAGCGCCCCTGCCAGACCGGCTGGCGCTTCTCCGCGAAGGCGCGCGGGCCTTCCTTGATGTCCTCGCTGTACTTGATCGGGGCGAGGATGTGGCCGGCGATCTGGAGGCCCTCCTGGCGGGTCATCGTGACGCCGCGGTAGAGCACTTCCTTGAGCCCGCGCACGGAGAGCGGCGCGTTCTCCTCGAGGATCTGCGTGAACGCCTCCACCTCGTCGAGCAGCTTGTCGTCCGGGACCACGCGCGTCGCGAAGCCCATCTCCAGCGCGCGCTGCGGCGTGATGTACTCGCCGGTCAGCACCACTTCGAGGGCGTTCCCGAGCCCGATGATGCGCGGCAGGTCCACGGTCCAGGCGGGCATCAGCCCGCGCTTCACCTCGCGGATGCCGAGCGTCGCCTCTTCGGAGACGAAGCGGAAGTCGGAGAGCTGCGCGAGCTGCCAGCCGCCCGCGAGGCAGTAGCCGCGGATGGCGGCGATCACGGGCTTCCAGACGCCTTCCGGCATGGCGTTGCCGATCGTGTGCTTCTTGCTCCAGTCCTCGCCGCGCGCGTCCACCTCGGCGCGCTCCTTGAGGTCCATGCCGGAGCAGAAGGAGCGCCCCGCTCCGGTGATCACGGCGATCCAGATGTCGTCGTTGTTCCGCACCTCATCCCAGGCTTCGGCCAGCGCCTGGTTGAGCGCGTAGCTCAGCGCGTTGTGCACCTCCGGCCGGTTCATCGTCAGCCAGGCGACACGCCCCTTGACCTCGAACTTCAGCTCGTCCGCCATGTGTCCGGTCCTTCCCTTCGACTCGTTAGCTCGCCGCTACGCTCCGGCGGCGGTGTGTCCCATCCGTTCGAGGGTGTCGTAGGCCTCCTCCATGAGGTCGAACACCACCTGCCGCGCCGGCTTGATCTCCTTGACGAAGCCGACGCCCTGCCCGGCGGCGACGGGGCCCGCCCAGTCCTCGAGCTCCCAGTCGTCCGCCGCCTGCAGCAGCTTGCCGCCGACGATGTCCTGGAGCGGCATCGGCAGCGGCTCGGGCGAGCCCTCGGCCTCCCACGCCTCGTAGTACTTGTTGCGGATGCCGCGATTGCGCTTGCCGTCCATCGCGGTCGAGACCCAGGCGTCCTGGTTCTCGGCGCGCAGCAGCCGCTGCTTCTGCCACTGCTTCGTCTCGGACTCGTGCGTCGCCTGCCAGATCGTGCCCGTCCAGACGCCGACTGCCCCGAGGGCGAGCGCGGCCACGATGTGCGCGCCGGTCGTGATCCCGCCCGCCGCGACGATCGGCGTCTCGTACGCCTTCGCCAGCTCCGTCACCTCGCGCACCAGCGAGAACGTGCCCATCCGGCCCGTGTGCCCGGCCGAGTCCTGCCCCTGCGCGATGATCAGATCGAGCCCGGCGTCGAGCTCGCGCGCGGCCTGCCTCGCGAGGCCGATCAAGCCCCAGACTTTCACCCCTGCTGCGTGCATCTCGTCCAGCACGAAGGCGGGGCTGCCGAGGCCGGAGGCGAAGATCGGGATCTGCTCCTCCATCATGATCTCGAGCTTGGCGCGCGTCGCGGCCAGCCCGCGCAGCCGCGTGTTGCCCCACGGCGGCGGCGTCTTCGGCTCCGGGATCTGGTTCTCCTCGATCAGGCGATCGATGAAATCCCAGTGGCTCTGCGGGATCTGCTGCTCCAGCTCCTCGCGCGAGCCCTCGACGTAGGAGGAGGGGATGGTGATGTCGACGCCGAAGGGGCGATCGCCGACGCGTTCCTTGACCCAGTGGATGTTGGTGCGCATCTCCTCGGCGGAGACCGTGCTCTGGCCGAGCATGCCGATGCCGCCCGCGTTGGAGACCGCCACCGTCACGTCGCGCGTGTGCGCGAAGGCGATGATCGGGTACTCGCAGCCGTACTCCTCGCAGAGCCGCGTCTGCAGCGGGTCTTGCGCCATCCGTCCACCTCCGCGTGCGCCCCGGCGCCTCCGAGGCCGGCGCCGCCGATGATAGCGCCCCGCCTGATGCCCGCGACCCCACCATCCTCCGAAACGAAACTGTCTGCGAAACTGTGCCGCGCAACCGGGTCGGAGCAGCAAGGGGGCGCACATGACCGAGCAGCAGGCCGATCGCAGGGTCGCGCTGGTGACCGGCGCCAGCCGCGGCATCGGCAAGGCGACCGCCGTCGCTCTCGCCGAGGCCGGCTACGACGTGATCGCCGCCGCCCGCACCCTCGAGGACGGCGAACCGCAGGAGATGTCGGAGACCGTGCACGAGTCGAACGTGCAGCCCGTCCCCGGCGGCAGCCTGCGCGACACGATCGCGCAGGTCGAGCGCGCCGGACGGCGCGGCCTCGCGGTCCGCTGCGACCTGATGAGCCGCTCCGACATGGACGCGCTGATCGAGACCGCAGTCGCCGAGTTCGGCGGCATCGACGTCTTCGTCAACAACGCGCGCTTCGTGGGGCCGGGCTTCAAGGACCGCTTCCTCGACACGCCCTACGAGGTCTTCGAGGACTCGATGCGCGTCAACGCGCTCGCGCCGCTCTACCTGCTCACGAAGATCGCGCCACTGATGGTGGAGCAGGGCGGGGGCCTGATCCTGCACATCAGCTCGCTCGAGGGCGTCATGGAGTCGGCGAAGCTGCCGACGGGTCACTGGACGGGCCGCGGCGGGCTCTCCTACGGCGTCAGCAAGGCGGCCTTCAACCGCATCGGTCCGGCGCTCGCCAAGGAGCTGCGCGAGGACGGGGTCGCGGTCGTCAACGTCGAGCCCGGCGACGTGGCGGTGGAGCGCAAGGCGGTGCAGCGCGGCGAGGCCTACGACCCGCGCAACCACGACTCGCCGCTGGCGGCGGCGCGCACCTGCGCACACATCGCCGCCTCGGCACATCCGATGTTCTACTCGGGCCTCACCGTCTACGCCCCGGAGTTCGCCGTGGAGCGCGGCCTGATCACGCCCGACCAGACGGCCCCCGCCCGCCGCGAGGAGTGGGGCCAGCCCGGCCGCATCATGCCCTTCTACAGCAACATGGCCCGCGAACGCTGAGGCCGCGCCCGGACATCTTCGGTGAGCCTGCGGCTCCGCGATATGCTCTTGACGTCCTATGATTGCTAAGTCATACCCTGCTCGCGGCCGGGGACAAGGCGGGCGTGGGCGAGCGGCGCTTCTACAACCAGCTGATCAGACGGGCCGACGAACGGTTCGACGCCCATCTTGACCGGCTGGGGTGACGTACGGAGGTGATCATGTCGACACTCGGTGAGCGTTTGGACGGACTGGCCCCGGAGCGCCGTCGGCGCGTGGAGGAGCGAGCGCGCGCCTTGATTGCCGAAGAGATGTCCCTGCGCGACCTGCGCAAGGCGCGGGAACAGACGCAGGCGAGCGTCGCGGCGAAGCTCGGCATCAACCAGGAGAATGTCTCCCGCATCGAGCAGCGCAGCGATCTGCTGCTGTCCACGCTCAGCAACTACGTCGGCGCGATGGGCGGGAAACTGAGCCTCGTCGCCGAATTCCCGGACCGCCCGCCGATCGCGCTGACCGGGATCGCGGCCCTGGACGAGGAGAGGCCGGAGCCGAGCTAACTCAACCTCCGCAGTCGCGAAGGCTCGCCGCCTCTTCACACAGATCCCGTGATGCGATCCGCCGCCCGATCCGCCCGATCCGCCCGATCCGCCCGATCCGCCCGATCCGCCCGATCCGCCCGATCCGCCCGATCCGCCCGATCCGCCCGACCCGCCCGACCCGCCCGGCCGCCTGTATCCTCTCCCCGTGACCGCCACGCCGACCGCCGCAGCGCTGGACGAGCGCCTCACGCGCTTCGGCGAGGCGCGCGCGGCGCTGCTCGACGCGCTGCGTGGCCTCGACCAGGCTCGCTTCGTGCGCCGCCCGGCGGACCCGGCCGCCGAGGGCGACCGCCGCTGGTCGATCCGCGAGGTGCTGTGGCACGTCGCCGATTCCGATCGCTGCTGGCGCGAGTGGGCCGAGGCGGCGCTGCGCGGCGAGGCCGTGACCCGCTTCCGCGGCGTCCGTCGCCCCGCCCACCTCAACCGCCTGCCGCAGCTGATCGAGAGCCTCGAGGAGCAGCGCGCCGCCACGCTCGCGCTCTTTGGCGGACTCGACGGCGACTCTGATCTCACTACGCAGCATGCGACGCCGTCGCACGCTCGATCGATCCTCGAGATGCTGGACCACCTCACCGGACACGATCGCGAGCACATCGAGCAGATCGCGGCGCTCGCCGCGCTGCCGCCCTCGGAGGAACGCTGATGGGAACGCGACTGCGCCCCGAGGGCACGATGCCGTGGATGCCGGGCTTCCGCTACGGCGCGCTGCTGCCGCCGCTCGCGCTCAACCTGCTCGTGCGCGACACGGAGCGCGCCGCCGCCTTCTACCGCGACGTCCTCGACGCGGAAGTGCACTACCGCGACATCGACTTCGCCGCCGTGCGCGTCGGCCCCGCCGAGGTGATGCTGCATGCCGACCACACGCACGACGAACACCCCTGGAGCGCCCAGCTCGCCGAGGGCGCGACGCGCGGCGTGGGCGCACAGCTGCGGCTGCTCGGCATCGACCCCGACGCCGTGGAGGCGCGCGCCCGCGAGCACGGCGCACAGCTCGTCGCCCCGGCGACGGACAAGGGCCACGGCTGGCGCGAGACGCTGGTGCGCGACCCGGACGGCTACGAGTGGGCCGTCGGCGTGCTGATCGAGCCCGCCAAGGGGCCGTTCGGACCGCACGAGGCAGGTACGCCATGACGGCGGACGAGCGCGCAATCCGAGCCGCGCTGTACCCCTCGCTGGCCGGCAAGCGCGCCGTGATCGTCGGCGGCTCGCGCGGGATCGGCCGCGCGATCTCGCTGCGCCTCGCCGCCGAGGGCTGCCACGTGCTCGTCAACTACGCCCGCGACGCCGAAGCCGCCGAGGCGACCGCCGCCGAGTGCCGCGCCCGCGGCGTCGAGGCCGAGGCACTGCGCGCCGACGCCGGCAACCGCGAGGAGCTCGCCGCGCTGTTCGCGCGCGCCGCGGAGTGGGGCGGCGTCGACCTGCTGGTGAACAACGCCGCGCGCGGCCTCGAGCGTCCGAGGCCGGCGATCGCGCAGCGGCCGGGGCACCTGCACGCGACGATGGACGTGAACCTGTTCGGCCCCTGGCAGGCAGCGCAGGCCGCCGTTCCGCTGATGGAGGAGCGCGGTGGCGGCGGGATCGTCAACCTGCTCTCGCCGGGCGCCTGGCAGTACATGCCGGACTACTCCGCGGTGGCCGTGAGCAAGGCCGCGCTCGCCTCGCTGACGCGCTACCTCGCCGTCGAGCTCGCGCCTCGGGGCATCCGCGTCAACGCGGTCTCCGCCGGCTGGGTCGAGGCCTCCGAGGGCGAGCACTCCTACCGCAGCGGTGTCTCCGACGCGGTGCGCCCGCACGTCCCGGCGGGCCGCAACGTCGCCCCGGAGGACGTCGCCGCCGCCGTCGCCTGGGTCTGCTCCAGCGAGGCCCCGATGCTCGTCGGCCAGACGATCCACCTCGACGGCGGCTTCGGCCTCGCCGCCTGGAACGCTATCCTCGACCCGGAGGCCGAATGACCACCCCACACCACGAACTCGAAGGACGCGTCGCGGTCGTCACCGGGGCGAGCCGGGGCATCGGCCTCGCGATCGCGCGGCGCTTCGCCGCGGCCGGGGCGCACGTCGCCGTCGTCGCAAGGAGCCTCGATGCGTCCTCGACGTTCCCGGGGACGCTCGCCGAGACGGTCAGGCTGATCGAGGGCGCCGGGGGCAAGGCGCTCCCGATCCGCGCCGACATCACGCTGGCCGAGGATCGCGCGCGCCTGATCGATGAGGTGCAGGCGCAACTGGGGCCGATCGATGTGCTGGTCAACAACGCCGGGACGGCCTCGTACTCACCGGCCGCGGACCTCTCCGCCGAGGACTACGACTACACCATGGCCCAGTACTTCCGGGCGCCGTTCGAGCTCTCCCAGCGGGTGATCCCCGGGATGCGGGCGAGCGGCGGCGGCTGGATCCTCAACATCGGCTCGGCGACCGCGCGCCACCCCGAGGGACCGCCCTACACCGAGTCGGCACGCACCCTCGGCCTCGTCCTCTACGCCTCGGCGAAAGCGGGCCTCAACCGCCTCACCGCGGGTCTCGCCGCCGAGCTGCACGCCGACGGCATCGCCGTCAACTCGCTGGCGCCCGTGTCCGCCGTGCGGACGCCGAGCGTCGAGGCCGCTGGGGTGCTCTCCCCGGACCGGCCCGGGGTGGTGGAGCCCGTGGAGTTCATGGCCGAGGCCGCGCTCGCGCTGTGCGCCGGAGATCCGCGGACGCTGACCGGTCGGGTGGTCTCCAGCAGCCCGCTGCTGACCGAGCTGGGCCGCACCGTTCGCACGCTCGATGGGAGCGAGGTCTACGCCGTCCAGCCTGTAGCACGATAGGGGCGGCTCGGCGCCTCAGTGCGGCGGGTCAGGCCTCGTGCGCCGCGCCGGCGTCGGCAAGCGCGCGCTCGACGGCGGCCTCCTGCCGCGATCCGAGCAGGCGAGCGCCCTCGCCGTCGACGAGCACGATCGTGCCGCGACCGACCGCCTGGTGCTCCGCGATCTGCACCGAGTCGAAGCGCGTGTCGACGATTAAGCCCGTCGGCGCCGTGTGCATCAGTTCCTCGAGCGACTCCGTCAGCACCGAGACCGTCGCGATGCCATCCAGGTGCGTCAGCGTCCCGACCATCTGAGCCGGCTCCTGGTCGAGGTGCAGGCCGACGGACAGCAGCAGATCCTCGACGTCGGGATCGGGGCCGGGCATCGAGGGCGCCTCACCCACCTCGAGTTCCTTCGGATGGGCGGCGTTAAGCCCCTCGCTGATCCGCTCGGCGTCATCCGGGCGCAGCGTCCAGCAGAATCGAACGTTGGTGTCTTCCCCAGCCATGCCCGGAGCCTAGCACGTCTGACCATAGGCCCGTCGGCCTCGCTGCTAGGCTCGGCTCCGACAGGTCGCTCGCACGCTGAGGTGTAGGCGACCGCGCAATGACGGGCCTCAGATGGAATCCCGAACCGACGAGTTGGCCGCCCGGCTGCTGAACTGCCCCGTGGGATGTGCCTTCCTGCTGACGATCGAGCGTGATCAGGTTCCCGTCGCGCTCGCCGTCACTCCTCCTCAGGCGTTCGCACGGGCCGCGATTGCCCTGGACGCCCTCAATCCGTGGTCGAACGACTTCGCACGGGCCGTCCCTGCAGCGCTCTCACGAGGCTCGCGCCTGGCAAGCCTGGCGCGCGAAGTGGTCGCTCATCCAGGAAGCGGCTGGTGGACGGCCCCGATCGATCGGACCCGGCAGGTACTCGCGTTCGACGACCTCCTCGTGCAAATCGCCTCCCGCCCGGCGTCGCCCGAGCCGCCTGTCCGTTGGGAGGACTACGCGCAGCGCTCCGCGCGGTGGCGGATCACATCGACGCTCAGAGGGGGATACTCCTGTCTGGATGCGGTGATCGCGCAGGGCGTCGGAGACTGGGGGATGCATACGGAGTTTCGCCGCTTCGAGGCAGAGATCGAAGACTCCGCGCGAGTGCGAGAGATCGCCAGCCCCGAAGACTGGCACTCGCTGTGCGTCTCCTATCCTCGCTTCAATCAGGATCCGAACAGCCCGGCTGGCGCAGGAACGCTCTCGCCGGACTGGGCTCGCGTCGCAACGCGGTGGGACGGCGTCCACCTGACGTTCATGGCGCTCCTGACGGCGCCGTTCGTTCGCCACAGCTCGGCGGCCGGGACCACGATGCTGTGGTCGTGGGACACCGAGGGCACCATGTGGCTTCCGGGGGAGTTCCTGCGGGCGGGCGCGCCGCTCGCAGCCCTGGACCGCGATGAGACACGTGGGCTCGTCCGGCGGCTGACGCCCGACGACCTGGGAATCGCGGCTGGCGCGGAGTACCGCTGGCGGCCCCCTCACGCCTTTTCTGCTCAAGTCCGCAAGTGGTTGGGCCTCCGCGGCGGGCGATAGGCCTGCCGTCGCCTACCCCGTGATCGCGCCTTCCGAGGCGCTGGAGACGGAGCGGGCGTACTTCGCGAACACGCCGCGCTCCCAGCGCGGCGGCGGCGGCGTCCACTCCTCGAGACGGCGCGCGATCTCCGCCTCGTCCACTTCGAGGTCCAGCGTGCGCGCGTCGATGTCGAAGGCGATCGTGTCGCCCTCGCGGACGGCGGCGATCGGGCCGCTCGCGGCGGCCTCGGGCGCGACGTGACCGGCCATCAGCCCGCGCGTCGCGCCGCTGAAGCGCCCGTCCGTGAGCAGCGCGACGGTCTCGCCGAGGCCCGCGCCGACCAGCGCCGCGGTCACGCCCAGCATCTCGCGCATGCCCGGCCCGCCGACCGGCCCCTCGTTGCGGATCACCAGCACGTCGCGCTCGCGGATCGAGCCCTCGAGCACGGCCGCGAGGGCGTCCTCCTCCTGCTCGAAGACCCGTGCGGGGCCGCGGTGCTGCGTGCGCTCGTAGCCCGCGACCTTCACCACGCAGCCCTCGGGCGCGAGGCTGCCGCGCAGGATCACCAGCCCGCCGGTCTCCTTCAGCGGATCGCTGAGCGGGCGCACCACGTCCTGGCCCGGCGTCTCGACGGCGTCCGCGGCCTCCTCGGCGAGCGTCCGGCCCGTGACCGTGATCACGTCGCCGTTGACCTTGCCGCCCTCGACCAGGCGCTGCGCGACGAGCTGGATGCCGCCCGCGCGATCGAGGTCGAGCGCCACGTAGCGGCCGCCCGGCCGCAGGTCGCCGATCAGCGGCGTCTGCTCGCTGATGCGGTCGAAGTCGTCGATCTCCAGCGGGATGCCGGCCTCGCGCGCGAGCGCGAGCAGGTGCAGCACCACGTTCGTCGATCCGCCCGTGGCGGCGGCGCAGGCGATGCCGTTCTCGATCGCCGCGCGCGTCAGGATCTCGCGAGGCCGCAGCCCGCGCCGCAGCACGTCCATCACCAGCTGCCCCGCCTCGAAGCCGACGCGGTCCTTGCGCGGGTCGGTCGCGCCGACGGAGCCGCTGCCCATCGGCGCGATGCCGAGGAACTCGAGCACCATCGCCATCGTGTTGGCGGTGTACTGCGCGCCGCAGGCGCCCGCGCCGGGGCAGGCGGCCTCCTCGATCGCGGTCAACTGCTCGTCCGTGATCGTGCCGGCGGCGTGCTGCCCGACACCCTCGAAGACGTCCTGGATCGTGACGTCCCGCCCGTCGAGCACGCCGGGGTCGATCGAGCCGCTGTAGAGCGCGAGGCCGGGGATGTCGAGGCGCGCGAGGGCCAGCGTCGCGGCCGGGATCGTCTTGTCGCAGCCCACGAGGATGACCGCCGCGTCGAAGCCGTAGCCGACGCCGCAGAGCTCGATCGAGTCGGCGATCAGCTCGCGGCTGATCAGCGAGGCCTTCATGCCCTGCGTGCCCATCGAGATGCCGTCGCTGATCGAGACGGTGTTGACCTCCATCGGCGTGCCGCCCGCGGCGCGCACGCCGGCCATGACGTGCTGCGCCAGCTCGCGCTGGCTGAAGTTGCAGGGCATCGTGCCGATCCAGCTGTGCGCCACCATCACGAGCGGGCGCTGCAGGTCCTCGCTGGAGAGCCCGACGGACTTGAGGTACGAGCGCGCGGGCGCGCGGTCCGGGCCATCGACGAACGTGCGGCTGCGGTGCCGGGGATCGAGCGTCATCTCACACCTCTCTGGATCACGCACTCAGAATCAGGCCCTCGGGATCGAGCCTTCGGGATCACGCCCCAAGGATCGCCCCGCTGGGCCGCGGGTGCTAGGTGAAGTCCTCGTCCTCGCCCTCGCTCGGTATCTCCTCCTCGTGCGAGTGGCCGTTCGAGCCGGGGCAGAAGTGCGCCCCGTCGCCCTCGAGCGGCCGGCCGCAGAGCGGGCAGCGAGGGCGTCCCGCGGAGACCACCGAGCCGATGCGGGCGACCAGCGAGCGCGCGGCGCTGCGACCGATCTCCATGCGGAAGGCCGGGGTGGCGCCCTCCGTGAGCGCCTCCTGGTCGTCGGCGAGCAGGCGCACGCGCCCACCACTGTCCTCGCTGTAGTCGAGGCCGAGCCGCGCGACCTGGAACTCGACGTCCGGGTCGGGGCCGAACTCGCCCATCTCGGGCGGCGCGGCGGGCGGATCGTCGTGCCTCGGCGCGCGGTCGGCGAGCAGCCGCGAGATCGCGCGGCCGAGCACGGTGAGCTGCTCCTTCTCCATCCAGAGTGCGGCGCGCATGGCGCCGGAGCGGGCGCGCAGGCGGAAGGTGCGCTCGCCGGGGTCGCCGATCGCCTCGGCGTCCACCACGTCCACGAGGCCGAAGTCGATCATCGCGCGCCCGGTCTCGCCGCTGCGTCAGGTCTCGAGGGTATCGGTCGCTGGAGCGTAGGCAGCGCGCGATCGGTGGTCAACCGGCGTCAGTGCATCCTCCGCCCCGGAGCGCTACGGCGCGGGCGGTGGCGGCTCCCCGTCACCCTCCCCGCCCTCCTCCTGCCGACGGCAGCCGATCCCCGTATTGCCGTCGCAACTGTTCGAGAAGGTGGCCGTCACCGACTTGTCGTCGTCCATCGTCAGCGTGCAGGTGGAGGACCTGCCGCTGCAGTCGCCGCTCCAACCGTCGAAGGAGAAGCTCGGCCCCGACGGCAGGTCCGGTGATGGCGTCGCCGTGAGTGTCACCGACGTGTTGTCGCCCTGGTAGTACGGCCCGGACGGGCTCACGCTCACGCTCCCGCAGCAGCCCGTCTCCGTGACGGTGAGGCTGTACGTCGAGGGCGGGGGCGGGGGCGTGGTCCTCTCGAAGTGGGCGGTGACCGAACCGCTTCTCGTCATCCGGACACGGGCAGCAGGCGACCAACTGACGAGGCGCCAGCCATCGTTTGCGGTCGCCGTCGCCGTTACGACCGTACCGCAGTCGTAGGTGCCGCTTCCGGTGGTGCTGCCTCCTTCCGACGGCGAGGCCCGCACGGTCAGGGTGAACCTCTCCCCGCTCGGGTCGTAGTCGGCGGTGACGGTCCTGTCGCCCGTCATCGTCACCTCCGACAGGGTCCCCGACGCGACCCAGCAGGCGTTCGCCGTCGGATGCGTCGGCGTCACCTCTGCGCCACAGCGGTGCATCGAGGTGTTGCGACTGGCCGCCTCCGCCGGCGACGGCTGGACCGTCAGCGTCCGGGTCGAGCCATCATGCGCGAACCCGGCATGGACCGACTTGTCGCTGTCCATCTCGACGGCGATGAGTGCGTTGGAGCCGGAGTGGTCGCCCGACCAGCCGGTGAAGTCATGGCAGGCATTCCGGAACGCTCCAGCCGCGAGGTGTCCGCTGCCACAGGGGATGGTCCCGCCGCCAAGCGTGGTGCCGCCGGGACCGGATGTCACGGTCAGCGTGCAGTCCTCGGGCTCCGGCGTAGGCGTGGACGTGGCGGTCGGCTGTGACGTTGGTTCGCCCGTCGGCCCCCGCACGAACGTCGCCACGATGCTCGCCGAGCCGCTCACGCTGAACCGGCAAACCGCGTACGTGCCGCTGCAGGTGCCGTCGCCATTCCAGCCCGAGAATCTGTGAGTCGAGTCGTCCCACGCCGCCGACAGTTCGACCTGAGTCCCGTGGTTGTAGCGCGCATAGTCCGGGTTTACGCCGACCTCTCCCGAACCGATGACCGTAATGGTCAGATTGGCATGAGGGCCGGTCTCCTCCTCAGGGGGATACTCGTCCCCGAAACAGCGGCCTCGATTGGGCCAGTAGCGGCTCTGCGGAGCCTTGACGAGGTAGGAGACCGGCCATGCAGCAGGATATCGCAACGACGCGGAGCATTGAGGGCAGGGAAGGGTCAGGGGTCACCATCGGCCTCGACGTGGGCGACCGCTACACACACATCCACGCCCTCGGCGCCGGCGGGGAGGTGATACGCGAGCGGCGCGTCCGCACCACGGCGGCGGCGCTGGGCGCAGCGCTGACCGGCCTCCCCCCGGCGCGGGTCGTGCTCGAGGCGGGGCCGCGCTCGCCGTGGCTGAGCCGCGTCATGGCGGACCTCGGCCACGAGGTCATCGTCGCCAACCCCCGCCAGGTCGCGCTGATCGCCCGCAGCCAGCGCAAGACCGACCGCCTCGACGCCGCGTGGCTGGCGCGGCTGGGGCGCTTCGACCCGGAGCTGCTCGCCCCGATCCGCCACAGGAGCGAGCAGAGCCAGTATGACCTCGCTGTGGTGCGCGGCCGCGACGCGCTCGTGCGCTCCAGGACGCTGCTCATCAACCACGTGCGCGGGGCCGTCAAGGCCTGCGGCGCCGCGCTGCCGTCATGCACGGCCCGGGCCTTCCACCGCAAGACGGCGGAGCACATCCCTGACGGGCTACGGGCGGCGCTGCTGCCGCTGGTGGAGGCGATCGGCGAGCTCACCGCGCACATCGCGCGGGCCGACCGGGAGATCGAAGCACTGTGCGAGGCTCGCCCCGAGACCGCGGCGCTGCGCCAGGTCACGGGCGTGGGGCCGATCACCGCGCTCACGTTCGTGCTGACGGTCGAGGACCCGGGGCGCTTCCCGAAGAACCGTGAGGTGGGGGCCTACCTCGGGCTCGTACCGCGGCAGCGCGAGTCTGGAGAGCGCGCGCCACAGCTCCGGATCAGCAAGAGCGGCGACGCGGGCCTGCGGCGACTGCTGGTGCAGGCCGCGCACTACATCCTCGGCCCCTTCGGGCCCGATACCGATCTGCGCCGCTGGGCTGAGCGCTACGCGGGAACGGGAGCCCGGAACGCGAAGAAGCGCGCGGTCGTGGCCGTCGCGAGGCGGTTGGCGGTGCTGCTGCTCGCGCTGTGGAAGACAGGCGAGGTCTACGAGCCGCTTCGCCACGCCGCTGTCCGGGAGGCCGCGTAGCGGGGAGCGGCTGCCGCAGGCGGCGCCGCTAGCGACGACCGAGACCGAGCGGAAAGCGGCAACCCGGACAGGAGCGAAGCGTTCGAAGCCTTGCGCGTGATGCCGAACCACCGGGCGACTGCGAAGATTCGCTTGTCCCATCGAGGACGTTGGTCAGCTGGCAGCGCCCCCTGGAAGCAGGATGTGCCTTCATGCACCGGGCCCGATGCGCGGCCCACGGAGAGTGCGGATAGAAGCTCGGCACAGGCTCCGCTCCCGGACATCACGAGCAGCTCAGCATGGACCAAGTGTCGCGCCACGGCGCCACGCCGGACGAGGCCGCCACGTCGGCCTTGCGGAAAGACCGTCCCTCATAGAAGCGAATCTGACGCCACGCCCTCAGGGGCGAAGCTCGCGATCACGTTGCGGGGGCGGTCCATAAGTACGCTGCACGTCAAGGCCGTGCCGCTGCAGTCGCCGCTCCAGCCGTGGAAGTCATGCGTCGCGTCGTCCCACACGGCGGTCAGGGTGACGGACTGGTCATGGTTGTACTCGATGTGGTTGGGCCTTCTCTGGATGCTTCCGCCGCCGCCCGCAGGCTCGGCGCGCGTGCCGAGAATGTGCTTGTTCACGGGCGGGTCCGGTGGTCTTATCGGCGGTTCGGGCGGGCCGGTCACGTCGATCGGCAACTCCTGGACGAAGCCGATCGGCTTGCCGTCCTGCCGTGCCTGGCCCTTCACGAGAGCCTTCGTCGTCAAGAAAATCCCATAAACCTGTGACCCCGCGGGCTGCCCATCGAGCATCAACTCGGGAGCCTCGACACTTGCTGGGTACCTGTGGAGTGCGTCGCTCCAGCGCGATCCGATCTTGAGCCGGATCTCGACGTTGCGCTCCACCCTCGTCTCCGTCGCATCGAAGCGGATGTCTACGGAGCCGGGCTGGTTCGGCGTATTCGCTATGAGCGACAGAGAGCGCTTGGTATCCACGGGCCGCGGCGTGTAGATGTCCTCATACTCGTCGAGGTCGTACTGCTTCAAGGGATAGGCAGTCCACGGCGTCATCCCATGCCAGTTCGGGATCTGACCCGGCCAGCACGACATCACGGCATCATGACAACCCCCGACGACGGAATAGGCGGTCGGATGTTCGAGCGAGAGCACGTGGCCGAGCTCGTGAGCGATGGTGTGCCGCAGGCCCGAGAACTCGTGGGGAAACATGGACTCGGAGTCGTGCGAAGTGCTGCGCATCGTGGTCAGGAGAAGGATCTCCAAATGACCGATGTATGTGCCCAGAGCGGGGTCGCTGCGCCCACCAACGACGTTGAAACATCCCGGCGAGCCACATACCATGTCGTCGTCCGTCTTCGCAATCGACACATAGTCGATCCGGTCGGTGGAGCTGGCGGAAGTGGGACAGTCGTCCTGCAATGTAAAGATGGTCGTCGACGGCTCGATGAATCCGGCTGCCCGAAGCGAGTTAGTCCACATCTCAGCCGCAGCCCGTTTTGCGTTCGGGTAGTCGGTGCCGCACAGGATGATCGGAGAACCGATCATCACGTTGCGGGCCGCCCAGTCGTGGTGGACCGCGGCCCCGATGTCAGCACCCGCCGGCCAGCCGACAAAGACGGCGAACAACGCCGGAAGCACCGCCGTGAGCAGCCCGAGCGTGCGGCGAATCACTCGGGGATCCAGGCCGACTCGACGATCCTGTCGAACGCCTCATCGAGAGTGCCCGCCTCGGTGCCGTACACGCGTCGGCCGCACTCCTCGCCGGGCCGCAGCATCTCGAGGCAGATGAAGGATCCCGTCACCGGATCCTCTAGGACCAGGCCGCGGCTCGGGAGGACGCCAGGCTCCGCGGCCGTGATCCTCATCCAACGGATCTTCAGGAGAACGCCCGCAGGGATATCGAAGGTGAAGTCCGGACCATTGAACCGAATGCTGAATTTGTAGGTGCCCTCGACGAACCGGTATCTCTGGAACTCGTAGGATGTGTCCGTCGGATAGCCGCACCCGCTGAGCCCCAGTGTGGCGATGTCGTTGTTCGCGACCGTGCGCAGCGACGGCGGCACGCAACCGGTGAGCATGTTGTTGGCCAGGTACAGGTGCGTCAGGGTCGTAACTTGCGGCAGCTTCGACGGGACCATGCCCGTCAGTGCGTTGCCGTTCAGCCTCAACTCCGTCAGGCCGGTGAGATTACCCAGCAGGCCCGACAGCTCTCCGTTCAGCCCGCTGCTCGCGAGGTCTAGGACCGTAACGCGCTGCGGCGTGCCGCCGACCGTCACCCCGCTCCAGGCCGTCAGCGGTTGCCCGGCGGTCCAGTTGAGCGCAGCGTCGCCCGCCAGCGTGTCCTGCAGCGCCAGCAGTGTCACGCAGTCCTCCACCAGTTCCGCGTTCGCACTCGGGTCCGTCACCGCGAACCCGGATTCGCATGAGACGACCGAGAAGACGGTCGTCACGACGGTGGCGCCGATCTCCGGCTTGCCGTCGGGGCGGGGGCGCACGAACGGGCGCGCCTGCTTCAGGTCGAAGGTGAGCAGCGTCGAGGCGGTCTCGTCCTCCGTTACCGTGAAGGTGTAGGTCGTGCCCACCGGCGCGATCAGCTGCGAGGCCGAGACCGGCGAGGGCGTACCGAACTCCAGCGGGCTCAGCTCCAGCCAGAAGCGCGTCCAGCCCGCAGGCAGCGGCGCCGCCGTCACCACCGTGTACTGCTGCCCGCGCTCGACGCGGTAGCGCCCGTCGGCGTCCGCCGTGAGCAGCACCTCGGCGGGGATGTCGGCGACCTGCGCGTAGTCCTCGGGCGCGCCCTTGTAGACCGCGACGATGCAGGTCGCGTCGGCCGGCGTCGTGCACACGGCGGGCGTCGTGGCTGGCGTCGCCCCTACCTCCACTCGCCGGATCGACGCGGCGATCTGATCGAACAGGGTATCCGCCTCATCCGAGGTGATGAAGCGGTAGACGTCCCTGCCCGTCTCGGGGTCGATGTGAAGCCTCGATCCTGTCCCCACATCCATGAGTACCGCGGTTGTACCCGGCAGGTTGCTGCCGACCACGGGCCGGTTGATCCAGATCCCCTCGAATACGATCTCGGCGCCTGCGGGAATGTCGATGACCGAGGGCAGGTCCCTGGCAATCCGATACGTTCCCGGCCCTGTCGGCTCATCGACAACCATCACCCGCACGCCGTCTGCGCCCGGGAGGCCGGTGCGCACTCTCCACACGAATTCCACATCTCTCGGCGCGCCGGGATTGTCTACGGCATCCCCGCACCTGGTGCCATATCTTCGTATACGCTCAATCTCGAAGGTCTTGGGAGTTGCCGTCGCGCCAAGGCTCGTTACCTTGAAGCGGAACCCGCAATCGAGGCCATTGGTCCTGTAGTCGAAGGTGTCACCAACTTGCACCGTGTCATAGAAGGCCGCGCGCGAAGCGCCGCTTGCGTCCGCCGGATGGATGCGTAGCTCGACGCCGCGCCCGGGGAGGTAGCCGAAGTTCTCAATGGCACTCGTCGCGTCCCCGGCCGCCGTCAGGAAGGCGTAGCTGCCGGCCGTGGCTGCCGCGCCGGTCGTGTCGAGGAGGTTGTAGCGGAGCTTCGTCGGCTCGGCGTCCGGCGTGGGCGCCGGCGAGGGCGCCGCAGTCGGCGTGGCTGTCGGGGTCGGCGACGGCGTCGCGGTCGCGGTCGGCGTGGCTGCGGTCGGCGCGGCTGCCGCCGGCGCGGCTGCCGCCGGCGCGGCTGCCGCCGGCACCGCTGACGGCGCGACCCCGCCTTCCTCGCTACCGCCGGTGCAGGCGAGGGCTAGCGCGAGTGCGACCGTGAGCGCGAGCAGCGCCGGCAGACCCCGTCGAGCAGGCACATTCATGCTCACCACCTACTGAATACTACGTCGCCGCATGGCTTTCAGTTCCCGCCCACCCGATCGCCAGCCCGCAGCGCGCGCCTCGCCTACCATGGGAACCATGACCGCAGCGCCCCCGCCCGACGGCATCGAGGTGCACCGCGACGTGCCGCTCGCGCGGCATACCTACCTGCGGCTCGGCGGGCCGGCGCGCTTCTTCGCAATTCCCGAAGATGTCGCGCAGCTCGAGCTGCTGCTCGGCTGGGCGCGCGGCGAGGCGCTCTCCGTGCGCGTGCTCGGCGGCGGCTCCAACCTGCTCGTCGCCGACGAGGGCATCGACGCGCTCGTGGTCTCGCTGCGGCGGGCGGCCGGCTCGTTCCGCTTCGAGGGCGAGCGCGTCAGCGCCGGGGCGGCGGTGATGATGCCCGCGCTCAGCCGCGCCGCGGCCGAACGCGCGCTCGGCGGCCTCGAGTTCGCGATCGGCATCCCCGGCGCCGTCGGCGGCGCGCTCAACAGCAACGCCGGCATCGGCGACGGCCGCGCGATCGGCAACCTCGTCGAGTCCGTCGAGGTGATCGGCGGGCGCGGCCGCATGACGATCCCGCGCGACCAGTTGCACTTCGCCTACCGCCGCTCCTCGTTGCGCGGGGCGGGCGTCATGGTCCTCGGCGCGACGCTGCGGCTGCAGCCGCGGCCGGGCGAGGAGATCGAGGCCGAGCTGCGCTCGCTGCTCGAACACCGCCAGGCCACGCAGCCGACGGCCGGACCGAACGCCGGCTCGATCTTCACCAACCCCGAGGGCGACTACGCCGGGCGGCTGATCGAGGCGGCGGGCTGCAAGGGCCTCGCCGTCGGCGCGGCGCGCGTCAGCGAGCTGCACGCCAACTTCTTCGTGCACGACGGCACGGCGAGCGTCGCCGACATGCTCGCGCTGCTGTCCGAGGTGCAGCGCCGCGTCCTCGAGCACGCGGGCGTGCGCCTCCAGCCGGAGATCGAGTGGTGGGGCGACGGCCCTCTCCCCGAGCCGTTCGTCGAGCCGGAGCCGGACGAGCCGGACGAGCCGGAGGCCGCGAACGGCGACCGCGCCGTCTTCTGAGCGTTCGCACCTGCCTCGCGGCAGACACGCGCCGGCCGGCCGACGGTCGCCGGCAGCGCCGCGGCGATGTACGCAGTCTTCACTCGCCGTCCTCCCCGTCGAGGTAGAGGCTGCGCGCAATCGCGAGCACGCCGTCGGCGCCCTGCCTCTTGAGCGTGCCCTTATAGGCGATTGCGAAGTAGAGGATGCCCGTCTCCTCGTCATAGATCTCGGCGTACGGCGAGGCCGGGTAGGACGTGCCGGGCGGACTATAGACCAGTCCCGCCGGATGCCCATCGACGATCCGCAGATCGTAGATGGTCTTCCCAACCGTGTCCCGGTCGGGGGTCGTGCTCACGCCCGAGTGGACGGGCAACTCGTCGAGATAGCCGATGCAGATGGTTACGCCGTAGCCGCCCTCCGGCGGAGTGTACGAGGCGCAGAAGGAGTACTGGCCCTCGTTGCCGGTGAACGCGCGGTAGAGCCGCCAATCCTCGGGCAGGTCGGGCTCGCTCCAGAGCGGATGGCGCTTGATCGCCGCGAGGTCGCCCACAGGATCGTCGCCGCTGTAGTTATGCCAGCCGTCCGAGGTGCGCCCCCCGGGGGCGCTCGGCTCCGGCACCGGGTTGGGAGAGCGCCCGCCCGGCCAGTGGCCCGGATCGAGAATCCAGGGACCGAAGCGGATCAGGGTCGTGAAGTCGGGCTCTGAGGGCGGCGCCGGGTTCCACGCGTGGCCGACCGCTGCGCTGGCGGCGATGGCGCCGCTGCAGCCTTCGTAGGCGTAAGCGTAGGGCCTGATCGCGAACTCGCGGTACGCTCCGGCCTGCGCCGTCACCCCAGTTACGTGATAGCGCGTCCAGCAGTCGGAGGCCTCGCGCAGTTCGAAGCGATGACCCGCCGCGACGCTGTCGTAGAGTGCCGCCTGCGAGGCGCCGTGCTCGTCCTGCACGTTGACGCGCATCACCGTCGACTCCGTACGCAACTGCTCGTAGGTGGTAACGACGCTCGTCGCATGACCGTCCGGCATGAGGAAGGCGTAGCTGCCGGGCGACGCCGCCGCACCGGTCGGGTCGAAGGTGTCGTAGCGGAAGGTCGTCGGCGTCGCGGTGGCCGTCGCCGATGGCGTGGCCCTCGAGGTCGGCGAGGGCGTCGGGGTTGCTGTCGGGGTCGGCGGTGGCGTCGCTGTCGCTTCGGGCGGGGCAGTTGCGGTCGGCGGTTGAGTCGCCGCCGGTGGCGCGGGCGTCGTGGCGGGCGGCGCGGTCGCGGTCGTCGTCGCGGGCAGCGGGGGGCGCTCGCCCGGGGTGCCGGTGCACGCCGCCAGCGCGAGCGCGAGACCGGCAGCGAGCAGGAACGTCAGAGAACGCGGCGCGCAGCGCACGAGCAACACGATCCCCCTCCCCGCTGTCCCCTCGAGGTTAAGGACGCCGCGGCCGGGGGCGCGGTTCCCGCGGACGCGCCGTAGCCTGAGCCCTCAGCGCGCCTCGCGACAGACGAGAGGCCGCGCGAGACGCTAGGCTTGCCGCATAGGCGCGCCCAGCAGGAGCAAGACGATGACCGAACGACATGTCCTGGACGAGCAGAACGACGCGGTGCTGACGCTGACGCTGAACCGCGCAGAGAAGCGGAATGCCCTCGGCAACCAGTTGCGCGCCGAGCTGGACGAGTGCCTCGCGCGCGCCGGCGAGGACGACTCGATCTCCGTGGTCGTGATCAGGGCCAACGGGCCGGACTTCTCGGCCGGGATGGACGTGAGGGCGAACATCGGCGTGAACAACGAGCTCGCGGCGGCGCAGCGCGGCGTCACAAGGCTCCAGGACTTCATGCTGCGCGTGCGCGACGTGCCGAAGGCGACGATCGCGCAGGTGCACGGGCACTGCGTCGGCCTCGCCACGCAGCTCGCAATTTGCTGCGACATCGTCGTCGCCGCCGAGGACGCCCGCATTGGTGTGCCGGGCTGGCCGAACGACTGGATCGCGGACTGGTGGGTCTACCGCGTCGGCGCGCAGCGCGCGAAGTTGATGAACTTCACCAGCGGCAGCCTGCTCAGCGGCCTCGAGGCGGTCGAGTGGGGCTTCGCCGCGAAGGCCTTCCCGGCGGAGCGCCTCGAGGCGGAAACGCAGCGGCTGGCCGCCTGGATCGCGAAGACGCCGGTGGAGATGCTGCGGCTGAAGAAGCACGCCATCAACCAGGCGGAGGACCAGATGGGCTTCCGCACAGTGGCGCGCTACACGGCCACGCAGAACATCCTGCTCTCACGCTCCGAGAGCGGGCATGCCGGGGGCGACTACGCGCGCACCCACGGCTTCGCCGCCGCACGCGAGCGCTACGGCCCGCCGCCGCCCGTCGAGTAGCCCTCGCCGGACCCGGCTACCAGGCCCAGGCGTCGTTGTCCTGCGCGAGCGCGCGCAGGTGGTTGATCTCGCCCGCGTGGTAGAGGTCGTGCCGCGTCAGCATGTGCAGGATGTCGGCGAGCGACATGGTTCCGCTCCCGGACCTCCGGGAGCCCGCAGCGCCCTCCGATCCCCTCTCCCCTGGCGGGAGAGGGTTAGGGTGAGGGGGACTCCGAGCATCGCAGCACCCTCCGATCCCCTCTCCCCTGGCGGGAGAGGGTTAGGGTGAGGGGGACTCCGAGCATCGCAGCACCCTCCGATCCCCTCTCCCCTGGCGGGAGAGGGAGCCGGACGGCCCTCGAAACGGGACTTTCGCAAGGGTCTCCTCTGGGAGAGGGGACCGGAGGGATTCTCCCCGCGGGAGAGGGCGGTGCCTCCTAGCGGCCCTGGAAGACGGGCTGGCGCTTCTCCGAGAAGGCCTTCGGGCCCTCGGCCGCGTCGTCCGAGGTCTGGACGACGGTCATCGCCGCCTGGGCCGCCTCGAGCGCCTCGGTGAACGGGGTGCTGAGGCCGCGGTAGACGAGCCGCTTCGCCATCTGCATCGTGATCGGCGGGCCCGAGGCCAACTTCGAGGCGTACGCGTAGACCTCGTCCAGCAGCGAGTCGTGCGGGACCACGCGCGAGACGTAGCCGATGTCGAGCGCCTCCTGCGCGCTGAACAGATCGCCGCTCCAGATCAGCTCGAGCGCCTTCTGCAGGCCGACCAGGCGCGGCAGCAGCCAGGCGCCGCCGTCGCCGGGGATCAGCCCGACATTCACGTAGGCCATGCCGAAGCGCGCCTGCTCCGAGGCGATGCGGATGTCCGCCATCGAGCACATGTCCATGCCGGCGCCGACCGCCGCGCCGTTGATCGCGGCGAGGTAGGGCTTGTCCAGGTACTGCAGCGCCTGAGGCACGCGCTGCACGCTGTAGCGCAGCGAGTTGCGGCGCATCGCGGGAGTCCAGTTCTCGTCCGAGGCGAGGATCGCGTTCTCCTCGGCGCGCGCCTTCACGTCGGCGCCCGCGCAGAAGGCGCGGCCCGCGCCGGTGACGACGACGACGCGCACGTCCTCGTCCTCGGCGGCGCGGGTGATCGCGGCGGACCAGCTCGTCAGCAGTTGCGGGCTGAACGAGTTCATTCGCTCGGGCCGGTTGAGCGTGATCGTCGCGATGCTGTCGTGCACCTCGTAGGTGATATCCCGGTACTCCACGCCAACCGCCCTTCCGCTGGCCGCGCCTGCTGTCGTCTGCTCTCTCGCGCCGGGTGCGCCCCGGCTCAGCGTTCCTCGATCAGCGTCCCTTGAACTGTGGCGTGCGCTTCTCCGCGAAGGCGTACGCCGCCTCCATCGTGTCGTCGAGGGCGTTGAGGTACTCGCGCGTCTCGGCCTCGCGGTCGAGCAACGGCGCGTCCGGCATGTTGCGCATCGAGCGCATCAGCGCCTTCGTGCGGTAGACGTGCTGGGGCGGCAGCGCCAGCACGCGCTCGGCCCAGTGCTCCGCCGTCTCCAGCAACTGGTCGTCGGGAACGACCTCGTTGAGGAGGCCGTACTGGTAGGCGCGCCGCGCGTCGATGCGATCGCCGATCAGCGTCAGCTCCGCGCCGATGCACCAGGGCAGCGACTCGACACCCGAGAACCAGTACGGGCCCATCAGCCCCGTCGGGATCTCGGCCATCCCGAACTGCGCCGACTCCGCCGCGATGCGGAAATCGCAGCCCACGGTGATGTACCAGCCGAGGCCGATCGCGAAGCCGTTGACGGCGGCGATCATCGGCTTGTCCGTATCCACGATGCCGAAGATGTTGTACTCGTAGGAGTAGCGCGACACGTTCGCCTCGCCGGCCTCGACCTGCTCCTTGATGTCGCGCCCCGCACAGAACGAGCGGCCGGTGCCCGTGATGATCGCCACCCAGGCGTCATCGTCGTTGTCGAAGTCGAGCAGCGCCCTGCGGAACGCGAGGCCCATCTCCTGGGTGAACGCGTTCAACCGCTCCGGCCGGTTGAGCGTGATCCTGGCGACGTGATTCTCGACCTCGTACTGGACGAACTCGGACATGCGGTACCTCCTCAGCGCCCTCCGGCGCTACAGCTGCGCATGCTCCGCGACGCTCGAGAGCACGCGCATCGTCTCCTCCGCCGGCGGCCGCCCTCCCGTGAGTGCGGCCGCTCGCACCTCTCCCCAGCGCTCGAACGGCAGCGGTGTGCCGGGGTGGTTGTACACCCCGACGACGAGCCGATCCGCGCCCGCCGACTCGTAGCTGCGCTGCGTCTCGGGCGTCGCGTCCATCGCGAAGACGCTGATCTCCATCTTCGAGGCGTCGCGCCCCAGCTCGCCGCACCAGCGCTCGATCTCGCGACGGCCCTGCTCGCACGCCTCGGGCGAGGCCATGACCGGCAGCCAGCCGTCGCCGACGCGGGCAATGCGCCGGAACGTGCGCTCCGAGGCCGGCGCGCCGATCAGCACCGGCGGATGCGGCCGCTGCTTCGGCAGCGGGTCGCAGCGCACCTCGCCGAAGCGCACGCGCTTGCCCTCGAAGCTCGCGCTGCCGTGCTCCCAGAGCTTCTTCATCGCGAGGATCGACTCGTTCGTGTAGCCCCAGCGGTCGTCGAAGTCCGTGCCGTAGAGCTCGATCTCCTCACGCAGCCAGCCGGCCCCCACGCCGAGCGTGACGCGCCCGTTCGAGAAGTTGTCGAGGGTGCCGATCGTGTTCGCCAGCGTCAGCGGGTGGCGCTCCGGCAGCAGCGTCACGCCCGTGCCGAGCCGCACCTTCGAGGTCACCGCCGCGATGAACGAGAGCAGCACGAACGGGTCCGCCATCTCCCCGTAGAGCTGGGGGATGGCCTGGCCGGGACGCCGGTACGGCGTCTCCGGATTGACCGGCAGCACCGGATGGTCCGGCACCCAGATCGACTCGAAACCATGATCCTCGGCCGCGCGCGCGAACGTCACGGCGTCCACCGTGTAGCCGGTCACGAACATCCCGACGCCGACCTTCATCGCAGACCTCCAAGCACGTGCGGGCGGCGCAGAGTATACGGGAGCGCGAGCGGCAGCCCGCGCGCGGGCGCGCGAGGGTTCGCGGTCAGGCCTGCTGGAACGCCCTCGTCATCAGGCGCGCCGACTCGGCGATGCCGCGCTCGGCGGCGTCGATCATGCCGAGCGCCTGCCAGTAGTCGTGCGGCTGGTCGTCCTCGTGCGTCACGGCGACGTCGACGCCGTCCTCGGCGAGCCGCGCAGCGTAGGCGAGGCCCTCGTCGCGCAGCACGTCGCAGCCGGCGATCACGACGTGCGCAGGCGGGAGGCCCTCGAGGCTCTCCGCGCGCAGCGGCGCGACGCGCGGGTGCGTCATGTCGCCGTCGCCCACGTAGTAGCGCCAGAACCACTGCATCATCTCGCTCGAGAGCAGGTACTTCGGGTCGCCGAACTCGTGGAAGGAGGGCCGCTCGAAGTCGCTGTCGGTGACTGGGCAGACCAGCAGCTGGAACCCGATCGCCGGGCCGCCCTCGTCGCGCGCCTTCTGCGCGACGACCGCCGCGAGGTTCCCGCCCGCGCTGTCGCCGCCCACGGCCAGCCGACTGGCGTCGGCCCCGAGGTCGGCCGCGTTCGCCACGGCCCACTCGAGCGCCGCGTAGCAGTCGTCGAGCGGCGCCGGGTAGGGGTGTTCCGGCGCCAGCCGGTAGTCGACCGAGACGATCACGCAGTTCGCGACGTTGGCGAGCAGGCGCTGCGCGTCGGCGCCGCTGTTGAGGTTACCGATCGTCCAGCCCCCGCCGTGGAACCAGACCAGCAGCGGGTAGGAGTCGCCGGGACCGGGCTTCATGATGCGGACCGGGATCTCGCCCGCCGGACCAGGGATCGTGCGGTCTTCCTCGGCGTGCACGGGCGGGCCGAGGCTCTCCGCTGCCGCCAGCACCTCCTCGAGCCCGGCGCGCCACTGCGCGGGGTCCCGCTCCGGGAACGGCGGGAACGCCGCTTCGAACTCCATGAATGCGTCAAGAAAGGCCTGGCCCTGGGGATGCAGCGGGATGGTTCGCCTCCTCGATCGTGGCGCCGCCGCAGTATGACTGCGGCGCCCGGTCAGCCGCAGCTCACCGTACGAGGGCGTTCCGGCGCGTCAACGCGCGACGGTGCTCGACGGCGGCCGGGCTACGGGCGCTGCCCGCCGACCGAGATCACCTCGCCGGTGATGTACTCGGACTCCTTGCTGCAGAGGAAGCGCACGACGTTCGCCAGCTCGCTCGGCATCGCCGAGCGGTTGAGCGGGTGCTCGTCGTGGCCCTCGGGGACCGTGCCCATCGTGCGACCCATCCACTCGTTCCAGACCGAGCTGGGCGCGACGACGTTCGCGCGGATGTTGTGCTCGCCCAGCTCGAGGGCGATCACGCGCGTGAAGGCGATGATCCCCGCCTTCGCCGCCGCGTACTGCGCGCGGCCCTGCCCGCCCCGCCACGTCACCACCGAGGCGAAGTTGACGATGTTGCCGCCGCCCGCCTCGATCATGTGCGGCACCGCCGCCTTCGTGCAGTAGTAGGTGCCGTGCAGGCAGACGTTGATCGGCGTGTGCCAGGTCACGTCGTCCATCTCCAGGAACGGCGTCTCCATGTCGCGGTAGGCGTTGTTGATCAGGTGATCGATCCGCCCGTAGCGCTCGATCGTCTTCCCGATCAGCTCGGCGACCGACTCCTGGTCGGAGACGTCGCAGGGGATCGCGAGGTACTCGCGGCCATGCTCCTCGGCCAGCGACTCGCCCACCGCGAGCACGCGCTTTTCGCTCAGGTCGCTCACGACGACCTCGGCGCCCTCGGCTGCGAAGCGGCGCACCGTCGCCTGCCCAACTCCGGCGCCCGCAGAACCGGTGACGATCACTACCTGGCCCTCGAACTCGCTCATCGCGTCCCCCTCGCTTCGCCCGCGCGCCGATCCCGGACGCGCCCATGCCCGCGTCGAGGAGCATAGCGGGCGCGCGTCGGCAGCGCCGCCCGGCCGCGCCGCGGGCCGGCCTCGGGGGACGCGCTAGACTGTCGCGCGGAGGCGATGTGATGAGCGTCGACGACCGGCTGGCGATCCTCGACCAGATCGCGCGTTACTCCTACGCCTGGGACGGGAAGGACTCGGACGCCTACGCCGCGCTCTTCACCGAGGACGCGGTCTTCGAGGTCTTCACCAGCGGCGACGAGCCGGTGATCCACAACGACGGCCGCGAGGCGATCCACGCCTGGGCGCGCGCCACCCACAGCGGCGAGGAGCCCGGCCTGCGCCCGCACCCGCCGGGCGAGCAGACCCGCCACAACCAGAGCGGGACCGTCTTCGACGAACTCGGCGAGGACAGCGCGCTCACGCGCTCGATGCTGCTCTCGGCCAGACAGGGCCCGGGCGACGCGATCCCGCGCCCTTCGACGACCGGCGTCTACCGCGACGAGTGGCGCCGCACCCCCGAGGGCTGGCGCATCGCCCGCCGCAGCCTGCGCCTCGACACTCCGCCTCGCCGCGAGGCTCCTGCCTCGTAGACCTCAGTCCTACCGGGTCGCCGCCGCCGGTTCGACGCTGACGGCGAACTGCTGCTCGCCGCTGCCACTCCCGTTCAGCGCCGTCATGGTGACCGTCGCGACGCCAAGCGCCAGCGGCGTCAGCCTCAGCCGCCCGCCCGACTCCCAGACGTGCACCACGCCGACCGGATCCGCCGTCACGACGTAGCGATCGACCAAGCCGCCGAAGTAGTCCGTGAGCTCGATCTCCCGCGCATCGCCACCCTCGGCCAGCGTCATGTCCGCGATGCCGCCGAGCGCCCTCGGCGCGGCGGGCGCGACGGCAACCCCGAAGCTCAGTTCGACGCTGCCAACGGCGTTCGTCACCGTCACGGTGACCGTCGCGAGGCCCGCCGCCAGTGGCGTGAGCCTCAGCCGTCCACCCGACTCCCAGAGATGCACGACGCCGTCCGGAACCGACGTCAACTCGTAGCGAACGACCGTGCCGCCGAAGTGGTCCGCGAGCTCGAGCTCCCGCGCCTCGACGCCCTCGATCAGCGTGACGCCCTCGATGGCGCCGAGCGCCCTCGGCGCGGCGGGCGCGACCGTGACGGCGAAGACATGCTCGACGCTCCCGCTCGCGTTCGCGGCCGTCACCGTCACCGAGGCGACGCCTGCCGCCAGCGGCGCGAGCCGCAGCCGGCCGCCGGACTCCCAGAGGTGCACGGTGCCGCCCGGGACGGCCGCGACGTCGTAGCTCACGATCGCGCCGTCGAAGTAGTCCGCGAGTTCGATCTCGCGCGCCTCGCCGCCCTCGACCAGCGTCACGTCGGCGATGCTGCCGAGCGCCCTCGGCGCGGCAGGCTCGACCGTGGCGGCGAGAACCTGCCCGCTGCTGCCGCTGTCGTTGGTCGCCGTGACCGTGACCGTCGCGATGCCTGCCGCGAGAGGGGTGAGCCGCAGTCGCCCGCCCGACTCCCAGAGGTGCACGACACCGTTGGGGACCGCCGTCGCTTCGTACCGGGCGATGGCGCCGCCGAAGTAGTCCGTGAGGTCGATCTCGTGCGCAGCACCTCCCTCCGTGAGCGCCAGCGCCAGACTGCCGGACAGCGCATTCGGGGCGGGCGGCTTCACGACCACCTCGAAGGTCTGTGTGACGCTGCCGCTGGTGTTCGCCGCCCAGGCGGTCACGGTCGCCGCGCCTGCCGCGAGCGGGGTAAGCGTCAGCTGCCCGCCGGACTCCCAGAGGTGCACGATCCCGCCCGGCGCCGCCGTCGCGCCGTAGCGGATGAATGTCCCGCTGAAGTGGTCCGGCAGGTCGATCCTCCGCGCGGCGCCACCTGCGATCAGTGTGACGTCCGCGATGCCACCCACCGTCTTCGGGGCGCGCGGCGACACGAGCACCATGAGCTCCTGCTCGGCGCTGCCGCTCCCGTTCGTCGCCGTCACGGCAACCCGGGCGAGGCCCACACCCCGGGCAGTCACCACGACCGCGGCGCCGTGGAGGGCGACCGTGGCTACGTCGGCGTCCGGCGACTCCGCCGTGTAGGTGAGGCCCTCGCCATCGAAGTAGTCCGAGACATCCACCACACCGCGATCGCCTTCCCGAAGCGTCACGAGTGGGACGGCGCCCAGCGCGCGGGGTGCGCGCTGCCGGACCGTCACCGTGAATGCTTGCTCGGCGCTCCCGCCGGGATTCGTCGCCGTCACGGTCACGGTCGCTTCCCCTGCCGCCAGCGGTGTGATCGTCAGCCGCCCGCTGGACTCCCAGAGGTGCACGATCCCGCCCGGCGTCGCGGACACGCGGTAGCGCGCGACCCCGCCACCGAAGTAGCCGCCGAGCTCGACCCCCAAAGCGGCGCCGTTCTCGTCCAGCTCCATGGCCGGGATGGCGCCGGTCTCAGCCGGTGGGCGCGGTCGCACGATGACTTCGAACTCCTGCTCGGCGCTCCCGACCGCGTTCGTCGCCTCCACCGTGACCGTCGCGCTCCCTACGGCGACCGCCGTCACCGTCACCACCGCCCCATCGACGGCGACCGTCGCCACCCCCGTGTCCGAGGACGCCGCCGCGTACGTGACCCCCTCGCCGCTGAAGTAGTCCGAGGCGGTGACCGCGTGGGTTGCGCCCTCGGTCAGCGTCGCTGCAGCGATGCTCCCGACTGTCACCGGCGCAGGCGGCAGCACCGTGACGGCGAACGCCTGCTCCGCGCTGCCGCTCGCGTTCGTCGCCGTCACCGTGACGGTCGCGCTGCCGGCGGCGACCGCCGTCACCGTCACCACCGCCCCATCGACGGCGACCGTCGCCACCCCCGTGTCCGAGGACCCCGCCGCGTACGTGACGCCTTCGCCGTCGAAGTAGTCCGAGGCAGTCACGCTGTGGGTTGCCCCCTCGGTCAGCGTCACGCCCTCGATGCTGCCGACTGTCACCGGCGGCGGCGGGACGACCGTGACCGCGAAGCTTTGCTCGGCGCTCCCGGCCGCGTTCGTCGCCTCCACCATGACCGCCGCGCCTCCCGCCGCCACTGCCGTCACCGTCACCACCGCTCCATCGACCGCGACCGCCGCCACGGCCGCGTCCGAGGACGCCGCCGCGTACGTGATCCCCCCGCCGCTGAAGTAGTCCGAGGCGGTGACTGCGTGCGTCGCGCCCTCGGTCAGCGTGACGCCCTCGATGCTGCCGAGCGCCGTCGGCGCGGGCGGGACGACCGTGACGGCGAAGCTCTGCTCCGCGCTCCCGCTCGCGTTCGTCGCCGTCACCGTGACCGTCGCGCTGCCGGCGGCGACCGCCGTCACCGTCACCACCGCCCCATCGACGGCGACCGTCGCCACCCCCGTGTCCGAGGACGCCGCCGCGTACGTGATGCCTTCGCCATCGAAGTAGTCCGAGGCGGTGACTGCGTGCGTCGCGCCCTCGGCCAGCGTCACGCCCTCGATGCTGCCGACTGCCGTCGGCGGCGGCGGGACGACCGTGACCGCGAAGCTCTGCTCCGCGCTCCCGACCGCGTTCGTCGCCGTCACCGTCACCGTCGCACTCCCTACGGCGACCGCCGTCACCGTCACCACCGCCCCATCCACGGCGACCGTCGCGACCCCCGTGTCCGAGGACCCCGCCGCGTACGTGATCCCCTCGCCGCTGAAGTAGTCCGAGGCGGTGACTGCGTGCGTCGCGCCCTCGGTCAGCGTGACGCCCTCGATGCTGCCGAGCGCCGTCGGCGCGGGCGGGACGACCGTGACGGCGAAGGCTTGCTCGGCGCTCCCGGCCGCGTTCGTCGCCGTCACCGTGACAGTCGCGCTCCCTACGGCGACCGCCGTCACCGTCACCACCGCCCCATCGACGGCGACCGTCGCCACTCCCGTGTCCGAGGACCCCGCCGCGTACGCGATCCCCTCGCCACTGAAGTAGTCCGAGGCCGTGAGTGTGTCGGTTTGGCCCTCGGTCAGCGTCACGCCCTCGATGCTGCCGACTGTCACCGGCGGCGGCGGGACGACCGTGACCGCGAAGCTCTGCTCCGCGCTGCCGCTCGCGTTCGTCGCCGTCACCGTCACCGTGACCGTCGCGCTCCCTACGCCGACCGCCGTCACCGTCACCGACGCGCCATCCACCGCGACCGTCGCGACTCCCGCGTCCGAGGACGCCGCCGCGTACGCGATCCCCTCGCCATCGAAGTAGTCCGAGGCGGTAACCACGTGCATAGCGCCCTCGGTGAGAGTCGCCGCCGGGATGGCGCCGACAACAGTGGGCGCGGGCGGCGCAGGCGGCACGACCGTGACGGCGAAGCGCTGCTCCGCGGTCCCGATCGCGTTCGTCGCCGTCACCGTGACCGTGGCGCTCCCTACGGCGACCGCCGTCACCGTCACCACCGCGCCATCCACCGCTACCGTCGCCACCCCCATGTCCGAGGACCCCGCCGCGTACGCGATCCCCTCCCCGCTGAAGTAGTCCGAGGCAGTCACGCTGTGGGTTGCGCCCTCAGCCAGCGTCACGCCCTCGATGCTGCCGACTACCGTCGGCGCAGGCGCCAGCACCGTGACGGCGAAGCGCGGCTCGGCGCTCCCGGCCGCGTTCGTCGCGGTCACCGTGACCGTGGCGCTGCCGACGGCGACCGCCGTCACCGTCACCACCGCGCCATCGACGGCGACCGTCGCGACTCCCGTGTCCGAGGACGCCGCCGCGTACGCGATCCCCTCGCCGTCGAAGTAGTCCGAGGCGGTGACAACATGGGTTGCCCCCTCGGTGATCGTCGCCGCAGCGATGCTCCCGACTGTCACCGGCGCTGGCGGTAGCACCGTGACGGCGAAGCTCTGCTCGGCGCTCCCGCCCGCGTTCGTCGCCGTCACCGTGACCGTCGCGCTGCCGGCGGCGAGCCCCGTGAGCGTCAGCTGGGAGCCGGACCTCGATGCGTGGACGATGCCGTCAGGGGTCACCGACACTTCGTATCCGGTGACCTCGTCACCGAAGTAGTCGGAGAGCTCGATCGTCTGCGCGCCGCCTCTCATCAGCGTGACGGCGGGGAGTCGGACCGCGACGACGAACTCCTGCGCGGCGCTCCCGCCCGCGTTCGTCGCCGTCACCGTGACCGTAGCGCCTCCCGCCGCCGCTGCCGTCACCATCACATCCGCGCCATCTACCGCTACCGTCGCGACGGCCGTGTCCGAGGACGCCGCCGCGTACGCGATCCCCTCGCCGCTGAAGTAGTCCGAGGCGGTGACTGCGTGCGTCGCGCCCTCGGCCAGCGTCACGCCCTCGATGCTGCCGACTGTCACCGGCGCTGGGGTCAGCACCGTGACGGCGAAGCTCTGCTCGGCGCTCCCGCCCGCGTTCGTCGCCGTCACCGTGACCGTGGCGCTGCCGGCGGCGAGCCCCGTCACCGTCACCGCCGCACCATCGACCGCGACCGTCGCCACCCCCGTGTCCGAGGACGCCGCCGCGTACGTGATCCCTTCGCCATCGAAGTAGTCCGAGGCCGTAACGGCGTGGGTTGCGCCCCCGGCCAGCGTGACGCCCGCGATGCTGCCGACTACCCTCGGCGCCGGCGGGACGACCGTGACGGCGAAGGCTTGCTCCGTGCTCCCGCTCGCGTTCGTCGCCTCCACCGTGACGGTCGCGCTCCCCGCGGCGACCGCAGTCACCGTCACCGCCGCGCCATCCACCGCGACCGTCGCGACCCCCGTGTCCGAGGACGCCGCCGCGTACGTGATCCCCGCGCCCTCGAAGTAGTCCGAGGCAGTCACGCTGTGGCTTGCGCCCTCGGTCAGCGTCGCTGCAGCGATGCTCCCGACTGCCGCCGGTGCTGGCCGCAGCACCGTGACGGCGAAGGCTTGCTCCGCACTGCCGCTCGCGTCCGTCGCCTCCACCGTGACCGTCGCGCCTCCCGCCGCCACTGCCGTCACCGTCACATCCGCCCCGTCCACCGCGACCGTCGCCACGGCCGTGTCCGAGGACGCCGCCGTGTACGTGATCCCCTCGCCATCGAAGTAGTCCGAGGCGGTGAATGTGTCGGTTTGGCCCTCGGCCAGCGTCACGCCCTCGATGCTGCCGACTGTCACCGGCGCAGGCGGCACCACCGTTACGGCGAAGCGCTGCTCCGCGCTGCCGCTCGCGTTCGTCGCCGTCACCGTGACCGAGGCGCTGCCGGCCGCGACCGCCGTCACCGTGACCGCCGCGCCATCCACCGCGACCGTCGCCACAGCCGTGTCCGAGGACGCCGCCGCGTACGTGATCCCCTCGCCGCTGAAGTAGTCCGAGGCGGTGACTGCGTGGGTTGCGCCCTCGGCCAGCGTCACGCCCGCGATGCTGCCGACTACCCTCGGCGGCGGCGGGACGACCGTGACCCCGAACTCCTGCACGGCGCTCCCGCCCGCGTTCGTCGCCGTCACAGTGACCGTCGCGCTTCCCTCCGCGACCGCCGTCACCGTCACCGCCGCGCCATCGACGGCGACCGTCGCCACGGCCGTGTCCGAGGACGCCGCCGTGTACGTGATCCCCTCGCCATCGAAGTAGTCCGAGGCCGTAACGGCGTGGGTTGCGCCCTCGGCCAGCGTGACGCCCGCGATGCTGCCGACTACCCTCGGCGCTGGCGGGACGACGGTGACCGCGAAGGCTTGCTCCGCACTGCCGCTCGCGTTCGTCGCCTCCACCGTGAGCGTCGCGCTGCCGGCGGCGAGCGCCGTCACCGTCACCACCGCCCCATCGACGGCGACCGTCGCCACGGCCGTGTCCGAGGACGCCACCGTGTACGCGATCTCCTCGCCGCTGAAGTAGTCCGAGGCGGTGACTGCTTGGGTTGCGCCCTCGGCCAGCGTGACGCCCTCGATGCTGCCGACTGTCACCGGCGCTGGCGGGACGACGGTGACCGCGAAGGCTTGCTCCGCACTGCCGCTCGCGTTCGTCGCCTCCACCGTGAGCGTCGCGCTGCCGGCGGCGAGCGCCGTCACCGTCACATCCGCGCCATCCACCGCGACCGTCGCCACCCCCGTGTCCGAGGACTCCGCCGTGTACGCGATCGCCTCCCCGTCGAAGTAGTCCGAGGCGGTGACTGCGTGGGTTGCGCCCACGATGATGGTCGCCTCCGGAATGCTGCCGGTAGCCGTGGGGGCGGAGACCATCGCCGCTACCGTGACGGTGAATCGCTTCCGCTCGCGGCCACTGAGCTTCCTGCCCGTCACGGTGACGGTGGCCGTTCCGATCTTGAGCGGCTCGATCGTGATCACCGTTCCCGACCTCGAGGTGTGAACGATGTCGCTGGGGGATGCGGATACGTTGTACTGGTTGACGCTGTCGCTGAAGTAGCCCTCGACATCCACCGTGTACGAGGCGCCGCCGAGCGTCAGCGACACGTCCGGGATCTCGTCCTCCGGCGTCGCCTGCGCCGGGAACTCACGGAATCCGCCGAGCGGGGGAGGGGAGTAGGAGGCGGGCGACGGCGCGCCCTCGGCCTGCCACGGGTGCGTCGCTTCGTGGCCTGCCAGCACGGTCGGCGTGCCAGCCGTCAATGCGCATACCGCGAGCACTACGGGAGCGGCCCCGGCGCTCCACCATCCCGCACGCAACAGTGCGATCACCGCCCGAGCCTGCGAGCCCACCACCCGCCGGACCCCTCCGATTTGGTCATCGGGTCGCCCGAGGGACAGCCCCGCGAAGACTTGGCTAGACTAGCATCATGTGATACCGCTATGTCATTGCATAGTGCCGTGGCAGGGAACCATCTCTCCCGCCACCGCCCGAGCGGGGGGACGGGTTTTGCGGCATCCCGGACTGCGTACGCTGGTCGCCGGCGCGCTCACGGTCGCCGCCCTCACCACGTCCGGCCTGCACGCGCAGACACAGGACGAACCTCGAAACCTGCTGCCCAACGGCGGCTTCGAGGAAGGACTTGATGGCTGGGGCTGGGTGGCGGTTGGCGCGACGGGCGGCACGACGCCCGATGTCGTCGCCGACCCCGTTCACGAGGGACAGGCTGCGGGGAGGATTACCTCACTCGGCGCGGGAGCCTTCACCTTGATGAGCCAGTACTGGTGTGAGCCAGCCGAACCAGAGAGGTGTGTACCTGCCACACCTGGCTACGAGTACACGCTGCGCCTCTGGATCTACGCCGATGCCGACGACCCCGAGGACCCCGCCAACTCCAAGGTGCTTGAGGTAGTCGCGGGCCTGGAGTTCCTCGACGCGGACGGCGCCCGCGTCGGCGACCTTGTTACCGAACGGCTCGCGAATCCGACCGCGAGCTGGCAGCTCGTCGAGGTGGGGACCGCGACTGCGCCGCCGGGAGCCGCTTACGCTCGCGTCAGTCTGACCGCCGAGGCTGCCGGGGCCGGCGCGACGTTCTACGTGGACTCCGCTGAACTCACGGCCAGCGCGCCGCCGGTCGAGCCGATCGCAACTCCGCCTCCCAACCCGATCGAGGAGCCGCCACCCGCTGATGAGTCGGCACCGACCTTCTTCGCCTCACTCACCAACGGGAACTTCGAACTCCCCGAAACGACCCCCTTCGGCTGGCTCGCCCACGCCGGTGACGCGAGCATCGTGCCCGCCCTCGAGGGCCGCCCGCGGGTTGCCGCGCTCACCTCGCGGGCCGGCGTGACTGCCTGGCTGCAACAGTCGGTCGCCGTCGGGGGCGGCCGTTGGTACGAGGCTGCGGGGTGGCTGCGGCCCGGCGCCAACGCGGACCGCGTCCTGATCAGCGTCGCCTGGTACGCCTCCGAGGACGCGAGCGGAGACCCTCTCTCCAGCGCCGACTCCGATGCGCTCCGCGGTGCCGGCGGCTCCTCCGCGACCGTCTCCACCGGACCGATCCTCGCACCCGACGACGCCCGCAGCGCGCGGATCCGGATCGTGCTGCGCCCCACAGGCGAGAGCAGAGCGGTCCTGCATGCCGACGACGTGTCCTTCGCCCGCACCGCTCCCCCTGCGCCCGCGTCAACCGCGACGCGGCCGTGGGCGCCCTCGCCCACTCGCGACGCAATGCCCACGTTCTTCGCCGCGCTCACCAATGGCGACTTCGAGCTGCCGGGCGATGCGCCCTACGGCTGGCGCGCTCACGCCGGGGACGCCCTCGTCGCAACCGAGGACGGATCGAGGGCTATCGCGCTCACCTCGAGGGGCCGCGCGACCGCCTGGCTGCACCAGTCGTTCGCCATCGAGGCTGGCCGCTGGTATGAGGCGAGCGGGCGGCTCCAGACGGTCTCGAACGCCTCGCTGGCTCGCATCCGCGTCGCCTGGTACGCCTCGGACGATGCAAGCGGAGCGCAGCTCGCCACGGCCGACTCGGACGAACTGAGCGGCGTCAGCGACTCATTCGCGGCCGTCTCCAGCGGCGCGATCCGCGCGCCCGAGGACGCCCGCAGCGCGCAACTGCGGATCATGCTGCGGCCCGCGGGCGCGACGGCCGCGACCCTGCGTGCGGACGACGTGTCCTTCGCGCGTATCGCTCCGCCGGAAGCTGACGCGACTCCGGCAACGCCAACCCCGGAGCCCTCGCTCAGTGCCGAGGCAACTCCCTCCTTCTTCGCCGCACTCACCAACGGCGACTTCGAGCTGCCCGGCGACACGCCCTACGGCTGGCTCGCCCACGCCGGGGACGCCCTCGTCGCAACCGAGGGCGGATCGAGGGCCATCGCGCTCACCTCGCGGGGCGCCGCGACCGCCTGGCTGCACCAGTCCTTCACCGTCGAGGGCGGCCGCTGGTACGAGGCAAGCGGGCGGCTCCGGCCCGTCGCCAACGCGGGCCTCGCCCGCGTCCGCGTCGCCTGGTACGCCTCGGCGGACGCGAGCGGGGCGCAGCTCGCCACCACGGACTCCGAGGAAGTCGTCGGCGCCAGCGATGCCTTCGCCGCCGTCTCCAGCGGTGCGATCCGCGCGCCCGACGACGCACGCAGCGCGCAACTGCGGATCATGCTGCGGCCCTCGGGCGATGCCCCCGCAGTCCTCCACGCCGACGATGTCTCCTTCGCGCGTACGGCCCCGCCGCCTGCTCCCACGGCGGCAGCGCCCGAGGCGCCAACCAACACCCCCGAGGCTGCGCCCTCGTTCTTCCCTACGCTCACCAACGGCGACTTCGAGCTTCCCGGCGAGACGCCGTACGGCTGGGAAGCGCACGGGGGGGACGCCCTCGTCGCGTCCGAGGGCGGCTCGCGGGCCGTCGCGATCACCTCGCGGGGCAGCGCGACCGCCTGGCTGCACCAGTCGTTCGCCGTCGAGGGCGGCCGCTGGTACGAGGTGGGCGGGCGGCTGCGGCCCGGTTCCAACGCTTCGCTCGCCCGCATCCGCATCGCCTGGTACGCCTCGGAAGATGCGAGCGGGGCTCAACTCTCCACTGCCGACTCCGCGGAACTCAGTAGGGTCGGCGACTCGTTCAGCGCCGTCTCGACCGGCACGATCCGCGCGCCCGACGACGCCCGCAGCGCGCAGTTGCGGATCATGCTGCGCCCCGCGGGCGAGGCGCCCGCCGTCCTGCACGCCGACGACGTGTCCTTCGCGCAGACCACCGAGCCGCCGCCCGCCCCGACCGCGACGCCGCCCGCGCCTGGCGAGGCGCCGTCCGGGACGCCCTCGCCGGAGGCGGCAGCGAGGCCGACGGCGGCTCCCGCCACATCGGCTCCAGTGGCAACGGCTGCGGTCGCGACTCCGACGCTGGAGCCCTACGACGCGCGCAGCGCGTCGGCGATCCTGCTGCGCATCACGGAACTGCTGCCCGACCCGCTCCAGAGCGGCGCCGACGCCGAGTACGAGTGGATCGAGGTGGGCAACGTCGGCATGGCCGCGGTCTCGCTCGGCGGGCTCTTCCTCGCCGACAACCACGGGCGCATCCCTCTGCCCGACCTCACGCTGCCGCCCGCCGGCGCGCTGGTCGTCGCGGGACGGCGGGCAGACATCGGCGACGCCATCGCCCTGCGGCGGAGCGGCGGGCTGTTCAACGGCCTCGGCAACTCCGGGGACCGCGTCGCGCTCGCCACGGCGGCCGGGGCGATCATCGACGCGCTGTCGTACGGCAACGACGACAGCGCCGACCAGCCGCCGCTCAAGGCGCCGGCGCCCGGGCGCTCGCTGCAACGCCGCTTCGACTCCGCAGGCCGATTCATGGACGCCGCTGTCGCCGAGCAGCCCTCCCCCGGACGTATCGAGGCGTCCGCCACGACGGCGGCGTCCCCGCCGGCCGGGCCGGTCGCGACACCGGCAGCGGTAGCGCCGGTGGTCGATGCCGCATCGCTCGCGCCGCCCTCGAGCGTCGAGGCGTTGCGCAAGCAGCTCGACGACGCGGCGAGTACGAACCGCACGGCCTGGATCGTGCTCGTCGCGATCGCGGTCGCGGCGCTCGTGGCCGCCGCCGCCCACCGCGTCCGCGAACTGCGAAGGGCGCCCCCTCCCGCGCGCCGCGCCGCGTCCCCGCGCCGCAAGCGGCATTGGCGGCGCTACGCGAGCGGCGCGCAGGTCCGCCGCCGGCGGCGAGGGCCCAACAGGCGGTAGTGAACGGCGGCCCCGTCGCCTGAAGCCCGGCCGGCCTGGTCCCGCGCTGTGGCGGAGGTGGGCGCGTCGGGGCAGCACCGCGACCTATGGTGTCAGCATGGGCCTCGACTCCCGAGCCGCTGTCACGTCCGTCGCACGCCTCGTCATCGCGGCGACCGCGCTTGCGGTGCTGATCGCAGCCGCCGCGTGCGAGGACGCGAGCGAGCCCACTGCCCCTCCGAGTTCGTCGCCGACGGCCGCTGCCAGCACGCCCGCCCGTCCAGCGACGCCTACCGCAACGTCCCCGCCGACGGTCGTGGCGACCCCACCCGCCACCTCGACACCCGCGCCGGCACCGACGGCCACCCCCACGCCCCTGCCGTCCCCGACCTCGACACCGAGACCCACTCCCGTACCGACCGTGGCTCCGCCCCCTGCCACCTCGACGCCTGCTCAGACTGCGACTGCCACCCCGTCGACCACCCCGGAAGCCACACCGACGGCGACTGCCACCCCGTCGACCACGCCGGAACCCTCTCCGACGGCGACTGCCACCCCGTCGACCACCCCGGAAGCCACACCGACGGCGACTGCCACCCCGTCGCCCACACCGGAACCCACCCCGACGGCGACTGCCACCCCGTCGCCCACACCGGAACCCACCCCGACGGCGACTGCCACCCCGTCGCCAACGCCGCATCCAAGCGTCGCGCTCATCGAGCCGGCACCCGACGCATTCGAGCACCACACCTTCGAAACGGGCGATGACATCGACTGGACGCACGGCATCTTCGTGACGGATCCGGAGACCGGGCTCATAGACGGATACCGCATGCCGGGCGCGGAGCCGGGACATATCTACTACATTCGCCCAGGCGGTTGGCTCATTTCATACGATCTTGAGGGGTCGCGCCTACTACTGGATCGAAAGACGGGGCGATCCTGGCGTTGGCCACGGAGCTACGGCAGCATCCGGTTGCTGAAGGCATCCGAGCAGCACCTCCTCTTCGAGGATCTCGATTCGGCCTGGCCCCACTACACGGGTCGGTTCACCGTCGTGAACCGAGACATGAAGGAAGTAGCCCGCTTCTCCCTCGACACCGAGGGCGCCGATCCACAAGTACGCTTCTCACCGGACGGCCAGACCATCGCGCTCGGCACGAAAGACAGGGTGTACCTCGTTCCCGTGGAGTCCGCGCGCCCAACAGTGCTATTCGAGGCTCAAGTCGGGGACGAGGGGCCCCAGCGGCTCCTCCTCGTAGGCCAAGGGTGGGCCCCTCCCCGGATCCGCCTGAGCGTCACCCATGCGGGTAGGACCACCTACCCATATTCGGATGTCCTCTACTTCACCTGGGATGGGATCCGGGCGCCCGGTCCAGCATGCGAAGGGCTACGGTCCCCGGACGGACGGTTCGTAGCCCAGGTAACTGGCGGCGCATTCCACTGGACAGGTCTCGTGGTCCGCGACGACGGCGGCATCTACCGGGAGGACCGCGGTTATCACCCCGGTGACGGCAGTGGGGGGCCTCCATGGTCCACCGTCGTGATCGCTGCGGCTGACACCTGCACCCCGATACTCCGCGTGCAATCGGCGCACCGGGTCTATTCGAGCACGTGGCCTTACAACTGGTTGTCTACCGGTGACGGGCTCGTTGTCGGCGTACACGATGGATACGCGATCTTGCGCATACTTCCGTCGCCCGACCTGACCTTCCTTCCGGCTTCCCGGCCGGGAGGCTGGCCTATCCGGGGACCCGAGGTGGTGCCGACCAGCGGGAGCCGATACTTCGGTTACGGCCCAAGCGTGTACGACTTGCGCGAGGACCGCTGGATCGGTCCCGGCTCAGTCGCCTGGGGGCGAGTCATGGTGGGGTGACACACACCGCGAGCGCTGGTTCACCATCCGTGAGTTCCGCGGAGGCGTTGAACACAGGCAGATCCTGCTCCCACCGAAGATCCAACTCCCGCCGTTCGGCGACGAGATCGCGCTCCGCGTAGCCGGAACCGGCGGCTGCCTCGCGCTCCGCGAGGAGCCGGGGACGGACAACCCAACCAGGGAGTGCCTCCCCGACGGCGAGCGCCTCACCCTGGCCGAACCCGACACGCCACGTGACGACTCACGGCCGTTCCACACGTCGATCGGCGTGGCAGAGGCGGGCCTTTGGGTCCACGTCCGCACGGAGCAAGGCGTCGAGGGCTGGGTGAGCCACGACTACCTCGAGCACGACTGAGGCGCCGAGGCGCCCGGCCGCTACTCCTCGTTGTCCTCGAAGAACTCCTCGGGCATGAGCACGAACTCGGGGTAGGCCTCGATGCCCAGCTCGCCGGCGTCCTGACCGAGGCGCTCGACAGCCGGCTCCACGCGGACGCTCAGCGTTCTCGCGAGCACCTGCCAGAGCACCCAGGAGACCCCGAATACGAACACGCCGACCGAGACCACGCCGAGCAACTGCACCCCTATGTTGGCCCCCGCCACGATCGAGGCGGCGAGGGTGCCCCAGATGCCGGCGAAGAGGTGAGCCGGCACCGCGCCGACCACGTCGTCGAGTTGCAGCTTCTCCAGCAGCTTGAGCCCGGCGGTGCAGATGATCCCCCCGATCGCGCCGATGATCACCGCCCAGTAGTGCTCGGTGATGTCGGGCCCGGCGGTGATTGAGACGAGCCCCGCGATCGCACCGTTCAGGCCGGCGAACAGGTCCATCCGCCCGAGGATGTACCGCGAGAGCCCGAGGGCGGCCATGACGCCGGCCGACGCGGCCAGGTTGGTATTGACCAGCACATGGCTCATCGCCGTCACGTCGGCCGCGCTGCCCAGCGCCAGTTGCGAGCCGCCGTTGAACCCGAACCAGCCGAACCAGAGGATGAACACGCCCAGCGTCACGATCAGGATGTTCGAGGGCGGCGTGGGCCTCGGCGTGCCGTCGCGGCGGAACTTGCCCAGCCTCGGCCCGACCACGAGCACACCCGCGAGCGCCGCCCAGCCGCCAACGCCGTGCACGACCGTCGAGCCGGCGAAGTCCTGAAACCCCAGCTCGTCCAGCCATCCGCCGCCCCATATCCAGGCCCCGACGATCGGGTAGATGAGCGCGGTCAGCACCAGCGTGAAGAGGAAGAACGACCACATCCTGACGCGCTCGGCCAGCGCGCCCGAGACGATCGAGGCCGCGGTCGCCACGAAGACCATCTGGAAGAACCAGTCCGACATCGTGGAGTAGCCGCTGCCGATCACGGCGTCGGCGTCCCCGTCTCCGGACACGAGGTCGATCTCGGCAGCCGTCGGCCCGTAGAGGAGGTCAGGCGTGCCGATCACTCCGCCGATGATCTCGCCGTACATGAGGTTGTAACCGATGAAGAAGTAGGCGAGACCGGCGATCGAGTAGAGGCTGATGTTCTTCAGGCAGATCATCGACGCATTCTTCGTACGCACGGACCCGGACTCGAGCATCGTGAACCCGGCGCACATCCACATCACGAGCGCGCCCCAGACGAGGAACGCGAAGGTGTTGAGGATTGAACTGCGTTTCGTCCTCGACCCCTGCCGCGTGCGCCACGGCCGGGCGAGCGAGGAAGACGAGGAGCGCCACGAGGCCGGAGGCCGCCAGGATGGCAGCGGGGCGGCGGCGCGAAAGGATGTTGGTGAGCATGCGACCTCCTCTGCTGGCTACAGCGTCCAGGGGGGTCGTATCTGGCTGCGGCCGGAGCCGGCTTCCGATCGCGGCTGTGGCGATGATGATTGTAGGCGCTGCGACAAGGTATCGGGGGACGGCTCGGCTAATCGAGTCGCTATATCGCTCCCGTATCTGCGAGCCGCCTCAGCACCTCCGCATGGAGAAGCGCGTTCGAGGCGACGCGCGGTCCTGCGCCCTCCGGCGGGCCGCCCTCCGCGTCCGTGAGGCGGCCGCCGGCCTCCTCGACGATCGGGATCAGGGCGGCGATGTCCCAGGGGTGGAGGTCGGCGCCGTCCAGCATCACGTCGGCGGCCCCTTCGGCGACGAGACAGAAGCCCCAGAAGTCGCCGAAGCCGCGCACGCGCCAGGCATCGCCGAGCAGCGCCCGCGCGCCCGGCCAGCGATCGAGGGTCGTGACCATCTCCCCGTACACGATCTGCGCTGCGCCGACCGTATCGACCTCGGAAACACGGATGCGCTCGCCCGTACCGGCGGCACGGCCGCCCGCCGCGCGGCCCGTCGCGCCGCGGTAGGCGCCGAGGCCGTGGCCCGCCCACCAGCGCGTCCCCAGCGCGGGCGCGGAGACGACGCCCACCTCGACGCTCCCGCCGCGCTCGCAGGCGATCAACGTCGCCCAGACCGGGATGCCGCGCATGTAGTTGTGTGTCCCGTCGATCGGATCGAGGATCCAGCGCGCCTCGCCGCCCTCGGGGGCCTGCCCGCCGCCCTCCTCCTCGCCGAGGATCGCGTGCGCCGGATAGCGCTCGGCGATGCGCTCGCGCAGCAGCGCCTCGATCTCGCGGTCGGCGGGCGTCACGAACGTGCCGTCCGCCTTGCGCTCGACAGCGTGCGCCGTGCGGTAGTCGCGCATCGCGACCGCGTCGGCCGCGTCCGCCAGTTCGAGGGCGAACGCGAGGATGTCGGCGACCGCGGAAGGCTGGCTCACTGGACGGCCTCGAAGAGCGTGAAGTGCTCGCGCTCGCCCCACTCCGAGTTGAGAAAGTCCAGCACGCGGGCGGTCAGCCTGTCGGAGTGCGCCGGCGCTGGGAGGACAAAGTAGGTGCGTGCGCTGGTCCGTCGCCAGCGGAGCACGATCGGGTCGAGTGAGCTGCCGAAGTGCTCGCGAAGCTCCTCGATGCGCCTCATGATCTGCCACCCCATTCCGCCTGCACCGCGGGTTGCGTGCTGGTAGATCACGAGGCTCTGCCCGCGCTCCCAACAGGGGACCATGTCATCGTAGTAGGCGTACTTCGGCCCCTTGGCCACCAGCGGTCTGGTGCTCGGGATTTCGAGTCCGGTGTCAGGGTCCGCGAAGACCAGATCGGCCTCCCTAACCGCTTCCAGGCCAGACGCCAGCCACTGCCGCCTCCTGGCGGCCCTGTCGCTTGGCCGCTCGCGGCTATCGAAGGCCAATACCTCGCCGTGGAAGGAAGTGCCTTCGGGCAGCGCACCACTCTTCTCAACCGCAGCGATCGATCTATCGCCGCCGTACGCGACCGCGTGCATCCTGTTGAAGAGGTCGGGATCACACTCGCGCAGACTATCGTCGGGCGGATCGAGGTAGTCGATGCGCTTCCCGTCCCCAGGCTTCTCGAGCTCATCACCCTTGAAGGCGTACCAGAGCACGCCGAGGCGCAGATCGTCGCCGCAGAGGGAGCGCAGCAGGCCGTACTTGCCGAAGTCGCCGATGTCGCCGGCGTAGCGGTCCTGCATCAGCCGCCAACCCCTTCGGCGAACGCGACGCCCTCGCAGGCGGCGAAGCGGCGGCGCATCACCTCGAACGCCTGCGGCGAGTCGTCGGCGAGGACGAAGCGGCGGCCGTGGCGCAGCGCCGCCTCGCCCGTCGTGCCGCTGCCCGCCACGAAGTCCGCCACCAGCCCGCCCGGCGGCGAGGAGGCGCGCACGATCCGTTCGAGCACGCCGAGCGGCTTTTGCGTCGGGTAGCCGAGCTTCTCCTTGCCCGTCGGGCTGACGATCGTGTGCCACCAGGTGTCGGTCGGCAGCTTGCCGCGCGCGGCCTTCTCGGGGCCCACGAGGCCGGGCGCCATGTAGGGGATGCGCTCGATGTCGTCGGCGTTGAAGAGGTTGCGCGAGGCGTCCTTCGCGTAGAAGAGGATGTTGTCGTGCTTCGCCGGCCAGCGCCGCTTCGGCCGCGCGCCGTAGTCGTAGGCCCAGATGATCTCGTTGACGAAGTTGACACGCCCGAAGATCCGGTCCGCCAGCACCTTCGCGTAGTGCACCTCGCGGTAGTCGAGGTGCAGGTAGAGGCTGCCCGAGGGCGCGAGCAGCCGCTGCGCCTCGACGAGGAACGGCTCGAGGAACCCGAGGTAGTCGTCATGGGCGTCCTCGAAGGAGCGGCTGCCCAGCCGCTCCGTCTCGTAGCGCCGCCCGCCGAAGCCGGTGCGGTCACCCTCCCCGTCCGCGGCCCGCCGCGTGCGCAGCTGCTCGCGCGTCTGCCGCCTGCCGGTGTTGAACGGCGGGTCGAGGTAGACGAGGTCGACCGAGCCGCCAGCGAGGGTGCGCGCGACCTCGACGCCGTCGGCGCAGTGGACGACGCCGCGAGGAGCGGCGACTGCTTCGCTCACGTCGCCGTCACGCTGTCAGCGTGCCCTTGGTGCTCGGCGTCTCGCCGGCGATCCGCGGATCGCGGCGGGTCGCGGCATCGAGGGCGCGCCCGAGCGCCTTGAAGGCGGCCTCGGCGATGTGGTGGTCGTTGGCGCCGGCGAGCTGGCGCACGTGCAGCGCCACGCGCGCGCCCTGCGAGAATGACTGCAAGGCGTGCGAGATCATCTCCGTCGGGGCCTGGCCGATACGCTCGCCGCCCCAGTCGAAGTTGATCGCCGCGTAGGGGCGGCCGGAGCAGTCGACGACGGCCTGCACCAGCGCCTCGTCGAGCGGCACCGTGGCGTCGCCCATGCGCACGATGCCGGTGCGGTCGCCGAGCGCCTCGTCGAAGGCCGCGCCGAGCGCCAGCGCGCAGTCCTCCATCGTGTGGTGCTCGTCGACGTGCAGGTCGCCCTCGCAGCGCAGCTCGAGGTCGAAGCGGCCGTGCTTGGCGAAGGCCTCCAGCATGTGGTCGTAGAAGCCGACGCCGGTCGCGATGCTGGAGCGGCCGGTCCCGTCGATGTCGAGTTCGACGTGGATGCGCGTCTCGGCCGTGATGCGCTCGAGGGTGACGTGGCGCACGCCGTCGGCGACGTCGCGCTTGACGCGCTTGAGGTTGGTGTTGATCGCCTGGCGGGTCACGCCGAGCTCCTCGGCGAGCCGTGTCTGCCCGCCGAGCACGTCGAGCTCGCCCGATTCGTACGCCTCACGCACGCGCAGATAGGTCTCGCTCTTGATCTCCACGGTGCGCCGCCCTTCCGGCTCTGTCATTCGAGCCTACGGCCCGGAGTCAACTTTTGTCCATAGTATCTGCCGCATAGGCTATTGACGCTAATTGACTTAGCCTGTTACGCGCCCCGGTCCGCCGCGGGCTCGAGTTCCGCGCGCGCCTCGGCGAGGGCGGCGAGCAGGCGCTCGCTGTCCTCGGGCGTGCCGATCGAGATGCGCACGTGGTCGCGCAGGCGCTCGTGGCCGAAGAAGCGCACGAACACGCCGCGGCGTGCGAGCGCCTCGCGCAGCTCCGCGCCGCTGCCGAAGGCGAGGCGGCAGAGCAGGAAGTTCGCCTGCGAGGGCGCGGGCTCGAGCCAGCCGCCCGCCCGCAACTCCGTCGCCAGCCTGTCGCGCTCCCCCGCGATCTCGCAGGCGCGCTCGTCGAGCAGCAGCGCGTCCTCGAGGGAGGCGAGCGCGGCCGCCTCGGCGGCGGTGCTGACACCGTAGGGCTGCTTGATGCCCATCAGCAGCGAGGCGACCGCGGCGGGCATCACGCCATAGCCGACACGCAGCCCGGCGAGGCCGGCCCACTTGCTGAACGTGCGCAGCACGATCAGCGGCGCGCCCGCCCCGTCCGCGGCCGCGTGCTCCACGAGGCTCGGCGATCCGCTGTGCGCGCCCTCGCGCCCGCTCGCGAACTCGACGTAGGCCTCGTCGATGACGACGATCGCGCCGCTCGCGCGCAGACGCTCCGCGGCGCCGGGCGGCAGCAGTCCGCCCGTCGGGTTGTTGGGCGAGGGCAGGAACACTGCCTTGGCGCCCTCGCAGGCCGCGGCCAGCGCGTCGAGGTCCGCCGACCAGTCGGCGCGCCTCGGCACGTCGACGAGCTGCGCGCCCGCGATCTCCGCGCCGAAGGCGTACATCCCGAACGTGGGCGAGGCGATCACGACGCGATCGCCCGTGTCGATGAAGATGCGAAACACGAGGTCGATGATCTCGTCGGCGCCCGCGCCCGCGACGATGCACTCGGGCGGCACGCCGTGTCGCGCGGCGAGGGCGTCGCGCAGGCGCCGCTGCTCCGGGTCCGGGTAGCGGTGCGCCGCGTAGCCGCCCGCGAGTGCCTCGAGGGCGCGCGGCGAGGCGCCGTAGGGGTTCTCGTTGCCGTCGAGCTTGACGATCGCCTGCGGCGCGATGCCGTAGCGAGCGGCGACCTGCTCCGGCGGGTCGATCGGCTCGTAGCCGCGCAGCGAGCGCAGCGGCAGGCGCTGCGCCGCCTCGAGGTCGAAGCTCCGCGAGTCGACCATCACAGTCCCTCCAGCCTGCGCTCGATCGAGCGCGCGTGGCCGGTCAGGCCCTCGGCGCGGGCGAGCCGCGCGGCGTGCGGGCCGAGCTCCGCGAGGGCGTCCTCCGGCAGCGCGATCACGGAGCTGATCTTGAGGAAGTCCAGGACCGACAGCGGCGAGGCGTAGCGCGCCGATCCACCCGTCGGCATGACGTGGCTCGGCCCCGCGACGTAGTCCCCGAGCACCTCGGGCGAGTGATCGCCGACGAAGACGCCACCCGCAGCCGTGATCAGCGGCGCGATCCGCTCCGGCTCGCGCGTGAGCAGGCAGAGGTGCTCCGGCGCGAACTCGTTGGCGAGCGCCACCGCTTCGTCGAGATCGGCCGCGACGACGGCGCCGCCGCCCTCGACGGCCGCGCGCGCGATCGCGCCGCGCTCGAGGTCGCCGAGCTGGCGCTCGACCTCGGCCTGCACCGCCTCGGCGTGGGCGCGCGAGGTGGTGATCAGCACCGGCCTCGCGAGCGTGTCGTGCTCGGCCTGCGCCAGCAGGTCGGCGGCGCAGAGGTCGGGCGCGGCCTCGTCGTCGGCGAGCACGAGCGTCTCGGTGGGGCCGTAGAGCGCGTCGATGCCGACCTCGCCGAAGAGCTGCTGCTTGGCGAGCGTCACGAAGACGTTGCCGGGGCCGAAGATCTTGTCGGCGCGCGGGATCGCCTCCGTGCCGAGGGCCAGCGCCGCGATCGCCTGCGCGCCCGAGGCGCGGAAGACGCGCTGCACGCCCGCCAGCTCCGCCGCCACCAGCTTCAGCGGGTGCACGCTGCCGTCCTCGCGCGCGGCCGTGACGCCGATCCGCTCCGGGACGCCCGCGACGAGCGCGGGCAGCGCCGTGTGCAGCACCGACGAGGGCAGCACCGCGACGCTGCCGGTCATGTAGATGCCCGCGCGCGCGATCGGCTGCACGGTCATCCCCACGCCGTCCTCGAGGAAGGAGCGCGGGCCGTGCGCGAGCTGGCGCTCGTGGTAGCGCTGCACCCGATCGGCGGCGAAGCGCAGCGAGTCGAGCAGAGCGTCCGGCGTCTCCGCGAACGCGGCCTCGATCTCCTCGCGCGTCACCTCGAGCGGTGCGTCCGCCGAGCCGTCGAAGCGCTGCGAGAAGGCACGCACGGCCGCGTCGCCCTCGGCCCGCACGCTTGCGATGATCCGCGCGGCCACCTCGGAGGCGCTGAGGTCGGCGCCGAAGGTCTCGCGGATCGAGGCGCGCACGGGCGGCGGCAGCGCCGGATCGCCGAGCGGCTCGCGCCGCAGCACGCTGGCGCGGGCCGCCTCGGCACCCTCGACGATGCGCAGCGCGGGCCTGGCGGCAGCCATCAGCGTGGCAGGTATTCGAGGAGGCGCTCGGCGGCCAGCTCGGTCGCCTCCTCGAGGTAGCGAGCGACCTCGTCCTCGGTGACGTGCGAGAGCGACTCCTGGATCAGCCCGCCCGGGTTCTCCGCGACGCGCTCGATCTCCTCGTCGCTGAAGCCGCCGCGCCGCAGGTGGATCTGCATCACGCGCGGGAAGCGCTCCCAGTCCGGGCGCTGGTAGGTGATCCCGCGCGTGAAGTCGCGCCACTCCGGCCACAACTGCGACTCGATGAAGCCGACCGCGATCGCCGCCTCGGTCGCGTCGATCGCAGTGCGGATCTCCGCAAGGGCGGCGTCGTCCTCCAGCTCGCGGCGGTTCATCTCGTACTGCAGGGCGCGGTCGAGGATGTTGGCGCGCAGATCGCCGCCGAGCGACGATCGCTCGCCGAAGAAGCGGCGGTAGACGCTCTGGATGTAGTGCTCGTCCATCAGCAGGTGCGTGACGTAGCCCGCGACGAAGGCGCGCGTGCTCTCGTTGAGGCCGGCGATGTCCTGGAGGTCCGGGTGCTCCTCGAACATGCGCGCCACCGAGTCCTGCCGCTCGAACTCGTCGAGCTCGAAGAAGTGCGTGAGACGGCGGTCCACCCGCAGCAGCACGCGGATGTCGGGCGCCGTCGAGCCCATGTAGTAGGACCCGCGATCGGCGTCGATGTGCGGGTGGCCGAGGCGGTCGGCGAGCCCGTAGGCGCTGGCAAGGTGCGATCCGAGTGAGGGCACGTCAGACCTCCGCGGCGCCCGCCCGCAGCCGCTCGACCAGATCGTCCCGCAGCTCGCCGCGCGCGCCGGGCGGACGCACGGTCGATCCGATCGCGCAGTTCGTCGACTCCATGATGACGTCGATCATACGGAGCCGGTTGGCGCGCAGGGTGGAGCCGGTCTCCGTGCCCTCGATCAGGATCTCCGCGTCGTCGGGCACGAACCCCTCCGACGCACCCGAGATCGGCAGCACCTGGTAGCGCCCCAGGTGGCGCTCGCGCGCGTAGTGGTCGGCCAGCGAGGCGTACTCCGAGGCGACGCGAATCGGCCGCTCCGGATCGTCGCGGCGCCACCACGCGATCGCCTCGGCGATCGTCTCGGCGGGCACGTCCTCGGGCACGACCGCGCCGAGGCGGTAGCGGCTGCGGCGCAGGTCGCACAGCTCCGCGACCGGCGAGAGCGGGAACGCGGCGAGGTGCGCCGCCAGCCAGTCGCGCCCGGTGAGCGCGAGATCGAAGCAGCCGAGCGCGACCGCCTGCGGCATGTCCTGCGGGCGGATCACCTTCACCTCAAGGCCGTCGACGTCCGAGCGCGGACGGCGGTCCGTCGCCCCGTCGCCGTAGCCGTCGAAGCACAGCCCGGCGGAGGCGAGCGCCTCGACGGTGTGCGGCTGCGCGTGCCCGTCCGGCAGCGCGAGGCGGAAGACGCCGCGACCGCCATCGGATCGCCGGGAGCCGAGGCCGGCGCCGCCATTGCGGCGGCCGTTGCCGCGCGGGAGCGGCCGCGGCGCAGCCGAGTCGCCCACCGGCAGCGCGAGCAGCGGCTCCAGCGCCTCCGCGAGGCCGCGGCTCGCGAGGGCTTCGCGGTTCGCCACGAGCGTCGCCGATCCGCGCTGCACCTCGGCGAGGACGGCCAGGCCCTCGCGGGCGAGGGCGGCGTCCGCCGCAGCCTCGTCCAGCGCCACGCTCACCACGGCGGCGTCCGCATCCTCGGGAGGCCAGGCCGCGGGCTGTCCCCAGACCTCGATCACGCGGTAGTCCGGCACGCGCAGGTAGTTGAGGCAGCGCGTCGTCAGATTCGGGTGCGAGGTCGTGACGCGCACGCCGGGCGTCGCCGCAAGCTGGTCGAGCGTGACGCCCTCGGGAGCGGCGAGCACCAGCCGCTCGCCGCCGAGGTCGAGCGGGCGCAGCGGCACCAGCGAGTCGAGTGGGTAGCGCGCCAGCAGCTCGTCGACCCAGGTGCGGCTGGTGATGCCGAGGTCGTACTGGCCGAGGGCGACCTGGATCGGGATGTCCTGCTCGGCGAAGACGCGCACCAGTACGCCCGGCCGCCCTTCGACCTCGAAGCGGTAGGCGCGCGATCCGCCCTCGTAGCCCTCGACGGCGAAGCCGGCCGCACGCAGGCGCGCGGCGAGCGGCGGGCGGAGGTCGCCGCGGGGCAGCGCGACGCGGATCACGACGCCGCCTCCGGCGCGAGCGCGGCGAGCCGCAGCAGGTCGGCGGCGAAGCCGGAGGCGGGCGCGGCGCGGCCTCCCACCGCCTCCGCCATGCGGTCGTAGCGGCCGCCCAGCAGGCAGGCCTCGCCGCCCGCGAAGACGCGGAAGGTGAGGCCGGTGTAGTACTCGAAACTGCCCCCGGCCGCGGGCGCCAGGTCGAAGGCGGCCCCCGCCGCCTCCAGTACCCTCACGACCGCGCGCAGCTCCGCGATCGGCTGCGCGGCCTCCGGCAGCGCCGCCTCCACATTGTCGAGGTAGCCCTCGCTCCCGCCGCGGATCTCGAGCAGCAGGCGCAGCCCGCCGGCCCGCTCCGGGTTGGCGGCCGATAGCTCGCCGGCGATGGCCTCGACGGCGGCCTCGCCGCCCTCGATCACGCGGTCGAGGGCCTCGATCTGCTCCGTCTCGTCCAGCCCCGTCGCCGCCAGCGCGGCGCGCAGCAACCCGGCGTGGGCGATCTCGAAGCGCAGATCGCCGAGTCCGAGGGCGCTCAGCAACTCGCGCGCGAGGGCAAGCAGCTCGACATCGCCCTCGGGTGCGGCGAGGCCGAACAGCTCGACGCCGCACTGCCACAGCTCGCGCTCGCCGTCGCCGGCGTCGAAGCGGTAGACGGGTTGGACGTAGCTCAGCCGCGCCGGTTCGCCCTCGGGAGCGTCCGACCGGCTCTCGAACCAGCGCACGGCCGGCAGCGTGCTGTCCGGCCGCAGCACCATCCGCTCGCCGCTCCACCCGTCCCAGTCGAGGAACGAGTAGACACGGTCGAGCAGTTGCGGCGAGAGCGCGCCCGCGCCGGTGAAGAGGTGCAGCGGCTCCACGGTCGGCGTGCGGATCTCGCGGTACCCGGCCGCCGCCGTCACCTCGAGGAATCGCGCCTCGACGCCTCGGAAGCGCCGCATCTCGTCCGGCCCCAGGTCGTGCATGCCGCGGCTGCGGAGGCCGTCGGCGCGGCTCGCGGCGGGGTTGCTGGTTTCTGTGTCGCTGTCGGTCACGCTCGTCTCACTCTCAACACCTGCGCTCGTGGTTCGGTCTCGTGGGAGGGCCGGGACTGCGACGCCGCTCTGCGGTCGACACAGAAACGCCGCGACGGGAGATCCGCCGCGGCGCGTCACTGGCATCTGCGTTCCGGCTATCGATGCAAGCGGCTTCGCGGCGGCGACTCCTCGCCCCGATGAGCATGGGCATGACCGTGCGCCCGCACGCCGCTGATCTCGTAGCTAGTCATCACGGCGATCGTAGGAGCCCCGCCCTGCGAGGGCAAGCGAGGTCGCCGGGCCGCAAGCCGCGCGGCGCTCACAACGTCGTCACGTCGCCCGCAGCGAAGCTGCGCGAAGAGCCGTCGTCCAGCCGCAGCGTCAGCTCTCCCAGCGGGGTGACGCCGACCGCGACGCCCTCGACGACGCCCGCCGCCTCGCCGTCCCCGGCCTCGGGGCCGGCGGGGGCGAGCCGCACGCGGCGGCCGATCGTGTCGAGGCGCGCACGCCAGTCGTCGAGGAAGGCGGACGGGTCGCGCTCGATCTGCCCGACCCGCCGCTCCAGCGCCCGCGAGAGTTCCGCAAGCAGCGTCTCCGCGTCCGGCGGCGTCGCGCCCGCGCCCTCGATGCTCGTCGCGCGCGCCCGCTCGTCCGGCGGCAGGCCCGCGGTCGCCGCCTCGCGGAGGTTCACGCCGATGCCGAGGAAGACCTCGACGCTGCCGCCCGGCCCGTGCCGAGCGTCGGCCAGCACGCCGGACAGCTTGCGGCCATCGGCCAGCACGTCGTTCGGCCACTTCAGCGCGACGCCGAGGCCGGAGCAGGCCTCGACTGCCTCGGCGGTGGCGAGGCCGCCGGCGGCGCTGAGCAGCGGCGTGTGCGGCCCGGCCGAGGGGCAGAGGTGGAACGTGACGAGCAGCGCCGCGCCCGGGGCCGCGACCCAGCGACGCCCGAAGCGCCCCCGCCCGGCCGTCTGCTCGCCCGCGACGTAGGCGTCGCCGCAGCCCGCGGCGCCGAGCCGGTCCGCGCCGGCGCGCGCGTCGTCCATCGTCGAGCTGGTGCGCTCGGTGGCGTGTACGCGCGCGCCGAGGCGCCCGCCACCGTGCAGGGCTGCGTAGCGCTCGTGGTCGAAGTCTGCGGCAGCCGTCATCGGCGGACCTCCGGACGCAGAACACCCCGGCCAATGGCCGGGGTGTCCCGTTCAGTCTCACGGGCAGAGGTTAGCCCGCCGACACCTCCTCGGAGATGTCCCACAAGCCGACCTCGACCTCGTGACTACGTTCATCATCCATGCGGGCATCACCTCCTTCCTTGCGAACGACGATAGGGCTGCCGCTCCGCAACCGTCAATCGCCCTGCGGCCTCGGTGGGCTCGGGCCCGCGTCGGCCTCACCGCGCCGCCGACTCCTCTGCCCCCCGCTCGTCAAGGGTGTAGCCGCGGAACGAGAGGTAGCCGATGAACACCAGCACCCCGGCGACGGGGCCGACGAGCCGCACGCCGAGCGGATCGCTCGCGTTGTCGCCGGCCAGCAGCACGATCGCGAGCAGCAGCGGCGCGAAGGCGGAGGCGCTCTTCTCCAACAGGTTCTGGGTGCCGTAGAACATGCCCTCGCGACGCGTCGAGGTGCGCCGCTCGTCGTGATCGACGATCTCGGCGATCAGGATGTTCGGCAGCATCAGGATGCCGGCCAGCGGCATCCCGGCAACGAAGACCGCGAGCAGTGCCTGCGCCACCTTCGGGGGGCCCGGCATGAAGCCGGCGAAGAACAGCAGGAACAGCCCTCCCATCCCCCACAGCATCGCCGTGCGGAAGGCATGCGCGTTGCCCTTGCGCCTCGCGAGCGGCGTGAAGATCGCGATCCCCACGAGCACGCCGATGATGACGATGACCGTCAGCGCGAAGGTGAACACGCCCTTGTCGTCGGCGCCGTTGAACCCGAACGCCTCGCTGGTCGCGAGCGCCGCCGCGACGTAGAACGGGAACAGCGCGGTCAGCATCAGTTGCGCGATGCGGAAGAAGATGAAGCTCGGCAGGAATGCGACGAACTGCTTGTTGGAGAACGTCTCGCGCACCGAGCGTTTGAACCCCGGCGTCGAGGGCGTGTCGTCGCTCTTCGCGTAGCTCCAGCAGCCGAACAGCGCCGTGTAGCGCGTCGCCAGCGCGATCGCGGCCAGCGTCGCCGCCATCGCCGTGAAGCCCACGAAGTCCACCAGCAGCGAGCTGATCGAGAGCCCGATGAAGGCGCCGCCGACGCCGAAGAGCAGCTGCAACGCAGCCACCGTCACGCGATCGTGGTGCGTCTTCGCGATGTGCGGGAGCAGGGCCTCCAGCGGCGCGCCGGAGAGATTGCTGGTCAGCCAGAAGATCTCGATGACCACGACCAGCCAGACGAGGTTGGCGAGGCCTTCGCCACTCTCGGGCGGGATGAACAGCGCCGCGAACAGCAGCGCCCACCACGGTGTCCCGAGCAGGATCCAGGGGATGCGCCGCCCCCAGCGCGAGTTCGTGCGATCGGTCAGGTAACCGACGACCGGGTCGTCGATCGACTCGACGATGCGCGCGACGGTGAGCAGCAGGCCGAGCACCACGCGCGGCGCAAGCTGGTCGGGCATCGAGAAGAGGCCGAAGTCGAGGTCGGGCAGCCCGATCGCGGGGATTCGGGTGACCGCGTCCTCCTCGCCGGAGGGAGGCGCGTAGAAGAAGATCAGCCACAGCGAGAAGGCCTGCGAGATGACGTTGCCGGAGACGGATCCGCTGGCGTAGAAGACCCTGGTGCGCAACGGGCGCTGTTCGTCTGTCACGCCGCCCTCCACCCGGCTCGGGCCGGACGCCGGCATGCTACGACATCGCGGTCACTCGCCGCCGTAGAGGCCTCGCAGTTTGGGCGGCAGCAGCGCCGCCACGGCGCCCATCACCGCCCGCGCGCCCGCCTCGTCGCTCGATCGCTCCAGCGTGAACGGCGCGCCGAAGGTCGCGAGGAGCGCGCCGTCCTCGCCGTCGCGGACCGCGACCGGCACGAGCGGCGTGGACCCCGAGGACAGCCACGAGAGCGCCGCCCCGGACCCCGGCCAGGCCGCCGAGAGCTGCGGCCCCGACCCGCTCGCGGCCTCCGGCGTGATGCCCAGCACGTCGCCCTCGCGCAGCGTCTCGCGCGCTTCGCGCAGCAGCGCCGAGCGGGACTGCGCCTCGCCCCCCGGGCGCGCCACCAACAGGAAGCCGTAGGCGTCGCCGATCTTGCCCAGCAGCCACGCCATCAGCCGGTCGGGCAGCGGCAGGCCGGCGAGACGGAAGCCCTCGAAGCGGTCCGTGATCAGCCAGCGCAGCGGCGGATCGCCGCCACGGCGGGCCGCGAGCGCCGCGCTGACCAGCGCCGCGCACCACCAGACGCGCAGGCCCGGCCGCTCGTAGTGGTTCATCACCACGATGCAGGGGCCCTCGCGCGGCACGTGCTCGATCCCCTGCACGCGCGGGAGAGGCTCGACCCCGCGCAGCATCTCGCGCACGTCCGGTCCCAGGTGTCGCTGCCGTCGTAGCACGGCGACGCCGACCAGCCAGCGCACGAGGTAGCCGAGGGAGAAGCGGTACGAAGGCGCGGCTTGAGGATCGAAGGCCATCGGAGCGGCTCTACGCGCCTTCCGCCACCACGCCCGAGGCCACGAGCGCGTCGATCTCGTCCTCGGGGAGGCCGAACTCGCGCAGCAGCTCCCGCGTGTGACGGCCCACCGGCGGCGCGGCGCTGCGCGCGCGCGTCGGGGTTTCCGAGAGCTCGATGATCGGGCCGACGACGCGCTGCGGGCCCGTCACCTCATGTTCGAGCTCGACCATGATGCCCTCGGCGCCGATCTGCGGATCGTCGGACATCTCCTCCGGCAGGTTGACCGGCGAGACCGGCGTGCCCGCCGCCTCGAAGGCCTCGACCCACTCGGCCACGGTGCGCTCGGCGATGCGGTCGCGGATCACCTGCTTCCAGCGCTCGGCCTCGGCGAGGTTCGCGGGGTCGAGGGCGTCGTAGTCGGGGTCGTCGCAGTTCTCGCCCTCGAGGCCGAGGACGCGGCGCATCGCGTCGCGGTTCGCCTTCGTGAGCGCACCGAGGACCACGCCGCCGTCCTTCGCCTGGTAGCCGTTGTAGTAGAGCGCGAACTGCGTCCCCAGCTCGCGGCCGGCCATGCGGATGCCGACCACCTCGCGGTAGTCCGCGCCGCGCGCTCGCGCCTCGTTGATCTGCGCCATCGTCACGTCGCGCACGACGCTGTCGGAGATCGGCTCGCGCATCGTGATGTGACTCTGCGCGAACATCGCCGAGCGCAGCAGCGAGCCGGAGATCTTCTGCCCCTCGCCGGTCCGTTCGCGGTGGTAGAGGGCCGTGGCCACGCCCATCGCGCTGGCGACGCCGGTGAAGTAGTCCGCCCAGGCGCCGGCCTTGAGCGCCAGCGGCTCGCCGCCCTCGGCAACCTTGCCCTCGCCCGCCATCAGCCCGGAGTAGGCCTGCGCGACGATGTCCGAGGCCGGGAATTGCGCCAGCCGCCCGCGCGTCCCGAAGCCCGTGCTCTCCACGTAGATCAGGTCCGGCCGGATCGCGCGCAGCGTCTCGTAGTCGATCCCCAGCCGCTTCGCCACCCCGAGGCGGTAGTTCACCACGACCACGTCGACCTCCGGGACGAGCCGCTGGATCAGCGCCCGCCCCTCCTCGCGCCCGAGGTCGACAACGAGGCTGCGCTTGCCTCGGTTGAAGTTCTGGAAGAGCTTGCCCTCGTTCGGCACGACGGCGCGGTTGCGGCGATGCGGCTCGCCGCCGGGCGGCTCCACCTTCACCACGTCCGCCCCGAGGTCGCTGAGAATCACGCCGCAGACCGGCCCGGCGACCACCACGGAGAACTCGAGCACCCGGATCCCGTCGAGCGCGCCAGCACGCATCGCAGCCTCCCGTGCGCGCGGGCCCGGCGCGGACCCTCGATGCCGCTCCACCCCCGCACGCGCATGGTAGCGTGCGCCCGCGGCGAGGCGTGAGAGGAGCCCGATCAGTGATCAAGGCGATATTGGCGCTCTGGGCGGAGCGCGATACCGATCCCCGGAGGTTCCAGCAGCTGCTGATCGACGGCGGCGCGGAGGCGGCGACCGCCACCGGCGCCATCCCCCAGCCGCTCGGCCTCACGCTCAACCTCGCCGACCTCGACAGCGGCGAGCGCTGGGACCGCGGCGGAGCGGAAGGCCCGATGGCGGACGCGATGGTCGCCGTCTGGGCCGAGGATGCGTGGGCGGACGACGGAACGCTCGCGGGCTTCGCGGTCGCCCTCGCGGGCGCCGCGAGCGCCGCGCGCATCGGGGGCTGGACGGTCGAGGAGCATCGCCCGAAGCGCTACGACCGCGACTGGGCGGACGGCGAGCTCTCCCCCGGCGTGAAGATGATGACGCTGATGCGGCCCGCGCCCGGGCGCACGCACGAGCAGTGCGCGCGCCACTGGCGCGAGGTGCACACGCCGCTCGCGCTGAGCATCCACTCCGGGATGTGGGCCTACGCGCAGAACATCGTGCGCGCGCCGCTGGCGGGCGCCGACGGCGACCCGGACGTCTTCGGCATCGTCGAGCTGCACTTCCGCTCGCGCGAGGCCTTCCACGACGAGCGCTACGACTCGGACGAGGGGCGGCAGGCGATCTACGAGGACATCCCGAAGTTCATGGCGCTCGACCGCGCGAGCGGCGGCTACTTCACGGAGTTCATCCTGCGCTCCCCGCCGGTTGAGGCGTCGGGTAACTTGTAGCAGCGGGCCCCACGGAAGGACGCGCGATGCAGCAGTTCGAGGGCCGCGTGGCTGTCGTCACCGGCGCGGCGAGCGGAATCGGGCGCGGGCTGGCGCAGCGCTTCGCCGAGGAGGGCATGCGGGTCGTCCTCGCCGACGTCGAACGCGACGCCCTCGAGGCGGCCTCTGCCGAGCTGCGCGACACGGGCGCGGAACTGCTCGCCGTCGAAACCGACGTCTCGAACCCGGAGAGCGTCGACGCCCTCGCGGAACGTGCCTTCGAGGCGTTCGGCGCGGTGCACGTGCTCTGCAACAACGCCGGGGTCGGCGGGTACAGGGGCAGCGTTCAGGACGCCTCGCTCGCGGACTGGCAATGGATCCTCGGCGTGAACCTGCAGGGCGTGATCCACGGCGTGCGCGCGTTCGTGCCGCGGATGATCGAGGGCGGCGAGGAGGGCCACGTCGTCAACACCTCCTCGGTTGCGGGGCTGGCCGCGACCCCCTTCAACGCCGTGTACGGGGTGAGCAAGGCGGGCGTGGTGGCGCTGACCGAGTCGCTGCAACTGGAGCTGGAGCAGCGCGACGCGACGCTGCGCGCCTCGGTGCTCTGTCCCGGCCTCGTGCGCACGAATATCCTCGACGCCCAGCGCAACCGCCCCGAGGCGCTGCGCAATCCCGAGCCGCCTCGCGAGGGCTCCGGCCGGGCGCGCACGCGCGCGGCGATGGAGAGCAGCGGGATGCCGCCCGCCGAGGTCGCCGCGCAGGTCGTCGAGGCGATCCGCGAGCAGCGCTTCTGGATCCTCACGCACGACGACATCGATCCCTGGGTGCGGCAGCGCACGGAGCGCCTCCTGACGCGCACCAACCCGAGCGCCCGGCTGGACGCGTGACTCATGGACCCGCGGGGACGGGACCCCGAGGGCGGCTGATCGCTCGCCGGGCGATGTCGTGGGCGCATAGCGCGCCCCCTCCCGAAGCCCGAGGGTCAATATGCGGGCGACCGGCGGGGCGACCTCAGAAGTGGACCACAAGGCGGCCTTTCACGTGCCAGTAGAGATAAAGACGAGCACGCACGTACACTTCCGGATCGCGATGCACGATCCATCCCACCGGCAACGGGGCTTCTCAACAGACCGCTTCTCTCCGCCTCTGACAGCCTAGCTCTCCGCGTCGACCGCCCCTGCTTCAACCAAGATCGCTTCGATTTCGGCCCGTCCGCGGCTCATTGCGATGTCGAGCGGAGTTAAGCCGTTGTACCAAAGTGTTGTGGTTTGGCACGTGTCGTTTACGTCGATGCCCGCTTCGATTTGTGCATTCACCGCTCCAATCTGTCCGTTGCTTACCGCTAAGCACAGTGCCGCGTTCGCCCTGGGCTCGATCGCGGGCCTGGCGTTCAGATTGCCATGATCGATGTCGAGAGTCCCCAGGTTGAGAACGGGATATTCGGTCGGCGAGCCGAAGCTCCACGGGTCGTCACTTGATCCGTCTCCGTCCAGGTCCACGTTCCAGTCGGCGTAAGCGCCCGTGTATCCGGTGGGCGATTGCAACTCAGCGGTGGTCTTGCCGTCGCCTCCGGCGCTATCGGATTGATCGGAGGTCTCCGTATCCCAGTAGCAGTTGGCTACGGTGCCGTGGTTGCCGTTCGAGCCGATCAGCCCTCCTCCACTTTGAGGTACTTCGCCTGTGGAGAAGCAAACTACTACGACGCCCTGGTTCGATCCAAGCAGACCGCCGTAACGGTCGGCTCTGCCGGACACTGACCCCTCAGCGTAGGCGGCAGTGATAAGACCAGTGTAGAGATTGTCCCCAACCAGCCCGCCAACGTCAGCAAAGCCGCTGCCTGACACGCTGCCCGTAGCGTAACTGGCAGCGATGACGCCGGAGTTCACTCCGGCCAGACCACCGAAGTTGTCACCTTGCCCCGATATCCCGCCAGTAGCGTAGCTCGTGATGATCTTGCCTTCGATCTCGTTCACGCCGACCAGCCCGCCAACGTCAGCAAAGCACTCGCCAGGACAGCCCTTACCGGACACGTTGCCCGTAGCGTAACTGCCGGTGATAGCGCCGGAGTTCACGCCGACCAGACCGCCGAAGTCGTCCGTGAATCCCGACACGACACTGGTGGAGTGACTGTTAGCTATCGTTCCGCCGTTTTCCCCAACCAGGCCACCACCACTGGCATAGCAGGTACGCCAGCGGGAGCCGGATGCACCGCTCCGGACTCTGCGGACGCTATCGACTTCGACAGCGGAGCGATTGTTCGCAATGCTACCGTGATTGAAGCCAACCAGTCCGCCGATCTGGTCAACACAACCAGCAACGAGACCATCAGCAAAACTGTCCTCAATGACGCCGTGGCCAATTCCAGCGAGCGCACCGGCAGCTCCGAGTCCGGAAGCCTCCACGTTTGCGTCCACCAACCCAATACCCGAGACGGTGCTCCCAGAACCGAGCACTCCGAACAGACCGACATCGGGCGACCTACGAATATACAGATTGGAGATTGTGTGGCCTCCGCCTTCAAAGGTGGTTCCAAAAGGGTCGTTGCTTTCACCTATCGGAATCCACCCGCCGCCGCTGTTCCAATAGACATCGCCGTCGTCCGCCTCACCGTTCCCGTTGGTGTCAAAGTCCAGATTGGCTGTCAACTCATACCCGGAACAACCTGCGACAGAGCACCTCGTGCCGGTGCCGGCATTGGAGAAGGCGGCCGCATAGTCGGCATTGTCAGACATGCCGTCACCGTCCGTGTCCCACCGCATAGCATCAAGCTGCGTCAGGTTGTCTACTTCGATCAGACCGTCACCATCTCGGTCACGCGCTGACGATGAAGTTGCGGTCGAGATTGGCGTAGGCGTCGGTGTCGCCGCTGCAGTCGGCTCCGGCCTTGGAGTGGCGGTCGAGGTAGCCCTGGCTGTCGGCGTTGGCTCTGACGCCGCTGTCGCCGCTGCAGTCGGCCCCGGCGTTGGAGTGGCGCTCGAGGTAGCCCTGGCTGTCGGCGTTGGCTCTGACGTCGCTGTCGCCGCCACAGTCGGCTCCGGCGTTGGAGTGGCGCTCGGGGTAGCCCTGGCTGTCGGCGTTGGCTCTGACGTCGCTGTCGCCGTTGCAGTAGGCTCCGGCCTTGGAGTGGTGCTCGGGGTAGCCTTGGCTGTCGGCGTTGGCTCTGACGTCGCTGTCGCCGTTGCAGTAGGCTCCGACCTTGGAGTGGCGCTCGGGGTAGCCGTTGGTTCCGACGTGGGGGCGGGACTGTCGCTACAGGCGCTCAGGACGACGGCGATGGCCAGAACTGTCAGGACTGCGAGCCAGCGGATACGAAGAGAGGATGCGGTCACTTCGGTTGTCTCCTCGTGGTGGTCAGGCTGGTCATGGTCGTGGCGGGGAAGAACCACGCCCGCGGCAGCAGCCGCTCGCTCCAACCGTCGTCCGCCTCGCGCTGCTGCAGCGCGAACTCGGTGCGGCCGTCGGCGAGGCGTTGTGCGGTGATGCGCAGCTCGGCTTCGTGGCCCGCACCGGCGGCGGTGATGGCCGTCACGCCCAGCACCGCGATCAACCCCGCCACTGCCAGGACCGCCAGACGTGCGTGCATCACGTAACTCCTGCCCTGTCGGAGCGGCGACCGCTCCAGTCGACCGCCGGGCCGGATGCTACAGGATCGCGATCGGCGAGGCGGTCCGCGAGCAGCGCTTCTGGATCCTCACGCACGACGACATCGATCCCTGGGTACGGCAGCGCGCGGAGCGCCTCCTGACGCGCACCAACCCGAGCGCCCGCCTGGACGCGTGACTCATGGACCCGCGGGGACGGGACCCCGAGGGCGGCTGATCGCTCGGCGGGCGATGTCGCGGGGCGCGCCCCGTAGAATCGGGGCGATCGCGGAAGGGACGCGGCGATGCAGGAGTTCGAGGGCCGCGTGGCGGTCGTCACCGGCGGGGCGAGCGGGATCGGGCGCGCGATGGCGCAGCGCTTCGCCGAGGCCGGGATGCGGGTCGTCCTCGCCGACGTGGAGCGCGACGCCCTCGATGCGACCGCGGCCGCGCTGCGCGACGGCGGCGCCGAGGTGCTCGCCGTCGAAACCGACGTCTCGAACGCGGAGAGCGTGGAGGCCCTCGCGGACCGCGCCTACGAGGCGTTCGGCGCGGTGCACGTGGTCTGCAACAACGCCGGAGTCGGCGGCGCCAACGTCGCGGCCTACCGCGCCTCCCTCATGGACTGGGAATGGACGCTCGGCGTCAACCTCTGGGGCGTGATCCACGGCGTGCGCGCGTTCGTGCCGAGGATGCTCGACGGCGGCGAGGAGGGCCACGTCGTGAACACGGCCTCCGTCGCGGGGCTGACGCCGCTGCCCGGGAACGCGCCCTACGGCGTGAGCAAGGCGGGCGTAGTCGCGCTGACCGAATCGCTGCAGCTGGAGCTGGAGCAGCGCGACGCTGTGCTGCGCGCCTCGGTGCTCTGTCCCGGCCTCGTGCGCACGAACATCTTCGACTCCTCTCGCAATCGGCCGGAGGCGCTCCGCAATCCCGGGCCGGCTCGCACGGATCGCGCGCTCGCACGCATACGCGATGAGATGGAGCGGACCGCGATCGCGCCCGACGAGGTGGCCACGCGCGTCTTCGAGGCGATCGGCGAGCAGCGCTTCTGGATTCTCACGCACGACGACATCGATCCCTGGGTGCGGCAGCGCGCCGAGGGCATCCTGACGCGCACGAACCCGCGCGCCCGGCCGCGCGGGTAGGCTCGAGACCCGGATCCGGGCGCAAGCTGACGCGCCCGGCGGAAGTGGCGAGGACGCAGCGAAGGAGGCCGCCGGTGGAGCTGGGAGCGGGATTCCCGCAACGGGCGATCGGGCGCGACAGCGGCGCGCTGCGCGAGTTCGTGCAGGGCGTCGAGCAGCTCGGCTACGCGCACATGCGCGCGGCCGATCACGTGCTCGGCGCCGATCCCGGGCAGTACGAGCTGGAGGGGCCGTACGCCCACGACGCGATGTTCCGCGAGCCGCTCGTGATGTTCGGCTACGCGGCGGCGCTGACCACGCGCATCAAGCTCGTGACCAGCGTGCTGATCCTCTCGCAGCGCCAGACCGCGCTCGTCGCCAAGCAGGCGGCCGAGGTGGACCTGCTCTCCGGCGGGCGTCTCGAACTCGGCATCGGCAGCGGCTGGAACACGGTCGAGTACGAGGCGCTGGGCGTGGATTTCGCGACGCGCGGCTCGCGCATCGAGGAGCAGGTCGTGCTGCTGCGGCGGCTCTGGGAGGAGTCGCTCGTCACCTTCGAGGGCGCACACCACGCCATCCGCGACGCGGGGATCAATCCCCTGCCGAAGCGGCGCATCCCGATCTGGATGGGCGGCTACGCGGCCGTGATGATGGACCGCACCGGGCGGCTCGGCGATGGCTGGCTCGTACCGCCGCGCTTCCACAGCCCCGAGGGCTTCCTGCCGCGCCGCGAGCGCGTGCTCGCCGCCGCCGAACGGGCCGGCCGCGAGCCCTCGGAGCTCGGCTTCAACCTCAGCGTCAGCACGAAGGGCAAGGACCTGGACGAGCAACTGCGGCGCGCCGAGACCTGGCGCGAGCTGGGCGCCACCCGCTTCACGGTCAGCACCAACACCTCCGGCATGGCCACGGTCGGCGAGCACCTCGAAGCGCTGCGCGCCTTCATCGAGGCGTACCCCCAGTAGGGCGCCCGGCGAACGGGGAGGGTTGAGCCGTGAAGATCTACACGCGCACCGGCGACGAGGGCGAGACCGGGCTCTTCGGCGGACCGCGCGTGCCCAAGGACGCCGCACGCGTCGAGGCCTACGGCGCCGTCGACGAGCTGAACGCCGTGCTCGGCGTCGCCGCGTCGGGACTCGACGGCGAGGCGTCGCCCGATCTGGCGGAGATGCTGCACGAGATCCAATCGACGCTGTTCGACCTCGGCGGCGAGCTGGCCACGCCGGACGCGCGGGAGCGCGCGGCGACGGGCAAGCTCACCCCCCTGCTCGCCGAGGGCGCGAGCGAGCGCCTCGAGGGCTGGATCGACGCGCTGGAGCAGGAGCTGGAGCCGCTGACGCAGTTCATCCTGCCGGGCGGCGCGCCGGTGGCCGCCGCGCTGCACCTCGCGCGCACGGTCTGCCGCCGCGCCGAGCGGCGCGCGGTCTCCCTGGCGGCCTCCGAGGAGGTCTCAAACGAGGTACTGGTCTACCTGAACCGGCTCTCGGACTACCTCTTCGTCGCGGCCCGCGCCGTCAACCGGCGCAGCGGCGTCGAGGAGCCCCGCTGGGCCTCGCCGCGTGGGGCCGACGGGAGCTGAGCGGAATCCGACGCTACGCAGGCGCGGCGACGGGCGCGGCGAGCGAGTCCGAAGCCTCGTGCAGCAGTTCCGCCGTCTCGTCCCAGCCGACGCAGGCGTCCGTGATCGAGACGCCGTAGCGCAGCGCGCCGGGGTCCGCGCCGAGGGACTGGCTGCCCTCGTTGAGGTGGCTCTCCAGCATCAGCCCGACGATCCCCGCGTCACCGGCCGCACGCTGCGCGATCACGTCACGGAAGGCGATCGACTGGCGCCGGTGGTCCTTGCCAGAGTTGGCGTGACTGCAGTCGACGAGGACGGCGGGAGTCAGATCGGCGCCCTCGAGCTGCCGGTACGTCTCGCGGACGGTGCCCGAGTCGTAGTTCGGCCCGTCGCTGCCGCCGCGCAGCACGATGTGGCCGTAGGGGTTGCCGCTGGTTTGCACGGTACAGGTCCGGCCCTCGCGGTCGATGCCGAGGAAGGCGTGCGGCGCGCGCGATGAGAGCAGCGCGTTGACGGCGACCTCGATGTTGCCGTCCGTGCTGTTCTTGAAGCCGACCGGCATGCTCAGCCCGCTCGCCATCTGGCGGTGCGTCTGGCTCTCCGTGGTGCGCGCGCCGACGGCGACCCAGGAGATCAGGTCCGCCAGGTACTGCGGCGCGATCGGGTCCAGGAACTCCGTACCCGTCGGCAGTCCGAGGCCACCGATCTCGATCAGCAGCTGGCGCGCCCGCCGCAGCCCGGCGTCGATGTTGAACGAGCCGTCCAGATCCGGGTCGTAGATCAGGCCCTTCCAGCCAACGGTCGTGCGCGGCTTCTCGAAGTAGACGCGCATCACGACCAGCACGCGATCCTCGATCTCGCGAGCGAGATCCGCGAGGCGCCGCGCGTACTCCAGCGCGGAGCGCTCGTCGTGAATCGAGCACGGCCCCGCGATCAGCAGCAGGCGCTCGTCGCGACCCGTGAGGATGTCCTCGATGGCGCGGCGACCCTGCACCACGGTGTCGAGCACACCGGGCGGAATCGGCAGCTCTGCCTCGAACTCGGCGGGCGTCGGCAGCGGGATCGTGTCGACGACGTGGAGGTCGGAGACAGGGCGTGTTGCGGATTCGGTCATTGCGTCCTCCCGGGACGGGTGATGGTGTCGGCGCGCTGCGCCGTGCTGCCTTGCAGAAGCCGGGTCGGCCGGACCGTCCGCGAGGCGTGCCCGCGAGCGTGGGGAGCCGTCGGCGGAAATAATCGTAGCATCGCGGTCGTTCTGCCGATAGCGCGTGCTATGTCAAAAGACCGTGAACGGCCCGATCGCGTGGAGCCCGCCAGCCCGGCCCTCGCGCCGTCGCCGTGCGGCGCGCTACCCTGCGCCAGTCCCGGCCGCGCAGCGGTGGACGGAAGGCAGGCCCGATGGCGAACGACGGCGCATTCACGCTCCACGTACCGGTCGAGTACCGGCGGCTTGGCAACGGGCTGCGCGTCGTCGTCTCCCCGGACGCCTCGGCGCCGATCGTCGCCGTCGCCGTCTACTACGAGGTCGGCTTCCGGCTCGAACCGCGAGGGCGCTCCGGGTTCGCGCACCTCTTCGAGCACCTGATGTTCCAGGGCTCCGGGCAGCTCGCGAAGATGGAGCTGGTCCAGCTCGTGCAGAAGAACGGCGGGGTGCTCAACGGCACCACCCGCACCGACTACACCAACTACTTCGAGGTGCTCCCCAAGCCCGCGCTGGAGCTCGCGCTCTGGCTCGAGGCGGACCGCATGCGCGGCCCGCGCATCACCCAGGAGGAGCTCGACAACCAGCGCGACGTGGTCAAGAACGAGGTCCGCGTCAACGTCCTCAACCGCCCCTACGGCGGCTTCCCCTGGATCGACATGTGCGAGCGCGCCTTCAGCAACTGGCACAACGCCCACAACGGCTACGGCGAGTTCGAGGACCTCGACGCCGCCAGCCTCGACGACGTGTGGGCGTTCTTCGGCGACTTCTACTCGCCGCGTAACGCGGTGCTGGTGATCGTCGGCGACGTCGAGCCGGAAGAGGCGTTCACGCTGGCCGATCGGCACTTCGGATCGATCGAGGGCGGTCCGGCGCCGGCGCCGCCGGACCTCGGCGAGCCGCGTCGGGAGGCGGAGCAGGCGTTCACGAAGGCCGACCCGCTCGCCAGCCAGCCCGCGCTCGCCTTCGCCTACCACACGCCGCAGCGCGACACGCCCGAGTTCCTCGCGATGGGCGTGCTGCACCAGTTGCTCGCCGGAGGCGACGACTCGCTGCTGCACCGCGAGCTGGTCAGCCGCCGCGGTTACAGCGGCGAGATCGAGGCGGGCATCAACTTCCTCGGCAACATGTTCAGCGCGCGCACGCCACTGCTCTGGAGCTGCTCGCTGATCCACGACGCGGAGACGCCCCCGGAGACGATCGTCGAGGCCGCCGAGGAGGTGATCGCACCGCTGCGCGAGACGCCGCTCGACGGGGAGGCGTTCGAGTTGGCGCTGGTGAAGGCGCGCTCCAGCCTCTACTCGACGATCGGCGGCGGGATGTACCCCGCGATCGGGCGCGCCGATCTGCTGGCCTCGTTCGCGCTGTTCGACGACGACCCGGAGCGCGTCAACCGCCTGGAGGCGGAGATGCGCGCGCTCAGCCCGGAGCTGGTGCTGGAGACGGCTCGCGAGTACCTGCGCCCGGAGGCGCGCACCGTGATCGCCCTCGAGCCGGGAGCGAGCGCATGAGCACGCGACCGACCGCCGGCGCTCCGGCTCCGTTCCGCCTGCCGGAGCGAACGGATCTCACGCTCGGCAACGGGCTGCGCGCCACCCTCATCGAGTACGGCGCCGTGCCGAAGGCCACCCTGCGGATCGCGCTGCGCGCCGGCGCGCTCAACGAGCGCGCGGGCGCCTCGGGACTCGCGGTGCTCGCCTCGCGCTACCTCAAGGAGGGCGCGGGCGACCTCGACGCCGGCGAGCTGGCCGCGCGGCTGGCGCGCTGCGGCGGGCGGCTCGACACGCACAGCGGCGACGACGCGACGATGCTCGACATCGCCGTGCTGTCCGAGTCCGCACCCGAGGCGCTGCACCTCCTCGGCGAGGTCGTCACGCGGCCGCGCCTGCCAGACGACGAGCTGGAGCGGCTGCGCGCGGAACTGCTCCGCGAGCTGGCGGTCGCCGCGACGGAGCCCAGTGTGCTGGCGCTGGAGCGCTTCCACGCCGCACTCTACGGCGACCACCCCTACGCGCGCGTGCTGCCCTCGCGCGAGCACGTCGAGACGCTGGGCAGCGAGGACGTGCGCGGCTTCGTCGCCGACGAACTGGGCGCGGCGCGCGCGCACGTCTACGTCGCCGGCCGCTTCGACCTCGCGGCTGTGGAGCAGGCGCTGCGCGAGGCCTTCGAGGGCTGGCCGGCCGGCCCGGAGCCGCTGATCGCGCCGCCCTCGCCGAGCAGCGAGCGCGCGATCCACCTCATCGACCGGCCGGGCGCCGGGCAGTCGACGATCCGTCTGGGCCTGCCCGCGCCGAACCCCTCGCAGGAGGACTACCTGCCGCTGACGGTCGTCGATACGCTGCTCGGTGGGGCGTTCATGTCGCGTATCACCCTCAACCTGCGCGAGGACAAGGGCTACACCTACTCGCCTCGCAGCACCGTCGCCGTGCGCTATCGCGACGCCTACTGGATGCAGGCGGCCGACGTGACGACGGAGCACACCGGCGCGTCGCTGCATGAGATCTTCTCCGAGATCGACCGGCTGCGCGCCGAGCTGCCCTCCTCCGAGGAGCTCGAGGGCGTCCAGCGCTTCATGGCCGGCGGCCTGTTGGTGCGTAACGCGACGCCCGCGGGCCTGCTCGCGCAACTCGGCTTCCTCGACTTCCACGAGCTGGGCGCGAGCTACGCCGAGGAGTACGTCGATCGCGTCCACGCCGTCACGCCGGAGCGGGTCCGCGAGCTCACTGCCGAGTACCTGCGCCCGGAGGAAATGACCATCGCGATCGCCGGCGACGCCTCGGTGATTCGCGAGCAAATCGCGCCCTATGGTGCTATCACTACGTAGCGAGGGAGTCCCGTGACGGTATCGAGCAGTACCGCGCCGCAGATCGCCGACTTCGACCCGGCGCTGCGGGTCAAGCGGGCCGGCTACGACCGCGAGTTGGAGCGGCTGCAACTCGAACTGCTGCGGCTGCAGGTGCGGATGCGGGACGAGGAGAACGCCGCCGCGGTCATCGTCGTCGAGGGCGTCGACGCCGCCGGCAAGGGAGGCGCGATCGCGCGCCTCGCGGGACACCTCGATCCGCGCGGGGTGCGCGTGCACGCGATCGGCGCGCCCACGCCGCTGGAGTTGCTCGGGCACTACATGCAGCGCTTCCACGCACGCATGCCGCGCCGGGGGCGCATCGTGGTCTTCGACCGCTCCTGGTACGGGCGCGTGCTCGTCGAGCGCGTCGAGGGCCTGACCCCGCGCGTGGACTGGGAGCGCGGCTACCGCGAGATCCGCGAGTTCGAGCGCCTCTACCACGACTCCGACACCGCGATCGTCAAGCTCTGGCTGCACATCTCCAGGGAAGAGCAGCTGCGCCGCTTCGAGCAGCGCGGCGAGGACCCGTTCAAGCGCTACAAGCTGACCGCCGACGACTGGCGCAACCGCGAGCACTGGGACGACTACGTCGAGGCGGCCAACGAGATGTTCGAGCGCACCCACGCCGAGACCGCGCCGTGGGTGCTGATCAGCGCCGAGCAGAAGCGCCACGCCCGCCTCGCCGTGCTCCGCGCCGTACTCCAGCGCCTCCAGCAGGCGCTGGAGTAGCGCCGCTACGGCGAGCGCTCAGGCGCTGGCGCCGCCGGCCGGCACGCGCGGCGCGAGCGTCGTCGCGCCCTCGCGGGAGGAGGCGTACTCCCAGAGCGGCCAGGCGCCGCGCAGGCCGACGTCGTCGCCCCCGCTCGCGGGCACCACCTGCGAGGGATCGAGCAGCTGCGCGCTGTGCAGCTCCGCCAGCCGCTCGCGCACCGGGTCCAGCAGCAGCGCACCCGCCGAGGCGACCCCGCCGCCGATCACCACGCGCTCCGGCATGTAGCACTCGATCGCGTTCGCGACGCCCACGGCGATCACTGCCGCGATCTCGCCGAACCAGCCGATCGCTGCCGCATCGCCCGCCTGCGCGCGCCTCGTGACTTCCGCGCCGCTCAGCCCGGAGAGACGCTCCAGCGCCGGACCGGAGCCGAGCGCCTCGAGGATCTGCCGCTCGCGGTAGTCGATCGTGGTCTGGCCGACTTCGGCGAGCGAACGCTTGCTGTGCAGCAGCTGCCCGCCGATCACGACGCCGCCGCCGATCCCGGTGCTGATCGTGAGGTAGACCATATCGTCGGTCCCGCGGCCCGCGCCGTAGCGGTGCTCGCCGACGGCGGCGAGATCAGCGTCGTTGACGAGGACGGCGGGCAGCCCGCAGGCGTCCGCGAGCGGCTGCGCGGCGAGATGGCCCTCCCACGCGGTCAGGTTTGGCATGCGCCGCGCCACGCCGTGCTCGTAGTCCACCACGGCCGGCACGCCGACGACCGCGCCAAGCAGCTCCTCGCTCGCCCCGGCCGCGACCTCGCGCATCAGCCGGGGCAACGCGCCCGGATCATCCGGCGGCGTCGGCTGCGCGGAGCGGGCCACGATCTCCCCCGCGGGCGTGACGACGGCGACGCGCATGTTGGTGCCGCCGAGGTCCACGCCGAGGACGGCCGCGGCGCCCATCTACGCCTCGCGTACGGCGTGACCGCCGAACTCGTTGCGCAGCGCGGCGAGCAGCCGTAGCGCGAACGTGCGCTCGCCGCGGGAGGCGAAGCGCGCCCACAGCGCGCCGGCGATCACGTCCACCGGCACGCCGCGCTCGACGCCCTCGATCACGGTCCAGCGGCCCTCGCCGGAGTCCTCGACGTACGGCTGGATGCGGCTCAGCGCGGGGTCGCCCTCCAGCGCTCGCTCGGCCAGCTCGAGCAGCCACGAGCGCACCACGGAGCCTTGCTGCCAGAGCCCGGCGATCCGCGCCAGATCGAGCTCCTCGTCGTACGCGTCGAGCAGCTCGAAGCCCTCGGCGTAGGCGTGCATCATTCCGTACTCGATGCCGTTGTGGACCATCTTCACGTAGTGCCCAGCCCCGCTGGGACCGAGGTGCGCGTAGCCGCCCTCGGACGCGAGCGCGGCGAAGAGCGGCTCGGCGTCCGCGAACGCCTCCGCGGCCCCGCCGACCATGAGGCAGTACCCCTCCTCGAGGCCCCAGACGCCGCCGGAGACGCCGCAGTCGAGAAAACGCAGCCCGCGCTCCTCGGCCTGCCCTGCCCGGCGGATCGAGTCCGTGTAGCGGCTGTTCCCGCCCTCGATCACGAGGTCACCCGCCGACAGCAGGCCGAGCAGATCGGCGAAGGCACCCTCGGTGGCCTCCCCGGCGGGGAGCATCAGCCACACGACGCGCGGCGGATCGAGCGCCTCGACCATCGCCTCGAGGGAGTCCACGTCGCGCAGGCCCGCGTCGAGGTCGTAGCCGACGACCTCGTGCCCGGCGCGGCGCAGGCGTTCGCGGATGCCGCCGCCCATGCGCCCGAGGCCGGCGAGCCCGATCCTCACGCGCCCAGCTCCGCGAGTTCCTCGAGCGTCACGCGCGCGACGCGGCGGCCCAGCACGTGCAGCGATTCGAGGTCGCCGAGCGCCTGCGCCCGCTGCAGTTCGCCGAAGCCGGCCGGTCGGCCGGCGATCGCGAGATCGTCATCCTCGTCGCGGACGATCTGGATGCAGACCGCGCTGTCCGGGCCGCCCTTGTGCAGCTGCCCGGTCGAGTGCAGGAAGCGCGGGCCGAAGCCCGCGGTGGCGGCGACGCGGTAGCGGTCGCGGAGGCGTACCCGCGCGGCCTGCAACGCCTCGATGTTGGCCTCGCTGCGAGGCAAGAACGCCTGCAGTGCGATGTAGTCGCCGGGCTGCAGGCTCGCCAGCAACTCGCCGGCGCTCGGTGTCGAGGGCGCCTCGGCGCGCTCGGCGCTGCCGAGGATGCGTGCGGTCGCATCCTTGGCCTGCTGCACGTTCGGCTCATCGAAGGGCTGGACGCCGAGCAGGCAGCCGGCGACGGCGGTCGCGAGCTCCCAGCGGTAGAACTCCGCGCCCAGCCGCTCCGCGTCCTCGACGGGCAGGCGCACGACGGGGTGGCCCGCGTCTTCGAGCGCCGCGAGGCCCTCGTGGTCGCCGTAGGCGACGAACAGCCGGTCGTCGCCGTACACCTCGGGCGCGCCGAGCGGCTCGCCCTCGACCGGCACGAGGCCGCGGCCGTCCTTGCCGGTGGACTCCGCGATCAGCTGCTCGACCCAGCTCCCGAAAGCGGCGAGCGGCGGCGGCAGCACGAGCGTGAGCTTGTCGCGGCCGGCGGCGGCCGCCGCGCCGAGCACGGCGCCGAGCCGTACGCCGGGGTTGTCGGCGGGCGGCGCGCAGGCGCCGCAGGAGCGCTGCATCTCGACGGCGGGCGCGAGCAGGCCTCGCAGATCGACGCCCAGCAAGGCGGCAGGCACGAGGCCGAAGTACGACAGCGCCGAGTAGCGCCCGCCGATCTCCGGCGGATTCAGGAAGACGCGCCGGAAGCCCCGCTCCTCGCCGAGTTCGGCGAGCGCCGAGCCCGGATCCGTGATCGCCGCGAAGTGCGCGCCGTCCGGGACGCGCGACCAGAAGTAGTCGAGCTGCGAGCGCGTCTCCACCGTCGTGCCCGACTTACTGGCGACGACGAACAGCGTGCGCGAGAGATCGAGGCGCGCGTCGAGGGCGCGGACCTCCGCCGGGTCGGTCGTGTCGAGGACGCTGAGCGCCGGGTGGCCGGGCGCGCTGCCGAGCGCGCTCGCGATCACCTCGGCCGCGAGGCTGGAGCCGCCCATCCCGAGCAGCACCACGTCCGCGACGCCGCCGCCGACGGCCTCGCGGGCGAACGCCTCGATCTCCTCGACGCGGCCGGTGAAGTCGTCGGGCGCCGTCAGCCAGCCGAGGCGGTTGCTGATCCCGGCCGGGTCGTCCGCCCACAGCGTGTGGTCGCCCGCCTGCAGGCGGCCGGCGACATCCTCGCGCGCGAGCCGGTCGAGCGCCTCGCTCGAGGCGGCCTCGATCGGGCCGAGGCTGCCCTCGCTGCGTGCGCTGCCGGAGCGGATCGCGGTCAGCGCCTCGTCGATGCAGCGCAGCAGCGCCAGGAAGTCCGCCTCGAACGCGTCGAGGCCGTCCACCAGCAGCTGCTCCGTCACCGCCTCGAGGTCCACGCCCGCGTCCGCGAGGGCGGCGAGCGTCGCCTCGGCCTCGGCCTCGTCGTCGCGCGTGATCGCGTGCGAGGCGTCGCCGTGGTCGGCGAAGGCGTTGAGCGTGGGCTCGGGCAGCGTGTTCACCGTGTGCGGCGCCACGAGGTTGTCGACGTAGAGCACGTCGGAGTAGGCGGCGTTCTTCGTGCCGGTCGAGGCCCAGAGCGGGCGCTGGACGCGCGCGCCGGCGGCGGAGAGGCCTTCCCAGGTCGCGCCGGAGAAGACCTCGGCGAAGCGCCCGTAGGCGGCGCGCGCGTTGGCGACGCCGGCCCGCCCGCGCAGCGGCGAATCGTCCGGCAGCCGCCCGTCCACCTGCGTCTCGACGCGCGAGACGAAGAACGAAGCGACCGAGGCGATCGCCGAGAGATCGCGCCCAGCCTCGAGGGCGCGTTCGAGTCCGGCGACGTAGGCGCGCGCGACCGCCTCGTAGACGGCGATGTCGAAGAGCAGCGTGATGTTGACGTTGACGCCCTCGCCGATCAGGCGCTCGACGGTCTCCGGCGCGTTGGGGGTACCGGGCACCTTGATCATCACGTTGGGGCGGCCGACCGCCTCGACAAGGCGGCGCGCCTCGGTGATCGAGCGCTGCGAGTCGTGCTCGACACCCGGCGGCAGCTCGAACGAGACGTAGCCGTCCTCGCCGCCCCCCGCCTCGTAGATCGGCCGCAGGGCGTCGGCGGCGCGGCGCAGGTCGGCGCTGGCGAGGCGCACGAAGGCGTCGTAGGGGTCGCTCACCCCGGCGTCGGCCAGCGCGCGCAACTCGTCGTCGTAGTCCGCGGAGCCCGCGATCGCCTTGCCGAAGATGGTCGGGTTGGAGGTCAGCCCGGAGATCCAGGCGTCGTCGATCAGGCGCTGCAGCTCGCCGGAATCGAGGAAGCCGCGGCTGATGAAATCGAGCCAGGTGCTCTGACCCTGCTCGTGCAGAAGCGCCAGCGACTCGCTCATGGGCAGGGACCTCCTCGGACATGGGGAGCAGGCTCGCGGCCTCCGTGTGCGCATCGTAATCGAGTTTCGGTTGCGGGGAAGCGCGAACCGAGGCGCAGCGGGCCTCGCGGCTATACTCCGCACGGACAAGAACCGAGTGGAGGTGGGCGATGGGCGAGTTCGTGCTGTACGACGTGGAGGGCCGCATCGCGACGGTGACGCTGAACCGGCCGGAGCGGCTCAACGCGATGAACACGCCGCTCATCAACGAACTCGTCGGCTACCTCGAGCAGGCCGCGGACGACACCGGCGTGCACGTCGCCATCGTCCAGGGCGCGGGCCGCGCCTTCTCGACCGGCTACGAGATCGGCGAGCAGCGCCACCACGACCGCGAGTGGTCGCCGGCCCTGGATCGCGACCTGATCGAGACTCGCCTGCTCACCTGGTTGCGCATCCCGGAGATACGGCTGCCGATCATCGCGAAGGTGCACGGCTACTGCATCGCCGGGGCGACGCAACTGGCGAGCATCTGCGACGTGACATTCGCCGCCGAGGACACGCGCGTCGGCAGCGGGCCGCAGTTGCCCCTCGGCGCGGGCTTCGTGACGGCCTTCTGGGCCTGGCACATCGGGCCGAAGCGCGCGAAGCGCTACGCCTTCCCCTCGGGCGAGTTCATCACGGGCGCCGAGGCGGCCGAACTCGGCCTCTTCAACGAGGCCGTGCCCGCAGAGCACCTCGACGCCTACGTCGCGGACTACGCGCAGCGCATCGCGATGGTGCCCAAGGACGTGCTCGTGATCCACAAGCTGACGGCGAACCGCATCCAGGAGATCCAGGGCTTCCGCTCCGCACTCAGGGCCGGCGCCGAACTGGACGCGATCGCCCACTTCTCGCCCGAGGTCGAGAAGCTGCGCACCAGCGTGCGCGAGCTGGGCGTGCGCGGCGCCATCGACGCCTGGAAGTCGCAGCTCTAGGCGCGGCCCCCCCCGGCCGCCGCCGAAGGCGTTCCGATGGCGCGCAAGGAGACGGTGATCGACGCCGACGGCGTCGCGGTGCGGCTGTCCAGCCCGGACAAGGTGATGTTCCCCGAGCGGGGCTGGACGAAGCTCGACGTCGCGGAGCACTACCTGCGCTGCGCGTCCGGCGTGCTGCGCGCGATCCGCGGGCGGCCCTGCCTGCTCAAGCGCTTCCCGCGCGGCGCGGGCGGCGAGCCGTTCTACCAGAAGCGCGCGCCGAAGGACGCACGGGAGACCGCCTGGATCACCTTCCCCTCGGCACGGCCCGGCCGCATGGTCGTCGCGCGCGAGCTGCAAGACGTGATCTGGATGGTCCAGCTCAACTGCCTCGACCTGCACAGCTGGCCCGTCACCACCGACGACCTCGACCACCCCGACGAGCTGCGTCTCGACCTCGATCCTTCCGAGGGCGCGGACTTCGAGATGGCGCGCACGGTCGCCTCGCTCTGCCGCGACGTGCTCGCCGAGCACGGCCTCGCCGGACGGCCGAAGACCTCCGGATCGCGCGGCATCCACATCTACGTGCCGATCGAGCCGCGCTGGACCTTCCACGAGGTGCGGCGCGCCTCGCTCGCGCTCGCCCGCGAGGTCGAGCGTCGCGGGCCGGGCCTCGCAACGACGGAGTGGTGGAAGGAGCAGCGCCGGGGCGTCTTCATCGACTACAACCAGAACGCGCGCGACAAGACGATCGCCAGCGCCTACAGCGTGCGCCACACCGGCCTCGTCTCCGCACCCTTCGCCTGGGATGAACTCGACACCATCGACCCGCACGCGCTCGGCCTCGAGGCGTTCGCCGAACGCTGGGACGCCCTCGGCGACGTGGCCGCGTCAGTCGACGCGCCGCCGGGCCGCCTCGACAGCCTGCTGGCGCTGGCGGAGGCGGACGAGGCGCGAGGGCTGGGCGACGCGCCCTGGCCGCCGCACTACCCGAAGCAGCCGGGCGAGCCCCCGCGCGTCCAGCCCTCGAAGCGGGCGGCCCCAAGGGTGGACAAGGCCTTGTAGCGACAAGCGCCGCCTCCCCCGGCGGCACTCCCCGACGCTTGGCGAGTTAGCCGAAGACGCCGAGTTCCGCGAGCCGCGCGCGCTCGTCGTCCGCGATGCCGAACTCGCTCAGTACCTCAAGCGTGTGTTGCCCGATCGCCGGCGCCGGTCCGCGCGGTCCGAGCTCGGCGGACCGGATGTGAAACGGGGTGCCGAGCGTTTGGTACCTGCCCGCTTCGCGATGCTCCACGTCCCGGATCCAGCCCAGTTCCCGCACCTGCGGGTCGGCGATCACCTCCGGCAACTCCGCGGCCGGCGCCCAGATCACCCCGTGCTCGTCGAGACGGCGCGACCAGTACACGAGATCGTGGTCCGCGAAGAATGTCCGTGATCGTCTCCGCCAGCTCGCGGCCCTGCTCCGCGAAGCGCTCCGCTGCGCTGCGTCCGTCCGAGGCCAACTCCGGCCGCCCGATCGCGGAGCAGAACCGGGGCCAGTAGCGGTCCGGTTCCAGCATCACCAGCACGATCCAGCGCCCATCCCTCGTCTGGTACGAGTTCCAGATCGGGTTCGCCGGAGCTTCGCGATCATGCCGTGGGGCAGCCTGGCCGGCGACGAGCGCGGCGGAGAGGTCCGTACCGATGGTCCACATCCCGGAGCCGTGCAGGGTGACCTCCACGTACTGCCCCTCACCGCTCTGATCGCGAAGCCGGAGGGCGGCGAGCACGGCGGCAAGCAGGTTGAGGCTTGTCGTGTGATCGCCCTGGCCCGCCCGGTTGAGCGGCGGGGGCGCGCCCGGCGGCTGCTGCAGCGCCGCCATCACCCCGGAGCGAGCCCAGAACGCCGAGTAGTCGAAGCCCGCACGCTCGGAGTCCGGACCCCGCGTTCCGTAGCCGGTGAGGGAGGCGTAGATGATGGACGGGCGCTCGGCACGCAACGCCTCGTCCGTGAGTCCGTAGCGCTCCCGCCGAGGCTGCGTGAGGTTGGTCAGGAACACGTCCGCGCGCTCGCAGAGCCGCCGCACCAGGCCGGGACCGCCCTCCTTCGCGAGATCGACGGTGATCGATCGCTTTCCGCGGTTGTCGAGCTCGAACGCGTAGTTGAGCGCGAAGTCGTGGTCATAGCCGCTCGCGCGCTGGTCGTAGAAGCGAAAGGGGTCTCCGCCCGGCGGCTCCACCTTCACGACGTCCGCGCCGAGGTCGGCCATGAGCGCGCCGGCGCTCGGCGCGGCCAGCCAGTTGGCGGCCTCGATGACGACGATGCCGCTCAGCGGTCCGGCCATACCCGACCCTCCTCCAACCGCCCCAGGTGACGCGCCGCCTGCCTCCGCGCGCTATTCGCGTGTGCAGATGAAGCTCGCCCCCATCGCGAACGGCCCGACTTCGCAGAGCGCGACCTCGGCGTCGGCGATCTGTCGGGGACCGGCGGTGCCCATCATCTGGCGGGCGGTCTCCGCGACGTGGGCCATGCCGTGCAGGCGCCCCTCGCCGAGATTACCGCCGGATGTGTTGAAGGGCTGGTCCCCGTCCAGGGCGAGGCGCTCGGCTGTCGCCCAGGCATGGGCCTCACCCTCGCCGCAGAAGCGGAAGGTCTCCATCCGCGTCCACATCATCGGGCTGAAGCCGTCGTAGAGGTGCAGGACGTCGACGTCCTCGGGGCCCAGGCCCGCACTGCGATACAGGTTTTCCGCGTGCAGCCCGTCCATCTCGTAGAGATCCTCGAGCGACTCGATGAGCCCGCCCCGCTCGAGGTTGTGCGGCGTCATCGCGTAGCCAGCGATGTAGCCGCCGGGATGGGGCGCACCGCGTGCACGGTCCTCGGTTGTCATGACTACGGCGCCGCAGCCGTCGACGGGCATGTCGTAGTCGAAGAGGGTCATCGGCCAGGAGATGATGCGGCCGTTGAGGTAGTCGTCGCGCGTGATCTCGCGCCCGTACCAGGCGGCGTTCTCGTTGAGTTGGGCGTTCTTGTGGGCGTTGAGCACGGCGTCGGCGAGCGCCTCGCGCGGCGCGCCATATTTCTCGAGGTAGCGCTGGAAGTGGAGCGCCTGGCGCGGCCCGCCGCCGCCGTGGCCGTAGGGGACGCTGAACTGGTTCTCGCCGCCCGCGGTCGTCGCCGGGTTGTCGTGATAGCGGACGCCGGCGGGGTGGTGGAGTGCGCGGTAGACGAGGGCGTAGTCGCAGGCTCCGGCGGCGAGCGCGTTCGCCGCCTCGATCACGCTGACCGCGATCATCGACCAGTTCGTCTGGTTGAACCAGCGCACGTTCGGGAGGCCGAGCATCCGCATCATGTAGGTCGCGGGGATGATGTCGTGACCCGTGATCCCGCGGTTGACCCCCAGCGGGTTCGGGTAGACGGAGATGCCGTCGATCTGCGCCAGCTCGATGCCTGCGTCAGCCACTGCCTCCGTGACCGCCTCGTACGCGATGCTGCCGAGCGAACGGGGGGCGTAGCGGTGGCAGGGACTGTAGCCGACACCGATGAAGCAGGGGCGCTTGCCGGGTGGGAACTCGATCGCCATGGCGCTACCCCGCTGAGCCTTCGCGCGCGGGACGGAACTGCGGGAACACGATGTCGTCGCTCGCCCGCTCGAAGACGACCTCGACGGGCATCCCGGACGCGATCTCGCCGTAGTCGCAGTCGAGCAGGTTCGCGAGGACGAACAGCCCCGTCTGCTCGTCGAGCTCCACCATCACCACGGGGTACGGCGTCTTCTCACCAAAGGCGCGGATGTCGGAGTCCTGGTGGATGTAGTGGCTGTAGATGACGCCCCGTCCGCTCACATCCACGAACGCGAGATCTGCATCCTGGTCGTGGCAGTTCGTGCAGAAGTAGACGGGCGGATGGTGGAAGCGCAGGCAGCCCTGGCACTGCTGGATCGCGAGCGCTTCACGGCGGGCCGCCTCCCAGTACGGCTCGCTCAGCGCGTCAGGGGCCGGGAGCACGCGGTATGGCGCCATCGTCTCCTTCCGCCCGCTCGGTCTGTCCACCATCGCCCGGCCCCTCCGCTGCCCCGCGCGCCGCACGATACCGCCAGCCGGGGGATTGCGCTCGCCGGGCCCACGCAACGGCGCGGGGAGGCTACTGCGCGATGACCGCGGAGAAGCCGGGGCCCTCGTCGCGGCCGAGTTGGTCGAGGGTGCAGTCGGCCGGATCCTTGTCCGGGCGGAAGCGCTCGAAGCGCGTGGCGTGGCGGAAGCGGCCGCCGCTGATCTGGTCGTAGCTGACCTCGACGACGATGTCGGGGCGCACGGGCGTCCACGAGGTGTCGCGGCCGCCGCTCCAGCGGCTCTCCGCACCGGGGCGGCGCGCCTCCTCGCCGAAGCTGTCCGCGGCGGCCAGCGCCGAGAACTGCTCCAGCAGCGCCACGCGCTGCTCGTCCGGGAAGCCCGAGGTGTGCCCGACGAAATGCATCGCCCCCGCCTCGTCGTAGAGCCCGAGCAGCAGCGAGCCGAGCCGGTCGCCCTGCTTGTGCAGCCTGTAGCCGCCGACGACGGCGTCGACGCTGTGGCGGCGCTTGATCTTCAGCATCTCGCGCTTGCCCTCGACGTAGCGCCCGTCGAGGCGCTTCGCGACGATGCCGTCGCAGCCGGCCGCCTCGAACTCGCCGAACCAGCGGCGCGCCGTCTCCACGTCCTCCGTCGAGGGCGTGAGCCGCCACGGCTCGCCAAGCCCGCCGCACAGCGCAACGAGGCGCGCGCGGCGCGCGGCGAAGGGCAGCGCGCGCAGGTCCTCGCCCTCGTGAGCCAGCAGGTCGAAGGCGACGAGGCAGGCGGGCGTCTCCTCCGCGAGCCTCGCGATGCGCGAGGCGGCGGGGTGGATGCGCTGCTGGAGCGCGTCGAAGTCGCTGACGTCGCCGATCACCACCAGCACCTCGCAGTCGACGACGGTGCCGGGCGGCAGCGCATCGAGGGCGGGCGTGAGCTCCGGGAAGTAGCGCAGCAGCGGGCGGCGGTTGCGGCTGTCGAGACGCGCCTCGTGCACCCCATCGCCGGACGCTGCGCCTCGGGACCATGCGAGGGCGCGGAAGCCGTCCCACTTGGGCTCGTAGGCCCAGTCCGGAGGCTCAGGCAGGCGCTCTCGGCCACGCGCCTCCATCGGGCTGATCGGGGGTTCGAAGGGCCAGCGGGGCATGGCGAAACGGTAGCACGGTCGGGGAGCCGACCGGCCCGTGTGGGTGGATTGCACATGCTACATTTGTGTCAGTACGAGGAGCGCCATGACCGCGCAGGCCGACTTCCTGGGCGAGCGCGTCACGCACATCGAGGCCGCAGTAGAGCACCTCGCCACGAAGGCCGACCTGGCAACCCTGCGCAGCGAGATGCACCAGATGGAGACTTGTCTGACGCGCTGGACCGTCGGAACGATGCTGGGCGGCATGGCCGCCGCCGCTGCGATTGCCTCCGCGGTTGCCGCACTCGCTGGCTAGGAGCACGAGACCGGGGTTGAGCCGTGAGCGGTATTTCGAGCTGCTCGACTCGTGACGGGCGGCTGACCCGGCCGCGTGGAGCGGGCCGCGAGCCGCCGCCGGCCGGGTGCGCGGACACGCCGATCATGGGCCCCCGAAGTCTGATCTTCCAGGTTGAGGCGCTGCACGGCCCAGGAACTTGACGGGTGGGGCCGCCGCCTGTTCCTATGGGGTTGCAGGGAGCCGACGGGTTCCCGCGACGCAGCCGAACCTCGTTCGCGGAAGGGCGGGGGCGGGGGAACCAACCGCAGGGGTGAATCCGGCGGCCCGGGGCACAGAGCGGCCTCGACAGCCACGGTAGGCGACCTAAGCGCCGAACCCGTCAGCTAACCCCGTAGGCGCACTTGGGGCGGCCCCCGCAGGCTTGTCCGGCGCATGGCGCACGGCAGGCAATCACGGTCGTTCCGGTATCGCCAAACCAGCACGCTGTGCGGCGTACGGCGTCGTGCGCGTAGCGACAGGAGGCCTCAGTGGCTATCGAACGATCCCCCAGCACGCCGACGCTCGCCGCCGTGAGGCCCGGCACCGACGCAGCCGCCGAGGCCGCAGCCATGCTCGAGGAGCCGTACGAGGCGATCAACATCCGCAACTTCGAGAGGGTGCCGCAAATCCAGGGCATCTCCAAGGAGCTGCGCCAGGACGTCCGCGTCGTCGCCCAGGTGCTGCCGTTCAAGTCCAACCGCTACGTCATGGACCACCTGATCGACTGGGATCGCGTGCCGGACGACCCGATGTTCCGGCTCACCTTCCCGCAACGCGAGATGTTGCAGCCGGAGCACTACGACCGCATCGCCTCGCTGCTCGCGCGCGACGCGGACAACGCCGAGCTGCGCGAGGCGGCGAACGAGATCCGGCTGACGCTGAACCCGCACCCGGCCGGCCAGATGGAGCACAACGTGCCCACGCTGCACGGCAAGCCACTGATGGGCATGCAGCACAAGTACCGCGAGACAGTGCTGTTCTTCCCCAGCCAGGGGCAGACCTGCCACGCCTACTGCACGTTCTGCTTCCGCTGGCCGCAGTTCGTCGGCATGGAAGGCCTCAAGTTCGCGATGCGCGACGGCGAGTTGCTGCGCGAATACGTCGAGGAACACCCCGAGGTCAGCGACATCCTCTTCACGGGCGGCGACCCGCTGATCATGAAGACGCGCATCCTGCGCGGCTACATCGAGCCGCTGCTGGAGCCGGGCCGCGCCCCGAACATCTCGACGATTCGCATCGGCTCGAAGGCGCTCGCCTACTGGCCGCAGCGCCTGATCTCCGACGACGACGCCGACGAGCTGCTGGACCTGTTCCGCCGCGTGGTCGCCTCCGGCCGCCAACTGGCGATGATGTCGCACTTCAACCACCCGGTAGAGGTCGAGGCGCCGCCCGCGCTGGAGGCGATCCGCGTGCTGCGCGAGACCGGCACGCAGATCCGCACCCAGACGCCGCTGCTGCGGCACATCAACGACGACTCGGCCGCGCTCGCGCGGATGTGGCGGCTGCAGGCCCAGACCGGCTGCATCCCCTACTACCTGTTCGTCGCGCGCGACACGGGCGCGAAGCGCTACTTCGAGCTGCCGCTGATCAAGTGCTGGGAGATCTTCCGCGAGGCCTACTCCTCGGTCAGCGGCGTCGCCCGCACCGTGCGCGGGCCGAGCATGTCGGCCACGCCGGGCAAGGTGCAGGTGCTCGGCGTCTCCGAGGCCGCGGGCGAGCGCGTGATCGTGCTGCGCATGCTGCAGGGCCGCAACCCGGACTGGGTCGGCCGCCCCTTCTTCGCCCGCTACAGCGAGACGGCGAGCTGGCTCGACGAACTGGAGCCGGCCTTCGGCGAGAGCGAGTTCTTCTACGACCGCGAGCTGAACGAGCTGCTCGCCGGCGGAGGCAGCCCCTGGTCCAGGGACGACCTCGCGCTGCCGCTCGTCGGCGGCGGCTAGCCGCGAGGGGACGAGTCGCCTTTCGGCAGGCTAGACGTGAGCGCCTCCCGGCGGGTCGCCGTCCGCGAACCCGGCGACGGCCTCGGGCAACTCCAGCTCGACGCCCGTCGAGCCCGATCCGGGACCGCGCGGCTCGTGGCGCTCGAAGCGCCCGATCGGGATCGCGGGCATCGAGGTGATGTGCGCGCCCGCGCGTACCCCCAGTTCGAGTGAGAACTGCGCGATCGACTCGTTGTCGCGCGCCTCGACGACGCTCACGAAGTCGTACTCGCCGAGCACGCCGTAGAGCCCCAGCGTCTCCACGCCGTCGGCCTGGATTTCCGCCTCGATGCGGAGCAGCCGCTCGGGATCGTCCAGCGATGCGGCGCGGCCCTCGGGAGTCATCGTCAGCATCAGGAAGTAGGTCGCCATCGCAGTCTCCTCTCGGCCCGGCTGCGGGGCGACGCAGCGCAGGCACGGAGTATCATCGCCGAACGCGAGCGCCCGCCAGCGCCGCGTGCGGAGGTGGCGTGATGCGGTTCGGCGGCTTCAGCTTCGGCTCATGGCACGAGAGCGAAAGCCACGGCGAGGTGCTCACCCGGATGGTGGACCTCGCCGTGCAGGCGGACCGCCTCGGCCTCGACAGCTTCTGGCTCGGCGAGCACCACTTCTCGCGGCACGGCATCCTCGCCGACACGATGGTGATGGCGAGCCACATCGCCGCTCGCACCGATCGCATCCGCATCGGCACGGCGGTGATCGTACTGCCGCTCCACAACCCCGTGCGCGTCGCCGAGCAGATCGCGATCGTCGATCACCTCAGCGGCGGGCGCATCGATGTCGGCGTCGGCATCGGCTACCAGCAGCGCGAGTTCGCCGGCCTCGGCGTCGACATCGACGAGGCGCGCGCCCGCTTCATCGAAAGCCTCGACGTGATGGTGCAAGCCTGGACCAGCGAGACGCTGGTCTACGAGGGCAAGCACACGCGCATCGCCGCCGAGGATGCGATCACGGTCTACCCGAAGCCGCTGCAGCAACCCCACCCGCCGATCTACCAGGCCGTCAGCACCACCCCCGCGAGCATCGACCTCGCGGCGAGCCGCGGGCTGCCGGTGATCGTCGGCGGGCCGACCGACGTCCTCGGACGCGCGCCGCAGGTGATCGCGCACTGGCGCGAGCGGATGCGCGCGCACGGCCATGATCCCGAGGGCTACGACCTGCCCTGCCTGCAGAACGTCTTCGTCGCCGAGAGCGACGAGGCCGCACAGGCGGAACTCGAGCGCGTCGATGCGTCCTGAAGCCTGCGCGTGCTGCGGGAGGTCGGCTCGCCGATCGGGCGAGACGGCAAGGTGCCCGAGGGCTACGAGCACTGGGTGCAGCGCTGGCAGCAGCGCCAGCTGGCCAGCGGCGAGGCCGCCCGCACCGATGTCCCGCAACTCTTCGGCTCGCCCGACACGGTCGCGAAGCAGGTGCAGGCGCTGCGCGATCAGGGCGTGGAGCACATCTTCGGGCGCTTCACCATCCCCGGCGTCCCGTTCGAGCGGGTCCAGCGCTCGCTCGAGCTGTTCGCGACCGAAGTCGCGCCGCGCTTCCGCGAGGACGAACACACGCCCGCGCCTGTCGAGGCCGCGGCGACGCCCGGCGGCTAGAAGAGCGGTCAGGGACACAGACAGGAGGCCTCGATGCGTTACGTCGTCACCGGAGGCACGGGCTTCGTCGGCGCGTACGTCGTGCGCGACCTGCTGAAGGCGGGTCACGACGTCACCGTCTACGACCTCGCGCCCAACCTCGGATTCCTCGAGGACGTGCTCGGGGAGCCGCCGCACGACGTGCGGATCGTCTCCGGAGACGTGCGCGATCTGCCGCTGCTGCTGCGCACCTTCCGCGAGGCCCGGCCGGAGCGCGTCGTGCACCTCGCCTCGACGCTGGGCGCGGGCAGCGAGCTGAACCCGCTGCGCACCGTGCAGGTCAACATCGAGGGCACGATCCACGCCTTCGAGGCGGCGCTGGAGACCGGCGCGGAGAAGGTCGTGTGGGCCAGCTCGATCGCCGTCTTCGGGCCGACGAGCGTGCGCTCCGGCGAGGGCATCGCCAACGACGACTACCACGCCCCGGTGCGGCTCTACGGCGCGTGCAAGACCTTCCTCGAGCAGCTCACCCTCAACTACCGCCGCGAGCGGCAGCTCGACGCGGTCGGCCTGCGCTTCGCGATCGTCTACGGCTACGGCAAGGCGCTGACGGTCGAGCGCGGCAGCCGCGCCGTGCACCTCACGGAGCTGATCGAGAAGCCCGCGATGGACGAACCCGCCGTCGTCCCCTACGGCGACGACGTGCAGAACCTCGTCTACGTCGAGGATGTCGCGCGGGCGGTGGTGCTGGCCAGCCAGGCGCTCGGGACCGAGCCGGCCGGGCTCAACGTCGGCGGCGAGGACGTGGTGGTCCGCGACGCGGCAGCGATCGTGCAGCAACTGATGCCGGACGCCGACATCCAGGTGCTGCCCGGCGTCCGCGACGGCTCGGCCGGCTACGACCTCACGACGACCACGGAGCAGATCGGCTACGAGCCCGCGTTCTCGCTGCGCGAGGGCCTGCGCCGCACGATCAACGCGATGCGCCTGAAGGCGGGCCTCCCGCAGATCGAGGCGTAAGCCGTCTGTTTCCGCGCAAGCGCCGGGCACACCGCCCGGCGAGACCGGGAGCCCGTCATTGACCTCCGACCGAGGGCAACCCTCGCATCCGGGACGGCGCACGCTCGACAGGCGGACCCTGCTTCGACGCGGCCTGCGCGGCGGAGCTGGTCTCGCGGCCGCGGTGCTGTTCGGCTGCGACGATGACGACGACGACATCGCGAGCCCGCAGGCCGCGGCGGCGTGGGGATACGAGGGGCCGGCCGCGCCGGAGCACTGGGCGGCGCTGCCGAGGCGTACTCGGCCTGCACCGGCGAGCAGCATTCGCCGGTCGACATCACCGGGTACGAAGAGGGCGATGGCGGTCCGCTCTCCTTCTCGTACGCCAGCGACGCGTCAGCAGTGCGCAACGATCACAAGTTCGTGTACGTCGACTTCGCGGCGGGAAGCACACTGCGCGCCGGACAGCGGACCTTCGGGCTGAATTCGGCGCACCTGCACGCGCCCTCGGAGCATCGGGTCGATGGCGTGGAGTTCGCGGCCGAGCTGCACCTGGTCCATGCCGACTCCGCGGGCGAGACCCTCAGCGAGGGCATCTTGCTCAGCGCGAGCGCCTGCGTCCCGGACGGATCGGCCTACTACTCCTACGACGGATCGAAGACGACCCCTCCATGCCAGGAGAGCGTCGGCTGGTTCGTGATGCGCGAGCCGAGAACGATCTCGCAGGAACAGGTCGCTGCCCTGCTGGCGTTGAGCGGCGGCCCGAACAACCGCCCCGTGCAGCCGATCGGCGGCCGCGCGATCCGGCTGGGCGGAGCCTCCTAGCCCGCGGTCGCGGCCTGCTCCTGCTCGACCATGCGCTCGAGCTCCTCGAGGGTGAGCGCGCCGGGCTGCTTGCGCTGGCGCGCCATCCAGGCCGAGGCGCGCTGGACCACGCGGTTGTAGGGCGTGGGCACGCCGGCGCCGATGCCGATCATCACGATCTCGCCGTTGAGGTAGTCCGTCTCGATCGTGCCGGTGGCTCGGATCAGGCTCTGCCAGCTCGAGTTGCCGAGCCGCGGGCTGTCACCGATTGCCTCGGTGACATAGCCGTCCACGTCGCGGTGCTCGGCCTCCTCGGCGGGGCTCGCGTAGTCGAGGTCCGCGGCGTCGTAACAGGCCAGCGCCTCGTCGACCAACGCACGGCGGAAGTCGGCGACATCGGCCTCGAGACCGACGCAGCCGACGAGGCCGTTCGCGAGGTTGCGGATCAGCTTGGCGTACTTCCAGCGCATGATCCGCGGCTCGACGCGCGAGCCGAAGTTGCAGCATTGCAGGTCGGCCGAGACCTGCTCGATCAGCTCGTCGCTGCCCTCCGGGTAGCGCCCGACGTCGAGCAGACCGCCGACCGGCCTGGCGTGGTTCTCGATCACGCCCGCCTGCAGGTAGGTGCCCGGAAGTCGCGCGACCATGCCGTAGACGCGCGGGAAGCGGCGCAGCGCCCGCGGCTCGTTCTCGACGCCGTTCTGCGCGCAGATGATCGGCGGCTCGATCCCGCCCGTCGACGCCTCGAGGTCGATCAGCGCTCCCTCGGTGTCCTGCGTCTTCATGCCGAGGATCACGACGTCGTCCTCGGTCCACTCGATCTCGCTCGGATGGCCGACGGCGGGGACGGGCAGATTGATCGTCCCCAGGTCGTGCGTGACGAGCGTCATGCCGCGCTCCTGGATCGCCGTCAGGTGGTCGCCGCGGCAGATCAGCACGGTGTCGTGGCCGCCGTGGAAGAGGCGCCCGCCGATGGTCCCGCCGACGCCGCCGGCGCCATAGATGATGTAGCGCACGCTTCCGCTCCCTTCCGTCGCCGCTAGCTTGCCACGACGCCGTCGATGGCGATCACGCCCGCGGCCAGCAGGCGCTCGTACTCCTCGCCGAGGCCGCGCGCCTCCAGCACCGCGCGTGCGTCGGAGCCCGGCTTGGAGGCTGGCGCGCCCGGCTCCGCGGGCGTCCGGGAGAGACGCGCCGAGGGGCCGTTGGTGGTGACGAGGCCGATCTCCGCGTGCTCGCGCGTGATGCTCAGCCCGTGCTCCTGGACCCACTCGTCGGTCATCAGCTCGCGCACGCCGCGCACCGGATGCGCGCCCGCGCCGAGCGCCGTCAGCCGCTCCGCCCACTCCTCCGCCGGGCGCTGCGCGATGCGTTCCGCGAGGAAGGCCTCGAGCGCATCGCCTTCCAGCCCCGCGGCGCCCTCGAGGCCCGCGATCTCGCCGATCGCGGGCAGCAGATCGGGCGTGGCGCCCAGGAAAAGCCAGCGGTCGCTGGCGCGGTAGAGATGCTGGAGGGGGTTCCAGCCGAGCGCATCGTGGCCGCGCACCTCGTCCCAGACCTTGCCTTCGTAGTCCTGGAAGAACGGCGACTGCAGGGTGCAGGCCGTGTAGGCGAGGGCGGCCTTGACGTGCTGGCCCTCGCCGGTGCGCTGGCGGTGGAACAGGGCCAGCGCGACGCCGTAGGCGCCCATCAGCCCGGTGCCGTAGTCGTTGATCGGGAAGGCCTGGCGGTAGGGCCGGTCGCCGGCGAAGCGCGCCTGCATCCCCGCCGCCGCCTGCGCGAGCTGCTCCCAGCCGGGGCGCTCCTCCCACGGCGCCTCGTGCCCGTAGGCGTTGATCGAGGCGTAGACGACGCTCGGGTTGCGCTTCTTCAGCTCCTCGTAGTCGAGGCCGAGCACGTCGATGCGCCCGCCGCGCAGGTTCTGGACGACTACGTCGGCTTCCTCCGCGAGCTTCCAGAACAGCTCCCGGCCATCTTCCGTCTTGAGGTCCAGCAGCATGCTCTGCTTGCCGCGATTCACGTCGTTGTGCATGCGCACGCCCCCGGCGCGGTTGGGGTCGTCGATCTTCACGACGTCCGCGCCGAACTCGGCGAGCGTCCGCCCGCAGGTGGGGCCGGCGAGGATGATGCAGAGATCGAGCACCTTGAGGCCCTCGAGGGCGGAGCGCAGCAGCCGCGTCTCCGGCGGCGACGCCGGCTCCGGCGCGGCCTCGAGCCAGGGGCCGAGCACTTCGGCGCGGTCCGCGCCGGGGATGGAGGCGCCTCGGCGGACCGCGCCCGGCGCGCCGTAGAGCCGGGGGTTCACGCCCGGCTGGAGCATCGTGCCGTACTCGGGATCCTCGACCTCGATCACCTGCTTCGAGGTGCGCGCGTGCTCATGCTGCATCCACTCGCTGGCCTCGTAGACGATCGAGCAGCAGACGAGGGCGTCGTTGACGAGGTCTTCCCACTCCTTCGCCGTGCGCGTCTTGAAGAGCGCCGTCATGCGCCTCAGCAACTCGGCGCTCAGATCCGGGTCCTCCGCGACCTCCTCGCTGACGTGCAGGCCCTCCTCGCGCCACGCGCCGAGGCCGGCCCTGTCGATGAAGCGCTCGATGAAGCGCTGGTTGGCGGCGTGGAACTGGACCCAGCGGCCGTCGCTGCACTCGTACTGGCGCACCCAGCCGTCGGCGCGCTCCGGCGAGCGCATCGAGGGGTCGTGCACGTGGAGGCCGCGCGACCCGATCGCCGTGAAGGTGGCGTCGAAGAGCGGTGCCTCGATGCGCTGGCCGGCCCCGTCGCGCTCGCGCGCGTTGAGCGCCATCGCGATCGAGACGACGCCGACGAAGGCGCCGTACGAGGACGAGATCGGGACCGCCGTGAGCACGGGGTTGTCCGCGGAGGCGAGGCCGTCGCCGGCGGTCGTGTAGGTCGCGGTCGCCGCGCCCAGGACGCCCTCCCAGGCGGGCACGCCGGCGCGCGGATCGTCGGCGGCGAAGCCGGGCAGCGAGCAGTAGATCAGGCGCGGATTGGCCTCGATCATCGCCTCCGCGCCGAGGCCGAGGCGCTCCATCACGCCGGGTCGGAAGTTCTCGACCAGCACGTCGGCGCTGGCAACGAGGCGCCGCGCGGTTTCGAGGTCGGCCTCGTCCTTGAGGTCGAGCGTGATGCTCCGCTTGCCGCGGTTCCAGGTGGCGTTGCCGGGGGTCTGCCAGCGCGGGCCGCCGGGCGGGTCGATCTTGACCACGTCGGCGCCCTGGTCCGCGAGCAGCATGCCCGCGAGCGGCCCCGCGATGTAGTGCCCGAAGTCGACGACGCGAATGCCGTCCAGTGCTCCTGCCATTGCGTTCTCCTCTCGCCCGGCCGGCCCGGCCGCCACGCCTCGCCCGCGCATGATAGCCGGACCGGGGTCCACGCCCCAGCGCAGCAGCCGTGTATGCTCCAATCCTCTAAGCGGGAGCGCGCGCCGGGCGGGGCCAACGACGATGCCGCAGAGGCGAAAGCGACTTCGGCGGGACTTTCCGTTCCGCGACGTCTTCCTCGACGCGCTGTCCGACTACCGAACGTGCCCGACGTACTGGTACATCCCGAAGGCCCGCGCACTCAACGACGAGAACGTGTTGTTCTGCGCGCGAGCGCTGCAGCTGATCTTCGACGAGTTCCTGGGCGCAACGTGGGACCGCGACACACAAGACAGGCTGCTCTCGCGCCTTTCCGAGAAGGACCTCCTTCACCCCGTAACCGAGGGTGCAACGATCGGGAACCGTACTGCGTTGGTTCGCATCATCAGCGCGCTGCTCGGAACACTGGGATTTCTTTGGGCCGAGCACGATCAGGAGATCATCATTACTGACGCGGGCTTCGCGATGGTTGAGGCGCTGGTCAACGGTACGGATCCCCGCCCTGTAGTTGAGAGGCAGGTTGCGAAGTTACAGTATCCGCATCCGCTGCTCTCATCGGAGAATCAGGAAGGGTTCGGAGGACTGATTCCCCATGTCTTCCTGCTTCAAGTCCTTCAGGATACAGACGGATATCTGACGTTCGATGAACAGGAACTCTTTGTCAATCTTGCTACAGAGCAGGATGAGGTCGCGCACGTAGTTCGCTATGTGCAGCACTGGCGGAATCTGAACTCAGACGAACGGGACGAACTCCGCGAGATCTTTCGCACGATGCCAACCATCGCCGCACCAGACAGGGGCGAGCGCTTCAATCGCATCCGTCTCGACGCATCGTATCAGCGATCGTTCTTCTGCTACCCGTCATGGCTCGAGGTGGACAGCGGGGAGCGGACGATACGCATCCTGGAGCCTGGACGGACAACTGAACTCATCCGTTCCGATCTCAAGGTGACTGGCTTCGTCAGTCGGGAGGACTGGTTCTCTTACCTGGGCGACCCGGAACAGCATCCGTCATGGTTTACCTACCTCGCATTTGCCGTCGAGACGGCGCAGTCGAGCAAGCAGGCACGAGAAGAGATCGAGCAGCACGCTGACAAGCTATCTGAGGAGGAATCGGCCGCGATCACTCGCCTCGAGATCGAGAAGGCGATCGAGTCTTCGTACGCGGAGCGGCCAGAATTGCTCACCACGCTCGAAAGTGGCCTGCAGTTGGTGGATCGGCAGGTCGAGACGCCGATCGGACGAATCGACCTCTTGTGCCGGGGTGCCGACGGCAAGTACGTCGTGGTCGAGATCAAGGCTAAGGGTGCGGAGGACTCCGTGTTCGGGCAGATCCTGCGATACATCGGCTGGGTGCACAGTAACTTCGAGGATGGGAGAGAGAACGTTCGGGGGATCATTCTCGCCAGTCAGTTCTCCGACAAGGCGCGGTACTCTCGCATTGGGTTACTCAAGCAGGACTCGGAGCAGTTCCTGCGCTTCCGGCAGCACGTGTTCGCCGGGACGGAGGTCTGATGCACATGGAGCACCGCATCCCCGACCAGAGCCACTGGCCAGACGACCTGGTCGACCGCATCGTGTGCGCCGACGCTCACGACACACTGCGCGAGTTGCCCGATGAGTGCGTGGCGCTGGCCGTCACGAGCCCGCCGTACTGGAACGTGGTGGACTACGGGATCGAAGGGCAAATCGGCCAGACAAGCTACGAGGACTACCTCGATGAGATGATGAGCGTCTGGCGCGAGACGCAACGCGTCCTCATCCCGAACGGCAAACTCGCCATCGTGACCCCGGTGATGCCGATCCCAAAGAGCCAGATCGGTGACCAGCATACGAGGCACCTCAAGAACATCGCCTCCGATATCGAGGCCAGCATTCTGCGCGAGTTGCCGGGTCTCCATCGCTTCAGCCTCTTCGTCTGGAAGAAGCAGACGACAACGAAGATGTTCGGCAGCTACCCGTACCCGCCCAACATCTATGAAGACAACACGATCGAGTTCATCAACGTCTACGTGAAGGACGGTGCTCCACCGCCCATCGCAAAGGCGGCCAAGGAACCGAGCAAGCTGACTCAGGCCGAGTGGCGCAACCTGAGCATGCAGATCTGGCCGATGTACCCGGAGGACGTGAGACGCACCGGCGGGCACCCGGCGCCGTTCCCGACCGTGCTGCCGCAGAGGCTCGCGATGATGAATTCGTTCGCGAAGGCGCCCGCGGCAGGCTTCGGCGGGGATCTCGTGCTCGACATGTTCAATGGCACGGGCGCGACAACCCTCGCTGCGAAGGCCACCGGCAGACGCTGGCTGGGCATCGACCTCAACCCGGACTTCTGCGAGTACGCCGAGAACCGGCTGCACTCCAACCCCGTGAACCCCCACGGCATCATGCTGGAAGATGTGCGCGTGCTCGGCGCCCGCGACAGCAGACAATTGGACCTGTTCTCGTCCCCTGACTCGCCCGGAAAATAGGCCAGCGCGGCGTCAGCGCGGCTCCTGCTCGTGCGCCCAGGGCAGCACCTCGTCCGCGAACAGCTCGAGGGCGCTGAGGCCGTCCTCGAGGGACATGCCCTCCGGGCGGATGCCCAGCGTCCAGCCCGTGAACGGGATCGGGCCGGACAGCGCCTCGATGTCGGCCTGCATCGCCTCGATCCACATCGAGGGCGTCCCGATCAGCTCGCCCTCGGTCGCGAACGAGGCGCCCGAGTCCGCCGCCACCTCCGTGACGTCGCGAGGGGACTCGTCGCGCCCGGCGAACTCGCCGGCGGCCATGTACGTCGTGCGGCCCTCGATGAACGGCGCGCCGATGCGGATCGCCTCGGCGGCGTCCGCCGCGATGTAGCCGTTGCGCACGATCGTGAAGTCGAGCGCCGCCGGGTCCGCGCCCGCCTCCTCGGCGAGCCGGCAGTAGTCGGCGTAGACGCCGCGGCCGATCGCCTCGCGGTGGAGCGTGTTCACACCGAGGCCGAAGCGCACGGCGCGGGCGAGCGCCGGGCGGCTGCGCGCAGTGACGTAGACCTTTGGATGCGGCTGCTGGATCGGCGGCGGGATCAGATCGACGCCGCTCACGGTGTGGTAGCGCCCCTCGTGGCTGAAGCCGCGCTCGCGCAGCGCGCCGAGCAGGATCGTCAGCGCCTCGTCGGTGCGGTCGCCACGCTCGCGGCGCGGCACGCCGAACGCCTCGAAGTCGCCCTCGCGGTAACCGACGCCGATGCCGAGCATCGCGCGCCCGTTCGAGAGCAGGTCGAGGACGGCGAGCTGCTCGGCGACGTGCACGGGGTGGTAGAGCGGGAGCAGCAGCGGCTGCGTCGCGAGGCGGATCTGCTCCGTCTCGCGCGCGAGGGCGGTCAGCGTGAGGAAGGGCGTCGGGTTGTAGCCGATCGCGACCGAGTGGTGCTCCGGCACGACGATGAAGTCGTAGCCGAGCCGGTTGGCGGCGCGGGCGTACTCGATCCACTCTTCGTAGACCTCGGACCAGCTCTGAGGCGAGTCCGGGGCGCGCTTGAACTTGACGCCGATGCCGATCTCCATGCGGCCTCCCTCTCACTTGCCAGGCGGTCTGCCAGGCGGACTGCTACGTGGTCTCGATCGGACGGGTGACGGCGCGGCTGAGGCCCCAGGGCGGCGCGATCATGAACTGCGCGCCGATGCCGCCGGCGACGACGACGTGGAACTCCTCGGGCGTGCGCGCCACCGGCACGCGATCGGTGTGCTCGAACCAGGTGGGCGACGACAGCGTGTAGCGCTGCTCCGGCAGCTCGAGGCGATCGACGCGCGCGTGCTCGAAGAGGAACTGGCGCACGTCGTCCTTCGTCCAGCCCTCGTCGGCGAGGTTCGCCGCGTCCACCGGGTTGATGATCACCAGGTGGTCGCCGGGGTAGCGGAAGGTGTTGGCGCCGAGCGTCGCCGCGACCGAGGCCGTCGCCGTGAGCAGCTGCTCCGGCTCGGTGCCGATCATGCTCAGCACGTTGTGCGGCGCCTCGCACTTCAGCACGGTGACCGTGCTCGTCGAGGCGTCGGCGCGCTCCTCGTGCAGCGGCTGCCAGGGGTGGCCCTCGAGCTGCTCGGCGAAGCAGTAGGAGTACTGCGCGGGCGAGGCGTGCGTCGCGAGGCTGGAGCGGCCGGGGATCGAGCGCGCGACGTTGATCAGCGTCATGTTGACGGCGCGCCCGATCGTCGCATTGGCGCGGAAGCCAGGCCCGAGGCAGCCTTGCCCCGAGGCGATGCCCAGCTCCTCGGCGATCGGGCCGCTCACGACGATGGCGACGCCGCCGGGGTGCGTCGTGATCGCGGTGTGGAAGAAGCGGTACTCGGGCGCGGCCATCGCCCGCACCGCCGCGAGCACCACGGGGAAGACCTCCGGGCGGCAGCCGGCGAGGACGGCGTTGATCGCGAGGTTGCGGACCGTGATCGCCGACCCGCTCGGCATCGGCGGGCCGATCAGCGTCTCCTCGGGCGGCAGTGGCGAGGCGGCGAGCATCGCCTCGACGCGCTCCTCCGTGGGCGCGACGACTGGCAGGCCGTCGCCGAGCTGGAGCGGCTCGAACCGCTCGTAGAGCGCGGCGCTGGCGTCTGTCTCCTCGACCTCGATCTCCGTCAGCCCGGCCGCCGGATCGCCGACGGCGGGGTCGCCGGCCGCGTCCGCGGCGAGACGCTCGGGCGGCGTCGTCAGCGCCGCGACGACGGCCGCCGCGCGCTCGGCGCGCGACGCCGCGAGGGCCTCGTCGTCCATGCCGCGCAGCCACGGCGCCTCGATGGTCGGGAGCCCCGGCACGTCGTGCGCAGCCATCGTCGCGGCGAGCGGACCGCCGAGCGCCGTGCAGAGCAGCACGCAGGGCAGCCCGGCGCGTTCGAGCGCGAGCGCGAGCACCGTCGAGGAGGCCGTCACGCCCGCGTGGCAGACCGCGATCACCAGCCCGTCGTAGCCGCCATCGAGGATCTCCGCCTGGAGGCGGGCGAGCTCGCCTTCCTGGAACTGGATCAGGTCCTCGTCGCGGCGCTCGATCGTCACGCCCGGCGCGACCGCCTCGAGATCCTCGGCGAGCCAGTCGAGCAGCGGCCCGTAGCGGGGCAGCGAGGGCTGCACCTGCCCGTTGTCGATCAGCAGCAGCCGCGCGCCCTCGAGCGACGCGGGCCGCGCAGCAGGCAGCGCGTGCTCGCGCGAGGGCCGCCCGGTCGGCGCGGGCAGCACGATGCGCCTCGATTCACTCACGGCTGCGCCCTCCGCTCCCCTCGTGGTTCGTCGCCCGCGAGGATAGCGCCCGCACGGACGTCGCGCCGCGTTGACGGGGCGGCGGCGACAAGTCATGCGGCGTGAGCGCGCCTCGGCTCGAAACTCCGGCGGAGGCGTTGAGAGCGGCCAGCGCCGGAGCGGCTATCGGCCGCGGCGCCGCTCCTCGCGGACAAGCGCTGACTCAGTCGCAATAGGGCAGGCCGAGCTCCGCAACGTCGCTGCGAGAAGGAGCAGGGTTGATGGGCCTCTGCTTCCACAACCCCTCGGAGATGCAGCCGCTGAACTCGTTGCCGCCGAGGAACAGGGTGCGCAGGTGGGTGGGGCGGGCCAACTCGCCAGGGATGGGGCCGCTCAACTGGTTCTGCGATAGCCACAGTTCATGGAGCCTGGTGAGATTGCCCAACTCGGCGGGGATAGGCCCGCTCAGTTGGTTCGAGTGGAGGTACAGAATGCTCAGAGAGGCGAGGCTTCCCAACTCGGCGGGGATGGGCCCGCTCAACTCGTTGAACCCGAGGTCGAGGTCTTCCAGGTTGGCGAGGCGGCTCAACTCGGCAGGGATGGGCCCGCTCAGCTGGTTGGAGCTGAGGTCGAGGTCTTCCAGGTTGGCGAGGCGGCTCAACTCGGCAGGGATGGGCCCGCTCAGCTCGTTGGAGCTGAGGTCGAGGTCTTCCAGGTTGGCGAGGCGGCTCAACTCGGCAGGGATGGGCCCGCTCAGCTCGTTGGATCTGAGGTCGAGGTCTTCCAGGTTGATGAGGCGGCCCAACTCAGGCGGGATCGGCCCGCTCAGCTCGTTGGATCTGAGGTCGAGGTCTTCCAGGTTGATGAGGCGGCCCAGTTCGGCCGGGATCAGGCTGTCGTTGAGCAGCGATTCGGTCAGTAGTTAACGGAGCAGCGATTCTGTCAGTCCCCAGCCAGCGAGCAGGGGGTGACAGGTGCAGCAGTCCGAAGAAGCACGACGCTACGTACTCGACAGGGTGATGGCCGGAGATCTGCGGGCCTCGCAGGCCGCCGAGATCCTGGGCATCAGCGAGCGACACGCGTGGCGGCTCCTCGCCGCCTACCGTGCGCGCGGAACCGCCGCGCTGGGGCACGGCAACCGCGGGCGCCGTCCGCACAACGCCGTCCCGGCCGTCGTCGCCTCGGCCGTGGTGCGCTTCGCCAGCACCCGCTACCCGGGAGCGAACCACACCCACCTCGCCGAGCTGCTCTGGGAGCACGAGGACCTGGACGTGAGCAGTTGGACGGTCCGCCGGCTCCTGGCGCGGGCCGGCATCGCGAGTCCCCGCCGCCGCCGGCCGCCCGAGCACCGTGTCCGGCGTGAGCGGATGCCCCAGGAGGGGATGCTGCTCCAGGTCGACGGCAGCCACCACGCCTGGCTCGAGCAGCGCGGCCCGCGCTTCGCCCTGCTGCTCGCCGTCGACGATGCGACCGGCGCAGCCGTGCACGCCCTCTTCCGCCCCGTCGAGGATGCGCGCGGCTACTTCCTGCTGCTGGAGGAGATCGTCCGGCGCTGCGGCATCCCGCTCGCCCTGTACAGCGACCGCCACGGCGTCTTCAAAGCCTCCTCCGACGGACGGCGCGGCCTGAAGGTCGCAACCCAATTCGCACGGGCGATGCGGGAACTCGGGATCACCCAGATCTTCGCCCGCTCACCGCAGGCGAAAGGCCGCGTTGAACGTGCCGCAGGGACGTTCCAGGACCGCCTGGTGACCGAACTCAGCGACGCCTCGGCTTCCACCATCGCCGAGGCCCAGACCGTGCTCGAGCGCTTCCTGCCGCGCTTCAACGCCCGCTTCCGGGTCCCGGCGGCAGAGCCCGAGGTGGCCTACCGCCTGCTCGACCCGGCACTCGACCTCGGCGCCATCCTCAGCTTCCGGCACCCCCGCAGCGTCGCCCGCGACAACACGGTCAAGTATCGCTGGCGCACGCTCCAGCTGCTGCCCGGGCGCGAGCGGACCAGCTACGCCGGGGCGCAGGTCGAGGTGCTGGAGCGCCCGGGCGGCGAGCTCTCCGTCCTGCACCAGGGGGAGACGATCCGTTCGCGCGAGGCGCCGCCGCGCGCGGGGGTGCTGAGGGCGGCGCGCTCCGAGCTGGCCCGGAACCCGGACCACGAGCGCATCGCCTCAGGGCTCGGCTCTGGAGGAGCACCCCGGCGACTCCCCGTGGCGCCTGCCGTCCCGGCGGTGGAGGGTGCGCCCAACGGGGCCGCCGTGAAGCCCGCGCCCGGGAGCAAGCAGCTCCGCCCACCCACGCCCCGACAGCTCGCCCGCTGGAAGGCCATCCAGCAGGCGCAGCTACAGGGACTCTCGATGCGGGCGACCGCCAGGCTGCTCGGGATCTCCCGCGACACCGTCAGCAGCTACGTCCGGGCCAACGGCGTGCCTGGACGCCAGACCGGCGCCGCGGCATCCTCCGACGGAGACGGCGGGACTGACAAAGTCGCTGCTCTCTTGCACTGACAAAATCGCTGCTCGTCGACAATCAGGCCGCTCAGTTGGTTCGAGGAGAGCCGCAGCTCTTCCAGGTTCGAAAGGCGGCCCAGCTCAGCGGGAATCGGCCCGCTCAGCTCATTGTTCACCAGGCTCAGCGTCTTCAGCTTCGAGAGCCTGCCGAGCTCGGGAGGGATCGGCCCGCTCAGATCGTTGCCCTTGAGAATCAGCGTCTGCAGTCTGGATAGCTTGCCCAGGTCGGCCGGGATCTCCCCACTCACGTCCTCCTCGAAGAGGATCAAACCCGTGACGCGACCGTTGGTGTCCGTGGTCACGCCATGCCAGTCACGGAGGGGTTCGTCGGGGTCCAGCCAGTTATAGTCGTGGTCCCAACTCTCGCCATTCAGGGCGTGGTAGAACGCGACGAGCACCTCCCTGTCTGCAGCGGCGGCAAGCGTGTTCGGCGTGGTGCAGAACGGTAGCCCCAGCCCATCGAGGTCATGGCTCGAAGCCCAGCGCAGCCCGTCGGGGATGCACCCCGTCCACCCGTTCCCAACAATCCTCAGCCGCCGCAAGTTGGTCAGTCCGCCGAGTTCAGCCGGGATCGGCCCGCTCAGTTCATTGTCCGAGAGATCGAGCTCTCTCAGGTTCGCGAGGCCGCCCAGCTCAGCCGGGATCGGCCCGCTCAGCCGGTTGCCTGAGAGGTACAACCGCGTGAGGTTCGCGAGGCCGCCCAGTTCAGCGGGAATCGGCCCGCTCAGCTCGTTGCCCGAGAGGTACAACTGCGTGAGGTTCGCGAGGCCGCCCAGCTCAGCAGCGATCGGCCCGCTCAGCTCGTTGCCCGAGAGGTACAACTGCGTGAGGTTCGCGAGGCCGCCCAGCTCAGCCGGGATCGGCCCGCTCAACCCGTTGGACCCGAGGCTCAGGGATTCCAGTCTGGTGAGGTTGCCGAACTCAGCCGGGATCGGCCCGCTCAACTGGTTCGCCGAGAGGTCGAGAGACTCCAGGTTCGTGAGGCTCCCCATCTCCGCCGGGATCGGCCCGCTCAACTCGTTGTGCCGGAGGTTCAGCGACCTCAGGTTAGCCAGGCTCCCCAACTCAACCGGAATCGGCCCGCTCAACTTGTTGGAATAGAGGGCCAGCGTCGTCAGGCTCGCGAGGCCGCCCAGCTCCGCCGGGATCGGCCCGCTCAACTCGTTGGACCCGAGAAACAGCGTCCTCAGGTTGGTGAGGCTCCCCAGTTCGGGCGGGATCGACCCGCTCAACTCGTTCTGCGACAGGACCAGTTCCCGCAGGCTTGCGAGCATGCCGAGTTCGGGTGGAATCGGCCCGCTCAACCTGTTGCCGTACGGCCCTGCATCAGGAAGCCGGCCACCTCCCAGATTGAGCCGCTCGAGGCGGGTCAGTCTGCCCAATTCAGGCGGGAGCGCCCCACGCAGTCCGGCGTTGAGATCCAGCGCCGTCACGTGGCCGTCGTCGTCAGCGGTGACCCCCAGCCACTCGCCGAGCGGCCTCTCGCTCAGCCAGTTCCTGCTGCGGTCCCAGTCCGGGCCGCCCATGGCGTTGTAGAGCGCGACGAGGGCGGCCCGGTCGGACGGATCTGTGGCGGTCGCTCCGCAGAAGGGCAGGCCGAGTTCGTCGAAGTCGTTGTCCGGCAGGTCATACAGCGCAAACGGGACACAACCGCTGAACTGGTTGCCAGCGAGGCGCAGCCCATGCAGCCCAGACAGATCGCCGAGTTCGAGAGGGATCGGCCCGCTCAAGTTGTTTGCCGCGAGGCTCAACCACCTCACCCTCGTGAGGTCGCCCAATTCAGGCGGGATCGGCCCGCTCAGCTGGTTGCCTGAGAGGTACAACCCCGTGAGGTTCGCGAGGCCCCCCAACTCAGGAGGAATCGGCTCACTCAACTCGTTGAGCTGGAGGTACAAGTACTGAAGACTCGTGAGGTCGCCCAACTCAGGCGGGATCGCCCCGCTTAACTGGTTCCCGCTGAGCGCGAGCGTGTACAGGCTGGTGAGGTTCCCGAGTTCACCGGGGATCGGCCCGCTCAACCCGTTGCTGTCGAGCCGCAACAAGTTCAGGTTGACGAGGTGGCCCAACTCGGCCGGGATCGGCCCGCTCAAGTTGTTCTCCTCAAGCTTCAACCACCTCACGTTCCTGAGCTTCCCCAGCTCAGCCGGGATCGGGCCGGTCAATTCGTTACCCCCGAGGTACAACTCCAGCACGCTGGTCAAGGCGCCCAGCTCCGGCGGGATTGGTCCGCTCAGCTGATTGCCCTGGACGCTCAACCTCCGCAGGTTCATCAGGCCGCCCAGTTCCGCCGGAATCGGCCCGCTCAACCCGTTACTGTCGAGCGACAGCGCGCTCAGGTTGGCGAGGTCGCCCAACTCCGCGGGGATCGGCCCGCTCAAGTTGTTCGCGGCGAGGCTCATCCACCTCACGTCCGTCAGCTTCCCCAGCTCAGCCGGAATCGGCCCGCTCAACTCGTTCAGGGTGAGGTCCAGCGATAGCAGGCTGGTGAGGCCGCCGAGTTCGGCCGGAATCGGCCCACTCAACTGGTTCGCCGCGAGGTCGAGCGACTTCAGGTTCGTGAGGCTCCCCAACTCAGCCGGGATCGGCGCGCTCAACTGGTTCCCGTCGAGGTGGAGCCTTTCCAGGCTGGTGAGGTCACCCAACTCGGACGGTATCGACCCGACGAGCCCGCTCCTGGAGAGGTCCAGCCTGTACAGGTGGGTGAGCGATCCCAGCTCAGCGGGTACCGGCCCACTCAATTCGTTGCCTCCGAGGTCGAGCGTCGTCAGGTTGGAGAGGCGCGCCAGCTCGGCCGGGATCCGCCCGGTGAATTGGTTGGCCCAGAGGCCCAGCGACTCCAGGTTCGCGAGGCTCCCCAACTCGGGCGGGATCGGCCCGCTCAGGTCGTTGCCTCCGAGCTCCAAGGTCGTCAGGTTGGTGAGGCGCGCGAGTCCGGCCGGAATCGACCCCCGCAGTCTGTTGTAGCTCCGTCCTTCGGGAAGCGTGTTACTCCTGAAATCTGAAAGATCTCCAGCGCTGAAGTCCATCCGCACGAGGCGGGTCAGGCTTCCCAGTTCAGGCGGGAGAGCCCCACGCAGTCCGACGTTGAGATTCAGCGCCGTCACGCGGCCGTCGTCGGCTGTGGTGACGCCGTACCACTCGCCGAGCGGCTTGTCGCTCAGCCAGTTCGTGCTGTTCACCCAGTTCGCCCCGTCCGTCGCCTCGTAGAACGCGACGAGGGCAGCCCGGTCCGAGGCGACCGAGTCTGATGCCGACGTGGCAGTCGCTGTCGCGGTCGGTGTCGCTGTCGCGGTCGGTGTCGGCGTGGCGATCGGTGTCGCTGTCGCGGTCGGTGTCGCTGTCGCGGTCGGTGTCGTTGTCGCGGTCGGTGTCGGCGTGGCGATCGGTGTCGGCGTGGCGGTCGGCGTCGGCGTGACGGTCGGCGTGGGCGTGGCGGTCGGTGTCGGCGTGGCGGTCGGTGTCGGCTTCGGCGTGGCGGTTGGAGTGGCTCTGGCGGTCGCGGTCGGTGTCGCGGTCGCCGTCGCCTCGCTCGTGCCCCGGGCGATGTCGGGGCCGGCGTCGTCGGTTCCGCCCGTGCAGGCCGCGAGGGCCAGCGCGGCGAGCAGGAGCGCCGCCAGCCGGGCCGTCAACACTGAACGCATGGCGGCCCCAGCCCGGTCGACAGTACCGTTCATACAGATAGGTACGCGTGCGGCCGGCACCTGGTTCCCCGTCGCCTACAGCGGAGCGAGCAACGCAGGACGCGCCTCAGGCGCCGAGGCCGGCGAGGTCCTCGATGGCGCCGTCGACGTAGAGGATGGCGACGGCAGCGGCGAGCTGCTCCGTGAGGCGGGCGCGCGTGGGCTCGTCGGCGACGCCCGCGTCGGCGGCGATGCGCTCGCTCAACTCCGCGATCGAGGCGACGCCGTCGGCAGAGGCGAGCATGCGCGCGACGGGGAGGCTGAGCGGGGTGCCCTCGGGGCGCTGGCCGCTGCTGAGCACGTGGCCCCAGACGAACTCGTCGCCCTCGATCACCGGCTTGCGCTCGATGCGCACGCCCGCGTCGAGGCGCGGGACGGAGGCGGCGATCGCCGCCGGGCCGACGCGGTCGAGGGCGGCGCGGCGCGCGGCGCGCTCCGCCTCGACGGCGCGCACGCCCGCGACGAAGGCGGGCGGGGCGTCGCCGTGGTTGATCACGGCGCGCTCGTAGCCGATCGGCGATTGCCCGGCGACCATGCGGATGAAGGCGTGGCGCGGGCTGAACTCGGACTCGTCGCTGATGCGGCGCGCCTCCCAGAAGTAGGAGCCGGCGCTGCGATTGCTGGAGTAGAAGAGCTTCGCCAGCTGGTGGAAGTTGTTGTACTGCGCGAGGCAGAGGTCGCGGTACGCCTCGGCCGCAGGGCCCTCAAGCGTCGGGTCGCGCAGCGCGGAGGCAATGTAGGCGGCGGCCAGCACGCCGCTGCTCAGCGCCAGGTGGACGCCCGAGGAGAACAGCGGGTCGATGAAGCACCCCGCGTCACCGACGAGCACGTAGCCCGGCCCGGCCAGCTCGCGTGAGCGGTAGGACCAGTCGCGTACCACGTGGGGCCCATCGACGAGCGAGGCGCGTTCGAGCAGCGCCGCCGTGCGCGGCGCCGAGGCGATCCCGGCGCGGAACGCCTCGGCCACGCCCTGCCCGGCGATCGACTGCTGCCCGGCCTCGCTGTCGAGGACGACGCCGATGCTGGCCTGGCCGGTGTGCAGCGGGATCGTCCAGCACCAGCCGTGCTCGCAGGACTCGATGAAGATGTTGGTCGCGTCGGGCCCGGGCAGGCGCTCGGCGTCCTCGAAGTAGCCGTAGATGGCGAGGTTGCGGAAGAAGTCGTCCCACTCGCGCAGCTCGAGGGCGTGCCCGAGCAACGCCGTCTGGCCGCTGGCGTCGACGACCCAGCGGGCGGCGACGAAGCCGTCCGCGCCGTCCTCGCTGCGGTAGCGCACGCCGCTGGCGCGGCCGTCCTCGAAGGGCACCTCGACGGCCTGGCAGCCCTCGCGGACCTCGGCGCCCAGCGAGCGGGCGTGTTCGAGCAGGATCTGGTCGAACTCGGGGCGGGTGACCTGGAAGGAACTGGGGTAGCTGCGGTTGGTCTCGCGGAAGTACCAGCTCCAGGGCTCCGGGTCGGAGCCCCAGACCATCGTCGCGCCGTGCTTCTGCAGGAAACCGGCGGCCTCGACGGCGGGCAGCACGCCGAGGCGTTCGAGGATCGGGATGCTGGCGGGCAGCAGCGACTCGCCGACGTGGTCGCGCGGGAAGCGATCGCGCTCCAGCAGCACCACGCGCAGGCCGCCGCGGGCGAGCATCGCCGCGGCGCTGCTGCCGCCCGGGCCGCCGCCGATGACGGCGACGTCGGCCTGGGCGGCGGGCGGCTCGCTCATCGTGGCCGCGCGGCGCGCCTCGCGATCAGGCGGTGGCCGCGACCTCGTCCACGACCGGCTCGTTGGTCGCTGGGTCCACCTCGTAGGGGCCGCGCAGGTCGAGCTCCTCGCCGATCTCGCGGACCGCGGGGATGACCTCCTCGCCGAAGAGCTTGAGGCTGCGCATCTGGTCCTCGTGGCTCATCGCGCCGTCGCCGTCCCAGAAGAAGATCGTGCCGGGGCGCAGGTACTCGAGGACGTGGCGGATCTTGGGGATCACGGTCTTCGGAGTGCCGGTGATGATCGTGTAGCGCTCCAGCTGTTCGTCGTAGGTGCCCTGGAAGCCCGCAGCCGAGAGAATCTCCTTCCGCGGACCGCCATCTTCGCTCTTGAGGCGGCCACGCGCGATGGCGGCGGCGCGGTTGATCGAGGTCGGCAGCAGGTGCGTGCGCGAGGTCAGGCCGGGCAGGTTCTGGAGGAAGCTGCGGACCACGCCCTGGTTGCCCTCCAGGAACGGGTTGGGCGGACCCTCGACGTACTTCTGCGCCGTCTCGTAGGCGAGCTCCTCGGTGTCGTCGACGTGCACCTTGAAGAGGTAGCCGCGGTGCTGCGAGCCCGCCTCGTAGCCCTCCTCGCGGGCGACCTCGGCGTAGTACTCGAAGGACTGCCGCGTGGGCTCGAGGTCGGTGGCGAGCATGACGTAGGGGTAGCGGTGGCGCGCGGACCACTCGACGGTGTTCTTGCTCATCACGCCGGGAATCCAGATCGGTGGGTGCGGCGTCTGGTAGGGCTTCGCCCAGGGGTTCACGTAGCGGAAGTTGTAGTGCTCGCCCTCCCAGCGGTACGGGCCGGGCGTGGTCCAGGCCTTCACCACGAAGTCGTGGGCCTCCTGGAAGCGCTCCCAGTTGAACGGCGGCTGCGAGTTGTGCGAGACGCTCTCGCGCCCGGTCCCGCGCACCCAGCCGGTGACGAGCCGGCCGCGCGAGATCATGTCGATCTCGGCCAGTTCCTCGGCGAGGAAGAGCGGGTCGTCCCAGATCGGCAGGATGTTGCCGAGCAGCACGATCTTCACCTTCTTCGTGATGCGGGCGAGGATCGCGGCTTCGACGTTCATCACGGAGCCCATGCAGAACGGTGTCGAGTGGTGCTCGTTGAGCATCACGCCGTCGAAGCCCATCTCCTCGGCGTAGACGCGCTCGTCGAGGTAGCGGTTGTAGAGGTCCGCGCCGACGCGCGGGTCGTAGACCTCGTTGGTGATGCCGAGGTCCGGAATCGGACGCGCGGTGGTACCGAAGACGCCGGACTGCGGATCCTGATACGGGCGCTCGGTGAAATGACCGACAAACATGGCCGCCTCCTGCTGCTGCGGCGCACCACCCGCGGGCGGTCCGCCTCGTCGTCATCGTACACCCGGCGGCGCAGGCAACGCGCGCCGGCGCTGCGCCGCGCGTTCGAGGGACGGATCAGGCGGCCGCGGCGCGCACCGCCTCGATCCTTCCGTCCGCGATCAGCCGCCGATGTGCGCGGCGACGAGTTCGGCGAGCCGCCCCGGCTGCTCCATGTCTACGAGGTGCCCACTGTCCGCGACGACCTCGATGCGGGCGTTGGGCAGCGCCGCCTCGTAGGCCTGCGCCACGGCCATCGGCACGACGCGGTCGTCGGCGCCCCAGACCAGCAGGGTCGGCGTCTGGACCTCCTGCAGCAGGTGCGGCAGGCGGCGGTTGAACATGTAGGGCTTCCAGGTCAGGCGCGCGGTCATCTCGCGGCTGAAGTCCCACAGCTCGCGGACCTCGGCGGGCGGGTCCTCGCCGAACTCGGCGGTGTAGTTCGCCTCGTCGCTGAAGCCGGACTTCACGTACTCGTCGTAGTCGACCAGCATCTGGTCGAGGATCTCGCCCTCGTCCGGCTGGATGCCGGGCGCGCCGACCAGCACGAGGCTGGAGATGCGCTGCTGGTTCATCGTGGCCATCTCGGCGGCGATCCAGCCTCCGAAGCCGAGGCCGACGACCGGAACCGCGCCGTGGCCGAGCTTGTCGAGCATCTGGTGAAGCAGGATCGCGAGGTCGCGGGAGTCGCGCGCCCACTCGGGGCGCTCGGACTGGCCGTAGCCGGGCAGGTCCGGCACGAGCACCTTGCGCGAGGCGGAGAGCTGCTCGTAGGCGGGCAGCCAGCCGGAGTTGCCAATCGAGTGGTGCAGTACGAGGAGCGCATCGCCGCTGCCACCCTGCAGGTACTGGACGCGGCGACCCGCGACCTCGATCTGCTCCGTCGTGTGGGTCTCGGTACTCGTCGTCATGCTGCCACCCGTCGCCGCCCGTGTTACGCAGCGCGCATCATACCAGCGGCCCGCCGCGTCGGCGCGGGCCTCGACGCCGCTCGAACGGGATGGCGGGCGCGGCTACGATGCGGGGGCGAGCAGGCACGCGAGGACGAGCGAAGGGGGTGCGGCGTGGAGGTCAAGCGACTGCGACAGGTCTACATCGTCGCGGACGACGTGGAGGCGGCCGCCCGCTTCTACACCGAGACACTGGGGCTCGCCGAGCAGTTCCGCGACGGCGCGAACTGGGTGCAGCTCTCGGCCGGCGACATCTCGCTCGCCATCGCGAGCGCCGCCGAGGGCCAGGGCGCGGCCGCCGGCCAGCCCGTCCCCGTGTTCGAGGTCGACGACATCGAGGCGGCGCTGGCGGCCGTCAGCGCCGGAGGCGGCAGCGCCGGCGACGTGCGAGACATGGGAGACCACGGCCGCACCGCCCTCGCGAGCGACCCCTCGGGCGCCTCGATCTCCTTCTTCCAGCGCTGAGGCGCGGACGGCGGCAGCGCAGGCGAGGTGCGCACTGTCTGGCCTCACCTGGGGGAGACCACGGCCGCACCGCCCTCGCGAGCGACCCCTCGGGCGCCTCGATCTCCTTCTTCCAGCGCTGAGGCGCGGACGGCGGCAGGGCAGGCGACGTGCGCACTGTCTGGCCTCACCTGGGGGAGACCACGGCCGTACGGCCCTCGCGAGCGACCCCTCGGGCGCCTCGATCTCCTTCTTCCAGCGCTGAGGCGCCGGCCGCGGACGTGCCGGCGACGTGCACACTGTCTGGCCTCACCTGGGGGCGACCACGGCCGCACCGCCCTCGCGAGCGACCCCTCGGGAGCCTCGATCTCCTTCTTCCAGCGCTGAGGCGCCGGCCGCGGACGTGCCGGCGACGTGCGCACTGTCTGGCCTCACTTGGGGGCGACCACGGCCGCACCGCCCTCGCGAGCGACCCCTCGGGCGCCTCGATCTCCTTCTTCCAGCGCTGAGGCGCCGGCGAGACGCTCCGACCTCAGGGTGAGCCGGTGGGCACGGCGAGATCCGGGAAGTATGTGGCGTAGAAGCCCTGGTCCCGCGTCAGCAAGGCATCAGTCGTCGCGAGGGCATGGGCGCCGATGCGGTGATCACCTGCCGCGGATTTCCGCCATGTACTCGTCGGTACTCCCGCCGGTACCGATGATGCCGACGACGCGGTCCACCGGATGCTCCCCGCCCGTCCGCTTCCGGATCAGGATGCCGTCTTTGGTAGGAGTAAGCTCCACCTCGACATTGTGATGCAAGCCATAGCGGTCCCTCAGTTTCTTGGGAATGGTGATCCGGCCTCGCTCAGAGATGCGCACGGCTACGCTCCTCATGTGAATCGGTCGCAGTGAAGTCATGCTCGCATGCGGCACGAAACGTACACGCCTGCACAGTGGACTGAGTCTTCTGCCGCTACGCCGCCGATGAGCCGACGCGCGCGTCGAGGTAGCGGCGGTGCAGGTCGGCGGCGACCTCCGGGCGGAAGCTGAGCGCCAGCAGCGTGTCGAGGACCTCGTCCGCGTAGGGGCGAACCTGCGCCGGGTGCGTGCGCACCTCCGCGATGAACGCGTCGAAGCGCTCGCGCAGGTCCGACGCGTCGCTCGACTCGCGAGCGAGGGCAAACAGGGCCTTGCGGAAGCGGCGTTCCACGGCTCGGCCTTTCCGGACGCGGCTCGGCGTCGCTAGCCGGCCGGCTTCCAGCGCAGGATCGTCACGTCGTCCGTCACGTCGTCGAAGACGGCCTCCATCGCCATCCCGACCTCGAGATCCTCGCTCTCCACCTCGACGGCGTTGCTGTAGACGACGTTGTAGGTGGCGTTGTTGTGGACGCTCACGCTGGCGGGGTCGACCTCGTCCGGGAGCACCTGGATGACGTTGTAGGGGTCATGGCCGCGCCAGGGGCCGAGGATGCTCTGCGTGACGATCACGTAGGTGTAGAGCGTGCCCTTGCCGCTCACTTCCTCCCAGGCCATCTCCTCGCCGAGGCAGAAGCGGCAGGTGCGGTCCGGCGGGTGCTGGAAGGTCTGGCAGGACTGGCAGCGCTGCAGCACCATGCGGTGCTCCCTGAGCGCGTCCCAGTAGCCCTGGGTGAGGACGTCCGGCTGGGGCAGCAGGTAGGGGTACTCGTCAGCCATCGCTAATCCGCCTTCATCATCACGAGCGCGCTCTTGCCGACCACGCCGGTGTGGAGCGCGATCTTCGGGTCGCGAGTCTGGCGACAGACTGCGCGGTCGTAGCTGTGCTCGCCGTCGGCCCAGCCGGGGCAGAGGTCTTCGGCCTCGCCCCAGAGCTGCTGTGCGGCCTCGAGGGCGTTGTTGAGGCCGTGGCAGTAGCCCTCGTTGATCAGGCCGCCCTGCGTCTCCATCGGCACCTGGCCGTCCAGCGAGATTGCGCCGCTGCGCACGAAGTCCGCGCACTCGCCCTTCCCGCACCAGCCGATGTCTTCGACCATGCGCATCGGGCAGTCCGTGAAGTTGTCGTAGAGCAGCGCGATGTCGATGTCGTCGAGCGTGATGTCGGCGGCCCCGAAGAGCTTGTCGCGCATGTACTTGAAGCCGGTGTCGGCGAGGTCATCGAAGGGGCTCGGCCCGCCGATCGCGCCGCGGATCAGCAGCGGCGTCTTGCGCATCTCCTTCGCGCGCTCGGTGCTGGTGAGGATCATCGCGCAGGCCACGTCCGTCTCCAGGCAGCAGTCCAGCAGGTGGTAGGGATTGACGATGTAGCGAGAGTTCTGGTGGTCCTCGACGGTGATCGGGTCGCGCATGGTGGCACGGGGGTTCTTGACGGCGTTGCTGCGCGAGTTGACGGTCCACTCGGCGAGGTCGGCGCTGCTCACGTTGTAGAGGCCCATGTAGCGCCGCGCCTGCTGCGCGTAGGTGGAGGGCGGACCGGCGAGGCCGTAGATGTTCTGGAACTGGCCGGGGCCGCCGACGCGGTTGGTGCCTCCGCCGGCGCCGGCGCCGGACTGACCCATGCGGTAGCCGGAGCGCCCGTTCATCGAGCGGTAGACCAGGCAGTAGTCGGCCATGCCGTGATAGATGATCTGGGCGCCCATCATGATCGAGGCGGAGGCGTAGTTGCCGCCGCCCGTGAGGCTGATGTCCTGATGGATGCGCCTGGCGCCGATCGCGCGCAGGGCCGCCTGCGGATCGATCGAATCGTTGGTCTGATAGGTGACGCCGGCGTCGATGTCCTTCGGGTCCATACCGGCGTCGGCGGCGGCCTCGCGGGCGGCGCGCACGGTGAGCGTGGTCACGGATTCGCCGGAGTTCTTGGAGAATCCTCCCGGCGCCGACGGGCTGCGGCTATAGCCGATGCCGACGATCGCCACGCTGTCGCGGAAGTCCGCTGCGGGCATACGCTTCATCCCCTTCGTGAGCCCTCGCCGGCGCGTCCGGCGCGAGCGCCCGGACGATACCACCGCCTCTGCGGCCCCGCCAGCAGCGGGCGCGAACGAGGCGCCGCGCGGGCTGCTTCTCGTTCTCGCGCGGGCCGAGGTTTGCGAGCGACACCGGGGCCGTGCTATGAAGCGGAGCGCGCCCGCGGCAGGGTTCCGCGCGCGGCGGAGGGAGCCATCTATGCCGGGTCCGGAAATCAGGGGCAAGTACGCGCTCGTGGGTGTCGGAGAGACCGAATACTCCCGCAACTCCGGCCGCACCACGCGGGCGATGGGCGCCGAGGCGATCCGCAACGCCATTCAGGACGCCGGCATGTGGGACGACCGGAAAGAAACCAGCTGGGGCATGCTCTCCTACCAGGGCCGCGGCTCGGCCAACGGCCCGGACCTCGCCGGCGAGGTCGGCATCCGGCTCGACTTCTACTTCGACTGCATGGGCGGCGGCTCCTCGACCGAGGCGCTGACCGGCATGGCCGTCGGCGTGATCGAGGCCGGGATGTGCGACGCGGTGATCATCAACCGCTCGATGAACGGCTTCACGGAGACGCGCACCGGCGGCACCGGCCAGCAGGCGCCCCGCTTCACCACCGCCAACGGCCTGGACACGCTGCAGACGGCGATCTACGGCTTCGGCACGCCGCTGCAGAACTTCTCCCTCGCCTTCGTACGGCACATGCACAACTACGGCACGACGAACGAGCAGCTCGCCGAGGTAAAGGTCGCCCACAGCTGGGGCGCCTCGAACAACCCGAAGGCCTACTACAAGACGCGGCTGACCGTGGAGGACGTGGTCAACTCGCGCTACATCGTGAAGCCGTTCCACCTGCTGGACTGCTGCGTGGAGACGGACAACGGCACGGCGATCATCGTGACCACGGCGGAGAAGGCGGCGAGCCTGGCGAAGCCGGTGGTCAGGATCCTCGGGCTGGCCGGGCGCGTCTGTAAGTGGCAGGCCGGCTACCCCTGGCAGAACGACCCGATCTCGCAGGTCGCCGGTGAGTACAACGCACGGATCCTCTGGCCAAACGCCGGCGTCGGGCCGGAGGACATCGACATCACCGGCTCCTACGACGCGTTCACGTTCACCTCGCTGATCCAGCTTGAGGCCTACGGCTTCTGCCCGATCGGCGAGGGCGGCACCTACGTCTCCGACGGCACCATCAAGCTCGGCGGAAGGCGGCCGAACAACCCCTCGGGCGGTCACCTCTGCGAGGGCTACACGCACGGCATGAACATGGTGATCGAGAACGTGCGCCAGCTGCGCAAGCAGGTGGACGACTACTGCACGGGCGACCACACCTTCGACTACAGCGAGGGCAACTGCCGCCAGGTGCAGGACCCGGAGATCACCGCCAACCTCGGTTGGGCGAACCCGGGCACTGCCTCCTCGATGGTGATGACGAATCAGTAGTCAGCCGACCGCGGCCAGGCATGCGTTGGGGGCGCCGGGAGGCGCCCCTTCCGCGTCCGCCGTCAGGCCGGCGCACCCGGCCAGGGATTGATCACGTCGATCCCGCACTCCGCGAACCCGGCTGTGTCCCTGGTCGCAACCGGGGCTCCCGCCGAGCGAGCGATCGCCGCGATCTGGCAGTCTGACTGGCTGATCGGACGGCCAGCGGCGCGGCGACTGGACGCGATGACGGCGTACTCGCGGGCTGCATCACTGCCGAACGGCAGGATGCGCTGGGCGAACATTACGCCGAGCGTGCGCTCGGCCGCAGCGGCCAATCCGCGACGACGCTCTCCCGACGGCAGCAGCGCGATTCCGGTTCGGATCTCCGCCTCGGTCACCGCCGTGACGAAGAGGCTGTTCAGAGGCTGTTGGTCCACCCATGCGAGTACCTCGGGCCGCGGGTTGTCCCGCATGAGTTCCGAGACGACGTTGGTGTCGAGAATGAACACTCCCGGGGCTTAGTCAAACTGCGGGACTTCGCGCATCGGTTCCCTCGGAGGAATCGGCAGGTCGACGCCGCCGAACGGCTTAAACAACTCGTGAATCGCCGTTCCGAGATTCCCCGGGGGCGCCGATTCCTCGGCCAGTGCCGCGCGGAGGATCTCGCGCACCTCCTGCTCCATCGAGTGGCCGCGCTCCGCCGCCCGAATACGCAGCCGCCGCTTCAGTCCGTCATCGAGATTGCGCACCGTGATGCTGGCCATGAACCGCGCCTCCATCCGGCAGGTGACCCCGATTGTAGCCGATGATTGCGTTGCAATCATCGCTGCGAGGGTTCGCGCCCGCTATCGGCGCGACCGCCCGAGCCCGTTACGAAGGCTGAGACCTCCGCGGCGTGTAGGGCGGCGGGTCCGCCATGTGCGGCAGGCCGTGGGCGCCGCCGGGGCGGAAGTCGAGCGGCGCGTGGCGGTGCGCGCGCAGCAGCCGCACCAGCGCCTCGATGTCGGGGACCGGCTCCGGAAAGCCCGTCCCGACCCGCCCGACGGCGGGCAGGCTGTGCACATCCGAGCCGGCGGTGCGACCCACGCCCAGCTCCTCGGCGAGCGTCGCCCAGTAGCCGTCGACGTGGTCCGTGTGATCACCGTTGACGACCTCGACCGCCTCGAACAGGTCCGGGATCGAGGACCAACTCGGGCGCTGGTGATCGCCCTCGCGCATCGGGTGCGCCCAGACCATCGCGCCGCCCTCGGCGAGCACGATCTCGCGCAGCCGCTCGATGTTGGTCAGCTCCGGGCGGTAGCGGTCGAGGCCGAAGACGAGCACGTGCCCCGCGGTGCTGCCGATCTCCATGCCGGGCAGCACGGCGACGCCGTGGCGCTCGCCCAGCGCGCGCGCCTCCGCGGCGTCCCAGATCGCGTTGTGCTCGGTGAGGCAGACGCCATCGAGGCCCCGCGCCGCCGCCTGCGCCACCAGCCGCTCGGCGCGCACCCCGCTGTCGAGCGAGAGGTCGGAGCTGTGGCAGTGCATGTCGACCACGGCGCCGCCGGGGAAACGCGCGTCGGCGACGACGCCGAGTTCCGCGCCGGGCTCGCGCGCCATCGAGACGGCGGCCGGCAGCGGCCGGCCGGCCGCAGCCGCGGGTGGCGTCTCCGCCCCCTCCTCAGTCACGCGGCGCGCGCGGGGGCATGCACCCTGCCCGCTATCCCGCCGCCCGCTCGCGGGCGAGACGGATCAGCTCGGGCAGCACCTCGAGGCAGTCGCCGGTGATGCCGTAGCGGGCGTAGCGGAAGATCGGCGCGTCGCCGTCGGTGTTGACGCCCACGAGCACGCGCGCCGTCGAGCAGCCGACCATGTGCTGGCTCGCGCCGGAGATGCCGGCCGCGATGTAGAGGTCGGGGCTGACGATCTTGCCGGTCAGGCCGACCTGCTCCTCGGCGGGCGCCCAGCCGTCGTCGACGATCGCGCGCGAGGCGCCCGGCAGCCCGCCGAGGGCCTCCGCGAGTTCGCGGATCAGACCGAAGTTGTCGCCCTGCTGCAGTCCGCGCCCGCCGGAGACGACGATCTTGGCATCCTCCAGGCGCGGGCCCGTGAGGGCGGCCGGCTCCTCGACGGTCACGCGCTGCTCCGCCGGCGGCGCAAGATCGAGGGCTACCGTCTCCGCCGTGCGGCCGGCCTCGCGCTCGGGCGCGGTGGCGACGCCCGGCGCGAGTGAGACGACCCGCGGTGTAGCGGACATGCGGTAGACGGCGCGAGCGGCGCCGCCGAAGACCGAGGCGACGGCCTCGACGTTCGCGCCGCCGGTGCGGAACTCGCTCACGCCCATCACGCAGCCGCCGCCGAGCCGCGCGCCGAGGCGCGGGGCCAGCTCGAGGGCGTTCGGGCCGCGGGCGACGATCACGCTGCTCGCGCCGGAGGCGTTGACCGCCTCGGCAGCCGCGGCGACGACGGCGTCGCCGGAGAAGGTGGCGAGGTGATCGGCGTCGGCGCTGAGCACCTGCGCCGCGCCACGCTCCGCCGCCTCGGCGGAGGCGGCCTCGAGGCCATGCCCGATGAGCGCGCAGGCGAGCGGCTCGGCGAGGGCGTCGGCGAGGCTGCGGCCGAGGCCGAGCGCTTCGCCCTCGGCCTGGTTGAGTCCGTCCGATCCGGGTTGCGCGATGACGACCAGCACGCCGCTCACAGCACGCCCTCCTCTTCCAGCTTCGCGAACAGGGCCGCGGCCTGCTCGGCGGGGGTCTCGCCCTCGATGCGCTCGCATTGGCCCTGCACGTCGGGGATGAACAGCTCGACCAGCTCGACGCCGTGCGCACCGGCCTCGGCGCCGAGGTCGGCGGCGGCCGTGACGGTCGGCGGGTGGCGGCGGGCGGCGATCATGCCGCGGCTGGTGGGGTAGCGCGGCACGCCCAGCTCGTTGCTGATCGTCACGACGGCAGGCGTCGCGACCGAGACCAGCTCCTCGCCGAGCGGCGTCGCGCGCTGCACGCGCAGGCGCCCGTCCGCCGCGCTCACCCCGAAGCCGAGCGTGACGCAGGCGAAGCCGAGCAGCTCCGCGAGCGCGCCGGGCACGGTGCCCTGGTCGTAGTCCGAGGATTGCCGTCCGCAGAGCACGAGGTCGACGTCCCCGAGCTCGCGGATCTGGGCGCTGAGCAGGCGCGCGGTGCGCAGCGCATCGGCGGCACCGGCCTCGGGATCGTCGATGCGGATGATCTCGTCGCAGCCCATCGCGACGCAGTGCTTGAGCACCTGGTCGGCGTTCTCGCTGCCGACCGAGATCGCGGTGATCTTCACCTCGTCGCCATCGTCGCGGAGCCGCAGCGCGGCCTCGATGGCCTGGTCGTCGTAGGCGTTGATGATCAGCGGCAGCCTGGTGCTGAAGGCGCGTCCGCTCCCGTCGACCTCCAGCTGGCCCCACAGCGCGTAGCTGTTGACGCCGTCCGGGTCGACGACCTGCTTAACGCAGATCACGATGTGCATGCGGCCTCCTTCGGTCGCCTCTCGCCCACAGTCAGCTGCGCGCGCTGCTCCGCGCGCCGTGCTTGCGTGCGGGCATTGACCTACGCCGGCCCTACTCCTCGTCGTCGAAGAAGACGAAGCTCTCCTCGCACCAGACGAGCTGCGCACCCTGTCCGCTGTGATCGTCGATGCTGCGTCCGGCCAGTTCCAGCCAGCGCCAGGGCGGGTCGCCCTGCTCGAAGCGGCGGCCGGTCAGCACGCCGCGATAGGTGACGCGGCCCGCGTAGTTCGTGCCCTCGATCTGTGCGCCGCCCTCGCAGGTGCAGGGCCTGCCCGTCAGCGATTCGTCGAAGAAGTAGCGGATGTCCTCGTCCTCGTCGACGGCCTCGGGGGCCGCGTCGTCGAGGTCTTCCGGACGTTCGTCTTCGGGCTCGCTCACCGGCCTACCCCCTGCCGCAGCCACCGCCGTGCGGAGCAAGTTTCGCGTCGCCTCGTGGCGGCGTCAAAGGCCGCCGCGACGGGCGTCATGATAGCCGTCCGCGCTGCCTGCTACGATCCGCGCCGCAGGCGCCGGCGGGCCGCACGAGCTGCCGGCGGAGGAGCGGGAGGGCCGCATGGGACTCGCAGATCGCACGCCGCCAACGGAGGCGGACTTCTTCGCCTACCGCGAGCGCTTCAGCAACTGGGGGCGCTGGGGCGACGACGACCAGATGGGCACGCTCAACCACATCACGCCCGAGGTGCGCGCGCACGCGGCCGGGCTGGTGCAGGCGGGCCGGGCGATCTCGCTCGCCAACTCGCTGGACACGCGGCCGGGGCCGCGCAACCCGTTCCCCGTCTCGCACTACCTGCGCTGGCACCAGGGCATTGCCTGGGACTTCTTCGCGATCAACTACCACGGCCTGACCAACACCCACATCGACGCGCACTGCCACATCTTCACCGACGACGAGGAGCCGCTGCTCTACAACGGGCGGCCCGCCTCGCTGGTCACGGTGACGGGCGCGAAGAGCGGGTCCGTGGACCACTGGCGCGACGGCATCGTCACGCGCGGCGTGCTCTACGACATCCCGCGCTACCGCGGAACCGACCACGTCAGCTACGAGGAGCCCGTGCACGGCTGGGAGCTGGAGGACGCCGCCCGGGCGCAGGGCGTCGAGCCGCGATCGGGAGACGCGGTGATCATCCGCTCCGGCGCCGACGCGGTGCAGCGCGCGCTGCAGAGCGGCACGCTGCAGCCGCCGAGTGAGGGTGGGAGCGTCACCGTGCCGGGCGCGCCGCCTCGGCCGGGCGTGCATGCCTCGGCGCTCGAGTTCCTGTACGAGTACGACGCCTCGATCCTGGTCTGGGACCTGCAGGAGGCGGCGGGGCAGGGCTTCGAGGGCAGCGGCGGCGCAATCCACCAGATCGCGCTGCCCTACATGGGCCTGCCACTGCTCGACAACGCCAACCTCGAGGCGATCGGCGTGGCCGCGGCGGAGCTCGGCCGCTACGAGTTCCAGTTCGTCTGCGCGCCGTTGGTGATCTGGGGCGGCACCGGGTCGCCGGTGAACCCGCTCGCGGTGCTGTAAGGGGTGGCGGAAGCCGGGGACCACGTGAGGCTGGAATGCACACGGCATGCGGTTCACGCGATGGCGGAACGGAGGATCCTCGCGGAGTGGGTTGATCTGGCAGTGGCTGAGCCGGCCCTGCGCACGCCCGACCCGGACGACCCCGAGGTGGAGCGCTTCTTTCGGCGCATCACGGAACACGGCGACCGCGCTCTGCGCGTAGCAGTGAACACCCACGCTGCACCCTGGCGAGTGGTGAGCGTATTCTTTGCCAGGGACGCAGGAGGAAGATTGTGAGACTGAACGTGGACAAGGCGGCTGACGCGCTCTACCTGCGCCTCGACGAATCCTCCATCGTCGAGTCCGATGAGGTCTCGCCCGGAATCGTCCTCGACTACAACGAGTCGAACGAAGTAGTTGGTGTGGAGATACTTCACCTCTCCAGGCGCTCCCCTGAGTTGAACCTGTCCGTCCTGCAATTCGAGACTGCCTGAGTGTTGAACCGATCGACGTCCGGGAAAGAGACCCCGAGCACGCGTCGGTGAGCGCCATGACCGCCGAACAGCAGAGGCGAGTGGAAGCGCTCGACCGATTCGAGCGCGGGACCGAAGTCCCGCTGCTCGTCCTCGCGCTGCTCACCATCCCCCTGCTGCTGGCTCCGCTTGCGTTCGACCTGTCCGAGGGGCAGGAGCGCGCCATTCTCACCCTCGATGCGCTCATCTGGGGCGTCTTTGCAGCCGACCTGCTGATCCGCACCTGGATCGCGCCTCGGAAGCTCTTGTACCTCCGGCAGCACTGGTTCGACGTCCTGATCGTCGTACTGCCGTTCCTGCGGCCGCTGCGCATCGCGCGGTCGGCGCGCGCCCTTCGCGTGCTTCGTGCTGCTCGGGTTCTCGCGTACGCAGTGCGCGCGACGCACGCGACGCGAGCGATTCTGGCCCGCCAGGGAGTGCAGGCGTCCTTGCTCTTTGCTGGCCTCGTGCTGACGGCCTCGGCAATCGCGGTCTACTTCGCGGAGCGCTCGAGCGGTGGCTCAATCGACAGCCTCGATACGGCATTCTGGTGGGCAATCACGACCGCGACGACAGTCGGCTATGGCGACAAGGTCCCCGTCACGCCGCTGGGCCGGGGCATCGCCGTGGTGCTGATGATCGTCGGCATCGGCGTCTTCGCGGTACTCACCGCGAACGTTGCCGCCTTCCTCTTCGAGTCCGCGAAGCCGTCCGCCGACCCGGCGTCCGAGGAAGTGCTACAGGAGCTGAGACGCCTCCACGCACGCCTCGATGCCGCCGGGCTGACCGCACCGGCCCCCGAGACCGCTACGTCACCCGGATCGGGTGCGGGAGGGGCTGGTTGAAGAGGTAGCCCTTGTCGTTGAAGGGGACCTCCTCCGGCTGTGTCTCGCCCGCGGCGTCCGTCGCGCGGGTCATGATCGTGTACTCGCCCGGCTCAGCGTTCCACTCGAACTCGAACTTCGCCCACGAGTAGTCGACGTGCGGGCCCAGGACGGCCGCCTCGCTCCAGCTCGCGCCGCCGTCGGTGCTCCACTCGACGCGCTCGATCGGGCCGCCGGGCGAGTAGGCGTAGCCGTGGAGGCGGTGAACGCCGGCCGACAGCTCGGCGGGCCAGGGGAGCGCGAGGGCGCTCTTGATGTTCTGCTCCTCGGCGATCTCGCCGGGCGCCTCGCCCTCGGGCTCGTAGTTGGTGCCGATCAGCACGTAGTGGGTGGTGTTGTTGCGCGTCCAGAGCTGCTCGCGGGAGACGACGATGCGGCCGAGCCACTTGATGCTGGTGCTGCCGACCCAGCCGGGTGCGATCGCGCGCAGCGGGAAGCCGTGGTCCTTCGGCAGCGTCTCGCCGTTCAGCTCGTAGGCGAGCAGCGTGTCGGGGTGCAGCGCCTTCTCCAGCGGGAGCACGCGCCGGAAGCCGCGCTCCGGGGCGGCGCTGTCGAGGCCGACCAGCATCACGCAGACGGCGTCGTCGCGGACCCCCGCCAGCGTCAGCACGTCGCGCAGGGAGACGCCGGTCCACTCGCCGTTGGAGACACCCCCGGTGCTCCACTGCGAGCCGGTCGTCAGCCAGCCGCTCACCCGCTCGAACATCGCGCGGTGGTTGCCCGCGCATTCGAGGTAGGAGACGAAGCTGCGCGAGGGCAGGCGGCGGATCTCGTCGTAGCTCAGCTCCAGCGGACTGGCGACGGCGTCGCCCTCGATGGAGAGCCGCCAGTCCCCGGCGTCGACGTCGATGCTCGAGGGCGAGTTGTTGCGCACGAAGAACAGCCGGGTCGGGGTGATCACCTCGTCCATCCGCTCGAGCCGAGCCTCGAGACTCTTCCCGCCGTGCTCGATGAACGGCTCGGTGTCCTTGAACCAGGGCGAGGACCGATCGTCGCCGTCGTCGCCGCCTTCGAGGTCGATGCAGGCCGCGAGGACCGCGGCGGCGCCGCCGGCCGCCATCAGCTCCAGGAAGCGGCGGCGGCTGATGCCCTGCCCCCGGGCGCGCTGCCAGAGCCGCCCCGCCATCGCCTCGTCGCCCTCATCCGCCGCGGCCGGATCGGGCGCGGCGACATCACGCCTCGAGGTCATGCGTTCCTCCGCGGCCAGGGGAGTGTTTACCGCTCAAGTCCGCCCGTTGCCGCGCCGATGCTGGCGCACCTTGCCGCTCCGGGCAAGACCCGCGCGGGGCGGTCCTCGATCCGGCGGAGCGGTCATGGCTCCTCGGCGGGGCGCTCCGTAGAATGCGCCGATGGCAGCCGATCGCGACCACGCTCCGGGGAGCTACGGCGACCACATCGCCGCCGACTACGACGACCTGCACGCCCACATGGACCCGACGGACGCCGTCGAGGCGCTGGCCGCGCTGGCCGGCGGCGGACGCGCGCTGGAGCTCGGAATCGGCACCGGCCGGATTGCGCTGCCCCTCGTTGCGCGCGGGGTCGAGGTGCACGGCATCGACGCATCCGAGGCGATGGTCGCGGAGCTGCGCGCGAAGCCGGGAGGCGAGGCGATCCCGGTCACGATGGGCGACTTTGCCGACGTCGGGGTCGATGGCGAGTTCGACCTGATCTTCGTGGCCTTCAACACCTTCTTCGCGCTGCTCTCGCAGGAGGAGCAGGTGCGCTGCATGCGCAACGTGGCGGCGCGCCTGGGCCCGGGCGGCGTCTTCGTCGTCGAGGCGTTCGTGCCGGACATGTGCCGCTACGACGACAGCGGTCAGTCGCTGCACGAGCAGCGCACCGACGACGAACACGCGGTCTTCCATGTCTCGCAACTCGATCTCGCGCAGCAACGGATCTCCACGCGCCTCGTCTCCATCGACGGCGAGCACGCCTCGCAATACCCGATCGAGCTCCGCTACGTCTGGCCCTCGGAACTGGACCTGATGGCGCAACTCGCGGGGCTGCGGCTGCGGCTGCGGGAGCGCTGGAGCGACTGGCAGGGCGGGCCATTCACGGCCGCGAGCCAGTCGCACGTCTCGATCTACGAGCGGGCGTAACGCCACGCCTACAGCCCCTGCTCGGCGACCACCTCGGTGTCGTAGAGGATGTTGCCGGTGTACGAGCCGGGCGGCTGCTGGCAGATCCAGACGGCCGACTTGCCGAGGTCGTGGGCGATCTCGACGTCGAGCAGCGGCGCGTCGGGGTCGTCGATGTTGCGCAGCAGGGCGACGCCGGGCGTCGTGACCTGGTGGTCGGGCGAGAGGCAGTTGAAGGAGATGTTGTCCGCCTGGTGCTCCAGCGCGAGCTGCTGGTTGAGGCGGTCGAGCGCGGCCTTCGTGGGGCCGTAGAGGTACGAGGTCGGCCGCCGCTCCTCCACCGGGTACGGGCCGGGCGGCGAGTTGACCGCGCCGCGCGAGGAGATGTTGATCACATGCCCGCCGCCGATCGCGCGCATGTGCGGGATCGCCGCCCGCATCAGCAGGATCGGCCCGCGCACGTTCACGTGGAGCATGAGGTCAACGTGCCGCGCCGCCATCGTCTCGATCGTGCCGCGCGCCTGCACGGCGGCGTTGTTGACGAGGATGTCGAGCCGGCCGAGTTGCGCGACGGTGTCCTCGATGCAGGCGCTGCAGCTCTCCGGGTCGCGCATGTCGAGGCGGATCGCCAGCCCCGTGCCGCCCTCGTCCTCGATCTCCTTGACGACGTCATGGATCGTCACGGGCCAGCGCGGGTCGGTGACCTCGGCGCTGCGGGCGGCGATAACCGTGGTGGCGCCGGCACGCGCGAGGTAGAGCGCGATGTCATGGCCGATCCCGCGGGTGGCGCCCGCGACGATCGCGACCTTGCCCGCCAGCGGCTTGCCGTCTTCAGACATCACGCAGCCTCGATTCGCCAGTCCGCAACGTCGTACTGCCCGCTCCGAGCGCGGGCGAGCGTAGCAGGATCCGCAGTGGCGTTCAGCCCGCGGTCGTGACGCGCTACCCGGAAGGCGGCGCCTCCGACATGAACTCGCGGAGCGCCGGCAGCACCCGTTCGGGCGCCTCCTCGGCGAGGAAGTGGCCGCAGTCCTCGAATGTGAGCAGCCGCGCGTCGGACAGCGCGGACTGCCAGCGGTCGAGCTCCTTCTCGCGGAACGCGATATCGCGGAAGCCCCAGAGGAGCAGCGCCGGTTTGTCGGCGAACGTCGCACGCTCGTCCCAGATCGAGCGCAGCCAGTCGCTCGCTCCCACGATGTGGCCGGGGAGTGCAGCGCACGCGGCGCGCGCTTCGGGCGTCGGTTGGGCGTTGCGGTAGTGGCTCATCACCTCCGGCGTCAGCACGGCCTTGTCGCCAACGGCCCGCGGCATGACCTGGTTCACGAAGAAATTGAAGCGCTTGATGAGGAACTGCCCCAGCCAGCTGCGCATCATGAAGCTGAACATCACGAAGTGCCGATCGTCGGCGACGGGCCAGCACCACGTGTTCGCGATCACGATCCGCGCGACCCGGTCTGGATGCCTGCGCGCGAACTCAAGTCCGATCGGCCCGCCCCAGTCCGTCAGGAACAGCGTCGCGTCCCGGACATCGAGGGCTTCGAGCAGCGCGGCGAACCGCTCCGCATGCGCGGCGGGGTGGTGGTCCTCGCGCCGGCCGCTGCGGGACGAGAGGCCGAACCCGATGTGGTCCGGCGCAATGCAGCGGAAGTCGGAGCGCAGACCCTCGATCAGGTGGCGGAACTCGAACGACCACGCCGGGTTGCCGTGCACGAAGACGATCGGCTCGCCCGATCCTTCGTCGACGTAGTGCATCCGCTGCCCGTCCGGCGTCTCGAAGAACCGGCTCTCGAACGGGAACAGCGTGTCCGACACCCAGTCGGGACGCTCGGCAGTCGCCATCACGCTCACCTCCGCGCTACCCGGCGACGGGTGCGCCGTCGCGGATGCGCAGTTCGCCGTCCTGCAGCAGGTGGCGGATGCTGCGCGTGGCGGTGAGGTCGGCGAGGGGGTCGCCGTCGAGCACCAGCAGGTCGGCGCGGCGGCCGGGCCGCACCGTGCCGATCTCGTCCTCGAGGCCGAGGATGCGCGCGCCCTGCAGCGTGGCGGCCTGGATCGCCTCGTGCGCCGTCATGCCGAGGCCGGCGAGCTGCGCGATCTCGTCGTGCAGCGCCTCGGGCCCCGTGAACGGGCTGCCCATGTCCGTGCCGGCGGCCAGCGGCACGCCCGCGCGCCAGGCGGCGACGATGTTCTCGCGATGCGCCGCCGCCACCTCGTGCGCGCGCTCCAGCGTCTCCGCGCCGAGCGCCTCGCCCGCCGCCTCGATCACGATCCGGATCACCGCCAGCGTCGGCACGATGCAGGTGCCCCGCTCCAGCATCTCCCCGATCAGCTCGGCGGTGACGAACGAGGCGTGCTCGACGGTGTCGACGCCTCCGAGGACGGCGTTGCGGATGCTGGGCTCGCCGTGGGCGTGGGCGGCGACGGTCTTACCCTCGGCGTGCGCCATCGCGGTGACGATGCGCACCTCGCTCTCGCTGAACTGCTCGGCGTTGGGGCCGTGGCCGGTGCCGATCACGCCGCCGGAGACCATCAGCTTGAGCAGATCCGCCCCGGCGTCGAGCTGATCGCGGGCGGCCCGCCGCACCCCGTCCTCGCCCTCGGCGAGCGCACCGACGTGCCAGCCGTGGCCCTCCGGCGCGGTCAGCCAGGCGCCCGCCGCGTAGACCCGCGGGCCGGGCGTCAGCCCGTCCGCGATCGCGTCGCGCAGACCGAGGATCACCGGCGCCACGCCCCCGACATCGCGCGCCGTCGTGACGCCGTTCGCCAGCAGTTCCCCGGCCCGGCGCGCCGCGTCGATCGCCTGGTAGCCGTGCGACCGCTCGGCGCCGTGCTCGAGCGCCTCGGGAGTAGCGTCGAGGCTGAGATGCGTGTGCGCGTCGATCAGGCCCGGGATCGCCGTCGCCCCGCCCGCGTCGAGGGCCGGTTCGGCGCCGGCGAGGCCGACTCCGATCTCGGCGAAGCGCCCATCGCGGACGCGCACGTCGACGCCCTCGAGCAGCGCGCCCGTGCCGTCGAGCAGGCGGAGGTTGCGGATCAGCACGGGCGGCTCCCTGTCCCTCGCGGTCGGCCCTTCGGTTGACGAGGCTGCCGGTGAGCCGAACCCTGGATCGAGGCGCCTCGAGGGGTGAGCGATGGTAACGGTCAACGTCGGCGAAGCGAAGGCTCAGCTCTCACGCCTGATCGCGCAAGTCGAGGCCGGCGAGGAGGTCATCATCGCCCGCAACGGCACGCCGGTGGCGAGGCTGGTGCGTGTCCGGAAGCCGCGGGGCACACCGCAGTTCGGCTCCATGAAGGGGCTCATCGAGATCGACGACAGCTTCTTCGACCCGCTTCCCGATGAAGAACTGGCTGCATGGGAGGGAGCCTACGAAGGGCCGGAGCACGAGACATAGCGCTTGCGCCTCCTGCTCGACACCCACTCCCGCAACCTGGTGCTTGTCTCCACCGACGAGCGCTTCGATCAGTACGGCGTCCGCCGCCTCTGGTGAGCCAGGGCGTCCTCGCTGCTACCGGCCTCCGAGGTCGAGATCATTAGCGACAATGCCGCGACCGTACCGGGGCGCGCGCGGAACTGATCAGCGACCAGGGGTCGCCGCAAGGGGGAGGATCCGAACGTGAAGGTAATCACCGGCTACGGCGAGGTCTGGCTGGGCGACATCAAGGAGCAGGTACAGCGCGCCGAGGCAGCCGGCTTCGACGGCATCGCCACCGGCGAACTGAAGCACAACTCGATCCTCGCGCTCACGCTCGCCGCCGAGTACTCCGAGCACATCGAGCTCGCGACCAGCGTCACCATCGCCTTCCCGCGCAGCCCGTACGTCATGGCGCAAACCGCCTGGGATCTCCAGGAGTTCAGCAAGGGCCGCATCGACATCGGCCTCGGGAGCCAGGTGAAGGGGCACAACGTGCGTCGCTTCGGCGGCGCCTGGACCCCGCCCGCCAGGCGCATGGAGAGCTACATCGGGATGATGCGCGCCGTCTGGCGCTCCTGGCAGGAGGGCGAGAGGCCCGGGTACACCAGCGACGACTACAACTTCAGGCTCATGACCCCGGCCTTCAACCCGGGCCCGATCGACTATCCCTACCCGAAGATCTCCCTCGCCTGCGTCGGCCCGAGGATGGCCGAAGCCGCCGGCTACTGCGCCGACGGCCTCCTCCCCCACGGGTTCATGACCGAGAAGTACCTCCGCGAGACCGTGCTACCCGCCGTGAAGAAGGGCGCCGACCGCGCCGGCCGCTCTCTCGACGAGATCAGCATCGCCGTCGGCGGCTTCAACGCCTTCGGCGAGACGGACTCCGAGGTCGAGCAGGCGATCGAGGCGCTGCGCCGCCCGATCTCCTTCTACGGCTCCACCCGCTCCTACCACGGCGTGTTCCGCGCACACGGCCTCGAGGGACTCGGCATGCAGCTCTACGAGCTCTCGCTGAAGGGCCAGTGGAACAAGATGTTCGAGGCGGTCAACTTCGAGGTCGCCGTCCAGATGGCGAACGCCAGCACCTACGACAACCTCCCGCAGTTCGCGCGCGAGCACTTCGACTACGCCAACCGCATCAGCCTCCCGATGCCGCGCCGCGACGGCGCCGGCACGTACGGCGGTGACGCCAGCCGCGACGCGAGGGCGCCCGTGCCCAGCGAGGAGCGGCTGCAGTGGCTGATCAAGGAGTTGCACGAGATCTAGCCGCGACCGCCCGTAGCCGCCCTCGCCGCTACCACGCCCCGGCCGGATACTCGCTTCTGCGCTGCCGGCACCCGGCACGAGCCGGAAGCGCCGCAGCCCCGACGGAAGGACCAGCGATGAGCGCCGACCCTGGCGCGGCGATCGTCGCCGAGGGCCTCGTCCGCACCTTCCCCGGCGTGCGCGCCGTAGATGGCATCGACCTCTCGATCGAGCGCGGGCGCGTCTTCGGTTTCCTCGGCGCGAACGGCTCCGGCAAGACCACCACCATCCGCATGCTGACGACGCTGCTACGGCCCACCGAGGGGCGCGCGTTCGTCGACGGGCTCGACGTGCAGCGCCAGGCCACCGAGGTGCGTCGCCGCATCGGCGTCGCCCTGCAGGAAGCCGGTCTCGACGACCTCCAGACCGGGCGCGAGCTGCTGGCGCTCCAGGGCCGCCTGCAAGGCATGTCCCGCTCCTCGGTGGCCCCGCGCGTGGACGAGCTGCTGGCGATCGTCGAGCTCGAAGACGCTGCCGACCGCCGCATCGGCGCCTACTCCGGCGGGATGAAGCGGCGGCTCGACCTCGCCTCGGCGCTGGTGCACGGGCCGAGCATCGTCTTTCTCGACGAGCCGACGAGCGGGCTCGACCCGATCAGCCGCGAGGCGCTCTGGCGTTATGTCGAACAACTCAACCGCGAGGACGGCGTCACCTTCTTCCTCACCACCCAGTACCTCGAGGAAGCCGACCGTCTGGCCGACGAGGTGGCGATCATCGACGCCGGGCGAATCATCGCCTCAGGTTCCCCGTCGGCACTCAAGGCCGAGATCGGCGCGGACGTGGTGACGCTGCGGATCGAGCACGGCGCCGCCGCCGCGGAAGCCGCCGAGCGCGCCAGCGAGCGGATCGGCGCGATGCCCGGCCTCGAGGAGCTGCGGCGCACGGAGGACTCGCTCGTGGTGTACATCCGCGAGGGCAGCCAGGCGATCGCGCCGATCGTGACGATCGCCAACGAGAGCGGCCTCTCGGTGCTCGAAGTCACGCTTGCCCAGCCGACGCTCGACGACGTCTTCCTGCGCGCGACGGGGCGGCGCCTCGAAGTCGATGCCGGCGTGCCGGACCCGGCCGCCGCCGGGGAGGCCTCGGCGGAGGCGGCGGCATGACGGCGCTCGCGACGGGCGCGTACGAGCTCTGCTGGCGCGCGGTGCGGGAGACGATCCGGCAGCCGGGCGTGGAGGTCAGCAACCTCTTCATCCCGCTGTTCTTCTTCTTCGTCACGGTCGGTGCGATCAGCAACATCGCGGCGGATGCCTTCGGCGTGGAGAATTACCGCGGCTTCCAGTTGCCGGTGGCCGTCCTGCAGTGCGTGGCAGGCTCTGCCGCGATCTCGGGCGTCGCGATCGTCAAGGACATCGAGAGCGGCTACTTCGACAAGCTGCTGCTGACGCCCAGCCCGAGGCTCGCGATCGTGCTCGGCCGGCTGATCGCCGACGGCATCCGCGCGACCGCGTTCACGGCGGTGATCGTGGCGGTCGTGTCGCTGTTCGGCACGGGGATGGAGGCGGGGCCGTTCGGCTTCGTCGTGATTCTCGCGCTGGCGGGGCTGTTCGGGGCCGCCTACTCCGGGATCGGCGTGGCGATCGGGTTGCGCACGGGCAACGCGCAGGCGGCGCAGGCGGGGTTCCTGCTCTTCTTCCCGCTGCTCTTCCTCTCGCCCGCCTTCGCGCCGAAGGAGATCTTCGACCCGTGGCTGGAGTTCCTCGCCTCGATCAACCCCGTCACCTACCTGCTCGAGGGCATGCGATCGCTGGTGCTCGAAGGCTGGCAGTGGGACAACCTCGCGGGCGCGCTCGCCTCCGTGCTCGGCCTCGGCGCGCTCACCATCGCGCTCGCGCTGTGGGCGCTGCGGACGCGCACGCGCTGAGTTCGCGACCCGGCGCGGGGCACGCGGCAGCGAGCGCGGTCAGCGTATAGAATCAGGCCCACTTGTCAGGAGGACTTCATGGACTGGGACGACTCGGCCGAACTCGCGGCATTCCGCACACGCATCCGCACCTTCTTCGAAGAGCAACTGCCCGAGCGCTACAAGCGCGCCGCCGCCGGCGAGTGGATGCGCCAGATGATCCCGGCACCCGACGGCGAGCCGATGTACTTCGACGAGCCGAGCTGGGACCACGACCGGCTCTCCCCCGATCCCGAGATCGTCGGCGCCTCGCGGGAGTGGGGCGACGCGCTCGCCGCCGAGGGCCTTGTCGCTCCCGCCTGGGCGAAGGAGCACGGCGGCGCGGGACTCTCCACGCTGGAGCAGTTCGTGTTCAACGAGGAGCGCGAACGCGCCGGCGCGCCGCGCGTCGGGGGGACCGGCGCGATGTTCCTCGGCTCGCTGCTGATGGTCTACGGCAGCGCGGAGCAGCAGGCGAAGTACATGCCGCCGATCGCGCGCGGCGACATACAGTGGGCGCAGGGCTACTCCGAGCCCGGCGCCGGCTCGGACCTCGGCTCGCTGCAACTGCGCGCCCAGCGCGACGGCGACGAGTACGTGCTCAACGGACAGAAGATCTGGTCCACCCCCCAGACCGCCGACTCGATGTACGCCCTCGTGCGCACCGACCCGGATGCGCCGAAGCACAAGGGCATCTCCTTCCTCATGATCGAGAACTTCCACATCGAGGGCATCTCGATGCGCCCGATCGAGAACGCCGTGTTCGACCACAGCTCGTTCGGCGAGACCTTCTTCGACGACGCGCGCGTGCCGGCCGAGAATCGCATCGGCGAGGAGAACAGCGGCTGGTACGTCGCCATGACGCTGATGGACTTCGACCGCGCCTCGATCTCCAACACCGCCGAGGACCGCGCGCTGCTCGAGGAGCTGCAGGACTACCTCGCCACGCCCGAAGGCGCGGCGAAGTCGCGGCTGGCGGATTCGGCGACGATCCGCGCGGAGCTGACGGACCGCGCAATCGAGATCGAGGTGGGCTACAACCTCTCGCTGCGCCTCGCCTCGCTGCAGGCGAAGGGGCTGATCCCGAACTACGAGGCCTCGATCGGGCAGGTCTTCTCCAAGGCGCTCAACCAGCGCATGGCGCGCACCGGCACGATCATCTTCGGGCTCTACGCGAACATCTGGCCGGGGGACGAGCGGGCGCCGATGACGGGCACCTTCACACGCTCCTACCTACGCACGATCCCCTCGACGATCGCGGGCGGCAGCGCCGAGATTCAGCGCAACGTGATCGCCACGCGCGGCCTGGGGCTGCCTCGAGGCTAGCGGGCGGGCGGCAGCCGACGCGGCTGCCGCCGCGCGCCGGCGCTACGACTCGCCGTTCGCCGAGCCGTCGTCCTGGGCCACGCTGCGCGCGCCGCCGGAGATCCCGGCGAGGGTGCTGCTGATGTTCCCGGCCACGCTCGCGAGGTCCATCGGGATGATCCACTTCGTGGACTGGCCGTCGCCGAGCTGCTTCATCATCTCCAGGTACTGCAGGCCCATCGTGTTGGAGTCCACGCCCCGCGCCACGTCGTAGATCCGCTCGAGGCCGATCGAGAAGCCCTCGGCCTGCAGGATCTGCGCCTGCCGCGACCCCTCCGCGCGCAGGATCGAGGACTCGCGCACGCCCTCGGCCTCGAGGATCGCGGCCTGCTTGTTGCCCTCGGCGACGTTGATCGCCGACTGGCGCTGGCCCTCGGACTCGGTGATCTGGGCGCGCTTGGTGCGGTCCGCCGTCAGCAACTGGGTCATCGCATCCTGGATGTCGTGCTGCGGCGTGATCTCGCGGATCTCGATCGAGGTGACCTTCACGCCCCAGCGAATCGTCTCGAGGGCGATCTTGACCTGCAGGCGGTTGTTGATCTCCTCGCGCCGGGCCAGCACGTCCTCCACCGTCATGTCGCCGATCACCGCGCGCAGCGAGGTCGTCGCCAGGTTGCGGACGGCGATGATGAAGTTGTTGATGTTGATCACCGCCGACTCGGGATCGACCACCTGGAGGAAGACGACGAAGTCAACGTCGACGAGCGCGTTGTCCTTGGTGATCGAGGTCTGCTTCGGCTCCTCGATGACGAACTCGCGCAGATCGACGCGCACGCCGCGGTCGATGAACGGGATCAGGATCACGAGGCCTGGGCCGCGCGTGCCGACGTAGCGGCCGAGGCGGAAGACCACGGCCCGTTCGTACTGGCGCACCACGTTGATGAAGAACACCCGCCACCTCCTCGAGACTGCCGGTTCGCCCGGCTCATTCGAGTATAGCCGCGCGCAGGGGCGGCCACGTGGCCGTCGCGAACGACGCCCTCGGGTATCATGCGCCGGGGATGACGGGCGCGCCCGCGGAGGAGCATCGATGTCCGAAGCGAACGGCGAGCAGGGGGCGCTCGAACAGCGCGGCGCCGCGAGGATGCTCGACGACCTCAAGGTGATCGACCTGACCACGATGATCGCGGGGCCGGTCACCGCGCGCATGTTCTCCGAGCTTGGCGCGAACGTGATCCACATCGAGCCGCCCTGGGGCGACGACGGGCGCAACTCGACGACGCCGTTCCTCGGGAGTGAGGGCGTGCTCTACACGGTGTCCAACCGCAGCAAACGCGGGATCGTGCTGGACATCCGCACGGAGCAGGGCCGCGATCTGCTGCTGCGCATGGTGGAGGACGCCGACGTCTTCATCGAGAACATGCGGATCGGCGTGCTCGATCGTCGGGGCCTCGGCTACGAGGATCTCTCGAAGCTGAACCCGCGCCTCGTCTACATCTCGATCAGCGGCTGGGGCCGCGAGGGGCCGCTCAAGTACGAGCCCACCTACGACGTGATCATCCAGGCCTTCAGCACCGCGATGCGCCGCTACGACGAGCACGGCCCGCCCCGCCTCAACGGATCGATGGTGGGCGACACCTCGACGCCGCTGCTCGCCGCCTTCGGTGCGATGGCAGCGTTGCGCGAGCGCGACCGCACCGGGCGCGGCTCGCACGTCACGAGCTCGCTGCTGCAGGGCGCATTGCACATGATGGCGCCGCGCAAGGTGGTGGCGGAGGACGAGACGGGCCCGCCGCACGAGCGCCAGCTGCCGGGCGGGGCGGGCGTCTTCCAGACCGAGGACGGGGAGTGGACCTTCATCTGCGCCTGGAACAACGGCCAGTTCGAGCGCTTCTGCCAGCTCGCGGGCTACCCGCACCTGGCCGGCGATCCCGCGTATGCGACGCGCCAGCAGCGCGAGACCGCCCAGGTGGAGCTCAACGAGCTGTTCACCGCCTGGATCCACCCGCACCGGCGCGACGAGCTGATCGCCGCCCTGCGCGCGGCCGACATCCCCTGCTCGCCCGTCTACGGAGGCGTCGAGGAACTGATGGCCGACGAGCACGTCCAGGCCAACGAGTTCATCGTGCCGATCGAGCACCCGACCAAGGGCCGCATCTGGCAGATGGGCGGCGGATTCGAGATCGACGGCGAGCGCGGCGTGCTGAGCTACTCGCCGCTCTTCGGCGAGCACACGGACGAGGTGCTGCGCGAGCACGGCTGCTCCGACGCCGAGATCGCCGCGCTGCGCGAGGAGGGGGTGGTCGCATGAGGATCGCGATCTTCGGGCAGGCCGCGTTCGGCGTGGACGCGTTCAATGCGCTGCGCGAGGCCGGCGAGCAGATCGTCGGCGTCTCCACGCCTCGGACGCCCGAGGGCGGGCGCCCGGACCCGCTGCGCGCCGCCGCCGAGGAGGCCGGCCTGCCTTGGCTGGAGACGCGCGCGCTGCGCCGCGCGGAGGCCTTCGAGGCCTACCGCGCATGGGAGGCGGATCTGATCGTCTTCGCCTTCGTCACCGACATCGTGCGCAAGAACGTGCTCGATGCGGCCACGCACGGCGCGATCCAGTACCACCCCTCGCTGCTGCCGAAGTACCGCGGCCGCTCGGCGATGAACTGGCCCGTCGTCAACGGCGAGACGGAGACGGGGCTGACGATCTTCTGGGTGGACGAGGGCATCGACACCGGGCCGATCCTGCTCCAGCGCACGGTCGAGATCCGGCCCGGGGACACCATGGGCTCGCTCTACTTCGAGCGGCTCTACCCGCAGGGCATCGAGGCGCTCGCCGAGGCCACTGCCCTGGTGCGGGAGGGCCGCGCACCGCGCATCGAGCAGGACGACTCGGAGGCGACCTACGAGCCGCCGTTCGATGACGAGCACGCGCTCGTCGACTGGTCGAGGCCCGCGCGGGCGCTGTTCAACCACGTGCGCGGCTGCGATCCGGCGCCCGGCGCGATCGCCGCGCTCGGCGATACACGGGTGCGCCTCTTCGACCCCTCGCTCGCGCCCGCTGCGCCCTCGGAGCCCGTGGGTACGGTGCTGGAGCCGGACGCCGCGAACCCGCAGGCGGCGCGCATCGCCGTCATCGGCGGGGTGCTCACCGTCGGACGCGCGCGAGCGGACGGCGGCAAGGTCGCGGCGTCCGAGGTGCTCAGTCCGGGCGACCGCCTCACGGCGGCCACGCTGCACGCCTGACCCGCCCGGCTCCCGTTACGTCGAGTCGGCGGAGTCCGCCTCGCGACGCTCGTTGGGGGCCCAGTAGCGCGCGGCGAAGTAGGCGAGGAAGGCCCCGATCAGCAGCGCGATCACGCCGACCACCGCGAGCACGATCACCAGCAGGCGCTCGATGCTGAGATCCGTCGATCCCTGGCCGACGCCGATGCCGATCGCGAACGCCAGCGCCAGCGCCGCCCCCGCGCCCAGCACGCCGCCCGTCGGCAGGAACAGCTCCAGCACGACCAGCAGGACCGCGAGCACCACGAAGGCGACCGCAGCCTCGGCGGGCAGCAGCGTCCCCACGCCGAGGAAGAACAGCAGCAGCGAGAGCGCCCCGGCGACGCCGGGCACGAACGTCCCGGGCGCGAAGAACAGCTCCGTCGCGATGCCGACCATGCCGATCAGCAGTAGCAGCGTGACCACCAGCGGGTCACCGAGGAAGCCGACGATGCGCTCGTAGGCGTTGAACTCGTTCTCCACGCGCGGCGCGGTCGCCAGCCGCAGCTCCACCGTGCGCCCGTCGATCAGTTCCACCGTGCGGCCCTCGACGGCGGCGAGCAGCTCCGGCTCGGTCGCGGCGACGAGGTCGATCACGTTGAGTTCGAGCGCCTCGCTCGGGGTGGCGGAGCTGGCGTCGCGGACGGCGGCCTCGGCCCAGTCCGCGTTGCGCCCGCGCAGCTCGGCGACGCCGCGCGCGAAGGCGACCGTGTCGTTGGTGACCTTCTTGCCGAGGTCGCCCTCGATGTCCTCGCCGGTGGCGCTGATCGGGGTGGCCGCTCCGATCGTGGTGTTCGGGGCCATCGCCGCGACGTGGCCGGCCATCGCGATGAAGGTGCCGGCCGAGGCGGCCTCCGCGCCCGGCGGGCCGACCCAGGCGATGACGGGCACCCCGGAGCGTTCGATGCGCCCGACGATCGACTTCATCGCGCCGATCTCGCCGCCGGGCGTGTCGATGCGCAGCAGCACGGCGAGGCCGCCGCGATCCTCGGCGTGGTCGATTGCGCGGTCGATGTAGCGCGCGAGCACGCCGTCCACCTGCCGCTCGATGGTGACGACGTGCAGCGCGCCCTCTGTGCCCTCGACGGCGCAGGCCGAGCCGAGCGCGGCGAGCGCGAGCGCGAACGCTGCAAGCAGGGGTCGAGCGATGCGGATCATGCGAGCGCCTCCCCGGCACGATAGCCGTACGGGCGGACTGCCGGTCACAGGTCGCGTGCGAGGTCCTCGTCGCGGCCGGCGAAGACGAGCAGGTCGCCGGGGCCGATCGTGCGATCACGCACGGGGTTGAGTTCCACCTCGCCGCTGCGCACGGCGATCAGCAGCCGCCGCGTGCCGTCGTTGCTGTCGAGGTCGCCGAGGCGCCGGCCGTGCAGGTGCTCGGGCGCCTCGTGGATGACGATGCCGTAGTCATGGCTGACGGAGAGGTAGTCGCGGGCGCCCTCCACGCGCAGCAGGTGGGCGAAGCGTTCGCCGCCCTCGCGCTCCGGCTGGACGACACGGCGGACGCCGATGCGCTCCAGGATCGAGGCGTGCAACTGGTTGGACGCCTTCGCGTAGACCGCGCTCACGCCCAGCGATTGCACGTTCATCGCCGCGAGCACGCTCGCCTCGATCACGCCGGTGGCGACGACGGCGGCGTCGACGCTGCCGACGCCGAGATCGCGCAGCGCGAGCTCGTTGGTGATGTCGGCGACGGCCGCCTTCGCGCAATCCGGCGCGGCCCGCTCCACGCGCCCCTCATTGAGATCGATCGCGAGCACCTCGTGGCCGAGCGGCCCGAGGGCGCGGACAAGCTGTGATCCGAAGCGGCCGAGCCCGAGTACGGCGACCTGCATCGTTCGTTCCTCTCGCTAAGCGCGCCGCTATCCGATGCGCACCCGCCCGTACGCGTAACGGTAGCGCTCCTGGGGGCGGTCCGGGATGGAGATCGCGACGATCAGCGGTCCGAGCCGCCCGATGAACATCAACGCGGTGAGCAGGATGACCCCCGGCGTGGAGAGATCCCCCGTGCTGCGCATCGACCAGCCGACGTTGGCGAGGCCGGACATGACCTCGAAGAGCAGCGGCAGGAACGGTCCATCCTCGAACAGCAGCAGGAGCGACAGTCCCACGGCAAGGAGGAAGACGCCGAGCAGCGTGACGGCCGTCGCGCGCAGCACGATCGCCTGCGGGATCTCGCGCCCGAAGACCTGGGCGCTGTGCCTGCCACGCAGGGCGGAGAGGATGACGACGAGCGACACCATGAAGGTTCCGATCTTGATGCCGCTGGCGGTGGAGGTGGACGCGCCGCCAATGAACATCAGCGGGAGCAGTATCGCGATGCTCGCGTCCTGCAGCGAGGCGATCTCGATGGTGGACATGCCGGTCGTGCGATTGACGGCGAGGAAGTAGATGTTGGCGAGCGCCTCGAAGGGGTTGAGCCCGCTCAGCGGATTGCCCGCGCGCAGCTCGATGCTGGCGAATACCAGCATGGCGATCAGCTGCAGTGCCGCCATCCCGATCACGACCAGCCTCGTGTCGAGCGACCAGCGCCGTGGACGCGTTCGCAGGTTGAAGACGGTGATGAAGGAGAGGCTGCCGAGGAGGGCGGCGGTCCCCATCACGATAATCGGGTAGGGCTCGTCGACCTGCCCGCTGAACCCGCGGCCCCCGCCCATCAGATCGAAGCCCGCGCAGTTGGAGGCGGAAAGAGCGTGGAAGAAGGCACGCCAGATCGCCGGAGCCAGATCCCACTTCGTCAGCGACCAGGGCAGCAGCAGCAGGAACGTCGTAGCCTCGATCGTGAAGATGAAGAGCGCCGCGCGCCGCAGCAGGCGCAGCACGTCCCGCTCCGAGTCGCCAATCAACTCGATGCCGAAGAAGTCCCGCCCGCGCAGGCCGAACTGCCCGCCGACGAACAGGATCAGCATCCCCGCGTACATCGTGACGCCGAGTCCGCCGAGCTGGATCAGCACGATGATCACGAGCTCGCCGAAGAAGCTGAACTGGTCCGCCGTGTCGAAGCGCACGAGGCCGGTCACGCAGAGCGCGGATGTGGCGGTGAAGAGGGCGTCCCAGCCGTTGGTCCACTCGCCGGACTCGGACGCGATGGGGAGCGAGAGCAGCAGCGCGCCCAGCGCAATCAGGAGCGCGAAGCCGGCGGGCACCATCCACGGCCGGGGCCGGAAGCTGCGCCGCCGGATGGCGCTGACGCGCACCGTCTCCGACCGCCGTCGCGCGCGCCGCACGACGACGTCGCCGGGGAGCCTGCGTCCGAGACGCCTCATGCGCGCCTGGCCCTGTCTGCCGGTCCCCGCCGGCCTGCGCGCTCCAGCCTACGCCTGCGCCACGCTGGGCGCAGCCGCGCCAACCCGCCGGCGTTGACAGATCGCCCCGGCACGGCGACGGTGCTGCGCATCGATCGCGACGGGGCGAGAGCAAGCCCCCGAGGGCGCGCTCGGCCTCGGAGCCAGCGGAGGGGGTGACAACGTGGGCATGCTCGATGGACGGGTCGCGCTGGTCACCGGGGCGAGCCGCGGCATCGGTGAGTCGATCGCCATGCGCTTCGCCGCCGAGGGCGCGCGCGTGGTCTGCGTCGCCCGCACGTTGAGCGAGGGCGATCACCCCCTCGATGGCTCGCTCGAGCGCACGGTCGCGGCGATCCGCGAGGCCGGCGGCGAGGCGGAGGCCGTCGCGGCGAACATCTCCGAGGGCGACGAGTGCAGCCGCGTGGTAGCGGCTGCCGAGCAGGCGTTCGGCGCGGTCGACGTGCTCGTGAACAACGCCGCCGCGAACTACTTCGCGCCGGTCGCGGAGATCCCGGAGCGCCGCTGGCTGCGCGTGTTCGCGGTCAACGTGCACGCGCCCTTCCTGCTCGCGCAGGGCGTGCTGCCGGGGATGATCGAGCGCGGCGGCGGCGCGATCGTGAACATCGGCTCCGGCGGCGCGATCGGCCCCGGGCGCGGCCCCTACCCCACCGTCTCCGAGGGCCGCAGCGTGCTCTACGGCACGACCAAGGCGGCGCTCGAGCGCTTCACGCAGGGCCTGGCCGAGGAGGTCGAGCAGCACGGCATCGCCGTCTCCTGCGTCTCGCCCTCGGAGGCCGTGCGGACGCCGGGCGCGCTGTTCCACCTCGAGGCTTCCGGGATGGGCGACCAGGGCGCGCCGGTCGACTACATGGTGGATGCGACGCTGCTGCTGGCGACGGAGCCGCTGGAGCGGGTCAGCGGCCTCGTCACCTACGACCAGCGGCTGCTGCAGGAGTACGGCCGCCTCGAGGACGCGAAGGGCACGGGCGTCACGCGTCCGGGCTCGGGCTACTCGCAGAGCTCGCAACCCGCGGGCTGAGCCGCACGAGCGGGATCTCGCGCGGGCGCGCCTCCTCGATCATCTCGTCGTAGCGCGGGTAGGCACGCGCGGCGATCGGCCACAGCCGCGCGCGGTCCTCGCCCTCGATCAGCGAGGCGAGCACCGCGATCCGGCGGCGGCGCACGTAGACCCAGGCGTGGGGATCCGCGAGCAGATTCCGGTACCACCCGGGATGGCGCGGGCTCCCGCCGATCGAGCCGACGACGAAGTAGTCGTCGCCATCCTCGAAGTAGAAGAGCGGCGCCTCGCGCAGCTCGCCGCTGCGCTGGCCGATGGTGACCAGCAGCAGCGTCGGCACGTAGGACACGCCGATACGCCTCGTGACGTGGCGGCTGAGCAGCGAGTAGCCCGTGTAGCGCACCAGCGCGCGCTCGACGCGGGCACGGATGCGGAGCAGGTCGAGCAGCGCAATCAGCACACAGGGCTCCTCGCTGTGTGGTGCGGCGGACCGGATGGTACCGGCCTCGATGCGACTCGCGGCGGGAGCACGCGTCTTGAGGCTAGACTAGAACCGGATCGGGAACGTGAACGAGGTGCCGAGACAATGGAGCAGACTGCAGAGGACTCCTACGAATTGGCTCGCTCTCACCTTGAGCGAGTCCAGGACTCTCTGTGGGGCGATCCGGTCGATTGGGCAGATCTCTCGATGTACGGCTTCTATTGCCTCGAGTCTTGTGTCGTCGCCGCAGCTCTGCATCTGGGCCAAGAGCGTCCAAGTGGTCACCGTGATAAGGCGGAGACAGCGGTTGTCCTCGCTGAAGAGCACGACCTACCTGACGTATGGGACCTGCTGCGGGACCTGAACGACATGCGCAAGCACGAAGCATACGGTGATGTCGATCCCCCGGACGGCCTGGGCGCAGAGGAGGTCGCGACCGCAATCGAAGAGTACGTCGAGTCCGTTGGGGCATTGCTTCAATCATGACGCAACAACTGCGAAAACAAGGAGCGGGACGTTCGTCGTTGGTATCGGCGGCAGAGCTCGACGCCGTTCGGTCGTGGCCGAGCGAGGCTGCACGAGCGTGGACGCTCGACGCAGTGGAACGTGCACTATCGGACGAGACGATTGAAGCGATAGTCGCGTCAGGATCGGCCGTGCGCGAGGTCGAGATCAGCGAAGACCTCGACCTCGTGCTGGTCTACCGGCGTGATCGCCCTCCTTTGCCGCGACCGCCGATCGATGTCGATCTGCGACAGTATGAGCAGGACGAGGTTGCACGGAAGCTGGCCGCCGACCACGACTACCTCTCATGGACGGTGCGGTTCGGCCATGTGCTCTTCGAGCGCGACGCGTGGTGGACGCGGCTGAGGACGGAGTGGAACGACCGCCTCGCGTTGCCGTCTGCGTCGGAAGCACGAAAGCGCGCGCGCAAGACGAAGCGCCACTACGACGACATGCTCGCCGTGGGAGACCGCGATGCCGCAGCTGAGCTTCAAGTCTCGATGCTGACGCACCTCGCCCGCGCAGCACTAAGCGACGGCGGTATCTTCCCGCAGTCGCGGCCCGAACTTGCTGGTCAGCTACGCGGCATCGGCGAGCGAGCGCTCGCAGACCGGCTGGACGAGGCGCTGCAGCAGCGACGCCGATAGCCGCCCGCGGCTCACGGACCGATACTGCGAGGCCCAATGAGCACCGTGCCGCACATCCGGGAACGCGCCATCAGCCGCCTGCGCCCGGCGCTGACCTACTGGATCGCGACGACGCGGCCGGACGGTCGGCCGCACTCGATGCCGGTCTGGGGCGTCTGGGTGGACGATGCGCTGTGGTTCGGCACCGGAGGCCAGAAGGCGCGCAATCTCGCGCACGAGCCGTACGCCGTCGCCCACGTCGAGAGCGGCGAGGACGTCGCGATCGTCGAGGGGCCCGTCGAGCGCCTGCCGCTCGCCGAGGCGCCCGCGGCGGTGGTCGCCGCCTACGGTGCGAAGTACGTCGACCCGACGACGGGCGAGCCGTTCCCGCTCGATGGCGCCGGGGAGCAGCCGGGGGATGCCGCGCTCTACGTGCTTCGCCCGCGCATCGGCCATGCCTGGCTCGAAGGCGCGTTCGTGGAGACGCAGACGCGCTGGACCTTCGGGGACGGCGCGTAGCGCGCGGCCTGCAAGCCTCGTGGGCACATCGACGCTCCGCGCGGCTCGGCGTAGCCTGACCGGCGCCGCGGACGGGAGCGCGAGCACGCGATGAAGGTCTACGCAGGCACCGGCACGCACACGCCGTTCGCGGACATCGCCGCTCACGTGCGCCGCGTCGAGGCGCTCGGCTACGACGGCATCAAGGTGCCGGAGACGGTCAACGACGGGATGATCAGCGCCGCGCTCGTCGCCGAGCACAGCGAGCGGCTGCGCATCGTGACCGCGATCATCCTCGCCTTCCCGCGCAGCCCGATGCAGCTCGCCTACAGCGCCTGGGGCGTGCAGCAGCTCGCCGAGGGCCGCCTCAACCTCGGCCTCGGCACGCAGGTGAAGGGCAACATCGAGGGCCGCTACGGCGTGCCGTGGACGCCGCCGATCGCGCGCATGCGCGAGTACCTGCAAGCGCTGCACGCGATCTTCGGCGCCTTCCAGTCCGGCGAGGGCGTGCGCTTCGAGGGCGAGCAGTACCGCATCACGCGCCTGCAGCCGCGCTTCAACCCCGGCCCGATCGACTTCCCGGCGCCGACGCTCTGGCTGGGCGCGGTCAACCCGGCGATCTGCCGCCTCGCCGGCGAGCTGGCGGACGGCGTGCTGACGCACCCGACGAACTCCAGCCCTCGCTACCTGCGCGAGGTCACGCTCGCCAACATCGCCGAGGGCGCGAAGCGCAGCGGCCGCGACCCCTCCGAGGTCGAGCTGATCCCGAGCCTGCAGTTGCTGACGGGGGCGACGCAGGCGGAGATCGACAGGCGGCGCGAGGTGGTGCGCGAGTCGATGGGCTTCTGGTACTCCACCCCGCCGTACTGGCCGACGCTGCAGCTGCACGGCTGGACGGAGCTCGGCCCGGAACTGCGCGAGCTGACGCGGGCGGGCAAGTGGGGCGAGCTGGCCTCGCTGATCAGCGACGAGCTGATCGACGCGTTGATGCCGGAAGGCACCTACGACCGCATCGCCGACATCATCCTCGAGTGGTACGGCGACCTCGCCGACGGCGTCACGTTCCCGCTGCCGGAGGACCCGGCGCAGGACGAGCAGGTCGCACGCGTGATCGAGCAGCTTCAGCAGGGGTAAGTCGACCACGGGCTACCATTGATGACTCGACTGTTGACGAGGTGACCTGATGCCCATGCAGAATCCCCCCCACCCGGGCGAGATCGTCAGGTGGGAGTGCCTCGAACCGTTGGGCTTGACGGTGACGCGGGCGGCGGAAGGCCTGGGCGTGACGCGTCAGGCGCTGTCGGACCTGGTGAACAAGCGGGCCGGGGTGTCGGTCGAGATGTCCCTCCGCCTGTCCCAGGCGTTCGGCTCCTCACCTGAGACCTGGCTCAGTATGCAGACGGCCTACGACCTCTGGCAGGCGCGGGATCGCGCCAGGGAACTCAAGGTGGAGAGGTTCGTCGAGGCGAGTCCAGCGTAGCCAACCACAGACGCAGGGGAGGCGAGACGATGCAGCTCTCTGGGGACGACCGGACGGCGATCCAGGACCTGGTGTCGCGCTACAACATGGCGCACGACACGGACGACGTGGAGGGCTGGCTCGATACCTTCACCGAGGACGCCACGTTCATCACCGGCCGCAGCCGCAGCGAGGGCCACGAGGAACTGCGGCGCTTCTTCACCCAAGGAGGCGAGCGGCTGCCGAACGTCCGCCACATCACCTACAACGCCGTGTTCGACCCGATCGAGGGCGAGAGCGAGCGCATCGTGATGCGCTCGGACCTGCTGGTCTTCCGCGCCGACGAGCCGCCGGTCCTCGTGCTGACGCGCCGCTACCGCGACACGCTGCGCCGCGACGCCGGCGAGTGGCGCTTCGAGCGCCGCGAGATCACCGCCGACTGACGCATCGCGCCGAGGGCCCTGGCAAGAGCGACTCGCAATATGCCTCACTCTGCCTCATAATGTGAGTCGCGAAGGAGCCGCCACGTGAACCAGCTCACCGTTCGAGGCTTCGACGACGAACTGCGCGACCACATGCGGCGCATCGCCGCGCGCGAGGGAATCTCGCTGAACAAGGCGGCGCTGAAACTGCTCCGCAAGGGCGCCGGGCTGACCGACGACGCGGGCGACGATCGGACAATCGGCTCTTCGCTGGACTTCTTCATCGGATCCTGGACTGCGGCCGAGGCGGATGAACTGAACGCCGCGCTGGAGGACTTCGAGACCATCGATGAGTCGATCTGGGTATGAGGATCCTGCTCGACTCCAATGCCTACTCCGGGCTCGCGCGCGGTCAGCACGTGGTCGCGGACCTCGTGCAGAGGGCCGAAGTGGTTCTGCTCTCCGCGGTCGTGATCGGCGAACTCTTGTCTGGATTCCGGCGCGGATCGCGCTTCGAGCAGAACGCCGCCGAACTTCGCTCCTTCCTCGATCACCGATACGTCCGGTTCGTGCCGGTGGGGCTGGCGACTGCAGACCGCTACTCCCGAATTGCATCGCTGCTGAGAGCAAAGGGCCGTCCCATCCCGACAAACGACATGTGGATCGCGGCGCACGCCATGGAGACAGGCGCCGATCTCGTGTCGGCCGACGGGCACTTCGAGCACGTCGACGGGATTGCGTGGATCCGGGTGGCGGCGAACTGAGGCCGAACATGGCTCACGACTCGTAGCCCGCTCCCTCCCTCTCCACGCGCGCCAGACGCGGCGTGCGCCCTCGTATACTCGCGGCGGGAGCAGGAGGGCGGACATGTTCAGGACGATCGGGCACACCTTCGAGTTGATGAAGATGAGCTGGCGCGTGCTGATGCTGGACCGCGAGCTGATCCTGTTCCCGATCATGTCGGGCATCTCGGTGCTGGTGCTGGTCGCCGTGATGGGCGGCATCGGCCTCTCCGTGGGCACCTTCGACCGCGCCGCGGAGGGCGCCTCGGAGTCTCTGGGCACCGCGGACGCGGTGCTGGGGCTGGTGTTCGTCTTCGTTTCCTCGGCGATCGTGATCTTCTTCAACTCGGCGCTGGTGGCGGCGGCACTGGAGCGGCTGCGCGGCGGCGACCCGAACGTCGGGTCCGGGCTGCGCGCCGCCTCCGCGCGGCTGCCGCAGATCCTCGCCTGGGCGCTGATCACGGTGATCGTCTCGATCATCCTGCAGGCGCTGCGCGAGCGCGGGGGCATCGCCGGCCAGCTCGCATCGTGGATCGGCGGCGTGGCCTGGGGCCTCGCGACGTTCTTCGTGATCCCGGTGCTGGTCGCCGAGGGCGTCGGGCCGATCGAGGCGATCAAGCGCTCGGCTGGGCTGCTCGGGCAAACCTGGGGCCGCCAGGTCACCGCGGGCTTCGGGTTCGGGATTGTTGCCGTCCTCGCCGTGATCATCGCCGTGCTGCCCGCGGCGCTGCTGTTCCTCGTGCACCCGCTGCTCGGCATCGCCGTCGGCGTCCCGCTGGTGGCGCTGTCGCTGGGCACGGTCTCCGCCCTCGAGGGCATCTTCAAGGCCGCGCTCTACGACTTCGCGAACGGGCAGACCCCGCACGGCTTCGACCGCTCGACGCTGGCGGACGCCTACCGGGCGCGGTAGCCCGGACCCGACCAGCGGCGGTCCAGCCGCCGGGCGGTTATGATCGCCGCGGCTACCGCGCTGGCCGAGGGCGGCGCGTCGCGAGCCGACGCGGCGAGAGGGCCCCGAGGTGGCGATGCAGCCCTCCAGGGACAGCGACGCCTCCGGCATGCCCTCCGCACCTCCCGCATCCTCCGCGACGGCGGCGCCCGCCACGCCCGCCACGCCCGCCACGCCGATTGAATCGGCGACGGCCCACGCCTCGTTCTGGGGCCCGCTGCACAACCGCGACTACCGCTGGTTCCTGCTCGGCGGGCTCACGTTTTCCGGCTCGCTCTGGGTCGGCATCACGGCGATTGGCTGGGTTGCGCTTGAACTGACCGGTACCCCCTCCGGCGTGACGCTCGTCAGCGTCGTCTGGTTCTCGCCGTTCTTCCTGCTCGCGCTGCCCGCGGGCGTGCTCGCCGACTCGGTGGACCGGCGGGCGCTGATGATCATCGCGCGAGGGCTCTCGGCGGTGCTCTTGACCGTCGCGGCCGTGGTCGCCTTCGCCGGGCAGTTGAGCTACCCGCTGCTGCTGGTGTTCGCCGCCTTAACCGGGACGCTGATCGTGCTGGAGATGCCGGCCCGCCAGGCCTACGTCGCGATGCTGGTGCCGCGCGGGCAACTGGTGAACGCGATGGCGATGCTCTCCAGCGAGGGCAGCATCTCGCGCGTCGCGGGGCCGCTGCTCGCGGGCTTCCTGCTGGACGAGACAGGCGCCGGCGGCGCCTTCCTCGCGTTCGCGGTGCTGAGCCTGCTGATCGTCGTGTTCACGCTCCCGATCCGCACGCCGGGACGTGTCGAGCGGGAGCGCCCGCCCGGAGCGTCGGCGGGGCGGATGCACCGCGAGCTGATGGAGGGGCTGCGACACCTCGCCAGCCACCACGACGCGCGGGCGCTGGTGGTGCTCGGCGTGCTCGGCGGTTCCGTGGCGTGGGTCTACGTCACGCTGCTGCCGGTGATGACGAGGGACGTGTTCGACGGGGACGCACAGCTGCTGGGCGTGCTCAGCGCCGCGATCGGGATCGGACAGGTGCCGTCCACGCTGCTGCTCGCCTTCTATCGCAACTTTCGCTGGACCGGCGCCGCGTACATCGGCGCGATGTTCACGCTGGGCCTCGCGATCGTCGGCTACTCGATGTCCACCTGGGTACCGTTGACGATGGTGCTGCTGGCGGTCACCGGGCTGACCTTCTCCAGCCTGCACATCCTGCTCAACTCGATGCTGCTGCGCATCGTCGAGCCGCGCTTCCACGGCCGCGTGATCGGCGCAATGACCCTCACCTGGGGCTTCAACGTGCTGGGGCTGCTCTCGGCGGGCGCGATCGCCGAGACGCTCGGGGTGCAACTCGCCGTCGGGCTCTCCGGCGGGGCGCTGGTGGTCTGCGCCAGCGGCGCGGTGCTGCTGCGCCCGCGGCTGCTCCGCATCTGAGCAGCGCGCGGCGGCCCTCGCCGCCGCAGACGCCCTCGATGCGCTAAGGTCGCGCACGGAGCAGATGGCGCTGGCGGGCCGCCCCGCAGGCGCGAACGGGGGAGCGCTCGATGGACGAGTTCTCGGGACGGGTCGCTGTGATCACCGGCGCCGCGAGCGGCATGGGCCGCGCCTACGCGCGCCGCTTCTCCGCCGAGGGCATGAGTGTCGTGCTCGCCGACATCGACGCCGAGGCCCTCGATCTCCTCGTCGGCGAGCTGCGCGAGGCGGGCCACGACGCCAGCGGCGTGATCGCCGATGTGACCGACCCGGACGCCGTCGAGGCGCTCGCGGAGACGGCGTTCGAACGCCACGGCGGCGTCCACGTGCTGTGCAACAACGCCGGCGGGGGCGGCGGCACCCGCGGCCCGATCTGGGAGAGCTCGCTGGACGACTGGAGTTTCGTCTTCGGACTCAACATGTACGGCGTCGTGCACGGCGTGCGCTCCTTCGTCCCCCGGATGATCGCGATGGACGAGGAGGCGCACGTGGTCAACACCTCCTCGATGTCCGGGATCGTGCCGGGGGGCCTGCTCTACGGCGCGGCCAAGCACGCCGTGGTGAGCATCACGGAGACGCTCTACCTGCAGTTGCGCCGCCGCAACCTGAAGGTCCACGCGCACGCGCTCTGCCCGTGGTTCGTGCGGACCTCGCTCACGCAGCGCAGCGACGACCCGCGCGCCGTCTCCGCCTACGAGGGCGCCATCCAGCCGGAGGACGTGGCCGAGGCGGTGATGCAGGCGCTGCGCGACAACCGCTTCTACGTACTCCCGCAGCACGATCTCGACGAGTTGATCGTCGCCCGCGCAACGAACATCGTCGCGGAGAGCGAGCCCGCCTCGGTGACGCCCTGGGAGGCGAGCGCCGCCGCGCGCGCGGGCCGCGTACCGGGCAGCGGCGCGCAGGCGCAGTAAGGGGGCAGCAATGAGCGAGTACCTACCGAGCCCCAGGGACTGGGTTGCCGAGCAGGTCGAGGTCTACGAGGGCAGCAACGGTCGCGAGGGCACCACGCTGCGCGAGACCGGGATGCCGGTGATCATCGTCACCTGCCGGGGACACAAGAGCGGCGCGATCCGCAAGGTGCCGCTGATGACGGTCGCCGACGGCGACGGCTACGTGCTGGTCGCCTCGGTCGGCGGCGGGCCGAAGCACCCGCTCTGGTACCACAACCTGCTCGCCGATCCCGATGTGGAGATTCGCGACCTCGATCGCGTCCAGCCGATGCGTGCGCGTCTCGTCGAGGACGAGGCGGAGCGTCCGCGCCTCTGGGACATCGCCGTCGCCGCCTACCCGCCGTACGCGGAGTACCAGGGGCGCACGGAGCGCGTGATCCCCGTCTTCCGCGCCGAGCCCGTGGGCCAGGGCGACTGACGTCCGGCAGGCCACGCTGTCGCGGCGAGCGGTGTCGTTGAGCCGCGGGTAGCAGCGATCGCCGATACTGGATCTGCCGGGCTGCGGGCTTCCTCGCGGCCATAGCCGGGAGGGCGTGTGAGATGAGCGGCGCTACCAGCCTGCTGAGCACCGTCTACCGCCAGTTCGACCAGGCGGCCAGCTTCACGGACTACGAGCCCGGTCTGCTCCAGCAGATGCGGGACTGCAACGCCGTGTACCACCTGCGCTTCCCCGTCGAGATGGACGACGGGCGCGTCGAGGTGATCGAGGCCTTCCGCGCGGAGCACAGCTACCACCGGCTGCCGACCAAGGGCGGGATCCGCATCAGCCCGCACGTGAACGCCGACGAGGTGACCGCCCTCGCCACGCTGATGACATTCAAGTGCGCCCTCGTCGAGGTGCCGTTCGGCGGCGCGAAGGGCGCGATCGTGCTGGACCCGCGGAGCCCCCGCGATGTGCGCAGACGCGTGGTCCGGCGCTATACGGCGGAGCTGGTGCGCAAGAACTTCATCGGCCCCAGCGTGGACGTGCCTGCCCCCGACTACGGCAGCGGCGAGGAGGAGATGGCCTGGATCGCCGACACCTACCGCCATCTGCTGCCAAACGACCTCGACGCCTGGGCCTGTGTCACGGGCAAGCCGGTCGCGCTCCACGGCATCCCGGGACGCACCGAGGCGACGGGCCTCGGCGTCTGCGACGGCATCATGGAGGCGCTCGACCACGCCGAAGACGTGCAGGCGCTGGGCCTCTCCCGCGGCCTCGAGGGCAAGCGCGTGATCGTGCAGGGGCTGGGCAACGTCGGCTCGAACGCCGCGAGCCATCTGCAGGATTGCGGGGCGCGCATCGTCGGCCTCGCCGAGTACGAGGGCGGCATCTACTCCGAGGACGGGCTGGACATCGAGCGCGTGCTCGCGCACCGCGCGGAGACCGGCTCGCTGCACGGCTTCCCCGGCGCCCGCTTCATCCCCACCTCCGCCGAGACGATCGAGCAGGACTGCGACATCCTGGTCCCCGCCGCGATCGAGGGCGTGATCACCGCCGAGAACGCCGGCCGTATCCAGGCGAAGATCATCGCCGAGGCCTCGAACGGCCCGGTCTACCCGGACGCCGAACCGATCCTCGCCGAGCGCGGCACGCTGCTGATCCCGGACATCTACCTCAACGCCGGCGGCGTCACGGTCTCCTACTTCGAGTGGCTGAAGAACCTCTCGCACGTCAGCTTCGACCGCATGCACAAGCGCTACGAGGAGATCTCGAACCGCCGCCTGCTGACAGCGACCGAGCAGCTCGCGGGCAGCAGCTTCGCGCCAGACGAGCTGGCCCGGCTCACCCGCGGCCCGTCCGAGATCGACTTCGTGCGCACGGCGCTGGCGGAGACGATGTCCGAGTCCTACCGGAGCATGCACGAGATCTGGAAGGAGCGTGATCTGCCGGACCTGCGCACGGCCGCCTTCCTGATCGCCATCGACCGCATCGCCGTGAACTACATCGCCCTCGGCATCTTCCCGTAGGGCGCGGGCCTTGACGAGGCCGCTGCTCCCGCCGCCTAGCAGGGTGCTGAAAAAGTCGTCTGGGACGGTCTCGGCCCGGAATCGACTGCGTGCGGCTACTAAGAAACCCTTTTTTTCAAGGGTTTTTCCGAGCGCCGCAGTGCCTCGAAACGCTCCGTTTCCCGACTTCAGGGGTTTTTCATCACCCTGCTACAGGACCATCTCGCAGAGGTCCGGGGAGTACGTGAGGGGGGCGGCCGTGGCCGCCTGCACCTGCTCCGGCGTGACGCCGGGCGCGACCTCGCTCAGCAGCAGGCCGCCCGCGACGACATCGATCACCGCCAGGTCGGTGACCACGAGGTCCACGCAGGCGCTCGCCGTCAGCGGGTAGGTGCAGGCTTCGAGGATGCGCGGGCGGCCCTCGCGCGTCGTGTGCTCCATCGCCACGATCAGGCGGCGCGCGCCCACGGCGAGGTCCATCGCCCCGCCGATGCCGCCTCCGCCCCGCTCCGGGATCGACCAGTTCGCGAGATCGCCGCGTGCGGAGACCTCGAGGCCCCCGAGGACGGCGACGTCGATGTGCCCGCCGCGGATCATCGCGAACGAGTCGGCGCTGTGGAAGAAGCTCGCGCCGGGCCGCAGCTCGACGGGCTGGCCGCCCGCGTTGATCAGATCGCGGTCGAAGCCGTCCTCGCGGATCGCGCCGTAGCCGAGGATGCCGTTCTCCCCCTGGAAGAGCACGCCGTGGTTGGGCGGCAGGTAGTTCGAGACCAGCGTCGGCAGGCCGATGCCGAGGTTCACTGCCATCCCGTCGCGCAGCTCGCGCGCGACGCGCAGTGCGATCAGCTCGCGCGTCAGCCCGGCCGCCATGCTAGACGCGCTCCATGCGCAGCTCGATCGGATCGCAGCGCACGATCCGGTCGACGTAGACGGCGGGCGTGCCGATCGTCTCGGGGTCGAGTTCGCCCGTCTCGACGATCTCCGAGACCTCGGCGATCACGAGGTCCGCGGCGGTCGCCATCAGCGGGTTGAAGTTGCGACCGGACATCCGATAGACGAGATTGCCCAGCCGGTCCGCGCGGTGCGCCTGGATCAGCGCCACGTCGGCGCGCAGTGGCGTCTCCAGCAGGTAGTCGACGCCCTCGACCTTGATGCGCCGCTTGCCCTCCTCGACGACCGTGTCGAGGCCGGTGCGGGTGAGCACGCCGCCGAGGCCGGCGCCGCCGGCGCGGATGCGCTCCACGAACGTCCCCTGCGGGACCAGTTCGAGCGTCACATCGCCGCGCTGGTACTGCTCCTCGAAGTGGCTCTTCTTCGAGGAGGAGGCGCGGACCGCGAAGGTCGCGATCATGTGCGCGATCTGGCTGTACTCGCAGAGTTCGTCGAGGCGGTCGCCGAAGCCGATGTTGTTGGCGATCCCCGTCAGGCGGCGCGTCCCGCGGCGCTTGAGCGCGAGGATCAGGTTCGTCGGCGATCCGGCCGAGACGAAGCCACCGACCATCACGGAGGCGCCATCCTCGATTCCCCCGAGGGCGGCGTCCGGCGAATCGAAGATCTCGGCAACCAGCGTGTGCCTCCCCGCGCTTCGCGCCCGCGGGGATGATAGCGCGGGCGGCGGGCGGCGCTGCGCTATCATCGCGGCGCGCGAGGAGATCGGCCATGACCGCGAACCCGGCGAACCCAACTCCGGCGAACCCCCTGTACACGCGGCTCTGCGAGGAATACGGCTGCGAGTACCCGATCGTGGCGTTCTCGCACACGCGGGATGTCGTCGTGGCGGCCTCCAACGCGGGGGCGATCGGGATGCTCGGCTGCAGCACGCACTCGATGGACGAGCTGCGCGCCGACCTCGCCTGGATCAAGGAGCGCGTCGGCGACCGGCCCTTCGGCTGCGACATCACCCTGCCCTCGTCCTACGTGCAGGGGAACCGCGAGCAGCTCGAGGAGCAGATCCCCGAGGGCCACCGCGAGTTCGTCGAGGATCTGATCCGCGATCACGAGATCCCGGAGCCGAAGACGCCGGGACCGTGGGGCACCCAGCGCCTGCGCAGCCTCGCCGACACGCGCGCCAAGCTCGAGCTGTTCATGAACGAGCGGATCCCGATCTTCGCCTCGGGGATGGGCAGCCCCGCCTTCGTGCTCGACGAGTTGCACGACGCAGGGGTGAAGGTCTGGGGCCTCGTCGGCCTCGCCCGCCAGGCCGCGCGCGAGCTGGAGTCCGGGCTCGACCTGATCATCGCGCAGGGGCAGGACTCCGGCGGACACACCGGCCGCATCGGCACCTTCTCGATCGTCCCGGAGGTCGCCGAGCTGGCGAGGGCATACGACACGCCGATCCTCGCCGCCGGCGGCGTGACGACGGGCCGCCACCTCGTCGCCGCGCTCTCGCTCGGCGCGGTCGGCGTCTGGACCGGCACGCTCTGGCTGGCCACGCACGAGAACGGGCACCTCGAAAGCTGGCAGAAGCAGAAGGTCGTCGAGGCACGCACGCAGGACGCCTGGGTGACGACCGCGATGGACGGCAAGCGCGCGCGAGGACTGCGCGACTCCTTCGTCGAGGCGTGGGAGCAGCCCGAGGCGCCGCCACCCCTCGCGATGCCGCTGCAGGGGCTGCTCGTCGGCAAGCTGCTCCAGGCCGCCGAGGACTGGGACCGCCGCGACTGGATCCGCACACCCGGCGGGCAGGGCGTCGGCTTCGTGCGCGAGATCAAGCCAACCCGGCAGGTGATCTTCGACGTGATGGAAGAGGCCTGGGACGCCCTCGACGCCGTCCAGCTCGCCGAGCCGCCCGGCGCGTAGCCGGCGGCGTCCGGAAGTGATCGAGGCGATGGCGCAACCCTCCGCCGGCGGCGCCGAGGGCGAGCAGCGCGGCGCGCTGACCGGCCTGCGCGTGCTCAACCTCGGCAGCTCGCTCTCCGCCGCCTGGTGCGCGCGCACGCTCGCCGACTATGGCGCGGACGCGACGATCGTCGAGCCGCCCGGCGGCGCCGCGCTGCGGCGGCTGGGGCCGCTCGGTCCCGACGGCGAGAGCATCCCCGCGGCCTACGCGCTGTCCAACCAGCGATCGCTGGTCCTCGACCTCGCGTGCGAGTCCGACCGCGCCACGCTGCGCCGCCTCGCCTCGGACAGCGACGTGGTCATCGAGAGCCGCGCGCCCGGAGCCCTCGAGGACGCGGGCGTGAGCTTCGAGGAGCTGCGCGGCGAGCGGCCGGGGCTGATCCTCGCGGCGCTCACGCCGCACGGGCTGACAGGCCCGCGCGCCGGCCAGGCGGGCAACGATCTGACGGCGTTCGCACGATCCGGCTGGGCGGCGATCAACGGCCGCGCCGGCGAGCCGCCGCTCAAGGGCGTCCGCCATGTCGCCTCGCTGTACGCCGGGCTGACGGGCGCGGCGGCGGTGCTGGCGGCGCTGCGCGAGCGCGCCGCGAGCGGCCGAGGGCAACTCGTCGACCTCGCGGAGACGGACGCCCTCGCGACGACGTTCGCCTCGGTGGCCGCGCACGCGCAGTACCAGGGCGAGCTGGAGCAGCGCAACGTCGTCTGGTTCCGCGATCCGCTCCAGGGGCCGCTGCCGGCGGCGGACGGCTACTTCCACCTCATGCTCGGCCGTAGCGACTTCTTCCGGCTGGCTCTGCACATCCTCGGGCTCCCGAAGCTTGCCGAGGACGCGCGCTTCGAGAGCCGTGGCAGCCGCCTGGAGCTCGCCCCGGAGTGGGTGCCCTCGGTGCGCGAGCGGGTCGCGGCGCGCGCGAAGCTCGAGCTGTTCGAGGCGCTGACCAGCGCGCGCGTGGTCGCCGGGCCCGTGCTGGACGCCGCCGAGCTCGCGGCCGACGAGCACCTCGCAGCGCGCGGCTTCTTCGTGCAGCCGGAAGGCGGCGGACCGCGCATGCCGGGCCCAGCCGCCCGCCTCTCGGCGACGCCTCTCCGGCTGCGCCGGCCCGCGCCCGCCCCCGGCGCCGACAGCACCCCGATGCTCCGCGAGGAGCGCGAGCACGACGCGCCTCCGCCGCCCGCCGCCGCTCGATCGAGGCCACTCGAGGGCCTGCGGGTGCTGGCGCTGACGCAGGTCTGGGCAGGCGCACACTGCGCGCAGCAGCTCGCGCTGCTCGGGGCGGAGGTGATCAAGATCGAGGCGCGCCGCCGGCCCGACACCTGGCGCGGCGGCTACGAGATGCCGATCCTCACTGCGCTGCAAGACCGCCCGACGGCGCGCCACGGCTGGAACTGCCACCCCTCGTTCAACTCCGGCAACCTCAACCAGCTCGGTGTCACGCTCGACCTCCAGCGGCCCGAGGGCATCCGTCTGTTCCGCCGGCTGCTGCGCTCGACGGACATCGTCGTCGAGAACTTCACGCCGCGCGTCCTCGGCAGCCTCGGGATCGGCTACGAGGCGATGCGCGAGGAGCGCCCGGACGTGATCCTCTGCTCGATCAGCGGCTTCGGCGCGAGCGGACCCTACCGCGATCGCCCCTCCAACGGCGGCACGATCGAGCCCGCCTCGGGCATGTCCTCGCTGCTCGGCTTCCCCGGCGGGCAGCCGCGCAACTCGGGCGCGACCTTCCCCGACCCGCTCGCCGCGATGACCGCGACGACCGCGATCCTCGCCGCGCTCGAACACCGCGCCCGCACGGGCGAGGGGCAGCACATCGACGTCTCGATGCAGGAGGCGACGCTCGCGCTGGTCGGCGACGCGGCGCTGGAGCACGAGCTGACCGGCCGCACGCCGGGGCCGCAGGGCAACCGCCACCCGGACATCGCGCCGCACGGCGTCTACCCCGCGAGCGGCGAGGATCGCTGGATCGCCTTCGCTGCCGAGGACGACGCGCAGTGGCAGGAGCTCTGCCGCATCGCCGGACACCCCGGCTGGCTGACCGACCCGCGCTTCGCGACCAACGCCGCGCGCAAAGAGCACGAGGACGCCCTCGACGCCGCGATCGCCGGGTGGACGCGCACGCAGCCGCGCGACGAACTGGCGGAGCGGCTCGCCGCCGCCGGGCTGCCCGCCGCGCCGGTGCTCACGCCCGGCGAGCTGCCGCGCGACGCCTCCTTCCGCGAGCGCGGCGTCGTCGCCGAGGTCGCCCACCCCGAGGCGGGCGCCTGGCCCTACGTCGTCGTCCCCTACCGCCTCACGGAAACCCCGCTGCGCGTCACCGCGCCCGCCCCCTGCCTCGGCGAGCACTCGGCGGAGGTGCTCGCCCGCCTCGCCGGCGTCGACGCCGCGCGCTACGAGGAGCTCGTGCGCCTCAACATCAGCGGGGAGGACCCGCCTGAGTAGCGGTGCTGGCGGCTACCGGCGGCTACGGAGCCTCCGCGGCGACCTCGACCAGGCGCGCGAGCGCGTTCGCGAGGCGCATCTGGCGAGGCGTGCGGCAGCGCGCTCGCAGCAGGTCGGGGCTCGCGGCGACGATGGCGAGGCACTGGGCCCGGCTGGTGGCGACGTTCAGGCGGTTGAGGCTGTAGAGGAACTCCATGCCACGCGGCGCTTCCTCGGGCGAACTCGTCGCCATCGAGTAGATCGAGATCGGCGCCTCCTGGCCCTGGAACTTGTCGACCGTGCCGATGCGCATGTCGGGCAACGCTTCGCGGAGCACCGCAACCTGGGCGTTGTACGGCGTGATGATGAGGATGTCGTCCCCGGTGAGCGGGTGGGTCACTCCCTCCGCATCGGTCCACTCCGGCTCCGAGGCGAGCAACGCGCGGACGTGTGCGGCGATCGCATCGACCTCCTCGGGCGACTCGTTGGAGTGGCCAGCGTGCGGCACGGCGAGAAAGCCGATGCCGGCGCCGTCGAACGGCGGCTCGCCCGCGACGGCGAGGGCCTCGCGACCCTCATGGGAACTCAGGCGGCCCTCGTAAAACACCTCGGAGGTGTAGGCGCTGATCCGCGGATGCAGGCGCCATGTGCCGCCGAGGAAGAGGCCGAGCCGGTCCGGCATCACAGGCGCGCCGCCAAGGACGTGGGCGAGCACGGAGCGCTCCGCTCCCGGCGGGTGGACGCCCTGCAGCGGCTGGTCGAGCTGCTGTGGATCGCCGAGCAGCACGAGGTTGGCGGCGCAGGGCGAGGCAGCGATCGCGTCGGCAAGCGACATCTGCCCGGCCTCGTCGATGAACAGCACGTCCACGCTGCCCGCCATGTCTTCGCGCGCCCACAGCCAGGAGGTGCCGCCCACCACGTCGAGCGAGCCGTCGGCGAGGCCGTCTCTCGCGGCGTCGTTGCTCGCGAGGTGTACCGCATCGCGATACGCCGGGCCGTCCTTGCCCGCGCGCTGGCCGATGGTGATCGGGACGCCTCGCTCCTGCGCGACGACCGCCGCCTTCTCCAGCAGCTCGCCGATCACCTTGTGGCTGTTCGCGGTCACGCCCACGCGCTTCCCAGCCGCCACGAGATCCACGATCATCCGGGCGCCAACGGTGCTCTTGCCCGACCCCGGCGGCCCCTGGATCGCCAGGTAGCTCTCATCGAGCGCCAGCACGAGGCGCCTCGCGGCGTCCTGCGCGTCCTCGCCGCTCCGGGCCAGCGCCCCGCCCGCCGGCTGACCCGCGCGCGGAGGGCGGCGCATCAGCAGATCGCGCGCCGCGCGGTGCTCGCCGGGCGCGTCGACGCCGCGCTCGATCACCCACCGCGCGAGGCGCTGCAGGCTCTCGGGCTTCGGCTGTGGGCGAAAGAGTTCGAAGGGGATCAGCGAGGTTGGCTCCGGCGCCGGACGGCTCGTACCGAGCCTGAGGTCGATGATCCCGTTCTCGTCGTCGATGTGGACGACGAGTCCCACCGATTGGTCCGCAGCTGGATCGCGCGGCCTATCGCCGACGCCGATGCGGTGCTCCTGCGGCGGGAAGCGGAAGCGATAGAACGTCGAACGCGCACGCGGCGCGGGGTCCGGCCATGAACGCTCGAAGGTCAGCTCGCCGAGCGCGTCGGACTCCTCGCGGCGCTCCTCGTCGGTCAGCTCGTCGCGGAGGAAGAAGTAGCGCCACCAGAACGACTTCGCCTCGCGGCGGTGCCAGTTGAGCAGCTGCGCCAGTAGCCAGCGCCCATGCTCCTCGTCGTCCCTGGGCTCGCCGTCCTCGGGCAGCCCGTGCAGCAGCTCGTCGGCGAGTTCCTGGACCGCGATCTGTGCTTCGCTGTCCTCCCTCTCCTCCGGCTCAGGCACCGTCGGACGCGGCAGAGCGCCGACCTCGGCGGCGAGGGCGGCGCGCTGCTCCTCGAGCCAGTCGCGCAGGCGCAGCGTGGAGACACAGTCGTCGCGGTTGTAGCCCTCGATCTCTGCGAGGAGCTCGTCGCGCTGCTCGCCCTGACCCAGCTCCAGCCAGGTCTCGAACTCGACGATGCTCGTGCCCGCGTCACGGAGTTCGACCTCCCGCTCGAAGCCGTAGAGCGGTTCGAGTCGCTTGATCGAGTAGCTCTCCACCGATGCGCGGACTCCCTGACGCACGGCACGGTAGAGGTCGACGAAGACGCCGCCGCGCAGCAGCCGGTCTACCTCCTCCTCGCGCGTGCCGTAGCGGCCGGCCAGCCGCTTCACCGCGGTCGGCTCATACGGGGCGTAGTGGTAGACGTGCAGCTCGGGGTCGGCCTTGAGGCGTTCCACGACGAGGTCGATGAAGCGCTCGAACGTGCGCCGCTCGGCGCGGGTCGTGACGGTGCCGTCCTCGATCGCCCAGAGGGCGTGGAACGCGGGCTGACCGTCCGCCTCCGGGCGGCCCGGCTCGATTACGCCGAAGAGGTACTCGATGCCGTCGACCTCGTCGGAGGCGAAGAACGGGTCGCCCTCGATGTCGAAGAAGAGATCGCCGGGCGACGGTTCCGGGAGCATCAACAGGCCGGCGTTGGGAACGAGCGCGCCCTCGCGGTCTCGCGCCGGTGGGATGCGTTCCGAGAGCACCCGGCCCTCGCGCTCGCCGCGCACCTGGAGCTGCGCCTGCGCGCGGATCCTCGCGAGCGCCTCGCGGCCGGCGCCGTCCAGTCGATCCGGCAGCGGAGCCGGCGGCTCGGCGAGGGCGGTCCGGGTGGTGACCTCGATCGCGTGCAGCGCGCGCCGCTGGCGGCTCGTCAGGCTCGCCACCAGCGACAGATCGTCCTCGGCGCGCCACTGCGCCCGGCACTCGAGGGTCCAGCGGCAGACGCCGCAGTGCTCGACCGGCTCCGGCTTCGTCGGGACGGGGAACACGGGAGCGGGATCGTCGAGCAGCGCCTCGAAGTCCCGCGCCACCGAGCGGTAGTAGGCTGCGTAGTCCGCCACCCGGAAGGAGGCCGTCTCGCGCTGCACGCCGCCCAGCGCAACGTGCATCTTCTCGGGCCGGCGCCCCTGCAGCGCCGCGAGCAGATCCGAGTACATGCAGAGCTGCAGCACGGCGGAGGCCTTCGCGTGGCGCGCCAGCTTCGTGTCCCAGACCTCGTAGCTCCACGCGCCGAGGTCGCTCGGGCGTTCCACCCGCCGCAGGAAGTCCGCGTACCCGAGCCGCCGCCCGTCGAACAGCACGGCCTGGTAGATCACGTCCGCCCCGCCACGCATCGCCTCGAGCGTGGCGTCACGGCCGCGCGCGATCCGCTCCGCGGCGGTGAGCGTCTCGTTGCGCTCCACGTTGGTGACGCGGACGCCCTCGGCGCTCAGTCCTTCAAGGAAGCGCGCCTCGTGTTCGAGTCCACGCTGCGCGATGCGGTCGAGCACCGGATCGTCGCGCATCGGCCGCTTGATGTAGCCGGCGGTGGACGCACGCTCGAGGTTGGCAAGGTGCCGGCACTCGAGGAAGCCGACAAGGTCGGTTGCGGAGTACACCACGCGCCCGTCGATCAGCTGCATGTGGCGTCCCTCGCGTACATCAGCCCGCGGCGGCCGGGGCCTGGACGTAGGCCGAAGACTGGAACGCCCGGATCGCGTCCACGTGCACCACGCGGACGTGCGACGGCGCGTGCTCGATGGTCCCGGTGTAATCGACGAGTGTGCGCACGCCGGCGGCGATCAGGCGGTCGGCCACGCCCCCGGCGTACCTCGGGGGCACCGCGATGATGGCCGCCGCGATACCGGACGCGTCGAGGGCGTCTTCGAGGCCATCGACGGACTCGACCGTGAGGCCACGGATCGTGTGGCCGATCTGGCGCGGGTCGGCGTCGAAGGCCGCGGCGATCTCGTAGCCCGCCTCCGCGAGCTGCTCGCTCGCCAGCGTCGGCCGGCCGAGGCGGCCGCAGCCGACCAGCGCGATCGGGCTGAGCGGCTCGCCGCCGAATGCCGCCTCGAACGCCCGGGTGAGCTCCTGCGGGCCGCGTTCCTGCTCGATCAGCCGTCCCTCGCGCACGAGGTAGTGGAGGTGGGCGCTGGTCTCCCAGATCGCCATGTTCCGCGTGTCCGCGTTCATCTCCTGCCACGTCCCCACGTTCCAGCTGATGCGCGAGGCGATCCCGGCGGCGCTGCGCGGGCCGTCGGCGGCGGCCTCGAGGATCTCGTCGGCACGCTGGTGGTGGTGCTCGATGATCTCGTCGACCCGCTTCCGCAGGTCGGCGAACGAGTACTCGTGGGCGGGGTGGACCATCTCCACATCGAGGTCGGCGAGCGCACGGTGGGCGTCGATGAAGTCCTGGAGCGGGTTGCCGGTGTCGCCGGGGTAGCGGCTGACGTTGGGCGTCGTAACGGGCAGGACGTGGTCGCCGGAGAAGAGCAGCCTGCGATCGCGGTCGTGGATGCAGGTGTGGCCGGGCGTGTGTCCGGGCGTCCAGATCGTCCACAGCCCGGAACCGGGCACGACTTCCTCGCCGCCCTCGAGGAGCACGTCCACCTCGGGAGGGCCGGCGCCGGGATCGAAGGTCAGCACGTAGGGGTTCGTCGCGTCGGCGCGGTGGATGGCGACCGGGGCGCCGGTGAACTCGCGAGCCTTCGCGGCGAGCCCGAAGTGATCGTTGTGGCCGTGCGTCACGAGGATCAGCGAGAAGTCGCGCGGGTCCAGCCCCGCCTCCGGGATCTGGCGGCGCAGCGCCTCGAAACCCGCCTCGCTGTCCATCCCGGCGTCCACCATCACCCAGCCCTCGGAGGTCTCGATCGCGTAGACGAGCGTGTAGCGCTCGCGGCTGCTGGGCCGGATCTGGCTCACCGGCATGGGGATGCGGAACTGGTAGACGCCCTCGGCCGCTGCCTCCACGCGGTCCCTCCCAAGCGGGTTCTCGCCGGTGCCTCGGCAGCCAGCTGTCACGCGCAGCCGAAAGCCACGGCCAGTGCGAAGCCGAAGCCGGCAGGTCCTCCGTTCACAGTGTGCTACAGGACCCGGGACCACCGCGACGCGTGGCGGCAGGGCGCATCGCATCGGTGCTATCATCCGCCCGGCTCGCGAGGGGGTGAGGCGTGCGGCTCGAAGGCGAACATCGCTTCCAGCTCCCCCGCTCCGTGATGTGGGAGCACCTGCTGAGCGCGGACTCGCTGCAACAGGCGATCCCGGGCTGCGAGGCCTTCGACGAGGTCGGCCCCGACACATGGGAACTGACCGCCAGGGTGGGCGTCGGGCCGGTGCGCGGGATCTTCACGGGCCGCGTCGAACTGCGTGACCGGGAGCCGGAAACACGCTACACGCTGATCGCCTCGGGCCAGGGACGGCCCGGCGGCGGTACCGGCGAGGCGGCGATCGATCTGACGGACGACGGAGACGGGACGCACCTGCGCTACGAGGCCGACGTGACGGTCCGCGGCACGATCGCGCGCGTCGGGGGCCGGCTGCTCACGGCAAGCGCCCGGACCATGGCGCGCCAGTTCTTCGATGCGATCGAGCAAGAGGCAAAGGCGGCGACAGAGAGGAGTGCGGCGACATGACCGTACCGATTTCAGTGACCGTGAACGGACGGCTCCACGAACTGGAGGTGGAGCCCCGCATGCTGCTGGTGCATCTCCTGCGCGAGGAGCTGAACCTGACCGGCACGCATGTGGGCTGCGACACCAGCCAGTGCGGTGCCTGCACCGTGACGCTCGACGGCGCGTCCGCCAAGTCCTGCACCGTCTTCGCGGTGCAGGCCGACGGCGCATCCGTCACCACCATTGAGGGCCTCAGCGCGGACGGCGAGATGCACCCGCTGCAGCAGGCCTTCTGGGACGAGCACGGGCTGCAGTGCGGCTACTGCACGCCGGGCATGATCATGTCCGGCGTCGACCTGCTGGAGCGCTCCCCGGACCCCTCGGACGATGAGATTCGCCGAGGGCTGGACGGGAACCTCTGCCGCTGCACCGGCTACGAGCACATCATCAACGCCGTGAAGACGGCGGCGGGAGGTGCGCAATGACCATGCAGGCAACCCCGGGCCAGCTCGTCGGGCAGCGCGTCCGCCGTCGCGAGGACCCGCGCCTGGTCAAGGGCCGCGGTAACTACGTCGACGACATGAAGCTGCCGGGCATGCTGCACCTGGCCTTCAAGCGCAGCGACGTGGCGCACGGCATCATCCGCTCGATCGACACCAGCGCCGCCGAGGCGATGCCCGGCGTCGAGCTGGTGCTCACCGGCGCGCAGCTCGCCGAGATGATCCCGCCGATGCCCGTCGCCACGCCGTTCCCGGCGCCGGATCACCACTCCGTCCCGCCGGAGCGCGTGCGCTACGTCGGTGAACCGGTCGCAGTCGTCGTGGCGACCGATCGCTTCCTGGCCGCCGACGCCGCCGACACGATCATGGTGGACATCGAGGAACTGCCCGCGGTCGTCGACCCGGAGCGGGCGATGAACGGCGACCCGGCCGTCCTCCACGAGGCATTCGAGAACAACCTCGCCGTCCCGTTCGCCCCGTCCGGCACCGGCGTGAACGCGGCGACACTCGAGGTCGAGGACGAGTCGGCGCTCAACGAGGCGTTCGAGCGGGCCGACGTCGTCGTCTCGCAGCGCATGCTCAGCCAGCGGCTGGTGCCGAACGCGATGGAGCCGCGCGGCGTGATCGCGCGCTTCGAGCCGGGCAACGACGAGCTGACGGTCTGGTCGACGACCCAGAACCCGCACATCGCGCGCACGCTGCTGGCGGCGATCCTGGGGATGGGCCAGCACCAGGTGCGCGTCATCGCCCCGGACGTCGGCGGCGGCTTCGGGAGCAAGATCAACGTCTACGGCGAGGACTTCGTCGCGGCGGCGATCTCGCGCCGCCTCGGCCTGCCGGTCAAGTGGATCGAGGATCGCTCCGAGGCGTTCATGACCACGATCCACGGCCGCGACGTGATCTGCTACCTCGACCTCGCGGCCAGCAACGAAGGCAAGGTGCTGGCCGTCAAGATGCGGCTGGTGGCGGACATCGGCGCCTACGAGATGGTGCTGACGGCCGCGATCCCCACGCTGGTCGCGTTCATGATCAGCGGCGTCTACGACATCCCCGTCGTGCGCTGCGACCTGACCGAGGTCTTCACCAACAAGATGCCGACCGACGCCTACCGCGGTGCGGGACGGCCCGAGGGCATCTACTTCCTCGAGCGCGGCATGGAGATGCTGGGCGCCAAGCTGGGCATGGACCCGGCCGAGGTGCGCCGGGTCAACTTCATCCAGCCGGAGCAGTTCCCGTACACCACCGCCGGCGGGATGGTCTACGACTCCGGCGAGTACGAGACCGCACTCGACAAGGCGCTCGAGAACGCCGGCTGGGAGCAGATGAAGGCGGACCGCGACGCCGCCCGGGCGGACGGCCGCCTGGTCGGCCTCGGAATGTCCTTCTACACCGAGATCTGCGGCTTTGGGCCCTCGGCGGCGATGCCGAGCGTGGGCCTCTGGGAGCACGGGAGCGTGAGCGTGGAGCGCGACGGCAAGGTGCGCGCCACCACCGGCGTCTCCTCGCACGGCCAGGGTCACGAGACGACCTTCGCGCAGATGCTCGCCGACGAGTTCAGCATCCCGATGGACGACATCACCATCGTCCACGGCGACACCGGCCAGGTGCGAGGCGGCACCGGCACGTTCGGCAGCCGCTCGCAGGTGGTCGGCGGCACGGCGCTGCTGCTCGCCACGGGCAAGGTGCAGGACAAGATGCGCCGCTTCGCCGCCCCGATGCTGGAGCTGCAGCCCGGCGACCTTGCCTTCAAGGACGGCATGATCGGGCCCGCGGGCCAGGAGGACACCGGCGTTCCGTTCACGGACGTGGCGGCGTTCGCCTACGCCCCGATCCCGCTGCCGCCGGACACCGAGCCGGGACTGAGCGACGAGGCCTTCTGGGAGCCCGAGGGCTTCACCTGGCCCTTCGGCTGCTACATCTCCCAGGTGGAGATCGACCGCGACACCGGCGAGCTGGAACTGCAGCGCTTCGTGGGCGTGGACGACTGCGGCAACATCGTCAACCCGCTCATCGTCACCGGGCAGATCCACGGCGGCATCGCCCAGGGCGTGGGCCAGGCGATGATCGAGGAGGCGGTCTACGACGAGGCAAGCGGTCAGCTCGTGACCGCCTCGTTCATGGACTACGCGATCCCGCGCGCGCGGGACTTCCCGCGCTTCGAGCTGGACCACACCGTGACGCCTTCGCCGCTCAACCCGTTGGGCGTGAAGGGCATCGGCGAGGCCGGCACGATCGGATCCACTCCCTGCATCGTCAGCGCCGCCGTTGACGCGCTCAGCGAGTTCGGCGTGGAGCACATCGACATGATGCTGCGTCCGGAGAAGCTCTGGCGTCTGATCCATGGAGGCGACGCATGATCCCCTCAGCGTTCGAGTACCAGCGCGCCGGCTCCATCGAGGAGGCGATCGCGCTCAAGCAGCAGGCGGAAGGCGACGCCCGCTTCATCGCCGGGGGTCACAGCCTGATCCCGCTGATGAAGCTGCGCCTCGCCGAGCCGTCGCTGCTGATCGACATCAGCCGCATCCCCGGCCTCTCCGGCGTCAGCGAGGACGGCGGACGGATCTCGATCGGCGCGCTCACCACGCACGCCGAACTCGAGGACAACGCGGTGCTGCTGGCGTCCGCGCCCGTCGTAGCCGAGGCGGCGGGCGAGATCGGCGACCAGCAGGTGCGCAACCGCGGCACGATCGGCGGCAGCCTGGCGCACGCCGACCCGGCGTCCGACCTGCCGGCCGTGGCCGTCGCGCTTGACGCCTCGATCCACATCGCCGGTCCGGGCGGCGAGCGCGCCGTCGCTGCCGGCGACTTCTTCAGCGGGCTCTTCGAGGTCGACCTGGCGGAGGACGAGCTGATCACCTCGGTCAGCTTCGACGCTCCCACGCAGGCGGCCTACGCGAAGCTCCGCCACCCGGCCTCGCACTTCGCGATCGTCGGCGTGGCAGCCTCGCTGACTGTCGAGGGAGGCGTCTGCACCGGCGCACGGGTGGCCGTGACGGGCGCCTCGACGCACGCGCAGCGGCTCGGGGCGGTCGAGGACGCGCTGACCGGCTCGGCGCTGGACGAAGACGCGATCGCCGCCGCCGCGGCGGCGGCCGACGGCCTCGAGGATCTGAACGCGGACCTGGCGGGCTCGGAGGAGTACCGGCGGGCGATGACGCGGGTCTTCACGGGCCGCGCGATCGCCGCCGCAGCCAGCCGCTAACCGCCCGCCGGGGCGTCCGCGCACGCCTCGGCGAACTGATCGCACACCCTCTCGCGCCGGGCTCGGTTCCCGGCGCGAGGCGTGTCTACGGCCGATGCAGGAGGAAGGCAGGGAGCCATGCGAGGAGTCGGAGTCATCGAGTTCGGGGGCCCGGAGGTGCTGCGGGTCGTCGATCTGCCCGAGGTGCACGCCGGTCCCGGGGAGGTGCGGATCCGCGTCCACGCCGCCGCCGTCAGCCCGACGGATACGATGCTGCGCAACGGCTCGCGGGCCGACGCGCTGCGCGACGTGCCGGGGCCGCACATCCCCGGCATGGACGCCGCCGGCGTCATCGACGAGATCGGCCCCGGCACGGAGACCGACCTCGCCCTCGGCGACGCTGTGATGGCGATGGTGCTGCCGGGCGGCAGCCACGGCGCCTACCGCGAGAGCATCGTGCTCTCCGCCGACTCGGTCGTGCGGGCTCCGGCGGGCGCCAGCCACGCCGAGGCGAGCACGCTACCGATGAACGGGCTCACGGCGCGCCAGTCGCTCGACCAGCTCGCGCTGCAGCCGGGTCAGACCCTCGGCGTCACAGGCGCGGCGGGCTGCTACGGCGGTTATGTCGTGCAGCTCGCGAAGGCGGAAGGGCTGCGCGTCATCGCCGACGCCTCAGCTGCCGACGAGCAGCTGGTCCGCGACCTCGGCGCCGACATCGTCGTGCCTCGCGGCGACGACATCTCCGAGCAGATCCGCAAGGTCGCCCCGGACGGCGTCGACGGCCTCGCCGACGGGGCCGTGCAGAACGAGCTCGCGGTGGGCGCGATCCGCGACGGCGGCGCCTTCGCCACGGTCCGCGGCTGGGGCGGCACCGGAGAGCGCGGGATCAACTTCCACGTCACCTCGGTGCGCACGTACGACCACCGTGCGGACCTGCTCGACCGGCTGCGGCAGCAGACCGAGGACGGGCAGATCACCCTGCGCGTGTACGGGACGTACCCGGCGGAGCAGGCAGCGGACGCCCACGCCCGCCTCGAGGCCGGAGGCGCCCGCGGCCGCTGCGTGATCGTGTTCTAGCCGGAAGCGCGCCGCCTACTCGGCGAGGTAGTCAGGCTCTTCTTCGGCGACCACCAGCGAACTCCCGCTACCGATCCGTAGCGGGATCGCCGTCTCTACCTCGCCATCATCGAAGAGGGCGACGATCCGCAGGCGAGCGCCCAGACCCTCAAGGTACCTGCGGAGCGACGACAGCCGGATGTCATCGCCACGTTCGAACTGCGACACCGCGGGCTGGCTACTGCCCATGCTGACCGCCAACTCGGCCTGGGAGCGGTCGAGCGCCCGGCGGAGTTCGTACAGGCCAATCTCCGCCACGGTCGCCTCACGCAGCGCGGCGAGCCTGTCGGGTGCACCCGGGCGGGCAATGACCTCCTCGTGGAGATCTCGATAGTTCCTGGCCATGAGACCGACTCCTCACCTGTGCTGGCTCCCGAGCAGCCCCTCCGCGCCCAGTTCCTCGAGATGGATGCCGTAGAGCGCGTCCGCCTCGGGGATCGCTCGCCTGTACCACTCATTCCACTGCCCGGACTTGTCGCCGCCCAGCAGCAGGATGGCGTGGCGGCGCGGATCAAAGGCGAACAGCACACGAAGCGCACCACCCTGCGAGGCTCGCAACTCCTTCATGTTGGAATGACGAGAGCCCGTGATCGTGCCCACCACCGGCCTCCCGAGTCCCGGACCAATCTCGGCCAGCAGGATCACGCGATCATCGAGCGCCTCTTGTTGCTCGATGCTCAGGCCGCGCCACCAATCCTCGAACTGGTCGCTGTACTCAACTTCCCACACGAGGAGTATAACCCTAACCTACTATAAGTCAACCCTAATGTTGATGTGCCGCTACGCGTCTGCCCGTACGAACTTCTGGAGCGCGCGTGAGCCGCGGTCGATGCCGCGGTAGGTCTCCGCGAGGTCGCCGACGTAGATGCTGCCCTGCGAGTCCACGGCGAGGCCGTGCGGACCGATCACCTGCCCCGCCGCCTGACGCTCCGCCGGGCAGGGCGGGATCGGCGGCTGCTCCGGGCATTGGCAGCCCTCGTCGCCCCAGCCGGTGATGCGCTCGCCCTCGGGGCTCCAGATGCTGATGCGGTGCAGCAGCTCGGCGACGTAGGCGTTGCCGTCCGGGCCGAAGGCGAGGTCGTCCGGCAGGTTCACGCCGGACCACTCTTCCTCGTACGTCCCGTCGAGGGCGAAGACCTGGATGCGGCGGTTCGAGCGGTCGCAGACGTAGACGCGGCCGTCCGGGCCGATCGTGACGGCGTGCGGGTTCGAGAACTGGCTGGGATCTGAGCCGGGGCTGCCCCAGCCGAAGCGGTACTCGCCGTCGGCGCTGAAGACGTGGATGCGCGCGTTGCCGTAGCCGTCGCTGACGTAGAGGTCGCCGTTGGCGGCGACGGCCACGCGCGTCGGCTGGTTGAACGGCTCGCCGCTCATGAAGGGCGCACACTGGTGCGGGGTTCCGAGGCTGAGCAGCGGCTTCCCCTCGGGCGTGAACTTGCGCACGGTATGGTCGCCCGTGTCGGCGAGCCAGACATTGCCCTCGGCGTCGACGGTGATGCCGTGCGCCGTCGTGGTCACGTCGTCGCCCCACCAGTCGAGGAAGTAGCCGTCGCGGTCGTAGACCTGGACCGGGCGCGGCGAGCGCGAGAACACGAAGACGCGGTCCTCGGCGTCGACGGCGACGCCGGCCACGTCCGTCATCACCCAGCCCCGAGGTCGCCGCGCCCAGTTGTCCACGACGTGGTAGCTGTGCTCGCCGGAGCCGAACGGCTCCTCGACGATGCCGCGGTAGCGGGTCGCGGGGGCGCCCCAGCGCCCGTCGCTGTTCGCCCAGCCGTGATGTTCGAGGCGCGTCACGTTGACCATCGGAAGTCCCGCTCTCCTGCGCTTGCTAGCGGCCGGGCCAGGGCACGCGACGGTGGTCGAGGTCCGGGCCCAGTTCCTCCGGAACACGCTCGATGAGCGCGTCCAGCGTCCACGGCCCCTCGCTGCCGATGTGCGAGACCCACTCGCGACGGTTGAGCAGGTAGACCCGCCGGCCGACCGCCCCGAAGACCTGCCCGTTGATCGAGGCGGCCTCGTCGGTCAGCAGGTAGGCGACGATCGGCGCGACGTTCGCCGGGTCCATCGCACCGCCGATCGCCTGCTCGCTCGGCAGCGCGTCGCCCGGCGCGACCTGCCCCGCCTGCTGCGCGACGATGTCGTGCATGCGCGTCGCCCCGACGGGGACGATGCAGTTCGAGGTGATCCCCAACGGCTCGAGCTCCTCGGCGAGGCTCAGCGCGAAGCCGATCACGCCCGCCTTCGCGGTCGCGTAGGCGACGCGGGCGCCCGCGCCGGCCAGCGCGGTGCTCGACGAGAAGGAGATGATGCGGCCGCTGCCCTGCTCACGCATGACGTTCGCCGCGGCCTGCACGCACGAGAAGTGCCCCCGCAGGTGCACCGCGATCGCCCGGTCCCAGGCCTCGGGACTGACGTCGAGCACGCCGCCATCGACGAGGATCCCGGCGCAGCAGATCATCGCGTCCAGCCGCCCGAAGTGATCGAGGGCCGTCGTAACGATCTGCTGGCCGCCCTCCATCGTCGAGACGTCGGACCGGCTCGCGGCGGCCTCGCCGCCTGCGGCGACGATCTCGTCCGCGACGACCTGGGCGACGTCCGCCTCGGGCCCGCCGGCGCCGTCCACCGGCCCGCCGTAGTCCGCGACGACGACGCGCGCGCCCTCGGCAGCGAGCCGTAGCGCGATCCCGCGGCCGATGCCGCGCCCCGCGCCGGTGACGGCGGCGACCTTGCGCTCGAGTGGTTTCGTCATGCGCGCCATACTAGAGGAGCGCGCAGAGGTAGTGCGTGTGTTCACCCTTCGGTTGACGTGTTCACCCTATGCTAGTACGCTCATCGGGTGGAGATTCGCTTCCGCACTCATCGCTTACAGCGGGCCTTCGACCAGCCAAATCGCGCGGTGCGGGAGTGGGGACCAGTCACGGGGCAGCGGTACATTGACCGATTGGAGACACTCGAGACAACCGAGCGCATCGAGCATCTGTACGAAGTCAGGCCGCTGAACTTTCACGCGCTGAGCGGTGACCGAAGAGGACAGCACGCACTACGGCTCACAGGGCAAATGCGGCTGATCGTGACGATCGAGAACGAGCGAACGGTCATCGTCGAGGAGGTGGTGGACTACCATGAGTGAGTCGACGTTCCCATACGTAGAGTCGAGTGCCGCCGTCTCACACCCCGGCTCGTTGCTCGCGGAAGAACTTGAGGTCCGTGGGATGTCGCAGCGCGAGTTGGCTCGACGCATCGGGCGGCCGTACCAGGTGGTGAACGAGATCGTTCGCGGCCGCAAGGCAATCACGGCAGAGACTGCCCTGCAGCTCGAGGCTGAGTTCGGGACAAGGGCGTACATTTGGCTTGGTCTGCAAGCGAAGTACGACCTTGCGGTTGCCAAGCGGAAGCTTGAACGGTCGGCGCTCGCGTCGTAGCGGATGTTGTCGCGACGGCACTCGATAACATTCCGGAAGTGAGACGAGGCGCCCGATGACCATGAAGCTCGGCATCCACACCGGACCGCAAGACCTCTCGATGGACGAGCTGCTCCGGGTCTGGCGGCGCGCGGACGAGGCCGGGTTCCACTGGGCCTCCGTGTGGGATCACTTCTACGCCAACCCGCTGCAGTCGCGGGAGGATCCGTGCTTCGAGGGCGTCGCCTCGATGGCCGCGCTGGCCGGGGCGACCTCGAACCTGCGCGTCGGTTGCCTCGTCTTCTGCGCGCTGTTCCGCAGCCCCGGCATGCTGGCGAAGGCCGCGGTCACGATCGACCATCTCTCCGGCGGGCGGGCGGAGATCGGGATCGGCGCCGGCTGGTTCGAGGAGGAGTTCCGCGAGTTCGGCCACGGCTTCCCGCCCCTCGGGCAGCGCTTCGAACAGCTCGAGGAGACGTTGCAGATCGTGCGCTCGCTGTGGCGCGAGCCGGTGACGGACTTCGACGGCGAGCACTACCAGCTCTCCCGCGCGGTCTGCAGTCCGAAGCCGCTCAATCCAGGCATGCGCATCTGGGTCGGCGGCAACGGGCCGAGGCGCACGCCGCGGCTCGCGGCCCGCTACGCCGATGGCTACAACGTCCCTTACCAGCCGCCCGAGATCCTGCGCGAGCGGCTGGCCGCCCTTGCGGAGGAGTGCGAACGGCTGGGCCGCGACCCCCAGGAGGTCGAGACCAGCGTCAATCTCCGCTTCCACATGCGCGCCCACGCGGGCGACAGCGACGCCGACCCGCCGTCCGAGATCTCCGCCGGCTCGCTGACCGGCACGAGCCAGCAGGCGATCGACCGCATCGGCGAATACGTCGAGGCGGGCGTGCAGGGGCTCAACATCGCCTTCCGGCCGCCGATCCGCTGGGACGCCTACGAGGCGTTCATCGAGGACGTCCTGCCCGTCTTCCACACGGCGAGCGCCTGATGCTGGAGCGATTCCACGTCCCGTCAGAGATCGAGGTGCGCGTCGACCCGGCGGTGATGCGCGCCACCGTCGAGGATCTGTTCGTCGCCCTCGGCATGCCGCGGGCGCACGCCGAGCAGTCGGCGGACGTGCTGCTCTACGCCGACATCCGCGGAATCGACTCGCACGGCGTCTCGAACATGCTGCGCAGGTACGTCGAGTCGATCCGCGACGGCAGCATCAACCTGGATCCGCAGTGGCGCATCACTCACGACAGCCCGGCCGCCTGCACGATCGACTCGGACGGCGCGCATGGCGGCGTGATCGGGCCCGAGGCGATGCGCATCGCGATCGAGCGGGCGCGCGCGTACGGCATCGGCTCGGTCGCCGTCTACAACGGCGGCCACTACGGCGCCGCCGCCTATACGGCCGCGATGGCCATCGAGCACGACATGATCGGCGTCTCGATGACCGCCGGCGGCGTCAACGTCGCGCCGACCTTCGGCGCCGAGCCGCTGATCGGCCTCAACCCGATCGGGTTCGCCGTGCCCGCACGCGAGGAGGCTCCGTTCATCTTCGACGGGTCGATGAGCTCGATCGCCGGCAACAAGGTGCGGCTCGTGCAGCGCCTCGGGCGCAACACGATGCCGGGCTGGATCGCCGGCGAGGACGGCGCTCCGATCATGGAGGAGCAGCCGATTCCGGAGCCGTACATGATGCTGCCGCTGGGCGGCACGCGTGAGATCGGCTCGCACAAGGGGTACGGCCTCGCCGTCATGGTCGAGGTGCTGACGAGCCTGCTCTCGGGCGGCGCCGCCGGGCCGGACCGTCGCGCCCGCCAGGCGCACCACCTGCTCGCCTACCGCATCGACGCGTTCACGGATCTCGAGCGATTCAAGGACGACATGGACGCCTACCTGCGGCGCCTGCGCGAGGCGAAGACCGCCCCCGGCGAGGAGCGCGTCTACTACGCCGGCCTGCCCGAGCACGAGGAAGAGGCGATCCGCCGCGAGCTCGGCATCCCCTACCACCCCGAGGTGATCGAGTGGTTCCGGGGCATCCTCGCCGAGCTGGGCATCGAGGACCGCCTGCCGGCGGTCTGACGGCCGAGGCGGCGGTCGTCAGCGCCCCGTGTACTGCGGGGGCCGACCTTCCTCGTAGGCCTTGATCGCCTCCTTGTGGTCTTCCATCTGCAGCGAGAGCCACTCCAGCGCCGAGGCGGGAACCTGGCCGAGCAGCACCTCTTCCTCCAGGCGGCGGTTGAGCGACATCTTCGTCCAGCGCACGGCGAGGCGCGGGTTCGCCGCGATCCGCCGCGCGAGGTCGTACACGTGCTCCATCAGCTGGTCGCCGGGGACCGCCTCGCTGATCAGGCCGATGCGCTCCGCCTCGGCGGCGTCGATCAGATCGCCGGTGAGCAGCAGTTGCTTCGCCTTCGGCAGGCCCAGCAGGTGCGCGAAGATCACGGTGCCGCCGTCGCCGGGCACCATCCCCAGCTTGATGTGCGAATCGCCGAGGCGGGCCGTGTCGGCGGCGATCACGATGTCGCAGAACAGCGCGAGCGTCGCGCCGATACCGACCGCGTCGCCGTTGACGGCGGCGATGATCGGCGGCTCGAGGGCGAGCAGGCCGCGGATGATGTCGTGGCGGCCCGGCTTCGGGATCGCCCAGGCGTGATCCTCGTCGCCGGTGTTGCGGTCGGACATCGCCTTGATGTCGCCGCCCGCGCAGAACGCGCGCCCGGCGCCCGTCAGCACCACGACATGCACAGCGGGATCACGGTTCACGTCGTGGAAGATGCGCTCGAGCTCATCGAGCATCGGCGGGTGCGTCGCGTTGAGCCGCTCGGGGCGGTTGAGCGTGATGGTGAGGATGCCCTCGTCGTCGAGCTCGATCTTGAGGAACTCGTAGCCCTCGTAGTCCATGTCCGCAGTCCCCGCCTGCCGGGACGCTCAGTCCACCCGCACGAACTTCTGGACCGCGCGCGATCCGCGGTCGATGCCGCGGTAGGTGTCGGCGAGGTCGCCAACGTAGATGCTGCCCTCGGAGTCGAGCGTGAGGCCGTGCGGCCCGATCACCATCCCGGCGTCGAGGCTCTCCGCCGGGCAGTGCATGCTCGGCAGCAAGCCCTGCGGGCATTCGCAGCCATCGTCGCCCCAGCCCGCGATACGCTCGCCCTCGGGGCTCCAGATGGTGATCCGGTGCTGCAACTCGGCGATGTAGACCGTGCCGTCCGGGCCGACCACCAGGTCGTCCGGCTGGTGCACGCCATGCCACTCCTCGAGGAACGTCCCTTCGAGGTCGAAGAGCTGGATGCGGCTGTTCATGCGGTCGCAGACGTACACGCGCTGGTTGTGGTCGATGAAGATCGCGTGCGGCGTGCTGAACTCGCCCGGCCCGTCGCCGGGGCCGCCGAAGGTGAACCTGTGGTCGCCGGCGGCGTCGAAGACGTGCACGTGGTTGTTGCCGTAGCCGTCGCTGACGTAGAGATCGCCGTTGGCGGCGACCGCGACGCGCGTCGGCCGGTTGAACGGCACGCCACCCATCTCGGGCGTGTTGATGTGCCTCCGGCCGATCGCGAGCAGCAGCTTGCCGTCCGGCGAGCACTTCTTCACCAGGTGGTCGCCGGTATCGGCGAGCCAGACGTCGCCTGCCTGGTCGATCGTGATCCCATGCGGGGTGGTGTGCTCGTCGTCGCCCCACCAGTCGAGGAAGTTGCCGTCCCGGTCGTAGATCTGGATCGGGCGGGTCGAGCGGTTGTAGACGAAGAGGTTGTCGTCGGCGTCGACGGCGACACCGGCGACGTCGCCGAGCGTCCAGCCTCGAGGGCGGCGCGCCCAGTTGTCGATCACCCGGTAGCGGTGCGCCCCCTCGCCGAACACGGTGTCCGGCGTGCGGACCCAGCGCGTGAACGGCTCGGTGAGCTGCCCCGGCACGGCGGCCGAGCGCTCCCACTGCATCTTCTGCACGTCAAGACTCACGGCACGCGATCCTCTCCGTGATCAGCACGGCGCACGCCGGCGAGTGCCGGGCGTGCGCCGCGCGATGACCGTCCGCGCTGTCCGCGTGGCGGCTACTTCTCGATCCAGATCTCCTCGAAGAGGTGCGTCTTGACGTTGCCGCCTCCGGAGAGTCCGAAGCGGTACCCCATGATTTCGCTCTTCCAGAACATGAAGCCCTGACTGCGAACGCCGGGCGCGATGTAGACCTTGTCGAGGATGTAGCGCTCGACCGCCTGGTACGCATCACGCCGCTCCTCGAGGTCGAGGAGCTGGCGCTGCGCATCGATCATGGGAGTGAGTTCCGGATCGTCGATTCCGTACGGGTTCTGCGTTCCATTCGGGTGGAAGGTCTGCAGGAACGAGTGGTCGACGGTGTCGCCACCGCCGCGCGTCGTCGCCATCATGACCATGTCCTCGTTCGCCGCTCCGTGCTCGGTGGTGATGATCCCGCGGCCGGGCAGCACCTTGAGCTCGGTCTCGATCCCGATCGGGCCGAGTTGCGCCTGCACCAGTTCGTTCTGTCCGGCGTAGGACTCGCCCGTGTGCTGGAGCACCTTCAGGGTTCCTCCGGCGGCGGCCTGCACCAGCTTCGCCGCCTCCGCGAGGTCGGCGGTCTTGTCGACGCGGTAACCGGGCATCTGCAGCAGCTCTTCGTCCGGGATGGTGAAGTACGGGTCGCGCCCGCCAGGCGTCATGAGCGAGCCGAAGCCATCGTTCTGGAGCTCGATCATCTGCTGCCGGTTGTGGGCCAGGTGGACCGCCAGGCGCAGCCGCTGATCGTTGAACGGCTCCCTCTGGACGGCGAAGAGGACGCCCCCGTAGCCCCTCACCTCGCCGCCGGAGTGCCAGACGGTGAACGCGTCCTCCTGCTGCAACTCGATGCCGAAGCTGTTCGGGTAGACGCGGGCGGGTCCGTCGATCTCGCCCGCCTTGAAGAGGCCGAACTGCACCGTGTCGTCCGGCACGATCCGGTACTCGACCGCGTCGAGGTAGGGTCGGCCGGCTCGCCAGTAGTCCGGGTTTCTGACGTATCTTCCGCCGACGCCGTCCTCGTGCGACTCGGAGATGAACGGCCCGGTGCCGATCAGGGCCTGCGGGTCGTTCAGGTCGTTACCGGCCAGCTCCGCCACCTCGGGCGAGACCATCGCGTTGAAGAGCGAGGCCAGTGCATCGAGGAAGTTCGCATCCGGCTGCGAGAGGTTGAACTGGATCGTGGCGTCGTCGACGGCCTCGACGCTCTCGAGCGACGAGAACAGGAAGCGCCCCGGCGACCACTCGCTGTAGGCGATGCGCTCCACGTTGAAGACGGCGTCCGAAGCCGTGAACGCCCGGCCGTTGACGGGCGGGACGGGCTGCCACTTCGCCGCTGGGTCGAGCCTCGCGATCAGCGTAGTGTCGCCCTTCCACTCCCAATCGGTGACGAGGTCGCCGACGGCAAGGAACGTCTCCGGATCCGGCACGAACAGGTTGTTGCCGACCAGGCCCCAGTGGTCCTGCGTCTGGATCGGCGAGGTCGCGCGGTGCGGATCCCACGATGTGCGGGCGAAGAAGAAGACCGTGACGATCTCACCACCATACTTCGCCGCGTCGGGGTCCGGCGTCGGCGTCGGCGTGGGCGTCGGTGTTGGCGGGGGCGTGGAGCGCGTCGCCGGGGGCCGAGGCGTGGCCGTGGGTGTCGCCGCAGCAGCGGCCGCGGTCGCCGCCGTCGGGGCAGCCGTGGCTGCGGCTGGCGCCTGCGTAGCGGCCCGCGGAGCCGGTTCGTCGTCATCGTCGTCGCAGCCGATGAGTGCGGCCGCGACAAGACCGGTGGCGCCGAAGGCGCTCGCTCGCAGCAGTGCCCGGCGACTGAAGATTCCTCGTCCCTCAATCAAACTGTCCGGCATAGAGCCCCCCTCTGAGCCATGCGATCTGGCCGAAATCCCGCCGCAGCAGCCACGGACGGCGCGTCTGCGGACACGGACGTGATGAAACACTACCCCAACGGGTCAAGCCGTGGCGGCTTGGGCGCCCGCTCATTCGCCGCGCAGACGCGGATCGAGCACGTCGCGGAGGGCGTCGCCAAACATGTTGAAGGCGAACACCACCAGCGTCAGCGCGACTCCGGGGAACAGCACGAGCGAGGGGTTCGTCGCGAAGTAGGTCCGCGACTCCACGCCGCCGATCATGCGGCCCCACGAGGGCGTGGGCGGCGGGACGCCGAGGCCGAGGAAGCTCAGCGCCCCCTCGGCCAGGACGACGCTGCCGAGGCTGACCGTCGCGATCACGATCAGCGGCGAGACCACGTTCGGCAGCACGTGCCGCAGGATCACGCGCGGCGTGCTGGCGCCCACCGTCCTCGCTGCTTCGACGTACGTCGACTCCTTGATCGCGAGCGTGGACCCGCGGACGACGCGCGAGTTGCTGGCGATCATCAGCACCCCGAGCACGAGCGTGATGTTCAGGGTGCTCGGCCCCAGCACGCCGACCGCGACCAGCGCGAGCACCAGCGGCGGGTAGGCCATCACGCCGTCCACTACTCGCTGAATCACCATGTCGGCGCGCCCCCCGACGTAGCCGACCCAGAGTCCGAGGACGGTGGCGGCCCCCGTCCCGATCGCCACGGCGCCGAACCCGACGAACACGGAGAGCCGCGCGCCGACGATGACGCGGCTGAATTGATCGCGGCCGAATGCGTCCGTCCCGAAGAAATTGTTGGCTGTCGGGCCGGAAAGCCGCGGGCCGGTGGCGATCTGCGCCGTATCGAAGGGAACGATGTACGGACCGATGGCGCCGAGCACGATGAACAGCACCACGATCAAGGCGCCAATCGTGCCCAGCGGCTGCTTGCGCACGAACCGCCACAGCGCACGCCCGGCGTTGCGCAAGCGCCCGCCCGGCCGGTAGAGGCTCGCCGCTGCCGTCACCGCCGTACTCCCATCGGGATCATCGCCCTGCGTCCTCCGACACTCGCGCCGCTCATCCGTGGCGGATCTGCGGGTTGAGGTAGCCGTAGGCGAGATCGATCGACAGATTGACGAGCATCACGAACACGCCGACCAGCAGCACCACGCTCTGGATCATCATGAACTCGCGCTCGTTGATCGACTCAAGCATCAGGCGCCCCAGTCCCGGCAGATTAAAGATCGACTCGATGATGACGCTTCCGCCGAGGAGGTTCGCGACCGAGAGCCCGATGACCGTGACCACGGGAATCGCGGCGTTCTTGAAGGCGTGCCCCGTGACCACGCTGTACTCGGTGAGCCCCTTGGCCCGGGCCGTCCGCACGTAGTCCGCACGGATCACCTCGAGCATCTCGGAGCGGACCATCCGCATCACCGTGGCGCCGAGCCGCAACGACAGCACCATCGCCGGCAGCAGGAAGAGCGTCGTGTTGCCGAGCGGATCGTCGAGGAACGAAACGTATTCGAGCGGCGGCACCCGCCCCCACCAGATCGCGGGCATCACGATCAGCAGCGTGGCCAGCCAGAAGTTGGGGATCGACAGCCCGCCGATCGCGAGCGTGCGGACGACGAGGTCGAGGAACGTGCCCGGCCGCAGCGCCGAGATCAGGCCCGTGGGAATGCCCATGATGATCGCGAAAAGGATCGAGAGCACCCCGAGCTCGACCGTGATCGGCAGGGCGCGCCAGGCGCGCGTCGCGACGCTCTCCTTGCTGAACACCGAATCACCGAGGTCGCCCCGCAGCAGCCCGCCCGTCCACTCGAAGTACTGCTGCAGCAGCGGGCGGTCGAACCCGAACTCGGCGCGGATGCGGGCGCGATCCTCGGCCGGCACGCCGGCTTCCGCCAACCGGTCGTCGAGGGCGCTGCCCGGCAGCATCCGGATCGACCCGAAGACGATCAGGGAGATGATGAACAGCGTGGGCAGGACCAGGAGGACCCGCCGCACCACGTATTCCTGCATCGTTCACACCTCGGGCGCGTACGCCGCCCGACTATACACGCGCGCTATCGGCCCCATCGGCACGCGAGCCCGACGAACTCGCTGCTGTCTCTGCTATGAATGCATGGCCTGCAACGCTGGCGAGAGGCGGGAGCAGCACCATGCCCATGCCCACCGACATCGGCGTCGTCGACACGCTGCTCGGCATCCCCTCGCCCGGCCGCCAGGGGGCGTACGCCTCGTTCCGGCCGCTGCTGCGCGACCGCGAGTCGCTCCACGTCTTCGAGTTCCCGGTGCAGTACCAGTACCACGACCGCCCGGACCTCCCGGAGTCGGGCAGCGTCGAGGAGATGGTCGCCTACACGCTGGTGGAGATGGACAAGCACGGCATCTGGCGCGCGCTCGTCGACGCGACCGCCGAGGACAGCGCCGGACGGCGCGCGCTCGAGCTGCATCCGGACCGCTTCGACGGCACGTACACCGTCGACCCCAACGAGGGCGTGCCGGCCCTGCTCAAGCTGGAGCACGCCGTCCGGGAGCTCGGCGTGAAGGCGGCGAGCGTCACGCCGGCGTTCGTCTACCCGCAGGTGCCGATCAACGACAAGAAGGCCTATCCGGTGTACGCCAAGTGCGTCGAGCTCGACATCCCGGTGGTGGTCACCACGGGCGTGCCCGGCCCGCGCGTGCCGATGCAGGCGCAGGACGTGGCGCTGATCGACGAGGTCTGCTGGTTCTTCCCGGAGCTGCGCTTCGTGATGCGCCACGGCGGCGAGCCGTGGACCGCCTTGGCGGTCAAGCTGCTCCTCAAGTGGCCGAACCTCTACTACTCGACCAGCGCGTTCGCGCCCCGTCACTACCCGCGGGAGATCGTCGACTTCGCCAACACCCGAGGCGCGGACAAGGTGATCTACGCCGGCTACTTCCCGACCGGCCTCTCGCTCGAGCGGATCTTCGCCGAGCTGGCGGACGCGCCGTTCCGCGACCACGTCTGGCCGAAGTTCCTGCGCGAGAACGCGGTGCGGGTCTTCAAGCTCGACGAGTAGCCGCGGCCGATGGCCCATGTTCCGGAGCCCGCGCGCCGGTCATCGTGACAGCGGCCGGACCATCCGCTAACGTCGCCGAGCCGGCAGCCGGCCGCACACCCGGGAGCCCTCGATGACCACCACCGCCAGCGCCCTCACGTTCTCCGGCGAGCCCGTCACCGAAGGACGCGTCTCCGAGCGCCGCTTCGAAGTGATGCGCGGCAGCGAGGCGATTCCCGGCATCCTCTGGACGCCTGCGGCGGTCGACCGGGCCGTGCCGCTGGTGCTGATGGGCCACGGAGGCAGCGGGCACAAGCGCACCGACCGGATGCTGGAACTCGGCGTACGCTTCGCGCGCGATCGCGGCTTTGCCGCCGCGGCGATCGACGGCCCCGGCCACGGCGACCGCGGCGGCCTGACCGCGACCACCGACCCCGCCTACCGCGCGATCTGGCAGCGACCCAACAACGTCCCGGACATGGTGGCCGACTGGCAGGCGACGCTCGACGCTCTGGGCGAGCTGGACGGGATCGACCGGGCCCGCGTCGGCTACTGGGGCATGTCGATGGGCACGATGTTCGGGCTGCCGTTCGTCGCCGCCGAACCGCGGATCCGGGCCGCCGTCCTCGGCAAGGTGGGGCTCACCGGCAGCAGCGTCGACCGCAGCGGCATTGCGCCGCACCTGCGAGCGGCGGCTCCGCAGGTCGCCTGCCCCACGTACTTCCATGTGCAGTGGGACGACGAGCGATTCGACCGCTACAGCTCGCTCTTCCTCTTCGACCTGATCGGCACTGCGGAGAAGGAGCTGCATACCTTCCCCGGCGAGCATGCAGTGACCACGCCGGAGGCGCTCGAAGGCTCAATCGCCTTCCTCGCACGCCACCTCACCGCCTGAGAGGCCTCGAGCGCGGGGCGGGCATCAGCGCGAGGCGAGCTGCGCCCAGGTGGGCCGCCGGATCAGCAGCAGGAAGATCGCGCCGCTGAGGGTGAACAGCGCGTAGCAGGTGAACACCAGGCGGTAGCTCCCCGTCTGGTCGAACGCCCAGCCGGCGACGACCGGCCCGGCGAAGCCCAGCGGCATCATCAGCGTCGAGGTCAGACCGCGAATCGTGGCGAAATAGCGGGTGCCGAAGTAGTCGGCCACCAGCGTCATGAACATCGCCACCCAGGCCGCGTGCGCGAACGGGTAGGTGAGGAAGTAGAGCGGCAACAGCCAGAGCCGCGAGGGCGAGAGCGACGCGAAGATCAGCATCCCGACGCATTGCAGGAGATAGGAGATCGCGTAGAGCCGGCGACGCCCGACGATGTCGCCGAGCCAACCGCAGATGAAGCGCAGGGGAACCTGGAACAGCCCGTAGACGCCGGTGATCAGGGCCGCGCCCTGCAGCGAGAAGCCGACGTTCTGGAGGTGCGGAACCTGGTGCACGATCCAGCTGATCTGCGTCGCAGCGCCGATCGCGGTGGCGGTCCCGAGCAGGTAGAACGCCGGCGTGCGCAGCGCCTCGGCGACCGACATGCCATCGCCCAGCGAGCTTGCGGTCGGGGTTGCCGGAGCCGGAGCTCCGTCCGGCCGGTAGCCGTAGGGCTCCGGGCGGTTGCGCAGTACCAGCGAGAGCGGCAGCGCGACGGCGACGATCACAACCGCGGCGACCAGCAGCGTCGACCGCCAGCCGAGGGCGCCGATCAACACCGCCAACACCGGCACCATGAAGTAGCCGGCCCCGCGCGCGGAGGCGAGCAGCCCGAGCGCCTGGCCTCGCTTGCGGTCGAACCAGCGCATCAGCGACGCCGAGTACGCCGTCGACGAGCCGAGGCTCTCGCCGGAGGCGATCACGAGGCTCGCGAGGTAGTAGACCCAGAGCACGCGCGCCTGCGCGAAGATCACGAGCCCGATGCCGACGATCAGCACGCCGCTGATCGCCATCCTGCGCGCTCCGAGGCGGTCGACGAGCGCGCCCGTGATGGGAGCGAGCAGCCCGTGCTCGAAGCTGCGCAGCGAGAAGCCCACCGAGATCGCGGCCAGACTCCAGCCGGTCTCCTCGCGGATCGGCTCGATGAAGACGCCGAAGCCGAAGCCGACGACGCCGAACGTGAGGAAGCTGGTGAACGCGCCGGCGAGCGCGATGTACCAGCCGTAGAACAGCCGGCCGCGTACGAGGTCGCCTCCGCGGCCCAGGGCGGCTTGCATCGCGCCTCCGTCCGGGCGCCGGTCCTCGTCGGCCCGGCGTCGCCAGCAGCGTAGCGCTACCAGCGCCGCCCGGGGGCAAGCGTGGAGCGCGACGCGCTATCATCGCGCTCGCCATCGCATGCGAACGAAGCGGCGCTGCCCGAGGGAGGCGTGACCACATGAACAGCCCCCTGCGCGTGCTGACCTGGATGCCCCCCGAGATGACCGGGCGCATCACGCGCGAGGTCGAGGGCATCGAGATGGTCCACGTGCCGGCGAGGGGGCCGTTCCCGGAGGACGCCGAAGGCGAGGTACTGCTGGTGGGCGCGCGCAGCGTGCCCATCATGGAGGAAGCACTGCGCAGCGGCGTCCGCTGGATCCACGTCTACGGGACCGGCGTCGACGGCTTCCCGATCGAGCTGCTCGAGGACGGTCAGACCCTCACCTCCTCGCGCGGGGCGAGCGGCGCGCCGATCGCCGAGTGGGTAATGGCCACGATGCTCGCCTTCGAGAAGCAGCTCCCCCAGACATGGACCAACGAGTGGCCCGATCGCCGCCGCGATCCGGGGCTCGGCACGCTGTCCGGGAAAACGCTGGGGCTGGTGGGCCTGGGCGGCATCGGCGCTACCCTCGCCGGGCTCGCGCTGCCGTTCGGGATGCGCGTGCTCGCCCTCCGCCGGCGACCCCAGCCAAGCGAGGTGTCCGGGGTCGAGCTGGCAAGCGACCTCGACGAGCTGCTCCGGGAGGCGGACCATCTCGTGCTCGCCGCTCCGGCCACCGCCGCCACATACCATCTGATCGACGGCGCGGCCCTCGCGCGGGTCAAGCGAGGCGTGCACCTCGTCAACGTGGCGCGCGGGACGCTGGTCGATCAGGAGGCGCTGCGCGAGGCGCTGGATGACGGACGCGTCGCGATCGCCTCGCTCGACACGGTCGATCCGGAGCCGCTCCCGGACGGCCACTGGCTGTACTCGCACCCGCAAGTGCGGCTGACCCCCCACATCTCGTGGAGCATGCCGGCGGGGCGCGATCGGATCGTCGATCAGTTCATCGCGAATCTGCGCCACTACATGGCCGGCGAGCCCCTTGAGTGGGTCGTGGACGTCGACGAGGGCTACTAACCCGGGTGGAGGGGCCTGCCGATCAGCGGTCGCGAAGGTAGGCGGCCGCGGCGCTCGCCGCCGAAACGGCCTCGCCGACGGCCTCCGCCACGTGGCCCCCGTAGCCGCGCCGCACGGCGCCGGCAGCGAAGACGCCCGGCAGCGAGGTCGCGAACCCCGTGCCGGTGACGACGTAGCCGTCCTCGTACTCCAGCTCGGGCGGCAGGAACTCGCTGTTCGGGGTGGCGCCGATGAACGGGAAGACGGCCTTGCACGCCAGCTCCCTGACGCTGCCGTCCCTCAGACTGCGAAGCCGCACGCCCTCGACCTCACCACTCCCGAGGACTTCATCGACCACGCAACCCCAGACGAACTCCACGTGTTCGAGCCTCGAGAGCCGGTTCACGTAGTCCGCCTTCGCCCTGAGCGGGCTGCGCGAGACGACGTAGACGCTGCGGCAGAGGCCGGCCAGGACGAGCGCCTCCTGCATCGCCGCATCCCCGCCCCCGATCACGGCGACGTCCTGGCCTCGGAAGAGCGGCCCGTCGCACGAGGCGCACTGCGAGACGCCCTTGTCCAGCAGCGCGCTCTCCCCCGGCACGTCCAGTCGCCTGAGCCGGGCTCCGGAGGCCACGACCACCGCCCGCGTTCGATGCCGCTCGCCGCCGGCGAGCGCCACATGGCCGCCATCCTCAACCGAGAGCGCCTCGACCGGGGCCTGGATGATCGCGACGCCGAGTGAGCGGCACTGCTCGACGAGATCGACGGCGAGGTCGATGCCGGAGAGATCGCCGGCCGCCGGGTAGCCATCGAGCTGCTCGACGTTGGCGATCTGTCCGCCGAAGAGCAGCTCGGCCTCGATCAGGGCCGTGGCGTAGCCGCGGCGGGCGGCGTGGTGCGCGGCGGTGAGGCCGGTCGCGCCGCCCCCAATCACGAGGATGTCGTACCTGCCACGGCGTCGGACCATCGCCAGATCGTCCCGTCAGCTCGTTGCGTCGGCGAGCCGCGTCTCCCAATCGGCGGGCAGGCCGATCTTCTTCGCCACCGGATAGCCGAGCCTGCCGTTGTGCGCGAACGTGCAGGCGTTGTTCCGCAGCGGGTCGCCGGCGACCGCGATCATGAAGTCGTCCGGCTCAAATACGATCGGCACGAGCCGGTTCGGATCGTCCGATTCGAGGAACACCCTCGGGATCTTGCCGAGGTTGACCTCGGACTCGAGGGACCGGATCACGTGATCGGTCCACTCGCCGAGGTAGCGCTCGAACTCCCAGGCGGGCAGCCGCGCGTGGTCGAAGAGGTACTGCTTCACATCCTGCTTGCTCCAGCCGGCCTTCGCGATCGTCTGCGCCAGGATCGGGCTCAGCACCAGCAGCGGGCGCAGCGAGCCCATCGACTTGCCGACGGTGAAGATCAGCTGCCAGGTGTTCTGCTTCAGCACGGCGTCGGCGATGTACGGCAGCACGAGCTCCGGCGTGTCGCCGTAGACCGAGGCCATCATGTCGCTGCCGGTGTAGCGCGCGATCGTGACGGTGTTGTCGCCCGCCTCGAAGCCCATCTCGACGCTGGTGGGCGGCCAGCCGATCTCGGCGAGCACGTCCTCGTTCTCCGCCAGCACCACGCGCCAGGTGTTGCCGAAGGTCGCCTTGTCGTTCTTGTGCAGCAGGAAGCCGGCCACGTTGCGCAGGTAGAGGCGCCAGAAGCGGCCAATCGACGTGTTGGCGATGAAGCCGTCGCGCAGCACGCCCTGCTCGAAGTTGAAGCCGAGCTGCTTCGCGATCGGCCCGTTGATCGTGATCAGCGTCTCGGCGCCCGGCGTGTTCCCGCTGTGCTCCACGCCGTACTCGGGATCGGCCATCGCCTCGGCGAGGGCGAGCAGCACCGGCATGTACTCGGGCCGGCAGCCCGCCATCACCCCGTTCACCGCGACGCTCCAGATCGTGACCGCGCGGTTGTCGGGCAGGATCACGCCGATCATCTCGTCCGGGTCGCGATCCGTGAAGCCGAGGAACTCCCCCACCTTCTCCGCGGTGGGCGGCACGATCGGCAGCCCGTCGCTCCACTCGCACTCGTAGAAGTAGCGGTTGACCTCCTCGAAGCTGCCTTCGAAGACGATCTCGCGCGGCGAGGGCTCGGTGACGGCCGGCGCGTCCGCGGGCGCCTCGAGCAGGTTGGCGACCACGGCGTCCAGGGTCACCTCGCGGACGTTGCGCTCCATCTCCTGCTCGCTCTGGTTGCCGACGTGGCCGGGCACCAGCGCCAGCGGCAGGTTCGGCAGCCCGAGGCCCACCGACGTTGAGCCGGCCTGGCCGATGAACCCCTCGCAGACGAGTGACGAGGTCGGCACGCCTGCCTGCTCGCACGCCGCACTTGCCCGCATCACGGCGGGCGTGCAGCTCCCTCAGCAGCCCATCCCGGAGATGGCGGCGTCGACCCCCATCTCCTTGAAGCGCTGCGGCAGCGAGGCGAGAATCTCGCGCTCCTCGGAGCCGTGCGTGGAGCCGAACTCCCGCCAGCTCACGAAGCGCACACCGGGGTAGCGCGCCTCGAGCTGCGGTTCCAGCAGGTCGAAGATCTCGTCGCCGCGATAGACGTAGTCCCAGAGCTGCGCGACCGTCTTGCCTGCCAGCGTATCCAGCCGTGGCGCGAGTGGCTGGGGCTGGAGTTGCCTCGCGCTGCGCGGCCAGACCACCCGGTATCGGCCCCCGTCGTCGTTGCTGTTCGTCATGGCTCCGGCTCCCTCAGCACTGGTGGCGCCCGCGACTCTGGCGGGCGCCGCCGCGTCGCCCGATCCTACTCGCTGCGCGGTGAGCCCGTCCGGCGATTGGGGGGAGCGCGGCCCGGAGGCGCGGGCTCGCTTCGGCCGGCCGCCGCCCGCCGGCGGCTGGTACGAGCAGCGCTACCGATCGGACGGGCGCTGTCCGCCTTCGACGGAACGCCGTTCTTCACGGGCCGAGCCGTAGGCGATAATGCTCGTTGGTGGGAGGGCCCGTGCGGAACCCGGCCGGCCTTGCGTTCTGCCTGGTCCTCGCCCTCGTGCTGGCAGGCTGCGCTGATGGCGAGCCGGACCCGTCCGCCACGCTAGCCCCGTCCGTCACGCCTACTCCGTCGGCTACACCCGCCGCGACCGTCACCGCCACCCCGTCCGCCACGCTAGCCCCGTCCGTCACGCCTACTCCGCCGGCTACACCCGCCGCGACCGTCACCGCCACCCCGTCCGCCACGCTAGCCCCGTCCGTCACGCCTACTCCGCCGGCTACACCCGCCGCGACCGTCACCGCCACCCCGTCCGTCACGCCCGAGGCATCAGCCACGCCCGAGCGCGAGTTCGTTGGACTCACGGGCTGGCTCAACAGCGAGCCGCTGACGATTGCGGAGCTTGTCGCGGAGAACCGGGTCGTGCTCGTCGACTTCTGGACCTACACCTGCGTGAACTGCGTCCGCACGCTGCCCTGGCTCAGGCAGTGGCACGAGCGCTACGCGGCGCACGGGCTGACGATCATCGGCGTCCACACGCCGGAGTTCGAGTTCGAACACGATCCAGCCAATGTCGCCGAGGCGGTGACGCGCCTTGGCATCGCCTACCCGGTCGCGCAAGACAACGAGTACGCGACGTGGCAGGCGTTCTACAACTGCTGCTGGCCGGGCAAGTACCTGATCGGCGTCGACGGCATGATCGCCTACCGGCACACGGGCGAAGGCGCGTACCAGGCGACGGAGCTCGCGATCCGCGCGGCCCTCGAGGCGGCCGGCAACGACCTCGGCGGTGTGCCGTCCGGCACGGACCCCGAGCCGCGCTTCGACCCGGTAGCGACAACGCAGACGCGCGAGCTGTACGGCGGCTACGCGCGGAACTACGCGCCGTTCGGACGCTATGCCGGCCAGGACGAGTACTACCTCGGTCCAGACGCGGTCCGGGACTACCGCGACCCGGGCGAGCGGCGCGACGGGCAGTGGTACCTGGAGGGCATGTGGCGCAACGAGCACGAGGCGATCGTGCATGCCCGCACCACCGAGGATCTCACGGACTACTTCGCGTTCACGTTCCTCGCGCGGACGGTGCAGATCGTGCTGCGGCCCGAGCGGACCGAGCCGTTCGGCATGGTGGTCGAGCTCGACGGGCGGCCGCTGCTCCGGGACGAGGCGGGCGCCGACGTCACCTTCGATGCGCAGGGGAGGAGCGTGGTCCGCGTCGAGGAGCCCCGGCTGTATCGCGTCGTCGATCTGCCGCAGTGGGGCGAGCACGAGCTACGGGTGCGCTCGGACTCGGACGACCTCGCGATCTTCGCCGTCACGTTCGGCTCCTACGCGGAGGGCCCGTAGACGGCCCCGCTGCTCACAACGCTTATGATGGCTGTGCGGGGCCTGCGCACAGGGAGCGGAATCAAGGCGCGGGCGTTGTGAGGAGGGCGCGATGCCGGAGCATTCGAACGCCGCGGTCGTGAGGCGGGGCTACGAGGCCTTCGCCTCAGGCGACGCTGACACCCTCGCCGCGCTGATCGCCGAGGACGCCGTGTGGCACGTGGGAGGGCGCAACCTGTTCTCCGACACCTACCAGGGGCGCGACGCGATCTTCACCTACTTCCGGAAGCTGCGCGAGTTCACGAACGACTCGCTCGCCATCGAGCTGCACGACGTGCTGGCGAACGACGAACACGCCGTCGCGCTCGTCCAGATGAGTGGAAGGCGCGCGCGCCGGGAACTCGCGTCGAACGCCACCACCACCTACCACATGCGCGACGGGCAGGTGGTGGAGGCGTGGATTTTCCACGAGGATCAGGACGCCGCGGACAACTTCTTCTCGTACCGCAAGCACAGCCAGGGGCGCATGCCGTAACGGGCGCCGGAAGAGCGGCCCGCCACCCGCGTTAGTAGCCCATGTCCTTCAGCTGGCTCACCGTCCGCCCCATCTGGCGCTCGTCCGGGTCGATCGCCACGTCGATCAGCGCCGCGCGGCCGGCGCCGAGGGCGCGCTCGAGGGCGGGGCCGATCTCCTCGGGCCGCTCGACGTGCTCGGCGTGCCCCCCGAAGGCCTCCATGATCTTGTCGTAGCGCGCCTCCGGCACGTACATCCCGACCCGCTCGGGGTAGTCCTCCGCGAAGAGGGTGCCCTCGATCGTGCTGCCGAGGATCCCCTGGTTGTTGTCGACGACGAAGACGACCGGCAGGTTGTGGCGCAGCGCGGTCTCGATCTCCATGCCGTTGAAGCCGAAGGCGCTGTCGCCGTTCACGCTGATCACCGCCGCCTCCGGGCGGGCGAGCTTGGCGCCGATGGCGAACGGCACGCCCGTGCCGATGCAGGCGTTGGTCCCGGAGTTCAGGCGCGTGGCCGGCCCGTAGCTCTGCAGCACCTGCCGCGCGGTCGCCATCGTGATCTCGCCGTCGACGGTGATGATCGCGTCGCGGGGGGCGGCGTTGCGGATCTCGGACATCAGCCGGTAGTGCGAGATCGGCATCTTGTCGGATGCGAGCATCGGCGCGAGTCGCTCCTCGTTCCTCGCGAGCGTCTCACGCAGCTCGTGCCGCCAGGGCGACTCGGCGCGCTCCTCGGCGAGGCCCTCCGTGCGGCCGGCGAGCGCCGCGTTGAGCTGCCGCAGCACGTGGCCGGCGTCGCCGGCGATGCCCACGTCCACATCGCGCTGGACGCCGATCTCCTCCGACTCGATGTCCACCTGGATCAGCTTCGCGTCGGCGGCGAAGCCCTGGCCCATCTGGAACATCCAGTTGAGTCGCGCCGCCAGCACCAGCACCACGTCGGCGCCGCGTATCACCTGGCTGCGGGCCGCTGCGACGTTGAGCGGGTGGTCGTCAGGGATGTAGCCGCGCCCCATGGGGGAGCTGAGGAACGGAACGCCGAGGTCTTCGACAAGCTGGCGGAGGTCCCCGAACGCATCGTCGCCGGCCCAGCGTATGCCCTTGCCGACGATCAGCAGGGGGCGCTCCGCGTTGAGCAGCAGTTCCGCTGCCTGCTCGATGAGCATCGAATCGCCCTGCGGGCGCGCCGGCGCTGCGCCGCGGATCGCCGGGCGGACTTCGATCTCCTCGATCTCCTCGCGCAGCACGTCGAGGGGGAGGTCGATGTAGACGGGGCCGGGACGGCCGCTCAGCGCTTTGTGGAAGCCCATCGCGATCAGCTCGGGGATGCGCTCGGCGCAGTCGGCCTGGATCGCCCACTTCGTGATCGGCTGCATCATCGCGACGGAGTCGGCTTCCTGGAACGTATTTCGCCCGCGCTGGTGCAGCGCCGCGGAGCCACCGAGCAGCAGCAGCGGGTAGCCGCTGTCCCACGCCACGTGGACGCCGGTGATCGCGTTCGTGACGCCGGGGCCGGAGCCCGTCATCGCCACGCCGACCTTGCCGGCGACGTAGCCGTGGGCGATCGCCATCATCGAGGCGGCCTGCTCGTGCCGCACCCCGATCGGCCGTACGCCGATGTCGCCGCAGGAGCCGATCACGTTGGTGACCGGGCCGGCGACGATCGTGAAGATCGCATCGGCCCCCTGATCCTGCAGCGCCTGCGCAACCAGCCTGCTCCCGGCGATCCCGGACATGGTTCGATCCCTTCCCGCGAGCGCTGCCGGAAGGTCCGGCAGCCGCTCCCTGTGATGCTCAGCCCGCGGCGATCACACGCTCGTCGTGCAGCCGCTCGATCTCCGTCCAGTCGTAGCCGAGGCTCAGCAGCACCTCTTCGGTGTGCTGGCCGAGTTCCGGCGCCGGGCCCTGCACGGCGCCGGGGGTCTCGCTGAAGCGGACGGGCACGCCCACCGACAGGTAGTCGTCGAACTGGGGGTGCTCCACCTCGACGATATAGCCGTTGTCCCAGAACTGCGGCTCGTCGAGGACCTCGGCGTATTCCAGCACGGGGCCGCAGGGCACGCCCTCCGCCAGCATGCCGTCCAGCCAGTGCTGCCTCGGTTTGGTCAGCAGCGTCCCCTTCACCTCCTGCAGCAGCCACTCGGCGTGCTCGCGGCGGGCGAAGGCGTCGGCGCTGCGCTCGTCGCTGATCAGGTCCTCACGGCCGATCGCGCGGCACAGGCCGGGCCAGTCCTTCGGGTCGAGGACGCCGACGGTCAGCCACTTGCCGTCGCCGGCCTGGTGCCAGCCGAAGGCGGCCTGGTTGTAGCCTCCGGCGCCTTCGCGGACCTCCTGGTGTTTGGTGTGCAGGAAATTCGCCAGCGTCAGGTTCTGCACGGTCATCATGCTGCCGAGCAGCGAGGCGTCGACCCGCTGGCCCGTGCCGAAGCGCTCGCGCGCGACGATCGCCGCCATGATCCCGTAGGCGAAGACGATGCTTCCCGACTGGTCGGCGAGGCCCCACTGCACGGCCTGCGGCTCCTTGCCGGGCCCGCCGCCCTGGGCGATCAGGGCGCCGCTCATGCCCTGCGCGATGTGATCGAAGGAGGCGCGCCGCGACCACTCGCCCTTCGGCCCGAAGCCGGTGGTGGAGCCGTAGATCAGGCGCTCGTTGTGCTTCCGCAGCTCCTCGTAGCCCAGCCCGAGCCCGTCCATGACCCCCTGCCGGAAGTTCTCGGTGACGACGTCGACCTCAGCCACAAGCTTGCAGACGATCTCGCGGGCCTCGGGCTTGCGGAGGTCCAGCGTGATGCTGCGCTTGCCGCGGTTGTTGCCCTCGAAGTAGGAGCAGAAGCCGTCCGGCAGGCGGCCGAGCGAGCGCCCCGGATCGCCGTCACCCGGTAGCTCGACCTTGAGCACGTCGGCGCCCATGTCGGAGAGCATCGACGTGGCGTGGGGGCCGTTCTGGTAGCGGGTGAAGTCCAGGATGTGGATCCCATCGAGTGGTCCTGGCATGCCTCGGTCTCCTTTCCAGCCCCCGGCGCGTCGCCGGTGGGGCGGCTAGCCCGCGCCGCGCAGGCGCGGGTCGAGGACGTCGCGCAGCGCGTCGCCGAACATGTTGAGCGAGTAGACGGTGAGCGCGATCGCGATCCCGGGGAAGAGCGCCAGGTAGGGGTGCTGCTGCATCCCCGCCTGCGCGTCCTGCAGCATCCGGCCCCACGAGGGGAACGGCGGCTGCACCCCGAACCCGAGGAACGACAGCGTCGACTCGATCAGGATCACGAACCCGATCTGGATCGAGATGTTGACGATGATCACCGTCACGACGTTGGGGAAGATGTGCCGCGTCAGGATCCGCAGATCGGACGCCCCGAGCGCCTGCGCCGCCTGCACGAAGTCGTTCTGTTTCGTGGAGATCGTCTGACTGCGCACGATCCTCGAGGCGCCCGCCGTGAAGAGGATCCCGATCGTCACGATCAGGCTGATCTGGCTGGCCGTGGAGTCCCGAGGCACCGTCGAGGTGATCACGGAGATGATGAAGATCACGAAGATCAGGCCGGGGAAGGCCTGCCACGCGTCGATCACGCGCTGCGACAGCAGATCGAACGTGCCTCCGTAGTAGCCGGAGACGATGCCGATCACGGTGGAGCCGATGGTTGCGATGATGACCGCGCCGAGCCCGATGATCACGGACGCGCGGGCCCCGAAGATCACGCGACTCATGACGTCGCGCCCCTGGTCGTCCGTGCCGAACGGGTGCTCGAGCGTGGGCCCCACCAGGCGGTTGAACACGTTGATGTCGGCGAAGTGCTGCGGCGCTATCCATTCGCCGAACAGCGCCAGCAGCAGCAGCACCAGCATGACAGCGCCGCCGAAGGCGCCAAGCGGCTTGCGCCGAGTGAAGCGCAGCACGGTCCGCAACCCGCGAAGCGGAAGCGGGGCGTCCTCGCGGAGCGCCATCGCCGGTGCGTCGACCGTGGCTCCGGCGTCGGCCATCACGCGTACCTGATGCGCGGATCGATGATCGCGTACGAGAGATCGACAAGCAGGTTGGTGAACACCACGACGATCGCCGAGAGCAGCACCACCGCCTGCACTGCCGGGTAGTCGCGCTGCTCAAGCGAGGTGAGCAGGAAGTTGCCCATGCCCGGGATCGAAAAGATGCGCTCCAGCACGACGGTGCCGCCGACCAGCAGGCCGACCTGGAGGCCGATCACCGTGACCACGGGGAGCGCCGCGTTGCGCAGCGCGTGCCTGACAATCACCTGCCGTTCCCGCAGGCCCTTCGCGCGCGCCGTCCGCACGTAGTCCTGGCGCAGCACCTCCAGCATCGTCGAGCGGGTGAGCCGCATCACGGAGCCGGCGAGGGCGCCGCCGAGGATGATCGCGGGCACCCAGAGGATCTTGAGGTTCGTGAGCGGCTCGTCCCAGATGTTGCGGTACTGGATCGGCGGCACCCAGCCGAAGAACTGGAAGCCGTAGACGATCGCCATCAGCGCCAGCCAGAAACTCGGAATCGCGAGCAGCAGGATCGCGAGGCTGCGCGTGAGGTAGTCCACCCACGTGTCCTGCCGGACGGCCGAGGTCACGCCGACCGGGATCGCCATCGTCATAGAGAACGCCATCGCCATTGCTCCCAGCTGGAGGCTGACGGGGAGCTTGCGCCTCACGTCCTCGAAGACCGGCCGATCGGTCAGGAAGGACTGGCCGAAGTCGCCGCGGACGATGCGCCCGATCCACTCGACGTATTGCTGGGGGATCGAGGTGTTGAGGTCGAACTTGTCCGCGACTTTCGCGCGGAACTCCGGATCGACGGGGCCGTCCTCGAGTTCCGAGGCCATCAGGTCGATCACGTCGCCGGGCAGGAAGCGCACGGCCAGGAAGACAAACAACGTGATGAAGAACAGCGTCGGGAGCAGCAGCAGCACGCGGCGGATGATGTACGTCTGGATGGCGCGTGCCCCCAGCCTCCCGAGGCGTTGTCTCCTGACACGGGCGAGCCGTGGAGCGCCGAGCGTCTCCGCTCAGCTCTCCCACGCTCGCCTGCTGCCTCGTCGCGCGGCCCCGGACCGCGCGACGCCCCGGGCCGTTTTCCCTTGCCTCCGTCGCTACTTCTCGATCCAGATGTCGGTGTTGCGCGTCTGGTAGCCGCTGTCGCCTCGGGCGGTGAAGTGCGCCTCGGCGATGTTCATCCGCGGGCTGAAGGCCCCCCAGCCGAGCTGCCAGCCGACGCTGGGCACGTACCACATCGGATCGACGAGGAAGCGCTGGATGTCGCGGATCTTCTCGTTCCGCACCTCCAGGTCCAGCTCGGCGAGGATGTCGTTCACCTTGTCCACGATCACCGGGTCGTGGATCTGGCTCTGGTTGCGGTTCGAGGGCAGCCGGTAGTTGAGCGAGAGCAACAGACCCATGTCCGGCGCCACGTTCAGGATCATCGCGATGCCGCTGAATTTGCCCTGCGTGGTCATCGGCGTATAGACCGACGAGTGGTCGTCGACGTTGATCTTCAGGTCGATGCCCGCCTCGCGCACGATCTGCGAGATCAGCTCGCCCTCGAGCGTCCACTCCGCGCCGTAGGCGGCGGTGTAGTGGAAGTCCGCGGAGAAGCCGTCCGGGTAGCCGGCGGCGGCGAGCAGCTTCCTGGACTCGGCCGCGTCGTGGCGGATCCACTTGCCGGTCACCTCGTCCGTGCGCGGGTCGATCGACTGGCCCGGGATGCCGGCCGGCATCATGTTGTGCCAGGAGACCGCGTCGCTGACGTTGAAACCCTCGGCGTCCAGCTTGGAGACGTTGTAGACCGCCTCGAGCAGCGAGTTGCGGTCGAGCGCGAGCGAGAGCGCGTGGCGCACGCGGTCGTCGCTCCAGGGCGCGTCGCCGTTGCCGAGCCATGAGCGCGGCTCGCCGAAGGCGAGGTAACTCCAGCCCAGGCGCTTGGACGCGAAGATGGACGCCTCGGGCATGTCGTTGCGCAGCGCGAGCAGCTCGTTCGCGCTGAACCTCGGCAGCTCGTCCAGGTTGCCGGCCTTGAACTGCACCAGCTGGTTGGCGCTGCCGGGAATCACCGAGATCTCGATGCCGTCGATGTACGGGCGCTCCGATCCGCCCCACCATTCCGGGTTGCGCTTGAGCTTGTAGTTGACGCCCGGATCCTGGCCGTCCCAGAGGAAGGCGCCCGCGCCGACCATCTGCACGCCGGGATCGAAGGCGGTGCCGGTCTCGCGGGGCATGATCACCATGCTCCAGAGGTCACCGAGGTCGAAGAGCGCGCGCGGATTGGGACGCGCCATCTTGAAGACCGGCGTGTCCGCGTCCGGCGTCTCCACCGTCTCCACGAAGTCGAGCGAGCTCGCGTTGGGCGCACCTGACGGCAGCGTGGGATCGGGTGAGGGCCGGCCGGTGAAGCGTTGCACGGAGAACTTCACGTCCTCCGAGTCCAGCTTGCGGCTGATCGGCGCCGAGAAATTCGCATTCGGCTGCAGCGTACCCGTCAGTTCCAGGCCGTCGGGCGTCAGCTCCCAGTCGGCCATGAGCCCGGGCTGCATCTCCGCGATCGGGTGGTGTTCGAGGATCGCGGGCTGCTGCCGGAAGAGCGTGCCGTAGACGGCCTCGCCCATCGGCTTGCCGCGCGTGTCCATCGAGGCGTGCGGGTCCAGCTGCTGCGGGCCGGTCGAGTTGGACTGGTGGAACGTGCCGCCGGTGACCGGCTCGCCGCGCGAGCCGCCCCCGAGTCGCGCCACTTCGGCGGGTGGCGGCGGCGTGGTCGTGGGCACGGGCGTCCGCTGCACGGTGGCCTGCGTGGCAGTGGCGGTCGGCACCGCGGTCGGCGCTGCGGTGGCGGCCGCTGCGGTCTGCGTGGCCGTGGCGGCCGTGGCAGGCGCCTGAGTCGCGGCCGGCGCGGCCGCCGGCGCTGCGTCGTCGTCATCGTCGTCGCCGCAGCCGATCAGCGCGGCGGCGGCGAGCCCGGCGCCGCCCAGCGCGGCACCGCGCAGCAGGGATCGTCGGGTGGTGAGCACCTTCATGAGCCGTGCAAGCTCGCGTTCATCGTTCATGCGATGCCCCCTTGCGGATCTGGTCCCCGGCGCTGCTCGCCCTTCGGCACGCCGCGCGGCAGGGGAGCGCCCTCGAAGGACGCGCCTCGCCCGCGGTGACCGGCTAGTAGTCGAGGTTGTACACGCGCGCCGCGTTGTCGTGGAGGATCTTCTCCAGTGTCTCCCTCGGCAGCGAACTGAGGTTCCGCTCGATGAAGTGCTTCGGCACATCCGCGATCGAAGCCGGACCCGGCGACATGCTCGTGGGATGCGGGAAATCCGTCTCGTAGAGCACGTTGTCGGGCAGCAGGTCGATGGTCTTGAGCGCGATCTCACGCTCGAACCAGAAGCAGGCGTAGACCTGGCGCTTGAAGTACTCGCTGGGCAGCAGTTCCATCTCCGGGTGCTCCTCGCGGGCGCCCGCGTTGAGCCACTGCCAGTCCAGCGCCTCGAGGACGTAGGGAACCCAGCCGACGCCGCTTTCGACGGAGACGAAGTTCAGGTTGGGGTGGCGGTGGCAGATGCCGGAGATCAGGATCTCCATGATGCCGTTCATGTTGTCCATGAAGAAGCGCACGGTGCCTGCCGAGTAGTTCGCCTGCTGGCCGTTGCCGGCGTAGCCGCCGTGCACCTCGACCGGGTTACCGGAGCCGATGTGGAAGTTGATGCTCAGGCCGAGGTCCTCGGCCGTGTGCCACACGGGGTTCCAGTGCGGGTCGGCCAGCATCGGCGAGTCGCCGAAGAGGTGGGGCTGCTGCGGGAACAGCACGCCCTTGTGACCGAGCTTGAAGCAGCGGTTGATCTCCTCGACCGTCGCATCGATGTCCCAGAAGGGGACGGCCATGATCGGGAGCAGCCGCTTCGGGTCGACGCTGCACCACTCGTGCAGGAAGTCGTTGTAGGCCTGCACGCAGGCGAGCATGAGCTCGCGGTCCTCGAGCTTGAGGAAGTTCTGATTCCCGAAGCCCGCCACGTTCGGGTAGAGGATGTGGGCATACATCCCGTACTCGTCCATGCGCTCGAGGCGCTTCGTCGAGTCGTAGGCGCCGGGGTCGAAGTCCTCGAGCGTCGAGGGGTGCGCCGGGGGCCACTCGCGCCAGCCCGCCATCGTCGTGATGCCGATCGGCGACGAGGGCTGGCCGTTGAGGATCCAGATGTCGCGCGGCTCCTCGGGGTCCGCACTCGGATCCCAGTGCCTCGCCGTCTGCCAGGGGATGGTGCGCACGTGGGGCACCTTGTCGCCCCACTTCTTCGTCGAGACGCGCGACGTGAAGAGGTCGTACGGCTCCGTGACGTGCGTGTCGACGTCGATGACCTTGATCTCGTCCGTGATCATGCTGCCTCCAACGCGAGGCGATCGACGGGGGGAGAGCTAGCCTCGCGAACGCGCCGTGACAGGGCTGACCCGCAGGATCAATTGGTGGCCAACCTCGCTCGGAGCGCCGCGTACCCCCTCGCCCTATTGCCCTCGCGATATCATGTCGTGACTATAGATAGGGGCGCTGGATTGTCAAGAAACCCACGGTCGCCCGCGGTCGTCGGGCGCACCGACGGCGGGGGTGTCAGCGGCTCGGCGGCAGGCGGTCCCGAATGTGGCGAGCAGCGTAACGTCTGACCCGGCGCGCCGATGAGGCACATGCGCACCTTCGCTGAACGGCTGCCATCCGGCCGTGCGGCGCGGGCGTGCGTTTCCCAGCCGAAGCGCTTCGGTCCCGGCGTCGGCCCATCACCCTTCCCGGCCTGGTGCGCTCCGGGAGCGCGCTGCCGCTAGTCGTCCCAGTCGATGACCTCGCGCTCGATCTGCCAGGCGTCCCAGGAGTCCGCGCCGGCGTCGTAGCGCTCCTGGATCGCCTTGCGCAGGACCATGGTCTTGTCGTCGTGCGGCTTCACCATCGTCTGGTTGACCTGGTACTCGTTGGCGAAGGCCTCCTTGTGCGACGGGAATTCGAGGCCCTTGCCGATCGACCGCTTGATCGCCCGCAACGTGTAGTCGGGGCGAGAGGCGATCAGCGCCGCCCACTTGATCGTCTCCTCGCGCAGCGTCTCGTCCGGGAAGATGCGGTTGACGAAACCCCAGTGCAGCGCCTTGCGCGCCGAGATCGGGCGGCCGTCGAGCAGCAACTCCATCGCACGCGCCTCGCCGATCAGGCGCGGGATGCGCGAGGTGCCGGCGCCCGAGGCCATCGAGCCCATGATCACCTCGGGCTGGCCGAACGTGGCGGACTCACCGGCGACACGCAGGTTGGCGGTGGAGAAGAGCTCGCAGCCGCCGCCCCAGCACTGGCCGTTGTTGACGGCGATCGAGATCATCGGCCCAAGGCGCAGCTCGGCCCCGCACCAGCCCATCGCCGCGCGGTTGCCGGAGATCTCGCCGCCCTCGGCGCTGGCGATGCCGTCCGCGAGCGAGACGTGGGCGAGGAAGTAGCCCGGTACGTCCGAGGCGAGGACCAGGACCTTGCAGCCTGCGTCCCTGACCTCTTCCATCCCCGCGTGCATCTTCTCCGCGAGGCCCCAGTACCACGTGTTCATCGGCGGGCTGTCGATAACCACCATGCCGACACCATCGGCCGGGTATTCGACCCTCACCTGACCAACGTCAATCATCGCCCACCCCCTCAGCACGTTCCGACGAGCAGAATAGCATTTGCGTATAGCCCTCGGAGGCGCCGTGAGGAGGCGCTGCAAGCGGCCAGCCACAGCGCCGATCGCGTAGCATCGGCGAGCGCCGAGGAGCACACGATGAGCGGAGAACGACCGAGCGCGCTGCGCGTCCGCGACCCCGGCATCCGGCAGCTCCTCGAGCGCGACGCGCGCTGGCAGGCGTGGCTCGACGTCGAGGTGGCGCTGGCCCGCGCCGAGGCCGAGATCGGCATGATTCCCGTCTCTGCCGCGACGGAGATCGAGCGCAAGGCGCGGCTCGAGTTGTTCGACCTCGAGCGCGTCACCGAGGGGCTGCGCGTGACCGGGCACGGCCTGGTCCCGCTGGTCTGGGAGCTCGACCGGCTCTGCGAAGGTGATGCCGGCGGCTACGTCCACTGGGGCGCGACCACGCAGAACATCACCCAGACGGGCTTGCTCCTGCAGGTCCGCAAGGCCCACCGGATCGTGCTCACGGAGATCGCGGGCTTGCTCGAGGCGTTCGCCGGCCTCGCCGAGCGCACGAAGGACGACGCAATCGCCGGCCGCACGCATGGTCAGCACGCCGTGCCGGCGACGTTCGGCGCCAAGGTCGCCGTGTGGATCGACGAGCTGTGCCGCCACACGGAGCGGCTACGGCAGATCGAGCCGCGGCTCTTCGTCGCGATGCTCGGCGGCGGCGCGGGCACGGCCGCCTCGTTCGAGGGCCACGGCCCCGCGCTGCAGCAGAGGATGGGTGAGTTGCTGGGGCTCGGCTCGATGCCGCTGCCCGGCCGCACCATCTACGACCACATGACGGAGTACGTCCTCGCGCTCGCGCTGCTCGGCACAAGCTGCGGGAAGGCCGCGCGCGAGGTGCGCACGCTCATGTCGGACGAGTTCGCGGAGGTCGAGGAGCCCGTCTCGCCCGGCACCGTCGGCAGCAGCACGATGCCGCAGAAGCGCAATCCGAAGCTCTGCCAGGACATCATCGCGGACGAAACCGAGGTCCGATCGCTGGTCCCGCTCGCGATCGAGTCCATGCTCGGCGACCACGAGGCCGACGGAAGCCGCTCGATGATGATCGATCGCGCGCTGCACCGGGCGCTCGAGTTGACGGGCGACATCCTCGTGCGGCTGCTCGACGTGGCGGCGGGACTGCGCGTCTTCCCGGAGCGGATGCGGAGCAACCTCGATCTTTCGGGCGGGCTGATCATGTCGGAGAGCCTGATGCTCGCGCTGGGGCGCGAGATCGGGCGGCAGCGCGCGCACGACGCCGTGTACGAGGCTGCGCAGGAAGCCGCGACGAGCGGGGAAGCCTTCGCCTCGGTGCTCGCGAGGGACGAGGAGATCGCCGCACTGCTGGGCGCGGAGCGGCTGACGGAGATGCTCGATCCCACGCGCTACACGGGCGACAGCGCACGCCAGGCCTCGGAGCAGGCCGCTCGCGCCCTGCGCGTGGCCGCGGACCTACGCGAGGCGATGGCCGCGGGCTGAGCAGGCCAGAGGACGACGCGGTCGTCGATGAGTTGGCGGAGCTGTGCTTCGGACAGGCCGACCAGGCCGCAGCGCACCTCGGCATTATGTTCACCCGTCAGCGGCGCCGAGCCGTACGCAGGGTGCGGCATCGCGCTGACGCGCGCGCAGGCCGGCGATCCGGCGCCCTGCTAGCATGCGCTCCCGCCGCGCGTCAGCGGTCACGCCGCAGAAGGGCCGTCCCCATGCCAGACGAGAGTCAGGAAAGCCAGTACTCGATCCGCTACACCAACCCGATCTACGGCGAGGAGGAGATCGCCGCCGTTGTCGAGGCGCTGCGCAGCGAACCGGAGCTGCAAGTGGGCCCGCGCGTGCGAGAGATGGAGCGCCGCGTCGCGGCCATGTTCGACAAGAAGCACGGCATCATGACCAACTCCGGCACCTCGGCGCTGTACCTCGCCGTCGAGTTGCTCGACCTTCCGCCGGGGAGCGAGATCATCACCTCGATCATCAGCTTCTCCGCCACGTTCGCGCCGATCGTCCGCGGCGGGTTCGTGGCCTCGTACGTGGACGTGGAGTTCGACACCTACAACATCGACGTCGACAAGATCGAGGAGATGATCACGCCCAACACGCGGGCGATGCTGATCCCCAACCTGATCGGCAACGCGCCGGACTGGGAACGGATCCGCGAGATCGCGGACCGTCACGACCTCAAGGTGATCGAGGACTCGGCGGACACGCTCGGGGCGGAGTTGCGCGGCAAGACGACCGGCACCTGGACCGACATCAGCATGACCAGCTTCGCTCGCTCGCACATCATCACCAGCGGGGGCAGCGGCGGTCTGGTCGCCGTCAACAGCGATGAGGATTGGGACCGGGCGCTGATGCTGCGCCGCTGGGGGCGCACGTCCGAGGTGCAGATGTACGGCTCGAAGGAGGGCTCAGGCGGCCGCTTCGAGGCAGTGATCGACGGGATCCCGTACGACACGTACTTCATCTTCGATGAGGTCGGCTGGAACTTCGAGCCGTCGGAGATGCACGCCGCGTTCGGGCTCGTGCAACTCGGAAGGCTCGAGCAGTTCTACGAGGCGCGCAAGCGGCGCTTCGACATGCACACGGAGTTCTTCAACCTCGAGCGTATCCGGGAGCGATTCGTGCCGGCGCGCCAGTTGGAGGGGCTGAAGACGAGCTGGATCTCCTACCCGCTGATGATCCGCGAGGATGCGGGCTTCAGCCGGCCCGAGTTCCAGCAGTTCATGGAGAGCAGGGGCGTCCAGACGCGCATGGTCTGGTCCGGCAACATCCTCCGCCAGCCCGCGTTCAGGGACACCGCGCACAAAGCCGCCCCGGACGGCTACCCGAACGCCGATCGGGTCATGGAGTACGGCCTCATCCTTCCGATGAGCCACGCCGTGCCGACCGATGACATCGAGCAGATCCATTCGCTGATCGATGAGTTCGTCAGTACGCACTGAGCTCCTCCCAGCGGGGAGGGCGTGAGCGATGGCGTACGGAGACACCGAACACGACGAGGCGCTGAGGACCGCGTGGCACGAGTTCTGCGATCGCCTCAAGGAGGTGGGGGAGCTCGTCTTCGCGGACCCCTCGCCCGCAACTCCCCTCGAGCGGGCGGTTGGCCTCCAGTACGTCGCCCGCAACATCTCGGCGGGGCTCGAGATCGGGCTCGAGCATGCCGATCCGCTGTTCCCGCAGCTGTTCCGGCTGATGGGTCCCAACCGCAAGCGGGGAGGCGACAACCCGGACTGCGTCTACTTCCTGGGGCTTATCGACGGCCGGCACAGCTACCGGCTCGTCGGCAACCGCGGCAGCGCGCACTTCGTCGCCTTCTCGGCCAACCGCCCCGCGGAAGCGGTCCCCGAGGGCGAGTCGGCCGAGGTGGGACGGCTGCTCGGCGCCGAGCTGGAGACGGAGTGGGACGGCAGCTTCGTCGTCACCCTCAGTCTGGAGCCGCACCCCGGCAACTGGATCCGCACCACTCCCGAGGTGGACCGGGTCTGGATCCGGCAGTTCTTCGGCGACTGGAATCGCGAACAGCCGATGAACGTGCGGATCGAGCGGGTCGGCGCCGAGGGAGCGCCGCCGCGGCTCACGCCGGAGCGCCTCGCCGAGGGCCTGGACGCGGCCGCCGAGGAGCTGTTCGGCACCGTCGCGTACTGGCGGGACTGGCAGGAGCACTACCGCGCCCAGCCGAACCGCTTCCTCGAATCCCCCACGGCGCGCAAGCTCGGAGCCGCGCCCGGTGGGCTGCCGCAGCACTGCTACTTCATGGTGCAGCCGGACGAGGCGCTGCTGATCGAGTTCACACCCCCGGACTGCTTCTACTGGAACTTCGAACTGAACACGTACTGGATGACGTCGATCGACTACCGCTACCACCTTTCGAGCATCAACGGGACGCAGGCGGTGCTGGAGGAGGACGGCTCCGTGATCCTCGTCGTCGCCCACGACGATCCGGGCGTCCCCAACTGGCTGGCGACGGACGGGCACTGCGAGGGGCACATCGGCCTGCGCTGGATGCAGGCGGACTCCCAGCCCACCCCCGCGACGAGGCTGGTCAAGCTCGCCGGCCTGCCCTCGATCCTCCCCCGCGACGCGCGCCGCCTCGACGAGGCGGGGCGGAGGGAGCAGCTGCGGCGCCGGCGCATCGGCGTGGACCGCCGCTTCCGGCTCTAGGGGCAAGCGTCATCACGTCGACCTGTCTTCGCGGACGTTGTTGACGGTTCGCCCCGCTTCCTCTTCGCGTGACGTTCGCGCCGGCGTCACCCCGGCACTTTCGTCGCTCACCGCCACGCGCTAGGATTCCGCTCAGAAGCCGCACACAGGGGGAGCCGTGAGCACGGTCGCATTCATTCAGCACAGCCTCGAGTTCACGCATGCCGCCCTCGTCGACGCCCGCAACGGCAGCGAGGAGCAGCTCCACTTCGTGCCCGAGCAGGGCAGCCACTCCATCGCCTGGTGCCTCTGGCATACCGCCCGCGTCGAGGACCTCATCATCAGCCGCGTCAGCGGCGGTTCGCAGATCTGGAGCGAAGAGTGGGCCGGCCGCAGCGGGCTCCCCTTCGAGGGCTTCGGCACCGGCATGTCCGACGAGGACGCCCAGCAGGTGCGCGTCACCGACATCGACGCCCTCGGCGGCTACCAGGACGCGGTCTTCGAGCGCACCGCACACTTCCTCGCCAACGCCACCGACGAGGACCTCGAGCGCGAGATTCCCGCCCGCAACGGCACCGAGAGCGTCGGCGAGGCCATCTCCCTGCACATGATGGGCCACTTCAACGGCCACCGCGGCGAGATCAACACCCTCCGCGGCATGCAGGGCATGCCCACCGTCATGGCCGCCCAGGGCACCCACTAGCAGGGTGCTGAAAAAGTCGTCTGGAACGGTCTCGGCCCGGAATCGACTGCGGGCGGCTACCGAGAAACCCTTTGTTTTCAAGGGTTTTTCCGAGCGCCGCAGTGCCGCGAAACGCTCCGTTTCCCGACTTCAGGGGTTTTTCATCACCCTGCTAGCCGCTGCCTCCCGCCGCACGAACATCGGCGTCACCGTTCCAGGACGACAAGATTTCGCAGTTCGGCAGACTGGCGGCCGGCGCCGGGCGCAACCGTAAGGAGCGATCGTGAGAGCAGGCCTGATCTCGGACACGCACGCCCCGGCCATGGGCAAGGTCCCGCCGGTCGAGGTCGCGCGCGCCTTCGAGGGCGTCGATCTCATCCTGCACGCCGGCGATGTCTATACCTCGGAGTGCCTGGACTGGCTGGAGCAGATCGCGCCCGTGGTCGCGGTGGAAGTGCCGCCGGCGCCGTGCGTCGGCGACCCGCGCGTCGGCTACAAGCGCGTCCTCGACGTCGTCGGGCGTCCGCTCGGGCTGGTGCACGAACTGATCATCATCGGCTACGGCTTCGAGGTGGTGCCGGGCATCATCGAGCGTCAGGTGGGCGACGACACCTCGCTCGACGAACGCCTCCAGACGTTCTTCGGCAAGCGCGTCGAGACGGTCGTCTTCGGCGACACGCACGTCCCGATGGTGGAGCGGCGCCAGGGCATCCTGTTCGTCAATCCCGGCAGCCCGACGCTGCCGTGGCAGCGTCGCCAACTCGGCACCGTCGGCATCCTCGAGGCGGATGGCGACGGCCACGAGGCGTGGATCGTCCACCTGAGCGAGTACCGCGAGTAGCCACCCGTAGCGCCGGGTTGCGGTGCTGCGGTACCCTCGCCCTGCAATACGCGATACGCACTGCGGATACGCGATACGCGATTCAGGGAGGCCCCGTATGCCGAGACCGATTCCCGTGCCCGACGCCTTGAGCAAGCCGTTCTGGGACGCCTGCAACGAACGCCGGCTGATCATCCAGGTCTGCACCATGTGCGACCGCAAGCAGTACCCGCCGGAGGCGGAGTGCGGCGAGTGCGGCTGGCACCTCCACCTCGACTGGGTTGAGACCAGCGGCCGCGGCACCATCAACGGCTACTCGGTCACCTACGACTCGCGGATCATGGCGTGGCACGAAGAGCAGCCGTTCAACAACGCCGTGATCTCCCTTGAGGAATACCCCGAGATCAACTTCTTCTCGAACCTGCCCGGCGTACCCGTGGGCGAGGTCCCCGTCGGCGCGACGGTGGAGGTCGACTTTATCGAGGTGTCGGACGATCAGCTGATCCCCGAGTGGAAGGTCGTCTAGGCGAGCTAGCGCCTGCGCGGCGAAGACCACCCGCCCCTACCACCCGAGGCATACGGCAGGAAGGCACAGCTCATGGCAAACGAGATTCATTGGGAGCGCAACGAGGATCCCGTCAGCATCTGGGAGCACCGCGGCAAGGTCGCGCTCGTCGGCCGCGGCCACTCGCCGAACACGGACCGCCGCTGGGACGGCGTCAGCATGGACAAGACGCTGGGCGCCAAGGTCGTCGAGGCCGGCCGCGCCGCGCTGGATGACGCCGGCATCTCGCCCGACGAGGTCGACGGCGTCGTCTCCTCGGGGGGCGGGCAAGCCTGGCACATCAGCCTCGGCTCGCAGTGGGGGCCGACACGGCCCTTCTTCGACCCGCCGCACGACAGCGAGGACGGACTCACCTACGTGACGGCCGAGTGGGTGCGGACGCAGATGAACCTCGAGAACGCCACGTACGTGAACTCGCACGGGGAGACGCTCTGGAACCTGATCGGTCTCGCCGCCCAGGTCGTGGGCGACGGGCGCTGCGAGGTCTGCCTGGTGACCTACCCGAACGGGAACATCGAGGGCCGCTACCACCAGAACCCGAGCCTCGCCGCGCCGGGACGGATGCAGTGGACCCACCCGTACGGCTGGGGGCTGTCCGGCCATGGCTACGTCTTCGAGCAGTACGCCCGCAAGTACGGGACCAACCACGACCGCATGGCGCCGTTCGTCGTGCAGGAGCACGCCAACGGACTGCTCTGGCCGTACAGCTACTACGCACAGCACGAACCGGGGCCGTTCACCGAGGAGGACTACCTCAACGGGCGCTGGATCGCACAGAATCTCAGCATCTTCGACTGTGACCGGCCCGTGCAGGCCGGCGCCGCCTACATCGTCACCACCGCCGAGCGCGCGAAGGACATGAAGCAGACGCCGGTCTACATCCTCGACCACACCGAGAGCGCGTCCACGCCGCGCAGCCTGGTCCAGACCCTCGACGACACCGAGGAGTGGACGGACACCCAGGCGAGGCGGTCGTACGCCGGCTCCGGCCTGCGGCCCGAGGACATCGATGTCTTCGCGCCGTACGACGGCTTCGCGGTGTTCACGCAGTACTTCCTGGAGGCCTTCGGGTGGCGAGGCGTGAAGCGCGGCGACGCGCACGACTTCTACGCCGACGACATCTCGCTCAAGGGGCCAAACCCGCTCAACTCGGGCGGCGGCAACATGGGCACCGGCCGCATGCGCACGGTCTTCATCACCGATCCGATGGAGCAGTTGCAGGGCCGCGCCGGCGACCGGCAGGTCTCCATCAAGGCCGAGGTAGCCGTCACGATCGGGGTGCTTCCGAACAACGCCGCGGCACTGGCGTTCAGCACGGTCCCCGACTAGCAGGCGGGGACCGCCGGCTGCGATCCGGGTCGCAGCCGTTGCGGCCCGGCGGATCGTGGCAATATGGCGTGGCATGAGCGCCAGCCATTCAGCAGCGCCGCCGTCGCGCTTGAGGAGGATCCGGAGATCAACTTCTTCTCGAACCTCCCCGGCGCACCCGTGAACGAGATCCCCGTAGGGGCCACGGTGGAGGGCGACCTCATCGAGGTCTCGCCGGATCAACTGATTCCGGAGTGGAAGGTCGTCGAAGAGAGCTGACGCCAGCGCGGCGAGGACCACACGACGCGAAGGGCAGCGCAGGAGGGCACGAGTCATGGCACGCGCGATTCACTGGGAGCGCAACGAGGATCCGGTCGGCATCTGGGAGCACCGCGGCAAGGTCGTGCTCGCCGGCCGCGGCCACACGAAGAACACGGACCGCCGCTGGGACGGCGTGAGCATGGACAAGACGCTGGGCGCCTACGTCATCGAGGCCACCCGCGCCGCGATGGACGACGCCGGCATCACGCTCGAAGACGTCGACGGGATCGTCACCTCGGCAGGTGGGCAGCCCAACCACATGAGCCTCGGCTCGCAGTGGGGGCCGACACGGCCCTACTTCGACTCGCCGTACGACAGCGAGGACGGGCTCACCTACGTGACGGCCGAGTGGCTGCAGAAGACGATGAACCTCACGAACGTCAAGTACATGAACTCGCACGGCACGACCCTCTGGAACCTGATCGGTCTCGCCGCCCAGGTCGTGGGCGACGGGCGCTGCGAGGTCTGCCTGGTGCCCTACCCGAACGGGAACATCGAGGGCCGCTACCACCAGAACCCGACCCTCGAGGCGCACGGACCGGCGCGGTGGACCGTCCCATGGGGCTGGGGGCTGTCCGGTCAGGGCTACGTCTTCGAGCAGTACGCCCGCAAGTACGGGACCAACCACGACCGCATGGCGCCGTTCATCGTCCAGGAGCACGCCAACGGACTGCTCTGGCCGCACAGCTATTACGCACAGCACGAGCCGGAGCCGTTCACCGAGGAGGACTACCTCAACGGGCGCTGGATCGCACAGAATCTCAGCATCTTCGACTGCGACCGGCCCGTGCAGGCCGGCGCCTGCTACGTGGTGACCACCGCCGAGCGCGCGAAGGACATGAAGCAGAAGCCGGTCTACATCCTCGACCACACCGAGAGCAACTTCGCCCCGCGCAGCCTGGTCCAGACCCTCGACGACACCGAGGAGTGGACGGACACCCAGGCGCGGCGCTCGTACGCCGGCTCCGGCCTGCGGCCCGAGGACATCGACGTGTTCGCGCCGTACGACGGCTTCGCGGTGTTCACGCAGTACTTCCTGGAGGCCTTCGGGTGGCGAGGCGTGAAGCGCGGCGATGCACACGACTTCTACGCCGGCGACATCTCGCTCAAGGGGCCGAACCCGCTCAACTCGGGCGGCGGCAACATGGGTACCGGACGCATGCGCACCGTCTTCATCACCGATCCGATGGAGCAGCTGCAGGGGCGCGCCGGCGACCGGCAGATCGCCACCAAGGCCGAGGTCGCGGTCACGATCGGCGTGCTTCCGATCAACGCCGCCGCGCTGGCCTTCAGCACCAGCCCCGACTAATCGTCGGGGCTGCGCCGGAAGGCATGAGTCATGGCGCACGCGATTCACTGGGAGCGCAACGAGGATCCCGTCGGCATCTGGGAGCACCGCGGCAAGGTCGTGCTCGCCGGCCGTGGCCACACGCAGAACACCGACCGCCGCTGGGACGGCGTGAGCATGGACAAGACGCTGGGCGCCTACGTGATCGAGGCCACACGCGCGGCGATGGACGACGCCGGCATCACGCCCGACGACGTTGACGGCATCGTCACCTCGGCGGGCGGGCAGACCAACCACGTGAGCCTCGGCTCGCAGTGGGGGCCGCTGCGGCCCTTCTTCGACCCGCCGTACGACACGGAGGACGGACTCACGTACGTGACGGCCGAGTGGCTGCGCAAGACGATGAACCTCCCGAACGTGAAGTACATGAACTCGCACGGCGCGACCCTCTGGAACCTGATCGGGCTCGCCGCCCAGGTCGTCGGCGACGGGCGCTGCGAGGTCTGCCTGGTGCCGTACCCGAACGGGAACATCGAGGGCCGCTACCACCAGAACCCGACCCTCCAGGCGCCCGGACCGAACCAGTGGACCCACCCATACGGCTGGGGGCTGTCCGGCCAGGGCTACGTCTTCGAGCAGTACGCCCGCAAGTACGGGACCAACCACGACCGGCTGGCGCCGTTCATCGTGCAGGAGCACGCCAACGGCCTGCTCTGGCCGCATAGCTACTACGCCCAGCACGAGCCGGAGCCGTTCACCGAGGAGGACTACCTCAACGGGCGCTGGATCGCACAGAACCTCAGCATCTTCGACTGCGACCGGCCCGTGCAGGCCGGCGCCTGCTACGTGGTAACCACCGCCGAGCGCGCGAAGGACATGAAGCAGAAGCCGGTCTACATCCTCGACCACACGGAGAGCGAGTTCGCCCCCCGCAGCCTCGTCGAGACCCTCGACGACACCGAGGAGTGGACGGACACTCAGGCGCGGCGCTCGTACGCTGGCTCCGGCCTGCGGCCCGAGGACATCGACGTGTTCGCTCCGTACGACGGCTTCGCGGTGTTCACGCAGTACTTCCTCGAGGCCTTCGGCTGGCGAGGCGTGAAGCGCGGCGAGGCGCACGACTTCTACGCCGGCGACATCTCGCTCAAGGGGCCGAACCCGCTCAACTCGGGCGGCGGCAACATGGGCACCGGCCGCATGCGCACCGTCTTCATCACCGACCCGATGGAGCAGTTGCAGGGGCGCGCGGGCGAACGCCAGGTGGCGATCAAGGCCGAGGTCGCGGTCACGATCGGGGTGCTCCCGTTCCGGGCCGCTGCGTTGGCGTTCAGCACCAGCCCCGACTAATCGTCGGGGCTGCGCCGCCGCTCCGGCGTCACGCCCCGTTGCGGCCTAGCGGTTCGCTAGCGATACTCCCTCGGCGTACAAGGAGCCGGGGGAGTATTGAGTGGCGATCCTACTGAGCTTTGATATCGACGGAACGCTTGAGCTGGGAGACCCGCCGGGCGGCGTCACGGTCGACATGGTCCGGCGGGCAATCGACCACGGCTTCATCGTCGGCAGTTGCTCGGACCGGCCCCTGAGCAGCCAGCGCCGCATGTGGGCCGCACTCGAGATCGAGCCCGACTTCGTCGCGTCGAAGCACCAGCTCAGCAAGGTCAGGGAGCAGTTCGACGACGCCGACGCCTACTACCACATGGGCGACCGCAACACCGACTACGAGGCTGCCGAGGACAACGGCTTCGGCTTCTGGTGGCACCATGAGGCCGAACTCGAGCCCTGGCTGGAGCTGACCAACTCCGACTGAACCGCAGCCACGACCGACGCACCATGAGGCCCGCCGATGGCGGGCCTCCGTCGTCGTGTGCCCGCCCGTGTCCCGCGCCGGGTAGCATCCGCGCATGGTCCACGAGCGACTCGACGAGGAGCCTTGGGGCGACCTGCTGGAGCCGCTGCGCGAGATCTGCCTCGCGCTGCCGGAGGCCCGCCGAGACCACCAACTTCGGCAACCCGTGGTTCCGGGCGGGCAAGAGGCCGTTCGCCATCTTCGGCGTCCGCGACGGCGCGCCCGGTGTCTCCTTCCGCGCCGACCCGTTCGCCCGCGAGCTGCTGCTGGACGACGAGCGCTACTTCCCGACCCCGTACATGCACCACCACGGCTGGCTCACGCTGCGCCTCGACGAACCCATCGACTGGGACGAGGTCCTCGACCTCGTCCTCGACAGCTACCGGATGCAGGCGCTGAAGCGCATGCTTGGCGCCCTCGACGGCTGACCGCGTCCGCCCGCGGTTCAGTTGTCGTCAGCGAATCGCGGCATCACCTGTGTGGCGAAGGTCTCCAGGTTCGTCAGGGTCTTGCTCAACGGCATCCCCATGTGTGAGAACTCGACAAGCAGGTAGTCCAGGTGGCAGATCTCCCGCAGCTCCTGGATCTTCTCGACCACGGTCTCGGGGGAACCCACAAGCAGGCTGCGCGGCTCCAGGAAGTCCCAATCCAGCTTCACATCGTCGCCCAGGACCTCGCCGGGGTTGGTGAAGACCTGCCTGCCGCGAAACGGATCGTTGAAGATGAATGCGGCCATGATGCCTGCTTCCGCATCGCGGCGTGCCTCCTCCATTGAGGGGGCGACATACATGGATCGCATGACCGCCTGGTCTTCTCCGACAGCGAAGGGTCTCCCCTCCAGCTCTGTCCTGACCTGTGCGTAGAGTTCCATTCGTTCCCTGATCCTGAGCGCGGGAGGCTGCCAGTAACACGCCTTCAGTCCAAGTTCGGCCGCAGTTGTTACAGATCTGTCGGTGGAGACGGTCATCCAGAGCGGCGGGTGGGGGTCCTGGTAGGGTCTTGGCGTCACCCGCAGCTTCGTTACCCGCTCCCCGTCCTGCCACTCAGGGTTCGGCGGATACAGCGGATGGGAAAAGACGGTGCCGTCGGCAGGGAAGCTGTAGTTGGTTCCATGGTGGGAGAAGTACTCGTTGGTCCAGATCTCCCGCACTATCTCCACCGTCTCCCGGAAGAGTTCCCTGTTCTCCGTATCCCTGCGAGGGTCCGCGTTGGGATGAAACTGCGGACCCTCGTACGGCCAGACTCCCCTGCCGAAGCCGACCTCCACGCGTCCGCGGGTCATGTTGTCCAGGATCGCAACGTCCTCGGCAAGCCGTATCGGATGCCACCACGGAGCGATGTTCGCCATCTGTCCGATGCGAATCCGGGACGTGCGCGCCGCGAGGTCCGCGCCCAGCAGAATCGGGTTCGGCAGATCGCCCACGGCATAGGGCCCGAAGTGGTGTTCCCCGAGCCACATCGCCTCGAAACCGAGCTCCTCGGCCAGAATGGTCTGCTGTCTGAGGTTGTCCATCAGTTGCTCGGCGTTGGTGGCCTCTCCGGCGGAACCCGCCACGGTCGTGAACGCCGCGAACTTCATGCCTGGAACCTCCCGGGCACCTGCCTCGTCAGCGCCGCTGAACAGTCGTGTTAGGCTTGCGGGCCACGATACTACGAGGAGTAGCGCCATGACATCGGGCCGGAATCGGGGCCTGGTCCAGACCGTGCTGGGCCCCGTCCCTCCATCGGAACTGGGCGCCACCACGACCCATGAGCACCTCTACATCGACTTCGCATTCGCGTATCGCCCCTGTGAATCGCCAGGATCTATTTACCACCAAACGGCGAGATCGCCAGGGTCTTTTGACCACTTCGCCAGGGTCTATTGACCACCCGGGCCGCCGGTACGGCCAGCATCGTCTGCATCCCCAGGGAAGGGAGCAGCGATGGCCTACCGGGAGGTGCATTGCGTGGAGATCAGGGAAGTCATCCGCCGCTGGCAGGCGGGACTCAGCCAGCGCCGGATCGCTGGCGGCACGGGAGTGTCGCGGCCGACGGTGCGGCGCTACATCGAGGCGGCGGAGGCGGCCGGGCTTGAGCCCGGCGGTCCCGAGCCGAGTGAGGAGCAGCTCGCCCGCCTGGCGACGCTGAGCCGGACCGGGCCGCGGCAGGCGGAGGCGCCGAGCGAGCAGCTGCTGGCGCCGTGGGCGGAGCAGATCGAGGGCTGGCTGACGGCCGAGCGCCTGCAGGTGACGCGGGTCCAGGAGCTGCTGGCCGAGCGCGGCTGCGAGGTCTCGTACAGCTCGCTGCGGCGCTTCATCCGGCGCCGCGGCTGGCGCCAGCGGCAGCCTGTGACCGTGCGCATGGAGGACGGGCCGCCGGGCGAGGTCGCCGAGATGGACTTCGGCCGGCTCGGCCTGGTCACGGATCCCGAGAGCGGCCGCCGGCGCACGGTGTGGGCGCTGATCGTGGTCTGGCGCTACTCGCGGCACTGCTTCGTCTGGCCCACCACCAGCCAGCAGCTGGGGGCGGTGATCGAGGGCCTGGAGGCGGCCTGGGCCTGTTTCGGGGGCGTGCCCCGCTACCTCGTCATCGATAACTTCCCGGCCGCCGTGGCCGGGGCCGACGCGCTGCACCCGCGCTTCACGCGGGGCTTCCTGGAGTACGCCCGCCACCGCGGCTTCATCAGCGACCCCGCACGCGTGCGCCGGCCCCGCGACAAGCCGCGCGTCGAGCGCAGCGTCCCGTACGTGCGCGAGCGCTTCTTCAAGGGTGCCCAGTTCCGGGACCTCGCCGAGATGCGCTCCGTCGCCCGGCGCTGGTGCCTGGAGGTGGCGGGGCAGCGCATCCACGGCACGACCCGCAGGCGCCCGCTCGAGGTCTTCCAGGAGGAGGAGCGCCCGCTGCTCGCCCCGTGGGACGGGGAACCGTACGAGCTGCCCGACTGGCGTACGGCGACGGTCCACGCAGACCACCACGTCGCCTGCCAGTACGCACTCTATTCGGTGCCGTCGGAGCTCTGCCCGCCGGGGCAGAAGGTGGAGGTGCAACTCGGCGCGAAGCTGGTGCGCATCTACCACCGCGGCGCGCTGCTCAAGGTCCATCCGCGCCAGCAGCGCGGCGGCCGGGCCACCGACCCGAACGACTACCCGGCAGAGCTCAGCCCCTACACGCGGCGTGCGCCCGAGCAGATCCAGCGGCGCGCGGCCGAGCTGGGCGAGGCCGTGGGCAGCTACGCCGAGCGGCTCTTCGAGGGACCCCTGCCCTGGGCGAAGCTCCGGCAGGGCCACAAGCTGCTGCGGCTCGCGGAGCGCTACTCCCCCGCCCGCCTCGATGCCGCCTGCCTGCGGGCGCTCGAGGTCGACCTGATCGACGTGCGCCGGCTCGAGCGCATCCTCGTCGAGGCCCTCGAGCAGGAGACCACCCCGCAGCAGCCGCCCGGGCCCCCGCCGCCGGGCCGCTTCGCCCGCCCCGGCGCCGTCTTCGCACTGACCGCCACGCAGACCACGACAGGAGCGTCACGATGACCGCCACGACCGCCGAACTCCGACCGCTGCTCAAGCGCCTCAAGCTGGGCCCGATGCTCGACACCCTGCCCGAGCGCATCGCTCTCGCGAGGCGCGACGGGCTCGACTACGCCGACTTCCTGCAGATCGTCCTCGCCGGCGAGGTGAGCCGCCGCGACCACGGGCGGCTGGAACTGCGCCTCCGCCAGGCCGGCTTCGAGCAGCTCTGCAGGCTCGAGGACTTCGACTGGTCGGCACAGGTCCGCCTCGACCGCAGGCTGCTCGACGCCGCCTGCTCGCTGCGCTTCCTCGACCGCCGCGAGCACGTCCTGCTCGTCGGCCCCGTCGGCGTCGGCAAGAGCTTCCTCGCCCAGGCGCTCGGCTACGCCGCCGTCCGCTCCGGGCACAGCGTCCGCTTCGTGACTGCCGACCAGTACTTCCGCGAGCTGGCGCAGGCCCGGGCCGACCACTCCACCGAGAAGACGTTCCGCGCCTTCCTCGCCCCCGACCTGCTGATCCTCGACGACCTCGGGCTCCACCGGCTCAGCGCACAGCAGTCGATCGACCTCTACGAGCTGGTCATCGGCCGCCACCGCAGCTCCAGCTTCGTCATCACCTCCAACCGCGCCGTCGAGGAGTGGCTCGGCCTCTTCGACGACCCGATCCTCGGCAACAGCGCCCTCGACCGGCTCGCCAACGCCAGCTACCAGATCGTGATCGAGGGCGAGAGCTACCGCCAGCGACTCTCGCCGCACCGCGCCCTGCTCGAGCGGCCGCAAGGAGGTGATTGACGACACAGACAGGCACTGATATCAAGCCGCGTACCGGCTGCCCAGGGTGGTCAAATGACTCTGGCGACGACTGGTAAGAAGACCCTGGCGATCGACAGCCCCGCCCAGGATTCGCCGTCCGAGGAGCTGGCGGACGAGCCCATAACTCTCGAGAACCTCGGATGGATACGGCGCAATTACTACAGCAACCGCTCCAACCTTCAGCTCACGGACCTGGATACAGCGATAAGCGAAGTCAGGAAGTACAGCGCGGTCGGTGGCGGCGCGATTGTGGACGCGACCAGCACGGGAATCCGGCGCAACCCGGATGCGCTGGTTCGGATATCCCGAGAAACGGGCGTCCACGTCATCATGGGCTCAGGCTTCTACGTGGAAGCGGCCCACCGAGACGACATGGATGAGCGAAGCGTGGAGGACCTGGCGCGAGAGATCATCGGCGACATCGTCGAAGGCGTCGAAGGCAGCGGCGTACGAGCGGGCATCATCGGGGAAGTCGGTTGCACCTGGCCGCTGGCCCCCAACGAGCGCAAGTCGCTGCTGGCGGCGGCAATCGCCCAGAGAGAAACGGGCGCGGCGATACTGATCCATCCCGGGCGGCACCACGATGCGCCGTTGGAGATCCTGGAAGTGCTTGCGAACGGAGGCGCGGAGATATCCCGTGTGATCATGGGACATCTGGATCGAACCGTGTTTGAGTTCGACACGCTTCAGAGTATTGCCGCGTCAGGCTGTTACCTCGAATGGGACCTGTTCGGCAATGAGGGGTCGTACTATCCTCGGGCCGAAATCGACATGCCCAGCGACGCCCAGAGGCTGGACTTCATCGGGCGCATCGCCGACGCCGGCTACTCCGACAGAATCGTCATTGCTCAAGACATCTTCACGAAGCACCGGCTTGTCGCGTATGGCGGGCACGGCTACGGCCACATCCTCGAGAACATCGTCCCCACGATGCGACGCAAGGGCTTTTCGGAGGATGTGATTCGAGCGATCACCGTGGGCAACCCGGCCACGATACTCACTCTCGCATAGGGTCCGCGGCGAGCATCACATAGCGGCGACTTGCGGGATCACGAGGCGGCCCATCGCCTCCATGACGCGCGGATCGCCGGCGCCCTGCAGCGAGCCGAGGATGGCCTGCGCGCCCGCGTCCGCGAGTTCCCCGATCTGCTCGACGACTTCGGCGGCGCGCTCGCCCTCGGGACCGGGATCGAAGCGCATGGTGACGGTCCGCTCGATCGCCTCGTAATCCGTGCCTTCCTCGGCGCAGTGCTGTTCGAGGATCCCGAAGAGGCGCTTCGCTCCCTCCGGGCTGTCGCCCCGCACGTTGCACTGGTCCGCGTAGCGCGCGACAAGGCGCAGCGTCTTCCGCTCGCCACTCCCGGCTACCATGATCGGCGGCCGTGGCTGCTGGATTGGCCGGGGTGAGCAGAGCGTCTCGGCGAGCTGGTAGTGCGTTCCCTGGAACGGGCCGTCGTCGTCGCTCCACATCTGCATGCAGATCCGGATCGCCTCCTCGAGGCGCTCGTAGCGTTCCCGCAGCGGCGGGAATGCTATTCCCAGGCCGAGGTGCTCCCGCTCGTACCAGGCCGCGCCGATCCCGAGCCAGGCGCGACCCTGCGAGAGGACATCGAGGCCGGTGACCTGCTTCGCAAGGAAGCCGGGGTTGCGGTAGGTCACCCCGGTCGCGAGCACGCCGAGCTTCACGCGCGAGGTCCGCGCGGCGATGTACCCGAGGATGCCGTACGCCTCGAACATCTCGTGCTCGGCCGGACCGACTCCCGGAATCTGGAAGTAGTGGTCCATCACCGAGACGCGGTCGAAGCCGGCCGCATCGGCGCCGGTGACGACCTCGTCCAGCTTCGCCGCGAACCCCGGCGCCGCGACGTTATACGTGAAGTTCGCGAGGTGCAGTCCCAGCTTCAAGCGGCGCCTCCCTTGCGGCGCGACGGCGGCGTCACGCGAGCGCGTACCTCGCCAGGCGGGAGCGCCGAGTTGGGCTCCACGGTCCGATGGTAGCAATCCCGCAGCATCAGGGCTCCCGCACCAGGCCGGCCGTGCGCACTATCCCTGTTGGGCGGGTTCGCCGCTCAGCGGCGCATAGCGCGAGAGGAAGAAGCGGACGACCTCGATCGAGTGGAGCGCGAAGGCACGCTGGAGGTCGAAGCCGTGCGGCTGGTCGGCGAAGACGGTGAGGTCCGTGGAGACGCCGGCCTGCGTCAGCGCCTCATGGAGGCGTTTGCTCTGGTCGAGCGCGACCATCGTATCGGCGGAGCCGTGCATGAGCAGGGTGGGCGGGAACCCCGCTCCGACGTGCGTCAGCGGGCTCATCGCGGCCCAGTCCGCCGAGGTGGGATCCTCCGGCAGGTGCTGGGCGTGATCCCAGGCGGCGCCGAGCGCGGGCTCGAGGCTGGCGATCGGGTAGTAGTTGACGCTGGCGGCGATCGGACTCGCCTCGCCGCTCAGGCGAGCGGCGGCCAGCAGCGTCATGTGCGAGCCCGCGGAGAGCCCCCAGAGGACGAGGCGAGCCGGATCGACGCGGAGGTCGCCGGCCTGGTCCTGCATCCAGCGGATCGCCGCGAGCACGTCGTCGAGCTGCGCGGGCCATTTGGCCTCGCCGCTGAGGCGGTACTCGGAAGCGACGCAGGGGTAGCCGTTGCGGGCCATGAGGATGCCGTAGCCGCGCATCATCGCCCGCCCGCCGCCGTGCCAGCCCCCGCCGTGGACGAGCAGGATTCCCGGCTGCGGCACGGTCTGGCCTGCTGGGCGGAAGATGTCGCAGTGCAGCTCCCGTCCGCCCGCGGAGGCGAAGGCGACGCCTTCCTCGATCTGCACGCGCGCGGCAGGCTCAGCCACGTTCACCCCTTCGGCCCGGGCGCGCGGTCCCCGCGGCTAGCGTCCCTGGAACTGTGGCTCGCGGCGTTCGACGAAGGACTGGACGCCTTCCTTGAAGTCCTCGGTGAGGAAGAACCGTTCGATGACGAGGCCGGTGAACTCCTGCGAGCGCTGCCAGGGCTCGTCGGTGCGCTGGTAGACGACGCGCTTGGAGGCCGCGAGCCCCAGCGGGCCGCTGAGCGCGATCTGCCCGGCGAGTTCGAGCGCGGCGTCCATGAGCTCCTCGCGCG